>NZ_CP012676.1:0-2985000 GCF_001294575.1 Pseudomonas versuta
AGAACTCAGGCATGCGCGCCAATGGCGAGCCGGCGCCATCGGGCACGACGTCTTCCGGCAGTACTACAGGCAACTGGTCTTGCGGTACCGGAACGTCACCGCAGGTGTCGCAGTGCACGATCGGGATCGGGCAGCCCCAGTAGCGTTGACGGCTGATGCCCCAGTCGCGCAGGCGGAACTGGGTGCGCGATTGACCCAGGCCTTTGGCGGTCAGGGCCGCTTCCATGGCGTCGAACGCAGCCTGGAAGTCCAGACCGTCGAATTCGCCGGAGTTGATCAGGGTGCCGTGTTCGTTATAAGCGGCTTGCCACGGAGCCGGTGTCTCGTCGCCTGCGCTGGTGCGAACAACCGGTTTGATCGGCAAGTCGTACTTGGTGGCGAATTCGAAGTCGCGCTCGTCATGTGCCGGAACAGCCATGACTGCGCCATCGCCGTAATGCATCAATACATAGTTGGCGACCCATACCGGGAGCTTTTCACCGGTCAGTGGGTGCTTGACGAACAGGGGCGTTGGCAGGCCCTTTTTCTCCTGGGTCGCCATGTCGGCTTCGGCAACACTGCCGCCCTTGCATTCAGCGATGAACGCTTGCAGCTCGGGATTGCCTTGTGCAGCCTGGGTCGCCAGCGGGTGCTCGGCAGCCACGGCCACGTAAGTCGCGCCCATCAGGGTGTCTGGACGGGTGGTGAAAACTTTGAGCGTACCCGCTTCGCCGATGGAGTCGACGTCGTAGGGGAACTGCACTTCCATGCCGCGGGATTTGCCAATCCAGTTGCGCTGCATGGTTTTGACCTGCTCCGGCCAGCCGGGCATATCATCGAGGCCTTCAAGCAGTTCATCTGCGTAGGCAGTGATCTTGAAGTAGTACATCGGGATTTCACGCTTCTCGATCACTGCGCCGGATCGCCAGCCGCGGCCGTCGATCACTTGCTCGTTGGCCAGAACGGTCTGGTCAACCGGGTCCCAGTTCACGGTGCCGTTTTTACGATAGATCACGCCTTTTTCGAACAGGCGAGTGAACAGCCATTGTTCCCAGCGGTAGTAATCGGGCTTGCAGGTAGTGATTTCGCGGGACCAGTCCACAGCCAGGCCGAGGCTGCGCAGCTGGGTTTTCATGTAGGCGATGTTTTCGTACGTCCACTTGGCCGGCGCGACATTGTTTTTCATCGCGGCGTTTTCGGCAGGCATGCCGAAGGCGTCCCAACCCATGGGTTGCAGGACGTTTTTGCCAAGCATGCGCTGGTAGCGGGAGATTACGTCACCGATGGTGTAGTTACGCACATGCCCCATGTGTAGCTTGCCGCTTGGGTACGGGAACATCGATAGGCAGTAGTAGGTTTCCTTGCCTAGATCTTCGCTGACTTCGAAGGACTTTTGGTTGTCCCAGAATGATTGGGCGGCGGCTTCTATTTCACGGGGCTGATATTGTTCGTGCATGGCTACTTGTACTGATAAAGGGTGGCCTAATCCTCTTCAACATACACCGGCTATTGTGTTGCCCGGTCAGGTTGGAGCAGGGGTTACAGGAAGTCCCGTAGCATACATGACCCCACTCTATCGAGGGAAACCCTGATTGCCTCATCACTCCGTTGGTCGCGGCAGCGCACCGGTTTTAGAAGCACGTCTAAGCTCTGTGAGGGGAAGAGATATTTCCTTAATGAGGTGAACGGATGGCAGAGACGCAACTAAAAGCTACAAAAACGGAGGTGTATGAGCGGCTGATTGATCGTTTGAGTGTGGCTCTGGATTCAGCAAACACGGCAGTTCGATTACGTAACGAGCGACCTGTCGAGTTGGAACTGCGTGGTTTGAGTCGTGCTGAGTTGGATTTGATCAATATGTATTTGAACCGGACCGGGCGTGAGGCTGAAATACGCTCGCCAGGCAGCATGAACGAACAAGATACCCACCCCGGGGCCAAGGTCATCTGGCTGAAGGACAGGGTGCGGGGCGTTTAGGGTTACCGGCGATTCAAGTCGGGCTCATCATGAAACCCGTTTTACGATGTAACCCTCCCGGGTTGACGCAACAGGTGTTTGAGTTTTTGACCTGCCCTGTTGATGCGCCGCTTCAACCCCCTTAGGCTTCGGGCATCTTTGGAGATGCCCGATGCCTATTCGATATTTCGTTAAACAACTTCTGTTACCCCCCGGGATTCTTCTGCTGTTTCTGGTGCTCGCCTGGTGGCTGCGTCGCACACGCCCGCGCCTGGCCGGCGCGTTTTTTGCGCTGGGCTTGGGGGGCTTCTGGTTAATGAGCCTGCCGGTGATGGTGCAATGGGGCGCCCATGCGATCGAGCGAGAGCCGGCATTGGCGCGCAGCCAGTGGTCAACTCTGGCCGAGCGAGCGGATGCCATCGTGGTGCTCGGCTCCGGGCGCGAACGGGGTGACCCGGCATGGGGCAGCGATCAGCCGACGGGGATCGGTCTTGAGCGTCAGCGTTATGCGGCCCGACTGGCCAAGGCTTCAGGTTTGCCGGTATTGACCACGGGTGGTCTGCACTTCGGTACGCCGCCCAGTGAGGCGCAGTTGATGGCCGACTCTTTGCGCGATGACTTCGGGGTAGATGTGCGCTGGAAGGAAGAGCAAAGCCGTACCACGTGGGAAAACGCGCAAATGACCGCGGACATCTTGTTGGCGCAAGGGATCAAGCGGGTCGTGGTGGTGACTCAGGCCTGGCATATGCCGCGATCAGTGTGGAGTTTTGAACGGGCCGGGTTTGAGGTGGTGCCTGCACCGGTAGGTTTCTTCAGCGCTGATAGCGAGAGGCCGTTGGGCGGCTGGATGCCGGAGTACAAATCGTTCTGGCAGTCCGGGCTGTTACTCAATGAAGCGGTGGGGCAGATTGCCTACCCCTTGTTTTATCGCTGAGTGATAGTGCCTTTTTGTGGGGGCAGGCTCTACACCGTCTTGGCAATCCGGCTGGTGATCAGCGCCCAGCCAATCAGCAAGACGCACAAAATAGCCAGAGGCCATGAGCGCCATTGCAGATAAGGCGTGAGGTTGTGCATCGGCACCACTTCGCCGTACATGATGCCGCGCTCGAACTGCGGAATCTGGGTAGTGATTTGCCCGTGCGGATCAATCAGGGCGGTGACGCCGTTGTTGGTTGCGCGAATCATCCAGCGCCCCGCTTCAAGCGCGCGCATCTGGGCCATCTGCAAGTGCTGCAGCGGGCCAATGGAAGTCCCGAACCAGGTGTCGTTGCTGATAGTCAGCAAAATATCGCTCTGGGCAGCAAGGCCGGCCACAAAATCCGGATACACCACCTCATAACAAATGAGCGGAGCAATCTGATAACCCTTGGCTTGCAGCATGGGTTGATCGGCCGGGCCACGGGCAAAGTCCGACATCGGCAGATCGAAGAACGCAATAACGCCGCGCAGCATGTCCTGAAGTGGAACATATTCGCCAAACGGCACCAGCTTCTGCTTCAGATAGATGCCATCCCCTTCACCGACGGCGGTGATGCCATTGAAGTAGCGCGGTTCATGGCGCACTTCCTGGCGGATCGGCACTCCGGTAATCAATGCAGAATTTCGATCGGCGGCGAAACGGCTCATCATGCTCAGAAACCCTTCGGCATTCTCCTTGAGTACCGGGATCGCTGTTTCTGGCCAGATAATCAGGTCTGCGCGCTTGGAGCTGAATGTCATGTCGCGGTACAGCGCCAGCTGCGCGTTGAGCTGTGCCGGGTCCCACTTCATGCTTTGTTCGATGTTGCCCTGAATCGCCGCAACACTCAGCGGGTCACCCGATGGGCTGGTCCAGGCATGATGCTTGAGCGCCATGCCAATACACCAGGGGCCGATCAGCAGCACGGCACCGGCAAACAAAAAGGCTTTATTTTTGGCTTTGATCAGGCGTGGCAGGTTGCACAGCAGGGCCGCGGTCAGTGCCAGGGTGAACGAAATCAGCCACATGCCTCCCAGCGGTGCGAGCCCGGCCAGAGGGCCATCAAGCTGGCTGTAACCCGAGTAGAGCCATGGAAAACCGGTGAGGAACCAGCCGCGAAAGGCTTCCTGGGCCACCCATAGCGCAGCAAAGGCCAGTGTGTCCGCCAGTGGCGCTTCGTTACGTCGGATCCAGCGTGCCCAGAGCCAGGCGGGCAGGGCGAAGAACCAGGCAATGGCTGCCGTGAAAGCCAGCATTAACAGCCCGGCTAGCATCATGGATGCGCCGCCAAAGTGGTGAATGCTGTAGTAGATCCAGCTGGTGCCCGCACCGAACAGGCCAAAGCCGTAACACCAGCCACGGCCAAGCGCCTGTTTTGGAGACAGGTCGCGCAGACCGAGGTAGAAAATGGCCAGGGCCACCAGTGCCAGTGGCCAGATATCGAAGGGTGCCAACGCCAGGGTTGTCAGTGCGCCGGCCACCACGGCCAGCAAGTTACCGGGCCAGCCGGGGGGTGTAATCCAGCGCATTTCAATCCTTAGCGTTTGGGTTTAGCGGGCGATAGGTGTCAGACGAATCAAATGAATCCGGCGGCTGTCAGCATTCAGGATGCGGAAGCGGTAAGGGCCTATTTCAGTGATTTCGTTGCGTTTTGGCAAGTGCCCGAACGCACTCATGACCAACCCGCCCACGGTGTCGAATTCGTCGTCGGAGAATTCGCTGTCAAAGAACTCGTTGAAGTTCTCGATCGGGGTCAGGGCCTTGATGAGGAAGTCACCGCTGGGCAGCGGCTTGATGTAGCTGTCCTCTTCCACGTCATGCTCGTCTTCGATATCGCCGACGATCTGCTCCAGAACGTCTTCAATCGTCACCAGGCCCGCCACGCCGCCGTATTCGTCGATGACGATGGCCATGTGGTTATGGTTGGCGCGGAACTCGCGCAATAGCACGTTAAGGCGCTTGGACTCGGGGACAAAGGTCGCCGGACGCAGCAAATCCTTGATGTTGTACTTGTCGCCGTTTTCTTGAAGGATCAGCGGCAGCAGGTCTTTGGCCAGGAGGACGCCCAGGACGTCGTCGTGACTTTCGCCGATCACCGGATAGCGCGAGTGCGCCGCATCGATGATCGCCGGGAGAAATTCGCGGGGTGTCTGGGTCGCCTTGATGCTGATCATCTGCGAGCGCGGAACCATGATGTCCCGTACCTGCAGGTCAGCCACCTGAATGGCGCCTTCAACGATGGCCAGCGCTTCACTGTCCAATAGTTTGTTCTGGTGTGCTTCGCGCAGCAGCTCAAGCAGCTCCTGGCGGTTTTTCGGCTCATGGGCAAAGGCCTGGGTCAGCTTACCCAACCATGACTTTTGCCCGTTGCTCGATCGGTCTTCGCTCATAGCGATTTACTCGTATCCCTTGGTAGTTTCTGTGGAGGTTAATCAGTTTCGTCGTCTGCATACGGATCAGGATGACCCAGTTCTGCAAGCAACGTTCGTTCCAGCGCTTCCATCTCTTCAGCTTCTTCATCTTCTATATGGTCGTAACCCAGAAGATGCAAGCAGCCGTGAATCACAAGATGAGCCCAGTGAGCTTCAAGTGACTTGCCTTGCTCTGCCGCTTCACGCTCAACCACGGCCACACAAATCACCAGGTCGCCCAGTAACGGGATATCCAGAAACTCGTCCGGTACATCGGCCGGGAAGGACAGAACGTTGGTTGCGTAGTCTTTCTGGCGCCAGGTGTGATTGAGTTCACGCCCTTCGGCCTCGTCTACCAGGCGAATGGTCATTTCCGAGTCGGCAGTGCGCTGGCGCAAAGCCAGTTCGCACCATTGGCGGAACCGGGCTTCGTCGGGGGCAGGGGCCTCGGTGGCCAGTTGCAGGTCAAGCTCAAGCATCGCGGCGGTAATCCTTTGCAGCGGGCAGTGCGGCCAGTTTGTCTGCAGCTTCCTGTTCATAGCGCCCGTAGGCTTCTACGATGCGCTGCACCAGCGGATGGCGCACGACATCTTTGGACTGGAAGTGGGTGAAACTGATACCCGGTACATCCTTGAGCACTTCAATGACATGGTTGAGGCCGGACTTCGTGCCTTTTGGCAGGTCTATCTGGGTAATGTCACCGGTGATCACGGCGGTAGAGCCGAAGCCGATACGGGTCAGGAACATCTTCATTTGCTCGACGGTGGTGTTCTGGCTTTCGTCGAGGATGATGAAGCTGTTGTTCAGCGTGCGACCGCGCATATAGGCCAGGGGCGCCACTTCAATGACCTGACGCTCGATCAGCTTGGCCACATATTCAAAGCCCAGCATCTCGTACAGCGCGTCATACAGCGGGCGCAGGTACGGGTCGATCTTTTGCGACAGGTCGCCGGGCAGGAAACCGAGTTTTTCGCCCGCCTCGACCGCCGGACGTACCAGCAGGATGCGGCGGATTTGCTCGCGCTCCAGGGCATCCACTGCGCAGGCTACGGCCAGGTAGGTCTTGCCTGTACCGGCCGGGCCAATACCGAAGTTGATGTCGTTGCCCAGGATCTCTTTGACGTAACGCTGCTGGTTGATACCGCGAGGGCGAATCATGCCCTTTTTGGTGCGCAGAGCGATGCTGGCTTCGGCCACCGGATTGCTATCCAGGTCTTCTACTGCAGATTCCTGCAGGAACAGATGCACCATGTCCGGCGAAAGCTCAGAGGCTTTGGTTTCGCGGTACAGGCGGCGCAGCAGGTTTTCTGCGGAGGAGGTCAGTTTGGGGTCGCCGATCAATTCGAACTGATTGCCGCGATTGCGGATTTCGATCGTGAGACGTTGTTCGATCAAGCGCAAATGCTCGTCGAATTGTCCGCACAGATTGGCGAAGCGGCGAGCCTCAAAAGGCTCAAGGAGAAAACGATGTGGTTCGATGGGTGCGTTCAAGGTCGTATTTAGCCGCCCTTAGGCAATTGAGATGAATTGAAGGATAACGCTAGCAGACCTCGTACGAAAGGACTTCGCTAAATGTTTGACCCCGTTGCCTGTCCCTTTGTAGAAGCGAGCTTTTGAAAGCCAACAGCTCGCTCCTACAAAATGGAGGGGGGACTTAATTGATCAGCGAGCCCCGAAGCGAGTGCGGCTGGGCAGCATCGATGTGTACGTCGGCAAATTGCCCGATCAACTGCGGGTTATCGCAGCGGAAGTTGACGATACGATTGTTCTCGGTTCGGCCCTGCAGTTCGCCAGGATCTTTTTTCGAGTAGTCGGTGACCAGAATCCGCTGGGTCGAACCCACCATTTGCCGGCTGATTTCGAAGCCCTGTTGATTCAGGCGATGTTGCAGCGCGTTCAGACGCTCTTTTTTACGCTCCTCTGGTGTGTCGTCAGCCAGGTCAGCCGCCGGGGTGCCCGGGCGCTGGCTGTAGACAAAGGAGTAAGAGAAGTCGAAACCGACGTCTTCGATCAGCTTCATGGTCTGCTCGAAGTCTTTTTCGGTTTCGCCAGGGAAACCGACAATGAAGTCCGAGCTGATACAGATGCCCGGCACCGCCGCGCGCAATTTTCGCAGCTTGGATTTGTACTCCAGCGCCGTATGGTTGCGCTTCATCGCAGAGAGAATGCGGTCCGATCCCGACTGCACCGGCAAGTGCAGATGCTTGACCAGTTCCGGAACTTCGGCGTGAGCCTGAATCAGGCTGTCGGAGAATTCCAGCGGGTGCGAAGTGGTGTAACGAATCCGTTCGATACCGTCGATCGCCGCCACTACCCGAATCAATTCTGCGAGGTCGGCTAAACGACCGTCTTCGGTCAGGCCGCGATAGCCGTTAACGTTCTGGCCCAGCAGGGTCACTTCGCGCACGCCATTTTCGGCCAGGTGAAGGACCTCTGCCAGCACGTCGTCGAACGGACGGCTGACTTCTTCGCCACGGGTATAAGGCACCACGCAGAACGTGCAGTACTTGCTGCAGCCTTCCATCACCGAGACGTAGGCGCTCGGGCCGTCGATGCGAGGCTCAGGCAGGTGGTCGAACTTTTCGATTTCCGGGAACGAAACATCGACTTGCGGCAGCTTGGTGAGGCGCGCGGCGTCGATCATTTCTGGCAAGCGGTGCAACGTTTGTGGGCCGAAAACCACATCGACGTAGGGCGCGCGATCACGGATCGCCGCGCCTTCCTGGCTGGCGACACAGCCGCCCACGGCAATCACCATGTCGGGATTGGCCAGTTTCAGTTCGCGCCAGCGCCCCAGTTGCGAGTACACGCGGTCCTGGGCCCGTTCGCGGATCGAGCAAGTATTAAGCAGGATGACATCAGCGTCTTCAGCGCGCGCTGTGACTTCCAGGGCCTGATGTTCACCCAGCAGGTCGACCATGCGCGAGCTGTCGTACTCATTCATCTGGCAACCGTGGGTTTCGATGTAAAGCTTCTTGGCCATGGGTGTTCATCAAGTGATTCAAAGAACCGCGCATTATAGGGGGCATGGCCGCTGCTTCCTAGCGTTGTGCGTCCGGCGGCTATGCTATAGTTTGCCCCCTCTTTTTTATCCTCAGATGTTTACCCGCCCACCATGACCAAACGTGAAGCTCCAATCTACAAGGTGATTTTCCTCAATCAGGGCCAGGTGTTCGAAATGTACGCCAAGCAGATCTATCAAAGTGATCTGTGGGGTTTCCTGGAAGTAGAGGAATTCGTCTTCGGTGAGCGTACGCAAATGGTCGTCGACCCGAGCGAAGAAAAGCTCAAGGCTCAATTTGAAGGCGTGGTACGCAGTTTTGTACCGATGCACTCGATTGTGCGCATCGACGAGGTTGAGCGTCTGGGCACTCCGAAAATCAGCGAAGCACGCGGCATGAGCAACGTGATGCCATTTCCGTTTCCGATGCCGGAGAAGTAGGGCTCAGGAGCGCGGGCTGGCTCCGGGATTTTCAGGGCAGCGGTGAGAACGGCGAACGTCCGTCCGCTGATTGCAGTTCCAGCAGGTACTTGCGGAAGATCTGGCCCAGCACCTGGGTTGCAGTTTCGAGTTGGTCGCGGGGCATTTGCTCAGCTACCAGGTCTGCGGTGTCCAGTGCATCTTCGGCGCCATTGACGGCTGCCATTTTCAGAACGATATACGCCTGAATGTTATTGGCCGGTACGCCTTCGCCCTTGAAAAACATGGTTCCGAGCTGGAACTGGGCCATGGCGTGGCCTTGCAGCGAGGCTTGCTCAAAATAACTGAGGGCCTTGTCGAGGTCGCGCGGGGTGTTTTTGCCGTCGTAATAGAACTCGCCTAACTCGTATTCGGCTTCTGCATCACCGTTTTTTGCAGCGGCTTCGCATGCAGCCAGTGCCTCAGCCAGGTCTTCTGGTTGAGTATTCAGGGTGCAGCGACCCATCGCTGGGATCAACAACGAGTTACCGCCTGCCTGGACAAGCAGCGGTTGTAGGAGCAACAGGCAGCCCAGAGCAAGGGCGCGGCCGGTGCGGTTCATGGGAATCGACGTACCTCTGAAAGGCGGGCAAGCCCGACCATGGGATGTGTAGGCGCGCATTATGAAATAAGCGGAGGCAACCTTACAAAGTCTTTACTCGTTTTTCTGCTGACAGAGCGCGATATCCATTGATTTAAGACGATTTTGGACAGGCGGCATAAACGAATGAGTCATTACGGGCATAAAAAACCGGCGAGGGGGTAAACCCTGCCGGTTTTCAGGGTTACTTCAGTGCAGCAAATGCGCGCTCTGCAGCATCCAGTGTCAGTTGCAACTCGGCATCACCATGGGCGATCGAGGTGAACCCGGCTTCAAAGGCACTTGGCGCCAGGTAAACACCGCCTTCGAGCATCAGGTGGAAGAAGCGCTTGAACAGGTCGGCGTCGCTGGCCATAACGTCGTCGAAGGTGACGATGTCATCGGCGCCGCTGAAGTACAGGCCAAACATGCCTCCGGCCTGGGTCGTCACGAATGGGATGCCTGCGGCATCGGCACGTTGCTGCAAGCCGTCGAGCAAGCGCGTGGTGTAGTCGCTCAACTCGGCGTGGAAGCCCTTACGGCTGATCAGGCGCAATGTAGTCAGGCCTGCAGCCATGGCCAGCGGGTTTCCGGACAGGGTGCCTGCCTGGTAAACCGGCCCCAGCGGGGCAATGTGCTGCATGATTTCGCGTTTGCCGCCGAAGCAGCCTACTGGCATGCCGCCACCAATGATTTTGCCGAAGGTGCTCAGGTCCGGGGTCACGCCGTAGTGGGCCTGGGCACCACCCAGCGCGACGCGGAAGCCGGTCATCACTTCGTCAAAAATCAGTACCGCGCCGTGTTTGTCACACAGGCTGCGCAAGCCTTCCAGGAAGCCCGGAGCAGGGGGCACGCAGTTCATGTTGCCGGCCACGGGTTCGACGATGATGCAGGCTACGGTGTCGCCGACTTCGTTCAGCAGCTTCTCAACCGCCTCTATATCGTTGAAGGCCGTGGTCAGGGTGTGTTTGGCGAAGTCGGCAGGAACCCCGGCCGAGCTAGGCACGCCTTGAGTCAATGCGCCGGAGCCGGCCTTGACCAGCAAGCTGTCGGAGTGACCGTGGTAGCAACCCTCGAATTTGAGAATGTTGTCGCGACCGGTGAAGCCTCGGGCCAGACGAATGGCGCTCATGGTGGCTTCGGTGCCGGAGCTGACCATGCGCACCATTTCCATCGACGGCACAATCGAACACACCAGATCGGCCATCTCGGTTTCCATGGCCGTCGGAGCCCCGTACGACAAACCGTGCTCAAGCTGCGCGCGTACTGCATCCAGCACGTCCGGGTGGCTGTGACCCAGAATCATCGGGCCCCACGAGCCGACGTAATCCACATAGCGCTTGTTGTCTTCGTCGGTGACGTAGGCGCCTTCGGCGTGCTTGAAGAACAGCGGGGTGCCGCCCACGCTTTTGAATGCACGGACAGGCGAGTTAACGCCGCCGGGGATGTGTTTCTGCGCGTTGGCAAACAGGGTTTCGGAACGAGACATGATGGGCTCTCTCTGAATCAGGATTCGGTATTTAAAGACGTAGCAAAGCGTTGAAGGCTTGAGCGCGGCGGGTGACTTCCCGGGTGCTGTCAGCACCAAACAGGCCATGTACCACTGCCAGCAAATCGGCGCCGTGTTCGACCAGTGGCCCGGCGTTATCCAGCGTAATGCCGCCAATCACACAAATCGGCAGGTCTAGCCGCGAGCGTGCCTGATCGAGTACGTCCAGGGTCGCGGTAGGTGCGCCGGGTTTGGTGCTGGAGTTGAAGAAGCGGCCAAAAGCGACATAGCTCGCGCCTTCTTTGGCGGCCTGTTCGGCCAGCTCAATCTGGCTGTGGCAAGTGGAGCCAATGATCGCCTTGCGACCCAGCAGGGCGCGGGCAGGCGTCAAGGGACCATCGGTTTGCCCAAGGTGCACGCCGACCTCAAGCCGCGCCGCCAGCTCGGCATCATCATTGATGATCAAGTGCGCCTTGTAGCGTTCACACACATTGCGCAACGCCTCGGCTTCGCGCAGGCGTCTGGCGTCGTCGCTGCTTTTGTCGCGATATTGCAACAGTGTCAGGCCGCCATCGAGCGCCGCCTCGACGAAAGGCAGCAGTTTGCCTGTCAGCAGTTGGCTGTCAGTGATCGCGTACAGGCCACGCAGGGTCATAGGTCGAGCCTCAGGGTTACTAACAGAAGTCCAGCGGCAAACGGCGCGGAACAAATTGTCCCTGCCCCAGCTGCTCGGCATCACGCAGCGTGCGCCACGTGTAATTGAGCGCGGTTTGTACTGCGCTGACCAGGTTTTCGCCGATCGCCAGGCGCCCGGCCAGGGTACTGGCCAGGGTGCAGCCCGAGCCGTGATAGCTGCCCGGCAAGCGATGGCAGGTAAAGGTGTGGCGGCCACCATCGCGACTGTAGAGGCGATTATGGACTTCGTGTTCATCGCCGTGTCCGCCGGTGATCAGCAGATGCCGGCAAAAGGGCAGGAGCTTTTCGGCGCACTCATCGGCGCTGCCGTCGGGCAGTTCGGCGAGGATGCGGGCTTCGGGAAGGTTTGGAGTGGCGATAGTGGCCAGGGGCAGAAGGCGCTCGCGCATGGCATAGCCCACTTCATCCTTGCCCAGTCGTCCGCCACCGCCGGCGCGCAGTACCGGGTCACAGACCATCGGCAGGTGCGGGTGGGCTTGAAGCAGTTCGACCACGGTGTCGACCATTTCCAGTGAGCCGAGCATGCCCAGCTTGACGGCCGCAACCGTGGAGTCGCTGAGTACGGCATTGGCCTGGGCCAGTACCCACTCACGATCCAGCACACGGAAATCGCTGACATTGACGGTATTCTGCACAGTCAGGGCGGTAACCACCGGAGCGGCGTGACAACCTTGAACCATCAGGGCTTCGATATCTGCCTGCAAGCCGGCACCCCCACTGGGGTCATGGCCGGAGAGACAGAGGACAACGGGGCGGGAACTGTAGATATTCATGGTGCGCGAGCTTACCACCAAACGGTTTTTTGCGGCGGCTTGCTCCGCGTTGCTTCTCTATGACTCATAAGTCTTCAGTTGTTGGCAAAAACATTCAGGCGGGAATGTGAGCATCGCCTGTAACGCCCGTTCTAGAGCCTTTGTGTAGAATATTTGAGTGATGCGTATCTGCCACTAATGGCTATGCTAGAGTGACGCCAAATTAATAACAGGTCGTCCGGTCGACGTGGTCTCCAAGGGAACAGGGGCTTGCGCATGTCACCGGTGGGGCCACAGTTGGGGCTGTATGCGCTATTTGTTCGTGATGTTATTGGGCTGGCTACCGATGCTGGCCAGCGCAGTAGAGTTCGATGAAGCCACCCAGAGCCTGCCCCTGGGCCGGGTAATGCAAGTTTTCGAAGACATTGGCGGCCAGGCGACACTGGCAGATATTCGCGCCCGCGATGATCTGTTCAAACCCCACAATAAAGACACATTGAATGCCGGCTATTCGCACTCGGCTTTCTGGCTCAAGGTGGACTTGAGCTACCAGCCACTCAACCCCCAGATCCATCGCACCTGGCTGCTGGAATTGGCGTACCCGCCAATGGATAACATCGATCTGTATCTGGCCGATGCCTCGGGCAATTACCGCCTGGCTGAACGAACGGGAGATGCGCTGCCTTTCGACAGTCGCCAGATAAAAGAAAACAACTACCTGTTTGAACTCAACTTCAGCCCCGGTCAAAGCCAGACCGTATATCTGCGTGTGGCCAGCCAGGGGTCGGTCCAGGCCCCTTTAACGCTCTGGTCGGCGCAGGCATACCTCGAAGAACAGCCCGTGCGGATTTATATCCTGGGTCTGATTTACGGCGTATTGCTGGGGATGCTGGTCTACAACCTGTTTATCTATCTCAGTGTGCGGGACACCAGCTACCTCTATTACATCTTCTATATCGCCTCCTTCGGTTTGTACCAGCTGTCCGTCAACGGCGCGGCGGTGCAGTATTTCTGGCCGAACAATCCGTGGTGGGCCAACGCATCCACCCCGTTTCTGATTGGCTCGGCCGCATTTTTCGGCTGCCAGTTCGCCCGCACCTTTTTACACACCGCCACCCACAGCCGCTGGCTGGACCGGGCCTTGATGTTGCTGATGGCCGTGGGCGTACTGGTCATGGTGCTGGCCCTGACCACCAGCTATGCCGTGTCGTTGCGCCTGGCAACAGGCCTGGCCCTGGCGTTTATCGTCACGATTTTTACCGCCGGCGTCGTGGCCTGGGCGCGTGGCCTGCGGGTGGCGCGCTACTTTGTGATCGCCTGGTCGGCCTTTTTGCTGGGGGGGCTGGTTAATACCTTGATGGTGCTGGGCTACCTGCCCAATGTGTTCCTGACCATGTACGCCAGCCAGATCGGTTCGGCCATCGAAGTCGGCCTGCTGTCGCTGGCGCTCGCTGACCGCATCAATGCGATGCGTGATTTGCAGGCGCGTACGTTGCAAGAGTCCGGGCAGAAACTGGCCGCAATGAACCAGCAACTGGCCCATACCAACCAGCTTAAAGATGAGTTTCTGGCGACCGTCACCCATGAATTGCGTACGCCGATGAACGGCGTGATCGGCTCTCTGGAGCTGATCAAAACCCTGGATATGAGCCCCGAACTGGAGTTGTACACCCAGACTGCGGAGGGGTCTGCGCGAGAAATGATGCACATGGTCAATGGCATTCTGGCTCTGACCGAACTGCAGGCCGGCCGTCTCGGCGTGCGGCCTCGCACCTTTGGTTTGAATGAGCTGATCCAGAGCCTGAGTGACCAGTACGGGCCGAGTGCTCGCAGCAAGGGCCTGCAATTCTCATATGAAATAGCGCGCAACCTGCCTGATCAATGGGTAGGTGATGCCGATAAAGTTCGCCAGTGCCTGGAGTGCTTGCTGGACAACGCCATCAAGTTCACTCGCGTAGGCGGGGTCATTTTACGTGTCACTGGCAAAACCGCAGGGCCGGGCCGCTGGGCCCTGGCTTTCAATGTGATCGACAGCGGAATCGGCTTTGTCCACATCGAAGAAGCCGAGCTGTATCAGAATTTCTTCCAGGTCGATGGCTCCATGACCCGCAGTTACGGCGGGCTGGGTATTGGCCTGGCCATTTGCCGGCGTCTGGTGGAACTGTTGGGCGGGCGCTTGACCCATCACTCGCAGCCGGGGCAGGGCTCGCAGTTTCAACTGTTGCTGGAGCTTGAATCGCCGCTTGAGAGCTCGCAGCCGAGTGAGGGGCGCAGCCGTACACCGGATGAATGTGTGATCTTGCTGGTAGAGGACAGCAGCCCAGGCCAGGTGGTGTTGCGCGGCATGTTGCTCAAGCTGGGGTATCGAGTGCTCAGTGTCGACAATGGTGTGGATGCAATAGAAATACTGCGTCGTCAGCGGGTGGATGCAGTGGTGTTGGGGTGTCCATTCAGCCAGGTGTCCGGGGCCTCGATGGGCAGCCAGCTACTGACGTTGGCGGCATGCGCGAAGCTGCCGGTGCTGGCGCTGTTTGACTCCGAAACCGATGCCCGGCAAGCGCGGCAGCAGGTCGATGGGATCACCGACTATTTGCTCAAGCCGGTACGCTATGAGGCCGTGCAGCAGGCGCTGGCACGGCGGTTACTGACTGGGGACGGTGGCAAAAGCGCCGGGCTTTAGACGCTTATGCCGCTTGTGATGATGGTCATGCGTGCTTCACTGGGTCCATCGGATTGATCCTTGGAGCCCGCGCCATGAACCTGCATCAGTACGCCGAAACCCACCAGGTCACCAATCAGCCGCCGTCCCTGGACGGTATCAACCTGTACCGTATCGACCTGCCCCTGCAGCACTGGGGCCAGCACTTTGGCGCTGGCTGGGCACAGTCGCGAATTGATAACTACGGTGCACTGGCAGGTGGCCCATTGATGGCTGCAGGCTTTCTGGCCAATGAAAACAAACCGGTATTTGTCAGTCATGACCGTTTTGGCCATCGGATCGATCTGGTGGAGTTTCACCCGGCTTATCACGAACTGATGCGAACCGCGATTGAGCACGGCTTGCCGTCGTTGCCCTGGACCGATCCGCGGCCCGGCGCCCATGTCGCCCGAGCCTGTATGACCTATCTACACACGCAGGCCGAGGCCGGCAGCGGCTGCCCGCTGACCATGACCTTCGCCAGCGTGCCAGCCTTGCGCCTGCAACCGGAGATTGCACAAACCTGGCTGCCCAAAATTCTCGCGACCCGGTACGACCCGCGCAACGTCGACATCAGCCAAAAGGCCGGGGTGACCATCGGCATGGCCATGACCGAAAAGCAGGGCGGTACCGATGTTCGTGCCAATACCACTCGCGCCTATCCCGTGGGCGCCGGGGGCCCGGGCGAGGCTTATGAACTGCTGGGGCACAAGTGGTTTTGCTCGGCTCCCATGTGCGATGGCTTCTTGACCCTGGCGCAAACCGACAAGGGGTTGAGCTGTTTCCTGCTGCCGCGCCATCGCCCTGACGGGAGCCGCAACGAGTTCTATATCCAGCGTCTGAAAAACAAACTGGGCAACAGCTCGAATGCCTCCAGCGAAGTTGAATTTCGCGGTGCGCTGGCGTGGATGGTTGGCGAAGAAGGGCGCGGTGTACCGACGATTATTGAAATGGTCGCCATGACGCGCTTCGACTGCATGGTCGGCTCCAGTGCCTTGATGCGCCAGGCGCTGACCCAGGCCAGCCATCATTGCGCGCACCGTCTGGTGGGGGGCAGGGTGCTGGCCGAGCAACCCCTGATGCAAAACGTACTGGCGGACCTGGCGCTGGAAAGCGAAGCCGCTCTGGCCTTGAGCCTGCGCATGGGGCGGGCACTGGATCATCTGGATGACGCGCAAGAAGCCAAATTCTCACGCTTGGTGACGGCGGTGGGCAAATACTGGGTCTGCAAGCGGGCGCCGGCCATGATCAACGAGGCCGCTGAATGCATGGGCGGTGCGGGGTATGTCGAAGACAGTATCCTGCCGCGTCTGTATCGCGAGGCGCCGGTCAACTCAACTTGGGAGGGTTCAGGCAACGTGCAGTGTCTGGACGTGTTGCGTGCCCTGTCCAAAGAGCCGGGGGTGCTCGATGCATTGTTTGCAGAGCTGGGCGACGGGCATGGCAGCATGCACCTGGCGCAGCACATTGAGCAGTTGAAAAAAGCCTTCCAGGACACCGATGACATTCAATACCGGGCACGGCAACTGACAGAAGATATTGCCTTGGGCCTACAGGCCAGGCTGCTGCTGGAGGCGGGCGACAGTGACGTCAGCGACGCATTTATCGCCAGTCGCCTGCAAGGCCGCGGCCGGGTCTACGGAACCTTGCCCCGCGGCCTGAACATCGCCGCCATTGTCGCCCGCTCAACCCCGCAGGTGTGACGAGCACGAATTTTGTAGTCGCTGCCGCAGGCTGCGATGGGGCGCGCAGCAGCCCTGAAAATCTGGAAGTGCCTGCGGCCCTTTTCGCAGCCTGCCGCAGCGACTACAAGGTCCTGTGCTTTGATCTGCGATGCAGGCAAGATAAAGGCCTGCCAGTTCAGAAGACAGGATGCTTATTGTGACCGAAGCCTTTATTGTCGTTTCAACCGCTGAAGAGGCCGTAGACCGGCTTGCCGCCCTGCACGAACGCGCAACCGCGGCGTTGAGCCAGGCACTCAAGCGTTACCTCAAGGACCGAGTCGAACCCAGCGCCGAAGAGCGCGCCCTGTTCCGTTACCCGGAACTGCGCCTGACCAACACCATTCACGGTGAAATCCCGACCATCACCCGGGCGTACGCCAAGGTTCAGTTACCAGGCACTTACAGCATCACCGTGACCCATCCCGGTGCGTTCCGTAACTACTTGCTGGAACAGCTGGTGCCCTTGATGCGCGACTTCACGGTCGAAGTCGAAGTCGGTGTCAGCCAGCAAAATATTCCTTACCCGTACGTCGTCGAACAGGGCGATGAGCTCGCCGGCTCCGGCGTTACTGCTGCTGCACTGGCGCGGGTATTTCCAAGCACCGACCTGTCGGCGGCAACCGATGCGATTGCCGACGGCCTGTACGACTGGGAAAGCACCGATCCGCTGCCGCTTGCACTGTTTGACGCAGCCCGCGTCGACTTTTCGCTGCGCCGCCTGGTGCACTACACCGGCAGTGACTGGCGCCATGTCCAGCCATGGATCCTGCTGACCAACTACCATCGCTACGTTGACCAGTTCATCCTGCATGGCCTTGAGCAACTGCGCGATGACCCGCGTTTTGTGCGCATGGTGATGCCCGGTAACGTGATCATCGAAAAATCCATGGACTATGGCGAAGCCCAGGCCATTGCAGCGGGTGTGGTATGGCATCGCTATCAGATGCCGGCGTACCACCTGCAGGCCAGCGACGGGCATGGCGTGACGCTGGTCAATATCGGCGTGGGCCCGTCCAACGCGAAAAACATCACCGACCACCTTGCGGTACTGCGCCCGCATTGCTGGCTGATGATTGGTCACTGTGGTGGCCTGCGTCAGTCGCAAACCATTGGCGACTACGTGCTGGCCCACGCCTACATGCGCCGCGACGGGATTCTTGACCGGGTGGTTCCGCCAAATATTCCGATCCCGGCCCTGGCGGAAGTGCAGCTGGCGCTGCAGGAAGCTGCGGCCCAGGTGACGGGCGAGCGGGGTGATGAACTGAAAAAACGCCTGCGTACCGGCACTGTCCTGACCTACGACGACCGTAACTGGGAGCTGCGCTGGGCCCAGGAACGCCCGCTGATCAACCTGTCCCGCGCCGTGGCGGTGGACATGGAAAGCGGCACCATTGCCGCCCAGGGTTATCGCTTGCGGGTGCCTTATGGCACCTTGCTGTGTGTCTCGGATAAACCGCTGCACAGCGAAATCAAGCTGCCGGGTTCGGCCAATGCGTTCTATGAGCGTGCAGTGAGCCAGCATTTGAAAATCGGTATCGCTGCCGTCGACTTGATGCGCAGCCAGCTCAATTCACTGCACTCACGCAAACTGCGCAGCTTCGACGAGCCGCCGTTCCGCTAGTAACGACGGGCCATTTAGCGATCCGGGTACAGGGTCTGTTGCACTGAAGCAGCAACAGCCCCTAGCATTGTCAGCCCTGATCGCTAGATGTCCCTTTTCCATGTCCCGTCCTGTTCGCCCCGCCCCGCGCCATCCAACGCCAAAAACCTCCAGCCCTCAGGCTGCCGGTCGTCGCGTGGCCAAAGCCCCACCGTCCGACCCCAAGCTGTTCCTGTTCAATAAACCGTTCGACGTACTGACCCAGTTCAGCGATGAAGGCGGGCGGGCGACGCTCAAGGATTTTATCCCCATTCCCGGCATTTACCCGGCAGGGCGCCTGGACCGGGACAGCGAAGGCTTGCTGCTGCTGACCAACGACGGTCAGTTACAGGCGCGTATTGCCGACCCCAAACACAAGCTGCCCAAAACCTATTGGGTACAAGTGGAAGGCGAGCCGACGCCCGAGCAGTTGCAGCAGTTGCGTGACGGCGTGCAACTCAATGACGGCAAGACCCTGCCAGCCGAAGCGCGGGCGCTTGAGGCACCGCAGCTATGGCCGCGCAATCCGCCGGTGCGGTTTCGCAAAAGCGTACCGACCGCTTGGCTGGAGCTGGTGATTCGCGAGGGGCGTAACCGGCAAGTGCGGCGCATGACGGCGGCGGTCGGTTTGCCGACCCTGCGTCTGGTGCGCGTACGCATTGGTGACTGGACGATCGAAGGGCTGGATCAGGGGCAATACAAGGAAGTACCGGCGCGGCTATAGCGCGCCTGATTCGATCAGGCCGATGACCACGCTCTTGATGATGAACGCGGCAACGCCCAGGCCCAGCACGAAAAACAGAATAAATGAGCCGAAGCGCCCGGCTTTGGACTTCTTCGCCAGATCCCAGACGATAAAGGCCATGAAAATGATCAGGACACTGACCAGAATCGTCATCATCCATTCTTCAAGCAGGGCAGGATCCATCAGTGTTCTCCAGCATTATCGGGGGGGTAAAAGCCGGGGGGCAGTATAGGCCAAGGTGCTGCAGCGAACATTGATCCAGGTTCAGACACTTGACCCTTTGCGGGAGCCGGCTTGCCAGCTCCCGCAGGCTTTCAGGTGCGAAGGTGGGTCAGCGGCAGTTCAGTGCTGTTGAGTACCTGATTGAGCACAAAGCTCGAGCGCACGCTGGTCACGCCGTCAATGCGGGTCAGGTGGCCCAGCAACAGTTTTTGATAATGGTCCATATCGGGCACCACCACTTTCAACTGATAGTCGGCGTCCATTCCGGTAACCAGGCTGCATTCCAGCACTTGCGGCAGGCTGCGGATCGCCGCTTCAAAATTCTCGAAACGCTCTGGCGTGTGGCGGTCCATGCCGATCAGCACGTAGGCGGTCAGGCTTAAACCCAGCATTTTTCGGTCCAGCAAGGCGACCTGGCGCGAGATGTAGCCGTCATCCTCCAGCTGTTTGACCCGCCGTGAGCAGGGTGAAGGTGACAGGCCGATTCGCTCGGCCAATTCCTGATTCGAGATGCGCGCATCGCGCTGTAATTCCGCCAAAATACTCAGATCGTACCGGTCGAGTTTGCTCACGAAGACACCCTTTGTCATAACTATTGCGTGAAAGTATCCGCTGTAAGTTAAAAATTGCGCAAGTCATGTTTTATTGAGCAATCTTCGCAATCCTTTGCTGCGGCCGCGGGCCTATTCTTAATACCAGAATCACTGCCCGGACATACAGTCCACTGCAGCCCGCCGAATCAGGCCGGCTGCGGCCGCCAACCCCACAGGGTTGCCCCGGCCCCCGGGCTACGCACTGTCCAGAAGACGGAGCGAGGTGAGCCAACATCACGAGTGTTGAGCCAGGACAGAAAAATTCAAAGGGTGACCGACGGGTCGCCCTTTTTTATTGTCCGAAAATAAGTTGGGCAACTGATAGTCTCTCGCAGAACCGGTACCCGGTTTTCCAGTCTTATGTTTACGGCCTATCCTTCCGTGAGAAACAGCATGAAACCGCACATCTGGCGTTTGGCTACAGTTGGCTTGCTTTGCGTGAGTATCAGTGGGCAGGTGTTGGCCGAAGAACAGCGAGGCGAGGAAAATCCTCAGCACGCCCGCCCCGGTAACGGGCAGCCGCACGGGCAACAGGGACAGGGCGGCAATAATCAACCGCGCCAGGAACACAACCAGGGCAGGCCACAAGGTAATCCGGGCAATCAGCCCCGCCCGGAACATAACCAGCCCAACGCCGGCAATCAGGCACGCCCGGAACATAATCAGCCCAATCCCGGCAATCAGCCTCGCCCCGAGCACAACCAGCCTCAGGGCGGGCAGTGGCAAAGCCGTCCGCACCAAGAACCCAACGGTCCTGGACGTCCGGCCCAGCCCGGCAATAACCTGCCGATCCAGCCCCGGCCCGATGCCGTACACCAGAACCAGGGGCCGAACCATGGTGGCAATCAGAACTGGCAAGGCGGCGGACATGATTCCCGGCCGGGCAATAATTTTGGCCCCGGCAACAGTCATCCCAACGATCATCGCTGGGCGGGTCGCCCCAGCGGGCACGGCAATGGCTGGGGCCCCGGGCCGCAATACCGGCCGGGTTATATCGTCGACCGATTCCCGGGCCAGCACTGGCAAGTGCCTTATCGCGGGCAGAACTACTTCTTTTCAGGGGGCTACTGGTATCGCCCGCAGGGTCCACGTTACATCGTGGTGCAGCCGCCGTACGGGATACGCGTAGGGTACTTGCCTGACTATGCGCAGGAACTGTGGGTCGGCAGCACCTTGATGTTCCTCGCGGCGGGGGCGTATTACCAATATCAGCCCGCAACCCAGGACTACATTGTGGTTCAGCCGCCAGTGGCGCAGCAGCAGCCGGCAAGTAACGGTTATGACGTGGTGGCCTACCCGGCGAACGGTCAAAGCCCTGCGCAAATCGATCAGGATCGCTACGACTGTTACCGCTGGGCTGTAGATCAAAGCGGCTTTGACCCGGCCAAAGTCACCTATGCACCTTCACCGGCAGTGGTGCAAACCTACCGGCAGGCGCAAGGCAACTGTCTGAGCAGTCGCGGCTATCAGGTCAACTATTGAGGGGTAGCCCGGAGTTTGACCACTTCCTGCGGGTCGGCGTGCACCAGCACTTCGGCCCGCGGATAGGCTTTCTCAATTTCTGCTGCCGCTCTGTCACTGATGGTGTGAGCCTCTGACAGGCTCAGCTCCCCCGGCAGTTCCAGGTGCAGTTGCACAAACCACACATTGCCGGAAATTCGCGTACGCAAATCGTGTGCACCCAGCACCCCGGGTACGCTGCAGGCCAGCTTCACCATGTTATCGCTGACCTCGGTTGGCAGCTCTTCGTCCATCAGCACCGAAAAACTCTCACGGGCGATCTGGATAGCACTCCACAGGATGTACATCGCGATCCCCAGACCAAACCATGCATCGAGCTGAGGGAAACCGACGCTGGCCAGCACCAGTGCCACTAAAATACTGCCGTTGAGCATCAGGTCGGAGCGGTAATGCAGTGAGTCGGCCCGCACCGCGTTGGACCCCGTAGCCTTGATCACGCGGTGTTGCAGGATCAGCAGAGCCACGGTCATCACCAGGGAAAATATAATCACCCCGATCCCGATCCATGGTGCGCCCACAGGCTCCGGGTTTTTCAGCCGTTCGAAGGCCTGAAAGGCAATCAGCACGGCACTTACGCCAATAAACAATGCTTGTGCCATGCCCGCCAGCGACTCGGCTTTACCGTGGCCATAGCGGTGATCGTCATCAGCCGGTCGCAATGCGTAATGCACCGCCAGCAGGTTGAGAAACGAGGTCACGCCGTCGAGGAGTGAGTCGGTCAACCCGGCGAGCATGCTGATCGAGCCACTGAGCCACCAGGCGACGGCCTTGGTCACAATCAAAAGACTGGCCACCGCCACTGACGCGCGGGTGGCCAGGCGTAACAGACGGGCGTGTTCCGGGCTGCTGGTCATAGGCGATCCTTAACTGTGGCGAGGGGCATCAGGCGGCAGGTATCAAACCGTACATGGCCAGTTGCTGCACGCTGCCTTTGTGCTGGATCAGGCGCGGGTCATTCAGCGGGAAGCTGCGGCCCAGTTCACTTTCGAGAATGGCCTGGAGTTTACTGTTATCCACTTTGCCGTCAGCACCAATGGCTTCGCGCAGCTTTTCGGGGGCTATCTGTGCAGTTTTGCCCGGCGGGAAATAAATGGCCCCGGTGGCGAAGTCGACGCCGAAGGCGATCAAGCCCGGAATCACATAAAACAGCAGGCCCACGGCATCGAGCACGGCGATCATGGGGTCGATCTTGCCGTCGATCTGGCCGCGTCTGTCAGGGAAGAAAATACTGCCGCAAGCAGTCAATTGGGTGAGCAGGGCCGCAACCACGACGCCGCCAATCACGCGAGAAGAGATACGCATACAAAAAACCTCGAAGAAGCTTGAAGAGTCGAACCCGGGATTAAGACCGTGCTTAATGCCGAACGGTTCGCCGTTATACTCGCCGCTCTGTTCTGGAGCCACCATGATTTCTTTGCCGATTGATGAAGTTTTACCCGCGCTGCGCCAGGCCTTGCGTGAACGCCACGAGGCGGTGCTCGAAGCCCCCCCCGGCGCCGGTAAAACCACCCGGGTCCCGCTGGCCCTGTTAAACGAGCCCTGGCTCGCCGGGCAGAAGATTCTGATGCTCGAACCCCGGCGTCTTGCGGCCCGTGCCGCGGCAGAGCGTTTGGCCAGTGAACTGGGGGAAAAGGTCGGCGAAACCGTCGGATACCGGATCAGGTTAGACAGCAAGGTGGGGCCGGACACCCGCATCGAAGTGGTCACTGAAGGCATCCTCACCCGGCGCTTGCAGCACGACCCGGCGCTCGAAGGTGTGGGGTTGCTGATCTTTGACGAATTCCATGAGCGTAGTCTGGATGCCGACCTGGCCTTGGCTTTAAGCCTCAATGGCCGCGAGCTGTTTCGCGATGAGCAACCGCTGAAAATCTTGCTGATGTCGGCCACCCTTGAAGGTGAGCGTCTGGCCAGCTTGCTCGATGACGCGCCGGTGCTGCGCAGCGAAGGGCGGATGTACCCGGTGGCCATGCGTTGGGGGCGCCCGTTTGTGCCTGGCGAGTTCATCGAGCCGCGGGTGGTGCAAACGGTGCTCGATGCCATCAGCGATGACAGCGGCAGCCTATTGGTGTTCTTGCCCGGTCAGGCCGAAATTCGCCGGGTCCATCAACAGTTGGCTGATGCGCTGGGTTCGCGCAGCGACATCCTGCTGTGCCCGCTGCATGGTGAACTGGACCTGAATGCGCAGCGTGCGGCGATCGAGCCTGCTCCCGCAGGCAGGCGCAAAGTGGTGCTGGCGACCAACATTGCCGAGACCAGCCTGACCATCGATGGCGTGCGGGTGGTGATAGATGCCGGGCTGGCGCGGGTGCCACGTTTTGACCCCGGCAGCGGCATGACCCGTCTCGACACCCAGCGCATCTCGCGGGCCAGCGCCACCCAACGTGCCGGCCGGGCCGGACGCCTGGAGCCTGGCGTCTGTTATCGCCTGTGGTCCGAAGACCAGCACGCGCAATTGGCGGCCTATAGCAGTGCGGAAATCCTCCAGGCCGATCTGGCCGGGCTGGCGCTGCAACTGGCGCGCTGGGGAGTGACCCCGGAGCAACTGATCTGGCTGGATCTGCCACCCTCGGCAAGTTATGCACAGGCCCGGCAGTTGCTTGAGCGGCTGGGGGCTTTGCACACCGCAAAACTCACCCCCCACGGCGAAGCCATGGCCGAACTGCCCGCGCACCCGCGCATTGCTCATCTGTTATTGCGCGGGCAAGAACTGGGTCTGGCCGAGATGGCCAGCGATGTCGCGGCGCTCTTGGGCGAGCGCGACATCCTGCGTGGTGCCGGGGCGGATGTGCACAGCCGTCTGGCCTTGCTCCAGGGTGAAAGCCGCGGGGCACGTTGCGGGCAGGGCGGTGTGCAACGGGCCCGGCAACTGGCCCGGCAATATCGGGGCTACCTGCGCGGCAAGGCCACACAGCCCGTTGCTGATCCCGATCATCCGCGCTGGCTGGGCGCCTTGCTGGCGCTGGCCTATCCCGACCGCGTTGCGCAACAACGCAAACCCGGCGGCGCAGAATATCGGCTGGCCAATGGCCGGGCGGCGTTATTCAGCGAGGTCGACGGCCTGATGAAGCATCCCTGGCTGGTGATCGCCGATCTGGGCAGTCGTCAGGGGCAGCGTGAAGAACGGATCTACCTGGCGGCCGAGCTTGATCCCGGGTTGCTCGACAGCGTGCTCAGTGAGCAGGTCAGCGTTGTCGACCAGCTTGACTGGGACGAGCGTGAAGGGGTGTTGCGCGCCGAACGCCAGCGCAAGGTCGGTGAACTGGTGCTTGGCCGTGAGCCGCTGACCGGGCTGGACGCCGCGGCGCGCACCGGGGCGCTGGTCAATCTGGTCCGGCGCAAGGGCCTCGAGTTGCTGCCCTGGACCCCGGAACTGCGCCAGTGGCAGGCACGGGTGATGCTTTTGCGTCAGCTCGATCTGGCTGCCCAAGGGCAAAGCGAATGGCCGGATGTGAGTGATGCGGCGCTGCTGGCTTCACTTGAGGATTGGCTGGCGCCGTACCTGGAGCGCGTCTCGCGCCTGAGTCATTTCGCCAGCCTCGACCTGTCCGGCATTGTGCATAACTTGCTCAAATGGCCCTTGCCCCAGCGGCTGGACGAACTGGCGCCGCATCACATCAAGGTACCGTCGGGTTCGTCGGTGCGTCTGGACTACAGCGAATACCCGCCGATTCTGGCTGTGCGCCTGCAAGAACTGTTCGGCCTGGCCGATACCCCGCGCATCGCCGGTGGCCGGCAGGTGGTCAAGTTGCACCTGCTGTCGCCGGCAAGACGCCCGGTGCAAGTGACTCAGGATCTGGCCAACTTCTGGCGCAGCACCTACAGCGAAGTAAAGAAGGATTTGAAGGGGCGCTATCCGAAACACTACTGGCCCGACGACCCGCTGATAGCCGAGCCCACGGCCCGGATCAAGCCCCGTAAACCCTGAAGCTTGCAGCTCGACCCCATAGATGCGAGCTGTTGTCTTCAAGAGCTCGCGAGGCAAGCTCGCTCCTACAGATGCAGATATAGGGGGGGTCAATCAATCGGTAACAAAAACCGCCCCATCACCGGCAGGTGGTCGGAAATGCTCAGCGTATCTTCCTGGCGCACATAGGCTTCAATGCGCTGCAGTTTCGGGCTGTAGAACAGGTAATCCAGGGTGCGGTCAGGGGCTTGAACGCGCGGGTCATTGGGGAAGTGGGTCAGCCACAGTTCGCGGTCGATGCCGGTGGCTTCGGGGTTGCTGGGGACCATCGGGTATTTTTCCCACAGCAGGTGCAATTCACTGTCCGGTGAATAGCCCGCTCGCAGTTCGGCGGGCAAGCGCAAGAACTGGCCAATGGGCAACAGGTTGAAATCACCGCCAATCAACCAGGGCGTGCCCTGGCTCTCGAACTTGTCCAGCAGTACACCCGTGGCCTGCATTTGATGGAGCAGGTTGCTGTTGTCCAGTGACGGGGCGTCGAACTGGGTGTTGATGGCAATTATTTGCCCGCCGTCGTTTAGCGGCAGGTAGTTAACCAGCAGTGCAGGTTTTGGCTGGAACTGGCGGCTGATGATATTGGCTTCGGCCACCGGCAATTGCAGGCGCTCGGCATGTTCGATCTGGTAACGGCTGAGGGTCACCAGTTTGCGTCCGACACTGCCCAGAATATGCCAGTCGGGCACCAGGTCGGCCTTCCAGGTAAAGGCCTGGGTGCTGCACGGGTACAGATCGACCAGGCGTTCCTGCAACAGCGCGAGCTGGTCCTGATAGTCACTGGCCTTGGCGTTTTCATCGAGCTCTTGCAGCAGCACCAGATCGGGCTGCTCATCGCGTATCACCCGCGACACTTCATCCAGGCTGAATGCCATGTCTTCACGGGTCGGGCGCAGATCCGGGCCGCTGCCGTCCACCAGGTTGTACCAGAACACATAACGCTTGCCTGCCAGGTATTGAACGTTCCAGGTCATGACCTTGAGCGCCTGGCCCGGCACCAGCACCGGTGCGGTGGCCGGGCAGCTGAGCGCCAGCACCTCTTTGGCATCGGGTCGCCACGTAACGCTGTAAATCAGGCTCGCCAGCACGGCGGCGACCAGCAGCAAACCTAACAGGGTGGGGCGTAATAAACGTGGCATGGGCTCAGCTTATGACGTAGCGGGAATTGCCGAGGATACCGGACCGCAGTCCGGCACCCAAGGACAGGTGAATAGTGAATCTTCTCTCTTACTTGTCGGACGGTTCGCCGATTAGCATAAACAAGCGGTACAGCACGACCGACAAAAACAGCTGCAAAAAGCTGTTGGCACTCTCCAGCGCCAGCGAGAGCAAAGGATTCTCGTCTTTCTGGAACAGCGAGAAGCTCAATTCCTTGAGCAACATCAGCGGCCCGAGTACCGCCAGCAAGCAGACAAAAATCCGCCAGAAGTGCCCGCGGCTCATGGCGAAGCTCGATTTCAGGGCCGTCAGCGGGGCGTCACCGCGCAATACCAGGCGGTATTCGGCAAACGCAAACACAACGGTCAGAAAAATACCGGGGACAAAAAACATCGACAGCCCGAGCACAATCAGCAACGTACTGATGGCGGCGAGCAATGCGAACCTGGGCCACAGGGTGAGGGCTTGGGCCAGCAGCTCCCGGTTGCGCGGGCTTTCGCCACGGCTGCGGGCGTCAAGGAACAGAATCAACGCGCCGGTATACAGCGGGTACAGCAGCAAACCCACAAGCAGGCCGTAACCGGGCGACGGATCGGGGCCCACGGCGTTATCAACCATGTGCTGCAGCACTGCTTCAAGGATCACCAGCGGCAAGCACAGCGCCACGATCTGGCCCAGGTTGCGCTGGAAGAAATACAGGGAGTCGCGAATAACGGTCAGCGGATTCATGGTCAGGCATCGGCAGTCAAAAGCGGTGCGCCACTTTAACCGATGCCACGCGATGGTGAGCAAATGTAAACGTTGAGTAAGGGTCATTGAAACTTCTTGTTACGACCCCATAACCTGAATGACCTCCTGCAATGTGCATGGGTCATGGTTTTTATCGGCAATCCCGTGAGGTCGTCATGAACAGCGAAGAGCAAACCCTGATTGACGGGCTGTTTACCCGGTTACAACAGGCTGAAAACGACGCGGCCCCGCGCGATGTCCAGGCACAGGAGCGGATCAACCAGCATCTGGCCCGTCAGCCTGCGGCGGCTTACTACATGACTCAGGCGATTCTTGTGCAAGAGGCCGCGCTCAAGCAGCTCGACCAGCAGAACAAGCAGTTGCAGGCCGAGCTCGATCAGGCTCGGGCCGCGCCTGCACCAGCGCCTGCCAGCGGTGGTTTTTTGTCCGGCATGTTTGGTGGCGGTAACCGTCCACCTGCACCTGCCCCTGCCGCCTCGGGCGGCTGGCGTGACGGGCCATCGTCGCCACCTCCAGCGCCTGCCTATTCGGCTGCGCAAGCCGCGGCGCCGGTTGCGCCTGCTGCGGGTAGCAGCTTCCTTGGCGGCGCCCTGAAAACCGCCGCCGGTGTGGCGGGCGGGGTGATGCTGGCGCAAGGTATCAGCAGCCTGTTCAGCCACAATCAACAGCCGCAAGTGGTTGAGGAAATCATCGAGCAACCGGTACCGGCCAGCGACAGCGGCTGGGGCAATGGTAACCAGCAGTTTGCCAATAATGATGGGCCCGGCATTGAAGACGTCGGCCTGGACGATGATGACTTCTTTTCTGACGACGACTCCTTCGTCTGATAACTCGCTGCCCGGCGTGTGATTGCACGCCGGGCGGTTAATCCGCGCAAAATCCCGGCAGGCTGGCATACTGCGGCCTTGTTTTTCAGCTGCTGCCCGCTTGCCTGGGCACATGAGGTTTGCCGGTGAAAAGAATTGCGGTCTTCGCGGATGTGCAGAACCTCTATTACACAGTTCGCCAGGCTTATGGCTGCCACTTCAATTACGCTGCGCTATGGGCCGACATCAGCCAACGCGGTGAAATTGTCGAGGCCTACGCTTATGCGATTGACCGGGGTGACAGCAAACAGCAGCAGTTTCAGCAGATCCTGCGCAACCTGGGCTTTACGGTAAAACTCAAGCCCTATATCCAGCGCAGCGATGGTTCGGCCAAGGGCGACTGGGACGTAGGCATCACCATCGACATCATGGACATTGCGGCCAATGTCGATGAAGTGGTGCTGGCCTCGGGAGACGGCGATTTCGATCTGCTGCTCGAACGCATTGCCAGCAAGCACGGGGTCGACACCGTGGCCTATGGGGTGCCCGGCCTTACCGCCAACTCATTGATTCGTGCCGCTGGCCGTTATGTGCCGATTGAAGGCAGCTTGCTGCTCAAGTAATTTCCATTTTTTACAGGATTGACCCGGTTTGGAACGCATCGCCGTAATTGACTTTGAAACCACTGGTATCTCCCCGAGCAGCACGTGTCGGGCGACAGAAATTGCGGTGGTGATTCTGGAGCAGGGGCGCATTGTCGAGCGTTACCAGAGCCTAATGAACGCGGGCGTGCGGGTACCGGGTTTTATCGAGCAATTGACAGGCATCAGCAACGCCATGTTGCGCACTGCACCGTCTGCACAGCAGGTGATGAACGAGGTCAACGAGTTTGTGGGTATCACGCCCCTGCTGGCGCACAACGCAGCCTTCGACCAAAAATTCTGGGATTTCGAGATGGGGCTCATCAAGCGCACCCGTCTGCAACACTTTGCCTGCTCCTTGCTGCTGGCGCGGCGTTTGATGCCGGCGGCGCCCAATCACAAACTGGGCACCCTCACCACCTTCGCCCAATTGCCCCATACAGGTCAGGCTCACCGGGCCATGGCCGATGCTGAAATGGCAGCCAACCTGACGACCCACCTGGCTGAGCAACTGCGTCAAAAGCACGGCCTGCGAGAGTTGAACCACGATCTGTTGCGCAGCCTGCAAAAAATTCCTGCCGCCAAAATCAACGAACACCTCAAGCGCTGCCGCGGGTTCTGAAGAACAGGGCCTGTGCAGGAGCGCGCGTGTTCGCGAGCCTTTAGCAGCGGCCCTGTCGCCGGCCAAAAGTGTACGGCCACTTTTGGCCGGTTCTGTAACTTAATATTGCCCCGCGCTTTGGCTAGACTCCCTCATCCCCTGCCTCTGCCTTTGAGCTGCCTCCATGCCTGCCGCACGTCGTTTTCCGCTACAACTGATCGGTGCCTTTTTTGCGTTGTATGTGATCTGGGGGTCGACCTATCTGGTCATCCGTATCGGTATTGAGTCCTGGCCACCGCTGATGATGGCCGGGGTCCGTTTTCTGGTGGCAGGCAGCTTGATGTACGGTTTCATGCGCTGGCGCGGGTCGCCCGCACCGACCTTCGTCCAGTGGCGCGCAGCAGGCATGATCGGCTTTCTGTTGCTGGCCTGCGGCAACGGTGGCGTGACGCTGGCGGAACACTCCGGGGTCGCCTCGGGCGTCGCGGCACTGGCCGTGGCCACCGTGCCGTTGTTTACCTTGCTGTTCGGCTACTTCTGGGGCGCACGCAATACCCGTCTGGAATGGGCCGGGATTGTCCTGGGGCTGATCGGTATCGGCATGCTCAACCTTGGTACCAACCTGCAGGCCAGCCCGATGGGTGCGGCGATGATTTTGTTTGCCGCCGCTGCCTGGGCGTTCGGTTCGGTGTGGAGCCGGCACTTGCCGCTGCCTGCCGGGCCGATGGCCAGTGCCGCCGAAATGCTGGTGGCGGGCGCCGTGCTCCTGGCCGGCAGCCTGTTAAGTGGCGAACGCATGACCCAGATGCCGACGGCCGCAGGCTGGGGCGCATTGCTCTATCTGGTGTTCTTCGGTTCGATCATTGCCTTCAGTGCCTACATGTACCTGCTGAAAAACGTACGCCCCGCGGCGGCCACCAGTTACGCCTACGTCAACCCGGCCGTGGCCGTGATGCTGGGCATTGCATTCGCAGGCGAGAGCATCGGTTTTGAGGAGTGCCTGGCGATGGCGGTCATCATCAGCGCCGTGGTGTTGATCGGGTTGCCGCAGTGGCGCAAGCAGAAACCGGTCTGAATTAGGGTAAACTGCGCGCCATTGCAACTTATGCGCCCCTGCGCTGACCTTTTTCGACGGTATCCCCATGACATTCGCCACCCTTGGCCTGATCGAACCCTTGCTGCGCGCTCTTGAGACGCTCGGCTACAAGACCCCAACCCCGGTTCAGGCCCAAGCGATCCCCGCAGTGCTGGCTGGCCGCGACCTGATGGCCGCAGCCCAGACCGGCACCGGCAAAACGGGCGGTTTCGCCCTGCCGCTGCTGCAGTCGCTGACCATGGAAGGTCCGAAAGTTGCCAGTAACATGGTGCGCGCCCTGGTCCTGGTGCCAACCCGGGAACTGGCCGAACAGGTTCACGAGAGCATTCGCCAGTACGCCGAGCATTTGCCGTTGAGCACTTATGCGGTCTACGGCGGCGTCAGCATCAACCCGCAAATGATGAAAATGCGCAAAGGGGTTGATGTGCTGGTGGCAACGCCGGGTCGTCTGCTCGACCTTTATCGCCAGAAAGCGATCAAGTTCACCCAGCTGCAAACCCTGATCCTCGACGAAGCGGACCGCATGCTCGATCTGGGCTTCTCTGAAGAGCTGCGTGATATCTACCGCGTGTTGCCGAAAAAGCGCCAGACCCTGCTGTTCTCGGCGACCTTTTCTGACGCGATCCGCCTGTTGGCCGAGCAGATGCTCGACAACCCGCTGAGCATCGAAGTCAGCCCGCGCAACGTGGCGGCCAGCAGCGTCAAACAATGGATCATTCCGGTCGACAAAAAGCGCAAGCCGGAACTGTTCCTGCATTTGCTGCGTACCCAGCAGTGGAAACAAGTGCTGGTGTTTGCCAAAACCCGTAACGGTGTGGATGAACTGGTGGGCAAGCTGCAAGGCCTGGGCATCAACGCGGACGGCATTCACGGCGACAAGCCGCAGGCCACCCGCCAGCGCGCGCTGGACCGGTTCAAGGCCAGTGAAGTACAGATCCTGGTCGCGACCGATGTTGCTGCCCGTGGTCTGGATATTGAAGACCTGCCGCTGGTGATCAACTTCGACATGCCGATCGTGGCCGAAGACTACATTCACCGCATTGGCCGCACTGGCCGTGCCGGTCAGAAGGGCGAAGCGATTTCGTTTGTCTGCGCCGATGAAGTGAACATGTTGTCGGCAATCGAGATGCTGACCCGTCAGACCTTGCCGCGCCACGAGCAACAGGATTTCGAGCCGGAGCACCGGGTCCCCGAGACTGATGCAACCGGTCAGGTGATCAAAAAACCGAAGAAGCCGAAAAAACCGAAAACCTCAGGCGGTGGCGGCAAGCGCAACTTGGGCAAATGGGTCGACAGCGGCGAAGCGGCACCGGTTGAACCTTCGGTCAAACCCGTGCGTAAAGTTCCTGTGTTCAACACCGGCCCGCGCAAGCGCAAGCCGTAAGCCAAACCCGCTTGTCCGCGACGCCGTCGCGGGCAAGCGTCAGGCTTTAAGCCAGCTCAAAACCCCCAACCCTGCGGCCCGGCCACTGGCAAAACAGCCTGTGAGCAAATAGCCGCCGGTGGGGGCTTCCCAATCGAGCATTTCACCCGCGCAGAACACCCCCGGCATGGCTTTGAGCATCAGGTTTTCATCCAGCGCTTCAAACCGTACACCTCCCGCGCTGCTGATGGCCTCGTCCAATGGACGGGTGTTTATCAGGTTCAGTGCCAAGCCTTTAATCGCCTGGGCCAGTCGCAGCGGATCGGCAAAGCACTCGGCAGGCGCCAGTTCGCGCAACAGCGCGGCTTTCACCCCGTCCAGCCCCAGTTGACTGTGCAGATGCTTGCTCATGGAGCGCGAGCCGCGAGGCTTGGCCAGTGCTGCGGCAACTTTATCCACAGGCTTGCCCGGCAGCAGATCGATCAGGATGGTGGCGACCCCCTGTTGATTGATCGCTTCACGAATCAGCGCCGACCAGGTGTAAATCAGGCTGCCTTCAATACCGCTGGCGGTAATGACGCACTCACCCAGGCGCGCAGGGCTGTCGGGCATGCCTATCGCAATGTTCTTGAGCGGTGCTCCGGCAAATTTGCTGCGCAGCACTTCGCTCCATCCCGCCACATCAAACCCGCAATTGCTCGGCTGCAGCGGCGCCAGTTCCACCCCGCGCTCGGCCAGAAGCGGCATCCACGCACCGTCCGAACCCAGGCGAGCCCAACTGCCGCCGCCCAGCGCCAGTAACAGCGCATCCGGCTTGAGCTGCTTTTCACCGTCCGGGCTGTCGATTCGCAACTGGCCATCGGCTTGCCAGCCCAGCCAGCGATGGCGGGTGTGGATAACTACCCCGGATTCGCGCAATCGCTTGAGCCATGCGCGCAGCAAGGGAGCGGCTTTCATATCGGTGGGGAACACCCGCCCAGAACTGCCGACAAAGGTTTCAATCCCCAGGTCGTGAATCCACTGACACAAGGCCTGGGCATCGAAAGCCCGCAGCAGCGGGGCGATCTGCGGTGCCCGCTCTGCATAACGTGAGAGGAACGCCGGGTAGGCTTCGGAATGGGTGATGTTCATACCACCGACACCGGCCAGCAGGAACTTGCGTCCCACCGAAGGCATGGCGTCATACAGATCGACCCGCACCCCGGCCCGGCTCAACACTTCGGCGGCCATCAGACCTGCGGGACCACCGCCAATAATGGCAACGTGACGGGAAGGGGAGGTGGTGGGCTCAGTCATGGCGGGGCTGCAAATCGGCGAAATAAGCCGCGTATTCTACCTGACTAATCCGCCTGTGCCCTGTGGGAGCTGGCTTGCCAGCGATGGCACCGATGCCAGGATAATGCCAATTGCGTCGCCTGCATCGCTGGCAAGCCAGCTCCCACAGAAGAAGGATGTTGTCTGTATGAAAAACGTACAGCTCTCTGCAGCCCGTACGCGGCGTGCCCTGCAAGCGCTTTCACTCAGGTTATCCACAGGCAGTTCCACAGGCATTGTGGGTAATTAGTGGCAGCCGGAAGACACCCAGACCTTCTGCGCACTGTGATGCAGGATCCCGTGGCGTCGGGCCAGCGCTTTGCGATCTTTGCTGTAACCGCCGCCGATCACTCCGACTACCGGGATATCGCGGCCCAGACAGTGGCGCATCACGCTCTCATCGCGGGCGGCCACGCCTGCATCGGTCAGTTTCAAATAACCCAGGGCATCGTCCTGATGAACATCGACACCCGCGTCGTACAGCACCAGATCGGGCTGATACAGCGCCAGCAAGTAATTGAGCGCATCATCGACCACTTGCAGATATTCGGCATCCCCCATGCCCATGGGCAGGCCAATGTCCCAGTCGCTTTGCGCCTTGCGTGCCGGAAAATTCTTTTCGCAATGCAGGGAAACGGTAATTGCATCCGGCGTATGTTCAAGAATCCGCGCCGTGCCATCGCCCTGATGCACATCGCAATCGAAGATCAACACCCGGTTTACCCGTCCGCTTTCCAGTAAATAGCGGCTGATGACTGCCAGATCATTGAAGATGCAGAAACCCGCCGGGTGGTCGTAGTGCGCGTGATGGGTGCCGCCGGCCAGGTGACAGGCCAGCCCGTGCTCAAGCGCCTGCTCGGCCGCCAGCAAAGAGCCGCCCACCGCACGGATGGTCCGGCGCGCCAGTGCTTCACTCCAGGGCAGGCCCAGGCGTCGCTGGTCCTCGCGGGCCAGTTCACCGGCCATGTAACGCTCGATGTAGGCACGGTCATGGGCCAGCGCGAGGATATCCACAGGGCACAGTTCGGGACGCAGCAAGTCGGCATCACGGGTCAGCCCGGTCTGAACCAGGTGGTCGCGCAACAGGCGGAATTTATCCATCGGGAAGCGATGCTCCGCCGGGAACTCGGGACTGTAGTCATCGTGGTAAATCAGAGGTAAAGGCATAGGGATTTCGCGCCGAACGAGCGTTTGATATTAACAGCGCTGTACACTGCAAGGTATTCGAAAAGCCCGGTAACAAATCGGAGAGAACAGATGGAGCAGATCAAAGAGCTCGAAAGTGCCCGTTTGCGATTACGTCCCTGGCGTGACACAGATTTGCCTGAGTTTGCTGCGATGTCTGCCGACCCTCAGGTGATGCGCTATTTTCCTGCGCCCCTGAGCCGTCTCGAAAGTGCCGCGCTGATTGGCCGGATTCGTGGCCACTTTGCCGAATACGGCTACGGGCTGTGGGCGCTGGAGCGCAAGGACACGGGAGCCTTCATCGGCTTTACCGGGTTGCTCAATGTCAATTTTGACGCGCCGTTCAGCCCGGCAGTTGAAATTGGCTGGCGTCTGGATCCGCAACATTGGGGCCTGGGATATGCCAGTGAGGCGGCCTGGGCCGTGCTGCGCTGTGCCTTTGACCGATTGGCGCTGGATCAGGTGGTGTCATTCACCAGCCAGCTCAACCTGCCGTCACAAAAGGTCATGCAGGCGATCGGCATGCAGCACGATCCTGACGGCGACTTTGAACATCCCCGCCTGCCTGAAGGGCATCCGCTACGGTCACATGTGCTGTATCGCATTACGCGGGCCCAGTGGCTGGAAACCCTGCACGGCTGAGCAGGTGGAGAGTGGCGAAAGCCGAAATTTTGTTGACCTGCGTAGCCAAGACTGCGCCGGTATTGCTCTGTGTGAGGAGAGTCTGAATGAGCCAAGTGTTGGAAGATCTGGTCAATTTGCTGACCCTGGAACCGATCGAAGAGAACCTCTTTCGCGGCTGCAGTCAGGACCTGGGCTTTCGCCAGTTGTTCGGCGGTCAGGTACTCGGGCAATCGTTGTCGGCCATGAGCCAGACAGTCGAAGACGCGCGGCACGTGCACTCGATGCACGGCTATTTTTTGCGCCCGGGGGATGCAGGGTTGCCGGTGGTCTATCAGGTGGACCGGGTGCGTGACGGCGGCAGTTTCAGTACGCGCCGGGTGACCGCGATCCAGAAGGGCCAGCCGATTTTTACCTGCAGTGCATCATTCCAGTACGACGAAGCCGGCTTTGAGCACCAGACCCCGATGCCCGATGTGGTGGGCCCGGAAAACCTGCCCTCGGAACTCGAAATGATCCGTCAGCGCGCGCATCTGATCCCCGAATCGATGCGTGAAAAGCTGCTGTGCGCCAAGCCCATCGAGTTTCGTCCGGTGGTGGGCGAAGACCCGTTCAACCCCAAGATCACCGACCCGATCAAGTACGTATGGTTTCGTGCCGATGGCGCACTGGCTGACTCGCCGGCGCTGCACAAATACCTGCTGGCCTATGCCTCGGACTTCGGTTTGCTGACCACCTCGCTGCTGCCCCATGGCAAAGGCGTGTGGCAAAAGGATATGCAGGTTGCCAGCCTTGATCACGCGCTGTGGTTCCACCAGGACCTGCGTGCCGATGACTGGTTGCTGTACGCCATGGACAGCCCGTGGGCGGGGAATTCACGCGGGTTCTCCCGCGGTAGCGTCTATAACCGCGCAGGCCAGCTGGTCGCGTCGGTTACACAAGAAGGTTTGATTCGCCATCGCAAGGACTGGGCATGACACTCAAGGATGTAAAACACTGGGTTTTCGACATGGACGGCACTTTGACCGTTGCCGTGCATGACTTTGCTGCGATTCGTCGCGCGCTGGATATCCCAGCGCAAGACGATATTTTGACCCACCTCAACGGCTTGCCTGCGCACGAAGCGCAAGCCAAGCACGCCTGGTTGCTGGAGCACGAGCGTGAACTGGCATTGGCCTCAACTCCTGCGCCCGGCGCGGTTGAGCTGGTGCGCGAGCTGGCGGCCCGCGGTTGTCGCCTGGGGGTGCTGACCCGCAATGCCCGGGAGCTGGCGCATATCACCCTGGAGGCCATTGGCCTGGCGCCATTCTTTGCGCCACAGGATGTGCTCGGCCGCGACAATGCAGCCCACAAGCCTGACCCCGACGGCCTGTTGCAACTGGCCCGGGCGTGGGAGGTCGCGCCGTCACAGATGGTGATGGTCGGGGATTATCGTTTTGACCTGGATTGTGGGCGTGCGGCGGGCAGTAAAACCGTACTGGTCAACGTGCCCCAAAACCCGTGGCCGGAACTGACCGACTGGCATGCCCGGGACTGCTTCGAACTGCGCCAACTTATCGCCTGACCCCTGTAGGAGCGTGCTTGCTCGCGAGCTCTTCGCGGCTTCGTTGAAAAGCTCGCACCTACAGGTTTCAGGGGAGGAAAGTTACTCGCCGAACAACGCCTTCTGCCCCTCGGGCGAGGTGAACATCCGGTCGCCGTTGTGCCCGACCCCGGGGACTTCAATCAATCGCTGATTGAGGCCCTGTGGATGACGCCGGGTCAGATACCCGAAGTAATTCTTGCCCCGCACCAGCCTGAACGCGCCCTGGGCCTCGGCTTCGCAACGCTTGTCGAGGGCCGGGTGGTTGGGGTCGATATCCTCGGCGCCGAGCAAGTAAGTGATGTCTCGCCCCACGTAGGCGTGCTCAAGTTGCTGGGGGGGTTGCACCTTGGCATAGGCGGGCAACTCCTTGAGCCCGTACTTCCAGGTATTGAAGCCCGGGCAACTGGCCGGATCGAAGGCACGAACCGGTCGTTGCGCGTTGAAATACGCGTAAGACGAAGGGTTGGCAATTACATACCGCACCTTGATGCCATTGGCCTGCAACGCCTGATCAGCCTGGGTTGTCAGCGCGTAGCGCTGCACCACCTGCGCGCCTCCCGAGTGTCCGGCAACCACTACCTCGCGCAGGGCAGGGTAGCGTTTACGGTCATTGAGACGTTCCAGGATTTGGTCCAGCGCCGCGTAAGAACTGAGCGGCGTCGGGCTTGTGGCAGGTGCACCGCCCATCCAGTCATTGGCGTGCCAGCGCAATGTGTCGGCAGGCAGGCTATGGCGAGCAGCGTCGCTTTCGTTCAGAAACTGCGGAGCGATGATCAGGGTTGTGGATAACTGTCCGGCCTGCGTCGCCGCCTTTTCAACGCTGTGCAAGTAGGTCTGGGCATTGCGCAAACGGCCATGAATCACAATCAGTGCCCGCTGCATGTGGGGGAGGGGCTGCTGCCAGTCCTGGCTCAACCCGATACCCAGCTGGCCGGCGCCGGTGTTCAGATGCCCGGGGCTCAGCTCCCTGACCCCGTGCTCTGCTGCCTGAGCCCCGCTATAGACAATCAGCAGTCCAAGTATCGAAGCGATCAGACGCAGCCCCACTTAAAGCTTCGCTGCCGAAAAGGTGTCGCACTGGTTGACATCACCCTGCGCGAAACCGGTCTTGAACCACTTCACCCGTTGCGCCGATGTACCGTGGGTAAAGGAATCCGGCACCACGCGGCCCTGGCTTTGTTGCTGCAGGCGGTCATCGCCGATGGCATTGGCGGCGTTCAGGGCTTGCTCGATATCCCCGGGCTCCAGCCAGTTCAGGCGTTTTTGTGCATGGTTGGCCCAAACTCCCGCCAGGCAGTCGGCTTGCAATTCCTGGCGCACCAGCAAGCCACCTGCACCTTCCATGCGCTTGCCTTGTTGACGGGCCATTTGCATTTTTGACGAGATGCCCAGCAGGCTCTGTACGTGATGGCCGACCTCATGGGCGATTACATAGGCCTGGGCGAAGTCGCCACCGGCCTTGAAGCGCTGGGACATTTCCTGGAAGAAACTCATGTCCAGGTAAACCTTTTGATCTGCCGGGCAATAAAACGGCCCGGTGGCTGCTGAAGCAAAGCCGCAGGCGGAATTTACCTGGCCGCGAAACAGCACCAGTGTCGGGTCTTTATAGGTGCGTCCGGCCTGTTGAAAAATCTGACGCCAGGTGTCTTCGGTATCGCCCAGCACCGCGCGCACGAAGTCGGCTTGTTGATCATTGGCTGGCGGCGCATGCCCGGCTTGCTGAGTGACCTGGGGCGAGGACTGGTCGGTGAGCTGGCCGCTGAGTTGCCCGAGAATCTGCATCGGGTCCTGGCCGGTCAACAAGCCGATCCCGACAATCACCACTACCGCCATCAGGCTCAGGCCTTTGCCACCGCCAATGCGCATCCCGCCACCGCCCCCGGTGCTTTGATCACGCACGTCTTCCACGTTGTCGCTGCGTCGGCCTTTTTTCCAAAGCATGGGGCAATCCTCTGATAAATCCTGTTGATAAGTGTTGTTGCTGAACAGGGGCTTCACCAGCCCGGTTGTCAGACGCCTGTTCAGTGCGCAAGGAGTATGGCAGTTACCGCGCCAGGCACTGCAAAAGCAGGTGCTGGCACGGCTGACAGATTAGCCCGGCCCGGCAAAAAGACCGCCAGTGCCTGAATAGAGTTCCGGGCCCCGCGCTGAAGTGGTTGAATACGGCCTGTACCCGCCCCGAGTTGTCAGCCTTGTGAACATTGATACCCGCATCAAATACCGGCACCTGGTGTGCTTTCTGGAAATGGCACGTCAGGGTAGCCTGGCGCGGGCGGCGGATGTGCTGGCAGTGAGTCAGCCGGCCATGTCAAAAACCCTCAAGGAGCTCGAAGAGCTGTTGACGGTCAGCCTGTTTGTACGCAGTAAATCCGGGATAACCCTGACCGAGGCCGGTGTGGCATTCCTGCGGTATGCGACGCCATCGGTGCAGGCGTTGCGCGAAGGGGTCAATGCCTTGCGCGGTGGCGAGTATGCGGGCGGGACGGTACGCCTGGGGGTGTTGTCGACCGTTGAAAGTCTGCTGATACCCGAGTTGGTGCGCCGCCTGCATGCGCGGCATTCGTCGCTGGTGGTGAGCGTGGTGACGGGGCCGAGCGCGTACCTGTTGTCGCAGTTACGGGTAGGGGATGTTGATCTGGTGGTGGGGCGGATGACGGACAGCCCGCAAATCCAGGGGATGAATTTTGAACATCTTTACAGCGAATCCATGACCCTGGTGGTGCGTGCTGGCCACCCGCTGACGCAATCGCCGCTGGATCGCAGCTGGCTGGAAAACTACCCGCTGGTCCTGCCGCTGGCCAATACCACCATCCGTGCCTTTGCCGACAGCCTGTTCGTACAGTGCGGCATCAGCCAGTCCCGTCAGCGTCTGGAGACCCTGTCGATTAGCCTGAGCCGGCGTTATGTGCTGGATAACGATGCGGTCTGGATTGCACCGCTGGATGCCGTGCGCCTGGATCTGGCAAGCGGTGAGCTGCAAGAAGTCGACCTCGGCCAGCGCGAACCGGGTGGCTCGATCGGTATTTGCAGCAACGCCCATGTGCCAATGTCGGTGGCTGCACAGGGCTGTGTCGAAGTGCTGCGCGAGTTGGGGCAGGCCTATTGCGAAGGTGTTTATCCATAACCATATGGTTATGGGTTGAGGATGCCTTTTCAGTAGTCCCCACCTGCCTGTTGTTTGAAACTGGCCATTAACTGCCTGCTCCGCCCTGACCTTTGTAGGAGCGAGCTTGCTCGCGAGCAAGCTCGCTCCTACAAAGGTCAGGGGAGGGGCATGGCCTTTATAAAAACAACAGGAGATCGACATGTCTGATGCAGACAGCCGGCGTTTTGTCATCCGTGACCGCAACTGGCACCCCAAAGCGCTGACCCCTGATTACAAAACCTCCATTGCCCGTTCGCCGCGCCAGGCACTGGTGAGCATCCCGCAATCGGTCAGTGAAACCAGTGGTCCTGACTTTTCCCATCTTCAATTGGGCAAGTTTGACAACGATCTGCTGCTCAACTTCAACAATGGCGGTTTGCCGGTGGGCGAGCGGATTCTGTTGTCGGGCCGCGTATGCGATCAGTACGGCAAGCCGATTCCCCACACTCTGGTCGAGATGTGGCAAGCCAACGCCGGTGGCCGTTATCGCCACAAAAACGACCGTTACCTGGCGCCCCTGGACCCCAACTTTGGTGGCGTGGGCCGTACCCTGACCGACAGCCAGGGCTATTACAGTTTTCGGACCGTAAAACCGGGACCGTATCCTTGGCGTAACGGGCCCAATGACTGGCGCCCGGCGCACATCCACGTCTCCATCAGCGGTCCTTCGATCGCGACGCGCCTGATTACCCAGCTGTATTTCGAGGGGGATCCGCTGATCCCTATGTGCCCGATCGTCAAGTCGATTACCAATCCGGATGCCGTGCAAAGCCTGATTGCACGGCTGGACATGGGCGCTGCCAATCCAATGGATTGCCTGGCATATCGCTTTGATATCGTGCTGCGCGGTCAGCGCAAGACACACTTCGAAAACTGCTGAGGAGCTTCGTCATGCCTATCGAACTGCTGCAGGAAACCCCATCGCAAACGGCTGGCCCCTATGTGCATATCGGCCTGGCACTGGCCGCGGCCGGCAACCCGGCACGCCCAGTGGAAATCTGGAGCGAGATGGCCAAACCCGGCGCGCCGGGCGAGCACATCCTGTTGCTAGGCAACGTGCACGACGGTAACGGGCACCTGGTGCGCGATTCATTTCTGGAACTGTGGCAAGCCAACCATGAAGGGGTTTACGACGAAGACTTTGATTCGGAAAAAGGCTTCAACAGCTTTGGCCGTACCGCCACCACCTTTGATGCCGGTGAATGGACCCTGAACACCATCAAGCCGGGGGTGGTAAATAACGCAGCTGGCGTGCCAATGGCGCCGCACATCAACGTGTCGCTGTTTGCCCGGGGCATCAATATCCACCTGCAGACCCGCCTGTACTTCAGCGACGAGCCTGAGGCCAATGGCAAATGCCCGGTGCTCAACCTGATCGAGCAACCGCAGCGTCGCGAAACGCTGATCGCCCGGCGTTGCGAAGTGGATGGCAAGCCGGCCTACCGGTTTGATATCTACCTGCAGGGGCCAAACGAAACGGTGTTTTTCGACTTCTAAAGCCCTGTAGGAGCGAGCTCTTAAATGCTCGCGAGCAAGCTCGCTCCTACATAAAAGGGTTCAGGCGCGTGCGCGGCGTTGCTGCAAGGCCGCCGCCAGGCCGCTGATGCAGATAATGGCGATGCCGATACGGGTAGTGAAGTCAGGTGTGTGATCAAAAAGTAACCAGCCCAATATCCCGGAAAACACGATCTGGCAATAGCTGAACGGCGCCAGCAGTGCCGGGGCCGCGACGCGAAAAGACTGGGTCAACAGCAAGTGTGCCGTCATGCCAAAAGCGCCCAGGGCAAGCATCTGCAGGCCATGCGCCAGGGTCGGGGTGTGCCAGAAGAACGGCACCAGCGCGCTCATCACCAGCACATTGAATAGCCCGGCAAAGAAGTTGCTGGTCGTCGGGCTGTCATACGCGCTGAGTTTGCGGGTGAGAATCTGATAGCAGCTAAAACACAACGCTGCCGCCATCGGTAATAACACCGCCGGGGTGAATAATTCGCCGCCCGGATGAATGATGATCACCACGCCGATAAATCCGCAGACCACGGCCAGCCATTGGCCGAGTGAAACCTTCTCACCCAGCAACGGCCCGGACAATGCAGCCACCAGCAGCGGCGCCAGAAAGTTAACCGCGGTGTTTTCGGCCAACGGAATAAACAGCAGGCCGTAGGTAAAAAACAACCCTGACCCCAGCAGGCATATTGCCCGCAAGACCTGTAGCAAAGGGCGCTTGCTACGTAAGACCCGCAGCCCGGACTGCGGCAGGAAAATCCCGGCCATCAGCAGGGTGTGCACCAGATAACGGGCCCACACCACCATCACGACCGGATAAAAACCACTGAGGTACTTGGACAGTGCGTCGTGACTGGAGAACAGGGCCGTGGCCGCCACAATCAGCAGGATGCCTTTCAAAGGCTGGTTAACCCCTGAAAGGGGGGTGGGCATTGTCATCAAATACCTCAATCTGTCGCTGCGTGGGGAGGTCTGGCCCGCTTTCTATACCTGTGGGATTTTTCGCGGAGCCATGAAGTACATCCACACTAACGCAATGAAGTACATCGCCGGAATCATAGTGAACAACAATGTGTAATTGTTGTTGGTGACAGTCAGTACATAGCCCACGAACTGGGTCATGAACATCCCGCCAATGGCAGCACACATCCCGCCAAAGCCGAACACGGTGCCCATCATGTGTTTGGGCGTGTAGTCCATCACCATGCTCCATACGTTGGCCGTCCAGGCCTGGTGCGCGCCGAGTGCCAGGGCAATTGCGCCGACAGCCACCCACAGCTGGCTGGAGCCTGCGGCCATCACCACGCCAATGATGGAGATGGCACACAACAGCATTGAAACCAGGCGTGCCTTGACCGCCGCCATGCCGCGCTTGATCAGTACCGAAGACAGAATCCCGCCGCCGACGCTGCCGAAGTCAGCGGTGATGTAGATGATGATCAGCGGGATACCCATCTGCGTGACGCTGATCCCCAGGTTGTACTGCTGGTTGAGGAAGGGCGGCAGCCAGTAAAGATAGAACCAGAACACAGGTGCCGTCATGGCGTAGGACAAGGCAAATGCCCAGGTGCCGCGCATCTTGAGGATGGTGGCAAAAGAAACGGTGGTCTGCTCCGGCTCTTTTTCTTGCTGGATGTAGCTCAGTTCCTCTTTGGAGACAGTCGGATGATCTTCAGGGTTGTAGTACTTCAACCCCCAGAAGATCAGCCAGATACCGCCCAGTGCGGCCATGCACAAGAAGGCGGCTTGCCAGCCCCATACATGCAGCACCAGGGGCAACAGCATCGGCGTAAACATGGCCCCAACGTTGGTCCCGGCGTTGAATATGCCGCTGGCCACTGCCCGTTCGCTGGCCGGAAACCACAGGCGCGTGGTCTTGACGCAGGCCGGATAGTTGGCTGCTTCGGTCAAACCGAGAATAAAGCGGCAGATCATGAAGCCCGCGGCCGACGTGGCCAGGCCATGGGCGCCCGTGGCCAGGCTCCAGAGCAATACGGCGCAGAAGAACACGCGTTTTACGCCCACCCGGTCGATCAGGCGCCCTTGCAGGACGAAGCCGATGGCGTAGCCCACCTGAAACCAGAAATTGATGTTGGCGTAGTCCATCGCCGTCCAGCTCATTTCTTTGGCCAGAATCGGTTGCATCACGCCCAGGGCGGCGCGGTCGATGAAGTTCAGGGTGGTGGCGAAAAACACCAGTGCGAGCATGCCCCAGCGGGTCTTGCCGAGCGCCATGGTGCCGCGGATCTTGTCGCCGATACCCGCATGTGGACCTTGGGCAGGCTTGGTACGTGCAGTCTGAGAAGGGACCATGGTTGTTTATCCGTTTCTTGGAATTGTTATGGGTGATGCCAGTGCTGGATGGATGGTGGCGACTGGATAAAAAGTCGTCAATTCGAGACAGGCCATAGTGTTCGATAATCGCACGCAAAACTAACTGTTTGGTACACAGTGATTGCTCAATAATAGGGCGCCCTTAATAATCAGGCCATCAAGAAATACTGTCGTCTGCAGGCTGTGCCAATTCCGGGAGTTAAAAATGAAGCGTTCGATTGCCACTGTTTCTTTGAGCGGCACTTTGCCGGAGAAGCTGGATGCCATTGCGGCGGCAGGTTTTGACGGGGTCGAAATCTTTGAAAACGACCTGCTTTATTATGACGGCAGCCCGCGCGAGGTGCGCCAGATATGTGCAGACCTGGGCCTGGCCATCAGCCTGTTCCAGCCCTTTCGCGATTTTGAAGGCTGCCGCCGCGACCGCCTGGCACGCAACCTGGACCGTGCCGAACGCAAATTCGATTTGATGCAGGAACTGGGCACCGACCTGGTGCTGGTGTGCAGTAACGCCTCTGCCGATTGCGTGGGCGAGCGGCAGATTTTGCTGGATGACCTGAGCCTGCTCGCCGAACGCGCCGGTGCGCGCAATTTACGTATCGGCTACGAGGCCCTGGCATGGGGGCGCCACGTGAATACCTGGCAACAGGTCTGGGACCTGGTGCGTCAGATCGACCATCCGAGCCTGGGTGTTTTGCTCGACAGCTTCCACACCTTGTCGCTCAAGGGGGATCCGAGTGCCATTGCGCAGATCCCGGGTGACAAGATCTTCTTCGTACAAATGGCCGATGCGCCCGTGCTGGCGATGGACGTGCTGGAGTGGAGCCGTCATTTCCGCTGCTTCCCGGGGCAGGGCGAGTTCGACCTGCCGGGCTTTTTGGCGCCGATCATTCAGAGTGGCTACACAGGTCCCTTGTCGCTGGAAATTTTCAATGACGGCTTTCGCGCGGCGCCTACCCGGGCCAATGCCGCTGACGGTTTTCGTTCGCTGTTGTATCTCGAAGAAAAAACCCGTGAACGTCTGGCTCGCCAGGGCGAACCGGCAACGCTGCTGGAGCCGTTATTCGCGCCGCCAAAGGCGAGTGACTACGACGGCATCGAGTTTCTCGAATTTGCCGTGGATGACAGTCAGGGCGCCCAGTTGACGCAATGGTTTGAGCGTCTGGGCTTCAGCAAGGCCGGTCAGCATCGTTCGAAAAATGTCAGCTTGTTGCGCCAGGGCGATATCAATCTGATTCTCAATGCTGAGCCTTACTCGTTTGCACACAACTTTTTCGAGGCCCACGGGCCTTCGTTGTGCGCCACCGCCATACGGGTACAGGACAGCACCAGCGCACTGGCCCGCGCCGTGGCCTACAAAGGCCAGCCGTATCGCGGGCTGGTCGGCCCCAACGAGCTGGAACTGGCGGCCGTGCGGGCGCCGGATGGCAGTCTGATTTATCTGGTGGACCAGGACGCTGCAGGCAACCCGCTGTACCAGTCCGACTTCAACCTCACGGCGGTCCCTGCTGCGCAAGGCGGGCTTAAACGCATTGACCACATGGCCATGGCGTTACCGGCGGACAGCCTCGACAGTTGGGTACTGTTCTATAAAGGCCTGCTGGACTTTGAAGCCGATGACGAAGTGGTACTCCCTGACCCCTATGGTCTGGTCAAAAGCCGGGCATTGCGTAGCCGATGCAGCTCCATTCGCTTGCCGCTGAATATTTCCGAGAATAGAAACACCGCGATCTCACATGCTTTGTCGAGTTATCGCGGCTCCGGCGTACATCACATCGCATTCGAGTGTGACGACCTGTTTGCCGAGGTCAGCCGTGCCAAATCTGCGGGCGTACCGCTGCTGGATATCCCGCTCAACTACTACGACGATCTGGCGGCGCGCTTTGATTTTGATGATGAGTTTTTGAGCGAGCTGGCCTATTTCAACGTGTTGTACGACCGTGATGCCCAGGGTGGTGAACTGTTTCACGTGTACACCGAGCCTTTTGCCGGGCGTTTCTTCTTTGAGTTGCTGCAGCGCAAAAACGGGTATGCCGGCTATGGCGCGGCCAACGTCCCCGTCAGGTTGGCGGCGATGGCCAAGTCCCGCAGTGGTGCCGCGCGTCAGGCCAAGTTATAGGTCGGGCGACTTCCTTCGATGGACGGGGCGGCCCATAATCGCGGGCATTCCCAGATGGCCGTGAGCCTTTAATGACCCAGATTCCAGAAGTCGACACCGGCGCCACGGCCCCGGTTGTCGAACCGCGTAAAAGCCGTAAAAACAACCCGGAAAAGACCCGCGAAAACATTCTGCAAGAAGCCCTTGTCGAATTTGTGGAGCAGGGGTTGGCGGGGGCACGGGTGGACGCGATCGCGGAGCGCACCAACACCTCCAAACGCATGATCTATTACTACTTCACCAGCAAGGAGCAGCTCTACGTCGAAGTACTGGAGAAGCTCTACGGTGAGATCCGGCACATTGAAAGCCAGTTGCATCTCGAGGAGCTGGCGCCGGTGCCGGCGATTCGCAGGCTGGTGGAATTCACTTTTGACCACCACGACCTGAACGCGGACTTTGTGCGCATGGTCAGCGTCGAAAATATCCACAAGGGTGAGTACATCAAACGTTCGTCAGGCATCAAAGCCCTGAACGACACAATCGTGCATGCGCTGGAAGAAATCTTGCAGCGAGGGGTGCAGCAGAAGGTGTTTCGGCCGGGGCTCAATGCGCTCGACGTCCACTTGCTGGTGAGTTCGTTCTGCTTTTATCGGGTGTCGAACCGCTACACGCTGGGTGAGATTTTTCAGATCGATTTGTCCGACAGCCAGATAAAGCAGCGTCAGCGCGAGATGATTACCGACTCGGTTTTACGCTATTTGCAGGCGTGATATCCCCGGGCTTGACGGCAGAATATGGGTAGCCGCTGCCTGGGGCAGGGCTACCAAAGAGTGGTGCAGGTGTTTACCGGCGAACCAGCAACACGCCCGATTCCATGTGGTGAGTCCACGGGAACTGGTCGAACACGGCGCAACGCTCGATACGGTGGGTATCGTGCAATTGGGCGATATTTTCGGCCAAGGTGGCCGGGTTGCAGGAGATGTACAGGATGTTGTCGAAGCGTCGGGTCAGCTCGCAGGTGTCCGGGTCCATGCCCGCGCGTGGCGGGTCCACGAAGACGCTGCCAAATTCGTAGCTTTTCAGGTCAATGCCCTGCAAGCGGCGGAAGGGACGGACTTCGTTCAGGGCCTCGGTCAGCTCTTCGGCTGACAAACGCACCAGCGTGACGTTATCCACAGCGTTGTCGCGCAGGTTGTTCAGCGCGGCATACACCGAGGTCTTGCTGATTTCGGTGGCCAGCACTTTGCGTACGCGGGTGGCCAGCGGCAGGGTGAAGTTGCCGTTGCCGCAGTACAGCTCCAGCAGATCATCCTGACGCTCGCCCAGCGCTTCGTATGCCCAGTTGAGCATCTTCTGGTTGACCGTGCCGTTTGGCTGAGTGAACGCGCCTTCGGGCTGTTGATAAGTGAAGGTGCGGCCGGCCACGACCAACTGCTCGACCACGTGATCACGCCCGATCACTACGCGTTTGCCTTTGGAACGGCCAATCACGCTGATTTCCAGGTCTTTGGCCAACTGTTCGGCCGCGGTCTGCCAGTGTTCGTCCAGCGGGCGGTGATAGCACAAAGTGACCATCGCATCGCCGGACAGAGTGGTCTGGAACTCCACCTGGAACAGTTTGTGGCTCAGGGCGGCGCTGGCTTTCCAGGCGGCCTTGAGTTGCGGCATCAATTGATTGATGCGCAGGCTGGCAATCGGGAACTCTTCGATCAGGATCGGCGTGCGCTTGTCATCCGGCGCAAACATGGCGTAGTGACGCTCGCCCCCTTCGCGCCACAGGCGGAATTCGGCCCGCAGGCGGAAGTGCTTCAGAGGCGAGTCGAACACCTGTGGCTCAGGCGCGTCGAAGGGCGCTAACAGCTCGCGCAGACGATTGGTCTTGGCCTCAAGCTCAATGGCGTAGGTAGCAGAATCAAACGGCAAAGCACTCATGCGTTAAACCAACCCAGTTTGATCACAAACAGAATCGACAGAATGATCAGCGGCGCATTGAGCTCGCGAGCGCGGCCCGACAGCAGTTTGATCACGGTCCAGGAAATAAAGCCGAAGGCGATGCCGTTGGCGATGGAATAGGTGAACGGCATCGCCAGGGCGGTGACCACGACCGGAGCGGCGACGGTGATGTCGTCCCAGTCGATTTCGGCCAGGCCGCTCATCATCAATACGGCAACGAACATCAGCGCCGGGGCGGTCGCGAACGCCGGAACGCTGGCGGCCAATGGCGAGAAGAACAACGCCAGCAGGAACATGATGCCGACCACGATGGCTGTCAGACCGGTCCGGCCGCCGGCACTCACGCCTGCTGCCGACTCGATGTAGCTGGTGGTGGTCGAGGTACCCAGCAACGAACCGGCCATGGCCGCGGTGCTGTCGGCGATCAGGGCCCGGCCCATTTTCGGCATGTGCCCGTCTTTGCCCATCAGGCCGGCGCGCTTGGCTACGCCGATCAGGGTGCCGGAGTTGTCGAACAGGTCAACGAACAGGAAGGCGAAGATCACGCTGATCAGGCCGATGTCCAGAGCACCTTTAATGTCCAATTGCAGGAAGGTCGGGGCCAGGGACGGCGGCATCGACACTACACCACCAAATTCGGTGACACCCAGTGCAATCGAGGCAACGGTCACGGCCAGAATGCCGATCAGCACGGCGCCGCGCATTTTCAGGGCTTCAAGGCCTACGATCAGTGCAAAACCCAGAGAGGCGAGAATGACTTTAGGCTGGCTCAGGTCGCCCATGCCCACCAGGGTGGCTTTGTTGGCGACGACGATCCCGGCGTTACCCAGTGCAATCAGCGCGAGGAACAGGCCGATGCCCGCGGCAATAGCCGAGCGAAGGGGCAGCGGGATGCTGTTGATGATCCATTCGCGGATGCGGAAGATCGACAACAGGAAGAACAACACCGCTGAAATGAACACTGCACCCAGCGCCACTTGCCAGGTGTGGCCCATGTGCAGCACCACGGTATAGGTGAAGAAGGCGTTCAGGCCCATGCCCGGAGCCAGGGCGATCGGGTAGTTGGCGATGATGCCCATGGTGGCCGAGCCGATGGCGGCTGCCAGACAGGTGGCGACAAATACGGCGCCTTTGTCCATGCCCGTTTCGCCGAGGATGCTCGGGTTCACGAAGAGAATGTAGGCCATCGCCAGGAAGGTGGTGATACCCGCAAGAATCTCGGTACGCACATTGGTGTCATGTGCTTTGAGTTGAAACAGCCTTTCCAGCATGCCAGTCCCCGTGGCGCCCAATGCGCCGTGATTAAATCGTTTTCAACAGACTCTAATAGTCTGAAGAATTTCTGTCTGTCGGAAAAAGCCGCGCATCATACCAGCAGACTCCAACGTCTGGCTGCTTTGGTTACCCAGCGGGGCAATGTTTTGTAACGTCGAGGGCACAGGCATACTGCATGCCAGTTTTTGGGGTAAATCATGAAGTGCACTATCAAGCCTGTTTTTGTCTGTTTCACCCTGTTGATAAGTGCTGCTTTGAACGCTGCACCGGCGATGCCCCTGAGCCGCGTCGAAATACTCAAGGTGGTGTCTGTATCCTGCGCCGTAGAGGATGTGTCGGATGGCCGCGAACAGACCAAATGCGACCATCAGGGCCCGGGCATCAAGGTTTACGTGCTTGAACGCGGCTATGGCGGCCAGCCGAATGTGAGCCTGGACGGCCAGGAAGTGGATGGCGTCCGCACCCCGGTGTGCAATCAGGGTGAAGGCCTTGTGACCTGTAATGGTGCCGGTACTACGGTGGGTTACCTTTATAGCTTCGATCTGGGTAACAAGGATGGCGGCTGGTTCGAGTTCAGTAACACCTCCCTGACTTCCCCGCACAATCGTCTCGGCGCCAGGCTGTATATAAAGTAGCCAGTACCCTGGAGGCGAAGCTGGACTAGGCTGATACGACCCCCTGTGCGAGATGCCCCATGACCTTTAGAGCCTTGATTGCTGTTGCTGAAGGCGTCGACGACCTGCAAACCGTGACCTTGATCGATGTACTGCGTCGTGCCGAGGTCGAGGTGGTGGTTGCCAGTGTCGAGGGGCGACGCATGTTGACCTGCGCCCGGGGCACACGGCTGACCGCCGACGGCATGCTGGTTGACCTGCTGGCGCAACCTTTTGACCTGATTGTGTTGCCGGGAGGTGCAGTGGGTTGTGAGCACCTGGTGGCGCATCAACCTCTGCTGCACATGTTGGCGGATCAGGCCAGGGCCGGAGGTTTTTACGCGGCGATTGCCCAGGCTCCAGCTTTGGTTCTGCAGCCTGCCGGGCTGCTCAAGCAGCGGCGCATGACATGCCTGCCTGCTGTCAGCGACCGGCTTTCGGGATGCAACTTCATCGACCAGCCGGTAGTGGTGGATGGCAACTGCATCACCGCCCAAGGCTCAGGGGCGGCTTTGGCGTTTGCTCTCACGCTGGTCGAGCAGCTCGGCGGCAAGGCTCGACGCAACGCAGTGGCCGCACAGCTATAGAAGAGGGGCCGCGGCTGGCGCTGGTATTACAGTTGATCCGGTTGTTTCTCTTCCACCATCCGGTCGCGATTGGCCAGCCCGGGGAACAGTTTTATCCACAGCCCCGTGACCACCAGGGTGCCGACCCCGCCCAGCAACACGGCAGGCACGGTGCCCAGCCAATGGGCGGTAGCACCGGACTCGAATTCGCCCAACTGGTTGGAAGCACCAATAAACAGGCCATTGACTGCACTGACCCGCCCGCGCATTTCATCGGGCGTTTCCAGCTGCACGAACGAGGCGCGGATCACCATGCTGATCATGTCTGCCGCACCCAGCACCACCAGCACCGCCATCGAAAACCAGAACGAGGTCGACAGCCCGAACGCGATGGTCGCGACGCCAAATACGCCCACAGCAGTAAACATGATGCGCCCCACCTTGCGTTCAACCGGGAACCTGGCCAGCCACAGTGACATCAGCAGGGCACCGACTGCAGGCGCTGAGCGCAACATGCCCAGCCCCCAAGGCCCGGTGAGCAGGATGTCCTTGGCAAACACCGGCAGCAACGCCGTGGCGCCGCCGAGCAACACCGCGAACAGGTCCAGGGAGATGGCGCCGAGGATGTCCGGCCGGCTGCGGATAAACCGAATGCCGGCCAACAGTGAGTCCAGGGTCGCCTTGCCCTTGTTCAGTGCAGTCTGGCGCGCAGGCAGATTGCTCATTAATAGTGCGGCAATCAGGTACAGCACCACCGTGGGGCCATAGACCCAGACGCTGCCAAACGCATAAAGCAGCCCGCCCAGTGCCGGTGCAACGATGGTGGCTGATTGCTGGGCTGCTTGTGCGGCCGCCACGGCCCGCGGGAACAGCGCGATGGGCACTATAGAAGGCAGTAATGCCTGGGTGGTGGGCATTTCAAATGAGCGGGCGCCCCCCAGCAGAAACGCCAGGACAAAGATCAACTCACGGCTTATATGGTCGGTTGCACTGCTGATGGCCAGGGTCAGGGCAATCATGGCCTGCAGCGACTGGCACAAGGCCGCGACCCGGCGACGATCATAGCGGTCGGCCACATGCCCGGTGTGCAGCATGAACATCACCCGCGGGGCGAACTCGATCAGCCCGACCCAGCCCAGATCCATCACGTTGCCGGTCAGTTGGTAGATATTCCAGCCAATGGCCACGGTCAGCATTTGAAAAGCGCTGGCAGTGAAGATGCGGGCGAACCAGAAGGCCACAAATGGCCGGTGATGACGTAACAGGAGAGGCTGGCTGGTCATTGAAGGGTCGGGGCAGAGGGCTGGAGCGATTGAGACTATCATTTTTGTGTAACAAATAATGACCCAAATTCGACTGCGCAACGATCACTTGAAGCGCTGCCGGTAGAGGCTTTTTGGACGAGAGTTTTGATTCCTGCAACAGTGTTTTACTGGCCATGGGACATCATGTCACGCGGCAAAAAACCACATTAGCGCACTGACGGGAATGGACTACTCTTTGATCAATGTTTGATCCAGGTCAAAGCCATTTGCGGTTTATCTGGATGGCCAGCCGGCCAGACCCCTTGCGTGGTGGTTGCAAAAGCGGACACCGATTCGCTGAGGCCATTATCAGCAGGGAAGTTGGACACAGGCGTAGCGTCTGTGTTCTGAACGACCTGATACCTGATAGAGGAAGACATATGTTCGGTTTTGAGGCTCTCGATCTCGCCCGAATCCAGTTCGCGTTTACCGTGTCGTTTCACATTATTTTTCCCGCCATTACCATCGGTCTTGCCAGTTATCTCATGGTGCTCGAAGGGATGTGGCTGAAAACCCGTGAGGACACCTACCGCGATCTGTATCACTTTTGGTCGAAGATATTTGCAGTCAATTTTGGCATGGGCGTGGTATCCGGCCTGGTCATGGCCTATCAGTTCGGTACGAACTGGTCGCGGTTCTCAGACTTTGCCGGCGCTGTTACGGGGCCCTTGCTGACGTACGAAGTCCTCACCGCGTTCTTCCTTGAAGCCGGTTTTCTGGGCGTGATGCTGTTCGGCTGGAACCGTGTCGGTCGCGGGATGCACATGTTCTCCACGGTGATGGTGGCCCTGGGCACACTGGTTTCGACATTCTGGATTCTGGCGTCCAACAGCTGGATGCAGACCCCCCAAGGCTTCGAAATCATTGATGGCCGGGTAATCCCGATGGACTGGCTGGCAGTGATTTTCAACCCGTCCTTCCCTTACCGTCTGGCGCACATGGCCACGGCCGCCTTTTTGGCCACGGCGTTCTTTGTCGGCGCTTCGGCAGCCTGGCACCTGCTGCGCGGCCGCAACACTCCCGCCATCCGCCGCATGTTTTCGATGGCGATGTGGATGGCGCTGGTGGTCGCACCGGTCCAAGCCTTTATCGGCGACGCCCACGGCCTGAATACGCTTGAGTATCAGCCAGTGAAAATTGCTGCGATCGAAGGTCACTGGGAGAACAAGCCCGGTGAGCCTTCGCCGCTGATCCTGTTTGGCATCCCGAACATGAAAACCGAGACGACGGACTACAAGATCGAACTGCCGTACCTGGGCAGCCTGATCCTGACCCACAGTCTGGATAAACAGATCCCGGCAATGAAGGACTTCCCGGCCGCAGATCGTCCGAACTCGACCATCGTGTTCTTCACGTTCCGGATCATGGTTGCGCTGGGCATGCTGATGATCTTCATCGGCTTGTGGAGCCTGTGGTTGCGCAAGACCGGGACGCTGTACGAGAACCGCTGGTTCCTGCGTCTGGTGCTGTGGATGGGACCTTCGGGTCTGGTGGCGATCCTGATGGGCTGGTTTACCACTGAAATCGGGCGTCAGCCGTGGGTGGTGTACGGGCTCATGCGCACAGCGGATGCGTCGTCCAACCACAGCGTCACGCAAATGAGCATCACTCTGGTCCTGTTTGTACTGGTGTACTTCGCGCTGTTTGGTGTGGGTCTGGGCTACATGATGCGTCTGGTGCGCAAGGGCCCGATCACCCATGAAGGCGAAACCCACAACGAAGGTGGTCCAGGCCAGCCACGCACGCCTTCCCGTCCTCTGTCTGCTGCCCATGAGGGTACGGATGAAGGCCACAGCGACAGCCTGACTAAGGGGAATTGAGTCATGGGTATTGATCTGCCACTTATCTGGGCAATCATCATCATCTTCGGGATCATGATGTACGTGATCATGGATGGCTTCGATCTCGGGATCGGTATCCTTTTCCCGTTCATCAAGAACGACAGTGATCGTGATGTGATGATGAATACGGTTGCCCCCGTCTGGGACGGCAACGAAACCTGGCTGGTGCTGGGCGGCGCGGCGTTGTTTGGCGCCTTCCCGCTGGCTTATTCGGTCGTATTGTCAGCGTTGTACCTGCCGTTGATCCTGATGCTGCTGGGCCTGATCTTCCGCGGTGTGGCCTTTGAGTTTCGCTTCAAGGCCAGGCCCGAGAAACGTCATATCTGGGACAAGTCATTTATTGGCGGTTCTCTGGTGGCCACGTTTTTCCAGGGGGTGGCACTGGGGGCCTTCATTGACGGTATACCGGTAGTCAACCGGCAGTACGCCGGCGGCGGCCTGGACTGGCTCTCTCCTTTTACCGTGTTCTGCGGCCTTGCATTGATCGTGGCTTATGCCCTGCTGGGGTGTACCTGGCTGATCATGAAAACCCAGGGCGACCTGCAACAGCAGATGCACAAACTGGGGCGCCCGCTGGCCCTGGCAGTTCTGGTGTTGATGGGCATTGTCAGCCTGTGGACGCCGCTGGCACATTCTGAAATCGCTGCGCGCTGGTTCACCCTGCCAAATCTGTTCTGGTTCCTGCCAGTGCCGATTCTGGTGTTGGTGACGATGTTCGGTCTGTTCAAAGCGATTGCCCGCAACGCCCACTACACCCCGTTTCTGTTGACCCTGGTATTGATATTCCTGGGCTACAGCGGTTTGGGTATCAGCCTGTGGCCGTACATCATCCCGCCATCAATCACGATCTGGGAAGCTGCCGCACCGCCGCAAAGCCAAGGCTTTATGCTGGTGGGCACCCTGTTCATCATCCCGTTCATTCTGGGTTACACCTTCTGGAGCTACTACGTGTTCCGCGGCAAGGTGACCCACGAAGACGGCTATCACTAGTGTGCCGCTGCGGCCTGAGGGTCGCAGCCTTTTCCCGAGAGGAGGCCGCAACATGGCTGGCAAGGACTATCTACACGAAGTGCAAGAGGCCGAGAAAAAGCCGTTGTGGCAACGCATTGGCTGGTTGCTGGTGATCTGGACCGCCAGTGTGGTGTCACTGGGCGTATTTGCCTGGCTGATCCGACTGTTCATGACCGCTGCGGGCATGAAGAGTCACTGAGGCTCGCCACAGACTAAAAAACCCTCTTCGGAGGGTTTTTGGTTGTAGGGCCAATCGTGCCTACTTGCGTGCTTTGAGAATCACAAACTTGGGCGTGGCAGCCACCTGTTCGACACCGCGAAACAGTTTGGCCAGCTTGCTGTGATAACCCAGATGGCGATTGCCGACGATGTACAGCGCACCGCCGACGACCAGTGCTTCCCGGGCTTGCTGAAACATCCGCCAGGCCAGAATGTCCCCCACCACTTGTTGCTGGTGGAAAGGCGGGTTGCACAGCACTACGTCCAGTGAATCGGGTTCCTGCCCCGCCAGGCCGTCACCGGCCCGCACAGACACTTCTCGCTCGCCCAGCGCCGCCTGCCAGTTTTCGCGAGCTGATTGCACCGCCATGAAGGATTCATCCACCAGCGTGTAGTGGGCGTCCGGGTTATTCAAAGCGCTGGCGATAGCCAGTACGCCATTGCCGCAACCCAGGTCCGCAACCCGGGCCGAGCCCAGGTTTTTGGGCAGGTGGGGCAGGAACGCACGGGTGCCGATGTCCAGCCCTTCACGGCAGAAGACATTGGCATGGTTGAGCAGCTCGATGGCGGGCTCGTCCAGTGAGTAGCGCGAAGGGTAGGGCGAGGCAAACGGCCCTTTGGCTTCAGGGTCAGCAATCAGCAAGCGGGCTTTTTTTACTGCCAGTGAAGCCTGGACCGGGCCGATATAGCGCTCTAGCAAATCGCCGGCTGCACGGGGCAGATGTTTGACCATTGCGCCTGCAATCACTTGCGCGCCCGGGGCCAACTGGCCTTGCAGACGAATGAGCTGTTCTTCGAGCAGCGCCAGGGTTTTGGGCACTCGCACCAGCACGCAGTCGAAAGGGCCAAGCAGTGGCTCGCTGGCAGGAATGACCGTGACGGCATCGAATGCATGACCGTTGCGTACCAGGTTCTTTTCCAGGGCCTGGATGGCGAGGAACGAATCGCTGCTGCTGGTGACGTGCATGGTGGTCACCAGACTGATCGCCAGTGCCCCAAAACTGTCATTAAGCACCAGCACCCGGCTGTTGGCGGGCAGACCCTGTTCGGCCAAATGGTTAAGCAGATACTCGTCCGCAGCGTCGAAAGCCTGTAACGGCTCGTTTTGCTGTTCAGGTTGGCGGATCAAGCGGAGTTGGGCGAAAGGGCTTTCGAGCACAGGCATTTATACAAACTCTGGAGAATCATCAGCGGCGACTTCGCAGCACTGGCGTCCGTGGGTTTTACAGGTGGCCGTGATTTTACTTTTTTTTGCCGGGGATTACCCGATGCGTTTATCCGGTGAGCCAGATCCGCCCCTTGGCGACGCCATCGCCTCGCTCCGGGAGCAAAACCAGCACAAACCGTCGGTGTTCCTGTCTCTGTCTTTGCGCGACACTAGGGCACTATCCAAGGGAGTGCCCCATGACTGCCAGTGCAGAAAAATTTACCCGCCAGACGCTGCTTGAGGTTACCCCGCTTACCCCCGGCCTTTTCACGTTGCGTACCACCCGCGACCCGGGTTTTCGTTTCACTGCGGGTCAATTCGCACGCCTGGGCGTGACCAAGGCTGATGGCAGCACTGTGTGGAGAGCCTATTCAATGGCTTCCTCACCCCATGACGAATTTCTGGAGTTCTTCTCCATTGTCGTGCCGGGAGGCGAGTTCACCAGTGAACTCAGTCGTCTGGAAGTCGGCGATACCTTGCTGGTTGAACGCCAGGCCTATGGTTTTTTGACCCTGGACCGTTTTGTTGATGGCCAGGACCTGTGGATGCTCGCGACCGGCACCGGCATCGCGCCGTTTCTGTCGATACTGCAAGATTTTGAAGTATGGGAAAAGTTTGAACATATCGTGCTGGTTTACAGCGCGCGGGAGACCAGAGAGTTGGCCTATCAGGAATTGATTGCCGGCCTGGTTGACCGTGATTACTTATCAGAATATGCACACAAGTTTACCTATGTGCCGATTGTCACGCGCGAGCATCACGAAGGTGCTTTAACGGGACGAGTTACCACATTGATTGAACATGGAGCACTTGAAGAACGGGTCAATATCAAACTGACAGCCGAGCACTCGAGGGTCATGTTGTGTGGTAATCCGCAAATGATTGATGACACCCGAAAGTTGCTGAAAGAGCGTGGTTTGCAACTAAGCCTGAGTCGCCGTCCGGGTCAGGTGGCAGTGGAAAACTATTGGTAGGCATTAACACGCCTGTAATAAAAAACGGCACCCTGGAGGTGCCGTTTTTTATCTGGACCGTTAAGGTCGATTGTTTTGCGCTTTGAGCAAGTCGCGAATTTCGCTGAGCAGTACCTCTTCTGAAGACGGTACTGGTGGCGCGCTCGGGGCCACAGCCTCTTCACGTTTCAGGCGATTGATCGCCTTGACTCCCATAAAGATGGCAAACGCGACGATGATGAAGTCGATCACGCTCTGGATGAACTTGCCGTATGCCAGAACCACGGCAGGTGCATCACCAACGGCTGCCTTGAGCGTAATGGCCAGGTCACTGAAGTCCACCCCTCCGATCAACAAACCCAAGGGGGGCATGATTACATCGCCAACGAAGGATGAAACAATTTTGCCGAATGCCGCGCCGATAATGATACCGACGGCCATGTCGACCACATTCCCTTTGACCGCGAAGGCCTTGAACTCACTGATCACGCCCATAGGTTATTCCTTGTTACATATGAAGTTGGTGTGTGCAGTGTAAGTCAGCCTTGCCGATCTTGCCTGCTGCGATGCTTGCATGCTTTTAAATCGACCGGTTCAAGGGCCAATAGTTTTAAAAAAGTCCTAAAAAATCCCGCTTAGTACCCGTTTAGACGCTTCAAAGCCAGATTTTTATTTCAATCAAGCACTTGCGACCTTTCTATTTAGGATTCTGTCCCTGGACCTCTAGCCTTTGGTCAGCGCACTCCCATGCGCATCTAATAACCAGAGGACTTTTGCATGACCACTCCCCTAGGCTTTGGAACGCTTTCGCAGCGTCGCCTGCTGTATGTTTTGAGCGCCAGCCTGCTGTCGGTTTCGGTTCAGGCCGCCACCCTGACTCGCGACAACGGTGCCGCAGTCGGCGATAACCAGAACTCGCAAACGGCAGGGGCAAGCGGCCCGGTATTGCTGCAAGACGTGCAGTTGCTGCAAAAGCTTCAGCGCTTCGACCGCGAGCGTATCCCGGAGCGTGTGGTGCATGCTCGTGGCACCGGGGCACACGGCACCTTTACCGTGACCGATGACTTGAGTGACCTGACCAAAGCCAAAGTGTTTGCCGCGGGTGAAACCACGCCGGTGTTTGTACGTTTTTCGGCCGTGGTGCATGGCAACCACTCGCCGGAAACCCTGCGTGACCCGCGAGGTTTTGCCACCAAGTTTTACACCGCAGACGGCAACTGGGACCTGGTAGGCAATAACTTCCCGACCTTCTTTATCCGCGATGCAATCAAATTTCCGGACATGGTGCATGCCTTTAAGCCGGACCCGCGTACCAACCTTGACGACGACTCACGGCGCTTCGACTTCTTCTCCCACGTGCCGGAAGCGACCCGCACCCTGACCGAGTTGTACTCCAACGCCGGTACGCCGGCCAGCTACCGTCAAATGGACGGCAATGGTGTACACGCCTACAAACTGGTGAACGCCAAGGGCGACGTGCGCTATGTGAAGTTCCACTGGAAAAGCCTGCAGGGGCTTAAAAATCTGGATCCCGGGCAAGTCGCCCAGGTTCAGGGCCGTGACTACAGCCACCTGACCCATGATCTGGTCACGCATATCAACCAGGGCGATTTCCCCAAGTGGGATTTATACGTGCAGGTGCTCAAGCCTGAAGAGCTGAAATCGTTCGATTTCGACCCTCTGGATGCAACCAAAATCTGGCCGGGCATACCTGAGCGCAAAGTCGGGCAGATGGTGTTGAACCGTAATCCGGCCAATGTGTTTCAGGAAACCGAGCAGGTAGCGATGGCACCGGCCAATCTGGTGCCGGGTATCGAGCCTTCCGAAGACCGCCTGCTGCAAGGCCGGGTGTTCTCGTATGCCGATACGCAGATGTACCGCCTCGGTGCCAATGCCATGCAATTGCCGATCAATGCCCCGCGTACTGCCGTGAATAATAGTAACCAGGACGGCGCGATGAATATCGGCCATACCAGCACCGGGGTGAATTATCAGCCGAGCCGCTTGATGCCGCGCGAAGAGCCACAAGCTGCGCGTTACAGCGAATTGCCGCTGTCGGGTACTACCCGGCAGGCGAAGATTGAGCGTGAGCAAAACTTCAGGCAGGCGGGTGATCTTTACCGCTCGTTCAGCAACAAAGAGCGTCAGGACCTGATTGCAAGCTTCGGTGAGTCGCTGGCCACAACTGACGATGAAAGCAAGCACATCATGCTGTCGTTTCTGTACAAGGCTGACCCTGAATACGGCACCGGCGTGACCAAAGTGGCCAAGGGTGACCTGAGCCGCGTCAAGGCACTGGCCGCCAAACTGGTCGACTGACAGTCAGGAAAATCTTTGTGGGAGCTGGCTTGCCAGCGATAGCATCAACAAGGTCTGAAATTAAAACTGTGTTGCCCGCATCGCTGGCAAGCCAGCTCCCACTGTAAGGGGATTAATTATGCGTGTTGTCGTTTCTATGGCTCTGCTTATTGTCAGCGGGCTTGCCCTGGCCGCCGAACCCGATGTACAGGCCGAACTCCAGAACTACTACTTCGACGCGGCACGCCGTGGTGACGTGCCGATGCTCGATACCTTTATCGAGTCCGGCTACACCCTCAACGTACAAGACAGCAAGGGCTACACCGCGCTGATCCTTGCGGCCTATAACGGTCAGGGTGAGGCGGTTGAGCACTTGCTGAAGGCCGGCGCGAACGCGTGTGTACAAGACAAACGCGGCAATACAGCCCTGATGGGCGCAATTTTCAAGGGCGAAGTGCAGATCGCCCGACGGTTGCTGGCCACGGAGTGCAACCCGGATCAGCGCAACGGCGCCGGCCAGACCGCTGCCATGTATGCCGGGCTGTTCAAACGGGCTGAATTGCTCAAGGACTTGTCACGCAAGGGGGCCGACCTGAGTGCCGAAGATGCATTGGGCAACAGTGCCGCCCGGCTGGCCAATGGCGAAATCCGCATGCCGGTATCGCACTAACCCGGGTTCGCTGGGCTATCATCGCGGTTTTTCCGTGGAGTTCAGATGGCCAAGCCCAAGCGCATATACGGCTGCACCGAGTGCGGCGCAACTTTCCCCAAGTGGGCCGGGCAGTGCGGTGAGTGCGGCGTCTGGAACACCCTGGTTGAAACCATTGTCGAAAGTGGTGCCGCCGCCCCACCCAGCGGGCGCACCGGCTGGACCGGGCAACAAGCCCAGATCAAAACCCTGGCTGAAGTCAGCATCGCTGAAATCCCGCGCTTCTCCACCGCTTCCGGCGAGCTGGACCGGGTGCTTGGTGGCGGTCTGGTGGACGGTTCGGTGGTGCTGATCGGCGGTGACCCCGGTATCGGTAAATCGACCATCCTCCTGCAAACCTTGTGTCATATGGCCACGCGCATGCCTGCGCTGTATGTCACCGGCGAGGAATCGCAGCAGCAAGTGGCGATGCGTGCCCGACGCCTGGGCTTGCCGCAGGATCAGCTCAAGGTCATGACCGAGACCTGCATCGAAAGCATCATCGCTACCGCCAAGCTGGAAAAACCCAAGGTCATGGTGATCGACTCGATCCAGACCATCTTCACCGAGCAACTGCAATCTGCCCCCGGCGGCGTTTCGCAAGTGCGTGAAAGTGCGGCATTGCTGGTGCGCTACGCCAAGTCCAGCGGCACCGCGATCTTCCTCGTGGGCCACGTGACCAAAGAGGGCGCGCTCGCAGGTCCAAGGGTGCTGGAGCACATGGTCGATACCGTGCTGTATTTCGAGGGCGAATCCGACGGTCGTTTGCGTTTGTTGCGGGCGGTAAAAAACCGCTTCGGTGCGGTCAACGAACTGGGCGTGTTCGGCATGACCGACAAAGGCCTGAAAGAAGTCTCTAACCCGTCTGCGATTTTCCTTACTCGCGCGCAGGAAGAAGTACCGGGCAGTGTGGTCATGGCCACCTGGGAAGGCACCCGCCCGATGCTGGTGGAGGTTCAGGCGTTGGTGGACGACAGCCACATGTCCAACCCGCGCCGGGTCACCCTCGGTCTGGACCAGAACCGGCTGGCCATGTTGCTGGCGGTCCTGCATCGACATGGCGGAATTCCGACCCACGATCAGGATGTATTCCTCAACGTGGTGGGCGGGGTCAAGGTGCTGGAGACCGCGTCAGATCTCGCATTGATGGCCGCCGTGATGTCCAGCCTGCGCAACAAACCATTGCCCCATGATTTGCTGGTGTTCGGTGAAGTGGGGCTGTCGGGTGAAGTGCGGCCGGTGCCGAGCGGTCAGGAGCGTCTGAAGGAAGCAGCCAAGCACGGTTTCAAACGTGCCATCGTGCCCCAGGGCAACGCGCCCAAAGAGTCGCCGCCGGGGCTGAAGGTGATTGGCGTGACCCGTCTGGAGCAAGCGCTGGATGCGTTGTTTGAATAGGCGTTCGAATGGCTGACAGAGTCGGCAGGGGTTGAGCGCGCAATCGGCTCAATAGCCCGGGTCAGACGGCGGCGCCATGTTGCGCAAAAGGCCAGCGTCGCCAGCCACAAATCCGCAAAAGAAGGCTCTAGACCAAGGTAAGGGGCTGGTCTTTAAAGCTGGGGGCGCTAAACTCCGGGGGCAATCTTTCTTGTCCAACTGGCCGGAATATAAAAATGAATAATAAAAATAGCCTGCTACGCCACATCCCGTGGCTGGTGCTGGCAATTGTAGGAGCCTGCGCCCTTGGCGTAGTGGCCTTGCGCCGAGGCGAGGCGATCAACGCCTTGTGGATCGTAGTGGCCTCCGTTGCCATCTATCTGGTCGCTTACCGTTATTACAGTCTGTTTATCGCCACCCGGGTGATGCAACTGGACCCACTGCGTGCAACACCGGCCGTGGTCAATAACGACGGTCTGGACTACGTACCGACCAACAAACACATTCTTTTCGGTCACCACTTTGCCGCCATCGCTGGCGCCGGCCCTCTGGTCGGCCCTGTACTGGCCGCGCAAATGGGCTACCTGCCGGGCACGCTGTGGCTGATTGCCGGTGTGGTACTGGCCGGTGCGGTACAGGACTTCATGGTGCTGTTCATGTCCACCCGCCGCAACGGTCGCTCCCTGGGTGATATGGTGCGCGAGGAAATGGGCAAGGTGCCTGGCACCATCGCACTGTTTGGCTGCTTTCTGATCATGATCATCATCCTCGCGGTGCTGGCACTGATTGTGGTCAAGGCCCTGGCCGAGAGCCCGTGGGGCATGTTCACGGTAATGGCAACCATCCCGATCGCGATGTTCATGGGCATTTATATGCGCTACATCCGTCCGGGCCGCATCGGGGAAATCTCGATAGTCGGTGTGCTGCTGTTGCTCGGCTCCATCTGGCTGGGAGGCCAGATTGCGGCCAGCCCTGAGTGGGCGCCGGTCTTCACGTTCACCGGTACGCAAATCACCTGGATGCTGATCGGTTACGGCTTTGTAGCTGCGGTGTTGCCGGTGTGGCTGGTGCTTGCGCCCCGCGACTACCTGTCCACCTTCCTTAAAATCGGCACCATCATGGCGCTGGCGATCGGCATTCTGGTGACCATGCCCGAGCTGAAAATGCCGGCCCTGACCCAGTTTGTTGACGGTACCGGTCCGGTCTGGAAAGGCGCGCTGTTTCCCTTCCTGTTCATCACCATTGCCTGCGGCGCGGTGTCGGGTTTCCACGCGCTGATTGCCTCGGGTACTACCCCGAAACTGCTGGATAACGAATGCAACTCCCGCTACATCGGCTACGGCGCGATGCTGATGGAGTCCTTCGTGGCCATTATGGCAATGGTTGCCGCATCGGTGATCGAGCCTGGCGTGTACTTCGCCATGAACAGCCCGGCGGCCATTGTCGGCGGTGACGTGGTGACGGTGGCCCAGACGGTCACCAGCTGGGGCTTTGCAATTACCCCGGACGCACTGACTGCTCTGGCCCATGACATCGGTGAAACCACCGTTCTGGCCCGTGCCGGCGGCGCACCTACCCTGGCAGTGGGGATCGCGCAGATCCTGCACAACGTGTTGCCGGGCGAAAACACCATGGCGTTCTGGTATCACTTCGCCATTCTGTTTGAAGCCCTGTTCATTCTGACCGCCGTGGATGCGGGTACGCGTGCCGGACGTTTCATGCTGCAGGATTTGCTCGGCAGCTTCGTACCTGCACTCAAACGCACCGAATCATGGACTGCCAACTTGTTGGCAACCGGCCTGTGCGTGGCAATGTGGGGTTATTTGCTGTACCAGGGCGTCATCGATCCGCTCGGCGGCATCAACACCTTGTGGCCGCTGTTCGGTATCTCCAACCAGATGCTGGCAGGGATTGCGTTGATGCTGGCGACAGTCGTGCTGATCAAAATGAAGCGCCAGCGCTACATTTGGGTGACCATGATGCCGGCGATCTGGCTGCTGATCTGCACCACCTACGCGGGCTTTATCAAGCTGTTCGACGCCAACCCGGCGGTGGGCTTCCTGGCCCTGGCGAAAAAATACAGCACCGCACTGGATGCTGGCCAAGTGATTGCCCCGGCGAAAAACATCGACCAGATGCAGCACGTGATCATCAACGCTTACACCAACGCCGGTCTGACCGTGCTGTTCCTGTTCGTGGTGTTCAGCATTCTGTTCTATGCCGTGAAAGTCGGTGCGGCGGCCTGGGGCCGTAAAGAACGTACGGATAAAGAAGCGCCGTATCACTCCGTACCGGATGCATGACAGAGGATTGCAATCATGTTCAATGACCTGAGTCGCCTCGGTAAATACCTCGGTCAGGCCGCGCGCCTGATGGTCGGCATGCCCGACTACGACAACTACGTCGAGCATATGCAAACCAAACACCCGGACAAGCCGGTAATGAGCTATGAGGCGTTCTTTCGGGAACGCCAGGAGGCGCGTTACGGCGGCAAGGGCGGGCCCAAGTGCTGTTGACCCGCTAAGGGCGGGTTGTATCTGACTGTGGGAGCGGGCTTGCCTGCTCCCACAGTCGTTTTGGCAGCCTCATTTTTCAAGGAGACTCTGCATGTCCTCCCCCATTCCCGTCACCATCCTCAGCGGGTTTCTCGGTGCCGGTAAAACCACGTTGCTGCGCCATCTGCTCAAGGCCGAACACGGGCTGAAAATTGCCGTGATCGAGAATGAATTCAGCGATGCCGGGATCGATACCCAATTGCTGGGCGATGAACCGGTGCAAGTCATGACCCTGTCCAATGGCTGTGTTTGCTGCACCATCCACACGGACCTGACCAAGGCTCTGTACCTGCTGCTTGAACGTCTGGACAGCGGTGAAATTGCCTTCGACCGGTTGGTCATCGAATGCACAGGCCTGGCTGATCCGGCCCCGGTGGCACAAACCTTCTTTATTGACGAAGAGCTGCGTGAGCGTTATCTGCTGGACGGCATCATTACGTTGGTGGATGCCGCCCATGCCGACGTCCACCTGAGCCAGACCATCGCCCAGGCGCAAATCGGCTTTGCCGACCGGTTATTGGTGAGCAAGCGGGATCTGGTGGATGAAGCTACTTTTGACGCACTGTGCCAGCGTTTGACCCGGATCAACCGTCGGGCGCCGATCCGTGTGGTGGAGCACGGCAGGATTGAGCTGGCCGAACTGCTGGATGTGCGCGGGTTTAATCTGAACGCCGATTTGGGTGGCGGGTTGAACTTGCGTCCGGTACAGCCCGCGGCTTCTGTGGATCGTATTTCCAGCCTGGTACTGCGCACCGACAAGCCGCTGGATATCGACAGCCTCAGCGGGTTCATGAACGAACTGCTGGAAGAGCACGGCAAACAACTGCTGCGTTACAAAGGCGTGTTGAATATTGCGGGTGAAGACCGGCGCCTGGTGTTTCAGGGCGTGCTCAAGCTTTACGGTTTTGACTGGGACACCGAGTGGGCCCAAGGCGAGCCCCGAGAAAGCGTGATGGTATTTATTGCCGATGATTTACCGGAAGCCAAAATCCGCGAAGGTTTTGCACGGCTCTGACACCGCGCCGTCATATTTTTGCAGGAGCGAGCTTGCTCGCGAGCTGTTTATGGCTTCAAGAAGCTCGCTCCTGCAGGGGACGTGTATCCATAAGGGGTTTCGTGTATCCGCAGGGCGCCCACAAAAAAGCCCGGCTTGAAAGCCGGGCTTTTTTTCAGCTGTTTACTATCAGTTGCCGTAAACAGGCAGCTTGGCGCAAATGGCTTTTACCTTCTCGCGAACAGCATCAATAACGGCTTCGTTGTTGATGTCGTCCAGGATGTCGCAGATCCAGCCAGCCAGTTCGCGGCACTCTTCAACCTTGAAGCCGCGAGTGGTGACAGCCGGAGTACCGAAACGCAGACCCGAGGTGACGAACGGGGAGCGTGGATCGTTAGGTACGGAGTTTTTGTTCACGGTGATGAAGGCTTTGCCCAGAGCGGCGTCAGCGTCTTTACCGGAGATGTCCTGCTTGATCAGCGACAGCAGGAACAGGTGGTTTTCAGTACCGCCCGATACCACGTCAAAACCGCGCTCGATGAACACCGAAGCCATGGCTTGAGCGTTCTTGACCACTTGTTGCTGGTAAGCCTTGAACTCAGGCTGCAAAGCTTCCTTGAAGCACACGGCCTTGGCCGCGATAACGTGCTCCAGCGGGCCGCCCTGGGAACCCGGGAAAACGGCCGAGTTCAGCTTCTTCTCGATGTCGGCGTTGGCTTTGGCCAGGATCAGGCCGCCACGTGGACCGCGCAGGGTTTTGTGAGTAGTGGTAGTCACTACGTCAGCAAATGGAACCGGGTTCGGGTAAACACCAGCTGCAACCAGACCGGCTACGTGAGCCATGTCGACGAACAGGTAGGCGCCGACCTTGTCTGCGATAGCGCGGAAACGCGGGAAGTCGAGGATCTGCGAGTAGGCAGAGAAACCGGCCACGATCATTTTTGGCTTGTTCTCAACGGCCAGACGTTCAACTTCGTCGTAGTCGATCAGGCCATTGGCGTCGATACCGTACTGGATGGCGTTGTACAGCTTGCCCGAAGACGAAACGCTGGCGCCGTGGGTCAGGTGACCACCGTGGGCCAGGCTCATGCCGAGAATGGTGTCGCCGGCCGACAGCAGGGCCAGGTACACAGCGCTATTGGCCTGGGAGCCAGCGTGCGGCTGAACGTTGGCGTAATCGGCGCCGAACAGTTCTTTTGCACGGTCGATGGCCAGTTGCTCAACCACGTCGACGTATTCGCAGCCGCCGTAGTAACGCTTGCCCGGATAACCTTCGGCGTACTTATTGGTCAGAACCGAGCCTTGAGCTTCCATGACCGCTGGGCTGGTGTAGTTTTCCGAAGCGATCAGCTCAATATGTTCTTCCTGGCGCTGAGCTTCTTGCTCCATGGCGGCAAAAAGGTCGGCGTCGAACTTGGCAAGTGTCAAATCACGGCTGAACATGGCGGTCCTCAAGGATCGGGGGCAGAAAAGGAGGGCATTCTAACTCAATGGGTTTTATCTGGCATATGAAAGCGATTCACGGCGTTCCTGAACAAACTGCAAGCAGCAAAGGGTGACGTCAAATGTGTAACTCGTCACTTGCCGCGTGCATCTGCTTGGCCAGCAGCAGCTTCTCTAACTGACGTGCCGGCATCGGTCGTCCCAGCAGATAGCCCTGGACTTCGTCGCAGCCATGCTCGCGCAGGAAGTCCAGCTGTTCGTGGGTCTCGACGCCTTCGGCGATGACCGCCAGGTTCAGGCTGTGGGCCATCGCAATAATGGCCCGGGCGATCTGGGCGTCCTGCTCGCCGCAGGGCAGACCGTCGACAAAGGTACGGTCGATCTTCAACACGTCGATCGGGAATTGCTTGAGGTAGTTGAGCGAGGAATACCCGGTGCCGAAGTCGTCGACGGCAATACTCAGGCCGAGATTTTTGAGGCTGGCCAGAATTTGCAGGGCTTCGCTGACTTCACGCATCAGGATACTTTCGGTCAGTTCGAGCTCCAGGCAGGCCGGGGGCAACCCGGTGTCCTTGAGGATATTGGCAATCCGCGTACCCAGCTGGCCGTCCGAAAACTGGCGCGCCGAAATATTGACCGACACTTTGGGTACGCGCACTTTGGCCTGATGCCAGTGTTTGAGCTGGCGGCAGGCCTCGGTCAGGACCCAGTCCCCGACATCGACCACCAGCCCCAGTTCTTCGAGCACCGGGATAAAGTCGCCCGGCGGCACCAGCCCGCGGCGCGGGTGATTCCAGCGCAATAGCGCTTCAACCCCGGTCAGGCGCTTGCCGTCGCCGCTGAACTGGGGCTGGTAAAAGAGGATGAACTCTTCCTGCTCCAGTGCATGGCGCAAATCGCTTTCCAGCTCCAGACGCTCCAGGGCGCTGGCGTTCATGTCGGCCTGATAGAACTGGAAGTTATTCTTGCCGCGCTCTTTGGCGTGGTACATCGCCGTGTCAGCGTTCTTCATCAACTGACTGAGTTCGTTGCCATCTTGCGGGCTCAGGGCAATACCGATACTGGCCGTGACGAAGAACTCACGGCTTTCGAGGACAAAGGGTTGTACCAGGCTGGCAAGGATTTGTTCGGCCACGCTGATGGCCCGGTTCAGGGCCAATTGACGTGTGGTGCGGGGTTGCAGGAGCAAGGTGAACTCATCACCGCCCATGCGCGCGACGGTATCGTCGTCGTCAACACAGGCCAGCAGGCGGATCGCCATGTCTTTGAGCATGCGATCGCCTGCGGCGTGGCCCAAGGAGTCATTGATCGGTTTGAAGCGGTCGAGGTCGAGGAACATTAACACCACCCACGATTTGTTCCGGTCGCCCTGTTGCAGTGCGGTGTGCAAGCGGTCCTGGAACAATGTGCGGTTGGGCAGGTGGGTCAGGGCATCGTAATAAGCCAGCCGGTGGATGCGCTGTTCACTGGCTTTGCGTTCGCTGATGTCACTGAAAAAACACACATAGCTGGCCAGATCGCCTTCATCGTCCAGCACTGCGGTAATCCCGACCCACGCTGGGTAGTGTTCGCCGTTGCGGCGCTTGAGCCACACCTCACCTTCCCAGGAACTGTGCTGATTGAGCTGCTTGATCACGTAACGCAGATGCGCCTGCTGCTGTTCATCCACCGTTAGCATGCTTGGCAATTGGTCGAGCACTTGCGCCACGGCATAGCCGCTGACCCGGCTGAAGGCTTCGTTGGCTTGAACGATATAGCCGGCAGGGTCGGTTATCAGGATTGCCGAGGTGGAGTGTTCGAATACTGTGGCGGCCATGCGCAGGTCTTTTTCCGCGCGGCGCTGCTGACTGATGTCGCGGCCCACCCCCAGGATGCCTTCAAACGTATCGTTCTCATCCCACACCAGTACCAGACGCAACTCCATGGGGATTTTGCGTCCGTCGGCCCGCAAACAGTCGAGCAGGAATAACTGGCTTTGTAGTTGGCTGCGCAGAGCCGTCAGTTGCTCGGGGTTGTCCAGTGCGGCAGTGACCCGCTCCAGCAGGCTGGAGATATTGGCAAGCTGTTGCGGGTTGGCGATGGTCGATTGCCAGCCATTGTCGAAAACCCAGGCCGCGTCGTAGCCGAGCACGGTCTGTATGGAAGGGCTGACATAATTCAGGCGCAGTAAACGGTCAGTTGAGAAAATGACATCGCTGATGCTCTCAGCCAGCATCCGGTAGCGCTGCTCGCTGTCGCGCAGCGATTCGCTGGCTTCGATCTGGTCCGTAATATCTTTGGCAACCCCGACAATTCGCGTGACCTGGTCCCCTGTTCCAAGGGCCAGCGCCTGTTCGCGGATTTCAAAACTGCGCCAGGCGCCATTGCGATGACGAAAGCGCAGCTGGCATTGCAGCCGATGCAGATACTCGCCGTCACGTTGCTGCAGGCGTAGTTGGTGATAGTGCTCTGCGTCGTCGGGATGCAGCAGGAACTCCCAGAAATACGGCCCCATTTGCTGCAACTCGCAGGCGTTATAGCCCAGGGTGTGGCCCAGGTGATAGTTGCTGAAAATCATCATCTGGCTGATGACATCCTGCACATAGAGGTGGTCCGGTACGGTACGTACCACGTCGGACCAGAAGCTTTCGCGTTCCTGCAAGGACAGCTCGATCAGCTTGCGATTGGTAATGTCGGTAATGCTCAGGATGACCGCGTGATAGTCCTGGCGAGTATCGGGCAGGCGCAGCACCAGCCATAAATGCAGGTCTTGCCCCCGGGCGTCGGCCAGTTTGATTTCCAGCTCAAGCTGCTGCAGTTGGTCGAGTACCGCCTCTACCAACGGATAACCGATGGCCGGGCCGGTTTGCGGACAGTCGCTGATCAGTTTTAACCACGCGCCGTCCTCTGATTCGACCTCCAGCAATTGCATGGCGACCTGGTTCACTTCAGTGATGCGCAATTGTTCAAGTAACTGGTGAGGGTGATGCGGCTGGTTGTTCAGCCATTGCTTGAGCGTGTGGCTGTCGCGAATTTTTTCGCGCTCGAGAAACCCCGGCAAGCTGGACAAGTCGAGTACGCAGAGGGCAACTCCGGTGCCTTCGAAAATATCGTGATAACGACGGCGCCCTTCGTGCAGTTGGCGTTGGCGGCGGCGCATATTGAACAGGGCGACCACCGGCAGCATGGAAAACAACAAGCCGAGCAGACTTTTGCCAATCAGTCCGGGGAGCAAGTGCTCAGCCGCCAGCCTGTCATTGAACAGCCCGCGCAACTGCCAGTCGCTGTTGCTCAAGGGAGTCAGCAGTACTGTGTCATCGACGTCCTGAGGATCGACGGCCGATACCGGAGCAAGAGGGGGGGCGCTGCGGCTCAGCGTTCTGCCGGTCTGTGTGTTTTCGATCAGCCATCGGGGGCGGTTGTTGACGGTATTGCGTGCCAGGTCTTGTAGCAGATCCGGATTCATGCGCAGCAACCAGTAACCGTTGGTCGTACCGCCAGGGTGGCGCAACATCAGATAGGCAACAGTGCCATCACTGTTGTTGCTGTAATAGTAGCCGGCTGTGCGCTTGTGCAACCGGGTGCTTTTTATCCAGTCGGCAAGGTAGGCGGCGTCGGGACTGACCCCCGTACTGTCGAGCAGCACTTGGCCGGTGGCGCTCAACAAGGCCAGGCTTTGCAGGGCCGGCAAGGATTGGCGCAGCCGGGTGAGCAGTTCCTGTAGCTGGTGCGGGGCTTTGGGTTGCGCGTAGGTGGGTAGCTGGTTGAGGGCCGTTTCAGCCCTGAGCGCCATGCTCAGATTGATATTGTCGGCCAGGTCTGCGCTGTAATTGATACTCGATAAGCGCTCCTGCTGGATCGTGTGCCGGAACTGTTCAACCAATAGCCAGAACAGCATTGCCAGCAGTATCAGGACCAGCGTGGCCAGCGCGCCTTTTAACGTGCCGCGCACAGGTGTGCCAAGGAATTGGCCTGGTATGCGGGTCAGTGTTGGCGGGGTGACATTGGGCAAGCTGTGATCCTGCGATTTGGCAAACAAGGCGCGCGCGCACTATAAGCCGGACGCCCAGAGGGCGCCTAGCATGCCTTGGGTTGTGGCAAAGTGCCAGCCCTGCGCTTTGCGCTGGTTTGCCCTGATCAACGCATTCAGGTAGCTTTGCCGGTTATTCGAGCGCCTACACTCAGGCTTTTACGATCAGCAGGTATTGATGCACATCAGTCCCTGACTTTCTTCTATGGCCTGATCGGGCAATGCTCGCGCCTTATTCATCAGTCACTGACGCTAGGTTCTCCATGGCTCAATACGTTTTCACCATGCATCGGCTGAGCAAAGTTGTTCCGCCGAAGCGGGAAATCCTGAAAAACATCTCCCTGTCGTTTTATCCGGGCGCCAAGATTGGCGTGCTCGGTTTGAACGGTTCGGGTAAATCCACCCTGTTGAAAATCATGGCTGGCGTAGACACCGAGTTCGACGGCGAAGCTCGCCCGATGCCGGAACTGAACATCGGTTATCTGCCGCAAGAGCCACAGCTGGACCCGAACAAGACCGTACGCGAAGTGGTTGAAGAAGCCGTTAGCGTGATCAAGGATGCGCAGGCGCGTCTGGATCAGGTTTACGCTGAATACGCCGACCCGGACGCCGACTTCGACAAGCTGGCTGCAGAACAGGCCAAGCTGGAGTCGATCCTGCAAGCCAGTGACGGTCATAACCTTGAGCGCCAGCTGGAAGTGGCTGCCGATGCTCTGCGTCTGCCCGCCTGGGATGCCAAGGTTGAACACCTGTCCGGTGGTGAAAAGCGTCGTGTGGCCCTGTGCCGCCTGCTGCTGTCGGCTCCCGACATGCTGCTGCTCGACGAACCGACCAACCACCTGGACGCAGACTCCGTGGCCTGGCTGGAGCACTTCCTGCACGACTTCCCGGGTACCGTGGTTGCGATTACGCACGACCGTTACTTCCTGGATAACGTGGCTGGCTGGATTCTGGAACTTGACCGCGGTGCGGGCATTCCTTACGAAGGCAACTATTCGGGCTGGCTTGAAGCCAAGTCCGATCGTCTGGCTGCTGAATCCAAGCAGCAGTCGGCCCATGAAAAGGCCATGAAAGACGAGCTGGAATGGGTCCGTAAAGGCGCCAAGGCCCGTCAGTCAAAATCCAAGGCCCGACTGCAACGCTTCGAAGAACTGCAATCGCAGGAATTCCAGAAGCGCAGCGAAACCAACGAAATCTACATCCCGGCCGGTCCGCGCCTGGGTGACAAGGTTATCGAATTCAAGAACGTCTCCAAGGGTTACGGCGATCGCGTGCTGATCGACAACCTGTCGTTCTCCATGCCTAAAGGCGCCATCGTTGGCGTGATCGGCGGTAACGGTGCCGGTAAGTCGACCCTCTTCCGCATGCTGATGGGCAAGGAACAACCGGATTCGGGCAGCATTGAAATCGGCGAAACCGTGCAGCTGGCATGTGTGGACCAGAGCCGCGATGACCTGGATGGCAGCAAAACTGTGTTCCAGGCCATTTCTGATGGTTCCGATGTGATCCGCATTGGTAACTACGAAATCCCGTCGCGTACCTATGTCGGTCGTTTCAACTTCAAAGGTGGCGATCAGCAGAAGTTCGTCAAGGACCTGTCCGGTGGTGAGCGTGGTCGCTTGCACCTGGCCCTGACCTTGAAAGAGGGCGCCAACGTGCTGCTGCTCGACGAACCGTCCAACGACCTTGACGTCGAGACCCTGCGTTCGCTCGAAGAAGCGCTGCTGGACTTCCCGGGCGCTGCCATTGTGATCTCTCACGATCGGTGGTTCCTTGACCGCGTCGCGACTCACATCCTGGCGTACGAAGATGACTCGCAAGCGGTCTTCTTTGAAGGCAACTACACCGAGTACGAAGCTGATCGTAAAAAGCGTCTCGGCGAAGCGGCCAACCAGCCGCACCGTGTACGTCACAAGAAACTGGCCCAGTAAGGCCGGTTAGCAAGAAAAAACGGAGCCCCTCGGGGCTCCGTTTTTTTGGCTTTCTGGTTGTGCCCGGTGGTCGTGCCTCGTCAGTGGCTACGTGAAATCCACGGGGATAATCTGGTGCAGAACTGGGTACAAGAATCACTTTTATGGTGCGCAATTACTCGTTTAACTGGGTTAATTTATATAAAAGCACCATTTAAATTCATAACTGCGACATTTTGCGCTGTCGCGGTGCGGCATGAGTTGATAAAGTTCTGGCCAATCAGCGCCTAACGACAACAAATTTGCCGAGACTTTTCCCATGATCGAATCCGTCGACCACTTCCTTGCCCGCCTGAAAAAACGTGACCCGGACCAGCCTGAATTCTATCAGGCCGTAGAAGAAGTTCTGCGCAGTCTGTGGCCGTTCCTTGAAGCCAATCCCCATTACCTGAACTCAGGCATTCTCGAGCGCATCTGTGAACCCGAGCGCGCGATTGTGTTCCGCGTGTCATGGGTTGATGACGAAGGCAAAGTGCGGGTCAACCGCGGTTTCCGGATCCAGATGAACAGCGCCATTGGCCCTTACAAAGGCGGTTTGCGCTTCCATCCGTCGGTAAATCTGGGGGTTCTGAAGTTCCTGGCCTTCGAGCAAACCTTCAAAAACTCCCTCACCTCGTTGCCAATGGGTGGCGGTAAAGGTGGCTCGGATTTCAATCCAAAAGGCAAAAGCGATGCTGAAGTCATGCGCTTCTGCCAGGCCTTCATGAGCGAGTTGTATCGTCACATCGGTTCTGATGTCGACGTGCCGGCGGGCGACATCGGTGTGGGCGCGCGTGAAATCGGCTTTATGTTTGGTCAGTACAAACGTCTGAGCAACCAGTTCACGTCGGTATTGACCGGCAAGGGCATGAGCTACGGCGGCAGTCTGATTCGCCCGGAAGCCACCGGCTTCGGCTGCGTGTACTTCGCCCAGGAGATGCTCAAACGCAGCGGCCAGCGCATTGACGGCAGGCGTGTCGCGATTTCCGGTTCCGGCAACGTGGCCCAGTATGCGGCCCGTAAAGTGATGGACCTGGGTGGCAAAGTGATCTCGTTGTCGGACTCTGAAGGCACGCTCTTTTGCGAAGCCGGCTTGAGCGATGAGCAGTGGGAGGCGCTGATGGAGCTGAAAAACGTCAAGCGCGGACGTATCAGCGAACTGGCCGGCCAATTTGGCCTGGAGTTTCTGCCTGGCCAACATCCGTGGGGGCTGGTGTGTGACATCGCGCTGCCATGTGCCACCCAGAACGAACTGGACGCCGATGCGGCCCGTGCATTGCTGAGCAACGGCTGCGTATGCGTTGCTGAAGGCGCGAACATGCCGACCACCCTTGAAGCGGTGGATATGTTTATCGACGCGGGTATTTTGTTTGCCCCGGGCAAGGCTTCAAACGCCGGTGGTGTGGCAGTAAGCGGCCTGGAAATGTCGCAGAACGCCATGCGCCTGCTCTGGACGGCAGGCGAGGTGGACAGCAAATTGCACAACATCATGCAGTCGATTCACCATGCCTGCGTGCACTACGGTGAAGAGAACGGCCGTATCAACTACGTGAAAGGCGCCAACATTGCAGGCTTCGTCAAAGTCGCCGATGCAATGCTGGCCCAGGGCGTGGTTTAAGCCGGATCAATCCTGATGATTTCGACCTGCAGATCCCCTGCGGGCCGAAACCACAGCACTTCATCCCCCTGTTGCGCGCCCAACAGCGCGCGCCCCAGCGGCGACCCCCAATTGATCAGCCCCTGGCCTGCATCGGCCTGATCCTCGCCGACCAGTTGTACGCGTTGTTCATTGCCCGAGTCATCGGCAAAGGTCACCCAACTGCCAATCTGCACCTTTTGCGTTGATGTCGCAGGGGCGACGACATGGGCGCTTTGTACGCGCTGGTTGTAGTAGCGCAGGTCGCGCTCGAGATCGGCCAGGCGTTGTTTGTCGGCGTCATCGCGTCGGGCTGACTCGGCACTGTGCTGGCGCTGCAACTCGCTGATTTTGGCTTGTAGCTGGTCAAGGCCGGCGGCGGTTACATAGTTGGGCTGATCGCTGATCTGGCGCTCAACGGGGGTATTAGCCTGTTCGGCGGCGGTGTCTTCGTTTACAAACGCGCGGCTCATGACGATGTCCCTCCGGGGGTGTGGGATTTAGAGCCGCAGAGGGAGTCAGGGTTCAGATTGGTTTGCCGGGTAACTTGTAGGAGCGAGCTTGCTCGCGAGCTTTTCAATCCAACAACGTACAGCTCGCGAGCAAGCTCGCTCCTACGGTTTTATTTATTCAGTCAGCCAGCTGCAACGCTGAGTGCTCTGCCAGTTCCTGCTGGATAAAGGCAGCAATCATGGCGCGGTAGACGCTTTCGGTCACATCCGGGTTGGCGCCCAGTTGTTCTGCCAAGGCTCGGGCCTTGGTGATGACCTGTTCAACCCGCAGGGGAGCTTTCACCGCGTCGCTGTCTTTTTAAAGCCGGCGGCCTGGGACACATAAGCACCGCGCTCGGCGATCAGTCCGACGATCTGGCGGTCCAGGCGGTCAATGTTCTCGCGCACTTGTTCAAGGGAATCACAGGTTACGGCCATGTTCTTAAACTCCATTTAATAGTGATACCACTTCAGTTCCAGCATCACTTCGTTTACCGGAGCGCTAAGGTGGCTGAACTCCCGTTGTGCCGTCAATCGCAGGCCGAGGTTGCGTGACACTTCCCATTGCTGATTCAGGCTCAGGCTGCGTCGGATTTCGCCGTTGGTGAAGTAGTCGCTTTTGGCTTCCAGGCTCAGATTGCCCACTGTATTGCGCCACAACACGCCGGTGTTGAAACCCGCTGCAGGCGATACAAAGGCTGCGAAGTCATTGTTGTGCTCCACGCGCACGGTGCCCAGGGCAAACCCCAGTACATTCTCTCCCAGTTGCCAGGTACCGCCTGCGCCACCATTGACGTGGCTGACCAGGGTTTCGTCGCCGTGCTTGCCGAGGACGCGCTCGAGCCCGCCGCCCACTTGCCAGGACCAGGGCTGGAGCAAGTCGTTACGTGGGGTCAATGAGCGGATATTGGCCAGATCCAGCTGCTGGACCTGCCAGTGATTGCCTTCGTACTGGCGCAGCTTGAGTTGCAGGATTTCAATCTGCGCTCCCAGCGGAAAGCCCGGCGCGTTGTCGTTCAAGTCGTGATAGGCCATGCGCAGGCCGTACTCGGCAAATGCCTTGTCGTCCCGGCTGCCGGCGCCCAGCTGCCAGGTGCGTGACTCGTGCCCGTTTTCCGGCAGTTCGGGTTTCTCGACTTCAAGCCCGGGGGCGGGATTCTGGTTGATCGCCCGGAGCAGTTCGAAGCTGCGCTGTGAGCGTGCGCTGTCTCGTTCAAGGCCATTGGCCCGGTAGCGCTCAATGCGATATGCCGCGTCAATGATCAGCGCCTGACGCTCTTTGGGCAGCGCCTTGAATTGCGGGTTCTGCAGCTGGGCCTGATCGGCACTGACCTGCAGTACCCATTGCTGCTCTTCAGGGTCCAGCACCTTGGCGCGATCCAGCAGTTCACGCTCGCGGGACGGGCGATACTCGATGCTTTCCACCAGCCCGGCTTCCTTCACTGCTTTCACGGTGTCGGTGGGGATTGCGGTCAGCGGGAATTGCGTAGTCAGTTGCAAGCCGGGACGCGCGACTTGCAGCAGTTCCAGAAGGCGGTACGAGCAGTTCTCGTCGAAGAAGAAATAGTCGAACTGGATTTGTTTGAGTTCCCACACATGTTCGACCATGCGTTGAGTTTCTTCGGGCGTCAGATTCAGGCGGTATTCCCACAGGTCGCGGTTCTCAAGACTGCGGTACTCCGAGAGTTTTTCCTGGTAGGGCACCAGCGCAAACAGACCGGGATACCCCCCGGCCAAACCTTTCCAGGCATACAGAATGCTGTTGTCGGAACCTTCAATGTAGGCGCCGAAGTTGATCGCATAGCTGAGCAGCGCGGTCTTGTTGCTCTGTACATCGGCCTGGTCGATACGCAGCAAGGTGTGGCCGAACATGGAGGACGGGCTGTTGAGGTAGGCCGCCGGGAAAATCATCACCGTGCTGTGGGGGGCCACGTCTTTAAACCACTGGGTGAACTCTGCGCACTCGGCCTTGGGCAGGTCGGTCAGGTTCAGTTGGGCCTTGAGCCAGCGGGTGCGTGCCGGGTATACGCACTGCGGGTGCTTGTCGCCCAGGCTCAGGGGGGCATACAACGCATCCAGGGTAGCGCGCAATTCGGCATCCGGATGGTGGGCACCGTCTTTGGCGAGAAAGAATTTGTCGTCGCTGACATAGCTGCGCCAGCCGCCCAGCTTGCGGGCTTCATAGTGCCCCAGGGAGATCCAGAAAGGATCGTTGGCCAGCTGCTGCAAACGTTGATCGTCGATATGGGGTGCGGCATACAACGGGGCGCAGGCACAGAGCGCCAGATAGGCAAGGCGTTTGAGCATGGTGGGCAACTGTTGTCAGACGAATAGAAGTGAAGCAGGAGAATACCCGCTCCGGGAGGAGCGGGCGGGTCTCATTTACTACGCAGCAGTTGCGTATTTCGCCAGGCGTGCATCGCCTTTGAGGATAGCGAGGGTGTTGGTGTGCACATCGTCAGCGGTTACGTCGGCTTTGCTGAAGATTTGCTGGAAGTGCTCGTGGGTGACTGCCGCGAAATGGTCGCGGTCTTCAGGGGCGACACCCAGCACCACCGCGTAGGTGGTCAGTGCTTCGCCATTGCCTTTGGCCATGTCTTCGGACAGCTCGTTCATCATGCCATTCATGGCAATCCACGATTTGCCGCCGTAGGTCAGGGCGTCCTTGGTCGTACAGCCGTTGGTCCCGGAGGTCATACCGAAGGTAGCGTTACCGGAGGTGCCGTTGGTGGTTGAGGCGAGGAAGTGAGCCGGTGTGCCGCGCTGACCTTCAAACAGCATGTTGCCCCAACCGCAGTTCGGGCCACCCGGTGCTTGCGCCATGGCATTGAGGGAAACAACAGTAAAGAGAGTACCGAGAAGAATCCGTTTCATAAGCTTTGTTCTCTATGTGTGTGCAACCAATGGACAAGGGTTCTGGCCCTGAAGCGCCAGTACGGACCAGTTATTACTCCAGCCGCGTAACACGTAGGAGTCTAGGCACGATCGGCCGGTTCCGTGAATTTTTGTAAAATATTCATCGAGCGGGAGTATTTATAGCCCGTAAACGCAGGGGTCTGATCTTTCGCGTGCTGTGCGCCTTGCCAGTGGGATACGGCCAGCGCCAGAATGCTGCCATCTGCCCCGCCTGATGTAAGGAAGCCCGATGCCTGATCCTGTAGCTGCCAGCTTGCGTCTAGCGCCTGACGCGCTAACCCGTCCGTTCTCCGCTGAACAGTTCAGCTTCTCCAACACCAATGATCTGGAGCCTTTTCGCGGCATTCTCGGCCAGGAGCGAGCGGTCGAAGCCCTGCAATTTGGCGTGGCCATGCCGCGCCCGGGTTACAACGTATTTGTCATGGGCGAGCCGGGGACCGGTCGCTTTTCGTTCGTCAAACGCTATCTTAAGGCCGAGGGCAAACGCCTGAAGTCACCCAGCGACTGGGTGTATGTGAACAACTTCGATGAGCCGCGCGAGCCGCGCGCGCTTGAGTTGCCTGCGAGTACTGCCGGTGCATTCATCACCGACATCAACGGCTTGATCGACAACCTGCTGGCGACCTTTCCGGCAGTGTTTGAACACCCGACCTACCAGCAACGCAAAAGCGCAATCGATCGCGGTTTCAACCAGCGTTACGACCGTGCGCTGGATGTCATTGAGCGTCTGGCGCTGGAAAAAGGCGTGGCGCTGTACCGCGACAGCAGCAACGTGGCCTTTACCCCGATGAGCGAGGGCAAGGCGCTGGACGAAGCTGAGTTTTCGCAATTGCCCGATGAAGAGCGTGAGCGCTTCCACGAAGATATTTCCGGGCTTGAGGAGCGTCTAAACGAAGAGTTGGCGAGCCTGCCGCAGTGGAAACGCGAGTCGAACAACCAGCTGCGTCACCTGAACGAAGAAACCATCACCCTGGCGTTGCAACCTCTGCTGGCGCCTCTGTCGCAGAAGTACGCCGAAAATGGTGCGGTCTGCGGCTATTTGCAGGCCATGCAGGTGTATCTGCTGAAGACTGTGGTCGAGCAACTGGTGGACGACAGCAAAACCGATGCCCAGGCCCGCAAGCTGCTTGAAGAGCAGTACCTGCCGAGCCTGGTGGTTGGCCAGCCCATGAGCGGCGGCGCGCCGGTGGTGTTTGAACCACACCCGACCTACGACAACCTGTTTGGCCGGATCGAATACAGCACTGATCAAGGCGCGCTGTACACCACGTATCGGCAGTTGCGTCCCGGTGCATTGCACCGTGCCAATGGCGGCTTTTTGATTCTCGAAGCCGAGAAAATGCTTAGCGAGCCCTTTGTGTGGGATGCGCTCAAGCGTGCCCTGCAATCACGCAAACTGAAAATGGAGTCGCCGCTGGGCGAGATGGGCCGTCTGGCCACCATCACCCTTAACCCGCAAGTGATCCCGTTGCAGGTCAAGGTCATCATTATCGGTGCCCGCCAGTTGTACTACACGCTGCAGGATCTGGATCCGGACTTCCAGGAGATGTTCCGGGTACTGGTGGATTTCGATGAAGACATCCCGATGGTCGACGAAAGCCTGGAGCAGTTCGCCCAGTTGCTGACCACGCGCACCTCGGAAGAGGGTATGGCGCCGTTGACCGCTGATGCCGTGGCGCGTCTGGCAACCTACAGTGCGCGTCTTGCCGAGCACCAGGGGCGGTTGTCGGCGCGTATCGGGGATCTGTTTCAGTTGGTCAGCGAGGCGGATTTCATTCGCCACCTGGCCAACGATGCAATGACTGATGCCGGGCACATCGAGCGTGCGCTCAAAGCCAAGGCCACGCGCACCGGGCGCGTTTCGGCGCGGATTCTTGACGACATGCTGGCGGGGATCATTTTGATCGACACCGACGGTGCGGCGGTCGGCAAGTGCAACGGGCTGACCGTACTTGAAGTGGGGGACTCGGCGTTCGGCGTACCTGCGCGGATTTCTGCCACGGTGTATCCGGGTGGCAGTGGCATTGTCGACATCGAGCGTGAAGTAAACCTCGGACAGCCGATTCACTCCAAAGGGGTGATGATTCTGACCGGGTATCTGGGCAGCCGTTATGCCCAGGAATTCCCGCTGGCGATCTCGGCGAGCATCGCGCTGGAGCAATCCTACGGGTATGTCGATGGTGACAGTGCCTCGCTGGGTGAGGCGTGCACGCTGATTTCGGCGCTTTCCAAAACCGCGCTCAAGCAGTGCTTTGCAATCACCGGTTCCATCAACCAGTTCGGCGAAGTGCAGGCGGTGGGCGGAGTCAACGAGAAGATTGAAGGCTTCTTCCGACTCTGCGAGGCACGTGGTCTGACGGGCGAGCAGGGCGCGATCATCCCGCAAGCCAACGTAGCGACCTTGATGCTGGACGAAAAGGTGTTGCAGGCGGTGCGCGATGGCAAGTTCCACGTTTACGCGGTGCGTCAGGCGGATGAGGCGTTGAGCCTGTTGGTCGGCGAGCCGGCCGGTGAACCGGATGCCGAAGGTCAGTTCCCGGAAGGCAGCGTCAATGCGCGGGTGGTCGAAAGGTTGCGGGCGATTGCCGAGATGATCAACGACGAAGACCTCAAGGACGCCGAAAAGGAACTGCTTGCCGAAGTTCTGGCGGCGAAAAAACCGGCTTAACTCTGGATCAACTGCAGGAGCGAGCAAGCTCGCTCCTGCAGAGGTCAGGGCATCCGTTGGTCTTGGCAGCTTCTCCTGTCAGATTCTTCCTCTATTCTCAAAGCAGGACTTCCACTGTCGTCACTGGAATGATGCAGCCCGTAGTGTGCGGCTGATGACAGAATCTACCGAGGGTCGCCGCCATGTCGCGCAACCTTTGCCTTACCCGCCAATGCTTGGGCCTGGTTACCCGTATTGAATGCAGCATTCGACCGCTGGCAGGCAATACCGGGATGTGGACGCTGCTGTTTGCTGCCGGGCTGGCAGGCGAGCAGCCGACTACGATCAAGTCCCAAGGCCCGTTCCCCGGCCCTTTTGTGGCTGAAACCATTCTGGAATCAATCGTTGAAAGCCTGACGCTGCATGGCTATCGGCTTGCCGATGACCCGCAGATCTGGTGCCTGCACGTGCAGGCCCAGTTGCGCCAGATCAACGGTGGTCGCTGTCACGCCTCCCGCTAAGTCGCTGAATCAGCGGGGCGGGGTGACTTCGGGGACTTTGTCGAGCTTGACTTCAAAACCGTACTCGACAGGCAGCAGGTCTTTGCGGGCATAGCTTTCGAGCTGGGTGGGCTGCCCATAGAAGTAGTGCACGTCAAACAGCGCCGGGCCATTAGGTTCGGCGCTGTGGCTTACGGCGAGTACTTCCTTGAGGTAGTTGCCGGTGTCGTCTTTGGCGTAAAAGCGCCAGGCCTCGGAAGGGAACAGCTTTTGATCAACAATCAGTGCATTGCCTTTGAGTTCGAGGCCTTTAGGCAGTTGCGCCGTGTTCAGGGTCTGTTTGTCGATGGCAGCGATAAACATCGGCATCGAGCCGACGGCATAAGCCGGTGTTTCGGGGAACAGATTGAGGTCATAGGTAATAACCCCGGTATGCGGGTCAACATCGAAGGCCTCGGTGGGCAGTTCCAGGGGCTCGCTGCGCTTGCCGTTCTCGTCTTCGGCGAAGAAGGTGACAGGGGCGTCGGCTGTGTCCGGCAAGGCGCCCAGCAGTTCGTCATTGAAGGTTGGCGGGTGGCTGAACTCAAGGGTTGCGGCGCTGGCGTCATCCACAGACTGGTTGATCACCACGCTCTTTGTCAGCTGTTCAGGCTCCAGGCTGGCATCTTTGAGGTAGTTGGCGGCCTGATCGTCATACACCACGACCGATAGCGGCAGGGGTTGAATATCTTTGCCCACGACCGTCTTGTCGAGCCTGCGCACAGGCAGGTCGAGGCTTTTACGGGTGATATTGGCGGTGGAGAAATCGAGCACGCTGATGTCGAGGTTTTCGACATTGCCGTTGAAATACACCTTGCTGTAGTGATGGGTGTGGGTGTCGTCAAAGGCCTTCTGTTCGCTATCCAGTTGTTGCCCGAAAGCCTCGCTCCACGCGGTTTGCTTGAGCATTTGCGCCAGTTGTAGCTCATAGAAGGCCAGTTGCTCGGCGTTTTCATTGATCGAGCCTGCGCGCGACAGGAATTGCCCGGTGTGGTCGCGGGCTTGAATGATCAGCGGATTAAGTTGTGTGTCGCGCACTTCTTCGGCCAGCGCGGCACTGTTGTTGATATCGACTTCGGCGAAGTTTTTGCCCAGCGCCAGCAGGGTCACACTGATCGTGCCGTCGGTGCGGGTTTTACCCACGTCCTTGCTGTTCAGGTGGAAGTTCACCACTTTGCCGGGGGCGATCACTTCCACCTTGCCGTGCAATATCAGGGGCTGCGGTTGCTGCATGTTTTCAGTTTCAACCCCGTCGATATAGGGGTAGGTGACCGTCAGATCGTCCGGGTTGCTCATATTGGCGCTGGACGGGCTGAGCTGGATGCCGGGATCGGTTTCAGACCACTCGGCCTGAAACGGCACCAGTTGTTTGTTGCTCAGGGTCACGGACTGCCATTCAAGCGCATGGGGGAACGGAAACTCAGAGTCGCTGTTTGCCGGAAACGGGAATACGGGTTCAAGGTCGGTCAGATAATCCGAGCTGGAGTTTTTGCGCACTACAAACAGCCCGTTGATGTAGGTATCGCTCAGCGCCTGGCTGCTGGGGTAGTGCTTGAGCAGGGCCAGGTCGTCATCGCCATATTCGGTTTCGAGCGGTTTTTCCTCAAGCTTGACCCGGGCCCGCTCGAGCAGCAGCAAGGAGCCTCCCAGGTCTGCTACGGCATCTTTGAGTTGCTGGTCCTTGATGCTGTCGAGGCTTTTTTCGAATGCTGCGCTGCGCTCTTCCAGACTGGCCTGCTGGTGTTTGTCATCTGGCGAGCAGCCGCCCGTAATAAGCAAAGCTATTGAAAGCCCGAGACAGCCCAAGGGAAATCGCAGATCCATTGTTCAGTTTTCCTGTCCGAAAGCGGTGCTGAGGAGGTCGACACTAGCAGAAAATTTATTTTACAGGCTGTTTCCGGGGCTTTATCGCTATTGATTTGTCGCTGATATACTCGCGCCCATTTTTTTACTTCCTGTGAGTTTCAATGGAACGCTTTATCGAAAACGCAATGTACGCCTCACGCTGGATTCTGGCCCCGATTTACTTTGGGCTCTCGCTGGGCTTGCTGGCCCTGGCGTTGAAATTCTTCCAGGAAGTGTTTCATGTAATTCCCAACGTGTTCGCGCTATCTGAGTCGGACTTGATCCTGGTCATCCTGTCGTTGATTGACATGGCCCTAGTTGGTGGCTTGCTGGTAATGGTGATGATTTCGGGCTACGAAAACTTTGTCTCCCAGCTGGATATCGATGACCACAAGGAGAAGCTTAGCTGGTTGGGCACCATGGACTCGACTTCGTTGAAGATGAAGGTTGCAGCGTCGATCGTGGCCATCTCTTCGATCCATCTGCTGCGGGTGTTCATGGATGCGCGCAACATCGAGCCTCAGTACTTGATGTGGTACGTGATCATTCATATGACCTTCGTGGTATCCGCGTTTGCCATGGGCTATCTCGACAAACTGACCAAGCACTGATTTGTCGTGACGTGCGTTACATGACGGCGGGCTGCGAAGGCTTTGGGGGCTGTGGTAGTCTGCTCGCCCTTTTTTGGTTCTGGGCGGTTGAGAGGGGGCTGTTTTTAAAAATGGCTTTTTCTGGATCGCCCTACAGCGGAGCAGTGTTATGTCCGAAGTAAATCTGTCGACCGACGAAACCCGCGTTAGCTATGGCATTGGCCGTCAGCTGGGCGACCAACTGCGCGACAACCCGCCACCGGGCGTTAGCCTGGATGCAATCCTGGCTGGCTTGACCGATGCTTTCGCCGGTAAAGAAAGCCGTGTTGGTCAAGAAGAGCTGAGTGCCAGCTTCAAGGTAATCCGCGAGCTGATGCAAGCTGAAGCGGCTGCCAAGGCAGAAGCTGCTGCAGGTGAAGGCAAGGCTTTCCTGGCTGAAAATGCCAAGAAAGACGGCATCACCACCCTGGCTTCGGGTCTGCAATTTGAAGTAGTGACTGCAGGTGAAGGCGCCAAGCCTTCGCGTGAAGACACTGTACGTGTTCACTACCACGGCACCCTGATTGACGGCACTGTGTTCGACAGCTCCTACGATCGTGGTCAGCCAGCCGAATTCCCGGTCGGCGGCGTCATTGCCGGCTGGACCGAAGCCCTGCAACTGATGAACGCCGGCAGCAAATGGCGCATCTACGTGCCGAGCGAATTGGCCTACGGCGCCCAAGGCGTTGGCAGCATCGCTCCGCACAGCGTGCTGGTATTCGACGTTGAGCTGCTGGAAGTTCTGTAAGACTTCGGTGCTTTAACGGTGACCGCGGGTTTGCACGCAAGCCTGCGGTCACACAAGGCTCATCATATTTCCAGTTTGTCGTGATGCTCTTGAGTATCGGTCGTGCCTATGGGGCGCAATGCCCGGGCATAGCAAAACAGAAACAGATTTCGCACCAGCTCTTTGAGCACCACCGGTTCACTTGAATTGAGCCCGTTGAAATCCAGGTCGCCCTGATCCTGTAGCTCGTTAAGCGCTTCTTCTTCCAGCACCGCACAGACTTCCCCGGTTTCCCGATGCAGGATTCGCAGATAGGGATGTGGACGGTCCAGCCAGGCATCAATTAAATAAGTCATGGTCGTCATCTCCTTGATGAATACCAATGAGAATAATTCTTATTCAATTAATAGCAAGTGCCTATTGGCGGATTTGTTTTTTTTTCGGATAAAAACTGCTGCGGGTCAAAGTTGGTGGCTTTTTGATGTTGCGCGGGGGGAGGGGGGCGAAGAGGCCAGCACCTTCCTGCGCGAAACGCAGGAAGGAAGCAAGCAGGATCAGACTTTGCGAACGAACTCGGACTTGAGTTTCATCGGGCCGATGCCGTCGATTTTGCAGTCGATATCATGGTCGCCATCGCACAGGCGGATGTTTTTGACCTTGGTCCCGACCTTGACCACCAGGGATGTGCCTTTGATTTTCAGGTCTTTGATCACGGTGATGGTGTCACCGTCGGTCAGGACAGTGCCTGCGGAGTCTTTATAGACTTTTACATCGCTGGCTTCTTCGGCGTCGCCATTGGCGGACCACTCATGGGCGCATTCCGGGCAGATCAGCTGGGCGCCGTCTTCGTAGGTGTATTCGGAATTGCATTTTGGGCAGGGTGGCAACGTGCTCACTAAAGCTCCTTAAGAGTCAGGATGGCTAAAAGGCACGCATTATATAGGGTTTTGTTGGTGGGCGGTGGTTAGGGGTGTAATGAACGTGTGGGAGCTGGCAAGCCAGCTCCCACACGGTTTAGTGCGTGCGGGCGACCGCGAACTCGCTCAGTTCAACCAGTGCGTCGCGGTATTCGCTGGGCGGCAGGCTTTCAAGGCAGGCAATGGCCCGGGCTACATAATCACGGGCCAGTTGTGCGGTGTAGTCCAGCGAACCGGATTCCTCCACGGCCGCGCGAATGCTCTCAAGATCCTCAATGCCGCCTTTCTGAATCGCTTTGCGAACCAGGGCAGCCTGCTCGGCCGTGCCTTCGCGCATGGTGTAGATCAGCGGCAAGGTCGGTTTACCTTCAGCCAGATCATCGCCCACGTTTTTGCCCAGGGTTTCGGCATCGCCACGGTAGTCGAGCAAGTCGTCGACCAGCTGGAACGCCACGCCCAGATGATCACCAAAGGTGCGCAGGGCTTCGCTTTGCTCTGGAGTGGCACCGGCCAGGGCTGCTGCGCTGTGGGTAGAGGCCTCGAACAGCATCGCGGTTTTGCCGCGAATCACTTCCATGTAGGTTTCTTCGGTGGTGCTGGCGTCGCGCACTTTGGACAGCTGCAGGACTTCGCCTTCGGCAATGATGCGGGTGGCTTGCGACAGGATTTTCATCACTGGCATCGAACCCAGCTCGACCATCATTTCGAAGGAGCGCGAATACAGGAAGTCGCCAACCAGTACGCTTGGCGCGTTGCCCCACGTTGCATTGGCGGTCTTGCGGCCACGGCGCATGCCGGACATGTCCACCACGTCGTCGTGTAGCAGGGTTGCGGTATGCAGGAACTCGATGGTCGCGGCCAGTAAGCGCAAGTCGTCGCCTTCGCGGCCCAGTGCCTTGCCGCACAACAACACTAATAAAGGACGCAGGCGTTTGCCGCCGGCCGAAGTGATGTAGTCGCCGATTTTTGAGACCAGCGGGACGCGTGAAGTCAGCTGTTTCTTGATGATGTCGTCGACGGCGCTAAAATCGTCCGCCACCGCGCGGTAGAAAGCTTGGGGTTGCATCAGCGACAGGTGCTCCAGAAGGGTTGCGCGGCATGCTAGGTCGGGGGGCAGGGCCTGTCAAGGCGCGATGGGCGGCCCCTTGCAACCCTGACGTGGCTTGCGTACAATCGCGCACCCTGAACTTCCTGGGCAGCACCTGCCTTACGCAATTGCACTTGGGCCGTTCCAGCCCCATGCAGCCATGCCAGCCAATACCTTTACCTATAAAGAGCTGGGTGAGCAGGATTATCGGAGAAATACCATGTCGTACGCAGTAATCGTTACTGGTGGCAAGCAATACAAAGTAGCACCAGGTGAATACCTGAAGATCGAGAAACTGGAAATCGCCACTGGCGAATCCGTAACTTTTGATCGCGTTCTGTTGGTCGCCAATGGCGACGACGTAAACATCGGCGCTCCAGTTGTTCCTGGCGCCACTGTTGTTGCTGAAGTGATTTCCCAAGGTCGTCACGACAAGATCCGCATCATCAAGTTCCGTCGTCGTAAGCACCACATGAAGCGTATGGGCCACCGCCAGTGGTACACCGAGATCAAAATCACCGGTATTCAGGCTTAATTTCAGCCTAATTCCTCACTAGGAGAATTGACTCATGGCACACAAAAAAGCTGGTGGTAGTACCCGTAACGGTCGCGACTCAGAAGCCAAACGCCTTGGCGTGAAGATGTATGGCGGCCAGGCTATCATCCCGGGCAACATCATCGTGCGTCAGCGCGGTACTCAGTTCCACGCTGGCTACGGCGTTGGTATGGGTAAAGATCACACCCTGTTCGCGAAAGTGGAAGGCGTGATCAAGTTCCAGGTTAAGGGCGCCTTCGGTCGTCGCTATGTAAGCATCGTTCCGAAGACTGCAGTCGTCGCGGCGTAAAAGCTTGGTAGCTGGAAGAGCCCTGTCTTGCGACGGGGCTTTTTCGTTTGTGGGGTGAGTCTCTTGCAAAACTGTTTGTATGGGCTGCTGGCGCTGGATTTAACGGTCGTTGATTGAGGTCGCTGCGCTCATTTTTGCAAGAGTCTTATGTCTTGGTTTTTATCGGCTCGTCCTGATGACGAGAGGCGCGTTTTGTTATGAAGTTTGTTGATGAAGTATCGATCAAAGTAAAAGCTGGCGATGGTGGTAACGGTTGCATGAGTTTCCGTCGCGAGAAATTCATCGAAAACGGTGGTCCGAACGGTGGTGATGGGGGTGATGGCGGCTCGATCTATATGGTCGCCGACGAAAACCTCAATACCCTGGTTGACTACCGCTACACGCGTCACTTTGATGCCCAGCGCGGTTCGAACGGCGGCAGCGCCGATTGCACCGGTCGTAAAGGCGAAGACATGATTCTGCGTGTTCCGGTCGGTACGACCGTAATCGACGCCGGGACTCAGGAAATCATCGGCGACCTGACCAAGGCCGGCCAGCGTTTGCTGGTTGTGCACGGCGGTTGGCACGGTCTGGGTAACACCCGTTTCAAGTCCAGCACCAACCGGGCTCCGCGCCAGACCACGCCGGGCAAGCCGGGTGAGCAGCGCGACCTGAAACTGGAATTGAAAGTACTGGCTGACGTAGGTCTGCTTGGTTTGCCGAATGCGGGTAAAAGTACCTTTATCCGTTCGGTATCGGCGGCCAAGCCTAAAGTGGCGGATTATCCGTTCACTACCCTGGTGCCAAACCTGGGTGTGGTCAGCGTTGATCGCTGGAAGAGCTTCGTGATTGCCGATATTCCTGGCTTGATCGAAGGCGCATCTGATGGTGCGGGCCTGGGCATTCGTTTCCTCAAGCACTTGGCGCGTACGCGTTTGCTGCTGCATCTTGTGGACATGGCGCCAGTTGAGGGTACCGAAAGCGCTGCTGATACTGCTGAAGTCATCGTCAACGAGCTGACCAAGTTCAGCCCGTCGCTGGCTGAGCGTGATCGCTGGCTGGTGCTGAACAAGTGCGATTCTTTGCCAGAAGACGAGCATGACGCTCGAGTAAAAGAAGTTGTCGATCGTCTTGAGTGGACCGGTCCGGTGTATGTGATCTCGGCCATTGCCAAGATTGGCACCGAGAAGCTTTGCCACGACATCATGCGTTACCTCGAAGATCGTGCCGATCGTCTGGCCAACGACCCTGCCTACAAGGCTGAGTTGAATGAGCTTGATCAGCGCATCGAAGATGAGGCGCGTGCCCAGTTGCAGGCGCTGGATGATCAGCGTGCCCTGCGCCGCAGCGGCGTGAAGAGCGTCCACGACATCGGTGAAGATGACTGGGACGAAGAAGATGTTGATGATGAGGATGGTCCGGAAATCATTTACGTCCGCGACTGATTCCTTGCAGTAAACTGAAGCGCCGCTCAATCGAGCGGCGTTTTGGCATCTACGTAACGGTAATCAAAATAATTCCATGGGCAGCACTCGGTCGTGCTGCTCTCAGGCATAGGTTGGATGATGATGCGGAGCAAGGTGACGGGTGCGCGGCGTTGGGTCGTAAAGATCGGCAGCGCATTGCTGACAGCGGATGGCAAGGGGCTGGATCGCGCGGCGATGGGCGTCTGGGTCGAGCAAATGGTGGCCCTGCACGAGGCAGGCGTGGAGCTGGTGCTGGTGTCTTCCGGTGCTGTCGCGGCCGGGATGAGTCGCCTTGGCTGGACAGTCCGACCCAGTGCGATGCATGAGCTGCAGGCGGCTGCGGCCATTGGTCAAATGGGGTTGGTGCAGGCCTGGGAGTCGAGCTTCGCCGAGCATTCCCGGCACACCGCGCAAATTCTGCTGACCCATGATGACCTGTCTGACCGCAAGCGTTACCTGAATGCCCGCAGTACATTGCGTACCCTGGTTGCGTTGGGTGTGATCCCGGTTATCAATGAAAACGACACCGTGGTTACTGACGAAATCCGTTTTGGTGACAACGATACGCTGGCAGCGTTGGTGGCCAATCTGGTTGAGGCTGATCTGTTGGTCATTCTGACCGACCGCGATGGCATGTTTGATGCTGATCCGCGTAACAACCCCGATGCGAAAATGATTTACGAGGCGCGCGCCGATGACCCGGCGCTGGATGCTGTGGCGGGCGGTACTGGCGGAGCGCTCGGTCGTGGCGGCATGCAGACCAAGTTGCGTGCGGCACGCCTGGCGGCACGTTCGGGGGCGCATACGATTATTGTTGGCGGGCGTCTGGAGCGAGTGCTGGATCGCCTGAAGGCCGGTGAGCGTCTGGGCACATTGCTGTCGCCAGAGCGTGGCATGCTGGCTGCGCGCAAGCAGTGGCTGGCCGGGCATCTGCAGACCCGCGGTACGCTGGTACTGGATGATGGCGCTGTAGCTGCGTTGTCCAAGGGCAATAAAAGTTTGCTGCCTGTGGGTGTCAAAGCGGTGCAGGGTGGCTTTCGGCGTGGCGAAATGGTGGTTTGTGTGGCGGCGGACGGTCGCGAGATTGCCCGTGGTCTGGCCAACTACAGTGCTGGTGAAGCGCAGAAAATTATTGGGCAGTCGTCAGATGCGATTGTCAGTTTGCTGGGTTACATGGCGGAGCCGGAACTGGTTCACCGCGATAACCTGATCCTGGTCTGATTTTGAGGTGTGACATGCGCTTGATTAGCGGTTTGTTGGGGTTGATGTTGGCGATGCCGTTGCTGGCCTCTGCCGAAGAAATCGGTACGGTGTCGACGGTCTTCAAGTTTGTCGGGCCCAATGATCGCATTGTGGTCGAGGCTTTCGATGATCCCAAGGTGGATGGGGTTACCTGTTATCTGTCGCGTGCCAAGACTGGCGGCATGAAAGGCGGCCTGGGGCTGGCTGAGGATCGTGCCGAAGCCTCCATCGCGTGCCGCCAGACGGGGCCTATCAGCTTCAAGGGTGATTTGAAGGATGGTGATGAGGTGTTCAAGGAGCGCACGTCGCTGGTGTTCAAGACCATGCAGGTGGTGCGATTCCTCGACAAAAAGCGCAATACACTGGTTTATCTGGTGTACAGCGACCGCCTGATTGAAGGCAGTCCGCAGAATGCGGTGACGGCAATCCCGATTTTGCCTTGGCCGCACGAGTAATTTCTTCCAATAAAAAAGCTGCGATGGGGGTAGTGCCTTTCGCGGCTTTTTTTGTGCCTGCCAAATGGCGTGGCCGTCGTGGGCTGTCATGGGTCTGTAGTCGCTGACGAGCGTAGCGAGGCTGTGATCGGCTGCGTGGCCGTCGTGTTGTGCGCGCGCCAGGCGCTCGATCGCAGCCTTGCGACGCTCGTCAGTGGTGACGGGTCAGGAGTTCTGGCATAAATCGCAGGCAATAAAAAACCGACCCTGAGGTCGGTTTTTTAAAAAGCTTATCGCTTAAGCGGCTGTCGCAAGGTTCAGTGCCTTGACGTGGCCATTCAGGCGGCTCTTATGGCGAGCAGCTTTGTTCTTATGGATGATGCCTTTATCGGCCATACGGTCGATAACAGGAACAGCCAGAACATAAGCAGCTTGCGCTTTAGCAGCGTCTTTTGCGTCGATGGCTTTAACTACATTCTTGATGTAGGTACGAACCATGGAACGCAGGCTGGCGTTGTGGCTGCGACGCTTCTCAGCCTGTTTTGCACGTTTTTTGGCGGAAGGTGTGTTGGCCACCGTCGAGCTCCTCGAAAGACTTTTGGGAAATAACAAACAAAATAGGCCGCGAATCATGCCGATGACGACAACTCTTGTCAAGGGCGATTGATACGATCCGCTGAGTGGTGGATCGAGGGAGACGGGAGATTTATTTCCGGCGCTTGACCTGTAAACTCGCGAGCTTGGCTCTGTGCTGTTGCGGCGCGCAGTATCGCATAAGTGGGCGCTTTGTTCGCCTGCTCTTTATCTATAGGCAAAAACTCTTTCAATGAATTTGCTCAAATCGTTAGCTGCCGTCAGCTCTATCACCATGATTTCAAGGGTTTTAGGCTTTATTCGGGACACCATCATTGCGCGTACCTTTGGTGCCGGAATGGCCACGGATGCGTTCTTTATCGCCTTCAAATTGCCCAATCTGCTGCGCAGAATCTTCGCCGAGGGGGCTTTCTCTCAGGCCTTTGTGCCGATTCTGGCCGAGTACAAAAGCCAACAAGGCGAAGAAGCTACGCGCACATTTGTTGCCTACGTGGCGGGATTGCTGACTTTGGTGCTGGCCATCGTGACCATCCTGGGGATGATTGCCGCGCCCTGGGTGATTTGGGCGACGGCGCCGGGGTTTGCTACCACTCCGGAGAAGTTCGAGCTCACTTCTGACATGTTGCGGGTCACATTCCCCTATATTTTGCTGATCTCGTTGTCATCCCTGGCAGGCGCGATCCTCAATACCTGGAACCGCTTTTCGGTACCGGCCTTCGTGCCAACCCTGCTCAACGTCAGCATGATCATTTTTGCGTTGTTCCTGACACCATACTTCGATCCGCCTGTCATGGCCTTGGGCTGGGCTGTTCTGGTCGGTGGTCTGGCGCAGTTGCTGTTTCAACTGCCCCACCTGAAAAAAATCGGCATGCTGGTGCTTCCGCGGCTCAATCTGCGTGATACCGGTGTATGGCGGGTCATGAAACAAATGCTGCCGGCCATTCTGGGTGTATCGGTCAGTCAGATTTCGCTGATTATCAACACGATCTTTGCCTCGTTCCTGGTCGCCGGGTCGGTGTCCTGGATGTACTACGCAGACCGATTGATGGAGTTGCCTTCAGGGGTTTTGGGTGTGGCGCTGGGTACCATTCTGTTGCCGACGCTGTCAAAAACCTACGCTAACAAGGATCGTCATGAATACTCGCGGATCCTCGATTGGGGCCTGCGCCTGTGCTTTGTTCTGGTATTGCCGTGCTCCCTGGCATTGGCGATCCTCGCTGAGCCGTTGACGGTGTCGCTGTTTCAGTACGGTCAGTTCAGTGCGCTGGATTCGGCCATGACTCAGCGGGCCTTGATTGCATACTCGTTCGGATTGCTCGGGATTATTTTGATTAAAGTCCTGGCTCCGGGGTTTTATGCCCAGCAAAACATCCGCACGCCGGTAAAAATTGCCGTATTTACGCTGGTCATTACTCAGTTACTCAACCTGATATTCATTGTGCCGTTGCAGCACGCAGGCCTGGCGCTGGCCATCAGTGTCGGCGCCTGCATCAATGCCGGCTTGCTGTTTTGGCAGATACGCAAGCAGAAGCTGTTTGTCGTCCAGCCGGGCTGGGGCAAATACTTGTTCAAGCTGTTGCTGGCCGTAGGTGTGATGTCTGCTGTTTTACTGGGCTTGATGCAGTTGATGCCTGCCTGGGATCAAGGTCATATGCTGGAGCGCTTCATGCGTTTGGGCGGGTTGGTGGTTGCGGGCGTACTGGTTTATTTCGGCATGCTATTGCTGCTGGGCTTGCGTTTGAAGGATTTCGCCCGCAAGTCTCTAATGTGAGGTAATTGCAGGTCAGACGTCTATTTTGTTGAATTGACCTGATTTGCCTTGCGCTGTTGCCTGTCGTACCGGGCTGGGTGTGGTTATAATCGGCCACTTTATGAGCAAGAAGCGCGTTATGCAGCTGGTTCGAGGCCTTCACAATCTGCGGCCCCAACATCGGGGCTGTGTCGCCACTATTGGCAACTTTGACGGTGTACACCGTGGTCACCAGGCTATCCTGGAGCGGCTGCGTGAGCGTGCACTGGAGTTGGGCGTGCCCAGCTGCGTGGTGATTTTTGAACCGCAGCCGCGCGAGTTCTTCGCCCCCGAGACCGCTCCGGCGCGTCTGGCCCGCCTGCGCGACAAGCTGCAGCTGTTGGCTGACGCAGGGGTTGATCGGGTGTTGTGCCTGGCGTTCAATCAGCGCTTGTGCAAACTCAGTGCCGCCGAGTTCGTCGATACCATTCTTGTCGACGGCCTTGGCGTACAGCACCTGGAGGTCGGCGACGACTTCCGTTTTGGCTGTGACCGGGTCGGCGATTTTGATTTCCTGCAACAAGCTGGCGTCATGCAAAAATTTACCGTCGAAGCTGCGCAAACCGTGGAGCTAGATGGTGTACGGATCAGCAGCACCAAGGTGCGTGATGCCTTGGCCAGTGCTGACTTCGGTCTTGCAGAGCGCTTGCTTGGCCGCCCGTTTCAAATTGCCGGCAGGGTCTTGCACGGGCAGAAGCTGGCGCGCCAGCTGGGTACGCCAACTGCCAATATTCAGCTTAAGCGTCGTCGTGTGCCGTTGACCGGGGTTTATCTGGTCAGTGTTGAAATCGATGGAAAAACCTGGCCGGGCGTCGCCAATATTGGCGTCAGGCCAACCGTAGCAGGGGATGGCAGCGCCCATCTTGAAGTACATCTGTTGGATTACGCCGGCGACTTGTATGGCCGGCGTTTGACTGTGGCATTCCACCACAAGCTGCGTGATGAGCAGCGTTTCGCCTCCCTGGAGGCGCTCAAGACGGCGATCAATGCGGACGTCGCCGCCGCCCGAGCCTATTGGCTGGGTCAACCGCTTAAAAAGAGCCTGAAATGACCGACTACAAAGCCACGCTAAACCTTCCGGACACAGCCTTCCCAATGAAGGCCGGCCTGCCACAGCGCGAACCGCAAATTTTGCAGCGCTGGGACAGCATTGGCCTGTACGGGAAGTTGCGCGAGATTGGCAAGGATCGTCCGAAGTTCGTACTTCACGACGGTCCTCCGTACGCCAACGGCACAATCCACATCGGTCATGCGCTGAACAAGATTCTGAAGGACATGATCATCCGCTCGAAAACCCTGGCGGGTTTCGATGCGCCGTACGTGCCGGGCTGGGACTGCCACGGGCTGCCGATCGAGCATAAGGTTGAAGTGACCCACGGTAAGAACCTGAGCGCGGATAAAACCCGCGAGCTTTGCCGTGCCTACGCCGCCGAGCAGATCGAAGGCCAGAAGTCCGAATTCATCCGTTTGGGTGTTTTGGGTGACTTCGCCAATCCGTACAAAACCATGGACTTCAAAAACGAAGCCGGTGAAATCCGCGCTTTGGCCGAAATCGTCAAAGGCGGTTTCGTGTTTAAAGGCCTCAAGCCTGTGAACTGGTGTTTCGACTGCGGTTCGGCCCTGGCTGAAGCGGAAGTTGAATACCAGGACAAAAAATCTGCGGCCATCGATGTGGCATTCCCGGTCGCCGACGAAGCCAAGCTGGCCGAGGCCTTCGGCCTGGCTACATTGAGCAAGCCGACCTCGATCGTGATCTGGACCACCACACCGTGGACCATCCCGGCCAACCAGGCACTTAACGTGCACCCGGAGTACACCTACGCGCTGGTCGACGTGGGCGACAAGCTGCTGGTGCTGGCTGAAGAACTGGTCGAGTCGAGCCTGGCCCGCTACAACCTGCAGGGTTCAGTCATTGCCACCACTACCGGTGCTGCACTGGAGCTGATCAACTTCCGTCACCCGTTCTACGATCGCCTGTCGCCGGTTTATCTGGCCGAGTACGTCGAACTGGGCGCAGGCACCGGCGTGGTTCACTCCGCCCCGGCTTATGGCGTCGACGACTTCGTGACCTGCAAAGCTTATGGCATGGTCAACGATGACATCATCAACCCGGTTCAAAGCAACGGCGTTTACGTACCGTCGCTCGAATTCTTCGGTGGCCAGTTCATCTGGAAGGCCAACCAGAACATCATCGACAAGCTGATTGAAGTCGGCTCGCTGATGTTCACCGAAACCATCAGCCACAGCTACATGCACTGCTGGCGCCACAAGACGCCGCTGATCTACCGCGCCACCGCGCAGTGGTTTATCGGTATGGACAAACAGCCGACCGAAGGCGACACCCTGCGTGTCCGGGCGCTCAACGCCATTGAAGACACCCAGTTCGTTCCGGCCTGGGGTCAGGCGCGTCTGCACTCGATGATCGCCAACCGTCCGGACTGGTGCATCTCGCGTCAACGCAATTGGGGCGTGCCGATCCCGTTCTTCCTGAACAAGGAAAGCGGCGAGCTGCACCCGCGTACCGTCGAAATGATGGAAGAAGTAGCCAAGCGCGTTGAAGTTGAAGGCATCGAAGCCTGGTTCAAGATGGACGCTGCCGAGTTGCTGGGCGACGAAGCGCCGCTGTACGACAAGATCAGCGATACCCTGGACGTCTGGTTCGATTCGGGTACCACGCACTGGCATGTGCTGCGCGGCTCGCACCCGATGGGTCACGAGACCGGCCCACGTGCCGATCTTTACCTCGAAGGCTCCGACCAGCATCGTGGCTGGTTCCACTCGTCGCTGCTGACCGGTTGTGCCATCGATAACCACGCGCCATACCGCGAGCTGCTGACCCACGGCTTCACCGTGGATGAAGCCGGGCGCAAAATGTCCAAGTCCCTGGGCAACGTGATTGCACCGCAAAAGGTCAACGACACCTTGGGCGCCGACATCATGCGTCTGTGGGTCGCTTCGACTGACTATTCAGGTGAAATCGCGGTTTCTGACCAGATCCTGCAGCGCAGTGCTGACGCCTACCGACGTATCCGCAACACCGCGCGCTTCCTGCTCTCGAACCTGACCGGCTTCAACCCGGCCACCGACATTCTGCCCGCTGATGAAATGCTGGCCCTGGATCGTTGGGCGGTTGACCGTGCATTGCTGCTGCAGCGCGAACTGGAACTGCATTACGGCGAATACCGTTTCTGGAACGTGTACTCCAAAGTGCACAACTTCTGCGTGCAGGAGCTGGGCGGTTTCTACCTCGACATCATCAAGGACCGTCAGTACACCACTGGCGCCAACAGCAAGGCCCGTCGTTCGTGCCAGACCGCGCTGTTCCATATCTCCGAAGCGCTGGTACGCTGGATCGCGCCGATCCTGTCGTTCACTGCCGATGAGCTGTGGCAATACCTGCCGGGCGAGCGCAACGAATCGGTCATGCTCAACACCTGGTACGAAGGCCTGAGCGAGATGCCGCAAGGCACCGAGATGGACCGCGCCTACTGGGAGCGGATCATGGCGGTCAAGGTTGCGGTTAACAAAGAGATGGAAAACCTGCGTGCGGCCAAAGCCATTGGCGGCAACTTGCAGGCCGAAGTCACTCTGTTCGCCGAAGATGATCTGGCTGCAGACCTGTCCAAGCTGAGCAACGAACTGCGTTTCGTACTGATTACTTCCACCGCCGGTGTTGCGCCGTTTGTACAGGCGCCGGCAGATGCAGTTGTGACCGAAGTGGCAGGCCTCAAGCTCAAAGTGGTCAAGTCGGCACACGCCAAATGTGCCCGTTGCTGGCATTGCCGCGATGACGTCGGTGTGAACCCGGAGCATCCGGAAATCTGCGGTCGTTGTGTCGACAACATCAGCGGCGCCGGCGAGGTACGTCACTATGCCTAATACCAGCAATGCCGGGCGCTTCGGGCGCCTGGGCTGGCTTTGGTTGACGTTGCTGGTCCTGGTCATTGACCAGGCCAGCAAGACCTACTTCGATAGCTCCCTGCAGATGTACCAGCGCATCGTGGTGATCCCCGATTTCTTCAGCTGGACCCTGGCTTACAATTCGGGCGCGGCTTTCAGCTTTTTGGCTGATAGCTCGGGGTGGCAGCGTTGGCTGTTTGCCCTGATTGCCGTGGTGGTCAGTACGGTACTGCTGGTATGGCTCAAGCGTCTTGGACGTAATGACACCTGGCTGGCAATTGCGCTCGCACTGATTCTGGGTGGCGCGCTTGGCAACCTGTATGACCGCATTGCCTACGGCCATGTGATCGATTTCATTCTGGTGCATTGGGAGCATCGACTGTTCCCTGCGTTCAATGTCGCCGATAGTGCGATTTGTGTAGGGGCAGTGATGCTGGCGCTGGATATGTTCAAAAGTAAGAAGTCCGGAGAGTCCGCTCATGACTGAGCAACGTATTGGCCAGAACACAGAAGTCACCTTGCATTTCGCTCTGCGTCTTGAAAATGGCGACACCGTCGACAGCACGTTCGATAAGTCACCCGCCACTTTCAAGGTTGGTGATGGCAGTCTGTTGCCGGGTTTTGAAGCCGCTCTATTCGGCTTCAAGGCCGGTGACAAGCGCACTCTGGAGATCCTTCCGGAAAATGCGTTCGGCCAGCCGAACCCGCAAAATGTACAGATAATTCCACGTTCGCAATTCAAGGACATGGAGCTGTCTGAAGGCTTGCTGGTGATCTTCAATGACGCGGCAAACACCGAGCTTCCGGGTGTGGTCAAAGTTTTTGATGACGAGCAAGTGACTATCGATTTCAACCACCCGCTGGCAGGCAAGACCCTGACCTTCGACGTGGAAATCAAAGACGTCAAAGCGCTGTAATTCAGTGCCCGGCGAAAGCCGGGCCTGATTGGCATTATTTTTCTGCGCGTCCCACGAGGCCTAGCATGCATATCAAACTCGCCAACCCCCGTGGCTTCTGTGCTGGGGTGGATCGAGCGATTGAAATCGTCAATCGCGCTCTGGAAGTATTCGGTCCGCCTATCTATGTTCGCCATGAAGTGGTGCACAACAAATTTGTCGTTGAAGACCTGCGCTCCCGTGGCGCTATCTTTGTCGAAGAACTGGATCAGGTACCGGACGACGTTATCGTCATCTTCAGTGCCCACGGTGTTTCCCAGGCCGTGCGTACCGAGGCTGCAGGCCGTGGCCTTAAAGTGTTCGACGCGACCTGTCCGCTGGTTACCAAGGTGCACATCGAAGTTGCGCGTTATAGCCGTGACGGTCGCGAGTGCATTCTGATCGGCCATGCCGGTCACCCTGAAGTCGAAGGCACAATGGGTCAGTACGATGCCAGCAATGGCGGCGCTATTTACCTGGTCGAAGATGAAAAGGATGTTGCCAACCTGAATGTCATCAACCCGGAAAAACTGGCGTTTGTGACTCAAACCACCTTGTCGATGGACGATACCAGCCGGGTCATCGATGCTCTGCGTGCCCGTTTCCCGGCTATTGGCGGGCCGCGCAAGGATGACATCTGCTACGCCACGCAAAATCGTCAGGATGCCGTCAAACAGCTGGCTGACGAATGTGATGTGGTGTTGGTGGTGGGCAGCCCTAACAGTTCCAACTCCAACCGCTTGCGTGAGCTTGCCGAGCGTATGGCAACCCCGGCCTACCTGATCGATGGCGCCGAAGACCTGCAACAAAGCTGGTTTGAAGGCGTTGAATCCATTGGTATCACTGCTGGTGCTTCGGCGCCTGAAGTGCTGGTGCGGGGTGTGATTCGCCAATTGCACGCATGGGGCGCAACGGGTGCTGATGAATTGGCCGGCCGGGAGGAGAACATCACATTCTCCATGCCTAAAGAGCTGCGCGTTCGCTTGCTGCTTTAAGCACATAACGCTTGCGCCGCCTGATCGCGGCGCAAGCTGATACGCCCACTTTTGGCCAGCACCACCTGATAATGGCTCATCGCAGTCCGGGCCTGGCAAATATGCAACGTCCCGGCCTGAAACGCTCCACCGGTGAGCAAAGGCTCACCCAGCGGGTTAAACCGAACATAATTCTTTACGGGTGTATTACCGGCAATCGGTATGCGAATGTTGCCTTGCCTTTCGGACAGCACCGGGTTGTCCGGGTCGAGATAGCCCCGACCGCTTAGATCCAGAGTCACCTTCCAGCCTCTGCTCCAGTCTTCTTCCATCGCATGCACGATCACATATTGATGCCGTAACAGTGCCTGCGCGCGAGCATTGCGCAGGCTGCTTGCCAATTGCTCAGCCACACTTAGACGCCGTTGCTGTTCTACCAGTGCGTTGTAAGCCGGGCTCGCGACTTGAGTGGTTAGCGCAACGATCAGCAGGGCGAATAACAGCTGGATCAGACTCATCCCTTGTTGATTCATGATGTCCTCCCTGATGCACCATGCATGCGCCTTTTGATGTATAGATCGGGAAGAGGGTGGTCGTGCATGGCAACAGTTTCATCATGTTTTAGCCTTAATACGTATCCCGTTGCGCACCTGATTCAATGAACAATCCCTTTGCTTTCACAGCATATTCCTACTCGTAGAGCTGTTTCTCGAGGCTAGTCTTTGAGTATGGCGACGCAGGACGTGTCGCCAGGCAACGCTTAAGGATGGCGCCATGTATCGATCTGAAAAAACACACCAGGCCGGAATGACCTTGATCGAGGTGCTGATTGCGACGTTGATCCTGTCCGTCGGTGTGTTAGGGCTGGCTGGTGTTCAACTCAATGCTCTCAAGCACACCGACAGTGCATTGATGACGACCCAGGCCAGTTTTATTGCCTACGACATGCTTGATCGGATTCGTGCAAATTCTGCCGCGAGCTACAGCTTTTCAGGGCTGGATCAGCGCACGGGCGCTATAAGCATGAGTGGTGTGCAGGGGCAGGACCTGAGCGATTTCAAGCGCCATATCCGACAGTTCGGCGGTGCCAGTGCCAAAGGCGATATCGCGCTCAGTGGTAATCAAGTGAGTATTACCCTGAAGTGGGATAACTCGCGCGCGACCCATCGGCCCGGTTCGTTTCGGACTTTTACGCTGATCAGTCAAATTGCCCCGCACGTTGCCGGTAGCGCGTCATGAGACGTTCTGAGGCGGGGCTGGGCCTGATTGAACTGATGGTGTCACTGGTCCTGGGCATGTTGGTGGTGCTGGGCCTTACCGAAGTTTTTTTAAGTGTTCGCGCTACTTACAGCACCCAGCAATCATCGGCGCTACTACAGGAAGATGCGCGTTACGTGCTCAGCAAGATCGCTCAGGAAATTCGGATGGTCGGCATGTTCGGCTGTCTGCCCAGTGATCGCATCATTGATGCACCCTCAGCATTCCAGCGACCTATCTCCTGGCAGGGCCCTCCAGGCTCCCGGTCGTTACATATGGTGAGTGCAGACGTAGGGCTTCAAGGGGGGAAGCCTGACTGGACTGTCGTGTCTGACTGTACAACTTCTGCGCAGGCGTACAGCGGTACGCGATCGTCATTGGCTCCCGGAGAAATAGCCTTTCCTGTGCGTGAACTGTTTTACCGTTTCGAAAACGGGCAGTTAAAGTCAGGGCCCAATAAAACCGTGCTACTCGATAATGTAGCTGCGTTTGATGTGAGCTTTGGTGTAGCCGATCCCTCCAACCCGCATTCAGTCACGCGCTATGAAGACAGTCCGGGCGATGTCGCCAGTATCCGTAGCGTGCGTATTGCCCTGACATTGCGAGACCCCGGGGGGCGAGTAAAAGATCAGGGCTATCACCTGATGGTGGCTCTGCGTAATCGACTGGTTTAGGGCGCACTATGCCTGTTTCTTCGAGTACTCAGAGCGGCATGGCGCTATTGGTCAGCCTGGTTTTCTTGCTGTTACTCAGTCTGCTTGGTCTGGCCTCAATGGACAGTGCAGTACAGCAGGAAAAAATGACCGGCAGTGTCCTGCACGCCAATCACTCATTCCAGGCTGCAGAAACTGCCCTGCGTAGCGGTGAGTCATGGGTTTCTGTGCATTGGTCGGGCGTGTCCGACTGTCGTTCGCCTGTTCGATGTGCCCCGCCGGCAGAGGTGCGCACTCAGAAATCTTCCGGCATGCACTCGATATCCGGAATTCACTGGCTACCGGTTGTGGATGGCCTTTACGGCGTGCAGAGCCTTGGTTTGAGTATCACTCCGACCCACTTGCCCGTAACGACTTCGACCCGCTTGTACCGTGTTACGGGCATTGGTATGCATGGCCAGTCACGCACTGTCCTGGAAAGTATTCTTGCTCATTATCAGGACCTGGATGGCGAAGGCGCAGAGACAGGCCCCCTGCAATTGAACAGGGTCATGTGGCGGCAAATCCAGTAGGGAGTGAGTGATGTCCAGGCATGGAGCAGGCTTTACTTTGATCGAACTGATTGTGGTGGTAGCCGTCGTCGGCATTCTTGGTGGATTGGTTTATCCGGCTTACAGCGACTCGGTAAAGCGTGCCTATCGCTCTAAAATCGTGGTCTTGCTGTCGGAGCAATCCCAAAGTCTGGAGCGTTTTTATACGGAAAAAGGTTTATACAGTGGGGCGCAAAACCTTGGTTCGGGCAATGAGCAGTATCTGATTACCCATGATCTCGCGGATCATGCTTTCTTGCTGACGGCTACCCGCAGAGAGGGTTCGTCCATGGCGGGCGATGTGTGCGGGAACTTCTCCTTGGCCCACACCGGTGTTAAAGCGATATCCCAGGCCGCTCCGGACCTGACAGTGCAGCAGTGTTGGGGGCGTTAATAATATATTTTTATTTCGGGCTGAGTTGATAGATGGCTAAGCAACAACGAGTGGTGATTGTGGGGGGCGGCGTTATCGGGCTGCTGACAGCGTTCAATCTGGCAGCTGAAGTCGGGCAGGTAACGCTGGTTGATCAGAGTGCTGTCGGACAAGAGTCTTCCTGGGCAGGTGGCGGGATTGTTTCTCCACTTTATCCGTGGCGCTACAACCCTGCCGTTACAGCCCTGGCTCACTGGTCACAGGATTTTTATCCACAGTTGGCAGGGCGATTATTCGCCTCGACAGGCATCGATCCCGAAGTTCACACCACCGGCTTGTACTGGCTTGACCTTGAAGACGAGGCGCAAGCACTGGCGTGGGCCAAGCGCGAGGGGCGCCCGTTACGCACGGTTGAAATTGCGGCCGTTAACGAGGCGGTACCTGTATTGGGGGCCGGCTATTCGAGGGCCATTTACATGGCAGACGTAGCCAATGTGCGTAATCCCCGGCTTGTGAAGTCACTCAAGGCAGCGTTGCAAGCAATGCCCAATGTCACGATTCACGAGCAATGCGAGGTGTTGGGGTTTATCCGTGAGGGTGAAAATATCTGCGGAGTGAACACGGTTCAGGGTGAAATGCGCGGTGATGAGGTGGTGTTGGCGGCGGGAGCCTGGAGTGGTGAGCTGCTCAATAGCCTGGGCCTTGAATTGCCCGTGGTCCCCGTCAAAGGACAGATGATTCTGTATAAGTGCGAGCCTGATTTTTTGTCTTGCATGGTGCTGGCTAAAGGGCGCTATGCGATTCCTCGACGTGACGGTCACGTCTTGATTGGCAGCACGCTCGAGCACGAAGGCTTCGATAAAACCCCGACTCCAACTGCCCTTGAGAGCCTGAAGGCGTCCGCGATTGAGTTGGTTCCGGCTTTGGCTGATGCGCAGCCTGCAGGGCACTGGGCCGGGTTGCGCCCGGGCTCACCTGAAGGTATTCCCTATATCGGGCGGGTCGCAGGTTTTGGCGGGTTGTGGCTCAACTGCGGGCACTATCGCAATGGGCTGGTACTGGCCCCGGCATCCTGTCAGCTGTTCGCCGATCTGTTGTTGGGGCGTAGACCGATCATCGATCCGGTGCCTTATGCGCCACAAGGACGTATCCAGGGCATGGCTTAAAGCCTGTGGGTGGTTGGTTGCTATCGTCGGCAAGCGGGCCCCACAAGTTCGGCATGTCGACGTTACCCCCGGGGCTTCGGTCCTTGCTCCAGATGGTTTTGGGTGCAATACCACTCTTGCTGTTGGCTCAGAGCCCGGTCTCGGGGCAGATGTACGCCGCAGTGGGCGCAACGCACCATGGGTTGAGCGCCCGGGTCGACCGGTTTTTTAGTTGCTGCCGGCCCGGCTTTGTACTTGCGCCAAAGCCATACGCCAGCAGCAATCAGAGCAGCCCAGATCAGTAAACGAAGCATGGTTATCCGCTATTAGAGAAAAGTTGCGCCAGTTTAGCCAAGGTATTGGCAGGCGCACAGGGTCAAATCAAACATAAAAAAAGAGCCCCTCAGGGCTCTTTTTTACGTGGACCGAATGATCAATCGAACAGGCCAAGGGTCATGTAGCTGAACCAGGAGCGGCTTTTATCTTCCGGCTCTGGTTCTGGAATTACATTGCCGTCAGCATCTTTAGGCTTCAGGTCAGCCGGGATTGCGTCTTTGGCGTCCTGATACTGTTTCTTGATATCCAGATTGGCACGGGTTTCACCCGGTGGCAGCGGTGTGCTGGATTCAATCATGCCCAGTGTGGCCTTGCTCAGCCATGAGCGGTTATCCGAGTCGGAAACCTGTGGCACAAACTGACCGTCAACCAGGCTTGGGTGGTTCGGGTAGTTGTCTTTCAGCACTTCGAGGCTGGTGTTGGCGAGTTCGTCGAGGTGCATGCGCTGATAAGACTCGACCATCACCGCGAGGCCGTCGCCGACCGAAGGGGTTTCCTGGAAGTTTTCGACAACATAGCGACCACGGTTTGCGGCGGCTACATATGCCTGACGGGTCAGGTAGTAATCGGCTACGTGGATTTCATATGCCGCCAGCAGGTTACGCAGATAGATCATGCGTTGCTTGGCGTCAGGGGCGTAGCGGCTATTCGGAAAGCGGCTGGTGAGCTGCGCGAATTCATTGTAGGAGTCGCGTGCTGCGCCCGGGTCCCGCTTGGTCATGTCCAGCGGCAGGAAGCGCGCCAGCAGGCCCACGTCCTGGTCAAACGAGGTCAGCCCTTTTAGGTAGTAGGCGTAATCAACGTTTGGATGCTGTGGATGCAGGCGAATGAATCGCTCGGCAGCGGACTTGGCGGCTTCCGGTTCGGAGTTTTTATAGTAGGCGTAGATCAGTTCGAGCTGGGCCTGATCGGCATAGCGTCCGAACGGATAGCGCGACTCTAAAGCCTTCAGCTTGGCGGTAGCACTGGTATAGCTGTGGTTATCCAGGTCGGCCTGCGCCTGCTGGTACAGCTCGACTTCGCTCAGGTTGTCGTCAACGACTTCTTTAGTCGACGAGCAGGCGGCGGTCAGTGCGAGGATGGCGATCAGCAGCAGGTGTCTCACTTGCATGGCGGCTTGCGTCCCTATGACGGCCGCTGTCTTGGGCGGGTCCGTCCTGTTATGATGAGCGCCCCGTGAAAAGCCTCGGGGCAAAAGACGCCGTATTTAACCACAAGCGCGCAGCCGAAACCAAAGGCTTGGCGCGGTCCTGATGAGCATGTCCGAGAAAATTCAACTTCGCGAAGAGGTGCCGTCCGAACTGGGTGGCCAACGCCTCGATCAAGTCGCCGCACAATTATTCGCTGAGCACTCGCGCTCGCGCCTTTCCGCCTGGATCAAAGACGGCCGCCTCACTGTGGACGGAGCGGTCATACGCCCCCGTGACATTGTGCATGGTGGCGCCATCCTGGAGTTGACTGCCGAGCAGGAAGCCCAGGGTGAGTGGGTCGCCCAAGACATCCCTCTGGATATCGTTTACGAAGACGATGACATTCTGGTTATCAACAAGCCTGCAGGCTTGGTGGTACACCCGGCTGCCGGGCATGCCGACGGCACTTTGCTCAATGCGCTGCTGCATCACGTACCGGACATTATTAATGTGCCGCGTGCGGGGATCGTGCACCGTCTGGACAAAGACACCACCGGTCTGATGGTGGTCGCCAAGACCATCCAGGCGCAGACGCAGCTGGTGACCCAGTTGCAGAGCCGCAGTGTCAGCAGGATCTATGAGTGCATTGTTATTGGTGTCGTTACTGCCGGGGGCAAGATTGATGCGCCCATCGGCCGTCACGGCCAGCAACGTCAGCGTATGGCGGTAATGGAAGGCGGCAAGCAGGCGGTGAGTCATTACCGCGTGCTTGAGCGTTTCCGTTCCCACACCCATGTGCGGGTCAAGCTGGAAACCGGTCGTACGCACCAGATTCGTGTGCACATGTCCCACATCAACTTCCCGTTGGTCGGAGACCCTGCCTATGGCGGTCGCTTCCGTATCCCGCCGGCAGCCAGTGTGACGATGGTCGAATCCCTGAAAAACTTTCCGCGTCAGGCTCTGCATGCGCGCTTCCTTGAGTTGGATCATCCGACGACCGGTAAGCGCATGAGCTGGGAATCGCCACTTCCGGATGATTTTGTCTGGTTGTTGACGTTGCTCAAGCAAGACCGTGAGGCATTTGTCGGGTGAATACCTTCCTGATTCCTGACTGGCCAACGCCGGCAGGCATCAGGGCCTGTGTGACCACCCGTGCGGGCGGCGTCAGTCTGGCGCCGTTCGACAGCTTCAATCTGGGCGATCATGTCGACGACGATCCCGTTGCCGTCGCACATAACCGCCAGCGCCTGACCCATATTTTCGATGTGCAGCCCGCTTGGCTTAGCCAGGTTCACGGGGTTGTGGTCGTGCCTGCCAATCCCGCACGGATCGACGAAGCCGACGGTAGCTGGACAGATTCGCCCGGTATCGCCTGTACGGCGATGACGGCAGACTGTTTGCCTGCGCTGTTCTGCAATCGTGCCGGAACCCGTGTTGCTGCTGCCCATGCCGGTTGGCGCGGGCTGGCGGCAGGCGTCCTTGAAGCGACGGCTCAAAACCTCGATGTTGAGCCCCGGGATATTCTGGTGTGGCTGGGCCCGGCTATTGGTCCCAAGGCCTTTGAAGTCGGGGCCGAGGTGCGGGAAGTCTTTATCAAGGACATGCCTGAGGCTGATGCCGCCTTTGTTCCCAGCATCAATCCAGGGCGCTTTATGGCTGATATCTATGAACTGGCGCGCCTGCGCCTGGCTCGCATGGGTATTACAGCGGTCTATGGTGGCGGTTTCTGCACCGTAACCGATCCGCGTTTCTTTTCTTATCGGCGCAGTCCTCGTACTGGCCGTTTCGCATCGCTGGTCTGGATCGAAAAGACCGCCTAGCTGATCTGCGTCATTTCTTGCTGGCTTGAAACTCCCGGAATTGCCCGCATCTACTATGGTATCTGGCAGGTTTCTTCATTCAGGAGTTTCCATCCCTCCGGCCTGCTCATAAGGAAGGTGACGAATGCGTATAGATAGATTAACCAGTAAGTTGCAATTGGCCTTGTCCGATGCTCAGTCATTGGCCGTCGGTCACGACCACCCGGCCATTGAACCAGCGCACTTGATGCAGGCATTGCTGGATCAGCAGGGCGGTTCGATCAAACCACTGCTGATGCAGGTTGGCTTTGATGTGAACAGCCTGCGCAAAGAACTGACCAAAGAGCTCGATCAACTGCCAAAAATCCAGAATCCTACTGGCGATGTGAATATGTCGCAGGATTTGGCTCGTCTGCTTAATCAGGCAGACCGTTTGGCGCAGCAAAAAGGCGACCAGTTCATCACCAGTGAAATGGTGTTGCTGGCGGCGATGGATGACAACAGCAAGCTGGGTAAATTGCTGTTGGGCCAGGGTGTGAGCAAAAAAGCCCTGGAGAATGCCATCAATAACCTGCGCGGTGGCGAAGCGGTCAACGACCCTAACGTCGAAGAGTCGCGTCAGGCGCTGGATAAATACACCATCGACCTGACCAAGCGTGCCGAAGAAGGCAAGCTCGACCCTGTGATTGGGCGTGACGATGAAATCCGTCGCACCATTCAAGTATTGCAGCGCCGGACTAAAAACAACCCGGTCCTGATCGGCGAGCCTGGTGTGGGTAAAACGGCGATTGCCGAAGGTTTGGCGCAGCGGATCATCAATGGCGAAGTGCCTGACGGTCTTAAAGGCAAACGCCTGCTATCGCTGGACATTGGTGCGTTGATTGCCGGTGCCAAATTCCGCGGTGAATTTGAGGAACGTCTGAAAGCGTTGCTCAACGAGCTGTCGAAACAGGAAGGGCAAATCATCCTGTTTATCGATGAACTGCACGTCATGGTCGGTGCCGGTAAAGGCGAAGGCGCGATGGACGCGGGCAACATGCTCAAGCCTGCGCTTGCCCGTGGCGAGTTGCACTGTGTCGGTGCAACCACGCTCAACGAGTATCGCCAATATATAGAGAAGGATGCTGCGCTTGAGCGCCGCTTCCAGAAAGTGTTGGTGGAAGAGCCGTCCGAGGAAGACACCATCGCCATCCTGCGGGGCCTGAAAGAGCGCTATGAAGTTCACCACAAGGTGGCGATCACCGACGGTGCAATCATCGCCGCGGCCAAGCTCAGCCATCGCTACATCACTGATCGCCAATTGCCGGACAAGGCGATTGACCTGATCGACGAGGCTGCCAGCCGCATCCGCATGGAGATCGATTCCAAGCCTGAAGTGCTGGACCGTCTGGAGCGTCGCTTGATTCAACTGAAAGTTGAAGCGCAGGCGCTGAAGAAAGAAGAGGATGAGGCGGCGAAAAAACGTCTCGAGAAATTGCAGGAAGAAATCGGGCGCCTTGAGCGTGAGTATTCCGACCTGGAAGAAATCTGGACCTCGGAAAAAGCCGAAGTGCAGGGTTCTGCCCAGATCCAGCAACAGATCGAGCAAGCCCGTCAGGAACTCGAAGTGGCACGCCGCAGTGGCAATCTTAACCGCATGGCCGAGTTGCAGTACGGGGTGATCCCCGACCTGGAGCGCAGCCTGCAGATGGTCGACGAGCACAGCAACAAAACTGAGAATCAGTTGTTGCGCAGCAAAGTGACCGAAGAGGAAATCGCTGAAGTGGTGTCCAAGTGGACCGGTATTCCGGTCTCCAAGATGCTCGAGGGCGAACGCGACAAGCTGATGAAGATGGAAAGCTTGCTGCATGAGCGTGTTATCGGTCAGGACGAGGCGGTTGTTGCCGTGTCCAATGCGGTCCGTCGCTCACGTGCTGGTCTGAGCGATCCAAACCGCCCAAGCGGCTCTTTCATGTTCCTGGGCCCAACCGGTGTGGGTAAAACCGAGTTGTGCAAGGCGCTGGCCGAATTCCTCTTTGATACTGAAGAGGCGATGGTGCGAATCGATATGTCCGAGTTCATGGAGAAACACTCCGTGGCTCGACTGATTGGTGCCCCACCAGGCTATGTAGGCTACGAAGAGGGTGGTTACTTGACCGAAGCCGTACGGCGTAAGCCTTATTCGGTAATCCTCCTGGACGAGGTCGAGAAGGCGCACCCGGATGTGTTCAACGTGCTGCTGCAAGTACTCGAAGACGGTCGCCTGACTGACAGTCACGGTCGCACTGTGGACTTCCGCAACACGGTGATCGTGATGACTTCCAACCTGGGCTCTGCACAGATCCAGGAACTGGTCGGCGATCGCGAGGCGCAGCGTGCTGCGGTAATGGATGCGGTCAGTACGCACTTCCGTCCGGAGTTTGTGAACCGGATCGACGAAGTGGTGATCTTCGAGCCTCTGGCCCGTGATCAGATCGCCGGCATTGCCGAGATCCAGTTGAGTCGTCTACGCAGCCGTCTGGCAGAACGCGACCTGAGCCTGGAACTGGACAAGGATGCTCTGGAAAAACTGATCGCGGTTGGTTACGACCCGGTTTATGGCGCACGGCCACTGAAACGTGCGATCCAGCGCTGGATCGAAAACCCGTTGGCCCAGCTGATTCTTTCGGGTCAGTTCATGCCTGGCACTACCGTGACAGCGAGCGTGAAAGACGACGAAATCGTCTTCTCGTAAGCCTTGGCGCCAGTGATTTAAGGAAGGCCTCGCATTGCGAGGCCTTTTTTTTCTTAGGGTGTTGATCTGTAAGGAAAACGCTTGTAAGATGCGCCCCGCAGTAAGTCACCCGCAACGGCAACTTGGCCCAAACCGAGAAGCCCGCTAGAAGAGCTAAATCATTGTCTTCTAACGAAAAATAAGGGTTGACAAGGGTTTGAAAGGTTGTAAAATGGCCCGCCTCAGAGACGCCAACGTAGAGATGCGCTGAAGTCAACGAGAGTTGTAAAGAGTTACAAAGTTGTAGATTGAAATATGTAGTTCCGCGATAGCTCAGTTGGTAGAGCAAATGACTGTTAATCATTGGGTCCCTGGTTCGAGTCCAGGTCGTGGAGCCATTTTCAAGCCGGGGTATAGCGCAGTCCGGTAGCGCGCCTGCTTTGGGAGCAGGATGTCAGGAGTTCGAATCCCCTTACCCCGACCATTTTTGGGTCGTTAGCTCAGTTGGTAGAGCAGTTGGCTTTTAACCAATTGGTCGTAGGTTCGAATCCCACACGACCCACCATTTTTGGCTTCAGTTAATTCTGGGGCTAGATCTTAAGATCAGAGGCCAAAAGCACTGATCGCAGAAGGCGCCTCTTGAAGGTGCCTTTTTTTTACCGGGGTATAGCGCAGTCCGGTAGCGCGCCTGCTTTGGGAGCAGGATGTCAGGAGTTCGAATCCCCTTACCCCGACCATTTTCAGCCCAGCAGTAGCGGGTGCGAAAATAAGGCGCTGATGACATTCTCATCGGCAGCCAATAAAAAAAGCGACCTTCGGGGCGCTTTTTTTATGCCTGCAGAAAACTGGACAGGTTGGCATCGTTCTTTGCGGGAGCTGGCTTGCCAGCGATGAAGGCAGCTTATCAGCGACCTCCCGCATCACAACGGCGAACCTTTCTTGCCCCAAGCCTATGAAGCGCTTTTCGCCTTGTTGTCGGCGTCTTGCAGGTCCTGCAGAGCCGCAGAATATTGATCGGCTTCAGCCTTTGGCACCATCTGCCATGACGGTTTGCGCAGCGCATAAAAAATAAAGGGCGGTACGCCAGCAATCACGAGCCCGGCGAGCAAGACCCCCGCGTATTCGAAAAACGGCATGCTGCTGAAGTTATTTGGCGGAATAAAGCCAAAGATCAGTGCCACGCAGGTCGAGAACAGCCCCAGATAGCACCACCCATGCAGCCCCTTGAGCACATAGCCGCGTTTAACGTTGGGTTGGGTTTTGCGCAGCTTCATGGCCGCCATAAACATAAAGACGTAGATGATCAGGTACATCAGTGCCGCCATCGCACTAATCATCCAGAACGCATCCGACACGTTGTCGATAAAAATGTAGATGCTCGACAGCAGGGTCACGATCACTGCCTGCAGGTACAGAATGTTTTTCTGTACCCCCTTGCTGTTCACTTTTTGCAGTGAGGGCGGAAGCATGCCCGCCTTGCCGACAAACAACAGGCCTGTCGATGGCCCTCCGGTCCAGGCAAGTACTCCCCCCAGCGCGCCAATCACCAGCATGATGGCCATGATTTTAGTTGCCCATGGCATGCCGAAGCCTTCAAAAAAGGCGGCATAGGCTTGAATCACACCGGCAGTCAGACTGGTTGAGTCGGCAGGAACCACCAGAGATATCGCCACTGTCGGTGGAATAAACACCAGCAGGATCAGCACAAACGCCAACAAAATTGCGCGGGGCATTTCTTTTTGCGGGTTACGCAGCTCTCTCGCGTGAATCGCATTCATCTCAATACCGGCGAATGCCAGAAAGTTACCCACAATCAATACCAGCCCGGAAATTGAACCTGTGAACTCGCGCCACAAATCACCGTGCAGGTTATGCGAGCCGGTTTTAACCGTGCTGTGGGTGTCAAAAATCGCCGGAATCAAGGCGTCCCACGTCAGCGGGGTAGCGGACTTGTGCCCCAGCACCAGCCATGCCACACCCAAAATGACCAGCAAGGCGGCGGGCAATGCGGTTCCCAGCAACATAAACCAGGACGTCAACTTGGACAGGGTGGTCATCCCGTTGAGCGTGATAAACGTCGACAGCCAATACAGCACAATGATGACTGCGGCGGTAAAGACCCCGCTTTTGGCCAGTTCCGGGTTAATCAGATAGGCCAGGGTACTCGCGCCGAACCCCAGAACGATCGGATACCAGACCACCACCTGCACCCACATGAACCACATGATGAAGAACCCGGAGCGGTCGCCATATGCCTGGCGCACCCAGCCATAGATGCCGCCGTTCCATCCGGTGCCCAGCTCGGAGGCCACCAGTGATACCGGGATGAAAAACAAAAGTGCCGGAATGACGTAGAGAAAAATCGAACCTAGGCCATAAACCGCCATGCTGGGCAGTGAACGGATGCTGGCGACGGCCGCGACCATCATGAAACAGATGGTGAGCCATGAAATATAAGTTTTAGCGTTACTGGCAGCCATAAGTGCCTCCCTGCTATTCAAGCGAGTATTAGTGCAGCAGGCTCAGATTGAGCGTGCGGCTTAGGTATTCAGCGGCCAGTTGACCGCGAACGCTATTCCCCGCCACATCCAGCGGCGGAGCAAAGGCGGCAATGGCGCAGACCCCGGGCACCACGGCCAGAATGCCGCCGCCAACCCCACTTTTACCCGGCAGACCGACCTTGTAATACCAGTCACCAGTGGTGTCATACAGACCGTTCAGGGTCATTTCGCTGAGGATGGGGGCTACGTTTTTGGCGGCTACCACCCGTTTCCCGGTGAGCGGATTAACCCCACCGTTGGCCAGTGCCACGCCCATTGTCACCAGGTCATGGCAAGTAATCGCGACCGAGCATTGACGGGTGTAGACATCGCACACCTCCATGGGGTGGGCATGCATGTAGCCGTAACTTTGCAGCAGCCACGCAATGCCACGGTTGTGTTGATTGGAATTGGCCTCGGACGTGTAAACCTCTTCGTTGACCGTCAGATCGCGTCCGGCAAAAGCGTTGTAAGTCGCCTGGATGTGATCCCAGCGAGCCTGTGCCGTATCGGCCCTAATCAGGCTGACCGTGGCCATCGCCCCGGCATTTACAAAGGGATTGAGCGGTCGGCCTTTATGCAGTTCCAGAGCGACAACCGAGTTGAAGGGCTCGCCCGTCGGATCGCAACCGATTTTGCTGCGCAAGGCTTGGGGCCCCACCTCATCCAGCACATGGGCTAGGGTGAAAACCTTGGAAATCGATTCGATGGCGAACGCGTAACCGGTGTCTCCCGCCTCGGCATGGGAGCCATCACAAAACATGATGCTGATACCGAATAAATGGGATGGAACATCCGCCAGGTAGGGGATGTAGCTGGCGTTCTTGCCGTGGTGGTTGCTGGCAAATCGCTGCAGGGCCTCGTTTACCGCCTGTATGACATTGCTGTCGACGGTCGTGGGTGTGTGTTTCATCGCGCTCGCTCCGTGAGTGCTTTATGGAACGAGGGACTATAGGACGGAAACTTGAGACCCGCCCGACCCGCAGAGGCGAAACCCGAAGGCTTGTCTATGCTGGCTGGGTCATTGCTGAGTCAGTCGAAAGGGAGGTCGGCCCAGTAGCTGTTTCATTACTCAAGGAGAGTTCACATGGCACTGCACCGCATCAAACGTAACAAGGATACCGATCCAGTCTTTGGCTCTTCGGCCCTGGCCCACGCTGCCGCGATCAAGCTCTTCCCGGAGTCCGAGCAGGCGGCGCGGGAGGTTTACCAGCTGGTCCATGACGAGTTGTATCTGGACGGCAACGCCCGCCAGAACCTCGCCACCTTCTGCCAGACCTGGGAGGAAGACGAAGTCCACAAGCTGATGGACTTGTCCATCGACAAGAACATGATCGACAAGGATGAGTATCCGCAGTCGGCCGAGCTGGAGAACCGATGCATCCACATGCTGGCCGACCTGTGGCATTCGCCTGCTGCGGCCAGCACCCTGGGCACCTCGACCGTCGGTTCCAGCGAGGCCTGCATGCTCAGTGGCCTGGCTGCGCTGTGGCGCTGGCGTGCAGTACGCAAAGCCGCCGGCAAGCCGACTTCAACCCCAAATATGGTGTGCGGCCCGGTGCAGGTCTGCTGGCATAAATTCGCCCGTTATTGGGACATTGAGATCCGTGAAGTGCCGATGTCGGAAGGTCATTGGTTTATGACTCCCGAAGACATGCTTGAGCGGGTCGATGACAATACCATCGTGGTGGTCCCGACCTTCGGTCAGACCTTTACCGGTCTGTACGAAACGGTATTGCCATTGTCAGATGCTCTGGATGATCTGGAAAAACGCACCGGCCTGAGCGTTGATATTCACGTTGACGGTGCCAGTGGCGCGATGCTGGCGCCGTTCTGTGCCCCCGATATTTTGTGGGACTTCCGTGTACCGCGGGTCAAGTCCATCAGCACCTCCGGCCACAAGTTCGGGCTGGCCCCGCTGGGCGCGGGTTGGGTCGTTTGGCGCGATGCGAAGGAATTACCGGAAGGCCTGATTTTTCACGTCAACTACCTGGGTGGCGACATGCCCACTTTCGCCCTGAACTTCTCCCGGCCGGCCGGGCAGATTATTGCCCAGTACTACAACTTCTTGCGCCTGGGGCGTGAGGGTTATGAGCGTATTCATTCGGCGTGTTACGAGACAGCGCAATTTCTGGCCCGGGAGCTGGTCAAGGTCGGCCCGTTCGAGATGCTCTACAACGGTGACCCGCAGTTGGGGATTCCGGCCCTGACCTGGCGTTTGAAGCCCGGTGCAAAAACCAATTACTCACTCTACGACCTGGCAGATCGCCTGCGCATACGCGGTTGGTTGGTGCCAGCCTATAGCTTGCCTGCCAACGTAGAAAACGTCGTGGTGCAGCGGATTTTGGTGAAGCAGGGGATGTCGATCGACATGGCCAAATTACTGTTGGCCGACTTTACGCGTGATATTCAGTTCTTCGATGAGCATCAGCCCCACGGCTTTAAAGGCCGTGAGGCTGAAGCAGGTAATCACGCCGGGCGCTAAACCCTGGCTACTGTAGGAGCGAGCTTGCTCGCGAGCTGTTCGAAAAAGCTCTAGAGCAAGCTCGCTCCTGCAGGATTTGTGGAGGTCAGTGCAGTTTCAGGCGTGGCTCGGTACCACGTCCGATCCTGCTGCCGAGCATCAGCATCAAGGTGCGGAACGTCCCGTACAGCGCCATTTGGTGCATGCGGTACAGCGAGATGTAAAACATCCGGGCCAGCCAGCCTTCCAGCATCACGGTTCCCATCAGGCTACCCATCAAGTTACCCACAGCCGAAAAACTCGACAGTGAAATGAGCGAGCCGTAATCGCGGTAGTGATAATCAGGCAGCTGTGACTTGCCTTCAATCCGCAATTTTAACGACTTGGCCAGCAGCGAAGCTTGTTGATGAGCCGCCTGGGCACGTGGCGGAACCATCTTGTCGGTACCGGGTTGCGGGCAGGCAGCGCAATCGCCAAAGGCAAAAATGTTGTCATCGCGGCTGGTTTGTAGCGTGGGGCGAACCACCAGCTGGTTGATGCGATTGGTTTCAAGCCCGGCAATCTCATGCAGAAAACCTGGTGCGCGAATACCTGCGGCCCAAACCTTCAGGCTTGCAGGAATCACCTGACCATCCTTGGTAATCAAGCTGTCAGCAGTCACTTCGCTCACCGCTGAGTTGGTCAGAACGGTAACCCCGAGCTTCTCCAGGGTTTTATGCACAGGTCCGCCAATGCGTTCCGGCAATGCGGGTAAAACCCGTGGTCCGGCTTCGATCAGGGTGATGTGCATGTTTTCGGGCTTGATGCGGTCCAGGCCGTAAGCCGCCAATTCGTGTGCAGCGTTATGCAGTTCGGCCGCCAGCTCAACCCCGGTCGCACCTGCGCCGACGATGGCCACGCTGATCTGCTCGACCACGTCGGTTTGTCCGGCATGTGCACGCAGATAGTGGTTAAGCAATTGCTGATGAAAGCGCTCGGCTTGCTTGCGGGTGTCCAGAAACAGGCAATGCTCAGCCGCGCCCTTGGTCCCGAAATCGTTGGTGGTGCTGCCCACTGCAATCACCAGCGTGTCGTAGCCCAGCTCTCGTGCAGGTACCAGTTCCTGGCCATCTTCATCGAGGGTTGCCGACAATGAGATCTTTTTCCCTTCACGATCTAGCCCGCTCATGCGGCCGAGCTGAAACTCGAAGTGGTTCCATTTGGCCTGGGCGACGTAATTGAGTTCGTCTTCCGAAGAGTTCAGCGATCCGGCCGCGACCTCATGCAGCAGTGGTTTCCAGATATGGGTCAGGTTGGTATCGACCAGCATCACGCTGGCTTTACCACGTTTGCCCAGAGTCTTGCCCAGGCGGGTCGCCAACTCCAGTCCGCCGGCGCCGCCGCCGACGATAACAATACGATGGGTCATAGGTATCACTCACAAGGCTTAAAAAATTCTGTGGTTCAGTGACCCGGGCGAGCGCAATGCAGCTCAAAGCACCAGATAACTCAGGAGGCGGCTCAACAGGCCCATGCCAATCACCACGATCACTACCACCCCAAGGAGCAGCAAGGGCCGGAAAGGCCGGCGCTCAACCTGGTTTTGTGGCAGCAGCAGATACTCTTCGACATGCTTTTGATCATCCGGGTTCAGGCGGCTGGACATATTTGTGGCCTCGTCAGATAGACGTTGCGGGAGGTGTAAAAGCTACAGCGGTGAATCAACCGGGATTAAAAGGAGCATAGCCGCTGGGCAGCAATGGCTCGACCCGCAGTTCGTCGTCTAGACGAATGATCCCGCTTTCGATTACCCGGGCGGTGATCCCGCCGTGGCCACGCACTGCCTGAAAAGTGCCAGGGCCCAGACGTTGTTCCAGCCTGGCACAGGGCTGGCACCAGCCGGTGGTCTCGAAAATGGCCTGGCCAATCCTGAAGCGCCGGCCTTTGAGGCTGAACAGATTGATCCCGCTGACCATCAGGTTGCGCCGCAGATCCCGGGCCACTACCGGTTGGTCTTGCGGGCGCCCCATCAACGAGTTGATGACGGCCAGATGTTCCCACTGAATCAGCGTCACTTGCCGGGCATTGCGGGGCCCGGGGCGTGCATGATCGCCAGTCAGCCCGGCTTCGCGGCGGGCTTCCACGGCGTCGAGTTCCAGCATGTCTGCGCGGGACTCGGGGCGTACGCCGATCCACCGCACGCGGCCGGTTTGCGGTACGTCGGCAAGCAGTTCCTGCAGCGGGCTCACAGGCTGATCCCGACATCGAAAATAATGCTGCGGCCCAGGTTATTGCGCAAAAAGTCCGGCGCATCCGGCTGTGCAAACAACACCCGGGCAAAGGTCGGGCCGACCAGTGACAGTGAGCGCCATCCCATGCGCAAGTATTCGGTCGGGGGCGGGAAGTGGCTGTTAAGGTCCAGTACTTCGCGCTTGAGGCTGGAAAAGGCAATGATGTCCAGTTGGCCTAAATCGATATCGCGCTCGCGGTAGTTGGTCGCTTTTTTGTGCAGGGTAGGGCCCAGGCGCTGCAGCAGTTTGCTCGCCGGGATTCGCTTGGGGCGTGCTTCACGGCGTACCAGCTGGCTCAGCGAGTAGGCGCTGCGGCGGCGCTGCAGCTCTTCGCGCCACTCATCATTCAAGCGGCGACCTTCATCGAGTACGAAGAACACTTCAAAGCGCGCCTCACCAAACAATACGTCCGGAGGCTCTTGGCTGGCCTGGGTGAAATCCTCGGTGTGGTAGGGGATATTCAAGCCCTGGAGCAGGCGCTGGCATACCCAACGCTCACGCTCCCACTTGCGGGCATTGGATAAAAAGGCATTGGCTTGTTCGGCCTGGATGGTGAGCAGGCGCAGATAGTCAGAGTCGTCCATTGACGCAGCTTAGCCTTGAAACAGGTGTTACCGAAAGCCTGCGGTGTAGACTGACGCGCATCACAATCACTGGCATCAGACATGGAGGGTTGGGCGGTGAGCTTTAACAAGGTCGGGACACAGACATGATCAGCGCCGCAGTGTTATCCACAGCAACGCTGTTGATCGGCTGGTTACTGTATGTACCTGTTGTGATGTGGGCGATCTGGCGTGCGCCCTGGGTGGAGCTGTTTGCCGACTCGCGACGCCAGCACCTGCTATTCGGCACGGTGTTCGCGCTGTTCTTGCTGTGGCTGGTGCGGCGTGATTTCGATACGGGGGTGTCGTATCACTTTATTGGGCTGACGGTCGTCACGTTATTGCTCGATTGGCCGCTGGCAATGGTCGGTGCGCTGATGGCGCAAGTGGGGCTGGTGCTTTTGGGGCGTCAGGATCTGGCCGCGATGGGCGTCAATGGCATGCTGTTGATTGTGTTGCCCGTGGCAGTGACCGAGGGTTGCGCGCATCTGGTCGAGCGCGCACAGCCGCGCAATCCATTCGTGTATATCTTTTGCTCGGGCTTCTTCGCTGCTGCGCTGGTGGCGTTGCTGTGTGTGCTGGCGGTGCTAGGCGTGTTGTGGCTGGACGGGTTGTTCGTCATGCCGCAGTGGCTTGAAGACTTTGTCGGCTACCTGTGGCTAATCATTTTCCCCGAAGCGTTTATCAACGGGATGCTGGTCACCGCGTTGGTCGTGTTCTGCCCCGAATGGCTTGAAACCTTCAACAGCACCCGGTATCTGGCAGCTCCCTGGAAGGATGAAGAGCCCAAGTAACGGTTTACCGCGTGCAGGAGCTGGCAATCCAGCTCCTGTAGAGGTGGGGGTAATGGTTTTAATGCAGGCGGTCTGGCAAGTCCTCGGAAAACAGGTCGTCCTCGGCATCAGGGCTCACCGGGATTTTGTGTTCTTCGCTGGCCCAGGCGCCCAAGTCGATCAGTTTGCAGCGGTCCGAGCAAAAAGGGCGGAACGCGTTGGTGGTTTTCCATTCCACGGCGGTGCCACAGGTCGGGCAGTCTACGGTCATAGGTTTGGTCATGGTTGGCCTCCACGCAAAGTTAAATAAAAGTGATGCAGGCGCTCGACTTCAGTCTTGAGTGCCTTCAGGTCGCGGTCGTTGACCAGCACGTCATCAGCGTGACTGAGGCGCTCCTCGCGGCTGGCTTGGGCCTTGAGAATCGCCTGCACCTGCTGCTCGTTCGTATTGTCGCGCAATAACGTGCGCTCAATCTGCAAGGCCTGCGGGGCATCGATCACCAGCACGCGCTGGGTCGTGGCGTACTGGCCAGACTCGATCAGCAGCGGCGAAACCAGAATGGCATAAGGCGATTGCGCCTGCGCCAGGTTGTGCGCGATTTCTTCACGAATCAATGGGTGCAACAGGGCTTCCAGCCAGCGCCGAAGTTCAGGATCACTGAAGATCAGGCTCCGCAACGCGCTGCGATTGAGCTGTCCATCGGCCTGCAGCACCGCATCGCCAAAGTGCTCTGCGATTTTGGCCAGCGCCGGACGTCCGGGCTCTACCACCCAGCGCGCGGCATGGTCGGCGTCCACTACATGTACGCCCAACGCGGCGAAGTGTTCGGCAGCGGCACTTTTACCACTGCCAATGCCACCGGTCAGGCCGAGAATCCAGGGTTTGGAAGATGAGGTATTCATTTCAAACCGAAAGCTACCAATAGAAGGCGCTTATTTGACCACCCCAGAGCAATCCGATCCAGCCGCCAATTGCCAGATAGGGTGCAAAGGGAATTGCAGTACAGGGTTTGGCACGGCGCACAGCCAGCAGGATCAGGCCGACGATCGCCCCCATCAGTGACGAGAGCACAATGGTCATGGGGAGAACGGCAATCCCGCCCCAGGCCCCGAACATGGCCAATAACTTGAAGTCGCCGTAGCCCATGCCGTCCTTGCCGGTGAGCAGTTTGAAGATCCAGAAGATTGACCACAGGCTGGCATAACCCAGCGCCGCGCCCCATACCGCTTGTGACAGACCGGTAAACGTATCGAAACTATTGAGCAGCAGTCCCGTCCAGAGCAGGGGCAGTACCAGCACATCGGGCACGATCAGATGTTCAGCATCGATCAGGCAAATAGCCAGCAGCCCCCATGTCAGTACGAGCATCCAGCCCGCCTGGAGGGTAAAACCGAAATGCCAGGCAATAAACCCTGACAGCAATCCGCAAGCCAGTTCGGTCAAAGGGTAGCGCGGGCTGATGAGGGTACGGCACTGCGAGCACTTGCCACGCAGCAACAGGTAGCTGAGCAGCGGTATGTTTTCCCACAGGCGTAAGGGATGCTGGCATTCCGGGCAATGGGAGCGGGGCAGCATCAAGTTATACACAGGCATTTTTTCGGCTGGGGGCATCTCCAGCAATTCCTTGGCCTGTGCTCGCCAGTCCTGTTCAAGCATTCTGGGCAAGCGCCATACCAGTACATTGATAAAGCTGCCCGTCAACAAGCCGAGGATCAGGGCACAGACGATAAAAGCGTCTGGATGGCGGGTAAAAAACTCAATCATGTTCAAATCACTTGGCCCAATTTGAAAATCGGTAAATACATGGCAATTACCAGCCCGCCCACCATGACACCGAGTACCACCATGATTGCGGGCTCCATCAATGCTGTCAGGTTATCGACCAGGGTGTCGACTTCGTTCTCATAATAGTTGGCTACGTGGTTGAGCATCTCGTCCAATGTGCCGGATTCTTCTCCAATTGCTGTCATCTGAATCGCCATGCCCGGAAACACGCCCACAGCGCCCATGGCGACATGGATCTGACTGCCTGTTGCGACCTGCTGCTGGAGTTGCAGCACCGCTTGCTCGAACAGGTAGTTGCCCGTGGCCCCGGCGACTGCATTCAGCGCTTCAAGCAATGGGACTCCGGCGGCAACGGTGGTGGACAGGGTGCGGGCAAAACGGGCAGTGGCCGAAAAATGCAGCAGGTGGCCCAGCACCGGCAGTTTTAATAACCACCGATCAAGCCGCTGGCGCAGTGCCGGGGAGTGTTTGTAGCGATAGCGCAACCCCGCAACCCCTAGGCATCCACCGGCAAGCAGCCACAGCCCGAACTGTTGCACCGCCTGCGAGACGGCGATCACCCATAAAGTGAAAACCGGCAGTTGGGCGTCAAATGAATCGAATACGTTCTGGAATTGCGGCACCACTTCAATCAACAAAATCCCGCAAACCGCTAATGCCACCACCAGCACGGTGATGGGGTACGTCATGGCCTTTTTGATTTTCTTTTTCAGGGTCTCGGTTTTTTCCTTGTAAGTCGCGACCCTGTCGAGCAACACCTCCAGGGCTCCAGCCTGTTCGCCTGCTTCTATGAGATTGCAAAACAGCGCATCGAAATGTGCCGGGTTTTTTCGCAGCGCACTGGCCAGGCTGATCCCTGCATTGATGTCCTGTTGCAGCGCCCTCACCAATTTGCGCATGGCGAGATGTTCGAAGCCGTTGGCAATGACCTCCAGGGCTTGCAGCAGCGGGATGCCGGCTCTGGTTAGCGTGGCCAGCTGGCGGGTGAAAAGGGTGATTTGCAGGGCTTTGATTGCTGCGCCAGTGCAGGGCGCGCGGTCTGAATGTCGGCGGATTTTACTAACGGTAATACCTTGTCGACGTAGCTGAACCCGGATCATGGCCATGTTGCCTGCGATGGTTTCACCACTGAGTCGAGTCCCGTGACGATCAGTGCCGTGCCATCGATAAACACTGGTTTTAAGCGCCCGTACCGGCATTTTTGTTCGCCCCTGAATGGTTGTTTGCCAAGCCTCAAAGACTAGATGCCCCGCGCCCGGGACAGCCACTGGAGCGTGTCCAAAGGTGTCTGCCATGCAGTTGTGGAGCAACGGCCCGCTAACCTTGATAGCCTGTGCGCACTTTTTGGGCGGCTCAGTACTGCATTGGCGTTTGGCCACTGGGCCACGTCCCACTTTTGGAGACTTCACGTGAAACAACAAAAAGGCTTCACCCTGATCGAGTTGATGATTGTGGTTGCGATCATTGGTCTGATCGCTTCGTTTGCATTGCCGGCTTACAACGAGCACACCATGAAGGCGCGTTTTGCCGAGGTGAACTCCATCAGCAACACTTACAAAACGGCCGTCGCCCTGTGTTACAGCGAAAGCAATGATTTGACTGTCTGCGATGCGGGCAGCCACGGCATTCCGGCCCCGGCAGCGGCCACTGACAACCTGGCTGCGGGCATGACCGTGGTAGATGGCGTAATTACCATGACCGGCACCCAGGCCGCGGGTGGCTGGACCAGCGTGATGACCCCCGCATTGAGCGGCAGCACGCTGGTGTGGACCCAAACCGGCACATGTCTTGAGAGCGGCGCGTGTAAATAGTCGCGGTTCTGCAGGGGCGAGCCAGCCTGGCTCCTGCAGGGTGATGCCTGGCCAGAGCCTCTGCGACACCTTCGCATGCCAAAAGCGCTCAGAACAGCGGCCAACATTGAGGTCCGAAAATGGCGAGAACCAGCCAGGACCCAGTGCTATTGTTCGATCCATGAACACACCTACAAGCCTTCTTGAACCCAGTGCCGCCGTCTGCGAAATCGCGCGATTAAGCCGCGATGCGCGTTTTGACGGGGTGTTTTTCACTGCCGTGCTCAGCACCCGGATCTACTGCCGCCCCGTCTGCCCGGCGCGCCCGCCAAAACCCGAAAACGTGGTGTATTACCCCAGCGCAGCCGCCGCTCAGGCACAGGGCTTCAGGCCATGTTTACGCTGTCGGCCAGAACTGGCACCGGGCAATCAACTATGGCAGCAGGGCGAGCATTTGGTGTCCCGAGGCTTGAAACTGATTAACGAAGGTTACCTGGCCGATCACTCACTGGAGATGCTTGCCGAACGTCTGGACATCGGTGCCCGGCAATTGCGTCGACTGTTCGTCAAGCACCTGGGGGCACCGCCGATGGCGGTACATGCCACCCAGCGTCTGCTGTTCGCCAAGCAACTGCTGAGCGAGACCAGTCTTTCGATCACCGACGTGGCGATGGCTTCGGGTTTCGGCAGTTTGCGGCGCTTTAATGCGGCGTTTGCCGAAGCCAATCACGCCCAACCCCGAGACTTCAGGCGCAGCCCTAAAGCCCGGTCAGACAAGGCATTGGTGCTGCGTCTGGGGTATCGCCCGCCCTATGATTTCAGTGCGTTGCTGGGCTTTCTGCAGACCCGCGCCTTGCCAGGCATCGAACAGGTCGAAGCCCACAGTTATCAACGGGTGTTTGCTACCGGCGATGCTCCGGGCTGGCTGCGGGTAAGTGCCTGGCCAGGTGAGCAGCACGCGCTGCAGCTGGAGTTGCTGAATGTGCCGCCGAGCCAGATGCTGGGTGTGGTCACGCGGATCCGGCGGATGTTTGATCTGGATGCCGATCCTCTTGCGATCGCTCACACCTTAAATGCCAGCCCGCTGCTGGCGCCGCTTGTCGAACGCTACCCGGGCCTGCGTTTACCCGGTGGCTGGGATGGATTTGAAGTGGCAGTGCGGGCGGTGTTGGGCCAGCAGGTCAGCGTGGCGGCTGCACGGACCCTGGCCAGCCGCATCGTGCACCGTTATGGCATAGCGATTGAGAGCCCGGCAGGCGTGGGGCTTGATTGTTTATTTCCCGGGCCCGAGCAATTGGCAGAGGCCGATCTGGGGCAGATGGGCATAACCCAGGCTCGGATAGACACCATCAAGGGCATCGCCCGGGCCCTGATCGAAGGGCGTGTGGATTTCGCCGTGGAGCAACCGCTGCAAACCTTTATCCAGCGTTGGGTACAACTGCCGGGGATAGGCGAGTGGACCGCGCATTACATCGCCATGCGGGTGCTCAAACACCCCGATGCCTTCCCGGCGGCAGACTTGATATTGCGCCGCGAAGCCAACCCCCGCGATGCGCCATTGAGTACCCGCGCGCTGCAGGCACTGGCTGAAAGCTGGCGTCCATGGCGGGCTTATTCAGTCATGTATTTATGGCGTGCCGCCACCGATTCGGCTGCCGCCCGCAAGGAGTCGACATGATGCAGATTTACTACGATCAAATGCCATCACCCATTGGCCCGCTGTTTCTGGTTGCAGATGACGAAGGGTTGCGCGAAGTGCGCTTTGAGCTGGATCGTCGGCCCCATGCGCCGCTGGAAGGCTGGGTGCATTCAGCGCAAAAGCTGGCGCAAGTGCGGCGTCAGCTTGAGGAGTACTTCTCGGGAACACGTCTGGTTTTCGATCTGTCGCTCAAGCCACTGGGCACAGAGTTTCAACAGTCGGTCTGGGGGGCGCTGACAACCATTCCCTATGCGGCCACCACCAGCTACGGGGAGATCTCGCAACAAATTGACCGGCCCAAGGCCTCGCGGGCGGTGGGCGCGGCGAATGGCCGTAACCCGATCCCGATCATTATCCCGTGTCATCGCGTGATTGGCAGCAATGGCACGCTGACCGGTTTTGCCGGCGGGCTGGCGGCCAAGCAATGGCTGCTGGAGCATGAGGTGAAGTGTCAGGGGTTTGTGTTGATTTGATGCAGGCTCAACACAATCCCTGTAGTCGCTGACGCAGGCTGCGATCGGGCCCGAAGGGGGCGCGCTTTTAAAAGCGAAGCTCCTGCGGACCTTATCGCAGCCTGCGGCAGCGGCTACAAGGGCAGAAGTTACAGGCTCAAGCGCATCGACAGATCCAGCGCTTTGACATCCTTGGTCATGGCGCCGATCGAGATGTAGTCCACGCCGGTTTCGGCGATCGGGCGCAAGGTGGCCTCGTTGATGCCGCCGCTGGCTTCCAGCCTGGCCTTGCCTGCGTTCAGGCGCACCGCTTCACGCATGTCATCCATGCTTAGTTCGTCGAGCATGATGATGTCGGCGCCGGCCGCCAGCGCTTCCTTGAGTTCGGACAGGCTCTCAACTTCGATTTCCACCGGTTTTCCCGGGGCAATCTTGTGCGCAGCACTGATCGCCTGGGCAATACCGCCGCAGGCTGCAATATGGTTTTCTTTGATCAGGAACGCGTCGTACAGGCCAATGCGGTGGTTGTGGCAACCGCCGCAGGTCACCGCGTATTTTTGCGCCAGACGCAGCCCCGGAAGGGTTTTGCGGGTATCCAGCAACTTGACCTGAGTGTCGGCTACTTGATCGGCCAGTGACTGCGCGTGGGTGGCTACGCCGGATAGCAGTTGCAGGAAATTCAGCGCACTGCGTTCACCGCTGAGCAGCGAGCGGGCAGGGCCTTCGAGATGAAACAGCACTTGATCGGGGCTAACGCGTTCGCCATCAGCCACTTGCCAGTGCACTGCAACACGCGGATCAAGCTGGCGAAACACAGTGTCGACCCAGGCCGTACCACTGATGACAGCAGCCTGACGGGTAATGATTGTTGCTTTGGCCAGACGTTCGGCCGGGATCAGCTGTGCAGTGATGTCGCCGCTGCCAATGTCTTCGGCTAACGCACGGCGTACGTTGGCTTCGATTTCGGCGGTGAGGTCGGCCAGGCGTAAATTCGGCATAACGAGCTCCACAAACAAAGTGCGCCGATTATAGAGGCATGCCGCGGGGGAACCCAAGGTGTGCACTGCGTCCCGGGTCTTTGCCTGCAATTGTGCGTCTTTTGGCACTTTGGCGATTAATTCGGCGGCCTGGCGGCGTAAATGCAGAGTCTGCTGGCACAAGCGACATCTTTTACAAGATAATCCGCCTTCTATTTGGCGTCATGACTTTGACGTCCATCACTGGAGGCCAGGATGCAAAATGACGGGAAAGCGGGGGGCGTACACAGACCCTCAGCCGAGCTCGCGATTCACTCGCCTCTCGCCCGCCTGCCTGTGATCCTGTTGCAGGTGCATGACAAGGCCGCGCAGCAGCTCAAATCCCAGTTGCAAGTGCTGTTCGACAACGCGGACGCGACCCTGTTCGACATGGCCGACAAGGCCCGCAGCGACGCAGAGCAAAGCCTGTTCTTTGAAGCCATGCGCGATGTGCGCCTGAAGCGCAAAAACATCGAGCGCAGTTTTCTTGAGCGGTTGCTGTACGCGTTTATCAGGTTGACCCGAGCCGATGTCAGTGACTCCACGCTGCTCATGGCAACGCCCGCGCAGGGCGTGTTTTCGTTGTTGGGCAACGACCTTGAACGCGCCCAGTCAATCAATGCCATGGTGGCCCAGGTATTGATCCGCGATCAGCTGGCTCTGTGTCACCTCAGTGCACGCCTCACTACTTTGAGCCGGGTAGCGCTCAATGAGCAGAACAACCCTCTTGGGCCCGCGATGCTGTGCGAATATTTTTTGCAGGCCGAGCGTGATCAGGGCATGGAGCTCAAGGTCAAGTTGATCATGCTGCAACTGTTTGAAAAGTATCTGCTCAGTCATACCGAACAACTGTATGCCGATGCCAACCAGTTGCTGATCGCCACCGGGGTGCTGCCCGACCTGTCATCCGCAACCTCCTGCTGCTCCCCAAAACACACGGACGATACCCGGGAACTGCCGGCACAAAGTGAGTACGCGAGCAACCTGGTGGGGCTGTTATTTGAATACATTGGCGGCGATCGCAACCTGTCGACGCCATTAAAAAAGCTCATCGGGCAGTTACAGCAACCGATGCTCAAGATTGCGCAGCTGGATCAGAACTTTTTCAGCTGTGATAGCCATCCGGCTCGCCGCTTGCTCAATGTCATCGCAGCTGCCGCCATCGGTTGGGACTCCAGTGTCGATTGCGCCAGTGATCCGCTGCACCTGCAGATCAGTCACGTAGTTCAGCAGCTGGCCGGTTACTCGGGCCACCACCCCGGTCTGCTTGAATCATTGCTGCACGAATTTTTGATGTTCACCCAGGCTGAACAAGAGCAAGTTGAGTTGTTTGAACAACACATCCGCAAAGACGAACGGGCGCTAAGCCGCCAGATGCAGGCAATCCGGCCATGGCTGGCGCCGTCACTGCCCATGGCGGTGTTCGACGAGCAGGACCATTTGGGGCTGCTGCTGGTCAGCCAGTTGCGTATCGGCACCTGGATCGATCAGCAAGATGGCTTGCACCTGCGCTGCAAGCTGATCGTGATAGTGGAGCCTGAGGGCAGGTATGTTTTTGCCAATCGAAGCGGCATAAAAACCCTGGAAATAAACCGTGCCGATTTAATTCGCCAACTGCGGTGCGGCACGATTTTGCTACTCGATGACAGCCTGTTGTTCGACCGGGCGCTGGCTTCGGTCATTGATAGCCTGGGTTAATCCGGCGCGCAGCAGACCGTCGCACTACAGATTGCTCCACACAGGTTTGCGCATCGCGGCATACTGGGCCTTTCGTTTTGGTCGTTGAAGGAGCCTGTATGCAGCTGGACCCCGCGAGCGGTTGGTGCCAAGGCGTGTCTCACTGTCCGTCACCCAACTTCAATGCGCGCCCTCACGGCGAAATCTCCTTGCTGGTTATTCACAACATCAGCTTGCCGCCGGGGCAGTTCGCAACCGGCAAGGTTCAGGAGTTTTTCCAGAATCGCCTGGACGCCACAGAACACCCCTACTTTGAAGGCATCATCGAACTACGGGTAAGTGCGCACTTTCTGATTGAACGTGACGGCAAAATCACTCAGTTTGTGTCCTGTCTTGATCGTGCATGGCATGCAGGTGTCTCGAGCTTCGAGGGACGTGAGGCCTGCAATGATTTTTCGTTGGGGATTGAGCTTGAAGGCACCGATGACCTCCCGTTCAGTGATGCGCAATATCAGGCGCTGATCGGGTTAACCCGGCAATTGCAGGCGGCTTTCTCTGCCATAACCCTGCAGCGCATATGTGGCCACAGTGACGTGGCTCCCGGGCGCAAGACTGACCCGGGCCCGGCTTTTGACTGGACGCGTTTTCGCGACGCGTTGCAGCACACAGGAGAGATGCAATGAGTTTTGTGGTGTTACTGCTGGCGATCCTGGTCGAGAAACTCTCGGGCTTGCGTCAGCGTCTTCAGAGAGATAGCGGCTGGTTGCGCGAACTGCACAAGCTGGAGTCCGGCCCGACGCTTGGTCACAAGCCGTGGTGGGTCCTGGCGATCCTGATTCTGTTCCCGGTAGCTGTACTGGGGCTGTTGCTGTGGGTACTGCAACCTGTGGCTTATGGTTTGCTGGCACTGCCGGTGCACCTGCTGGTGGTGATTTACAGCCTGGGGCGAGGGGACTTGCTGGCCGGGCTCGGCCCCTTTCGTGATGCCTGGCGCCGTGGCGACTTGCAGGCCTGCGCCCATGTTGCCGAGCGCGACCTGGGCGAAACGGCCGACAGTGGCGAGCAGTTGCTCGAAAAGGTGCAGAGCCATTTGTTGTGGCAAGCGTATCAAAGCTTCTTCGCCGTGATTTTCTGGTACTTCCTGCTGGGGCCGGTGGCGGCCTTGAGCTACCGCTTGCTGGCGCTGGCTGCCGAGCATGGCAGGAACCCGGAACTGGTCGAGCGGGCACAGCAACTGCGTCACGCGTTTGACTGGTTGCCGGTTCGGTTGCTGGGGGCGAGTTTTGCACTGGTGGGCAACTTTGCCGCTGTCACCCGGGTAATGCTGCATGAGCTGCTGAGCTGGGACATCAGCGCCCAACAGTTGATCAATAAGGCCGGTTGTGCCGCCGCCGAAATTCCTGCTCCCCAGGCCGGGCCCGAAGGCGTCGCCAGCCTCGACACCCTGTGGGCGTTGCTGCTGCGGGCTGCCGTGCTGTGGTATGCAGGTTTTGCGGTATGGACGTTGTTGCTCTGATGCCCGCTAAAAATTCTCCAGGAGCGGGCAAACTCGCTCCTACAGAGGCAGTGCCCAGCCAAACACCTCACAGGCATTGGCCGTAGAAGCCTCGGCCAGCTGCTCCGGGCGCAGGTTCATCACGTCGGCCAATGCCCGGCAAATATCCGGCAAATGCTCAGGGCTGTTGCGCTGGTTGGGGTACATGGCAGGGGCCATGTCGGGCGAGTCGGTTTCCAGCACGATTGAGTCCAGCGTCAGGTCGGCAATCACTTTGCGCAGGCGCAATGCCTGTGGCCATGTCGCCGCGCCCCCCAGTCCCAGCTTGAACCCCAGCTTGATGTATTCACGCGCTTCTTCGCGGCTACCTGCAAACGCATGAATGATTCCGCCGCGTTGCAGCCGAAAACGCTTTAGGGTGGCAATCACCTGCGCATGGCTGCGTCGAACATGGAGCAGGGCGGGCAGCTGAAAGTCGGACGCCAGTTTCAACTGCGCTTCAAACAGCTGTTGTTGAGCGTCACGGTCGAGTTCGGGGAGGAAGAAGTCGAGGCCGATTTCGCCCACCGCGCATAGCTGGGGGTGCCCCGCAAGGCGGTTCAACCATTCCCCCAGTTCACTCACGTGTTCAGGTCGATGCTGGTCGACGTACACCGGATGCAAACCAAAGGCTGCATATAGCTGGCGGTCGGTTTGCACCAGATCCCACAATCGCTGCCAATTACTCTGATAGACCCCAAGCACCACCATCCGCTCAACCCCCATTGCTCGGCTGCGTGCCAGTAACTGCACGCGGTCGGCATCAAAGTCCGGGAAGTCGAGGTGGGTATGGCTGTCTATCAACTGCATGCTCAGGCCTGATGAATGCGCTGTTTAAACACGCGGGCAATGGCATGAATGCCGGGTTCATACAGCTGCTGTTCAATGGCCGCGACGGCCAGGTCCAGGGCTTTTTCGGCAATCAGTTTATGTTGCTGGCCCATGGCATTGACCGGCAATGGCAGGAAGTCCAGCAGTTGAGTGTCGCCAAAAGTGGCCAGGCGCAGCGGCGGACGCTGGCTCGGGTGCTCCAGCAATGCATCGAACATCCCTTGCAGCAGAACGTAGGAGGTGGTGATCAGCGCCTCGGGAAAGTGCCCCTGACGGGCCAGCAGGTCATCGATGATCCCGCGGCCGCATTCGCGGCTGAAGGCGGAGCCGTGCTCAATCAGGATTTCGCCGTCGAAATCCTCAAGGGCCTGCTTGAAACCGGCTGCCCGGGCCTGGCTGATACTCAGCTCGGGGCGTGCGCCGATCAAGGCAATCTGCCGCGGTATGGGCTGCAACAAGCTGCGGGTCAATTGCAGGCTGGCTTCGCAGTCATCACTGATGACCGAGCAAAAGCGCGAGGGCTCCAGGGTCCGGTCAATCGCAATGATCGGAATCCCCAGGTCTTGCAACTTGCGATAACTGTCATCGGCGGCGGGCAAGCAACTGGCGACGAACAGGGCGTCGCAACGGCGCGCACGAAACAGCTTGAGCAACTGGCGCTCACTGTCCGGGGCATCGTCCGAGCTGGCAATCAGCAATTGATAGCCGCGGGCACGCGCCCCTTGTTCGAGTTGCTTGGCCAGGCGCGCATAACTCGGGTTTTCGAGGTCCGGAAGGACAAAGCCCAGGGTGCGCGTGTGTCGGCTACGCAACCCGGCGGCTTGCGGGTTGGGAGTAAAGCCATGCTCCTCGACCACCGCGCGGACGCGCTCGACCGTGCTGCTGCTGATGCGCTGCTGTTCGGCCTTACCATTGATGACGTAGCTGGCGGTGGTCACGGAAACACCTGCCAGATGAGCGATATCACTGAGCTTCACGCCGAAAATTCCTTATTTTTTGTAGTACATGTCGACATTTTGGCCAATCCTAACCGATAAAGGCAGTCGATCTTCGTCTGCCTTGTTTGCAGCTGGTTTATTTGCAATATCGCCCTCCGTGCATTGATCAATGCGACAGGTTGGGGCTTCAAGCGCGAGCGATTATGCAGTAACGTGCCGGGCATTCTTGATTAAACGTTTCAGCAGGCGTTTTTAATGGACCTCTACCCCTGAGTGCAATGTGCTTGCCATACATTGACTCACGCCTCACGGGGGGGAGCGATCTACGCTGACTTAATTCAAAACAATACCTGGTGCCACAGAGCGCCGGAAAAGGAGAACGCATGCTCGAGCTCACCATAGAGCAGATTTCCATGGGCCAAACGGCTGTGGACAAGTCTGCAGCGCTGCAACTGCTCGCCGATAAGCTGGTCGCTGATGGTTTGGTCGCCGAAGGTTATCTGAAGGGCTTGCAGGCGCGTGAGGCTCAGGGCTCGACCTTCTTGGGTCAGGGTATTGCCATCCCCCACGGCACACCTGAAACCCGCGACCTGGTGCATGCCACGGGCGTGCGTTTGTTGCAGTTCCCGGAGGGAGTCGACTGGGGCGATGGTCAAATCGTGTACCTGGCGATTGGCATTGCGGCCAAGTCCGACGAGCATTTGCGCTTGCTGCAATTGCTGACCCGGGCACTGGGCGAAACCGATCTGGGCCAGGCATTGCGCCGGGCCAGCTCCGCCGAAGCCTTGCTCAAGCTGCTCCAGGGGGCGCCACAAGAACTGGCACTGGATGCCCAGATGATCAGCCTCGGCGTGTCCGCTGATGACTTCGAAGAACTGGTATGGCGTGGTGCACGTCTGTTGCGTCAGGCCGACTGTGTGAGCAATGGCTTTGCTGCGGTGCTGCAACAAGTGGATGCATTGCCGCTGGGCGATGGCCTGTGGTGGTTGCACAGCGAGCAGACGGTCAAGCGTCCGGGCCTGGCGTTCGTTACCCCGGACAAACCGATGCGCTATCTGGGCCAGCCCCTCAGCGGGCTGTTCTGCCTGGCCAGCCTGGGGGAGGCCCATCAGGCATTGCTTGAGCGTTTGTGCGCGCTGCTGATTGAAGGTCGTGGCCATGAACTGGGGCGTGCTACCAGCAGTCGTGCAGTACTGGAAGTGCTGGGTGGCGAGTTGCCTGCCGACTGGCCGAGTGCCCGCATCACCCTGGCCAACGCCCACGGTTTGCATGCGCGCCCGGCCAAAATACTGGCGCAATTGGCGAAGAGCTTTGATGGCGAAATTCGCGTACGAATTGTTGATGGCCAGGAGTCGGCGGTTTCGGCCAAGAGCCTGAGTAAATTGCTCAGCCTGGGCGCACGTCGCGGCCAGGTACTGGAATTTGTCGCCGAGCCGGGCATTGCCGGCGATGCATTGCCGGCCATATTGGCGGCCATTGAAGAAGGCTTGGGCGAAGAGGTCGAGCCGTTGCCGATCCTGGCCGAGTCAGCGCCAGTGGTGGCCGAAATCGCCACGCTGATCACCGCACCCGCTGACGGTAGCGTGATCCAGGCCATCGCCGCTGCGCCCGGGATCGCCATCGGCCCTGCGCACATTCAAGTGCTGCAAAGCCTCGACTACCCACTGCGTGGCGAATCGGCGGCGATTGAACGAGAACGTCTGCAAAAAGCCTTGGGCGAAGTGCGCCAGGATATCGAAGGCCTGATTCAGCGCAGCCAGTCCAAGGCGATTCGGGAAATTTTCATCACCCATCAGGAAATGCTCGACGACCCGGAACTGACCGACGAAGTCGATACCCGGCTCAAGCAGGGCGAAAGCGCCGAAGCGGCCTGGATGGCGGTGATCGAGGCGGCGGCACGTCAGCAAGAGTCATTGCAGGATGCATTGCTGGCCGAGCGCGCGGCGGATCTGCGTGACATTGGCCGTCGTGTACTGGCGCAGTTGTGTGGCGTGGAAACGCCGGCCGAGCCGGATCAACCCTACGTGCTGGTAATGGACGAAGTGGGCCCGTCTGATGTGGCGCGCCTTGACCCGGCGCGGGTCGCAGGCATTTTGACTGCCCGCGGCGGAGCCACCGCACACAGCGCGATTGTGGCCCGGGCCTTGGGGATTCCGGCCTTGGTCGGGGCTGGCGAAGCGGTGTTGCTGCTGGCGCCTGGCACTCAACTATTGATTGATGGCCAGCGGGGTCGCCTGCATGTTGCGCCGGATGCCGACGCCTTGCAGCGCGCCACTTCTGAGCGTGACAACCGCGAACAGCGCCTGGAGGCTGCTTCCAAGCAACGTCACGAACTGGCCGTTACTCTGGACGGGCATGCGGTCGAAGTGTTTGCCAACATCGGCGAAAGCAAAGGTGTTGCCAGTGCGGTCGAGCAGGGCGCCGAGGGCATTGGCCTGCTGCGCACCGAGCTGATTTTCATGGCGCACACCCAGGCGCCGGACGAAGCAACCCAGGAAGCCGAATACCGGCGGGTCCTCGATGGCCTGGGCGGACGCCCTTTGGTGGTCCGTACCCTGGACGTTGGCGGCGACAAACCGCTGCCGTACTGGCCGATCGAGAAAGAAGAAAACCCGTTTCTCGGTGTGCGGGGCATTCGACTCACGTTGCAACGTCCGCACATCATGGAAAGCCAGTTGCGCGCCTTGTTGCGCTCGGCCGACAACCGCCCGCTGCGCATCATGTTTCCGATGGTTGGCAGCGTGGCCGAATGGCGCGCAGCCCGCGACATGACCGAACGTCTGCGCCTGGAAATCCCGGTGGCTGACTTGCAACTGGGGATCATGATTGAGGTGCCGTCGGCCGCGTTGCTGGCCCCGGTACTGGCCAAGGAAGTGGACTTTTTCAGCGTCGGTACCAACGACCTGACCCAGTACACCCTGGCCATCGACCGTGGCCACCCGACCCTGTCGGCACAGGCTGACGGCTTGCACCCGGCAGTGCTGCAACTGATCGACATCACCGTGCGTGCCGCCCATGCCCATGGCAAATGGGTCGGTGTGTGCGGCGAGCTGGCGGCCGATCCGCTGGCGGTGCCGGTACTGGTCGGCCTGGGTGTGGATGAGTTGAGCGTGTCTGCGCGCAGTATTCCAGAGGTCAAGGCGCGGGTTCGCGAATTGAGCATGGAGCGCCTCAAGACCCTGGCCACTCAGGCCTTGAGCGTTGGCAGCCCGGACGAAGTCCGGGCCTTGGTGGAGGCGCTCTGATGGCCCGAATCCTGACCGTCACCCTTAACCCGGCCCTGGACTTGACCGTACGCCTGGCGCATCTGCACCCGGGCGAAGTTAATCGCAGTCAGGCGCTGCTGACCCATGCCGCGGGCAAGGGCGTGAACGTTGCCCAGGTGCTGGCCGATCTGGGCCACACCGTCACCGTCAGCGGTTTTCTCGGTGAAGACAATCAATCGGCGTTCAACGCGTTGTTTGTCAGTCGTGGGTTTGCCGATGCATTTATCCGTGTACCCGGTGAAACCCGCAACAACATCAAACTGGCCGAAGACGATGGCCGCGTGACCGACCTCAATGGGCCGGGGCCGCTGGTCAGTGAGCTGGCGCAGCAAGCTTTGCTCGACAAGCTCGATCAGATTGCTGTTGGCCATGACGCGGTGGTGGTCGCTGGCAGCTTGCCCCGGGGCATCAGTGCGCAGTGGTTATGTGAACTGGTGCGACGTCTGAAATCCCGTGGCCTGAAAGTAGTCCTGGACACCAGTGGCGAAGCCTTGAAGCAAGGCTTGAGCGCGGGCCCCTGGCTGATCAAACCCAATACCGAAGAGCTCAGCGCCGCGCTGGGGCACGACATCGCCAGCCTTGAGGCGCAGGTCGCTGCGGCCGAGCAACTGCAGGCCCAGGGCGTTGAGCATGTGGTGATTTCCCACGGCGCTGAAGGGGTGAACTGGTTCAACCCGGCATTTGCCCTCAAGGCGCTGCCGCCCAAGGTTCGTGTCGCCAGCACCGTGGGTGCCGGCGATTCACTGCTGGCGGGGATGCTGCACGGCCTGCTCAGCGGCCACCCCCCGAACAGACTTTGCGCACTGCCACCGCCATTGGCGCGATGGCGGTCACTCAAATCGGTTTTGGCATCAGCGATGCGGTGCACCTGGCGACGCTTGAAAGCGGCGTCAGCGTTTGCCCCCTGACAAAAGAATAAGAGGACTGCACATGAAATTAGCCATTGTGACGGGCTGCCCCAACGGCATGGTTACCAGCGTACTGTGCGCCCGTTTGCTGGATGCAGCGGCGCAACGTCAGGGCTGGAGCACCAGCGTTGAAGTGCATGACCCCAAACATCCGGAACGCCAGCTGTCGAAGGCAACCATCGACGAAGCGCAGTGGGTTCTGGTAGTCAGCAGTACACCGCTGGACATGCAGCGCTTCATCGGCAAACGCGTGTTCCAGAGCACTCCGGCCCAGGCCCTGCAGGATGTAGAAGCGATACTGCTGCGCGGTGCACAAGAAGCCGAGGTGTATGTCGCGGCGCCTGTCTCGACGGTGGCTCAGAGCCCGCAGCATGCTCCGAAAATCGTTGCCATCACCGCGTGCCCGACCGGGGTGGCGCACACCTTTATGGCGGCCGAAGCCTTGCAGCAGGCGGCCAAGCGTTTGGGCTACGAGCTGCAGGTTGAAACCCAGGGTTCGGTGGGGGCGCGCAACCCCCTGAGCGCGCAGGCTATCAGCGAGGCCGACGTGGTATTGCTGGCGGCAGATATCGAAGTGCCGACCGAGCGTTTTGCCGGCAAGAAGATTTACCGCTGCGGCACCGGTATTGCCCTCAAGCAAGCCGAAGCCACACTGAACAAAGCCTTGAGCGAAGGCCGGGAAGAGACTGCAGCGGCGGGCGGTTCTGCCCCGGTCAAGCAAGAGAAAACCGGAGTCTACAAGCACTTGCTGACCGGCGTTTCGTTCATGCTGCCGATGGTGGTGGCGGGCGGTTTGCTGATTGCCCTGTCCTTTGTATTCGGGATCACGGCCTATAAAGAGCCCGGAACACTGGCGGCAGCACTGATGCAGATCGGTGGTGACGCAGCGTTCAAACTGATGGTGCCATTGCTTGCGGGCTACATCGCCTACTCGATTGCCGACCGTCCAGGCCTGGCGCCGGGGATGATTGGCGGACTGCTGGCCAGCACCCTGGGTGCCGGGTTTATTGGCGGGATCATTGCCGGATTTATCGCCGGTTATTGCGCCAAGGGGATCAACCGCTATGCGCGACTGCCGCAAAGCCTGGAGGCGCTCAAGCCGATCCTGATCATCCCGTTGTTTGCCAGCCTGTTTACCGGGTTGGTAATGATCTATGTGGTTGGCAAACCTGTGGCCGGCATGCTCGAAGGCCTGACCCACTTCCTCGACAGCATGGGCACCACCAACGCCATTTTGCTGGGCGTATTGCTGGGCGCGATGATGTGCGTCGACCTGGGCGGCCCGATCAACAAGGCGGCCTACGCTTTTTCGGTGGGGCTGCTGGCCTCGCAGAGTTATGCCCCGATGGCGGCAACAATGGCGGCGGGTATGGTGCCGCCTATCGGCCTTGGGATTGCGACCTTTATTGCCCGTCGCAAGTTTGCCCAGACCGAGCGCGAGGCGGGTAAAGCCGCGCTGGTGCTGGGGCTGTGCTTTATCTCCGAAGGTGCGATTCCGTTCGCCGCCAAAGACCCGTTGCGGGTGATTCCGGCGAGCATTCTGGGCGGGGCCTTGACCGGTGCACTGTCGATGTACTTCGGCTGCAAGCTGATGGCGCCGCACGGTGGCTTGTTCGTGCTGCTGATCCCGAATGCGATCAACCATGCGCTGCTGTACTTGCTGGCGATTGTGGCCGGTAGCCTGGTCACGGCAGTGGTGTATGCAGTGATCAAACGACCGGAACCGGCGGAAATGGCGCTGGAGACAGCCAAGGCCTGAGGCCTTGACTCCCTGTAGGAGAGCTCGCGAGCCCTCGAACATCTCGCGAGCAAGCTCGCGCCTACAGGGTGTTTGGCATCTGGTTTAATACACATCCCGCCGATAACGCCCTTGCTCGATCAATGCTTGCAGCGCTTGCTCGCCCAGCATGTCGATCAAGACCTGGTCCACGCCCGCCGCCATCCCTTGCAGGCTGCCGCAGATATAAATAGCGGCACCGTCTGCCAGCCATCGACGTACTTCGTCTGCGGATTCGCGCAAGCGGTCCTGCACATACACTTTGTGCGCCTGGTCCCGTGAAAACGCCAGATCCAGCCGCGCCAGATCACCACTGGCCATCCAGCCCTGCAGTTCATCGCGGCAGTAGAAGTCGTGGGCGGCATTGCGCTCACCAAACAACAACCAGTTAGGCTGCTGGCCATTGGCAATGCGCGCCTTGAGCAAGCTGCGCAGCCCCGCCAGCCCCGTGCCATTGCCCAGCAAAATCAGCGGGCAAGGTTCGGCGGGCAGATGGAATCCACTGTTGCGGCGCACCCGCAGGCTGATGGCAGAACCCGGATTTGCATGTGCCGTCAGCCAGCCCGAACCCAGGCCCAGGCTGCCATCGGCATGGCGTTCCTGACGCACGATCAATTGCAGCAGGCCGTCATCGGGGATCGAGGCAATGGAGTATTCACGCATCTGCAAAGGGATCAGGGCGTCGACCAAGGCCTGAGCATGCATGCCCACCAGATGCCCGCGACTGTCCGGTAGCTGGCGCCCGCCTAAAGCCTGGGCCAGGGATTCCTGCAGACCGTCAAGCTGTACCTGTGTCTCGGCGGACAACCCCAGACCTTGCAGAAAATGTTCAATCGCTGCAGGCGATTGCCTAGGCATGACTTCGACCAGATCACCTGCCTGCCATGAGTCGCTGGCACGGGGGGCTTTGAGTCCCAGCAGGTAAACCCCGGCGCCGCTGCTGCCCGGGTTGAGCAGTTGGCGTTGCTCAAGGGTCCAGTTGTTGTAACCCGGGGCCTGCCAGTTGGCGCTCGGCGCCCCTCCGGTCAGTTGGCCGAGCTGCTGCTGCCAGTGATGCAGCGCTTGCGGGTCGCCACTGTCGACCTGGACCGGGCTGAACAGCGATTGCGCGCCACGCTCGCTCAGCCATTGCTGTACCCGGGTCGCAAATCCGCAGAAGTGCGGGTATTGACTGTCTCCCAGCGCCAGCACCGAATAATTGAGCTGGCTCAGGCCTAAAGGCTGGCCCAGAATTTTGCGTTCAAAGCCACGGGCGCTGTCGGGGGCTTCGCCATCACCAAAAGTGCTGACTACAAACAGTGCATTGCTGGCCTGCTGCAAGTCCTGTTCGCTGACAGTCGCCAACGGTTGCACCCGCACCGGTAAACCGGCGGCCTGTAATTGCCCGGCGGTCTGCCACGCCAACTGTTCGGCAAAACCGCTCTGGCTGGCAAAGCCGATCAGCCAGGACGACGCATCGCTGTCTGGCGCGGCAAACCCCTGACGGGCCTGTTTGATCTGACGTTTTTTACGGCGTCGGTCCAGGTACAGCAACCAGCCGGTAATAAAGAACAACGGCATGCAGAGGCTGGCGATGGTCACCAGAATGCGCCCGGCAATGCCCCAGTAACTGCCCACGTGGAGCGCGTAAATGCTGGTCAGCAATTGCGCTTTGTAGCTTTTGTCAGCGTAGCGCTCGTGTTTTTTGATCGCGCCAGAGACCGGGTCGAGCACGATCTGGTTGAAGGCGCGCTCATGGGGTGAGTCGCTGCGCAGATAAAAAACCGTGGCCGGCTGCCCGGCCACCGGCGGCATCCGCACGTTGTACATACTCAGTTGTGGCCCGGCCGCCTGCTGGATAGTGGCCCAGATAGCATCGTAATCGGCAACCGGGGCCGGTCCTGCGGGGCCGGGCTGACCGCGACCGCCTTTGCGTTGTTGGCTGTTGGGTGAGTCCGAGAACAGTTTTTGCAGGCCTTTGTTGTACCACTCGTAGGACCACGACAAGCCGGTCAGGGCGGCCAGCAGGTAAAAAATCATGCACCAGGTGCCTGCTACGGAATGCAGGTCCCAGTTAAAGCTGCGGCCTTTTTTTGCCCAGTCCAGGGTCAGCCAGGTGCGCCAGTTCAGTGCCTGGCGCGGCCAGCGCAGGTACAAGCCCGAGAGGCAGAAAAATATCAGCATCAGGGTGCAGGCGCCGGTGATCTGGCGACCGGTTTGGCCGATGGCCAGGAAGCGGTGCAGTTGCAGCATCAGGTCGAAGAAGCCCTGGCCGCTGGCGTCGCCCTGATAGGTGCCGGTGTAAGGGTCGACATAGCGCAGTTGGCCACGGCGTTCGCCTGCAGGCGGGGTGAAGAAGATCCGCGCGGCGTCGTCACTGCCCACTGCGACCCACAGCATCGACACCTGTTTGCCCTCGGTGGCCTCGACCCTGCGCACCAGCTCGGCCGGTGGCAGGGTGCCGCTGTCGAGTTTTTCGACCTTGAGCACCGTAGGGTTGAGCAAACTCAGCAGTTCGTCCTGAAACGATACCGTCGCACCGGTAAAGCCCATCAGGGCCAGGATCAATCCGGCGGTTATGCCGAAAAACCAGTGCAGCTGAAACAGTGTTTTTTTAAACACGACGACCGCCTTGCTCGCTCAATGGAATGCTTCACGGCGCAGTTTGCCGTGTTCGTCTATTTCGGGTTTTGGCCCGTGGTCTTGCGCACAAAAGCCCCGGCCATAAATGGACGGGGCTTTTAGCTCATGCCGGCAAATCAAGGAATGCGGTCGCCAGCGTGTTGCATCTTTTCTGTGGGAGCTGGCTTGCCAGCGATGCGAGCGACAAGGTGCTGCTCCTGGATCGCAGTGATTCCATCGCTGGCAAGCCAGCTCCCACCCGTGATCATGGCTACGTTGGCATCAGAAATGAACGCTGGTGGTCAACAGGGCTGTCCGGCCCGCCGCCTGGTTGGCGAAGTGGGTCGAAAAGGCTTTGTCGTAGTAAGTCTTGTCGGTCAGGTTTTGCACGTTCAGTTGCAGATCAACGTTTTTGGTCAGCTTGTAGCTGGCCATTGCGTCGTAGCGGGTGTAAGCCGGAACGTAAGTCGAGTTGGCGACGTTACCGAAGACTTCATCCACGTAGAACGCACCGCCACCGATGGTCAGCTTGGGTGTGATGGCATAAGTGGTCCACAGGCTGGCGCTGTTTTTCGGGGTGTTAGGCAATTGGTTGCCATCGGTGGCTTTGTTCAAAGGGCCGCCATCGCGCTGCTTGCCGTCCAGATAGGTGTAGCCGGCAAATACCTGCCATTGCTCGGTGATTTTACCGGAGGCAGACAACTCGATGCCGTCGACGCGGGTTTTACCGGCGTTTTCGTAAGTGTCAGCGTCTGTCTGCACCCGGGTGTTTTCTTTTTCGGTGCGGAAGATGGCGGCGGTCAGGGAGAGGCGGTCATTGAACACATCCCACTTGGTACCGAGCTCATAGTTGGTGGTTTCTTCCGGTTCCATGTCGCTAGCCAGAATCTTGCCGGTGCGATCCGGGGTGCCACCCAACGGGTTGGTTTCATTGCTGTCCAGCATCGCGCCCGGCGGGGTCGCCGAGGTGGCGTAAGACACGTAGATGCTGCCGTTAGGCTGGACTTTCCACACCAGGCCGAGTTGACCGGAGAAGAAATCGCTGGTGTCGGAGCCTTTGTAGGTGGTTGCTCCAGCGGCCGTATAGGACTTGTACTTGGTCTCGAAGTGGTCGTAACGCAGGCCCATGTTCAGCAGCCACTCGGGGGTCAGTTCCAGCGTGTCCATCGCATAAATGGCGCGCGTGGTGTTGGCGCTGTCAGTGCCGGCATAGTTGCGGGCGATCGAGCCGTTCCACGGGTCATTCGGGTTCGGGTTGCCCAGCGATGTGCAGTTCCAGTCGCTTGGAGCACCGATCATGCCCGGGGTGCAGCTCGTACCGCCAGCGGTGCCCGGAGTGGTGCTGGTGTTGACGGTGTAGGACGACTTGCTGTTGGTCTCGCGGCTGAGTTCGATACCGGTGGAGTAGCTGTTTTTGAATCCGGCGATATACACGTCACCAAACAGATCGGTCTGGTTGGTGGTGGTGGCGGTGTTGCTCACGCGGGTGTTGGCCCGGCGCCAGACGCTGCCGTTGTTGACGTTGCCTTTGCTGTCGTCCGGCTGGGTGAGGATGTAGTCCTGCAAGGTGTTGCCGTGGCGCAGGGTGTTCTTGATGTGCAGGTCTTCGCTGAAGTCATGCTCGAACGAAAGGGTCGTGATGTCGGCGCGGGTTTTGCGGAAGTCACGATCTTTCAGGCCGTAAAAATTGCTGCTGTCGCCACCGTTGTTGGGTTTGTCCGGGCTGGCTGCGGTATGGGTTTTACCCACCGAGAAACCGTAAGGAATGCCCGAGTCCGGCAGGTCGTTGCTTTCCATGTGGTAGTAATCGACGTTGACGCGGGTATCGGTGCCCAGGCCAAACGCCAACGAAGGGGCGATGCCCCAGCGGTCGTAATTGACCTGGTCACGACCGGCCACATTGCTTTCGTGGCTCATCAGGTTCAGACGACCGGCAACGGTATCGCTGAACTGGTAGTTACCGTCCAGGGTATAGCGTTGGGTCTGGTCCGAGCCCCAGGTGTAGCCGCCGTCAAACGAATTACCCAAGTGGGCTTTTTTGCTGACCATGTTGATGGTGCCGCCGGCTGCGCCGCGACCGCCGAAGGCCGAGTTAGGACCTTTGGCGACTTCAATGGACTCGACTGCGAAAATCTCGCGGGTCTGGGCGCCGGTATCGCGCACGCCGTCCAGGTAGGTGTCGCCCTGGGCGTCAAAGCCGCGAATGAACGGACGGTCGCCTTGGGGGTTGCCGCCTTCACCTGCGCCGAAGGTAATGCCTGGAACGGTGCGCAGCGCATCTTGCAGGGAAGTCGCGGCGGTGTCCTTGATCAGCTGTTGCGGAATGATTGTGATCGAGCGGGGCGTATCAATCAGGGGGGCGGTGTACTTCGGGGAGTCGGCTTTTTCGATCTGATAGGACTGCTCGGTTTGCTCGCCTGAAACCGTGGTCGCGCCCAGGGAAATACTGTTGCCCTGTGCTTTGCTGTCAGTGCTTTCGGCGGCCTGGGCCATATGGGCTGCAGAGGTCGCGGTAATCGCGACACCAATAGCCGAAGCCAGTAAACGCGGTGAGCTGACCGGTATTTTTATAAGTTGGCGCGACATGTGAAGATCCCTTCCCCCAGAATTTGAGCCGCGAAATATAGTGCAAACAATTCCTTGTATCAATTGAGATCGATTACTATTAGCGCTAAATTTACAATCTTTACAATTACCCTTTACGGTTTTTTCACACTCATTCGTCTACGCGTGCCTTAACAGGGTTTTACACAATCAATAAGAATCAATACCATTGCCACCCCTTTGCTATCAGGTAGCGCGCCATGCTGTTGCATATTCCCGGCTTGTTTTCCCGTGAAGAAGTGCGGCGCATCCGCGAGGCACTGGAGCAGACCGAGTGGGCCGACGGCAAAATCACCGCCGGCTTCCAGTCCGCCAAGGCCAAGCACAACCTGCAGTTGCCCGAAGGGCATCCGTTGGCGCAGGAGATTGGCGCGGCAATGATTGAGCGACTGTGGAAAACCCCGTTGTTCATGTCGGCAGCCTTGCCGCACAAGGTCTTCCCGCCGCTGGTCAATTGCTATACCGGCGGCGGCAGTTTCGACTTCCATATCGACAACGCCGTGCGCCAGCCCAAGGGCAGCCCTGAGCGAGTGCGAACTGACTTGTCGGCCACCCTGTTTTTCAGCGACCCCGAGGACTATGAAGGTGGCGAGCTGGTGATCCAGGACACCTACGGTGTGCAGCAGGTCAAATTGCCTGCAGGCGATATGGTGCTGTACCCGGGAACCAGCCTGCACAAGGTCAATGCTGTCACCCGTGGCGCACGCTATGCGTCGTTCTTCTGGACCCAGAGCCTGGTGCGCGAAGACAGCCAGCGCACGCTGCTGTTTGAAATGGATAACGCCATTCAGCAACTGACCCGCGACGTACCAGACCACCCCTCGCTGATCCAGCTCACGGGCACTTATCACAACCTGTTGCGCCGCTGGGCCGAGGTCTAGGGATGCCTTTTCAATTGCGTCGTGAAGAAGTGCTCGACGGTGAGCAACTCAAAGCCATGCTCGCTGAGAACCCGGCGCGTGCGGCGCAGGCGATTTTGCTCGCGGCCCGCCAAGGCATCGTCGACGGTCAGGCATTGCTGGGGCAGATTCTGCTCGATGGTCAGGGGATTGAGCGCGACCCGGCCCTGGCCCGGCGCTGGTTCCAGATTGCCGCCAATGCAGATCACCTGATGGCGCGCAACATGCTGGGTCGGTGCTGGGAGCATGGCTGGGGCGGGCCGGTTGATTTGACCCTGGCCAGCCTGGAATATCGCCAGGCCGCTGAAGCCGGGCTGGACTGGGCGATGTACAACTACGCCAACTTGCTGGCCACCGGGCGTGGCGTGGCGCAAGACCAGATCACAGCTCAGCGTTATTACGCCCGGGCGGCGCAGTTGGGGCATGCCAAATCGATGAACTTGCTGGGGCGTTACCTGGAGGAGGGCGTGCATTGCCCCGCTGATATAGAGGCGGCATGCCTGTGGTACCGGCGTTCGGCTGAAGGCGGTGACTTTCGCGGTCAATTCAGCCATGCCTCGGTGCTGGCCGAGTCGGGGAATATTGACCAGGCACTGTTCTGGTTTGAGCGCGCGCTGGCAGGAGGCAACCTCAAATTTCTCAAGGTTGCGAGCGTGACCTTGTTGAATGCCCGGCACCCGCAAATCCGGGCACTGGCCACGGCTTACCAGCAGCGGGCGGCCGAGATTTTGTAGGCGCGAGCTTGCTCGCGAGCCCTTGAACAGCTCGCGAGCAAGCTCGCTCCTACAGGTGGCAGGCACAAAAAAGCCCATGACAGGTCATGGGCTTTTTATGGGCTGCGTTTACAGGTAGAACGATTTCAGCGGCGGGAAGCCATTGAATTCAACTGCGCTGTAGCTGGTGGTGTAAGCACCGGTAGAAAGCCAGTACAGGCGATCACCGATAGCCAGGTTCAGTGGCAGGCCGTATTTGTAGTTTTCATACATGATGTCGGCGCTGTCGCAGGTCGGGCCGGCAATGACGACTTCTTCCATCTCGCCTTTCTTTTCAGTCCAGATCGGAAACTTGATGGCTTCGTCCATGGTTTCGATCAGGCCCGAGAATTTGCCCACGTCGGTGTATACCCAACGCTCGACGGCGGTACGCGATTTACGCGCAACCAGTACCACTTCACTGACCAGAATACCGGCGTTGGCGATCAGCGAACGGCCTGGCTCGAGGATGATTTCCGGCAGGTCGTCACCGAAGTCTTCCTTCAGGAAACGGATGATTTCTTCAGCGTAGGTTTCCAGGCTGTTGGTGCGGGTGATGTAGTTGGCCGGGAAGCCACCGCCCATGTTGATCAGCTTGAGAACAATGCCGTCTTCTTCCTTGAGGCGTTCGAAGATCACTTTGACCTTGGCGATAGCCGCGTCCCACACGCTGATGTCGCGTTGCTGCGAGCCCACGTGGAACGAAATACCGTAAGGCACCAGGCCCAGGTCGCGGGCCAGGATCAGCAGGTCCATGGCCATATCGGTCTGGCAGCCGAATTTGCGCGACAGCGGCCAGTCAGCCGTCGTCGAGCCTTCGGTGAGGATGCGCACGTAGATTTTCGAACCCGGGGCGGCCTTGGCAATGTTGCGCAGGTCGGCTTCGGAGTCAGTGGAGAACAGGCGTACGCCTTTGTCGTAGAAGTAGCGAATGTCCTTGGACTTCTTGATGGTGTTGCCGTAGCTGATGCGATCCGGGGACACGCCCCGATCCATCACTTTGTCCAGTTCATAGATCGACGCGATGTCGAAGCTTGAGCCCTTGTCGCGCAGCAGGTCGATGATTTCGACTGCCGGGTTGGCCTTGACCGCGTAGTACACCTTGGCAAATTCAAAGCCCGCGCGAAGGTCATCGTAAGCCTTGCTGATCATGGCGGTGTCGATCACCACGAACGGGGTTTCCTGGGTGTCGGCAAAGGCCTTCATTTTATTGAAGGTATCGCGCGCGTAATAGTCTTCGACCTGAATCGACATGCTGAGGGACTCCTAGTGGCAAACGTCATAAATAAATGGGCGCAACTGAACATCCTCCGTATCCCCACTTTGGTTCGCCTACTTCCCAAGGCATGTCCGCCGAAAGCAAATAAGGTAAATGGACCTTGCTGTCTCGTCGTCAGTACTTGAGCCGGATGGATCGTTTCCAGCATGGATGTTCGGCGCGAACTTTAGGGCGTGATTGCGCATTGATCAACAAAAAATGTCGCGTTTTGCACGAGTTCGTCGGGGACTCAATATCGGCTATTTAAGTAACCGACCTTGATGACGGAGTGATGTTCCCGCAGGAGGGGATTTGGAGGGGAGCGATGAGCGGTGCCCTGCTGTGGGAGCCTGGCTTGCCAGCGATGGCATCTGCACGGTCTGTCAGTAAAACCGCGTTGTTTGCATCGCCGGCAAGCCAGGCTCCCACAGGATCGGATGTTTAGGCCACAGCAATATCAGCCGGCGAAACAATGCTGGTCTTGGCCCCGCGCGAGCGGCCGGAACTCAAGTAGGCCGCGATGGATTCCTGGGTCACTTCGCCGAGGAATACCCGTTCTGCATCCATTACCGGCAACCACGAGCGGTTGAACTCGTACATGCGCGACAGCAGGATGCGCAAGTGTTCGTCCGATGCTGCGGTGGCGGTGAATTCGCGCAGAAACTGGCCGCACGTGCCGGTCTGGCGATGCAGGTCGCGACGGCGTACATAGCCCATGGCCTTGTTGTCGGCGCAGGTGACTACCACGTAGCGACGGTCCAGTTCGTCCATCAACTCCAGTGCTTCGGCCACCGGTGTTTCCGGGCTGACCGACGGAGCGTTGTCTGCCGCGTCTTCGGCCTTGACCAGCAACAGGCGTTTGAGCGTGCTGTCCTGACCGACAAAGTTGCTGACAAAGTCGTCGGCCGGGTGGGCGAGCAGGGTGTCCGGGTGATCCATCTGCAGCAGCTTGCCGCCGCGGAAGATGGCGATCTTATCGCCCAGCTTGATCGCTTCATCGATGTCGTGGCTGACCATGATCACGGTCTTGTTCAGCGCGCGCTGCATCTCGAAGAACTCGTTCTGGATCATTTCGCGGTTGATCGGGTCGACCGCACCAAACGGCTCATCCATTAATAGCAGCGGTGCGTCGGCGGCCAGGGCGCGAATCACGCCGATACGCTGTTGCTGACCACCCGACAATTCACGCGGGTAGCGGGTCAGGTACTGCTTGGGCTCAAGTTTGATCATGCTCATCAGTTCGCGGGCACGGTCATGGCACTTTTGCTTGTCCCAACCCAGCAGGCGCGGAACGATGGTGATGTTCTCCTCGATGGTCATGTTCGGGAACAGACCGATCTGCTGGATCACATAACCGATGTTGCGGCGCAGGGTGACCGGGTCAAGGTCGGTGGTGTCTTCGCCATTGATCAGGATCTTGCCGGAGGTTGGCTTGATCAGGCGGTTGATCATTTTCAGCGTGGTGCTTTTACCGCAACCCGAAGGCCCGAGGAACACGCAGATTTCGCCTTCGTTGACGGTCAGGCTTACCGAGTCCACGGCTTTTACATCTTTGCCGTTGCTTTGGAAGGTCTTGCTGAGGTTTTGAAGTTCGATCATTTGAGTAATCCTTTTGGAGTCAGCGTGCGTTGCAGCCATTGCAAAAGCAGGTCGGCGAAGATGGCCAGAAGGCTGACCAGTACCGCGCCGACGATCAGCATCGACATGTCGCTACGGCTGATTGCAGCAAGAATAAGTACACCCAGACCGCCGGCACCGATGGTGGCGGCAATCGTCATTACACCAATGTTCATCACCACGGCGGTGCGCACGCCGGCCAGGATCACCGGTACCGCGATTGGCAGTTCAACCATGCGCAGGCGCTGGGCGAAGGTCATGCCGATACCGCGGGCGGCTTCACGTATGCCCGGTTCCACGCCGGTCAGGGCAAGGAAGGTGTTACGCATGATCGGCAGCAGTGAGTACAGGAACACCGCGGTGATGGCGGGCATCGGGCCCAGGCCCTGGCCGAACTTGGAATAGAACGGCAGCAGCAGACCGAACAGGGCAATCGAGGGGATGGTCAGCAACACGGTGGCGCTGGCTTGCATGGGACCGGCCAGTGACGGGAAACGCGTCATCAGTACGCCCAGCGGTACGCCAACCACAATGGCCAGGGTTACGGCGATCCCGACCAGCGCAATGTGTTGCAGGGTCAGGTGCATGACCTGATTCCAGTCCATGTTGGAAAAGGCGTTTAGAAATTCCATGTCTTTTCCTCCGGGTCAGTTAGCTAAAAGCTGTGGGTGCTGGCGCAGGAAGTCTGCGGCTACCCGAGACGGGCTTTCGTGGTCAACGTCGACCCGGGCGTTGAGCTGGCGCATGGTCTCGTCGTCAAACAGTTGCGCCAGTGGCTTGAGCAGCTCAGCCAGGTCCGGGTGCTGGTCCAGGTAGGCTTTGCGTACCACGGGAGCGGCGGTGTAATCCGGGAAGTAATGCTTGTCGTCGTCGAGCAGCTTGAGGTTGAAAGCGCTCAGGCGACCGTCAGTGGTGTAAACCAGCCCGGCAAACACCTGGCCGTTTTTCAGCGAGGTATAGACCAGACCTGCGTCCATTTGCCGTATGTTTTTGCGGGTCAGGTCCATGTCATACAGCTCGGCCATGCCAATCAAACCGTCGGAGCGATTGGCGAACTCGGTATCCAGTGACACCAAGGCGTTTTTATTCGCCGGGTCGCGCAGGGCCTTGTTCAGATCGCTGATGCTGTTGATCTCCGGGTGTTCCTTGGCCACATTTTCTGGCAGCGCCAGGGCATAGGTGTTGCTGAACTTGGACGGGTGCAGCCAGACCAGGCCTTTTTTACCGTCGAGCTCTTTGACCCGTTCGAAGGATTGCTCGCTGTCGAGTTTTTCGGTCACGTGGTTATAAGCCACCAGTGACACGCCGGTGTATTCCCAGATCAGGTCCAGCTGCCCGGACTCCTGGGCGCTGCGTGCCAGGCTGCTGCCCAGCCCGCCGGTTACCTGAGCGTTGTAGCCCTTGTTGTTGAGGTATTGCGAGGTGATTTCAGCGAGCAGGGTTTGCTCGGTAAAAACCCGCGCCCCAATCCTGACCAGGGGTTTTTCTGCGGCCTGGGCAATTCCTGCGAACAGCAGGATGCAGCCTAAAAACAAGCTTAATTTTTTCATGCGTATTCCTTTGCTCAGCCAGACCTTATGCAGGTCGTAGACCGCGTTCCAGCCAGCGGCGGCTGATGAAGATCACCAGGCCGTCGAGCAGCAATGCCAGCAGCGCGGTACAGGCTGCGCCGAGGATGAGTTGCGGCTGATTGTTGAGGGCGATGCCAGGGAAAATCAGGCTGCCCAGGCTGTTGGCGCCGATCAGGAACGCCAGGGGGGCGGTGCCGACGTTGATCGCCAGTGCGACCCGTACGCCACCCATGATGATGGGCACGGCGTTGGGCATTTCGACCCGCCAGAGTACTTGGCGCGGGGTCATGCCGATGCCGACGGCGGCTTCTTTGAGTGAACCCTGAACGTTTTTCAGGCCTTCATAGGTGTTGCGCACAATAGGCAGCAACGAGGCGAGAAACAGGGCGAAGATGGCAGGACCGCTGCCGATCCCCAGAAAACCAAGCGCAATGGCCAGTACGGCCAGCGGTGGCACGGTGTTGCCGATGTTGAAGACTTGCATGAAGCGTTCCGCACGTCCGGCCATGCTTGGTCGGCTGAGGAAAATGCCCGCGGGGATCCCTACAAGGAGGGCGGCAAACATTGAAACGAGTACGAGGTACAGATGGGCTTGCAGGTAGAACAACAGATCATCTTGATAGTGTTCGATAGTGCTGATGCCGATCCAGTGGACCAACAGGGCCAGAAGTGCGAGAACAATCACACCTCCTATAAGCCCTTTTCCATAGCGATTAGCCACAGGCGGACTCCTTTTTTTTCTTGGTCGGCGAACACATGGTCGTGTGGCAATGCCATTCCTGGCTGCCGACGATGAGTTCGCGAAGAGCAACGGGTGGGGGCGAAAATGCGCCGCCATCACCTGTCATTAGCGCAGCCTCGTCAGGCTAACTTGCTGATATTTCAGCACCTGACGGTTTGTCGTATCAGGAGAGTGGACGCCTCCACTGCCTAAAAGGTTCACATTTTTTACGGCAGATTGCCACCCTTGTCCGACGAGCCATGGCACCAACGGTGGCTGCATGGGCCTAATTTGAGCTATAATCCGCGCCCTTTTTTGAATCAATCGTCAGGCGATTTCCCATGACCAACCAGGCCGCCGAAGTCGCGAAACGCCGCACTTTCGCTATTATTTCCCACCCCGATGCGGGTAAGACCACCATCACTGAAAAGCTGTTGCTGATGGGTAAGGCGATTGCGATCGCCGGTACGGTGAAATCGCGAAAGTCCGACCGCCATGCCACCTCCGACTGGATGGAAATGGAGAAGCAACGGGGTATTTCGATTACCACGTCGGTCATGCAGTTCCCGTATCGCGACCACATGATCAACCTGCTCGACACCCCGGGCCACGAAGACTTCTCGGAAGATACTTACCGCACTCTGACCGCGGTCGACTCGGCCTTGATGGTGCTCGATGGCGGTAAGGGTGTTGAGCCACGGACCATCGCGCTGATGGACGTTTGTCGCCTGCGTGACACCCCCATCGTCAGCTTTATCAACAAACTCGACCGCGATATCCGTGACCCGATCGAATTGCTGGACGAGATTGAAGCCGTCCTCAAGATCAAGGCCGCGCCGATCACCTGGCCGATTGGTTGCTACCGCGATTTCAAGGGTGTTTACCACCTGGCCGATGACTACATCATTGTGTACACCGCCGGTCATGGCCATGAGCGCACTGAAGTCAAAATCATCGAGAAGCTCGATTCCGATGAAGCGCGCGCGCACCTGGGTGACGAGTACCAGCGCTTTGTCGATCAGCTGGAACTGGTCCAGGGCGCCTGCCATGAATTCAACCAGCAGGAATTTCTCGACGGCCAGCTGACTCCTGTGTTCTTCGGTACGGCATTGGGCAACTTTGGTGTCGATCACGTGCTCGACGCCGTGGTCAACTGGGCGCCAGAGCCGCTGCCCCGGGTTGCCAACGAGCGCACGGTTGAACCGACTGAAGAGAAATTCAGCGGCTTCGTGTTCAAGATCCAGGCGAACATGGACCCTAAACACCGTGACCGTATCGCTTTTATGCGTATTTGCTCGGGCAAATACGAGAAGGGCATGAAAATGCGCCACGTGCGCACTGGCAAAGACATCCGCATCGGTGACGCCCTGACGTTCTTCTCCTCTGAGCGCGAGCAGCTGGAAGAGGCCTATGCAGGCGACATCATCGGTCTGCACAACCACGGTACGATCCAGATCGGCGATACCTTCACCGAAGGTGAAGGCCTGAGCTTTACCGGTATTCCGCACTTCGCCCCGGAACTGTTCCGTCGCGTACGTCTGCGCGATCCGCTCAAGTCCAAGCAATTGCGTCAGGGTTTGCAGCAACTGGCCGAAGAAGGCGCCACCCAGGTGTTCTTCCCGGAGCGCAGCAACGACATCATTCTGGGCGCCGTGGGTGTGCTGCAGTTCGACGTGGTCGCCAGCCGCCTCAAAGGCGAATACAAGGTGGAATGCTCCTACGAGCCGATCACCGTGTACTCGGCGCGCTGGATTGATTGCGACGATAAGAAGAAGCTTGAAGAGTTCAAGATCAAGGCTGTGGAAAACCTGGCGATTGACGGCGGTGGTCACTTGACTTACCTGGCTCCGACCCGGGTTAACCTGGCATTGATGGAAGAGCGTTGGCCAGATGTGAAATTCCGTGCCACGCGTGAACATCACTAAGGCCTCAGGGCTCTGGTAAAAAAAGCGAAGCCTTGGGGTTTCGTTTTTTTTTGCTTTGCCGAAAGTTTTAGTAAGAGTTTGCCGGTTATAAACGCATCGCGCATAACAGTTATTGTCAGGTGTAAATTGCTGACCCGTATGCGTGCTGCGGCCTGCCAAGCCAGTACTTCCCCAAGGGCAGCAACTTCAGCAAGCTGACCGTTGCCGATATAAATCGGGTGGTCGTGTTGATTAAGTTACGCCCACGTAAACGCCTTAGCTGGAAGACACGGTAAGAGTTCTATGCAGGGGTGTCCGGTTGTTAGGCTGAAGTGGGTTTTGTTTCTTGATCGAAAAGCCCCGGTTACCCAGGGCTTGATGGTGTGCATACCCATTGCTTACGTACGTTGGGTGCTGAGCATATTAGAGCGGCTCATATTAATCGAAATGCTCAACGCACTGAAAAATTAGCGCTTATCCAATATCAGGTTGCCCAATTCTACAGTCAACGAAACGCGAAGATTGTGCTGAGTACCATAAATATCCATTACGCTAAAATCGAAGCTAGGTCTGTTAGGTACCTCTTTCACCAAGTTGACATTAGTGTAATTGAGAAAAGTATGTGCGTAAACCAACTGGCCAATGACTAATTCCCCCGAACGAGGGTGCTTGATTTTATTTGCAAGACCGAATGTACCGGCCAAATACTGTAACCATTCTTCGTGTGACCTTGCCCCAATACCGCTATTCATGACTCCAACATAAAAGGGTGTCCCATATCTAGCCGTTTGGCTACCGGGCAGCCCAAAATAGGTATACGTGCATTTAGATGCGCCAGGACCCCGCGTCGCCCAAACCACCCCGTTATGTGAGTTGTAATTGAGCATGGTTTTAATAGCAACGGTGCGCCCACTAGGCATTCGAATATTCACATGATGTTCAGCCGCACGAAAATAGTTGACAAACCGCCCTTCGCCGATAAACGTATCTTTCAGATAGCCATTGGAAAGTCGATCACCGTAATTTTCTGAAGGCAGGCGTGGAAAAATCAGGGGCTCGATCTCAAAGGATGAGTTGAATTTACCGAGTTTATCACCTTCACCATTGTCATTCTCTACCTCACTGTAGTTGCTGCGGAATTCCGTACCGTCGCTGTTAATGATACGTGCGGCAATACGACGCTCGAGAGTAGCCGTCGTTCGCAGGTAAAACTGGACAGTCTGATAGTCTCCAGGGGCATGAGTGGCTTGTTCCTCTGGCGTGAGTGGCGATAATTCTTGCATCTGTTCATTGGTCGGCGGCGAGGTATTCAGGTCCTCCTGCTCGACGATACACGGCTCATTTCCAGCGGTCTCAAACAACTGGGGCTGTTCCACTCGCAAGCTACGGATCGAGTCAAGAAATTGTCGATCCCACGTATAGCCCAGGTTGGTACGCGAAGTACTCCAGGACTTGAGCTCAGAGCCAAAGTAAATTTCATCAGAAGTGCCGTAGTCAATCAACCTGATCTTATCAAGGTCCGCTTGCGGGATAGTTGTGAAATTACCGGACGCGTCCTTTGCCACCAAACGGACAGTTACAAGTACTTGTTGGTTACCATTATTGAGAAGCGGATACTTCCGGTGTTGCACGGAGGAATCATTGTGAACAAACACCTTAAAGTAAGATAGCTGATTCCAATTGGAGGCTTTTACTTCTGTTGTATTGACTTCATTCATAGTGTGTCATCCTGGGGGTAAGTGATATTGGCGCTCAATTGTTGAGTTTTTGAGAGCGCACAGACTTGTTCAACCAAGCTTGCAGACTTATAAAGTCTTCCTTGCAAGACGTTCCAGCAGTATCTCAAATACTGCCCCTTGACGCAGCAACCGCACCTTGTATGTAGTGTGTCTACAAAGACAGGAGGATAGAGATTACACACGAACGGTCAAATAACAGTCTCCATCCACGGATGGCTAACATGTCCGCCTTTTCAAACACTGTGGCTATACAAATTTTATTAATGAAATTTATTTCCTGAACAAAGTTCCCCTGTAAAACGAATCTTCGCCGGGCTGTGTAATTAGTCCTTGGCCAGCACTCGGGTTAGTGTCATCGCTTGCACTTGTCGGCGATTCAACGTCGGAAAAACTCATCTGGCTCATGCGTGGCTCGGGTCAGGTGTAAAGGTGTATTTCTTCACATCTGAGGATTTGTTCGGAGTTTTCCCGGGCAGTGCTCTGCATGGGCGGAACGGTAATGCCCGTTACTGCAGCGAGCGTTTCTATTTGATTGGCTCCAGGAAAATTTCATAAGCAATCATGATCTAGGGCCTCTGACACGGACTCGCAAAAAATGAAAGCTTGTCTTACTTCAGGGCGCCTGCATGGCTATTGGCGTCTCAGTAGAGAAAGTCTCTTTTACATCGTGTTTATTTGTATCAATGGTCATGACGAATTATTAGGCGCGCTTGCACGTTTAAAAACTTTGATAGTTAATGGTATTTGCAGGCACTGTTCCGGTGTGTTTCTCCGAAAATGGAAATTTATGCTTATGTGGGGATTTGCGTGCTGGCGCAGATCCTGCCGAAGGTTCAGGTGTGCGCCGGATCTGGAAACTTGAATAGCCTGATGGTGCCTGTAATTAGTGCAAATAGATCTATCACTGCGGCGGTTTGCCGGGCGATTTTCTGGATAAATGAGCTTATGCGGACTAGGTTTTAAAGCAGTCGGGCGCAGAAAAATGGCCGGGCAATGAGTCTTAACCTACTACAGGGTGGAATGCGCAATGAGACTTTTTCAACGCATAGTATTGTTGCTCAAAGTATTGGTCTTGCTGACGGTGAGTGCTTCAGCCGCTTGGGCAAGCAATCCACTGAACCTTTCTGGAGCTGGGGTTTCAGCCACGGGCGTTGCTGGCCCGGTGGTGCATGCCATTTACAAGTCAGATTCGGAGCCTGGTGATCAGGGGCAGGGCGGTACCTCGGGGGATGATGATCAAACGGACGGCGACGGCGACGGCGGCGCAGATGGCGGTGGCAACGGCGACAACGGTGATGAAGGCGACGATGGGGATAGCCAGACCTGACAGTCAGAATCTGGCTTTGTCCCTGCACCCCGTCCCGGGGACGCGGTGACATGATGTAGGAGCGAGCTTTTTATCGAGCGCTGCATTCTTGAGAAGCTCGCGAGCAAGCTCGCTCTTACAGGGTTATGTGTTGGATGTTACATAGCCCGTGGGAGCTGGCTTGCCAGCGATAAGGTTGCCCCGGCTCCCACAGGTTGTTTGCTGGTGTTAAACGCTCAAGAACTGCTCCGCGTGATGGCAGGCAACCTGGCGGTTGTCCAGCAGGCGCAGGGCAGGTTCTTCAGTGCTGCACAGATCGGTCGCATAGGGGCAGCGCTTGTGGAAGGCGCAGCCTGAAGGCGGGTTCAGCGGGTTGGGCAGTTCACCGACGATTTTGATTTTCGGCTTGTTCGGGTCCGGGTGGATGGTCGGGGTGGCCGACAGCAGCGCCTGGGTGTAGGGGTGCAACGGGCGAGTGTAGATCTCTTCCTTGGGCCCCATTTCTACCGGTCGACCGAGATACATCACCAATACCTGATCGGCGACATGCCGTACCACGGCCAGGTTGTGCGAGATGAACACGTAGGCGGTGTTGAACTCTTGCTGCAAATCCATGAACAGGTTGAGTACCTGCGCCTGAATCGAGACGTCGAGCGCAGAGGTCGGCTCGTCGGCCACCAGCACTTTGGGTTGCAGCATCATGGCGCGCGCAAGCGCGATCCGCTGGCGCTGGCCGCCCGAGAACATGTGCGGGTAGCGATGGTAGTGCTCAGGGCGCAAACCCACTTGCTTCATCATCGCCTGCACCTTATCGCGGCGTTCGCTGGCGCTCAGGGTGGTATTGATCAGTAACGGCTCGGCCAGCTGATCACCGACTTTTTGCCGTGGGTTGAGCGAGGCGTAAGGGCTCTGGAACACCATCTGTACGTCTTTACGCAATTGCTTGCGTTCAGCCTTGTTGGCCCCGGTGACTTCCTGACCGGCGATTTTCAATGAGCCTGAAGACGGCTCTTCGATCAGGGTCAGTGCGCGCGCCAGGGTTGACTTGCCGCAGCCCGACTCGCCAACCACCGCGAGGGTTTTGCCCGCTTCCAGTTCAAACGATACGCCGTTGAGTGCGCGCACCAGGGCGTGGCCTTTGAACATGCCACGGGACACTTCGTAGTGACGGGTAAGGTCACGGGCGGTAAGAACGACAGTCATTACGCCACCTCCTGGTTCAAGGGGAAGAAGCAGCGCACCTGGCTGTGAGCCCTGGGCTCCAGCGCGGGACGTTGCTGGCGGCAAGTGTCTTGCACATACGGGCAGCGCGGCGACAGCAGGCAGCCTTGCGGGCGGTCGTAACGCCCAGGGACGATACCGGGCAAGGTCGCCAGGCGGGCAGCACCCATGCTGTGCTCCGGGATCGCAGCCAGCAGGGCTTCGCTGTAAGGGTGCGCCGGCACGTCAAACAGCCCCGGCACGTTGCCAACTTCGACTGCCTGGCCTGCATACATCACGCACACGCGTTGCGCAGTTTCGGCCACTACGGCCAGGTCGTGGGTGATCAGTACCAAGCCCATGTTCTGTTCGCGTTGCAGATTAAGCAGCAAATCCATGATCTGGGCTTGAATAGTCACGTCCAGCGCGGTGGTCGGCTCATCGGCGATCAGCAGTTTCGGTTCGCCGGCAATCGCCATGGCGATGGCTACGCGCTGGCTCATACCGCCCGACAGTTGGTGCGGGTAGGCTTCCATGCGGCTGGCAGCGCCAGGGATTTCGACCTTCTCCAGCAGCTCGATAGCGCGTTTACGCGCCTCTTTTTTCGACATCTTCAGGTGCAGGCGCAGGACTTCTTCGATCTGGAAGCCCACGGTGTAGCTGGGGTTGAGTGCGGTCATCGGGTCCTGGAAGACCATGGCCATGTCCTTGCCGACGATTTGGCGACGCTGACGGGGGCTCAGGGTCAGCATATTTTTACCGTCGAAGTTCAGCGCGTCGGCGGTGACGATGCCGGGGTGCTCGATCAGGCCCATCAGCGCCATCATGGTCACGGATTTACCGGAACCTGATTCGCCGACTATGGCCAGGACTTCGCCTTTATCCACAGACAGGCTCAAACCGTCGACCACGGGAACAGCCTTGGCGTCGCCAAAACGGACATTGAGATTCTTGATTTCTAAAAGTGACATGCGAATCTCCTCAGGCGGCGTTCTTGAGTTTCGGGTCCAGCGCATCGCGCAGACCGTCGCCCATCAAGTTGATTGCCAGCACGCTGAGCAAAATGGTCAAACCGGGCAGGCTGACGACCCACCAGGCGCGTTCGATATAGTCCCGGGCCGAGGCCAGCATGGTGCCCCATTCGGGTGTTGGCGGTTGTACGCCCAACCCCAGGAAGCCCAGTGCCGCAGCGTCGAGAATCGCCGAGGAAAAGCTCAGGGTGGCCTGAACGATCAGGGGGGCCATGCAGTTGGGCAAAACAGTGACGAACATCAGGCGCGGCAAGCTGGCACCGGCCAGGCGGGCAGCGGTCACGTAGTCGCGGTTCAGTTCGCCCATCACTGCAGCACGGGTCAGACGCACATAGGAGGGCAACGAAACCACGGCAATGGCGATGACGGTATTGATCAGGCCAGGGCCAAGGATGGCGACGATCGCCACTGCCAGCAGCAAGGACGGCAGGGCCAGCATGATGTCCATCAGGCGCATGATGCCCGGGCCGAGGATGCGCGGGAAGAATCCGGCAAACAGGCCCAGAATCACACCCGGGATCAGGGAAATGACCACCGAGGACAGGCCGATCAGCAGCGACAGCCGCGAACCTTCGATCAGGCGTGACAGCAGGTCACGGCCCAGTTCGTCGGTGCCCAGCAGAAACTGCCATTGACCGCCTTCTAGCCACACCGGCGGGGTCAGCAGGAAGTCGCGGTATTGTTCGCTCGGGTTATGGGGTGCGACCCACGGGGCAAACAGGGCGCAAAACACAATCAGGCACATGAACATCAGGCCGGCAACGGCCCCCTTGTTCCTGGAGAAGGCGTGCCAGAACTCTTTGTAAGGCGAGGGATAAAGCAGGCTTTGATCCACTTCGGTAGCGTTGGTAGATGTGCTCATGGTCAGGATCTCAGCGCTGGTGGCGAATGCGTGGGTTGGCAAAGCCGTAGAGGATGTCCACTACGAAGTTGACCAGAATCACCAGGCAGGCGATTAACAGGATGCCGTTTTGCACCACGGGATAGTCCCGGGCGCCAATGGCTTCGATCAGCCACTTGCCGATGCCGGGCCAGGAGAAGATGGTTTCGGTCAGTACAGCGCCGGCCAGCAGGGTGCCGACTTGCAGGCCCACGACGGTCAGTACCGGGATCAGCGCATTGCGCAGGCCGTGCACGAACACCACGCGAGCAGGCGACAGGCCTTTGGCGCGGGCGGTACGGATGTAATCTTCGCGCAGCACTTCGAGCATGGATGAGCGGGTCATCCGGGCGATCACGGCCAATGGAATGGTGCCGAGCACAATGGCCGGCAGAATCATGTGGTGCAGCGCGTCCCAGAAGGCTTCTGGCTCGTCGCTGAGCAAGGTGTCGATCAGCATGAAGCCGGTTCTGGGCTCAATGTCGTACAGCAAGTCGATGCGCCCGGAAACCGGGGTCCAGCCCAGGGTTACCGAGAAGAACATGATCAGGATCAGGCCCCACCAGAAGATCGGCATCGAATATCCCGCCAGGGAGATGCCCATCACTCCGTGGTCAAACAGCGAGCCTCGCTTGAGTGCTGCAATGACCCCCGCCAGAAGCCCGAGGATGCCGGCGAACAACAGCGCGGCCATCGACAGTTCAAGGGTGGCAGGGAACAGCGCCGAGAACTCGGTCCATACGCTTTCACGGGTTCTCAGTGACTCACCCAGGTCACCGTGGGCGAGCTTGCCGATGTAGTCAAAGTACTGCTCATAGAGCGGTTTGTTCAGGCCAAGGCGTTCCATGGCCTGGGCGTGCATCTCAGGGTCAACCCGACGTTCACCCATCATGACTTCGACCGGATCGCCCGGGATCATGCGAATCAGGGCAAAGGTCAGCAAGGTGATGCCGAAGAAAGTGGGTATCAACAACCCCACTCGGCGGGCAATAAAACTAAACATCGTGTGGTGTACCTCATCAGCCGGTTAGGCAGGTCCGCCAGAGCCCGGGTGAGCACTGGCGGGTGTTTTATTGTTCTACTTCACCTGGGTGGTGGCGAAGTTGTTGTTGGTCAGGGGGCTAAGGGTGTAGCCCTCGACGTTTTTGCGCATGGCGGCAAAGAGCATAGGGTGTACCACGTTAATCCAGGGTTGATCCTGATGGAAAATCACCTGTGCCTGCTCATAGAGTGCAGCCCGCTCGGCGGGTTCAGTGATATTGCGTGCCCGGGTGATCAGATCTTCGAAGTCCTTGCTGCACCAGCGGGCGTAGTTCTCGCCGTTTTTGGCCGCTTCGCAACTGAGCAGCGGGGTCAGGAAATTGTCCGGATCACCGTTGTCGCCGCCCCATCCGGTGGAGACCAGATCATGTTCGCCACTTTTTGCGCGCTTAAGCATTTCGCCCCATTCCATGACCCGGATGTCGAGTTTGATCCCGATCTTCTGCAGGTCGGACTGTAGCAGCTGGGCTCCGAGCATCGGGTTGGGGTTGGTCGGACCGCCGCCATTGCGAGTGAAGAGGGTGAGTACCGTACCTTCCGGAACACCGGCTTCCTTGAGCAGTGCACGGGCCTTGTCCAGGTCCCGGGGCGGGTTTTGCACGTCCTTGTTGAAGCCAAGCATGGTCGGCGGGTAGGGGTTAACCGCAATCAAAGCGTTGCCTTCACCGTGCACGGTGTTGAGGTAGGTCTGTTTGTCGAAGGCCAAGTCTATGGCTTTGCGTACCCGTACATCGCTCAGGTATTTGTGACTGGAGTTCATGGCAATGTAACTGGTCATGAGTGCCGCCAGCTCATCCACCTTGAGGTTCGGGTCCTTGCGGATGTTCTTGACCTCGTCGGGCTTGGGGTAAAGCGCGATCTGGCACTCGTTGGCCTTGAGTTTCTGCAGGCGCACGTTGCTGTCGGTGGTGACGGCGAAGATCAGTACATCGCTGGGCGGCTTGCCGCGAAAGTAATCCGGGTTGGCCTTGAAGCGCACCTGTGCGTCCTTGTTGTAGCGCACGAAAATGAACGGCCCGGTACCAATCGGTTTGCTGTTCAGCTCGGCGGTCTTGCCGGCCTTGAGCAACTGATCGGCGTATTCGGCGGAGTAGATCGAGTTGAACGGCATGGCAATGTCGCGCAAAAACGGCGATTCAGCGTGGTTGAGGGTGATCTTGACGGTCATGTCGTCAACTTTTTCGACGCTTTTGAGCAGGTCTTTAAAGCCCATGCTTTCAAAGTAGGGGTAGCCGACCAGCGAAAGTTTATGCCACGGGTGATTCGGGTCCAGCTGGCGCTGAATGCTCCAGAGCACATCATCGGCATTGAGGGTGCGGGTCGGTTTGAAATAGTCGGTGCTGTGAAACTTCACGCCAGGGCGCAGGTAGAAGGTGTACTCGAGCCCGTCGGGGCTGATGTCCCAGCGTTCGGCCAGGGCCGGTTCAACATCGGTGGTTCCGGGGGCGAAGTCTACCAGGCGGTTGAGCACGGTTTCGGCAGAGGCGTCGGCTGTCACGGCTGTGGTGTATTGAACGATATCAAACCCTTCAGGGCTGGCTTCGGTGCAGACCACCAGGTTTTTGGCCGAAACGCTGACCGCTGTACTGAGCAGTGCCACGGCAAGAGCGGTGCGTAGTGGACGTTTTTTCATAGCAACCCTTCTCCAATCGGTTGAGCCAGCTTGAGGGCTACGGCTGATGTCAGGATCAGCCGCAGCCTTTATTTTTTAATCGGGTGATTAAAGGATGTTGAATGGAATGGTTGTGACCAGGCGGAACTCGTTGATGTTGCCGTCAGACTGGTTTTTGCTGGCGCGGTGAGTGGTATACGACGCGCGGATCGCAGTGGCCTTGAGTGGCCCGCTCTGGACTGCATAGGACGTGCCAACGCTGTACTCGTAGTGGGTTTCGCCATTCATGTTCTTGACGTCATAGGCGGTGCCCTTGTAGTTCGTGCCGTCAATGTCCCAGCCACGAGCGTGGTAGGCATTGAACTTCAGACCCGGGATGCCGTACTGCGCCATATTGATGCTGTAAGCCAGTTGCAGCGACTTCTCGTTCGGGCCGTTGAAGTCCGAAAGCAAGGAGTTGGCCAGGTAGATACCGTTGGTTTCATGCAGGTAGTCGAAGTACTCGTCACCGACGATTTGCTGGAATGACAACGACAGGGTATGTGCCTGGTGGGTCAGGGCGAAGGCCAGGCTGTAAGCGTCGTTGTTGATGTTGCCCAGGGCTTTGCTGCCGGTGTCGAGGGTCTTGTAGTAGTTGAGGTTGGTGTTCAGTCCCAATACTGCGTTGTCACCGATGTCGTGTACGGCCCCGAAGTAGTACTGGTTCCAGAAGTCTTCGACATGGGTGGCATACAACGTGGTTTTCAGATTTTTGAACGGCTGGTAGTTAAGGCCGGCCACGCTGGCGCGGTCGGTTTCTACCCCGGTTGCGCCGTATTCACTGCGAAATTTGCTCAGGCTTTGTTCGGTACGTGGAGATACGCGATCGAAGGAGCCGGCGTCGAAGGACAGGTTATTGAACTCTTCACTGTGCAATGCCACCCCCTGGAAGCTGGAAGGCAATGCACGGTTACCGATCACATCGATGGTCGGGCTGCTGAAGTTCTGTCGACCCGCGGTCAGCGTGGTGTTGGAGATGCGTGCGCTGATGTTGGCCAGGCCCAGCTTGCTCCACTGGCCGACCGCATCGCCATTGCTGCGGGTCAGAGTGCGGTTGTTTGGCCCGGCAATATCCTTGACGTCCCGATCCAGCGCGATGGCGTTGTAAGCGGCGACCTGAGTGCTGAAGCCGATGGTGCCCTCGGTGAAACCCGACTTGTAGTCGAGGATGCTGCCCTGCACCCAGTTGATCCGGCGCGGAGTGGTTTCCCGGGTGCCGTGGTCGTTGTAGGTGAAGCGATCACTACGGCGTTTGAGCTCGTTGGCGTACCAGTTGCGGGTAGTACCGCCCAGTGTCTGTTCTTCGACGAAACCTTTGGTTTCGCTTTGAGCGCTGGCACCTGATTTCAATTGGGTCGCAATGAACTCTTCGGCATTTGCCATCGCCGTAAGGCTGCTGATGGACAAGGCCAGCAATGCGCTGCTTGTTAGTTTCATGGTTGAGGCTCCTTGGTTTCTTTTTTTATTGCCGTTCTTTTTTCTTTGAATCGGCTGTTTTGGCTCATTTTGAAGCTTGCAAACGTTTGCATGACGCACGATTGGCAACACTTCGGCGGGCCACAGGAGGTGGCCTGCCGAGAGTGTGCGAATTGGAGTTGCTAGTCGTTGAGACTCACGCCCGAGAAGGCGTTGCGACCAAACGGGCTGACCTTGAAACCTTCGACCTTGGCGCTGAGCGGCTGGTTGACCGTCGAGTGCGCAATCGGAGTCATGGGTACCTGTTGCTTGATCAACTGCTGGGCTTGTTTATAGAGCACTGTTCGCTGGTCGCGATCGGTGACGATCTTGGCGTTCTTGACCAGGGTGTCGTACTCCTTGTTGCACCACATGGAGTAGTTGTTGCCGCCAATGGCATCGCAGCTGTAAAGGGTGCCAAGCCAGTTGTCCGGGTCACCGTTGTCGCCGGTCCAGCCAATCAGGCTGATGTCATGCTCGCCATTTTTGGTGCGCTTGATGTACTCGCCCCATTCATAGCTGACGATCTTGACCTTGAACCCGATCTTGCCCCAGTCGGCCTGCAGCATTTCAGCCATGAGTTTGGCGTTCGGGTTGTACGGACGCTGGACCGGCATGGCCCACAGGGTGATTTCGGTGCCTTCCTTGACCCCGGCGGCCTTGAGAAGCTCTTTGGCTTTTTCGGGGTTGTAGGGCGCGTCGACGATGGTCTCGTCATAGGACCACTGGGTCGGCGGCATGGCGTTGACCGCTTTTTGCCCTGCGCCCTGATAGACCGCCTTGAGGATGGCGTCCTTGTTGACCGCCATGTCCAGCGCTTGACGCACTTGCAGCTGGTCGAAAGGTTTGTGTTGCACGTTGTAGGCGATGTAGCCGAGGTTGAAACCGGGCTTTTCAATAACCTGCAATTTTGGGTCGGCCTTGAGGCCGGCGATGTCGGCAGGACGGGGGCTCAGCGAAACCTGACACTCGTTTTTACGCAGCTTTTGCATGCGCGCAGAAGCATCGACGTTGATCGAGAAAATCAGGTTGTCGAGTTTGACCTGGTCCGGTTTCCAGTAATCCTTGTTGGCGGCGTAACGGATGTTCGAGTCTTTTTGATAACGCTGGAACACGTACGGCCCGGTGCCGACAGGTTTCTGGTTGATATCGCTGGGCTTGCCGCTCTTGAGCAACTGCTCGGCGTATTCGGCCGACAGGATCGAGGCAAAGCTCATGGCCAGGTTTTGAATGAATGCCGCATCCACCGAGTTGAGCTTCATGACCACGGTCATTGGATCGGTTTTCTCGACACTGGCGATGTTCTTGTCCAGGCTCATCCCGGTGAAATACGGGAACTCGGTCGGGTAAGCCTTACGAAATGGATGGTCGGCGCTGAGCATGCGGTTGAAGGTGAACAGCACGTCATCGGCATTGAAGTCACGGGTCGGGGTGAACCATTTGGTGGTGTGGAACTTGACCCCGTCGCGCAGATGGAAAGTGTAGGTCAGACCGTCTTCGGAAATGTCCCAGCGGGTGGCCAGTGCCGGACCGGCAGCGGTGCCACCTTTTTCAAACTCGGCAAGACGGTTGTAAATGGGTTCGGCCGCGTCGTTATCGGTGGCGGTGGTGTACTGCGCGGTGTCAAAACCGGCCGGGCTGCCTTCGGAGCAGAACACCAGGCTGTTGGCGGCGTTCGCAAGCGGGCTGCCGGCAAGTACGCCGGCACTCAATAGCACAGATAAAACTAATGGGTTGCGCATGGCGTTCCCAATCCTTTTTCTTGTTTTCGGTCCCTGAACGCGCGCCTTGGGCGGGACGGTTCAGTGGTTCGGTAGCTTGAGCCAGAGAGCTGCAACCTGGGCAATACACACGCTGTACGTCGACGTTAGGGTGTCGGCGTTCAGGCGTAAATGCGTCAGGCCTGACAATCTTGTAGGAAACGTCTCGACGTCCTATAGCCTCTGCTTCAGTACGCAGTGGCTTTTAGATAAGGGGGGTTTCCATTGTCCTGGCAGACACGCGAGTGCGCCGTGCAGGCCGCACTCGCCAGTGCTTTTACTCGCTGATGCCTACGCCGTAGAAGGACGTCAGGCCAAGGGGGCTGATTTTGAAGTCCTGGACAGTACTGCGCATCGGTTGGTACACCGTCGAGTGTGCGATAGGTGTCATCGGCACCTGCTCTTTGAGCAGGTGTTGCGCCTGTTTGTACAGCTTGGTGCGTTCAGCCACGTCGGTGGTGGCCTTGGCAGTCTTGATCAGCTTGTCGAACTCTGGATTGCACCACTTGGAGAAGTTGTTGCCTTCAATGGCATCACAGCCAAACAGCGTGCCGAGCCAGTTGTCCGGGTCACCGTTATCACCGCTCCAGCCAATCAGCATTGCTCCGTTTTCCCCGCCTTTGGAGCGCTTGATGTACTCGCCCCATTCGTAGGTCATGATCTTGGCCTTGATACCGATCTTGCCCCAGTCCGACTGCAGCATTTCAGCCATCAGCTTGGCATTGGGGTTGTAGGGGCGTTGAACCGGCATGGCCCAAAGGGTGATCTCGGTGCCTTCCTTGATGCCTGCTTCCTTGAGCAGCTCTTTGGCTTTATCTGGGTTGTAGGGCGCGTCCTTGATCGTGTCGTCATAAGACCACTGGGTGGGTGGCATTGCGTTTACCGCCAATTGCCCCGCCCCCTGATACACCGAATCAATGATTTGCTGTTTGTTTACCGCCATGTCCAGTGCTTGTCGCACCTTGAGCTGGGCCATCGGGTTGGGTTCGTTGCTGCCCTTGATCTTGTCCATGACGTTGTAAGCGATATAGCCGACGTTGAACCCCGGCTTTTCGGGCATCTGCAGGTCTTTGTCGGCTTTGAGTGCCGCGAGGTCAGCCGGTCGCGGGTAAATAGTGACCTGGCATTCGTTCTTTTTCAGTTTTTGAATGCGCACTGACGGGTCAGTGGTGATGGCGAAGATCAGGTTGTCGATTTTGACGTCTTCAGGCTTCCAGTATTCCTTGTTCCCGGTGTAGCGGATGTTGGAGTCTTTCTGGTAGCTCTTGAATACAAAAGGCCCGGTACCGATCGGCTTTTGATTGATATCGGAAGGCTTGCCTTCCTTGAGCAGCTTGTCGGCGTACTCGGCAGACTCTATGGATGCAAAGTGCATCGCCATGTTCTGGATAAACGCAGCATCGACCGTGTTCAGGGTGAACTTGACGGTCTTGTCATCGATTTTTTCCACCTTGGCGATGTTTTTATCCATGCCCATGTCGGTGAAATAAGGGAATTCGGTCGGGTAGGCCTTACGGAACGGCATGTCCTTGTCGAGCATGCGGTTGAAGGTGAAGAGCACGTCGTCGGCATTGAAGTCGCGAGTCGGCTTGAAGTAAGGGGTGGTGTGAAACTTGACCCCGTCGCGCAGATGGAAGGTGTAGGTCAGGTTGTCCGGCGAAATGTCCCAGCTGGTTGCCAGGCCGGGCTCAACGTTGGTACCTCCACGTTCGAACTGGCTCAGCCGGTTGTAGATTGTTTCGGCCGATGCATCGAAGTCAGTACCAGTGGTGTACTGGCCAGGGTCAAAACCGGCCGGGCTGCCTTCGGAGCAAAACACCAGATTGGTCGCCGCCTGGGCAAAAGGTGCACTGGCCAGCAGGCTGGCGCCCACTAAAAACGGAATGACCGCGTGTTTGAACATGGTGACCTCATGATTTTTGTCATTTTTGGTTTGAGGGCGGCCTTATGGGCCGACCCGGCGATACTTATGCACAGCCCATACCCAATGCAATATGCGTTGGCAGCCTAACGGGCAAAACGTGGAACGATCGTACAAGAATGTCGCTAATCTATAAGTTATGACGCATTTGATCGTTTGCGTCCCGGTGTTCGACTCAATTAGTTACATGTATGCGACATTCGTCACACCGCTCTGCACTGATATGGGGCGGGGTGTTACTTATCTAGACTCTTGGGGGCAATAGATGTCAGCTGGTGGCGATTGAGTGTGTAGGCGATGTCCTTATCTTCATTCGAATGTTTCAACGGGCCATTGCCCCAGACACAAAAAAGCCCTTGAGGCATGAGCGCTGCAAGGGCTTTGGGTGGGGCGTGGGCGGCTTACTGCATCTGAACTTCGATCACACCGTCGGCGCTCATGCTGACTTCGCTGGTGCCGGCTTCGACGTCGGGTGTCGGCGCCGCATCCATCGCCGGGGCGCCCGCTTTCATCATCATTGCACTGCGCATGAAGGGTTGCGGGTAGCCGTTGGTGTTGAGGTTCAGGTTGACGATCTTGTAACCCTTGCCGCCCAGTGCCTCGGTCGCCAGTTGGGCGCGTGCCTTGAATGCGTTTACGGCATCTTTGAGCAGTGCATCTTCACTGGATTTACGAGTGGCGTTAGCGACGGTGAACTGCATGTTGCCCATTTTCAGGGTTTGCATCAGGTCGCCGGTCAGCTTGGAAAGTGCAGCAAAGTCAGTGCTTTCCAGGCGCAGTTCAGCGCGTTCGCGCCAGCCGGTGATCTTCTGGGTCTTATTGTCGTAGATGGGGTAGCTGTTACGGTTGCCCTGGCGCAATGTCACATCCTTGACTTGCTTGGCCTGGCCAATGGCGGTGTTCATCGCAGTGGTGATTTCTGCGGCCAGCTTGGCCGAGTCGGTGTTCTGTGCCTCGGTGTACAGCGTCACGATCATCAGGTCGCGGGGTACTTCCTGGCTGGCCTCGGCGCGTAAGGAGATCTGATTGTAATGAACTTCTTCAGCCAGAGCCGGCAGGCTGGCTAGTGCGCCGATGCTGAGGGTCAAAAGGGCAGCAGTGGGCTGGAAAGTTGACATAAAGGCTCCTTGGATGGGGAACGCAGGCCTGGCGGGTCAGCTGCGTAAGACCCATAAGACTGTAAAGAGTGGCCATCAGTTCGCCCAGTTACATTTTCAATACATCTTCCTGCCCCTGTGGGAGCGAGCTTGATCGCGAGCCTTTGCGTAAAAGAGAAGAGCTGGCTCCTAGGGTGAGTGGTCCGCTAGCCGTATTTCTGAAAAATACACTGTGGCCCATTGCCGCACTTCTGTCTGTCAGGCCGCCTGCTTGGTTATACTCCCGGCGATCCGCCTGCAGCGCTCACCAGGAGAGCTCATGCTCGCCCCCGTACAGTTATTGTCAGCAACACGCCAGAACCTCTGGCGTCTTACCCTTATCCGCACTCTGGTCCTGGCCGCTCAGGCAGGTTCAGTCGGTATTGCCTACGCGTTCGATCTGTTGCCGCTGCCATGGTTTCAGCTGTGTGTCACGCTCGGTTTTTCCATGCTGCTGTGTGCGTTCACGGCTATCCGGCTGCGTACCACTTGGCCGGTGACAGAGCTGGAATACGCATTGCAGCTGGCGTGCGACCTGTTTATCCACAGCGCATTGCTGTATTTCTCGGGGGGGTCGACCAACCCGTTTGTCTCGTACTATCTGGTGCCTCTGACGATTGCGGCGGTGACGCTGCCCTGGCGCTTTTCCGTGGTGCTTTCGGGCATTGCGCTGACGCTGTATACCCTGTTGATGATGCAGTCCTATCCGCTGGATGCGGGGGCCTTCTTCCGTGAAAAGCTGCAGATTTACGGCATGTGGCTGAGCTTTGCGTTGTCGGCGGCAGTGATTACTTTTTTTGCCACGAAAATGGCCCATGAGCTGCGTCGTCAGGAAGAACTGCGGGCCCTGCGCCGCGAAGAAGGCCTGCGCGACCAGCAATTGCTTGCAGTTGCCACCCAGGCGGCCGGTGCGGCCCATGAGCTGGGTACGCCTTTGTCGACCATGAGTGTGTTGCTTAAAGAGATGCGCCGCGACCACCTGGACCCCGAGTTGCAGGACGACCTGAGTGTGCTGCAGGACCAGGTCAAACTGTGTAAAGAGACTTTGCAGCAGTTGGTCCGGGCCGCCGAGGCCAATCGTCGTCTGGCCATTGAAGAGCAGGAGGTAACCGACTGGCTGAACGAGGCGTTGAACCGCTGGCACTTGATGCGCCCTGAGGCGACCTATCGTTTTCAATGCCTCGGGCACGCTCCGGTCCCGCGTCTGGCACCGCCTCCCGATCTGACCCAGGCCCTGCTCAATCTGTTGAACAATGCAGCGGATGCCTGCCCCGAAGGGCTTGAGGTTTGCCTGGACTGGGACGCCGTGGATTTGACTATCAGTATTCGCGATCACGGGCCGGGTGTACCGTTGGCCATCGCCGAGCAAATCGGCAAACCTTTTTTTACCACCAAGGGCAAAGGCTTCGGCCTGGGCCTATTCTTGAGCAAAGCCAGCGTTACACGCGCCGGCGGCTCGGTAAAACTCTACAGTCATGAGGATGGCGGCACGCTCACCGAGCTGCGCCTGCCGCGTGTCGCCCGAGGAAACGAAAATGAGTGAAGAAATTCAGGTCGAAGGCGAAGAACTGCCGCATTTGTTGCTGGTGGATGACGACGCTACGTTTACCCGCGTCATGGCACGGGCCATGGCCCGCCGCGGCTTTCGCGTCAGCACTGCAGGCTCCGCGGAAGAAGGACTGATCCTGGCGCAGCAGGACCTGCCTGATTATGCGGCGCTGGATCTGAAAATGGAGGGTGACTCCGGGCTGGTATTGCTGCCCAAGCTGCTTGAACTCGATCCGGAAATGCGGGTGGTGATCCTCACCGGTTACTCCAGCATCGCTACCGCGGTCGAAGCGATCAAGCGCGGTGCCTGCAATTATCTGTGCAAGCCGGCCGATGCTGACGACGTGCTGGCGGCCTTGCTCTCCCAGCATGCCGACCTCGAAACCCTGGTTCCGGACAATCCGATGTCGGTTGACCGTTTGCAGTGGGAACACATCCAGCGCGTACTGGGCGAGCATGAAGGCAACATCTCCGCTACGGCCCGTGCCCTGGGCATGCACCGACGCACGTTGCAGCGCAAATTGCAGAAGCGTCCGGTGCGACGCTGAACAGGAGCTGTAGCCATTGCGTTGCGGCTTGCAACGAAACGGCTACAGCCCCTAACCTGTATCAAGACGTGTCAAAACGTTACAGGCCGGTTGTCCTGACCGGTCTGCAGAGTGCTCTTTACTCCAACCGAGGCTGAACGATGAATCAGAACGCTGAGGCTTCTGTAGTGAATGATGCTGTGCGTGGAGATTTCATACCTCGGGTCTGGGGCCTTATAACACCCTACTGGCGCAGTGAAGAGCGGGCCAAAGCCTGGCTGTTGCTGATCGCGGTGATTGCCTTGTCGCTGGTCAGCGTGGGCATTTCAGTGTGGATCAACCACTGGTACAAGGACTTCTATAACGCGCTGGAAAAAAAGGACGGCGCAGCGTTCTGGAGCCTGATCGGCTACTTCGGAATCATTGCCGCGGTGGGGATTGTCGGCGCGGTATACCGGCTGTATCTGACCCAGATGCTGACCATTCGCTGGCGCCGCTGGCTGACCGAGCAGCATTTTGCGCGCTGGCTGGCGCACAAAAATTATTACCAGCTGGAGCAGGGCGGTTACACCGACAACCCTGACCAACGAATCAGTGAAGACCTCAACTCGTTCACCGACAGCACTCTGACCTTGGGGTTGGGTCTGATCCGTACAGTGGTCAGCCTGGTTTCGTTCTCGATTATTTTGTGGGGCGTTTCCGGCAGCATCGAAGTGTTCGGCATCACTATTCCCGGCTACATGTTCTGGTGTGCACTGCTGTATGCCGCCGTCGGCAGCTGGTTGGCGCACTTGATCGGTCGACGCCTGATTGGCCTGAACAACCAACAACAACGCTTCGAGGCTGACCTGCGTTTCTCGATGGTTCGGGTACGTGAAAACGCCGAGAGTATTGCCCTGTATAACGGCGAATCCAGCGAGCATGAGCGCCTGAGCACCCGTTTCAATAAAGTCTGGCAGAATTTCTGGACCCAGATGAAGGTGCAAAAACGCCTGACGTTCTTCACCGCGGGCTACTCGCAAATCGCCATTATCTTTCCATTTATCGTTGCGGCACCGCGCTACTTCGCCGGGAAAATCGAGCTGGGTGAGCTGATGCAAATCAACTCGGCCTTCGGCAACGTGCAAGAGAATTTCAGCTGGTTTATCGACGCCTATGTGACCCTGGCGGCATGGCGCGCCACCTGTGACCGTCTGCTGAGTTTCCGGCAGGCCATGACCGACAATGAGCAGCGTCCGCCTGCAATTGATCTACAGGCCCAGGGGCAAGCCTTGAAGATTGACGACCTGAGCCTGGACCTGGCCGATGGCCGCCATTTGCTGCATGACGCCAGCCTGCAAGTGGCCCCGGGTGAGCGATTGATGCTCAGCGGTCGTTCCGGCAGCGGTAAAAGTACCTTGCTGCGTGCAATGGGCGGGCTTTGGCCGCAAGGCAGCGGGGTGATCCGCCTGCCGCAGGAGCGTGCGCTGTTTTTGCCGCAGAAACCTTACTTGCCGATAGGTACTTTGCGTGACGCGCTGAGTTATCCACAGACCGGCGATACCTATCCGGCCGAGCGTTATGAACAAGTGCTGCGTACCTGCCGCCTGGAGCATCTGATCCCCAAACTGGACGAGGTCAATCACTGGCAGCGTCTGCTGTCCGGGGGCGAGCAACAGCGGCTGGCCTTTGCCCGGGTGCTGCTGTATCGCCCGCAATGGCTCTATATGGATGAGTCGACCTCGGCGATGGATGAGGAGGATGAAGCCATGCTGTATCAAGCCCTGATCGATCAATTGCCGGGCCTGAGCATTGTCAGCGTGGGGCATCGCAGCAGCCTGGCGCGGTTCCATCCACGGCATGTGCGGATTCAGGAAGGGCAGCTGATAGCCCGCTAGAGGGTCGGCCGGGAGGCGCTGAGCGTCTCCCGCTGCGCCAGCATGCTAAAGTGCGGCTCCCCGCGTTCTGGAGCCCGACATGAGTCTTTTTCTTCGCTGTGCCGCGCTGAGCCTGATGCTGGCCAGCTTGCCCGTGGTTGCGGCACCCGCCGTTACTCCCCCTTTGCATGCCCAGTTTCTGCCAGCCGATGACCTTCAGCTTCGTGCCGAACAGCCCGAGCAACAGCAGTTGATGATGGTGACCTCGTATTCCGTGGTGGTGGGCAGTCAGCGCCAGTCCAATCAGCAGCCGATCCCGGTGACTTCGCCTTTATTGGTGCGCTTGAAAGGCAAGCCGATGAGCCAGGGGGCCACCGTGCGCCAGGTCCTGATTTCGTTTGATGGTGAAAGCAAAAGCCTGAAAAAGCCCACGTTTGACAGTAAATCCCGGACTCTGACCCTTACTTATCCGCTGTCCCAATACCGGGTGGTAATGGATTTGCTGCGTAACGACACGGTCTACTGCCAGTTTTTGACGTACGCCAATGGCCATGTTTGGGCCGACTTGCACACCGGCAGCGTGCGCGCGCGTTGAGCCTTGGGTAAACTGCGGGCCCCGTGAAGTATCAGCAGGCTGGAGTCGGACATGCGTAAAGATAAGAAACAGTTGATTGGTGATGAGATCGGCGATGAGCAGATCAAATTGTTCCTGGACTTCGAGCCCGTGGATGCCACTTCGCCCTCGCTGCACAAACTGATCAAAGCCTATCGCGGTCTGCGCATCGACGATTTCGAGCGTTTCCTGACCTTCTTCAAGGAAGCCGGATACGACCTGGATGGCAAGGATGAGCACGGTCAGACGTTTGTAGACATCATCAAGGATCAGCGCCACGCCGCCGATTACATTGAGCTTATCGACAACGCACGCGGTTAATGTAGTCGCTGGCGAGGTACGAGGCTGCGACTACAAGTGCCAAGCATTGTTGAAGCCACAAAAAAGCCCGTCCCCCCAAAAGGGGGACGGGCTTTTTTTCAGGCGCAGACGTTACGCGATGCTGGTGCCAGCCGTGTTCGGCTCAATCAGTTCCAGCAACTCGGAGTTGCGGGTACTGATTTCGCGGTACAGCTGAGCGTCGGTTTCGAGGACGCTTTCCCGTGCCGGGAATATTTCCTTGAGCTTGGTCGCCCATTCGCCAGTGGCCTTTTGTGCGAAGCAGCGTTCGATCAGGTCGAGCATGATCGATACGGTTACCGAAGCACCCGGAGACGCGCCCAGCAGAGCGGCCAGCGAGCCATCCCGGGCTGCAACCAGCTCGGTGCCGAACTGCAGCACGCCGCCCTTTTTCGGGTCTTTCTTGATGATCTGAACCCGTTGCCCGGCAACCTCAAGACGCCAGTCTTCGGCCTTGGCCTGCGGGTAGAAACGGCGCAGTGACTCCAGGCGTTGTTCCATCGACTGGCGCACTTCGCTGACCAGGTATTTGGTCAGGTCCATGTTGTCGCGTGCGACAGCGAGCATTGGCCCGATGTTGCCCAGACGAATCGACATCGGCAGGTCAAGGAATGAGCCGTGCTTGAGGAACTTGGTGGTGAAGCCGGCATAAGGTCCGAACAGCAACGACTTTTTGCCATCGACAACGCGGGTGTCCAGGTGCGGCACTGACATCGGTGGCGAGCCCACTGCAGCCTGGCTGTAAACCTTGGCCTGGTGCAGCTTGACCACTTGCGGGTTATCGCAACGCAACCACTGCCCGCTTACCGGGAAACCGCCGTAGCCTTTGCTCTCTTCGATGCCGGAAGCCTGCAGCAACGGCAATGCCGCGCCACCGGCGCCCAGGAACACGAATTTTGCATCGATGTGGCGGGTGTTACCGCTGTTGATGTCCTTGATGCTCACCGTCCAGCCAGTGCCATTGCGCTTGAGGCCGGTTACTTTTTTGCTGTACTTGATCTGCGTGCCCGGTGCGCTGCCCAAATGTTTGAGCAGTTGCTGGGTCAGGGCACCAAAGTTGACATCGGTACCGTGCATCACGCGGGTCGCCGAAATGGCCTGGTCCGCAGGGCGGCCCGGCATCATCAATGGCATCCACTCGGCCATTTTGGCTTTGTCTTCGGTGTATTCCATGTCTGAAAACGCATGGTGCTTGCTCAGCACTTCAAAACGTTTTTTCAGGAAGGATACGCCTTTTTCGCCTTCGACATAGCTCAGGTGAGGCACCGGGCTAATAAAGGATTTGCATGAGCCGAAGGTCCCTTTTTGCGCCAGATAGGCCCAAAACTGCTTCGATACCTCGAACTGGGCATTGATGTGCACAGCCTTTTTGATATCGATCGAACCATCTGCCGCCTGGGGCGTGTAGTTCAATTCACAAAGGCCAGCGTGACCGGTGCCTGCGTTGTTCCACGGGTTGGAACTTTCCGCGGCACCCGAGTCCATCTGCTCAACAACTTCCAGCTTCAGGCCGGGGTCGAGCTCTTTGAGCAGTACGGCGAGGGTGGCACTCATGATGCCCGCTCCAACCAGTACTACGTCGACTGCTTCGTTATGCGCCATTAACGCGTCTCCAAAATCTACGGCACCAAATTGACGGCATAGCTGCCAGGTGTTCCGAGGCATGTTTGAGTCAGGGCCTCGGGTCACTCATGGCCAGGATCGCCATGTCCGATTCTTCGCAATTTCTTGCAGCTTCAGCGCACGCTCCGACCAGGGCCTTCAGGGTTCATATGAACGCATTTCAGTACCCGGGAGGCAATTCGACTTAAGGTCTAGAGCGTCCGTTTGTGCAACCAAATCCGTAAGCGGACAGGCTTTCAGTCGTGTGCGCAGTAGCTCGCGACTGTCCTGCTTGGTGGGACTGTTTCAGACGCTAATGGTGCATGTTCAGACGCAAAACTTTTCATTTGCTCGCCACACTCTTGTGAAGTTGTGAAACCCGTTTTTTTTTCACGCTCTTTTGAAGACGTGAACCTCAAAAAAGGGCTGCCGCAAGCCGGCATCTGACCCGTGAATGGCATGCCGCAAACGGCATAACGGGAAAAAAGCAGTGGCCGGCCAATGGCAGCTCTGGCAGATCGGGTGAAGGCGGTGGTTTACGCAGAGAACAGCAAGCTCGCCAGCTTCACATGATCTGTGTGGGCGACTCTCTGTGGGCGGTGCCGGGGAGCTAATACAAGCGCATTAGCGGTGCTGCGAGGCCCGATCAGGAGACGTCCTTATAATCGGGGGGAGATTGTAACGAAGAAACGCGGGCAATTGATCCTGTTAAATGACTTTTATTGGTTCGCCAGTCAAAGTCCTAACAACGGTTGCACCGCCGAATGCGTTGCACGCGTGGGGATACGGGCGCTGGCGGGTAGTACCTGGTGTAACCAGTTAAGGCGGATTTCTTTGATTTCGACCCAGCTATCGCCGACGGGTGGTTGTTGGCATTGCTTGAATGCCTGGCAGCGACCCGCGCTGTCCAGTCGGGCGAAGCTGCGATGCGGGGCAGTAAAACCGAGCAATGACCATAGCCTGTTCATGGGCGGGCACCTCTGGAGTGAGTAAGGCAAACCCTATCTGGTCGAGGTGACAGCGCCATGTCCAGGCCATGACAAGGGGGTGACAGCAAGCGGCTAGTTAGCGAGCGCAGAGCACCGCTATACTGGCGACCTGTTTTACCCAGTCCTGGAGAGATGAGCATGTTGCAACGCCTGTTGTTCGGTTTGATTACTGTGACCAGTTTGACTCTGGTCGGCTGTGCCCACAGTCCGCAACAACTCAGCCCGCAACCCAAGCTGACCGCACAACTGGCGCCAGTGGGTCGTGGTCAGCCGGTGGTGGTGCGTGTGGTGGACGGTCGTCCGGGGCCAACGCTGGGCACCCGGGGCGGCATGTACCCTGAGACCAGCGCAATCAGTGTCAGCAGTGCTGATGTGATCCCCAAGCTGCAAGCACAGGCTGAAGCCGCTGTGCGTTTGCTGGGCTACACGCCTACGTCCAATGCGATGAATGCGCCAACCCTGACCGTCACCCTGGCCGAACTGAAATATCAATCGCCCAAGGACACCATGTACGTCACCGAGGCTACCATCGGCGCGACATTCCGTTCTGATGTGAAGAATGGCGGCCGTACTTACAGTGGCCGTTACGGCGCGTCGCTGGATCAGCGCTTTGGCATGGCTCCCAATCAGGAAACCAACACCAAGCTGGTGAGTGATGTACTCAGTGATGCCCTGACCCGAGTGTTTAAAGACCCGACTATTGGTCGTCTGCTCGGCGAGTAATGGCGGTAAAACAAAAAGCCCGAACTCTGTGAGTTCGGGCTTTTTTATGCGCGAAGGCTTTAAGCGGCTTCGGCATACAGCTCAAGGCGACTGACGCCGGTGAGCAAATCCAGTTCGGGCAAGTCGGCATGAGTGTGGCCGCTTAACGCGCAGTAGACCAGCCAGTGGTGGTCCTGAACGTTAAATGCCAGACCTTCGATCAATGCCTGCTGCTCGTCGCTGGGGGCGATGAGGTAGAGGCGGTCCTGGTTTTCTGCGTGCAACATGACAGGCTCCGTGTCGGTGTCGAGGGGCCACAGAGTGGCCTCTCAACATGACGATACGGTGACAGCGCAAATTACCCCTGCCTGCAGGCGCAAGCTTTTAAAATCTCGCGAGCAAGCTCGTCCCTACACAAAGGTGGGGGGGTTACAGAGGCAGCCCGGCCTTGACCCGATACTGATTGCGCACCGGCATCGCATACTGCAGCACCAGATACGGGCGGTGCTCTGCCGGGCAGGCGTCCAGGCGGCGTTGCCATTCCTGTTGGGCCTTTGCCAGCTCCTCTGCCGGGAACACTTGCGCGGCCGGCGGGACCTGCAATTGCGGGTCGGCTTCGGCCCATTGCGCATACGCCAGGTAATGGGCGGGGAACAGCCGGTAGCCGCTCAGAATATGCCGGTCCATTTCGGTAGCCAGCAATTTGCTGTCCTCGAACGGCTCGGTAATCGGCGCCGCAAAGTTCACGTGCACCCGGCCCTTGTAGCCGGTAATGCCGTTGGCAATGCTGGTGTCGTCTTCGCCCGGTGCTTTGCTGTAAGTGCCCGTGGTGGCGCGGATATACAGCTCGCGAGCCTTGGCCTGGTCACAGGGGTCGTATTCGTAACTGATGGATACCGGGGTCAGGTTCAGCGACTGAATGACCTCGGCGAACGGTTCGTTTTTGCGACTCATGTGGAACATTTTGAGGATGGCCGAATCAGTACGGTCATCACCGTCCTTGGCGCGGCCTTCAGCCTGTGCAATCCAGATCGACTGGCAGTCGTTGCGGATTGAATGGTTGATGTAGGCCGACAGCAATTGATACGCCGCCAGCTTTTCACGGCGCCCGGTGATGGAGCGATGCACGATGAAGCTCTTGTTGAGGCGCATCAGATCGCTGACAAAGGGTTTTTGCAGCAGGTTGTCGCCAATGGCGATCCGCGGCGTAGGCAGGCCCGCGTGGTAAACCGCATAGTTGACGAAGGCCGGGTCCATCACGATATCGCGGTGGTTGGCCAGAAACAGGTAGGCGTTGCCGGCCTTCAACTGTTCGACACCGGTGTAGGTCACGCCATCGGTCGCATGCTCGATGGTTCGGTCGACATAGACTTCGACCTTGTCCTGCAAGGTGGCGACAGAAGTAACGCTCGCGAACTCTTTACGCAGGCGATGCGCTATAAGGGGTTTTAGCAGCCAGCCGAAAGCGCCGGCCAGGCGCGGAAAGCGAAAGTGGGTCAGGATATCTAGAAACGCCTTGTCGCCGAGCAGCCGGGCCAGCACTGCTGGGACTTCGGCGTCGTCGTAAGGTCGGATGGTATCGAATTCGCCCATCATGCTCTCTTGTTGGAAACGGCTAGGGTTAGTACACAGGGCAGGACAAAAATAATAGCCCTGCAAATAGACGGCGATTATACGCACAAGTCACTCTGGAGACCGCGATGCTTGAGACTGAACACTACGATTGCCCTTATTGCGGTGAGCAGGCAGAAGCCGTGCTCGACCTCTCGGGTGGTGATCAGACCTATGTTGAAGATTGCCCTGTGTGTTGCCGGCCGATTGTGTTCCATCTTCAAACCGACGGTCATGAATGGATGCTTGATGTACGCAGCGAGAACGAGTGACGGGTGACCACCATGCGACGCATCTACGAGCCGCAGAATCTGATGGAAGCCGAGCTATTGCTGGGCATGCTTGCCAGCGAAGGTGTTGAGGCCCGGCTCGACGGGCGTGATCTGGTTGGGGGGACCGGCGAGTTGCCGGCCCTCGGGTTGCTGGGTTTGACGGTGGCCGATGATCAGGCGCAATACGCGCGGGAGTTGATCGATGCGTACAATGCGGCGTCACCCGTGGCGGGCGATGAGCCCGAAAGCTTCCCGGATGTACTGGTCTGCTGATCAGTGAGTGTTTTTTTACCGCATCTATATAGAAGAGTTGTGCTGCCCCATGTGTGGACGTTTTGCCCTGTTTCGTTGGAACCCTGCGTTTGCAGCCTTGCCCGGCTTTCCGGCCGATCAGCAGGCCCAGTGGAACATTTCACCCAATGACTCGGTGTTGATCCTGCGTGCAGGTGCCGAGCCTGGTCAGCGTGAACTGGCGCGGGCGCGATGGGGGTTGACCCCGGCGTGGCTGACCGACCTGTCGCGCACCCCGGCCCATGCCCGGGCCGAAACCGTGGCCGAGCAACCGATGTTTCGCGATGCCTTGCGCCAGCGACGCTGCCTGATCCCGGCCAACGGTTTTTACGAATGGCGAGGTACTACGCGTAAACGCCCCTATTGGCTGACGCCGGGGGAGGGCGCTTCGCTGTTTTTTGCCGGCATCTGGGAGGCCTACCCGGTTCAGGGGCATGTGTGGCTCAGTACTGCGGTGATTACTCAGGCTGCCGCCAGCCAGCGCCGTCCGCTGATTCTGGATGAGGCCGGGCAACAGGCCTGGCTCGATCCTGAAACCCCGCTGCAAGTACTCCAGGCATTGCTTGCCAGCCCGCAGATGCCATTGCGTGAACGGCCGCTGGCCAATCTGGTCAATGATCCAAAACTCAATGCACCCGAGTGCCTGACACCGGGTTGAGATACGATGCGGGCCATCTTTATGGAGAGTTTCGATGGGTAAGTTAGCGGTAGTGTGCGCGGTGGGCGCCGGGGTATTGCTCGCAGGTTGCCAGGCAGTAAATACCACCAGTGGTGGCGCGGTAGGGATTGAACGCAAGCAGTACATGTTCAGCATGCTGTCGAGCCAGCAAGTGGATCAGATGTATGCGCAGTCCTACCAGCAGACCGTCTCAGAGGCGAACAGCAAAGGTGCACTGGACAAGACCAGCGCCAACGCCAAGCGTTTGCAGGCCATTGCCAACCGCCTGATTGCCCAGGCCCCGGTTTTTCGCCCGGATGCCGCGCAATGGAACTGGGAAGTCAATCTGGTCAAGAGCGACGAACTCAACGCCAACTGCGGCCCTGGCGGCAAGATCATCTTCTATAGCGGGATCATTGATCAGCTCAAGCTCAGTGACGACGAAATCGCTGCGATCATGGGGCACGAAATTGCCCACGCCTTGCGTGAGCACGGGCGCGAATCCATGTCCAAAGCCTATGGTGTCGAGATTGCCAAGCAGGGCGCAGGCGCATTGTTGGGGTTGGGGCAGGACAGCCTGCAACTGGCCGATACAGTGGTCAACTACAGCCTGACGTTGCCCAATAGCCGCAGTAATGAAAACGAAGCCGATCTGATTGGCCTGGAACTGGCTGCCAGGGCGGGCTACAACCCGAATGCGGCGATTACCCTGTGGCAGAAAATGGCCAAGGAATCCCAAGACGCGCCGCCTGAATTCATGAGCACTCACCCGGCCTCCAGCAGTCGTATTGCCGCCTTGCAAGCCGCTATCCCCAAAGTGCTGCCCTTGTACGAGCAAGCGCCGAAGACCTGATAAGGTTCAGGCCGGGCTTTCTCTGCAGGAGTCTGGCTAGCCAACGATTGTATCCATGCGGTTAGACAGTCAGACCGCAGTGTTCGCATCGCTGGCAAGCCAGCTCCCACAATTGAGAGATTGCAGCAAGGTTTCGACCGGGCTTTGCTTGTGGGAGCCTGGCTCGCCAGCGATTGCATGGATGGGGTCTGCATCGCTGGCAAGTCAGTTCCTGCTGCAATCAGTGGCCGTTACACCCAGCCACTGATAGCCATGGCCTTGTACACCGCCACTATCGCCAGCACGAAGAACGCAGTCGCGGCCAGTCGGCGGATCAGGGTCAGCGGCAGTTTGTCGGCCGCAAAGTTACCCGCCAATACCACCGGCACGTTGGCAATCAGCATGCCCAGGGTGGTGCCGATAATCACCAGCCACAGATCCGGGTATTGCGCAGCCAGCATCACGGTAGCCACCTGGGTCTTGTCACCCATTTCAGCGATGAAGAAGGTAATCAGGGTGGTGATGAAAGGGCCGTACTTGCGAGCTGTACTGGCCTCATCGTCGTCCATCTTGTCCGGGACCAGGGTCCACAGCGCCGTGGCGGTGAAGCTCGCGGCGAGCACCCAGTGCAACATCACATCGGTGAAGAACGTGCTGAACCAGGCGCCCACGGCACCGGCTGCCGCATGGTTGGCGAGGGTCGCCACCACGATGCCGGCGATGATCGGCCAGGGTTTGCGAAACCGTGCGGCGAGAATGAGCGCGAGCAGTTGCGTCTTGTCACCGATTTCGGCCAAGGCAACGATTGCGGTAGGAACGAGTAAGGAATCAAGCATCATCAGGTAGTTTTCCAGGGGCGGGTCGACACGGCTATGACACGTACAGCCTCCCCGCCCCGGGTAAGGTGTTCGTGTCATAGGTCTTGTCAAACCCCGGTCCGTCTGTGCGGACACCTGGGTCGCATGCACCATGGTCTGTTGACCAAGTATGTTGACGCATGCCGGACGAGCGCGGTGCTCGTGGGAGACTACTCCCCTAGGACGGAGCGGATTCTGCCTAGGCAAATCCGATCCGGCAAGCCCTTATTTTGCTTTTCTGTCAGCGGCGTTTGGCGCTGTAAATCCGGAAACCCTGGCCTTGCGCCTTGACCGTACAGTGCCCGAACTGCTCTTCGATCAGTGGCTGGTAGCGCAGGAAGCTATTGGCCACAAGACGAAGTTCGCCACCCGTTTTCAGATGTTTGACTGCTTTTTGCAGCAGGTTTTCTGTGGCGTGGTAATCGGTATGGACTCCGACGTGAAACGGCGGATTACTCAGGATCGAGTTCAGCCCCATCGGCGCCGCATCAATCCCGTCTCCGGTAATGACCTCGGCTTCCAGACCGTTCGCGGCGAGGGTCAGACGACTGCTGGCGGTGGCAAAGGCATCCACATCGAGCAAGGTGACGGTGTTGTGCGGGTAGCGCCGCTTGACTGCCGCACCCAGCACCCCGGCGCCGCAGCCGAAGTCCAGCACGTGGCCGCTGGGCAGTTTGTCCAGGTGTTCCAGCAGCAGGGCACTGCCTCGGTCCAGACGGCCATGGCTGAACACGCCCGGCAGGCTGACAACTTTCAACGGGCCTTCGGCCAGCGGCAACTCGTAATGCTGGGCGAGGTCGGCGAGCACAGGAGCTGTTGGCGCATTGAGCACCGTGACTTGCCACAACTGGCAGTGGCGCGCGCTGTCGAGCTTGCGCGGCTTGCCAAACGGGATCAGCTGTTTGGATGCGCCTTCGATGCCGCCCTTCTTTTCACCCACCAGAAAGACGTCCGCGCCGGGCAGGCGGGCCGCCACAGCGTTGAGCAGATAATCGGCCAGTTCCTTGGACTTGGGCAGAAACACCACGGCGGTATCGAACGCGCGCTCTGGCAGTTCAATGCCGAAATGCACGCGTCCTTCAAAGCGGGCATCGAGGGTGGCCTGGTCGCCAGCGTGCCAGCACCAGCCATGGGCATTTGGCAGTTCGCCGAGCAATTCGTCAGCCGGCAAACCTACCAACAGCAACGAGCCTTGAAAGTATTCAGGCTGACGAAGCAGTACTTCACTGCGCGGATCCATAATCTGCTCCTCAAAAAGGGCCGCAGTCTATCAATTGACGACCCGCAGCGCTGTACCGTTGAAGAAGGCTTTGGCGTTTTGCGCCAGTTGGCCGACGATTCGCTGGCGTGCTTCGCGGCTGCCCCAGGCGCTGTGCGGGGTAATGATCAGGCGCGGGATGTCATCGGCCAGCAGCGGATTGCCGTCGCGTGGCGGTTCAACGCTCAGCACGTCCGTGGCCGCACCGCCTAAATGTCCACTGCGCAGGGCATCGGCCAGGGCTTGTTCATCAATCATGCCGCCGCGGGCGGTGTTGACCACGAACGCTCCCGGCTTGAGCAGGGCCAGTTCACGGGCGCCGATAAAGTTGCGCGTGTGTTCGTTGAGCGGGCAGTGAAAAGTCAGGGCGTCGACCTGTGGCAGCAGTTCATCCAGTGGCAGACGGTCTGCACGGGCCGGGCGACCGGGGATCTGGCCCAGCAAGACGCGCATGCCGAATGCTTCGGCCAGCCGGGCCACAGCGCTGCCCAGCTCACCGTGACCGAACAGGCCCAGGGTCTTGCCCTCGAGTTCGACAATCGGGAAGTCCAGCAAGCAGAACTGACTGGCCTGCTGCCACTGCCCCGCAGTCACGGCTTTGTTGTAGTCGACAAGGCGGGTGGCCAGCGCCAGCAACATCCCCAGAGTGTGCTGGGCCACCGAGGGCGTGCCATAACCCTGGCAGTTGGCGACGGTAATGCCCAGGGCGCGGGCCGCTTGCAGGTCAACGTTATTGGTGCCGGTGGCCGCAACCAGAATCAGCTTCAGTTCGGGGCAGGCCGCGAGAGTCCGCGCGTTGAGCAGGATTTTGTTGCTGATGGCCACGCTGGCGCCTTGCAGACGCTCGATCACGTTATCGGCGTCGGTGTCCGACCACAGCTGCAATTCACTGAAACACTGGCGCAGATGGGCAAGGTCGAGGTCGCCCAGGTCCAGTGAAGTGTGATCCAGGAATACTGCGCGCTGAGTGTTCGTCATCAACTGTACCTTTTGTGCTGTCGAGTGAAGGCGTAATGTGGCGAGCCTAACAGAAGAAACAATTTGTAATGGAGCCGTGCATGTACTGGACAGAATTTTTGACCGTTGCCCTGATTCATCTGCTGGCGGTGGCCAGTCCCGGGCCGGATTTTGCCGTGGTGGTGCGTGAAAGCGTGACCCACGGCCGCCGCGCCGGGATGTTTACCGCGTTCGGTGTGGGCACGGCAATTTTTGTCCATGTCGGCTATTCGCTGCTGGGGATCGGGATCATTGTCTCGCAGTCGATTGTGTTGTTTAACGCCCTTAAATGGCTGGCAGCTGCCTACCTGCTGTACATCGGGATCAAGGCCTTGCGCGCCAAGCCTGCGGATCCGGCAGCCGTGGCTGCTTCTTTGCCGGTTGGCGAGCGCACAGCGCGCGGGGCCTTCACGTCGGGCTTTGTGACCAATGGCCTGAACCCTAAAGCCACGCTGTTTTTCCTGTCGCTGTTTACGGTGGTCATCAACCCGCATACACCGCTGTCAATTCAGGCCGGTTATGGCGTGTACCTGGCGGTCGCGACCGGGCTGTGGTTTTGCATGGTGGCCATGCTGTTCAGTCATCAGCGCGTGCGCACCGGCTTTGCCCGCATGGGCCACTGGTTTGACCGCACCATGGGCGCGGTGCTGGTGGCTCTGGGTGTGAAGCTTGCGTTTACCGAAATGAATTGATGTTTTTAAGCATAAAAAGCCTGTTCGCCCCCATCGGGTAGCGGGCCCCTGCCGCCCGGGCTTGCCCGCTGTCGCACAAGCCCGGGCTGTCAGACAGCCCGGGTTGCCGGCCTCGCGAGCAAGTTCGCTGCCGACGATCTTGTCAATTTCTGGTTTTCCTTCATCCTTGCGGCTCATTGTGCGTGCCCACGGAGAAGTATCGATGTCCTCAGTCAACCGGTTCTGGCGCCAAGTCAAACTGCCGCTGGCAGTCTGCCTTGTCTCGACGCTCGCCGGGCCCGCCTGGGGCGTGAGCTTTAACATTGGCGAGGTCGAAGGCCAGATCGATTCCGAGCTGTCCATCGGCGCCAGCTGGTCTACCGCCAAGGCCGATCACAACCTGATCGGTGCCAATAACGGCGGCAAGGGGCAATCGCAAATCTCTGACGATGGTCGCCTTAACTTCAAGCGCGGCGAAACCTTCTCCAAGATTTTTACCGGCACCCACGGGCTGGAGCTGAAGTACGGCGACAGCGGCCTGTATGTCCGGGGGAAGTACTGGTACGACTTTGAACTGCAGGATGACAGTCGCCCGTTCAAGCCGGTCAGCGACAGCGGGCGCAAAGCCTCGGCCCAGTCTGCCGGTACGCAACTGCTGGATGCGTTTGTCTATCACAACTACGCGATTGCCGATCAGCCCGGCGCGGTGCGCCTGGGCAAGCAGGTAGTCAATTGGGGTGAAAGCGCGTTTATCGGCGGCGGGATCAATGCCATCAACCCGACCGATGTCGCGGCCTATCGTCGTCCGGGTAGCGAATACAAAGACGGCCTGGTGCCGGTCAACCTGTTTTATATCTCGCAAAATCTCACCGACAACCTGTCGGCCGAGGCCTTTTATCAATTGGACTGGGAGCAGTCAGAAACCGACAACTGCGGGACGTTTTTCTCGCAGTCCGACGTGACTGCCGACGGCTGCGACGGCAATTATCGGGTGATGAGCAAGCGCTCGGCGTTGAATGTGGCTGATCTGGCAGCCCTGACTTCAGCGGGTGTCGAGGTCAATGGCGAGGGCGTACTGGTGCGCCGCGCAGCTGACCGCGATGCGCGCAACAGCGGGCAATTCGGCGTGGCCATGCACTATGCGTTCGAGCCGCTGGATACCGTTTTTGGCGCCTACTTTATGAACTACCACAGCCGCGATCCGATTCTGAGCGGGCGTGCGGCGGGGCAGTCGGTCTATAACGCGGCTTCGGTTGCAGGCGGGCTGGCTCCGATGATTGTTGCCGGTAACTCCAGCTATTACGTCGAATATCCCGAAGATATCCGCCTCTACGGGGTGAGTTTCGCCACCACCTTATCCACAGGCTCGGTGTGGAAAGGCGAGCTGAGTTATCGGCCAAATGCGCCGGTGCAGCTCAACAGCAATGACCTGCTGTACGCCAACGTGACCCTGTTGCCGGGTCTGGCCGATGCATCGCCGCTGAGTGTTACTCCGGGGGCTGATTCCCAGGGATATCGGCGCAAGGAGATCACTCAGTTTCAGACGTCTGTGACCCACATCTTCGACAATGCCATGGGCGCCGACCGGCTGACCCTGATTGGCGAGGTCGGCGTGACCCACGTGGCAGGCCTGGAGGGCGATTCGGGGCTGCGCTACGGCCGTGATCCGGTATTTGGAAGCGCCGGCAAGGACGGCTTTACCACGTCTGATTCATGGGGCTATCGCGCACGGGCTGAATGGGCCTACAACAACGTGTTTACCAGTCTCAACCTCAAACCCAATCTGGCGTGGTCCCACGACGTCAGCGGTTATTCGCCGGGCCCCGACAATACCTTTGTACAAGGCCGCAAGGCGGTGAGCGTGGGGGTTGATGCCGAGTACCAGAACACCTACACCAGCAGTCTGTCGTACACCAACTTCTTTGGCGGGCGTTACAGCACGCTCAGCGACCGCGATTTCATGACGCTGAGTGTGGGGGTGAAGTTTTAGGTGTCTGGCCGGGCCGTATCGAGGCGTGTTTGGCTGTCGGCTTTGATATAAATATTTTCACTAAGTTGATTTCTGAAATAATACGTGTCATCTATAGCCGCACACAGTCGACGGACTGATCTTGCGCGCCAGCTTGGATGGCGAGTGTTTCCCCCGAATGCCCTTCAGGAGTCAACAATTTGAACAAGACAGTACTTCTAGGTGCACTGGCCCTGTGCGCTTTCAGTTTTGTGGCCCGCGCCGACGACGCGCCTCTGCGTATCGGTATCGAAGCGTCCTACCCTCCGTTTTCGATGAAAACCCCGGAAGGCGAAATCAGCGGTTTCGACTACGACATTGGCAACGCGCTGTGTGAAGAGATGAAAATCAAATGCACCTGGGTGGTCCAGGAGTTTGACGGCATGATTCCCTCACTCAAAGTGCGCAAGGTTGATGCGGTGCTGTCTTCCATGTCGATTACCGAAGACCGCCTTAAGTCGGTTGATTTCAGCAAAAAGTACTACCACACGCCCGGCAAGTTCGCGATGAAAGCGGGCAACGTGATCAACGATCCGCTGGTTGATCTCAAGGGCAAGCGCGTCGGGGTGCAGCGATCTTCGACCTACGACCGTTTTGCCACGCAGAAGCTTGAGACCGCAGGGGTCGTGGTCGTGCGCTACTCGACCCAGAGTGAAGCGTTCCTGGACCTGGTTTCGGGCCGTCTGGACGCCACGCTCGCAGACATCATCTACACCGATGAAAGTTTCATCAAAACCCCGCTGGGCCAGGGTTACGCCCTTGTCGGGCCGGACATCAACGACCCTGCTTTCTTCGGTCGCGGCGCAGGCATCGCCGTGCGCAAGGGCGACAAGGCCAACGCCGACCGTTTGAGTGCCGCCATTGATGCCATCCGCGCCAACGGCAAGTACGAGCAAGTGATGACTAAGTACTTCACGTACGACATCTACGGTCAAAGGTAAGTAAACCGCCTCCCTGATGCCGCTTCCTCATGGGGCGGCCGGGGCTTTTTTCGCGCATTTTTTGGCGCACGCTCAAGGAACTTCATCATGCTCCATGGCTACGGATCGAGCATTCTCGAGGGTGCCTGGCTGACCGTGAACCTGGCCTTGACCTCCATGGCTCTGGCAATAGTCCTGGGCCTGATCGGCGCGATGTTGCGCTTGTCACCGGTCAAGTGGCTCGCAAGGTCGGGCGAGGCCTACACCACTGTGATCCGGGGTATTCCGGATCTGGTGTTGATTCTGTTGATCTTCTATGGCGGCCAGGACCTGGTGAATCGCATCGCTCTGGCCCTGGGTTCCACTGACTATATCGATATCAATCCCTTTGTTGCCGGGGTCTGCACCATGGGCTTCATTTTTGGGGCCTATCTCTCGGAAACCTTTCGCGGCGCTTTTATGGCCATCCCTAAAGGGCAGATCGAGGCGGGGCTGGCGTATGGCATGAGCAATGGGCAGGTGTTCTGGCGAATTCTGGTACCGCAAATGGTCCGGTTTGCATTGCCGGGGTTCACCAATAACTGGCTGGTGCTGACCAAGTCCACGGCGTTGATTTCGGTCATCGGTCTGCAGGACATGATGTTCAAAGCCAAGAGTGCAGCCGATGCGACCCATGAGCCGTTTACGTTTTTTCTCGCGGTAGCGGGGCTGTATCTGATGCTGACCAGCGTGTCATTGCTGGTGCTGCGCTTTCTGGGAAACCACTACTCGGCCAGCATAAAAGCCGCCGAGCTGTGATTGGGAGCACCTTATGATTCTTGACTACAACGTGATCTGGGAAAACCTGCCGCTGTATTTCGGTGGCGCCCTGGTGACTCTCAAAGTACTGCTGATTTCCCTGTTCTTTGGCTTGATGCTGGCGATTCCGCTGGCGCTGATGCGAGTCTCTCGATCGCCTTTGATCAACTTTCCGGCCTGGCTTTACACCTATGTCATTCGCGGCACACCGATGCTGGTGCAGCTGTTTCTGATCTATTTCGGCTTGGCTCAGTTTGAAACTGTGCGCCAAAGCGTGCTTTGGCCATACCTTTCAAGTGCCACCTTTTGCGCGTGCCTGGCATTTGCGATCAATACCGGCGCCTACAGTGCGGAGTTGCTAGCGGGCAGTCTGAAGTCCATCCCCCACGGTGAAATCGAAGCGGCTAAAGCCATGGGCATGTCGCGAGTGACCTTGTATCGCCGGATTCTCCTGCCCTCGGCCTTGCGTCGGGTATTGCCTCAATACAGCAACGAGGTGCTGATGATGATGCAGACCACGAGCCTGGCTTCGATTGTCACCCTCGTCGATATCACCGGGGCCGCACGTACGGTCAGTGCACGTTATTACCTGCCGTTTGAAGCGTTCATTACGGCGGCGGTTTTCTACCTGATCCTGACCTTTATCCTGACGCGTCTGTTCAAGCTGGCCGAGCGCCGCTGGCTGGCGTACCAGGCACCGCGCAAACATTAAGGGGCGTGTTATGGAGCATATTAAATACCTGTTGCCGTGGAGTGCCTCGGGCACAGAGCGCCATCTTTCGCTGTTTCGTTTTGGCCAGGGTGCACGCAAGGCTTATATCCAGGCCTCTTTGCATGCCGATGAGTTGCCGGGGATGCGGGTTGCGGTGGAGCTCAAGCGACGTCTGCTGGAGCTTGAAGAACAAGGCCGTTTGAACGGGGTGATCGAATTGGTGCCGATGGCCAACCCCATCGGGATTGCCCAGATGTTCCAGGCGACTCATCAGGGGCGTTTTGAGTTTTCCAGCGGCAAAAATTTCAATCGCGATTTTCCGCTGCTGGCCGACGGCGTGGCGGCGCGGGTAGCCGGTCAGTTGGGCAGCGATGCTGGTGCCAATACGGTGCTCATCCGCCGGGCCATGCTGGATGTATTGAGCGAGCAGCCGGAGCCGGCCTGCGAGCTTGATGGCCTGCGTTGCCTGCTGCTGCGCCATGCCTGTGACGCCGATGTGGTACTGGACCTGCATTGTGATTTTGAGTCGATCATGTTGCTGTACGCCTTGCCGCAAAACTGGCCGCGCTTGCGTTCGCTGGCTTCCCGGCTGCACGCAGGCGCTGCCTTGCTGGCTGAAGAGGCGGGCGGCAGTGCGTTTGATGAAGCCTGCGCGATCCCCTGGTTGCACTTGGCCGAGCGCTTCCCCGAGGCCGATATTGCGATGGCCTGTATCGCCGCCACCATTGAGTTGCGCGGCATGGCCGACACCGAGTCCGGGCCGTGCGTGGAGAGTGCCGAGGCGATCCTCGGCTATCTGGCCGAGCAGGGGCTGATCAGCGGTGAGTGGCCCGATGCACCGGTCGAATGTTGTGAGGCCACGCCGTTTGCGGGCGCCCAGTATGCTTACGCCCCGCACCCGGGGGTGGTGAGCTTTGTGCAGCCGCTCGGGGCACGGGTCAAAGTGGGTGATCCGCTGTTTGAAGTGATGGATCCGCTTACCGATCGCCACAGTGTGGTGCGCGCCAGTACCGACGGCATCCTCTATGCCCGCGAGCGCCTGCGCTTTGCCCAGCCCGGTTTGTGGCTGGCCAAAGTTGCCGGCAATACCCTTATTCGCCAAGGTCGCTTGCTCAGCGACTGACCCTCAGAGAGTGGATGTCATGTACAAACTTGAAGTTCAGGATTTGCATAAAAGCTATGGCTCCCATGAGGTGCTCAAGGGCGTTTCGTTGCAGGCGAGGGCGGGTGATGTGACCAGTATCATCGGCTCCAGCGGTTCAGGAAAAAGCACGTTTTTGCGCTGTATCAACCTGCTGGAGCAGCCGAGTAGCGGCAGTATCGAGCTCGATGGCGAACCGTTGAGGCTGGTCAATAGCAGGCAGGGCGGGCTTAAGGCCGCCGATCCGCACCAGTTGCAGCGCATGCGTTCGCGGCTGTCGATGGTGTTTCAGCATTTCAATCTGTGGTCGCACATGAATGCGCTGGAAAACGTCATGGAGGCGCCGGTGCATGTGCTTGGCATGAGTAAGAGCGAGGCTCGGGAGAAGGCCGGATATTATTTGAACAAGGTCGGCGTGGCGCACCGCATGAATGCCTGGCCGGCCCATATGTCGGGCGGTGAACAGCAGCGGGTGGCAATTGCCCGTGCCCTGGCCATGGAGCCGCAAGTGATGCTGTTCGACGAGCCGACTTCGGCCCTCGATCCCGAGCTGGTGGGGGACGTGCTTAAAGTGATGCAGGACCTGGCGCAGGAGGGGCGGACCATGGTGGTGGTCACTCACGAAATGGGCTTCGCTCGTGAGGTTTCCAACCAGTTGGTGTTCCTGCATCAAGGGGTGGTTGAGGAGTGTGGTGAGCCGCGCAAGGTACTGGCCAATCCTCAGTCCGAGCGCCTGCAGCAGTTTCTTTGCGGCAGTTTGAAATAGCCGGCGACAGCTTCGGATACACTGCGGTCGTTAGAAGCCAGGGCAGTCTGTACAGGGCTGAACCGCCAGCAGGCTTGCTCCTGCATGGACCGGTTTCGGGCGCCGCCCCTTTTTTATCCACAGGGAATGTTGAGCCGGATATGCCGAATCCATCCAAAGACACCACGATCTATGCCGCCCAGGTGATGCGCAAGCTGGCGGAGATCGTGCCCGAGTTGCAGCCTTCATTGCGTAAGGTCGCCGATTTTATCCTGCGTCATCCGCTGCGCGCCGCAACCCTGACGATTGAGGAGATGGCACACGAGACCCGTACCTCGCCAGCGGCAGTCAACCGCCTGGCAAAGGCCTTGAATCTGGGCGGCTACAGCGGGATGAAGGCCGAACTGGTGGCGACACTGCAACAAGTGGTATCGCCCGTCGACAAGCTGCGCAATGAACTGGCCCATCGGCCGGACGGTGCGTTTGGCCTGCATGAGCAGATTCAGAGTGCCAGCAGCAATCTGGCCACGGCGGCGGCCAACAACCATCCGGACACCTTTGAAGCGTTTGTCAGCCATCTGATCAAGGCGCGCAAAATCTACATTCTGGGTTTTGGAAACAGTGTTTACTTCGCTGGCCTCGCAGCCTCGACCCTGACTCCGTTTTGTGCCGATGCCACCGCTATCAGTATGGAAGGCGGTAATGAAAACGCGGCCTATCGTCTGGCTGCGATCACCGATCAGGACGTTTTACTGGCGATCTCTCTGCCGCGTTACTCCATCGATACTCTGCAGCTTTCGCGTTTCGCCAATGAGCGCGGTGCCACGGTGCTGGCCATTACCGATTCGCCAGCCTCGCCTCTGAGCAGCATTGCAAGGCATGTACTGTTCGCTCCGGCTGACCACCCGGTGCTGACCAGCTCCAGTATCGCCGTGCTGGCCTTGATCGAAGGTCTGGTGGCGGGCGTCATGGCGCGCAACAAGGAGGCAGTCAAACTGGCGACAGAGCTGACAGAAAGTGTGATGTCTTATCTGCATATTCCTGTCGGTAGCAAATTGCCTAAAAAGTAAAATTTGTGCGGGCAGGGTGCATCGGTTTGTGGGCAGGCGATCAGGCGACTATCGTTTGTGGAGTACGAATATGAGCGGCCTGAGGAATTTTTACCGTTGGTCGCGTTCCAACGCCCTACAGAGGTCCAATGCCAACGACCTTTGCCTCCAGAAAGACTGACAGGAGCTTCACCATGTTCACCTCGCGTCGTTTGATTATTGCCGCAAGTGCCATTGCCTTGCTGGCAGGCTGCGCCTCGCCCAACCCGTATGACAATCAGGGCCAGGCCTCTTCGGGCATGAGCAAAACCGCTACCTACGGTGGTCTGGGGGCTTTGGCCGGTGCTGTTGCCGGGGCTGCCATCGACCATAACAACCGTGGCAAGGGCGCTTTGATCGGTGCCGCCGTGGCTGGTCTGGGGGCCGCAGGTTATGGCTACTATGCCGACAAGCAGGAAGCTGCATTGCGCGCGAGCACGGCCAACACCGGGATTGAAGTTCAGCGCCAGGGCGACAACATCACCCTGGTGATGCCGGGTAATATTACGTTTGCCACCAGCTCGGCGAACATCGCTCCCAGCTTCTACCAGCCGCTGAACAACCTGGCCAATTCGCTGAAGCAATTCAATAACCAGAACCTGATTCAGATCGTGGGCTACACGGACAGCACCGGGAACTACAACTACAACATGCAGTTGTCCCAACAGCGTGCGCAAAGTGTGGCGACCTATCTGACCTCTCAAGGGGTCAGCGGTCAGTACCTGTCGGTCAGCGGTAAAGGTCCGGCCGACCCGATCGCCAGCAACGCCACACCTGACGGCCGTGCTCAAAACCGCCGCGTTCAGATCACCCTGGCACCGATTCCGGGCGTGAACTACCAGCAGCAAGGGCAGGTTCAGCAGTACCCTTAAGACCTTGTTGTGCAGGAGCCCGCCAGTTCCTGCAGGACAAAAAAAGCCCCGTGATCCTTACCGGTCACGGGGCTTTTTGTTGAGCGCTTTACCCGATGAATTACTTCTTCAGGCCGTAATGCTCATCGAGCATGCCGGGGGCGTTCGGGGTTTTTGGCGCGTAATCCAGTGGCGGCTCAGTGCTGTGCGGCGGGGTGATGCGCTCGCGATGCGGTTGAGGCGCGTCAGAGTGCAGGGCAGCCAGCAGACGTTGGCGAGTTTGCTCGTCCAGGGCCAAACGGTTGGCGCCCTCGGCGAGGTGGTCTTGTACGTCCTGGTAGCTCTGCGTGAGTTTTTTCACCAGATTGGCGGTGCTGTTGAAGTGGGTGACCACTTCACTTTGATAACTGTCAAAACGTTTCTGAATGTCGTCAAGCTGACGCTGCGTGCTGTTAGGCGCGGCATTTGGCAGTAGACGCGCGATCAGAAAACCAATGGCGACACCTGCAACCAGGGCTAGAGTCGGCAATAACCAAATCAAGAGCGAGTGTTCCACGAGTCCTTCCTCTATAAACGGCTTTGCTTTACGTTAACGGCTCGGACCTGCGCTGTATACCGCGATGCACTCGCAAATATGCCAGACAGAATCTATCAGCTAGACGAGTCGACCCAGTTTGAGGTCACGGAGTTCCTTCTTGCTTACCCGCGAAACCCCTGTAGTAATTGATGGCCCTGTCGGCCAACTGGAAGCCTTGTACCTAAATTTGCCTGAGCCCAAAGGCCTTGCGCTGCTGTGTCATCCCAACCCGGTTCAAGGGGGGACGATGATGAATAAAGTGGTTTCGACCCTGCAACGCACTGCCCGTGATGCTGGCCTGATTACATTGCGATTTAATTATCGCGGTACGGGTGCCAGCGAAGGTGTTCATGACATGGGCACAGGCGAAGTCGACGATGCGCTGGCGGCGGCCCTGTGGCTGCGTGCCCGGCACCCGGAATTGCCGATCACCTTGCTCGGATTTTCGTTTGGCGGTTTTGTTGCCGCCAGCCTTGGCGGCCGGCTTGAAGCCCGGGGCGAGAAACTTTTGCGCTTGTTCATGGTGGCGCCTGCGGTGATGCGCTTGCGTGCCGAAGACGATTTGCCGCAAGCGTGTGCGGTGACCGTGATCCAGCCAGAAACCGATGAAGTCATCGACCCGCAACTGGTCTATGACTGGTCAAACGCGCTGTCACGCCCCCATGAGCTGCTTAAAGTGGCAGAATGCGGGCACTTTTTTCACGGCAAGCTGCCCGAGCTCAAAGAGTTGGTAGCGCCTCGCCTTTCGTATTGATTGCAGCCTGATAAGCGATTACCCATGACCACTCGTACCCGTATCCTCACCGGTATCACCACCACCGGCACCCCGCATCTGGGCAACTATGCCGGAGCGATTCGCCCTGCGATCGTGGCCAGCCTGGACACCAATGCCGACTCGTTTTACTTCCTGGCGGACTATCACGCCCTGATCAAATGCGATGACCCGCTGCGCATTCAGCGTTCGCGTCAGGAAATCGCAGCGACCTGGCTGGCAGCCGGGCTGGACGTTGAGCGTGTGACGTTCTATCGCCAGTCAGACATCCCGGAAATCCCGGAACTGACCTGGTTGCTGACCTGCGTGGCGTCCAAGGGTTTGCTCAATCGCGCCCATGCCTACAAGGCCTCGGTGGACAAGAACCTGGAAAACGGCGAAGACCCGGATGCGGGGATCACCATGGGGTTGTTCAGCTACCCGGTGCTGATGGCTGCAGACATCCTGATGTTCAACGCGAACAAGGTGCCGGTCGGTCGCGACCAGATCCAGCACGTTGAAATGGCCCGCGATATCGGTCAGCGCTTCAATCACCTGTTCGGCAAAGGCAAGGATTTTTTCGCCATGCCTGAAGCCGTGATTGAAGAAAGCGTCGCCACCTTGCCGGGCCTTGATGGCCGCAAGATGTCTAAAAGCTACGACAACACCATTCCGTTGTTCAGTAGTGCCAAAGACATGAAAAGCGCGATTTCACGGATCGTCACCGACTCCCGGGCGCCGGGCGAAGCCAAAGATCCGGACAACTCGCACCTGTTCACCTTATATCAGGCGTTCTCTACGCCTGAGCAGTGCGCAGAGTTCCGTGGCGAGTTGTTGCAAGGTCTGGGCTGGGGTGAAGCCAAAGAGCGTCTGTTCAAGCTGCTGGACGCCGACCTGGGCGAGTCTCGCGAGCGTTATCACGAACTGATGTCACGCCCGTCCGATATGGAAGACATCCTGCTGGCCGGCGCCCAGAAAGCCCGCAAAACCGCGACCCCGTTTCTGGCCGAGCTGCGTGAAGCGGTCGGTCTGCGTTCGTTTGTCAGTGCTGCCCAGACTGCCACGTCCAGCAAGAAGAAAGCGGCCAAGGGCCCACGCTTCGTCAGCTTCCGTGACGAAGACGGCAGCTTCCGTTTCCGTCTGCTGGCTGCCGATGGCGAGCAACTGTTGTTGTCGCGCAACTTCGCTGATGGCAAAGCCGCCGGTCAGGTGACCAAACAGCTGCAAGCGGGCGAGGCACTTGATATTCGTCCTCAGGACCTGAGCTTCAGCGTCTGGCTGCATGACGCATGCGTCGCCGACAGCCCGGCATTCGCCGATAGCGCGGCCCGTGACGCGGCAATCGAAGCGTTGCGTGTGGCGCTGGCGCCCGCGCAGGATTAAAAAGTGCGGCGTTTCGACTCAGGGTTGATTGCCATTCCCAAGGGCCGTCGCTACAGTGGCGGCCCGTTTTTGTTGCCTTGCTAACGAATTATGACGCCTCTAGAACGATATCAAGCTGATCTGAAACGCCCGGACTTCTTCCACGATGCCGCGCAGGAAAATGCCGTGCGCCATCTGCAGCGTCTGTATGACGACCTGGTTGCCTCCTCGCAGAGCAAGCCGGGGTTGCTCGGCAAGCTGTTCGGCAAAAAAGAACAGACGCCGGTCAAGGGTCTGTATTTCTGGGGCGGTGTGGGCCGGGGTAAAACCTATCTGGTCGATACGTTCTTTGATGCGCTGCCGTTCAAGCAGAAGGTGCGTACTCACTTCCACCGTTTCATGAAGCGTGTGCATGAAGAAATGCGCACCCTCAATGGTGAAAAGAATCCACTGACCATCATTGCCAAGCGTTTCGCCGATGAGGCGCGGGTGATTTGTTTTGACGAGTTTTTTGTGTCGGACATTACCGATGCCATGATCCTCGGCACCCTGATGGAAGAATTGTTCAAAAATGGCGTGACCCTGGTCGCGACCTCGAACATCGTGCCGGATGGCCTGTACAAGGACGGCCTGCAACGTGCGCGCTTCCTGCCGGCGATTGCACTGATCAAGCAGAACACCGACATCGTCAACGTCGACAGTGGCGTCGATTACCGTCTGCGCCACCTGGAGCAGGCCGAGCTTTACCATTTTCCGCTTAACGAGGCTTCCGAGAAGTGCCTGCGCGAGAGCTTTAAAGCGTTGACGCATAACTCTTCCAAGGTGATCGAGAATGACGATCTGATCATTGAGAACCGCACCATTCGCGCAGTGCGTACCTGTGATGACGTGGCCTGGTTCGATTTCCGCGAACTGTGTGATGGTCCGCGCAGCCAGAACGACTACATCGAGCTGGGCAAGATTTTCAACGCGGTGATCATCAGCGGCGTGGAGCAAATGGACGTTAAAAGCGACGACATTGCGCGACGTTTTATCAACATGGTCGACGAGTTCTATGACCGGGGCGTAAAGCTGATTATCTCGGCTGAAGTTGAGCTGAAGGATCTGTATAAAGGCGGGCGTCTGAACTTCGAGTTTCAGCGCACTCTTAGCCGCCTGCTTGAGATGCAGTCCCATGAATACCTGACGCGGGCGCACAAGCCGTAGTCGAGCGCTGTATCAAAAAAGGCCTGCATTGCAGGCCTTTTTTTATGTGTCGCGATCCATGCAGAAGTCGGGCTGCGGCCATAGAGAGGCTGGCTACAGGTCAGGCGGCCTGCTGGAACTGTTGCCGGTATTGATTGGGTGACAGTTCGGTGTGCTGACGAAACAGCCGTGCAAAGAAGCTCGCATCGTCGTAGCCCACGTCGTAGCTGATGGTCTTGATGCTTTTGCGGGTGGCCGAGAGCAGGCCCTTGGCGGTTTCTATGCGCAGACGTTGCAGGTAGTGCAAGGGTTTGTCACCAGTTGCCATCTGAAAACGGCGCATGAAATTGCGGATGCTCATGCCATGTTCCCGGGCTACGTCTTCGAAGCGGAACTTGTCTGCAAAATGCTCTTCGAGCCAGTGCTGGATTTGCAGGATTATCACGTCCTGATGCAGCTTTTGCCCGCCAAAACCAATACGTCCGGGCGCGTAGTTGCGCTGCACTTCGTAGAGGATGTCGCGGGCCACGGCCTGGGCGATGTTGGCCCCGCAAAAACGTTCGATCAGATAAATATAGAGATCGCAGGCTGAGGTCGGGCCGCCGGCGCAGTAGAGGTTGTCGGCGTCGGTCAGGTGCTTGTCCTGATTGAGGTGAACCCGCGGGAAGCGCTCGGCGAAGCTATTGAAAAACCGCCAGTAGGTGGTGGCTTCCTTGCCGTCCAGCAGCCCGGCTTCGGCCAGCCAGAAGGCTCCAGTGGCCTCGGCGCACAAGACTGCACCACGGGCATGCTGCGCACGTAGCCAGGGCAGGATTTGCGGATAGCGCTGGCACAGGGTGTCAAAGTCGTCCCAGAAGGCCGGGAGGATAATGATGTCAGTGTCTTCCAGGGCGCCATCGACGGGGATCACTACGTTGCTGAAGCTGCTGACGGGGTTGCCGTCGGGGCTGACCAGTCGGGTTTCGAATCCGGCGATGAGACCCAGGCCCAGTTTTTTGCCATGGCGCAGGCTGGCGAGATGAAAGAAATCCTTGGCCTGCATCAGGGTTGAGGCAAATACCTGATCGATGGCCAAGATGCTGACGCGCCGCAGGGGCGTGGAGAGTTGGTTAGACATGATTTGATTATTCTTATAGGTGAAATTGGTCAACTTACGGCTGGATCGTCTTATTTTTTATCCTGTGTGTCTAGGGGTAAGGGGCTAGCGCGAACTCCGTAGCAGTTGTCCCAGGCCGCGTCCGTTGGTTAAGCCTTCGTAAAGTCAGGTTGCGCGGTCCTCCAGGAAAACCGCGCTTTCAGGTTTTACGATCGCTTCGCAATCGAACGCAGCCTGCGCAAGCGGTGCGGCTAGGGTGCCGGGTTTGGCTGGTCCTTGTGGATGGCTTCAATGCCTGCGAGCACTTCATCCGACAGTTTCAGGTCGAAACTGCCAATGTTGCTGGCAAGCTGCTCCATCGTCGTGGCGCCGATGATGTTGCTGGTCACGAAGGGCTGTTGCGTTACATATGCCAGCGCCATTTGCGCCGGGTCCAGGCCGTGTTCGCGAGCCAGCGCCACGTAGCGCTCGCTGGCAGTCACTGCTTGCGGGTTTGAATAGCGCGAGAAGCGGCTGTAGAGACTCAGGCGGCCTTTTGGCGGTTGCGCACCGCCACTGTACTTGCCTGAGAGCATGCCGAACGCCAGGGGTGAGTAGGCGAGCAGGCCGCATTGTTCGCGAATGGCAATTTCAGCCAGGCCGACTTCAAAGCTGCGGTTCAGCAGGTTGTAAGGGTTCTGGATCGAAACGGCGCGTGGCCACCCCCGGCTTTCAGCCAGTTGCAGGAATTTCATGGTGGCCCATGGTGTTTCGTTGGACAGGCCGATATGGCGAATTTTGCCGGCCTTGACCTGCTCGTCCAGCGCTTCAAGGGTATCTTCGAGCGGGGTGAAGTCTTCGTCGGCATTATGTTTGTAGCCCAGTTGCCCGAAGAAGTTGGTGCTGCGCTCTGGCCAATGCAGTTGGTAGAGGTCGATCCAGTCGGTTTGCAGGCGTTTGAGGCTGGCGTCCAGTGCCTGGACGATATGTGTGCGGTTGTGTTTGAGTTGGCCGTCACGAATGTAGTCGATGCCATTGCCGGGGCCGGCGATCTTGCTGGCCAGGATCCAGTCGGCGCGATCGCCCCGGGTTTTGAACCAGTTGCCAATGTAGCGCTCGGTGCTGGCGTAAGTTTCTGCCTTGGGCGGTACCGGATACATTTCGGCGGTGTCGATGAAATTGATACCGGCGTTTTTCGCGTACTCGATCTGGGCGAAGGCTTCATCCTGCGTGTTTTGCTCGCCCCACGTCATGGTTCCGAGAGCAATTGCACTGACTTTCAAATTGGTGCGGCCTAGCTGGCGGTAGTCCATCGGTGACTCCTTCGGGTAAAGAATCATAAAAGCAGGTTGTATTTTGTTTCGCAATCTGGATAATTGCCGACCTCTTTCTGCGGTGGAAGTGATGCGCCGCCTGCCGAAGAATCTTGCCGTTGAACGGACGCGCTGACCCGAGCCCCCGATAGCGTCTGTATCCGGCTGCCTTTGACTTGTCAAAGTACGCACTATTCAGTAAGATCCGCCGTCTAATTTACAGGGCGGCCCCTGAGGCTATAAAGAATGAAAACTTTTACTGCTAAACCGGAAACAGTTACGCGCGACTGGTTTGTCGTCGACGCTGCTGGCCAGACACTGGGTCGTCTGGCCACCGAAATCGCGAGCCGTCTGCGTGGCAAGCACAAGCCTGAATACACTCCGCACGTTGACACCGGTGACTACATCGTTGTTATCAATGCCGAGCAGATTCGTGTCACTGGTGCTAAGACCACTGACAAAATGTACTACTCTCACTCCGGTTTCCCGGGCGGGATTAAGTCGATCAACTTTGAAAAGCTGATCGCCAAAGCTCCTGAACGCGTGATCGAGACCGCGGTTAAAGGCATGCTGCCTAAAAACCCGCTGGGTCGCGACATGTACCGTAAGCTGAAAGTCTATGCGGGCGCTGTTCACCCTCATACTGCTCAGCAGCCCCAAGAACTGAAGTTTTAACGGAATAGTTCATTATGTCGGCGACTCAAAACTACGGCACTGGCCGTCGTAAAACCGCAACCGCACGCGTTTTCCTGCGTCCAGGTACCGGTAACATCTCGATCAACAACCGCACTCTGGAGAATTTCTTCGGTCGCGAAACTGCCCGCATGGTAGTTCGTCAGCCGTTGGAACTGACTGAGACTGTCGAGAAATTCGACATCTACGTCACCGTGATCGGTGGTGGTGTAAGTGGTCAGGCTGGCGCAATCCGCCACGGTATCACTCGCGCACTGATGCAGTACGACGAAACTCTGCGTGGCGCTCTGCGCAAAGCAGGCTTCGTAACTCGCGATGCTCGTGAAGTTGAACGTAAGAAAGTCGGTCTGCGTAAAGCGCGTAAGCGTCCGCAGTACTCGAAGCGTTAATTCGCAGCTTCGTTCAAAAAAGCCCAGTCTCCTTAGGAGCTGGGCTTTTTTTATGGGTGATGAATTATTGGTGTGACAACTTGCCACATTCAGCAAATGCCTATACTACAAGGCTTGTAGCCGACCCAGAGCGGTAATTACCTTGTCAGAGTAGGGGCTTTTCATTACCATTCTGCAAAATTTTTATAAGTTCAGATTTTTACTTAGTAGATGCCTGATTTAACAGGCCACAAAGCTGATGGGAGAGGACTGAATGAGCAATGACGGCGTAAATGTCGGCCGGCGTCGCTTCCTCGTAGCAGCCACATCCGTGGTGGGTGCTGCAGGAGCGGTGGGGGCGGCGGTCCCGTTCGTGGGGTCGTGGTTTCCCAGTGCCAAGGCGAAAGCCGCAGGCGCACCGGTGAAAGTGAATATTGCAAAGATCGAGCCAGGGCAGCAGATGATTGCTGAATGGCGTGGTCAGCCGGTATTCATTGTCCGCCGCACTGAGGAGATCCTGACAAATCTCAAGAAGATTGAAGGACAGCTCGCTGATCCTGACTCCAATCAATCCGATCAACCTGAAAACTCAAAAAACGAATGGCGATCTATCAAGCCAGAAGTTTTGGTGTTGATTGGGATTTGCACTCATTTGGGATGTTCGCCTACTTTCCGTCCCGAGGTTGCTCCTGCTGACCTGGGCAAGGATTGGGTTGGGGGTTATTTCTGCCCTTGCCATGGTTCGCACTATGACCTGGCCGGCCGCGTCTACAAGTCGCAACCTGCTCCACTGAACCTGCCGGTACCGCCTTACTACTATGTTGAGGGCAGTGACAATGTGATTGTCGTTGGCCTTGAAGGGGAGAGCGCGTAATGAGCAAGTTCATGGACTGGATTGATGCCCGCTTCCCCGCAACCAAAATGTGGGAAGACCATCTCAGCAAGTACTACGCCCCGAAGAACTTCAACTTCTTTTATTTCTTCGGTTCTCTCGCATTGCTCGTTCTGGTCAACCAGATTGTCACCGGTGTGTGGCTGACAATGAGCTACACGCCGTCGGCAGAAGAGGCGTTTGCCTCCGTCGAATACATTATGCGTGACGTCGAATACGGTTCCATCCTGCGCTATTTGCACTCAACCGGTGCGTCAGCATTCTTTGTTGTGGTGTATCTGCACATGTTCCGTGGCTTGCTCTACGGTTCGTATCAGAAGCCGCGTGAGCTGGTCTGGCTGTTCGGCATGATGATTTATCTGGCCCTGATGGCAGAGGCCTTTATGGGTTACCTGCTGCCTTGGGGGCAAATGTCCTACTGGGGTGCTCAGGTGATCATCTCGCTGTTCGGTGCGATTCCGGTTATCGGTAACGACCTGACTCAGTGGATCCGTGGTGACTACCTGATCTCCGGCATTACCCTGAACCGTTTCTTCGCCCTGCACGTAGTAGCCTTGCCTATCGTGATCCTGGGTCTGGTTGTGCTGCACGTTCTGGCCTTGCACGAAGTGGGGTCCAACAACCCTGACGGCGTGGACATCAAGAAGCATAAAGACGAAAACGGCGTACCGCTGGATGGCATTCCTTTCCATCCGTATTACACCGTGAAGGATATCGTCGGTGTGGTGGTGTTCCTGTTTATCTTCTGTTCAATTGTGTTCTTTTTCCCGGAAATGGGTGGTTATTTCCTGGAAAAACCTAACTTTGAGCAGGCAAACGCATTTAAAACGCCTGAGCATATTGCACCCGTCTGGTACTTCACTCCGTTCTACGCCATCTTGCGTGCGATCCCGGACAAGCTGCTTGGCGTAATCGCCATGGGGGCTGCAATTGCCATGCTGTTCGTGTTGCCATGGCTTGACCGTAGCCCGGTGAAGTCCATGCGCTACAAGGGCTGGCTGAGCAAAATATGGCTGTGGGTGTTCTGCATCTCGTTCGTGATTCTGGGCGTGTTGGGTGTATTGGCACCGACCCCGGAACGTACATTGCTGTCGCAGGTTTGTACGTTCCTGTACTTCGCCTACTTCATTCTGATGCCGTTCTACACCAGGCTTGAGAAGACCAAACCGGTTCCGGAAAGGGTGACTGGCTGATGAGAAAGCTATTTGCTGTATTGATGCTGGCGGTGATGCCTGTGTTGTCCTTTGCGGCGGAACAGGGTGTTCAGCTCGACAAGGTCGACATCGATGTTTCTGACAAGGCGGCCCTGCAGGACGGCGCCCGTACGTTCGCCAACTACTGCATGGGTTGTCACAGCGCCAAGTTCCAGCGGTACGAGCGTGTTGCCGATGATCTGGGGATCCCCCATGACCTCATGCTTGAGAACCTGGTGTTCACCGGCGCCAAAATTGGCGACCACATGAACATCGGCATGCAGCCTGAAGATGCCAAGGCCTGGTTCGGTGCTGCACCGCCAGACTTGACCCTGGTGGCGCGTGTTCGTGGTACTGACTGGCTGTATAGCTACCTGCGCTCTTTCTACGAAGACCCGTCACGCCCTTGGGGTGTGAACAACAAAGTCTTCCCGAATGTGGGGATGCCGAACGTTTTGGCACCGTTGCAAGGGCGTCAGGTTGTAGGTTGCAAGCAAGTACAGATCGTCGAAGACGGCAAGAAGCAGTATGATCCGCTCACTGGCACGCCTTTGACACATGAAGCATGCGACCAGCTGACAGTTTTGCCTAAAACCGGCACGCTGAATGAAGAGCAGTTCGATGAGAAGATCAAGAACCTTGTGACCTTCCTGGCCTATTCGGCCAACCCGGTGAAGCTGGAGCATCAGCGCATCGGTACCTACGTACTGCTCTATCTGGCCTTCTTCTTCGTATTCGCTTATCTGCTCAAGCGCGAATACTGGAAAGATGTGCACTGATATCGTTACACGCATTGCTGTTAATCGTGCGCGCCCGAGGGTGTCTCTGAAAAGGTAACAGTGCAGGATGAGTGGCGGGCAAGGTTGCAAGACCTTGTCCGCCCGGGTTCTGCGGTTACCGGAGACATTCCTTGGGCGCGTTCGTTTTTCCGCTCCTGATAATTTCAACAAGCGAGGAGGACCGCCATGGGCGTGACCAATCGGTTGGCCTGTTACTCCGACCCCGCCGACCACTATTCCCATCGAGTACGCATTGTGCTCGCCGAGAAAGGTGTCAGCGCCGAGATCATCAGTGTGGAGGCGGGCCGTCAGCCGCCGAAGCTGATCGAAGTGAACCCGTATGGCAGCCTGCCAACCTTGGTCGATCGTGACCTGGCGTTGTGGGAGTCGACGGTGGTGATGGAATATCTGGATGAGCGTTACCCGCATCCGCCGCTGTTGCCGGTATATCCGGTAGCGCGGGCCAATAGCCGTCTGCTGATTCATCGCATCCAGCGTGACTGGTGCGTGCTGGTGGATCTGATTCTTGATTCGCGTACCAAGGAGCCTGCGCGGGTTCAGGCGCGTAAAGAGCTGCGTGAGAGTCTGACAGGTGTGTCTGCATTGTTTGCAGACAAACCTTTTTTCCTCAGCACGGAGCTAAGTCTGGTCGACTGCTGTCTATTGCCGATACTCTGGCGCTTGCCTATTTTGGGTATCGAATTGCCGCGGCCGGCCAAGCCGCTGCTTGACTATATGGAGCGCCAGTTTGCGCGTGAGACTTTCCAGGCAAGCTTGTCTGGCGTTGAACGCGATATGCGCTAAGGCTTTAGGAGCCCTTGATGAATTCAAGTCGACCTTATCTGGTGCGTGCGCTCTATGAGTGGATTGTTGATAACGATTGCACTCCGCACATGCTGGTTAATTCTGACTACCCGAAGGTGCAAGTACCTCAGGGTTTTGCCAGTGACGGGCAGATTGTCCTGAATGTTTCGCCCACCGCCGTGCGTCAATTGCACATGGACAACGAAGCAGTAAGCTTTGAAGGGCGTTTTGGTGGTGTGCCACACACGTTGTACGTGCCTATTGCGGCAATTCTGGGGGTTTACGCCCGTGAGAATGGCCAGGGCATGGTGTTTGATCTGGAAGAGCCTGTAGATGGCGATGACGAGGTCGAGCCGGATGACGATGGGCCGCCGCCAGGTACTGAGCCGCCAAGACCTACGGGTCGGCCAAGCCTGAAAGTGGTCAAGTAACAAAAAAGGCGACCTGCAAGGGTCGCCTTTTTTGTGTCTGATTTTTATAAGATCGCGAGGCAATCGTTTGGTCAGTCGATGTACTCAAACAGCTTCACGATTTTCTGTACCCCGGAAACGCCCTGCACCAGATTGGTTGCGCGGGTTGCTTCCTGCTTGGTCACCAGGCCAAGCATGTAGACGATGCCGTTTTCAGTGACGATTTTGATCCGCGAGCCCGGAATCGCGCTGTCGGTCAGCATCTGGGTTTTGATCTTGGTCGTCAGCCACGCGTCATTGTTGCGTGCAAGGATCGAAGACGGTGCCATGACTTGAAGTTCGTTGTTGACCTTCTTCACTCGCTGCACAGCGGCTGCGGCTTGCTCGGCCTGGGCCTTGAGGTCGGCGCGAGGGGTCTGGCCAGCCAGCAATACGATGCCGTTGTAGCTGGTCACGACGATGTGTGAGCCTGTGTCCAGATCCGGGTTGGCCTTGGCTACGTTCACGGCGACCTTGGTTTCGATCAACGAGTCGTCGATCTTGCTGCCGAACGTGCGCGTGCCACGATCATCTTCGATCGGCGTGTCGCGGGTGGCTGTCAGTACTGAGCTGCAGCCGGCGGTCAGGCCAAGGCATAGGGTCAGGGCAACCAGGCTGAGGCGTTTTAAAGTCATTCTTCACTCCCGAACAGTTGGCTGTCGATCAGATCGCACAAGCAGTGGATCGTCAGCAGGTGGACTTCTTGAATACGTGCGGTGACATTGGAAGGGACGCGAATCTCCACGTCTTCTGGCAGCAGCAGTGAAGCCATGCCGCCGCCATCTCGACCCGTCATGGCAACCACAATCATTTCGCGATCATGCGCAGCCTGAATTGCCTGGATGATGTTGGCTGAGTTGCCGCTGGTTGAAATGGCCAACAAGACATCGCCTGGCTGGCCCAGGGCGCGGATCTGTTTGGAGAAAATCTCATTGAAGCTGTAATCGTTGGCGATCGAGGTGATCGTCGAAGTGTCAGTGGTGAGTGCAATGGCGGGCAGGCTGGGACGCTCGCGTTCAAAGCGATTGAGCAGCTCTGATGAAAAGTGCTGTGCGTCGCCTGCAGAGCCGCCGTTGCCGCATGAAAGCATTTTGCCTTCGTTGAGCAATGCGTTGACCATCACCTGGCTCGCTTGCTCGATGTGAGGTGCAAGAACGTCCATCGCCTGCTGCTTGGTGTCGATGCTGGCCTGAAAAAGCTGGCGAATCCGGGATTGCATGTCCATCTATGTGACCTTAAGTAGGGCGGCTGGTCGGGCGTAACCCAAGTGTTCCTGGGTGACTTCCCGGCACAAAAATGTGCAGCCCGCAAAGCAAAGCAAAATCGTTTAATAAAAGGGTGCTGGAATAGGCCCTGCAGCTTGCTAGCTGTCAAAGGCATTCCGTAGCCAGTTCAAGTGAGGTGTTGCGCTGTCCATTGCCACGACGTCAAATCGGCACGGGTGATTGGCCCAGCGCGACTCGCGTTGTAAAAAATACTGAGCTGCAAGTATCAGCTTCTGCCGCTTGCGTGCGTCAATGCTGGCTAATGCTCCACCCCATTGCGCATGTTGTCTGTAACGAACTTCGACGAATACTACTGTATCGCCGTCAAGCATGACCAGATCCAGCTCGCCACGCTTGCATAGCCAGTTCTGTGCCAGCAAGCGTAAACCCTGTTGCTCAAGATGCCGCAGCGCCATGCGCTCGGCATCCTTGCCTGTTTTCAGGCTTGAGCGGTCGGGCATCAGTTCGGAGTGTCGGGCAGGCGCTGAACCTGGCCGTTAACAAACTCGGCCCATGGCAGCTGGCGTTCGACATGTTGCGACGGGCTCATGCTGAGGCTGCCTGACAGGCCGTCGATCCTGCTGTCTGGCAGGGCTTTGAGCTGGCCCAGGCGCGATGTCAGGGTATAGGCGTCAACGCCCATGGCGTACAGGCGGCCCAGGCTGCTACCGGCCTGGGGCCATTGCGCGGCCACTTGCTGGCGCAACGGGTTACCCGGTTCCAGCAGCCATGGAGTTTCGCAAAAGCGTACGCCATTCATGTCTTTGTACTGATCCTGATTGCCGCTCGCACTGAAAACGTGGGAAGTGGCGTAAACCGGCAGGTCGCCTGCGTATTGATAGTTCAGGGTCGGTTTGATCTGCTGGGCTTGCTGGGGTGTGGCAGCCAAAAACAGGAACTGCATAGGCTCGCCTGCACTTTTACGCAGTTGCACCAGATCGCCAACCTGCTGTGCCAGGGCTACGGGTTTATCAATGTATTCAATGCCGACGATGGAGCCGCCATGGGCGACCCATTCCTGGCGGAACGCATTGAGCACGCGCTCGCCCCATTCACCTTTAGGCACCATGGCGCCAGCGCGGGTCAACCCGTCGGCGCGGGCGCGGCGGGCTACTTCGCGGGCTTCGTCTTCAGCTGCCAGGCCAAACTGGAACAGTTGCGCTGGGCCTTGGGCGCCATCGCTGTAATTTAGTGCCAGTGTGGTGATAGGCAGTTGTGGGCGTGCATTGAGCTGCTTGACCAGAGACTTCTCCAGCGGACCAACCACCAGTTGCACGCCATCGGCCTGTGCAGTGCGATAGAAATCATCCAGTGATGTCAGGCGCGAGCTGTCATAAAACTGAATGCTCGGCGGGTTTGCCCCGGCTTGCTGTGCCTGGTAGTGAGCAGCCATAAAGCCGTCGCGCAGGGCTTTGCCGACAGCGGCCAACTGGCCATCCTGTGGTAGCAGTACGGCGATTTTGGTCAATGGCTGGCTGGCCAGCTCTTTGAGTTTGATCAGTGGAGCAGGCAGTTGGATCGAAGCCGGGTGATTGGGGTTCTGTGCACGCCACTGGTCGATGGCGTTTTGTTGATCCTGCAAAGTACCGGCGCTCTTCACTGCCAGTGCAAGAGACATCCATCCGCCCATCACATCGTTGCTCTGCCCGCGCAATTGATCGACCGGTAATGCGGCGACCAATGTCCAGATGGCTTCGTTGTTACTGTTGGCTGCATCGCCGGTCAGGATCGGGCTCATCGCCGCACGTTCGCGTGCTGCAGCCAGTGTCTGGCCGTCAGCTTCAAGAGCGCGGGCATGGACTGTATGTGTGCGCACTTGCAAATCGTTGGGCAACTCGCCAATGCGTGACACGCTCGGGTGATTCAGGGCGGCCAATGCTGCTTTGGGATCATTGCGGTTCATTGCCAGTTCGGCTGCCAGTGTGCTGGCAAATACTTGCTGCGCTGGTTTGAGCTGATCCAGTGGGACCTGGGCCAAAATCTGCGCTGCGCGCTGATCATTCTTTTGGCGCATGGCGAGGTCGGCCGCCGACAAGCGCAACAAAGCGGCTTTTTCCGGATTTTGGGTTTGCGACGCCTGTTGCAGCAGCTGTTCAAGGCTGGCATCCGGGGTCCGGGGGAGTTCGCCAAGGCTGGACGAGGGCGAGCTGGCACAAGCCGCCAACAGGGCAGCAAGGCAGAGGGCAGTGAACAGCCGCAGGCAAGCGATCATGTAGTGTTCCTGATACTCGATCAAAAGAGTGGGAAGTGTACCCAAGCACTGGCCGGGGCGCGATGTTACAGACAATAAAGCCTAAATTTAGATGAGTTATGCGGGTTGTAGCGGTGATTTTTTTGCTTGCAAGCCCTCTGCAGTCAGACTGGAGGGTGCGTTCAAGAGGGGTCTACGCGCTACAATGGCGCCTTTGACTCTCATGAGGTGTGCGTTTTGACTGCTCCAGGTGCTATGAATTCCGTTGTCGGGTCGCTTTATGTGGTGGCGACGCCCATCGGTAACCTGGACGACATCAGCGCGCGCGCGCTCAAAGTGTTGCGTGACGTTTCGCTTATTGCGGCCGAAGACACTCGTCACTCCCTGCGTTTGATGCAGCATTTTGGTATCACCACCCCTTTGGGGGCCTGTCACGAACATAACGAGCGTGATGAAGGCAGTCGCTTTATTCAGCGCTTGCTGGCAGGTGAAGATGTCGCCCTGATATCCGATGCAGGGACACCGCTAATCTCCGATCCGGGTTATCACCTGGTGCGTCAGGCGCGTGCGGCCGGCGTCAGGGTTATTCCTGTTCCGGGTGCCTGTGCCCTGATTGCAGCACTGTCGGCTGCAGGTCTGCCATCTGATCGATTTATCTTTGAAGGGTTCCTGCCGGCTAAAGCGGTTGGGCGTCGTTCGCGCCTTGAGTTGCTCAAGGAAGAACCTCGCACCCTGATTTTTTACGAAGCGCCGCATCGTATCCTCGAGTGTCTGCAAGATCTGGAACTGGTCTTCGGTCCGGACCGCCCGGCCTTGCTGGCGCGTGAACTGACCAAAACATTTGAGACCCTCAAAGGTTTGCCGTTGTCCGAGTTGCGTGCCTTTGTAGAGGGCGACAGTAACCAGCAGCGTGGTGAGTGTGTGGTGCTGGTTGCGGGTTGGACTGCGCCTGAAACAGAAGAGGCTGTAAGCAGCGAGGCGATGCGTATTCTTGATTTATTGCTAAAGGAAATGCCGCTCAAGCGTGCCGCCGCACTTGCGGCTGAAATAACCGGTGAGCGCAAGAATGTGTTGTATCAAGTGGCCCTCGAAAAGCAAAAAGTTGATTAATTGGATAGGGTGGGTAGTGGCCTTTTGATACTTGCTTGTTAGTAGAGCTTGTAGCCAAAGGCTTTGGGCGGGTTGAATCAGATAGCCATCTGGCTTTTAACGCTTGTTCTATACGCTCTGTACAGTTAATCTTCGCGCCGGAGAGTCGATTGGACAGTCGCTGCCTCCTATGAAAATTAGGGGGGGGAGGAAAGTCCGGGCTCCATAGGGCGAAGTGCCAGGTAATGCCTGGGAGGCGTGAGCCTACGGAAAGTGCCACAGAAAATAACCGCCTAAGCGCTTCGGCGCCGGTAAGGGTGAAAAGGTGCGGTAAGAGCGCACCGCACGACTGGCAACAGTTCGTGGCTAGGTAAACCCCACTTGGAGCAAGACCAAATAGGGTTCCAAGGCGTGGCCCGCGCTGGAACCGGGTAGGTTGCTAAAGATGTCCAGTGATGGCCATCGTAGACGAATGACTGTTCACGACAGAACCCGGCTTACAGATCGACTCTCCACCTTTTTTCTTCTGCTTGCGCTGCAAGCAGATCGCTTCAGGAAATAGCCGCTTCATCTCCCCGTTGTATTCGCAAGAAAATTCCGATGTGTAATGCCAAAAAGTTCTTACTCTTAACAAACTACTTTAAGTTTGAAGTCCAGGGCTTTGAGTTTGTTGCACATCGGTAGTCAAAAAATCCCTCCGCTTATTGCTGTACGTCTATTTACCCTCCTAAATCTCAGTTATGTAAGGATTTTCCTGTTGGCCGCTCCTTGACGGTGTGGTGGGCGCATTCCTATAGTGTGCGCAAGTGGCGAAAAGTGGCATAAAGTGGGTTTTTTTGACGTAAAACGCTAATTTTGGGAGTGACGCCTCGTGTTTCGCGGAGCTAACGCAATCAGTCTCGATGCCAAGGGCCGTCTCGCAATGCCGAGCCGGTACCGCGACGAGTTGATTTCGAGGAGTTCCGGGCAACTGATCGTGACCATTGATGCGGTAGACCCCTGCTTATGTGTGTACCCGCTTGATGAGTGGGAATTGATAGAATCCAAGCTTCGGGCGTTGCCTTCGTTGCGTGAAGAAAACCGCCGTTTGCAACGTCTGCTGATTGGTAATGCCGTCGACCTTGAGCTCGATGGCAGTGGTCGTTTTCTGGTACCGCCGCGTTTGCGTGAATATGCCAAGTTGGATAAGCGCGCGATGTTAGTTGGCCAGCTAAACAAGTTTCAACTGTGGGACGAGGATGCCTGGGAAGCTGTTTCTGCCGCTGACCTTGCAGCCATTCAACAACCGGGCGCGATGCCTGAAGAACTGCGTGATTTAATCCTGTGACTATAGATAGCGACTTCAACCACATCACCGTGCTGCTTGACGAAGCCGTAGAGGCTCTCGCCGTACGTCCTGATGGATGCTATCTGGATGGCACCTTCGGTCGCGGCGGACATAGCCGCCTGATACTCCAGAAGCTCGGCCCTAAGGGGCGTTTACTCGGGTTTGATAAAGATCCTCAAGCGATTGCCACAGGGCAAGCGCTAGCGGCCGAAGACGGCCGCTTTGTCATTGTGCAACGCAGCTTTGCCGAATTGGGCTCCGAGATTGCCGCCCGCGGTCTGGCCGGCAAGGTCAATGGCGTTCTCCTCGATCTGGGCGTGTCTTCACCGCAGCTTGACGACCCGGAGCGTGGCTTCAGCTTCATGAACGACGGTCCGCTGGACATGCGCATGAACCCGGACGAAGGGATCAGCGCCGCTGAATTTGTAAACACTGCAACCCAGGACGAAATCGCTCGCGTATTCAAGGAATATGGCGAGGAGCGCTTTTCCGGGCGCATGGCCCGTGCTGTGGTTGAGCGTCGTGCCATTACCCCGTTCGAACGCACTGGCGATCTGGCTGAAGTACTTAAAGTGGCCAACCCGGCCTGGGAAAAGGGCAAGCATCCTGCAACCCGCACCTTCCAGGGCCTGCGCATACACGTAAATAACGAGCTGGGTGATCTCAAAGCCGGCCTCGAAGCGGCACTGCAATCGCTGGAAGTCGGCGGCCGGCTGGTGGTAATCAGCTTCCACTCCCTGGAAGACCGCATCGTTAAATTGTTCATGCGTGATCTGGTCAAAGGTGAACCCGACTATCTGCCTCGTGGCTTGCCGGTTCAGCACACCAGCTTTGATCCCATTATAAAAATCCATGGCAAGGCACAGTTCGCATCCGAAGCGGAGCTCAAAGCCAATCCGCGCTCGCGCAGCGCTGTCATGCGCGTCGCGGAGAAGCTTCGTTGAACAAGCTCTTCGCCAAACCACTTCCCGGCGGAAGTTTTTTCATGCTGCTGCTGTTTATTGCCGTACTGGTTTCAGCCGTTGGCGTTTCCTATAGCGCCCACTGGAACCGTCAATTGCTCAATACCCTGTACGGTGAGCTGAGTGTGCGTGACAAGGCGCAGGCCGAGTGGGGTCGCCTGATCCTCGAGCAAAGCACCTGGACTGCCCATAGCCGTATCGAAACCCTGGCCAGCGAACAACTGAAAATGCGCATTCCTGGCGCAGCAGAAGTTCGGATGGTGGCGCCATGATCAAACTCGAAGGCGCACTCTATCCGTGGCGTTTTCGTGTAGTGCTGGCACTGCTGGCGCTGCTGGTAGGTGCGATTGCCTGCCAAATTGTCTACTTGCAGGTGATCGACCATGACTTCCTCAAGGGTCAAGGTGATGCGCGCAGTCTGCGACACATCCAGATCCCGGCACACCGTGGCCTGATTACCGACCGTAATGGCGAGCCGTTAGCCGTGAGTACGCCGGTGACCACGTTATGGGCCAATGCCAAGGAAATGCAGGTTGCCAAGGATCGTTGGCCAGCCCTGGCGCACGCGCTTGGGCAAGACCCCAAAGTGTTGACGGCGCGCCTTGAGCAGCAAGCCAATAAAGAATTCATCTATCTGGTCCGCGGGCTCACCCCCGAGCAGGGCCAGTCGGTGCTCGACCTTAAAGTGCCGGGTGTTTATGGCATTGAAGAGTTCCGCCGCTTTTACCCGGCCGGTGAAGTCACCGCGCACATGGTCGGCTTTACCGATATCGACGATAAAGGCCGTGAGGGTGTCGAGCTGGCCTATGACGAGTGGCTGGCCGGCGTGCCGGGCAAGCGACAAGTTATCAAGGACAGGCGCGGGCGCCTGATCAAAGACGTCCAGGTCACAAAAAACGCCAAGGCAGGGAAGACCTTGGCGTTGTCAATTGACCTGCGCCTGCAATATCTGGCCAACCGTGAACTGCGCAATGCACTGGTCGAGAACGGTGCCAAGGCCGGCAGCCTGGTGATCATGGATGTAAAGACCGGCGAGATTCTGGCCATGGTCAACCAGCCGACCTACAACCCCAACAACCGTCGCAATCTGCAGCCGGCAATGATGCGTAACCGCGCCATGATCGATGTGTTCGAGCCTGGCTCAACGGTTAAACCGATTTCGATGAGTGCGGCGCTGGAAACCGGGCGCTGGAAGCCAACCGATAAGGTTGAGGTCTACCCGGGCACGCTGCAACTGGGCAAATACACCATTCGTGACGTGTCGCGCACTGAAGGCCCGGTCCTCGATCTGACGGGCATTCTGATCAACTCCAGTAACGTGGGCATGAGTAAAGTTGCTTTCGATATCGGTGGTGAAGCGATTTTCCGCCAGATGGCCAAAATGGGTCTGGGCCAGGACACAGGCCTGGGTTTCCCGGGTGAGCGCGTTGGCAACCTGCCGAACTACCGGGAGTGGCGCAAGGCTGAAACAGCGACCCTGTCTTATGGCTACGGTGTGTCGGTGACGGCGATCCAGCTGGTTCATGCATTTTCGGCGCTGGCCAACAACGGCAAGCTTGCCCCGCTGACCCTGCTCAAGTCAGACAAGCCGGCGCAAGCCACACAAGTCATGCCTGAGCAGGTCGCCAAGACCGTTCAGGGCATGCTTCAAGAAGTTATCGAGAACCCGCGCGGTGTATGGCGTGCCAAAGTGCCGGCCTATCATGTGGGCGGCAAGTCGGGTACTGCACGTAAAACCTCGTCCGGCGGCGTCAAGGGTTACGCCGTGAACTCTTACCGTTCCCTGTTTGCCGGGTTCGGTCCGATGAGCGATCCGCGTTACGCAATCGTTGTGGTTATCGATGAGCCAAGCAAGGCGGGCTACTTCGGTGGTCTGGTGTCGGCTCCGGTCTTCAGCAAAGTGATGTCCGGCACCCTGCGCCTGATGAACGTGACCCCGGATAACTTGCCGACGGCTGCAGAGCAACAAGCAGCCGCGACCGCTGCAGCAGCCAAAGGAGGGCGCGGCTAATGTCCCTGAGCCTGAACAAGATTTTCCCCCACGCCGGCCATGATTTGATGATTCGTGAGCTGACCCTCGACAGCCGCAATGTGCGGGCGGGCGACCTGTTCCTCGCCGTGCCGGGCGGCAAACTGGATGGGCGCGAGCATATCGCTGACGCCCTTAAGCGTGGCGCAGCTGCCGTCGCTTATGAAGTGGAGGGCGCGGACGTATTGCCGATCACTGCCGTACCGCTGATTCCGGCCAAGGGGCTGGCTGCGCAACTGTCACAAATCGCCGGTCGTTTTTATGGCGACCCGAGCCATCACTTGAACCTGGTCGGCGTCACTGGCACCAACGGCAAAACCAGCGTTACCCAACTGGTCGCGCAAGCGCTGGACCTGCTGGGGCAGCATTGCGGCATCGTTGGCACCCTGGGGACAGGATTTTATGGCGCGCTGCAAAGCGGTCGCCATACCACCCCGGACCCGATTGCCGTGCAAGCCATGTTGGCCGACCTTAAGAAAGCCGGGGCCAAAGCCGTGGCGATGGAAGTGTCATCCCACGGGCTGGATCAAGGCCGCGTCAGCGCTTTGGCATTTGATGTCGCAGTGCTGACCAACCTGTCCCGCGATCATCTGGATTATCACGGCACGATGCAGGCTTATGCCGAGGCCAAGGCCAAGCTGTTTGCCTGGTCTGATCTGGGTTGCCGTGTGCTTAACCTTGACGATGACTTCGGTCGCCAGCTGGCGGCGCAAAAACATGATTCGCGCCTGATCAGTTACAGCCTCGAAGACAGCAGCGCCTACCTTTACTGCCGCGAAGCAACCTTCGACGACGACGGTGTGCGCGCCACATTGGTCACGCCACAAGGCGAGCACCATTTACGCAGTAGCCTGCTGGGCCGTTTCAACCTGAGCAACGTACTGGCTGCGGTCGGCGCCTTGCTTGGCCTGGACTACGCGCTGGATGAAATCCTCGCTGTATTGCCGAAACTTGAAGGGCCTGTAGGGCGTATGCAGCGACTGGGTGGCGGTACCAGGCCGCTGGTGGTGGTTGATTACGCCCACACCCCGGATGCGCTGGAAAAAGTATTGCTCGCTCTGCGCCCGCATGCCAAAGGCCGGCTGCTGTGCCTGTTCGGCTGCGGCGGCGATCGCGATCGCGGCAAGCGTCCATTAATGGCAGAAGTGGTAGAGCGTTTGGCCGATGGCGTATTGGTCACCGATGACAATCCGCGCAGTGAAGCGCCCGCGCAAATCTTCGACGACATCCGTGCAGGTTTTGATTCACCTGAACGCATCAATTTTGTCCCAGGGCGTGGCCCTGCCATTGCGCAATTCATTGCTGGTGCCAGTGCAGACGATGTGATCGTGCTGGCCGGCAAAGGTCACGAGGACTATCAGGAAATCAATGGCGAGCGCCATGACTTCTCTGACCTTGTAGAAGCCGAAAAAGCCCTGAATGCCTGGGAGGCTGCCCATGCTTAAGCCTCTATTGCTGAGCGAAGTAGCCGATGCGCTGGATGGCCGGCTGGTTTCTGCAGATAGCCGTTTCAACGGTGTCAGCATCGACAGTCGTGCGATCAGCAAGGGTCAGCTGTTTATCGCCTTGACCGGCCCGCGTTTTGATGGTCACGACTATCTGAATGAAGTGGCTGCCAAAGGCGCGGTCGCGGCCCTGGTCGAGCGCGAAGTACCTGAGTCTGCTTTGCCGCAACTGGTGGTCAAGGATGCCCGCGTTGCATTGGGCCAATTGGGTGCGCTCAATCGTGCCGGTTACAACAAGCCGGTTGCCGCCATCACCGGTTCCAGTGGCAAGACCACCGTTAAAGAAATGCTCGCCTGCATCCTGCGTACCCGTGGTCCGGTGCTGGCGACCAAAGGCAACCTGAACAATGACCTGGGCGTGCCGCTGACCCTGCTTGAGCTGACGCAGGAACACACCGCGGCAGTGATTGAACTGGGTGCTTCGCGTCTGGGTGAAATCGCTTACACCGTCGGCATGACAAAACCCCAGGTTGCCGTGCTCAATAATGCCGGGACCGCCCACGTTGGCGAGTTCGGCGGGCCGGAAAAAATCGTCGAGGCCAAGGGCGAGATTCTCGAAGGACTCGACGCAGATGGCATTGCCGTCCTCAATCTGGACGACAAGGCTTTTGGCATCTGGCAGGCCCGGGCTGCTGGCCGCAAGGTACTCAGTTTCGCCCTGACCAATCCTGACGCAGACTTTTACGCGAGCAATCTGACCCGCGATGCGCGCGGTTGCCCTGCGTTCGATTTGCACTGCCCGTTGGGTGTTGCCCACGTTCAACTCAACCTGTTGGGCACGCACAACGTTGCCAACGCTCTGGCCGGCGCGGCTGCCGCGCATGCCCTGGGCGTCTCGCTGTTTGGCATAACCAGCGGCTTGCAAGCGGTACTGCCGGTCAAAGGTCGTGCGGTGGCTCAACTGACCGCCGACGGTTTGCGAATTATTGATGACACTTACAACGCAAACCCCACCTCAATGTGCGCTGCCGTTGATATACTCGCCGCCTTTTCCGGCCGCACCGTCCTGGTGCTCGGAGATATTGGCGAGTTAGGTGAGTGGGCGGAGCAAGGACATCGTGAAGTAGGCGCATATGCCGCCGACAAAGTTTCAGCGCTCTATGCGGTGGGACCCATGATGGCTCATGCCGTCACTGCATTTGGACACCAGGCTCGTCACTTCGCCAATCAGGCTGACCTGATCAAGGCGCTTCGCGCTGAGCACGAAACAAACACCACCATTTTGATCAAGGGCTCGCGCAGCGCAGCGATGGAAAACGTCGTTGCGGCTTTGTGCGGTTCCAGCGGGGAGAAACATTAATGCTGCTGCTTCTAGCGGAGTATCTACAACAGTTCTACAAGGGCTTCGCAGTCTTCCAGTACTTGTCCCTGCGCGGGATTCTCGGGGTACTGACGGCGTTGACCTTGTCTCTGTGTCTGGGGCCGTGGATGATCCGCACCCTGCAAAACCGTCAGATCGGCCAGTCGGTCCGTAACGATGGTCCGCAATCGCATTTGTCCAAGTCCGGTACGCCAACCATGGGCGGTGCACTGATTCTGTCGGCGATCACCATCAGCACTTTGCTGTGGGCCGACCTGAGCAACCGCTATGTGTGGGTCGTGATGATCGTGACCCTGCTGTTCGGGGCTATTGGCTGGGTCGACGACTATCGCAAAGTGATCGAGAAAAACTCGCGTGGCCTTCCGAGCCGCTGGAAGTATTTCTGGCAGTCGGTGTTTGGTCTGGGCGCAGCAATCTTTCTTTATATGACGGCACCCAGCGCCGTCGAAACCACGCTGATTCTGCCTATCCTCAAGGACGCCAGCATCCCGCTGGGAATCGGCTTTGTGGTGCTGACCTACTTTGTAATCGTGGGTTCGAGCAACGCAGTCAACCTGACTGACGGCCTGGACGGCCTGGCGATCATGCCGACCGTTATGGTCGGTGGAGCCCTTGGCATCTTCTGCTACCTGTCGGGGAACGTGAAGTTTGCCGACTACCTGTTGATCCCGTATGTCCCGGGCGCGGGTGAACTGATTGTGTTCTGCGGCGCGCTGATCGGTGCCGGTCTCGGATTCCTGTGGTTCAACACATACCCCGCACAAGTCTTCATGGGCGATGTCGGCGCACTGGCTCTGGGCGCAGCCCTGGGCACCATCGCGGTCATCGTGCGTCAGGAAATCGTGCTGTTCATCATGGGCGGTGTGTTCGTGATGGAAACCCTGTCCGTGGTGATCCAGGTAGCGTCCTTCAAGTTGACCGGCAAGCGGGTATTCCGCATGGCGCCGATCCATCACCACTTTGAACTCAAGGGCTGGCCCGAGCCGCGTGTGATTGTCCGTTTCTGGATCATCACCGTGATTCTGGTTCTGGTCGGCCTTGCCACGCTGAAGCTGAGGTAGAACCTGTGTCTCTGATCGCTTCTGACCACTTCCGCATCGTTGTCGGCCTCGGCAAGAGCGGCATGTCCCTGGTGCGCTTTCTGGCGCAACGGGGCGTGTCTTTTGCCGTGGCGGATACGCGGGAAAATCCACCGGAGATGGCCACGCTGCGCCGTGACTATCCGCACGTGGAAGTGCGTTGTGGCGAACTGGATGTCGAATTCCTGTGCCGTGCCGATGAGCTCTACGTGAGCCCCGGCCTGGCATTGGCGACTCCGGCCCTGCAGGCCGCGGCTGCCCGTGGCGTGAAGCTGTCGGGTGACATCGAGCTGTTCGCGCGTAACGCGAAGGCACCTATCGTGGCAATCAGTGGTTCCAACGCCAAAAGCACCGTGACCACGCTGGTCGGTGAAATGGCTGCAGCTGCCGGCAAGCGGGTCGCCGTCGGCGGTAACCTTGGCACGCCGGCGCTGGATCTGCTGAGCGATGACATTGAGCTGTACGTAATGGAACTGTCGAGCTTCCAGCTGGAAACCACCGACCAGTTGGGTGCCGAAGTGGCCACTGTGCTGAATGTCAGCGAAGACCACATGGACCGCTACAGCGGCCTGCCTGCCTACCACCTGGCCAAACACCGGATCTTTCGCGGTGCCCGGCAGGTTGTGGTCAACCGCCAGGACGCGCTGACCCGTCCATTGATGAGCGAAGGGCTGCCGTGCTGGACGTTCGGTCTGGGCGTGCCCGACTTCAAGGCCTTCGGCCTGCGTGAAGAAAACGGCGAAAAATACCTCGCCTTCGAATTTCAAAACCTGATGGCGGTCCGCGAGCTGAAAGTACGTGGTGCCCACAATCAGGCCAATGCCCTGGCAGCACTGGCGCTGGGGCATGCTGTGGGCCTGCCGTTCGACGCCATGTTGAGCAGCCTGCGCAGCTTCACCGGCCTTGAGCATCGCTGCCAGTGGGTGCGCGAACTCGATGGTGTGAGCTACTACAACGACTCCAAGGCCACCAACGTGGGCGCCGCATTGGCTGCCATCGAAGGCCTGGGAGCGGACATGGACGGCAAGCTGGTCTTGATCGCTGGCGGTGATGGCAAGGGCGCTGACTTCAGCGGCCTGCGTGACTCTGTGGCCAGATATTGCCGCGCAGTGGTCCTGATAGGCCGTGATGCAGGCCTGATCGCGGATGCCCTGGGCGATGCCGTGCCGCAGGTGCGTGTCGGCTCGCTGGACGAGGCCATTGCGCGCAGCCGTTCGTTGGCACACTCCGGTGACGCAGTATTGCTGTCCCCGGCCTGCGCCAGTTTCGACATGTTCAAAAATTACGAAGAGCGTGGCCATCTGTTTGCGCGTGCAGTGGAGGCCCTGACATGATCTTCGGCATTCTCAAACCCTATCCTTCGCCGCTGATCACGGGCCGCGGCGTTGACCTGGACTTCGCGTTTCTCGCCGGTTGCCTGGCGTTGCTCGGTCTTGGTCTGGTGATGATTACCTCGGCATCGTCAGAAGTTGCCGCCTTGCAGTCGGGTAACTCCCTGTACCACATGATCCGCCATCTGTTTTACATCGCGCTCGGTCTGGGCGCGTGCGTGCTGACCATGATGGTGCCGATTGCGACCTGGCAGCGAATGGGCTGGATGTTGCTCATTGGTGCGTTCGGCTTGCTGGTGATGGTGTTGCTGCCGGGCATTGGCCGTGAGGTAAACGGTTCGATGCGCTGGATCGGTTTCAGCTTCTTTAACGTACAGCCCTCTGAAGTTGCCAAGGTGTTCGTGGTGATCTACCTGGCCGGTTATCTGGTCCGTCAGCAGAAAGAAGTCCGTGAAAGCTGGATGGGCTTCTTCAAGCCTTTCATCGTGTTGCTGCCGATGGCCGGTCTGTTGCTGATGGAGCCTGACTTCGGGGCCACCGTCGTAATGATGGGCGCAGCGGCGGCGATGTTGTTCCTGGGCGGTGTCGGCCTGTTCCGCTTTGCGCTGATGGTGGCATTGGCGGTCGGTGCGGTATTCGTGCTGGTCCAGGCGCAGCCTTATCGTATGGCGCGATTGATCACCTTTACCGACCCGTGGTCCGACCAGTTCGGCTCCGGTTACCAGCTGACTCAGGCCCTGATCGCGTTCGGTCGCGGCGAGTGGTTCGGGGTCGGTCTGGGCAACAGCGTACAGAAGCAGTTTTACCTGCCGGAAGCCCACACCGACTTTGTGTTCTCGGTACTGGCTGAAGAGCTGGGTGTGGTCGGCTCCTTGCTGACCGTGGCCCTGTTTGTATTCGTCTGCGTACGCGGCATGTACATCGGCCTGTGGGCCGAGCGGGCCAAGCAATATTTTGCGGCCTACATGGCATACGGCTTGTCGTTCCTGTGGATCGGTCAGTTCCTGATCAACATCGGGGTAAACGTCGGTTTGCTGCCAACCAAAGGTCTGACCTTGCCATTCCTCAGCTATGGCGGCAGTTCGCTGGTTATTTGCTGCGTGTGCATGGGCTTGTTGCTGCGGATCGAGTGGGAGAGTCGAACCCATCTGGGCAGCGAAGAGACCGATTTCAAAGAAAGTGACTTCGCAGAGGAGCCGAACCATGGGCGCTAATGTGCTGATCATGGCAGGCGGCACCGGCGGGCATGTGTTCCCTGCTTTGGCCTGTGCGCGAGAATTCGAAGCCCGCGGCTACACCGTGCACTGGCTTGGAACCCCGCGTGGCATCGAGAACGAGCTGGTAGAGCCGGCAGGTTTTACCCTGCACCGGATCAACGTGGCGGGCCTGCGTGGCAAGAGCAAACTGTCGCTGTTCAAGGCCCCGTTTGTGTTGCTCAAGGCGATGTTCCAGGCGCGAAAAATCATTCGTCAGCTCAAGCCGGTCTGCGTGCTCGGGTTTGGTGGTTATGTGACCGGCCCGGGTGGCCTAGCCGCCCGGACCTGCGGTGTGCCGGTGATCATTCACGAGCAGAACGCCGTGGCCGGTACCGCCAACCGTTTGCTGGTGCCGATGTCGAGCCGTGTGTGCGAAGCCTTCCCAGAAACGTTTGCGGCATCGGACAAGCTGCGCAGTACCGGCAACCCGGTCCGCCCTGAATTGTTCACCCTGGCGCCACGTGCTGCACTCGAAGGCCGCAAGGCGCGCCTGTTGGTGCTGGGCGGTAGCCTGGGGGCCGAGCCATTGAACAAGTTGTTGCCTGAAGCACTGGCCAAAGTACCGGCCCAGGTGCGTCCTGAAGTGTTTCATCAGGCCGGCAAACAGCACGATCAGATTACCGCCGAGCGCTATGAAGCGGCCGGTGTAGAGGCTCAAGTGCAGCCTTTTATCAAAGACATGGCCCAAGCCTATGGCTGGGCCGACATGGTGGTTTGTCGCGCAGGCGCGCTGACCGTCAGTGAACTGGCTGCGGCCGGTCTGCCATCGCTGCTGGTGCCTTTGCCCCACGCGATTGATGACCATCAGAGCCGTAATGCCGACTTTTTGGCTCGCGAGGGTGCTGCCTTCCTGATGCCGCAAGCGACAACTGGCGCAGCCGAACTGGCTGCACGCCTGACAGAGGTTTTGATGCAACCGGAACGACTGAACAGCATGGCGACCAACGCTCGCCGCCTGGCCAAACCTGATGCAACCCGCAACGTCGTAGATATCTGCCTGGAGGTGGCCAATGGTTGAGAATCAGAAAGCCATGCCGCAACCGGAAATGCGCCGTATCCGTCGTATCCACTTCGTCGGAATCGGCGGCGTGGGCATGTGTGGCATTGCCGAGGTGTTGCTGAACCTGGGTTATGAAGTGTCGGGCTCCGACCTGAATGCATCGCCTGTTACCGAGCGACTTGAATCGTTCGGAGCGCACATCTTTATCGGTCACCGCGCCGAGAACGCTGCCAATGCCGATGTTTTGGTCGTGTCCAGTGCGGTGAACACCTCCAACCCTGAAGTCGCAACTGCGCTGGAACGCCGTATTCCGGTGGTGCCTCGGGCCGAAATGCTGGCCGAGCTGATGCGTTATCGCCACGGCATCGCCGTGGCCGGTACCCACGGCAAAACCACCACCACCAGCCTGCTGGCCTCGGTGTTCGCGGCCGGTGGCCTTGATCCGACCTTCGTGATCGGTGGTCGCCTGAATGCAGCGGGCACCAATGCACAGCTTGGAACGAGCAGATACCTGATTGCCGAAGCTGACGAAAGCGATGCCAGCTTCCTGCACCTGCAGCCGATGGTTGCGGTGGTGACCAACATCGACGCCGATCACATGGCGACCTACGAAGGCGACTTCAACAAACTGAAGAAAACCTTCGTCGAGTTTCTGCACAACCTGCCGTTCTACGGTCTGGCCGTGCTGTGCCTGGATGATCCGGTGGTGCGTGAAATCCTGCCGCTGGTCAAGCGTCCGACCGTCACATACGGCTTCAGCGAAGCCGCCGACGTGCGTGCGATCAATGTTCGCCAGCAAGGCATGCAAACCTTCTTCACGGTGCTGCGTCCGGAACGCGAGCCGCTGGATGTGTCGGTGAACATGCCGGGCAACCACAACGTGCTGAATGCGTTGGCGACCATTTGCATCGCTTCTGATGAAGGCGTCAGCGATGAGGCCATCGTCCAGGGGCTGTCCGGCTTCCAGGGTGTAGGCCGGCGCTTCCAGGTTTACGGCGAGCTGCCGGTAGACGGTGGCCACGTGATGCTGGTGGACGACTACGGTCACCACCCGACTGAAGTCGCGGCCGTGATTAAAGCGGTGCGCGGTGGCTGGCCGGATCGTCGCCTGGTCATGGTCTACCAGCCGCATCGCTTCAGCCGTACCCGCGATCTGTATGACGATTTCGTGCAGGTGCTGGCCGACGCCAACGTGCTGCTGTTGATGGAAGTCTACCCGGCCGGCGAAGAGCCGATTCCGGGCGCTGACAGCCGTCAGCTGTGCCACAGCATCCGTCAGCGTGGCCAGCTGGACCCGATCTACATCGAGCGTGGCGTTGAGCTGGCGCCGATCGTCAAGCCGCTGCTGCGTGCCGGCGACATCCTGTTGTGCCAAGGGGCGGGCGATATCGGCCGTCTGGCACCACAACTCATTAACAGTCCGTTGTTCGCCGGTGCCGTTGTCGCAGCCAGCGAGGGGAAGTTGAAATGACCGCTGCCTACGCCAATCTGTTCTCGACCATTGCCCCTGCCGACTTCGGTCGCGTTGCCGTGTTGTTTGGTGGAAAAAGCGCTGAGCGCGCAGTGTCCCTGAAGTCCGGCAATGCCGTGCTCGAGGCACTGCAAAGTGCGGGTGTGAACGCTTTCGGTATCGATGTCGGCGACGATTTCATCGCCCGGATCACGCACGAAAAAATCGACCGTGCCTTTATCATTCTCCATGGTCGCGGCGGTGAAGACGGCAGCATCCAGGGCTTGCTCGAATACATGGGCATTCCCTATACCGGTAGCGGCATCCTCGCCTCGGCGCTGGCAATGGACAAGTTGCGCACCAAGCAGGTGTGGCACAGCCTGGGTATCCCGACCCCGCGTCATGCCGTGCTGAGCAGCGAAGCCGATTGTATTTCTGCGGCGAAGGAACTGAGCTTCCCTTTGATCGTCAAACCGGCACATGAAGGTTCAAGTATCGGTATGGCCAAAGTGAACAGCGCTGACGAGTTGATCGTTGCGTGGACAGAGGCCAGTAAGTACGACTCGCAAGTGTTGGTTGAGCAATGGATCACCGGTCCCGAGTTCACCATCGCCACCCTGCGTGACCAAGTGCTGCCACCTATTGCACTGGGCACCCCGCATTCGTTCTACGACTACGACGCCAAGTACGTGTCCTCTGATACTCAGTATCGGATCCCGTGCGGGCTTGATAGCACCAAGGAGCAAGAACTCATGGACCTCACGGCGAAAGCCTGTGAGGCGATAGGTATCGCCGGTTGGGGCCGTCTGGACGTGATGCAGGACACCGATGGCCAATTCTGGTTGCTCGAAGTCAACACCGCTCCGGGCATGACCGATCACAGTCTGGTGCCGATGGCGGCCCGTGCTGCCGGTCTGGATTTTCAACAGCTGGTGCTGTCGATTCTGGCAGCCAGCGTCGAGGCTCGAGGTTAAAAACATGCAAGGCGCATCGCTTCGTCATCAGCAACCCGCTCCCGGCCGCAAGCCGGTACCTCGGGGTGCCAGCCGGATGGTGGCTAAAGAGCCGATGTCAGTGCGCCTGCCAAAAGCCAATTTTGGCTTCTTGAAAGCATTATTCTGGCCCGTGTTGCTGGTGGTGCTGGGGTATGGCACCTACGAAGGCGCGCAGCGCTTAATGCCGTACGCCGACCGGCCGATTACCAACATCAACGTGCAGGGTGATCTGACCTATATCAGCCAGCAGGCCGTACAGCAGCGCATCGCCCCTTATGTTGCGGCGAGCTTCTTCACGGTCGATCTGGAAGGCATGCGGACCGAGCTTGAACAGATGCCCTGGATTGCCCATGCCGAGGTCCGTCGCGTCTGGCCGGACCAGGTGGTGATCCGGCTCGAAGAGCAGTTGCCGGTAGCCCGCTGGGGTGATGAAGCGCTGTTGAACAACCAGGGCCAGGCATTCACCCCGCGTGAGCTGGCCAATTACGAACACTTGCCGCAGCTGTTCGGCCCACAACGGGCTCAGCAGCAAGTGATGCAGCAGTATCAGGTGTTGAGCCAGATGTTGCGTCCGATGGGCTTCTCCATTGCCCGGCTGGAATTGCGTGAACGCGGTAGCTGGTTCCTGACCACCGGAGCCGGCAGTGCAGGGCCCGGGATCGAGTTGCTGTTGGGGCGCGATCACCTGGTAGAAAAAATGCGTCGCTTCATAGCCATCTATGAAAAAACGCTGAAAGAACAGATTACAAACATAGCGCGCATTGATTTGCGTTATGCCAACGGATTGGCCGTCGGCTGGCGGGAACCTGTGGCACCGACGATAGCCCAACCCGCTGTCGCGAAGAATTAAGAAGAGGCAGGACCCATGGCAAACGTGCAAAGCGGAAAAATGATCGTCGGTCTCGATATCGGCACCTCCAAGGTGGTGGCGCTGGTGGGCGAGGTCGGTGAAGACGGCACGATCGAAATCGTCGGTATTGGCACGCATCCGTCCCGTGGCCTGAAGAAAGGTGTGGTGGTGAACATCGAGTCCACCGTGCAATCGATCCAGCGCGCCATTGAAGAAGCGCAGCTGATGGCCGGTTGCCGGATTCACTCGGCGTTCGTCGGTGTGGCCGGCAATCACATCCGCAGTCTGAACTCCCACGGCATCGTGGCGATTCGGGATCGTGAAGTCAGCTCCGCCGACCTTGAGCGCGTCCTTGACGCTGCCCAGGCTGTTGCGATTCCGGCAGACCAGCGCGTGCTGCACACCTTGCCCCAGGACTACGTGATCGATAACCAGGAAGGCGTTCGTGAGCCACTGGGGATGTCGGGCGTACGTCTGGAAGCCAAGGTGCACGTAGTCACCTGCGCGGTGAATGCAGCACAGAACATCGAGAAATGCGTGCGCCGCTGTGGCCTTGAGGTGGACGACATCATCCTCGAGCAGCTGGCGTCGGCTTACTCGGTGCTGACCGACGACGAAAAAGAACTGGGCGTGTGCCTGGTCGACATCGGTGGCGGTACTACCGATATCGCGATCTTCACCGAAGGCGCCATTCGTCATACGGCCGTGATCCCGATTGCGGGCGACCAGGTGACCAACGACATCGCGATGGCGTTGCGCACACCTACCCAGTACGCCGAAGAAATCAAGATCCGTTACGCCTGCGCCCTGGCCAAACTGGCCGGTGCCGGCGAAACCATCAAAGTCCCGAGCGTTGGCGATCGTCCACCGCGCGAACTGTCCCGTCAGGCCCTGGCCGAAGTGGTCGAGCCGCGTTACGACGAGCTGTTCACCCTGATTCAGGCCGAGTTGCGTCGCAGCGGCTACGAAGACCTGATCCCGGCTGGCATCGTGTTGACCGGCGGTACTTCGAAAATGGAAGGCGCGGTCGAGCTGGCCGAAGAGATCTTCCATATGCCGGTTCGTCTGGGCGTACCGCACAGCTTCAAGGGCTTGTCCGATGTTGTGCGCAATCCGATTTACTCCACCGCTGTGGGCTTGTTGCTGTACGGGCTGCAAAAGCAGTCAGACGGCATCTCCATGTCGGGTATCAGCAACCGCGACAACTACAGCAGTGATGAACAAAAAGCCCCTGTGCTTGAGCGCCTGAAGCGCTGGGTCCAGGGCAACTTTTAAAGCTTGAGCAGTAAAAGATTCAAAGCAGTAGAAGTAGGCGAAAAAACTAGAGAAATGAAAGGAGAGGGAAAATGTTCGAACTCGTAGACAACATCCCGCAAAGCCCGGTAATCAAGGTTATCGGTGTTGGTGGTGGCGGTGGCAATGCTGTTAATCATATGGTTAAGAGCAACATCGAAGGCGTGGAATTCATCTGCGCCAACACTGACGCGCAAGCGCTGAAAAGCATCGGCGCCCGTACCATCCTGCAATTGGGCACCGGTGTGACCAAAGGCCTGGGTGCGGGTGCAAATCCTGAGGTCGGCCGTCAGGCCGCTCTGGAAGACCGAGAGCGCATCGCTGAAGTGCTGCAGGGCACCAATATGGTGTTCATCACCACGGGCATGGGCGGTGGTACCGGTACCGGTGCTGCGCCGATCATTGCCGAAGTGGCCAAGGAAATGGGGATCCTCACCGTTGCGGTGGTGACTCGTCCATTCCCGTTTGAAGGTCGCAAGCGCATGCAGATTGCTGACGAAGGTATTCGTCTGCTGTCCGAAAGCGTCGATTCGTTGATTACGATTCCGAACGAAAAACTGCTGACCATCCTGGGCAAGGACGCCAGCCTGCTGTCGGCTTTCGCCAAGGCCGATGACGTATTGGCCGGTGCCGTCCGCGGTATCTCCGACATCATCAAGCGTCCGGGCATGATCAACGTCGACTTTGCCGACGTACGTACCGTGATGAGCGAAATGGGCATGGCGATGATGGGCACTGGCTGCGCCAGCGGTCCGAACCGTGCACGTGAAGCAACGGAAGCGGCGATCCGCAACCCGTTGCTCGAAGACGTGAACCTGGAAGGCGCACGCGGCATCCTGGTGAACATCACCGCCGGTCCTGACCTGTCTCTGGGTGAGTACTCCGACGTGGGTAGCATCATCGAAGCCTTTGCTTCCGAGCACGCCATGGTCAAGGTTGGTACGGTTATCGATCCGGACATGCGCGACGAGCTGCATGTGACCGTGGTTGCGACCGGTCTGGGCGCTAAAATCGAGAAGCCGGTCAAGGTTATCGACAACAGTGTTCAAGCCTCTTACGCAGCCTCTTCGGCACACACGGCGTCTGCTCGTCAGGAAGCCCGTACCGAGCGTCAGGAGCAGCCAGCGGTGAACTACCGTGACCTGGATCGTCCTACTGTAATGCGTAATCAGGCCCAGCAAGGCGCGACTACTGCTGCCAAGCTCAACCCACAAGACGATTTGGATTACCTGGACATCCCGGCTTTCCTGCGTCGACAGGCTGATTAATGAAATCAATCAGGGGGATTAAGGTGATTGGTATTCAGCAAAGGTTCGGTCTGCTATTATCGCCAGCCTTTGTTGATACCAGTTCGCAATTTGCGCTGAAGCGGCCAATGCCATGATTAAACAACGCACCCTGAAAAATATTATCCGTGCCACAGGTGTCGGCCTGCACTCCGGTGAGAAGGTCTATCTGACCCTCAAGCCTGCGCCTGTGGATACCGGCATCGTGTTTTGTCGTGCAGACCTTGACCCTGTTGTGCAGATTCCTGCCCGCGCGGAAAACGTCGGCGAGACAACGATGTCGACCACGTTGGTCAACGGCGATACCAAAGTAGACACGGTAGAGCATTTGCTCTCGGCCATGGCTGGCCTGGGCATCGATAACGCCTACGTCGAACTCTCCGCGTCTGAAGTCCCGATTATGGACGGTAGCGCCGGACCTTTCGTGTTTCTGATTCAATCTGCCGGCCTGGAAGAACAGGACGCGCCGAAGAAGTTCATCCGTATCCTGCGTGAAGTGACAGTGGAAGATGGCGACAAGCGCGCCACTTTCGTCCCTTTCGAAGGCTTCAAGGTGAGCTTCGAGATCGATTTCGATCACCCGGTTTTCCGTAACCGTACCCAAAGCGCAACCGTGGATTTTTCCAGCACTTCGTTTGTAAAAGAAGTCAGCCGCGCGCGTACTTTCGGTTTCATGAGTGACATCGAGTACCTGCGCAAGCACAACCTCGCACTCGGCGGTAGCGTTGAAAACGCGATCGTGGTCGATGCCAATGGAGTACTGAACGAAGACGGTCTTCGCTATGAAGACGAATTCGTGAAGCACAAAATTCTCGACGCTATTGGCGACCTCTACCTGTTGGGCAATAGCCTGATTGGTGAGTTCAAGGGCTTCAAGTCTGGCCATGCTCTGAACAACCAGCTGCTTCGCAAGCTGATTGAACAGAAAGATGCATGGGAAGTCGTGACCTTTGAAGACGCCAGCACAGCACCGATCTCGTACATGCGTCCGGTTGCGGCAGTTTAAGTAAAACTTCTTTCTCTAGTTTTTGAAGGCCACCCTCGGGTGGCTTTTTTTTGCGCTGAAATTTGTGGGTGCTGTACACACGCTGCAGCAGCGAGCTTGCTCGCGAGCATTAAGGTCTGCTGCTTCGGGGGAATCTTCAGGCCTGCGGCTTGGGCCGCAATGCGTTCAGCCCGGTCTCGTTGATGTTCACTACCCGGTTTCGACCGCCTTTTTTGGCCTGGTAAAGTGCCTTGTCGGCAGTGCTGATCAGCGCTTGCGGGTCATCGCCAGGTTTTGCATAGCGGCTACAAGTGCCCAGGCTGACAGTCAGTTTCTTGTGGTTCGCGATGACAGGCTCCATCTCCTCGACGGCGGCACGAATCTTTTCAGCCAGCAGGCGGGTGCCGGTGGCCCCGGTTTCGGTCAGGATCACGGCAAACTCTTCGCCGCCATAACGGGCTGCCAGGTCGGCGGGGCGTCGGGTATGGGATTTGATGACCTGGGCAACGCGACGTATTGCTTCATCGCCGGCTTGATGCCCGTGGGAGTCATTGAAGTCCTTGAAGTTGTCGATATCAATCATCATCAGCGAAACAGGACTGCCCGAGCGTTGTGCTCTGCGCCATTCCAGATCAAGGGTTGTGTCCAGTGTCCGGCGATTGGCCAGTCCGGTCAGCGGGTCGGTTGCTGCCAGTTCGGCAAGTACCCGTTCGGCCTGATGACGCAAGCGCAACTCGCGGGTCAGGAGCCAGGTGAGCCACAACAGGCCCAGACACAACAGAAGGGTGGCACTGCCGATCAGCAGGGCCGTGTGCCGCCAGTTGTCGAAAATACTTGAGGTCGAGACTGCAACCACCACCACTAGCGGAAGGTCGCGAACCTGGGCGAAGTTGTACAGACGTTCCTGATGATAGATCCCGGACATGGCAGTAAAGCTGCCATGTCGCTCCTTCAGAAAACGAATGAAATTGGGTGCCTGGCTTAGATTCTGGCCGATATAGGTTTGCGCTGACCCGGGATATTGGGTCAACAGAAAGCCGTCGGCGCTGACCAGACTGATGTTGCCGGTCGGCCCGATGTCCAGGCCACGGAACATGTTCTGGAAATAGCTCAATTTGATCTGACCTACTGCCACCCCCCGAAATGCACCTTCCGGACCTGAGACTCTACGGCTAAGGATAATGTTCCACTCATTGGGGTCTTGGCTGGAGTGGAAGGGGCGGCTGATGAAGATTTCGTCGTCTACAGCATTGAGGTGGGCCTGGAACCATGGCTGCTCGCGGGCCTTATCAGGCACGGGCATGGCCGCACCGGAGCTGGCGATCAGCTTGCCTTCGGCATCCACTACGAAAAATCCGGCATTGGACGGTGCTTCACTGGCTCTGGCAAAGAGCAGGGCGTGCCGGGTTCGGGGGGCAAGAGAGGAGAGTTCCTGGCTTTGCAGTAAATCGATCAGGCTGGTGAGCGCCGAGTCATACAGCGAAAAGGTGTTGCGAATGTCGCGGTTGATCAATTGCACCAGGTTCAACGCCGAACGCGTGGCTTCTTGCTCGGTATTGCGGTATTCCCTGACCAGCAAATAGCCAACGATACTGAGTATGGCAACCACTGAGAGTGTTGTTGCCCCGAACAGCATGCGTCGGGTGATGATATGTGTGCGCCGGGAGTGTGGAATGGCCTTAACCTCACTGATGCGTTTCGTGCCCAGACATAAGGTTGCGACCTATTGCCATAAGGCCAGCCTGAAGGCTGGCCTTATGCTCATAATTTAAAACACATCGACAGGATAGTCGATGATCACGCGGTATTCGTCTACATCGTTATCAACTGTCTGGTAGGCATCGTTGCCGCGGTTGGTTGCCCAGCGCAGACTCACCGCCAAGTCTTTGGCCTTGCCATCCTGAATCACATATTTCAGACCCAGGTCGCGCTCCCAGTGATGGGCATCCTTGCCTTGGGGGTTATACCAGTTGCCATAACCGATGCTATTGGCGTCAGCCTTGGTCAGGTCCAGTTCGCCGCGCGAGTACGAGATGCTGGACGTCAGGCCGGCAATCCCCAGGCCGGCAAAATCATATTCGTATTGCAGCTTCCAGGAGCGTTCGTTCGGGCCGTTGAAGTCCGAATATTGCTGCGAGTTGTCGAGGTAAACGCTGTCGCCCTGGTTGATGTAGTCAAATGGCGTGTTGCCATTGACCTTCTGCAGCACCGTGGTGAGCTTGTGTCCGGCCATGGAGAGCGCAAGATGCAGGCTGAATGTGTTGTTGTTGATATCCCCCAGCAGCGCTTTACCGCTGTCCCGGGTGTGATAGTAATGCAGCCCCGGATTCAGGCTGATGCTGTCTGACACGGCGTAGGTGTAATCCAGATCGTAGTAGTACTGGTCCCACACATCCTTGAGCTGGGCGGCGTACAGATTGCTGGTGATCTCGGGGATACCGCTCCACGACGCGCCGGCCCAGGTCAGGTGTTTGCTGGTCTGGTCGTCAAGGTTGCCGTAGGTGGTCGTCAGGCGGCGCATGCCGCTCTGGTTGTAGGGTTTGTTGAAGCTGGCCTGGCCACCCTCGAACATCCAGCCGTCAAAACTGTGGTTGGTCAGGCTGACGCCGCGAAAGGTCTGGGGCAGCATGCGGGTTTCGCCGCCGGCGATAACCGGGTTGGTCAAAAACAGATCACCGGCTTTGAGCTCGGTATCAAACGCGCGGATCTTCAGCGCGGCACCGGCTGATGAAAAGGATGTCGGCGCTTTGCCGTTGCCGTCACTGACCGGCAGGATGCTGCTGCCATCGGTGCCGCCACCGCCGTCCAGCTTCAGTCCGAGCATGCCATAGGCATCCAGGCCGAAACCGACTACGCCCTGGGTGAAGCCCGACTCGAATTTTCCCACAAAGCCCTGGCCCCATTCCTTGCTGTCGTCAGCATGGGGGCTGCGGATATCGTGGTTCATGTAATAGTTTCGGGTATGAATCTTGAGGCTGGAGCCTTCAATAAAACCGTCTTTGGACGCTTCGTCGTCTGCGTGGGCGAAAGCGGGGATCGTTGCAGCCAGGGCAATGAATAAAGGACTTAGTTTGAGTGAATGCTTCACCAGGTTGGAGCTCCTTTTTAGGGCCGAAAGTTGTTGTAGTTCTCGATGATTACGCTGCCCGTCACAGGACGCCAAAGGAGCAGGCGCCTTAATTAAAGAGCAAAAAAAAGCCGCTATAATAGCGGCTTTTGAAACAGTTAGTCACATGTGTCGCGCGTGACTCACTGGGTAGGGAAGTCTTCAGGTGTTTACTCAGCTGTCTTTCGATTCATCCGAAACGCTGGATTTGGCCTGTATTTGCTCGGGCTTGGCGTCGTTTTGATGACGTGCTGCCAGTTCTGTTTGAGCCTGATCAAAAGACGCGGCGCGGGCCGCATTTTGTGCGACGAACGCGGGTGATTCTTCCGCCATGGCCAAGGGCGACAACAACAAAGACGACATGACGAAAACGCTGGCCATACCCATACTGCTGGACATTTCAAGGACCTTCTTGCTGAGCAAGTTCTGTGTGGTGTCAGCAATTTATAGCCATCGTGGCCAGTGAAAAAGCCCTGTTTCATACAAGGACTTTTGCGTTTTGGGTAACAAACCCGGGGAGGTGCCGGGTAGACACATTGAGTATTCAGGCACTGCTGAGTCTTGTGGGAGCTGACCTAGCGATGGCATCACGTCAGCGACACCGGTGTGCCTGTATCGCCAGCAAGCTGGCTCCCACAATAGGCTTGGGGCCTCAAACCGGTAAAAACAGGCCAAAGGTATTGCGCCCTTCGCCGCTGTACACAAACACATCCCCGCCATGCATCTGCGCGATGGCTTTGACGATCGCCAGCCCCAGCCCGTGATTGGCCCCGCTGTTGTGACGCGAGGCATCAACCCGATAGAAACGCTCGAACAACCGTGGCAAATGTTCATCGGCAATCGGTTCGCCCGGGTTGCTGATGCTGATGGTCACGCCCTCGGCACTCTGGTCGATCTGCACCTCAATCCGTTGCCCTGCTTCTGTGTGCTGTACGGCATTGCTCAGCAGGTTGATCAGTGCCCGACGCAGGTGGGCCTTCTCGATATTGACCTGCGCATCGCCGTTGACCCGCACCTCGACCCGCGCGTCTTCAAGAATGAACTCCAGGTACTCCAGAGTCGTTGCCACTTCGTCCGCCAGTGAGGCGCGGGTTAGCTTGCTGGCCTTGCTGCCCTGGTCGGCACTGGCCAGAAACAGCATGTCGTTGATAATGCTGCGCAGCCGCTCCAGTTCCTCAAGATTGGACTGCAGCACCTCAAAGTAATGCTCGGCAGAACGCCCCCGGGTCAGCGCCACCTGAGTCTGGCCAATCAGGTTGGTGAGCGGTGAACGCAGTTCATGGGCCACGTCGGCATTGAACGACTCCAGCCGTGTATAAGCCTGTTCGACCCGCTCCAGGGTGGAGTTGAAGGCGCTCACCAGTTGATCCAGCTCCGGTGGCAGTGGCGACAGGTGCAGGCGCCCGGACAGGCGCGGCGGTGCCAGTTTCAGCGCTTCCTCGGAGAGTTTGATCAAGGGTTTGAGGCCGATGCGGGCCACCCAGTAACCCAGCAGTGAGGCCAGTACCACACCGATAAACGCCAGGCTGATCAACGCCACCAGCAAATGGTGCTGGGTCTGGCGGAAGGTTTCGGTGTCTATGGCGGTCAGGAAGCGCAGGGCCGGTCGTTGTTCCCTGGCCGGAATCTGGCTGATCAGCACCTTCAACGGGTAGGTCTGGCCGGGCAGGTACAGGTCGCGGATCCCGGTCGGGCCCCTGGCGAACTCACGTACCGGCGCCTCGGGATTGCCGTACTCATACGCCGGGTCGCCACTGATGGCCCAAAACCGCAGGCGCTTGTCTTCTTCACTGAGCAGCTTGAGCTTGGCGCTGATCTTGGCCCAGTGATCAGGGTTTCCATAACGATTGATCGAGGACTCAAGCACGCTGTAGCGCGCATCCAGCTCGGCCTCGGGCAGACGGCCAATACCCTTGTCGACTTGCTGGTACAGCGCCCCGCCGATCAGCACGAACACCAGCAGGGCGACCAGGGTAAACATCGCGCTCAGACGCAGGGCGATGGAGTTCAGGCGATTGGGCCGCTTAAACACCGCGCCGCTCCAGCACGTAGCCCATGCCGCGGATGGTGTGCAGCAGCTTATGCTCGAACGGTCCGTCCAGCTTGGCGCGCAAGCGCTTGATCGCGACTTCGACCACGTTGGCGTCGCTGTCGAAGTTGATGTCCCAGACCATCTCGGCGATGGAGGTTTTGGACAGGATTTCCCCTTGGCGCCGCGCCAGCACGCTGAGCAGCGAAAACTCCTTGGCCGTCAGGTCCAGACGGGCTCCGGCGCGGGTGGCCTTGCGACTGATCAAATCTATCCACAGGTCATCGACCGTGACCTGTACCGGTTCGTGGCCGCCGCTGCGCCGGGTAAGGGCTTGCAGGCGGGCAACCAGCTCCAGAAATGAAAACGGCTTGCCCAGATAATCGTCGGCACCTTCGCGCAAACCGCGAATCCGGTCTTCAACCCGCTCGCGGGCAGTCAGCATGATCACCGGGGTCTGCTTGCGCGCGCGCAATGCCCGCAGCACGCCGAAGCCATCCAGGCCCGGCAGCATCACGTCGAGCACGATCACCGCATAATCGCTTTCCAGCGCCAGGTGCAAACCCTCGATGCCCTCACGGGCAACATCCACCGTGTAGCCTTGCTCGGTCAGGCCGCGATGCAGGTAATCAGCGGTTTTCTCTTCATCTTCAATTATCAGGACTCGCATAACCCGCCTCAGTGATTCGTCGCCAGCAAGCTGACGGGTTTGGAACGCTGGAACAATCGTTCAAGCCACAAGTATATGACCGGCGTGGTAAACAGCGTCAGGGCCTGGCTCACCAGCAACCCGCCAACCACGGCGATCCCCAGTGGCTGGCGCAGTTCGGCCCCGGTGCCATAGCCGAGCATCAGCGGCAGGGCGCCAAGCAAGGCGGCAAGGGTAGTCATGATGATCGGCCGGAAACGCGTCAGGCAGGCTTCATAGATCGCCTCTTCGGGCCTCAACCCGCGAGCGCGTTGGGCGTCGAGCGCGAAGTCGATCATCAGAATCCCGTTTTTCTTGACGATGCCGATCAGCAGTACCAGCCCGATCAGCGCCATGATCGAAAAGTCCTGGCCGCAGATCCACAGCATCACCAGCGCTCCGAGGCCGGCCGAAGGCAGGGTCGAAATGATCGTCAGCGGGTGCACGAAGCTTTCATACAGCACCCCCAGAATGATGTAGACCGCCACCAGAGCCGCCAGAATCAGCCACGGCTGGCTGGCCAGCGAACTCTGGAAGGCTTGCGCCGCGCCCTGGAAATTACCGCTGATAGTGCTTGGCATGCCGATGTCATTTTTCGCCTGATTGAGCATCAGCACCGCATCACCCAGCGCCACGCCGGGGGCGAGATTGAAAGACAGGTTGGCCGCCGGGAACATGCCGTCATGACTGATCGACAGCGGGCCACTGACTGGCGCATCGACTTTTGCCACGGCCGACAGCGGCACCATCTCGCCCGTCAGCGGTGAGCGCAGGTAGAAATAGTTCAGGCTTTCGGCCTTGCCACGCTGCTGTGCGTCGACTTCCAGAATCACGTTGTACTGGTTGGTCTCGGTCTGGAACTCATTGACCTGACGCTGGCCAAACGCGTCATACAGCGCTTCGTCGACATCGGTGGCCGTCAGGCCGAAGCGGGCGGCGGCGTTCCGGTCGATGCTGATATGGGTAATGCTGCCGCCCAGTTGCAGGTCGTTGGACAGGTCGCGGAAGGCCGGGTTGGTGCGCAGTTTTTCAGTCAGGTGCTGGGTCCAGGTATTAAGCGTTGGCCCGTCATTGCTCTTGAGCACGTACTGATACTGGCTGCGGCTGGGGCCCGAGCTGAGGTTGATGTCCTGCCCGGCGCGCAGGTACAGCACGATCCCCGGCACCTTGGCCAGTTGCGGGCGAATACGGTCGATAAACTCGCTGGCCGACACGTCGCGATCACTGCGGTCCTTGAGGGCAATCCAGAAGCGGCCGTTGGCGATGGTCTGGTTGCTGCCGGTCACCCCCACCGAATGTGAGAAGGCCTGCACCGCCGGGTCGGCACTGATGATATTGGCCAGCTCAAGATGTTTTTTGCTCATGTCGGCAAATGAGATGTCCGACGCCGCTTCACTGGTGCCCAGCACGAAGCCGGTGTCTTGCACCGGGAAGAACCCCTTGGGGATCAGCACGTAGCCGGCAATGGCCAGCGCCAGCGTCACCGCGAAAACCCCCAGCATCAGCTTCTGATGGGCCAGCGCCCGTTTCAGGCCCTTGTCATACAGCGCCAGCAGGCGTTCGCCAAAGCCGGGCCGGGCGTCGGCGTGGTACACCGGCGAGCGCATGAACAGCGCTGCCAGCGTGGGCGCCAGAGTCAGTGATACCAGCACCGAGATCAAAATGGTCGAGGTCGCGGTCAGGGCGAACTCCTTGAACAGCCGGCCCACCACCCCGCCCATGAACAGCAGCGGAATAAAGGCGGCGACCAGCGACAGGCTGATCGAGACCACGGTGAAACCAATCTCGCTGGAGCCCTTGATCGCCGCATCGCGCATGCTTTCGCCCGCTTCGAGATGGCGGTGGATGTTCTCCACCACCACGATCGCATCGTCGACCACAAACCCCACGGCCACCACAATCGCCACCAGCGTCAGGTTGTTGAGGCTGAAGCCCAGTACATACATCAGGGCAAAACTGGCAATCAGCGACACCCCCAGCACTGCCGAGACGATCAGGGTTGCCGACCACTGGCGCAGAAACAGCGCCATGACCGCGATCACCAGCAGCACTGCAATCAGCAGGGTGATTTCCACTTCATGCAGCGAGGCGCGGATGGTTTTGGTCCGGTCACTCAGTACCGTGACTTGCACCGACGCCGGGAGCATGGCCTGCAGGGCGGGGAGGGCAGCCTGAATACGGTCCACGGTCTCGACAATGTTGGCTCCCGGCTGGCGCGAGATCACCAGGTTCAGCCCCGGCTGATGCCCGGACCAAGCCTGCACGTAGTCGTTCTCGGAGCCGTTGATCACCCGTGCCACATCGCGCAGCTGCACCGGGGCGCCGTCCTTGTACGAGACGATCAACTGGCTGTACTCGTCGGCATCGAACAGTTGGTCGTTGGTGGACAGGGTAGAAATGCTCGAGGGGCCGTACAGCGCACCTTTGGCCAGGTTGAGGCTGGTTTGCTGAATCGCCAGGCGGATATCGGCCAGGGTCAGGCCGATGGCGGCCAGCTTGTCAGCCGAGGCCTGGACCCGGATCGCCGGACGTTGCTGACCGGTGATGTTGATCAGGCCGACACCGTCGATCTGGCTGATCTGACGCGCCAGCAGGGTTTCGACGTAATCGCTGAGTTCGGTGCCGGGCATCTGCATCGAGCTGATACTCAGAATCAACACCGGGCTGTCCGCCGGGTTGACCTTCTTCCAGGTCGGCAGGGTGGGCATGTCCTTGGGCAATTTGCCGGACGCGGTATTGATCGCCGCCTGTACCTCCTGGGCAGCAGTATCGATACTTTTATCGAGGGTGAACTGCAGGGTCAGGGTGGTGGAGCCCAGCGCGCTGCTGGAGGTCATCTGGGTCATGCCGGGGATGGCACTGAATTGCACTTCCAGGGGCGTGGCCACCGACGACGCCATGGTATCGGGGCTGGCGCCGGGCAGTTGTGCCGACACTTGAATGGTCGGGAACTCCGCTTCGGGCAAGGGCGCGACGGGCAGCTTCGGGAAGGCGATCAGCCCCAACAGCACCAGGGCGAAGGTCAGCAGCACCGTGGCGATCGGGTGATCGACACACCAGGCAGACAGCGAGCGGCCACTGTTCATGGTTGCACCGGTTGAACGCTGGTGAGCTCCGGTTCGCTCAAGACTTCAACCCGTGAGCCCGGTTTGAGTCGCGACTGGCCATCGCTGACCAGGGTATCGCCCGGGTTGACGCCGCTGATGATGTTCAGCCCGGTGTCCTGATACAGCAGTTGTACCGGCACGGTTTCGACCTTGTCGCCTACGGTGCGGTACACGAAATAATTGTCCAGGCCGCGCTGCACCACCTGAGGCGGTACCACTAAAGCATTGTGCGAAAGGCCGGTTTGAATCTCGATATTCACCAGTTGGCCGGGCCACAGGTTGTAGTCGGGGTTGTCGAACCGGGCCTTGACCTTGATCGTGCCGGTGGTTGCTGAAACCTGATTGTCGATCAGGCTCAAGCGGCCTTCGCCCAGGGGCGTGCCGCTGTGGCTGGAGTCGCCAACGAAGGCTTTGACCAGCGCCGGGTCTTTGGCATTCAGCAGGTTATGCAAGGTGGGGAGCAACTGTTGGGGCAGCGAAAACTCCACGGCAATCGGGTCGATCTGGGTGACGGAAAACAGCCCCTGGCTATCACTGACACGCAGGAAATTGCCCGGGTCGACCGCGCGAATCCCTACGCGGCCGGTCACTGGCGAGTGAATCTGCGTATACGACAATTGCACCTGCGCCGCTGCAATCGAGGCCTGATTGCCTTGCGCGGTGGCTTTGAGCTGATTGACCAGGGCCTGTTGCTGGTCGAGGGTTTGTTTGGACACGCCGTTGTCGACACTGAGCAGCTGGTAGCGCTTGAGGTCGATCAGGGCGACTTGCAGCTGGGCCTGGTTTTGCCCCAGTTGGGCCTTGGCCTGATCGAGGCTGGCCTGGATCGAACGGTCATCCAGGGTTGCCAGCAGGTCACCGGCCTTGACGGTCTGGCCTTCCTTGACCAGCAGCCGGGTGAGGATGCCGTCGATTTGCGGGCGAATCATCACGCTGTGCAACGACAGTACAGCGCCTATGCCGCTGACATAATGCGGCACATCTTGCTGAGTAACCTGAACCACCCGGACCGGAATCGCCGTGCCGGCGGCGGGTTTGCCGGGGGCCGGGCGAGCCGACCACCAGACACCGCAACCGATCAGGGCAACCACAAGCGTGCCCAGCAAGATTTTTTTTGTTTGAGTGCGCATGCCGGATAGACGCCGTGTGCGTGGAATTAGGGGACGTTAAGGTTATAGCCGGTCAACCCGGTCAATAAAGTGACCGCAAACTGACATTACGGACAGGCAGATAAAAATAGTGTTGTAGCGGTTAAGTAAACCGCCCCGGCGTCGATAGTTCTTTAAAGGGAGCACCTACGCGTTCCCATTCAAGGGGCGGTCATTATGAAAAACCTGGCGCTGGGTTTTGCAGCTTGCTCGATTTTCCTCCTTTCCAACCCGACCCAGGCTCAGGCCCTGATCGGCAGTGGCCAGATTCAGTTTCATGGCTCTATTGTCGAGCCGGCCTACGAGCTGGGGCTGGCCAGTCAAGTGGATTACGGTGAGACAGGCAAACTGATTGAAGTCGCGCCGGGTGTGGTCATCGCCATGAATATGGCCTTGCGCAAAGGCCGTGGCAGTGAACCTCTGTATTCCATGTCTTTCACCGAGCTGAAAAATCCGCAAAACCCCGGTGCAAGCCTGTCGTCGGGGAAAAAAGGTGTGGTGACTATTTCCTACCGCTGAGTGCTCCGCGGGGAAGGTCAGGCAGGTATACTGCGCGGTCTTGCGCCATCTGGCCTGATTTTCCCCCGTATTTCGGAGCTTTCATGACTACTCCTACACCAACGACCGCTCCTGATGCCGTGGGCACTGAGCAGGTCGATAGCGAAACCGGCCTCGACACCCCGAAAAAGCCGGTAATTCCTGCATTCACCTTTCCGTTCAAACCTTCCGAGTTCGCCAAGGCCAAGGCTGAAGGCCAGGCTTACTACCAGAAAAGCGGCCTGGGCGGTCACGACAAAACCCCGGGCGCTCCGCCGCACGGCACCCGTCGCACCATGGGCAAGCGCTGAGTTTCTAAAGCGCCAGCTGTTGAACCAGCGTCATGCCATGTTTTTGGTACAGGTGCAGGGCCCGCTGATTGTGCGCCATGACTTTCAGGTCAACCCAGGCTTCATTGCGTTGGCGAAAAACTGCAAAAACATGGCGCAATAGTGCACCGCCCAATCCTCGGCCCTGCTGTCGGGGATGCACCACCAAATCCTTGAGGTAGGCGCTGGTCCAGGCCTGGGCAACCGCCACTACCTCGCCTTCGAGCAGAACCACAAAGCACAGTTGCGGATCGTATTCGGCGTCATGGCGCAGGCAGTCCTGCCACTCTTGCAGCGGCGGCACACTGCCCTCGCCCTGGGCATAGCCTTGAACGAGCAAGTCATGCACGGGTTGCAGCAGCGCCGCATTGAGCGTTACCAGGGTGAACTCATCTGGCCACTGCGCTGGCTCCGGGGGATGGCTCAGGTCTTTGCGCAACAGCAGGCAGTGCTCGCTCATCGAACTCAATAACCCTGCTCGGCAACTGTACGAGCAGCCAGAATCAGGCACTGGGTCAGCTCTGGTGACGAGAACTTGGTCAGCACCGCGTTGGCTCCGGCCAGGCGTGCTTTCTCGCTGTTCATCGCACTGTTCAACGAGGTGTGCAGCAGCACATAAAGATGTGCGAAGTCCGGGGTTTCACGCACGGTACGGGTGAAGGAATAGCCATCCATCTCTGACATTTCGATGTCTGATACCACGACGTTGATTTGCTCCGGCGTACCCTGCAGCTCCAGCAGCCGCTCGATGGCCTCCCTGGCGCTGCGTGCCGTGTGGCAATGCAGTCCCAGGTTGCGCAAGGTAATCACCGACTGTTGCAGCGCGACCTGACTGTCATCGACCACCAGAATCCGGGCGCCGGCCAGCAGTTTGCTGTCTTCGCGGCTCAGGGCTTCGGTGAGGGCTTCAACCCTGGCGGGGGTGATGCCATGAATCACCTTTTCGATATCCAGTACCTGCACCAGCGCGCCGTCGACCTGGGTTACCCCGGTAATGTACGAGCGCTTGCCCGAGCCATAGGGTGGCGGGCGAATGTCGGTGCTCAGGCAGTGCACGATTTTGCTCACAGCCTGGACGTGAAGCCCCTGTTTGGAGCGACTGACATCGGTCACGATCAGGCAGCCGCCTTCGGGATCAAGCAGCGGTTGTTCGCCGATGGCACGGCTCAGGTCGATCACTGTCAGCGATGCGCCGCGCAGGACTGCAACGCCTTTCACGTGGGGGTGCGACTCGGGCATTTTGGTCAGCGCGGGGCAGGGAATGATTTCACTGACCTTCAACAGATTGATCGCCATCAGCTTGCCGCTGCGCAAAGTGAACAGCAGAAGCGATAGTGAATCTGCGCGAGCGTTGTTCGATGACATAAAAACCTTCTGGAAGGGGGCAGTGATACGGGGTTATCGACCTGAAACCGGAATTCTGTAATTGCCGCAACCCGTAGTCGCTGACGAGGCACGAGGCTGCGATAAGGGCCGCAGGACCTTCAGCATCCCGGGGTCGCTGCGCAACCCATCGCAGCCTCGTCAGCGACTACGGTTATTTCAACCCCAGCCGCCTGGCCATCCGCCCCATGTTGGCGCGGTCCAGCCCCAGTTCCCGGGCCGCACTGGCCCAGTTGTGTTGATGGCGCTCAAGGCAGGCGCTGATGAGCTGGCGCTGATAGTTCTCGGTGGCCAGGCGCAAATCGCCCACGGCGTCCGGCACGGCCTGGGGCTTGACCACTGCAGGTTCGGTGGTGGTCGTGGGCAAATCCAGATCGGCTGCGGTCAATGTCAGGATCCGTGGCCGCGGATTGCAACGGCCAAGGGCCTTGAGTGCGCTGCGGCCGATCAAGTGCTCCAGTTCACGCACGTTGCCCGGCCAGTCGTAATGCAGCAGGGCGGCCTGTGCATCCGGACTCAGGCGCAAGCTGCCCAACCCCATGCGTGAACGGTTCTGCTCCAGGAAAAAACCGCTCAACAGCAGTACGTCGCGCCCGCGTTCCCGCAGGGCGGGCACCTTGAGCGGATAAACACTCAAGCGATGGTAAAAATCGGCACGGTAACGGCCGGCACGTACTTCTTCAGCCAGATCGCGGTTGGTGGCGGCGATCAGCCGCACATCGACCTGATGCTCCTGATCCGACCCCAGTCGCTGTAGCTGCCCGCTTTGCAGCACGCGCAGCAGCTTGGCCTGCACCGTCAGCGACAGCTCGCCCACCTCATCCAGAAACAGGCTGGCGCCATTGGCCAGTTCAAACTTGCCCCGTCGGTCCTGAGTCGCGCCGGTGAAGGCGCCACGCACATGGCCGAACAGCTCGCTTTCAACCAGGGTGTCGGGCAGGGCGGCGCAGTTGAGGCTGATCAGCGGCTTTTCGGCCCGGGGCGAAGCGGCATGAATCGCCTGGGCGACCAGCTCTTTGCCGACCCCGGTTTCGCCCGTGATCAGCACGGTCAGGTCGCTGCCGCCCACCAAGGCGATTTCTTCGAGCAGGCGTTTGTGGGGTTTGCTTTGCCCGATCAACTCTTTATTCGGTGCGCCGTGGGCCTGTCGATAGAGTTCGGCCTTTTGCTGCTCATCTTCGACCCGTGACGCCAGACGCTCGATACGCCGGGCCACGTTAACCGTGGCCGCGGCCAGGCTGGCAAAGGCCTGCAGGTCATCGAGGTCGATGGGTTCAAAGCGTTTGCAATCCAGTGCATCGAGGGTCAGGAGGCCCCATGGCCGCTCCTCGACAAACAACGGGCAGCCCATGCAGTCATGCACCTCAAGATGTTCGGCCAGGCCGTCGACCAGGCCGTCATAGGGGTCGGGCAGTTCGCAGTCGCTGGGGAAGCGCGTTGGCCCCGGGCTGCTGAGCAGGGCTTCAAAGCGCGGGTGTTCGCTGATTCTGAAGCGCCGACCCAGCGTGTCGAGACTCAAACCGTCAACGGCCAGCGGCACCAGCCATTCGCCGTCCAGCCGTAGCAGGGCGGCGGCGTCGCACGGCAACACGGCACGCAGCGCTTGCAGCAGGCGCCGGTAGCGTTCGCCCTCGGGCAGATCCCGGGACAGGTCGGCAACCAGGGGCAGTAGGGCAGTTAGCAGCGATTTTGCAGTCATATTGACCTCATCTAGTCGATATGACTCTAGTACAGGGCGGGTCATAATGACAATCTGGTTTTTAAACTATTGTTTTTAAAGAGTTTTTTAGTTGGCACGAATACTGATAGGTAACGGGTATTAGTCTACGTGCTCAGGAGTCAACCTTATGCTTACTGCTCAGGATCGTGCCATCGTCAAATCCACTGTGCCGCTGCTCGAAAGCGGCGGTGAAGCCTTGATCACCCACTTCTACCGCATGATGCTCTCGGAGCATCCCGAAGTCCGTTCGATGTTCAATCAGGCCAACCAGGCCAGTGGTGATCAGCCGCGAGCGCTGGCCACCGGTGTCTTGATGTATGCGCGGCACATTGATCAGCTCGACCAGTTGGGCGACCTGGTGGCCCGAATTATCAACAAGCATGTTGCTCTGCAAATTCTTCCGGAGCATTACCCCATCGTCGGCAGCTGCCTGTTGCGCGCCATCGAAGAGGTGCTGGGCAGTGATATCGCAACCCCGCAAGTACTGGCAGCCTGGGGCGCGGCCTATAACCAGCTGGCCGACATCCTGATCGGTGCCGAGGCTGCGATCTACGACGAAAAGGCTGCAGCGCCCGGTGGCTGGCGTGGCGGGCGTGAATTCACATTGGTCTCCAGGGTTCAGGAGAGTGCCGAAATCACCTCGTTCTACTTCCGCCCGGTGGATCAGCAAGCGATTCTTGATTGCGCGCCAGGCCAGTACATAGGCCTCAAGCTGATCATTGATGGTGAGGAAGTGCGTCGCAATTATTCGCTGTCGGCTCTGGCCCAGGCCGGACACTACCGCATCAGCGTCAAGCGTGAGGCAGGCGGGGTGGTCTCGAACTTCCTGCATGATCGCCTGCACGTCGGCGACACCCTGGAACTGTTCCCGCCAGCAGGCGAGTTCACCCTGGCCCCCAGTGACAAACCCCTGGTACTGATCAGCGGCGGCGTGGGCATTACCCCGACCCTGCCCATGCTGGAGGCCGCACTGGCCACACAGCGCCCGATCCACTTTATCCACTGCGCCCGCAATGCCGACGTGCATGCATTCCGTACCTGGGTCGACGACCTGGCGGCGCAGCACCCGCAGTTGCAGCGCTTCTATTGCTACGCCGAACAGGGCGAGCCGGCAGACCACGTCGGCCTGTTGACCGAAGACGTACTGGCCCGCTGGTTGCCTGCCGATCGTGATCTGGATGCCTACTTCCTGGGCCCTAAAGGCTTCATGGGAGCGGTCAAGCGTCAGCTCAAGGCACTGGGCGTGCCTGAGAACCAAAGCCGTTACGAATTCTTTGGCCCGGCAGCAGCCCTGTAGGCGCGAACCATGGCTGTAGGAGCGAGCTGTTTATAAAGCTCGCGAGCAAGCTCGCTCCTACAGAGGGGCAGGTCTGGGTGTAAACTGCGGGTTTTACATACTCAGGCAAAAGGATGCGGGATGACGGATGACATGATGCGATTGGGCCCGGAGAAGCGCTTTCTGGTCCTGCTGGGGCTGATCTGCCTGGCACTGATCGGCGGCGCGCTGTACATGCAGATCGTGCTCGGCGAGGCGCCTTGCCCGCTGTGCATCCTGCAACGTTATGCCCTGCTGCTGATCGCGATCTTTTCCTTTATGGGTGCGGCGATGCCTACCCGGCGCAGCATGACGGTGTTTGAAGTGCTGGTGGTGCTCAGTGCCATCGGCGGGATCGTTGCTGCGGCGCGGCACGTCTTTATCCTGGCTAACCCGGCGGTGAGCTGCGGCATTGATGTGCTGCAACCGATCGTGGATGGTCTGCCGCTGGCGACCCTCTTCCCGCTGGGCTTTCAGGTCGACGGGTTCTGCTCCACCCCATACCCGCCGGTGTTTGGCCTGTCACTAGCGCAATGGGCGCTGGTGGCCTTTGTGCTGACCGCCGTGCTGGTACCACTGGGAATTTATCGCAATCGCAACAAAACGGCCTGAGTCAGAGTGATCGCCCCGTACTTCTGTCTTGAAGTACGGGGCATTTTTTGTCCGTGCTCAAATGTCAACAGCCTGTGATGAGGCCCCGCAAACAGGGGGTGCGACACTGCGACATATTGTCACGGATAAGTGGTCGCACCCTGTGGCCGGGAGTGATTCGGGTCAGAAAAAACTCCGCGTGGGGTAGAAGCGGCAGCCATCGGTTTGATGAGCCATGGGGGGCTTGAAAAGGTTCCACCGTGACTCCATGAAAAACCGCTGTAGCCCTTTTTATTTGGGCGTTCAGGCGGGTTGGTAGCCCGGCCGGCGTGCTCCATAAAGGGGCATTTACCCGCTGTGCCAATGGCGTGCTACAGGTGTGTGAGGGGGAGGTTTTCAGGTGCGCAAGGTAACAATCGAGAGTGATTGTTACCGTAGCCGAGAAGAATTATTTCTGGATGAGACATGGTTTATAGGGAGCTACCTAACTACAATCGCCCGCACTGAACGTCCAGCCTGCTCGTCCCTGAGCCCAAGCGGGAAGTTGAAGGGCGACTGGGCAGTTCATGACAGGCGTCCCATGCGACTCCCAGGTACTGGCAACCCTTCTAAGTTCCGCACCAAATGGAATTGGTCTGTAACAAGGCCATTGACCACGTATCGAATAAGAAACCACTGCTAACCCGGGATTTGCCTATTCGCCAAATGGCGATAGTGCAGGGCTACATGCAATTCCGGAAAAGAGCCAACCCTTGGCAGGGCGAAGTGTTGGCGAAAAAAACCAACTGCATTGTGCAAGCTGTTTTAGAGGTCGTGAGATGACTAAAAAAAGGTACCCCAGACTCCTTGGCTTATTGCCACTTTTCGGCACGCTGCTGCTGGGAGGTTGCGATTGGACATTGCTCAATCCGGTGGGGCAGGTCGGGATCGAAGAGAAAAATCTGATCATCACCGCAACACTGCTGATGCTTCTGGTCGTGGTTCCGGTCATTGCGATGACTTTTATCTTCGCCTGGAAATACCGTGCGTCGAACACCAAGGCTACTTACGCACCAAAATGGTCGCACTCGACCAAGATCGAAGTCGTAATCTGGACTGTGCCGATCCTGATCATCATCGCCCTGGGCATCCTGACCTACAAGTCGACCCACGCGCTGGATCCGTATCGCCCGCTGGAGTCTGACGTCAAGCCGATTACCATCGACGTGGTGGCAATGGATTGGAAGTGGCTGTTCATCTACCCGGAACAGGGTATCGCCACCGTCAACAAAATCGTGTTCCCGGCCAACACTCCAGTTAATTTCCGCGTTACTTCCGACACGGTCATGAACTCGTTCTTCATTCCAGGCCTGGGCGGTCAGATCTACGCCATGGCCGGTATGACGACCAAGCTGCACTTGATTGCCAACCACAACGCTGAGCTGCAAGGCATCTCTGCCAACTACAGCGGTGCTGGCTTCACGGGCATGAAATTCAAAGCGATCGCGACTTCTCAGGCTGACTTTGATGCCTGGGTAAGTGAAGTCAAAGCATCACCTAAACAGCTTGAACAAGCTGAATACGAAGCGCTGTCCAAGCCAAGTCAGAACAACCCCGTTGAGCTCTTCTCCTCGGTCACCCCGAACCTGTTTCAGAAAATCGTCGACAAGTACGAAGGTATGAATCCAGGCAAGCCGGTGAAACACGAGAAGAAAGAAGTGGCCGGGACCGATGGGGTGGACACGAGTTCGCATTCAGCTGCCGGGGCAGAGGAGTAAACGATGTTTGGTAAATTAAGTTGGGAAGCGGTCCCGTTCCACGAGCCGATTGTCATGGTCACTATTGCCATGATCGCGCTCGGTGGTCTGGCACTGTTTGCAGCAATCACTTATTTCAAGAAGTGGACCTACCTGTGGACCGAATGGCTAACGTCAGTCGACCACAAGAAAATCGGCGTGATGTACATCATCGTCGCCATGGTCATGCTCCTGCGCGGCTTTGCCGACGCCGTCATGATGCGTACCCAGCTGGCCATGGCCACTGAGGGTTCGCCCGGCTACCTGCCGCCTGAACACTATGACCAGATCTTCACCGCTCACGGTGTGATCATGATCATCTTCATGGCGATGCCATTCTTCACCGGCCTGATGAACCTTGCAGTGCCGCTGCAGATCGGCGCACGTGACGTGGCCTATCCGTTCCTTAACTCCCTGAGCTTCTGGCTGCTGGTGTCCGGCGTTGTGCTGGTCAACCTGTCGCTGGGCGTCGGCGAGTTCGCCAAGACCGGCTGGGTAGCTTATCCACCGCTGTCGGGCTTGCAGTACAGCCCTGGCGTGGGGATGGATTACTACATCTGGGCGCTACAGCTATCGGGGCTAGGTACGACGTTAACCGGGGTTAACTTCCTGGCGACCGTGCTGAAAATGCGTGCCCCTGGCATGAAGCTGATGGACATGCCGATCTTCACCTGGACCTGCACCTGGGCAAACGTCCTGATCGTGGCTTCGTTCCCGATCCTGACCGCTACCCTGGCACTGCTGACACTTGACCGTTACATGGATTTCCACATTTTCACCAGTGAACTTGGTGGCAATCCAATGATGTACGTCAACCTGTTCTGGGCGTGGGGTCACCCTGAGGTATACATCCTCATTCTGCCGGCATTCGGGATCTTCTCTGAAGTCATCTCGACCTTCACCGGCAAGCGTCTGTTCGGTCACCACTCGATGGTCTACGCCAGCGGCGCGATCTCGATCCTGGGCTTCATGGTTTGGCTGCACCACTTCTTCACCATGGGTTCGGGGGCCAGCGTCAACGCCTTCTTCGGCCTGGCGACGATGCTGATTTCGATCCCGACGGGGGTGAAGCTATTCAACTGGCTGTTCACCATCTATCAAGGTCGTCTGCGTTTCACCAGCCAGGTTCTGTGGACCCTGGGCTTCATGGTGACCTTCGCTATCGGCGGCATGACCGGCGTACTGCTGGCCATCCCGGGTGCTGACTTCGTACTGCACAACAGCCTGTTCGTAATTGCTCACTTCCATAACGTGATCATCGGCGGCGCAGTATTCGGTTACATCGCTGGTTTCAGCTTCTACTTCCCTAAAGCGTTCGGCTTCAAACTGAACGAGAAGTGGGGCAAGGCAGCGTTCTGGTTCTGGTGTGTTGGCTTCTTCGTTGCGTTCATGCCGCTCTATGCACTGGGCTTCATGGGCATGACCCGTCGTCTGAATGCCACTACCAACCCTGAGTGGGTGCCTTACCTGTACGTTGCAGCGTTCGGCGCAGCCTTGATTGCAATCGGTATCGCTTGCCAGCTGATCCAGCTGTACGTCAGCGTTCGTGACCGCAAGCTGCCAGAGAACGCCTGCGAGCACGGCGATCCATGGAATGGCCACACCCTGGAATGGTCGACTTCGTCGCCACCTCCTTTCTACAACTTCGCTGTAGTGCCAAAAGCAGACGGTATCGACGCGTTCACCGAAGCCAAGGAAAACGGTACTGCGTACCAGGCTCCGGCCAAGTACTCGCCGATCCACATGCCTAACAACACCGCTACCGGTGTGTACATGGGTGCTCTGCTGACCGTGTTCGGTTTCGCAATGATCTGGCACATCTGGTGGCTGGCAATCGTTGGTCTGGTAGGCACTGTTGTGGTCTTCGTTGCCCACGCTGCCCGTGACGACCAGGGCTACATGGTGCCGGTTGAGACCATTGAGCGTATCGAGGCCGAGCAGCACAAGCGTCTGGTAGCCGCCAAAGCAATCCCGGCTACCCGTGTTGAAACCAAGTTGGAACAGGCTTAAACCATGTCGAACTTAGCGACCACTGCTGGACACGCTCATGGTCACGACCATGAGCACGAGGAACACCACGACGCGGGCGAGACTACCGTATTCGGTTTCTGGCTCTACCTGATGACCGACTGCATTTTGTTCGCGTCGATCTTCGCGGTATATGCAGTTCTGGTTAACAACGTAGCGGGTGGCCCGTCGGGCCACGACATCTTCGAGCTGCCTTACGTACTGGGTGAAACCGCCCTGTTGCTGTTCAGCTCGATCACCTACGGCTTCGCCATGCTGGCGTTGTTCAAGGGCAAGAAACAGCAAGTGCTGTTCTGGCTGGGTGCGACCTTCCTGCTGGGTGCCGGCTTCATCGGCATGGAAATCAACGAGTTCCACATGTTGATCTCCGAAGGCTACGGCCCTAGCCGTTCAGGCTTCCTGTCCGGGTTCTTCACCCTGGTCGGTACCCACGGTCTGCACGTGACCAGCGGTCTGATCTGGATGGCGATCATGATGTACCAGGTGCAGAAAAATGGCCTGACGTCGACCAACAAGACCCGTCTGAGCTGCCTGAGCCTGTTCTGGCACTTCCTGGACGTGGTGTGGATCTGCGTATTCACCGTTGTTTACCTGATGGGGACTTTGTAATGGCTAACGCACATTCCGACGGCGCCAACCACGGCAGCGTGAAGTCCTATGCGATTGGCTTCATCCTGTCTGTAATCCTGACTGTCATTCCTTTCGGCCTGGTGATGTACCCGAGCCTGCCGAAAATGACCACCCTGGCGATCGTGCTGTTGTTCGCCGTGGTGCAAGTAGTCGTTCACCTGGTGTACTTCCTGCACCTGGACCGCTCGGCCGCGCAACGCAACAACGTCACGGCGCTGGTATTTGCCGCGATGGTTATCGTGCTGCTGGTGGGCTTGTCCCTGTGGATCATGTTCAGCATCCACACCGAAATGATGGCGAAGTGAGGTAAGACCCGATGTCCTTTAAGCACTTTATCCAAATCACCAAACCGGGGATCATTTTCGGTAACGTGCTTTCTGTGGCAGGCGGGTTCTTCCTGGCCTCGAAGGGGCACTTTGATCTTGCCCTCTTCCTGGCCGCGGTAATCGGCACCTCACTGGTGGTCGCGTCGGGTTGCGTGTTCAACAACTGCATCGACCGTGACATCGACATCAAGATGGACCGCACCAAGAACCGCGTACTGGTACAAGGCTTGATCTCCCTCAACGTGGCGTTGATCTACGCCACCTTGCTGGGGGTTGCCGGCCTGGTACTGCTGTATCGCGTAGCCAACCCGCTGGCGGCACTGTTCGCGGCGATCGGCTTCGTGATCTACGTCGGTCTGTACAGCCTGTACTTCAAGCGCAAGTCGGTTCACGGCACGCTGATAGGCAGTCTGTCGGGTGCAATGCCGCCGGTTATCGGCTACGTCGCAGTCAGCAATAACTTCGACATGGCCGCACTGACCCTGTTGGTGATGTTCAGCCTGTGGCAGATGCCGCATTCCTACGCCATCGCGATTTTCCGCTTCAACGATTACCTGGCCGCATCGATTCCGGTGTTGCCAGTGAAGCGCGGGATCAAGGTTGCCAAGAAGCACATCCTGCTCTACATCCTCGCGTTCCTGATCGCGACCTTGATGCTCACCCTCGGCGGTTACGCCGGCATGAGCTACATGGCTGTGGCTGCCGCGATGGGCATGTACTGGCTGTACATGGCGTGGACCGGTTACAAGGCGGTCGACGACAAGGTCTGGGCACGCAAGCTGTTCGTGTTCTCGATCTTCACCATCACCGCGCTTAGCGTCATGATGTCCCTGGATTTCAAAGTGCCGTCCGAGTTGCTACTGACTTACGCGCACTGAGTTGGCCAGATAGAAAAAGCCCCGCCTTCGAAAGAAGCGCGGGGCTTTTTTTTGGGCCCCTGGCGCGTACCGCCGGGTAAATGCCCCTCCGGCATGGCGGTGACAAAGGCGCTGCACAGTTGAACCTGCAACAGTTCATCATGCTGGCTGGAGCGCATGGATACCACTGTGTCAGTCGGCGGAACGCCACCCTGACCCAAGACTCTTTTGCAGCGCTATGTAGTCCTTGATCAGTTGCCCGTCACTGTGAATCCGGTCCTGCTCTGCGTGGTAACGGGTGCGCTCGGCGTCGAGCCAGTCGAGCACGCTGCTGGTGCCCGCGCGATAACGTTGCTCGGTCAGTTGCGAGGCATGCACGGCACTGCTTTCGACGCGGCTCAGAGTGGTCCGGCGCTGGCGCTCATTGCCATAACGGGCCAGTGCCACATCGGCGTCACGCAGGGCACTGAGCACGCTGCTGCGGTAGTTGGCCAGCGCTTCGTCGCGTCCGACTTCGGCCTGTTTGACCTGCGCCCGCACGCGCCCAAAATCCAGCCAGTTCCATTGCAGATACGGCACCCCCAGCCCGCTCAGGTTGTCTTTGCGCAGCAAGTGTCCAGGTTCGCTGGCGCTGAAGCTCAAAGAGCCGAACAGGCTGACCTTGGGGAAGGCCGCGGCCCGGCGCTCACCGATCTGTGCCGTGCTTGAGGCCAGGCGTCGTTCGGCGGCGCGGATGTCCGGGCGTCGCTGCAGCAACTGCGCCGGATCACCGACATTGACCGTTGCCGGCAGGGCGGGCAGAGCCTGCTCTGTGCTCAGGCGGGTGTCCAGGGCGCCGGGCTGCAGGCCGCCGAGCAGGGCCAGTTGATCAAGGGACTCGATCACTTCCAGCTCCAGCGCAATAGAGGCCGCATGGGTGGTTTCGACCTGGGTGGCAATGCGCTCGCGGTCCAGTTCCGAGGCGGTGCCGCGGTTTAGCCGCTGCTCGGTAAAGTCCAGTAACTGGCGTTCCAGCTGCTCGGACTGGCGGGCAATGCGCAGCCGTTGTTGCTGATCGCGCAGGCCGATATAGGCCTGGCCCGTTTCGGCGGCCAGTTGCACCTGCACATCGGCCAGGTCGGCATTCACTGCGTCGGCTTCGGCGCTGGCAGCCTCAATTGCCCGGCGCTTGCCACCGAACAGGTCCAGCTCCCAGCTGGCATCGAAGCCGCTCAGGTACAGATGGCTGGCCGCAGTATTTTTAGCCCCCGATCCGCTATACAGCGCTGCGGCGGTGGCAGAACTTTTGGGCAGTGCATCGCTGCGTTGTTCCGACAGCCCGGCGCGGGCCTGACGCAGCCGGGCTTGCGCTGCCTGCACGTCCTGGCTGTTGTTCAAGGCACTGTCGATCAGTTGGTTGAGCACCGGGTCGTTGAGCCCGCGCCACCAGTCGGCAACCCCGGGTGTACGTGCCAGCGTGCCGGGCACCTGACGTTGAAATGCCTGGCCTTGCACCTGGCTGTCGGGCGCCCTGGTGTAATCCGGGCCCAGGGTGCATCCGGCCAGCAGCAGTGGCCACAACAGGCTCAAGGGCTTGCAAGCAATCATGGTCAGTGTCCTGTGCTCAAAGGCGTACCGGCAGGCGGCTTTTTCAGAAAGAGGGCGATGGGCAGGCACAGCAGCAACGCGATGCCCAGTCCATAAAAGGTTTCGCTGTAGGTCATCACTTGCGCCTGCACCTGGATCTCACTGGCCAGTTGGCCCAGGGCCTGAAGCCGGGCATGGGCGAGGTCGCCATGGGCGGCGAAAAACCCCTGGGTGGCTGCTGCCAGGTGAGTCTGGGCTTCGACCGATTGCACGGTGACGGCATCGCGCAAGGTGTCGTCATGGAAACTGTTGCGCCGCTCGATAAAGGTCCCCAGCAGGGCCAGCCCCACCGAGCCGCCAAGGTTGCGCGCCATGTTGTAGATACCGGCTGCTTCGCCGGCTTCATGGGCCGGCACGCAGCTCATGGACGCCTGATTGAGCGGCATCATCGCCATCACCTGGCCCAGCCCCAGCAACAGCTGGGTGCGGGTAAAGCTGTCGCCTACGCTGTCGGCGGTCAGCCCCATGGCCAGCAGGCAACTGCCGGCCAGACAACCGAGGCCGAGCATCACCATGATGCGGGTATCCACGCGGCCGATCAGGCGCGGCAGAATCGGCATCATCACAAAGGCCGGCAGACCCGACATCAGCATCACCGCACCCGATTGCTGGGCGTTGAAACCTGCGATATTGCTGAGAAATTGCGGCAGCAAAAAAGCCACGCAATACAGGCCGCAGCCGACCACAAAGACAATCGCGATGACGCTGGCAAAGCGCGGGTTGAGCAGTAGCTTGAGGCGCACAATCGGCGTTTTCGTCAGCTGCTGCGCCACCAGCAACAGCGCAATCCCGGCGACGGCCAGCAGGCTCAGGACGATGATGTGAGTGGACTCGAACCAGCGCTCGCGATTGCCTTCTTCCAGCACCACGGTCAGGGCACTGAGGCCCACCGTGAGGCCGATAATCCCCAGCCAGTCAGCCTTGAACAGCGCCTGCCAGTCAGCCGGGCTTTTTTTCAGCCCCTGGCTGAGCATGACCAGCAGCAGTGCGCACACCGGAATGTTCAGAAAGAAACACCAGCGCCAACTGAAGTTCTCGGTCAGGGTGCCGCCCAGCACCGGCCCCAGAAGCGGCCCGAGCAGCACGATCAGGCCAAACATGGTCATGCCGATGGGCATTTGATGGCGCGGCAAGCGGGTCGCCACCAGCACTTGCGCGGTGGGGATCATGGCGCCGCCGGCGAAGCCCTGGCCAAGCCGGCCGATGACCATTTGCGGCAAGGTTTCGCTCAGACCGCAGAGGATTGAAAACAGGCTGAACAGGATCGCGTTGCCGATCAGAAAATTGCGCAGACCGAACACCCGGGTCAGCCAGGCTGTCAGCGGAATCATGACGATTTCAGCCATCAGATAGCCGGTCGAGATCCACGTGCCTTCAGTGCCCGAAGCGCCGATCTGCCCTTGAATCTGCGGCAGCGCAGCATTGGTGATCGAAATGTCGAGGGTGGCCATCAACGCACCCAGGGCGCCTGCGATCACCACAATCCAGTCGCTGGTGCTGGCATTGGTCAGGGGCGGGTTGAACGCTGCGACACCAGCGCCGGGGTTAGCCACGGGGTTGTGCTGCGGCGACGGGGGGGCACCGAGTGTCGACATCGACCGTGGCCGACAGCCCCGGCATCAACTCAATCGAGGTATCAGGGGCGGCTTGCAGACGAATCCGCACCGGCACCCGCTGCACGATTTTGGTGAAGTTGCCGGTGGCATTGTTGGAAGGCAGCAGCGCGAATTGCGAACCGGTGCCGGGTGACAGGCTTTCGACCACACCTTCGAACGTCGTATCCGGCCAGGCATCGATATGCACCGCCACCGACTGGCCGGGGTGCATGCGCTCGATCTGGGTTTCCTTGAAGTTGGCGGTGAGGTACAGCTCATTGAGCGGCACGATACTCATCAGCCGCGTGCCGGGTTGCAGGTATTGGCCTACGCGTACCGAACGGCTGCCGACGCGTCCGGCCAGCGTGCTGTAGACCAGCGTGTCCTGCTCATCGAGTTGGCTCTGGCGGGTGCTGGCCTGGGCGCTGGCCAACTGTGCGCGGGCCTGTTCGATGGTGGCACGGCGGGTCTGCAACTGGCGCTGCGCTACGTTCAAAGCAGCCGCCTGCGCGGCTCTCTGGGCACTGGCCTGGCGCAGGGCATTGCGTAGCTCGGCCATGCGCTCGTGGGTTTCGGCGCCGCTGCGGGCCAGTGGCGCATAGCGTTGTACCTGGGCGGCGGCGTATTGCTCGTTGGCCGTTTCACCTTCGAGCTGCGCCTGCACCTGGGCAATCGAGGCGCTGTGCTGTTCCAGCTCGGCCTCGCCCCGGGCGATGTCGGCTTCGGCGGCACGGATGGCTGCTTCGGCCTTCTCCCGGGCCGCCTGATACGGCCGCCCATCGAGCCGCACCAGAGGCTGGCCGACGCTGACAGTTTGGTTATCGCTGACGTACACCTCACTCACCGTGCCCGAGATCTTGGCCGCCACGCTCAGGCTGTCTGCCTGCAGGTAGGCATCGTTGGTGCTCTCGATAAAGCGCCCGACGCTCCACCAGTGAGCCCCTAGCAGGGCGGCGCCGATTAGCGCAGTCAGACCGAGTCCAGCCAGGAGCATTGTTTTCAGCGGCTTGCGCGGTTGCTGCAGTTGAGTGGGTGGTTCAAGCGGCTGATGTGCGGTCATGGTTGTCTCAATTGTTAGCAGTTGTAACAATTATTGCGATCGGTAAAATTATGTCAACCGATATAAATTGAGGCACACTCGCGTCTTCATCGATCAAGGAGAACCCCATGAGCACTATTCACCGGCGCCGACCAGCCAGCGAAGGCGGCTACAGCTGTGGCGATGAAACCAGTGCGCGGATTATCGAAGCGGCGTTGACGCTGTTTGGCGAGCAGGGCTACGAGGGGGCATCGACTCGTGAAATTGCCGAGTTGGCGGGGGTCAATGCCCCTGCGCTCAATTACTATTTCAAAAGCAAGGAAGGGCTCTACAACGCCTGTATCGAAGACATGGTGGAACAGATCTGGGCCTTCCTGGCGCCGACCATCGAACAGGCTCAGGCGCAGTTGGGGGCGCGGCCCGACACCGAGCAACTGATTGAAACCTTTTGCTCGATCCAGAGCAAAATTGCCGAGTTCATGCTGGTGTCTAACCGGACCAACAGCTGGCGCAAATTTTACGCGCGCGAGCAGGCCGGGTTAGGCCCGAGTGCGGGCGAAGAAGTGATTAGCCAGCGTATTGGCCATCGTCTTATTGGCGTGACCAGCGGCATCATCTCGCGCTTGATGGGCCCCAATGCGAGCCAGGAGGAATGCATCCTGCGCTCCATGGCCCTGACCGGGCAGTTGCTGCCGTTCCACCTGACCCGTAACAGCTCGCTCAAGGCCCTGGACTGGGATGTGCTGACGCCGCAGCGTTATGCCATGTTGATGAGCATTGTGCTCGAGCAGACCGTAACCCTGTTGCGCGGCCTGGCGCGATAAAACCGCTGCAAACGCTCGCCCCTCTGTAGGAGCGAGCTTTTTATCGAGTCCATCAATATCAATAGCCTTGAACTGATGCCCGTTAGCCAGTCGTGGAGCAACTTTGCGATTGAGCGCGCTCAGGGCGCGTGACGCTGGCTCCGGGCACTACACAGCAATATTCGCAAGAGCAGTTTTGCTACCCGTCCGGCATTAGGATTTTAACTAGGAAATATCCTAAAGACAGCTAGGAGTCATTGCCATAGTGTGCCCGCAGGCTGGTTTTATTTAAAAAATGGCACACGTGGCAAATCACTCCGCAAGAGTGTTTGCAAACTTACCGGCCCGTCCCGTCAAGGAGGTACTTGCTTCAGGCAGCAGGTACCGCTGTTTGTTTTTTATCAATAAACAGCAAAGACATTTGCGGATTAATTACCTGTGAAATCCTGTCTGATGCCCGGTCGTGGAGATAAAAAAATGTACGGATCCCTAGCAGAACAAGTACGTGAAACAGCGCAAACAGAACAATCTAAAGAGGACATGTTATTTGCCATTCTTGCCGGAATGAGCGGTATACATCCGGGAATGTCAGCCATAAACCTTGCAAGAAGCTATATGAAAGTCTGTGCCGTCAGCGGGTTGAAGCTCAACCCTTACTTTGTCAAAGACGGCAATTGCGGACCCTCCCCTAAAACAGCCAAAATGCTTGCCAATCGCAATCTTAAGGGTTTTGGCGTGGCTTCTACCGGTCTTGGACTGGCCGCATTGGCCCCTGCCATCTCACCAGTTCCCGCCCCCTTCTCAGTTGCCCGGCACGCCTCTGCAACCACCTCGACAGCGATACATCTGCGCAGGCTTTCAGGATTGCTCGCGGCCTATCAACCCTTTGCAATAGGCGACGAACAAGTCGGCGATGCCATTAAGTGGTTGCAACTGGCTATCGAAGTAAAGCTCGTAAAGCTGGCATTTCGGGGAACAGAAACCGCATTGTCTACCACCTCGACTCTGCTCTCATTTACCGGCATCGGTCTGGTCGGAAAGATCCCCATGATCATGATTAACGTGCAGCTTGAACTGGCCAGGCAAGGGGTAAGCAACAAATATGCAGCCCTGTGCAAAATCGCGGCAATGGAGTTGCAATGGGCGGCATTTCTTGAACAAAAGGGCCATGGCACAACAATGGCGGAATTTAATGTCAGTACCGCTTTTCGAACGGACAGTATCGAAAAGCTTGAACAACGAAAAATGATGCTGGGCGCGGCAATAACTTCCCAGGTACGCAGTCAGGCACTCGACGCCCGGACCGGTAACACCGGGTTGGGCCCGGCGACGCTGATCATTAAAGAAATCATGGCCAAACATACGTTCCAAGGGCTGTTCTGTTCGGAGCATGACTATAAAAGCATGATCAACGAGCCCGCGGGCTGGAATGCCATTGCGGCAAAGCTCATGAACGTTTAAGACCGGCTTTCCAGGGGGTGTATTCAATCCGCTTGAACACGCTGGTCATGCCTTGGGCGTTAGGGGTGAAGCCCGGCATGGCGTTCAGGTCCAAGTGCTTGCAGCGTGAGATCAGGCCGCCGAGCAAGGCGTCATCCTGCTTGAACTCGGAGGGTCGCAGAACATGCGGGTCCAGGCTGGCTGCACATTCCTTTACATGGCCGCTGCTGTCGCTCATCACCAGCAGCGTTGCGATCCCGATGCTCTCGATGGGCTGAGCTGCGAACAGCTGCTTGAAGAGAAAATCGTTCTGCGCCTGATCCTGCAGCATCAGTGCACGGGCACTACGGTCCTGGGGGCTTAATCCGTTGAGTGGAAAAACCGCGACCGGCGCCACGATATCGGTGGTTGTTTCCTTGGGGTCAATCAGCGACAACGGCACCCTGGGCAGAACCGATGTCCAGCAGATCGACAGCAGATCGTTGGCCAGGTGCGGGTTGTAAGGATAGATCTTGCGATCAAACTGCTTGTTCGGTTGAGTCTCGCAACCAATGACCTGGCTCTTCTCGTCAAGTTTGATCAGCAAATTGAAACTGCCATCCAGGTCGTTGGTGTTGGCCCGATAACCCGCACTGCGCAGCACATTGATGGTCAGCGCTTCAAAAGTTGCACGGTCTTGCACCTGCTGCTGTTTTTGCGCAGGCGTGAGTGTCGCAGCGGACGGGTTCAAGGGGTCGCCGGCGATGCCGTCAGACTGGCAGCCTGCAAGTAACAGGCTGCAAAAGGCGAGGGTGATTGCGCGTTTAAACATGACGATCCTTGTACGGGAGGCAGACACGGTCGAGTCCTTGCAGACAGTTGGCGGCGCGCAGTTTATCCCACTCCAGATCAATATTGCATATGAGTTTTATTCGTATTTGTCGGGGCGATGCTATTGCCATCGTGAGCCAGCGGGAGCTGTCACGATGGCTCTAGCCACTACTGCGGATGCCATCCCAGCTGGCTGGAGATTTGTTGTGACGCCTCCATCAGTTGTTTGACGTAGTCCTGTTTCAGTTCTTCGCGGAAGCGGAAGCACGGAAAGGACACGCTCATGCCGCCGATGACGTGGCCGAAGCGGTCTTTGATGGGGGCTGCCAGGCAACGCATGTTGTCTTCGAACTCTTCATGGTCTTCGCCATAGCCTTGTTCTCGAACCAATGCCAGTTCCTTGAGGTAGTCCTCGATGCTGGTCAGCGTATTGGCTGTGCGGCGCTCGAAACTTTCTTCCTGCAAATGCGCCAGCAACTCATCTTCTTCCAGCCAGGCCATCAGTACTTTGCCGATGCCCGTGCAGTACAGCGGTGCACGCCGACCGATACGCGAGTACATGCGCAGATTGTATTTGGAGTCGATTTTGTGCACGTAGACGATGCTGCCTTCGTCGAGGATGCCCAGGTGTACGGTCTCGCCGGTCAATTCATTGATGCGGCGCATACCCGGTTCGGCTTCGCGCACGATATCCAGATGGGGCAGGGCCTGCGCCCCCAGTTCAAAGAGCCGGACGCTGAGCCGGTAGCGGTCCTCGGCATCCTGGACCACATAGCCACGCGCCTTGAGTGACTGCAAAAAGCGGTAAACCGTACTTTTTGACATCTCCAGTTTTTGCGCGATTTCGGAAACGCCACTTTCCTCGGGATGCTCGGCCAGGGCTTCAAGCACGGCCATGGTCCGGCCTACGGCCGAGACCAGTTCATTGTTCTGGGTGGTGCTGTTGTCCATGGAGGCTCCAACGCAAATGTTAAAAACCCAAGGATATACCCGAGGGAATCAAAACGCTGTTTCATTTTTCTTGACGGTGCATGAAATCTGATTAAACTCGGGCTCAAAGAGTTAAATGAAACGCCGTTTCGAAAATAATAAATGTGCAGTGCGACACATGCTGCACTCACGCAAAGCGACCCCTATAAAAACAAGGCGCGCACTGATGACGGTAACGCTTGGGCAGTACCCCTCAGCCCGTCCCCCTCGGGTGGCGCTGGTAGGCGAGTGCATGATCGAGATGCGCGCTGAACCGGACGCGCTATACACCCAAACGTTCGGCGGTGACACGCTAAACGCGGCGGTCTACCTCTCTCGTCTGAGCGCGGGTAGCGCGATGGTTACGGACTACATAACCGCCATCGGCGCGGACTCTTTCAGCGTCGCCATGCGCCAGTTGTGGCGGGACGAAGGCGTTGGCGACCAGCATGTGCGTGTGATCAAGGATGCTCTGCCGGGGCTGTACTTCATCCAGACCGATGAACAGGGCGAAAGACGTTTTGTGTACTGGCGTGGCGAAGCCGCAGCCCGGCGTGTATTCGACGGCCCTGACGCGGATGCGCTACTGCAGGCGCTGGCCGGTTACGACTATGTCTATCTGAGCGGCATCAGCCTGGCAATTCTCACGCCCGGCGGCCGCGAGCGCCTGATGGATGCCTTGCGCCAGGCGCGCCAGGCAGGCACCCGCATCGTTTTCGACAATAACTACCGTCCTCATTTGTGGCCTGATACGCAGACTGCGCGCCAGGTCTACAGCGACATGCTGCGCCTCACAGATCTGGCCCTGATTACCTGGGAAGACGACGTCGCCCTGTTCGGTTATGCCGATCACGAGGCGCTGTTCCAGGCCTATGCCGGGTTCGGGGTGGGCGAAGTGGCACTCAAATGTGGTGCAGCGCCGTGTGTCATCCAGTGCGCGGCCGGGCGTTTCGAGGTGCCCGCCGAGCGGGTGCCGCGGATTGTCGATACCACCGCGGCAGGTGACTCCTTCAGCGCCGCTTACCTCGCGTGCCGCTTGCAGGGCGGCCCGCCGCAACTGGCTGCGCGCTGGGGGCACCAACTGGCGGCCCGGGTGGTTCAGCATCAAGGTGCGCTGATCCCCGTGGCAGCCATGCCGAGTCTGCACATGCCGTCTTTTTCTTCTGTCGCCGAGGCTTGATCGAATGAAAATTATTGAAGCGCGGGTGATTGTCACGTGCCCCGGTCGCAACCTGATTACCCTCAAGATCGTCACCGATTCAGGTCTCTACGGTATTGGTGATGCCACTTTGAATGGCCGGGAAATGGCGGTGGTCGCCTACCTGCAGGAGCACGTGCTGCCCGCGTTGATTGGCCGTGATGCCCGGCGCATCGAGGACATCTGGCAATACCTGTATCGCGGTGCCTACTGGCGCCGTGGTCCGGTGACCATGACCGCCATTGCCGCCGTAGACGTGGCGCTGTGGGACATCCTGGCCAAGGCCGCCAACATGCCGCTCTACCAGATACTCGGTGGCAAGAGCCGCGAACGGGTGATGGTCTACGGCCACGCCACTGGCAAGGACATTGACGGTTGCCTGGAAGAAGTCGCCCGCCATGTGGAACTGGGCTACAAGGCGGTACGGGTGCAATGCGGGATTCCGGGCATCGCCACCACCTATGGCGTCGCTAAACGCAGCGGCGAGCGTTATGAACCGGCCGACAGCGATCTGCCTGCCGAGCATGTGTGGGACACCGCCAAGTACCTCAATCATGTGCCCAAGCTGTTCGCAGCCGTGCGTGAGCGATTTGGCGACGACCTGCACATCCTGCACGACGTCCATCATCGCCTCACGCCTATTGAAGCCGCGCGACTGGGCAAGGCGGTGGAGCCGTTCAATCTGTTCTGGCTTGAAGACTGTACCCCGGCCGAGAACCAGCAAGCCTTTCGCCTGATCCGTCAGCACACCACCACGCCGCTGGCGGTGGGTGAGGTGTTCAATTCGATTCACGACTGCCGCGAGCTGATTCAGGAACAACTGATCGACTACATCCGCGCCACTCTGGTCCACGCCGGCGGTATCAGCCATGTGCGGCGCATTGCCGATTTTGCCGCGCTCTATCAAGTGCGCACCGGCTTCCATGGCGCCACCGATCTGTCGCCGGTGACCATGGGCGCAGCGCTGCATTTCGATACCTGGGTGCCCAACTTCGGGATTCAGGAGCACATGCCCCACGACCCGCTGACCGACGCAGTTTTCCCTCACGCCTACCATTTTGCAGACGGTTATTTCACCCCCGGTGAAACCCCGGGGCATGGCGTGGACATTGATGAAGAACTGGCCGCCGAGTACCCCTACAAACGGGCAAGCCTGCCGGTCAATCGCCTTGAAGACGGCACGCTCTGGCACTGGTAAGCGGCATCGAAAGCTTTTTGCACGACTGTTTAATAACTATAAAAATCTGGACGCTGCGTCCGGGCAGGAGTTATCCGATGAAAGCGTTTCAAGTAACAGCACCTTTTGAATTCGGCCTGGCCCAGGTCGCGACCACGCAGCCGGGACGCAGCGAGGTCAAGGTCGATGTGGCCTACGCCGGCATCTGCGGCTCGGACTTGCACATCATTCACGGACAGAACGCCTTCGTGAAATTCCCCCGGGTCACCGGCCATGAGTTTTCCGGCGTGGTCAGTGAAGTTGGCGCAGACGTGGAGCACATCAAGGTTGGCGACCGTGTGTGTATCGACCCGGTTATCAGTTGCGGCACTTGCTACCCCTGCCGTATCAATCGGCCCAACGTGTGTACCCGCTTGCAAGTGATCGGTGTGCACCGCGACGGCGGCTTCAGCGAGCAGGTGTGTGTGCCGCAGAGCAATGTCCATCGCCTGCCGGACAGCATGTCGCTCAGCCATGCCGCGCTGGTGGAGCCTTACTCCATTGCCCTCAACGTGCTCGATCGCATGCAGCCGCACCCCGGCGACAGCCTGTTGATCTACGGCGCCGGAGTCATCGGCCTGACCCTGGTGCAAATGGCCCGTGCCTTGGGGCTGACCGATATCACCGTGACCGATGTGATTGACGAGCGGCTGGCCAACGCACGCTCTCTGGGTGCCACCCGCACCCTCAATGGCAAGGACGTCGATGTCGAGGCGACGATGCGAGAAGTGACCGGGGGCGAAGGTGTGCCGCTGATTGTCGATGCTGCCTGCATTCCGGCGCTGATGCCGCAAATGGTGCGTCTGGCCTCGCCTGCGGGCCGTATCGGCCTGCTCGGTTTCAGCACCACGCCCACCGATCTGGTGCAGCTGGAAATGATCAAGAAAGAATTGACGCTGGTGGGCTCGCGCCTCAACAACCGCAAGTTCGCGCGGGTGATTGAACTGATCGCCAGTGGCAAGTTGCAGGTTCAGGAAATGATCAGCCATCGCATCCAGTTCGATGAGATGCCGGCGGCCATCGCGATGATCGAGAACCACCCCGAGCAGACCCGAAAAGTGCTGGTGCAAGTCAACAGTGACCATCACTGACTGGCGGCTACTCATCAAAGGGTGAGGGCGGGCAGCCCGCTCCCACAGCAGTTTTAGATTCACGTGCCCGATCACGGGCACCCTCACCGAATAAAACAACAAGCGGGAGGTTCCAATGTTTGGTCAAGGCCGTACATTAATCATCATCATGCTGTTCCTGGCAGGCGTCATTAACTACCTGGATCGCTCTGCATTATCCGTGGCGGCCCCGTTCATCCAGAAAGACTACGGTCTGACCACGGGTGAAATGGGCATGATTTTCAGCAGTTTTTTCGTCGGCTACGCGGCGTTCAACTTTATCGGCGGCTGGGCGGCTGACCGCTATGGTGCAAAAACCACACTACTGATCGCCATGGTGCTGTGGTCGTTGTTCAGCGGTTTGACCATCCTGACCATCGGCTTCGCCTCCCTGGTGTTTATCCGCATCTTGTTCGGCATGGGTGAAGGGCCGTTGAGCGTCACCACGAGCAAGATGGTCAACAACTGGTACACCCCGAAACAAAGGGCCAGGGCCCTGGGCACATCGATGTCCGGCACGCCTTTGGGCGGTGCTATTTCCGGGCCGGTGGTGGGCTTTATCGCCATCAGCTACGGCTGGAAGGTGTCGTTCATCATCATCATGTTGATGGGGCTGGTGTGGGCGGCAGTCTGGTACAAATTCGTCAAGGACAAGCCCACCGGCAAGGTCGCACAAGAGATTGCAGAGGGCGAAGGTCAGAGTGAAGTAGCGGCGTTGCCGGTTCATCCTTTGCGTTATTACCTCAAGCAACCGACGGTGCTGTTCACCTCGCTGGCGTTCTTTTCCTACAACTACACGCTGTTCTTCTTTCTGACCTGGTTCCCCAGCTACCTGACCATGGCCCACGGCCTAAACGTCAAGGAGATGAGCATCGCCACGGTCATTCCCTGGTTACTCGGCTTCCTGGGCCTGGCGCTGGGCGGTTTCATTTCCGACTACGTGTTCAAGAAAACCGGGCGAATGATGTTTTCGCGCAAAGTGGTGCTGGTGACGTGCCTGCTGGCCTGCGCCATTTGCATCGGCTTCGCAGGGATCGTCAAAACCTTGTATCCGGCGGTCATTCTGGTAGCACTGGCGGTGTTCTTCCTGTACCTCACCGGTGCGATTTACTGGGCAATCATCCAGGACACGGTGCCTGCTGCACGCGTCGGCGGTGTCAGCGGTTTCATGCATTTTCTGGCCAATACCTCGGGCATTATCGGGCCGACCCTCACCGGCTTTCTGGTGCAGTTCACCGGCTCGTTCACCAGTGCCTTCCTGCTGGCGGGGCTGCTGACCATCATCGGCGCCGTCTGTGTGGCGCGCTATGTAAAACCTCTGGCCGTGTCTGATGGAGTACCAACGGACAGCGTGGTGCCTCGCCCGGCCCTGACTCAGCCCCACTAAGGAGAGAAACGATGCCTGTCGTTCAACGCGTTCCCTCGGTGGCTGCCGAGGCCGGGGTCGGGATTGTGCATTTGGGCCTGGGAGCGTTTCACCGCGCTCATCAGGCGGTCTATCTGCAGCGTCATCTCAATCGCCACGGCCAGAGCCAGTGGGGGGTGTGCAGTGCCAACCTGCGTTCCAATCGCGCGCTGGTCGAACTGTTGCGCGAGCAGCAAGGGCGCTATTGCGTGGCCGAGTACCGTGACCGTGAACAGGTGACGTTACGCGATATCACGGTAGTGCGTGAAGCGCTGTACGTGGGCGATGGCGGGGCTGAACTGGAGTTGCTGCTGCAGCACATGGCCGCTCCGGGCACCCGGATAGTGACCCTGACGGTGACTGAAAAAGGCTATTACCTGAGCCCGGCCACCGGTCAATTGCAAGTCCAGGCCCCGGCGATTGTCCACGACCTTGCTCACCCCCGGACGCCACGGACCGCGCCGGGGATTGTGCTGGAAGCCCTGCGCCGCCGCTATGTCGCCGGGGTGCCGCCGTTCACCGTGCTGTGCTGCGACAACATGCCGGACAACGGCCAGCGCACCCGCCAGGCCGTGACTGGCCTGGCAGCGCCTCAGGACAGCGGCCTGGCGCAGTGGATCGCAGAGCAGGTGGCGTTTCCCGGTTGCATGGTCGACCGCATTGTTCCCGCGATGGATGCCCGGGCGTTCAGCCGCCTTGAGCAACAACTGGACTGCCATGACCGCGCGGCGGTGGTGTGTGAAAGCTTCAGCCAGTGGGTGATTGAGGACCACTTTCCCCTCGGACGCCCGGACTGGGAAGAAGAGGGCGTGCAGATGGTGGCTGATGTACGTCCGTTCGAAACCATGAAGTTGCGCCTGCTTAACGGCAGTCACTCGCTGTTGGCCTACATCGGTTTGCTGGCCGGTCATGAGTCGGTATTCGAGGCCATCAGTGATGCAGATCTGGCGCTGTTTATCCGCCGCTATATGGCCGAAGAGGCGACGCCAACCCTGGACATGCCGCCGGGCATCGATGTCGCCGGTTATGCCCGCGACCTGTGCGCGCGCTTTGCCAATGACAGTTTGCAACACCGGCTGCGGCAGATCGCCATGGACGGCTCGCAGAAACTGCCGCAGCGCTGGTTGCAGGGCGCCCGGCAACTACTGGATGCGGGGCGCAGCATTGATTGCACCGCACTGGGTGTTGCGGCCTGGATCCGCTATTGCACCGAACCGTTGCCGGGCCGCGAGGCGCAGGTAATCGACGATCCGTTGAGCGCCACCTTTGCCGATATTGCCGGACGTTTTGACGGCACCCTGCGGGTAGACGCTTTTCTCGACCTGGAGCAGGTGTTCCCGGCCGCGCTGTCGGCTCGCCCGGCCTTTCGTGATGCGGTGCAGCGTGCCTATAGCGCGTTGGAGCGAACCGGCATGGGCAAGCATTTAAAAACTTTTGCAGCACATAACTAACAAGAAGGGAGATGGACATGGAACAGACTTGGCGTTGGTTCGGCCCCAAAGACCCGATTTCACTGGCTGATGTGCGACAGACCGGGGCCACCGGTATTGTCACCGCGTTGCACGAGATTCCCAATGGCCAGGTGTGGCCGGTGGAGGCAATCGCGGCCCGCAAGCAGATGATCGAAGCCGCCGGTCTGACCTGGTCGGTGGTAGAAAGCATCCCGGTGCATGAAGACATCAAGCGCGGCTGTGGCCGACGTGACGAGTACATCGCCAACTATCAGCAGAGCGTGCGCAACCTGGCGAGCTGCGGCATCGATATCGTCTGCTACAACTTCATGCCGGTGCTGGACTGGACCCGTACCGATCTGGCCTGGGAGCTGGAAGATGGCGGCTGGGCACTGCGTTTTGATCAAACCGCGTTTGCCGCTTTCGATCTGTTCATCCTCCAGCGTCCGGGGGCTGAGGCCGAGTACAGCGCAGAGGATATCCAGCAGGCCAAAGCCTACTTCGAAGCGTTGACCCCGGCCCGCAGCGAGGCCTTGGTCAACACCCTGATTGCCGGTCTGCCGGGTGCCGAAGAGCATTACAGCCTGGAAGATTTCCGTGCCTTGCTGCGCACCTATGCCGATATCGACGAGACGAAGTTGCGTGAGCATCTGGGGCACTTCTTGCGGCAAGTGATTCCGGTCGCTGAAGAAGCGGGTGTGCGCATGGCGATCCACCCGGATGATCCACCGCGGGCGCTGCTGGGCTTGCCGCGTATTCTTTCCACGGCGGCAGACGCGCAATGGTTGCTGGATGCCGCGCCAAGCCCGGCCAACGGCCTGACCTTCTGCACCGGCTCTTATGGTGTGCGTGAAGACAACGATCTGGTGGCGATGGCCAAGCAGTTTGCGCCGTTCATTTACTTCACTCACCTGCGCTCAACCCGCCGTGAGGCTGACCCGCGCAGTTTCCATGAGGCTCACCACCTGGGCGGCGACGTCGATATGGTCGGGGTGATTGGTGCGCTGGTTGAAGAGGATCTGCGACGTGAACGCGAAGGCGGTCCACGGCTGCCGTTGCGCCCGGACCACGGGCACCAGTTACTGGATGACCAGCACCGCAAGAGCAACCCGGGCTATTCGTTGATCGGTCGCCTCAAGGGGCTGGCAGAAATACGCGGCGTGGAAATGGCGATGCGCCAACAGCTGGGCTGATCAGGGCATTGACCTGCAGGCGCGCAACGCGCTCCTGCAGGCAGTGCGATGGTGAATCAGAACAACCATTGAGCGCCGAGGGAGTAGCCGGTCTGGCTGCCCTCATCATTGCCAAGGCGGCCATTGATCTGGGCGTAAAGCCCCAGTTGCGGGGTGATCGCCAACTGGCTGCCGACCTGGGCCCGACCATAGCTCTTGTCGACGCTGCCCAGTTTTGCCCCTCGGGCTTTTCCGTCCGCGAGGCTGGTCAACAAGATGTCGTCCAGACGTCCGTCACCCATTTCCCTGACCCAGGCAATGTCGCCGTACGGCTGCAGGCTCATGCCGGCCGGCAGGTCGAAACTGCCCCGTACACGCCAGCCGAGGCTGGCCTGCAGGGAGTCGAAACTTTGCTCCTCATAGGTGAGGGCAGTACGCAGTTCCTGTTTTTCGTGGAACTTGTCGATCCGGTAATGGCTGTAATCAAGCCCGGCGAAAGGACCGCTTTTGATCGGGCCGACGTCCAAGTCATAGCCGCCGATAACCCGCGCACCGAGGCTGAGGGCATCGGTTTCACCGGTCAGCTTCTGACTCAGCAGCACCGGGCCGCCGTTGGCCTGGACCAGCAGATTGCGCTTGCTGTCGAAGCTGCTGTGCCCGGCGCTCAGGTCGCCTGCCAGCCATGCCGGGCCGCCGTCGTTGAGCAAGGCATAGATCGCCGCCTGCCAGCTGTCATTGTCGAGCTTGCCGCCATGTTCCAGCTTGTCGCGGCCATTGAGGTAACTGAGGCTGGCGCCCAGGGTCAGGCTCGGGGTCAATTGATAATCTCCCAGAGCATGCAGGCCCAGTCGCCGGCCTTCGTGGAAGGGGCCACTGTCTGCGGTGTACTCGCCATCAATGCCTATTTCGCCATCAAAGGTGCCCGCTTCACGAGTGGCCGACTGCAAGGTCAGCCAGCGCCGGTCCAGCAGGTTTACCTGAGCCTGGTGCTGACGTTGCAGACTGTCCTGCATCGCCCGGGCGACGGCCCCGCCAGACGCCGTTGACGCCATGAGGTCGGCATTGGTCAGCTCCAGCACCAGACGGCTGAGCAGGCGCGAATAGTCGCGCAGGCGCTGCTCGATACGCTCCTGGCCAAAGGCATCGGTGAGCACGGTTTCATTGTCTTTTTTGGGATCATGCCAGGTCGCTCCGCCGGGGATTGCCGGGTTGTCGGTCTGGGTGTAGCCGTCCATGTCCCCCAGTTCCCAGTTGGTGGCTTCGACGTAGAGCACCGGTATATTCAGTTTTTCAAAGGATTCGCCATCACTGCAGCAACCGGTGCCGGCAGGGTAGGCTGCGTCCAGACCGGGGTTGGTGTGCAGGTCGATATTGAGCTCTTTGGCCAGCTTGAACGCATGTTCGCGCAGTGCCGCCAGCCCCGGGTTGGTCGCACTGTTTTTGCCGGAGTGGGCATACATCATGTCGCCGGTGATCAGGCTGTCGAGGTTGATCATGGCCAGCATGTTGTCCTTCTGGCTGGTACTCAGGCTGTTCACAAAGGCCTTGGATCCTTGCAGGCCTTCTTCTTCGGCGCCAAAGCCGATCACCTGCAGCCCGTACTCCAGCGGCAGGCCGTTGAGATTGCGGGCGATTTCGGTGAGAACGCTGGCGCCCGAACCGTTGTCGTCGACCCCTTGCAGGGCAGGGCGACCGAAGTAGGTATCAAAGTGGGCGCCGACCACCACGTATTGCGCCAGTGTGCCTGGGGCATAAGCCACGACGTTTTGCGAGCTGCGGCTGTTACCGGCGCCCCAGGAAAAATCCTGGCGGGAGATGCTGTAGGCGTCGCCCATCCGGCTTTGCATCCAGTCGGCCGCCCCGGCGAAATTGGCCGTGCCCCGATAGCGGCCCGGGTAGTCATGAATCAGCTTGTCGAGGGTGTCACCAGCGTATTCGCCGTAGTCATAGGCCTGGCCTGAGGTTGACAGCAGGGCGCTGGCAACGCTGACAGCGAGTGCGAGAGGTTTGATCACAACGTCTTCCTTGAGTTTTTCTTTTTGGATTGAGGCATTACGTCTAGACCATTTGCAGGATGTGCGCCCCTTTATCGACTTCTTGAACAATTGACGCACAGCGTTAAGGGTTCGTCGCCAATGTGTAAAAGAGAACGGTTTTGAATTGAAACCCGGCGCTGCGGCGGTTCGCGAATGACCTGCAAGCGGGCAGGCCCTGGTGCAAGTGCTGCGAAAAGTAGCACGCAGATATCGATGCTTTTATGTAGGCGCTGGCTTGCCAGCGAGCTCTGCCTTGAAGCCAGCGGCGCTGCCATCGCGGGCAAGCCCGCTCCCACAGGGGGAGGGGCAGATATCGATGCTTTTCTGTAGGCGCTGGCTTGCCAGCGAGCTTTGCGCTGAAGTCAGGGGTGGTGCGAGGTGCTCAATAGGCAAAAGCGCTGCGGTGTTTTTGCACGAAATCTTCCCAGGTCACGGGCTGGCGGCCGGTGATGCCGGGGAAATTGTCGAAGGTCTCTTCAACTCCGGGAATCTGCCGTGCAGCCATGCGCGTGAAGTTGTCGTGCACGCAGGTCATGTAGGCCATTTCGGCTCCGGCCGCGCGCATGTTTTCCAGGAACACGTCAGGTGACTTCGCGTCGTAACGGAACGGCTGGCCCAGGAGTCGGGTCATGATGGCGGCAATGTCGCCGTAGGACTGCACGTCGTAGCCCAGGCGGTAGGTCTTGCCGGCATGTTTGAGCGGGTGCAGCAAGGTGTGTGCGGCGACGCGGGCGACGTCTTCGCCATCGACCCAGCTGAAACGCGCATCGCCGGTGTATTGCTCGATAACGCCTTCTTTCACTGCCTGGGTGCCGTCATAGCTGAGCAGATTTTGCATGAAGCATTCAGGGCGCAGGTGGGTGAACGAAAAGCCTGACCACTCGATGTAGCGTTCAACGAACTGGTGCCAGGCCCAGTGTCCGATGGTGGTGTCATCCCGTCCGCAGGCACCCAGATGCACGATGTGTTGCACCCCCGCTTTTTTCGCCTGATCCACAAAGGCCTTGCTCTGGCGCAGCATGTGGACGGTGTAGCCCGTCACCAGAAACGCGCGATCAATCCCTTGAAGTGCCGGGGCCAGGGTTTCTTCCTTGTCGAAATCCAGAATCACCGTACGAATGCCTTGGGCCTCGAATGGCTCGGCCTTGGCCGGGGAGCGCACGGCCGCCACCAGGGTGATGCTGTCATCGTTCAGCAGGTTGCGCAGGGTGTCGCCGCCGATCTGGCCGGTGGCGCCGGTAATTAGAACGACAGGTTTTTGCTGGGTCATGGGAGCGCCTGTTGGTTGAGGTATGTCATGGCCATCAGCTTACTGGGGAAAATTAGTCATATATGCGATACCTTTTACCGAATGTGTTGAATTGAATTCACTAATACGGGGCGAGCATGTTTTCTTCCGAGCGACTCAAGGGCATCGATGTGTTTGTGTGTGTCACCGAAGCCGGCAGTTTCAAAGCCGCTGCCGAACGCATGAACCTGACCCCGTCGGCAATCAGCAAAGGTATAGCCCGGCTGGAAAGCAGGCTTGAAGTACGTTTGTTCAATCGCACCACCCGGCGTCTCTCGTTGACCGATGCCGGAGCTGCTTTCTATCGGACCTGCACCGGGGTGCTGGCCGAACTGGAAGAGGCCGAGCTGGCCATGCAGGCTGAAAATACCGAGCCGCGGGGCAGAATCCGGATTGACCTGCCCGCTGCTTTCGGGCGGCTGCTGGCGTTGCCGGTAGTGCTGCAATTTGTGCAGGAACATGCGCTGTTACTGCCGCACATTTCGTTTTCGGACCGCTTTATCGACCCGGTTGAGGAGGGGGTTGATATCGTCGTGCGGGTCGGCGGTTCGGATGTATGGCCGGCGGCACTCGGGCATCGTTACCTGGGGCGTGAACGGCATGTGTTCTGCGCTGCCCCGGCCTACCTGAAGATCCACGGCAGCCCTGTGACCGATCGCGACCTGGAGCATCACCAGTGCGTCGCTTATGGCCGGGCAGACGGCACGGTCAGCCCCTGGCGTTTTTCCGGCAACCGGCCGGGTGAGACTGAGCGCCGGGTGATGTCTGCCAAGTACATCGTCGGTGATGGCCAGGGGCAGGTGATGACGGTAGTGGCGGGCTGTGGCATTGCGCAATTGCCGACCTGGCTGATCAAGCAGCATCTGGCCGACGGTTCATTGGTGCAGGTGTTGCCGCATCTGGCCAGCGAAGGCCTGGCGATCAATCTGGTGTGGCCAAAAAGCCGCCAGGCATTGCCCAAAGTCAGTGCTTTGCTGGATGCCCTGGCGGCCGGGTTGATGCCGCTGGACGGGTAATGGCAGCTGAACCTGTAGTCGCTGCCGCAGGCTGCGATAAGGGCCGCAGGCCCTTCGCTGTGGCCACGAACGCGCGATTGCTGGGCAATCCATCGCAGCCTGCGGCAGCGACTACGACAGCGGCAGCACCCGGTCATGGATCACGCTTTTCATCACCAGGGTGGAGACCAGCCGCTGTACGTTGGGCAGCGAGGTCAGGCGCTCGTCGTACAGTTGCTGAAAGGCCTGCAGGTCTTTGGCGATGACTTGCAGCAGGTAGTCCGGATCGCCGAACAGCCTTTGCGCTTCGATGATTTGCGGGATCTGCGGTAAGGCTGCCTCAAAGTCTGCGACTGCCTGGCGGGTCACTTCGCGCAATGTCACGAACACAATCGCAGAAAAGCCCAGGCCCAGTTCTTTCGGCGCCAGCAGGGCCCGGTAGCCCAGGATCACCCCCGACTCTTCCAGTGCCCGCACCCGCCGATGGCAGGGCGAGAGGCTGAGCCCGACGCGGTCCGCCAGTTCCGTGAGAGAAAGGCGGCCATCCCCATGCAGCTCAGCAAGAATCTTTCGATCAATTCGATCCATCTGGAAGATCCTTCTAATGGCGACGCGCCTGATTGGGATAAACGAAAGATAATCCTATCAGCATTTCTCTAATCTTCTACTGGCAGCATTCGCTTGACCCGGCGCACTGCACAACCTCCCGGTTAGCTCATAGAAGGCAGACATTCCGTGACTCTCAGCATAGTGGCCGCCTTTTGGGCGGTGTCTTTTCTGTTCATCATCACCCCCGGCGCGGACTGGGCTTACGCGATTTCTGCCGGGATGCGCGAACGCCGGGTTGCGCCGGCTGTGGCGGGCCTGCTCTCGGGGCATTTGCTGGCGACCCTGATTGTGGCCGCAGGTATCGGCGCGCTGCTGGCCAAAAGCCCGCTGATCATGTCGCTGCTCACCCTTGCCGGCGCCCTGTATTTGCTCTGGTTGGGGATTGGCATGATCCGCCAGCCTTCCACCCCGCAGGCCGGACAGGCGCAGGTGGCGGACTCGTGGTTTCGCTGGGTGTGGAAGGGCACGTGCGTCAGCGGCATGAACCCCAAGGTGTTTCTGCTGTTTCTGGCCCTGTTGCCGCAGTTCACCGACCCCCTGTCGACGTGGCCGGTCCCGGCGCAAATCATGGCCCTGGGCGCGTTGCACGGGGTGAGTTGCGCAGTGGTGTATCTGTTGGTGGGGTTCAGCGCCCGGGCAGTGTTGCAGACCCGTCCGGGGGCGGCGAAAAACGTCAGCCGGGTGTCCGGGGCGGTGATGATCATCATTGCCCTGATCTTGCTGGCGGAGCAGGTTTTGCATTGAGCCTGTAAGATTGCCGGCGAGCCCGATCCTGACACCTGAATGTGGAACCGCCGATGAAACCAGCAGCGTTACTGACCCTGGCCCTGATCCTTGCAACCGGGTTCACCGGCACCGCCGCTGTCGCGGCTGGCGATGCCGAGGCGGGAGCCAGACTGTTCAGCAAAACCTGTGGCGGCTGTCACAGCGTCGGCGAAAACGCCCGGGGCGGGTTCGGACCGCAGCTCAACGGGATAATCGACCGGCAAGCCGGGACCACGGCGGACTACCAGTACTCCGACGCGATGAAAAACTCGGGTGTGGTGTGGACGCGGGACAAACTGGCCGCGTACATCGAGGCGCCGAAGAAAGTGGTCAGCGGTACGCGGATGATTTTCTGGGGCATCAGCGACCCGCAGAAGATCGACAACTTGCTGGCGTACCTTGAAACCTTTCAGGGGCAGTGATCACAGAATGTCTTTGAGGTAGTCCCTGAGTGTCAGCAGCGGGGCGTTGAGTTGCTCCAGCGTGCGGGCGCTTTGTACATCCAGCGACAGGCGCCCGAGCTCGCGGCCCATGGGCTTGTCGTTGCCGCCCAAGGCGTTCATGGCGAGGCCCAGGCAAGCATCGAGCTTGGCCTGAATGGCCGCGATATCGCCCTTGCGTACCAGCAGGGCAAAGACCTCGCGCTCGTAGTCCGCCATGACCAGGTCGTCGCGCAATATCGGGCTTGAGCCTTCGGTCTCATAGGCCAGTTTGAGCGCGAAAAGGGCGACTGTTTCCAGTGGCAATTCCATGAAACGGGTTCCTGTGCAGGGGTGCGGGGCGGCGATCATCGCTGTTCTGTCTGTGAAACAAAAGCCTTGGACCTGCGCGCCCCGAGAAACCGGGGGACGCTTAGCAAGTGACACCATCGGCCCGCTCCGAGCTCAAGCCCCACAACACATCCAGTACATGTTGCGTGGACCGCTCGACATCGCCGTCACGGTGGGCAATCCCGAGCTGGCGCCACAACAAGGGCTCTAACGGGCGCATGGCGATCCGGCTGTCAGGCAACGGGGTGCAGGCTTCATGGGGCAATAACGTCGCACCATAACCGGCCGCCACCAAGCTCTTGATTGCATCGTTGTAGTTCAGCTGGATCCGTGGAACGGGCTGGTGCCCATCACTGGCGAACCAGTCCGAGGTCAGGCGCGAAAGACGGGTTGTGTTGTCATTCAGAATCAAGGGCTGAGCGGCCAGCCAGGCGGGGGTCACTACATCGGGGCATTGCCATCGGGCCGGCAGGAAGGCCATGACCGGGTCCCGGCGCCACGGCTCGATCCGCAATTGTTTGACCGAGGTCTGTGGCAGCGCCACCAGGCCGATCTCCAGAGAGCCTTCGGCCAGCCTGTGCAAGGTTTCCCGCGAGGTGAGCACTGCGACCTGCACATCGATAGCTGGATGGCGTTGATTCAAGGTCTCCAGCGCTTGCGGCAGCAACTGGGCGATGGCGCCGGTGGAAGCGCCCAGGCGCACGCGTCCGGCCAGCCCTTGCACCTGTCGTTGCACGTCTTCAAGTGCTTGCTGCGCATCCGCCAACAGAGCGCGTGCACGTTCCACCAGGGTTGCGCCAATGGCCGAGGGCTGGACCCGGCCGCGGGTGCGCGACAACAGCCTGGCGCCTACTCGCGACTCCAGGTCGGCGATATGCAGACTGACCGTGGGCGGGGCCAGGTTCAGCACCCGGGCCGCCTCGGCAAACGAGCCCAGGTCAGCAATAGCGACAAGTGTGCGCAGCCGGTCCAGGCTGATTTCACGCATTGGAGCGGTCCTTGTTCAGAAAATCTGAAGTTTATCGTTTGGAAATTCAACTTTTCCTATCTTAGCCCCTCGCTGAAGATTGCCGCTCCTGATTTCCTGAGTCCGAGAGCATTCCATGGCAAGTCCTCTGATCTTCATCGACGGCGACCAAGGCACCACCGGGTTGCAAATCCATCAACGGCTGCGCGGGCGTTCCGATCTGCGCTTGATCACGCTCGACCCCGAGTACCGTAAGGATGCCCGGCGTCGTGCCGAAATCATCAACGCCTGCGACATCGCGATTTTGTGTTTGCCCGATGACGCGGCACGAGACGCTGTAGCGAGCATCGAAAACCCTGGCGTTCGGGTCATTGACGCCAGCTCGGCGCACCGTACCCACCCGGACTGGACCTATGGTTTCGCCGAGATGAACCCGCAACAGGCCCGGCGTATTGCCACGGCGCGGCGGGTCAGTAACCCGGGTTGCTATCCCACCGGCGCGATAGGGCTGCTGCGTCCATTCCTGGAAGCCGGTTTATTGCCCGCGGACTACCCGATGACCATTAATGCCGTGTCGGGTTATTCCGGCAAAGGGCGGGTCGGGGTGGAGGAATTTGAAGGGGAGGGCGCCGCGCAGGTGCCGGCATTTCAGGTTTATGGTCTGGGCCTGGCGCACAAACATGTTGCGGAGATCCAGCAACAAAGCGGCCTGCTGGAGCGGCCGATGTTTATCCCTGCCTATGGTGCTTTTCGCCAGGGCATCGTGCTGACTATACCTTTGCAACTGCGCCTGTTGGCGCCGGGCGTGGACGGGCAGCGGTTGCATGAATGCCTTGTGCAGCACTACGCCGATACGGCCCATGTCCAGGTGATGGCGCTGCAGGAATCCAAAGCGTTGACCTGCCTTGATCCTCAGGCGCTGAACGGGACTGATGATTTGCAATTGGTGGTCTGTGAAAACCAGCAGACCGGCCAGGTGTTGCTGGCTGCTGTATTCGACAACCTCGGCAAGGGCGCTGCCGGAGCTGCGGTGCAGAATCTGGATTTGATGATGGCGGGGGGCTGATGGAGGTTACGCAAGCGGGATGCTCAATTCGGTGCCCTGGATCACTGATTATCCTGCCTGTATTTATGCTCGGGATTGATGACCAGATCCTTTGTCTGTTCGTCCAGCTCGCTGCTGTGATAGAGGTCCAGACATTTCAGAAAGTCGAAACGTACATCCTTGATTTCCGGTTCGACTAACGGATTGTGGTAATTGCGCACCAAATAACTATCTACCAGGGACTTGATAGCAACTGGCGCCCTTTCCATGTCGTACTCGGTCCAGTCGCGTAATGCACTCACACTACTGCCGGCATCAATAGCAGCACTCTTGTCATTCTGGTAGGCGTTCGCGACACAGGTGGCCAGGATCATGTCTTTATAGTTCTGGGCATGGGGACGTGCCCCAGCGCCTGGAAAGCTAAACTGGCTGTTCTGTGCATGGCAAACTGACAGATAGAGGGCCAGGGCCGAAACAGTCAGGCCACCTCTCCAGATTATGTTCATGGCAAATTCCAAAAGTTAGCGCGGTCGGTGCTGTATCTCGCTTCTGGTTCATTGAAGTAACACGGGTCGTAGCAGATATTGCCATCGAACAGTGTTGCGTGGCCTTGAGCATCTGACCAGCCTGTAACTTCAAACAGGATTAGCCCCTTCTACCGGCAAGGGATCCTCCACCAGCGGGCGGGTATTTCAGGATATCAGGTTGCCCCCAACGCTCCTCGAGGAATGCTACAAGATTCCTTACCCGGAAAAAATATTGGCGATTGTCCGCTCCTGATACTGTCTGTCCTGGAGTTTTTGGAATGTTCATGCCAGATTGATTCAAAATATAACTAATTCGAACAGCACAGGTATTACTCCAGCATTGTTGGGGTATGGGGTTGTTGATATTCTTTTCAACATATCCACCAATTATTTGTGCAACTTTTTCGCCGGAGTTCACAGGGTCGTAAATTCGCTGTGAAGCAGCCCAGGCAACAGAGAAAAAAGGTCGAGTCATTTGTTATCCTTGGTTTTTATTTGGTCAAGCCATGCGTCATGGCAATAGCTTTGTTCATTGAGGAAGAACCCTGTGTCGGCCGCTATTTATTGTTATGTATCCAGCAGATTCGGAGTCTAAATCAGCGGGGTTTAAATTCATGTCGCTCCTTGTTTTCAACGCTTCTGGTGGCGATGTATTTAAAGTTAAAGTCCATAGCGTTACTTGGCTTTCTGTCGGGTAAAGACATCCGCTGCGATTAACCCACTCTCTGCGCAATATGTAGAACAGCATTTCCAGGTGTGAATAAGCCAGACATCAGGCTGATCCGATCTTCGGTGGGCTGTTGCTCTGTGCAGGGCGAATTGTCCAGCGTGCGAAGAGTTTCAGGGGAGAGTGGGTGGGTATAAAGCGCGTGCAGCGATCCATTCACGTTGATGCTCCAAGGGTGTCAGCAGCGCTGCACCTTGAAGCCGTAACCGTCGAAAATAAATCAGAGCCCTCTGAAAAATAGTCGTCCATGAAAAATTGCATCTGCGCTCCCCCCAAGCCCTGAGCAAAGCCATGTTCCAAGAGCATCAAGTGCTCCCGGCGATCACTCGCACCTGATATCAATCTGGTAAGGCCAATTCATATTTTTTATAAACTGGTCTTGCCAATGTATTTTGCCGCGTGTAGTTTTCGAGCCGTGATCATCCAGGCGGCATTCACGCTGCACACAATAAGAGGAGATCCGCATGCCCTGGTTCTATCTCCCGTTGCTGCAGCTCCCGTCGCTTCCCGCCCCCTGGTCCGCCTTGGCCAAAACCCGTAGCCCGCGTGCTATTGCCGGAGAATAAAAATGCTGACTGTGATCTGTAACGAGCCGCGTTCGCTCACGGCTGTCCAGAGGCCGATACCCGTGCGCCAGCCCGGCGAAACCCTGATCCGGGTCAAGCGCGTGGGGGTGTGTGGCACTGACTTGCATATCTTCTCCGGCAATCAGCCCTACCTTGAATACCCTCGGGTCATGGGCCACGAGTTTTCCGGCATCGTCGAAGCGAGCGACGAAGGCAGCGGTCTGGTGGCCGGTGATGTGGTCTACGTGATGCCGTATATCTCATGCGGCACCTGTATTGCCTGCAGCAAAGGCAAGACCAACTGCTGCACCCGGATCCAGGTGCTCGGCGTGCACTGCGACGGCGCCTTTACCCAGTACCTGAGCGTCGCCCACCCGTTCATCCACAAGGCTGACGGGGTGTCCCTGGATCAGGCGGCAATGATCGAGTTCCTGTCCATCGGTGCCCATGCGGTGCGCCGCTCTAACCTTCAGGCCGGGCAACGGGTGCTGGTGGTCGGCACCGGTCCCATCGGTATGGCGGCGGCGATTTTCGCCGGGTTGCGCGGCGCCAGAGTCACCGTGCTCGATACCCGTGACGACCGCCTGGATTTTTGCCGCAAGCACCTGGCCATTCACGCTGCAGTGAAAATCGGCGAGGGCGACAAGCAAGCGCTGGCCGACCTTACTGAGGGCGACTTTTATGATGTGGTGTTCGACGCCACCGGTAACGCCCGGGCCATGGAGCGCGGCTTCGAATTTATCGCCCACGGCGGCACCTACGTGATGATCTCGGTGGTGCGTGATTCGATCACCTTCTCCGACCCCGAGTTTCACAAGCGCGAAGCCACCTTGATGGGCAGTCGCAACGCCACGGTCGAAGACTTCCGCTACGTCGAGCAATGCCTGCGCGACGGCTTGATCCCCGATCAGGCACTGAACACTCACCGCATTGCGCTCAGCGAGGTGGTGGAACTGTTCCCGACCTTGCTCGACCCGCAGCAAGGCGTGGTCAAAGCCATTATCGAGTGCTAGGCCATGAGCGATAGCCATCAATTCCCGCCGATCCTGCAGTTTGGCACCAGCCGTTTTCTCCAGGCCCATGTCGATCTGTTCGTGTCCCAGGCGCTGGAGCGCGGCGCTGCCCTGGGCCGCATTGCCGTGGTGCAGACCACCGACAGCCCGGCCAGCACTGCCCGCACTGCGGCGCTGGCCAGCGGCACGCCATACCGGGTGCTGATCCAGGGGGTCGACAACGGTCAGGTGGTCGAGCAAAACCTCCAGGCTTCGGCGATCAGTCACGCGCTGCAAGCTGGCGAGCAGTGGCCGGCGCTGCGTCAGAGCTTTGTCGAACAGGTCAAAGTGGTGGTTTCCAATACCGGTGACCGTGGTTATCTACTGGATCCACGGGACACGTCCGCGCTGCTCGCCCCACAGGCTGCGGCGCCGATCAGCTTCCCGGCCAAGCTTCTGGTTTTGCTCCACGACCGCTGGCAACACGATGCGTGCTCCACGCTGTCGCTGTTTCCCTGTGAACTGGTGGCGCGCAATGGCGATGTGTTGCGTGACCTGCTGGTGGCGCTGGCACGTAGCTGGGCGCTGGGCGAAGGATTCCAGGCTTACCTGACGCAGAACTGCCGTTGGGCCAACTCGCTGGTCGACCGTATTGTTTCCCGGGCTCTGGAGCCGGTGGGGGCGGTGGCCGAACCCTATGCCCTGTGGGCGATCGAGCGTCAGGAGGGGCTGACGCTGCCCTGCAGCCACGAAGCCATTGTGCTGACCGATGACCTCGATCATTACGAGCGCCTCAAGCTGTTCACCCTCAATCTGGGCCACAGCTATCTGGCCGAGCGCTGGCTCAGTGACGGGCGCCCCGAGGACGAGACCGTATACCAGGCGATGCATAGCCCGGCACTGCGCGCCGATCTGGAAACCCTGTGGGCCGGTGAAGTGCTCCCGGTATTCGCTGCCCTCGGCCAGCTGGATGCCGCCCGGCGCTATATCGACAGTGTGCGTGAGCGCTTCGCCAACCCGTTTTTACAACACCGCCTGGCCGACATTGCCACTAACCATAAAGACAAGAAACAGCGACGCTTGCTGCCCCTGATCGAGCTCGCCGCGCGGGTTGCGCCGGGCCTTGAGCAACCGGTACTGCGGACCGTCCTGCTCAGCCAGCATTGAGCGGCGCACCAGAACTGTTGAGGATCCACCATGAACCTTGCACGCTCAGCCTTACGGGGACTGAGCCCGGGAGATGATGTTGCCGTTGCGTTGAGTGCAGTCGGTACTTGAGGCGACATCACGGGGCAGATCCGCAGATGGTTTGTCAGTGCCTGCCGAGGTTTCTCCAGTGTGCCCGGGCCTGTGTGATAGCCTTCGGCATCATTTCCCGGACTCTGCCCCGATGGTCTCCTCGTCTCCTCATACAGAGCGCAAGCTCTACCAGAAAATTGCCGACCGGCTGCGTGAATACATCGCCCAGGGCGATTTCAAGGTGGGTTCGCGCTTGCCGGCCGAACGCGATCTGACGCAGTTGCTGGGGGTGTCGCGACCGTCGTTGCGCGAGGCGCTGATCGCGCTGGAGATCGAAGGCAGTATCGAGATCAGGATGGGTTCGGGGGTGTACGTTGCTGCGCGCCTGCAAGAGGGTGGTGCACCCACTGTGACCCTCGGCGAGAGCCCCAACGAACTGATGCAGGCCCGCGCGCTGATCGAGGGCGAAGCGGTGGTGCTGGCCTGCCTGCACGGCAAAAAAAGCGATTACCGCTATCTGCAGGATTGCATCGATGCCATGCGCGCGAGCATCGAAGCCAGTCGCCCGCCGCTGGCGGATGACCGCAAGTTTCATCACCGACTGGCAACAATGACCGGTAACTCGGCGCTGGTGCGGATCATCACCTCGCTGTTCGACGAGCGCCACAGCCCGATTTCATCGCACCTGAGCGAACACTCGGAAAACCCCGGCACCTGGGATGCGGCAGTCATCGAGCACGAAGCGATTCTGCGTGCACTGCAATGCAAGGACGTGATCGCCGCGCAAACTGCCATGCGCCAGCATTTGCTGTGCTCCGAAGCGCGCTGGATGGTGGCGCTGGAAGCGGAGTAAGCGCGGCACCGGCTACCCGGTTTTCAATGCCCTGGCCAGACGCTGCATGGCTACCTCGATTTCATGCGCGGTCAAGGATGAGTACCCCAACAGCCAGCCTTGTTTCTTCTGTTCGCCGGCATACAACCGGCTGAGCCCGGCGAGCTGTATGCCCGCGCTGGCTGCCTGGCGGATGGTTTTTTCCTCGCTGCGGCCGGGGTTCAGCAGGCAGGCAATTTGCAGCCCGCCGGGCGGGGGCAGGGCGGTGACGATACCGTTCAGGTGCTTGCCTATGGCGTCGAGCATGACGGATCGGCGCTCGGCATACAGCTTGCGCATGGACCGCACATGGGCGTTGTAATGCCCGTCTTCCATAAACCGCGCCAGGGTCAGTTGCAGGATTTGCGGGGTGTGGCCGTCCATGATGCTGCGCGCACAGGTAAAGGATTTGACCAGCTCCCGGGGCAGCACGATGTAGCCCAGCCGCAGCCCGGGGGCGAGGGTTTTGCTGAAGGTGCCGATGTAGAGAGTCCGCTGATACTTGTCCAGGCCCTGGACGCAGGCGGTCGGTTGTCCGTCGTAGTGAAACTCGCTGTCGTAGTCATCCTCGATGATCCATTTGCCTTTCTCGGCAGCCCAGTTGATCAACTCCAGGCGCCTTTCCAGCGTCAAGGTCACGCCAGTGGGGTATTGATGAGAGGGCGTGACATAGACGCAATGGGCACCGCTGCGGTCGGCATATAGCAGGTCGGTACGGATGCCCAGGTCATCGACATCAATGGGCAGTACCCGGGTTTGTGCGGTTTCAAAGGCCTTCCTGGCACCGTAGTAACCCGGGTTTTCCAGCAGGATCGGTTTACCGGCATCTACCAGCAATTGCGCGCACAGGAAAAGTGCCTGGCGAGTACTGCTCAACACCAGGATTTGCCCGGCGCTGCATTTGGCTCCGCGCTCCAGGTTCAAGTAGGTCGCAATGGCTTTGCGCAGCGGCTCGGCACCCTGGGGGTCGCCATGCAACAGCACCGTAGCGCGGTAGTCTTTCATCACCTGACGTTGCAGACGCTCCCAGACCCCGGTGGGGAAGGTGCGGGTTTCCGGCAGGCCGGTGGCAAACGCCTTTACCACCTGCTGATCGTTTACGCCGCCACTGTCCAAGATCATCCGCCCGCGCTGACTCAGCCCGGTACCTGCTGGTGCGTGGCTGCTTTTGACTTCCTGGGCCTTGATCCGCCGGCGCGCTGCGCCGCGCAGTTCGTTGCCCAGGGTTTCACTGACATAACTGCCCGCACCCTCGCGTCGCACGATAAAGCCGTCACGGTGCAACTGCACATAGGCGTTCTCCACGGTGTCGCGGGCAACCCCCAGTGACGTCGCCAGACCCCGCGTCGCTGGCAGTTTCAAGCCGGGCCCCAGAGCACCTTCGAGAATCAACTCACGCAATGCGCGCTGAATTCTCTGGTGCAAGTCCAGCAACTGAAACTCGGCGTCGTTGAGGCGCATTTTCAGGGTTTCGAGTTCGAATGTTGTTGCCATGCGGTCTGCCCTGATTCAAGAAACTGGTCTGCAAAGGCAGGCCAGTCTATCCGTAGAATTGCCCCCTCGCTACTGACTGCGCGCTTCTTGTTCTCCTGAAAGTGGTCTGGTCTGATGTTGACAAGTGTCAGACTCGGGCATGCCATTCAAGGGGTATGAATCAGTCCGTTTTCAACATCCGTTTTGCAAGGAGCAAAGACCTCATGCCGGTAGTATCTGCGCCGCCCCTGCGTTTATCCGACCTTGTGCCTCCGGTGGTCGCCGGGCTGATTTCAGTCATCGTCAATTACGGTGGCACCTTCATCCTGGTGTTTCAGGCGGCCAGGGTAGCCGGGCTCAGCTCCGAACTGACGGCGTCCTGGGTCTGGTCGGTATCGATCGGCGTGGGGGTTACCGGGCTGTTTCTCAGTTGGGTGAGCCGCGAGCCCATTATTACGGCCTGGTCGACACCCGCCGCGGCCTTTCTGGTGGTCGCTTTGTCCGCCACGCCCTACGCCGAGGCAATCGGTGCCTACATGATTTCAGCTGCCGCATTCGTCCTGCTGGGGTTGTCCGGCTACTTCGAAAAACTCATCCGGATGATTCCTCCCGGCGTCGCTGCGGGCCTGCTGGGCGGGATCTTGTTGCAGTTCGGTATCGGTGCGTTTGGCGGCATGAGCGTTGATCCGGTACTGGTGGGGTTGCTGATCGGCGCTTATGTGCTGTTCAAGCGCTTTACTGCACGCTACGCGGTGGTCGGCATTCTGGTACTGGGGCTGGGGTATCTGCTGGCGCAGGACCGAGTAGACCTGTCGGGTCTGGCGCTGCAGTTCGCGGCCCCGGTCTTCACCCGGCCCGAGTTCTCGATCAACGGTTTGCTCAGTGTAGCGCTACCGTTGTTTCTGATAACCCTCACCGGTCAGTACATGCCGGGCATGTTGGTGTTGCGCAATGATGGTTTCAAAACCAGCGCCAATCCGATCCTCACCGTTACCGGGCTGGGCTCCTTGCTGATGGCGCCCTTCGGCTCCCATGCCTTCAACGTGGCGGCCATTACTGCAGCCATCTGCACCGGCAAGGACGCTTCGCAGGACCCGTCCAGGCGCTGGATAGCCGGGGTGGCCGCTGGTGTGTTTTACATTCTGGTGGGGGTTTTCGGTGTGACCCTGGCGGCCGTGTTCATGGCGCTCCCCGCCACGTTCATAACCACGTTGGCCGGTCTGGCCCTGCTCGGCACGATCGGTTCCAGCCTGGCCAACGCCATGGCTGACATCAAATCCCGCGAAGCCTCGCTCATCACCTTTCTCGCGTCTGCTGCCAACATCACCCTGCTGGGAATTGGCGGTGCGTTTTGGGGTTTGCTGATCGGTCTGGCGGCCTACGCGCTGCTCAATGGGCGCTGGCCGTCGCGCAAGGCGTCACTCGCCAAGACCAAGGAAGTCTCGCGCTGATGTGGGTCCAGCCGCACAAACCGCCCCCAACGCCCCGCGGGCCGACTCGGTGCCTGTAATACATCGGCTTATTTTCTGAACCAGGGACCCTTTGATCATGTACGACTCAACGCTGACTCTAGAAACATTCGACGCCGAACTGTGTGAGGCGATTCTTAACGAAGAGCATCGCCAGGAGGATCACATCGAGCTGATCGCCTCCGAAAACTACGCCAGCCCTCTGGTCATGCAAGTCCAGAACTCCGTGCTCACCAACAAGTATGCCGAGGGCTACCCCGGCAAGCGTTACTACAGTGGTTGCGAGTATGTCGATGTAGCCGAGCGCCTGGCCATCAAGCGGGTAAAGGCCCTGTTTAACTGTGACTACGCCAACGTCCAGCCGCATGCGGGGGCCCAGGCGAACGCAGCCGTTTTCCTGGCCCTGGTTAACCCCGGTGACACGGTGATGGGCATGAACCTGGCCCAGGGTGGGCATTTGACCCACGGCAACCCGGCGAACTTCTCGGGCCGTCATTACAACATTGTCCCTTACGGACTGGACCCGCATACGGGGTTTCTCGACTACGACGAGATGGAACGTATCGCCCTGCAAACTCGCCCCAAGATGCTGATTGGTGGTTTCTCTGCCTATTCGCGACACAAGGACTGGGCGCGCATGCGGGCTATTGCCGACAAGGTCGGGGCTATTTTCTGGGTCGACATGGCCCACGTTGCAGGCCTGGTCGCTGCTGGCGCATACCCGGACCCCTTGCCGCACGCCCACGTAGTCACCAGCACCACGCACAAAACCTTGCGCGGCCCGCGGGGCGGGTTGATTTTGTCCACCGGACAAGACGAAGGGTTCTACAAAAAACTCGACTCTGCAGTATTTCCGGGTGTCCAGGGCGGCCCGCTGATGCACCAGATCGCTGCCAAGGCTGTGGCCTTCAAGGAAGCGCTGGCACCCGGGTTCAAAAATTATCAGACACGCGTGGTGGTCAATGCCCGGGCCATGGCTGCGGTGCTGCAACAGCGGGGTTACAAAATCGTATCAGGGGGACTGATAACCACATGATGCTCATCGACCTGTCTGACCGGCCTTACACCGGCAAGCATGCCGATGCGGCCCTGAGCAATGCCTGGATCACCGCCAACAAGAACTCGGTGCCCAACGATCCGCGTTCACCGTTCGTGACCTCGGGACTGCGAATCGGCACGCCGGCAATCACTACCCGGGGTTTCGGCACGGCCGAATGCGAACAAGTGGCTGGCTGGTTGTGCGACATACTGGACGCCCTGGCGGTCGGTGACAGCGACAAGGTGGCGCACGCCGTACGCGAACAAGTTGTGGCGCTCTGCCGCCGCTATCCGGTTTATAGCTAACCGCTAAAATCCGGACCACAAGTGGGGATACAACTGATAGGTGGGGGACAGGGCGGGGGTAGATCGTCAGGCACAAAAAAACCGGCTCAGTGGCCGGTTTTCCTGTGCTGCGAGTCCTGTTAGAGACTTGCAGATACTGCTAGATGGTGCCCGAGGGAGACTCGTGTGTTCTATATAGACCGTGGCTTGTAGAGGAATTATACATTCAGGGATACAGGCAGGGATACACGCTTGCTCTCGCTAGCTACCCTGCAGCTGGATCAGTCTGATGCTGAGCCTACTATTTTTTCAGCGTTTAGGATAAGTGATAGTTCCAAGCAGGCCACAAATCAAACGGTGGTCAGTCACATTAAAGATCGCTGGATCATCCTTGTCCTGCTCGCCAATGAAGAAGACCCAAGGACGGTCTTTGCTATTTTTCTTCTTCGCCTCAATCCCCTCCTCACGTAGCACGTCAATTTCAGTTCGCACGACGGTGCGTTTAGCTTTCGACCATCCTTCCCTACAGACACGAATCTTGTAGGGCCGGACTAGTTTTGGAGGATCTTTGACCCACTCACCCGCAGACAGGTTGATAAATAGATCGTCCCCCTCTTCTTCAGGTTTGCTCCAGTGAAGCTCCGCGTAGAAGATTTTAGACCGGGGGAGAGTCTCTACTCCCTCACCTCGTAGCTTTTTGAAGGCGTATTGGTAAGTGGTGTCGTCGATACCAGGCACTTCAAGAGACATGTCCCGATCATATGGAAAATCGATAAACGCTCTGCAAATCGGACGGATGCTATTCGCGGAACGCCGTCCTTTAGGTCTCGCTTCGCCTCCATCGGTGGACCGGCCTTTGCTGACGCTGGTCGTTTGGGCTGTAGAGGGAGGTAGGTCAGAGCCGACAACAGTCCTTTCATTACGAAGGGTTAAGCGCGCCGGAGATAACGATGCGCTCGTTTCTAGTTCGTTGCGGACGCTTCCCTTCTTCCCTTTGGATACGGTTTTCTTTTCACCCTCGATGTCACAATCTTCAAAATGGTCTTTGCCGCGAGCGCTGCGAAAGTGGGGACGCTGCAGATTAGATTTCTGATATGAGGCCGGGAACACATCAAGTTTGCAGCCTGTGCAGATGTACCCGTAGGTGTCCACCTCCGGCAATAGCCAAAGATCCTCTGCTTCAACGATCTCCATGGTTTTTTTGTCGCGTGCCGATTCCATAACCACTCCTTTAGTTGAGCTTCAGCGTACCACTTGGCTGGGTGACCAGAAAATGCCGGGGGCCCCTGCGGGAAATCATCGGGTACGGGGCAGGAAACCCGCGGGATTTTTTTAGCAGCAGGGCACCCAGCTTATTGAAATTTCAATCGTTGAAATTTAAAGGTATTGAAGAAAAGAGGAGGGGTGGGTCTTGGCCCGCAGCAGGGCACTGGATGTGTTGCTGATAGTGAACACCTAGGTGAGTCAACTGGGTCAACCGGTCAAGTGTGGTCAACCAACTTTGGAACCCAGCCACTAACGATTTCGTGCGGGTTTCCTGCCCCGTGTCTCCTCGAAATGCCCAGGGTTCCCAGCGGCTCCTGAGCCATAGTGCAAATGCCCTGGTGAACCAGCAGTTCACCTGGTTCACCTGTTCACTAAGCTGTGCACTTTTCCTCTAACACAATCGCGCGGGTTACTCGCCCCGTGTCGAGGGGCAGTCCTCAGGGGCCCCGACACAATCTGGGTGCCTGTTAACCTGAGTTAACTGTTAACCGAATTTTTTCTTCGGTCACACACCCGAGCTCACGGGTTTCCTATCCCGTAACTAGGTGAATCGCCCCGGAGCCCATTCATTTTGAAATTGAGAGGCATGCCCGTGATCTAGGTCGCTGGAGGTGCAATCATTTATGGGGCTCGGGGGGGGGCTCTAAAATTTGGTGTTACAGGTGTTACGCGTGTAACGTTAACGCATAGCCTATTGTTTTATATGGTATTTATTTAGTTACACCACTGTGTTCTATCGTCAATACGTGGTGTTACAAGCGGTTAAGGTGTTACATTTTTCCGCTGTGTCTCGAATTGGTCGCCACTGAGTAGCAGCGGTCATTCTACTCAAATCATCCTGGCCATGACTTTCCCTCGACAGCGCTTCACCGGCTATGACTGCAGACTTAAGAAACCACGTTGCAATACCCGCATCAATGGAGACAATTGGCTAACCTCCAGACGATCCAGCGCCGATATGCCACCGCCAAGCGCAACGCGGCCAGCTTCGCAAAAGAACCAAGTCTGCCAAAACCACGATTAATAGTGAGACGCAGAATTTTACGGGCGCGGTGTTGAGGAACAGGACTAGTCTTCGGTGCGAAGCGGTTCCTACCATTTCAGTATCTGAGAGCTTGAGCAGATGATGAGCTGCTTGCTGCCCCGCGTCATCGCGACATATAGGTTTTCAGCATTCATTTTCTCTGGTTCAAGAATGACAACAACGTCCGCCTCAAGTCCTTTTAACAACAAGGTGCTTCCCACAGACCTCGGGCGCATCGTACGAGGCATATGCCTAAAACGCTCTCGTTCCCTCACTGCCGCTGCGTGGAACGTCACGGTCCCGTTCACTGCCCGTAGCGCTTTTGAACACAAGCGCGTGATGTCAGGTCGGAATGCAAAAACACCAGCGGTATCGTAGAAGGCGTCGAGCATATCGGCGGCACTACGATGAGACGGGGCTCGTAGATAAGCCAACGCAATCTCTTCGATACTAGTTGCCCTGGCCTGTGCCCTTCCTGCATGGAGCGAGCGAGTTCGAGCAATCAAGTTTTTTGGCGACAGTCCAGAAAGTAGGTTGCCAAAGTAGCTCACCGCATGGTCCAGAGACAATTGGGTAGTTGGGTCAAATACCGCAGCGAACTTCATGAAATCTACCATGTCGTTGGCTTCAACCATGGTCGAGCGCGACCTGCGAGCGGTATCCCACTGACTGTCCTTGCTTTTTGAATCTGCAATGATGAGAGCTGGGCCTGCAAACTTCCGCTTTGCAGTGACGAGACGTGTCTCGCTCATCTCGATCGCTGTACCTTTAAGACGAACCCACTCCACTCCCTCTGGAACTTTGGAAAGGTCAATAGAGCCGCCAGCGCGACTCAGAGCTGGACGAACTGTGTTGAGAAGCCATTCGCCAACCTCAGGTGCATCTGCATTTTTCCAGCGCCAAGGCTCTGCCTTCCACATCAAAGGGGGGAAAGCAGCAACCACCTCTTTGTGCCAGTCGACTACTGGGCCGGAGAAGTTGAATATAACTTGAAGAGGATCACCCAAAACCACCGTAGGAAGTAAGTCCGCGAGCGCGAGAATCATTTCATGCTGCAGGCTTCCGCAATCTTGGTACTCGTCGACAATTACTCGCGAATATGTCGCTGAGACGATTTTATCCGCATGACCTGCTTTGAGGACGTCAACCGCTGCCTGCCGAATTGCCAAGTAGTTTGCATTGTTACCTTGTAGCTGAAGAACAGCCGGCGCGAGACCCGAGCGTTGAGGAAAACATTGGACCAAGCGAATGGCCCAGCTATCAAGCGTTGCCACCCGCGCGGCGGTACTGCTTACACCGAGCGTCTTCAATCGCTGCTCGAGGGCTGACTTACCAGCATTAGTGTGTGTCAGCACAAGGGCGGGCTTGCTGCCCTCATTTCGCAGGAGCGAAGAGGCGATGAGTTGCGTCTTACCACATCCCGCAGGGGCGCTGACACTTCCTCTGCGGTGCGAGAGGATGTCCAACTCACCGTTACACATCGGACCGCCTAAACAACTCAGAAATCGGACGTTTGAGCTCTGGAGAGGCGTTCTTCATCCAAGGGCCAACTACTTGCTCTCCCACCATCTCCATTTTGCTGATGGACTTAAACCAGCCTTTCCGGCCCGGACCAGCCTTGGAGTCCTTTGTTGAGAGTTTAGCGGCCTTGCCCAAGAACGCTCGTTCTTCGTCTTGATACGCGGCATCTCCGCCAACTAGGCTTAATGCAGTCTCCAAGTCGAACTGTTTCTTGGAGACTTCTTCCAAGGCTCCGCCGACCAACTCTTCAGAGTTGAGCTCAATGGCCAGCTTAATGAGGGCGTCCACCCCATGGTCAGGCAGCCACTTGAACAGGGCCTCCTCGAGAGCGAGAGAGTCGCCCCAGGTACAAACAACGACACCATCCATCTCAGCGGCGTCTAGTGCCTCTTTTGGAATGATCACATCTGCGTCCAAGAACGCTTTGGTTCGGTAGCCCCATTGGGCAAAAATCTGAGCACGCTCCAAGATATGCTCCGGATTTCTCCCTCCGGCGTCGACAAACGCAGTTGCATTCGCGTATGCAGATTGCCTTCCTTTCGACACTAGATACCGGTCAATACCTCTAAGAAGCCCGACCTCGCTAGCGCCTTCGCAGATAATCACAGTCCTTGCAAGAAATGCCTCCGGGTAGAGGCGGGCAACCCCCTGAATAGTGTTCTCGCTGCTAACCAAACGCATCTGGTGCTGTCCGCCCTTCTCTTTGCGGACGATCACGAGTTGGTCACCACTCAGCTCCCTCACCGCAACGGCAGAATGGGTTGTCATGAAGACCTGAAGCGGGGCTTCTGCGTCCTTGGATCCGAGAGAGTGCAGCAGGCTGATGACGCGATGCGGTTCAAGCCCATGCTCGACCTCATCAACCAACAAGCAGCTTGATGCAGAAGAAGCTTCCCGATGAAGAGCCGCCAGTAGCAGGCGGCTGGAACCCGTGCCAAGGTTGCGGAGGGGAACCCCTCCATCAGAATGCAGCGCAATCGCCCCGTCTGAGAAGGAAAGCGCCTTCGCATCTAGCAACGCCTTCGCCTTGTTGCCAACGTCAATGCCCATCTCCTTAGCTTTGATCGTCACTAGGTCGAGTATGTCACCAATCTTGGCTCCAGCCTTGTCCCCAAACGCAAGCCGGGCCTCCCTTGCCGCCGATACCAAGTCGTTCCCTACAGCAAGTTTTTCTTCCGACAGGCGCGCCAGCACCGAACTCTTAGTCCATGAGAGATTGGTGCTCGAGTGATTGCCAATGCGACTCGGTGCAAGCATCGCTTTGTCCTTCCACTGGAGTTGCCGCTGGTACGGATCGGACTCTGTCCGCTTCGAGTACAGGGCTCGTTTGGGATCTAGATCGTCTCCGACCAACAACTGGAGTGTCAGAACAACCTCTAAGCCATCACCGGGCTCATCTTCGACAATACCGCTGGCAGCATTGAAGCCGCGCAGAATCTCACCTAGGGAATCCAAATCCATCAGATGGTCCGGGAGCGCGCCAACCGTTACCCTGATGATGATCGGATTGGAAACATCCATCCCATAGAAGTCTGCGTCTGAGAACTCTATATTGCGGCGCACAGACATACAGGCTTCGATTGCATCGAGAATTGAAGTCTTTCCGCTATCTCCAGGTCCGATGAGGCAATTAATCCCTTCGCTAGGAGCCCAACTGAGCTGTTTGATTCCTCGGAAGTTCTGAATTTCGACATGCTTTATTCGTGCCATACCCGAGACCTTGAGAGCTTATCGTAATAGTAAAAAAGCGCAGGCACTACCTGCGCTCTTCGCTTCTAATCGTTTATGCCGCCAAGGCTCAAGAACATTTTTTGCTCTTGTCCTTCGTAAGGAGGCAGCCACTCGACGTCGTTGTCATCCCCGTCGTAATGGTATTCGGTAGTTGAGAAAACTATCTGCGCACCATGCGTGACACACAATGCTTTCAAAGCGCTTAAATATCGACCTAAATCGTCATTATTTATTTCATGTTGCTTAGGTGTATCCAAAATCATAAACCTGAAACCCATTACTCCCTTTTCAGCAAAAACTTGGAAAACTGCCGCGTGGTACGCCAGTACAGCTCGAATCTTCGTACTACCTTTCAGTTGAGATATGGTCTCGACGCCTAATAGTGGCGTAAAATCATCTTTAAACGTGATATCTTTACTGACGTTGTATGTGTGTAGTAAGTCGAGCCAGTCTATAAAGTAGCGCCGAATATCCGACCGTACTTTAATCAGATCTGGAGAGTGTGACCGGTCTGCCGTAAATGATTCATAAAGAGTCAGCGCCTTATCACGCTCTACTAGCGCCTTGAACTGCTTCTCTTCCAGCACGGCTACTTTGTCAAGCTCGCTCAACTGAATTTGAAGTGTGAAGATCTGACTTTTTAGTCTTGTAATAGCCTCTACTAGTGTTGATATTTCACTCTTGGTGCTTGATAAGTTACGCTCATCAACTAAAGCTTGAATGGCTACCTCTTGAGCTGTGCGTTGACGATTCAGTTCTTCAATTCTGACTTCGTCAAGACCTGCATTTCGTTCTAAGTCTTTAATTTGATCGCGAAGGTATAGTAGGTTTTTACTGTAAGATTCGGAGCTTGAAGAGAATAGCTGGCATAAGTCCGCGCCACAAATTTCTCTGAATGATAGAAACACTCTTCGCGCTTCTTCATTGAGGTTAAGAGTTTCTATTTCTGTATTGATTTCGTGAACGATCTTACCTATTCCGAGATTGCGCCTTTGTAACTGATTGATTTCTGATGATACTTCTCTAATGGTGTTTCGATGATTGGATATCAAGCGATCCAACGCACCAATGGAGTCATCCCTGCTGGCTCCGGCACCTTGGAGATTTTCCACTTCAAACTCTAACTGCGATATTTCCAATGTCAGTTCAGGTCTGGATTTTTTGATTTCTAAAATATTACTTTTAGCAGTCTCTACCATTCTGGAAAGAGTCTGAGTGTCTTTGTCTAGAAAATCTAAACGCTCTTTTGCCCTGAAGCGATCTTTCTTTACATCAAACGAATTTTTAACAGGTAAATCAAAAACCATTCTCATCATTTCTGAGAATTGATCTTTAATGAATTTACTTGGAGGGCAATAAATTTCACTATAGCCGCCATCTTGATCTAAGTAGTACATGGGCAGCAGCGTAGCAAGGTAAGCTGCGCCAGGCTGATTGCCCACAGTAACTAAGTTATGAACTGTCAAGCCAAGCCATTCAAATATATAGCGAGAATAATCCTTTTCGTTATAGAATCTTTGAACTACACCTGTAGGTTCTACTACTTCGACGTCTAACTCTCTGCTGTATATTCGGCGTAAAAGCAAATTGCCTTTGTCAGATGCGACCGTAAGCTCTGCATGCTTGCACCGGTCATATATATCATTTCGGAAAATACTTGGAAAACCTAAACAGAAAGGAATGGACTGAACTACCGGGGTTTTCCCACATCCATTAGGCCCAAGTAGTTGAGTTATATCCTTCCCGAAAGTTAAGAGTCCAGATCCCCAACCCAGCTGGCCATTTGGGAATATTTTTAAACTTATAAGTTTCATTCCAACTCCAAGTCAAGCTGCTTCGCAACGCATATATTTCTGTAGGCTCTAGCTATATATGCCAGGTTGTATGAGAGGTCATCATCCTGGCTTGTTGCTCTGGAAATGATCTTCTTCCCTAACTCAGTAATAGCGAGGCGACTCTGTCTGTTGTTAACTTCAATGAGTGAGGTCTTTTCGAGGAATGTTATGGCTTTTACTGTTCTGACTCTTAAGTTTGCAGACCAGCCCAAGTGCTGAGCGGATCCCTTAAATCCAGGCATGGCCCCCTCAATACTTTCCCCGACTAGTTGGCCAACTTCAGAGACTCTCGGTTTTCTTTTGTCCTTAGCCATTAATAATACAATCAAGCATATCAATGGCAGCTGAAAAAGTGCTTCGTTATTTAACTGATGTCGACTCGATCCGAATTCTGCAACTGGCAGCGATATACTCTTGTCGGCAATTGAGGAAAAAAAGTTTTCAAAGTTCATGATTTACCTCTCACAAACGCAGAGAAAATTCCACCTAACAGGAGATCCTCGGTGAGGTCGAATCGTAGGCCTTGTGCTTCGAGTTCCGCGAGCAGGTTTTTAATTGGCATGCGCAGGCTGTTTAAGGCTAAAAAACCTTGTAGGTCTACCGTGTTCTTAAGAGTGGTGCCTACACGTTCAGAGATAGATAGCAGGTCGAGTTCCTGTATGACATGCCTAGCATTTCTAAACCAAAGGTCCCAATCTGTTTTACATTTGGAGCAATACATGACCATTGACGTGTCTGCCCCGCCGGCCTTCAATGCTCTCTGAATCATTGATGCTGACTTTATGGCGCTACTATCACCACCTTTCAAAAGACTATGATATGCGTCTTTTGAAATGCTTAATATGGTGAGAAGATCATCGATTGATATGCCCGCGCAGCTTTCAATAGATTCAGCATCCCAGGTCTTAATTACTCCACTTGACTTTCTTTCTACCAAGTCAAGAAGTCGTAGTAGAATTTCCCTGAACTCAGCGCGTTCTAGATCTATCTCGCTGAATTGATATATTTTTTCCTTTACTATTAACTCAAAGTAATTATCTCCATCTTTCAAGAAAGACACGTCTGACTCAAATGAAAGCTTTGATAGTTTTGATTTTGCTTCCTCTGGGCTATACGTTATGCAGTCATCCCCAAAACACTCTGTAAAGCGTTCAAGAATAACCTTTGAGAATTTACTAGCAAAAGCTCCAGACTCAATGTCAGTCAATAGTTCGTCAACTTCATCGCTATTATTTACATTGGTCTGGAAAATGACGGAGTTGCAATGTTCGTCAAAGATAACGGTGTGAAGTAATAGTTTTCCTATGAAGCTGTCCTTGATGGAGTCGGAGCTTTGTTTGGTTTGATCTTTTAGCCTGGTATTAAGACCAAAAACTTCATTGATAGTCCAGTTGTGGTTTTGCTTACCTTTTGTTTTAACCTGATAGAAGATATAAGAAAATCCATCTTTATCTTTTTTTCTAATAACGAAATCATCATGAAGATCGCAGTAAACCCTATCTACATTCGCTCCCTCCAGTATTGAGAGCGAGGCTACCGCTGCAGATCTGACCTGAGCGCGATATCTGCTGAATGAATCTCTACCGTTTTGCTCCCTGGCTTTTTTTGTATCAAGCATATGCAGCCCGTACTTTATTGTGTATTTCCATATAGATAGCCGCGGTCTTGCAGGAGCCAATGGCTTTAATGCTAGTTCATATAGATAGCATTAATAACAAAGTCGTCCTGACATTTACCCTAGCCCCAAAATTGGCACATTGCCATCAGCCAAACTTAACGGGTCAAGCTGCATTGGTAAAGCTCGGGAATGGCATATTAATTTTCGATCCTGCAGCATCAGCACCTCTTGACGCTCTTGGGACGCAGCCTGCTTCAGACGAGGCCGGACGCTAACTGCTTGGTAGGCTTCAATTATCTGGTCGGGATCCCTGTATAAGTACGCGATTGCTTTTCACTTTAACGTCAAGCCGCTCCCTTTCAGAAAGAGCCGCCTATGGATAATTTTGGAGGCGTAAGCGGTAGATTCGTTGGTTTCTTGGCATGAAATTGACCCGGGTGAGCATCTACCGATAGCCGATTGCGACCTGTCACAACAACCGTTTCGGGCCTGACCTCGTAAAGGTAGGAAAGGTTGCCTGATCAGATTGGTTCAACGGAGTTGATCGATCTGCGGGCTATCTGAAGTTCCACCGTCTTGCAGTGCGAGAAACTGGAAAAGTAAACAGCCCGCGAGAGCGGGCTGTTTCGGTTCACGCGGCGAGTAGTTCTTCCAGTGAGATGTTACGGGCGACCGCTGCCAAATCGGCACGATCAAGTCTCGAATGGAAGGGGCCGAATCGAGGCACCTCAAACCCAGACAAAGCATCTCCCATTCCGCCTTTTTGATAGCTTACGGCAAGTATCTGGGCGCCCACCGCCACCAGTCGCTCGGTCGCAGCGTTCCACTCTTCGTCCAACGCAAACCCAACGGCGCTCAACGCTGCTGCTTTAGCTTCATCTCCGCGCTGGCGGGCAGACAAGATTTGAGTCTCGATGGTATCAAGCTCGACTTGTAGAGCGCCGAGGATAAGATCCTGCCTTCTGACCTGCTCGTCCGTTGTTGCAAGTTGTTTTGCTGCCTTTTGCATTTCGCTGCTCGCTGTTTTTTCCCCCTCGATGTCACCATCTGCCAGGCTTTTGGCGTAGGACGTTGCAGCGTCACGCTCGGCTTTTTGCGCTTTTTCCAGTGCGTGATCTGCCTCCAATTGAATCGTCTGAAACCGCTCACTCATATGCGCTTTTTTTCGTTCCAGCGCTTCGACTTCAGCAGCTGCATCGGTCATTGATTTAATAGAGTCAGCTTTGACCTGATCAATTTTTCCCAGGCGCTCTAGGTGTTGAATCTTCCGATCAATTGCTGCGAGTTCGCCTGGAATCGCGCGTATGCGTGCTTCTACGGTTGATAGCTTATCCGCAGCTGCTCTGCCTTCCGGACTTCCAATTGCGTTGCCATTAGCGCTGAATTCGCTGGGTGTATTGCGCCATTCAGCCTCCAGTTGTGGAAGACTTTGTTCCAGTGTTTCCAGTTCTTGAGTCAGAGTGGCTTGTTTCTGTTTTAGCTTGTTCATGGCGAATTCCTAAATGCGAAAGATGGATTGGTTTTTTTCGTTGGCGGGCCAGGCCAAAGTGAGCCTGCGTTCCTCGTGACGCAGCCGTATTTAGGTCGCCTGGCCGCCGTTATCGCCTTGTTCGGGTACTGCGACAACCACGTAGCAACGCTGCAGGCCCAGTCCCGGTAGTCGCACTGCGGTCGAGGCTTTGCCGTCCTTTCCAGGCTCTAGAACACCTCGTCGCAGAAGCTCTTTATTAACCGCACTCAGGTTCATGCCCCGGAAGATTTCGGACCGCCATGCTTCGGGTAGCACGTAATAGGTGTTGGTCGTGTGCAGGGCGTCGCCCATGCCGTGTTCCATCGTCTTGCGAAAGCCCAGCCGATCAATCGTGCGCGGGCCATGCTCATCGATCTTGGCGGCGGCCGACTCCCAACGCGTGAAACGGCTTTCTCCAAAGCGCTCAATGACCTGACGAAACCGCGCCAAAATCGCATCGCCCTCGAAGTTTCCCGCGCCGCCACGCTCTGCCAACCATGCGTGCAGACACACCCGTGCGGCGGTCGTGGCCGTGCCATCGGGCCAGCCGGTGACGCCGAAAGCGGTGGCTAATTCTCCGGCCGCTGCTGCGAGGCCGAAGCGAAGGGCCGCGCGCTGGGCTTGTCCACTGGCTGAGGGGGGTAAGTTTTGGGTGATGAATTGCTCCACCGTGCGACGGACAATCACCGACCATCTGAGCATTTCTCCGGGCGTACACAGTGCGTGCAGGTAGGCGGTGAGCGGTGTGCCGTAGTATTTGGCCACTCGGGCTTTGAGTGCGTCAGAAAGGGCGGCAGCGTCCTCGAAACCATTAAGTACGTCGAACATGCCGAGCCCTTTACTGGCATCTGCAGGTACGGCGAGCATGCGTACTTCCATGCCAGCTTTGAGCTCTTTGTTGGCCTCGGCCATGTGTTGCGCCAAGGTTTTCTCGCCGGTGGAGAGAAACAGCAAACGCCACTCTTGAACCTGTCGGCCAGCTTGGCCACGATCATTAGCACGTGCTTTGCCGGTGCCGTTGCCGAGCATGTACACGGTTTCGCCAATGATGCGGGGGTCGCACATGCCGATTTCGTCGAGGACGAGGAGGCCGTCCGAGTGCGCGGCAGCGATGGACTCCAGTGCGTTATCGGTCGAGCGCCATGACCGCACCAAGCGCGGCCCGCCGTAGATCGAGGCAGCGACTTGCAGGTGGGTGGTTTTACCGCCCGAGCTATCTCCGTATAGGTGAAAACCGCCTGATTCATGACCAAGCATGTGCAGCACTGGTCCAGCAAACGCCACGCTGGCCACAAATGCCAAGCGATGATTGCCAACGCACAAGGCGCCGATTTGCTCTTGCCATTGCTCCAGGGTGCCAGCCTCGCTGATAGGCGGCAGTTGGGCGCCTGCTTCGTAGAAGTGCAGGTGCTCAGTGTGGGAACCGACTTGCTGTTCTGGCAGTAGAAAGGCGCTGTCATGCCAGCCCAGTCGTGTGACCAAGCGTGCGCGCTGTGCGCTGTCGAAGCCTTGGAAGTAGCTCTGTAAGTCGTTGCGTGCATTGCGGCTGGAGCGTGTTCCAGCAAGGCGCAGGCCCATATCTACCAGCGGACCAAGAACGTCCTTTCCGAAGTCGCCGGTCATGGTACGCGCCGGAATGTTCCAGCGTTTTTTGGCGCCGTCCGGATCGTCAAACTCGACCAGCAAACCCCAGTTATGACCTTTGGCATCGCGTGTGCGAGCGAGGATTTCAAGTGGTGAGCACACAGGGCGGGACTCGCCATCTTCACCGGAGTAAAACACACCTTCGTGAGTCAGGCGAAAGCCGCTGGGTAGAGTGTCTGTCTTGGGTTTCGCCGCACGCTTGGCCGGTGCTTTTACCTTGGTCTCTGCGGCTGGGGCAGGGGCAACACCAAATAGTTCGCCAGTGCGCTCCAATTCGGCAATGTGGCTCGATGTCCAGCCTTTGGCGAGTGCGTCCGCTGCATCGTCGCCTTGCTCCCACGTACCGCCCTTGGCGAAACCGGGCAGATCATTTTTGAGGGTTGGTTTGCGTTTGAAGTTTTCCAGCGCAATTACGCGAACTGAATCGGCTCCGATTGCTTCCAGTTCTTTAGCAACGGCCTCCATGCAGGTTGTTCCGCTCGGGTCGTTATCGGGCCACAACACGACCGTGCGATTTTTGAGAGGGGACAGGTCGGCTTTGTGCCAGGCATTCGAGCCATTTGGCCAGCAGGTGGCCACGTAGTCTGGAAAGAGTTCGGAGGCAGCATCTGCGGCTTTTTCACCTTCGCACAGCACCACTGTGGTATGACCTTGCAGGCTGAGCTCGTGCAGTCGCAGCAATGGGCGAGGCTCGGGCAAGCCTTGCCACCGCCACTGGATCGATTGGTTATCTGAGCTCTGGCACCACGTTAGCGGAGCGAAGACTTTCTTGGTTTTGCCGTCTTCGTCGATACCTAGGTCAAAGCGATAAAGCGCCATAAGTGGCTGGCCTTGAGTATCGCGATAGGTCCAGATTTTGGATGGCGTGCCGTGTTGTCGATGCTTGGCGGGGCACTTGTTCATGGCCTCGGTCGGGATCGGCTGAATGGCAACCCATTCGGCAGGTGGGCTTTTGGTGGGTGTTGGTTTTGAGCGTGAGTCCTCGGCGCTCACTCGCAGTAGCTCTGCAAGTTTGTTGCAGGCTTCTACGTCGGTGCAGCCATCCAGGTAGCGCACCAAATCAATCAGATCGCCGCCCTTGTCACCGGTTGCAAAGTCGGCCCACGTCCCTTTGCTCAGGTTGATTTTGAGCGACCCTGCATGCTTGTCGTTGCGGGTGGGATTGGGAGCGGTGTACTCCTTGCCGCCGTCCACACGTTTGCCGTTGGGCAACCAGTGGGTGAGTACACGATCAATATTTTGTAGAGCGGCGCGTTTAACTTGGGCGAACGTCGGTCGACGTGAATGGGATATTGGGGGGCTCATAGGCCACCGTCTTGAGCGTGTTGCAGCCCCAGGGTGACGTCATCAATGAGCGCTTTGGCCATCTCGCTGAGATAGTGCGAGGCCCATCGCATGGCTTCGTTGCCATCGTCCATGGCGCCGAGGAACGTGAGGGTGTTGACGCAGCTCATAAGGAGAGACGCGTGCTGCAGGGCTTCTTCGCCCGATACACCGGCATTGACGGTGAAAAGGTGTTGGTTTTCGGCGTTGCACTTGGCGAAGGTGGCGCCACCAACGGTATGGACCAAGGGTGAGGAGTTCATTGGCCACCCCTTCCAGAAGCGAGGGCGCGGGCTTTGGACATGTGGAGGTTGTAGCGGGCGAGGCGGGTGGTGAGGCTGGAGTCGGCGTGTAAAGCGGCGAGAGCCATTGCTCGATGAGCTGCGGCGCGAATTTTGGACGGATTGAGGGCGTGATTCATTTGGCGTAACTCCTATTGTTGAGGAGCTGCCACGAACCGCCGTCAAACGATTTAGGGTGGCAGCTGTGCGCAGGTTGACGGACCGGGACAATAGGAACCCGGCAGACCCGAAGGTCTCCCACGCACAGCCGCCATAAAACGGATATGCGGACGCAAAAAAAGCGCCTGCAATCGTTATGGGGGCGCCTGTGCGCCTATTGTTGATCGGGCCGTCAAACCCGTTCGCTGATTTTGCAGCGACGGCAAAAGGGTAACGTTCCCTTTGGCAAAGCGCAACTGAGCGGAGGTCTTGCGGTATTTCTTGATGCAACATAAATTGAGCGGGCATGTAGATTCACCTCAACGCCTCCGGTTGCAGCCGGGGGCGTTTTCGTTAGTGCTTGGTGGTGTTTGGACGAGTCAGGGTCAACCAGCTCAGATGCTGGCCTTTGCGGGACTCGGAGCGCATGTGCTCCAGCGCGCGAGGATTGGCCAGCAGGTTGGGGATGAGTTGTTGTGCATCCTCAATGACTACGCCTTTGGGCACCTCTACAGCCAGCAGCACCCAATCCAGTGTTGGCCAAGCCAAAATCAGAACATGGGCGCCTTCGGCAATGGCCCGGTTTCGCAGGGCGAGCAGACGCTCTTGCCCTTTTGCAGCCCCCGGTAATGAGGTCGTAAAGACGTCCATTGCATCGAGAAGGGTATGTGGCAGGAAGAGGGGAGTCATGCGGCCACCTTGTCGCGAATGGCGATGCGGGCAAGTGTCCAGCTCTGCACTTCCTCCAGCACCCAGGCAACTGGCGCGCCCCGGGCGTTGCTGTTGCTCAGTTTTACGGGAGTGGGAAAACGGCTTTCGGGTTGCTGCATAAGTTTGTAGATAGTAGGGCGTGCAAGGCCGACGATGGCCATGACTTCATTGATGCGGATTAAGGTCGTTGCCGGGTCGCGTGGTGGCAGGTTGTTGAGTGTTGAAGTGCGAGAGAGGGTCATAGTCGTGCCTGTATGGTGAGAGACAGGCACAGGCTAGAGAGAGGCAGGAAAGCAAACACGGTTTGCTTTTTTATTGAATTTCAACGAGGCAGGAAACGACCTTTCTTCAGGTATTTCCTGACGGTTGGTGATGAAGCAATTCCATCGCTTTCTACTAGCGCTTTCACTAGCTCAGAAGCGGATATTTTTGGGTTTAATGCGATATGGCGCTTTGCTGACTGAGTCACTCTTTGAAACGTGTGCAATGCGTTCAGTTGTTTCTCTGAGTTTGGCTTGCTGTTGGCTTTACCTGCGGCTGAGGCTCTTTGAAAAGCCTTTGAAGAAAATGCGCTACTGAGTGGTTTGTGTAAAAAGCTGGAGACATTGAATGACTTCTTGGATACGTCAATATTTTCAATTTGTTTGCACAGCTCTGCCAGCATCAGAGCTCGTTGAGCGTCCCCCAGAAATTCGCGAAAGGATTCGCGGGCTTCTATTTCAATGTCTCTGTCTTTGAGGCGTTCCTCTTGGACGAGGGCTGCATACTTCTTCGGGTCTGCTGCATGCAAATGGACGACAAGGTCTTCATCCAGGTCGTAAACGGACACTTCGGTTTCAAATAGCCAATTGGCAAGAACCGTTACCCCCTGGGTGGCTTGAACCAAGGCGTAAGTGGCTACAAGTTGAGAGTTTTCAGCTTCCTTGTCCACGCGGGAGAGTCGCCGTATGACATCCGATAGTGTGGCTGGATTGGCACAGTCCGCATGTTCTTCTATGGGGTCGCGAAGCCGATATAGCGTTGCGATCACAGAACCTGCGGCGTCTGAGTAGCAAAGATCTTCAAGCCAAAATGAAGTGGCGTAGTCAATTAACCCGAAGGCTTCTTTGAAGTGTTCGTGAAATTGAGGATAAAGCGCTAACTCTCTAACAGCCTGCTCTATTTCGTTTTGTTCGTGGAGCAGACTGCTGACGTCGAAGCCTGCAATCTCCAGGACCCCGTACGGCATATTTTCATTGTCCATTCACTCGCCCCTCGCCCAAGTTTATGGGTATCACCCCAGCGCTTTTGTGTGACTGATTTTCTCTGGTAGCAGCTTGATGGCTAGGGAGAGCCGTTACATAGCATGATCACGTTACACGCTGTGTATTGCGGTTAATTTTTGCGTGTTACATGGGAAAAGTTCTTTTATTTCTTATAGTTATTTACGTGCGTTACACGAGTAACACAGGTAACACCGGATTTCTTGAAGTGAAGGCGCGCGCTCACAACGCTTTCCCGAAGTCTGCATGCACCACATTCCCGGCGCTTAGTTCTTCAAGGTGGTCGGCATACCACTGAATCATCTTGATGCGGTTATCGAGGTATTGGGCCTTGTTGTAAATCCCGGAGATGCCTTGTTCTTTGTGTGCCAGTTGAGCCTCTACATGCTCTTTTGGCCAGCCATGCTCCCTCAGGAGTGTGCTCGCGGTGTGTCGAGTGCCATGACCTACAAGACGACCTTTGTAGCCAATAGTGGAGAACACTTTGTTGATGGTGTTTTCGCTGATGGTCGGGTTCTTTGCGCCGACTCCGGGGAATAGCCACCGACTACGGCCGGTTAATGACTGCAACTCCTTCAGCGCCTCTATAGCTTGCTTGGGTAGAGGGCTTACAAAATCCCTGCGCATCTTCATTTTCTCTGCCGGTGTGGTCCACAGGGCTTTCTCAAGGTCTATTTCTTTCCACTCAGCAAAACGGACCATGCCCGGCCTTGAGGCTGTCCACAGGCAAAGCCATGCCGCTGTGCGAGCGGTGAGTCTGCTGGGGGTGTTTTTGAGTGCCTGAAGAAACTCACCCAGCTCGTGCTCGAGAAGGTGAGGGTGTTGCTGGGTCTTGGGAGCTTGCGCGGCAATATCCCGCAAGCGGCTCCCCGGATCGTTCTCTGTCAGTCCCAAGCCAATGGCCCGGCCAAAGATTTGATTGACCCAGGTGCGGCATTTCTCGGCAACGTTGTGGGCGTCACGAGCCTCAATGCTGGCCTGCAGGTCGGCGCAGTCGGTGCGGGTGATGTCGTCGAGAGGTTTGTCGCCAAGTGCCGGGAGTATGTCTTTGTCGAGGTAGGTGCGGATCTTGTTGAGGGTGGAGGGTGCCAGGCCTTTTTCTTCTTTGGCCTTGAGCCATGCGTCAGCGGCTGCGCGAAAGGTGCGGGCTTTGGCAATGTCGATGGCAGCTTTGGCAGAACGTTTCTGTTCCAGAGGGTCGGCACCGCTACTCACTACTTTGCGTAGTTCAGCAGCTTTCTCTCGTGCCACGGCACCACTGACCTCCGGATAACCCCCGAGCCCCATCCAGGCCCAATTGCCTGCCGGGCGTTTGTAGCGCAGTTGCCAGGATTTGCCGCCGTCAGGCTTTACCCGGAAGTAGAGACCGCCCCCATCAAGCTCTCGATATTCTTTTGACTCTGCCTCCAGCCCGGCCAGCGTGGTATCGGCCAGGGGGCGGCGCTTGATGTCTGCGCGCTTCATCCTTGTATCCCAAAGTTCGGTATTTTTCTCAGGATACAAGTGGGGATACAGGGATACAACGGATAGGGGGAGACAGGGGTAGATCGTCAGGCACAAAAAAACCGGCTCGGTGGCCGGTTTTCCTGTGCTGCGAGTCCTGTAAGAGACTTGCAGATACTGCTAGATGGTGCCCCGAGGGAGACTCGAACTCCCACTTCTTGCGAAAACGGATTTTGAATCCGCCGCGTCTACCAATTCCGCCATCAGGGCTCAATGGCGGCGAAGTATAGAGATGAGGTTTAGGTCGGTCAACAACTTATTGGTCTATTTTTACTAAGTCCGTTAAACTTCCCGGCCCTGCTAGACGAAACCTATCATGCGCGTTGCTGACTTTACTTTCGAGCTCCCCGATTCACTCATCGCACGCCATCCTTTGGCGGAGCGCCGTAACAGTCGCCTGCTGACCCTGGATGGGGAGAGCGGGGCACTGGCACATCGTCAATTCACTGATTTGCTTGAGCATTTACGCCCGGGCGATCTGATGGTGTTTAACAATACCCGGGTGATTCCGGCCCGCTTGTTCGGCCAAAAGGCGTCGGGCGGCAAGCTGGAAATTCTGGTTGAGCGGGTGCTCGACAGTCATCGGGTGCTGGCGCATGTGCGCTCCAGCAAGTCACCTAAACCCGGGTCGAAAATCCTGATTGATGGCGGTGGCGAAGCCCAGATGCTGGCGCGCCACGATGCGTTGTTCGAACTGGGCTTTGCCGAGGAGGTTTTGCCTCTGCTGGACCGCGTCGGGCATATGCCGTTGCCGCCTTATATCGATCGTCCGGATGAAGGTTCGGACCGTGAGCGCTATCAGACGGTGTACGCCGAGCGCCTCGGCGCTGTTGCTGCGCCGACGGCAGGGCTGCACTTTGATGAGCCGCTGATGCAGGCCATTGCCGCCAAGGGTGTCGAGACCACATTTGTGACCCTGCATGTCGGCGCCGGTACATTCCAGCCGGTGCGGGTCGAGCGTCTTGAAGATCACCATATGCACACTGAATGGCTGGAAGTCGGCCAGGATGTGGTAGATGCCGTGGCGGCGTGCCGTGCACGGGGCGGGCGGGTGATTGCGGTGGGTACTACCAGCGTCCGTTCGCTTGAGAGTGCAGCCCGCGATGGCGTGCTCAAGCCGTTCAGTGGCGATACCGATATCTTTATCTTCCCGGGCCGGCCGTTCCATGTGGTCGATGCCCTGGTGACCAATTTCCATTTGCCTGAATCCACGCTGCTGATGCTGGTTTCGGCGTTCGCCGGTTATCCCGAAACCATGGCGGCCTATAAGGCTGCGGTTGAGCATGGGTACCGCTTCTTTAGTTACGGTGATGCAATGTTCATCACCCGCAATCCTGCGCCGACGGCTCCTGCCCCGGCCCCTGAGGATCAAGCATGAGCAACTGTCGTATGTCTTTCGAGCTGCTTGCCACTGATGGCAAGGCTCGTCGCGGTCGTCTGACCTTTCCCCGCGGTGTGGTCGAGACCCCGGCCTTCATGCCGGTCGGTACCTACGGCACGGTCAAGGGGATGCTGCCGCGCGATATCGTCGATACCGGCGCGCAGATGATTCTGGGTAACACCTTTCACCTGTGGTTGCGTCCTGGCACTGAAGTGATCAAGAAGCACGGCGACCTGCACGACTTCATGAAGTGGCAAGGTCCGATCCTGACTGACTCGGGTGGTTTCCAGGTGTTCAGCCTGGGGGCCATGCGCAAGATCAAGGAAGAGGGCGTGACCTTTGCTTCGCCGGTTGATGGCGCCAAGGTGTTCATGGGCCCTGAAGAGTCGATGCAGGTCCAGCGCGATCTGGGCTCCGACGTGGTGATGATTTTTGACGAGTGCACGCCGTACCCGGCAGACGAAGACGTGGCGCGTGTCTCCATGGAGTTGTCGTTGCGCTGGGCCCAGCGTTCCAAGAATGCCCATGGTGACAACACGGCGGCCTTGTTCGGTATCGTTCAGGGCGGCATGCACCAGAACCTGCGCGAGCGTTCGCTCGAAGGTCTGAACAAGATCGGTTTTGATGGTCTGGCCATCGGCGGCTTGTCGGTAGGCGAGCCCAAGCACGAAATGATCAAGGTGCTGGATTACCTGCCGGCGATGATGCCTGCTGACAAACCTCGTTACCTTATGGGAGTTGGCAAGCCGGAAGATCTGGTTGAGGGTGTGCGCCGCGGTGTGGACATGTTCGATTGCGTGATGCCAACCCGCAATGCCCGCAACGGGCATCTGTTTATTGATACCGGTGTAATCAAGATCCGCAACGCGTTCCATCGCCATGATGATTCGCCGCTGGATCCGACCTGTGACTGCTATACCTGCCAGAACTTCTCCCGCGCTTATCTGCATCATCTGGACAAGTGCGGCGAAATGCTGGGAAGCATGCTCAATACCATCCACAATTTACGGCACTATCAGGTGCTCATGGCTGGTTTGCGCGAGTCTATTCAACAGGGTACATTGGCCACCTTTGTCGACGCCTTCTATGCCAAGCGCGGGCTGCCTGTGCCGCCTTTGGACTGAGTTTCGGACCTTTAAGAAACAACATTGCAACTGGAGTGCTTAATGAGCTTTTTCATCTCTTCCGCTTTCGCGGACGCTGCTGCACCTGCCGCTGCTGGCCCTATGGGTGGCGGTTTTGAATGGATTTTCCTGGTCGGCTTCCTGGTCATCTTCTATCTGATGATCTGGCGTCCACAGGCCAAGCGCGCCAAAGAGCAGAAAGCCCTGTTGGGTAACCTGCAAAAAGGTGACGAGATCGTAACTACCGGTGGCATCGCCGGCAAAATCGTCAAAGTTTCCGATGCGTTTGTAGTGATTGAAGTGTCGGACACTGTTGAACTGAAAATTCAGAAAGGCTCTGTTGCAGCCACGTTGCCTAAAGGCACGCTGAAAGCGATCTAAAGTTTCAACTTTTAACAATCGACGGGGCGCGCAAGGCGCCCCGCGTTTTAAGCGGGCGGCGTGATTGATGCTGAACAAATACCCTCTGTGGAAATACATACTGATCCTGGCTGTGCTGGCGATCGGTTTTATTTATTCCGCTCCCAATCTGTACCCTGATGACCCGGCAATCCAGATTTCGGGTGCAAGCACGGCTTTGCAGGTCACTCAAGCTGATCTGGATCGTGCAAGCAAGGCACTGACGGATGCAGGCATTGAAGTGAAGGGCGCTACTTTGGCCCAGAACGGCAAAGGTGGTTTGCTGCGTCTGGTCAAGAAAGACGACCAGTTGCCAGCCAAGGATGTCGTACGCAAGGCTTTGGGTGACGACTATGTCGTAGCTCTGAACCTGGCACAGACCACGCCGCAATGGTTGCGTAGTCTGGGTGCTCACCCTATGAAGCTGGGTCTGGACTTGTCCGGTGGTGTGCATTTCCTGTTGGAAGTGGACATGGATAAAGCCGTCGACGCACGTATGAAAGTGTACGAAGGCGATGTCAAAAGCCTGCTGCGTAAAGAGAAAGTGCGTTATCGCAGCCTGCCGCAACTCAATGGCGCCATTCAGTTGGGTTTCACTGATGAAGCTGTCCGTGAGCAAGCGCGTAGCCTGATCCGCAAGAACTTCAATGACTTTGACGTAACCACAGCCGATCTCAATGGTCAGCCGGTTCTGCGTCTGGCGATGACCCCGGCCAAGCTGGCGGAAATCCGTGAATATTCCATCAAGCAAAACCTGACAACGGTCCGTAACCGGGTCAACGAGTTGGGTGTTGCCGAGCCTTTGGTTCAGCGTCAGGGTGCCAATCGCATCGTGGTTGAACTGCCGGGCGTGCAAGACACCGCCGAAGCCAAGCGTATCCTGGGCAAGACGGCCAACCTTGAGTTCCGTCTGGCAGCAGAGCCGGGCGCTTCCAAAGCCACTTCTGAAACGTTTGAATTCCGCGAGGGCAATCGTCCTGCCGCGCAAATCGAGCGCGGTTTGATCATCACCGGTGACCAGGTGACAGACGCTCAGGCAGGCTTTGACGAGCACGGTCGTCCGCAGGTGAACATCAAGCTTGATGGTCACGGTGGCGAGTTGATGAGCCGTTCGACTCGCAGCAACGTGGGCCGCAGCATGGCGGTAATCTTCATCGAGCAGCGCCCGGTGACGACTTACACCAAGCAAGTGGTCGACGGTGTCGAGAAGGACGTGCCGACCCAGACGTTCAAGGAAGACAAGAAGATCATCAGTCTGGCGACCATTCAGTCGCCGCTGGGCAGTCAGTTCCGGATTACCGGTCTGAATGGCCAGGGTGAGGCTTCCGAGCTTGCCTTGCTGTTGCGTGCCGGTGGTCTGGCAGCGCCAATGTACTTCGCTGAAGAGCGCACTATTGGCCCTAGCCTGGGTGCTGACAACATCACCAAGGGTATTGATGCTTCGCTGTGGGGCATGCTGTTCGTGTCGATCTTCATCATCGCCATCTACCGTTTCTTCGGTGTGATTGCGACGGTGGCGCTGGCGGGCAACATGGTCTTGCTGCTGGCCTTGATGTCGGTACTGGGTGCAACGCTGACCCTGCCGGGCATTGCCGGTATCGTCTTGACGATGGGTATGGCGGTCGATGCCAACGTGCTGATCTTCTCGCGGATCCGTGAAGAGATTGCCAATGGCATGACGGTGCAGCGAGCGATCAATGAAGGCTTCAGTCGCGCATTCACGGCGATTGTCGACTCCAACCTGACAACTCTGCTGGTCGGCGGGATTCTTTTTGCCATGGGTACCGGGCCGGTTAAAGGCTTTGCGGTAACCATGTCCCTCGGGATCTTTACCTCGATGTTCACGGCCATTATGGTGACCCGCGCTATGGTCAACCTTGTGTATGGCGGTCGGGACTTCAAGAAGTTGTGGATTTAAGGGGCTGCCATGTTACGTACAATCAACTTCATGGGCGTTCGCAACGTTGCGTTCGGCGTCACTGTAGTACTCACCGTGCTGGCTTTGTTCAGCATGTTCCACAAGGGCATGAACTACGGCCTGGACTTCACTGGCGGTACGCTCATCGAGCTGACCTACGAGAAGCCGGCAGACCTGACCAAGGTGCGTACCGAGCTTGCTTCGGCAGGTTTCCATGATGCTGTGGTACAGAGCTTTGGTGCTACCACCGACCTGCTGGTGCGTATGCCCGGTGATGATCCGCTGCTGGGCAACAAGGTAGCGGCGGCATTGGGGCAGGCCGATACGGCTAACCCTGCGGTCATCAAGCGCGTTGAGTTCGTGGGCCCGCAAGTAGGTGAAGAGCTGCGCGATCAGGGCGGCCTCGGCATGCTGATGGCGCTGGGCGGCATCATGCTTTACCTGGCTTTCCGCTTTCAGTGGAAGTTCGCGGTGGGCGCGATTGTGTCCCTGGTTCACGACGTGATCGTGACCATGGGCGTGCTGTCGTTCTTCCAGATCACCTTCGACCTGACGGTGCTCGCGGCGGTGCTGGCCATCATTGGTTATTCGCTCAACGACACCATCGTGGTATTCGACCGGGTGAGGGAGAACTTCCGGGTGCTGCGCAAGGCCAGCCTGATCGAGAACATCAACATCTCGACCACGCAAACCCTGTTGCGCACCATGGCAACTTCGATCTCCACCCTGTTGGCGATCGCGGCACTGCTGATCTTCGGTGGCGATAACCTGTGGGGCTTTTCGATCGCACTGTTCGTGGGTGTATTGGCGGGTACTTACTCGTCGATCTACATCGCGAACGTGGTGTTGATCTGGCTGAACCTGAGTGCGGAGGATTTGATTCCTCCTGTTGTGACTGACAAGGAGATCGATGACCGTCCATAACGGTTAATCATCTTCGGGTTGCAACCTAAAAAGGCGCGAGTATTGAACTCGCGCCTTTTTTTGTGCTCCAAGGCTGGGATTAGCGTGGGATTTTTCCCATCTGTGATGGTTTGGAGGTTCAAGTGAACAAGTCTTTGCTGGTAGGTGCTGTTTTAGGTGCGGTGGCTGTGACCGCCGGGGGCGCTTTTGCCACCTACACCCTGGTTAAAGGCCCTGAGTCTGCGCAGGTACTGGCTGTTCAGCCGGTCACGCAACAGATCAAGACACCGCGTGAAGTGTGCAAGGATGTGACTGTGACGCGTCAGGCGCCGGTCAAGGATCAGCATCAGATTGTCGGTAGCGTGCTTGGCGCGGTAGCCGGCGGTTTGCTGGGTAATCAGGTGGGTGGTGGTAACGGCAAGAAGATCGCCACGGTGGCCGGTGCGGTCGGTGGTGGCTATGCCGGTAACAAGGTTCAGGAAGGCATGCAGAACCGCGATACCTACACCACGACTCAAACGCGCTGCAACACGGTCAACGACATCAGTGACAAGGTTGTCGGTTACGACGTGCGTTACTCGCTGGATGGCAAGGAAGGCAAGGTGCGGATGGATCACGAGCCGGGCAGCGAAATTGCCGTCGACAAGCAGGGTAAGTTGATCCTGAATTAAGGCCGCTGCAGGAGCGAGCTTTGCATCGGGACATTCCAGATATCGAGTCTGCTGGTGAGCAGCTCGCGAGCAAGCTCGCTCCTACAGGTATTCGCAAGGTTCGTGTTTGGAGTTTGGTCGAAGGTTTGTAGGTCTTTGTCCGAATTGCAGTCAAAAAAAAGCACCCCGAGGGGTGCTTTTTTTGTGCGCGGGTTTCGCTTAGCGTTTCAGCGAGGCCGGCAGGTGTGGCTGGATAGCAGTCAGTACAGCTTTGAAGCACTTGGTGTTACCGGCAACGATGTGGCCTTTTTCAAGGAAATCGTGGCCGCCGGTGAAGTCGCTGACGAGACCGCCGGCTTCTTGAATCAGCAGGGCGCCTGCTGCCATGTCCCATTCGGACAGGCCCGACTCCCAGAATGCGTCATAACGGCCGGCTGCAACGTAAGCCAGATCCAGGCTGGCAGCACCGGCGCGGCGGATGCCGGCGGTCTGGCCAACCAGGCTGCGGAACATTCCCAGATAGTTATCCAGGTTGTCCATCTGGTTGTCGCGGAACGGGAAGCCGGTGCCCAGCAGGGCGCCTTCAAGGCTGGTGCGACCGCTGACACGCAGGCGGCGACCGTTGAGTTGGGCGCCACGGCCACGGCTGGCGGTGAATTCTTCCTGGCGAACCGGGTCTAGAACCACTGCGTGCTCAAGGCGACCGCGATATTTACAGGCGATGCTTACTGCGAAGTGTGGAACGCCGCGCAGGAAGTTGGTGGTGCCATCCAGCGGATCGATGATCCACAGGTAGTCTTCACCTTCACCGCTGCCTGGGTGCATGCCGGTTTCTTCACCGCGGATGCCGTGTGTCGGGTAGGCCTTGCGCAAGGCGTCGATGATTTTCTGTTCAGCAGCACGATCGACTTCAGAGACGTAATCCTTGGCGTCTTTTTCGTCGACCTTGATGGTATCCAGGCGCTCGATGGAGCGGAAAATCAATTCACTGGCGCTGCGGGCGGCGCGCAGCGCGATATTCAGCATGGGCTGCATGGACGTTTCACCTAGGTCGTTAAAGAAAGCCGAATATTCTATCAGAAAAGTTCGGTAGATGAAGGTTTGCATTAGCTTTCGTAGCTTATGGCGTTTCGCTTAGGTAAGATTTGCTCCCTTTTGTTGGCCTGTGAGCACTTCCTTTGCTGCCTAATATTCGTGTCGTTCTGGTTAATACCAGTCATCCCGGGAACATCGGTGGTGCTGCGCGTGCCATGAAAAACATGGGGTTGTCGCGGCTGGTTCTGGTGGAGCCCAGGTTGTTTCCGCACCATGAAGCTGATGCCCGGGCGTCGGGGGCGGGGGACATTCTTGAAAATGCGCAAGTCGTCGCCACCCTGGAAGATGCTCTGGTGGGCTGTAATCTGGTGCTTGGCACCAGTGCTCGAGATCGTCGCATCCCTTGGCCGCTGCTGGATCCGCGCGAGTGCGGGCAAAAAGTGGTCGAAGAGGCCGCTCAGGGGGCTGAAATCGCTTTGGTGTTCGGTCGTGAAGATTCGGGTCTGACCAATGAAGAGCTGCAACGCTGCCATTACCATGTGCATATTCCTTCGGATCCCGAATTCAGCTCTCTGAATCTCGGTGCGGCCGTGCAGGTGTTGAGCTACGAGATCCGCATGTCGTGGCTTGCTGCTCAGGGGCAGCCGAGCAAGATCGAAAAAGAGGAAGTGGCTTCCACTAAGAGTGGTGAGCTGGCGACCATGGATGAGCTGGAGCGCTTCTACGAGCATCTGGAGCAGACGCTGGTAGCCATCGAATTTATGGATCCGGAAAAGCCGCGCCATCTTATGGCGCGCTTGCGTCGGCTGTATGGGCGTAGCTCGGTCAGTCGCGCAGAAATGAACATTTTGCGTGGCATTCTCACCGAAACCCAAAAAGCAGCTCGTGGCGAGTTGCTCAAGCGCAAGGATTAATGATGTTCGAGCGTCTGCGTGAAGATATCCAAAGTGTTTTTCATCGTGACCCTGCTGCGCGTAATGCTTTTGAAGTGTTGACCTGCTATCCGGGCATGCATGCCATCTGGATTCACCGCTTGTCCGCTTTGCTGTGGGGGGCTGGCTGGAAATGGCTGGCTCGTCTGGTGTCGAACTTCGGGCGCTGGCTGACCGGGATCGAGATTCATCCGGGGGCAAAGGTGGGGCGTCGGTTTTTCATCGATCACGGTATGGGTATCGTCATTGGTGAGACGGCTGAAATCGGCGACGACGTGACCCTTTATCAGGGTGTGACGCTGGGCGGCACCAGCTGGAACAAGGGCAAGCGCCATCCGACTCTGGAAAACGGTGTGGTGGTGGGTGCGGGCGCCAAGGTTCTTGGGCCATTTACGGTCGGTGCCGGTGCCAAAGTCGGTTCCAATGCCGTAGTGACCAAGGCGGTGCCTGCTGGCGCGACGGTGGTCGGTATTCCGGGTCGTATCATCATCAAGGGTGGCGATGAGGCGCAAGCCAAGCGCAAGGCAATGGCCGAGAAGATTGGCTTTGATGCTTACGGTGTCGGTGAGGATATGCCGGATCCGGTGGCGCGGGCGATTGGCCAGCTGCTGGATCACCTGCAGGCGGTCGATGGCAAGCTTGATGGCATGTGTGGAGCACTCAAGGATCTGGGTAGCACGTATTGCGCCAAGGACTTGCCAGAACTGCGCGAAGAAGACTTTGCCTGCGTCAAGGGCAAGGATGAAAGCAAAGCGGTCTAGGCCTTGCTTTAACCTTGTGGGAGCCGGCTTGCCGGCGATGCGTTTTAGCGCTGCGCTGAGCAATCGCTGGCAAGCCGGATGCTGAAGGCTTGTGCGTCAGGTCTTGATGCCTCATGTGCCATTACGCCGCATACCCTGCTACAATGCGCGCGCTCTTTTGCGGGTAATCCCGACTAAAGTACTAGGTCTAATACTTGACTTAAATAGTCGGGAATAGCATACTCGCCTCCATTCCGAATTCCGTGGTACCTGTCCATGAGACTGACTACAAAAGGCCGTTACGCCGTTACTGCAATGCTTGATTTGGCGTTGCATGCACAGCACGGGCCGGTGTCCCTGGCTGATATTTCCGAGCGCCAGGGCATCTCCCTATCCTACCTTGAGCAACTGTTTGCAAAGTTGCGCCGCAGCAGCCTGGTTTCCAGTGTGCGTGGTCCGGGTGGCGGCTATCAGCTGTCGCGTGACATGCAGGGTATTCAGGTAGCCCAGGTTATCGATGCAGTGAACGAGTCTGTCGATGCCACGCGTTGCCAGGGGCTTGGCGACTGCCATGCCGGCGACACGTGCCTCACCCATCACCTGTGGTGCGACCTGAGCCTGCAAATCCACGATTTTCTCAGCGGTATCAGCTTGGCTGATCTTGTCACTCGCCGTGAGGTACAAGAAGTAGCCCAGCGTCAGGATCAGCGCCGCTGTAATGGCAAGGCGCCGCACCTGGATAAGATCGAAGCGTCCGCCGTCGAGTGATTGCATAAAAACGACGGTGCGCCAGCCAGCCTGATTTAGGAGATAGTCCATGAAATTGCCAATTTACCTCGATTATTCAGCCACTACCCCGGTTGATCCGCGTGTTGCTCAAAAAATGAGCGACTGCCTGCTGGTTGACGGCAACTTCGGTAACCCGGCGTCGCGTTCTCACGTATTTGGCTGGAAGGCTGAAGAAGCGGTTGAGAATGGCCGTCGTCAGGTTGCTGATCTGGTTAACGCCGACCCGCGTGAAATTGTCTGGACCTCCGGCGCGACCGAGGCCAACAACCTGGCGATCAAGGGTGCTGCGCATTTCTATGCCACCAAAGGCAAGCATCTGATCACCGACAAGATTGAACACAAGGCCGTCCTCGACACCATGCGTCAGCTGGAGCGCGAAGGCTTTGAAGTGACGTATATCGAGCCAGGTACCGACGGTCTGGTGACGCCGGCCATGGTTGAAGCGGCCATGCGTGATGACACCATTCTGGTTTCGATCATGCACGTGAACAACGAAATCGGCACCATCAACGACATCGCTGCGATTGGTGAGCTGACTCGCTCGCGCGGCGTGTTGTTCCATGTCGATGCGGCCCAGTCCACTGGCAAGGTTGAAATCGACCTGGCCAAACTGAAAGTCGACCTGATGTCCTTCTCGGCTCACAAGACTTATGGCCCTAAAGGTATCGGCGCACTGTATGTAAGCCGCAAGCCACGCGTACGTATTGAAGCCACCATGCACGGCGGCGGTCACGAGCGCGGCATGCGTTCGGGCACCCTGGCTACCCACCAGATCGTGGGCATGGGCGAAGCGTTCCAGATCGCCAAAGAAGAAATGGCAGCCGAGAACATCCGCATCAAGGCCCTGAGCGACCGTTTCTTCAAGCAGGTTGAACACCTTGAAGAGCTGTACGTCAACGGCAGCATGACCGCCCGCGTTCCGCACAACCTGAACCTGAGCTTCAACTATGTTGAAGGCGAGTCGCTGATCATGGCGCTCAAGGATCTGGCAGTGTCGTCCGGTTCGGCCTGTACTTCTGCTTCCCTTGAGCCGTCTTACGTATTGCGCGCCCTGGGCCGCAATGACGAACTGGCGCACAGCTCGATCCGCTTTACCTTCGGTCGTTTTACCACTGAAGAAGAAATCGATTATGCCGCGCAGAAGGTCTGCGAGGCTGTTACCAAGCTGCGCGCCTTGTCGCCGCTGTGGGACATGTACAAAGACGGCATCGACATTTCGAAAATCGAATGGGCGGCGCACTAACAATTTAAGTCGCCACAGGCAGGCGCCGTAAACGCAGCGAACAGCCGCTTTTACAGCGCCTCAAGAGTGACTCTCTGATGAGTGAGGATTAGTACCATGGCTTACAGCGAAAAGGTTATTGACCACTACGAGAACCCGCGCAACGTCGGCAAGATGGACGCGGAAGACCCGGATGTCGGCACCGGCATGGTTGGTGCACCGGCGTGCGGCGACGTGATGCGTTTGCAGATCAAGGTCAACGAGCAGGGCATCATTGAAGATGCCAAGTTCAAGACCTATGGTTGCGGTTCGGCAATCGCTTCCAGCTCCCTGGCTACCGAGTGGATGAAGGGCAAGACTCTGGATGAAGCAGAGACCATCAAAAACACTCAGCTGGCTGAAGAGCTGGCCTTGCCACCGGTAAAAATTCACTGCTCGGTACTCGCAGAAGACGCCATCAAGGCGGCTGTTCGCGATTACAAGCAGAAGAAAGGTTTGATCTGATCCGTTTGCTCGCTGCCAGCAGTGGCGTGAGCAGGGTGATGATACTGGCGATTCGTAAGGAGTCCTGATGGCTATCAGCATGACAGAAGCGGCGGCCCGGCATATTCGTCGTTCCCTTGACGGGCGCGGCAAGGGTGAGGGGATTCGTCTGGGTGTTCGCACCACGGGCTGTTCCGGTCTCGCCTATGTGATGGAGTTCGTTGATGAGGTCGGCAGTGAGGACCAGGTCTTTGAGAGTCATGGCGAAAAAGTGATCATTGATCCTAAAAGCCTGACCTATCTCGACGGTACCGAACTCGATTTCACCAAGGAAGGGTTGAACGAAGGCTTCAAGTTCAACAATCCCAACGTGCGCGGTGAATGTGGCTGCGGCGAAAGCTTCAACATCTGAGGCTACTCGTGGGCACTCCTTGTCATTTCGCATTATTTGAACTGCAGCCCGGCTTCACGCTGGATCTAGAGCAGTTGGCCACGCGCTACCGTGAGTTGGCGCGTGGTGTGCACCCGGATCGATTTGCTGATGCTTCCGAGCGTGAGCAACGACTGGCGCTGGAGCAATCCGCCAGCCTCAACGAGGCCTACCAGACGCTCAAAAGCCCACCCAAGCGCGCGCGTTACCTGCTTGCGATGAATGGGCGTGAGATGCCGCTGGAAGTCACGGTGCATGATCCCGAGTTTCTGATGCAGCAGATGCAATGGCGCGAAGAGCTTGAAGACTTGCAAGACAGCGCCGATATGGCAGGTATTGCTGCATTCAAGCGTCGGCTCAAAGTCGCTCAGGATCAGTTGAACGACAGCTTCGCTGCTTGCTGGAATGATGCAGCGCAGCGCGAACAGGCCGAGCGCCTGATGCGCCGCATGCAGTTCCTCGACAAGCTCACTTACGAAGTGCGCCAGTTAGAAGAGCGCCTCGACGATTAACCCAGTGCCGCCACGGTTGCACGCCTGATATACAGATAAGTCCTGATTACGATGGCCCTACTGCAGATCGCCGAACCCGGCCAAAGTCCTCAACCGCACCAGCGACGTCTGGCTGTGGGGATCGACTTGGGCACTACCAATTCGCTGGTCGCTGCATTGCGCAGCGGTCTTTCCGAGCCGCTGGCCGATGCTGACGGCAAGGTCATCCTGCCGTCTGCGGTGCGTTATCACGCAGATCGCATCGAGGTGGGCGAGTCTGCCCGTCTGGCGGCCTCAAGCGATCCTTTCAATACCGTGCTGTCGGTCAAGCGCTTGATGGGTCGTGGTCTGTCCGACGTCAAGCAATTGGGCGAGCAGCTGCCTTATCGCTTTGTTGGCGGTGAGTCGCATATGCCGTTCATTGACACCGTTCAGGGCCCCAAAAGCCCGGTAGAAGTGTCAGCCGACATTTTGAAAGTGTTGCGCGAGCGTGCTGAAAAAACCTTGGGCGGCGAACTGGTGGGGGCGGTGATTACCGTGCCGGCTTATTTCGATGACGCTCAGCGCCAGGCGACCAAGGATGCGGCGCGGCTTGCCGGGCTCAATGTATTGCGCCTGCTCAACGAGCCGACTGCCGCCGCTGTGGCTTACGGTCTTGATCAGCACGCTGAAGGCGTGGTTGCCATCTATGACCTGGGTGGCGGTACCTTCGATATCTCGATCCTGCGTTTGACCGGCGGCGTGTTTGAAGTCCTGGCGACCGGCGGCGACAGCGCGCTGGGTGGCGATGACTTTGACCATGCCATTGCCAGCTGGATTGTCGAGCAGGCAGGTTTATCCGCAGATATTGATCCGGGCACTCAGCGCCAATTGTTGCAAATTGCCTGTGCTGCCAAAGAGGGGCTGACCGATGCCTCATCCGTGTCTGTCGCTTATGGCGACTGGCAGGCAGAGCTGACCCGTGAAGCTTTCGATGCTCTTATCGAACCGATGATTGCCCGCAGTCTCAAGGCTTGTCGTCGGGCGGTACGTGATTCCAACATTGAGCTTGATGAAGTTCAGGCGGTGGTGATGGTCGGTGGTTCGACCCGCGTGCCGCGCGTGCGTGAAGCCGTTGCCGAGATGTTTGGCCGTCAGCCATTGACCGATATCGACCCCGATCAGGTGGTCGCCATTGGCGCTGCGATTCAGGCCGACACTCTGGCCGGTAACAAGCGTGATGGTGGCGAGCTGTTGTTGCTGGACGTGATTCCGTTGTCGCTCGGTCTTGAGACCATGGGCGGCCTGATGGAGAAAGTCATTCCGCGCAACACCACGATTCCTGTGGCTCGCGCGCAAGACTTCACCACCTACAAAGACGGCCAGACGGCCATGATGATTCATGTGCTGCAAGGTGAGCGTGAGCTGATCAGCGATTGCCGCTCCCTGGCGCGTTTTGAATTGCGCGGTATTCCGCCGATGGTGGCCGGTGCTGCCAAAATCCGCGTCACCTTCCAGGTCGATGCCGATGGCTTGCTCAATGTCACGGCCCGCGAGCTGGGGTCGGGCGTGGAGGCAACGATTCAGGTCAAGCCGTCTTACGGTCTGACCGATGGCGAAATCGCCAAAATGCTCAAGGATTCATTCCAGTACGCCAGTGACGACAAAGTCGCACGGGTGTTGCGTGAGCAGCAGGTCGATGCTCAGCGTCTGATCGAGGCGGTACAGGCGGCGCTGGATGTTGATGGCGATCGTTTGCTGGACGCCGAAGAGCGGATGGTCATCGAGCTGCAAATGCAGGAACTGGCCCAATTGTTGAAGGGCACCGATGGTTATGCCATCGAGCAGCAGACCAAGCGTCTGTCGCAAGTGACCGATGCCTTCGCCGCCCGACGCATGGACTTGACGGTTAAAGCCGCCCTGTCGGGACGCAACCTGAATGAAATCGAGGAATAACTGATGCCGCAGATCATTTTTCTGCCACACGCCGAGCATTGCCCGGACGGTATGGTTGTTGAGGCTGAGACCGGCAAAACCATTCTCGAAGTGGCCCACGACAATCACATCGAAATCGAAAGCGCGTGCGGCGGTGTTTGCGCCTGCACCACTTGTCACTGTGTGATTCGTGAAGGCTTCGACTCCCTCATTGAGGCTGACGAGCTGGAAGAAGACTACCTCGATCGGGCCTGGGGTCTGGAGCCTACCTCGCGCCTGAGCTGTCAGGCCCGGGTCGGCACTGAAGACATCACAGTCGAAATTCCGAAGTACTCGCTCAACCACGCCGCTGAAGCGCCGCACTGATAAGGAATTGTCATGAGCCTTAAATGGGTTGATGTGCAGGAAATCGCTATCCAGCTGGCCGAAGCTCACCCGGACGTCGATCCGTTGACGGTGAATTTCGTCAAGCTGCGCAACCTGGTCATGGCGTTGCCTGACTTCGACGACATCCCTGATCGTGGTGGGGAGAAGGTCCTAGAAGCCATTCAGGGCTTGTGGATCGAAGAAGCTGACTAAAATTGCAACGCACGTAATTATGAAATACCCAAGAACCCGCGTATAATTCGCGGGTTTAATTTTTCGCTTAAATCACTGTTTCTGGAGTTACACCATGGCTGTTCAACGCACTTTCTCCATCATCAAGCCTGACGCTGTTGCAAAAAACGTTATCGGCGAGATCACCACCCGTTTTGAAAAAGCCGGCCTGAAGGTTGTAGCTTCCAAACTGAAGCAACTGTCCAAAGCTGAAGCTGAAGGCTTCTACGCTGAGCACAGCGCTCGTGGCTTCTTCGGCGACCTGGTTGCTTTCATGATCTCCGGCCCGGTTGTTGTTCAGGTTCTGGAAGGCGAAAACGCTATCGCTCTGAACCGCGAACTGATGGGCGCTACCAACCCTAAAGAAGCAGCTGCCGGCACTATCCGTGCTGACTTCGCTGAATCCATCGACGCCAACGCTGTTCACGGTTCGGATTCTGAAGCAGCAGCTGCTCGCGAAATCTCCTACTTTTTCGCAGCTACTGAAGTAACCACTCGATAAGCATCGGCTTGTGAGTGAGGGTGAAGACATGATTGCAACGACTGGCAAAACAAACCTGCTGGGCCTGACTCAGCCCCAAATGGAGAAATTCTTCGACTCAATCGGGGAGAAGCGTTTCCGTGCCGGTCAGGTCATGAAGTGGATTCACCACTTTGGCGTCGATGATTTCGACGCCATGACTAACGTCAGCAAGGCCTTGCGCGACAAGCTCAAGGCTATTGCTGAGGTTCGTGGACCTGAAGTCGTCAGCGAGGACATCTCCACCGATGGCACCCGTAAATGGGTGGTTCGTGTCGAGTCCGGCAGCTGCGTCGAAACAGTTTATATACCCCAGGGCAAGCGCGGCACTTTGTGCGTTTCGTCCCAGGCTGGCTGTGCCCTGGACTGCAGTTTCTGCTCCACCGGCAAGCAAGGTTTCAATAGCAACCTCACCGCCGCTGAAGTGATCGGCCAGGTGTGGATTGCCAACAAATCCTTTGGTAGCGTCCCGGCAACTGCCGACCGTGCCATCACCAACGTGGTGATGATGGGCATGGGTGAGCCGCTGCTGAACTTTGACAACGTGATTGCCGCCATGCATCTGATGATGGATGACCTGGGCTACGGTATTTCCAAGCGCCGGGTGACACTGTCCACCTCGGGCGTAGTGCCGATGATCGATGAGCTGGCCAAGCACATCGACGTATCCCTGGCGTTGTCGCTGCATGCCCCCAACGATGCCTTGCGCAGCCAGTTGGTGCCGATCAACAAAAAGTACCCGCTCAAAATGCTGCTCGAGTCCTGCCGTCGCTACATGGCGACCTTGGGCGAAAAGCGTGTCTTGACCGTTGAGTACACCATGCTCAAAGACATCAATGACCACGTCGAGCATGCCGTGGAAATGATCGAGTTGCTCAAGGACACGCCTTGCAAGATCAACCTGATCCCCTTTAACCCGTTCCCGCATTCGGGCTATGAGCGTCCAAGCAATAACGCCATTCGCCGTTTCCAGGATCTGCTGCATCAAGCCGGTTATAACGTGACAGTGCGTACCACTCGCGGTGAAGACATCGACGCGGCGTGCGGGCAACTGGTTGGTCAGGTCAATGACCGCACCCGCCGTAGCGAGCGCTGGGTTGCCGGGCATGAGCAGAGCGCTGAAGGCGATGTAGCGCCAAACGCTTCGCCGGCTCCCTGAGAGAGGACATCCATGATCCTGCGCGCCGCGCTTTCTTTCGGACTGGTCAGCTTTTTGGCTGGCTGCGTGTCATCGGGTGGCTCAAACCCGATGGCTACCGACAAGGGGCGTGACGAGGCGCGGGAGGCCTATGTTCAACTGGGCCTTGGTTATCTTCAGCAGGGGATGACCGAGCAGGCCCGGATTCCCCTGAGTAAAGCCCTCGAACTCGACAGAAACGACCCGGACACCAATGCCGCACTGGCGTTGGTGTTTCAGTCTGAAATGGAGTTTGAGCTGGCCGAACAGGCCTTTCGCACAGCACTGCGGGCGCGGCCGAACGATGCCCGCATCCTGAACAACTATGGCAGTCTGCTTTTCGGCCAGCAGCGCTATCAGGAAGCCTCTGACCAGTTCAGCAAAGCACTGGCCGACAACCTTTACCCTGAGCGTTCGCGGATCTACGAGAACCTGGGTGTCGCCTCGCTCAAGCTGGGCCAGCGGGATGCAGGTCGCCAGCAGCTCGAAAAAGCCTTGCGTCTGAACCGTCAGCAACCTCGCGCATTGCTCGAAATGGCTGAGTTGTCTTACGAAGACAGGCATTATGTGCCCGCACGTGACTTTTACGATCGTTTTAGCCTGCTTAGCGGGCAAAATGCACGTAGTCTATTGCTCGGTGCGCGACTGGCGAATGTATTCGACGACCGCACCCCAACAGCCAATTACGGCCAGCAACTAAAACGACTCTATCCCGGCACGCCGGAATATCAGCAATACCTGTCGGAGCAATGATGAAAGCGGCGCAACCCGAAGTTCTAGCAGCGACTCGTGTCAATCCCGGTGAGACCCTGCGTCAGGCCCGTGAAAACAATGGATGGACGTTGGCTGAAGTCGCCTTGAAACTCAATCTCACGGCCAGTTCCTTGAGCAACCTTGAGACCGGGGCGTTCGACAAGCTGCCAGGCCATACGTTTGCGCGTGGTTACATCCGTGCCTATGCCAAATTGCTTGGCATGGACCAGACCAGTCTGGTCCATGAGTTTGACCTGTACACCGGGACTGATGCCAACGGCAGCAATGTGCACAGCCTTGGCCGTATAGAAGAACCCGTGCGGGTTTCGCATACCATCTTGCGTATTGTCAGCTTGCTGTTGCTGATCGCCGTAATCGGCGGCGGTTTCATATGGTGGCAGGACCAGACGTCCATGCGCGCCAAGGACCTGATCGGGCTGAACCCGGAGCACGTTGAAGTTGAAGGCGCTGACGGTACGACCCGGATCCACCCGCTCGACGAGCCGGAAGATCAGGCTGTAGCAGAGGCCAAGGTTGAAGGCGAGGCACCTGTGGCCGCTGAGGCAGCTCCAGAGCAAGACACAACGGCTGCGCCGGTGTTGCCGGTTGCACCCTTGACGTCCGGCGCTGCGCCGGCGCCGGTTGCCCAGGCAGCTGTTGCCCCGACAGCAACCCCGGCAACCCCGGCAACGCCGGCTGCTGCGCCTGCAGCACCCGCGGCCACAGCACCTGTTGCGGGTGCTGGCAAGGTCGCTCTGCAATTTACCGCTGACTGCTGGACTCAAGTCACCGACGGCACGGGTAAAGTGCTGTTTGGTGGCCTGAAGCGCAAGGGCGAGAATCTTGAACTGAGCGGCAAGCCTCCACTGACCCTGCGTCTGGGTTATGCCCGTGGCGCGCAGGTGACCTACAACGGTCAGCCTGTGGATGTGGCTCCTTTCACCAGTGGCGAGACTGCTCGCCTGAAGTTAGGTCAATAAGTCATGCACGGCGAATCACCAATCAAACGTCGCGAATCGCGAAAAATCTGGGTTGGCTCGGTGCCAGTAGGTGGCGATGCCCCTATTGCCGTACAGAGCATGACCAACAGCGACACCAATGATGTGGCTGCCACTGTTGCCCAAATTAACCGACTGGAAGCCGCTGGCGTCGATATCGTGCGCATTTCCGTGCCGGACATGGACGCAGCTGAAGCCTTTGGCCGCATCAAGCAACTGGTCAAGGTGCCCCTGGTTGCCGACATCCACTTCGATTACCGGATTGCCTTGCGCGTAGCGGAACTGGGTGTGGATTGTCTGCGGATCAACCCGGGCAATATCGGTCGCGAAGACCGTGTGCGTGCAGTGGTTGATGCTGCGCGTGACCGTGGTATTCCGATCCGTATCGGCGTCAACGCCGGTTCTCTGGAAAAAGACCTGCAAAAGAAATACGGCGAGCCTACGCCTGCCGCTCTGGTTGAGTCGGCACTGCGTCACGTTGAACACCTTGAGCGCCTGAATTTCAGGGACTTCAAGGTCAGCGTAAAGGCCTCGGACGTGTTCATGGCGGTTGAAGCGTATCGCTTGCTGGCCAAGGAAATCGTCCAGCCACTGCATTTGGGTATCACTGAAGCCGGCGGTTTGCGTTCAGGCACAGTGAAATCTGCGGTGGGCCTAGGTATGCTGCTCGCCGAAGGGATTGGCGATACTATTCGCATCTCTCTGGCGGCAGACCCGGTAGAAGAGGTAAAAGTCGGTTACGACATCCTCAAATCCCTGCACCTGCGCTCGCGTGGTATCAACTTTATTGCGTGTCCAAGCTGCTCACGGCAGAACTTCGACGTGGTGAAAACCATGAACGAACTCGAAGTGCGGCTTGAAGACTTGCTGGTACCGCTGGATGTGGCGGTGATCGGTTGCGTGGTCAACGGTCCCGGCGAGGCGAAGGAAGCTCATGTGGGCTTGACCGGCGGCACCCCGAACCTGATTTACATCGACGGCAAGCCGTCGCAGAAGTTAACGAATGAAAACCTGGTGGACGAGCTCGAAAGGCTGATCCGGCAGAAGGCGGCCGAAAAGGTCGAAGCTGACGCAGCAGTTATCGCGCGCGGCTAATCAAACGAATAAAGGATTTTCTGTGAGCAAGTCTTTGCAAGCCATTCGTGGCATGAATGACATCCTGCCGGAGCAGACGCCTCTGTGGCGCTACTTTGAGAGCACGGTGTCGCGTTTGCTGGATAACTACGGTTACAAGCAAATCCGCATGCCTGTCGTTGAGTTCACCGAGCTGTTCAAGCGCTCGATCGGTGAAGTGACCGATATTGTCGAAAAAGAGATGTACACCTTCGAAGACCGCAACGGCGACTCGCTGACCTTGCGCCCAGAAGGCACTGCTGCCTGCGTACGTGCGGTGCTTGAGCACGGCATAACCGGCGGCGGCCAGGTTCAGAAACTGTGGTATATCGGCCCGATGTTCCGCCACGAGCGCCCGCAAAAAGGCCGCTACCGGCAGTTTCATCAGATCGGGGTTGAAGTGTTCAACCTCGATGGTCCGGATATCGACGCCGAACTGATCGTGCTCACCTGGCGCCTGTGGGGCGAGCTGGGTATCCGCGACGCGGTCAAGCTTGAGCTCAACAGCCTGGGTACCAGCGAAGCCCGCGCGCGCTACCGTGCCGCGCTGGTCGAATACCTGTCCTCGCGTCTGAGCGAGCTTGACGAAGACAGCCAGCGTCGCTTGAAATCCAACCCGCTGCGCGTGCTCGATACCAAAAACGCTGATACCCAGGCGGTTCTGGTCGATGCACCGAAGCTGGTGGATTACCTGGACGAAGAATCCCGTGTGCACTTCGAGGGCCTCAAGGCTCGTCTGGATGCTGCCGGGATTCCATACGTCATCAACCCCAAGCTGGTTCGCGGGCTCGATTACTACAGCAAAACCGTATTTGAGTGGGTCACTGACAAACTGGGCGCCCAGGGCACCGTGTGTGCCGGTGGTCGTTATGACGGTCTGGTTGAACAAATGGGTGGCAAACCCACCTCGGGTGTCGGCTTTGCAATGGGCATCGAGCGCCTGATCCTGCTGCTCGAAACCCTTGAGCAAGTACCGGAAGAAATCGCGCGTCAGGTTGATGTTTACCTGTGTGCTTTCGGCGAGGCTGCTGAACTGGCTGCCCTGACATTGAGCGAACGTGTTCGTGATCAACTGCCAAACCTGCGCTTGCAGATCAATGCAGGCGCTGGCAGCTTCAAAAGTCAGTTCAAGAAGGCCGACAAGAGCGGTGCGCTGTTTGCGCTGATCCTGGGTGACGACGAATTGGCCCAGCAAGTAGTAGGCGTCAAACCCCTGCGTGGCCAGGGCGAACAACAAACAATTGCCTGGGATGCTCTTTCCGAGCACTTGGCCACCTGCATCGTGCAGGGTTGAAGCTGTAAATCAGCCGAATTAGCGAATAAGGAGTGTTGGGGTGTCGAGTAACGATGATGATCAGCTGGGCGAGTTGAAAGACTGGTGGCAGCGTAACGGCAAACCCCTGGTCACTGGCGGCTTGCTGGCGCTGGTGGTGGTGTTCGGCTGGCAGGCCTGGCACAAATATCAGAGCGGCCAGTCGCAAGGGGCGTCGGCTCTGTATCAGCAATTGCTGGAAACCACCCTCACGCCTGACGGTCAGCCCGATGTGGCCCGTGTGGCGGATCTGGCCAACAAGTTGAAAGGCGAGTACGCAGGTACGGCCTACGCACAATTTGGCGGGCTTTTTGTGGCCAAGGTTGCTGTGGACAACGGCAAGCTTGATGACGCCGCCACCGAGTTGAAAGCCATTGCCGACAAGCCGGCAAACCCGACCCTGGGTGAAGTGGCGCGTCAGCGTCTGGCTCAGGTTCTGGCAGCACAGGGCAAGGTTGATGATGCCCTGAAGTTGCTCGAAGGCGATTCGGACAAGGCATTCCTGGCCAGCCGTGAAGAGTTGAAGGGCGACTTGCTGGTACAGCAGGGTCGTACTGACGACGCACGTGCCGCCTACGAAAAAGCCAAGGCAGCGCTCTCTGACGAAGCCGCTGTAGGTGGCCTGCAAATCAAGCTGGACGACCTGGCCAAAGGAGATGCGTGAAGTGATGCGTTGGAAACATGCGGCATTGCTGGCTCTGGTCATTTTGGCCGCGGGTTGCAGCAGCAACAGCAAAAAAGAACTTCCGCCAGCCGAGCTGACTGACTTCAAAGAAGAAGTCGTTTTGCAAAAGCAGTGGGATCGCTCGATCGGTGACGGTCAGGGCAAAACCTACAACATGCTGGTTCCGGCTGTTGAAGGTAATAACATCTACGCGGCTGACGTGACCGGTGTAGTGATGTCCTTGGACCGCATGAACGGCGACGTTCAGTGGAAAAAAGATCTCGAACTGCCTGTTTCTGGCGCCGTTGGTGTTGGCTATGGCCTGGTGATGCTCGGCACCCTGCAAGGTGACGTCGTAGCCCTGGACGCCAGCACGGGTGAAGAAAAATGGCGCTCTCGTGTTAACAGCGAAGTGCTTGCTCCACCACAGACCAATGGTGACATCGTCGTGGTTCAAACCCAGGACGACCATCTGGTAGGTCTGGATGCTTCAACCGGTGACCAGCGCTGGATTTACGACAGCACGCCAGGTGTTCTGACCTTGCGTGGTACCGGTGCACCGCTGGTGACCAACCACCTGGCAATTGCTGGTCTTTCGACCGGTAAAGTCGTTGCCCTCGATACTCGAAACGGCGTGCCGGTGTGGGAGCAACGTGTTGCCATTCCGCAAGGCCGCTCGGAGCTTGAGCGTATCGTCGATATTGACGGTGGCCTGCTGCTCTCCGGTGGCACGCTGTATGTCGCCAGCTACCAGGGCCGCATGGCTGCGCTGGAGATGGATACCGGTCGCGTGCTCTGGCAGCGTGATGCTTCCAGCTACGCAGGTGTCGCCCAAGGTTTTGGCAACGTCTACGTCAGTCTGGCGTCCGGTACTGTTGAAGGCATCGATGAACGTTCGACCACCTCACTATGGAGCAACGATGCTCTGGCACGCCGTCAATTGTCGGCTCCGGAAGTCTTCTCCAGCTATGTGGCAGTCGGTGACATGGAAGGCTATCTGCATCTGCTAAGCCAGGTCGATGGTCGTTTCGTGGGCCGTACTCGCATAGACAGTGATGGTCTTCGGGCGCGTCCGCTGGTGGTCGGTGACATGATTTACGTGTTTGGTAACAGCGGCAAACTGGAAGCCCTGACCATTCGCTAAGGCGTCTATGCTTGAGGCTCTAGGGTCTCAGGCAGCCTTGCCCTGGCAAGGCTTGCGGCACATTTGTGCTGTTCCGAACTCTGGCCGCTGCCTTGCAGCGGCTTTTGTATTTTCTGAAATAACGAAGTGGAGAGCCGCATGGTTCCCGTAATCGCCCTGGTGGGCCGACCTAACGTCGGCAAGTCCACCTTGTTCAACCGCCTGACCAGGACTCGCGACGCCATCGTCGGCGACTTGTCCGGTCTGACCCGTGATCGCCAATACGGTGAGGCCAAGTGGCAAGGGCGTTCCTACATTCTGGTCGACACCGGCGGTATCTCCGGTGACGAGCATGGTATGGACGAAAAGATGGCCGAGCAGTCGCTGCTGGCTATCGAAGAAGCTGACGTCGTTCTGTTCCTGGTAGATGCAAAAGCGGGTTTCACAGCCGCTGACCAGATGATTGGCGAACACCTTCGCAAACGTAACAAGCGCTCGTACGTTGTCGCCAACAAAGTCGACAACATCGATCCTGAATTGGCACGTGCAGAATTTGCCCCCTTGGGTATGGGTCATGCGATTCCGATCGCCGGTGCCCATGGCCGTGGTATCACCCAGATGCTGGAAATCGCCCTGAGCGATTTCCCGAAAGATCCGGAAGAGGAAGAAGAAGGCGAAGCCGAAGTCGTTCTTGAAGGTCAGGAAGCCAAGCGCATCCCGGGCCCGAGTGAAAAAGACGGCATCAAGATCGCCATCATCGGTCGTCCTAACGTTGGTAAATCAACGCTGGTCAACCGCATGCTGGGCGAAGACCGGGTCATCGTTTATGACGAGCCGGGCACCACGCGCGACAGTATCTACATCCCGTTTGAGCGTAACGACGAGAAGTACACGCTGATCGACACCGCGGGTGTGCGCAAGCGCGGCAAGATCCACGAAGAAGTAGAAAAATTCTCCGTGGTCAAAACCCTGCAGGCCATCAAGGACGCCAACGTGGTGATCTTTGTCATGGATGCCCGCGAAGGCGTGGTAGACCATGACCTCAACCTGCTGGGCTTTGCGCTGGAGGCCGGTCGGGCTCTGGTCATCGCGATCAACAAATGGGACGGCATGACCCCGAGCGAGCGCGAGTTCGTCAAGGTCGAGTTGACCCGTCGGTTGTTCTTTGTCGACTTCGCCGACATCCACTTCATCTCGGCTCTGCACGGCACGGGCGTAGGGAACTTGTACCAGTCGGTGCAAAACTCCTTCAAGTCAGCGGTTACCCGCTGGCCGACCAACCGTCTGACCCAGATCCTGGAAGACGCGGTAGGTGAGCACGCACCACCGATGGTCAACAACCGTCGGATCAAGTTGCGCTATGCCCACCTGGGTGGTGCCAACCCGCCGATCATCGTGATCCACGGTAACCAGGTCGAGAAGGTTCCAAAGTCTTACGTCCGTTATCTCGAAAACACCTACCGTCGTGTCTTGAAGCTGGTCGGTACACCGATCCGCATCGAGTTCAAAGGTGGCGAGAACCCGTACGAAGCCAACAAGAACTCGCTGACCGACCGTCAGGTCAACAAGAAGCGCCGCATGATGTCGCACCACAAGAAAGCCGAGAAGAAGCGCAAAGACAAGCGTTGATACGCAACCTCTCGCAGCAACGAAAAAGGGCCTTGATCGGCCCTTTTTCGTGTCTGGCGTTTGGGCTATCCTCGGTAGGTCCTGTGCCGTAGTCAGAGCCGGGGACATCACAGGGAACGGCCATGATTACCAGCAAGTTGCCGAATGTCGGCACCACTATTTTCACGCGCATGTCGCAGCTCGCCACTGAAACCGGCGCGCTCAACTTGTCTCAGGGTTTCCCTGACTTCGATGGCCCGCAAGCCTTGCGCGATGCCGTCGGACATCACATCGCCAGTGGCCACAATCAATACTCGCCCATGACCGGCTTGCCAGCCCTGCGGGTGCAGGTAGCGGCGAAAATTGCCCGTAGTTATGGGGTGAGCGTCGATGCCGATACCGAGGTCACCATCACCCCCGGCGCCACCCAGGCCATTTTTTGCGCGATTCAGTCAGTGATTCACGCCGGTGATGAAGTCATTGTCTTCGACCCGTGCTACGACAGCTACGAGCCATCGGTCGAGCTGGCCGGTGGGCGTTGTGTTCACGTGCAGCTGGGGCTGGATGATTTTTCGATCGATTGGCAAAAGCTCGAAGAGGCACTGACGCCCCGCACCCGAATGATCATCCTCAACAGCCCGCACAACCCGAGCGGCGCCCTGATCAGCCGCGCCGAGCTGGACACGCTGGCTGCGCTGATTGCGGACCGCGACATCTACATCATCAGCGATGAGGTTTATGAGCACCTGGTGTTCGATGGCATGCCCCATGTCAGTGTTTTGTCCCATCCCGAGTTGTACCATCGTGCCTTTGTTGTCAGCTCTTTCGGCAAGACGTATCACGTCACGGGCTGGAAAACCGGCTATGTGGTGGCCCCTGCGGCCCTGACGGCAGAGCTGCGCAAGGTTCACCAGTACGTCAGCTTTTGTGGTGTTACGCCTTTGCAGTATGCATTGGCCGACTTCATGGAGACCCATCCTGAGCATGTTGAAGAACTGCCGGCGTTTTATCAGGCCAAGCGCGACCTGTTTTGTGATTTGCTGAGCCCGTCGCGCTTTACCTTCAAGCCGGTGGCCGGCACTTATTTCCAGTTGGTGGACTATTCCCATATTCGTCCGGACCTCAATGACGTCGACATGGCCGTATGGCTGACCCGCGAACACGGCGTGGCGACGATTCCGGTTTCGGTGTTCTACCAGTCCCCGCCCGAAGGGCAGCGGCTGGTCCGCCTGTGTTTTGCCAAACGCGAGGAGACGCTGCGTGATGCAGCAGAAAAACTATGCGTGATCTAACTGGTTTACCCGATTTAACCGTTGCCCTGGTGCAGACCACACTGGTCTGGCACGACCGCGAAGCCAATTTTGCACACTTTGACGAGCTGCTCGAACAGGCTAGGGGGGCAGACCTGGTGGTCTTGCCCGAGATGTTCACCACCGGATTCAGCATGCAGTCCGAAGCCCTGGCGGAACCCGAGCACGGTCCCACCAGCAAGTGGTTGCAGGCTCAGGCCAAAAAACTCAATGCCGTGGTGACTGGCAGCGTGATTGTCCAGGCCGCCGACGGCAGCCATCGCAATCGACTGCTGTGGGCGCGTCCGGATGGCGAGGTGCTGCACTACGACAAACGCCACCTGTTCCGTATGGCCGGCGAGCATGAGCATTTCACGCCGGGCGAGCGTCAGGTTCAGTTCGAAGTGAAGGGCTGGCGCGTTCGCCCGCTGATTTGCTATGACCTGCGTTTCCCGGCATGGAGTTACGACCCGCACGATACCGACCTGCTGCTGTACACCGCCAATTGGCCGGGCGCGCGTCGTTTGCACTGGAACCGCTTGCTGCCGGCGCGTGCCATCGAGAACCTCTGCTACGTGGCTGCGGTTAACCGGGTGGGTACGGACGGTAAAGGCATGGTTTATACCGGCGACAGCCATGTCTTCGACTTCCAGGGCGAACCGCTGCTCAGTGCTGGCGAAGCAGACGGTGTGTTCCAGGTGTGCCTGACTGCGGGTGAACTGGCGGCGTACCGCGAGCGCTTCCCGGCCAACCTGGATGCGGACACGTTCGACCTGCACTAAACGGTATCTGCAGGAGCGAGCTCTGCGCATTGAAAAGCTCGCTCCTGCAAAGGGCTGAACATCCGGCACAAAAAAGCCCCCAAGGCCTTCACCTTGGGGGCTTTTGCGTTTCAGGCCGGCGCCTACGCGGCCTTGGCTTGTGCTTCACTCAGCGAACGGTTCAGGGCGCTGAACAGGGCCTTGAAGCTGGCGGTGGTGATGTTTTCATCGATGCCCACACCGTGCACTGCGCGCTCACCATTGACCCGCAGCTCGATATAGGCCGCAGCCTTGGCGTTGGTGCCTGCACCGATGGCGTGCTCGTTATAGTCCATGATTTCGGCTTGCACGGGCAGACCCGCCACCAGCGCTTCCAGTGCGCCGTTGCCTTTTCCGCTCCAGCGCAGATTGGTCTCGCCAGCGCCTTTGGCAGACACTTCAACTTCTACTGCGCTATGGCCGTTCTCTTCCTGCAGGCGATGGCTGACCAGGGCGTAAGGCGTGTTGGCCTGCAGATACTCGCTGTGCAACAAGCTGTGGATCTGCTGGGCGGTCATCTCAAGGCCAAGACGGTCGGTTTCACGCTGAACCACCTGGCTGAACTCGATCTGCATCCGGCGCGGCAGGCTGATGCCGTACTCCTGCTCCAGCAAGTAGGCAATGCCGCCCTTGCCGGACTGGCTGTTGACCCGGATCACCGCTTCATAGCTGCGGCCAATGTCGGCCGGGTCGATCGGCAAGTACGGCACTTCCCACAAGGCATCCGGTTTTTGCTGAGTGAAGCCTTTGCGAATTGCGTCCTGGTGCGAGCCGGAGAACGCGGTGTGAACCAGGTCGCCCACATACGGATGACGCGGGTGAACCGGGATCTGGTTGCACTCTTCGACGACCTTGCGCACGCCATCGATGTCCGAGAAGTCCAGTTCCGGGTTCAGACCCTGGGTGTACATGTTCAGGGCCACGGTGACCAGATCGACGTTACCGGTGCGCTCGCCGTTACCGAACAGGCAGCCTTCGACGCGATCGGCCCCGGCCATCAGACCCAGCTCGGTGGCGGCAACGCCAGTACCACGGTCGTTATGGGTGTGCAAGCTGATCAGCACGCTGTCACGGCGATTGATATGACGACCGAACCATTCGATCTGGTCGGCATAAATATTTGGCGTTGCGCACTCAACGGTGGCCGGCAAGTTGAGGATCATCTTGTGCTCGGGCGTCGGGTTCCAGACCTCGATCACGGCGTCACAGACTTCCTTGGCGAACTCCAGCTCGGTGGCACTGAAGGTCTCGGGCGAGTACTCGAACGTCCAGTGGGTTTCAGGCTGCTGAGCGGCATATTTGACGAACAGTTTGGCAGCGCTGACGGCGATCTCTTTGATCCCCTCCTTGTCCTGGTTGAACACGATGCGGCGGAAAGCCGGGCAGGTCGCGTTGTACAGGTGAACGATGGCCTTTTTCGCCCCGCGCAGGGATTCAAACGTGCGGGCAATCAAATCTTCACGGCCCTGGGTCAGCACCTGAATGGTGGTGTCGTCCGGGATATGACCGTCTTCGATCAAGGTGCGCACGAAGTCGAAGTCGGTCTGGGATGCCGCCGGGAACGAAGCCTCAATCTCTTTAACGCCAACGCTGACCAGGGTCTTCCAGAAGCGCAGCTTCTTTACCGCATCCATCGGCTCGATCAGCGACTGGTTGCCGTCGCGAAGGTCCGAGCTGCACCAGATCGGCGCGCTGGTGATGGTTTTCGATGGCCAGGTACGGTCAGGTAAATCAATGACCGGGAAGGCGCGGTATTTGGAAGACGGGTCTTTGAGCATGGTCATCAGGCAATCCTTATTTTGCTTGCCGACTATCAGGAGGCGGCCAGCCGAAGAAATACAAAGCACAAGGGCGAGGCACTGCGATTAGCTTTGCAGTCGTGCGCTGACGAGGCAAAGGCTGCGGTGCTGGCGGAGCAGAATGAGGGTGTGAGAGGTTTTCATGGCCTCAACCCTAACCATTGGGTTGAAGGATGGCAAGCGGCGAAAAAATATTGAGAGGAATGCTCGAATATCATGGATATTCGAGCGTTAATTGCGTGTTTTAGTGGTAGTGGTGATTATTATTGCGCTGCATGACGGCTGTTAAGCGTCTGGTGCTGCTGCCAATCATCCCGGTAAGGACCCGCTCAAGGTTGGAAGGCGCCAATAAAAATCGCCGGGTCAACCCGTGCATCGTTAAGGCTGACATTCCAGTGCATGTGCGGGCCCGTAGCGCGACCGGTCGAGCCGACTTTGCCGACCACATCACCGCGTGCCAATTGCTGACCAACCTTGGTATCGATCTTCGACATGTGGCAAAACATGCTGATAAACCCCTGGCCATGATCGACAAACACCGTGTTGCCGTTGAAGAAATAATTACCGATCAGAATGACCTTGCCAGCTGCCGGTGTCTTGATCGGTGTCCCGGCGGGTACCGCGAAATCCAGCCCGGCGTGGGGGTTGCGCTCTTCGCCGTTGAAGAAGCGACGTACGCCAAACTTGCTCGACAGCGGCCCGTTCACCGGTTTATCCAGCAACAGGTTGCTTGGTGTAGTGGGGCTGAACGTGCGATACGCCTTGATCTGCACCGCCAGTTCGTTGTCGATACGCTTGATGTCATCCGGGTTCGGATTGACCTGGCGCTTGTTCTTCAGGGTGATGCGCTGCTCAGGGTATTTCTTGCTGCCGACCGTAAAGTTCAGGTCGCGTCCACCGGAGCTGACCTGCTGGGGGCCGGGCTTTACGGTCAGCGGAATACCGACAATCGCCCGCCATGTGTCTTGCTCCTTGACCACCAGCACCGGCTTGCCCTGATAGCTGGCCTTGGGGGCCTGGGCCCCGGTACCCAGCTCAATCACGGCGACACCGCCAGGGACCGGCTTGTTCAGCAACCGGGTGATGTAGCTGTCAGCTGCATGTGCGTTGAGGGTCAGACACAGCAGTAACAGGGCAGAGAGAAAACGCGGCATTGATCAATCCAGTAATGAAAGGGTGACAGGTGTGAGGTGGTTGTCTTCCACGCGTACATGCAGTTCGCCTTCCCCCAGCCTGGCCTTCAGGCGCTGGCCGGTACGGGTTTGCCCGGCGCTGCGAATGGCGTTGCCACGCTCATCCAGCAAGATGCTGTAACCCCGGCCCAGGGTGGCCAGCGGGCTGACCACATGCAGGGTCTGCATTTGGCTTTGCAGTTGCAGTCGACGGCTTTTCAGGCCTTCACGCATGGCCCGTGGCAAGCGCTCGGCCAGGCTGTCCAGACGCTGGCGCAACATGGCCAGTTGCCGTCCTGGATGTTGTGCAGCCAAGCGTGTTTCGAGCCGGATCAGGCGTTCGCGGCGGGTATTGAGGCTGCGCTCAAAGGCGCGCCGCATGCGCATGTCCAGGTCGTCCAGACGCTGAGCCTGCTGGCGCAGCCGCTCACCCGGGTGGCGCAAGCGGCGGGCCAGACCGTCCAGGCGCAGGCGGTCACGCATCAATCGGTCGCGGATGCGCATTACCAGGCGTCGATGCAGGCTTTCGACACGCCGTTGCAGATCGCTGGAGTCCGGGGCCAGCAACTCCGCAGCCGCCGAGGGGGTTGGTGCGCGTACATCGGCCACAAAGTCACTTATCGAAACATCGGTTTCATGACCGACCGCACTGACAATAGGCGTCACGCAGGCATCCACGGCGCGGGCCACGGCTTCTTCGTTGAAGCACCACAGGTCTTCCAGCGAACCGCCGCCACGGGCCAGGATCAGTGCGTCGAAACCCCGCGCATCGGCAAGCTTGAGTGCCCGCACAATTTGCGCTGTGGCTTCGCGCCCTTGCACGGCAGTGGGGATCAGCGTCAGCTCAACTTGCGGTGCACGGCGGCGGAATACACTGATGATGTCGCGAATCACCGCCCCGGTAGGCGAACTGATGATCCCGATCCGCTGCGGATGAGCCGGCAAGGGTACCTTGCGCTCGGGACTGAACAGGCCTTCGGCGCTGAGTTTCTCTTTCAGGGCATCGAAGGCCAGCCGCAGCGCGCCATCGCCGGCCGGTTCAACGGTATCCAGGATCAGCTGGTAGTCGCCGCGGCCTTCAAACAGCGAGACCTTGCCGCGTACTTTTACCGCCAGGCCATCCTTGAGTGCCTGGCGCACCCGTGCCGCGTTATTGCGGAACAGAGCGCAGCGCACCTGGGCGCCGCTGTCTTTGAGGGTGAAGTAAATGTGGCCGGAGGCGGGGCGGGCGAGGTTGGAGATTTCGCCCTCTACCCAGATATTGCTGAACACGTCTTCGAGCAAGACCCGCGCCCGGCCATTGAGCTGGCTGACAGTCAGGACTTCTCGATCGAGGTTGAGTCGTGCAAAAGGATCTTTAATCATGCGCGCCATCATAAGGGCGGAATGTGATCGCTGCACCTGTCTGGTTAAGCTCGCGCCCCTAAAAAAAGAACAACGCCATCTCTACATGCTGTACCTGAAGATGCAGCACGGTGGTGCGCAGCTGTTGCTTGCCGCTTGTCTGTTACCGTCGATGGCGTTGGGGTTATGGACGGTCGCCAATTGCCCCGCGTGTCCTTTGTCCGGCTGGTGACAGGGTTGGTGCTGCGCCGATTGCGCGTTATCTGAGTGCTTGACCTCGCACAGTGAGGCTTTAAGCTGCGCCCTCACCTCTGTAGGAGCGAGCTTGCTCGCGAGCCTTTCAACATAACGCAGAGCTCGCGAGCAAGCTCGCTCCTACACGAGGAGGCGGGTTTTCCTCCCTCACACACATGTGCCGTACCCATGAATTCGCAAAGCATCATCGTTCCTAAAATCTCCACCTTGCCGGTTCACGAACCCCGGGCCCGGGCCATCGTGCGCTGGCTGGTGCGCAAGAACATCATTGAGCAAGAGCTGACCACCTGCGGGCGTGGCGGCAGCCGCATGGCCTACGCCATCGCTCCGGGCGCAGCCAGCGTGGTGCTGCATCCTGAAGCGCTGCCATTCGGTCAGCCGGTCAATGGTCTGGAGATCATCACCAAGCGCTGCATCTACACCCCGGCCAAGGGTTTTCTTGAAGAGGCCGGCTGTGCCGAGTGTCGCAAGGAAGTGGGTGAGGCCCTGTTCGACAGCCTGGAAGAGTGGATGCCGGGCCGTACCGACAACTTCATTTGCCCGCTGTGCGCCCATGAAGATGACATCAACGGTTTTCTGTTTTTGCAGCCGTGTGCATTCTCCAACCTGGGTTTCATTTTCAACAATTGGGCCGAGGCGGGCTTCAAACAGAGCTTCCTTGACGAGTTTGCCGACTGGCTCGACCAGCCGGTGGCGTGGGTCAAAGTCGAGCTCTGAGCCTGTGGGAGCTGGCTTGCCAGCGATGCCATCATTGCGCTGGCCCAGGCACGCGGGGTCACCGGAATCGCTGGCAAGCCAGCGTCCACAGGAATCAAGGCCGCACTATCAGCGAGAATCTGCCCTCAGAGTCAATAAATCATGGCCTTTAGCGCAAAACTCTCTAAAGGTTTCCGTTGAGAGATGCAGGTGTTTTGAGTACAATGGCGCGCTTCCATTTTCCCGCTCGGGAGCCCCAGCGATGCTGCGTATCAGCCAAGAAGCACTCACATTCGATGACATCCTTCTCGTCCCCGGTTATTCCGAGGTTCTCCCGAACGAAGTCAGCCTTAAGACTCGTTTGACCCGTGGCATTGAACTGAATATTCCTCTGGTTTCCGCTGCAATGGACACCGTGACTGAAGCCCGTTTGGCAATCGCCATGGCTCAGGAAGGCGGTATCGGCATCATCCACAAAAACATGACCATCGAGCAGCAAGCTCACGAAGTGCGCAAGGTAAAGCGCTACGAAGCCGGTGTGGTTAAAGAGCCCATCACTATCGAAGCTGACGCCACTGTTCGTGAATTGTTCGAACTGACCCGCCTGCACAACATCTCCGGCGTTCCTGTACTGCACCGTGGCGACTTGGTCGGCATCGTGACGTCCCGTGACGTGCGTTTCGAAAACCGTCTGGAAGCCACCGTTCGTGAAGTGATGACGCCTAAAGAGCGTCTGGTCACGGTCAAGGAAGGCGCCGACAAGAACGAAGCCCGCGAACTGTTGCACAAGCACCGCATCGAACGCGTACTGATCGTCGACGACAAATTTGCCCTCAAAGGCATGATGACCGTCAACGACATCGAGAAAGCCAAGGCTTACCCGCTGGCCAGCAAGGACGACCAGGGTCGTCTGCGCGTAGGCGCTGCAGTGGGTACCGGCAAAGACACCGCCGACCGTGTTGCCGCCCTCGTGGCTGCAGGCGTTGATGTCGTGGTTGTCGACACCGCACACGGTCACTCCAAAGGCGTGATCGATCGCGTTCGCTGGGTCAAGCAGAACTTCCCTGAAGTTCAGGTGATTGGCGGCAACATCGCCACCGGCGCTGCTGCCCTGGCCCTGGCCGAAGCCGGTGCCGACGCGGTCAAGGTCGGTATCGGCCCTGGCTCGATCTGCACCACCCGCATCGTTGCCGGTGTCGGCGTTCCGCAAATCAGTGCCATTGCCAATGTTGCCGCTGCCCTTGAAGGCACCGGTGTACCGTTGATCGCCGATGGCGGCATCCGTTTCTCGGGTGACCTGTCCAAAGCCATCGTGGCCGGTGCATCCTGCGTGATGATGGGGTCGATGTTTGCCGGTACCGAAGAAGCACCGGGCGAAATCGAGCTGTACCAGGGCCGTTCGTACAAGGCTTACCGCGGCATGGGTTCGCTGGGTGCGATGTCGCAATCCCAGGGTTCCTCCGACCGCTACTTCCAGGACTCCTCTGCGGGTGCCGAGAAGCTGGTGCCGGAAGGTATTGAAGGTCGCGTTGCGTACAAAGGTTCTTTGACCGCAATCGTGCACCAACTGATGGGCGGTCTGCGTTCTTCGATGGGTTACACCGGCTGTGCCGACATCGAACAAATGCGCACCAAACCCGAGTTTGTACGTATCACCGGCGCCGGTATGGCTGAATCCCACGTCCACGACGTGCAGATCACCAAGGAAGCGCCAAACTATCGCGTAAGTTGATAGTGGTCGCACCCGGGCCAAAACCCGGGTGCGATACGAATTAAGTCACCGGGGCTGTTTGATTCAGCCCCGAGTTGTTTCTGAAATTAATCGAGATTTTGTCATGGCCCTCGACATTCACGCTCACCGCATCCTGATTCTGGACTTCGGTTCCCAGTACACCCAGCTGATCGCCCGTCGCGTTCGCGAAATCGGCGTTTACTGCGAACTGCACCCGTTCGACATGGATGACGCAGCGATCCGCGAATTCGCACCTAAAGGCATCATCCTTGCCGGTGGCCCGGAATCCGTGCACGAAGCCGACAGCCCGCGCGCGCCACAAGCCGTGTTTGACCTGGGCGTACCGGTTTTCGGTATCTGCTACGGCATGCAGACCATGGCCGAGCAACTGGGCGGCAAGGTTGAAGGTTCCGAACTGCGCGAATTCGGTTATGCCCGCGTAGACGTAGTCGGCAAAAGCCGCCTGCTTGACGGTATCGAAGACCACATCGACGCAGACGGCCTGTTCGGTCTGGATGTATGGATGAGCCACGGTGACAAGGTCACCAGAATGCCGTCCGACTTCAGCATTCTGGCCAGCACCCCGAGCTGCCCGATTGCCGGCATGTTCAACGATGCCCGCGGTTACTACGGCGTCCAGTTCCACCCGGAAGTGACCCACACCAAGCAAGGCGGCCGCATCCTGTCGCGCTTTATCCTCGACATCTGCGGCTGCGAAGCCTTGTGGACGCCGTCGAAAATCGCCGAAGACGCAATCGCCAACATCCGCGCCCAGGTCGGCACCGACAACGTTTTGCTCGGCTTGTCCGGCGGCGTTGACTCCTCGGTGGTTGCAGCATTGCTGCATAAAGCGATCGGTGACCAGCTGACGTGCGTGTTCGTGGACAACGGCTTGTTGCGCCTGCACGAAGGCGAGCAGGTCATGGCCATGTTCGCCGAGAACATGGGCGTTAAAGTGATCCGCGCCAACGCGGCGGACCAGTTCCTGAACAACCTGGCTGGCGAAAGCGATCCAGAGAAAAAGCGCAAGATCATCGGCCGTACCTTCATCGACGTATTCGATGCCGAATCCTGCAAGCTGGACAACATCAAGTACCTGGCCCAGGGCACCATCTACCCGGACGTGATCGAGTCGGCTGGCGCCAAAAGCGGCAAGGCTCACGTCATCAAATCGCACCACAACGTGGGCGGTTTGCCGGACGAGATGAACCTCAAACTGGTCGAGCCTCTGCGCGAACTGTTCAAGGACGAAGTCCGCCGTCTGGGTCTGGAACTCGGCCTGCCGTACGACATGGTTTACCGTCACCCGTTCCCGGGCCCGGGCCTGGGCGTGCGCATCCTGGGTGAAGTGAAGAAGGAATACGCCGACATCCTGCGTCGTGCTGACCACATCTTCATCGAAGAGCTGCGCAAGGCCGACTGGTATCACAAGGTCAGCCAGGCATTCGTGGTGTTCCAGCCGGTGAAATCGGTTGGCGTGGTAGGTGATGGCCGTCGTTACGCCTGGGTTGTGGCCCTGCGTGCCGTTGAAACCATCGACTTCATGACCGCGCGTTGGGCACACCTGCCTTACGAGCTGCTTGAAACCGTCAGCGGTCGCATCATCAATGAGATCGAAGGCATCTCCCGCGTTACTTACGACGTGTCGAGCAAGCCGCCAGCAACGATTGAGTGGGAATAAGTCTGGCCGGGTAACCGGTCTGATTTAAAAAAGGCGGTCAACACCTGGTGTTGGCCGCCTTTTTTTATTTGTTCATCACGCCCCCCAACCTGTAGGCGCGAGTTTTTCAACAGCTCGTGAGCAAGCTCGCTCTTGCAGAAGCAGTATGCGGCCCTTACTGTTTCGCATTTGCAGGTGTATCGTATTCGCCTTTTGCGGGCTGCACGCCTGCGCCGGATATGAGAGGTAGTTGAGTCAATGTCCTTTACCCGTCGACAAATACTCGGAGGTCTGGCCGGCCTGGTAGTGGTGGGTGTTGGCGCAGGAGGCGCTTCGCGTTACTGGTTGGGCAAAATGGCCGATGCCGAGGCTGGCCACGACTATGAGCTGATTGCCGCGCCACTGGACGTTGAGCTGGTGCCCGGTCATCAAACCGAGGCCTGGGCATTCGGCCCTTCGGTACCGGGCACCGAGCTGCGGGTTCGTCAGGGCGAATGGCTGCGGGTGCGTTTTATCAATCACCTGCCGGTCGCCACCACCATTCACTGGCACGGTATCCGTCTTCCGCTGGAAATGGACGGCGTACCCTATGTCTCGCAATTGCCGGTTTTGCCCGGTGAATACTTCGACTACAAGTTCCGCGTGCCGGATGCCGGCAGTTACTGGTACCACCCCCACGTCAACAGCAGCGAAGAACTGGGCCGCGGGCTGGTCGGGCCGCTGATTGTCGAGGAGCGCGAGCCCACCGGTTTCAGGCACGAACGGACGCTGAGCATTAAAAACTGGCACGTGGACGAAGAGGGCGGTTTCCTGCCGTTCAGCATCACCCGTGAAGCCGCACGTGGCGGTACGCCGGGACGACTGTCGACGATTAACGGCAGCCACGTGCCGACCATTGATTTGCCTGCCGGGCAGATCACCCGGGTGCGCATCCTCAACCTCGACAACACCTTGACCTATCGCCTGAACATCCCCGGCATCGACGCCAAAATCTATGCACTGGACGGCAACCCCATCGAGCCAAGGCCTTTGGGCAAGGAATACTGGCTGGGCCCCGGCATGCGTATTTGTCTGGCGATCAAGGCTCCGGCGCCAGGGCAAGAGTTGTCGTTGCGCGACGGGCCCGTGCGTCTGGGCACGCTGCGTTCGGTTGCCAATACCGATGCACCGGGTCAGTGGCCACCGGCGTTGCCCGCCAACCCGATTGCCGAGCCTGATGTGGCGAATGCAGAAAAGCTCAACTTCAATTTCGAATGGGTCGGTTCGGTCTCCGAAGACCTGGGCCCCGACCAGCCGCCGAGCCTGTGGCAGATCAATGGCGTGGCCTGGGACATCAAGGACAAAACCTGCGCCGATCGGCCGATAGCCAAACTCAAACTGGGCCAGAGCTACATCTTCGAATTGAAGAACATGACCCAGTACCAGCACCCGATCCACCTGCATGGCATGAGCTTCAAGGTGCTGGCGTCCAATCGCAAAAAAATCATCCCGTATTTCACCGACACCTACCTGCTGGGGAAAAACGAACGTGCCCGCGTGGCCCTGGTGGCGGATAATCCCGGCGTGTGGATGTTCCACTGCCATGTGATTGACCACATGGAAACCGGCCTGATGGCCGCAATTGAGGTTTCCTGATGCGACAAGGGCGTCAACCGCAAATCATCGACCGCAGCCGCGATCAAGACTTCATGCGCGAAGCACTGGCGCTGGCGGCCCGGGGCGCGGCACTGGGCGAAGTGCCGGTGGGCGCGGTGCTGGTGCAAGACGGTGAAATTATCGGACGCGGGTTTAATTGCCCGATCAGCGCCAGCGACCCCAGCGCCCATGCCGAGATGGTTGCCATCCGTGCGGCCGCGGTGGCGGCCAGCAACTATCGGCTGCCCGGCAGCACGCTGTACGTCACCCTTGAGCCGTGCAGCATGTGCGCGGGCCTGATCGTACACTCGCGCGTGGCCCGGGTGGTCTACGGGGCGCTGGAGCCCAAGGCCGGGATTGTGCAAAGTCAGGGGCAGTTCTTCACCCAGGGTTTTCTGAATCACCGGGTGCTGTTCGAAGGCGGGGTACTGGCCGAAGAGTGCGGGGCGATCCTCAGCGAATTCTTCAGGGCCCGTCGGGCCAAATAACTCTGACTGCGTAGTCGCTGACGAGGAACGAGGCTGCGATAAGGGCCGCAGGACCTTCAATCACGGGCCTGCTACGCAGTCCATCGCAGTCCATCGCAGCCTCGTTCCTCGTCAGCGACTACAGGTTTTTTTTATTTTCTGGCGATGATCACTGCGCGCATCGGCGCCGGCAGCCCTTCGACGGTTTTGCCGGGGTCGTTCGGGTCCAGATAGTCGCTCAGGGACTGGAACTTCATCCACTCCGTGGCGCGCTGTTCTTCTACCGTGGTGGTGCTCACGTCCACGCAGCGTACGTCGCTGAAACCGGCACGGCGCAGCCAGCGCTCCAGCGCCGGGATCGATGGCAGGAACCACACGTTGCGCATCTGCGCGTAACGGTCTTCAGGCACCAGCACCTGATTGACGTCGCCTTCAATGACCAGGGTTTCCAGAACCAGCTCGCCACCCTTGACCAGGCAATCCTTGAGTGCCAGCAAGTGTTCGATCGGCGAGCGGCGGTGGTAAAACACGCCCATGGAAAACACGGTGTCGAAGCCTTCCAGGTTTGGCGGCAAGTCTTCGAACGGGAAGGGCAGGTGCCACACGGCTTCTTGTTGCAGGAAGCGCTGCACGGCCTGGAACTGGCAGAAGAATAACCAGTTCGGATCGACCCCGATCACGCTGTGGGCACCGGCGCCCAACATGCGCCACATGTAGTAACCGTTGCCGCAGCCTACATCGAGGATGCGTTTGTGCTTGAGGTTGATATGCGGTGCGACCCGAGACCATTTCCAGTCCGAGTGCCATTCGGTGTCGACATGCACCCCGAACAGGTCGAACGGGCCCTTGCGCCACGGCGACAGGCCCATCAGTGCCTGACGCATTCGCGCACGGGTTTCGTCGTCGCAGTCGGTGTCCAGGGTCAGGCCGTTGAGCAGGTCGATCTCGGTCGGCTTTACGTCGGGCAAGGCATCCAGCGCGCTTTGCCAGCGTTCCAGGTCACCGTGGCCTTTCTCCATTTTGACGTCGAGTTGCGCTTGCAGGGTGTTGGCCCATGCAGCCAGTGGAGTGCCGGCCAGACGCCGGGCGAGGGGGGACAGATCAATCATGGCAAGGCAATCAACGAGGCAAAGTTAAGACACTGGAACCACGGCACGACTTTCGAGAACCCGGCCGCCAGCAGGCGCTCGCGGTGTTCTTCGAGGCTGTCGGGCTTCATGACGTTTTCGATGGCGCTGCGCTTTTGCGCGATTTCCAGATCGCTGTAGCCATTGGCACGCTTGAACGCGACGTGCAAATCGGTGAGCAGGGCGTGTTCCTCTGCATCATTGAAGCGCAGCTTCTCTGAGAGGATCAGTGCGCCGCCGGGCAGCAATGACTGGCGAATCCGGGCGAGCAGGGTCAGGCGCTGGTCAGGGGCGATAAATTGCAGGGTGAAGTTCAATGCCACCACCGAGGCGGGCTTGAACTCCAGCGCGAGGATGTCGCCTTCGATCACCTCAACCGCCAACAGCTCCTGGAACATCGAGTTCTGGGCGTTGAGGTATTCGCGGCAGCGCTCGACCATGGCTGGCGAGTTATCTACCGCAATCACCTGGCAACCTTCGCTGCGCACATGGCGGCGCAGTGCCTGGGTGACCGCACCCAACGAGCAGCCGAGGTCGTACAGGACGCTGTCGGGCTGGGCAAACTGGGCTGCGAGCACGCCGAGGTTTTCGACAATGGTCGGGTAGCCGGGCACCGAGCGCTTGATCATGTCCGGGAACACCCGCACCACGTCCTCGTTAAAGGCGAAGTCCGGCACCTGGGCCAGGGGCTGGGCGAAAATACGGTCAGGTTCTTTGCTCACGACGGTTCCGGCACTGGAATATTTGAAAGGGCGCGCATTTTAGCCAAGTTGGCGCCGGGATGCGCGGTCTGTCTGATAAACCGCGCATCGTCAAAGAGCAGGGGCGCGTCAGTAAGCGCGTTTGTTCTGGCCAAACACCGAAGCTGCAATACCCCATTGCCCGAGCCAGTAAGTGAGAATGATCAGGTACGGCGCGGCATCGAACGGCAGGACAAAGCGGTTGATGCCAATCATGCTGTCGGATGCGACGAACGCCAGCGCCCCGGCCGCTGCCAGCCAGGCCGAGCACGTGGGCACGTGGCTGCCCACACGGGCAAGGGCGCGCCAGAGCATGGCGCTGATGGCCAGGGCGTAGATGCACACCGGGATCAATAAATCCCCCAGCCCCTTGCCGGCCATCACGCTCAGCAGGCTGATGCCTGCCAGCAGTGCCAGGGCCAATGCAGGCAAGGCCGGGCGGCGGCAGTCCACCAGATAGGCCTTGAGGTAAGCCAGGTGGGCGAACAAAAACGCTCCCAGGCCAAATACAAAAAGGTCTACGGGCCAGGCCAGCAGAATGTCGCCGAGCAGGGAAAACATCAGGCCAATGCTGATCCAGCGCCGATATGGGCCGGGTGGAGCATCTTGCAGCCAGCCGAGCAGCGCCAGTACCGGTACTGCTTTGCTGATCAGGCACAGGAGCGTGGCGTGCATGCTTAGACCGTACAGGTACGCGCAGGCACCCATGGCCGCGAGAATCAGCCATGGCATGTCAGTTCACCGTGATCTGGCAATCGAATGCTTGCGCGGGTTCGGCTTCTGGTTCCCAGGGTTGCTGAGAGGTCAGGCGCAGGCGCCCGTTGCCGCTGGCAAATGCCTGAAAGCGCCAGGTTGACTGGCCGCCGCTACCCAGCAACTGGCCATCGTCGGTACTGCTGTAAACCTCGGGGCCGAGGCTGTGCAGAACGCCCCCGGCGGAGTCCTGAATTGCCCAGCGATAACCTGTTGTGGGATTACTCGGAAGCGAGAGGGTCAAATTTTGCCCGGTGTGCAGTTGTATCGGACAGTCGCTTTGCTCTTCAACGGTCACGTTGTTCGCAGGCTGGTGCGCACAGGCCGTCAGCAGGCTGAGGCTGAGCAGGGAGAGAAGACGTGCGTGGGGCATTGATGGCTCCGGTCGGACAAATACAAGGGCGCAGCATACCCCATGATTCCTGTAGTCGCTGACGAGGCACGAGGCTGCGATAAGGGCCGCAGGACCTTCAGTCAGGGATGGCCCTGCTGCGCCGTCCATCGCAGCCTCGTACCTCGTCAGCGACTACACAGGATTCGGAGGTTGTAACGACCCGATTCCCGCAGCAGCTGGCGAGTGAAACGAGACCGCGTCCGGCGGCGCAGCCGTCGTAGGGACGTAGCCTTCGGCAACTGCTACAAAGGCGCAAATCCTGTAGTCGCTGACGAGGCACGAGGCTGCGATAAGGGCCGCCAAATTCCCCCTAGTTTCAGAACAGCACTTTGGCCACGTCGGTAAAGCGTTTGGCAAAGTGCACGGTGATGCCTTCTTTCAAGTAGTCCGGCAGTTCCTCAAAGTTGCCCCGGTTAGGTTCGGGCAGGATCAGTTCGTGAATCTTCTGCCTGCGTGCCGCAATCACTTTTTCACGCACCCCGCCAATCGGTAATACATACCCGGTCAGCGTCAGCTCGCCGGTCATGGCGATGCCTTTTTTCGGCGCCTGATTACGGGCCAGCGATAACAAGGCACTGGCCATGGTTACGCCTGCGCTCGGACCGTCTTTGGGGGTCGCACCTTCCGGTACGTGCAAGTGCACAAAGGCTTCATCGAAGAAGCGCGGGTCGCCACCAAATTGCTGGAGGTTGGCGCTGATGTAGCTGTAGGCAATTTCGGCCGACTCTTTCATCACATCGCCCAGTTGCCCGGTCAGTTTGAAGCCGCGATTGAGGGTGTGGATACGTGTCGCCTCAATCGGCAGTGTCGCACCGCCCATGCTGGTCCAGGCCAGGCCAGTGATGACTCCCGTACCGCTGATGACCTGCTCGTTGCGAAACGGCGGCATGCCCAGTGATGCTTCGAGATCCTTGGGGCCGATCTTGATGACGGTTTTGGGGTCGTCCAGCAACTTGACCACAGCTTTGCGTACCAGTTTGCCCAGTTGTTTTTCAAGTTGGCGCACACCGGCTTCACGGGCGTAGCCATCGATCACGGCGCGCAGAGCGCTGTCGCTGATACTCAGGCTGTTTTTTGATACACCGGCTTTCTCCAGTTGCTTGGGCCACAGGTGACGCTTGGCAATCGCGATCTTTTCCTCGGTGATGTAGCCGGACAGGCGAATCACTTCCATGCGGTCGAGCAAGGGTCCGGGGATCGAGTCCAGGGTGTTGGCGGTACACACGAACAGCACTTTGGACAGATCCAGGCGCAGGTCCAGATAGTGGTCGAGGAAGTCGACGTTTTGTTCCGGGTCCAGGGTTTCGAGCAGCGCCGAGGCCGGGTCGCCCTGGAAGCTCTGGCCCATTTTGTCGATCTCGTCGAGCATGATGACCGGGTTCATCACTTCGACATCTTTGAGCGCCTGCACCAGCTTGCCCGGTTGGGCACCGATATAGGTGCGGCGGTGGCCTTTGATCTCGGCTTCATCGCGCATGCCGCCAACGCTGAAGCGATAGAAAGGGCGCCCCAGAGATTCGGCAATGGACTTGCCGACGCTGGTTTTACCCACCCCCGGCGGACCGACCAGCAACACGATCGAGCCGCTGACCGAGCCTTTGTAGGCGCCTACGGCAAGGAACTCCAGGATGCGGCTTTTAATGTCATCGAGCCCGGCATGGTGGGCATCCAGCACTTTGCGCGCGTGCTTGAGGTCGAGTTTGTCCTGACCGAACACGCCCCACGGCACCGATGTCGCCCAGTCCAGATAGTTGCGGGTTACTGCGTACTCGGGCGATCCGGTTTCGAGGATCGACAGCTTGTTCAATTCTTCGTCGATGCGTTTGTGTGCCTGAGGGGGCAGGGTCTTGCCTTCAAGGCGTTGTTTGAACTGCTCGATATCGGCGCTGCGATCATCTTTGGTCAGCCCCAGCTCTTGCTGGATCACCTTGAGCTGTTCCTTGAGGAAGAATTCGCGCTGATGCTCGCCGATCTTGAGATTGACCTCGGCCGAAATCTCTTTCTGCAACCGTGCGACTTCGACTTCCTTGCGCAGCATCGGCAGGACTTTTTCCATGCGCTTGAGCATCGGTACGCAATCGAGCACTTCTTGCAGCTCGTTGCCGGTGGCCGAGGTCAGGGCCGCCGCAAAGTCGGTGAGCGGCGACGGGTCGTTCGGGCTGAAGCGGTTGAGATAGTTCTTCAGCTCTTCGCTGTACAGCGGGTTGAGCGGCAGCAGCTCCTTGATCGCGTTGATCAGCGCCATGCCGTATGCCTTCACCTCATCGGTGGGGGCGGTATTTTCTTTCGGGTATTCCACCTCCACCAGATAGGGCGGACGGTGATGTTTGAGCCACATGCTGATGCGTACGCGGGTCAGGCCCTGGGCCACAAACTGCAATTTGCCGTTTTCGCGGCTGGCGTGATGCACCTTCACCAGCGTGCCGTATTCCGGGAGGCTGTCGGTGTTGAAGTGGCGAGGGTCATCGGGAGGGGTGTCGACAAAAAACAGCGCCAGCGAATGATGCGGCGACTTGCTGACCAGCTCCAGGGTTTCGGCCCACGGTTCTTCGTTGACGATGACCGGCAGCACTTGCGCCGGGAAGAACGGCCGATTGTGAATCGGGATGATGTACACCTTGTCCGGCAGATTCTGCCCTGGCAGAGCCAGTTCAGTACCCGCTGCGTGTTCGGTTGATGCGGTCTCGGTGTGCTCTACATCGGTGTACTCAGCTGTGTTGTCCGGGAATTCTTGCTGGTCGCTCATGGGGCACCTGCGCAATGGGGTATGTGTCTTAGATGGGGCGCGCAGCCAGTGGTTTCAAGGTGAAGTGATTTTCATCGTCAAAGGCTCGTGCCTGCGACAGTCTCTGGAGCGGGTGTTGCCATCAGACCGGGCTTGATTGCGCCCACAAAAAAAGGCGGCCATCGCAAGATGGCCGCCTTTTTCGGAACCGGCTGTAAAGTTACTCAGCCAGTTTAAACGCTACCACGTAGTCACCTTGTTTGGTGCCCAGCGAGCCGTGGCCGCCAGCGACAACGAGCACGTACTGGGTGCCGTCCTTGCCGGTGTAGGTCATCGGTGTGGCTTGACCGCCAGCAGGCAGGCGACCTTCCCACAGCAGCTTGCCGTTGCTTACATCGTAAGCGCGCAAGTACTGGTCAAGGGTACCGCTGAGGAAGGCTACACCACCGGCAGTGGTGAAGGTCCCGCCCAGGCTTGGAACACCCATTGGCAGTGGCAGTGGAACCGGCGAGCTGTCACGCACGGTGCCGTTTTTGTGTTTCCAGATCAGTTGGTTGTTGGTCAGGTCGACTGCAGCCACATAACCCCAGGCCGGTGCCTGGCAAGGCAAGCCCAGTGGCGACAGCAGTGGTTCAAGTACCACGCCGTAAGGAGCGCCTGCGTTAGGTTGAACGCCTTCGGTTTCACTGACACGCGGACCCAGTGCAGCAATTTCTTCACGCGGGATCAGCTTGGAAGTGAACGCCATGTAGCTTGGGTTCAGGAAGGCGATCTGGCGAACCGGATCGACCGAGATACCGCCCCAGTCAAACACGCCGAAGTTACCTGGATACACGATCGAACCTTGCAGCGATGGCGGGGTGTACATGCCGTCATAACGCAGGGATTTGAAGTTGATCCGGCACAACATCTGGTCGAACGGGGTGACACCCCACATGTCGCGTTCAGTCAGGTCCGGCGGGCTCAGGTTCAATTCCGAGCGAGGCTGGGTTGGCGAGGTGTGGTCGCCTTTTACCGCGCCGCCAGGTGCTGGCACTTCATGGATCGGAACGATGTCTTCGCCAGTGCGACGGTCCAGCACGTAGATGCTGCCTTGCTTGGTCGAAGCCAGCAGTGCCGGTTTCACGCCATCGGCTGTTTTCATGTCCATCAGGGTCGGTTGACCACCAACGTCCATGTCCCACAGGTCATGGTGAGTGAACTGACGGGTCCAGCGAACTTTACCGGTATTGATGTCCAGTGCAGTCACGCCTGCGCTGTACTTCTCGGAGTCCTCTGTACGATCGCCGCCATATTGGTCTGGCATCTGGTTGCCCATCGGCAGGTAAAGCATGCCGAGGTTTTCGTCCACTGCGAACATCGACCACATGTTAGGCGAGTTGCGAGTGTAGGTTTTGCCTTCAGCAATCGGCGTAGTGTCGTCCGGATTGCCGCTGTCCCAGTTCCATACCAGTTTGCCGGTACGTACGTCGTACGCGCGGATCACGCCGGATGGCTCGTTGGTGGACAGGTTGTCGGTTACGTGACCACCAATCACAACCAGGTCTTTGGTCACGGCAGGTGGCGAGGTGGAGTAGTAGCCACCCGGAGTGAACTCACCGATGTTGTGGCGCAGGTCAACCTGGCCGTGGTCACCGAAGTCTTCACACATTTTACCGGTGTCGGCATTGATGGCGATCAGACGGGTGTCGGCAGTCGGCACGAACAGGCGGCGCGGGCACGAGTTGCTGGCAGTAGCGGCCGCAGGCTCGGCAGGGCTTTGTTCAGTGCTGGTTTTGGTGTAGGCCGCTTCGTCGTGATAGCTCACGCCACGGCAAGTCATGTGCGCCCAACCCTTGAAGTTGGCTTCGTTCATGGTGCTGATCTTCGGATCGAAGCGCCAGATTTCCTTGCCGGTATCCGGGTCAAGGGCAATCACCTGGCTGTGTGGGGTACACACGTACACCATGCCGTTGACTTTCAGCGGGGTGTTCTCGGCAGTCGTTTCGCCCGGATCGCCAGCGCCAGGAATGTCACCGGTGCGGTATGTCCAGGCTGGAACCAGCTTGTGGACATTTTGCGGGGTGATTTCTTTAAGCGGCGAGTAGCGGTCGCCATGGGCAGTACGCCCGTAGGACTGCCAGTCACCATCAGGCATGGCCGGAGCAGTGTTGGTCATGCCAGGTACGGCATCACGGTCCAGCTGGCCTTTGATTTCGCCCGGGCTGGTGAACTGGCTAGCCAGTGCGGCCGCACCGGCCAGCACCACGGCAACGCCCAGCGCGCCGGTAGCAACCGGAGCTGGCTGGCCGCGCAGCAGTGGACGACGGAACCATGGCAGCAGCAGCACGATGCCGATGGCAAACCACAAGGCCAGACGTGGCACTAACTGCCACCAGTCCAGACCTACTTCCATCAGCGCCCAAACGGTGCTTGCAAACAGCACCAGCGCGTACAGACCCAGCGCCGCGCGGCGCCCGGCAATCAGCAAGGCGCCCGATAAGCCAAAGCCGATACCGGCCAGCAGGTAATAACTCGACCCGCCGAGCGTCAGCAGCTTGATACCCCCGACCAACATGGCCAGGCCCATTAGCAGCAGCAAGATACCGAGTAGGCTCGGTAGCAGGCGGCCTCGACTGAAAGCACCATCAGTGCTCATAGTGTGGTTCTCCGTTACGTTTGAGGTGTTCCCGCCCATGCTGCCTTTTAAGGACGATTCGAGGCGGGATGATTCATTGAAATAAGTTCTTTGTTTCAACTTTCAATTACGGGCGTTGCAACTCGTCATTTAGAACGAGCTTTGAATCTTCAAGCCGCCGATCAGGGCGTCATCTAGCTTGCTGACACCGCCGGGATGGCGGATGTACTGCAGATTCGGTCGAACGGTCAGCCAATTGGTGACATGCACGCCGTAATAAAGCTCGGCGCTGTACTCGGTATCCTGAGGTGGCAGGTAGTCCGGGTTATCGAAATCGTAGACAGCGCGGGCCTGGTTGGTGGCCTGGGCATTTTTGCGGTAGGCCGGGTTGACATGTACCCGGGCCATGGCGAAACCGATGTCGTCCTTGGGACGCGCATCGAACACGCCTTTGTAGATGAGACCGGCCTGAACATAGTTGTCCACGGCGTTGGTTTTCTTGTCGTGAGCGGTGGCATTGGCAAAAACACTCAACCCCCTTGACTGGTCGCTGGCGCGGGAAGTGAGCTGTTGTTGCACGCCCAGCCACATCCCGTTTTTGCTTGAACTGCTGCGATATGCTTCGCCGGTTAAAGCGGCCGGTTGACCATTTGTATCTTTGTAAACATTTGTTGCCTTGGCATTACTGTAGTAGTAACCCGCTCGATATTCCCCTGGCAGGCCATTAATTTTTGGCGTCCACACCAGTTCGATCGGCAACACCGCGCCTTGTGTACCACTGCCGCTGAGCTTGAAGCCGTTGCCGCGATCCAGGTTGGAGGGGTTTTGCTCATAGGCGCCGACCTGGGCGTACAACTCGGGCGTCAGGTGGTATTTGACCCGCAGCGCCCACTGGCTGACGGGCCAGTTGTACCAAATGCTGCCTGCCCAGTTACCGACCTGCGAGCCGCAGAACGCAAGGTTCTGGAAGTCGCAAGGGAAGGTGTTGAAGTCTTCGCCCTGACCGAAACGACCGACCTTGATGTCCAGCTTCTGATCGAAAAATTTCTGCTGGTACCACATCTGTGTCAGGCGTGTGGTCTGGCCACGGCCCCAAACTTCCTGGGCCGAGGTGAAGCCGCCTACGCGCGGATCGTTGATCCGGTCATTGCTGATGTTGTTGCCGCTGCGCTGGGTAATGGTCAGCTGAAACTCAGCATCTTCCCAACCCAGAATTTTCTGCAAGTCCAGGTGCGTGCCCAGGCCGAATTGATCGCTGTAGCGCGCAGTGCGGTCATGGTCATAACCGCCATGCAGGTTTGAACCCACTTCGCCCACATAATCGAGGGAGAATGCGTAGCCCTGTTTTTCAAGCTCGCTTCGTTTGCCGTCCCAATCGCCAAGCATCCATTTGGAATCACTGTCAAAAGCCGGGGCCGCCTGAACGCAGGAGGCAAAGCCCAAAACAGTCAGGCCACCGAGCAGGCTGAAAGCCTTTTGCCCGGCAATAGGGCGTCGCGCGCCGGGTTTGCGCAAAATCTGGAATGTAGACATGGTCGAGATGTGAGTCTTTATTAATAGGGCTATGGCAGTGGGTAGCGCTGTCTTTGGTGACAGGATTAGCACTTGGGGATTCGAAGGCGGAATGAATCGATTCAGCCTCGATAGGGAAATGATAAGGCCATGAAACGTTTAGAAACAGCACTTTAAATGACATGGATCATTTCTGATTCTGTAACAGTGTGCTGCGACCGTTCGACACAGAGGCTTTTTGCCTCATGTTCGAGGCTAATAGCGGTATATGCGTACCGGATATTTTTTTGAAATATGTCGAAATAATGAGGCCCCGGCCGTGCCGTGCCGGGGCAGAAATGGATATTTAATTGTGGGATTTGTCATGCCAGCGATGCAGGCGACGCTGTTTCCCTGCGCAAGCGCAGTGCAGGGAAACAGGAGCGTGCACAGAGGCAAGAGCGCTAGAAGGTGGTTCGCAGACCGAACTCGACTCCTCGGCCCGGGGCGGGGGCAATGTCTCGCAAAATCGAGCTGGCATAGCGCACGGTCTGGTTGGTCAGGTTGTCGCCTTTGACGAACGCCAGCCATTGGCTGCGGCCCACATCAAAGTGATAGCCGGCACTGGCGCCCAGAGTGGTGTAGCCGTCGGTACCGGACTCATTGGCCGGAACCCGGCCCTGGTCGCTGGCATGCTCGATGTCCACCCGGGCCTGCCAGCGATCCAGCTCCCACAGCAGGCCGCTGCCCAGGCGCAGCGGTGCGATTCGCGGCAGGGCTTCACCTGTGTCGAGGTTGGTGGCGCGGGTGTAGTCGCCCGACAGTTCCAGAGCGAACTTACCGTAGGCACTTTCCCCTAGCGTCCAGTGATCCTTGGCCTCAAAGCCAGTGAAACGTGCCCGTACCCCGGAGTAGGTGTACTCCGGAATGCCGTGCGCATCGGGCTGACCTTCGTCGTTCAGGGTACGTCCTGTGCCCAACAAGCCGATGTAGTTGGAAAAGTGGCTGTAAAACACCCCGAGGCTGCCTTTGTGGGTGCCATTGTCAAAGCGCAGGGCCAGGTCGCTGGACACGGCTTTCTCTTTCGACAGGTTGGCGCTGCCCACCTCATAAGTGCCGGTAGCGACGTGAGCGCCATTGGCGTAAAGCTCATAGAAGGTTGGGGCCCGCTCGGTGTAGCCGAGGGTGGTGGCCAGCGACCAGATGGGCGTGAGGGTAAACACGGCGCCTGACGACAGGCTGGTGGCGGTGAAGCTTTTGGAGCTGTCGGCGGCAGAAAAACGCTCGTTACCCTTGGCATCCGGATCGACCACGGTATGTTCCAGTCGCCCGCCGAGGCTGAGTTTCAGCCTGTCAGTAGCCTGCAGCTCTTCGAGAATAAACAGCGCGCCGCTGTTGGTGTCGGTCTGGGGCACGAAAGCTTCATCGCCCAGCGCCGAGAACTCGCTGCGGTTGACCTGAGCGCCGACTACCCCGTTCAACGGCCCGAGCGGCAGGTGACGTGCTTCGACCCGGGCTTCGTAACCCTTGTTCTTGAAGGTGGTACCCACTTCGCCACCCTCGATCTCGCGGTGCTCGTAGTCGGTGTACCCGGCGTTCAATTTCACGGAGCTGAACGGACCTTGCAGGTTACGTATTTCCGAGGCGAAGGCGTAATGATCCTGCTTCATGCGGATGCGTACGTCCTGCTCGGCAGGCGAGCCGTAATTGGCGTCGTAAGTGCTGTAGGACAGCCCCGCGTAACCGTCATCCCAGGTGTACGAGCCGCCCACGGCGCCGCCATCCTGACGCCCGTTACTGTTACCCAGGCGGCCCTTTTTATTATCGTCGTCGTCACTTTGCGGTGCGTGACGGCTGCGGGCCTCGCCCGGGATTTTCAGGTCGTTGAACTCGCGGGCGTTGGCATCCAGGTGCAAGGCGAAAGTGCCGTCGCCCGCTTCCAGTTTGCCGGCACTGCTGCGGGTGGTCGCGGCGCCGCCATAACGCAGTTCACCGGCGCCATGAATCCCGTCGATGGCTTCGGTCGGGATGCGATTGTCGAAGGTATTGACCACGCCGCCGATGGCATTGCCGCCATATAACAGGGCCGCCGGACCGCGGACGATTTCGATACGCTCAACGTTGACCGGGTCCAGTGGCACCGCGTGATCGTATGACAACGACGAGGCATCCAGCGCCCCGACTCCGTTGCGCAGGATGCGGATCCGGTCGCCATCCAGTCCGCGAATGATCGGTCGGCTGGCACCCGGGCCGAAGTAGGACGAAGACACACCGGGTTGCTTGTTCAGGGTTTCTCCCAGACTTCCTTGTTGTTGCAGGGTCAAGTCGTCGCCCTCCAGCACCGTGGTCGGCGAGGCCAGTTGGCTGCTGCCCAGAGGATTGCCGGTAATCACTTGCGGTTGCAGTTCGAGGGCATAGGCCGGGGAGGCGATGAGCAGGGCGGTAGCCAGCGGCGTCAGGCGCAGACGTCGCAGGTGACGTGGGAAAGCAGGGGAGGACATTGCAGGTTCCTTGGCAACGAGAGGGGAGAAAGGCGCGTTGAACGCTCTTTGATTCGAAAGTTACAGTTACAATATAACATCTCATTCAGGCTCTCCAAGCGGTACTTTCATTTCGGTGTCAGGTAAGCGCTAAAGTGGTGCCCCGCCGAATGCACTTCCCCCTGAGCAAGTGCTCGGATAAGGTGCGCGACTTTCCTCTATTGCTTAAAGGCTCGGCATGACTGAACCCAACAACAACCCACTGCACGGCGTGACGCTGGAACAGATCCTCACTGCGCTGGTGGCGCACTACGAATGGGAAGGGCTGGCCGAGCGCATCGATATTCGCTGTTTCAAGAGCGACCCGAGCATCAAGTCGAGCCTGACGTTCCTGCGTAAAACACCTTGGGCGCGTGAAAAGGTCGAGAAGCTGTATGTGAAATACGCCCGTACCAAGCGCGAACTTTGATTGGCGCATGAAAGAAGCCACGTTGAGATTGAGTGCTGCCCGCCAGCGCACGCTGTGCGCGCTGGTCGCGATACTGGGATGGGCAGGGCTGGCCATTCAGCTCGAACTGCTGCTGTTTGCGCGCTGGACGTCGGGGGCGAGTGTGGTGGGCGCTCTGGTGACCTACTTCAGCTTTTTTACCGTCCTCAGCAACACGCTGGCCGCGTCAGTTCTGACCTTTGCAGCGGGCACGCGCAATTCCACAGGCAAGGCGTATTTCCTGCTGCCATGGGTCAGCAGCGGCATTGCCGTGAGCATTATTGTGGTGGGCGTGGCGTATAGCCTGTTACTGCGCCAGCTGTGGCAACCGCAGGGACTGCAGTGGCTGGCCAATGAACTGCTGCACGATGTGATGCCTGCGCTGTTCGCGTTGTACTGGTGGTTTTACGTGCCTAAAGGCACGCTGCGCCTGCGCCACATCGGGTTATGGGTTTTGTATCCGGTGCTGTATTTCGCTTACATCCTGCTACGCGGGCACCTGCTGGGTGCGTATCCGTATCCGTTCGTCGATGTTGAAAAACTCGGTTATGCACAGGTGTTCGTAAATGCGTGCGGGATTTTGGCGGGGTTTGTGCTGGTAGCGCTGGTTGTGGTCGGGCTGGATCGCTGGCGAGGTCGAACAAACCTGTTGCTGTAGGAGCGAGCTCTTTGAAACGCTAACAGCTCGCGAGCAAGCCCGCTCCTGCAGGTCAGGTGTGTGCGGGTTTAGTCTTCGGTGCTGCTGTCCAGCCGCCAGTAACCTGCAGCTTTGACGAATTCTTCATTTAGACCGTGGGTATCGAGCAACACTCTGCGGACTTTGCGCGATAACGCCGTTTCGGTGGCGACCCAGGCATAGAGCTTGCCCTGGGGAATGCTTAGTCCTTGGACGATCTCCAGCAAATTGTTTGAGCCGTCGCGATGAACCCAAATCACGTCGACTGAGGCTGCGCTGTTCAAGGTTTGCTCTTCAGCGGCATTTTCCACTTCGACCACCACCAGGGCGCGGCGATTGGCGGGCAGTTCTTCCAGGCGCCTGGCAATCGCAGGCAGTGCCGTTTCGTCGCCGATCAGCAGGTAGCTGTCGAACATGTCCGGCACCACCATCGAACCCCGCGGGCCGCCGATATACAACCATTGCCCCGGCCTGGCCTGAGCCGCCCATGTGGCTGCCGGGCCGTCGCCGTGCAAGACAAAATCGATGTCCAGCTCAAGTGTGTCCAGGTCATAGCGACGCGGGGTGTAGTCGCGCATCGGGGGCATGGTCTTGCTCTTCATGCCTGCACTCAGCTCCAGATTTTCCAGAGTCGCCAGTTCTTCGGCTGTCTGCGGGAAAAACAGTTTGACGTGGTCATCGCTGCCCAGACTGATAAAGCCTGCCAGTTGCGCACCGCCAACAGTGATGCGGCGCATGCGCGGAGTCAGATCGACTACGCGTAGCACGTCCAGTTTGCGGCGTTTGATTTCATGCGTGACCCGGTGAATGGTCTGGGTATCAGTGGCATTCATTCAGCGTGCTCCTGCGAAGTGACAGGGCCATCGACGATGGCTTTGGCGGTGTTATTGAGCAAATCGCGGACCCGCACTATTTCCGCCGGGCTCCAGCGGCCGTGGTGCATTTGCAAGGCATGGCGCAAGTTGTGCACCGCTTCGTGAATTTCTGCCGGGCGATCATGGCCGCGCAGTGAGCGCTTGCTGACATCGATGCGCATACGCACGCCATCCAGGGCGATGGCTTGATCGCTCAGGGACTGGCGGCCCAGGTCGGTCACGCAATAGCGTTTTTTCCCGCCTTCAGCGTCGCCCTGAATCATTTCACTTTCTTCAAGGAAGGTCAGCGTGGGGTAGATCACGCCGGGGCTGGGGCTGTAGGCGCCGTCGAACATGGTCTCGATCTGGCGGATCAGGTCGTAGCCGTGGCAAGGCTGTTCAGCGACCAGAGCCAGCAGCAGCAATTTCAGATCGCCGGGTGCAAATACCCGTGGTCCGCGCCCGCCGCGCTCGCGGCCGGAGCGTTTCTCGAAACCGTCCTGGCCCGCGCCATGGTCGCGGTGATGGGGATGATGTTCTCTCATTTCTCTTAGTCCTCTCTGCAAGTTAGATACAACTTAAGATATATCTTAAGAAGTGCGCAAGTGCAGTAGACGAACGGTAATTATTCTCAACTGGAATCCTGTCAACAACCTACCGATGAACTGCCTACAAACCCGCCGCTGAACTGCTGACAAACTGTAGGAGCGAGCTTGCTCGCGAGCTCTGCTCGATCTTGCAGAAGAGCTCGCGAGCAAGCTCGCTCCTACAGGGTAAGCAGGGTAAGCAGGGTAAGCAGGGTAAGCAGGGTAAGCAGGGGAGCCGGTTCAGAGGGTTTGTACGGGTTTCGGGATCTGGCACAGGGTTTGGGTGCCGGGTTGCAGATAGGGCGTGAGAATGGGGGCCATGCCCTTGAGCACTTGCACCGGTAACGCCGAGGTGAACTTGAAGGCTTCGGCCGAGCGCCCGGGTACGAAGGCTGTCAACGTGCCGAAGTGGTGATCGCCGATGTAGAACACAAAAGTGGCGGTGCGGTTGATCGATTTTGAACTGAGGATTCGGCCGCCGGCGCCCATGCTTTCGATCCGGTTGTCGCCGGTGCCGGTTTTGCCTCCCATGGCCAGCGGGGTGCCATCGTCCACTTTGAAACTGCCCGATACTCGCCGCGCTGTTCCCGCGTCGACCACTTGCGACAGGGCATCGCGCATTGCGGTCGCGACTTCGCTGGGCATGACCCGCACCCCTTTGTCGGGGTCGTTTATCAAGCGTGTCTCGTACGGCGTATCTGCAGCGAAATGCAGGGTATCAATACGCAACACCGGCAAACGGACGCCATCGTTAAGGATGATGCCCATCAGTTCAGAGAGTGCAGCCGGGCGGTCCCCGGAGCTGCCAAGCGCCGTGGCGAGGGACGGTACCAGGTGGTCGAACGGATAGCCCACCTGTTGCCAGCGCTGATGAATATCAAGGAAGGCTTCGATCTCCAGCATGGTGCGAATCCGGCTGTCACGGGCGCTTCTGTGCTTACTTTTAAACAGCCAGCTGTAAACTTCCTGGCGCTCGAACTCACTGGCGGTAACCGCTTGCTGGAAGGTGGCTTGCGGGTTATTCAGCAGATAGCCCAGCAGCCACAGGTCCAGCGGATGGACTTTGGCAATGTAGCCCTGGTCCGGCAGGTCGTAAGTGCCCGGACCGTAGCTTTGGTAAAGCTTGGCCAGACGTTCGTCAGTGATTTTGTCGCTGCTCAGGTGCGAGCGTACGAACCTGTTGAAGGTGGTTTGATCGGCGCGCGGGAACAGATAGCGGTGTACCGCGGACATGCGAATGGCGGTCGGGTGCATGCTGTCGAGAAAGGTCTCCAGTCGCGCCTTGGAATCCTTGCCTTTGTATTTTTTCCAGAACTTGAGCATGTAGGTCGTCCCTTCGCGGTCGGCGAAGCGGCTCAGGTATTCCTGACGGCGCGGGTTCTGGTCGTCGCGCAGCAATTCAGCATTATTGCTGGGTGCCTGATAAGAGGTGTAGCGCACCACGTCGCGCATAAGACGCACGAACGGCAGGTTGATCGATTCCCGTATTGCGTCGCGCAGGGAGGGGCTTCGGTTGTTGTCCTGATTGCGGAAGTTGTGGAAGTGATGCATGCCGCCGCCAGTGAAGAAGCCTTCCCCCGGATTGGCTGAGTATTGGCGATCCAGAGCCGCATCGAGCATTTTGGCGAGGCTGGCGCCGGGGTTCTGGATCATGTAAGTCAGGGCCCAGCGAGTCAGCGGATCCTGGTCGGTAATCTGGATTTTTTTCAGATTGGCGCTTGGCTGGCTGCCATAGCGGTCATGCAACTCGGAAATGATCTGCAGGTAGGTGGTCATGACCCGCAGTTTTGCCGTTGAGCCCAGTTCCAGCTTGCTGCCTTCATTGATATCAAACGGTTGGTCGGTGCTGTCGGTCTGAACTCGCGCGCGCGCGCCGTCGGGAGTCAGTTCAAACAGGGTGAAGCTGTAGCGCACCTGAGCCGTACTGGCAGGCGTCAGTAAGCTTGGGCCCAACAGGCCGAGCTTGCCGGCAACGACAGGGTCAGCCAGTTTGCGCAGATAGTCGCTGGCTTGCTGCTGCAAGTCGCCCTGCAGGGTGCTGGTGGCTGACAGATCAAGACGGTCGAGGTCATACAGCGGGCGTTTGAGCAGAACCGAAAGCCGGCTGCGGGCAAGGCTGATGCCCTTGTTGGTTTCGATGGGTTGAATCGTCGGAGCCTGTTGCCAGTCGCGATAGGTGACACGGCTGGCCAGGGCGGCGTCGGTCAGTGCGGGATCGATCACATTATTCTGTGCGAGTAAGCGTATGTGGCTGTCGGTCAGTTGCGCCAGTTCGTCGTGGCCCTTGGTCAAATAATGTGAAGGGCGACGCTGGGCAATCATCAGTGACAACACCTCGCGCAGGGCCAGGCCTTTGCCGGCCAGGCTTTTCGGGTCAGTGGCGGTGCTGGCCAACTGCTGATTGACCTGATTGAAATCGGCGCCGTACCACACACGCAAACCCTCAGCCATGCCATGCACTTCGCCATGGCCGGGTACGGCTGACAGCGGCACGCTGTTGAGGTAGTCGCGTACTACTTTTTGCCGTGCTTCCAGGGTTTGCGGACCGCTCTGGTACGCCCGCACACTCGCTGAAATCATTTGCCTGAGCTTTTCGCCACCGGAGACGGTCAGGCCATCCGGAGAGTGGCGGTACTTCTCGAGTTGGGTGGCCAGGGTGCTGCCCCCTGCGGACTGGCCGGGCAAGTGCAGCAGCTTGGCCACCTGGGAGTAGGCGGCCATGGCAAAGCGAGGCCAGTCGACCGCGGGGTTGGTAAGCGGCTCTTTGGGGTCCAGCAGGTCGCGGTTTTCAATGAACAGCAAGCTGTGAACCACCAGCGGCGGAATACTGGCAAAGCTGGAGTACAGCTGCTGCGGGTAGTTGAATTGATACAGCGGGCTGCCCGCACAGTCGGTGATGGAAAGGCCTGCCTGGATTTTTTCCGAATAAGGTACGAAAAATCCTTTTTGGCTGTAGCTCATTAGCTCAGGGGAGAAGCGGGTTTGCTGAGCGATGATGTAGTCACGCTTTAAGAGACGCGGCAGGAAATCACCCAGGGAGCTGTAGCCCAGTCGCTGGTCGAAAGGGCCGGCGCCGGGATAGCGCATTGCGTCGCTGGGGCCATCATGCATGGAGTAGCTCAGGGCGGCAGCAAAACGGCTGAACTCCCTGGCCTGGAGTTTGGAGGTGCGCACTTCGTTGACGATGGCAAACCCGAGGACGACCAGTGCAATTAACACCAGCAGCCAGAACAATCCCCAACCATAACGCCGCGATTTACCCTTTTTTGGCGGGGGCACAGGATCCGCCATTGTTACTGATGGCTCTGCAGTTTTATTTGAATTGGAATTCCACAGTACGCCCATAGTTAACAGATCCACCTACGCATATTGGCTGCGCTTTAATGAAGCGTAGTCGCTGGCGCAAGCAGGCGAAAAAATTTGTGCAGAACGACACGAACAGATTTTCCCGACGGGTGCGGGCACCCGATTGCTAAGTGGTATTAGTCCCAAAGCGTAGGAATAGAGCGTTCCGCCAGGTAAATACGTCTTTGGGCGGGGCATGACTGTGTACCAACCCTGTGCAATACTCGCCGCCGATCTCAATAGGGCATTTCCCTTTTGGTCTATCGACCTACAAGGTCAGGGCCGATCAAGAGGCAAGTCTGGTTAGGTACCCGGCTTGATCGAGCGCTCAATTGATGCACATCCAATAACAAGACGAGGTTGTACATTTATGCCAGTCGGCAACCACCAGCCCCACGGTGAAACCGTACAGGGCGGTCCGCTCAAACGCGAACTGGGCGAACGCCACATTCGCTTGATGGCACTCGGTGCCTGCATCGGTGTCGGCCTGTTTCTGGGCTCGGCCAAAGCAATCGAAATGGCCGGTCCGGCCATCATGCTGTCCTACATCATCGGTGGCCTGGCCATTCTGGTGATCATGCGCGCACTGGGCGAAATGGCCGTGCACAACCCGGTAGCCGGCTCGTTCAGCCGCTACGCCCAGGATTACCTGGGCCCATTGGCCGGATTTCTGACTGGCTGGAACTACTGGTTCCTGTGGCTGGTGACCTGCGTTGCAGAAATCACTGCGGTTGCGGTGTACATGGGGGTCTGGTTTCCCGATGTGCCGCGCTGGATCTGGGCGCTGGCGGCACTGATCAGCATGGGCTCGATCAACCTGATCGCGGTCAAGGCTTTCGGTGAGTTTGAGTTCTGGTTCGCCCTGATCAAAATTGTCACCATCATTGCGATGGTTATCGGCGGGATCGGCATTATCGCGTTCGGCTTCGGCAATGATGGCGTCGCGCTGGGTATTTCCAACCTCTGGACCCATGGCGGCTTCTTGCCCAATGGTATTCAGGGCGTGCTGATGTCCCTGCAAATGGTGATGTTCGCCTACCTCGGCGTCGAAATGATCGGCCTTACCGCCGGCGAAGCCAAGAACCCGCAAAAGACCATCCCCAGCGCGATTGGCTCGGTATTCTGGCGCATCCTGCTGTTCTACGTCGGCGCGCTGTTTGTAATTCTGTCGATCTACCCGTGGAACGAAATCGGAACCTCGGGCAGCCCGTTTGTCATGACGTTCGAGCGCCTGGGCATCAAGACAGCTGCCGGCATCATCAACTTTGTGGTGATTACCGCCGCACTGTCATCCTGCAACGGCGGGATTTTCAGCACGGGTCGCATGCTCTACAGCCTCGCGCAAAACGGTCAGGCCCCGGCCAACTTTGGCACTACCTCGAAAAATGGTGTGCCGCGTCAAGCTTTGCTGCTGTCGATTGCCGTATTGCTGGTAGGTGTATTGCTTAACTACCTGGCACCGGGCCAAGTGTTCGTATGGGTGACTGCGATTGCGACCTTCGGTGCGATCTGGACCTGGCTGATGATCCTGCTGGCTCAACTGCGCTTTCGCAAAAGCCTGAGCCCGGAGGAGGCTGCTGGCCTGAAGTACCGCATGTGGCTGTATCCATACAGTTCATACGCCGCTTTGGGCTTCTTGCTGATGGTTGTAGGGCTGATGGCCTACTTCGAGGAAACCCGGATCGCCCTGTTCGTAGGCCCGGCGTTCCTGATTCTGCTGACGGTGCTGTTTTACGTGTTCAAGCTGAAGCCGACTCAAGCAACATCGGCAGCGGTCCGTAGTTAAACTGCCTCGCTCCCACAGGTCTGTAGGAGCGAGCTTGCCTCGCGAGGCAACACCCCGGTCAATCCGTTGAACCGAAGTGTCTGCATCGCCGGCAAGCCAGCTCCCGCAGTGCTGCTTACCTGGCCGGTTGGGCCAGGCGCTTGTTCCAGTCCAGCCATGCGGCCAGCACGGCCATGATTCCTGCGCCCATCAGTGCGCTGAAAACCTGCATGACGACCCGGTCACCACCCAGTGCATTCAGCATGTCGGCCAATGGCGCCAGAATCACACCCAGACAAAACACTTCAAGAGAATATCGGCCCATGCGGCAGGTTTGACGGGCGAACCAGTTGTTCAGCCAGGCACTGTGGGGCACACATTTGGCAACCACATACGCTAACGCCAGAAAGTGCAGCAAGCGCACCGGCGAGAGATTGGTTTTGCTGATCGGGTACAGGTATTCCCCCAGCCATAGCGGCATGACGGCGTCGTGCAACTGAGGCCACTTCCATGACAACGCCAGCAGACCTGTGAGCAACAGGTACACCACAGCCGATATGAACAGCGTTTGATGCCACAGTGGCCGGGTTTCAGGCGCTTTGATTTGCTGGCCGTGAAGTGCAGCTGCGCCCCCCAGAACAAACAGGAACTGCCAGGCCATCGGGTTGAAGAACCACACCCCGCCTTCTTGAGCGGCGAAGTTCCACACCGGTGCCATCAGGTAAAGCGCGAAAGACAGGGCAACGACGTAGCGGGCTTTGCGCAGCAACAACGGCAGCACCAGCGGCAACCCGAGCAACAGCACGATATACAGTGGCAGCGGGTCCATCAGGTTGGGTTTGAAGCGCAGGAGCAGCTCATCGGTCAACGCTTGTTGCGGGTTGCTCAAGAAGTACTGCAAGCCCATCTCTTGCACCAGATCCCGGGTCTCTACATGACTGTTGGCAAAGAACACGATACCCATCAGCACTGCGAGCAAGAAGATGTGTACTACATACAGTACCCAGGCGCGGCGCAAGATTTTTACCCCGGCGATCAGCAGACCATCGCGCTGTGCGATTTTTCCGTAGGCCAGTACCGCGGCATAACCGGCGAGAAATACAAAGATTTCCGCGGCATCACTGAAGCCGAAATTACGCACGGTCAGTTCAGCCAGCGGGTTATGCGGGATGTGATCCCAGAAGATAAAGATCAGCGCCAGCCCGCGAAAGAAATCGATGCGGTGGTCGCGTCCGTTAATCGTCACGGTGAGTACTCAAACGAAAGGTTTAATTAAGACCGGCGCGCGTAACAGATGATGCGCGCCGTACATCGGCGGCGCGCAGGGTGCGGGTATTGGAGGCTAATTGCAAAGGTTGGATATTGCAGAATGTCACAAGGGCTGCAGGTTCCTGGCAGCAAAGTGTGTCGTCAAAAAGCACTCATAAACATAAACGTACATTCCCGTGCCTGACAGGCGTTGATCTGCGGTACCAACCGCCTGAAATGCTCACTTTGACAGTGAGCATCCAGAGCGGCCTGATCGGGCCATTGCTCGACAAAAATGAAATGCCCCGGGTCCAGGTGATCCACATACAGGTCGTAAGCGATGCAGTCTGGCTCCAGGCGGGTTTTTTCCACCAGTTCGGCGTACCACGGGCGCACCGTTTCAAGGTGTGCGGGTTTGATGAAGTCTTCGGCAATCACTTTCAACATGTTGATCATTCCTTGTCAGGCCACGGCAATTTCATTGGGCTCAAAGCTGTCGGCCCGGGCCATTTGCCACATGCGCGAGTAGAACTCGCCATTGATTTCGCCGGTCAGCAACTCGCCGGGTTTGAGGAATACGTGCAGTTGCGAGAAGAGTTTGATTTCGGTGGCTGTCACGCGCCGAACCAGGTGTTTGGCCGAGAGTTGCGCCGGGTGTTCCAGGCCTGCTGCCGCGAGCATTTCGGCAAGTGCCTTGAGTGTGTTGGTGTGGAACTGCAACACCCGCTGGGCCTTGTCGGGAACCACCAGTGCCCGCTGGCGCAAAGGGTCCTGGGTAGCGACACCGGTCGGGCACTTGTTGGTGTGGCAGGACTGGGACTGAATGCAGCCGACGGCAAACATGAAGCCCCGGGCCGAGTTCGCCCAGTCGGCGCCAATGGCCAGCACGCTGGCAATATCGAATGCGCTGACAATCTTGCCGCTGGCCCCCAGCTTGATTTTGTCTCGCAAATTCAAGCCCACCAGGGTGTTGTGGACGAACAGCAAGCCTTCGCGCATCGGTGCGCCGATGTGGTCGGTGAACTCCACGGGGGCTGCGCCGGTGCCGCCTTCCTTGCCATCGATCACGATAAAGTCGGGGAGGATCCCCGTTTCGAGCATGGCCTTGGCAATCCCCATGAACTCCCACGGGTGGCCCAGGCAAAACTTGAAACCGACAGGCTTGCCGCCGGACAACTCGCGCAGTTGGGCGATGAATTGCATCAGTTCCAGTGGCGTTGAAAATGCACTGTGGCGCGACGGCGAGACGCAGTCTTCGCCCATGGGGACACCGCGTGTTTCTGCAATTTCCGGGGTGACCTTGTGCTTGGGCAAAATACCGCCATGGCCCGGTTTGGCACCCTGGCTCATCTTGATTTCGATCATTCGAACTTGCGGCGTGCGTGCTTGCTCGGCAAAGCGCTCGGGGTCGAAACGACCGTCAGAGGTCCGGCAGCCGAAATAGCCGCTACCCAGTTCCCAGGTCAGGTCGCCGCCGTTTTCACGGTGATAGGAACTGATGCTGCCTTCGCCGGTATCGTGGGCAAAGTTACCGAGCTTGGCGCCCTGGTTCAGGGCGCGAATCGCATTGGCACTCAATGAGCCAAAACTCATCGCCGAAATATTGAAGATAGAGGCCGAGTACGGCTGGGTGCATTGCGGGCCACCGACAATGATGCGGAAGCTGGCGGGGTCAGTGAGCGGGGCCGGACGCATGGAGTGGCCGATAAACTCGAAGCCGGGCTGGTACACGTCAATCAGGGTGCCGAAAGGTTTGTCGGCGCTTTCATTCTTGGCGCGTGAATAGACCAGGGAGCGTTGGGCGCGTGAGAAGGGCAGCGCATCGCTGTCGGACTCCAGCAGGTATTGGCGGATCTCCGGGCGGATGGCCTCCACCAGATAGCGGATATTGCCTAGGATCGGGTAGTTGCGGCGCACCGCATGGGGGCTTTGCAGCAGGTCGAAAATGCCCAGTACACTCAAGATCAGTGTCACAGTGGTGAAGGGCCATAACCACTCGTAGTGCATAAACGGCAGGCTGGCGAGAGTGAAGATTACGCAGAAGGCAAAAAACGCATAGCGGCTTAACAGTGACAGGCTCATACGGTTTCCTGTTTCAGGCTTGTCTGTTCAGGCGGGCGTCGAACAGAAGAAACGGGGCGGTAAACCCCCGGCGATATAGCGGCTGCAGTCGGCTCGCTGTCTAGGGTGTCGTCAGGTCTCTCTCTGAACTGGAGGTTTGCTGATCAGGCATCTTACCCATTGAACGGCATTTAGTGTCTTATACCCGGCGAAAGTCCATACAGATGGCTCGATTATGCCTGTGATCTGTGTCTGTGCATTGGCGTGAAGCCATGTGATCCTTCTGGCCCTGTCTAATCTGTTGGTCAACTCTTGTGACGTCTTCTGAACATTTCTGCGCAACCTCCAAAGTCATCCGGATTGCCGCTGCCGTACTGATAGGCCCTGATGGCCGAACCTTGCTGGTGCGTAAGCGTGGTACCCGGGCTTTTATGCAGCCAGGTGGCAAGATCGAAGCCCATGAGCAGCCGGTCAATGCCCTGGCCCGAGAGCTGGAAGAGGAGCTGGCGCTGAACATTGATCCGGCCAGTGCCACTTATCTGGGGCATTTTTCGGCACCTGCGGTCAATGAGCCGGGTTTTGAAGTGCAGGCCGAGTTGTTCCTGTTGCACATCCAGCAATCAGTCAGCCCGGCTGCCGAGATTGAAGAAGTGCAGTGGATTGATCCGTGCGGTGACGGCGGTCTGGAATTGGCGCCCTTGACCCGTGATCTGATCCTGCCTTTTTATCGCGACAGCGTGCTGACTTCTGCCTGAGCCCCCGGCTGACAAGGATTGACCATGATTGCTGCTCAAGATCTGCTGATTTTCGCTGCGGCATGTTTGCTGATGGTTTTGACACCGGGGCCAAACATGATTTACCTGATTTCGCGTTCGATCTGTCAGGGGCGAAAAGCCGGGGTTACGTCACTGCTCGGTGTGGTCGCAGGTTTTTTTGTGCACATGTTTGCCGCAGCTGCCGGGCTGACGGCGGTATTTCTGGCCGTGCCGATGGCCTATGAACTACTGAAATGGGCGGGTGCCCTGTACCTGTTATGGATGGCCTGGCAGGCGCTAAAACCGGGCGCCCGTTCGCCTTTTGAAGCGCAGGAGCTGGCGCCGGATTCATCCCCCAAACTGGTGCTGATGGGGTTTATGACCAGCGTGCTGAACCCCAAGGTAGCGGTGTTTTACCTGTCGGTGTTTCCGCAATTCATCAGCCCTGAGCATGGCTCGATGTTTTCCCAGAGCGTACTGTTGGGCCTGACCCAGATCAGCGTCAGTTTCACCGTGAACCTGTTGATTGCGCTGTTTGCTTCAGGCATCGCCTTCTGGTTTGTGCGTAACCCGTTGTGGCTGGCCGTACAGCGTTACGTGATGGGCTTTGTATTGGCCGGGCTGGCGGTTAAATTGATGCTGGAACAACGTAAAACCCTATGACCTGGACCCTCAATGGCTATAGAACTGCTTGACCCCTCACACGCCAGCGCTTATCGCCAGTTGATGCTGGAAGCCTACGCGCTGCACCCGCAGGCTTTTGTTTCCAGCCTGTCAAACCGTGAAAAGTTGCCGCTGAGTTGGTGGCAAGGGCAGCTGGATGATGAGCTGAGTACGCTATTCGGCGCCTTTGTCGATGCCCGGCTGGCCGGGATAGTCGGTCTGGCTTTCGAACCATGGGAAGACGCCCGGCACAAAGCCACGTTGTTTGGCTTGTACGTTACTCCGGCCTTTCGCGGACAAGGGCTGGGCGAGCACCTGGTGCAGGCGGTGCTGTCACTGGCCGAAGAGGAGCCTGAAATCAAAGTGCTGGAACTGACTGTGAGTGCCAACAGCCTCGGGGCGCTGGCGCTGTATCGCCGCTGCGGGTTTGAACAGTCGGGGCTTGAAGACTGTGCGATCCGGGTAGGGGAGGAGTATTACGACCGGGTGCATATGCGCCGGCTGGTACAACCGGCCAACACCCCGGACCTGTAGGCGCGAGCTTGCTCGCGAGCCGTTATCAAGAGCTCGCGAGCAAGCTCGCTCCTACAGGTTACAGGTTTAGCGAACGGCACTTACCCCGTCCAGGGTCGAGAACGATGTGTCTTTGGCCGTCAGCAAAAAGTCGCGCATATAAGGTGCATCGAGCATATCGGCACGTACCGCTGCATATAGCGTGGCAAACAACCCTTTCTCACCCAGGCGCTTGGCTTTTACATAGCCGCGTGAGCTGTATTCATGCAAGGCCCAGTGCGGCATCCCGCACACACCGCGGCCACTGGCCACGAGCTGCATCATCATGACCGTCAGCTCGGAGGTGCGTACTTGCGCCGGTTCAACGTCAGCCGGTTCCAGGAAGCGGGTGAAGATGTCGAGGCGGTCGCGCTCCACCGGGTAGGTGATGAGAATTTCGCTGCTCAAGTCCTCAGGCACGATAAATGGCTTGCTCGCCAGAGCATGCTGATTGGCAACTGCCAGCATGGCTTCGTAGGTAAACAGCGGTACGTACGTCAGCCCTGCGATCTCTTGCGGGTCAGAAGTAACCACCAGATCCAGATCGCCACGGGCCAGTGCCGGCAAGGGCGCGAAAGCAAAGCCCGAAGCCAGGTCCAGTTCAACCTCGGGCCAGGCGTCGCGGAACTGATCGATGGTGGGCATCAGCCACTGGAAGCAACTGTGGCACTCAATGGCCATGTGCAACCGTCCGGCCGTACCTCCGACCAAGCGGGCGATATCGCGCTCGGCGCCCCGTAGCAGCGGCAGCATGGCGTCGGCCAGTTGCAACAGACGCAAACCGCCGCTGGTGAAACGAACCGGCTTGGTTTTGCGAACGAACAGCGGCATGCCCATGCGCTCTTCCAGCTCTTTGAACTGATGGGATAAAGCAGATTGTGTCAGGTGCAGACGTTCAGCCGCTTCGACCAGGCTGTCGGACTCGCGTAAAGCGTGCAGGGTTTTGAGGTGACGAATTTCCAGCACGGTGGCTCCATGAGTAAATTTGATGATCAACACGAAAACGTTGAGTTTGTCTCATGTTGTGGTGCGTGTCGATAATTGTGCCATTACTTACACGAAGGAATGTCGTTATGGCCCTGGCACACAATCTTGGTTTCCCGCGTATCGGTGCGGATCGTGAACTGAAAAAAGCACTCGAAGCGTACTGGAAAGGCGATATTGACCAGGCCGCCCTGCAAGCCGTAGGTCGTGAGTTACGCGCCACCCACTGGCAACTGCAAAAAGACGCCGGCATTGACTTGCTGCCGGTTGGTGACTTTGCCTGGTATGACCAGGTGCTGACCCACTCGCTGACTTTCGGTGTCATTCCCGAACGTTTCGCCAACACCCTCGACGCTGAAGGCCGTCCAACCCTGGACACACTGTTCGGAATGGCCCGTGGTGCGAGCCAGAGCTGCTGCGGGGGGGAGCACAGTAAAGGTCAGTATGCGCAAGAACTGACCAAGTGGTTTGATACCAATTACCACTACCTGGTGCCCGAGTTCAGCCAGGATCAGCGCTTTGAACTGAACTGGAACCAGTTGTTCGAAGAAACCGCCGAAGCGCTGGCGCTCGGCCACAAGGTCAAGCCGGTGATCATTGGCCCGCTGACTTATCTGTGGCTGGGTAAAGCCAAAGGTCAGGAGTTCAACAAACTCGAGCTGCTGGAAAACCTGTTGCCGGTGTACGCCGGGATTCTTTCCCGTCTGGCCGAGCAAGGCGTGGAATGGGTACAGATTGACGAACCGATTCTGTCGCTGGACCTGCCTCAGGAATGGAAAAACGCCTTTGAGCGCGCTTACCACATTCTTCAGTACTCACCGCTGAAGAAGTTGGTCGCCACCTATTTCAGCGGCCTGGAAGACAACCTGGGTCTGGCTGTCAGCCTGCCCGTAGAAGGTTTGCACGTAGACCTGGTGCGCGCCCCTGATCAGTTGCATGCCATTCTGGATCGTCTGCCAACTTATAAAGTTTTGTCGTTGGGGCTGGTGAACGGTCGTAACGTATGGCGCTGCGATCTGGAAAACGCACTGGCCCAGTTGCAGGCTGCCGAAGAGCGTTTTGGTGACAACCTTTGGGTAGCCGGCTCTTGCTCGCTGCTGCATAGCCCGGTTGATCTGGACCGCGAAACCCGACTGGATGCCGAACTTAAAAGCTGGCTGGCGTTTGCCAAGCAAAAGTGCGGCGAGATTGCCGTGCTGCGTGATGCGCTGAATATTCCCCAGGATGCCAAAGTACAACAGGCACTGGCCCAAAGCCGCGCCGTGCAGGCCAGCCGCGCCAACTCGCCGCGGATTCACAATCCCGCCGTGCAAGCGCGTATCGACGCGATCACTGCAGCTGACAGCCAGCGTCAGTCGCCGTTTGCCACCCGTATTGAAGTGCAGCGTGCCCGCCTGAATCTGCCGGCGTTCCCGACCACCACCATTGGTTCGTTTCCGCAGACCGCATCGATTCGCCTGGCGCGTCAGTCCTACAAGCAGGGCAAGTTATCGGTCAGTGAATACACCGACGCCATGCACAGCGAGATTCGCAATGCCGTACAAACCCAGGAGCGTTTGGGCCTGGACGTGCTGGTCCACGGTGAGGCGGAGCGTAACGACATGGTCGAATACTTTGCCGAGCAGCTGGATGGTTACGTGTTCACCCAATACGGCTGGGTTCAGAGCTACGGTTCCCGATGCGTGAAACCGGCGATCATTTTTGGCGACCTGAGCCGTCCCCGGGCCATGACCGTAGAGTGGATCAAATACGCTCAAGGGCTGACCGACAAGGTGATGAAGGGCATGCTGACCGGCCCGGTGACCATGCTGATGTGGTCATTCCCCCGCGAAGACGTATCGCGCAAGGTACAGGCGCAACAACTGGCGCTGGCGATTCGTGACGAAGTAGTGGACCTGGAAAAAGCCGGGATCAAGATTGTGCAGATTGACGAAGCGGCCTTTCGTGAAGGTTTGCCGTTACGCCGTGCGCAGTGGCAGGAATATCTGGACTGGGCCGTCGAGGCTTTCCGTCTTTGTGCTTCGGGAGTCGGGGATGAAACGCAGATTCATACCCACATGTGCTACAGCGAGTTCAACGACGTGATCAAGTCGATTGCCGAAATGGACGCTGATGTCATCACCATCGAAACCTCGCGTTCGGACATGGAACTGCTGGATGCGTTTGAAGCGTTCGATTACCCGAACGATATCGGCCCGGGTGTGTATGACATCCACTCGCCACGGGTTCCGGACACGGCCGAGATGGTCAAGTTGCTGAGCAAGGCGGCCCGACGTATTCCCGCTGAGCGACTGTGGGTCAACCCTGATTGCGGCCTCAAAACCCGTGCCTGGGTCGAGACCGAAGCGGCATTGATCAACATGGTGGCGGCGGCGCGGCAGTTGCGTGCGCAAGTAGCCTGAACCCTCGGCACAACTTTGTAGGAGCGAGCTTGCTCGCGAGCATTTGATGTGGAAACAGGGATTTGGCTTTATCTGATGATTTTATCCACGTGGATATCGAGCTTTTTCAGGCGATACCAAAAGCTGCGCTCTGAAATACCAATCAACTGTGCAGCAGCAGCCTGTACGCCCTGGGCTTGTTGCAAGGCCGCAAGGATGTAGGCTTTTTCCACCTCTGCCAGCGCCGCTTCCAGATCGGGCGGCACGGCTGGCCCCGGGCTCAGCAGGGCGCTGGCTTGGCTCGGCTGGGCGCTGAACAGGTAGGGCGGCAAGTCACTGTCCTGGATCGTGTTGCTGGTGGCCACAATGGTGGCGCGTTCGACACAGTTTTGCAGTTCGCGAATGTTGCCCGGCCAGTTGTATTCGGCCATGGCCTGCAAGGCACTTGGGCTGAAGCCGGTAATCCGTTTGCCCGCAGTTGCCCCCAGATTGTGGGCGAAGTGTCGCGCCAGCGGGGCGATGTCCTCAACGCGCTCGCGCAGGGCGGGAAGCGGGATCGGAAATACATTCAGCCGGTAATACAAATCCTCGCGAAACTCTTTGTTGGCCACTGCTTCCAGCAGGTTTTTATTGGTGGCCGCAATTACCCGTACATCGACCTTGCGCTCTCGCGGATCACCCACGGGCTCAATTACCCGTTCTTGCAGCGCACGCAAAATCTTGGCTTGCAGTGCCAGGGGCATATCGCCAACTTCATCGAGAAACAACGTGCCTTTGTCTGCCTGCATGAAGCGCCCGACACGATCGGCGACCGCGCCGGTAAATGCGCCTTTGCGATGACCGAACATCTCGCTTTCCAGCAGCCCCTCGGGAATGGCCGCACAGTTGACCGCGACAAAGGGTTTGTCGGCCCGGCTACCGTGTTTGTGGATGGCCCGGGCAACCATCTCTTTGCCGGTACCGCTTTCACCGGTCAGCAGGATAGTAGCGTTGCTGTCACGTACCGAGTCGATGGCGTGCAGCACCCGACGAAAACTCGGGCTGTCACCTATCAGGTTCTCGATATGCCGGTGTTCGTCGAGTTCGGCTCGCATGCGCGCGTTGTCGCGCAGGATGTCGCGAAACTGCAGGGCTTTGCTGACCGAGACATCCAGTTCATCGATATCGAAGGGCTTGGCTATGTAGTCGTAAGCACCATTGCGCATCGACTGTACGGCGTTTTTCACCGTGCTGTAGGCCGTCATCACAATGACGGGCAGTTGCGGATAACGCAGTTTGACCTCAGCCAGCAGTTGCGGGCCGTCCATACCGGGCATGCGCCAGTCGCTGATGATCAGGTCGATGTCTTCCTGCTCCAGAATGGCCAGTGCTTGCAGGCCATTGCCTGCGGTAAATACCTGCACTTCGTTCTGGCTCAGCGCGGAACTGAGCAGGTCGCACAGTTTCGGCTCGTCATCGACCACCAGGATGTTGTGACTCATGACTCATCCCCTCCATGGGCCGGAATATACAAGTTGAAGGTGGTTCCGGCGTCTTTCTCGCTGATGCATTCAACACGACCGTCGTGGTTATCCATGATTGAGAAAACCTTGGGCAAACCCAAACCTGTACCTGAGGCCTTGGTGGTGACAAAGGGCGTGAAAATTCGCTCGATCATGTCAGGTTCAATACCTTGGCCGGTATCGATAATGCTGATCACAGTGTCATCGTTGTCATCACGGGCGATGCGTAATGTCAGGTGCCCGCCGCCGGGCATGGCGTCGATGGCATTGATGATCAGGTTCAGACAGGCCTGTTTCAGTTGCCGGGTGTCCGCGTAAATGGTCGCCCCGGGGGCTTTGTCGTCTATTTCGGTTTTGATGTTGTGGCTGTCCAGCTCGGGCTTGCAGAAGCCCAGAATATCCTCGACCAGAGGGCGTGCCGGCTGGACTGAACGCACCGGTGCACTGGGTTTGGCAAAGTCGAGGAAGTCAGTGATCAGTTCGTTGATTCGCGATACCTCGCTGATCACGTACTCCAGATGGCGCTTGTCGGTTTCGTCCAGATTGGCCCGCCGGTGCAGCAGTTGGGTGGCGGTTTTGATAATACCCAAGGGATTGCGAATTTCATGGGCCAGGCCCATCGCGACTTCGCCCAGTGCATGCAGGCGATCACGGCGCCGTAACTGAGCCTCAAGGTGATGCAGTTGGGCCAGGCGCACGGTCATGTGGTTGAAGGTGCTGCTTAACTCTGCCAGTTCATCGCGCCCTGACACTGTCACCAGTCGTGTGTAATCCCCGGCGGTCACAGCTCGCACACCTTCAGACAGCCCCCGCAACGGCCGGGTCAGGCGCGCGGAAACCAGCCAGCCAACGCTCAGCGAAAGCATCGAGCCGACCAGGAAAATCAGTGCAAACAGGTTGCTCTGATTGACCAGGCCGACAAGGCTGGTATGGCGTAGAAGACCACTGTAGATCACCCCTTGCAGTTCACCGGTATTGTTGAGGATTGGCCAGTACAGCCCGCTGTAGCGGCTGGTGAATTGCTCGCTGGGCTGCTTGGTTTCACGCAATATTTGTTCGATCGCATGCGGCACCTGGGGCTGGCGGTCATCAAAGTGCTGACTGGAGAAAATCTCGGAAAAGCCATCGGGATTGGCCAGATACAGGCGCAAATCCAGGGAGTGCACGTCAGCGACGCTGGTCAGAAAACTGTTGTCCATATAAGTGGCAACCAGCAGTTGATAGGCCTCGCCATCCTGAGTGGTAGGGAAAGTCGACACTACAGTACCTGTCGGCACGCCGCCCACGTCGATGGTTTGCAGCACTGCGTTGGGCGCAAGGCTGATCTGGTCAACGATGTCTTCGCTGGCCGTGCTGAAAACTACTTTGTGATCACTGCTGCGAATCAGCGCTACGACGTCAATGTCCATCGCGCCTGCAATATCAGCGGTCAGTTTGTCGTGGCGCAGCGCTGCATGGGAAGAGGGCGGGTGGGTATAGCGCAGGAACAACTGTGCGGCGCGGGCATTGTCGTGAACGATTTCACCAATTTCGTCTTTGACGATCTTGGTCGACTCCTGCAGCCAGACCCGCACGTTGCTGTCGAAAATATGCGACAGCGTGGTGGCGGCCAGTTCGGCAGCGATCATGGTGGGAATGACGCTGACCAGCCAAAAAGCCAGGACCAGTTTGCGCTGAACCGTCCAGCGCGAGACCTTGAACGGTTGGGCATTGCGCGTTGATTCAGGCGTGATTGGCATTAATGCTCGCTTATTGCTGCCGCAAGGGCGGGGTCATGACGGTCGGGGCGGATGAACAGTTTGACCAGTTTGAGCACGTTATTGATCAGCCGGTTGCGATGGCGGAAAAACAGTGTATTGCTCTGGAAGCTGCACCCTAGTCGAACTTTGCAGGCGTATCCGGCCTGGCCGCACTCGTATAGCTCGATCCCGTTACGGATGCAGTAGTCGACGTTTACCATCCAGCTTCTGAAATACAAACTGTACTCGCGCGTCAGTTCAAGGTCGTGACCGAAAAACTTGTCGATCAGCCGATGTTCGTTAATCAATACCAGATTGAATGCTACCAGTTGGTCGTCGAGCCAATACAGCACGCAGAGTGCCCGGTCCCCAAGTTGCCGGAGGATACCTGTGAAATAAGCGGGTGGTAAGCGTTCGAATTGCAGGTCGCTGCGCGCCAGGCTCGCTTCATACAACCGCATGATATCGGGCAAAACATCGTCAATGGCGCTGCGCCATTCCACCCGGGGGCCGGGCGAGCGCAATTTGCGGCGCAAGTCTTTGCGGGTGGACTTACCCAGGGAGCCGAGGTAACAGTCAACCGAGCCAAAAGGCACCGGCAACATGGCACTGGGAAGGCTGGGCATGGACTGAAACCCCGCCGCCTTGCAGCTTTGCGACCAGTCATCGTCGTTGCTGGAGACATCCTTGACCGCTATCAAGCCGATGCCCAGTCGGCTGGCATCTTGCTGGGCCAGACTAAGCAGTTGTGCCAGCAGGGCCGGCCGCTGGGCAGGTTGAATATGGCTGGCGGTGCCAGCGGTGCATTGTTCGGTCACCGGCGAGCCGATGGCGTATAGATGCAATTGCATCAGCCCCGGCACTGCACGGTTCAGTTTTTCGGTAAACCGTTTACCAATACCCTGAACCGTGGTGTCGAGGCGATAGCTGGTGGTGAATGCGGTGGCGGCGGCAATCAGGTCAGAACCTTTGAACAGCGCCAGGTAGCGCCATTCGAAACCCTCAATGCCAGCGTTTTCGACAGCCATGATGTAGTCCCAATCCTCCAGAGAACCTGGGAAACAGTCATTCCAGGCCTCGCGTTTAATGGCCTGGATTGATGAAAAGGCTTGGGCTGTAATCATGGATCCTCCTTGGGTCAGGCCTGCTGCAGGTACTCGACAGGTTCCTGTGAGACGGTGCTGTTTTTCTTGATGAAGGCGGCACTCAGTTCAATCACTCGACGGTATTGCAGATCGACGGTGATCATGTGGTAACAGTTGTCGAGCAGAACCTTGGTCACCGGACCGCCCAGATGGCGCTCCACGTAATCGGCGTTCCAGCGGCTGGTGATGTCGTCTTCGATGGAGTGCAGCACCAGTGCGGGCGTGGTGATCGACGGCATGCGTTTTTTCACCACGGCATTCATCCGGTGCAGTTCGCGCACGGTGATGCCTTCCATCGTCAGTAGCCCGGCATTACTGCTTTCACCCGCTTTCATCTGCCGTTCAACGATTGCCCGCAAGCGCTCGTTCTTGATCCCGTAAGGCGGTTTCTCCTCAAAACTGCACAGGCGGACGCCGAACGGAATTGCCATCAGCAACGGTGTCAGGAATGCCAGTTTGTTAATGCTCCAGCCGTCGTACCGCAAGGTGGTGGAATACATCAACAAGCCCGCCACTTGCCCCGGATGCTCGGAGGCTACGTACATCGACATCACGGCCCCCATCGACAAGCCGCCGACGAAAACCTGGCTATGGCGCTGGCGCACATCGGCGAAGGTCTTACGCACCCCTTCGTACCAGTCTTGCCAGCCGGTGGCCTGCAGGTCGCTGTTGTCTCCGCAATGGCCAGCCAGAGTCGGTACGTACACCGTGCACGTCCCGTCCTTGGCCAGCCCCTGGGCCACCCGACGCAACTCCGTCGGGGTGCCTGTGAGGCCGTGGATCAACAGAATCCCGACCTCGCCCGTGCCGAGAACGAAACCGGCGTCGCCTTCGCCCAGATCGATCCCTGCACTGTTCACCGTTTCATGGCCCGATGCAGCAGGCGGTCGAGCAGGGCGATGCCCAGATCGATTTCGGCGTAGCTGATTTCCAGCGACGGAGCCAGGGTGATGACGTTTTTGTAGTAGCCGCCAACGTCCAGAATCAGACCCAGGCGCTTGCCGTCGATTTCGATGTCGCCTTTCATTCCTTCTTCAACCATGTAGTCCAGGGTTGCCTTGTCTGGCGTGAAGCCATCCGGGCCGCAGATTTCGCAGCGCAGTGCCAGGCCCAGGCCGTCGACGTCGCCGATGATCGGATAGCGTTTCTGCAAGTCCTGCAGACCTGCCAGGAAGTATTTGCCTTTTTCCATGACCATCGCGCCGTAGTCGATTTCGCTGGTCATTTTGAACATTTCCAGACCGACCGCAGTGCCCAGCGGGTTGGAGGCGAAGGTCGAGTGGGTCGAGCCAGGCGGGAAAATTTTCGGGTTGATCAACTCCTCACGGGCCCAGATACCGCCCAGCGGGTTGAGACCGTTGGTCAGTGCTTTACCGAACACGATCACGTCGGGTTTGACGTCGAAGTGCTCAATGGACCACAGCTTGCCGGTGCGCCAGAAGCCCATCTGGATTTCATCGACCACCATCAAAATGCCGTGTTGATCCAGCACATGCTTGAGTTCGCTGTAGAAGTTCATCGGTGGAATCACATAGCCGCCGGTACCCTGGATGGGTTCCACGTAAAACGCTGCATATTCGCTCTGACCGACTTTCGGGTCCCATACGCCGTTGTATTCGGTTTCAAACAAGCGGGCGAATTGCTGCACGCAGTGGCTGCCATATTCTTCTTTGGTCATGCCTTTCGGGCCGCGGAAGTGATACGGGAAGGGGATGAAGTTGGCACGTTCGCCGAAGTGGCCGTAGCGACGGCGGTAGCGGTAGCTGGAAGTAATCGATGAGGCGCCGAGTGTTCGGCCGTGGTAGCCGCCTTCGAAGGCAAACATCAGGCTTTTACCGTTGGTGGCGTTACGTACCACTTTCAACGAATCCTCGATGGACTGCGAGCCGCCGACGTTGAAGTGCACTCGACCGTCGAGGCCGAACTTGTTTTTGGCATCGACCGCAATGCGCTCCGACAGCTCGATCTTGCCTTTGTGCAGGTATTGGCTGGCGATCTGCGGCAGGGTATCGATCTGTTGTTTCAGTGCGTTGTTCAAGCGCGGATTGGAGTAACCGAAGTTAACTGCCGAGTACCACATTTGCAGATCCAGATAAGCCTGGTCGCTGGTGTCCCACACGTAGGAGCCTTCGCAGCGGCTGAAAATGCGTGGCGGTTCGATGTAATGAACGGTGTCGCCGTACGAGCAGTACTTGGCTTCTTTTTCCAGAAGAATCTGGTCTTCAGGTGTAGCAATTCGGATATCAGACATGATTGAAGAGTTCCTGCTGTTCACGAGAATAGTGGGGTGCGTTGGCGGCATTGCTAGGCAATTCGGCGAACAGGGCTGCCAGTTCGGAGAATGTGTCGAAGCGGGCATAGGGAATGCCGTTGCGCTCGCAATGGTCGGCGAGGCTGTCTTTGGCAAACACGAAATCGGCGCTTGCAGCCACACACATGTCGGAGCGGCCGTCACCAATCACCAGCACGCGTTTGCCGCCGGGAGTGGTTTTACATTTGCAGTTGCCTGAGGCCGCACGGCAGGCATCGCTTGCATGCGGGAAGTCGATGCGCCAACTGTTGTGGTCAACCTGGCGCAGGCGGTTGGCGAGGATCGGCAGCAGGCTCACGTAGTTACGGGCCAGAATGCGCGCGATGCCCTGTTCGATACCGTCACTGACCACTTCGATAGAGGCTCCGAGACCGATGACGTGGTCAACGAAGTCCGGAAAGTCCGGGTCAATCTCAACCGTATCGAAATAAGCCAGCAGTTCGGCTGGGGAAGCTTTAACCAGCGACAGCTGGCGGCTGAGGCATTCCCGCGAACCAATTTCACCTTTGACCCATTGATCTTCGATCGCTTCCCAGCTGGGGTCGGCGAAGCGTTGAAGAATGTTGTCGATGACATCGGTACGGGTGATGGTCCCGTCGAAATCACACACGATATGCCATTGCATCATCTGCATTGTCCTGTTGTGGAGAAGCGCACTTTGCGCATATACGGGACAGAGCATGGACTGTGCCAACTTGCCAAAGCCCCGTGGGCCGGGGCTTTGGCAATGGGGTGCGGTAAAAAGGCAGCAGCAAGCTACAATTTTTGTAGCTTGCTACAAACAACATCAGTGCTTGCGTCGAGTGTTCAAAAAATGGATTTATGCGCGCATGAATTTTTATGGAAGTTTCGTAATGAAAACCTCAGCGCCTGTTTTTATGTTTCTCACATTGTTGAGTGTTGGTGCTGGGGCACATGCTGCGGATGGTCCCAGTGGAGAAGTCGGGGTCGGGATTGGCTATCAGCCGTCCGATCCAAGTGGCAGTCGCTATCAGACGGTGCCGTTGCCGTATTTTGATGTGGACTGGGGCGATGTCAGCCTTGATACCGACGATGGCCTTACCTGGAGCGCCTTAAAGACGGATGGCTGGAGTGCGGGGCCCTTTATCAATTACTTGTCGGGGCGTAACGCCAACGGTTCGCTGCGAGGATTGCGCGATGTATCGGATATGGCCCTGCTGGGCGGCTTTGTGCAATACAGCCCTGCCGAGTTCTGGCGTGTGTATGCGCAACTGGGCCAGGCCGTAGGCGGTAGCGGCGGGCAGGGCGGGTTACTGGGCCAAGTGGGCGGTGAGCTGGGTTATCCCCTGGGACTAGGGATTATTGGCAGCAGCCAGTTGGCGGCGCACTTTGCAGATGGTCGGCAAATGTCCACTTTCTTTGGCGTCAGCGCCAGTGAAGCCCAGGCTTCAGGGATCTCTGCCTATCACGCCAGCGGTGGCTTCCAGAATGTGACGCTGACCCAGAACGTTGAATTCCCGCTGGCGCAGCATTGGTCGCTGGTGGCCAGCGTCAGCTGGGTTCGCCTGGTGGGTTCGGCGGCCGACAGCAGCATCGTCAGAGAGCAAGGCGATGTGAATCAGGGCTCGGTGCAGACCGCGGTCAGTTATAAATTCTAAAGCACAGGCACCCTTGTTTTTGAGGGGGCCGGCATGCCGGCTCCCTCAGGTGTGCGGTCGATCTCTCAGTGCTCCGGCTCGCCGTCAGCCAGCAAGGCAATTCCGCCAATGATCACCGCCACGCCCACCCAGTGCAGTGTGCTGATGTGCTCGCCCAGGCCCAGCCATGACCCCAGCAACACGCCTACGAATACCAGCGAACTCAGTGGAAATGCCAGCGACAGACTGCTGCGGCGCAATATCAGCATCCATACGAAAAATGCCCCGATATAGCAGGCAATGGCTGCCCATACCCCGGGGTTCAGCATGACGTCTTGCAGCCATTGCAGGGTGAAATCCATATTGCCCAACTGATCGCCACCGACTTTGGTCGCAATCTGCCCAGCGCTTTCGAGGATGATCAGCAGAGCCCACAGTACAACGGTGCCCAGACGGCCATGCAGCCATCCATTATGTGGCTGATTCATCGGTTCAGTGTTTTGCATGATTTATCTCCTAAGCTCCGGCGATGCAGACCAGCAACACGCCGAGGGTAATCACCAGAGTGCCCATCCAGCGGCGACGGCTGACGTGCTCGCCAAGAAACACCTTGCCGGCGTAGACCACTCCGCAATACGCCAGCGCCGCGGCCGGAAATAACAAACTCAGCGGTGCCCGCGACAACGCTTCGAGCCAGATGAAAAACTCGATCACGTAGGCGCCGATGCCCGCCCACAGCATGGGCGCCTGGAAGACTTGGCCCCAGAAGGCATTCAGGCGAAAGCCGCCTTCGAGTTCGGGTAACCGGTCGAGGCCGATTTTGAAACACAGTTGGCCGATCACATCGAGCACGATAGAAAACGCCACTAGCGCAATAACAATCAAAGTCACGGGAACAGTTCCTCAAACAGTGAAATAAGGGCTTTGTTGGTGGTGGAGTTGCGCAGCAAGTCGGCTTCACTCCAGCGCTCTGGTGCAGGCTGATCGGACCTGGCCTCCCAGCGTTTGAGCAGGTTGCGGTGGGGCGCCCTGGCGAACTCGCCGCATACATCGATTCCCAGTACCCGCTTGCTGGCAGCCAGAGCACGGATGGCATGCAGCAAGTGGGTAAGGCGCATGCCGCCCTGATCCCAATTGGTGGCAGCGTCTTCGCTGGCCAGCACGTCTTTGTCGATGGTGATCCACACGGCGGGGGTTGGCAGGCTCTGGATCAGGTCGTCGATAAAGGTTGGCCAGTCCAGATCGGCCAGGTTGCGCCAGTGCAGATGATTTTCGTGTTGCTCATGGCCCGCGCCATCGCCGATTCGGCCCCAGACTTTGGTGGGCGCGTGTTGCCAGGGGAACAATTGCAGAGCCCCGCTGCGCAAGGCCCCCAGGTTGGCGCCCTTGAACTGCGGACTTTGCAGGTCATCGCTGCAGGGGCCAAGGGTGACGATACGCTGGATGTTTGGCAGCTTCAGGGCCCGGTTGATCCATGAACCGCAATGCCGGCGGGGGGCAAAGCGTACCCAGTCAGGGTGATTGTCGAAGTGGATCAGCGTGACCGGCTCTGCAAGGTCTGCCAGCAAAGCCGGTGTCAGATGGTGGTAATCACCGGAGCCGACAAAGAATATCTCCGGCTTGTGTGCCGGTCGTTCGGGGCGGTTTTGCAAGGCTTTGATGAAGCGTTGATAGTTGCGTTCGCTGGACCATAGCCGCAATTTCGGGCCCAGCTCCAGTAAATCAAGGCAAGTGGCACGACCATCGGCCAACCGCAGCGCAATAGGCGCTTGAGCAGTCAGGCTGTGGTCAAGATCTAGAATATTCAACGTGTTATCTACCCCCGTGTATTCGCCGCCAGGTCAGGCCGGGCGGGCTTTAGGGGGTAAATGCAAGGGACGGGCCAGAATATTTGCGGGAGCGGGTTTCTGCGGGAGCGAGCTTGTTCGGCTTTGCTATCGCGAACACCCACTCCTGGTCAGTGCAACCGTACCCAGACACTGACCAGTATGGTCGCGGCAATCAGCCAGGCTACGGCGGCGAGTGCCAGTGACGCTTCAAGGCGCATGCGGTCCACCAGTACGTAGAGCGCCGCGAGGTAGACGAAGTAGGGAATGATCGACCACATGCCGAAGACAATGGTGGTTTTCAGGTCGTCCAGTGATCGCCCTTTGCCGACGATGTAATGGGCAATCAGGGCGAAGGTCGGGAACAGCGGGACCAGACCTGCGATGTAGTAGTTTCTGGTTTTTGCCAGCATCGCCAGGATGATGACCACGGCGGCGCCCAGTGCAGCTTTTAGAATCAGATCCATCAGTGAGCCAGCCCGTATTTTTTTACTTTGTCGAATAGCGTGGTTTTAGCCATGCCCAATTCCTGGCTGGCCTGGGTCAGGTTACCGCCGCTGCGTTGTAGCGCATCATTGAGCAGGTTGCGTTCGAAGGCTTCCACCGCTTCTGAAAAACCCAACCCTTGGGCTGCGTTGCTGCCCGATTTTTTGAAGGCCGGCAGGCCCAGGGCAAAGCGCTCTGCCACGTTGCGCAGTTCGCGCACGTTGCCCGGCCAGTCATGGCTCATCAGGTTGGACAGGGTCTGGTTGTCCAGTTCGGGGGCCTCCCGGTCGAAGCGCAGGGACGATTGCTGCAGGAAGTATTCGAACAGTTGCAGGATGTCTTCGCGGCGTTCGCGCAGAGGCGGTAGCTCGAGCGTCACTACATTCAAGCGGTAATAGAGGTCGCTGCGAAACTGGCTGGCTTTACTCAGTTGATCCAGGTCGGACTTGGTGGCGGCGATCACCCGGCAGTCGACATCGATGCTTTGGTTGGAGCCCAGGCGCTCCAGCGAGCGCTCCTGCAATACCCGCAGCAGTTTGATTTGCAGGTTGAGCGGCATGCTTTCAACTTCGTCGAGAAACAGGGTGCCGCCGTCGGCATGTTCGATCTTGCCGATCCGCCGTTTCCCGGCCCCGGTGAAGGCATTGGCTTCGTGGCCGAATATCTCGCTTTCAAACAGGTTTTCCGGCAGCCCGCCGCAGTTAAGCGCAACAAATTGCCGGGGCTGGCGGCGGCTGAAGTCATGCAGACAGCGGGCGACCAGCTCCTTGCCAGTACCGGTTTCGCCTTCAATCAGCACGTTGGCAGAGGTGTCGGCGACGTTGGCGATCAATTCGCGTAATTGCTGCATGGCAGGCGAGCGGCCGATGATCCGGCCTTCAAGGGAGTCACGCTCGGCCAGTTGCCGGCGCAGTGACCACACTTCCCGGGCCAGGCCGCGTTGCTCCAGTGCCCGGCGGGCGATATCGACCAGCCGTTCCGGAGAAAACGGTTTTTCCATAAAGTCATAGGCTCCATCGCGCATGGCTCCCACGGCCATCGAAATATCGCCGTGCCCGGTAATCAGGACCACCGGCAGACTGCGATCACGCGCCTTGAGCCGTTTAAGCAGCTCCAGGCCATCAATTCCCGGCAGTCGGATGTCACTGATGACAATGCCGGGGAAATTGTCCCCGACCATTGTCAGTGCCTGTTCGGCACTGCTCACGCCTTCGCTGCGAATATCTTCCAGTGCCAGCGCCTGCTGGCATCCGAGCAGGACATGGGGGTCGTCTTCGACAATCAGGACGGTCAGCTCGTTATTCATATCGGCTCGGCCTTAGCGGGTTGCAACAGCGGTAATAAGAGGACAAACGCGGCACCACCGGTGGCCGGGAACTCGACGCTGAGGTTACCTCCGGCGGCGGCGGCCAGACTGGCCGACAGGGTCAAGCCCAGGCCCAGACCCTGCTCGCCTGGTTTGGTGGTGAAGAAAGGTTCAAACAGATGTTTTCGGCTTTCGGGGTCAATGCCGGGACCGTTATCGCGAACACGCAGGCGATATTTACCGTCGCCGGATTCGCCTTCCAGCCACAGCCGGGGGGGATCTGCCTGGTCTTGCATGGCGTCCAGCGCGTTGCCGATCAGGTTGACGAGAATTTGCTCCAGCCGGGTCTGATCGATCTTGAGCTGGACATCACTGAAGTCGCGATGCAGTTCGACAGCGGACGCTTCAAGGCGAACGGCCAGCAGTTGCAAGGTCGCGTCGACCGCCTTTTCCAGGCTGGCCTGGCCCTGGTCATCGCCGCGCCGGGCAAAAGAGCGCAGGTTGGCTGTGATGCGGCCCATGCGGTCGACCAGATTGTTGATGGTGTTGAGATTGTCCGCCGCTACCTTCAGGTCGCCGCGCTGGAGAAACCGTATGGTGTTGCCCGACAGCGTGCGCAAGGCGGCCAATGGCTGATTCAGTTCATGGGCAATGCTGGTAGACATTTGCCCGATGGCGGCCAGCTTGCCGGCCTGGACCAGTTCGTCCTGTGCGTGGCGCAGTGTGTCTTCGGCCTGGCGGCGTTCACGAATCTGGCCTTTGAGCCGTTCGTTGCTGGCGCGCAGGTGGGCGGTGCGCTCAGTGATTTTGCGTTCCAGCTGATTGTTGGCCTCTTGCAGGGCTTCGCGGGCTGCAAGCCTGGTGGCAATCACTTTGCGCCGCTCATTCCAGGCAATCAGCAAGAAGGCCAGCAGGGCAAAGGCGACGGCGACCAGCATGCCCTGATTGGCGGCTGCACGACGCAAATCCTGCAACGGGGTCAGCAGGGTTATTTCCCAGGGTGTGTCGTTCAATTTTCGGGTCTGGGCCAGATAACTGACTTCTTTATCATCTGTGACCAGTTCGCTATTGGCGGCAAAGGTGACGGTTTCTACGCCTTCGGCCAGTTGCTCGCGCTCAAGTGGCTGAAGTTCGTTAAGCGGCCACCAGTAATACTGCAGGCTGCGCGCCAGCCGCTCTTTGGTGTCGGCAGTCAGGGGGCGGACCGATTTCAGGCGACGGGTCGGGTCACTCGACAGAATGATGATGCCGTTTTCATCACTGACATAAGCTTCGAGGCGGGCGCGTTGCCAGCGTTCTTCAAGAGCTTCGAGGCGGACTTTGATGACCGCCACGCCAATGATCTTGCCGTGTTCTTCCAGGCCATGTGCCAGGTAGTAGCCCGGCTCGCCGGAGGTACTGCCGATCCCGTAGAAACGTCCCGGCTGACCGCGTACTGCGTCTTGAAAGTAGGCGCGGAAGGACAGGTCTTCACCCAGATAGCTGTCGGTATCGCGCCAGTTGCTGGTGGCCATTACCCGGCCCGTAGTGTCGAGCACATAGATTGCCCGGCTGCGGCTGCGTCGGTTCAGGCCTTCAAGGTATTGATTAACGGTAACCCGGTTCTGCGCGGTCGGATCAGCCAGCAGTTGCGAAACGCTGGACTCCAGCTCCAGCAGGCTGGGCAGGTAGGTGTATTTGCCGAGTTCGCTCTCGACAGTGCGTGCGTGGAGTTCTAGCTGACGCTCGCCGTTCTCGCTGAGGCTGCGGATGCCAAAGTGTTCGCTGATGCGATAGCCGGCATAACCGAGCCCGACGGTTAGCAGCAGGATCAATGGCGGTAGCAGCAAATGACGGAGCAGGCGAGGTTTCACGGCAAGTGATGGCGGGGCACCGCGATAAAGAGTGGGGTCGCATTTCATCACAGATGCCTTGGGTCAACCACTGCGCAAGGGCAGCCGATTAACAGAAATCTCCTTCAGGAGCGGGCTTGCCTCGCGATGATCGCCACACGGTTAACCAATTGACCGCGTCGCATCTTCTCGAGACAAGCCCGCTCCTGCGGGGAATGGTGCTGCTTAGTGCTGCAGGATCTTGGCGAGGAAGTGCTGGGCCCGTTCGGAACGGGCCGATACATCACCGAAGAACTCTTCTTTCTCACAGTCTTCGACGATCTTGCCCTGGTCCATGAAGATCACCCGGTTGGCGACCTTGCGTGCAAAACCCATTTCATGGGTGACGCACATCATGGTCATGCCTTCGTGGGCCAGTTGCACCATCACGTCGAGCACTTCGTTAACCATTTCCGGGTCGAGGGCAGAGGTCGGCTCGTCAAACAGCATCACGATCGGGTCCATGGCCAACGCGCGGGCAATGGCGACACGCTGTTGCTGGCCGCCGGAGAGTTGCCCCGGGTGCTTGTGGGCATGCGCCGACAGGCCAACGCGTTCCAGCAGTTCGAGGCCTTTTTTGGTGGCTTCTTCCTTGCTGCGCCCCAAGACCTTGATCTGCGCGATCGTCAGGTTTTCGGTGATGGTCATGTGCGGGAACAGTTCGAAATGCTGGAACACCATGCCAACCCGCGAGCGCAGTTTTGGCAGGTTGGTCTTCGGATCGGCAATCGAAGTGCCATCGACCACGATGTCGCCTTTCTGGAACGGTTCAAGGGCATTGACGCACTTGATCAGGGTCGATTTACCGGAGCCGGACGGGCCGCAGACTACAACCACTTCGCCCTTTTTGACTTCAGTACTGCAATCGGTCAGTACCTGGAAGTCCCCGTACCACTTGTTAATGTTCTTGATCGAGATCATACGGCAAACCTTTTTTGCAGACGCTTGACCAGCAGCGAGGCGGAAAAGCTGATGATGAAATACACCAGACCGGCGAAGATCAGGAACTCATTGGAGCGGCCGATAATATCGCCATTGGAGCGAGCAGCATTGAGGAAGTCCACAAGGCCAACGGTGTAAACCAGCGAGGTGTCCTGAAACAAAATGATGCTCTGTTGCAGCAGCAGCGGAGTCATTTTGCGAAAGGCCTGAGGCAGGATGATCAGGCGCATGGCCTGGCCGTAACTCATGCCCAGCGCTTTGGCTGCGCCCATCTGACCTTTGGGTATGGCCTGTACACCGGCCCGTACGATTTCGCAGAAGTAAGCGGCTTCGAACATGACGAACGCCACCATGCACGACTCGAACGCACCGATCGGGGTGTCTTTGCCGGTGATCCAGCGCAGTACGAACGGCACTGCCAGGTAGAACCAGGTAATGACCAGCAGCAACGGGATGGAGCGGAAGTAGTTCACATAAGCGCCGGCCAGGTTGGCCAGCCACTTGCTCGACGACAACCGCATCAGTGCCAGTACGGTACCCAGAGCAATACCACCGATAACCCCCAGAACCATGAGCTTCAAGGTCATGATCATGCCGTTCCACAGGCCGGGCAGGGCAGGAACAATCCCGCTGAAATCGAAGAAGTCCATTATTTGCCCCCCAATGACATCAGGCCGGGCACCGCGACTTTCTTCTCGATCAGGCGCATCAGCAGCATCAGGCTCATGTTCAGGGTGAAGTAAATCAGCGTAGCCAGGGTGAACGCCTCAAACAGGTTGGCGGAGAATTCAGCTGTCTGTTTGGTTTGCGCCAGCAGTTCCATCAAGCCGATCAATGAAGCCACTGACGAGTTCTTGAACACGTTGAGGAATTCAGAGGTGAGCGGTGGAATGATGATTCGGTAGGCTTGTGGCAGCAGTACGTTCCAGTAGATCTGCGACAGGCTAAAGCCCATGGCGCGTGCGGCGGCTTCTTGCCCGTGGGGCAGCGCCTGAATACCGGTACGTACTTGCTCGCAAACCCGTGCCGCAGTGAACAGCCCCAGACACACAACAACGCTCAAGTAAGCCGAGGTGGTCGGGTTGAGGTCTTGTTTGTACCACTCCTGCAGATTGGCAGGCAGCAGATCGGGTACCAGGAAGTACCAGATAAACAGCTGCACCAGAAGCGGTACGTTACGGAAAATTTCCACGTAAACCGTGGCGATGCCCGATACCAGACGGTTCGGCATGGTGCGCATCACGCCCAGCAGTGACCCCAGTATCAGGGCAACAATCCAGGCGACAACAGCGATCGCGATGGTCCAGCCCAGGCCGGAGATAAACCAGTCGAGATACGTCTCGCTGCCTATGCCGGTGGACTTGAAAAATACGCTCCAGTCCCAGTTGTAATTCATGCAGGGTCTCCCCTCAGATGGGTCTATAAAAAAGCACTTGCTTCAGGGAATCCGTTCTCACCCGACAGGGTCGCCGGGCACACTCAACCCGCTCGATAACCAGGGGTTCGAGTGCTCTCTAATGCAGTAAGAAGCCAGTACAACAGGTGGTCAGCAAGTCCCGGGCGCGATGACTCACGCCCGGGAGACTCAGCGGTCGGTAATCAGGCCGCCGGTTTTTCTTCAGGTGCCGGTTTGTCGTTCGGGTTGGCGATCAGCTCTTTGAGCTCTTTGCTCATCGGGAAGTCGAGATTCAGGCCTTTAGGCGGGATCGGCGACTGGAACCATTTGGCGTAGGATTTATTGACGTCGCCCGACTTGTAATACCCAACAATGGCGTCATCCACCGCTTTTTTGAAGTCAGGATCGCCTTTGCGCAGCATGCAGCCATAAATTTCGTACGACTGTGGCGTACCGGTCACGGCCCAGTCAGTTGGCTTCTTGGCCTTGGCCATTTCACCGGCCAGCAGGGCGTCGTCCATCATGAAGGCTACAGCGCGGCCCGACTCAAGCATGTTGAAGGCTTCGCCGTGATCTTTTGCCGAGATCACGTTCATGCCCATCTGCTTGTCGGCGTTCATCGCCTTGAGGATGCGCTCGGAAGTAGTGCCTGCGGTGGTGACTACGTTTTTACCTTTCAGGTCAGCGAAGTCCTTGTAAGGCGAGTCCTTTTTGGACAGCAGGCGAGTACCGATTTCGAAGATGCCGACCGAAAAATCCACTTGCTGGGCGCGTTCAGCATTGTTGGTGGTGGAACCACACTCAACGTCAACGGTGCCGTTCTGTACCAGCGGGATACGGGTCTGGGAGGTGACCAGGTTGTACTTGACCTTGAGGTCGGGCATGTCGAGCTGCTTTTTCAGCCCTTCGACAATTGCCAGTTGCACATCGTGGGAGTAGCCAACTGGCTTGCCGGAGCCGTCTGCGATGTAAGAGAACGGGATGGAGGAGTCACGATGCCCGAGGGTGATGGTGCCGGATTCTTTGATTTTCTTCAGTGTGCCGGTCAATTCGGCTGCAAAAACTGGAGTGCTAATCAGAGCTGCAGCAATTGCTGCGCTCAAAAGTTGCGGAACGATGCGCATCGGTGTTTCCTCGACATTGTTTTTTTTATTGAGCCCGTTTACGGACCCTTTTTGTACTAGGAATGGCCCAACAGGCTTTAGCGCTGTTTAAGCATTCGGCCCTGAGTGTAGAGCATGAGTCATGCCAATCGTGCGAGTTATAGTTAACTAGCTGATTTATAAGGGTTTTTAAATATATAAGGGAGAGGCTTTAGGAGAGGATGCCCGGAAAGCCGAATCAATGCGCGTCGGGCTGTTCGGAAAACCGAATGGGGCAGGGTGCCTGCAAGAGCAAACCTGCTCGCGATGAAGGTACCCGGTTGACAGTTGAAACGGTGCACTACGTCCCCCTGCAGGCTTGCTCCTGCAGGGGGCGTCAAGTTTTAAGCGGCTTCTACCTTGCGATGCTTCAAGTCCAGCGTGGCCATGTATTGCACCAGGTGTTCCTGCTCCTGGGCAGTGGTGAACAACCCCAGTTTGGTCCGGCGCCACAGGATGTCTTGCGCATCCAGTGCCCATTCCTGGCTGCACAGGTAATCGACTTCACGGCTGTAGAGACCGCTGCCGATGTGCTCACCCATGTCGTCCAAGCCCTGCATGCCCTCCAGCAGGCTCCATGAGCGGCTGCCATAGGTGATAGCCCAGCGCTTGGCAATGGCAGCATCCAGCCAGCTGTATTTGCTGGTCAGGGCAGCGCTCAGGGCTTGTGGGGTCGTCATGTTCTCTGCGCCCGGCAGTGTTGCCTTGGCGGTCCAGCTTGGCTTGATCTGGCTGAAGAACGGGGCCAGTTGCGCCATGGCCGACTCGGCCAGTTTGCGGTAGGTGGTCAGCTTGCCGCCAAATACAGACAGCAATGGTGCTTCGCCCGGTACGCCGGACAGTGCCAGGGTGTAATCACGAGTGACCGCCGACGGGTTATCCGACTCGTCATTGCACAGCGGGCGAACGCCGGAGTAGGTGCGCAGAATATCGGCCCGGCTTACTTGTTGTTTGAAATGAGCATTGACCACATTGAGCAGATAGTCGGTTTCTTCTTCGGTGATGCTGACTTTGGCCGGGTCGCCGGTGTATTCGCGGTCAGTGGTACCAATGATGGTGAACTGGTCCATGTACGGAATGGTGAAGACGATCCGCTGGTCTTCGTTCTGCAGGATGAATGCATTTGGCGCGTCATACAGTTTCGGAACGATCAGGTGGCTGCCCTGAATCAGGCGAATGCCGTAGGGCGAGTCGAGCTTGAGATCGTCTTTGATGAATTTGGCGACCCAGGGCCCTGCGGCGTTTACCAACGCCTTGGCGCGAATCGAGAACAAGCTGCCGTCGGCTCGCTCCAGATTCAGTTCCCACAAGCCTTTGCTGCGACGAGCACCGACGCAGCGGGTTTGGGTGTGGACATGCGCACCTTTTTCCCGCGCTGCCATGGCGTTCAGTACTACAAGACGAGCGTCATCCACCCAGCAGTCCGAGTATTCAAAGCCCTTGGTGATTTCTGCTTTTAACGGGCTGTCGGCACCGAACTTGAGACTGGTAGAACCGGCGAGCTTTTCACGCTTGCCCAAATGGTCATACAGAAACAGGCCGGCACGAATCATCCAGGCCGGGCGCAGGTGCGGGCGATGAGGCAAGACAAAGCGCATGGGTTTGACAATGTGCGGGGCTTTGGCCAGCAACACTTCGCGTTCGGCCAGTGCTTCGCGCACCAGGCGGAATTCGTAATGCTCCAGATAGCGCAGGCCACCGTGAATCAACTTGCTGCTGGCAGACGAGGTGTGGCTGGCCAGATCGTCTTTTTCGCAAAGGAACACAGACAAGCCGCGACCGGCAGCGTCTGCCGCGATTCCTACGCCGTTGATTCCACCGCCAATCACGGCAACATCATAAACCTCGGAGAGGGGAGTGGCAGGCAAGGTGGTCAGGGACATATGTAGGCCTCGCGTTCTTTACGCTTATTTGAATTCGAACATTAATGTTCATTTTCGAAAATGGTAGCGGATAAACGCGCCCACGGCCAGCCTGCTTCGATTGAAAAAACTCATCGAAGGATGATGAAAAGAAGAATTTCGAACATTTACTGTAGGCGCGAGCTTGCCCCGCGATTCAGGCAACGCAGGGTTTGAACCTGAGCGCGTTGCTGCTATCGCGAGGCAAGCTCGCTTCTGAAGGGAAGATGGAGCGCTGGAGTTACACCACTTCCAGCCGGATCTTGTGCTGGGCGAGCAGTTGCGCCAGCTCCGGTACCGGCGGCTGGTCGGTGACCAGGCAATCAATCAGGCTGATCGGGCCAAGGCGAACCATCGCGTTGCGGCCAAATTTACTGGAGTCAGCGGCGAGGATGGTCTGTCGGGCATTGGCGATAATGGCCTGGGAAACGCGCACTTCCTGGTAGTCGAAATCCAGCAGGCTACCGTCTGAATCGATACCGCTGATACCTACCAGAGCAAAGTCAAACTTGAACTGGTTGATAAAGTCGACGCTGGCCTGGCCCACGATGCCGCCATCACGACGCACGTTGCCGCCGGCTATCAGTACTTCGAAATCATCCTTGGCGCTCAGGATCGAAGCGACATGCAGGTTGTTGGTGATGATTTTCAGGTGGTTGTGGTTGAGCAGCGCCCGGGCTATCGACTCGGTGGTGGTGCCGATATTGATGAAAATCGAGGCGTGATCAGGAATCTGGGCAGCGATGGCTTCGCCAATGCGGCGCTTTTCATCGCGCATCTGGTCGGCGCGCATGGCGTAGGCGGTGTTTTCAACGCTGGAGTCATAGGCTGCGCCACCGTGATAACGACGTAACAGATCGGCTTCTGCCAACTGATTGATGTCGCGACGGATGGTCTGCGGTGTAACGACGAACAACTGAGCCATTTCCTCGATGCTGACGTAGCCGCGCTCGCGAACGAGTTCGAGGATCTGCTGTTGGCGTGGAGGCAGATTCATGGAGTTTCCTTTGGGCGGCGAAGCAAAATTCGCCCATGATGCCGCAGGAAAGCGTCGCCTGCTACTCGCAGGTGCCATGAGACACAGGCGCAAGCAGTGAACATCTGAAGTGTTCGCTGCTTGCGTACTGCAAAGTGCTTAGTTGCTTTCTTCGTGGGGTTCCCAGTCGCGTGTACGGCTCACGGCCTTTTTCCAGCCAGCGTAGAGCTTCTCTTTACAGGCTTCCTCAAGCGTAGGTTCGAACTCGCGTTCAATCACGGCTTTACCTCGCAACTCTTCCAGGCTGCCCCAGAAACCGCAGGCCAGACCCGCCAGATAGGCTGCGCCCAAGGCAGTGGTTTCACGCATTTTCGGACGCTCGACCATGGTGCCGAGAATGTCGGCCTGGAACTGCATCAGGAAGTTGTTGGCTACTGCGCCGCCATCTACGCGCAAGGCTTTGAGACGCTCGCCCGAGTCTTGCTGCATGGCATCCAGCACGTCGCGTGTCTGGTAGGCAATTGATTCGAGCGCTGCACGAATGATGTGATCCACGCGTACTCCGCGGGTCAGACCGAACAATGCGCCGCGTGCATACGGGTCCCAGTAGGGAGCGCCCAGGCCGGTGAAGGCCGGTACCAGGTACACGCCATTGCTGTCTTTGACCTTGTTGGCGAAATACTCGGTGTCATGCGCGTCGTTGATTATTTTCAACTCGTCGCGCAGCCACTGCACGGTGGAGCCACCGTTGAATACTGCGCCTTCCAGCGCGTAAGCCACTTCGCCTCGAGGGCCGCAGGCAATGGTGGTCAGCATGCCGTGTGAAGATTTGACGGCCTTGGAACCGGTGTTCATCAGCAGGAAGCAGCCAGTGCCGTAGGTGTTTTTGGCCTGGCCCGGTTCAACGCACATCTGGCCAAACAGCGCGGCCTGTTGGTCACCGGCAATACCGCCGATGGCGATACCGCTTTTAGTGCGGCCGTAGATTTCCGAAGACGATTTGACTTCAGGCAGCATTTCGCGCGGGACGTCCAGCACCTCCAGCATCTTGGCATCCCACTCCAGCGTGTGGATGTTGAAGAGCATGGTGCGCGAAGCGTTGGTGTAGTCAGTGACGTGGGTTTTGCCGCCGGTAAATTTCCAGATCAGCCAGCTGTCGATGGTGCCGAACAGCAGTTCGCCATTACGTGCACGTTCGCGGCTGCCTTCGACGTTGTCCAGGATCCACTTCAGCTTGGTGCCCGAAAAGTAAGGGTCGGTTACCAGGCCGGTGGTGTCGCTGATGTATTGCTCGTGGCCGTCGCGCTTGAGCTGCTCGCAGATCTCTGTACTGCGTCGGCACTGCCAGACGATCGCGTTGTAGATCGGACGCCCGCTGATTTTGTCCCAGACAACGGTGGTTTCCCGCTGGTTGGTGATGCCGATAGCAGCCACTTGATCATGATGCAGGCCGGCCTGGGCCAGAGCTTCGACCATCACCGCGCTTTGGGTGGCGAAGATTTCCATCGGGTCATGTTCAACCCAGCCTGGTTGCGGATAGTGCTGCTGGAACTCGCGTTGCGCGGTGCAGACCACGTTTGCGTCACGATCGAAGATGATCGCTCGCGAACTGGTGGTGCCTTGGTCCAGCGCAATAATGTAGTTCTTATTCTGAATGTCGGTCATTTGAGTGCCTTGCAGAATTAAGTAATAGGTTCAGGGCTCGAGAAAAGTACGGGCAGTAGTCTCGTGAGCCCCGTTTCAACGGTTCTATCAGGAAGCCTGGGTTTTCACCTCTGGGATGGCTTGGGTCTGCGTTGCCAGAGGTTCGGCAGCAGGCAAATGGCGGGCAATCATTCCGCGATATATGGCTGCGCCGAGGCAGGCACCTACGATCGGTGCAAAAATCGGAATCAGGAAATAAGGGATATCGCGCCCGCCGGTAAGCGAAATCTCACCCCAGCCAGCAAAGAACGTCATCAGCTTGGGCCCGAAATCACGTGCGGGGTTCATTGCAAATCCTGTCAGCGGGCCCATCGAGCTGCCAATTACGGCAATCAGCAAGCCTATCAGCAGCGGCGCCATCGGGCCGCGAGGCAAACCATTCTTGTCATCGGTGAGGGCCATGATCACGCCCATGAGAATAGCGGTAATGACCATTTCGACGAGGAAGGCTTGCAGGGTGGAGAGTGCCGGGTGCGGATAGGTCGAGAAAACCGAGGCCGTGTCCAGGCTGGCCTGGCTGCCGCGAATCAATTGATGGGTTTGTTCGTAATCGAAAAATAAATTGCTGTAGAGCGTGTACACCAATGCAGCTGCGCAGAAGGCACCCGCGACCTGGGCGATGATGTAGAAAGGAAGTTTGCGCTTTTCAAAATCGGTGAACAGGCAGAGTGCAATGCTGACGGCCGGGTTCAGGTGTGCACCCGAAACGCCCGCTGTCAGGTAAATCGCCATGCTCACCCCGATACCCCAGATGATGCTGATTTCCCATAAGCCTAAGCTGGCGCCCCCTACCTTGAGAGCCGCAACACAGCCTGTACCAAAAAATATCAAAAGTGCGGTGCCGAGAAACTCGGCCATGCACTGGCCGGAAAGCGTGGGATGCTGGGTTGCGGTCGTCATTTGAAACCTCGTTTTTTTTGTTTTTTGACGTTGTCGGTCTGGGGGGCTGTTGAAGCTGCACTAAAACCGGAAAGCATTGATCCGGCTTTTCATGGGTTAGTAATGGATTATGTGTAAAAGCCGAGCATATTCATATTCGAAAAAATATAGACAAGAAACACTGCTGTCAAAGGTCGAAAGTGAACGGTGATTCATATTCTGACTTTTTACTGCCGGTTTGGTACTTGTTTTTATGTAAGCAAAGAACACAAATTGGTAGGCAAGAGCGTACCGTTTCAGCTTGAGAGGGGGCCAAGAGGCCCGTTCCAGCGCCTTTTTGTCGCTCGATAGCCTAAAATTCTGACCTGATTCACTTTGTCCGATTCCCGACTGGAGCTCTTATGACGCCTGCATTGGACCTGCTGAAAAAAGTTCGCGCCGAACATCGGGTGCATAGCTATGAACACGACCCCAAGGCTGCTTCCTACGGGTTGGAGGCCGCAGAAAAGCTCGGTCTTGCCCCGGCACAGGTGTTCAAGACATTGTTGGTCAGCAGCGAAAAAGGTGAGTTGTTAGTCGCAGTTGTACCGGTCGTCGGAAGTCTTGATTTAAAAGCGCTGGCGCAGGCGGCCGGCGTCAAGAAAGTCGAAATGGCTGACCCGGTGGCAGCACAGCGTTCGACGGGGTATCTGCTGGGTGGGATTAGCCCGCTGGGCCAGAAAAAGCGTTTGCGTACCTTTATTGATCAAAGTGCACAGGGTTTTGCGACGATATTTGTCAGCGCCGGCCGACGCGGGCTGGAAGTCGAGCTGGCGCCTGCAGTGCTGGCAGAGCATTCGCAGGCGATTTTTGCGCCTGTGGGGCGGGCTTGAGGTGTTACGTCCAAAAAAACCGACCCTGTAGGAGCAAGCTCGCTCCTACAGGGTTTTGCCATCCAGAAATTGGCAGCCGCAGCTCAGTCAGTTGTGCTGAAGCGTCTTACCCCAGAATCAGTGTGTTGAATTTGCGCTGCCGTGCTGCCGCTGGTTTGGAACATCACCAGATGTTCAGCAGCAACGCGAATGCCGACTTCAGTCCCTGGCAAGTGGTCGGCGTGGCTCGGGAAAATCGATTCCAGCTGGCTGCCAGTGGGCAGTTGCAGGCGATACAGGGTCGAAGCACCGAGGAAGGTTTTGCCAATAATTTTCGCTTTCAATTCGCTGTCCGGGGCGTAAACGATATCGTCCGGGCGCAACAATACATCCACAGCACCACCGGTAGGCCAGGTGTAGGCTCGATTGCCGCGCAGTACACCTAACTCGGTTTGAACTGACTCAGGGCTCAATAGCTGGCCGCGAATGAAGTACCCCTGGCCAATAAAACTCGCCACAAACGGCGTCAGAGGCTCGTGGTACAGGTTGTAGGGTGTGTCCCACTGCTCAAGGCGACCTTCCTTGAAAACCCCGACATGGTCGCTGACAGCGAAGGCTTCTTCCTGGTCATGTGTTACCAGAATTGCGCTGGTGCCTCGGGCTTTCAAGATATCGCGCACTTCATGGCTGAGTTTGCGCCGTAGTTCGCCATCCAGGTTGGAGAAAGGCTCGTCCAGCAGCAGCAGTTGCGGTTCGGGTGCCAGTGCACGGGCCAGAGCAACGCGTTGCTGCTGGCCGCCGGAAAGCTCGTGGGGGAAGCGTTTGCCAAGGTTCCTGAGGTTGACCAGTTCAAGCAGCTCTTGGGTTACGCGGTCTTTGTCAGGGTGTTTGCGGATGCCGAACGCGATGTTATCGGCCACGCTCAGGTGCGGAAATAGTGCATAGTCCTGAAACACCATACCGATGCGACGCTTCTCGGGTGCAAGTGTGAACCCTGCACTGGAGATGACTTCGCCGGCCAGCTGGATTTCGCCCTGGTGTACGGGCTCAAAACCGGCAATGGCGCGCAGCGTGGTGGTTTTTCCGCACCCGGAGGAGCCAAGCAAGCAGCCAATATCGCCTGCATTGAGGTGCAGATTGAGGTTTTGCACGACGCTCTGGCCTTGGTATCCACAGGCCAGATCACGCAGGTTTAGCAATAGCGGCTGGCTCATACGGGTTGGTACGCCGATTGAACGAGGAATTCGAGCAATGCTTTCTGCGCGTGCAGGCGGTTCTCGGCCTGGTCCCAAGCGACCGAGCGCTTGTCGTCCAGCAAGTCGAGGCTGATTTCTTCTCCGCGGTGTGCGGGCAGGCAATGCATGAACAGCACGTCTTCGGCGGCCAGGTCGAGCAGGGCACGGTTTACCTGGAATGGCGCAAAGAGTTTTAAGCGCTTGGCGGTTTCTTCTTCCTGGCCCATTGAGGTCCAGACATCAGTGCTCACCAGATGGGCGCCGGTTACGGCTTCACGAGGGTCGCGAACGATGGTTACGCGGTCACCGGCCAGGGCTACGAATTCGGGGTTGGGTTCATACCCTTCAGGGCAGGCAACACGCAGCTGGAAGTCGAACTGGATTGCCGCTTCTATATAGCTGTTGCACATGTTGTTGCCATCGCCGATCCAGGCCACGGTTTTGCCTTTGATCGAGCCGCGATGCTCAAGGTAGGTCTGCATGTCGGCCAGCAGTTGGCACGGGTGCAGATCGTCCGAGAGGCCATTGATGACAGGTACCCGGGAGTTGGCTGCGAACTCGGTCAGGGTGCTGTGGGCGAAGGTGCGAATCATGACCGCGTCGAGCATGCGTGACATGACAATGGCGCAGTCGCCAATCGGCTCGCCACGGCCCAGTTGGGTGTCGCGTGGCGACAGGAAGATGGCCTGGCCGCCGAGCTGAATCATGCCGGCTTCAAAAGACAGTCGGGTGCGGGTCGATGATTTTTCGAAAATCATGCCCAGTACGCGGTTTTTCAGGGGTTCGAAGAGTACGCCGCGCTCGCGCAGGTCCTTGAGCTCGATACCGCGACGAATCACGCTGAGTAGTTCTTCGGGCGTGCAATCCATCAGGGAGAGAAAGTGCCTTGCGCTCATCATTAACTACCTTTTTTGCAACGATCGCAGATGCTCAAAGCCAGGTTTTTCGGAAAAACGGGCGAGACCTGCGGCGTAAGCCGCACGGGGCGACGGAAATAGGGGAAGGCGCGATCTTATAAGGAAATGTCGCGTCTTGCCAATAAGGGGCATATTTTTAGAGGATCGAGCGAGACTTGCGCTGTATGAGCACCAGGCTTGAACCACCATTGAGTGGTTTGCCTCACCTCAGCTGACCATTTGTACACTGCCCTCACGCTGCTTGGCAATTGTGGGCCTTGTAGCCGCTGCTCTATAGGCAGGAATTGAGACCATTGTCTGTCGGGGAGACCGAGCGTCGTGCTCGGCTTTCCGCTACAATGCGCCACCGTGCCGACAACTGAGTCGGAAAGTTCAGCCGAGGTGCTCCATGGATATCATCGAAACTATTAAAGAACAGATTGCCAACAACACCATTCTGCTCTACATGAAAGGCTCCCCGAATGCCCCGCAGTGCGGCTTTTCGGCTAAAGCTGCGCAAGCTGTGATGGCCTGTGGTGAGAAGTTCGCTTACGTGGACATCCTTCAGAATCCTGAAATCCGCGCCAACCTGCCGAAATACGCTAACTGGCCAACCTTTCCCCAGCTGTGGGTAGGTGGTGAGTTGATCGGTGGTAGCGACATCATGACCGAGATGGCAGCAGATGGTTCTTTGCAGTCGACGATCAAAGCGGCTGTAGAAAAAGCTGCCGCGACCAAGACTGAAGCGTAATGACAGTCGCCGTGTTCACTGTTTAATTAAGTGACCACGCATAAAAAGCCCCGCTCCTGATTAAACAGGGCGGGGCTTTTTTATGGCGCTTCAGGGGGTTAGTTACTCACCCATTTGCGACTGCAGGTAATTCTCAATACCGACTTTATCGATCAGGCCTAACTGTGTTTCCAGCCAGTCGATATGTTCTTCTTCAGATTCAAGAATATCTTCCAGAAGTTCACGGCTCCCAAAGTCACCTACAACTTCGCAGTGCGCGATTGCTGCCTTGAGGTCGGCGTGCCCGGTCTTCTCAATGCGCAGGTCGCACTCCAGCATTTCTTTGGTGTGTTCGCCGATGTGCAGCTTGCCCAGGTCCTGCACGTTTGGCAGGCCTTCAAGGAACAGGATGCGCTTGATCAGCTTGTCCGCATGTTTCATCTCGTCGATGGACTCGTGGTACTCGTGTGCCCCCAACTTTTCCAGACCCCAGTCCTGATACATGCGTGCATGCAGGAAGTATTGATTGATAGCGACCAGCTCGTTGCCGAGAATTTTGTTGAGGTGCTGGATGACTGAAATATCGCCTTTCATGGCTAGGGCCTGCCTTAAGTAACCGTATATAAGGCAGAGTTTGATCCGCGTACTTAAGACTGTCAAACCTAAGTGTTTGAATAATAAATGAAAATTAATCGGAATAAGAATGTTTGAGTTCCGCGTCTTGGTGCTAAGCGCTTGAATTTTGGGCATAAAAAAGCCGGACATTTAGTCCGGCTCTTTAAAATTCGGTCATCAGGCGACGGAAAATTCCGCCGGGTAACTCATTACTGCCTGGCTAGCTTGCAGCGAGGAGAGGGTTTCACGAACCACTTGCTTGGCTAAACAAGCACATTTGCCGCATTGGCTTGCGACGCCGGTCGCTTCACGCACTTCACGGTAGCTGCAGCAACCGTCATAGATTGCGTCGCGGATTTTCCCATCGGTAACGCCAGTGCAAAGGCAAACGTACATAAATAAGAACCATCGCTGGTTGGGATTCAATGCGAGGGATCTTAATGTTAACGAGAATGATTGTCAAAGTACCTTGAGTCTCAATCAGGCCTCGATGACACTCCAGTGACGAACGGTATGAGTCGACAGTTTCCCGGTCATTAAAAAGGGTTAAGGCCGGTCCGGACGAGCGGTGTATGATGGCCGGTCTTTTTACGCGGGAGCTGGTCCAAGGCTGATTTTTGCAATAGCAGCCAGACCGGACCCCGTTCTTCACGTTGCACACCAGGAGATATCCAATGAGCGTACTCGTAGGCAAACAAGCCCCTGACTTCACCGTCGCAGCCGTACTCGGCAATGGCGAAATCGTTGACAGCTTCTCGCTGTCCACTGCTATCAAAGGCAAATATGGCCTGGTGTTCTTCTACCCGCTGGACTTCACTTTCGTTTGCCCGTCCGAGCTGATTGCTCTGGACCACCGCATTCCTGAGTTCCAGGCACGTAACGTTGAAGTGGTTGCAGTGTCCATCGACTCTCATTTCACTCACAACGCATGGCGCAACACTCCAGTGAACAATGGCGGCATCGGTCAGGTGAAATACACCATGGCTGCCGACATCAATCACGCAATCTGCAAGGCTTATGACGTTGAAACTGAAGGCGGCGTTGCTCTGCGTGGCGCATTCCTGATCGATGACAAAGGCGTTGTTCGCTCCCAGATCGTGAACGACCTGCCACTGGGTCGTAACATGGACGAACTGCTGCGTCTGGTTGACGCTCTGCAATTCCACGAAGAGCACGGCGAAGTTTGCCCGGCCAACTGGAAGAAAGGCGATAAAGGCATGACGGCTTCGACTGCCGGCGTTGCTGCTTACCTGGCTGAGAACGCTGACCAGCTGTAACGGTTAGTTCAGGCATAAAAAAACCGGACTCAATGTCCGGTTTTTTTATGGCGTGATGCAAGCCTTAACGACAGTATCAGTCGTTGAAGTCTTTCCAGCCGCCCATTTGTTTCCAGCGGTTAACGATGCCGCAAAACAGTTCAGCGGTCTTTTCGGTGTCATAGCGTGCTGAGTGTGCTTCACGGCCGTCAAAATCGATATCGGCTGTTTGACAGGCTTTGGCCAATACAGTCTGGCCGTATGCCAAGCCAGCCAAGGTTGCGGTGTCAAAGCTGGAGAACGGGTGAAACGGGTTACGTTTCATGTCCAGGCGCGCGACAGCTGCGTTAAGGAAGCCCAGGTCGAAGCTGCTGTTGTGACCCACCAGAATGGCGCGTTTGCAGCCATTGGCTTTCAGGGCTTTACGCACGCCACGGAAAATGTCGGTCAGGGCTGTTTCTTCGCTTACAGCCATGCGCAGCGGGTGATCAAGCTTGATCCCGGTAAATTCCAGGGCTGCGGCTTCGATGTTGGCGCCTTCGAACGGCTCGACACGGTGGAAATAGGTGTGCTCCGGGTACACAAAACCTCTTTCATCCATGCCGATGGTGACTGCTGCAATTTCCAGCAAGGCATCAGTGGCGCTGTTGAAGCCGCCAGTCTCAACATCGATTACGACCGGCAGATAGCCGCGAAAACGCTCAGCCATCGGGTGGCGTGAGCCGCCGCCATGACCGCCTTCGTGTTCGTCATCATAATGGTCGTCGCTCACAGCTGTTCCTCCAGCAGGCGCCAGCGCAGTTTTTCACCGGCGCGCAGCGGAATTACGGTCAACTCGCCGAATGGCAGGCTGGTTGGGGCAGTCCACTCCTGGCGAACCAGGGTGATTTTTTCGGTACTGGGGGCCAGGCCGTAAAAGCGCGGGCCATTCAAGCTGGCAAAAGCTTCCAGTTTGTCCAGGGCATTGCGCTGTTCAAATGCTTCGGCATACATCTCGATGGCCGCATAGGCCGTATAGCAACCGGCACATCCACACGCAGCTTCTTTGGCATGCTGGGCATGCGGCGCCGAGTCGGTGCCCAGGAAGAATTTCTGGCTGCCGCTCGTGGCCGCATCCAGCAGGGCTTCCTGATGAGTGTTGCGCTTGAGGATCGGCAGGCAATAGAAGTGCGGGCGAATACCGCCAACCAGCATGTGGTTACGGTTGTACAGCAGGTGGTGAGCCGTAATGGTTGCACCTACGTTTGCCGAAGCCTCATTGACGAACTGCACTGCGTCAGCGGTTGTGATGTGCTCGAACACGACTTTCAAAGTCGGGAAGCGATCAACAACACGGCGCATGTGCTCGTCGATAAAGATTTTTTCGCGGTCAAACACATCCACATTGGCGCGGGTGACTTCGCCGTGTATCAGCAATGGCATGCCGACCTCGGCCATGACTTCAAGGACCGGGAAGATCGCGTCGATGCTGGTTACGCCAGAATCGGAGTTGGTCGTGGCGCCAGCCGGGTACAGCTTGGCGGCGTGCACAAAACCACAGGCCTTGGCAGTGCGAATGTCTTGCGGCTGTGTTCGGTCAGTGAGGTAAAGCACCATCAACGGCTCAAAACGGCTACCAGCCGGGCGAGCAGCCAAGATGCGCTGGCGGTAGGCATCGGCTTCGGCAGCATTACGCACCGGAGGTACCAGGTTTGGCATGATGATGGCGCGGCCAAAAGTGCGCGCAACATCTGCGACAGTGTGGGGTAGCACAGCACCATCGCGAAGATGTATATGCCAGTCGTCGGGACGCAGCAGGGTCAGGCGGTCAGACATTGGGGATTCCAGGCGGGTCAAACTGATGCGAATGCTACCGGAAAAGACTCTCTCAGGCACTCGCTATCAAGTTTTGTGGTGGCTAACCGATATACGTAAGGTCTGCGGTAAACCGACGGACTGTTTTTTTGCGGTACAAGCCTGTGGAGGCTGCGGTGCGCCAGTGTTATCTCATCCTGTTTGGCATATTTGCCAGCCTGCCTGCCATGGCCATGACTTTTCAGACTCGACTGGAGAACATTGAGTGGAAAGTCGAAGGCGATAAATTCGAGTGTCGCCTGATTCAACCGATTACCGATTTCGGTTCTGGAGCTTTCGTACGTCGTGCGGGAGAACAAGCTGTTTTTCGCCTCAATGCCTACAACTCAGTGCTGGGCGAGGGGGCTGCTACTTTGCTGGCCGCAGCTGCGCCATGGCAGCCGGGGCGGGGTGACATTGATCTGGGCACGGTACGCATTGGGCGCGGACAAGTACTCTTTAATAGTTCGCAGGCTCAGGCAGGGCGCTTGTTTCGTGGGTTGCTGGAGGGACGCAGCCCGCTGGTGAGGCATTACTCATCTACGGGCGGTTTGTCGGAGGTACGTTTATTGCCGGTCAAATTTCGCCAGGCCTACAGCGATTACGAAGCCTGTACTACAAAGCTATTGGCCAAAAACTTTGAACAGGTACGTCAAAGTCAGATCGGGTTTCCTGGTGGTGGGATCGAGCTGGACATCAAGGCCCGGTTCACCTTGCAAGTCATGCTCGACTATCTAAAGGCAGACCCTACAGTCAATCACCTCATCCTTGAGGGGTATTCTGACAATAGCGGCAATCGTTTGACCAATCGCGAGCTGTCACGGCGCCGTGCCATGGCTGTGATGAGTTACTTCAAGGAGAACGGCCTGCAGGAGTCGCAGATGACACTGCGTTTCCATGGCGAGCAATACCCCTTGGCACCTAACAACAGTGCTGCCAACCGCGCTAAAAACCGTCGCGTCAGCGTACGTCTGGAGCGCGTGCCCGAACCTGAAAGAGCGGCTCCTCCTGCGCCTGCCAAGAGCTCGGGGACAGTGTCCTGAGTTGCAACCATTGGTCGCCTTGTTGAAACTTACTGTCGCCTTGTCGTCATAACGTGTCGCGCCTCTGTAAATTTATGCACTTGGGCGGTAGACTGTTCGGCTTTTCGAACAACCCGTGGAGTGATGGCATGGCGGACGTAAACAAGGTCGTTCTGGCTTATTCGGGCGGCCTGGACACTTCGGTGATCCTCAAGTGGCTGCAGGATACTTATAACTGTGAAGTCGTAACCTTTACCGCCGATCTGGGGCAGGGTGAAGAGGTCGAGCCTGCACGCGCCAAGGCGCAAGCCATGGGCGTCAAGGAAATCTATATCGATGACCTGCGCGAAGAATTTGTTCGAGACTTCGTGTTCCCGATGTTCCGTGCCAACACCGTTTATGAAGGCGAGTACCTGCTGGGTACTTCCATCGCACGTCCGCTGATTGCCAAACGTCTGATCGAAATCGCCAACGAAACCGGTGCCGATGCCATCTCCCATGGCGCGACGGGCAAAGGTAACGACCAGGTTCGTTTTGAACTGGGTGCCTACGCACTGAAACCAGGCGTCAAGGTTATTGCCCCATGGCGTGAGTGGGATTTGCTCTCGCGTGAAAAGCTGATGGATTATGCAGAGAAGCATTCCATTCCGATCGAGCGTCACGGCAAGAAAAAATCCCCATACTCGATGGACGCCAACTTGCTGCACATCTCTTACGAGGGCGGTGTGCTGGAAGACACCTGGACCGAGCACGAAGAAGACATGTGGCGTTGGACCGTCTCTCCGGAGAACGCGCCTGACACTGCGCAGTACCTGGAACTGACCTACCGCAACGGCGATATCGTTGCGCTGGACGGCGTTGAAATGACGCCGGCGACTGTACTGGCGACCTTGAACCGCATTGGTGGCCAGCATGGTATTGGCCGTCTCGACATCGTTGAGAACCGTTATGTCGGCATGAAGTCCCGTGGCTGCTACGAAACACCAGGCGGCACCATTATGCTGCGGGCTCACCGTGCCATTGAGTCGATTACCCTGGATCGTGAAGTTGCTCACCTGAAAGACGAGTTGATGCCCAAGTACGCCAGCCTGATTTACACCGGCTACTGGTGGAGCCCAGAGCGCATCATGCTGCAACAAATGATTGATGCTTCCCAGGCTCATGTGAACGGTGTTGTTCGCCTCAAGCTATACAAAGGCAACGTGATTGTTACTGGTCGCAAATCTGACGAATCGTTGTTTGATGCAAATATTGCGACATTCGAAGAAGATGGCGGTGCTTACAATCAGGCTGATGCTGCCGGATTCATCAAGCTGAACGCCTTGCGCATGCGTATTGCCGCGAACAAGGGTCGTAAGCTGTTCTGATATACCTGCAGATAGAAAAGCCCGACCCGCAGGTCGGGCTTTTTTTTGTCGGTCTGCCACGTCATAGCGGATGTTTCGGATCTCATTAACCCCATCCTCAAGTGTCTGAATTAGCCGTGGAGGTTTGATCCACTAAAGATCCAGGCATATGCCTTTCGAGAGTTGCCGTTGTTGAAGTGGCGCATAACCTTTGTCGCCATTTTAAATGTCGGTTATGAGAATAAGTATTATTGGTTGGGCGTTTACTACGGATTGGGCTGTATACCTGGTTAAAGCAGTCATGTAGCGAAAGGATGTAACAAGTGTTTAATGTTTAGAAACGTTTTTAGGATAACTCTTTATTTTTTGTAGGATATTTCTTTAATTGTTGTTGGAGGGTTAGATGCTATCCCCAGGGATGGACAACTAGGCTATTGTGCGGCCTCTAAAAATTAGTACAGTGGAAAATGGAATTACCCATGAATAAAGTGCTGATCGTGGATGATCACCCTGTGGTTCGTCTTGCTGTACGTATGCTCATGGAACGACATGGCTACGAGGTCATAGCAGAGACGGATAATGGAGTAGATGCATTGCAACTTGCTCGGGAACACACGCCTGATATTGTAATTTTGGATATCGGGATTCCCAAGCTTGACGGGCTTGAAGTTATCACCCGCTTGTCAACACCTGATGCGCCGATGAAAATACTGGTATTGACCTCGCAAACCCCGGGCCATTTCTCCATGCGCTGCATGCAGGCGGGAGCTGCAGGTTATGTCTGCAAACAGCAGGATTTGACCGAACTGCTTAGCGCTATCCGGGCCGTGCTTTCAGGGTACAGCTATTTCCCCAATCAAGCTTTGCACGCTGTGCGTTCCAACTTGGGAAATGCCAGCGAAGCCGAGATGGTCAATCGCCTTTCGGGGCGAGAAATGATGGTGCTGCAGCAACTGGCGCGTGGTAAGAGCAACAAGGAGATAGCGGATGGCATATTTCTCAGTAACAAGACGGTGAGTACATACAAAACACGTCTTTTATTGAAGCTCAATGCCCGATCACTGGTTGATCTCATTGAACTGGCCCAGCGTAATGGTCTGGAGTGAAATACACGTGATTCGCTGATCTTCGACAGTCCCTGAAAACAAAAAGCCTCCGCTAATGGAGGCTTTTGATGTCGCGAGCTTAAAATTTAAAGATCGTATGGATAATCTTCCAGCTCCTTTTGCAGCCGTTTATCTGCCAGAAGCGCATCAATCGTCCGGCGCTTGGCCAAATTGGTTTTAGCGACCTCGACTACAGGCTCAACGATCTCGTCTTTATCTGAGACAGGAAAATCTTCTTCTACTTCCACATCCAGTTGTTCTTTGCCAGTGCTCATTCAGTTCACTCCAGGCTAAGACGTTCAATGGCGCCCCTTATAGCGATAATCGCTGCGCGGGTAAAAAAGATTTTCTCAATCGATCAGTACATAAACGCTCTATCGCTCAATCGTCAGAGGTCTTTTCCTTGAATTCGCACAGGTCTTCTATGCGGCAGCTCCCGCAGCGCGGCTTGCGCGCCTGGCAAACGTAACGACCATGCAGGATGAGCCAGTGATGGGCATCCAGCAGGTAAGGCTTGGGCACGAATTTCATTAATTGCTTTTCGACCTCGACCACATTTTTGCCTGGTGCAATGCCGGTTCGGTTACTGACCCTGAATATATGGGTATCTACGGCCATGGTCAGCTGTCTGAAGGCGGTGTTGAGCACAACGTTTGCGGTTTTACGACCTACCCCTGGAAGGGCTTCAAGCTCTTCTCGGGTTTGTGGCACCTGACCGGCATGCCGTTCAATCAGCAAGCGACAGGTTTCGATCACGTTCTTGGCCTTGCTGTTATACAGGCCAATGGTCTTGATGTACTGCGAAAGCCCTTCCACTCCCAGAGCGTAGATGGCTTCTGGCGTATTCGCGACCGGGAACAACCTGGCCATTGCCTTGTTCACGCTCACATCAGTGGCTTGCGCTGACAAAATCACGGCAATCAATAATTCGAAGGGTGATGTGTAGGCCAGTTCGGTTTTGGGCTCGGGATTGTCTTCGTGAAACCGGCGAAATATTTCAAGGCGCTTTGCGGCGTTCATGGGTAAAAACAATTCCTGGAGGGCGATCCGTTATCTCAGGGCTAAAATTTATCAGGCTTTGGGTTCTTCCAAGGTACTGACTGCCAATTCGGCCTGTGAAACCGCGTCATTTAAAAGCGCCAGTTGTGCACCTTGTTGTTCTTGGGTGATGGCTTTTTTAAGTTCAGCCCGGCGCATGGCGAGCTGAATTTTTGCACGTTTAAGCTCTGCGTTATTTATAACAGGCGCGCTGGCAGAGGAATCAGGGCCCGGTTCCATTTGGGCGAGTGCCTGTTCAGCTGCTTCAAACTGTTGTTGAAGAATGACCAACTGCGATTGCTGCTGTGCCGTTGGAGGATGACCAAAGGCTTTAAGCGATTTGTTTAACTGGGCGCGTGCCATTGCCAGTGTGACTTTGGCTTTTTTCAACGCCATCTCGTCGAAACTGGAGGGGGCGTTTGTTTGCCCTTTGAGTTGACGGGGGGGGTCGACTGCAGGTGGGCGTTGGGCGCGTGCCAGGCGTTCTGCCTGTTTGTGTTGCTCCTCACGGCGCAGGCGTTCGGCGCGCCGTTCATAGCGGCTACGTGCATGCTCGCGCTTCAGATGGCGAGCCTTGTATTGCTCAGCTTCGCGGGCAAGTCCGCCAACAATCGGGATTATATTGGTGGGCAGTGGACGCATCTCGATGCAGTCGACGGGGCAGGGTGCCACACAGAGGTCGCAACCGGTGCATTCATCAATGATGACAGTGTGCATCAGCTTGGCTGCGCCGAGGATCGCGTCGACGGGGCAGGCCTGGATGCACTTTGTGCAGCCGATGCACTCAGCTTCGCGAATGTAGGCTACTTGGGCTGGGGCTGTACCACGCCCGGTGTCGAGCGCCACTACAGCAATACCAAGCAAGTCTGCCAGTGCGGCTATGGTTTCGGTCCCGCCGGGCGGACATTTATTGATGGCCTCGCCCTGGGCAATGCCTTGCGCATAGGGTTTACAGCCGGGATGGCCGCATTTTCCGCATTGGGTTTGTGGCAATAATGCGTCAATACATTGAGTCAGGCTCATGGTGTTATCAGTCCAGCGACGACGGGCCGCACCCGGGCGACACTCATCATGCGCAGTGAATAATAGGTGTGAGGCGGTTATATGAGCGGCGCTGATTATCCGAGAAGACAAGGAGGGCGGCTACAGATCAATATCCACTAACGGCTAGTTGGCCGTTAGTGGATGGGGGAGGTGTGTTACTTGATGCGCTGACCTGGCTTGGCGCCGCTGTCCGGGCTCAGCAGGTAAATTTCTTCACCGCCAGGACCCGCAGCCATCACCATGCCTTCAGAGATTCCGAAGCGCATTTTTCGTGGTTTCAGGTTGGCAATCATCATGGTCAGGCGACCTTCAAGTTCAGCCGGGTTCGGATAAGCGCTTTTGATTCCGGAGAACACATTGCGTTGCTCATCACCGATGTCCAGTGTCAGGCGCAGCAGTTTATCTGCGCCTTCAACGGCTTCGGCCTTGAGAATCAGAGCAACTCGCAGATCCACGGCAGCAAAGGCATCGAATTCAATTTCGGCTGCCAACGGTTCTTTTACCAGCTCACCGTTGCCTTGAAGGGCTGCGTCACCGGTATCAGTCTGGCTGGCCACCAGGTCTTCTTTTGAGGCATCGCTCATGGCTTGTACTTTTACCGGGTCGATGCGCGTCATCAGCGGTTTGAATGCATTCAACTGATGATTGGCAAGCAAGGTGCTGTGATCTGCCCAGGTCAGAGGTGCAACGTTCAAGAAGGCTTCGGCGTCAGCTGCAAGTACTGGCAGAACCGGCTTGAGGAAGATCACCAATTGACGGAACAGGTTGATGCCCAATGCGCAAACAGCTTGAACTTCGTCCTGCTTGCCTTCCTGTTTGGCCATTGCCCACGGCGCTTTTTCTGCAATCCAGGCATTGGCCCTATCGGCCAGGCCCATGATTTCACGCATGGCGCGAGCGAAGTCGCGGGCTTCATAAGCCTCGGCAATGCTCGGTGCAGCAGCCAGGAACGCATCGGTCAGCTCGGGAGCAGCATTGCCCTCGACCATTACACCGGCGTTACCTTTGTGAATGAAGCCGGCGCAACGGCTGGCAATGTTCACGACTTTGCCGACCAGATCCGAGTTGACCTTCTGTACGAAGTCTTCCAGGTTCAGATCAAGGTCGTCGACGCCACGGCCCAGCTTGGATGCATAGTAGTAGCGCAGGTATTCAGGTGACAGGTGATCAAGGTAGGTGCGAGCCTTGATGAAGGTGCCGCGGGACTTGGACATCTTTTGACCGTTGACGGTCAAGTAGCCGTGAACGTTGATCGCTGTTGGTTTGCGATAGCCTGCGCCTTCGAGCATGGCTGGCCAGAACAGGGCGTGGAAGTTGACGATGTCCTTGCCGATGAAGTGATACAGCTCGGTGGTGGAGTCCTTGGCCCAGTACGCGTCGAAGTCCAGTTCCGGACGGCGTGCGCAAAGGTTCTTGAAGCTGGCCATGTAGCCGATTGGCGCATCCAGCCACACATAGAAATACTTGCCAGGTTCGTCCGGAATTTCGAATCCGAAGTACGGTGCGTCGCGGGAAATATCCCACTGCTGCAATCCGGCATCCAGCCATTCGGCGATTTTGTTAGCAACTGCATCTTGCAGTGCGCCGCTTCGGGTCCAGCTTTTAAGCATGGCGTCGAAGTCTGGCAGTTTAAAGAAGAAGTGCTGCGAATCCTTGAGTACCGGGGTAGCCCCCGAAATTGCGGACTTGGGATTCTTCAGGTCGGTTGGCGCATAAGTCGCACCACATTTTTCGCAGTTATCGCCGTACTGATCATCCGTGCCGCATTTAGGGCAAGTGCCCTTGATGAAGCGGTCGGCCAGGAACATTTTCTTTTCCGGGTCGAAATACTGGGTGATAGAACGGGTGGCGATATGGCCTGCTTCGCGCAACTTGATGTAAATCGCACTCGACAGCTCGCGGTTCTCTTCGGAGTGGGTCGAATGGAAATTATCGAAATCGACGAGGAACTCGGCAAAGTCGGCGCTGTGTTCAGCCTGGACGTTGGCGATAAGTTGTTCTGGCGTGATGCCTTCTTTCTCGGCACGCAACATGATTGCCGAGCCGTGGGCGTCATCTGCGCAGACGTAAGTGCATTGGTTGCCGCGATGCTTCTGGAAGCGCACCCACATATCGGTCTGGATGTACTCAAGCATATGGCCAAGGTGAATTGAACCATTGGCATAGGGCAGGGCGCTGGTGACGAGGATCTTGCGTGGCTCGGACATGGGGCTCGGCTACTTGATGAGACGGTGGTCGGCCACTATAAAGCGCCGGGCAATTTATTTCACCCCGTCGGCGTGTATCTGATCGTTAACAGTGTTTTTGTAGGTACGATAGCGTGCTGTTTTATTCAGTCTTTTCGGGAGTTGCCCATGAGCGCAGTCAATCGCGCAGCGGTGGAGGCTGTCCTTCGCCAATACACCGACCCTTATTTGAATCAGGATCCGGTCACTGCCGGATGCGTACGAAACATTGAAGTTCAGGGTGAGCACGTGAGTGTTCAGCTAGAGCTGGGTTATGCCGCCGGTCTGTTCAAGAGCGGCTGGGCGCAAATGCTGCAAATGGCTATCAGCAATATGGACGGGGTGTCTTCGGCCAAGGTGGATGTCAGTTGTGTGATTGCTGCGCACAAGGCCCAGGCGCAAATCCCTGGCCTGGCCAATGTGAAAAACATCGTCGCGGTTGCTTCCGGGAAGGGTGGTGTCGGCAAGTCGACTACAGCCGCCAACCTGGCGCTGGCGCTGGCGCGTGAAGGTGCGCGGGTCGGTATTCTTGATGCGGATATCTATGGCCCGAGTCAGGGCGTGATGTTTGGCATTGCTGAAGGTACTCGTCCGAAAATTCGCGATCAGAAGTGGTTTGTGCCGATTGAGGCCCACGGTGTTGAAGTCATGTCGATGGCGTTTCTGACCGACGACAACACGCCAATGGTATGGCGCGGTCCAATGGTATCCGGCGCATTGCTGCAGCTGGTTACGCAGACTGCATGGAATGACCTGGATTACCTAGTCATCGATATGCCGCCTGGCACGGGCGATATTCAGCTGACTCTGGCACAAAAAGTCCCGGTGACCGGTTCGGTGATTGTGACCACTCCGCAGGATCTGGCATTGCTGGATGCACGTAAAGGTGTCGAGATGTTCCGCAAGGTGAACATTCCGGTATTGGGCGTTGTGGAAAACATGGCGGTGCACATTTGCTCGAACTGCGGCCATGTTGAGCATTTGTTCGGCGAAGGTGGTGGTGAGAAGCTGGCCACTGAATACGGCGTAGAAGTACTGGCGTCACTACCACTGTCGATGGCCATTCGTGAGCAAGCCGACAATGGCAAACCAACCGTGATTGCAGATCCGGATAGCCCTGTTGCGTTGATCTATCAGGAGTTGGCCCGGCATGTGGGTGCGCGGATAGTCTTGTCTGAGGCTGCTTCGCAGGCCATGCCTACGATCACCAGCAGCGACGACTGACGGTTAGCCGCAGCAGGGGATGCAGTTTGGCTGAAACGCTGAGTAACTGTGGGAGCTGGCTCGCCAGCGATTACATCTACATGGTCTGAAGTCGAACCGCATCGCCTGTATCGCTGGCAAGCCAGACGGTGCAGGGGGTTGCTGGGGCTTTTATTGCGGGCATAAAAAACCCCGCTTTTAAGGGCGGGGTTTTTACTGGATCAGTACAAGTTAGATAACTTGAACTTCCTCAGCTTGCATGCCTTTCTGACCGCGGGTAGCGATGAAAGAAACCTGTTGGCCTTCTTTCAGGCTTTTGAAGCCGTCGGATTGGATTGCTTTGAAGTGAACAAACAGGTCGTCACCGGATTGTGGAGTGATGAAGCCGAAGCCTTTTTCATCGTTGAACCACTTAACGGTACCAGTTTGGCGATTAGACATGGTGTAACTCCTTGAACAAAGAAAACTGCGACGCAGGAAAAGCCCTGGCCGAGACTGAGTGCAAAGAGCAGGAAAAATTCTTGGAGATGGTTGGATCGAAATTCAACATATCGTGTAGAGATTCTCAGTGACACAAGCAGCACAGTGGCGCCACCTTAACCCTTTTTGCCGAACGTGCAAAGGGTCTTTGCGAAGGTTTCTTTAAAAACGTGACTGACGGTTGTCCTGACAGCCCGTATTCAGGGGTTGTGCAGCTATTTTCGTTATTTTTGCCCCAGCCTTTTGAACCGGACCTTGGGGGGCGGTAAGATGCCCGACAGAATTTTTCTACCTCGCTATTCAGGACACCCGCCATGAGCATCAAACCAGACAAGTGGATTCGCCGCATGGCGCAAGAACACGGCATGATCGAACCTTTCGTCGAGCGTCAGGTGCGTGGTGAAGGCGAAAACCGCCTGATTTCCTACGGTGTGTCGAGCTATGGCTACGACGTTCGTTGCGCGAATGAATTCAAGGTGTTCACCAACATCAACTCGGCCACCGTTGATCCCAAGAACTTCGATGAAGGCAGCTTTGTCGATGTCACCAGCGATGTGTGCATCATCCCGCCCAACTCCTTTGCTCTTGCCCGTACGGTTGAATATTTCCGTATTCCGCGCAACGTGCTGACCATCTGCCTGGGTAAAAGCACCTACGCACGTTGCGGGATCATCGTTAACGTGACGCCGCTCGAGCCCGAGTGGGAAGGCCACGTCACGCTGGAGTTCTCCAACACCACAACATTGCCTGCCAAAATCTACGCCAATGAAGGTGTGGCGCAGATGCTGTTCTTCGAGTCAGATGAAGAGTGTGAAGTGTCTTACAAGGACCGTGGCGGCAAGTATCAAGGGCAGCGCGGCGTAACCTTGCCTCGCACCTGACGAACTGAGGGAATTCCTGAGCGAATTGACACTCTATTGAGTGTATTTCCGGTTACGCACCCAGCGAGCCGGATCATCGCTCAGGAGTTGCCCTATGAAGATCGATCCGAGTATCCGCGCCCAACTGGCCAGTCTTGAGCCTAATCAGGTGGGCGTGCTGGCCTGGTCGCTGCTCGCTCAGCCCCAGGTGCATGCAGGTGGCATTCCCGGCCAGCCTGACCAAGATACCCCGCTCCCTAACGAGCCTGGTGTACCCACTATTCCGGATGAGCCACCACCCGCTCCTGTGGCCTGATCACAGGCCGCATCGGGCCTGTATTCAGACATACAGGCGTACGGAGCGGTCCCATATGGACCTCTCTTGCGGTATCCCTTTGTCATGCAATGGCCAGGTGAGCGTACGCACTCAAAGTGCGTGTCTGTCAGGACGCAGGTGTCACAAAGGGATGGCCTATTTCAGATTGCCGCTAAGGAATTGGCGCAAGCGCTCGCTTTTTGGATTATCCAGTACCTCCAGTGGCGTGCCCTGTTCCTCTACCAGGCCTTGATGCAAGAACATCACCTGGCTTGCCACGTTGCGGGCGAAGTTCATCTCGTGGGTCACCATGATCATGGTGCGGCCTTCTTCGGCCAGGCCTTGAATTACCCGTAACACTTCGCCAACCAGTTCGGGGTCCAGCGCCGAGGTGGGTTCGTCGAACAGCATGACTTCCGGTTCCATTGCCAGTGCCCGGGCAATAGCCACCCGCTGTTGCTGGCCGCCGGACAGAAATGCCGGGTATTGACTGGCAACCCGGGCAGGCAGGCCGACCTTGTCCAGGTAGCGCCGAGCACTCTCTTCAGCCTCTTTTTTACTGACCCCCAGTACACGACGCGGTGCCAGGGTGATGTTGTCCAGCACTGTCAGGTGACTCCACAGGTTGAAGTGCTGAAACACCATGGCCAAACGGGTGCGCAAGCGCTGCAACTCGTCCTCGCTGGCCACCCGCATGCCGTGTTTGTCACTGACCATGCGAATCAGCTGGCCATCAAGGGTCATGGCGCCATCGTTGGGTGTCTCTAGAAAATTGATGCAGCGCAAGAAGGTGCTCTTCCCTGAGCCACTGGCACCGATCAGGCAGATAACATCCCCGGTTTTAGCCTTGAGTGACACGCCTCTGAGGACTTTGTTGTCGCCATAGCTTTTATGCAGGCCTTCGACGGTAAGTTTGTACATGCTGACCTCAAGGGGAAAGAAGATAGCCGCTACGATAGGCATGCTGCCCGGCTACATGGGCGATCACCATGCCGGCAGTTGCCATTCGCCGCAGTGAGCGGGCGTAGAGCAAGCCTGCTGCGGTGCAGTAAACCGGGGTCACACGGTCGCTGACAGGGTCAATGACTTCGGCAATCAGCTGGCCAGCCTGCAGGTAATCTCCGGGGTTTGCACAAAACACCAGGACTCCTCCTGCAGGCGTCGCAACGGGTTCCACGCCGGCCAGCGGAGTTGCGGGGTAGGGCAGAGGGGGAAGAGGCCCGGGCTCGCCCTCAATCGCGCCAAACCCGATCAGATAATCAATCAGTGCCTGGCAGTCCTGCTCGGCGAGCGCATGGCTGACATCACCCTGGCCGCGCAATTCTACAGTGACGGAAAAACTGCCCTGTGGAATGGCGAAGTCATGTGCAAAGCGTTGTTGTAATTGCCACCACAGCAGCGTAAAGCACTCATCAAATGACAACCCGCCTGAATCTGTGGCCAGCAGGCTGGCTTGTGCCCCGAGATAGCGCGCCAGCGGTTCTACCTGCGGCCAGGCCTCTGGTGTGGTGTACAGGTGCGCCACGGCCTCAAAGTCACAATGCAGGTCCAGCACCATATCCGCGTCGCAGGCCAGAGACTGGAGGGCCAGGCGTTGCGACTGCAGTTGCGTTGTCGGCACTTGTGCCGCCAGCGCTTCGCGCAAGTGGCCACGGATCAGTTGTCGGTTATGCAAGGGATCGTGGTTTAACAAACCCTCGAGCTCATCACCGATTTGTGCACTGAGATCGATGAAGTGGCGATTGAAATTTTGCCCGCTTTCCAGTTCATACCGGCCCAGCGGGATGTCCATTAATACTTGCTCCAGCCCCGCGGGATTGGCCACTGGCACCAGCACAATTTCGCTGCGCAACCGGCCTTCGCTTTCCAGGGCCGCCAGGCGCTGCTTGAGGTGCCAGGCAACCAGCATGCCGGGCAGCTCGTCGGCATGCAGCGAGGCTTGGATGTAGACCTTGCCCTGTGGCTTCGAGGGGCCGTAGTGAAAGCTGTGAATATGCCGCTCGGTGCCCGGCACGGGTGCCAGCAAGGGATGGATTTGATGTCGTTGCATGTGAAAATCCTAGTGTGCAGGGCCCAGAAAGGCTAACCAGCGGCGTTCCGCCAGCCGGAACAGGCCGACCAGAATGAAGGTGACGCACAAGTAGATGATTGCCGCGATCCCGAAAGACTGAAATGTCAGAAAAGTCGCCGAGTTTGCGTCCCGAGCGACTTTCAATACATCCGGGATAGTTGCGGTGAAGGCAACAGTGGTCGAGTGCAGCATCAGAATCACCTCATTGCTGTAATACGGCAATGAGCGACGCAAGGCTGAAGGCATGATGATGTAAGCGTAGAGTTTCCAGCCGCTTAGCCCATAGGCCTTGGCCGCTTCAACCTCACCATGGGCCATGCTGCGAATGGCCCCGGCAAAAATTTCCGTGGTGTAGGCACAGGTATTGAGCGCAAACGCCAGAATCGTGCAATTCATGGCGTCGCGAAAGAACGCATTGAGCTCGGGCTGTGCGCGGACTGCCGCGATGCTGTAGATCCCGGTGTAGCAGATCAGTAACTGGATATACAGGGGCGTACCGCGAAACAGCCAGGTGTAGAACTGCACCGGCCAGCGTACCCAGCCTCGGGATGAAACCCGTGCAATGGACAGCGGGATCGAGACCACAAAGCCAATCACCAGCGATGCACTCAATAGCCACAATGTCATTGCCAGGCCAGTGATGTGATAGCCGTCGCTGTACAGAAACGGTCGCCAGTACTCTTGCAATAGCTCCATCATCGCACTGCCTCCCGGGCGCCTGCGCCATAGTGGCGTTCAAGGCGGCGTAAAACGAAGTTCGAGGCGCTGGTTATCGCCAGATAAATAAACGCTGCGACGACCAGAAAGAAAAACAGCTGGTAAGTGCTTTTGCCCGCATCCTGAGCCGCCTTGACCAGATCGGCCAGACCAATGATCGACACCAGCGCTGTGGCCTTGAGCATCACCATCCAGTTGTTGCCTATACCCGGCAGGGCGAAGCGCATCATCTGCGGGAAGACCACATAACGGAACCGCTGGCCGCGCTTGAGGCCATATGCGGTGGCTGCCTCGACCTGGCCGCGGGGGACGGACAGGATGGCTCCACGAAAGGTTTCTGTGAAATAGGCCCCATAGATAAAGCCCAGGGTAATGACGCCTGCGCTGAACGGGTTGATTTCGACGTATTCCCAGTCCATTGCATCGGTAAGGTTGGTGAGCCAGGTTTGCAGGCTGTAAAAAATCAGCAGCATCAGCACCAGGTCGGGTACGCCGCGAATCAGGGTGGTGTAGAGCTGGGCAGGTATGCGCAGCAGTTTATGACTGGAGAGTTTGGCGCTGGCGCCGAGCAAGCCGAGCAACACGCTCACTGCCAGCGACAGCACCGATAATTTGAGGGTCATCCATGTGCCTTGCAGCAACAGCGGGCCAAAGCCCTGCAAGCTGAAAGCCGGAAGCCCAAGGTTCTGTAAAAGGTTTTCAAGCATCGGATCGAACCTATGGCAGTCAAAAAAGCGCCCACCCGAGGGTTGGCGCCAGAGCATTATTTGCCGCTGTACAGATTCAAATCGCCAAAGTGTTTTTTCTGGATCGTGGCGTAGGTGCCATCGTCGTGTAACGCTTTGATACCTTTATTCAATAGAGCTTGTAGCTCTTTGTTACCTTTCTTGATGCCTATTGCGGTTTTGGCAGGTAACAGTTCGCTGTCTACGGGTTTGCTGACTTCGTATTCCGCGCCTTGCGGGGTTTTCAAAAAGCCCAGTTCGGCTTGCAGCATGTCCTGGATCGAGGCGTCGAGGCGGCCTGAAATCAGGTCGGCATACACCTGATCCTGGTTGGCATAGGCCTGGGTGGTCACCCCGGCCTTGTCCAGTACTGCCTTGGCGTATGCCTCCTGGATAGTGCCTTGCTCATAGCCGACCTTTTTGCCCTTGAGCGATTCAGGCGTGGCGTCCAGGCCAGTGCCCTTTTTGAACACCAGCGCGGTGGGGCCGGAGAACAGCTCGTCAGAGAAGTCGATGACCTTTTCGCGAGCCGGGGTTACGGTCATGGAAGAGATCACACCGTCGAATTTGTTGGCTTTAAGCCCCGGAATGGTGCCGTCGAAATCGCTCTCGACCCACGTGCATTTTGCTTTCAGCTCGGCGCAGATGGCATTGCCCAAATCGATATCGAAGCCCACCAGGCTGCCATCGGCGGCCTTGGATTCAAACGGTGCATAGGACGGATCAACCCCGAAACGCAGCTCTTTATAGTCTTTGGCCAAAGCGGTACCTGCTGCCATGCATAAAGTCAGTGCAGAGAGGGCCAGAAATGCTTTTTTCATTATTCAATCCCTAAAACCGATGAGCGCTTGTGGCGCGTGATGACTGCTACTGGAGTGCTACGTCGGCAGAGAAGTAGCAAGTTCCGAACCACAGTGGGACAGGGAATGGATTAAAGGGAGAAAGAGGTCTGGGCAACGAGTGTCTATGCCCGAAAAAAGAGCGCCATAAAACAGCTGCACACAAAGAGTGCATGGCTGGTCTGTGGGCGTTTGCTGGCTTGCTCCCACAGAAACGGAGTGTGCGGTTGGCACTCAGTCTGTGGGAGCCGGTTTGCCGGCGATGGCGTTAACCCGGTTACCGATGGCAGCGTTCTATTTGCCGGGGACCAGGGTCAGGCGCGTATTGCCATACACCTTGTCGAAGTTCTGCGGTTGCATCGGGAAGCTGATGTACTGGCCCTTGAGCCACGGATCGATGCCGTCGGTGTAGTGCTGGCTGGACGGGTTGCTGGATTGGCCCGTGCTGTTTTGCCCCATCATCGGTTCGATCTGACCGAAGTCGACGATCATGCGCATGGCCGGGATCAGCGTTGTCTCGAAGTTGTTGCCGCCAACGTTGTAAGCCGCAATGTTCAGCGTGCTCTGGTCGCCGCCTGCTGCCACCGGGCCGCGCACTGTCTGGCCATCGGCATTACGCCACAGGTAATAATGCAGTTTGCCCCATTGCCAGGCCTTGTGATCGCTGCCCATCAAGCTGTCGCCGGCACTGATGGCTGCCGCCAGGCTGCGGGCCAGAATCGTAGGCTTGTCTTCTTTGTGCGGAGTGCGAATATCGTCCCAGAACGGGCTGTCCTCGCGCCCAAGCAGGTGATCGGCCTGGGCCGAATACGACAATCCGCCGTTGGCAATAAAAGCCTTCCAGCTGGCACTGCTTTCTGGTCCCAGTTCATCAAGGAAGATTTGCTTGGTGCTTTCTTGCAAAAACAGCTCGTACAACGCCGCATCCGCTGAGGCCGGGACAAGTTTGCCGTCAAACGTCATAAGCCGGCCAAGGGCCTCGCGTGCCTTGGCCTGGTCAGCCGCGGGCAAGGCTGCGATCGCCTGCTTCAACGGCTGCGCCATGCCGGGGGCGGCAAACATGGCTTTTAATTTGGCGGCGAACAAGGTGGTTTGGTCGTACTGCATCGCGATCATGCTGCGAGCATCCTGCTTGCCAGTGCCAGCCAATTGCGCAAGGCGTTCGCTGCGCTCAGGGGATAACCACGAATTGGACAGCTGCATGCCATAGCCATAGGCAGCCGTACGCTGGTTGGCCGTGCCCAGCCAGCCTTGTGCCGGGTCCTGGTCATAGGGGTGCAGCATCGGATCGGCGTAACCGTCCCAGTCGTAGCGGCCTTCCCAGCCCGGGGAGGGGAACAGACCAAGACCTTCACGGCGGTTGGGGTACAGCCCGGTCACTTGCCAGCCGAAGTGCTTGGCGTCCGCGTACAACAGATTCAGCGCTACGGCCCTGATCTCGCGGCTGGCGTCAGAGGCTTTCTCGCTGTCCTGGGCGCGGGACAGATCGAAAAATGCATCAAGAGTTTTATCGCCCTTCAAGTCCGGGGTTTGCAGGGCAAGGCCAAGGCTGGCGTTTAAATCAGTCTGAGTGCTCCAGGAACTGTTGAGCAGCGGCCCGTGGCGTGTTTCGTAAATGGTTTGACGAATCGGACGCTGACCTTTGACGAAAAAGGTTTCGTTGCGCACCGTTGCGGGTAGCCATTTTCCATCAGCCAGGTAGTACAGGCTGTTGCCCTGACGTTTGAGTTTCTCCAGAAACACATCCTGGTTATCCCCCATGGCCATGCTCATGCCCCATGCCACCTTGCCGTTGAACCCGGAGAACAGGGTTGGCAAGCCGGCAATGGATGCACCGGCGGCCTGATATTTAGGGGCGCGGATTTGCACATAACTCCACGCCGAAGGCACGCCTATGGGTTGATGCATGTCGTTGGCCAGCAGGCTTTTGCCACTACGGCTGCGCTGTGGACCAATCGCCCAGTCGCTCGAGGCCGTGACCCCGGGCAAGCTCAAACGGGTGACTTGCTCAAGGGCAAGGCTCACATCGCTTAACCCTGGCAGCGTGCTCCCGGGGATCAGCCCCTTGAGTTTGTCTGCCTCGGCTGTGGCCAGGGCTTCATTGGGGTAGGTTGGCGTCAACCACGGGAGCTTGTCGGTGCCGACCTTTTGCGCCAGTACCAGCGAGTTGAGCTCCTCTTGCAAATTGACCGACATGGAGAAGTTCAACAGGCTGAAAATCAGCGCTGAATCTTCAGGTTTCCAGTATTCGACTTTATAGCTGGCTTGCGCCAGGTCGGCCGGGAGCTTGTCGCGGTAACGGAACAGATAGGCGTTGACCCCGCGGGCATAGACTTCAAAGAATTTTTTAAGGCGCGGGGATGCGCTTTTATAAAGTTCGTCAGCATTTTTTTTCAGATTGACGCTGCGCATCAACCTGTCGCTTTCCAGCGCATCGGCACCGTTCAACTCCGCCAGCCGGCCTTGGGCCAGCAAGCGTAAACGGACCATCTGGCTGATACGGTCGCTGGCGTGCACGTAACCGAGGGTAAACAGGGCGTCATGAAAGCTGCTGCTTTCGATCAGTGGCATGCCCTGGCTGTTGCGACGTACAGATACATTCTGCGCCAGGCCTTTAAGGGGCTGTACACCGGAGGTCGGTACCAGGCTTTCTGAGGCATGGTTGTTTATCTGGCAACCCGTCAGGCCCAACAGGCTGACCACTGCCGCGGCAACGCCGAACCGGGGTAGAAAATGTGTAAGGACTGGCGAGGCCATGGCAAAGCTCCTGCGGGGGGTAGTGTCATCGAAAGGCGCTACGTTAGTGAGGCCGATGACGCCGCGCAAGCGCTATCTCACGGCGCTGTAGAGAACGCTGGAGCGGCGGGTGAAGGCTGCGATACGGGCCGCGTGACCTGCAAATGCTCAGGGCCGTTTCGTGCCCCGTCGCAGCCTGTGGCAGCGGCTACAAAACCCTGGCGGCTGCTTACTTCGGTGGATTGATCTTATCCACCAGTGCATAAGCGCGTCCGGTGGCCGGGCGTGCCTTGATACGCTGGAACCAGGCCTTCAATGCCGGGAAGTCATCCAGGTTCTGGCCCTGGAATTCATGGGGCACGATCCACGGATAGATGGCCATGTCGGCGATGCTGTAGTCGTCCCCGGCAACAAACTGACGACCCTCCAGCTGTTTGTTCAACACGCCATACAGGCGGGCTGTTTCATCGGTGTAGCGCTTGATCGCATAGGGGACTTTTTCGGGCGCGAAACGATTGAAGTGATGGTTTTGCCCGGCCATTGGCCCCAGCCCGCCCATTTGCCAGAACAGCCATTGCAGAGCCATTTGCCGGCCGCGCAAATCTTTGGGCAGGAACCGGCCGGTTTTTTCTGCGAGATACAGCAGGATCGCGCCGGACTCAAACAGCGACAGGGGATCGCCGCCGTCCCCGGGAGCCTGATCGACGATGGCCGGAATCCGATTGTTGGGGGATATCTTCAGAAAGGCAGGTTCGAATTGTTCGTTCTTGCCGATATTCACCGGATGCACGGTGTAGGGCAGGCCCGCCTCTTCAAGAAACAACGATATTTTGTGGCCGTTGGGGGTGGTCCAGTAATACAGATCGATCATGAAGGGCTCCAGAAGGGGATGTTCACGCAGTCGCAGCAGTTCACTGCGAACTGTCAGTTTTACCCTCAATGGCGCTCCGGATGAAAGTGTTTGCCGGGGCAGGTGGATTTTTTGAGGGCCACAAACACACACGCCGCACATGCCCAGGGCAGGTGCGGCGTGTGCAGGGCGCTTTTAAGTATCAGGCGCCGTGGCACTTCTTGAATTTTTTGCTGCTGCCACATGGGCAAGGGTCGTTGCGGCCAACGTCTTTGAGTTCGTTACGCACCGGCTCCTGGGGGGCATGGCCGCAATGCGGGCCATGCACGTGACCGTGGTCGTCATGGGCGTGATCATGATGATCGTGATCGTGGTTGCAGTCGGGGCCATGAACATGGGGTTGTTGGGTCATTACTCAATCACTCTGGAATAAAATCGGCAGGGATTATCTCGCCTTTGCGTATCAGGTGCACGTCGTTACCGTAGAACAGGCCGGTTTCGAGAGTGCCATCCAGCTGATAGGGGATGGGGACGGCAGGAGATTCAAGCAATTTGACCAGTGGGCGCACTTGTGGCCACAGGTTAGTCCGCACCGGCACCACGAACACGGTCTGGCTGTTTGGCTGGACGCTGAACCACTGGTCGTACTGACCTTCAGTCAGCTGGATCGTGCCCAAGTGAATTTTGTAGCTCAAAGCGCGCACAGTCAGGGTCGAGTCATTCGGATTGTCGACCCGCAAGTACAACTTGAAACGTTGCTCGAGCATTTTGGCCTTGACCAGCTCTACACGCACCAAGTGCACGTCCGGGTCTTTTTCGCCTGAATCAAACCAGGATGCGCAACCTGTAAGCGCCAGAATCATCATCAGGGCAATAGTTGTTATTCGGGCCCGAGAATCCATTCCTTATTCCCCTTTGTCGCTTTAGCTACCCAGGTAACTGGCGCAGCACTTTTTGAACTTGAGCCCGCTGGCGCATGGGCAGGCATCGTTGCGCCCGACCTTCAGTGGCACTGTGGGATCAATGAAGTACCAGCGTCCAGCACTTTGTACAAAAGATGACCGCTCGCGATGGCTGTGCTCGCCATTGGCATCGTGCCAGCGTGCGGTAAAGGTGACAAAGGCATGTTCGGGCTGGCCGCCGAATACTTCGCTGCTTTCAACCTCAAGTCCGAGCCAGGTGCTTTGTGCGCTCCAGTCGCCGATGGACTGACGATCAAGGCCGGCCTGCTGCACTGGCAGCGTGGTAGTGACCAGATAATCAATCAACCCCAGGACATAGGCGCTATAACGCGAACGCATCAGGGTTTCGGCGCTTGGGGCCGGATGCCCGGCGTGATAGTGCCCGCAGCAGGCGTCGAGCAAATTGCCGCTGCCACATGGGCAAATGGATGTACTCATCGGCTTACCACCAATACTTGCCAAAATTTTCCGGATTGGCCCAGAACCTGGCATTCAGCCAGTCGGGTACTTGTTTGTACTCGCGCAAGTCGTAAGTGAACAGGGTCAACACCTGTTCATCGCGCTGAAAACGCTCACTGCTTTGCAAGGCCAGCGCAAAGAAATCGGTGTCTTTCCAGTTACAGGCGCTCAGATCCGCCAATACCGCAATGCGGCTGGCGTTGAGATTGCGAATCCCGCCCAGTAGCTCCAGCCCGTGGCGCTTGGGCATATGCTCCAGGCAGTCGATCACCAGCGCCAGGTCAAAGCGCTGTGCGGCCAACTCTGCCGGTAAAGCGCCGGGGGCTGCGTGGGCGACAACAACTTCGGGATGCGTCTCCTGAAACGCTGCCAGCGCCGGAAACTGGCTGGCGCCGACCACGAGCAGGCGTTGTGGCGCATAACGCTCAAGCAGCGCCGCCAGTGCTTGCTGGGGTGTACGTGTAGAAATACCAGACGTCATCGAAAGTCCTCAATCAGAGCCCCCAAGACTAGCGCGCTGAAGCCCCGGGGCCTAGTGGGCACTTGCCCGTGCAGTGGCTTTGCTGGCGTATAACCCCGGCGGGGTCTTTACTTTCGGGGCATCGGCCCTACGCCGACCCCCAGGAGAGATCCCGTATGAGCATCATCAGGACAGCAGTACCTTTGATTGTTCTCACCAGTGTATTGACGGGCTGCGCCGGCTTGCAAAAAACCGACTGGCCTACCTGTGCAGCTGTCGGGGGCGTGGGCGGAGCGGCGCTTGGTGCAATAAACAGCACGGCCTGGGCGGGAGGTGGCGCGGTATTCGGTGCCGGTATGGCCGCGGCCTATTGCTGGGTGCATGGTGATGGCGACGCCGACGGCGATGGCGTTCCTGATAGCCGCGACAAGTGCCCGGACACGCCAAAAGGGGTGAAGGTCGATGCCGTAGGCTGCCCGATAGTCGCGGTAGTGGTGGTTGAAGAGGTGGTAGTGGTCAAGGAAGAAACCATCGTGGTGCGCGATGTGCACTTCGAGTTCAACTCGGCCAGGCTGACCGCCGCTGACAAGGAAAAACTCAATGTGATTGCGGCGCGCCTGAAAAAGGACGCCGCCAATGCTCAGCTTAAAGTCACAGGCTATACCGACAGCGTCGGTAACGATGCCTACAACCTCAAGCTGTCCAAAGAACGGGCGAAATCGGTGGTCGAATACCTGATCAGCAGTGGTGTGCCGCGCAATCAGTTTGTATCCGTAGCCGGTGGTGGCGAATCGAATCCGGTGGCCAGTAATCAAACCCCGGAAGGACGAGCCTTGAACCGCCGTACCGAGATTCAGATCATTCGTTAAAGTCGCTCGTGCGCTTTGGCGAAAACCTCGGGCCAGAGCGCAATTTCAAGCGTTCGCAGGAGTTGCAGGTTTAATCAGACAGATCAAACCTGCGACGTATTTTTTTTGCAAAGTTCACTGGCGTCTGCCTCCTGCGAGCCGTTAATGTGCGCTCAAAGAAAAACACAAAAGGTCAGTGGTATGAAGGTGCTTTGGGGGCTGGGGAAAGTTCTGACGTTGTTGTTTTGGGCCGTTGCGTTGATCAACATTTTTAAACCGCTGATCAACCCGTTCGATTTATTGATTAATCTGGCTGGCAGTCTGTTGCTGCTGACCCATGTTCTTGAGTTGCTGTTGTTCAACAGCAGCCTGCGCGATCGCCCGCATGCCTGGCGTGATCGCCTTTACATCCTTGTGGTTGGAATACTTCACGTGCAAACCCTTCGCAATTCTTCCAAACGAGACGACAGCCATGCGTAAGATTTGCCTGCTGGCCACTTTGTGCAGCCCTTTTGCCCATGCTGACGTGGTGATGGTTGAAGCCAATTCCATGATGCGCCTGCCGGCTAACGCCAGTGTCCTGCAACTGGAAAGACTTGAAGTGGCTGACTACGGCACGCTGCTGATTCCGGCCGGCGTTACCCGGGTCAACATCGACCAGTTGCATTTGGGCCGCGAGGCACGCATCACCCTGGTACCGGCCGAGGGCGGCATTGAACTGCGGGTGGCCCAGGCTAAACTCGACGAAGGCAGTCAAATCAATGCGCGTGGAGCCCCGGGCACTTTCGAGAAGCCTGCGCGGCCGGCACGTGATTTGAATGTACGTATCGAATCGCTGCAAGCGCCGCAATTAGTCATTGATGCCCGTGGCGGCACGGGTGCACCGGGTTTTGCCGGGCTCGACGGCGGTAATGGCGAGGCGCCGGGTTGTACCTGGGGGGCTGCGGGTGCCGGAGCCAATGGCGACAACGGCGGGAATGGCCAGGCCGGTGCAGCCGGTGCGAATGTGCGTCTTGAGTTGCCCGCTAGTTATCCTGGCGAACTGATCAGCGTGCGGGTTGATGGCGGAGCCGGGGGCAAGCCAGGGGAAGCCGGACGTGCGGGGGCAGGCGGTAAATCCAAAGGCTGCTTTGTGTACCGCACTGATGGCGGTAAATCCGGTCGTGCCGGAATTGCCGGGCAACCGGGAGAGGCTGGGAGCGCCGGCCAGGTGACGATTCAGCGTTTGTAACCTTATTGCCGTGCCCCGGGATCCGCTGAACCGGGCACGGCTGGCCACCCTTCAAAACATGGGGCGCGCTGCTGCAATCCCCACCACGACCAGCCCCACAATCAAATTACATCCCACCAGGCGCCGGATCCGGCCCATCACTGCCGCGCCTGCCGCCCACTGTTCATCCAGCACCGCCTTGCGCAACTCTGGCAGTTGCAGCGACTGGACCCGGATAAACAAGGCCACCATTACAATGTACAAGCCCATCATGATCTGTACATAACGCGGGGCCGTTTCGAAACCGCTAAAGCGCAACTGCAACAGGCCTACACCGCTTATCGGCAAAATCACCACGGCCACCCACACCCAGACAAAAAACCGTTGAAACACTTCTACCCACAGTTTTAACCGGGCCGGGCCTTCAAGGGCCGTCACAGCTGCCGGGCGCAGGATCATCCAGGCAAAAAACATACCTCCTACCCAGGTCAGGGCGGCCAGTAAATGCAGGCTGTAGGCGAGGCTAAAGGCGGTCATTGGGGTACTCCGTTCGGCGCAGGATGAATTAGCGGGGTATGATAGCGGCCATTCGAACCACTGAAAATTTATCCAGCGTTTCTCGCGCCCGAAGAACCATGATTAGTAACGAACTAAAATCCCAGATCCAGGGCGCTTACTCGCGTTTTCTCGAAGCCAAGAGCCTCAAGCCGCGCTACGGCCAACGTTTGATGATCGCCGAAGTGGCCAAAGTGCTGGGCGATATCGACACTGATGAAGAAGGCCACCGCAGTGGCGATCCGGCTGTGGTCGCTGTTGAGGCCGGTACCGGTACCGGCAAGACTGTCGCCTATAGCCTGGCGGCCATTCCTACGGCCAAGGCCGCCGGTAAACGCCTGGTCATCGCCACGGCCACCGTCGCGCTGCAAGAGCAGATCGTCTACAAGGACCTCCCCGACCTCATGCGTAACAGCGGGCTGAACTTCAGCTTTGCGCTGGCCAAGGGGCGCGGGCGCTACATGTGTCTGTCCAAACTCGACATGCTGCTGCAAGAAGGCCACGCGCAAACCGCGACAGCGCAGCTGTTCGAGGAAGAAGGCTTCAAGATTGAAGTCGATGAGGCCAGTCAGAAACTGTTCACCAGCATGATCGAGAAGCTTGCCGGTAATAAATGGGACGGTGATCGCGACAGCTGGCCCCAGGCTCTGGAAGATCAGGACTGGGCGCGCCTGACCACCGACCACAGCCAGTGCACCAATCGTCATTGCCCGAATTTCGGCCAGTGCGCCTTTTACAAGGCCCGCGAAGGCATGAGCAAGGTGGATGTGATTGTCACCAACCATGACATGGTGCTTGCAGATCTGGCGCTGGGGGGCGGTGCAGTGCTGCCTGACCCGCGTGACACGCTGTACGTGTTCGACGAAGGGCACCACTTGCCGGACAAGGCCATTGGCCATTTCGCCCACTACACCCGCTTGCGCTCAACTGCCGACTGGCTTGAGCAAACAGCCAAAAACCTCACCAAGCTGCTGGCCCAGCATCCGCTGCCGGGAGACCTGGGGCGTTTGCTGGAGCAGGTGCCGGAGCTGGCGAAAGAGATCAAGGCCCAGCAGCAGTTCATGTTCACCGCCTGTGAACAAATCGCCGACTTCAAGGTAGGCGAAGAGCCAGAGGGGCGTGAGCGCCCGCGCCATCGCTTTATCGGCGGCTTGATCCCCGATCACATGCGTGAAATGGGGATCGAGCTGAAGAAAGGTTTTTCGCGTCTGACCGACCTGTTCACCCGCCTGACGGAAATCCTCAAGGACGGCATGGACGGCGAGGTCAATATTGGCATCACCAGCAATCAGGCCGAAGAATGGTACCCGCTGTTCGGCAGCCTGCTGTCCCGTGCCCAGGGCAACTGGGAGCTTTGGACGGCCTTTACCACCGAAGACCCCCAGGACAGCCCGCCCATGGCGCGCTGGATGACCCTGGCTGAAAGTGGTTCGCTGTTTGATATCGAGGTCAATGCCAGCCCCATCCTTGCGGCCGAAATGCTCCGTCGCAACTTGTGGAACGTGGCTTACGGCGCTCTGGTGACGTCGGCCACCCTGACTGCGCTGGGTACCTTCGACCGCTTCCGCATGCGCGCCGGATTGCCCAAGGCCGCCGTCACGGCGGTGGTGCCGAGTCCGTTCCATCACGCCGATGCCGGTGTCTTGCGGGTGCCGGACCTTAAGGCCGATCCGCGGGATGCGGTGGCCCATACCGCCGCGATCATTCGTGATCTGCCCGGTCTGGTAGAAGGTTCGCGGGGTACGCTGGTGCTGTTTTCCTCGCGCAAGCAAATGCAGGACGTGTTTGACGGCCTGGAGCGCGACTGGCGCAAGCAAGTGTTTATCCAGGGCAACCTGTCCAAACAGGAAACCCTCAACAAGCACAAGGCGCGGGTAGATGGTGGGGACTCGAGCGTACTGTTCGGCCTGGCCAGCTTCGCCGAGGGGGTGGATTTGCCCGGCGCCTATTGCGAGCACGTGGTGATCGCCAAAATCCCGTTCTCGGTACCTGATGACCCCGTCGAAGCAGCCCTGGCCGAGTGGATCGAAGCACGGGGTGGCAATCCATTCATGGAGATCTCGGTGCCGGACGCTTCACTCAAGCTGGTTCAGGCCTGCGGGCGCCTGCTACGCACCGAGCAGGATCGCGGCACTATTACATTGCTCGACCGGCGGCTGGTCACCCAGCGCTATGGCAAGGCGATCCTCAATGCCTTGCCACCTTTTCGTCGCGAGATTTCTTAAGCACAAGTCGGCGTCTTCGCCGGCTTTGCTGTCTATGCTGTTTCTTCAACACCTCACAGGCTTGTTTTCGGCCGTTTGGGAGAACCTGATCCATATGATTCGCCGTTCCTTGTCTGCTGTTCTTGCGTTGCTGGTCACAACCCCGCTATTGGCGGCACCTGCCGGTCAACAAACCTTGTTCAACTTCGTTCGCCCTGCCGATGTGGTGCAAGTGGTGACCGTGGATGCGAGCTTGCCGCAATACAACGCGGAGCAAACGGCGGAAGGCGAAGTATTGCGGCGCGTGACCTTTAACCCCGCTGCGGTACCAAGCCTGCGTTTAACCCCGCAAGCCGGGGCGTGGGACTGGTCACAGTCGGGGATGATGACCCTGCGTATCCAGAATGCGATGAACTGGGCGCTTACCCTTGATGTGACCGTGCAAAGCAATAACGGCAAGACCCTCACCAGCCGGGTCGACTTGCCTGCCGGGCCGGCGCAGACCCTGTTGCTGCCGTTGCAGGCGAACTCGCCGCACACTCAGGGGATGCGTGCGGGGCCGCCGATGCCAATGACGGTCGACGGGCAACGTATCTTGCTGGCTACCACCCAGGGTGAAATTGATCGCAGCCAGGTGGTATCGGTTACCTTATCGATCCCGCAACCGAACGCCGCGCAAAGCATTTTGCTCGAGCGCTTTGGTGTGCAGGACGGCGCCGGGGTGATCAAAACGGTGTACGGCTCGATCGTGGATGGTTACGGCCAGTCGACCCGGGCCAAATGGCCGGAGCGGGTAGCCAATGACGAACAGCTCAAGGGCGCCGCAGCCAAAGAACAGCAGCTTCTCAAGGGCTGGCTGGCCAAGCGGGCGGATCAGGACAAATTTGGTGGTTCGCTGAAAGGTCCAGGGTTCAAGGCAACCGGCTTTTTTTATACCGAAAAACGCAATGGTCGCTGGAACCTGGTGACGCCTGAAGGTCATCCGTTTTATTCGTTGGGGCTCAATGCCGTGACGGCCAACGACAGCCAGACCTACGTTGCCGGGCGTGAGTGGATGTTCACCGATCTGCCTGAGCAAGGCGCTCCTCTGGCCGGTTATTACGGTTCATCGAACAGTAACAACGGTAATGGCTCCGCGCAGGGGCGAGGTTACAACGTAGGGCGCTGGTACAACTTCTATGGCGCCAACCTGCAACGGATTTATGGTGAGCCCTGCGTTGGCGGCAAAACAGTTCCCGGTGCTGATCCTGTTATGCCGTGTGCGCCAGAAGTCATTGATGCCAAGCGCTGGCAGGAGCACGCCCTGGATCGCCTGCAAGCCTGGGGCTTTAACACCATTGGCAACTGGAGCGACCCGCAACTGGGGCTCAACGATCGCGTGCCTTATACCTTGCCGCTGTCGATTGTCGGTGACTATGCCAGCATCAGCACCGGTGCCGACTGGTGGGGCGGCATGCCTGATCCGTTTGATCCGCGCTTTGCCATGGCCACCGAGCGTGCCGTGGCCATTGCTGCCCGTGACCACCGGGATGACCCATGGCTGATCGGCTATTTTGCTGACAACGAACTGGCCTGGGCCGGCCCCGGTAATGATCCTGCATCGCGCTATGCACTGGCCCTGGGCACCTTGCGCCTGACCACTGACGTGCCGGCCAAGCGCGCATTCCTCAAGCAGTTGCGCGACAAGTACCGTAACCAGCAAGGCCTGTCCAAAGCCTGGGGTGTCGAGATCCCGGCGTGGGAGTTAATGGAAGACCCGGGTTTCGAGGCGCCGCTGCCCAACGCCGAACATCCGGAAATTGAAGCGGACTATCAGTACTTCCAAAAAGTCTTCGCCGATACCTATTTCAAGACCATTTCCGATTCGCTGAAGTGGCATGCACCCAACCACTTGTTGTTGGGCGGACGCTTTGCCGTGAGCACGCCCGAAGCAGTCGCTGCGTGCGCCAGGTACTGCGACGTGCTGAGTTTCAACTTCTACACCTTGCAGCCGCAGGACGGTTATGACTTCGCCAAACTGCGCGAACTGGACAAGCCGGTGATGATCACTGAGTTCAACTTTGGCTCCCGCGACCGTGGTCCGTTCTGGGGGGGCATGACCGAGGTGGCCAACGAAGAAGCTCGCGGGCCGGCCTACGCCAGGTTTCTCAAGCAGGCAGTAGCTGAGCCTTCGATTGTCGGCGTGCACTGGTTTCAGTACCTGGATCAGCCTGTGACCGGCCGCCTGCTTGATGGCGAGAATGGACACTTCGGCATGATCGGTATCACCGACCTGCCGTTTACCGGCTTTGTCGACAGCGTTCGCAAGACCAACCTACAGGCCCTCGATCAGCTCGGCCAAGAAGCCGCCAAGGCGCAGGTTGATGCAGATCAAGCCACCAGGGCTCCGGTGCATGCTCCTCAGGAAGGGAGTGCCGGAGGCTCTGGCCCGGGTCATGCAGGCGGTCATTCGGGTAAAGGCCACTAATTATGTAACTCCGATCAGTGGCGATGTATTTCGTCGCTCTCGGGTTTGAGCACCTTTCATATTTCCATTTGAAAACTAAGGTCTTCCACTCAACTGGATGGAGACTTCGAAATGGATGCGAAAGGGAAGTGTGTGAGTGGGTTCGAAGCCGTTCAGCGTGCCTTTGAAGAAATCTTTGATGATCCGCAAGAGCGTGGCGGCGGAGTCTGTGTGCAGGTCGCTGGCGAAACCGTTGTCGACCTTTGGGCCGGCGTGGCGGATTTGGAGGGCCGCAAGCCCTGGAATCACGACACGTTGGTCAACTCCTATTGCAGCATCAAGCCCTTTGCTGCTGTCGCCGCCTTGATGTTGGTCGAGGAGGGCAAGCTGGAGCTGGATGCACCGATTGCCCGGTACTGGCCCGAATTTGCCCAGAGTTCCAAAGATCGAGTCACGTTGCGCCAAGTGTTATGTCACACCGCAGGGGTTTCAGGACTGCGCCTGCCTGATCATAGCGACATTATGTATGACTGGGAGGCGATGATTGGAGTTATGGCTGCCGAGCCACTCTGGTGGGAGCCAGGGTCAGATTTGGGCTATGGCGCCTGGACCTTCGGCTGGATTGTCGGCGAGGTGATTCGTCGGGTTGATGGTCGCGATCCAACCACTTTTATCGCCGAGCGCATTTCCAGGCCTAACGGTCTCGATGTGCATATGGGGGTTGCTGTGGAAGATTTTTATCGTATTGCTTACTTCAGTCACGCCCAGGGCCGTGTGGGTGATCAGTTCGCTCAAGACCTGCGTAATATCATCCTTTCTGAACCCGAGCACGTGGCTGCATTGACGTTCACTAACCCTCCTTTTGGTCCACGATTTACCTCGGACCCGCGCTGGTGGGCCCTTCGCCATCCCGGCCTGAACAGCCACAGTACCGCCCATGGTCTGGCCGGGTTCTACAGCGCTCTGTTGGGCGGACGTCTGATCGGCCCGGAGTTGCTCAAGGAGTTTTATCGTGAGCAAAGCAAGCGCGTGGATCGCACGTTGTTGCGACCCATGCGTTACGGGCTGGGCTGCATGATGGAACACCCGGATGACCCGAGCGCCTCGTACTGCATGGGGCCCAATGCCTTCGGCCACGTGGGCCTGGGCGGCCCGGTCAGCTTTGCCGATCCGGACAGTGATGTCACCTTTGGCTTTGTCACCAATACGATGGGCAGTCATGTATTGATGGATCCGCGGGCGCGAAAACTGGCCACTTTGGCCTACGCAGCGCTTTAAATCGCTGCAGCATCAGGTTTGTTCGCGTAGCAGTCGGCGCGGTTATCCGCTCGGGTGCAGCCTGTTATCGCGAGCAAACGTGCTGCCGTAGATCTCGAGGAATTTCACGAAAAATCCACTCTCGGGCTGATACCTTCTGCGCCGACTGCGTAATGCACAAAAATTGTGCGTTCGTAGCGGTTTGCTCTGTTTCAAAATCTCACAGGGACTGGAACAATGCATGCCTTGTAGAGCCATGCTTGATCCAGGAGGTAGGGGTGCAGATTCAGGGTTTTCACGACCTTAAGTTCGAAACCGTGCGTGAGGCTTTTGCCGATCTGTTCAGTGATCCGCAAGAGCGCGGTGCGGCACTGTGTATCCAGATCGGTGGTGAAACCGTGCTCGACCTGTGGGCCGGAACGGCTGACAAGGATGGCGAGCAGCCCTGGCACACCGACACCATCGCCAATCTGTTTTCCTGTACCAAAACCTTCACTGCCGTGACTGCATTGCAACTGGTGGAGGAAGGCAAGCTGGAGCTTGATGTGCCGGTAGCCCGGTACTGGCCGGAGTTCGCTGCTGCGGGCAAAGAGTCGATCACATTACGTCAGTTGTTGAGCCATCGTGCCGGCTTGCCAGCTTTGCGTGAGTCAATGCCGGCGGCTGCCTTGTATGAATGGCAGACCATGGCGGATGCACTTGCTGCTGAAGCCCCGTGGTGGACGCCTGGCGAAGGGCACGGTTACGCCGCAATCACTTATGGCTGGTTGGTGGGCGAGTTGATTCGCCGGGCCGACGGGCGCAGTGCGGGCCAATCGATAATGGCGCGTACCGCCAGGCCTTTGGGGCTGGATTTTCATGTCGGGCTGGCGGATGAAGAGTTTTATCGAGTGGCCCATATCGCTCGCAGCAAGGGCACGATGGGCGATGCGGCAGCGCAGCGTCTGTTGAAAGCGATGATGAACGAACCCGCTTCAATCAGCACTCGGGCATTCACCAACCCACCGTCTATCATGACCAGTACCAATAAACCGGAGTGGCGCCGGATGGAGCAGCCAGCAGCCAATGGCCACGGCAATGCCAGGAGTCTGGCGGGTTTCTACAGCGGTTTGCTGGATGGCAGTTTGCTCGAAGCCGAAATGCTCGAGCAACTGACCCGCGAGCACAGTGTTGGGCCGGATAAAACCTTGTTGACCCAAACCCGCTTTGGGCTGGGCTGCATGTTGGATCAGCCGGATGTGGCCAACGCGACCTATGGCCTGGGGCCCAAGGCGTTTGGTCATCCCGGAGCGGGCGGGTCGATAGGTTTTGCCGACCCGGATAGGGATGTGGCTTTTGGATTTGTTACCAATACACTGGGACCTTATGTATTGATGGATCCTCGGGCGCAAAAGCTGGTGAAAGTCTTGGCGCAGTGTCTATGACTGGGTTTTAGTAGGCCGTAGGTCGGAACCCTGTAGCTTTTATGCGTTCAATACGTTTTTTTATATGGGCATAGCGCCTTTTTATTCTTAATTCATTGTGTGGATATTCAATGTCATCTAATAAGACCCTCGCTCTGGCTCTTTGCCTGGCTATTACCGGTTGCGCACAAACTCCACAGAATGACGCCGCAGGTGGCCACAAATGGTGGCAGCTGGGCTCTTCCGACCAAGCGTCGACGCCTTCCGATAAAAGCGTCAGCGCACCTTCCAAGCCTGCAGACACTAAAGTAACTGCGCCGGCTGCCAAAGTCGCCGCAGCGCCTGCCCCAGCTTCCCATGCTGGTGCTCCAGTCGTGACCGAAGCCAAAGACAGCGGTTCCAGCTGGTGGCCATTTGGTTCTGACTCGGCCAAAAAAGATGCGCCGGCGGATAAAGACAAAGTTGTGGCCGCCGCGGTTGTGGCCCCGGCTGCGGCCTCTACCAAGAACTGGTGGTGGCCGTTTGGTAGCGATGCCAAAGATACCAAGGCCGCAACGGTCGGCGTGATTCCAATGCCGGACCCGAAAATCACTCAGGCCTGGCTGGACGAGTACGAACCTCGTCTGCGTGCAGCAATCAAGGACACCAACCTGCAACTGGAACGTCGCGAAAGCTTGCTGGTAATCGTTGCTTCGGCAGACAGCTCTTTCAAGGCGACGCGCCCGGATTTGTTGATGCCATCCATGCTTGGCCCGTTCACCCGTGTCGCTAAAGTGGTTGAAGGTGATCCCAAGACTGCCGTACTGGTACTTGGTCATGCGGATGCCACTGGCGCCATGGCTGCCAATACACGCCTGAGCCTGGATCGTGCCAAATCAGTAGCGGCGATCTTCCGTATGAGCGGTTTGCAAAGTAATCGCCTGACCCTGCGTGGCATGGGTTCGGTAATGCCACGTGCGGCTAACGACAGCAATGAAGGTCGTGCACTGAACCGCCGGGTTGAAATCCTGATGACGCCTCAAGCCACCATGGTCGCGTTGGTCAGCAAGTACAGCCAGCCTGCCTTGTCCCCTGCAGATCTGGTTGCGGTGCAACCGGCTGTTGCGCCATCGGCTATCAAAAAATCCGCTGCTCCTGCTAAAAAGTCGGTTGTCGCCAAAAAAGGCACACCGGCTAAAAAAGCAGCGAAGCCTGCTCCAGCCAAAAAACCGGTAGTGGCCAAAGCGAATACCGCTAAAAAAGTGGTTGCTAACGATCAGGCCAAGAACTGATTGATTCAGGAAAGGATTGGGGCATGACTCAAGCGCTGGCAGATATGCGCCGTGATTACACCCGCGACGGGCTGGCCGAGGCTCAGGCCCCGGGCGAGCCTTTCGCGCTGTTTCACCAGTGGTTCAACGATGCGGTGAGCACCGAACAGCCACCGGTCGAGGCCAATGCCATGACCCTGGCAACGGTTGATGAGCAAGGTCGCCCGCACTGCCGGGTGCTCTTGCTTAAAGGGCTGGATGAACAGGGTTTTACCTTTTTCACCAACTACACCAGCGCCAAGGGGCAGCAACTGGCAGCACGTCCTTTTGCTGCCATGACCTTTTTCTGGCCAACCCTGGAGCGTCAGGTGCGTATCGAGGGCAGGGTGGTCAAGGTTTCGGCTAAAGAGTCCGATGCCTACTATCAGGTTCGCCCCTTGGGTAGCCGGATTGGTGCCTGGGCTTCGCCGCAAAGTCAGGTGATTGCTGACCGTGAAGCGTTGGCCGAGCTGCTTAAAGCGACAGAGTTGCGCTTCAGTGATACCCAGCCACACTGCCCTGAACACTGGGGCGGCTTCCGGCTATTGCCCGAGCGTATCGAGTTCTGGCAAGGCCGCCCAAGCCGTTTGCATGACCGGCTGAACTATCGTTTTGATGGTGCTCGCTGGACCCGTGAACGGCTGGCGCCCTAACGTCGACAGCGGCTGATGGCGTGCAATGCAAAACAGCAATTACACGCTACCCTTTACAGAAGTTTTTAGATGGCTATCAGTTCTGTCCAGGCTGTACAGGTGCTGAAGAAAGGCTGTTTATCTGCGCCGTGCGGTGACAGGCCCCCGGCAGCGGAGTTTAATGTTTCCCTGATCTTTTGGAGTTGATTCTATGCGTAAGTCCGTACTGTTAGTTGCTGCTTTTTCGACCATGACAGTTCTGTTGGGCGGCTGCACCTCAAGCTTGACCGGCGACACCTACTCGCGCGATGAAGCGCGCCGTGTACAAACCGTTCGCATGGGCACCATCGTTGCCTTGCGCCCGGTACAGATTGAAGGCACCAAGACACCAATCGGTGCTGCAACAGGTGCAGTTATCGGCGGTGTTGGCGGCAGCGCAATCGGCGGCGGTCGTGGCAGCATCGTAACCGCGGTAATCGGTGCAGTAGCCGGTGGCCTGCTGGGCTCGGCAGCCGAATCTGGCCTGACCAAGACCCAAGGTGTAGAAATCACCGTACGTGAAGACGACGGCAGCACCCGTGCCTATGTACAGCAAGTCGAGCCGAACCAGGTGTTCCGTACCGGCGAGCGTGTACGCATCATGACCGTTGATGGTACTAGCCGCGTTACCCAGTAAGTTTGTGCGACAGCGCTAAAAACAAAACCCCGGCCAGTTCGAACTGGCCGGGGTTTTTTATTTATCTATGACATACCGGTGGGAGCTGGTTTGCCAGCCTGACTGACGCGCCGGTTTCATCGTCGGTAAGGCGGACTCCACTCAATCAGGCAGCCTGTTGCTTACGGCTAAAGAATGCCGTTACTGCGTAGCCAATCAGCGCTGCCAGAATTGAACCGGTCAGGATGCCCATACGGTCCATCCCCACGTAATCACTACTGCCCGACACAAATGCCAGTGAGCCCACGAACAGGCTCATGGTGAAACCTATACCGCACAGAATTGCCACGCCAAATAATTGGCCCCAGTTAGCGCCTGTGGGTAATGCTGCAAGGCCGGTTTTGATGACGATCCAGGTCAAGCCAAACACACCCACTGTTTTCCCGATCAGCAAGCCTGCGGCGATTCCTATCGGTACATGGTGAGTAAAGCTGTGCAGGTTTACGCCCGTCAGTGACACGCCGGCATTGGCGAAGGCAAATAACGGCAAAATCCCGTAAGCCACCCAAGGGTGCAGCGCATGCTCGATGTCCATCAACGGGGATGGTTCGGAGTTCCTGGTCCGCAGTGGGATACAGAAGGCCAGGGTCACACCCGCCAGAGTGGCATGCACGCCGCTTTTTAGTACGCAGACCCAGAGGATCAATCCGACAATCATGTACGGCGCGATCTTGACCACGCCCATGCGGTTCATCGCGATCAAAACCACCACACAGGCAGCCGCCAGCATCAGTGAAACGCCTGACAGCTCGCTGGAGTAGAACACCGCAATCACAATGATTGCGCCTAGATCATCAATGATCGCCAGGGTCATCAGGAACAGCTTGAGCGACACCGGGACGCGCTTGCCTAGCAGGGCCAGTACGCCAAGGGCGAAGGCTATGTCAGTGGCCATGGGGATTGCCCAGCCGCCATGGGCGTCCGGGAAGTCTTTATTGATGTACCAGTAGATCAGTGCGGGCACTACCATGCCGCCGATGGCGGCTGCGCCGGGCAGTACCACCTGGGAAGGCCTGGACAGTTGTCCATCGAGCAATTCGCGTTTGACCTCCAGGCCAATCAGCAGGAAAAACAAGGCCATCAGGCCATCGTTGATCCACAGCAGCGAAGGTTTGGCGATCTGCAAGGCACCGATCTGCACGGCCACCGGCACGTCAAGGAAGGCTGTGTAGTAGTGGGACAGCGGTGAGTTGTTGATGATTAATGCCAGAGCCGCAGCCGCAATCAATAACAGACCGCTGGCAGCTTCCAACTGAAAGAAACGAGTGAAAGTGCTACGCAGAAGCAAGGGGGCTCTCCATCGGGTGGTTATAAGGTGCAATGCCCTAAATTGTGAGCATGATTGTGATTACAAAAGCCATATTAGCTTTTGTAATAAACAACCTTTTGATCTCACATCGACAAGGAGCCTAGCAGTTGCGTGTCAAACAGAGCGTATCGAGTCAGAACAGACTGCTGGAGTGTCATGCGAATCAAAGTTTGTAGCCGCTGCCTGAAGGTGCAAGACCAACCGGCAGCGGCTCCAAGATCAGGCTTCGATACCGAGAATATCGCGGGCCACTGCTTCGGCAATGCGGATGCCATCCACACCAGCCGATAGAATTCCACCGGCATAACCTGCGCCTTCGCCAGCCGGGAACAGCCCTTTGACATTCAGGCTCTGCATTGACCCGTCGCGGGTCATGCGCAGTGGCGATGAAGTGCGAGTTTCGATCCCGGTGAGGATAGCGTCATGCATCGAGAAACCTTTGATCTGTTTCTCGAATGCCGGCAAGGCTTCGCGGATGGCTTCAATGGCGTAGTCCGGCAACGCCAGGGCCAAATCACCCAGGGACACGCCCGGCTTGTAGGAAGGTTCAACACTGCCCAGTGCCGTCGACGGCTTGCCGGCAATAAAGTCGCCAACCAATTGCGCCGGTGCTTCGTAGTTGCTGCCGCCTAACACATAGGCGTGAGCCTCCAGACGCTCTTGCAACTCGATACCGGCCAATGGTCCACCCGGATAGTCCTCGGGGGTAATGCCGACCACGATGCCTGAGTTGGCATTGCGTTCATTACGCGAGTACTGGCTCATGCCGTTGGTCACGACGCGGCCAGGTTCGCTGGTGGCTGCGACCACGGTGCCGCCCGGGCACATGCAGAAGCTATAGACCGAGCGGCCGTTTTTGGCGTGATGGACCAGTTTGTAATCGGCGGCACCCAGTTTCGGGTGACCGGCGTATTTGCCCAGGCGTGCGCTATCGATCAACGATTGCGGGTGCTCGATACGGAAACCCACCGAGAAAGGTTTGGCCTCCATGTACACACCACGGTCGTGGAGCATGCGGAATGTGTCACGGGCGCTGTGGCCCAGGGCCATGATCACGTGGCGTGATTTCAATTGCTCGCCATCGGCCAGCACCACACCGGTCAATTGTCCGTCATCGATCAATACGTCGGTCACGCGCTGTTGAAAACGCACCTCACCGCCAAGCGCCTCAATTTGCTGGCGCATGTTTTCGACGACGCCGGTCAGACGGAACGTCCCGATGTGCGGTTTGCTGACATAGAGGATTTCTTCTGGCGCGCCAGCTTTGACAAACTCGTGCAGCACTTTGCGACCATGGTGCTTCGGGTCTTTGATTTGGCTGTAGAGCTTGCCGTCCGAGAACGTACCGGCACCGCCTTCGCCAAACTGCACGTTTGACTCCGGGTTCAGGACGTTTTTGCGCCATAGGCCCCAAGTGTCTTTAGTGCGCTGGCGAACTTCAGTACCGCGCTCAAGAATGATCGGCTTGAAGCCCATTTGTGCCAGCAGCAATCCAGCAAAAATACCGCAGGGTCCAAAGCCGACCACAATCGGGCGTTCGTTCAGATCCTGGGGGGCCCGGCCGACCACTTTGTAGCTGATGTCCGGCGCAGGATTGACGTTGCGATCATCCGAGAACTTGATCAACAGCGGCGCTTCGTCGCGCACGCTCAGATCGATGGTGTAGATGAAGCACAATTCGGAGGTTTTTTTGCGCGCATCGTAGCTGCGCTTGAACAAGGTGAAATCGAGCAGGTCATCGCTGGCGATGCCCAGGCGCTGCAGGATGGCAGGGCGCAGGTCTTCTTCGGGATGGTCGATCGGCAACTTGAGTTCGGTAATTCGTAACATGACAGTGTCCAATATAGGGGCCAGGCAAACCCCGGCAGCCTTAACGCGAACCGGCGATTATAAGCTGCCTGGAGGTCAGACCGTCAGCAACATTCGTCGTTTAGTCGTTACGTGCGCCACCGAAGTAACCACAACCACGCTGTACCTGACCGTTGACCCGAAGTTCTGCACCCAGGTGCTGGATGCTGCCGTTGGCGCTGTCAGTGCAACGTTGAGGGGCCACCCACAGTTCGATGTGTTGATTGTTGGCCTCTGTGGACAGGGAAAAGCGACCGTTGCCGACCTGTTCTTCAACAAAAGGCAGGGCCAGTTCAGGCTGGCCATCGCGTTTGAGCATCATGCCCTTGGCACCTGCCTGAACTTCCCAAGCGGGACCGTTACCGTTGGCGTGTACCGTCATTTGTTTGAAGTTGGGGTCCTGGCAGGCTGAGCTGCTGCGCTCTAGGCGATACAGTTGTTGCAACTGAACTTCGCCATCAGTGCCGGGCACTTTGGCGCTGGTAAAGCTGCCGCGAATGTCGGCGAACAACTTGCCGGGCTTGTCAGGCATATCCGCAGCGTCTTGCACCAGCGTAGTGCTGGCGCTGTCACGCACCACATAGCGCTGTTGTCCGACGCACGGTTGAAAAACCAACTGGCCATTGGCCGAGACCAGCTCTCCCTGCAAGCGGGTCAAGCCGGCGTTGCTGTCAGCGGGTTTACTGTTGAACATTTGGCAGCCCGCGAAAACGGGCAGCAGAGCGAACAAAACCAAGGAACGAGCAGCACGCATCATTGAGACTCCTGACTAGTGCCGCCACGTTACTTAGGCGCGAAGTGCCGCACAAGGGGCGATCTTTTTTTTGTCCGGGGACTCCCTGCCGTAGCGAGCTTGCCCGCAATCTTTTGATCGGCAAAGCTCGTTCCTGCCGGGGGACTCGTCGGTCAACCCACCTGATAGGTTTGTCCGGTGTGCAGGCCTTCGACACTTTTGGCGTAGGCCAATGCAACGTCCGCCGCGGCTACCGACTTGAATCCACGGAAGTACGGCGCATATTTCCCCATAGCTTCGGTCAGCACGGTAGGACTCACCGAGTTCACCCGCAGCCCGCGTGGCAGTTCGATGGCTGCGGCTTTTACGAATCCATCCAGCGCGGCGTTAACCAGAGCTGCCGAGCTGCCGGTGCGAATCGGCTCGCGGTTGATGACGCCGCTGGTAAAGGTGAACGAAGCGCCGTCGTTAGCAAATTCACGACCGATCAGCAGCAAATTGACCTGGCCCATCAGTTTGTCCTGCAAGCCCAGGGCGAAGTCCTTTTCGCTCATCTCGCCCAATGCGACGAAGTTGACGTTGCCTGCCGCGCATATCAGGGCGTCGAAACGCCCGGTTTGTTCAAACAGGTTTCGAATCGAGGCGCTGTCGCTGATATCCACCTGAAAATCGCCACTTTTGCGGCCAACACGCACGATTTCGTGGCGGGGAGACAACTCGCGATCAATGGCTGAACCAATGGTGCCCGTAGCGCCGATCAACAGAATCTTCATTCCCACGTTCCTATAGTGATGAGGTGTGGGTTGAGTCTAGTGCTGGTTTTTTAACGCGATAAGCGCACTAATAGGCAACCTTTGGTTTTCATATGGAAACAATTGATGAGCGAAATGGATGACCTGGCGGCGTTCGCAGTGTTGATCGATGCCGGTAGTTTTACGTTGGCGGCGCAGCAGTTGGGCTGTAGCAAGGGGCAGTTGTCCAAACGTATCAGCCAGCTTGAAGCCCAGTTTTCGGTGGTGTTGCTGCACCGCACCACCAGGCGCCTGAGCTTGACCGCCGCCGGTTCTGCGTTATTGCCACAAGCCCGGGCGCTGGTGATACAGGTGGAGCATGCACGTCAGGCGCTGGCCCGGCTCAAGGACGACATGGCGGGGCCGGTGCGCATGACCGTACCCGTGTCGCTGGGCGAAACGTTTATTGATGCACTGCTGCTGGAGTTCTCCCGCGATTACCCGCAGGTGCAGATTGAGCTTGAACTCAATAACAGCTATCGCGATATGGCCCGGGACGGCTTTGACCTGGCGATCCGCTCACAAGTGGGCAATCACGAGCGGCTGGTGGCCAAGCCCGTTCTGAACTGGCACGAGATCACTTGCGCCAGCCCTGCCTACCTTGAGCAACACGGCGAGCCGAGTACGCCGCAGCAATTGGTCGAGCATCAGTGTTTGCTCAACAGTCATTACAGTGGTCGCGAGGAGTGGCTGTACCACCGCCAGCATGAGCTGCATCGGGTGCGGGTATCGGGGCCGTTTGCCAGTAATCATTACAGTCTGCTGAAAAAGGCCGCCGTGATAGGTGCGGGAATCGCCCGTCTGCCTTCTTACATGCTCCAGGCCGAACTGGCGGATGGGCGTTTACGCGGGCTGCTGCGCGATTATCAAACCCGAAGCAATCCGATGTATCTGGTGCATCCTTATCAGGGCGGGCTGCCCAGACGCACGCAGGTTCTGGCCGATTATCTAGTGGGCTGGTTCCGGCGTAGCGGTGAGGCAATAGACCTGCTTTAGCAAAAGCGCCGGGCAATCAGATGGTCAATTGAGAGCGTGCCCGGACCTCTGGCCATCAGATACAAAAGAATTGCGATCCAGGTGCCGTGGGTTGGGTAAGCATCGGGGTAGACGAAAAACTGAATGGTCAGCGTCATCCCCAGCAGGGCCAGCGCCGAAAAGCGGGTAGCGAAACCCAGCAGGATCAGCACCGGGAACAGGTGTTCGCTGACAGTCGCTGCATATGCAGCCACCTCAGGAGACAGCAGTGGAAGCGGGTACTCGTTGTGGAACAGGTACACCGTGGATCCGGCCAAGTCCGGGATGCCGAACTGAAACGTGCCGCCAACCAGATCGATAGAAAAACCTTCGACTTTGGTCTGGCCTGATTTCCAGAATACGGCGGCAATGGAAAAGCGGGCGATAAAAGCTATCAAACTTTGGGGGATGCGTTGCATGAGTCCAACTGCATACTCGACCCCACGGCGTAGCAAGCATGAAGTTACGGCGGTGGTGTTCATGGCGAAATCTCTGGGGGCAGGAATAAATCAGTGATGGCGCCATGTGCAATCAGCAGCGCCAGGGCCTTGCTCAAGTCAAAATGAGGATCGACGTGCAGGGCGTATTCAGCAGCAGGCCCCAAGGCATAGCCGCCCTGCAGATGGTTGATAAAGGCCGTGTAACCCGGTCTGACTGCAAACACCTCTACAGACAATCCGTAACGCAGCACCACCGTGTTTTGTGGGAGGTTCAGGTCATATTCATGGCACTGCCCTTCGCTTTGATGTGTGGCCCATAAGTCGGCTACGGCGTAAGGGGAGTCCAGGGTTGCTACGCTGGGGTGCAGTTGCAGGTGCAATTGGTCGAGACTTTCTGGAACGTGGAGCATCTGCGCCAGTGCCTGCGGGTTCACTGCGCTGGCGTCTGCTGCGTGATAGGCGTCCACGCACAAACGTTCCAGACGTGCGATATCGGCCAGGTAGGGCAGGCTACTGGCGGGAGCAAAATTGCTAATGAAGTCGGCCAAGCGGATGCCGTAGGTACTCATGACCGGATTGTCGGGCGGGCTGTGTTTAATGAATAAGCGTGCCATTTCCTGGAAAAAATCTTTGCCCACCAGCATGGACACAACGGGGTAGCTGAATGCCAGCGCATTGATTAACCCTCTTTGAACATTGTTGCGATACACCGCGAAACGGCTCTCAACGTGCCCGTTACGGGATACCACCCCTCCGGGGCATGGCTGTTGCGAGTCAAGTACGGCTGAGCTGAATACTTCTTGTAGTTTCATGGCTGCACCTGAGCCGTCAGCAAGTAACTGTCAGCGAGCCGGGCTTGCGCAAGGAGCTCGCTGAACACAGGCAGTTGATTGTCGCGCTCGATCAAAGTAGCCACAGGGCCAATACATTCCAGCACCTGTTGATACAGCGCCCACACGGCTTGGTCGACGGGTGCGCCATGACTGTCGATCAACAAGCGCTGTCCGGATTTATCGACATCTTCTGCAAAACCAGCCAGATGAAGCTCGCTCACCGCGTGCAAGGGCAGTGCGTTGATGTAGGCCAAGGGATCGCGGCCATGGTTTACGCAGGTAACGTAGACATTGTTCACATCCAATAACAGGCCACAGCCACTACGGGTAATGACTTCGTGAATAAAGCTGGCTTCGTCGAAATGCGCCTGGTCGAACTCGATATAGGTCGCGGGATTTTCGAGCAGTATTTGGCGCTGCAGTGTGTTTTGCACCTGGTCTATATGGGTGCAGACTCGCTGTAGCGTGCTCGCGTCATAGCGTAAAGGCAGTAAGTCGTTGAGAAAGTACGGCCCGTGGCTGGACCAGGCCAGGTGTTCTGAAAACATCTTGGGCTGGTAGCGGGCAAGCAATTTTTTCAAACGTTGCAGGTGCTCGATATTGAGTGGGGTTTCGCTGCCAATTGACAGGCCGACTCCATGGATAGACAGCGGGTAGCGTTCACTGATCAGACCCAGATAATGATGAAAAGGGCCTCCTGCCACCATGTAGTTTTCGGCATGTACTTCAAAGAACCCGACGTCAGGCAGGGTCTGCAGTACTTCCTTAAAGTGTTCGGCCTTGAGCCCCAGCCCCGCACGCGGCGGGAGCAGGGGCGAATGAGGCGCGATGAGCGAAGCAGTTGAACTGTTCATCATCAGGACTCAAGGGAGGAGATCAGGATTTGGCCGTGAAGGCTGTCAGTTGGCCGAAGCCGGTAGGTGAGGTACTGCTGGCGGTTTTATTGCAGGTACCTTTGGGGACGAGTTTCCAGGCATTAGCCTGGTAGTCGGTTTTAGCGGTGCCCGCGCAGGTGGTGCCAGCACCTGCTGCACAATCGTTTTGGCCTTTCAAGGCAACCCCGAAACACTTATCCATATCACCCGCAGCCCGGGCGGGCAAAGCGGCAACAGTCAAGGCAGAACCAAGTGCGAGAGCCAGGGCAGCGGTGCAAAGAGTGCGGCTGGTGTTGTTGTTCATGGTGAATCTCCAGGGGGGATTTGGTAAGGCTGCAGCGGATTGCTGCCGGCTTATTCCACTAGAGAGGGGAGGCGGGGGTTTGTTACAGGCGACTAAATAAAATTTCGATTTATCAAGGGCTGTTAATGTTCGGTGTTGACACGCGAACCGAAGGGATGACAGCCCACGTGGAGCCATGCAGCCTTCGTTAACGCCAATTAAAAACGGCCCCGAAGGGCCGTTCCATGTTGCAGGCAGTATTAGCCGCCCAGATAGGCATCACGTACTTTTGGATCGTTGAGCAATTGCTCTCCGGTGCCTTGCATCACTACACGGCCGTTTTCCAGCACGTAGGCGCGGTCAGCAATTTTCAGCGCCTGATTGGCGTTTTGTTCCACCAGAAACACGGTCACGCCCTCATCGCGCAGTTGTTCAATAATATCGAAAATCTGCTGAATGATGATTGGGGCAAGCCCCAGTGATGGCTCGTCGAGCAACAACAACTTGGGCTTACTCATTAGCGCCCGGCCAATCGCAAGCATTTGCTGCTCGCCACCGGACATGGTGCCTCCCCTTTGGTTGAAGCGTTCCTTCAGGCGCGGGAACAGGTGCAAGACCTTGTCCATTTGCTCCTGATATTCGTGCTTCTCAGTAAAGAACCCGCCCATGGCGAGGTTTTCTTCCACGGTCAGACGGGCAAATACCCGCCGACCTTCCGGCACCACGGCAATGCTTTTGCGCATGATTTGCGCAGAGCTCAACCCGACCAGCTCTTCGCCCAGGTAGCGGATGCTGCCGCTGTGCGCCTGGGGCGAGCCGCACAGAGTCATCATCAAGGTCGATTTCCCCGCGCCGTTGGCACCGATCAGGGTCACGATCTCGCCCTGACGCACCTCGACATTCACGCCGTGCAGCGCCTGGATCTTGCCGTAGAAGGTAGAGACGTTTTCAAATTGCAGCATTTACGCTTCCCCCAGATAGGCTTTGATCACTTCAGGGTTATCGCGGATCTGCTCCGGGGTCCCGTCGGCCAAAGGTGTGCCCTGATTGATCACCACGATATGGTCGGAAATGCTCATGACCAGTTTCATGTCGTGTTCAATCAACAGCACCGTGGCGTTGTGCTCGTTGCGCAAAACGCTGATCAGCGCCTTGAGGTCTTCGGTTTCTTTGGGGTTAAGCCCGGCTGCAGGTTCGTCGAGCATGAGGATGCGCGGACGCGTCATCATGCAGCGGGCGATTTCCAGGCGTCGTTGCTGGCCGTAAGCAAGGGTCCCCGCCGGGCGGTTGGCAAACTCGGTCAGGTTGACCTTGTCCAGCCAATACGCTGCGTAGTCCATGGCATCGCGCTCGCTTTTACGGAACGCCGGGGTTTTGAACAGGCCTGCCAGGAAGTTGGTGTTGAGGTGGCGATGCTGGGCAATCAACAGGTTTTCAACCGCGGTCATGTCCTTGAACAGGCGCACGTTCTGGAAGGTGCGCACTACGCCCTTGCGGGCAATTTCATGACCTGCCAGCCCTTCAATGGGTTCGCCATCCAGCAGGATGCTGCCCGACGATGGCTTGTAGAAACCGGTCAGGCAGTTGAACACCGTGGTTTTGCCGGCGCCGTTAGGGCCGATCATTGACACTACCTGTTTTTCCTTGACGGTCAGCGCAACGCCGTTCACCGCTAACAAGCCGCCGAAGCGCATGCACAGGCCACTGACTTTCAGTATCTCGCGGCTCATTTTCGCAGCTCCAGATGAGGACGTTGCATTGGCAGCAGTCCTTGTGGACGCCAGATCATCATCAGCACCATCAGGGCGCCGAACAACAGCATCCGGTACTCACTGAAATCACGCATCATTTCCGGCAGCAGGATCATGACCACGGCAGCCAGAATCACGCCCAGTTGCGAGCCCATGCCCCCCAATACCACGATGGCCAGAATGATCGCCGACTCGAGGAACGTGAACGACTCCGGGGTCACCAGGCCCTGGCGAGCGGCAAAGAAACTGCCGGCAAAGCCTGCAAAGGTGGCACCCAGGGTAAAGGCCGAAAGCTTGATGATGGTCGGATTCAAGCCCAGCGCACGGCAGGCAATTTCGTCTTCACGCAGGGCTTCCCACGCACGACCGATCGGCATGCGCAGCAGACGGTTGATCACGAACAGTACGACAAGCACCAGTACCAGCGCGATCAGGTAAAGGAAGATCACCTTGTTGATCGAGTTGTAAGCGATGCCAAAGTATTCGTGAAATGTCTGCACGCCTTCGGCTGCGGTTCTGTCGAAGCTCAGGCCGAAGAGCGTCGGCTTCGGAATGTTGCTGATGCCGTTTGGCCCGCCGGTGATGTCTGTCAGGTTACGCAGGAACAGACGGATGATTTCACCAAAGCCCAGGGTCACGATGGCCAAATAGTCACCGCGCAGGCGCAAGACCGGGAAACCCAGCAGGAAGCCAAAGGTGGCAGCCATCAAGCCGGCCAGCGGCAAGCAGATCCAGAAGCTCAGGCCGAAGTAGTGCGCCAGCAATGCATAGGTGTAGGCACCCACGGCATAGAAGCCTACGTAACCCAGGTCGAGCAGGCCCGCCAGGCCAACCACGATGTTCAGGCCAAGGCCCAGCATCACGTAGATCAGGATCAGCGTGGCAATGTCTACTGCACCCCGTGAACCATAGAACGGCCAGATCAGGGCAACGACCACCAGACCGAGAATGATCCAGCGTTGTGTGCTGGGCAGGGTCAGGAACTCAGTGGCTTTGGACGGTACTTTTGGCATGTTGGGCGAAGCCTTCCACGCCTCGCTCAGATGCTGGTTGAACAACACGCGCACAAACATCAACAGCGAACAGATCGCGATCACGCTCAGCGTAAAGGTGCTGGTGTTGTGAACTTCGATGTTGATCCCGACGATAGTCAGTTTCAGACCGAGTACCGGGTAGGCGACGGCCCAGACCAACAGGGCGCTGAAGAACGCCGATTTAAGATTTCTAGTCATACTTTTTCAATCTCCGGACGTCCCAGAATGCCGGTCGGACGGAACAGCAGTACCAATACGAGAAGGCCGAAAGCCACCACGTCTTTGTACTGGTCGCCAAAAATATCGGCACCAAAGGCTTCAGCCACACCGAGCACCAGACCACCGAGCATTGCGCCGGGGATACTGCCGATCCCGCCCAATACTGCAGCAGTGAACGCTTTAAGCCCCACCAGGAAGCCTGAGCCGGGGTTGATCACACCGTACTGCACACTGATCAGTACGGCTGCAACGGCTGCCAGTGCGGCGCCGATCACAAACGTCAGGGCAATCACGTTGTTGGTGTTGATGCCCAGCAGGTTGGCCATCTTCATGTCTTCGGCGCAGGCGCGGCAGGCGCGACCCAGGCGTGAACGGGAGATGAACAGGGTCAGGCCGAGCATTGCCAGGAGAGTGACGACGAAGACGACGATTTGCATGTAGGAGACAACGACTTCGCTAGCCCCTCCTGGACCGAATGTGAAACCGCCAGGGATCAGGTTAGGAATCGATTTGTCTTTCGAGTCTTGGGACAACAGCACCATGTTTTGCAGGAAGATCGACATACCGATGGCAGAAATCAAGGGGATCAGGCGATTACTGCCACGCAGAGGACGGTAAGCCACCCGTTCAATGCTGTAGCCATATGCACTGGTGACCACGATGCTGGCGATAAACGCCCCGGTCAGCAGTAATGGCACGCTGTCCAGACCCATCATGGTCAGGCCGGCGATGGCGATAAACGCAATATAAGAACCAATCATGTACACCTCGCCGTGGGCGAAGTTGATCATTCCAATAATGCCGTAGACCATCGTATAGCCGATGGCGATCAGGGCATACGTGCTGCCAACGTTGAGGCCGTTAACCAGCATTTGGAAGAAGTGATAGATGTCAGGCATTACAAAGCTCCTAAAAACCTGAGACGCATTTCACTGGTGGAGTCATTTTCCGGCCTGGGCTGCAGGGGTTTTTTACCCGCTTTGAGCGCAAGTCTTCTGCCAGCGAACCGCTGGTGACGGTTTTAAAGATTTTCAGGTGGGCAGACTTTCGGATCACGAAAGTGCGGCCCCTTTTCTGTGAACCAAAGGTTCGTAAAACAAAGCCCACTGCTTGCGCAGTGGGCTTTGTTATCAGATCAAGAACCGCTACTTACTGAGGGCTAACCTCTGTTTTAGGCTTGCCGAAGTGCCATTCATAGACCACGAACTTGAAGTTCTTCAGGTCGCCTTTGTCATCAAAGGTCAGGTCGCCCATCGGGGTCTTGAATGTCCCGTCATGGATGGCTTTGGCCACTTTTGCAGTGTCTTCGCTTTTGGCTTGTTCAATACCCTGGGCAATGACTTCAACTGCGGTGTAGGCAGGGAATACAAACGGACCAGTCGGGTCTTTTTTGTCTGCGACGAACTTCGCTACCAGTGCCTTGTTTTCAGGCTGTTGGTCGAATGCTTGTGGCAGGGTCACCAGCAACCCTTCGGAAGCGCCCTGAGCGATTTGCGAGATGGAGTCGTTACCCACACCTTCCGGGCCCATGAACTTGGCGTTCAGGCCTTTTTCCTTGGCCTGGCGCAGGATCAGGCCCAGCTCAGGGTGGTAGCCGCCGTAGTAAACGAAGTCGACATTGGCCTGCTTGAGTTTGGCAATGACGGCAGCGAAGTCTTTATCGCCTGCATTGACGCCTTCAAAGACAGCGACTTTGACGCCTTTCTTTTCCAGAGTCTGTTTTACAGCGGTGGCGATGCCTTCACCGTACTGCTGTTTGTCGTGCAGGACAGCGACAACTTTCGGTTTGACGTGATCGGCGATGTAGTTACCGGCCGCAGGGCCTTGAGCACTATCCAGACCGATGGTGCGGAAGATGTTCTTGTAACCACGGGCGGTGATTTCCGGCGCGGTAGCGGCGGGGGTAATCATGATGATGCCTTCGTCTTCGTAGATGTCCGAAGGAGGCTGGGTGGAGCTGGAGCACAGGTGACCGACTACAAACTTGACGCCGTCGTTGACGATTTTGTTGGCTACGGCAACCGCTTGTTTTGGATCGCAGGCATCGTCGTATTCTTTGGCTTCAAGCAGGAGCTTTTTGCCGTCGACGTCTACTCCGCCTTTGGCGTTGATGTCTGCGATAGCTTGTTTGGCGCCGGTAAACTGCATGTCGCCATACTGAGTTACAGGGCCGGTTTTAGGGCCCGCAATACCGATCTTGATGGTGTCTGCTGCAAACGAATGGCTGGCAACCCCGGCCAAAACCATAGCGGCAAACAATTTGGTAATTTGCTTAGTAGCCATCTCTATTGGTGCTCCACTCTTCTGTTGTAATTTTTATAGTCCTGGAAGCCAAGGCAGCCGGACCGGGTGTTTTCTAGCGAAATTCCCGGCCAATCCCCCCTGCAACTGTACCGGTACAGTGTAGAGCGCCGGTTTAGCGCTTGAATAGCGTGTATCCGAGGGAAAAAGCAGGAAATGTCGCCTAAACGAAAGAAAGAGACAGAATGGCGGCGGAATATACTGATGTTTTTTATCAGAATGTTGCCAGCTCAGCCTTGCTGTCCTTGTCTCCTTACGCTTTCTTGGCGCCTGTACCTTTATTCGGGTTTTTCTACCGGGTGAGCGGCGCTATCATTGCGCCGATTTTTTACCAGGTGAATCCCATGAACCAAGAACCTAGCACCCTCTATGCCAAGCTGCTTGGCGAGACCTCAACAATTGAATGGCAAGCGTTGCAGCCGTTCTTCGCCAAAGGCGATCTGTTGTGGGTTGATCCTGCACTGGACCTGATAGAAGCGGCGCAGGCCGTGACTCAGGATGATGCAGAGAAAGTGGCCGGCTGGATGGCATCCGGAGTGCTTGGCAAGATGACCGAGGCGCAGGCGCTAGACGTTCTTGAACGTGACCCGCAGTTGTGGGCAGTGGTTGTTTCGCCTTGGGTTATGGTCCAGGAAAGGGCAGGAAATTAATTTCTCGCACCAAATAAGAGCGTTTTAGCCCGATCAGATTTCGGCCTGTGAGTGTGTAGGGCAGTAACTCGTCCCGGCATAGTGGCCAGTTGCCGTAGAGAAAGGCCACAGTCTGCACTGTGGCTTTTTTTTGTCTGCAGACAGCCCCTGACCTACTGGCCCGAAAGTTGAAGTGTCGCGTAACCGGGCTCCGACAGCGGGCGCCGATTCAGCTCCTCTAGCAACTCGTGCAGGGCCTCAAAAGGCACCGGGCGGCTTAGCAGGAAACCCTGGATAAAGTCGCAGCCGTACTGGCTCAGGAATTCGAATTGCTGATGGGTCTCAACCCCTTCGGTGACGACCTGTAAATGCAGCGTATGGGCCATGACGATAATGGCCTGGACGATTTCCATGTCCTGGCTGGAGGCCGGGACTTCCTGAATAAACGAACGATCGATTTTTAACGTGTTGAGAGGCAAGCGCTTTAAATAGGCGAGGGATGAATACCCGGTGCCGAAGTCATCAATTGACAGCGATACGCCAAGGGCGCGGATTTGACGAAGCAGTTGCGAGGTAGTGTTGATATTACTCATCAGTGCGTTTTCTGTGACTTCAAGTTCCAGTCGATACGGGGCAATGCCGGATGTTCGCAGGGCATTTTCAATTTCGTCGGCCAGCTCTACTCGTCCAAGATTCAGTGCCGAGCAATTTACCGCGACCCCTAGTTGCTGCCAGCCCAAGTGGGACAAGGCGGCCAGGTCCTGGCAGGCTTTGCGCAACACCCAGTGATCCAGTTCGGCGATAAGTCCGTTGGCTTCGGCGATACCGATAAAACGGTCCGGGGCGAGCAAGCCATGCTCGGGATGCTGCCAGCGGACCAAGGCTTCGAGCTTGGCGACGCGGCCCGTTTTAAGATCAAAGATGGGCTGGTAATGCACAAGTAATCCAGCACCATCTACTAGCGCATTACGCAGTTCTTCCTCTAACTGAAGTTCCAGTGACGCACGGGCTTTCAGGTTCGAGCTAAAAAAGGTCAGGCCATTGCGACCATTACCTTTGGATTGGTAGAGCGCCAGATCCGCGTGTTTGAGCAGTTCGGTGCTGGTGGTGCCATCGTCCGGAAATACGCTGATACCGATGCTGGTGGTCATCACCATGCGTCTGCCGGCCAATTCGATAGGCTCCTTGAGTTTGTGCATGATGCGCTGGGCCATGCTCTGTGCTTCATCACGGTGTTTGAGGCCGACTAAAATGCAGAACTCATCGCCGCCGAATCGTGCGACCACATCATCATGGCTGCGGGTGGCGCTTTTGATTTGAGTTGCGATGGTCTTGAGCAACTGGTCCCCGGCATCGTGGCCCAGGCTGTCGTTGATGCGCTTGAAGTGATCGATGTCGAGAAACATCACCGCCAGCTTGCCGTTCTGTGCGGTGTGTTCAATCAGCTTTTCGGCAAAGATCTGGTTAAAGCCGCGCCGGTTGATCAGGTTGGTCAATGGGTCGTAATGCGCTACTTGCTGCAAGGACATGCGGGCCTGATCAAGCTGGGAGAGCAGGGCGTTGACCCGTTTCAGGTCATGCTCTTTGTGCTGCAGTTTCTTGTCCACCAGCGCTGCGCTGATGCTGCAGCCAATCAGTAACAGGCTGATCAGGGCTACCATCAAGGCCAATTGCCAGTGGTTGTTTTCAATTAGCATCTGGCTGGTTTCTCCAGTCGGCGCGTAGAGGTGCACCCCCCACATGCCGATGAAGTGCACGCCCATCAGAGCGGCGCCTGCAACAACGCTGATGGCGCCGATGCAAAGCTGGTGGGACACGCCACTGGCTGAACGCAGATAAGAGGTCATCAACAGCGCGCCATAGCTGGCAGCGATTGCCGTCAGCAAGGAAAGAGCGATCAACAGCGGTTGGTAATGCGTCAGATGGTTGGAATGCATGGCCGACATGCCGACATAGTGCATGCTGCAAATACCCACCCCAAAAACCAGCGCCGAGAGTTGCAGCCGAGTACGGGTGGAAGCTGGGCGATTGAGGATTTGCATGGCAATCAGGGCGCCAATCCATGCAACGAGCAGCGAGACGATGGTGATGCCAAGGTCGTAGTGAGTCTCGGACCGGGATTCAAACGCCAGCATACTGATGAAGTGCATGGCCCAGATACCGCCCGCCAGACAGCTGGCCCCAAGCCATCTCCATACGTTTTTGGCGACTGTTTTTTCGCTATTGGCGGCACGTTCAACCATGTGCAGTACAGCTAAAACAGCTGCGCAGGCCACCAGCCAGGCGAGAAATACCAAATACGGGTTATGACTGCTGTTAAGCAGTTGCTGTCCGTTATCCAGGTGCGGACCAAAAAACTGCAAGCCCAGCCATTCCATAGTGCGCCTCGGCACTGAGTCCAGATTTGCTAGTCGTCAGGCGCTAGCTCGGTCTCAAGTATAGAAGCTGGATTTTAGGGTGCTGCAGTGATGGCAAGATGATGCCTACCATTTTGTTATGAGGGGAGTAGTTGTTATTCCCGTTAACGCTATATCAGCATAAGCCTCGTCTCGCTGTAACGATCAGAAGGCTTAAGCACGTTGAATGGCGATGCTATCGCCACACAGGGATTGAAGCGTTAATAAACCCGCTTGCGTTGCGCAAGCGGGTTTTTCAATTAGCCAGCGACCAATACACGAATTGCTTCAAGGCGCAGGGCCGCTTTCTCAAGCATGGCCAGGCTTTGTTCGCGTTGCTTGCGCAAGGCAACCAGTTCGCTGTCACGCACGCTCGGGTTAACTGCTTGCAGAGCAGTCAGGCGTGCCAGTTCTTCTTCCGTGTCGGCGGCCAGGCGGCGCTGTGCTTCGGCCACACGTTCTGCGTGGCGTGGCGCAATCTTGGCTTCACCGGCGTTGATCTTCGGCGTGAGGTTGTCACGCTGCGCCTGAATGAACTTGTTGGCGCTGGCGCGAGGCACGCTTTCCAGCTGTTCGTTCAGGGTTTCGAAAGCCACCCGTGATGACAGGTCGTTGCCGTTGGCATCGAGCAGGCAGCGCAGGGCGGCAGGCGGCAGGTAACGGCCCAATTGCAGCGCCCGCGGGGCAACCACTTCGCTGACGTAAATCAGCTCGAGCAGTACGGTCCCGGGCTTGAGTGCCTTGTTTTTAATCAGTGCGACCGCGGTGTTGCCCATCGACCCCGACAAAACCAGATCCATGCCGCCTTGCACCATCGGGTGTTCCCAGGTGATGAACTGCATGTCTTCGCGCGACAGCGCCTGGTTGCGGTCGTAGGTGATGGTCACGCCTTCGTCGTCGCCAAGCGGGAAGCTGGCGTCGAGCATTTTCTCGCTAGGTTTGAGGATCAAAGCGTTTTCCGAATGGTCTTCGCTGTCGATGCCAAAGGCGTTGAACAGGGTTTCCATGTAGATCGGCAAGGTGAATTGATCATCTTGTTCAAGGATCGCTTCGACCAGTGCTTCGCCTTCGCCCGAACCACCGGAGTTCAGCTCTAGCAAACGGTCGCGGCCTGTGTGCAGTTCCTGCTCGAGACGTTCACGCTCGGCACGGGCCTCGTCGATCAATGTCTGCCACTCTTCATCGTCCGCTGCTTCAAGCAACGGTAGCAGGCGTGGACCAAACTTGTGTTGCAGTGCGTTGCCGGTCGGGCAGGTATTGAGGAAGGCGTTCAGCGCTTCGTGGTACCACTGGAACAGGCGCTGTTGCGGGCTGGTCTCAAGGTACGGCACATGGACTTCGATAACGTGCTTCTGGCCGATCCGGTCCAGACGACCGATCCGCTGTTCGAGCAAGTCCGGGTGGGACGGCAGATCGAACAGCACCAAATGATGAGCAAACTGGAAGTTGCGACCTTCACTGCCGATTTCCGAGCAGATCAGCACCTGGGCACCGAACTCTTCATCAGCGAAGTAGGCTGCTGCACGATCGCGCTCGAGAATATTCATGCCTTCGTGGAAGACCGTTGCAGGAATGCCGGAACGTACGCGAAGGGCGTCTTCCAGATCCATAGCGGTCTCAGCGTGGGCACAGATCACCAGCACTTTCGTGCGTTTGAGCATCTTCAGTGTGTCGGTAAGCCACTCGACCCGGGGGTCAAAGCGCCACCAGCGTTCTTCTTCGCTAGCGTCCGGCTGGGCCTGGAAGCTGACTTCGGGGTAGAGCTCGGCATGTTCGCCCAGTGGCAGCTCAAGGTATTCGTCCGGGCACGGCAGCGGGTAGGCATGCAGCTTGCGCTCCGGGAAGCCCTGAATGGCTGCGCGGGTGTTACGGAACAGTACGCGGCCGGTGCCATGGCGGTCGAGCAGTTCGCGTACCAGACGTGCGCTGGCTTGAGCATCACCGTCGTTAACGGCGGCCAGCAAGGTATCACCCTCGGCGCCGAGGAAGCCGTGAATGGTTTTGTGCGCTTCTGGTGACAGGCGGCCTTTGTCCAGCAGCTCCTGTACCGCCTGAGCAACCGGACGGTAGTTCTCGCTCTCGGCGCGGAAGGCGGCCAGATCGTGGAAGCGGTTGGGGTCGAGCAGGCGCAAACGGGCGAAGTGGCTGTCCTGGCCCAGTTGTTCCGGAGTTGCAGTCAGCAGCAGTACGCCCGGGATCACTTCTGCAAGCTGCTCAATCAAGGCGTATTCAGGGCTAACCTGATCTTCGTGCCACACCAGGTGATGCGCTTCGTCGACCACCAGCAAGTCCCAATCTGCTGCAAACAGCGCGTCTTGAGCCTTGGTGTCGTCTACCAGCCATTCCAGCGCAACCAGCGCCAGTTGGGTATCTTCAAACGGGTTGCTGGCATCGCTTTCGATGAAGCGCTCTTCGTCAAACAGTGCGACTTCAAGGTTGAAACGCCGGCGCATCTCTACCAGCCATTGGTGCTGCAGGTTCTCCGGCACCACGATCAGTACGCGGCTGGCGCGGCCGCTGAGCAATTGGCGGTGAATCACCAGGCCGGCTTCGATGGTTTTACCCAAACCTACTTCGTCAGCCAGCAAGACCCGTGGCGCGATACGGTCGGCCACTTCGCGGGCAATGTGCAATTGGTGGGCAATGGGTTGCGCCCGAACGCCGCCCAAACCCCATAGTGGCGATTGCAGCTGGCGGCTGGTGTGTTCGAGGGTGTGATAACGCAACGAGAACCAGGACAGCGGGTCGATCTGACCCGCGAACAGACGGTCACTGGCCAGGCGGAACTGGATGAAGTTCGATAGCTGGGTTTCTGGCAGGGTTACAGGCTCGTTTTGCTCGTTAAGCCCGTGGTAAACCATCAGGCCGTCGGCATCGTCGACTTCGCGAACCGTCATCTTCCAGCCTTCGAAGTGGATGATGGTGTCACCCGGCGAGAACCGTACGCGCGTGAGCGGTGCGTTGCGCAGCGAATATTGGCGAGTTTCGCCAGTGGCCGGATAGAGCACGGTTAACAAGCGACCGTCCTGTGCCAGAACGGTGCCTAAACCTAGCTCTGCTTCGCTGTCACTAATCCAGCGTTGCCCCGGTTGATACTGCTGCGCCATGCTGCCTGACTCCCGCTTCGAAAAAGCCGAGTATATTAACGGAACACTGGCCTCAGTCCAAAGGACTCTCATAAAAAGCTGTCCGGCTTTACTTGGGCCGGCAGTTGTTTTCGATGAGTGGCTCGCGTCGATCAAACATCAGGAACAGGAGAACAATCGCCATGTTGCCGCCCATCCTGCCTTTGAGTGTTGTGCCCGTGACCTCTCAACAAGATCCGCCGAGGCCACGCCCGGACATTCCGCCGGTAGCCCCTGCGCAGCCAAGCGCTGGTGACAGTACGATCAATCCTGGTCATCAAGACGGCGAGCAGGCCACGCTGTTGTTGCGCGAAGAGCAACAGCGACAGCACGACAAGCGTCGTCGAGAGGCTTTGGAGCGGGCGGGTATCGGTGAGCAGGACGCTCAAAGCCCGGAACCGGACTTGCCCCCGGTCGATGGAACCCAGCGTCAGGGGATGTGGATTGATATAAAGGTGTAAGTCGATTTTCTCTGGTAAAGGGGAGGCATCGCGTCGCACTATTGGCCTATTGCCTGAGACCTCTGCGGTCTGCAGCGCACCGAATTAAACACAGACAGTGACCTGATTGCGCTATGAGCCAAGACAACAAACTGGTGGACCTGGGTGCCGAGCGCGCCAAACGGGCACACGATCTTAAAGAAAAGAAGCTGAACGAAGTACGACTGGCCTTCGAGCAAGCAATGCCATTGGCAAAAGGCAAAAAAAAGCCGAAGAACAAACCTAAAAAGCGCTGAACAGCGGCGTTTTAGATGATCTGGGTCAAATATCCCCTCCAAGTCGCTACGCCCGAGGATCACTATTGATCCCGGTCAAGTTATGCGCCTGCGCGTCTGGTTAACCTAGCTTCAACACACACAGACACGCAGGAGGCCGTCATGTTTCTCGATAATGTGGTTATCGCCGGAGTATTTACCGTCGGTCTCATGGTGCTGTTTTTCGCGGGTCTGGGCATTTTTATCTGGAAAGACTCCCAAAAGCGCAAATAGCGCGGGTCTTTCCGGGGTACGAGCACGCAAGGCATTTTGGGCGACTTCGGTCGCCTATTTTTTTGTCCGTGTTTTTTGCGCATGCCACAGGCACAAAAAAAGGTACGACCCGTGAGGGGCGTACCTTTTTTAATCGAGGCTAAATCAGGCGAGAGCTTTGGAAGCCAGCCAGAACAGCCCCGCAGACAGTGCGATGGTGGCCGGTAAGGTCAGCACCCACGCCATCAGGATCGTTTTGATCGTACTGCTTTGCAGGCCGCTCTTGTTGGCGACCATGGTGCCTGCAACACCCGACGACAGGATGTGTGTCGTCGATACGGGCAGGGCGAAGATGTTGGCCAGACCAATGGCAAAGGTCGTTGTGATCTGGGCTGCCATGCCTTGTGCATAGGTCATGCCTTGCTTGCCGATCTTCTCGCCGATGGTTTTCACCACGCGTTTCCAGCCAACCATGGTGCCCAGCCCCAGAGCCAGGGCAACCGCCAGAATCACCCAGAACGGCGCGTATTCAGTGGTGGCGGTCAGGTCTTTGCGCAGTTTTTCGAGGTCCGCTTTTTCACGGGCATCAAGTGCTGGCAATTTGCTGACTTTCTTCGCCGTGTCGTCCAGGCAAAGCAGGTAGCGACGGATCTCGATGCGCTTTTCAGCCGGGATCGAGTGGTAGTCCGCTACACCTTTAAGCGAGCTGAGCAGTGCCGCGATGGTCGGCTCGGTTTGCTGCGGGTTGCAGCTGAACTGATCCGGCAAGTCATCTTTTACGCTTTTGCCCAGCGCCAGGAACTCGCTCAGGGAGGCGTTGTTACGCTGATAGAACTGGCTCAGGTGCAGGGTTGCATCACGAGTCCGTTCGATCTGGTAAGTGGTGCTGTTGAGGTCCAGAACGAACGCACTTGGCACGATGCCGATCAGAACCAGCATGATCAGGCCGATGCCTTTCTGGCCATCGTTGGAGCCGTGAACGAAGCTCACCGTCATGGCCGAGATCACCAGAACCAGACGGTTCCAGAACGGCGGGTGTTTTTTGTCGTCCAGTTTGCGGCGCTGCTCCGGCGTCTTGTGCATCTTGGAGTCAGGGCGCCACCACTTCAGGCCAACCAGCAACAGCCCCGCAATCACGAAGCCGGCAATAGGCGAGAATATCAGCGAGGCGCCAATATCAATGGCCTTCTGCCAGTTAACGCCGTCGCTCACCGGAATTCCGTTGATCAGGGCATTGGCCAGTCCGACACCGAGGATAGAGCCGATCAGGGTGTGGGAACTCGACGCGGGAATCCCGAAATACCAGGTACCCAGGTTCCAGGTGATGGCAGCAGCAAGCAGCGAGAACACCATGGCCAGGCCATGTCCGGTGTTTACATTGACCAGAAGCTCTACCGGTAGCAGGTGGACGATGGCATATGCCACACCGACCCCGCCCAGCAGAACGCCGAGAAAATTGAACACACCGGAAAAGAACACCGCCAGATGAGGCGGCATGGCTTTGGTGTAGATGACTGTTGCTACCGCATTCGCGGTGTCATGAAAGCCGTTTATGAACTCAAACGCGAGAACAAAGGCTAGGGCGAAGAAGAGGCTGATAAGAACCCAGGCGTCCAATCCGCTTAATAGATCGATCATGAAGGTTTTCTGACACGGTCATAAAGGGGGCCGGATTATGCCAGAAAACCCCGGTAATCGATGCACTAGCTGTCCGTTGGTAACATCTAAAAACGAAAAAACCTGCAGGCCGTATTCATTGTGCAGAGTCTGTATGCCTTCCCAAGCCGCTGATATCAAAGGCTATGGGTCTTCTTGCAAGCTCATGCCCGGCCTCAGAAAGGTTCCCGCCCGAAGGATGAAATTTCTTGAATCAAGCACGCCAACGAGGGCAGTTCCAGCTTTAGCGTCACAAATGACCACTTCCGTTCGCGCAAATGGCGAATCAGCAGAGGGGGGCAGTGGAGCGCTGTTAGCCGATTTCAGCGCACAGGTTCACGGCTAGTCAGGCTTGAGTTCTTGTTCAATTTTCTGGATTTCTTGAGTGAACGCCTGATCAAGCAAGCTGGCACGTTTGCGCCAGGGTTTACGTTCAGGCTCTGGCTGAGCCGCGTAAGTAGTCACTTCGCCGCCGTAAACATCCTTGTAACGTTGCTCCTGACGCTCAAGTTCTGCGCGCAGTTCATCTTTCGTCACAGTATTACCTAATTAGTAGAGATTAAGTCTGGTGAACCATCGTGCATGAGAGGGCGATTAATTTAACGTATGAGTTCGCCTTGTGGTAATGCCTTGTAAGCAAGGCTCAGGCTAAACAAGCCGCTCTTTGCACGCCGCCACGTCATCAACTAAAAATGTACGTCGCACGGTTAAGTGTTCACCCCCTGATGAGGACAACACGCGGTGTACTTAAATGTTAGCCCGCAGGTACTTATTAAATTCAACCTGAAGGTTGGATCCAATACTCAAAGACGCTTGATCCTGTGCACTCAATTACTTACGGATCACATTGGTCCAAGTAAGGTCACTACTATCGCCCAATAACTTCTGGCACGTCAACTTCCAGATGACCGGCGTGTTACAGCGACTAAAGGATTAATTAGACGAGTTGCTGGCCTTGTCTATTAGTGTGGAGAACCGCGCAGTTGTCACATCAAGTTATTAAATTCCGGGGGCGGGTTAAATCAGCAGGCTTTTAAAGCAGACAATTTCTATCAGTGTCGAGCGGTTAGCCCGCCGATCCTGGAAGGGGCGGTCTTTGAATGGGCGGCGAGCGGTTCGTGTGGATTAACTACGCTGATTGGGGATTATCATTTGTATGTAAATGAGCAGTTGCTTGCGACGCGGTCATGCCAGAGGCGTGGCGGAGCGATTGCGATTATCGGCCGACAGTTCGATAATCGCCCCTTGCGCGTGCGCCAGGCGTGTTCAACAGCCCGGGCCGGCCGTTTAATAACAATAAATAGTTGAAACAGGGGATAGAGGATGAATGATCTATTGCGCAATGCCGCTAGCTGTATCGCGCCGCCGATCGTGGCGTCGCCCGCCAAGCGCATTCAGGCGTTTACCGGTGATCCCGACTTTATGGCGTCATTGGCCCGGGGGCTGGCGGTGGTCCAGGCGTTTCAGGAGCGCAAGCGGCACCTGACCATTGCACAGATCAGCCATCGCACCGAGATTCCGCGAGCCGCAGTACGCCGTTGCTTATACACGCTTATCAAGCTTGGCTATGCCACCACTGACGGCCGCACTTATTCGTTGTTGCCTAAAGTACTGACACTCGGTCATGCCTACCTCTCATCGACCCCGCTGGCGGTATCGGCCCAGCCATATCTGGACCGTATGAGCGAGCAGTTGCATGAGGCGTGCAACATGGCGACCCTGGAGGGCGACGACATCCTGTACATCGCCCGTTCGGCAACCACTCAGCGTTTGATCTCGGTTGATCTTTCCGTGGGCGGACGTTTGCCGGCGTACTGCACTTCCATGGGCCGCATCCTGCTGGCGGCACTGGATGATGTGACGCTGCACGAATACCTGGCCCATGGTGAGTTTCAGGCCAAGACCAGCCGCACCGTGCATACGCCCGAAGCATTGCTTGAGTGTTTGCAGAAGGTGCGCGAACAAGGCTGGTGCGTGGTTGATCAAGAACTGGAGCAAGGCCTGCGTTCAATAGCCGTGCCGGTCTATGACGCTTCCGGGCAGGTACTGGCAGCCTTAAACGTCAGCACCCATGCCGCAAGAGTGACACGCACCGAGCTGGAGCAGCGTTTTCTGCCGATTATGCTCAGCTCTAGCCGCGAATTGAGTGCCCAATTATTCAGCTGATGCAGGCGCGGTAGCACTAAGTGTTCGATAAACGCCCAGTTAAGCGTTTATCGAATTGCGTGTCAGCTGTGGCCTGATTACTGTCCCGTGAGCGTCCTGGCGTCTGCTCGCAAGCTCATGCAGGACCCTGCCCAATATAATAATGAAGAGGCTCAACGCTATGCATATCACTGCCTGTGTGCCCTGGAAGCGGCCAGCCCCAGTCTGCGCAAGACCTGTTTGAGATTCCTTTTTACGTTTTTTTTGTGAGCCACCGGTCCTTGGCCGGCTTTCGTTCGCCTGCGTTTTACCCGGAATAAAAATAATGAATTCGCCGCAGTCTGCTGTAGGAAACTGCCTTGATGTGCAGTCCTTTATCAATGCCCAGCCGCTCTCCCGATACCAATGGCGGGTAGTCATCCTGTGTTTTCTGATCGTCTTCCTCGATGGCCTGGACACGGCAGCCATGGGCTTTATTGCCCCGGCCTTGTCCCAGGACTGGGGGATCGACCGCGCCAGTCTGGGCCCGGTCATGAGTGCCGCGCTGATAGGTATGGTGTTCGGAGCCCTGGGTTCAGGGCCATTAGCTGACCGTTTCGGGCGCAAAGTGGTGCTGGTGTCCGCGGTGCTGGTTTTTGGCGGGTTCAGCCTGGCCTCGGCCTGGAGCACGAGCGTCGATCAACTGTTGGTCTTGCGCTTTTTAACCGGTCTGGGTTTGGGCGCCGGGATGCCGAACGCCACGACCTTGCTGTCCGAGTACACCCCGGAACGCCACAAGTCGTTGCTGGTGACCAGTATGTTCTGCGGTTTCAACCTGGGCATGGCCGGTGGCGGCTTTATCTCCGCCAAATTGATCCCGATGTATGGATGGCACAGCCTGCTGTTGATTGGCGGGGTCTTGCCCCTGCTGCTGACACTGATCCTGGTGGTGTGGCTACCGGAATCTGCGCGCTTTCTGGTGGTTCGCAATCGAAGTGTCGAGCTGATCCGTAAAACCCTGGCACCCATTGCGCCGGGGCTGGTCGCCCGGGCCTCCAGCTTCAGCGTCCCCGAGCAGAAGACCGTCAAGGCGCGCAACGTGTTCGCCGTCATTTTTTCCGGGACTTACAGCACCGGCACCCTGTTGCTGTGGCTCACCTATTTTATGGGGCTGGTGATCGTTTATCTGCTGACCAGCTGGTTGCCAACCCTGATGCGAGACAGCGGGGCCAGCATGGAGCAAGCCGCTTTTATTGGCGCATTGTTCCAGTTCGGCGGGGTGTTGAGTGCTGTAGGTGTGGGCTGGGCGATGGACCGATTCAATCCGCACAAGGTGATCGGTACTTTTTACCTGCTGGCCGGGGTGTTTGCCTACGCCGTAGGGCAGAGCCTGGGCAACATCACGATTCTTGCCACCCTGGTATTGGTAGCCGGCATGTGCGTAAACGGTGCGCAATCGGCGATGCCATCGCTGGCGGCCCGCTTCTACCCGACTCAAGGCCGGGCTACGGGGGTTTCGTGGATGCTGGGCATCGGTCGTTTCGGCGCCATTCTGGGGGCCTGGATGGGCGCAACCCTGCTGGGGTTGGGCTGGAACTTTGAACAAGTACTGACGGCGCTGGTGATTCCGGCAGCACTGGCAACCGCCGCCGTGCTGATCAAAGGCATGGTCAGTCATGCCGACGCGACCTGATCTCCAACGGATTAGCCAGCAAGCTAACTATGTGTTCGATTAACGAACACATAGTCGATTATCGGATTGTTTGGCCGGACCTGGCGGCTTAATCTGCGGGCATCCGGTGTCGTTCCAGTGCGCCTGTTCTTTATTCAAGTGGCCAACAAAAAAAGGGAGCTACCCCTCATGGCAGACATCATTGGCCAGGGCAAGAAAGACCTGGCCAATGCCTATGTGGCTGGGGCTTGCGGGTGCCGGGCCGGTGGGCATCATTACCGACCTGTGCATCATGGAACCCGAAGCGCAGACCCACGAATTTGTGGTCACGGCCTTGCACCCGGGTATTACCCGTGAACAAGTGATTGCCCCCACCGGCTGGGCGATTCGCTTTGCCGATAACGTAGTACTTACACCTGCACCGACCGAGGTTGAACTTGGTGTGTTGCGTGATCTGGAAGCCCGTATAGCACGGGCCCATGGCCAAGTTTCGGGAGAAGCCTGATGCGTGAAGTTTTTATCTGCGATGCCATTCGTACCCCTATCGGCCGTTTTGGTGGAGGCCTGGCAACCGTTCGTGCCGATGACCTGGCGGCAGCCCCGATACGGGCACTGATCGAACGTAACCCCGGGGTGAACTGGAATGAAGTTGACGAGGTGTTTTTCGGTTGCGCCAACCAGGCCGGCGAAGACAACCGCAACGTGGCACGAATGGCCGCTCTGCTGGCCGGGCTGCCGGAAACCATTCCGGGCGTGACCCTCAACCGGCTATGTGCCTCGGGCATGGATGCCATCGGTACGGCTTTCCGGGCAATTGCCAGTGGCGAGATGGAGCTGGCGATCGCTGGCGGTGTCGAGTCGATGTCCCGTGCGCCATTTGTAATGGGCAAGGCCGACGCTGCCTTCTCGCGCAATATGAAACTCGAAGACACCACCATCGGCTGGCGCTTTATCAACCCGCTGATGAAAGCTCAGCACGGTGTCGACGCGATGCCGCAAACCGCTGATAACGTCGCTGATGACTACCACATCTCGCGTGCCGATCAGGACGCTTTCGCCCTGCGTAGCCAGCAACGCACAGCTGCAGCCCAGGCTGCCGGCTACTTTGCTGAGGAGATCGTGCCGGTGCGTATTGCGCATAAAAAGGGTGAAACCATCGTTGAGCACGATGAGCATCCACGCGCCGATACCACCCTTGAAACCTTGAGCAAGCTCAAGCCGGTCAATGGTCCGGACAAAACCGTGACTGCCGGTAATGCTTCAGGGGTGAACGATGGCGCCGCGGCACTGATTCTGGCCTCGGCTGATGCCGTCAAACGTCACGGGCTGACCGCCCGTGCCCGGGTGTTGGGCATGGCCAGCGCCGCAGTGGCACCGCGGGTGATGGGTATCGGTCCGGTGCCTGCAGTGCGCAAGCTGGTGGAACGTCTGGGCCTGGCCGTTAGCGATTTTGACGTGATTGAGCTCAATGAAGCCTTCGCCAGCCAGGGCCTGGCGGTACTGCGCGAGTTAGGGCTGGCGGACGATGCGCCCCAGGTCAATCCCAATGGCGGAGCGATTGCCTTGGGCCATCCGTTGGGTATGAGCGGTGCGCGGATTGTGCTGACCGCTTTGCATCAGCTGGAAAAAACCGGTGGCAAAAAAGGCCTCGCCACCATGTGTGTAGGGGTCGGACAAGGCCTCGCACTGGCCATCGAGCGGGTTTGATAATTAGGCATAAAGCCATGAGCCGCACGACTGCCTTAGTCGTTCGGCTTATTGTGGTTGCGGCGCTAGGTGTTGCAAGGTATGTCTAACTGCAACTAAACCTGATGAGTATATAAAACATGACAACAGAAACTCACTACACGGGAGAAGAGCGTAGAAAAAGGATTTTTGCGATTGTCGGTGCCTCTTCCGGCAACCTGGTCGAATGGTTCGACTTCTACGTGTACGCTTTTTGTGCAATCTACTTTGCCCCGGCTTTTTTCCCTTCCGATGACCCGACCGTGCAGCTGCTCAACACTGCCGGCGTGTTTGCGGCAGGCTTTTTGATGCGTCCTATCGGTGGCTGGCTGTTTGGCCGGGTCGCCGATAAACACGGGCGCAAGAACTCGATGATGATCGCGGTACTGATGATGTGTGCCGGCTCGTTGGTTATTACTTTCATGCCGACCTACGACTCGATCGGGGCTTGGGCTCCGGCCTTGTTGCTGGTGGCCCGACTGTTTCAGGGCTTGTCGGTAGGCGGGGAGTACGGCACTACGGCCACTTACATGAGTGAAGTGGCGCCCAAAGGCGAGCGCGGTTTCTTCGCGTCTTTCCAGTACGTGACCCTGATCGGCGGGCAACTGCTGGCAGTGTTGGTGGTCGTCGTACTGCAGCAACTTTTATCAGAGGATGAACTGCGGGCCTGGGGCTGGCGCATTCCTTTCTTCATTGGTGCCGTGGCGGCGCTGATTTCGTTATTGCTGCGTCGTACCCTTAAAGAAACCACGAGCGAGGAGTCGCGCAAGAACAAGGATGCCGGCAGCGTTGGCGCTTTGTTCCGTGATCATAAAGCAGCGTTTATTACCGTGTTGGGCTACACCGCCGGTGGTTCGCTGATTTTCTACACCTTCACCACTTACATGCAGAAATTTCTGGTGAACACCGCCGGTATGCAAGTCAAAACTGCCAGTTACATCATGACCGGCGCACTTTTCCTATATATGTGCATGCAACCGCTGTTTGGCATGTTGGCTGACAAAATCGGCCGCCGTAACTCGATGTTGTGGTTTGGTGCTCTGGGTACGCTGTGCACGGTGCCGATCTTGCTGACGCTGAAAACCATTACCAGTCCATTTTTGGCCTTTGTGCTGATTACCCTGGCACTGGCCATTGTCAGTTTCTATACCTCGATCAGCGGGTTGGTGAAAGCCGAAATGTTTCCGCCGCACATCAGGGCGCTGGGAGTCGGTATGGCCTATGCCGTGGCCAACGCCATTTTTGGTGGTACGGCCGAGGTGGTGGCATTCGCGCTGAAGGCCAAAGGCATGGAAAACACCTTCTACTGGTACGTGACAGTGATGATGGTCATCGCATTCCTGTTCAGCTTCCGCCTGCCCAAACAGCCCAAGTACCTGCACCACGATTTGTGATGTGCCGCGCGCGCCCATAACCGGCGCGCGCCTTCAAAGGAAGGCTTATGAGTGACCGAGGGAACAATCAACTGTTCGATGCCTACTTCACGGCCGAGTCCATGGGTGAGGTGTTTTCTGATCATGGCCGGGTGCAGGCCATGCTCGACTTTGAATCGGCGCTGGCCCGGGCGCAGGCGCGGGTCGGCCTGATCCCTCAGGCAGCCGTTGCGCCGATTGAGGGGGCGTGTCGCGCTGAGCTGTATGACTTTGAGGCGTTGGGCCAGGCGATTGCCAGCGCCGGGAACTCGGCCATTCCATTGGTCAAGGCACTGGGCAAACAGATTGCACAGGCGGCTCCCGAGGCTGAGCGCTATGTGCATTTGGGGGCAACCAGCCAGGATGTGATGGACAGTGGCCTGGTGCTGCAACTGCGCTCAGCCCTGGGCTTGATTGAGCAGGATCTGGCGCAATTGGGGGCCGTGCTCGCGCAACAGGCTTTGCGGTATGCGACCACGCCCCTGGCGGGACGAACCTGGTTGCAGCAGGCGACTCCGGTCACCCTTGGTATGAAAATCGCTGGCTGGCTGGGGGCAGTTACTCGCAGCCGTCAGCGCCTTAAGGAATTAAAGCCACGCTTGCTGTGCCTGCAATTTGGCGGCGCTTCTGGAACGTTGGCGGCCCTGGGCGATCAGGCCATGCCGGTGGCGCAAGCCTTGGCCCAGGAGCTGGGGCTGAGCCTGCCCGATCAACCGTGGCACACCCAACGTGATCGTCTGGTGGAGTTTGCTGCGGTGCTGGGTTTGATCGCAGGCAGCCTCGGTAAGGTGGGGCGTGATCTCAGCTTGCTGATGCAGACCGAAGCCGGGGAGGTGTTTGAGCCCGCGGCACCGGGCAAGGGTGGCTCTTCGACCATGCCACACAAGCGCAACCCGGTGGGGGCGGCAGTGTTGATCAGTGCTGCTACACGGGTTCCGGGCTTGCTGAGCACCCTGTTCAGCGCCATGCCCCAGGAGCACGAACGCAGCCTGGGCTTGTGGCACGCCGAGTGGGAAACCCTGCCCGAGATTTGCTGTTTGGTCTCGGGGGCACTGGTGCAGGCGTTGAATATTGCCCAGGGACTGGAAGTGGATGCCGAGCGCATGCTGCACAACCTTGACCTGACCCATGGGCTGGTGCTGGCCGAAGCGGTCAGTATCGTGCTGGCACAGAGGGTAGGGCGTGAAACCGCGCATCATCTGCTGGAGCAATGCTGTAAGCGTGCGGTGGCTGAGCAGCGTCATCTGCGCTCAGTGCTGGACGACGAGCCTCAAATAAGCGCGCAGTTGAGCGCACAAGAACTGGATCGCTTGCTCGATCCGGCTAATTACCTCGGCCAGGCGGTGACATGGGTGGAGCGTGCCCGGGCTGAACATTTTGCATTGACGCCATAAAAGGAGAAGTTCGTGGGACGTACACAAGAAGGTGAACTGAACTACCGGCTTGACGGCCCGCAAGGCGCGCCGGTGCTGGTTCTCTCTAACTCGCTGGGTACCGACCTGGGGATGTGGGACGCGCAAATACCGGCGTTTACCGAGCATTTTCAGGTGCTGCGTTATGACACCCGTGGTCATGGCCAGTCGCTGGTGAGCGAGGGCCCTTACAGTATTGAGCAACTGGGGCATGACGTACTGGCGCTGCTGGATACGCTGAATATCGAGCGTGCTCACTTTTGCGGGTTGTCGATGGGCGGGTTGATCGGGCAGTGGCTGGGCATCCATGCCGGCGGGCGGCTGAACAAGCTGGTGGTGTGCAACACCGCGGCCAAAATTGGCGAAGCGGCGATGTGGAACCCGCGAATCGAAATGGTCCTGCGCGACGGCCCCGCGGCGATGGCCGGGCTGCGCGATGCCTCGATTGCCCGCTGGTTCACCGAGGATTACGTCCTGGCACATCCCGAGCAGGTCAAGCGCATCACCGATATGCTGGCCGCGACCTCACCTCAGGGCTACGCTGCCAACTGCGCGGCGGTACGCGATGCTGATTTTCGTGATCAGTTGGGTGCTATCAAGGTGCCGTTGCTGATCATTGCCGGAACTGAGGACGCCGTAACGCCGCCTTCCGGCAGCCACTATATTCAGGAGCACGTACCGGGCGCCCAGTACGCCGAGTTCTATGCCGCGCACCTGTCCAGCGTGCAGGCGGGTGATGCCTTCAGCCAAAGGGTGCTGGCCTTCCTGTTAAACGATTAAGGAGCTGTTTGTGGACGAGAAACAACGTTATGCCGAAGGCTTGAGCGTGCGCCGTGAAGTGTTGGGAGATGCTCATGTCGATCGCAGCCTCAATGCCCTGACCGAGTTCAATAGCGAATTTCAGGAAATGATTACCCGCCACGCCTGGGGTGATATCTGGACCCGCCCCGGCCTGTCGCGGCATACCCGCAGTCTGATCACCATTGCGATGTTGATCGGCATGAACCGCAGTGAAGAGCTCAAGTTGCATTTGCGTGCGGCCGCCAGTAACGGCGTGACCCGTGCCGAGATCAAGGAAGTGCTGATGCAGAGCGCGATTTATTGCGGCATCCCGGCAGCCAATTCCACGTTCCATCTGGCGGAGTCGGTGTGGGACGAGTTGGGGGTTGAGTCGCGGCAATAACGCCGCCTTCCTGCATTTCTGTAGGAGCGATTTAACAGCTCGCGAGCAAGCTCGCTCCTACAGGGGGCAGCGCTGCTCTGAAACAACAAACCCGCCAAAAGGCGGGTTTGTTGTTTAACCAGGGTGCATCAGGCCTTCGGTGGCTGATCCGAAACAGGCCGGTTTTGCCCGGTCTGTTCAAACCAGCCGCCACCCAGTGCCTTGTACAGCGTGACTTCACTGGTCAGCTGTGACAGGCGGTCGGTGATCAACGATTGCTGCGCGCTGAACAATGAGCGCTGGGCATCGAGGAAGGTCAGGTTGCTGTCGATGCCAATCCGATAACGGCGTTCTGCTAACCGGTAGTAATCCTGGTTGGCGTTCACGAAGTCGGTTTGTGCCTGCAACTGCTGGTTGTAGGTCTGACGCGCTGCCAGGCCGTCAGAGACTTCCTGGAATGCTGTCTGGATAGTTTTTTCGTACTGGGAAACGGTAATTTCTTTCTGGATTTTCGAGTAGTCCAGGCTGGCGCGCAAAGACCCTGCGTTAAAGATCGGCAGGTTAATTTGCGGCGAGAACAGCCAGGTACCCGAACCGCCTTTGAACAGACCCGACAGGTCAGGGCTCAAGGTCCCGGCATTGGCCGTGAGGCTGATGCTCGGGAAGAACGCTGCCCGCGCCGCGCCGATGTTGGCGTTGGCGGCCAACAGCCTGTGCTCCGCTTCGAGGATGTCCGGACGACGTTGCAGCAGGTCGGATGGCAGGCCGGCCGGCACTTCGGTCAACAGATCAGCTGCCAGGGGCTGGCTGGCTGGCAAGTTGTCCGGGATGGTAGTGCCGAGCAGCAGTGCGAGGCTGTTCTGATCCTGAGCGACCTGGCGGGTGTAGCGCGCCAGTTGCACCCGGGCATTCTCGACCGAGGTGCGCGATTGACTGACATCCAGTGCCGAGGCGACCCCGACTTCATTGCTGCGCAAGGTGAGCTTGTAGCTCTGATCGAACGCTTTGAGGGTGTCTTCGGTCAGCTTCAGCAGCTCTTTGTCAGCCTGCCAGGTCAAATAGGCATTGGCGACACTGGCCACCAGACTGATCTGGGTAGTGCGTCGGGCTTCTTCGGTTGCAAAGTAGTTCTGCAGTGCCTGATCGCTCAGGCTGCGCACCCGGCCAAACAGGTCCAGTTCGTACGCGCTGACCCCAAGGGTCGCCGAGTATTGGCTGGTGATGCCCGATTCACCGGTTTGCGACATGCGCGCCGGGGTACGTTGACGGCTGCCGCTGCCATTGGCGGTCACCGCCGGGAACAGGTCGGCACGCTGGATACGGTACTGCGCGGCATACGCGTCGATGTTCAGCGCAGCGACCCGAAGGTCGCGGTTGTTGATCAACGCCGTTTGAATCAGTTGCTGCAGGGCCGGGTCATGGAAAAACTGACGCCAGCCTTGTTCTGCAGCGGCCTGATTGGCCGCCTCGTTTGGCGAGTAGGCCGGGCCCTGCGGGTATTGCGCTGCTATCGGCGCCTCAGGGCGCTGGTAGTCCGGGATCAGCGAGCACCCGCCCAGGGTAAATGCAGCGACAGCGAGGGCTAGAAGGGACTTGCTCATTGGCCAGCCTCGTTGTTTGGAGTTTTAGTCAGGTCCACTTTCTTCTCGGAATCTTTCTTGTTGCCAAAGGACGATACGGCGACAAAGAACAGCGGCACCCAGAACACGGCCAGTACCGTGGCGGTGATCATGCCACCGATTACGCCTGTACCAATAGCGTGCTGGCTACCCGAGCCTGCGCCCGTGGAGATGGCCAGCGGAATCACACCCAGGACAAACGCCAGCGAGGTCATGATGATCGGACGCAGACGCATGCGGCAGGCCTCAATGGCGGCCTCGGTCAGCGTTCGTCCCTGTTCATGCAGTTCCTTGGCAAACTCGACGATCAGAATGGCGTTTTTCGATGCCAGACCGATGGTCGTTAGCAAGCCCACCTGGAAGTACACGTCGTTGGACAACCCCCGCAGACTGGTAGCCATAAGCGCACCGATAATCCCCAGCGGAACAACCAGCATGACCGCAATCGGAATCGACCAGCTTTCATACAGGGCTGCAAGGCACAGGAATACCATCAGCAAGGAAATTGCGTACAAGGCAGGTGCTTGCGAACCTGACAGACGTTCCTCGTAAGACAGACCCGTCCAGGAAATACCTACACCGGGCGGCAGCTTCTTGGCCAGGGCTTCGACTTCGGCCATGGCTTGACCGCTACTGTAGCCAGGGGCCGGAGCACCGAGTATTTCCATCGCTTCTACGCCGTTGTAACGCGACAGCTTGGGCGGACCATAGATCCATTTGCCTTTGGCGAATGCCGAGAACGGCACCATGGTTCCCTGGGCGTTGCGTACGTACCACTTCTTCAAGTCTTCAGGGTTCATCCGCGAGTCAGCCTCACCTTGCAGATAAACCTTCTTCACCCGACCGTGGTCGATGAAGTCGTTGACGTAGCTTGCGCCCAGTCCGATGGACAGGGTGTTGTTGACGTCCGACAGGTCTACGCCGAGCGTGCGAACTGCTTCATCGTCAATTTCCAGCTGATACTGCGGCTCATCGTTCAAGCCGTTTGGACGCACGCCTGCCAGTATCTTGCTTTGCGAAGCCATACCCAGGAACTGGTTACGGGCCTCCATCAGTTTGTCGTGACCGATACCGGAGCGGTCTTGCAGGTAAACGTCAAAACCGGTGGCGTTACCCAGCTCCATTACTGCCGGCGGAGCGAAGGCAAAAACCATGGCGTCGCGGAAGGTCGAGAAGTGCTTTTGAGCCCGTGCTGCCAGCGCAAATACGCTGTTGTCGGCATCACGCTCGCCCCAGGGCTTAAGCATGATGAACGCCAGACCGGAACTCTGACCACGACCGGCGAAGTTAAAGCCGTTTACGGTAAACACCGAAGACACGGCCGCCGATTCATCGGTCAACAGGTACTCGCGCATCCTGTCGATCACTTGCTGAGTGCGTTCAGCGGTGGTGCCTGCCGGGGTTTGTACCTGTGCAAACAGTACGCCCTGATCTTCTTCCGGGAGGAAGGAGGTAGGAATACGGGTAAACAGGAACACCATCCCGACCACGATCAGTACGTAGGCCAGCAGGTACGGCGCTTTGTGGCGCAGGATGCTGCCGACACCTTTTTCATAGCGTTTGACGCCACTGTCGAACGTGCGGTTGAACCAGCCGAAGAACCCGCGCTTGTTCTCGCCGTGATCACCCTTTTTCACTGGCTTGAGCATGGTGGCGCACAAGGCCGGGGTGAAGATCAAGGCAACCAGTACCGACAGGGCCATCGCCGAAACAATGGTGATCGAGAACTGTTTGTAAATCACGCCGGTAGAACCGCTGAAGAAAGCCATTGGCAGCAGTACCGCCGACAGCACCAGGGCGATACCGACCAGAGCACCCTGGATCTGCTCCATGGACTTTTTGGTGGCTTCCTTGGGGGGCAGACCTTCTTCGGTCATGACCCTCTCGACGTTTTCCACCACCACAATTGCATCGTCCACCAGCAACCCGATGGCCAGCACCATGCCGAACATGGTCAGGGTGTTAATGCTGAAGCCTGCAGCGGCCAGAATCCCGAAAGTACCGAGCAATACTACCGGCACGGTCATCGTGGTGATGATGGTGGCGCGGAAGTTTTGCAGGAACAGGAACATTACCAGGAACACCAGTACGACAGCTTCGACCAGGGTTTCGAGAACCCCTTCGATCGATGCGGAAACCACCGGAGTGGTGTCATACGGGTAAACGACTTTCATGCCCGGCGGAAAGAAGGGCTCCAGGTCGCTGATGGTGGCGTGCAGAGCCTTGGCCGTATCCAGAGCGTTTGAACCCGGTGCCAGCTTGATCGCCAGACCCGAGGACGGTTTGCCGTTGTACTGGGCGCTGATGCTGTAGTTCTCGCCACCCAGGGCGACTTCGGCTACATCGCTCAGGCGTACCTGAGAGCCGTCGGTGTTGACCTTGAGCAAGATCTTTTTGAACTGCTCGGCGTTCTGCAGACGGGTTTTACCGATGATGGTAGCGTTCAGCTCCTGACCCTTGACGGCAGGCAGGCCGCCCAGTTGCCCGGAGGACACCTGTACGTTCTGCGCGCTGATGGCCGCTTTAACGTCCACCGGAGTCAGGTTGTATTTGTTCAGCTTGGCCGGGTCCAGCCAGATACGCATGGCGTACTGGGCACCGAACACCTGGAAGTCGCCCACACCTTCGGTACGGGAGATCGGGTCCTGCATGTTGGAGACGATGTAGTTCGACAAGTCGTCCTTGTTCATGCTGCCGTCTTCAGACACCACGCCGATTACCATCAGGAAGTTTTTCACTGCCTTGGTTACACGGATGCCTTGCTGCTGTACTTCTTGAGGCAGCAGTGGCGTTGCCAGGTTGAGCTTGTTCTGCACCTGAACCTGAGCGGTGTCAGGGTCGGTGCCTTGCTCGAACGTGGCCGTGATGGTCATGCTGCCGTCGGAGTTACTTTCCGAGGCTACATAACGCAGGTGGTCAATCCCGTTGAGCTGTTGCTCGATCACCTGAACCACGGTGTCCTGTACGGTTTGCGCCGAAGCGCCCGGGTAGGTCACAGAGATCGAAATGGCCGGAGGCGCGATGCTCGGGTATTGGTTTATCGGTAGTTTGAGGATCGATAGAGCTCCGACCAGCATGATCACCAGGGCAATTACCCAAGCGAAAATCGGACGGTCGATAAAAAATTTCGACATGGTTTACTCCCCTTTACTGCCTGCAGCTTTTTCTGTTGCCGGGGCAGATGCCGGGGTTTCGCCTTGTGGTTTTTCCATGATTTTCACTTCAGCACCAGGCTTGATGAATTGCAGCCCGTCGACGATCAGGCGATCACCTGCGTTCAGACCTTTTTCTACCAGCCAGTCACTGCCCACGGTGCGGGAAGCTTGCAGCACTCGCAGTTCCACTTTGTTGTCCGGCCCAACAATCAGAGCCGTCGGTTGACCCTTGAGGTTGTGGGTCACGCCGATTTGAGGGGCCAGAATTGCATCGCTGTTGATACCGGCTTCCAGTTGCGCATGCACAAACATGCCCGGCAACAGAGTGTCGTCAGGGTTTGGGAACACGGCGCGCAGGGTCACGGAACCAGTAGTCTCATCGACTGAGACTTCGGTGAATTCAAGACGACCTTCTTGCTGGTATTCACTGCCGTCCGGAAGTGTCAGCTTGACCTTGGCGGCATTTTCACCGGCCTTCTTCAAGCGGCCACTGGCCAGATCACGGCGCAGTTCGAGCATTTCGACCGAGGACTGAGTCACGTCAACATAGATCGGGTCCAGTTGGGTGATTACGGCCAAAGCGTCAGCCTGGCCACTGGTTACCAGTGCGCCTTCAGTAAACAGCGAGCGACCGATGCGGCCGGTCAGAGGTGCCAGGACCTTGGTGTAGCGCAGGTTGACCTGAGCGGTATTCAAGGTTGCTTCAGCTTCCAGGCGGGCGGACTCGGCGTTGTCGTATTCCTGACGGCTTACGGCTTGCTCTGCGACCAATTGCTTGTAGCGGTCAGCAAGTGATTTTGCTGACTGCAACGTGGCCTTGGCGCTCAGTACGTTGCTTTCGTAGATCGAAGGATCGATCTGATACAACTGCTGGCCGACTTTAACGTCGCTGCCTTCTTTGAACAGGCGCTTGAGAATGATTCCGTTCACCTGTGGGCGGACTTCTGCCGAGCGATAGGACGTGGTGCGGCCTGGCAGGTCAGTGGTCAAGGTAAAGGGTTGGGTTTTCAGCGTCACGACGCCGACCTGAGGGATTTGCGGGGCAGGTGCCGCCTCTTCCTTTTTACATCCGCTGAGCAGCGAAGCTAGGGCGATGGCAGCAACCAGAGCGGTAACAGCTGGCTTGAATTGCATGAAAATCCTCGGGTCAGGCACGCGAAAGCGCACAAGAATAGTGGAAGGGTAAAGAAAGCTGTTCCGGGTGGATAAGTAGCTTGCTAAGGAATATACTTACATTCGTGTATGTTTGTAAATAGCAGGGGCGTGTCGCAACAGGCGTCGCAAAGCCCTTTTCAACGTATGAAGTAGTCCGGGATAAGGCAGAACAAACGCCACCCGATATCGGTTTGGACGAGTGACCGCAATTGTCCGGACCCTCCTGATTGAGGTTTGTATTGCCATGGTGCGTCGTACCAAAGAAGAAGCTCAGGAAACCCGGAGCAATATCCTTGAAGCTGCCGAGCAGGCCTTTTATGAACGGGGCGTTGCGCGTACTACGCTGGCTGATATTGCAGCGCTGGCGGGCGTGACCCGGGGCGCGATTTACTGGCATTTCAGCAACAAGGCCGAGCTGGTACAGGCCATGCTGGACAGCTTGCATGAACCTCTGGAGGAGCTGGCCAAAGCCAGTGAAAGCCAGGACGAACTTGATCCGCTCGGGTGCACGCGCAAGCTGTTGATTCATTTGTTTCGCCAAGTTGCCATCGATCCAAAAACCCGGCGTATCAATGAGATTTTGTTTCATAAATGCGAGTTCACTGACGAGATGTGTGATTTGCGTCGTCAACGCCAGGTGGCGAGCGTCGATTGTAACAGTCGAATCGAGCTCGCCCTGAGTAATGCCATTCATCGCGAGCAACTCCCGAAAAACCTTGATGCCCGCCGTGCAGCTATCTGTCTGCATGCCTATATCGACGGTATTCTCGGTCAATGGCTGCTGGTTCCCGACAGTTTCGAGCTTCACAAGGAGGCTGAGTCCTGGGTCGACATCGGTATCGAGATGCTGAGTCTGAGCCCGGGTTTACGCAACTAAGGGCAAATTCGTGATGAGTCTAGTCGGATCGAACGATAAGGCGAGGGAAGATTCACCTCAGCTGTGCGTAGGCCTTCGAGAAGCCTTTATATACGTCTAGGGCGAGGCTTTAAAGGTAGCGAGCTAAGTATTTTGTAGGCCAATTGTTAAGCACGCTGGCGATCCTGCTTTATGTCGGCTAATAAGCTGCCTGTCATTTATTTCAAGGCAGGTGCTGCCTGTAATTATTTCTGCGGATGTATCACTGATCCCTAGAGTTCGCGTTCCAGCATCCCCTACACTCGGTCAACGCTCAGGCTTCAGGCCTTAGCAGCCAACATCGCAGAGCGGGCGTCTGTCAGCATGTTTGCGCGCTCTGACTCAAGCAAACCCGCTGCGACCGGGTTGTATGCGTCGTGGCAAATTCGAGGAGCAAAATGTGAACAAGATTTACTCGAGTGCTGAATCCGCTTTGCAGGGGCTGGTCGAAGACGGCATGACCCTGGCCGTGGGTGGTTTTGGGTTGTGCGGTATCCCGGAGGCCCTGATCGCGGCCTTGCGTGACACGGGCAAACGCGAGCTGACGGTGATCAGCAACAATGCAGGCGTGGACGGGTTCGGGCTTGGTCAACTATTGACGACTCGTCAGATCCGAAAAATGATTTCTTCTTATGTTGGCGAGAACAAAGAGTTTGAACGCCAGTACCTGGCCGGCGAGCTTGAGCTGGAGTTTACGCCCCAGGGGACGCTGGCAGAAAAACTGCGTGCAGGCGGCGCGGGGATTCCGGCGTTTTACACCAAGACCGGTTACGGCACCCTGGTGGCAGAAGGCAAGGAAACACGTGAGTTCGATGGCGAATGGTATGTGATGGAGCGTTCATTACGCGCCGACGTAGCCCTGGTTAAAGCCTGGAAGGCCGATAAGTCCGGCAATCTGTTATTCAATAAAACCGCGCGCAATTTCAACCCGCTGGCAGCAATGGCGGCCAAGGTCTGCGTGGTTGAAGTAGAAGAAATCGTCGAAATAGGCGAGATCGAACCTGATCAGGTTCATTTGCCCGGGATTTACGTACAGCGTCTGGTACTTAACGCCACCCCGGAAAAACGCATCGAACAACGCACTGTGCGGAGCGCCTGAACATGGCCTGGACTCGTGAAGAAATGGCGCATCGCGCCGCCCAAGAATTGCAGGACGGTTTTTACGTCAACCTTGGTATTGGTTTGCCGACTTTGGTAGCCAACTATATCCCCGAAGGTATGGACGTCTGGCTGCAAAGTGAAAACGGCCTGTTGGGTATTGGCCCTTTTCCTGGCGAAGACGAAGTGGATGCTGACCTGATCAACGCAGGCAAACAAACCATTACCACCTTGCCCGGCAGCAGCTTTTTCAATAGCGCTGATTCGTTCGCGATGATCCGCGGCGGGCACATCAACTTGTCGATTTTGGGAGCCATGCAGGTCTCCGAGAAGGGCGATCTGGCTAACTGGATGATTCCGGGCAAGATGGTGAAAGGCATGGGCGGAGCCATGGACCTGGTCGCTGGAGTCAAACGTGTGGTGGTGCTGATGGAGCACACCGCCAAGGGCGGGGCTCACAAGTTGCTCAAACAGTGCGATCTGCCGCTCACAGGCGTGGGCGTGGTTGACCGGATCATTACCGATCTGGCCGTGCTCGATGTCACCGATCAAGGGCTAAAGCTGGTTGAACTGGCTTCAGGTGTCACGCTGGAACAACTCAAAGAGGCGACCGGCTGCGCAATTAACGGCTGACCAGCTATCTGAGGGTGGATTGCGGCCGTATCGCCAGCAAGCCGGCTCCCACACTGTAGCTGTCCTTCACATACGCACTGATACCTCACTCATTCCCTGTGGGAGCCGGCTTGCCGGCGATACAGGCGACGCGATGGATCAGGCCTGTCGCCCAAAACACAAAAAAGCCCCGGCTCGAAGGAGACGGGGCTTTTTGCTGCAGCGTGAATCAGCGTTCCAGATCTTTGATCTTGCCTTTCACACCATCAAACTCTTCCGCGTCCGGCAGAGCGTCTTTCTTCTCAGTGATGTTTGGCCAGATTTCAGCCAGCTCAACATTCAACTGAATGAACTCTTGCATGTCCGCTGGCACTTCATCTTCAGAGAAGATGGCTTGCGCCGGGCATTCAGGCTCACAAAGCGCGCAGTCGATGCACTCATCCGGGTGAATCACCAGGAAGTTCGGGCCTTCGTAAAAGCAGTCCACCGGACAGACTTCTACGCAGTCGGTGTACTTGCACTTGATGCAGTTGTCGGTGACGACGAAGGTCATTTCTAATTTTCTCCTCAGGCGGCGGCAGCGAAGCCCTTCCAGGACGGGTTCGCCGGGTTCGGGAGTGATATCTACAGACCAGGCTAAAAGGCCAGTAGCATCCCGAACCGCGCGCGATTCTATCAGCTTGAAAGCATCAGCGTTAGATGCGTGTCTTTAATGTGTAGAGCAAATCAAGTGCTTTACGCGGCGTCATGTTGTCCAGATCTAGCTTGGATAGGTCGTCCAGCACCGGATGAGGCAGGCTGGCAAACATGTCGCTTTGCTGTGGCGGCGATTTTTTACCGGGCGTCGGACGAGGCGCTTCATGGGGCAGGCTGGTTGTCTCCAGACGGCTCAAGTGTTCGCGGGCACGTGTGATTACCTGAGGGGGGACGCCGGCCAGCTGGGCTACTGCCAGGCCATAGCTCTGACTCGCCGGGCCCGGTAATACATGGTGCAGGAACACGATTCGCTCATTGTGCTCGGTTGCGCTCAAGTGCACGTTAGCCACCAGCGGCTCATTTTCGGGCAGTACGGTCAGCTCGAAATAGTGCGTGGCAAACAAGGTGTAAGCGCGCAGTTGGGCGAGACGTTCGGCCGCAGCCCAGGCTAGAGAAAGACCGTCGAAAGTACTGGTACCGCGTCCAACTTCATCCATCAGCACCAGGCTGCGTTCGGTGGCGTTATGCAGGATGTTGGCGGTTTCACTCATTTCAACCATGAAGGTCGAACGCCCGCCCGCCAGGTCATCGCTGGAGCCGATCCGGGTAAAGATCCGGTCCACCAGCGACAGCTCGCAACTGGCAGCAGGTACGAAACTGCCGATGTGTGCCAGCAAGACGATCAATGCGGTCTGGCGCATGTAAGTAGATTTACCGCCCATATTAGGACCGGTAATAACCAGCATGCGGGTGTTGTCATCCAGTGCCAGGTCGTTGGCCACAAACGGTGTAGTCAACACTTGCTCGACCACCGGATGACGCCCCTGGTTGATGCGCATGCACGGCTCATCGACAAAGCGCGGGCAGTTCAGGTCGAGGTTCAGCGCGCGTTCGGCCAGGTTGCTCAGTACATCCAGTTCGGCCAGCGCCGCGGCGGTGTCTTGCAGTGGCGGCAGCTCGCCGATCAGGGTTTCGAGCAGTGCTTCGTAGAGCATTTTCTCGCGGGCCAGTGCACGGCTTTTCGCAGACAGGGCTTTATCTTCGAAGGCTTTAAGTTCCGGGGTGATAAAGCGCTCGGCACCTTTTAATGTCTGGCGGCGGATGTAATCAGCCGGGGCTTGCTCGGCCTGCTTGCTTGGCAGCTCGATAAAGTAGCCATGCACCCGGTTGTAACCGACCTTCAAATTGGCCAGGCCGGTCCGGGCTTTTTCACGGGCTTCCAGATCAATCAGAAATTGTCCGGCGTTCTCGCTCAGTGATTGCAGCTCATCCAGCTCGGCGTCGTAACCGGTTTTCAACACTCCACCGTCGCGGATCACCGCAGGCGGGTTGTCGTTAATCGCTTTTTCCAGCAAGGCGGCCAGCTCGGGATAAGTACCGGTGCTGATGGCCAATTGCTGCAAATGCGGCGCTTCGAGCCCGAGCATTGCGTCTTGCAGTTCGGGCAGGGCGCTCAAGGCATCGCGCAATCGCGCCAGATCTCGCGGGCGTGCATTGCGCAGGCCGATGCGGGCCAGAATACGTTCCAGATCGCCAATTTCTTTGAGCTGCGGCTGCAGTTTTTCGAACCGGTAGCCATCCAGTACGCAGGTAATCGACGACTGGCGGGCCAGCAGCACAGGCAAGTCGCGCAGCGGACGGTTCAGCCAGCGGGTCAGCAAGCGGCTGCCCATCGATGTCTGGCAGCGGTCTACTACCGACTGCAACGTATTGTCGCGGCCACCGGCCAGGTTGGTGTCCAGCTCCAGGTTGCGTCGACTGGCACCGTCAAGCACCACGGTATCGTCTAGGCGTTCATGGCGCAGGCTGCGTAAATGGGGCAGGGCGGTACGCTGGGTTTCCTTGGCGTAGCTGAGCAAGCAGCCGGCGGCACCGATGGCCAGGGTCAGGTTCTCGCAACCAAAGCCTTTAAGGTCCTGGGTCGAGAACTGTTGGCACAGGCTTTTCAGGGCCGAGTCGCGCTCAAAGTCCCACGGAGCGCGGCGCCGAACGCCACGGCGTTTTTCGGCCGGCAGGCCTTGAGGCCAGTCGTCCGGGATCATCAATTCAACCGGGTTTATACGCTCAAGCTCGGCCAGCAGGTTTTCCCAGCCTTTGATTTCCAGCACCGAGAAATTGCCGCTGGTGATGTCCAACACCGCCAGGCCAAACAAGCGCTCGTCGCCCAGCACTGCTGCAATCAGATTGTCACGACGCTCATCCAGCAGTGCCTCATCGCTGACCGTACCTGGTGTGATGATGCGCACTACCTGACGGTCAACCGGGCCTTTGCTGGTTGCCGGGTCGCCGACCTGCTCGCAAATTACCACCGACTCGCCGAGTTTAACCAGCTTGGCCAGGTACCCTTCGGCCGCATGATAGGGAATCCCGCACATCGGGATCGCCTGCCCGGCAGACTGCCCTCGCGCCGTGAGCGTAATATCCAGCAACTTGGCGGCCTTCTTCGCGTCTTCATAGAAGATCTCGTAGAAGTCGCCCATGCGATAGAACATCAACTGATCAGGGTGCTGGTTTTTCAGGCGCCAGTACTGCTGCATCATCGGCGTGTGGCTGGAGAGGTCCGAGGTGTTTTTACTCATGAGGGGGCTTTGGCGGATTCGTTTTAAAAGTTGGGAAAGGCAGGCGCGCAGCCTGAGGTTTCATAATGGGCGCAAGGTTAACATGTCAGCCGCCCGTATCTACAGGGGCGCTCCGGCCTGCTATTAATAGAAGAAATTGCGTTTGCCATCTCTAAACTGCACCAGCACTATTCCCGCCATGCCTAAACGAACTGTTTCAACTGTCCTCAAAGAACTGCTAGTGCATCACCGGATCAGCGCCATGGCGCTGCACCGCAGCACCGGTGTGCCGCAGTCCACGCTGTCGCGAATTTTGAGCGGCAAGATTGTCGATCCCTCTGATCGGCACATCTCCAGAATTGCTGAATACTTTCACATCAGCACAGACCGGTTGCGCGGTCGGGACGATAGCCATCTGCTTTCACCGACCGAACCCGAGCAGCTGCACCCCGAGTTGCACGATATCTGCCTGTGGGATGACGACACCCCTGTGGCGGAGGACGAGGTATGCATTGCGTTCTTGCGTCAGGTTGAACTGGCGGCAGGCACGGGGCGATTTTCCATTGAGGAGAGCGAGCGTGCCAGGCTGCGTTTTGGCAAGCGCAGCCTGCGCCACAACGGTGTGGAGTTCGACCAGGCGAAGTGCGTGACAGTGCGCGGGGACAGTATGCTGCCGGTGTTGCGCGATGGTGCAACCGTTGGCGTCAATGCGGGCAAGCGCACGATCGAGGAGGTCATCGACGGTGATCTATATGCGATCAATCACAACGGGCAACTGCGGGTAAAGCAGCTCTATCGTTTGGCGGGCGGCATTCGCTTACGCAGCTTTAATCGTGATGAGTACCCGGATGAGGACTACGGCTACAGCGAGCTGGAGGACGAGCAACTGGTGATTCTAGGCCATGTGTTCTGGTGGGGGATGTACGCCCGGTAGTGCTGATTATCAGAAACAGCCCACGTAACAGTGGGCTTTTTTTTGCTTTTTATCAGACTGTTCCTACAGCTTTTGTCCTGAGCGCAGGCTTGTGAAGACGTATTGAAAAATATATGCATTGATGCATTGACTGTATATCCATACATGCATAGTCTTTGCTTCATGGCGGTCCTCAAGCGCAGGGAGGCGACGTTACCGATAGCGCCCGCTTTACAGCCCAGGCCAAAGATTGGCGCTTATCAATAAGGATTCAGGAGTGATGACATGATGAATGAACCGCAAGTGCTGCTGGAGATGCCGGTTTTTCTGGTCATCCTTCTCGCCTTGGTGGGTGGCGTCTTTGGTGAAATGTGGCGGGCCGACAAAGACGGCGCCAGCGGGTGGTTGCTGGTCCGGCGGCTGGCACTGCGCTCGGGGGCGTGCATGGTGTGCGGGGTCTCGACTTTTATGCTGCTGTACGCGGCAGGCATGTCCATTCTGGCGGCAGGGGCTTTTGGTTGCCTGACGGCTTTGGCCGGAGCGGATGCGGCCATCAGTCTGTACCAGCGCTGGGCTGCAAAGCGGCTTGGAGTCGATGGTTCTACTGCTGACTCTCGGATAGAGCCGTAAGAAAAGTCTTTTTCTTGTGCGGGATGTTAGTCGCGACTGTTCGGTCGTCTTGCAACACCTGTCTGCTCGTGTAGGTTATGGCGCTCACAGACTCCAACGGGAGAGAACCATGGACCCAATATCTCAACTCGCGGCTGAACTTGGGCACCAGTTACAGACTCTGAACGCTCAAGTAACGACTGCTGAATCCTGTACCGGCGGTGGTATTGCCGAAGCCATCACTCGAATCGCCGGCAGTTCCGCCTGGTTTGAGGCGGGTTTTGTCACGTATTCCAATCAGCAAAAAACCAGACAGCTAAATGTTCCGCCAGCTTTGTTTGCCCAGGTAGGTGCTGTCAGCCGCGAGGTAGTCGAGGCGATGGTGCGTGGGGCGCAAGCGCAAAGTTCTGCCCGGTTTGCCGTAGCGGTAAGTGGTGTGGCCGGTCCGGGGGGCGGTTCTGTCGACAAGCCGGTTGGCACCGTGTGGCTGGCCTGGGGGGTTGGCAGCGAGGTATCGACCGAGCGCAGGCACTTTCCCGGCAATCGTGATGAAGTCCGTCGGCAAACAGTGATCGCGGCTCTGGAAGGCCTAATACGCCGAACGGTACGAGAAATAAAAAATCAGGGGTAGGCGATCGTTTATCGCTGTGGAATAATACTGGCTACTTATACAGTTATCGGCCGTCAGGCCTTATTGATTACGAGAGGACTTTAATGGACGACAACAAGAAGAAAGCCTTGGCTGCGGCCCTGGGTCAGATCGAACGTCAATTCGGCAAGGGCGCCGTGATGCTGATGGGTGATCAAGAGCGCCAGGCAGTCCCGGCGATCTCTACCGGCTCGCTGGGTCTGGACATCGCGCTGGGCATTGGCGGTTTGCCAAAAGGCCGTATTGTTGAAATCTACGGTCCGGAGTCTTCGGGTAAAACCACTCTCACGCTGTCCGTGATTGCCCAGGCGCAAAAAGCCGGTGCAACTTGCGCCTTCGTCGATGCCGAACACGCGCTTGACCCTGAATACGCTGCCAAACTGGGTGTAAACGTCGATGATCTGCTGGTATCCCAGCCGGACACTGGCGAACAGGCCCTGGAAATCACCGACATGCTGGTGCGTTCCAATGCGGTTGACGTGATCATCATCGACTCCGTTGCTGCACTGACACCCAAAGCTGAAATTGAAGGCGATATGGGCGACATGCACGTCGGCCTGCAAGCCCGCCTGATGTCGCAAGCGCTGCGTAAAATCACCGGTAACATCAAGAACGCCAACTGCCTGGTGATCTTCATTAACCAGATCCGCATGAAAATCGGCGTGATGTTCGGTAGCCCGGAAACCACCACTGGTGGTAACGCGCTGAAATTCTACGCTTCGGTTCGTCTGGATATCCGCCGTACCGGGGCGGTGAAAGAAGGCGACGTGGTTGTTGGTAGCGAAACCCGTGTCAAAGTGGTCAAGAACAAGGTCGCACCTCCATTCCGTCAGGCAGAATTCCAGATTCTTTACGGCAAGGGCATCTACCTCAATGGCGAGATGATCGACCTGGGCGTGCTGCACGGTTTCGTCGAAAAAGCTGGCGCGTGGTACAGCTACAACGGCAGCAAGATCGGTCAGGGCAAGGCCAACTCCGCCAAGTTCCTGGACGACAACCCTGATATCAAGGATGCCCTTGAGAAGCAGCTGCGTGAAAAACTGCTGGGTCCAAAGACCGACAGTGAGCTGGCAGAAATGAAGACCATGCCCAAGCTGAGCAAGGCCGCCAAAGAAGCTGCGGCACTGGCTGAAGCTGAAGAAATGGAAAACGCTACTGACGGCGATAACTGATAGACACCATGACGGCTGTTCTGGATAACCTCGTCGCTGTACGACGAACTGCAATGGACCTGCTCGCGCGACGTGAGCATGGTCGAGTCGAGCTGACGCGTAAACTGCGTCAGCGGGGTGCTTGCCCCGACATGATCGATATCGCCCTTGACCGTTTAACGGAAGAGGGGCTGTTGTCGGAGTCGCGCTATCTTGAGAGTTATATTTCCTACCGTGCCGGCTCTGGTTATGGCCCTTTGCGTATTCGCGAAGAGCTAAACCAGCGCGGTTTGCCGCGTGGAGATGTCGAGCAAGCGTTGCGCGAATGTGGTTTCAACTGGCAAGAAAAGTTGGAAGATACATGGCGCCGCAAGTTTTCCGGCCAGATGCCATTCGATGCTAAAGAGCGTGCCCGTCAAGGGCGCTTCTTGAGTTATCGGGGGTATCCGCTTGAAATGATCGGGCGCTTGCTCAGTGGTCGAGAGTTTGATGACTGATCATTATCAGTTTTGCTCTATCACAGCCCACTCAGGCTATTAGTAGGAGCGAGCTTGCTTGCGATGATCTTGAGTTCAAATACTCAGACCTGATCGCCAGCAAGCTTGGATCCTGCAGCGCAGTTGTGGTGTTACACGCTCACGGCTACCGCTACGTCACCGGCTCACTCAGTGCTGGACGGCGCGTATCATCGACTTCAGCCCAGTTCTGCGGCAGGTTGATAAAGTCTACCAACTCGCGTAACCGCCCTTGATTGCGACCACTAAACGCAAAGCTCAAGCACGTGAGGTGATTGAGCTTGGGGTCATCGTGTTCAAAACCCTCATACCCCTGCTGGTGGAAGCTGCCGGTCAGGCAAATATCGGCAAATGTTTGCTGTATGTGCTGCAGAGCCGAGATGCTGACAGGCTGCTTCATGCGAATCACAAAAGTCTTGGTCAACCAGCGGCTTGAATGGAAGTTGCTGTAGAACTGATTGATTTCAGCTACTGCCTCTTCGGCAGTGTGGACCAGGCGCATCAATTTCAGGTCATTGGGCAGAATGTATTGGTGGGCCTCAAGCTGATTGCGAATAAAGTCCAGTGCGCTTTGCCAGAATGTTCCGCCGGGGATGTCCAGTAACACTACGGGTACCAAGGGTGTCTTGCCGGTTTGCATCAGTGTCAGTACTTCCAGCACCTCATCCAGAGTGCCAAAGCCGCCAGGGCACATGACCAGCGCTTCGGCTTCTTTGATAAAAAACAGTTTGCGGGTAAAAAAGAAGTGAAACGCCAGCAGGTGGCTTGAATCGTGGATGGTAGGGTTGGCCCGCTGTTCGAAGGGCAGGGTGATATTAAAACCCAGACTGTGCTCAAGCCCGGCACCTTCATGGGCTGCAGCCATGATGCCCGCACCGCCGCCGGTAATTACCATGAAGTCAGATTTTGCCAGTGTAGCCCCCACCTGCCGGGCCAGTGCATAGAGTGGATGCTCTATCGGGGTGCGCGCCGAGCCGAAGACAGTCACTTTGCGCTGGTCCTTGAACTGCTGCAGAACCCGGAAGGTTTTTTCGAGTTCGCGAATGGCTTGCAGCGTGATCTTGGCATTCCAGCGATCGAAGTCGTCGTGGGCCATGCGCAAAATGGTCAGCATCATCTCGCGATAAAGGGGGCGGTTCGAGCTATCGGGAGCAACCTGTTGCAGTTGCTCATCGATCTGCCGCGCAAGCTCCAGGCCCTGGCTTTCGAGAAGCGCTAGGTGGTCATTGGATTGATCAGGCATGTACTTCTCCTTGTGTACAACATCCAGAATGGCGCCGAAAACGCAGACACCATGTGTCTGTCTTGATGGCTTGATCATGGTCTTGCCACGTCTAGGCTGGCAATAGCTAATTGCCTGATGTGCATGAAGATTGGTTGCAGGGAGAGAACCGCAGAGGCAGGAGCAGTGAGTGATTCACACGCCGTATGGGATTACGGCGTGTTGACACAAATGAAGGGGGGATCAGTTTTTCCGCTGGCAGTTGTCAGCGCCGATGTCCTGGACCATTACCGGTTTGTTGGTTTTATATTCTCTGATGTCGAAGCGCATGATTGCGCCCTTGGCCATCAGTTTCCGGAAGTTCGGGTTGCTACAGACGCTACGGCCCAATTGCGGCACTGCGGCTTCAGGGGCAGAGCGCATTTGCGCGGCCAGGGTCGGGCTGGCTTCCAGATTGTTGATCAGGACGGTGCCATCGACGGTAAACCCTTTGTCCAAAAGGTCTGCATTGATAGCGCGGGGTTTTCCTTCATTACTTTTTTCAGCAACCTGCTGCAGGGTTTTATTCAAATTAAATTCTGCAAGAGAGGCCGCTTGTGCGCCCAGTGGCAGTGCAAGCAATAGAGCGACGGCTGGAATGATAGTGCGCAACATGAATCTCTCCTGATTTACATGACGCAGGCTTTGACCCGTCATAGATCTGTGCGTTCAGTGGCGCAGAAGTATAAGGCCAGCATTAGCAGACAGGAAATGCTCAAGGTCATGGGTTCGAGTGGCGGCGCTCTGCCTCTGTTAGACTTCGTGCCTTTCTATTGTTTATCCGCTTTTGCGCCAGCTCATGGCGAATGAGCGGTCGGCGCTCTAAGTAAAAAACCATGACCCAGATGACCTTCTCCCCTAATGCTGTGGCCCGTTTGCGTGACGAGCGTGAAGAGGAGAGCACCAAGCCCTATTTGTCGCGGGGCTCACGAGCACCGCGCTGCCATACCTGTCGTGTAATTGATAGCCATTGCCTGTGCAGTTGGCGGCCCAAGGTCAACTCACGCTCGGGTGTGTGCCTGATCATGACCAAAAAGGAAGTGTTCAAGCCCAGCAATACAGGCTGGCTGATCGCTGATGTAGTGAGTGACAACTTCGCCTTTATCTGGTCGCGAACCGAGACCGATGAGGCGTTGCTCGCTTTGTTGTCTGATCCGCAGTGGCAGCCCTATCTGGTATTCCCCGGAGAATATGTCGAAGCAGGACGTGTGACCCACACGGTCGATATCGACAGTAGCAAGCGCCCGCTGTTTATCTTGCTCGACGCGACCTGGACTGAAGCGCGCAAGATATTTCGCAAGAGTCCGTACTTCGATGCCTTGCCTATTTTGAGCCTGTTACCGGAAAAACTCTCACGCTACCGTTTGCGCAGATCTACCCGCAGTGAACATTTGTGTACCGCCGAAGTGGCCAGTCTGTGCCTTGATCTTGCAGGCGATAGCCAGGCATCAAATGCTCTGGACGCGTACTTCGATGTATTCAGCCAGCATTATCTGGATGCCAGAAATCAACTGCCGATGAATGAATCGAGTGTGGCGCATCAGGAGCTGGGTGTTTTCTGTAAAAGACCTTCCCAGGAATCGGGCTCAATAGACTAAAGAAGTAGCGCTACAATTTTCGCGCAAGTACAGGCGAGCATCCACGCTGGTTTGGGTGATGGCGCTGTAATGGCCTGTACTTGGACCGCGGCGTCAAGTTTTCAACTTGACCACCCTCGTCGTGCTGGGCATGCTTGGCGCCGATTCGGCTGCAGTTGCTGCTAAAGCGCTTATATTTTCCGACGTTTAGCGTAAATCGCGACCTTTGATGCACAGTCTTTCACTGTTGCTCGAATTGCCTTAGCGAGTGCTGGAATACATCAGGGCTCGCCTGAAAAACAGGATCATCTAAAAAATGGCCACATACGAAATCCTGATAGCCGACGACCACCCACTGTTTCGCAGTGCCTTGCATCAAGCCGTGAGTCTGGGGCTGGGTTCTGATGTTCGTCTGGTTGAGGTTGCCAGTATTGCTGAGCTAGAAACACAGCTGGCAGCAAAGGCTGATTGGGATCTGGTACTGCTCGATCTGAACATGCCCGGCGCATATGGTTTCTCGGGCCTGGTATTACTGCGAGGCCAATACCCGCAAATCCCTGTAGTGATGGTTTCGGCCCAGGAAGAAGCCTCGATCATGGTGCGCTCCCGTGAATTCGGAGCCAGTGGCTTTATCCCTAAATCCAGCTCGCTGGAAGACATTCAGAAATCGGTACGTGCTGTGTTGGATGGCGATGTTTGCTGGCCGCCGCAGGCGTTTGAAGATGTACAGGTGTCAGACGAAGCCAAAGCTGCCAGCGAGGGCCTGGCCAGTCTCACGCCCCAGCAGTTCCGGGTGTTGACCATGGTCTGCGAGGGGCTGCTGAACAAGCAGATCGCTTATGAGTTGAGTGTTTCCGAAGCGACCATCAAGGCTCATGTAACGGCTATTTTCCGTAAGCTGGGTGTTCGTACCCGGACGCAGGCTGCGTTACTCTTGCAGCAACTTGAATCAATTTCGAGCCACTAACCTGCCAGTCTTCACGTTTTTTTTACAAAGCGTGAACTAGCGTGCCCCTCTCATTTTTTGCGCAGTAGCCTCTTTATGTCGCCTTTTAAAGGTAAAACCGGATTTAAACGGATTTTGAATGCTGGCGGTTACTCGCTGGACGGTTTGCGCGCAGCCTTCACCGGCGAAGCGGCTTTTCGGCAGTTGGTGCTGCTTAATGTTGTGCTGATCCCGCTGAGCTTCTTTCTGAATGTCAGCCGGGTTGAGCGCGCATTGTTGATCGCGGTATGCCTGTTGGCACTGATCGTTGAATTGCTGAATTCGGCGATTGAAGCGGCCATTGACCGCATCTCGCTTGATCTGCATCCACTGTCCAAAAATGCCAAGGATATGGGCAGCGCCGCCCAGTTTGTGGTGCTGACCATGATTGCTGTGGTGTGGGCAGTGATTCTGCTTTAAGCGATTGTCGGCAATACGATCTCGTCGCTGCGCTGAACCCCTGCGGTGAAAGCGCGGCACAGTTCCAGAAATTCGCGCATGGCGGAGGTCTGATACTTTTTCTTGTGCCAGATAAAGAAAAACTGCCGGGCCAGATCCAGGTCGGGGGTCTCTACAGCCACCAGGCTGCCGCGTCGAAAGGCGTCGCGCAATGCCAGGCGAGAAATGCAGCCAATCCCCAAGCCTGACTCCACTGCGCGTTTGATTGCTTCGGTATGTTCCAGTTCGAGACGGATATTGAGCGTGCTTTGGTGATGGCGCATGGCCTGATCAAATGTCAGGCGGGTACCGGAGCCTTGTTCGCGCAAGATCCATGCTTCATGGGTCAACTCCTGCAGAGTGGCGTGGCCGCGTGCGGCGAGTGGGTGTTGCGGTGCGCAAAACACTACCAGTTCATCTTCAACCCAACTCTGGACTTCGATGTCGGGGTGGCTGCAGTCGCCTTCAATCAGACCCAGATCAATTTCATAGTGGGCAACTTGCTGCACGATATGCGCAGTGTTTTGCACAATCAGTTTCACCTGGCTTTCCGGGTGAGCCTGCATGAAGCTGCCGATCAGCAAAGTGGCCAGATAATTGCCAATGGTCAGGGTCGCGCCCACGGTCAAGGAGCCAAACCCGGACTTGCCGTTGAGCAGGTCCTCGATTTCCTTGGCTTGATCCAGCAGGGCAACCGCTTGTGGCAGGAGTTGGCGGCCCAGCGCGTTGAGACTTAAACGTTTGCCTGCGCGATCGAACAACTGGCAGCTGGTCTGGCGCTCGAGTTCGGTGATTGAGGTGCTGGCGGCGGACTGTGAAAGGGACAACAAGCCGGCAGCGCGAGACACGCTCTCTTGTTGGGCGACGGCAACGAACACCTGGAGTTGTCTGAGAGTAAATCGCATATCGATATAACCGATAACCCTTATCTTAATAATTCAGTTAACAGATATTGTCGTCGCCATTAGAATGTTATGCAATCGCGCTCATAGTCAGCGCAGGCGAATTTAGGAGCCCCGTACATGAGCAACATGAACCACGAACGTGTCCTCAGTGTTCATCACTGGAACGACACCCTGTTCAGCTTCAAGTGCACCCGCGACCCGGGTCTGCGCTTTGAGAACGGTCAGTTCGTGATGATCGGCCTGCAACAGCCCAATGGCCGTCCGCTTATGCGCGCCTATTCGATTGCCAGCCCTAACTGGGAAGAGCATCTGGAGTTCTTCAGCATCAAGGTGCCGGATGGCCCGCTGACTTCCCAGTTGCAGCACTTGAAGGAAGGCGACGAGATCATCATCAGCAAAAAACCGACAGGCACCCTGGTGCTTGACGATTTGAAGCCGGGCAAGCATTTGTATCTGCTGAGCACTGGTACTGGCCTGGCACCATTTATGAGTGTCATCCAGGATCCCGAAACCTATGAGCGTTTCGAAAAAGTGATCCTGTGCCACGGTGTCCGTTACGTCAACGAAGTTGCCTATCGTGAATTCATCACCGAGCACCTGCCGCAGAATGAGTTCTTCGGCGAAGCGCTGCGTGAAAAGTTGATCTACTACCCGACCGTGACCCGCGAGCCATTCGAAAATGAAGGCCGTCTGACCGACCTGATGCGCAGCGGCAAGCTGTTCAGCGACATTGGCCTGCCACCGATCAACCCGCAGGACGACCGCGCCATGTTGTGCGGTAGCCCGAGCATGCTCGATGAAACCAGCGAAGTGCTTAACAGCTTCGGCCTGAAAGTTTCGCCGCGTATGCGCGAGCCTGGTGACTATCTGATCGAGCGCGCCTTCGTCGAGAAGTAAGCCCGGCCGATAAAAAAAGTGGGAGCTGGCTTTGCCAGGCTCCCACTTTTTGTTTGTGGCTAATGCTTTGCAATCACCTCAAGTACGCGGATGACGCCGGGCTCGGGGTAGTGCCAGCGTACGTCCAGGTCCCAAAACTGTGCGCCATATTCGCGCTCTGCCGTAGGTGTCTGGTAGGCCGGGCGCGGGTCTTGAGCCAGGCACTGCTCGATCAGCTCCACCAGCGGCTCCTGGAGGCGCAGGGCCTGCGCGTGTGCCTGCTGCAGGGCTGTATCGGCCCAGTGCACGGGAATCAGCACAGGTGCGGCGCTGGCCATGCTGTTGCTGGCACTGTCAATGATGTCGGCGTAGGGTACGTACGGTTTGATGTCGAGAATCGGCGTCCCGTCCAGCAGGTCAATTCCCGAGATAAACAGCCGACCGGCTTCAACCCTGTCCAGTTTCACCACGGACTGGCCAATGCCATTCGGGCGATGGGTCGCGCGGGTGGCAAACACCCCCATCGACTTGTTGCCGCCCAGTCGTGGCGGACGCACTTTGAGTCGGGGTTTGTCTTCAAGTGCCTGATGGAACACAAACAGCAGCCAGATATGGCTGACGTGCTCCAGGCCTTGCACGGCATCGCCTTGATCGAAGGGGGCGTCCAGTTCCAGCACGCCACGGGCGGCCGGGGCCAGTTGAGGCTGGCGCGGAATGGCGAATTTCTCTTTGAAGCAAGAGCGCACAAAACCGATCGGGGAGACGCTGTAGGTCAAAAGTCATGCCTCTGTAGGAGCGAGCTTGCTCGCGATCGCATCACTGCGGTTATCCAGAACAATCGGGTTGTCTGCATCGCAGGCAAGCCAGTTCCTACAGGATTTATGGCGCCTGAAGGCTGAGTATCAGCCGCGAATACGCAGGGTCAGACCCTTCAGGAAGTTGCGCAGCAACTGGTCGCCACAGGTGCGGTAGTTGGTGTGGCCGAACTTGCGGAACAGGGCGCTCAGCTCAGGTTTGGAGACTGGAAACTCCGAAGCCTTGAGGATGGCGTGCATGTCGTCTTCTTTGAGTTCAAAGGCCACGCGCAGTTTTTTCAGGATGACGTTGTTGGTCACCGGCACTTCAATTTTGACCGCAGGACGGCTGTCATCCTTGCCGCGTTTGAAAATCACCAAGCCATCAAGGAAATGCGCCATCACTTCGTCCGGGCAGCGCACAAAACCTTCTTCTTCGTCTTTTTTCAGGTAGGTCAGTACGTCTTCTTTAGTGACGTCCAAGCCACCCAGCTTGATGATTTCAACGACTTTGTTGTCGCTGATGTCGAGCATGTAGCGCACGCTGCGCAGTACGTCGTTATGAATCATGTGGTCAATCCTGATATTCAGCAGTGAGCACCGCAGGCGTTGCTGCGGTGTCGAAATGTTCGGGGGCAGTACGCTGTTTAGAACTTTTCTTTGGTCGTCATGTAGCGCCATTGGCCAACGGGCAGCTTGCCCATCGACACGCCGCCGATGCGAATCCGGCGGATGGAAATGACGGTAAGGCCGACGGCCTGGCAGAACAGTGCGATAACGCCTGGCTGAGGGTTTTTCATCGCAAAGCGTAGGCGGTTTTCACTCTGCCAGCTGGCTTTTACCGCAGGCAGCTCGCGACCTTTGTAGGTCATGCCGTGATTGAGGCGGTTCAAGCCGTGGGGAGCCATTTCGCCAGAGACTTCGACCACGTACTCCTGCTCGATCTTGTTGGCATCGGCGGTCAGCTTGCGGACGATTTTCCAGTCCTGGGTAAACACCAGCAAGCCGCTGGCGTTGGCCTGCAGTTCGTTGCCAACGGTGAGGCGCAGAAAGTGCCCCTTGAGCGGACGCTTGCCGTAGCGGTGTTCTTCGCTCAGGGATTCGGGGCCGATCAGGGCCATGGCGCTGTCAGTATCCAGGCCAGCGGGGGCGTTCAGCAAAATGGTCACAGGCTCGGGTGCCGTAGCCTTGGCTTGCGGGTCCAGCTCGACTTTCTGGTTGTCGACCTTAAATTGCGGCTCGTCGATGACTTCGCCATCTACCGTGACCCAGCCACCTTCAATGAACAGTTCGGCCTCACGGCGGGAGCAGCCGACGAGTTCGATGAGGCGTTTGGAGAGACGTATCGGTTCAGACATGACAGGGGCCGTAAAGGAATTGGGCGGCTATTGTACCCGCCTGGCGCCGGTTAAGCCCGGCAACATTTGCCTTATGCGCGTGTTGGGCGCTTATACCGCAGGTGCAGCAGCGGATAAGGCTGGCCCATGCCGTCTTTTTCGCTGCGCCCGACGATCTCAAAGCCTTGTTTGAAATAAAAGCCGATGGCTTGCGGGTTTTGCAGGTTGACGTCCAGAGCCTGTGCATTCAATTCATCCATGGCGAATTTGAGCAGGCACTTGCCAATGCCTTGTCCCCGGAAGTGCGGGTGGATGAAGAGCATTTCAACCTTGCCTGCCGCCACACCGGCAAAACCGCTGATGCGTTTGGTGACAGGATCCTTGCAACAAATCAGCATCACCGCGTCCAGATATTGGTCTCTGACCAGTTGGCGCAGTAGTTGAATATAACTGTCGGGCAAGAAGTCATGGGTGGCGCGAACCGAGGCTTCCCACACGTCGGTCAATTCATCGAAGTCCGTAAGGCGTGGCGTATGGATAGCCCATTTCTGTTGCATCGTACGTGTCTCCTGACACTGATGATGGAAGCGACAGGTTAACGATAGTCGTAAAAAAAGCCCTGACGCGAGCGCGGCAGGGCTTTTTGAGCAGTGATCGCTGTTTAGATCACTTCAGCCCACAAGTCATACTCGTCGGCATCGGTTACGCGGCACATGATCTTGTCACCGGGCTTGATATCTTTCTCGGTGGCGATGAATACGTTGCCGTCGATTTCCGGGGCATCGAAAAAGCAGCGGCCAACAGCGCCCTGTTCGTCCACTTCGTCGATCAGGACCTCGATCTCCTTGCCGATTTTCATCTGCAGGCGGGCAGCGCTGATGGCCTGCTGGTGGGCCATGAAGCGGTCCCAGCGGTCTTGCTTGACGTCATCCGGCACGATGGCCGCGTCCAGCAGGTTGGCCGGAGCACCTTCCACAGGGGAGTACTGGAAGCAACCTACGCGATCCAGTTGCGCTTCTGTCAGCCAGTCGAGCAGGTACTGGAAGTCTTCTTCGGTCTCGCCCGGGAAGCCAACAATAAAGGTCGAGCGGATGATCAGGTCCGGGCAGATGACGCGCCAGTTCTTGATACGGGCCAGGGTCTTGTCTTCAAACGCCGGACGCTTCATGGCCTTGAGCACTTTCGGGCTGGCGTGCTGGAACGGGATGTCCAGGTACGGCAGGATTTTGCCGGCGGCCATCAGCGGGATCAGTTCATCGACGTGCGGGTACGGGTAAACGTAGTGCAGACGCACCCAGACACCCAGCGAGCTCAGCGCTTCGCACAGTTCGGTCATGCGGGTCTTGACCGGCGCGCCGTTCCAGAAGCCGGTGCGGTACTTCACATCAACGCCATAGGCGCTGGTGTCCTGAGAAATCACCAGCAGCTCTTTGACGCCGGCCTTGACCAGGCGCTGAGCTTCGTCGAGTACGTCACCCACCGGGCGGCTTACCAGCTTGCCGCGCATCGAAGGGATGATGCAGAAGCTGCAGCTGTGGTTGCAGCCTTCGGAAATTTTCAGGTAGGCATAGTGACGCGGAGTCAGTTTGACGCCTTGAGGCGGCACCAGATCGATCAGCGGGTTGTGGTTCAGGTTAGGCGGTACGGCGTCGTGAACAGCATTGACCACTTGCTCGTACTGCTGCGGGCCGGTGACGGCCAGTACGCTTGGGTGAACATTGCGGATGGCGCTTTCTTCCACGCCCATGCAGCCGGTCACGATGACCTTGCCGTTTTCCTTGATGGCTTCACCAATCACTTCCAGTGATTCAGCTTTGGCGCTGTCGATGAAACCGCAGGTGTTGACCACAACGACATCGGCGTCCTGGTAGGTGGAGACGACATCGTAGCCTTCCATACGCAACTGCGTGAGGATGCGCTCGGAGTCGACCAGGGCTTTGGGGCAACCCAGGGAGACAAAGCCGACCTTTGGGGCAGCTGGCGTGGTAACGGTGGACATGGCGAACCTCGGTATGTAGTGACGTTACATGCCCGTAAAGGCTGCACGACGAACGGGCGCTTAATGCGCCTCTGATCAAAAAAAGTGCGCAATTTTAGCTATGGTCAACGCACTTGACCAGCGTTATACGGGGATTTACGACGAGTGCTGCGCTATGCTGCGCGCCGTTGCGAAAATAGGGTTTTTAATCAGCGTAATTTCGTCAATGTGAGTCGCAAAATCAGCGCATGCTGCTGATCAAAATAATGCAAACCATTAAGAAGCACGGTCCAGGATCGTAGGAGTGGTTGATGGGGCAGGTAAGTAGTCAGGCAGCAGAAGACGGTCATTCAAAGGTAAAACCCATCGGGATGCTGGTTGCTGCGGTTGGTGTGGTGTACGGCGATATCGGTACCAGCCCGCTATACACCCTTAAAGAGGTGTTTTCGGGTGGATACGGGGTGCAGGTCAATCACGATGGCGTGTTCGGCATTTTGGCGTTGATCCTGTGGTCGTTGATCTGGGTCGTCTCGATCAAGTACGTGCTTTTTATTCTGCGGGCCGACAACGAGGGCGAGGGCGGGATCATGGCCCTTACCGCGTTGGCGCGACGTGCCGCTGCACCTTATCCCAAGCTGCGCTCGGTGCTGGTCATCCTGGGGCTGATCGGGGCTTCGCTGTTTTACGGCGACAGCATGATCACTCCGGCAATCTCGGTATTGTCGGCGGTAGAAGGGCTTGAGCTGGCGTTCAGCGGCCTGGATCGCTGGGTGGTGCCAATGGCCCTGGTTGTCCTGATAGCGCTGTTTTTGATCCAGCGCCGTGGTACCGCGATGCTGGGCAAGCTGTTTGGTCCGATCATGGTGCTGTGGTTTCTGGTGCTGGGCGGGCTCGGGATACACGGGATCTCGCAACACCCTGAAGTGCTGAATGCGTTGAACCCTGTCTGGGGTGTGCGTTTCTTTGTCTCTCACCCGGGCATGGGGGTCGCCATTCTGGGCGCTGTGGTGCTGGCGTTGACGGGGGCTGAAGCGCTGTATGCCGACATGGGGCACTTTGGGCGCAAGCCGATTGCCCGGGCCTGGTTCATTCTGGTCTTGCCCGCGCTGGTGCTGAACTACTTCGGCCAGGGTGCCTTGTTGCTGGAAAACCCGGAGGCGGCGCGTAACCCTTTCTACCTGTTGGCGCCAAGCTGGGCGCTGGTGCCTTTGGTGGGCCTGGCTACGCTGGCGACAGTGATTGCATCTCAGGCCGTCATTTCCGGCGCATTCTCCTTGACCCATCAGGCCATTCAGCTGGGTTATGTCCCGCGTATGCATATCCAGCACACCTCCAGTGCCGAACAGGGGCAGATTTATATCGGTGCGGTGAACTGGTCCTTGATGGTCGGAGTGATTTTGCTGGTGCTGGGCTTTGAGTCCTCCGGTGCTCTGGCTTCGGCCTACGGTGTAGCCGTGACCGGGACCATGCTGATCACCAGTATTCTGGTATCGGCGGTGATGTTGCTGCTGTGGAAGTGGCCGCCTGTTTTGGCGGTTCCGGTATTGATTGGGTTTCTGCTGGTAGACGGCCTGTTTTTCGCCGCCAACGTGCCGAAGATCGTTCAGGGCGGGGCGTTCCCGGTTCTGGCGGGGATCGCGCTGTTCATCCTGATGACGACCTGGCGCCGGGGTAAGCAGTTGTTGGTTGATCGCCTCGATGAAAGCGCGTTACCGCTGCCGCTGTTTATCAGCAGTATCCGGGTACAGCCGCCGCACAGGGTGCAAGGTACGGCGGTATTTCTGACCGCGCGCCCGGATGCAGTCCCCCATGCGTTGTTGCATAACCTTCTGCATAACCAGGTGCTGCATGAGCAGGTCGTTTTGCTTACTGTGGTCAACGAAGATTCGCCGCGGGTACCTGCACAGCGGCGTTTCGAGGTGGACTCCTATGGTGACGGCTTCTTTCGGGTGATCCTGCACTTCGGTTTTATGGACGAGCCGGATGTGCCTGAAGCATTGAAACTGTGCCATCTCGATGAGCTGGACTTCAGCCCTATGCGCACCACCTACTTCCTGAGCCGGGAGACGGTGATTGCCTCCAAGCTGGTGGGCATGGCCCGTTGGCGTGAAGCGCTGTTTGCTTTCATGCTGAAGAACGCCAACGGCAACCTGCGGTTCTTCAGGTTGCCCGTTAACCGGGTGATCGAACTGGGCACCCAGGTCGAGATGTAGTCCTGTTCGGGTGACACAAAAAAGCCCCGGCTCGTGAGAGTCGGGGCTTTTTCATTGCTGCCTGCAAATCTACTGTAGGAGCGAGCTTGCTCGCTCCTACAGGTTGCGGGGGTTACGGCGCGGTTGCCTGATGCTTTTTGATGATGTCTACCAGGCGTTGGGCCAGTGCCGGGTAGTTCTCGTCAAAGTGATGCCCACCTGGCAGTTTCATGCTTTCACCGACGGCAGTCTTGGCGGTGCAGCCGCTTTCATCGACTTCTTCGGCGCCATAGATGCACACCACTTTGGCGGCGGGTAGCCTGGACATTTCTTCGCCTGTATCCGCTTCTGCACCGGCTTTGCCAAGCCAGCCATCGACGTGGATTTCAAAGCTGCCGCTGCGGGCGAAGGCCAGCAGGATGATGGCGTCGACACGCTTTTGCTCGGCTTCAGGCAGGCGGTTGAACGTGGCAGGCAACACGTCTGCACCAAACGAATAGCCGACCAGCACAAAGCGCTGGGTGCCCCACTTCTGGCGGTAGTGCTGCATCAGTTCGGTCAGGTCGGTGGCGCTTTGCTCGGGAGTCTTGTGCTGCCAGTAGTAGCGCAACATGTCGATGCCGACGACCGGGTAGCCGATCTTCGCCATCTCGCCGGCCACGTCGCGGTCCAGATCGCGCCAGCCGCCGTCACCGGACAGGAACAGGGTCACGGTGCTGTTTTGCTGGCCGGCCGGCACTTCAACCACAGGCATATTGAGCCCGCCGTTTTCATTGCCCACCAGTATTTTGCGCAGTTCATTGCTCAGTACTTGGGGGTAGTGAATGTCGTAGTCGCTGATGCTGGTCTGTGCATTCGCTTGATCGCGTACGAAGGCGGCGCTCGGATCGTCAGGGTTGTCGTTCCAGGCCACCAGCCAATTGCCGTGTGCCGCAGATTTAGGCAGGGGCAGGGTGCAGTCGGGCTGTTCGAGCTTGAAACCGACTGACACGGCTTGTGCCTTGTCATCGGTTTGCCCGGCCAGCCAGCGCCAGGCCAGGGTTGCGCCAGGGCCTATGCCACTGACCAGCGTGGCAGGGCCGTCAAGCTGTTGCAGCGCGGTCTGCAGTGCTTGTTGCTGCAGGGTGCAATCTTCATTGGGCAGGATCACCTGCACCAGTTGCGCTTTGCCGCCACGGCTCAAGGCCATCAGCTGCGTGTCGCTCAGTGCTTCTTCGACCGGCGTGGCTATGACGACCCGGGCCTTGGCTTTCTGGCCGGGTATCACTTTGGTCAGGGTTGAGCCATCGGTTTGGCTCAGGTGCTCTATCGTCGGCTCCGGGGCAGGGCGATTCCAGAACCAGTAGCCGCCTGCTGCAAGCGCGACCAGAACTATCAAGGCAAGCAATAAAAACCGCCAGGAACGATGTTTCATTAACGTTTCACCAATCCAGTCAAGCCGCCTGCAATCAGGGCGGCGGTATCAGCCAGTGCCACCAGCGGATCAAGTCCCGCGGGCACGGCCATATAACGAGGTTCCCAGTCAGGCTGGAATTTGTCTTTAAAGCGACGCAAACCCTGGAAGTTGTACAGGTGCTCGCCGCGCTGGAACAACATTGACCCCAGACGCTGGGTCAAGGGCGCTCCGCGACGCGGTTGCAGGCCGGACAGGGGTACCATTCCCAGGCTGAAACGTGCGTATCCATGCTTTTTATAATGTTGAATCAGGCCGACCATCATGAATTCCATGGTCAGTTTTGGGGCTTGCGGGTGGGCACGCATCAAGTCGAGGCTCGACAGTTCATGACTGTGGGTCTCAAGCAGGTTGGCGAATGCTACCGGGTTGCCCTCAAAGCGAATAATGGCTACGCGAAAGTGCTTGATGTATTCCGGGCTGAACCTTCCCAGCGAAAAGCCTTTTTCGCGTACGTTCTTGCCGGTCAGCCAGGCATCTGAAATCACCTTGAGCTCATCCATCGGAGCCTCTCCCGGCTCGTGGATCTCCAGGGACAGGCCATCACGGGTGCCGCGGTTCCAGGTGTAACGCAGGTCCTTCATCTCCTTGCCTTTGGCTTCGAGATCAAAGCGGTGCAAGTCGACCCGGGCCTCTTCACCGAGTTTGATCGCAGTCAGGCCGATGTCCATATAGAACGGCAGATTCTCGGCGCGCACCTGATAAAACACCGGGCGGGCATGATAGATATCGCACAGGTCACGGAACTGCCAGATCAGCTCGGCGCGTTGCTGGTTCGGCCCGATCGGGTCATACAGCGCTACCAGGCTGCGGCCGCGGCGGGCGTACATCAGGAAGGCGCTGTCGTCCGGGTGAAACAGCAGGGCTTTGTCGCCGGTCAGGGCCAGACCCCCATCGGGTTGATCGGAGGCGAGGAGGATTTTTTCGGCTCTCTCCAGTTCGCCCGCATCCGGCAAGTGGATGACCGGGCGTGCAGTGCGCAGCAACCAGGTCAGGGACACAATCACCAGCAGTACAGCCGCGCCCATCAGTGAGCGCAGGCCGCGTGGGGCGTCAGAGTCCAGAGTAAACTGCCACCACAGTTGATGGCTGTAGGGGACGTCCTGGTAAGCGAACAGCAGCAGCCAGATGGAGGCGCCCAGCACGCAAATGCTGGCGACCAGGTACAGCGGCGAAAACGGCAGTTCGGTCAGGCGGCTTGGGCGGTAGAACGAACGGCGAAACAGCCCCAGCAGGCTGGCGGTCAGCACCAGGATGGAGGCTTCTTCCCAGTCAAAGCCTTTGAGCAGCGAAAGCACGGCCCCCACCAGCAGCAAAATGGTGGTCAGCATCCAGGCGGCCGACAACCGTCGACGCAGGCCTTGGGCCAGCAGCAGGCAGAGTACGCCGATCAGGCTGGCGCCAAAGTGCGATGCGTCAATCAGGCGATGCGGGATCAGGAAGCCAATATGTTCAAGGCGGGTGTCGATTTCGGGGGTGGCACCCGAGAACAGTAAGACGACCCCGGACATAAACACCAGAACGGCCAGGATCGGTGCAGCGAGACCTGAGGCTACCCGCAGGCTTTGGCGGGTATGAATCAGTCGCTGGGCTTCGTTGAGCAGTAGCATCAGGCATGCGACCAGCAGCGGCAGAATCACATAGATCATGCGATACAGCAGCAGGGCTGCAGCCAGTGGGGCGGCACCCAGCTGGTTGGCGAAGGCGGCCAGCAAGATGGCTTCAAAAACCCCGACGCCGCCAGGCACGTGGCTGAGTACGCCGGCAGCCAGCGCCAGCAGATATACCAGCAGGAATGGACCGAAAGGTGGTGCTTCAGGCAGCAGTAAATACAGGACGGTAGCCGCCGCGGCGACGTCCAGCGCAGTAATCACCAGTTGCAGCAGGGTCAGGCGCGGGCTTGGCAAACGCAGTGTGCGGCGACCTGCCTTCACCAGCAGGTTGTCGGGAATCGGCTGCTCGGGCAGGCGTCGTCGATAAATACCCAGCGCCAGCAAGCCAAACAGTGCCAGAACCGCAAAAGCAATCGCCGCTAATATATAAGCAGGGATATGCAGGGCGGCAGAGGCCGCAGGCAGGTTGCTCAGGGTCGCGAGCGCCGCCAGGGGCGGTAGCGCGCAGCCCAGCGACAGGCTGGCAAATAACGTCATGTGCGCGACTTCAGATGCACCTACGCCATGCCGTGCATACAGGCGATAACGTACGGAGCCGCCGGACAGCAGCGACAAGCCGATGGCGTTGCCTATGGCAAATGCCGTAAAGCCACCCAAGGCCAGGGTTTTGGGTGGCAGCTTGACCCCCGCATAGCGGCTGGCGGACCACTCGTACCCGAGCAGAATCACGAACCCGACGGCGGTCGCAGCCAGTGCGCCGAGGAGGGCGGGTTTGGGGACTTCCAGAATTGAGTCTTGCAGGGCGTACAGATCCAGCTCGCTGAGCAGGTGACGGCACGCGATCAGCGCAATCGCAAACAGCAGTAAAGTGAGTGCAAGTCCGATGGGTTGACGGTATTTGCTCAACAAATCCAGCCAGCGCAAACGGGTTGCGGCAATCGGGTGGGCTGCTGTAACGGATTCTTTAAGTTCTGGCGAGTTATCGGGCATCAATCACCTCGTGGATCGTGCGCGACAGGATGGAGGCATAAACTCAAGTTACCAATCCTTTTGGTCAAAATTATTCAAAATGTTGCCGGTCGTTTGTCTGATGTTCAGGTTTGGCATGTGAAAAAAAGGTAATTGCTGGCGCATAGCATAGTCGAACGGACTTTCAGAAATATGATGTTTATTTTTTGATGGTTGTCTGCGGCAGACTTTTCGAGCGCGCACAAAAAAGGCCACTCTTTCGAGTAGCCTTTTTTGATGTTTGGTTGCGGGAGCCGGATTTGAACCGACGACCTTCGGGTTATGAGCCCGACGAGCTACCAGACTGCTCCATCCCGCGTCTGTGGGGTGGATTCTACAGCGGATCGCTGAGGTGTCAACCCCTAAATCTCGTAAGCAATTGAAATACCCGGATTTAATCCTGCTTCTGCAGTCGGGCAGGGGGGGAGAAAACACCCGGGCACAAAAAAGGCCACTCTTTCGAGTAGCCTTTTAATGTTTGGTTGCGGGAGCCGGATTTGAACCGACGACCTTCGGGTTATGAGCCCGACGAGCTACCAGACTGCTCCATCCCGCGTCTGTGGGGCGCACTCTACAGGGATGCGGTGGAGTGTCAACCTTTAATGCATAAATGCAGTAAATAAGATCAGCCAGGTGGTTTTTCGGTGGCCGACCCATGCAAGGCATCTCAATCCTGCGGGAGTGAGATGGCACGCGCTGTGGGCTTCACGATTGCTCCGCTACACAAGGGGCGATGTGCCCGCGAGTATGATCGCTTCTGCGTGAGTCAGTTACAAAACTGACGCGCACAAAAAAGGCCACTCTTTCGAGTAGCCTTTTTCGATGTTTGGTTGCGGGAGCCGGATTTGAACCGACGACCTTCGGGTTATGAGCCCGACGAGCTACCAGACTGCTCCATCCCGCGTCTGTGGGGTGGATTCTACAGCGATACGCTGGGCTGTCAAACCTTAATTTAGAAAAAAGTGTTCTGGTTCAATTGGTTAGATAAAAAGGAGGGTTATAAAAACCGCTGCAGGGCAGGTGGCATATAGGGTGTAGCTCTATCAGGGGCAGTAATTCGATTAGAAAAACAAATTCACGCGCGGGATTTCCTACGCCTGTCGGGGAGAAAACACACTACTGGTGCTATATACAGTTCTCGGTGACATACTGCTGATCTGCATTGCCTACCACTATAAAGAACACCGTCTTACATGACTCAGCGCAAAATCATCCACGTCGACTGTGACTGTTTCTATGCCGCTATTGAAATGCGTGATGACCCGAGCCTGGCGAACAAGCCCATGGCAGTAGGAGGGTCGGCTGATCATCGCGGGGTCATCTCTACCTGCAACTATGAAGCGCGGGCTTATGGCGTGCGCTCGGCGATGGCATCCAGGCATGCGCTGAAGTTGTGTCCGGACCTGGTCATCGTTAACGGCAGGATGGATGCTTATAAAGAAGCCTCCAAAGAGATACATGGCATCTTGCGTGATTACACAGAGCTGATTGAGCCGTTGTCGCTGGATGAAGCTTATCTGGACGTGTCTGACAGTCCGCATTTTGCCGGAAGCGCTACCCGTATCGCCCAGGATATCCGGCGCCGTGTTTCCAATCAGTTGCACATCACTGTGTCTGCCGGTGTTGCGCCCAACAAATTCCTGGCCAAGATTGCCAGTGACTGGAAGAAACCCAACGGGCTGTTTGTGATTACCCCGGACCAGGTCGATGACTTCGTTTCGGCGCTGGCAGTCAAAAAGCTGCATGGGGTGGGCAAGGTCACGGCCGACAAGCTTGGGCGTTTGGGGATTGAAACCTGCCTGCAATTGCGAGACTGGAACAAGCTGGCGCTGGTGCGTGAGTTCGGTAGTTTCGGCGAGCGATTGTGGGGGTTGGCACGTGGGATAGATGAGCGTCTCGTGCAGAGCGACAGTCGTCGTCAATCGGTCAGTGTTGAAAATACCTACGATACGGACTTGCCTGATCTGGCCAGTTGCCTGAACAAACTCCCAGAACTGCTCGATACCCTGAATCGGCGCATTGCACGCATCGATAGCAGTTATCGTCCCGGCAAGCCATTCGTCAAAGTGAAGTTTCATGATTTCACCCAGACCACGCTGGAGCAGTCCGGCGCCGGGCTTGATCTTGAGAGTTACCAGGATTTATTGAGCCAGGCATTTGCACGCGGCTCCAAGCCCGTTCGATTGCTCGGGCTTGGTGTGCGTTTACAGGATTTGAACAGCGGTTATGAACAGTTGGAGTTGTTCAAGCGTTAGCTGACACCGGGATCTGCCACCAGCCGGCCGGCATTTTGGGTCAGCGACTGAAGGAATTCACGTTGTAACTCGGGATCGTTGCGCGTGAGTTCAATCAGGCTTTGCTCCAGTTCGCTGGCTTCTTCTTCCAGTCCCAGTTCTGATAGGCGCTTGACCCTGTGCACCCACTGGTTGACGTCGTCACCCTCCAGATCGTCATAGATCAGGTTGTGCGCTTCAAGCAACTTTCCGCGCAGGCTACTGCTGATCGACAGCGTCGAGTCAGAGTGAGTTTCGTCCTGAGCGTCTTCAACCGTGATGGTCAACTTGCTGATGCGATTCAGGTCTTGCTCGGCAAAAGGGCTGTCCAGCAGGTTGAGGCGCAACACACCATTACGGTCAGTGGTGAGTTCGTGGGTCTGCTTGCCGGCTTTGACCACGACCGGGCGCTCGGCCCACGGCAGGCTTGAATATTCAAGACGCTTGTCGCGTTGAACGTCCTCGATGCCAGCCAGGTTCTGCTCGGCACGGCCGTGGGATTGCACGTTCATTGCCGGGTTCACACCTGCGAAACCGTAGTTGATCCAGTCTTTGGTCACGCTGTCAGGCAGTTGGCCAAACATGAAGACGTTAAGCACATTGGCACCCACCCCGGCGACAATTGCCACCGCACCCAGCGGAACCTCATAGATTTCGCGCCAGGGCTGATAAGGCGTATAGCGGTCGTAATGCCGGGTGACATCGAACTCAGTGACTTCAAAGGTTTTTTGTTCATGGATGCGCACACGGCGTTGCGGCAGCTCAAGCACCGAAGGTGAGCCGACATCTATCTGGAGGCTGTGGGCCAGAAGTTTGCGCTCTATGCGCTCCTCGTGTTCGCTGCGTTGCGACATGTGATTGGCACAGCCGCTCAACAGCAGGGCGCCGCACATGGCGGCGCCCCCGAGGGTTAAGGTACTTCGAGTGAACATGGCGTCTCTATTCGGATTCAGCGACTGATGCGCGCCTGAAGGAAGGCAAGGACATCGGCAACGGGCAGGGCTTGCGCCTCTGCTTCGGTGCGGCTCTTGTATTCCAGGTTACCTTCGGCAAGGCCGCGGTCGCTGACGACGATCCGGTGCGGGATGCCGATCAGTTCCATGTCGGCGAACTTGATGCCGGGGCTGGTTTTTTTGTCGCGATCGTCCAGCAGTACTTCATAACCGGCGGCCGTCAGTTGGGCGTAAAGGTCATCAGTTGCCTGGCGAACAGCTTCGGTTTCGTAACGCAGTGGCACCAGTGCCACCTGGAAAGGTGCCAGGGCATCACTCCAGATAATGCCGCGCTCGTCATTGTTCTGCTCGATGGCAGCTGCCACCACGCGGGAAACGCCGATGCCGTAGCAACCCATTGTCAAAGTCACAGGCTTGCCGTTTTCGCCCAGCACTTGGCATTTCATCGCTTCGCTGTACTTGGTGCCCAGCTGGAAGATATGACCGACTTCGATGCCGCGCTTGATTTCCAGTGTGCCTTTGCCGTCCGGGCTCGGGTCGCCGGCAACCACGTTGCGCAGGTCGGCAACGGTTGGTACAGGCAGATCGCGTTCCCAGTTCACGCCGAAGTAGTGCTTGTCGTCGATGTTGGCACCGACACCGAAGTCGCTCATCAGCTCGACCGAGCGATCAATGATGCACGGCAGTGGCAGGTTCAGCGGGCCCAGGGAGCCAGCGCCGGCGCCAATGGCGTCACGCAGTTCTGCGTCCGAAGCCATGGTCAGCGGGCTTGCTACCAGCGGATGGTTGCCGGCCTTGATTTCGTTCAGTTCGTGATCGCCACGAATGACCAGCGCGATCAGTTTGCCTTCTTCGGCAGCATGCACGATCAGGGTTTTGACGGTTTTCTCGATCGGCAGGTTGTAGCCTTCTACCAATTGAGCAATGGTCTTGGCGTCAGGCGTATCGACCAGGCGCAGTTCTTCAGTGGCTGCTGCGCGCGCGGTTTCGCTCGGGATGGCTTCGGCTTTTTCGATGTTGGCCGCGTAGTCCGAACCGTTGCTGAACACGATGTCATCTTCGCCAGAGTCGGCCAGCACGTGGAATTCGTGGGAGCCGGCACCGCCGATGGAGCCGTTGTCCGCTTCAACCGGGCGGAAGTTCAGGCCCAGGCGCGTGAAGACATTGCAGTAAGCCTGGTGCATACGGTCATAAGTGACCTGCAGCGAAGCGCTGTCTGCGTGGAACGAATAGGCGTCCTTCATGATGAACTCGCGGCCGCGCATCAAACCGAAGCGCGGGCGGATTTCATCACGGAATTTGGTCTGGATCTGGTACAGGCTGATCGGCAACTGTTTGTAGCTGTTCAGCTCATTGCGGCACAGGTCGGTGATGACTTCTTCATGGGTCGGGCCCACGCAGAATTCGCGACCGTGGCGATCTTTAAGGCGCAGCAGCTCGGGGCCGTACTCTTCCCAGCGGCCGGATTCCTGCCACAACTCAGCCGGTTGAATGCTCGGCATCAGCACTTCGAGAGCGCCAGCTGCGTCCATTTCTTCGCGAACAATGGCTTCGACCTTGCGCATGATCCGCAGGCCCATGGGCAGCCAGGTGTACAGGCCCGAAGCAAGTTTACGAATCATGCCGGCGCGCAGCATCAGCTGATGGCTGATGACGACCGCGTCGGAAGGCGTTTCTTTCTGTGTGGCGAGCAAATATTGACTGGTGCGCATGGTTAGTCGTTGCCGTGCTGATGACTTGAAATGACTGGGCATTGTACGGCCGGGATGTGTTGCCGTACAGGGCAGGCGGGGGAGCGGGGTGCTCCCCGGTAATTACGGGTTTTTTTCGAGATTGACCACAGGGTTCAGGCGTGCGCGGCGGCTCTCCTGATACCAGTGCAAACTGATCAGCAGCAGCGTGGGTATACCCATGACGGCAGTGATGATGAAGAAGTTGTGGTAACCGAACTTTTCGACCATGACCCCTGAGTAGCCGCCCATCAGGCGCGGCAGCAGCAGCATGATTGAGCTGAGCAGGGCGTATTGGGTGGCAGAGAACTTGAGGTTGGTAAGGCTCGACAGGTACGCCACAAACGCCGAAGTCGCGAGGCCGGAGCTGAAGTTGTCGAGAGAGATGGTGACAATCAGCATTTTCAGGTTGGGGCCCATATCGGCCAGCAGCATAAACAGCAGGTTAGTACCGGCCGAAGCGGCACCGCCAATCAGCAGTATCGGCAAAATGCCGAAGCGCACGATCAACAGGCCGCCCATGCCGGCGCCAACCAGAGTCATGATCAGACCGAAAATCTTGCTCACGCCTGCGATCTGATCTTTGGTAAAGCCCTGGTCGATATAGAACACGTTGGCCATGACACCCATGACGGTGTCCGACATGCGATAGGTGGCGATCAGGCCAAGCAGCAGAAAGGCCTGCCAGCGATAACGCAGGATAAAGTCGTTGACCGGTGTCAGTACCGGCGCCAGCCCGCGACGTCCGATGGACGACAGGCAGAGCACGGTGAGCAGGGTGTAGAGGATCGCACGCAGGAAGGCCCGGTCTTCCAGCACCAGGTTCATTGGGCTCACACCTTCAAACAACACCCCGGCAAAATCGGTGTTATAGAGCTGGGTGAACATGGCCGGCACTGAGACCAGCAGCACGATCAGGACAAAAACCGATGCCAGCTGGTGGCCAAAACTGTAGCGACCTGCCTGGAGCTGGGTGCGCAATGGCACCGGCGGCTCGCGCATGAAAAAGGTGGTCAGCAGCGCCGGCACCATCAGCAGCCCGAACAGCACATAAGTGCCGGTCCAGGCAGAGTGCTTATAGTTGAAGCCCGTTGAGCCGAACCCTTCGGCAAAAAACAGGGCGCCAGCAGTGGCCAGCAACGCGGCCACCCGATAGCCGGACATATAACTGGCCGCCAGTGCGGCCTGACGGCTGTCGTCGGCAATTTCCAGGCGATAGGCGTCCACGGCAATGTCTTGCGTTGCAGAGGCGAAGGACACAACAACAGCAATGGCTATCAGCCACGAAAGATGTTTTTGCGGGTCGCAAAAGCCCATGCCGATCAGGCCGAGGATCACCAGGGTCTGAGACAGCACCAGCCACGAGCGGCGTCGACCCAGTTTTCCGAGCAGCGGCAGGCGCCATTGATCGAGCAGCGGCGACCACACCCATTTAAAGGCATACGCCAGGCCGATCAGGCTTGCATAACCAATGGTTTCTCGAGCCACACCGGCTTCGCGCAACCACACAGAAAGCGTTGAGAACACCAGCATGTACGGTAAACCGGCGGCAAAACCGAGCAGCAACAGTACAAGGGTTGAGGGGCTGGAATAGGCAGCTAGCGCTTCGCGCCAGGTTTTACGGGGCATGGACTCGAGTCTGCCTCTGATTGCGGAATCAAAGGGCGCACTCTAACCGCAGTGCTCTATCGGGCGCCAGCCATGGCGTTGTAAATCCACGCGACTATTCACAATGCTCAAGCCTTCGCTGCGTAAACGGGCCCGTTGTTCATCCCCGGACGGACTACCTGCAGGCAGACTGATGCGCCCGCCCGCGGCCAGTACCCGATGCCAGGGCAGGCGAGAGCCTTCGGGCAACTGGCTGAGCGTGCGCCCGACCCAGCGCGCTGCCCGGCCCAGGCCTGCCAGCTCGGCGAGCTGCCCATAAGTCACCACGTAGCCTGCGGGCACCTGCATTAATGTCGAATAGAGTGCCGTGCGGCGGATTTCAGCTGCCGACAGCGGCACTTCATTGGCGTTTTCCAAGGGTGAGATTCTCTGCGTCATGACTTGAAAAATATTCCGGGCTGTCTTTAAGCAGGGCTGATCAAGGAACTACCCGGGTATGAGCCGGTCTTCCTATGCCATGGGCATTTCTATCCGGATAATGCCGGCATCTTTTCGCAAATCTGAGTTTCGCACCTGCTTATGTTGTCCAGAACCCTGTTATGCCTTGCCGTCTTGAATGTGTCCACGCCTTTGCTTGCCGATACGGTGTGGTTGAAAAACGGCGACCGCCTGAGCGGCAAGATCAAAGTGTTTGATGGTGGCAAATTGCTTATTCAGACCGATTACGCCGGGGCCGTTCCCATTGACTGGAAGCAAGTCAAAACCCTGGAAAGCGACCAGGAGTTGCTGGTCAAGCAGGATGCCTATGTCGGAGAGAAGGCCAAGTCGTTAACGGCGGCAGAAGACGGCAAGGTCACTCTGGCCAACGGGGAAGCGCCTAAAACGGTAGAGCTGGCCAGCATCCAGCAGATCATCAAGCCCAAGCCAGTGATTGAAGACCTGGTCTGGAAGGGTAACGTTGATGTCGCGCTGGACTACAAGCGTGCCGAGAAAAAGACCGATGACTACGATATTGACTTCAAGACCACTGCTCGTCACGGGGCCTGGCGCCACCACGCCGAAGGTGAATACAACCGTGAGTTCCAGAACGACGTTGTGACCACTGATAACTGGAGTGCCGAATACGCACTTGACCATTTCATTGACGAAAAATGGTACTGGCAAGGCCGTCTGACCTACAAACGCGACGAGGTGGAAGATATTTCCCGCCAGCGCACAGTGGGTACGGGCCCGGGCTACCAGTTCTGGGATGATGAATTGGGCGCCTTTTCGCTGGGCTCACTGTTGAACCGTACGGACTATGAATACTCCGACGGCAAGAAGGACAACTTCTACTCCCTTGCCATGAAGTGGGACTACAACCGGTACTTGATGGGCAAGACGGTTTCGATTTTTACCAGCGGAGAGCTCGGCAAGCCTCTGGAAGGCGCATCGGATTACAGTCTCGATGCTGAAATCGGCCTGCGTTACAAAGTCACCGAATGGGCTTCGCTTAACCTCAAGGCGGAAAAAGACCTGATCGGCTCCGGCAGTGGTACGGACAATGCCCTTAACAAAACCCGCTACAGCGCGGGTTTTGGCGTGTCATGGTGATTTTGTAGTCGCCGGGTTTCACTGTGGGAGCTGGCTGCCTGCGATCTGGATAACCCGCGGGTCTAATGCTCATCGCGAGCAAGCGCCTTCATACAGAGAGCGGGCCGGTTAGATCCGTAGCCCGCCATCAAGCTCCAGAATCCGCCCGCTGTAGTAGTCATTCTCTAAAATGTACGCCGCCGAATGGGCGATTTCTTCGACTTTGCCCATGCGCTTGAGCGGAATGCCGGCAGTCATCTTTTCAAGAGCTTCGGGTTTCATGCCCAGGGTCATTTCTGTTTCGATGAACCCGGGAGCAATCCCGGCAACGCGAATTCCGTAACGTGCCAGTTCCTTGGCCCAGGTGACGGTCGCAGCTGCTACTCCGGCCTTGGCCGCCGAGTAATTGGTTTGCCCGACGTTACCTGCGCGCGATATGGACGAAATATTGATGATCGCGCCCTGCTGGTTCAGCTCGATCATCTTTGCCGCCACCTCACGGGTGCACAGGAAAACACCGGTCAGATTGACGTCGATCACGGCTTGCCATTGCGCAAGGCTCATCTTGGTCATAACGCCGTCCTTGACCTTCAGCAGCAGCCCGTCGCGCAAAATGCCGGCGTTATTGATCAGGCCATTAATGGCACCAAAATCATCTGCAATCTGGGCCACAGTCTGGGTAACCTGCTCCTCATCCGCGACATTGCACAGATACGCCCGGGCCTCAACGCCATGTGCCTGGCAAGCGGCTATGGCTAGTTCGAGTTTTTCCGGATTCAGGTCAACCAGTGCCAGTCTGGCGCCCCTGGCCGCCATATACTCGGCCATGGCCCGACCTAGTCCTTGGCAACCGCCAGTGATAATGATTACTTTGTCTTTCAGTTGCATAACAGCCCTCGGCAGCAATTCAGAGAGAGTCCTTGCAGGCCTTTGAAATGCGCCCTGAACTCGTCCGTTTCGACGGATTTTTTATTAAGGAGTCATAAGTTGAGCGTTGAAGCTGCCAAGCATGCCCGAGAATTACTGCTCAAGGAATACCGTGGAGCTTTGTCCACGCACTCCAAAGCCATGCCGGGTTTTCCCTTCGGTTCAGTGGTTCCTTATTGCCTGGATGAGCAGGGGCGGCCACTGATTCTGATCAGCCGGATTGCCCAGCACACCCACAACTTGCGCAAGGACCCCAAGTGCTCGCTGATGGTGGGCGAGCGTGGTGCCGAAGATGTTCAGGCGGTTGGCCGCCTGACATACCTGGCTGAAGCCGAGCAATTGACCGAGACTGCGGCCATTGACGCCGCCGCCGAGCGCTATTACCGCTACTTCCCCGAATCGCGCAGCTATGACACCGCCCATGATTTCGATTTTTGGGTGCTGAATCCGGTTCGCCATCGTTATATCGGTGGGTTTGGCGCCATTCACTGGCTCGAGCAGGTCACGTTGCCCAATCCGTTTGCCGCAGACGCCGAGCAACGAATGATTGAGCACATGAACAGTGATCATGCCAGCGCCATTGCGCATTACGTCAAGCTGGCCGGTTTACCCGTGACGGAGCCTGCCCGGATGGTCGGTATCGACAGTGAAGGCATGCACTTGCGTATTGGCGACGGCCTTTACTGGCTGGGTTTTGCGCAGACCTGCAATACTTCGACACAAGTACGCGAAGCCCTGGTTTTTCTGGCTCACGCGCAGCAATGGCCGAAAAAACAGACGGCATAGCCTTGAATTCAGGAAGGCGCGCCGTCATCTAAGCTGGGTTGGAAGATATTCTTCCGGAGAGGAATCATTCGATGCGCGCTTTTCTATTGCTCTTTCTGTTGTTTCCAGTGCTAGAGCTGTATGTCTTTTTCAAGGTCAGCACCGCTATCGGGTTTTTCCCTGCGTTGCTGCTGATCATTGCCGGCTCCATGCTCGGAGTTCTGGTGGTACGCGTTGCCGGTCTGGCCACAGCTCTGCGGGCGCGAGAAAGCCTGAGTCGCGGCGAGTTGCCGGCCCAGCAAATGCTTGAAGGCTTGATGCTGGCCCTAGGTGGCGGTCTGATGGTACTTCCGGGCTTTATCAGTGATATCGCAGGTCTGTTGCTGCTGTTCCCGCCCGTGCGTCGTTTTCTGGTCAACCGTCTGCGCAAGCGGGCAGAAGAGCAGGCCATTCGTCAGCGTGCATTTGCCGATGATTTTGCGGCGGCCAGCCGACCGGGTACTCATCAGCCTTTGGGTCGAGAACCGAACGTGATTGAAGGCGAGTTCGAACATCGCGACAAGTAAGGTTTTAACGTTTTCCACACGGCACCCAGGGTGCCGTGTTTGTTTTCTGGCGTTACACAGGGCTAAAAAATTCAGCGGCGTGCCCTTGTAATCAGTTGATACGCCCTTATGTAACGGACACCGCAGGGTTTTGCTGGCAACAGCAGGTACCTTTAAGCGAATCGCACCCGGCATTTCCGGACTTGCAAACCCCGTCGGTATAAACATCGGCCGATGAACACCACAATTAGGAGAGATCGACAATGAAGCTTCGTCCTCTGCATGACCGCGTCGTAATCCGTCGCAGCGAAGAAGAAAAGAAAACCGCTGGCGGTATCGTTCTGCCGGGTTCAGCTGCCGAAAAAGCCAACAGCGGTGAAATCATTGCCGTTGGTACTGGTCGCGTTCTGGACAACGGTGAAGTACGTGCGCTGGCTGTGAAAGTGGGTGACAAGGTTGTGTTCGGCCCTTACTCCGGCAGCAACACTGTAAAAGTCGACGGCGAAGACCTGCTGGTTATGGCTGAGAACGAGATTCTCGCTGTAATCGAAGGCTGATTTACCGCTCCTTTTCCCGTTACTACAAAGTATTTAAGGAAGAACGAACATGGCTGCTAAAGAAGTTAAATTTGGCGATTCCGCCCGCAAAAAAATGCTCGCCGGTGTAAACGTCCTGGCTGACGCAGTTAAAGCGACCCTGGGCCCTAAAGGCCGTAACGTGATCATCGAGAAGAGCTTCGGCGCTCCGACCATCACCAAGGACGGCGTTTCTGTAGCCAAAGAAATCGAACTCAAAGATCGTTTCGAAAACATGGGCGCGCAGCTGGTTAAAGACGTTGCTTCCCGTGCAAACGATGACGCTGGTGACGGTACTACCACTGCAACCGTTCTGGCTCAGTCGATCGTCAACGAAGGCCTGAAAGCCGTCGCTGCCGGCATGAACCCGATGGACCTCAAGCGCGGTATCGACAAGGCGACCATCGCCATTGTCAAAGAGCTGAAGTCCCTGGCCAAGCCATGCGCTGACAGCAAGGCAATCGCTCAGGTAGGTACCATCTCTGCCAACTCCGACAGCTCCATCGGCGACATCATTGCCGAAGCCATGGAAAAAGTCGGTAAAGAAGGCGTGATCACTGTTGAAGAAGGCTCGGGCCTGGAAAACGAACTGTCTGTTGTTGAAGGCATGCAGTTTGACCGTGGCTACCTGTCCCCGTACTTCGTCAACAAGCCAGAGACCATGACTGCCGAGCTCGACGGTCCGCTGATCCTGCTGGTAGACAAAAAGATCTCCAACATCCGTGAACTGCTGCCAGTTCTGGAAGCTGTTGCCAAAGCCGGCCGTCCGCTGCTGATCGTTTCCGAAGACGTTGAAGGCGAAGCCCTGGCGACTCTGGTTGTGAACAACATGCGCGGTATCGTTAAAGTAGTTGCTGTTAAAGCACCTGGCTTTGGTGACCGTCGCAAGGCAATGCTGCAGGACATCGCTGTTCTGACTGGCGGTACCGTTATCTCCGAAGAGATCGGCCTGAGCCTGGAAAGCGCTACCCTGGAACACCTGGGTAATGCCAAGCGCGTAACCGTGACCAAAGAAAACACCACCGTTATCGACGGTGCTGGCGTTGAAGCAGACATCCAGGCTCGCGTGACTCAGATCCGTGCCCAGGTAGCTGACACTTCGTCCGACTACGACCGTGAAAAACTGCAAGAGCGTCTGGCCAAACTGTCCGGCGGCGTTGCAGTGATCAAGGTTGGCGCTGGTTCCGAAGTTGAAATGAAAGAGAAGAAAGCCCGCGTTGAAGACGCCCTGCACGCTACCCGTGCAGCCGTTGAAGAAGGCGTGGTACCTGGCGGTGGCGTGGCACTGGTTCGCGCTCTGCAGGCAATTGATGGCCTGAAAGGCGACAACGCTGATCAGAACGTCGGTATTGCTCTGCTGCGTCGTGCTGTTGAAGCACCTCTGCGCCAGATCGTTGCCAACTCCGGCGACGAGCCAAGCGTAGTTGTCGACAAAGTGAAGCAGGGCACAGGTAACTACGGTTACAACGCTGCCACTGGCGAATACGGCGACATGATCGAAATGGGTATCCTTGACCCGGCCAAAGTGACTCGTTCGGCTCTGCAGGCAGCTTCTTCGATTGCCAGCCTGATGATCACCACCGAGGCGATGATCGCTGAGATCCAAGACGACAAGGCAGCTGGCGGCGGTATGCCAGACATGGGCGGCATGGGTGGTATGGGCGGCATGATGTAAGCCGGCTTTACCCCGAAACGCAAAAGCCCCGCCTGAGTAATCAGGCGGGGCTTTTTTGTATCTGAAGAAACATGGACCTCTGTAGGAGCGAGCTTTTGAGGCTCGCTCCTACAAGGGTTGGTTACTTCTGCGTAATCTGCACCGGTGCTTCGGCTAGCGGTTTCCAGCTCAGCAACTGCTGCTTGTAGCCGTAGCTGGCGACCTGGTAGTAGGTGATCGCTCGTTCAATCAATGCATCGGTGGCCGGAACGCGGGATTCAATACTGGCAGTCAGTGCTTCGTCGTGACGACGCAGGCCCTGACGCGGGCTCAGAATCGCCAGGTCCTTGCCATCAAACAAGCCCAGGTGCTGATAGTTGCCCACGACCACGCGCGGTGGCAGAGGGTTTTCCTGCAGCAGGTTGCGGCCAAAGAAGGTCGACTGATAATCCATGTTCAGCAAGCCGAGCAAGGTCGGCGCCAGGTCGATCTGGCTGGCCAGCTGTGCACTCTCGCGGGCTTCGATCAGTTGTGGCGCATAGATAAACAACGGGATCTGGTAGTTGGCGATCGGTAAGTCTTCCTTGCCGGCGCTGCCAGCCGTGTGGTCAGCCACGAAAATGAAGATCGTGTTGTCGAACCACGGCTTTTGGCGCGCATCTTTGAGGAACTGGCCGATGGCGTAATCGGTGTACTTCACCGCACCGTCGCGACCATTACCCGACTTGATGTCGATTCGGCCTTCCGGATAGGTGTAGGGACGATGGTTCGAGGTGGTCATCAACTGCAGCAAAAAAGGCTTTTGCTGGGCGTAATCGGCATCGGCCAGCTTCAAGGTTTCGCGGTACAGGTCTTCGTCAGCCATGCCCCACGCATTTTTGAAGTGGATATCGGCTTCATTCACGCTGCTTTGGTCAACAACGCGGTAACCGTTGCCACTAAAGAATGCGTTCATGTTGTCGAAATAACCGCGGCCGCCGTAGACGAACACGCTGTCATAGCCCACGGCATTGAGTTGCTGGCCAAGGCTGGCAAAGCCGCTTTCGCGACCGATACGCTTGACGATGGAGCGGCCCGGCGTAGGAGGAATGGCCAGGGTAATTGCTTCGAGGCCCCGATCGGTGCGGGTACCGGTGGCATAGAAGTTATTGAAGTACAGGCTCTCTTTACGCAACTGATCCAGGTTCGGCGTCAGGTTGCGGCCGTCACCGTTGCTGCCCAGATACTTGCCGCTCAGGCTTTCAATGGTCACCAGCACGATGTTTGGCTGGCGCGCAGTACCCGGGTTGTCGATGTTGCGACGGATATCCAGCGGGTCCTTGCCGACAAACGTTGCATTTGGCTCTGTCAGCTCGGCGCGCAACTGTTTGGCCACCACGTCGGCAGGCAGGCTGGCGTAGAACTGCTGGTAATCCAGTTCGTTGTTACGAAAGGCAGCGAAGAACTGATAAGGGCCGTTGCTCGCCAGTTCATGCTGATAGGCGTTGCCGCCCTGGCCGCGCGGGCCATCCTGATCAAGTACTTGCAGGCTCAAACCCGCAACCAGCAGCAGCCCGGCGAAGGTCGCCAGGCGCCCGCGAAAGTTCGGCAACGGGGAGTTCATGGCGGCGTTGAACGGTTTGCGCAGGGCAACACTCAGAACAATGGCAGCCACGCCGATGGCACTGAGCAACAGGCCGATCGGATACGACTCGAGCACGTTGTTCAGGACTTCATCGGAGTAAACCAGGTAATCCACGGCGATAAAGTTAAAGCGCACACCGAACTCGTCCCAGAACAGGAATTCGGCCACTGCGGTGAACAGCATGGCGAACAGGCTCACGGTCAGCAGGCCTTGCAGGAACCAGCGATGACCACGACGGCGCCACAGGGCGGGCGGGCACAGCAGCAAATACAGGCCCAGCGGCAAGGCGGCGTAGGTCAAAAAACCCAGATCGTAGAGCAGACCAATGCCAAACACCGGCAACCAGCTATTACCGGCCTCGCCCAGATGGGTGAACAGTAAAACGCCTCGGGTGATTAAAAAGGTCGCCAGCCAGCAGCCAGTCAACAGGAGCAGATAGCGCATTGGCGCGGTGTACAGCAAACGCATTAGTGTTTTTCCTTAAACCCGTGGGGGGCGTGAGTGTGCGGGCGCCACTGTATTGGCTTTGTGAACCGTTAGTAAAAAAAATGTCAGATTTGGGTGTTTTTTAACTAAATAGAGTGTTGGCCTTGCGGCGCTGGCTCTCGGTCGTGCTAAGACTTAAGCTGCGCGGGCCAAGACGGCCGTAACTGCGTACGGAGAAAGTGCCCATGCGAATTCTACTGGTTGAAGACAACCGCGATATCCTTGCCAATCTGGCGGACTACCTGGGGCTTAAAGGCTATACCGTTGACTGTGCGCAGGACGGTTTGTCGGGTCTGCACCTGGCGGCTACAGAGCATTACGACCTGATCGTGCTCGATATCATGTTGCCCGGCATTGACGGTTACACCTTGTGCAAGCGCTTGCGCGAAGATGCGCGACGCGACACCCCGGTGATCATGCTGACCGCCCGTGACCAGCTGGACGACCGCCTTCAGGGTTTCAAGTCCGGCGCGGATGACTACCTGCTCAAACCCTTTGCATTGTCGGAACTGGCGGCACGCATTGAAGCCGTATTGCGCCGCGCTCAAGGCGGCGGGCGACGCGAGCTGCAAGTGGGCGATCTGAAATACGACCTCGACACCCTTGAAGTGACCCGCGAAGGGCGTTTGCTCAAGCTCAATCCGGTGGGCCTCAAGTTGCTGGCCGTATTAATGCAGAAAAGTCCTCATGTGTTGCGCCGCGAAGTGCTGGAAGAGGCATTGTGGGGGGACGACTGTCCTGACAGCGACAGCTTGCGCAGTCACGTCCATCAGTTGCGTCAAGTGATCGACAAACCGTTCGACAAGCCTTTATTGCAAACCGTACATGGTGTGGGCTACCGCCTCGCCGAGAGCCGTGATGGAGTTTAAGCAAAGCCTTGCCCAGCGGATCATCATTGCCTTTGCCCTGATGAGTGCGCTGGTGGCGGGTACGTTCGCCCTGGGCATTGTCGCCACCGTTCACCTGGTTGAAGAAAAACTCATTTCAGCGGGCCTGGGCGGTGACCTGCAGCGTCTGCTGCTGATGGACAACATTGCCGACTGGAACCACCGTCCCGAGCCTGACCAGCTGTTTTATTACAGTGGCGGGCGCGGCGATTTCGCTCTTCCCAAAGACTTGCGCCATCTTGATCCGGGCTTTCATGAAGTGTTTCGCGACCAGCTGTCGTATCACGCCATGGTTGAAGTGGTCGATGGCCGGCGCTATGTGCTGCTGCAAGACCAAAGTGATTTTGAAGAACGTGAGCGCGTGTTGTTTGCCGTGGTCGTGGTCGGCTTTGTACTGGCATTGGCACTGGCGGTCTTTTTAGGCTGGATCCTGGCCCGTCGGGTAATGGCCCCCGTGGTGCGTCTGGCGCGTCAAGTACGGCATCGTGATCAGTTGTTGGGCCTGGCTCCGCCTCTGGCTCCCGACTATGCGGCCGATGAAGTGGGCGAGTTGGCGGTGGCGTTCGACGCGACGCTGGGACGTCTGCGCGACACCCTGACCCGGGAGCGGCTGTTCACCAGTGACGTGAGCCATGAGTTGCGTACCCCCCTGATGGTCTTGGCCAGTTCCTGCGAACTTCTGCTGGAAAATCCGGCGCTGGACCCGCGCAGCCGCTCGCAAGTCGAGCGAATCTCGCGCGCCTGTGAAGAAATGCGCGAATTGGTTCAGACCTTCCTGATGCTGGCCAGGGCGCAGCACGAAGACGCCAGCATGTCGCCGAAAGTTACCCTCACTACCGTGGCCGAAGGCCTGATCAGTTTGTGGCGCGGCCCCATTGAAGCCAAAGGCCTGACCCTGATCTACGATCCGGGGCATCCACTGGATACGCTCTATAACGCGACCTTCCTGCACGCCGTCATGGGCAACCTGCTGCGAAATGCCCTGCACTACACCGACACCGGATTTATCCGGCTGAGCCTTGAACCCACCGGATTTGTGGTGGAAGACAGCGGTGTAGGGATCCCCGAAGAAAAACGCCAGGCCATGTTCCAGCCTTTTGTACGAGGCAGCGAAAAACGCGGAGAAGGTTTGGGCCTGGGGCTGTCCCTGGTGCAACGGATCTGTGACAGCCAGGGCTGGCGCGTAACATTGACCACCATGGAACCTAACGGTTGCCGCTTTCACGTTGAATTGAATCCGGCAGATATCTGACACGTCCTGCCATGGCCTGCGTTCTGCAGGCCATTTCCCTTTTCGGGTTTAGTCATTAAAGTGGCCCAGAGCCATCATTCGTGATCTGTAAAACCCTGTAACGTTTGTTCGGGCCATGGCACGAAATTTTCACCCGCTGATGACCTGATGCATACGTTCTCCTGATTAAGGTAGCGCTTACCAGCTTCAGGAGAGCCGTCATGAGCTCCACAATCAAACTCAAGTTTTCTGAAAAGTACGATCAGCAGCACGCCGCCGAGTACCTGGAAAAACATCAGGACGGGCTCGCCCGACGCCTGTCGCACAAGCGTGATGAGCAGTTGGCGCGCAAGGCCCTGGCATTGGCCGGCGAGCCGGGCCTGGTACTGGATCTGCCTTGTGGTGCAGGGCGTTTCTGGCCGTTGCTGGCCGAAAAGACCAACCGCGAAATCATTGGTGCGGATTACTCTGCATCCATGCTGCAAGTGGCATCGCTGTCACAGCCCGAGGAAGTGGTCAAACGGGTACGGCGCTTGCAGACATCTGCATTTGATATCGATCTGCCAGATAACGCGGTCGACAGTATTTTCAGCATGCGCCTGCTGCACCACATTGGTGATGCAAGTCACCGGATGGCTTTATTACGGGAGTTTCATCGTGTCAGCCGAGACAGCGTGATTGTCTCGTTATGGGTCGATGGCAACTTCAAAGCCTGGAAACGCAAGCGCCTGCAACTTCAGCGTGAAGCGGATGGCGGGTCGGACGGTTACCAAAATCGCTTTGTGTTACCGGCTGTGACTGTTGAAGCCGAGTTCAGAAAAGCCGGTTTCACGATTCAAAATCATTTGGATTTTATCCCGCTGTATGCAATGTGGCGGGTTTACATATTACGTAAGAGGTAACCCATGGCCGTTGAATTTGTATCTCCACCCCAAGCTGCAACTGAAGACCGCTTTGAGTACTACTGGCAGCAGCAAGGCGAGTGGGTTGAAGAGCCGAATCAGCGTCGTGGCGGTGAGAGTGGTGTGCAGCGAATTCAAGATGCCAGTGGACGCTTGCTGTATGCCAAACGCCAGGTGGGCCATATTTATCGCAGCTGGCGATACCCGCTGGGTCGGCCGACGGTATTGCGTGAGCGCGATGCGCTGTTGGCAATGAACCGTTTATCGGTAGGTGTACCCGAACTGGTTTACTGCGGGGCTAAACAGGGGGCGGACAAGCAATGGCGGGCACTGCTGGTAACCGCAGCCCTGGACGGTTTTGTTGAAATTGACAACTGGTACGCCGCCGGTGAGCACGAGCGCCATGGTGAAGCGATCCATGAGCGGGTGCTTGAAACCATTGCCCGGACCCTGGCGCGCATGCACCTGGGGCGTTGGCAGCATGGTTGTCTGTACCCCAAACACGTCTTTGTGCGTGTCATCGGGAGCGGTGAAAGTGCAAAGGTCGATGTAGCGCTGCTTGACCTTGAAAAAAGCCGACAACGCCTGACTCAGCACAAAGCTGCCTCGCACGATCTCAAGCAACTGCGTCGCCATTCGTCGTGGAGCGCCGCTGACTGGAACAAATTGATCTACTTTTACGAGAAGGTGTTTGGCAGCGCCATCAAAGGGTTACGGTGATGAAGCGAGAAATAGCACGAGGTTTGTTTTTACTGGGCGCTCTGGCCATTGCTTCCGTGGCGCTGGCCGCATGGGAGCAGCCTGTTACTCAGGTATTGAGCGGAGCAGGCGGGGGGGACAGTTGTCCGCTGCCGCGCGTTGCGAAAGTATCCCGGGCAGCAACGCCGGATCACGACCTGTTGCTGTTCATGTTTGGTATGACCCAGGGAATGAAGTCTCAGGGGTGAAGTTTTCGAATTGTTGCTGCAGGCCTGACCAAGCCCCCAGGAGCTTTCGGGGGCGTGCCACAGCGGCAATCGGCAGGTTTACATCACATGCAAGTGGTTGTCCCACAGCCCCGATGGCAAATCCAGCGGCGTGGCTGTCAGTTCACTCTGGCGGCAATCATAGAAACGGCAACGGCCCTGGCCGGACGTAACTACAAAGCCATCTTTCACGGCCGCAACTCCCGCACAGTCGGGCAGTGGCGCATCCAGCCGTAAGTCACCGCTGTCCAGATCCCAGACAAAGAACCGGTTTCCCCGTGGCGCTGTCAGTGCGACCAGCCGCAAGGTGCTATGTACCGCCACACTGGCCGTGTAATGGCCCATGGCACGCAATTGCTGCTCCGCCACCGGGAAAGGCTCGAATGGCTGACCTGGCCGCTTGATCGCCAGTAACTCGGGCAAAGTGTGGGCGTCGCCCATGAATTGCTGACAGGCAACGATGGTGCCGTCGGTGGCAATCGCGAGATGACGCACGCTGTTCATCTGCTGGCTCAAGGTTTCTTTGCTCAGCAAGCTCCCGTCGCGCTGCATCAGGACCAGACTGGGCTCCATCGCATTGAGATTCATCTCGACCCGACTTTCGGCTTCAGTACGAATGCCGCCGTTAGCCACCACCAGCGTCTCGCCGTCGGGCATCCATGACACCTGATGCGGGCCAACGCCATGGGTAGGGATTTCCCCGCGGTGAATCAGGCGCTCGCCTTCAAAGCGATAAACCCCCAGCAAACCACGGCCCGGATCGGTAGTGTCATTTTCAGTGGTGTATAGCCATTCGCCGTCCTTGTGGATCACCGCGTGGCCATAAAAATGCCGGTTGGGCAGCGACTTCAGGGTTTGCAGCAGCTGGCCGTCCGCAAGGCTGATCAGGTAGCTCTCGGTACCGGGGCGTCGTGCCACAAACAGCGCAACAGGCAGCGAAGGGTGATTGATGATGTCATGGCAGCGCTGACCGACCCGGGTGCTGAACACCAGGGTGCCATCCAGACGGTAGCCGACGGCAAAGTGATTGCCGTCCACATCGTCGCGCGCACTTAGCAGCAGCGGGCTCTGGCCTTTTTGTTTAAACAGTGACCAGCCGCCCAGCGTGACGGCGCTCAGTAGTAATCCACCGAGCTTGAGAGCTTGCCTGCGCATCATCGATCCCCCGTTCATCAATCGCCGTCGTTGGCGTTAAAGCCCAGCTGAATGCCCAGCGCCTTGGCCAGTTCGCCTTCGTGCAGGCGGTGAACCACGTTCAGGCTGTCGTAGATGGCATTCAGTTGGGCACGACCGGCGTCGTCAGCCAGCATGTCATTGAGCGAACGCTGGTTGTCATTGAACAGCTTCAGAGAAGCGGCATAGGCAGCGTCGATCTTGTCGGCCAACGGCTTTTGATCAGCGGGCAACAAGCCACGCAGGCCTTTGTTGTCTACACCGACCCAGACGGTCTGTGCGGCCGCGAGGCTGGCCGCCAGGCTTTGCAGCGAAGACTGGCTGCGCCATGCATCCGCCTGGAATGGCTGGGCGATGCCCTTGCTCTGGCGACCCATGGGCGTGCCGAGTTTTTTCTTCAGGGTGTCGAGTGCCGTGACCTGTACCCGCAACAAATCAGCAATGGCCTCGTGGGAGTCGGCATAGCGCTGGTTCGGGAACTTGGTCATTTGCGCGAGCATGCCGTCCGTGCTGTTCCAGCTGGCCAGAATCTCTTCGGCCAATTGTTTCTGGCGCTCGCCAATAGCGCTCAGCAGCGGGCAATAACGGGCTTTTTGCGCAGCGTCAGCGAGGTCGATATTGCTGTCGAACAGAATGTATTCGTAGGCCGACAGGCCTTGTACTACCACGCTGGACTTGGCCAGTGCATCGGCATCGATCTGGGGCTGGGCAACTACCAGTTGCTCAACCTGACGGCCGACCAGGTTTTTCTTGTCCGGCCAGAACTGTACCTGCCACGAGCGGTTGCCCTCGGCCAGCGGACCGATCAGCAAGGGTTGCAGCTCGGCCCAGGCCTTTTGTGCGTGCAGGAAGTCAGCCTTGGCGGTTTCCAGTGTTTCCTTGCCCTGGCAGAAGGCCAGAGCGCTGACAGCCAGTTGGCGGTCAGCTTCGACCCAACGGCTGTAGGTCGGCAAAATCACTTGTTTGGCAATCGCAGCCGAGGTGACGGCTTGCGGGTCTTGTGGCGAGCAGGCGGCCAGGGCGATTGCCGCAAGGCTGGTGAACAAAAGCTTGGGTCGAAACATGTCGGGGTCCCCGATCTTGTAAGGCGTTAAAGAGAGTTCAGGAACGCCAGCAGCGCAGCGCGCTGCCCGGCATTGAATTGCAGCACCTGCTGCCTGGCCGGTTCGGCCTCACCACCGTGCCACAGCACAGCTTCGAGCAGGTTGCGGGCGCGTCCATCGTGTAAAAACTGGGTGTGACCACTGACCGTTTGCGTCAAACCAATACCCCACAGTGGCGGCGTACGCCAGTCGCGGCCAGAGGCGGCGAACTCGGTGCGATTGTCGGCCAGACCGTCGCCCATGTCATGGAGCAACAGATCGCTATAAGGATGAATCACCTGATTGGCCAGTTCGGGTTCGGCGGCATTGGGCAAGGTGGTAAACGTCGGCGTATGGCACGACGCACAGCCTGCCTGATAAAACAGGTTTTTGCCGGCCAGCACCTGGGGCGAACCGACATTGCGTCGCGCAGGCACGGCAAGGTTGCGGGTATAGAACTCGACCAGGCGCAGGATGTTGTCACTGACCTCGGGCTCGCCATCCGGGCCATTGCCGTTGGGAGCTTGAAGACAGTCAGTTTGGGCCGCGGTGCAATCATCAAACGGTCTCAGGGACGTGGTGAGCCCCATATCACCAGAAAAGGCGTGAACGTTTTGTTGATTGAGATTCGGTTGGCCGGCTTTCCAGCCAAAACGCCCCAGAACAGTTTTTTGTTGTACGTCATCCCAGACCCGGTTCGGATGTCCGGCGATGCCCTTGCCTTTGTTGGCATTGGCCAGAATCGCCTCTTCGGGGATGGCCTCAAGCAGACCCAGGCCAATCATCGGCGGTGCAATCCGTGCCGAGAAACGCGTATCCGGGTGCATCGGGCCATACCCCGGCTGGGTGATTTGCAGCGTCGGTTTGCGCAACTCGACTTCAGTGCCGTCCTTGAACTGTACAAGGACCGGTTGGTAATCGACCCGTACCTTGCCCTCGGGGGCAACGCCGGGCACGGCCATGTCCTGCAACTGGCCGCCATAAACGGGTTCCGGGACGATCCCGGTTTGCTCGATCAGCCTGGCATAGGCGGGCTGGTCGGGAATTGACAGGCGCACCAGCATGGATACCGAATTGATGGCGTCAGGCGCTGGCGGGTGGCCGCGCCCGTCCTTGATATGGCAGTTCTGGCAGGCATTGGTGTTGAACAGCGGGCCCAGACCATCACGCGCGGTGGTGGTAGAGGGGGCGATGACCCACGGGCTGCGAAAGAAGCTGTTGCCGACGCTGAAATCCAGACGCCGGCTTGGCGACAGATTGGCAGAGGGCATGGAGAACGCATTGCGGTCGCTTTTACGCACTGTCGCATCCCCGCCGGAGCGGGCTTCGCCGGGCTCTGGTTTGGTAAAACGCGGGGCATCATCACAGCCGCCAAGGCCCAGGGCCAATAGCAGCAGAGACAGGCGAAGAGGCAACAAAGGCATCAAGCGTCCAGTTCAGCGAGCAAAATCGAGGGCGCAAAGTTTATCAGGGAAGGTGAATTGAAATAAGAGGGATTAGCATTTGGTTTGATTTGGAACAGGTTTGCGTTGGTGCGCAAGATTCCAGGGTTGATGGGAGTTCCCCCGACCCTGTAGGAGCGAGCTTGCTCGCGAGCTTTTCAAGAACTCGCCCATCAATATGGGCTCGATAAAAAGCTCGCTCCTACAGGGGTGTGCGGTGCCGAATAAAAAAGGCGGCCCGGGGGCCGCCTCATCATTCACTCAAACGCGGCAGATCAAAAATCGTGATCGGCGTTGTCCGGGTTCAGGTCGTTGATGCCCAGCTTGCCGGCTGCCTGTTCGATAGCGCCGGTCTGCTTGACCAGTGCAGCGATGGCGTCGCGTACCACCTGGTTGCCTTTGTCATTGCCTGCAGCGATCAACTGGTCGTAGTGCTCGCCCTTGTTGGCAAGATCAACCATGACCTGGATCTTGGCTTCAGTGTCGGCCAGATCGGACTTCAACGTAGCGTCGGTAGCCGGGTCAACCGCCACTACCAGTGACGACAGGCTTGGGCCGGTCATTTTGCTGCCATCAGTGCGCACGTACTCGCCCAGGTACACGTTACGAATGCCTTTGGCGTCGTAGAAGTGCGAGTTGTGGGTGTTATCGCTGAAACAGTCCTGCTCGTCTTCAGGGGAGTTGGCTTCCAGCGACACTTTCATGCGTTCGCCTGCCAGTTCGCCCAGCGACAGGCTACCCATGCCAAACAGCATTTTGCGCAGGCCGTTTTGCGGGGTGTCGGCTTGCAGTGTGGCGCGGTAGTTATCGGCTACGTCCGGGGCCCAGTTGCCGACCATGTCGTTCAGGTCGTTGACCAGCAGTTGGGTGACCGCTTTGAGGTAAGCGCGACGGCGTTCATTGTGGCCGCCGGTGGCACCTTCGCCTTCAAGGTAGTCCGAAGCCGGGCGGTTGCCCGCGCCTGGGCCGGTGCCGTTGAGGTCCTGGCCCCAAAGCAGGAATTCGATCGCGTGGTAGCCGGTCGCCACGTTGGCTTCGGAGCCGCCCAGCTCGTTCAGGCTGGCCAGGGTTTCGGGAGTGATTTCGGTCACGTCGACCTTGTCTTCGCCGATCTGGATCTGGGTGTTGGCAATGATATTGGCGTTGGCGCCCGGGTTACCCAGTGCGCCGGCGTAGCTGGCGTCAACGTAGTCGATCAGGCCTTCGTCCAGTGGCCAGGCATTCACCTGACCTTCCCAGTCATCAATGATGGTGTTGCCGAAGCGGAACACTTCGCTTTGCAGGTAAGGTACGCGCGCTTCAACCCAGGCTGCACGGGCGGCTTTGAGGGTGTCATCGTTTGGCTTGGCGAGGAATGCATCGATAGCCGTTTGCAGTTTTTTCGCACCGGACTCGGCGTCGCTGAACACCGCATGAACCATGTCGGCGTAATGCGCGACAACAGCTTTGGCGGCTGCTTCATCGACTTTCGCCGCTGTGATGTCGGTCGCTGGCGTTGCGGTGCTGGTCGCTGCTGCCGGCGTAGGAGCCGCCGCAGTTTTTTCCTTGTCCTTGTCGCCACAACCGGCGAGTGAGATAGCAATGGCCAGCAGACTGGCGGTAGCCAGGGGCATACGAATCATGGCGAAAATCCTGCTTCGAGAGGTGGGACAAGCGTGCGGCTGCACACAAAACTGCGACATGATGCGAAAGATATGCATTTTGTGTAAAGGGTAGCGTTGTAAATATTTCTTATTTACATGAGCCCGGGCCGGATTCAGGGTCAATAATCAAACACCGCCCTGCCCACCAAGGACACCGGTCGCCTGCGCCTGTTTCAGGTAAACGCTCAGCTCCCGCGCACCAAGGGGTTTGCTGTACAGATAGCCCTGGCCCTCATGACAACCTTCATTGATCACATAGGCTTCTTGTTCGAGGGTCTCGACGCCTTCGGCAATCACCTGCATGCCGAGGCTTTTACCCAGCTGAATAATCGCCCGCACGATAGTGGCATCGTCGTCATCGTCAGCCAGGTCCTGGACAAAGCTTTTATCAATCTTGATTTTGTCCAGCGGCAGGCTCTTGAGGTAGCTCAGCGATGAATAGCCGGTGCCAAAGTCATCGATTGCGATGAGGGCGCCGGAGCTGCGCAGGCTCAGCAGGTGTTGGGCGGCAGTGCTGATGTCTTCCATCAGGCCGGTTTCCGTGACTTCCAGCTCCAGGCTGCGTGGCGGCAAACGGTAGTCCAGCATCAGGTTATTGACCACCCGCGGCAGTTCGACGTGGTGGAGTTGTACGGTAGAAAGGTTGACTGCCATGCGCAGCTCACTGAAGCCCTGATCGTGCCATTCGCGCAGTTGGCGGCAGGCCTGGTCCAGCACCCACTCGCCGATGGCAATGATGCTGCCGTTTTTTTCCGCCAGCGGAATAAACAGGTCTGCAGGGACCATACCGTGCTCCGGGTGCTGCCAGCGCAGCAACGCCTCGACACCGACCACCCGATGGTCGCTGTAACGGATCTGGGGCTGGTAGACGAGGTGGAGCTGGTTTCTGGGCAGTGCTTCGCGCAGGTCTTTTTCCAGTTCGCGCCGGCGTCGCATCTCGCGGTCGACGCTGGCGATGTAAAACTGATAACGGCTGCGCGAGCGGCTTTTGGCCAGGGTCATGGTTTGCTCGGCTTTTTGCAGCAACTGCTCGAAGGTGTCGCCATCCTCGGGAAACAGGGTGATGCCAATCGTGGCGCGCAAGCGGATGTTTTGCCCGTCTATATGGAAGGGCGTTTCGAGTTCATCAAGGATGCCCTGGGCTTGCTCGGCGGCTTCGTAGGGTTGCTCGATATGCGCTTGAACCAGCGCGAACTGGTCACCGCCCAGGCGTGCCAGAGCCCCCGGGCTGGCGCTGTGGGCACGAATACGATCAGTCAGGGCCTGCAACAGCCGGTCGCCGGTTTGATAGCCAAACTGTTCGTTGATGCTTTTGAAATCGTCGAGCCCCACACACAAGACGGCAACACGGCGTTGCGAACGGCGGGCTTCCAGCAGAATTTTCCCCAGCTGGGTCTGTAGTTGCTGTCGGTTGGGCAGGCCGGTCAGAAAGTCGTACTGAGCCATACGCAACAACGAGTTTTCCGCTTCGCGGCGCAAATCGGTATTGCGCTCGATGGAGGCCAGCAACTGGTTGGCGGTGTTAACCCACAGCCCCAGTTCATTGTGCTCGTGGCCTTTGAGTGGTGCCATTAATTGCTCACCGGGGCGGTCAGGATTAATGCTGGTCAGGTGCCGGATGATTTTTGACAGGGGTTTGGTCAGAAGCCAGTGATAAACCAGATACAGCACCAGTGCCATCAACAATGCGCGCAACACACCGGAGATGAAAATGATCACGGCGTTGGTAACAAAATCTCTGCCGTACGTGGCCGTGTCGAGCGTTATGTTCAAGTCGCCGTAATACTCGCTGCCCGGGTCACGGTTCATCAGCGCAATGCTGTCCGTGTATTGCCGGCCCAAAATAAGGTCGGTCAGCCATCGGCTTGACGAGTTGTGCAAGGGGCGTGATTTTTCGGCAAGGATGGCTTGATTGGGGTGTCCGATGGACGCCTGGCGTACGGCATCGTCCTGGAACAGGCCTTCGATGACCTGCATGGCCATATCGTGGTCCAGGCTATATACCGCCTGCGTTGAGGGATCGCGGAACATGTCGAGGATGCGCTCGGCATCATTGGCCACGGCCTGGCGGGTTTCGTAGGCATCGAAAACGATTTGCGCGCAACCAAGCAATGCTCCTACGGCCAGCGCCGACAGCAGCACCATTCGCAGCAACTTGACCGATAAGCTGTGTTTGAGTTCCTGCTTCAAAGCGCTCTTCCTTGTTTCTGCCGATAATGCCTTTTGCGATGGGGCTGAATGACTGTTGCGGATGTTCGAGGCAGCAATTGCGCAAGGTCAACACTGGCTATTGTGTCGGTATATTGCTTGGTTAACTTGAGTGGCTGAACAAAATAAATCCGGCCCTTGATACCGGCTTGCCGAAATGTCCCGCCGTGTGCGCTTCGGCGCTTATAAACAGGCAAAAAAAAACCCGGCATGCCGGGTTTTTTTTTACTTGGAGTCAGGCTTATGCAGTAAAGGTTTTGCCTTCGAACTGCTCAGCAACGAACTTCCAGTTAACGAGGTTCCAGAACGCTTCAACATACTTCGGACGTACGTTGCGGTAGTCGATGTAGTAAGCATGTTCCCAAACGTCGCAGGTCAGCAGCGGGGTGTCGCCGCTGGTCAGCGGGTTACCGGCGCCAATGGTGCTGGCCAGGGCCAGGGAGCCGTCAGCTTTCTTCACCAGCCAGCCCCAGCCGGAGCCGAAAGTGCCGATGGAAGTCTTGCTGAACTCTTCCTTGAACTTGTCGAACGAACCGAAAGCTGCGTTGATGGCATCAGCCAGCGCGCCGGTAGGTTGGCCGCCGCCGTTTGGCGTCATGCAGTTCCAGTAAAAAGTGTGGTTCCAGACCTGAGCGGCGTTGTTGAAGATACCGCCCGAAGAGGTTTTAACGATCTCTTCCAGGGTTTTGCCTTCGAACTCGGTGCCTGGCACCAGGTTGTTCAGGTTCACGACATAGGTGTTGTGGTGCTTGTCGTGGTGAAACTCCAGGGTTTCTTTGGAGATGTGCGGCTGCAGGGCATCGTGTGCGTAGGGCAGCGGCGGCAATTCGAAAGCCATGATGATTCTCCTAATCAGGTCAGTTGCGATGAGCGCAAGGCCGATCACGGGCGGCCAAACACGCGCCGACGAGTTTTTACTCTTAGCGGCGCAGGGGCTGGATCATAGCACCGGGGGTGCGGCAAAACCACGCAACAACTGTGTGGGATAGAGGTTCCAAAGATTTTGCAAGCGCTCTGGTCAGCATCAAGCAGCACTTATTAATTGATACGCCACGCTGAACATCATCACTGCCACCAGCAAGTCCAGCAAACGCCAGGTCGCCGGACGTGCCAGCCACGGCGCCAGCCAGGCGGCGCCAAGAGCCAGGGCGGAGAACCACATCAGTGAAGCACTGGCCGCCCCTGCGACATAAGCGCCGGGTTCGGTTTGCTGGGCGCCCAGGGAGCCGATCAGCAGCACCGTGTCCAGATACACATGGGGGTTGAGCAGAGTGACTGCCAGGGCACTGAGCATGACTGCGCGCAACGAGCGCACCTTGTGGTGTTCACCTTGCCCCAGGCTTTGTTTCGAACAAGCCCGGCGCAGCGCCAGAGTGCCGTACCACAGCAGGAACGCTGCCCCGCCCCAGCGGGCAATGGCCAGCAACAAAGGGTTCTGGGCCAACACCGTCGCCAGGCCAAATACCCCGGCAGCGACCAGCAGAGCGTCACATACCACGCACAGGGCCGCCACCGGCAGGTGATGTTCCCGGCGCAGGCTTTGTGCCAGAACAAAGGCGTTTTGAGTGCCAATGGCCATGATCAAACCCAGGGCTACCAGCAAGCCGTTCACATAACTTTGCCACATCGTCTTTACTCCGCGCTGGCTGCCAATTGACCCAGAACTGCCATGGCGCGGGCGGCATCGCTGCGCCCGACAAACAGATGGTCGTGGTAGTAACCGGCAATCACGTTGCAACTGATCCCGGCCTGGCCCAAAGCACTGGCGAAGGCGGCTGTCAGACCCACTGCCTGCAGCGCCGAATGCACGTTCAGAGTGATCCAGGCGGCGATGTAGTCATAGCCAAGCCCGGCCTGTTCAGCCTGCTGGCGTTCGACAATCACCGTCAGGCCTTCCTGTTCCCGAAAGCTGCCGATCACCTCACAACCGTCCGGGATGCGATGGTCGGGGAGGGTGCAAAACACATAGTCGCCCTCGTTGAGATGCGGGCTCATGCTGCGCAACAAAGTTGCCAGGGCGGTTTCGCCAGCCATGGAGGGATCCTTGAAGAATGGAAAGTGATGCTGGCTATTCTCGGGGCTCAAGCTGTATAAGAAAAACCAATATTGCTGATCGCTCATTAGGAAAACTGATGTTCGACTATAAATTGCTCTCTGCGCTTGCCGCAGTGGTAGAACAGGCCGGTTTTGAGCGTGCAGCGCAGGTGCTTGGACTGTCACAATCGGCCATTTCCCAGCGGATCAAACTGCTGGAGGCGCGAATTGGCCAGCCGGTGCTGATTCGCGCGACGCCGCCGAGCCCGACCGAGATTGGCCGGCGTTTGCTCAACCACGTCCAGCAAGTGCGTTTACTTGAGCGCGATTTGCAGAGTGCAGTACCGGCACTCGATGATGAAGGTCTGCCCGAGCGCCTGCGGATTGCCTTGAATGCCGACAGCCTGGCAACGTGGTGGGCCACGGCGGTCGGTGACTTTTGTGCCGACCAGCACCTGTTGCTGGACCTGGTGGTTGAAGATCAAAACGTGGGTCTCAAGCGGATGCGGGCTGGTGAAGTGGCTGCCTGCCTGTGTGCCAGCGAACGCCCGGTGGCCGGCGCCCGCAGTGTATTGCTGGGGGCCATGCGTTACCGGGCGCTGGCGAGCCCGGCATTTATTGCCCGGCATTTTCCCGGCGGCGTGAGTGCTGAGTTATTGCCCAAAACACCTGCGCTGGTATTCGGCCCGGATGACTTTTTGCAACATCGCTACCTGGCAATGCTTGGGGTAGACGGCGGATTCGAGCACCATTTGTGTCCGTCTTCCGAAGGCTTTATTCGCCTAACCGAAGCCGGTCTTGGCTGGGGGCTGGTCCCCGAATTACAGGTGCGCGAGCAGTTGGCAAGCGGGGGGCTGGTGGAGCTTTTGCCAGATAAACCGATCGACGTGCCACTGTACTGGCATCATTGGCGCAATGGTGGGCAACTGCTGGGGCAATTGACCGAACATTTAACTCGCTCGGCGCCCCGCTGGTTAGTGCCTTTGGCCTGACAACCAGCGTTTAAACAGCAGGCAACAAGAATTACAGCATTTGGAGTGATTGATGAAGATTCTGGTCACCGGCGCGAGCGGCTTTATAGGCGGACGCTTCGCGCGTTCAGCCCTGGAGCAGGGCTTTGACGTACGGGTCAGCGGGCGACGGGCCGAAGGCGTTGAACACCTGGTGCGGCGTGGGGCTGAATTTATCCCGGGTGATTTGACCGATGGCTTGCTGGTGCGCGATTTGTGTGTCGATGTCGATGCCGTGGTGCATTGTGCTGGCCACACGGGCGCCTGGGGTCGTTATCAGGACTTCCACCGCGACAACGTGCTGGTCACCGAAAACGTGGTGGAAGCCTGCTTGAAGCAACGGGTGCGACGTCTGGTGCACCTGTCTTCGGCATCGCTGTATTTCGATGGCCGTTCACATACCGACCTGACGGAAGACCAGTTGCCCAAGCGTTTCCGGCACCCCTATGCCGCGACCAAAAACCTGGCCGAACAAAAGGTTTTCGGTGCTCAGGAATTTGGCCTTGAAGTGATTGCCCTGCGTCCGCGATTCGTCACCGGAGCGGGAGATATGAGCCTCTTTCCGCGTTTGCTCAAACTGCAGCGCAAAGGTCGTCTGGCAATCGTGGGCAATGGCCTGAACAAGGTCGATTTCACCAGCATCCAAAACCTCAACGAAGCGTTGATGAGCAGTCTGCTGACCACGGGGTCGGCCGTGGGTAAGGCCTACAACATCAGTAATGGCACACCGATCCCGCTGTGGGACGTGATCAATTACGTGATGCGCCAAATGAACGTGCCGCAAGTCACCCGTTATCGTGGGTACGGCCTGGCCTACAGCCTGGGAGCACTCAGCGAGGCTGCCTGTAAAATGTGGCCGGGTCAGCCCGAGCCGACGCTCTCGCGTTTGGGCGTGCAGATCATGGACAAGGACTTTACCCTCGACATCAGCCGCGCCCGGCACTACCTGGACTACGACCCTAAAGTCAGTCTATGGGCGGCGCTTGACGAGTTTTGCGGCTGGTGGAAAGCCCAGGAATCGCCTTACCGTTAACCCTCTGGTGCCTGAAGCTTGTACCTTGAGGCTATTTTCAGGATTCAACAAAAGGTTTTGCCATGCGTAATGATGCCCGCGACGACTTTCACGATGTTCCGACCCTGCGCGCTACGGTGGATGATCAGGACGAACCGGAGCCGGCAGGCGGTGCTCGCGAGCGCACCACGGTGTACTCGCGCAACACGCCTGTCATCCAGGTCAAGGGGCCGAGCACCGGGCCTTTATGGGTCTTGATCGGTGCTTTGTTGCTGTCGGTGGCGGGGCTGGCGTGGTGGAGCTTTCAGCAGATTTCGTTGATGGAGCAGCAACTGGTGGCGACCCAGGAAAGCTTTGCCCGTATCAGTGAAGATGCGGCGGGGCGCTTGCAGGCCATTTCGGGGAAGGTGGTGGCCAGCGAGTCGAGTATTAACAACGGTAGCGAAGCCTTGAAGTTGCAGATCAAGCAGCTTGAGGAACAGTTGCTGGAGCAGGGCAAGCGCCAGCAAGGTCTGGTGACGGGGCAGCAGGGCGAGCTGGACAGCCGATTTGAGCAAATCAATGCCGCCATGTTGATGCAGGTGACGGCTCAGAAAGAAAGCCAGACCAGGCTCGAAACCGATATGAAAAGTCTGGCCAGTGAGCTGTCCACGCTCAAAGCCAGTGTCGCGCAGCAAGCGGTAGACGTAGCGGCCCTGAAAAAGCAAGGCAACCCGGGCGCGGCGGTAGAGCGTCTGGAGCAGGACTTGATGGTGCTCAAAAGTGAGCTCGAGAACCGCCCGGCCCCTGCCCAGGGCACCAACACCGCAGAGTTTGACGTATTCCGCGGCCAGGTGACGCGCAACATCAACACCCTGCAAAGCCAGATCCAGAACCTGCAGAAGCAGATCAGCGCCAGGCCTTGATGGGCTGCAAAAGCTGCAGGGGCGAGCTTGTTCGCGATGGCACCGGTGCACACTGCACCTGGTGCCGGGACTGTCTATTGAGCCTTGTCTTCGCGCCCGCGCAATACCTGATTGGGCATGGCGATCGCAGCACTGAGCCCCAGCAGTGAGATCACCGCACTGATGATCAACAAGTGACGGAAGGTCTGCAGCAGTTCTGTGCGAAGACTGGCCAGTGCGGGGCCTTGTACCGCATTCAGACTGTCGAGCAATACGTTGCCCGAGCTGCCTTCCCCTAGCATCGCTTGCCCGGCAGCAGGGGCCAGCAAGGAATCGTGCAACAGCGCGAGCAACAAGGCCGACATCAGCGCCACCCCTACAGCGCCGCCCAGTGAGCGGAACAGGTTGGTGGTGCTGGTGGCCACGCCAATGTCGTGTTGCTGTACCGAGTTTTGTGCACCCACCAGTGAGGTCGGAAACTGCATCCCGGCTGCAATCCCGGCGAACAACATAAAGACGCCGCTCAACACCTGCGCACTTGGCGGGCTGAAAGCCATGCCGAAAATTGCCAGGGGCATCAGCACCGCACCTGCCAGAATCATCGGTTTGTAATAGCCGGTAACCGAGGTCATGCGCCCTGCAAAGTAAGCGCCCATCGGCAAGCCCATGGCCAGTGGCAACAGGTGCATGGCGGCGCTGTCAGCGCCGGCACCGGTGATGCTCTGATAGCGCAGCGGCATCAGCACGATCAGCGAAATCGCCTGAAAGCTGGTGAAAAAGATCGTGCACCAGCACAGCACCGCGCTGCGATTGGCGAACAGGTGCATCGGCAGCAGTGGCTCCAGCGTGCGGCGCTCATGCCACACGAACAGGCCAAGCGCGATTATTGCAGCCACCAGCAGCCCCAGCACCTGGCTATCACGCCAGCTATGACCTTGACCGATAAAGGTGATGCTCAGCAGCAATGAGGTCAGCCCGACAATCATCAGGACCGTACCCAGGTAATCAATGATCGGTTTGCGTTGCGGGACGGGTAGCCCTACCAGTGTGCGATAGGAAATCCACCACGCCGCCAGGCCCAGCGGCAAATTGATCAAAAACACCCAGCGCCATGACAGGTACTCGGTCATGAAGCCGCCCAGAACTGGCCCGGCAACGCTGGCAATCGCGTACATGCCGCTGAAATAGCCCTGATACCGCCCACGCTCGCGCGGCGGAATAATGTCGCCAATAATCGCCTGGCTGACCGAAATCATCCCGCCCGCGCCGATCCCCTGAATGATCCGCGCCAGCACCAGTTGCTCCATGCTCTGGGCCAGGCCGCAAAACAGCGAGGCCAGGGTAAACAGGCCCATGCCAAATAGCATCAGGCGCCTGCGCCCGTACAGGTCGCCGAGTTTGCCGTAGATGGGAACGGCCACGGTCATGGCCACCATGTAGCCCGAAATCACCCAGGCCAACTGGCTGACGTCCTTGAACTGGGCAGAGATGGCGGGGATGGACACGGCCACAATAGTCTGGTCCAGCGCGCCGAGGAAAATCGCCAGCATCAGGGCGACCAGAATGCTGCGAATGGCAGGTTTGGATTGGGGGGGCTGATTCAGATTGGTCACTACAACACCTGTGCGCGGCATGCCTGTGGTGGAATGCCGCTCAGTCTACTCGATAGCTTGCTATTCGATAGCCTCATAAGGAAGGCCCACGTAATTTTCTGCGATGGTCGTGCGCCCGGCCACGGAGTCGACGAAATATCCCAGCTCACTGTCGGCAATCCGCTGGCTGAAGCTGTCGCTGTCAGGGAAACGATGCAGCATCGAGGTCAACCACCATGAAAAGCGTTCGGCCTTCCACACGCGCCGCAGGCAGACCTCGGAGTAGCGCTCCAGCAAGTCGGTGCGACCTTGTGTGTAAACCTTTAGCAGAATATTGAACAGCGTACTGACGTCACTGGCGGCCAGGTTCAAGCCTTTGGCTCCGGTAGGCGGCACGATGTGCGCGGCATCACCCACCAGGAACATGCGCCCGTATTGCATGGGCTCGACCACAAAACTGCGCAGCGGCGCGATGCTTTTCTCGATCGATGCCCCGGTCACCAGGCGTTCAGCCAGGGGGGCTGGCAGGCGGGCCTTGAGTTCGTCCCAAAAGCGTTGGTCGGACCAGTCCTCGACCTTTTCTTCGGCCGGCACTTGCAGGTAATAACGGCTGCGCGTTGCCGAGCGCTGGCTGCACAGGGCAAAACCACGCTCGTGTTTGGCGTAAACCAGTTCGTGGTTGACGGGCGGCGTATCACACAGCACCCCGAGCCAGCCGAAGGGGTACACGCGTTCGAAGATTTTCAGTACGTCCTCGGGAATCGACTGACGTGCCACGCCGTGAAACCCGTCGCATCCGGCAATGTAATCGCAATCCAGGCGCCAGCTTTCGCCGTCTTTATCGAAGGTCAGGTAGGGGGCGTCGGTTTTCATATCATGAGGCTGCACATTGCTGGCGCTGTACAGGGTTTGCGCGCCTGTCTGCGCACGTGCAGCCATCAGGTCCCGGGTAACTTCGGTCTGGCCGTAAACCATCACACTCTTGCCGCCGGTCAGACCCTTGAGGTCGATATGGACCTGGCGCCCATCCAGCGCCAGTTCGAAACCGTCATGCACCAGACCTTCAGCGTCCATACGCTGACTGACCCCGGCCTGGCGCAGCAGGTCGACCATGCCTTGTTCGAGCACCCCCGCCCGGATTCGGCCCAGTACGTAATCCCCCGTCTGGCGTTCGATAATGACGTTATCAATACCCGCCCCATGCAGCAGTTGACCAAGTAAAAGGCCTGAAGGGCCAGCACCGATAATAGCGACTTGAGTTCTCATAATGATGGTCTCCGGCAAGCCCCGGCCGTTAACGGCGAGGTCGTTCTTATAAGTTTGTGCTTGTATTTTTCGCTTGCGAGACGGGCAATAGAAGGTGATAACAGCGTCATTACCGGTACTTTTCGCTAATCGGTGCGGTTATCGGTCTCCGGCAAATTATTTAGACTCTGGTGCAATGAATCCTTCTGCCTATTCGTCGATTCCGGTCTTCAAGCTTTACGGTGAGCAGCACGACTGGCTCAGCCCCGACCTGCTGCACTGCGAAACCATCTCGCTGCGCAGCCGCGTCCACGACTGGGAGATTCGTGCGCACCGGCATGCTGATTTGTGCCAGTTGCTGTACGTGCACAAGGGGCGGGCGCAGGTTGAAGTCGAAGGCCAGCTGCATGTACTTGAGCAATCGGCGATTCAGGTCATCCCGCCGTTGTGCGTCCACGGTTTTCAGTTTTCGCCCAACGTTGAGGGGTTTGTGCTGACGCTGGCGGCACCGCTGGTGGCGCAATTGCAAGCCCGGCTGGGCGGTTCGATAAGTGCTTTGCAACGGGTTGCCAGCTACCCGGCAGGCAAGGACCGGCATTACCTGAATAATCTGTTCAGTGTGCTGCAAAGCGAATATGTGGGCGCACAGCCTGCCCGCGACATGCTCCTGCAATCGCTGATCAGTGTGCTTTTGGTGTGGGTCACGCGTCAGGTGATGGTGCGTTATGAATCGCGACAGTTGCCGCAACGCGGCCGAGAGTATTTGAGCCAGTTCAATCAACGGGTCGAGACATTATTTCGCGAGCAGCCGTCCGTTGAGCAGTTGGCGCACCAGGTAGGCATTTCGGTGGCGCACTTGAACAGCATCTGTCGCGAGCTGGCGGGGCGGTCGGCGCTGCAGATCATTCATCAGCGCCAGTTACTGGAGGCAAAGCGGCAGTTGATTTACACACCGATGACCATCAGCGAAGTGGCCGAGAGCCTGGGTTTTGCTGACCCGGCGTATTTTTCGCGTTTTTTTCGGCGTCTGACAGGGACTTCGCCCAGCGCGTTTCGCACAGACCGGACTGACAACAGCAGTCCGGTCTGACTCCGGGGCTTCCTTACCTCAGAGCACTAAACGCAGAATTACAGTGCCCGCCATTGCAACTGACGGTATATCCGACTGCTTGCCGGGTTTGTTCGGCGCGGTAGCAGGCGCCAGCAAACAGGACAGCGGCAGCAAAAATGAGAAACAAGGTCATGCATCTGGTTTTTGTTTTAGTGGTCATGGCATTCATCTCCTAGACGTCACACCCTTGAGGCTAGTTCAGACCCAAGGGTCTGTTGACATTTAGTTGTCGCGCCACAACCAAGCGTCAATAGACCCTATTACTTGCCATGCTATTTGTACGAGTGGTCATGCAGCGCTTCATCCTCCAAATGGACTACTCGCATGATTATTTGGCCCCGTGCAAAGTGGTTTTTCAGATGTCCCACGCAGGCTCTTCGGTAAACCGCGCGGCGAGAAAGTCGAGCATGCTGCGCAATGTGGCGGGCATGTGTTTGCGCGAGGCGTACACCGCGTAAATGTTCAATACCCGGGGCTCAGCTTGCGGCAGCAGACGTACCAGTGTGCCCTGTTGCACATGAATCCCGGCCTGATACGTGGGCAGCAACGAAACACCGGCCCCCGCCAGTGTGGCGCTCAACAGCGTGCTGGCTTCATTGGCGCTGATATTGCCTTGCACCGGTACTGCGACGTCTTCACCGCCCCGGGTGAAATGCCACAGGCTTTTGCCGTAATAGGAGTGGGTCAGGCAGTTGTGCCGGCTGAGTTCTTCAACCTGCTGCGGTGCCGGATGTTCACGTAAATAGGCCGGGGACGCACACAGCACGGAGCGACAGACCGTCAACTTGCGGGCAATCAGGTTCGGGTCCAGGTCATTGCTGGTACGAATCGCCAGATCAATACGTTCATCCACCAGATTCACTGTGCGGTCGAGCATTTGCAGATCGATGCTGACCTGTGGATTGAGCCTTACATAGTCAGTAACGGCACTAGCCAGCTGGGCCTGGCCGAATGAGGTGCTGACGCTGATGCGTAACAAGCCCCGCGGCGCATCACCCGGAACACTGACTGTGGCTTGCAGGTCATCAGCCAGTTCCAGTAGTTGCCGACAGCGGGGCAGCGTTTCGAAACCGGCGGCGGTCAGGCTCAGTTTGCGCGTGGTGCGGTGCATCAAGCGTGCGCCCACCCACTCTTCGAGTTCAGCCAGGTAGCGCGAAACGACAGGTCGCGACAGGTCCAGATGGTCGGCCGCTGCCGACTGGCTGCCAAGGTCAACGACGGTGGTGAACACCCGCATTGCAGTAAGACGATCCATGATTTGCCCGATATCCGAAACAGACTATGTTCAAGCATCGCATTTTTAGTTGGCTGTGGTGCTACTAAGCTCTGTCCATCGCTTACACCGTCCCACGACTCTGGATACCCTCATGCCTGGATTTTCGACCCTGCGCCGTTTCGTTCTCAGTGCCGTTGTGCTGGGCTTTACTGCTCACGCAGCTACTGCCCCGATGCCTTTGACCCTGGATGTATACAACCCGGGGGCTGCGGCAATATTCCCGGTGTCCTCAGTACTTGTCAGCGGTGAAAAAGACGCCATTCTGGTCGATGCCCAATTTGCCAAAGCCCAGGCCCAGCAAGTGGTCGACAAGATCCGCGCCAGCGGCAAGCACCTGACCACTATCTACATCAGCCATGGCGACCCGGATTATTACTTCGGTCTGGAGACCCTGACCCAGGCTTTTCCGGACGCCAAAGTACTGGCTTCGGGGCCGACCGTTGAGCACATCAACAAGACCAAGGATGCCAAGCTGGCGTTCTGGGGACCGCAGATGGGCAAGGATGTACCGGGCAAGCTGATCGTGCCCCAGGTTCTCAAGGGCAACACCCTCAGTCTTGAAGGGCATGAACTGGACATTGTCGGTCTTGGCGGCAGACAACCCGACCGCACCTTTGTCTGGATTCCCTCGCTCAAGGCGGTGGTCGGCGGGGTAGTGGTGGCTGACAACCTGCACGTCTGGATGGCTGACACCCAGACGCCGCAGTCCCACAAACACTGGCTGGCTACCCTCAAACGGATCGACAGCCTGCAACCGCAAGTGGTCGTGCCAGGCCATTATCTGGGCGAGAACGACCGCTCCCTGAACGCCGTGCATTTTACTCGCGACTACATCAAGGCATTTGACGAAGAAACCCTCAAGGCCCGCAATTCGGGCGAATTGATCGCGGCAATGAAAAAACGCTACCCGGATCTGGGCGAAGAGTCCTCTCTGGAACTGAGCGCTAAAGTCGCCAAGGGCGAAATGAAGTGGTGATGCGAAATTTGCCTCACGCCAAGCAATCCAATTGGAGAACGTCATGAGCAAAATTGCAATTATCGGAGCTACCGGTCGCGCGGGTAGCCAATTGCTGGAAGAAGCCCTGCGCCGAGGCCACAGCGTGACTGCCATCGCCCGTCATGCTTCGAAAATCGGTGCCCGGGACGGGGTCGTGACCAAAGACGTGGATATCAATGACGCCAGGGCTTTGCAAGACGCAGTGGCAGGCAACGATGTGGTGTTGAGTGCGGCACACTTCTCGACCCAGCCGGCTGCGGCAATCATCGAGCCGGTTAAAAAAGCCGGGATCAAACGCCTGCTGTTTGTCGGTGGCGCGGGTTCGTTATTGTTGCCCGACGATACTAAAGTCATCGAAAGCCCGGGCTTCCCCGAGGAGTACAAGCCGGAAGCCAGCGCTGGCAGCGTTTACCTGGATACCTTGCGTGCTGAAAAGGACCTGGACTGGAGCTTCCTGTCACCCTCTGCCGAGTTTGTAGAAGGCGAGCGCACCGGCAAATTTCGCCTGGGCAAAGATCATCTGCTGGTCAGTGCCGAAGGCAAAAGCTGGATCACTTTCGCCGATTTCGCCATTGCCATGCTCGATGAAGTAGAGCATCCCGTACATTCGCGTCAGCGGTTTACAGTCGGTTACTGATCAGCGGCTTTTGCAGGGGCGGGCGGGTCTGGCGATAACCTCATCGCGAGGCCAGCCCGCTCCTACAAAGTTGATGCTGCCTGCTTTACCAGCCACGCCATCAATTCGCGCAGCGGCGTCGAGTCTTCACTGCGCGGCGAGCATACAAGCTGATACACCGCCCCTGTGCGCACTTTCAGGTCAAAGGGCAGGGCCAGACGGCCCGCTTTCAGGTCGTCGCCGATCAGCGCCCAGTCGCCGATCGCAACACCGTTGCCCTGGGCAGCCACAGTCATGGCCAGGTCGAGGGTGTCGAAATACTGATTCTGGCAGATGCTGGAGACATCGCCCCCGGCGGCATTCAGCCAGTTGGTCCAGTCCCGTTGATCACGGCTGGGGTGCAGTAGCCTGTGGTGCTTAAGGTCGCTCAGGCTCTTGATAGCATTGCTGCCTTCCAGCAACTGCGGGGCGCAAACGGGCGTCAGTTGCTCGTCCAGCAGGTGTTGACCCTGGCGTTTTGGCCCCGGGGTGGCGCTGTATATCACTGCGGCATCGAACGCCTCGCGGCGAAAATCCACCCCGTGCTCCACGCTGCTGGTCAGTTCGACCGGTACGTCCGGGCGCAGCTTTTGCCATTGCATCAATTTGGGCAGCAGCCAGCGCAACATGCAGGTAGGCGCTTTGATCTGCAGCGGGGTGCGACGCACGCTTGCTTGCTCGACCGCCTCATCGATCAAGTCGAACGCCTGCTCGATGCGCGGGTACAGTGCCTGGCCCTGTTCGGTCAGGCTCAGACCCCGTGCCTGGCGGTGGAACAGCGCATAGCCCAGGTGATCCTCAAGCCCGGCTATTTGCCGGCTCACGGCGCCCTGGGAGATATGCAACTGCTCCCCGGCCCGGGTGAAATTGCAGCATTGGGCCGTGATTAAAAAAGTATGCAGCGCAGGGAGTGGCGGAAGGCGTTTCATCAGAAGTCAGCCATGAGCACAGGACATGGCTAGTATGTGCAGGTTTGCGTTGTGCACGCCACACTCGACCGCTTCAATGGTTCATTTGAGAACAAGAAGAGGGGCAGAACAGATGGCGACGTGCGGCGAAGTATTGGTCAAATTGCTGGAGGCGTACGGGGTTGAGCAGGTATTCGGCATTCCCGGCGTGCACACCGTTGAGTTGTATCGAGGGCTGGCGGGTTCGCCGATCAACCACGTGACCCCCCGTCACGAGCAAGGTGCCGGCTTTATGGCCGATGGTTATGCCCGTACCAGTGGCAAACCCGGGGTGTGTTTCATCATTACCGGCCCGGGCATGACCAATATCACCACGGCGATGGGCCAGGCCTATGGGGATTCGATCCCGATGCTGGTGATCTCCAGTGTGCAGTCGCGCAGTCAGTTGGGCGGTGGGCGCGGCAAGCTGCACGAGTTGGCGAACCAGAGTGCGATGGTGGCCGCAGTGGCTGCGTTTTCCCATACCCTGATGTCGGCGGCTGAGCTGCCGGCCGTACTGGCCCGTGCATTTGCCGTGTTTCAGGCCGCCCGACCACGGCCGGTACACATCGAAATCCCGTTGGATGTGCTGGTGGAAAACGCCGACGCGCTGCTCGACAGCCAGCCCGTCAGCATCGCGCGACCTGGCGCCGCCCCGGCAGCCATCGAGCAGATGAGCCAGCGCCTGGCCCAGGCCAAACGCCCATTGATCCTGGCTGGCGGCGGTGCAATTGACGCGGCCCCGGCTCTCCTGCAACTGGCCGAACGGCTGGGAGCGCCAGTAGCCTTGACCATCAACGCCAAGGGCATGCTGCCTGCCACCCACCCGCTGCTGATCGGTTCCACCCAGTCGCTGGTCGCCACCCGCGCCCTGGTGGCCGAGGCAGACGTAGTGCTGGCCATTGGTACAGAGCTGGCCGAGACCGATTACGACGTGACCTTTGCCGGTGGTTTTGAGATCCCCGGCGCCTTGCTGCGGGTCGATATCGACCCCGACCAGACGGTGCGCAACTATGCCCCGGCGCTGGCGCTGGTGGCGGATGCCAGACTGGCCGCCGAAGCCTTGCTGGCCGATCTTGGTGCCTTGCCGGCACGCTGCGCCGAATGGGGCGCGGCGCGGGTCAGTCGTTTGCAGGCCCAGCTGGCAAGTGAATGGGATGCGCCCACCCGCGCGCAAACGCACTTTTTGCAGACGGTCTTCGACGTGTTGCCGGATGCCGTGTGTGTCGGCGATTCAACCCAGCCGGTGTACACCGGCAACCTGACCTTCAATCCCGATCAGCCGCGGCGCTGGTTCAACTCTTCGACTGGCTACGGGACCCTGGGATATGCCTTGCCGGCGGCCGTTGGTGCCTGGCTGGGGCGTCGTAGCGGCGGCCGGGCGGGTGGTCCGGTGCTATGCCTGATCGGCGATGGCGGTTTGCAATTTACCCTGGCGGAACTGGCCAGCGCGGTTGAAGCACGCACGCCGGTCATCGTGTTGCTGTGGAACAATCAGGGCTACGGCGAAATCAAGAAGTACATGCTCAATCGCGCCATCGAGCCGGTCGGCGTCGACATCTACACCCCGGATTTTATCGCTGTGGCCAAAGCCATGGGCTGTACCGCGCTGGCGGTTGAGGGTGAAGGGCAATTGCGCGATGCACTGGCCAGTGCCGCCGACCGTCAGGGGCCGACCGTGATCGAAATCGACGAGCACAACTGGCAGCAATCGCTCGGGCTATAAGCTCATTCGCAGGCGTGCCAGGTCCCGTACCGGTGGCGCGCCAAACAGACGGCTGTACTCGCGGCTGAATTGCGACGGGCTTTCATAGCCCACGCGATAACCGGCGGCCGATGCATCCAGCCCTTCGCTGAGCATCAGCCGCCGCGCTTCGTTGAGGCGTAGCTGTTTTTGGTACTGCAACGGGCTCATGGCTGTCATCGCCTTGAAACGGTGGTGCAGGGTCGACACGCTGAGATTGGCCTCGCGGGCCAGGCTGTCTATGCGCAGAGGTTGTTCGAAGTTGCCGTTGAGCCAGGAAATGGCCCGACTCACACGATGGGTCTGACTGTTCTCGCTGGCAATTTCATACAGCCGGTAGCCCTGCGGGCTGCGCAACAGACGATACAAAATCTCGCGGCGGATCAGTGGCGCCAGCATGGCGATATCTTTCGGAGTGTCGAGCAGGCGGGTCAGACGCAGCAACGCATCGAGCATCGGCTGGTCGATGGGCTCGACATACAGGCCCCGGCCCGCAGGTCGCGACGGTACGCCCATGGGCCCGGCATCGCTGATCAACGTGGTGATTTCTACCGGGTCAATATCCAGGCGCAAGGCCAGAACCGGCCGTTCGGGGGAGATTTCCAGGACCCGGCCACTGATTGGCATGGATACCGAAACCACCAGGTAATTAAGTGGATCGTAGGCGAAGTACTCATCTGCCAGCCGCACCTCCTTTCGGCCCTGGGCCATGATGCACAGCGCCGGTTTGGGAAGGCTCGGAGAGAAGTCGCTGGGTTGGCTGTAGCGCGAAACAAACAGCGCCTCGACGGGAGTGGTGAAGGTGCCGTCTGTACTGGCGTGTCGGCAGATCAGGTCAGCCAGTTCCACGCGCTGCTTTTCTAGCGCGGGGTCGAGCGCGGGTCGCGACGGTTCCAGCAGTGACATGGGAACATCCTCATTAAAGCGCCAGGGTGGGCACAGCTTAAGTTTGTGCAAGGCACAGGGGTAGTCGATTTCTGCCGAAGACTTGCCTGATTCTGTCAGCGCCGGGTCTTAACGCTCTGGTGATGCCGTCGCAGAGGCTGATCATTGCTTGAAACCATGGCGCCCGGTCAGTTTGGTAGTACCAGGGAACAGCAGGGTGAAATGCGAGGTTTTGCAGAATCGTGCAAGCCAGGGGCAGGAATCGACTAACGGCCAGGAGTTCGGGGCTATAAGCTTTGAATCTCTCTCCTGTGCCACTTTATTTTGTGGAGGCCACCATGCCCCAGCCCAATGCCGTCAGTCATATGACCTTGGTTCGCGCTCGCGCCGGGTGCTCGGCCCAAGTGCAAGCCTGTCTCGACCAACTGGTCGAGCCCACCCGCAAAACCGCAGGTTGCCTGCACTTCGCCATGCAGCATTGCGACAGTGATCCGCTGTTATGGCATGTCGCAGGCTATTGGCAGGATGAGCCCTCGATGCAGGCCTATTTCAACTCAGCAGCGATGGACATCTACAGCTTGCTGGTACACCAGCAGGTGGTGGAAAGCATCGATTTCAAAACCTTCAGCGATGCTGGCGGGTTGAGCAGGTAGAATGCCGGTTTTTTGTGGCCGGAGTTTTCAGCATGGCGCGTAAAGAGTTTGCACAGTTCGAGGCGGTATCAGCGGTAGTTCCGGTAGAGCCCGGGACTTACCACGCGGCGATTGCGGTCAAGGCCTTGTACGAAGGGGGAGCACCGCGCTTTCATAAAGTGTTGATCGATCAGACCTTTAAAACCGCGACTGAAGCCGATGCTGCCGCGGCTCAAAAGCTTGAAGCCCTGCAAGGCGTCACTGAGGATGGCGAACTGGTCTGGTAACGGTTAGCGGGGGCGATGCATTTTGAACAATGCCTCAGGCCCCAGCTGGAAGTAATCCGCCGGGCCGCCGCCGCGTAAAATGGGTTCAGCGGCGGCGGTATCGTAAATCCCGTCTTTAAGCAGATGTCTGGCGATATGTACCGCCACCACTTCTCCCAGAATCAGCCAGCTTGGCACTAGTTCTTTATCTGCCCGTTGCAGCTGGATGATTTGCGTCACCTTGCACTCGAACGACACCGGGGTTTCAGCCACCCGGGGCACACTCACAATGCGTGAGGCCGCAGTCGTCAACCCTGCCAGTTCGAACTCATTGACCTCTGGCGCGACCATCGCGCAGCTCTGGTTCATCGCCTCGGCCAAAGGCCGGGTAGCCAGGTTCCAGACGAACTCGCCGGTTTGCTCGATGTTATTGAGGCTGTCTTTGCGGCCCACACTGCTAAACCCGATGATTGGCGGGATGTAGTTGAACGCATTGAAAAAGCTGTAGGGCGCAAGGTTCAGCCGGCCCTGGGCATCCTGCGACGAAATCCAGCCGATCGGCCGCGGCCCGACGATGGCGTTGAACGGATCATGGGGGAGGCCGTGGCCCTTGGACGGTTCGTAGAAATGGATGTCGTCATGCATGGCAAGAGTCCGCAAACGGCTGAGATAGAGGGGCAACATAGTGCAAGCCATTTTGTTGAATGACAAAACAAGATTTTTTTTTTTCAGATTTTGGGCGTGATTGGAACACCCCTAAACCCTGTAGGAGCGAGCTTGCTCGCGAGCATTTTCAACGCAGCGCCGCAGCCATCAGACAGCTCGCTCCTACAGGTAGAGGCCATTGCCATTTACCATCCTCCAGAAACGACTAAGCCCGGCCGAAGCCGGGCTGGAGTGCCAGTTTCAGGTGTTAGCTGAAGCGGGCGCCGTGGGTGCGATCATAGCCGTCAGCGGCGAAAGTAGCCGACTGGGTGCGGCTGTAACCGTCTTCGGCAAAAGTGGCAGAACCGGTACGGTCGTAACCGTCGCCAGCAACTGCGGCAGAACCTGTGCGGCTGTAGCCGTCTTCAGCAAAGGTTGCTGACTGGGTGCGATCAAAACCATCACCGGCAAAAGCGTTGAAAGCCAGGACGGAGAGGGCGGCGGCGAGGATCAATTTGGTTTTCATGGTCGTGCTCCTTGTTACGGGCTCTTGTGCAGAGCGGGATGTTTCGTTGCTATGGGTTTAAGACTACGCCTATTAATCTGATTAAAAAGCGCAAAAAATAGCACTAAATAATCAGCTTATTCGATATATAGGTCCGTTCGAAAACAAGCTCTACAAGCTGTTTTGCCTCCCGTTCGATAACGGGTCGAATCAGCTGTGGGCCGGTTTTCGCTAAGGTTGATAGTGGTCTATCAGCATTAACTGATAATTAATTCGGAAAATACTTATGTGCAGACAGGCTTTTCATCTGCGCGTTACCTATTTTTCACGTGTGGGTAGCAGGCTTCTACGGGCAAAAAAGCCGACAACTACAACGGCTTTGCACCCTTGAGACCTGGAGCCTTCACCGAATGAATAAACTTCCCCAAATCACCCTTGCGTTCTGGGTGATGAAAATCTGCGCCACGACCCTGGGCGAGACCGCAGGCGACTTGTTGTCCATGACCCTTGATGTGGGCTATGCCGTTAGCTCGATGATCCTGATCAGTGTGTTCGTTCTTACACTGCTGACCCAGCTGTTCTCCAAAACCTACAACCCTGTGCTGTATTGGCTGGTGATTCTGTCGACCAGTACGGCTGGCACCACCATGTCGGATTTTATGGACCGCAGCCTGGGCCTGGGTTACGCCACGGGCTCATTGATTCTGGTGTCGATACTGGTGGCGATTTTTGCGCTGTGGAAATGGAGCGGTGAATCGCTCAACGTCAGCAAGGTGCAAACCCCGCGCGGCGAGATGTTCTACTGGATGGCGATTCTGTTTTCCAACACCCTGGGTACCGCTCTGGGCGATTACCTGGCGGATGATTCAGGGCTGGGTTTTGCGGGAGGTGCCTTGTTCATCGGGGCAACCATTGCGGTTGTGGTGCTGGCGCGTTACTTCAGCACAATCTCGTCGGTGGTGTTGTTCTGGGTCGCTTTCGTATTGACGCGTCCCTTTGGCGCGACCTTGGGCGACTTCCTGACCAAACCCCATGAAAAGGGCGGGCTGGATTTCGGCACCATCGGTTCGTCGCTAGTACTGGCGGGGATACTGGTGGCGATGATCGCGGGGGTCGCGTATGCCAAAAACAAACAAACCCGGCCTGCGGTGGCCGGATTGTCCTAAACGATGAACCTGTAGGAGCGGGCGTGTTCGCGATCTGTTAAACGCTCGCGAGCACGCTCGCTCCTACAGAATCAGGGGCGTTTAGTCAGTCTCGATCCGCGAGTGTTTGCGGGTGTCTTTCATCGTCACATACACCAGCAGCGAACAGGCGATACAAGCTGTCACGTACCAGTAGTAGCCGGTTTCCATACCTGCACTTTTGAACCACAGGGCAATGTATTCAGCAGTGCCGCCGAAGATCGAGACCGTCAGTGCGTAAGGCAGGCCTACGCCCAGGGCGCGAATTTCGGTCGGGAACAGCTCAGCCTTCACTACAGCGTTGATCGAGGTGTAACCGCTGACAATGATCAACGCCGCCATGATCAGGAAAAACGCCCCCCACCACGTGGTGATGGTGTGCAGTGTGGTCAGGATCGGCACGGTGAACAGGGTGCCCAGCACACCGAAGGCGATAAGGATCGGGCGTCGGCCTACCTTGTCCGACAGGCCGCCCACCAGGGGCTGGATACACATGAACAGGAACAGCGTGGCAGCGGAAATAGTGGTGGAGTCGGAGATGCTCATCCCGACCGTGTTCACCAGGTATTTCTGCATGTAGGTGGTGTAGGTGTAGAACGCCAGCGTCCCGCCCATGGTCAGGCCGACAACGGTCATCAACTCTTTTGGATGACGCATCAGGGTGCGCATGGCGCTTTCTTTCGGTTCGGTTTTGACCTTTTTGAAAGACTCGGTCTCTTCCATACCGCGACGCAGGTACAGCGCGACCACTGCGCACAGGGCGCCGATCACGAACGGAATCCGCCAGCCCCAGCTATACAGCTGCTCTTCGGTAAGCGTTTGCTGCAGCACGATCAACACGCCCAGCGCGATGAGCTGGCCCGAGATCAGGGTCACGTACTGGAAGCTGGAGAAGAAACCGCGACGCTCCTTGGTCGCCATTTCGCTGAGATAGGTCGCCGAGGTGCCGTACTCGCCACCGACCGACAAACCTTGGAGCAAGCGGGCGAAGACCAGCAGGACCGGTGCCCAGACGCCGATGGTTTCGTAGCCGGGTGACAGGGCAATCAGCAGCGAGCCGAAGCACATCAGCAATACCGAAGCCATGAGCGCGGCTTTACGGCCTTTGCGGTCAGCGTACAGGCCCATCAGCCAGCCGCCGATCGGACGCATCAAAAAGCCGACGGCGAAGATCGCGGCGGTGTTGAGCAATTGGGCAGTGGTGTCGCCTTTCGGGAAAAAGGCTTTGGCGAAGTACAGCGAGAAAGCGGCGTAAACATACCAGTCGTACCATTCGACCATGTTGCCGACGGAACCGCTGAAGATGGATTTGATACGGCTGGAGGTGGTCTTCACTTTCGGGCTTGCAGCAGCTGACCCGGCAGGCAGGGTGCTTGAGTTATCCATTAAATGGATCCTTCTTTTATTTGTTTTTTTATAGCGCGTCAAAACGCGAGCTTGCAGGGCTATAGCAGGAGTTGTGCCAAGGCTGGAAGCCCCGGTTTACAAGGGGTGGCGACTTTGAGTGAGCGGGTATCCGCCGAGCTGCAAGTTTGAATGAGCGGAAATCCGCCTATATGGCGTGCCTGCTGTAGGCGCGCGTTTTTCAGCGCGGCAACTAACAGCTCGCGAGCAAGCTCGCTCCTACAGAGGTTGGGTGAATGCCTCACGTACCAGTCCATGACGCTGCATTTTTTCATTCAGGGTGCGGCGTGGCAGTTGCAGTTCGTTGAGCACCGCCTTGATGTCGCCTTTATGCCGGGTGAGGGCGGCCCGCAGGCATTGCGCTTCAAAGGCTTCCTGCTGCGCCACGAGTGACTGGCCAGCATTGATGTCTTCAAACTGCGGTTCGCTCAGGCCCAGGACGTCACGCTCCGCAACGTTGGCCAGTTCGCGCACGTTGCCAGGCCAGTCGTGGCTGAACAGGCGTGACAGCTGTGGCCCGCTGAGTGGCCGCGGGGTGCGCCCCAGGCGTTCGGCCGCGGTGTGGGAAAAGTACTGGTACAACAGCGCAATATCTTCACGGCGTTCGCGCAGAGGTGCCAGGCGCAGCTCGGCCACTGTGAGGCGATAGGCCAGGTCTTCGCGAAAACGCCCGGCACGGGCTTCTTCGAGCAAGTCGGGCTTGGTGGCGGCAATCACCCGCAAATCAACCTTGATGCTCTGGTTGGAGCCCAGGCGCTCGAGTTTTTGCTCCTGCAGCACCCTCAGCAATTTGGCTTGCTGAGGCAGGGGCATGCTTTCGATTTCATCCAGAAACAAGGTGCCGCCATCGGCATACTCCAGTTTGCCGATACGTTTGCCCTGTGCGCCGGTGAACGCGCCACTTTCGTGACCGAACAATTCGGCCTCGAACAATTGTTCGGGGATCGCCGCGCAATTGAGCGCGACAAAAGGTTTATCGGCCCGTGGGCCAAAGTCATGCAGGCAGCGGGCGACCAGCTCCTTGCCGCTGCCGGTTTCGCCGCGGATCAGCACGTTGACCGGCAGCGGTGCCAGTTCGATCACCTGGCGGCGCAAGGTTTGCAGGCTGCGGGACACGCCGAGCAGGCGCCCGTCGATCTGCTGGCGCAGGTCTGCCTGTTCGTGCAACAGACGATTTTCCAGTACCAGCTGGCGCTTTTCCAGCGCGCGGCCAAGGCTACTCAGTAACGCTTCGGGGCTGAAAGGCTTTTCCAGAAAGTCATAAGCCCCGTCACGCATGGCTTCGACCGCCATTGGCACATCGCCATGCCCGGTCAGGAGAATGACCGGCAGGTCCGGGTCCAGCTGCTGCAAGCGGGTCAACAGGGCCAGGCCACCCATCCCCGGCATGCGCACATCACTGACAATCACTCCGGCGAAATGTGCGGGCAACTGGTTCAGGCAATCTTCCGCGCAACTGAACAACTGAACGTTAAAACCGCTGAGGCTCAACCATTGTTCAACGGCACTGCGAATGCTGGCCTCATCATCGACCACGATCACCGAATTGAGCATGTTTCAAGATTCCTGTGCGATGGGCAGCGTCAGCGTGAAGAGCGCGCCATCAGCCTGATTGCAGGCAGTCAGGCGACCACCGATTTCGTGAACAATAGCGTAAGACACCGCCAGCCCCAGGCCTAAACCGTCTCCCACGGGTTTGGTGGTGAAAAAAGGATCGAATACTTTGCCCAGATGCTCCTCGCTGATTCCGCCACCGCTGTCGCTGACGGTCAGTTTCCATAGCTGCTGATCTGCTTCGATGCGGATGTGCAGAAGCTTGCGCGATTTATCGCGCATGGCATCCAGTGCGTTGCGCAGCAGGTTGATCAACACCTGCTCCAGGCGAATGGCATCGCCCCGTACCCATGCCGGGCGCACCAGATCAATCTGTAAATCAATCTCTTCGTCTTTCAGACGCGGTTCGAGCAACTGTAGGGATTGATCCACTACGGCGGCCAGATCAAGTCGTTCGCGCAAACCGCTTGGGCTTTGTCGGGCGTAGGTTTTGAGGTGGCCGGTGAGGGCGGCCATACGCGTCAGCATTTGCTCCAGAGGCACCAGTGCTTTATAGGCATCGTCGATCCGGCCGTGATCGAGCAACAGGCGCAAGGAGGCCAGCTGCATGCGCTGAGCGGTTAACGGTTGATTGATTTCATGGGCCAGCGCCGCCGACATTTGCCCCAGCGCCGCGAGCTTGGCCGATTGCACCAGGCCATCCTGGGCGGTGCGCAAATCCCGGGTGCGGGCTTCTACCAGTTGCTCCAGTTCTTCACGATTACGCTGGCGCAAACGGCCCAGGCGCCAGCGCTGAAGTAAAAACAGGCCCGAAAATACCAGCGTCAACCACAGGCCGATGGCCGCGAGGGCGGCATTGCGGCTGTCCTCAGCTGCGACCACAGGGCGTCGTAACAGGTGCAAGGTCCAGCCTTCAGCGCTTAGCGGTAAAGATTCCCACAAGTAATCTGCCGGACCATTGGGGGCGTCGACGCGGGTCAGAAAGCTGTTTTCGGCAAAACTGCGCAAGGTGCGGGTTTTGAGCAGCGTCAGCGGCTGGTTGTGATACTGGCGGGTGATGGATATTTCGCTGCGATCACTGTCATTCAGCGGCCGCAGCATGCGGTAACGCCAGCCCGGCTGATTGGCAATGAACACAATGCCCCGGGCATCGCTGACCAGCAGTGTGTCGTTACCGTGATTCCACTCCCGCTCCAGCTGCGGGAACTCCAGCTTGACCACCATCGCCCCGGAGAATTGACCGTTGGCATCGAGTACCGCACTGGACAGAAAATACCCCGGAATGCCGCTGGTCACGCCCACCGCATAAAAACGTCCGGAGCCCTGGCTGCGGGTCTGGCTGAAGTAAGGTCGAAAGCCATAGTTATGGCCCACATAACTGTTGGAGGTGTTCCAGTTGCTGGCTGCCACCGCCAGTCCGGTCCTGTCGAGCAGCTCCAGAGTCGAGGACTGTGCCGCGCCATTGATGCGTTCGAGTTTTTGATTGAGCGCTGCTTGCACTTTAGGGGTGATGGGAGCACTCAGGGCTTCGACCAGTTCGGAATCCAGCGCCAGCACGGCGGGTAAAGCCCGATAACGCTCAATCAGGGTATGCAGCGAATTGGCATACAGGCTCAGTTGCTCGGGGCCACGCCGCACGCTTTCTTCCAGAGCATGCTGCTCAGCCTTATGCATGGCCCAGCCGCCAGCTACCGCGGCTCCGGCCAGAATCAACGCGCAGTACAGCGCCAGATGCAGGGCACGAGAGGTTACCGGCATGGTGGCAAGTCGTGTGCAGCCCTGATCGCCACCACACTCAGCAATTGCCCTTGATACAGGCCGAACTGCGCATCCAGCTCACGGCCCTCATGCCATTCAGGCGACAGGTCAGTGAGCAGACGCAGGCGCACATGGCCTTCCCGTGTCCAGCTCAGCACTTGCGCATGCTCAAAGTAAAAGCGTTTTTGCACCAAAGGGAAGAGCGCCTTGAACAGGCTTTCCTTGACCGAAAAAGTCAGCGTCACCAGCAGCGAAATGTCTTCAACAGACCCGTCAGCCATGGCCTGAAGCTCATCAGGAGTGAGGATCTCCCTGGCCAGACGCTGGGCGCGCTCGGTACTGAGCATGTTTTCCAAGTCCATGCCCAACCCTTGCCACTCGCTTTTAAGCGCAACAATGGCAGCCGCTGTGCCATGGCTGTGTGTGATTGCCCCGCTGATGTGTGCTGGCCATATCGGGGCGCGATCTTCGCCTATCGGCGGAATGGCGCGGGTGCCGTCCAACTGCAGCAAAGCGGCGCGGGCGCACACTCGGCCGGCCAGAAATTCGGTTTGGCGTTTGGCCACAGAGCGTTGAATACTTGCGGGGATCTCAATGGCACTGCGCGCAAAATCGTCAGGCGTGAATTGGGCGGGGTTGAAACCGGTGCTGAACCACACGCAGCCGGGCAGCGCTTGGGGCAAGGGCCATTCGTCACGCAGGGGGGTGCAGCAGGCAGGCAATGCGGGGAGTCGGTTCATGCCGGGCATTTTGCAGGCTGGCGGCCATGCTGTGCAATTGTTCAGAGTATGTTCAGGGCGCACGACATACTGTGTGTGGCTAAGCTATACAGGACAAACGTCCTTCAAGACGCGGATTCTGCTTGGGAGAGCGCAATGAAATTGCTGGTGGTTGAAGATGAGGCGTTGTTGCGCCATCACTTGCAAACCCGTCTGACCGAAAATGGCCATGTGGTCGAGGCAGTGGCCAATGCCGAAGAGGCGTTGTACCAGACCGGGCAGTTCAATCATGATTTGGCGATGATTGACCTTGGATTGCCGGGTCTGGGCGGTCTTGAGCTGATTCGCGAGCTGCGCAAGCGGGGCAAGACTTTCCCGATCCTGATTCTCACTGCACGTGGCAACTGGCAAGACAAGGTTGAAGGGCTGGCTGCCGGCGCTGACGATTACGTAGTCAAGCCGTTCCAGTTCGAAGAGCTGGAAGCACGTCTGAATGCGTTGCTGCGTCGTTCCAGTGGTTTTACCCAGTCAACCATTGTCGCTGGCGAACTGGTGTTGGACATCAATCGCAAGCAAGCAGTGCTGGAGGGCGAACCCCTTGCGCTGACTGCCTATGAGTACCGGATACTGGAATACCTGATGCGCCATCACCAGCAGGTGGTGGCCAAGGACCGATTGATGGAACAGCTGTACCCGGATGACGAGGAGCGTGATCCGAATGTGATCGAGGTGCTGGTCGGGCGCCTGCGACGCAAGCTTGAGGGGGCAAACGGCTTTAAGCCAATCGATACGGTGCGCGGTTTGGGGTACCTGTTTACTGAGCGCTGTCGTTGATCCGTTCGCTTCGGGTTCGATTGATGCTGGCGGCCACACTGTTGGCCGTTCTCTTTATGCTCGCGCTATTGCCGGCGATGCAAGGGGCGTTCAGCCTGGCGCTCAAGGATGCCATCGAGCAACGCTTGGCATCCGATGTGAGCACTCTGATCTCGGCGGCCAGGGTTGAAAAAAACCATCTGAAAATGCCGGCTCTGCTTCCGGACGAGGAACTCAACCTGCCTGACAGCAGGATGCTCGGCTATATCTATGACCGCGAGGGCCATCTGGTCTGGCGCTCGCGGGCCACGCAAGAAGAATCCATAAACTACAAACCACGCTACGACGGGCGTGGTAACGAGTTTGCGAGTATTCGCGAAGACAATGGCGAAGAGTTTTTTGTCTACGATGTCGAGGTCAAGTTGCTCGGTGGCAAAAGTGCGGCTTTCAGTTTTGTAGCCCTGCAACCGATGCGTGAATACAACCTGACGCTGGCCGGGCTGCAAGAAAACCTCTATATGGGGTTTGGCGCAGCCTTGGGTGTGCTACTGGCACTGCTCTGGATTGGATTGACTTGGGGGTTACGTGCCTTGCGACGTTTGAGTCAGGAGTTGGACCAGATTGAAACCGGCGAGCGCGATAGCCTCAGCGAACAACATCCCCGCGAACTGTTGCGTCTGACCGGCTCATTAAACCGCTTGCTGCAAAGTGAGCGCGAGCAGCGTACCCGTTACCGCGATTCTCTTGACGATCTGGCCCACAGTCTGAAAACCCCGCTGGCGGTGTTGCAAGGGGTCAGTGAAAGCATGGCCCAGCGCCCGGAGGATCGTGAGCAGGCCTGGGTGCTGCAAAACCAGATCGAGCGCATGAACCAGCAAATCAGCTACCAGTTGCAGCGCGCCAGCTTGCGCAAGAGCGGTCTGGTGCGTCATCAGGTGGAACTGCTGCCGGTGGTTGAAAGCCTGTGCAACACCCTGGACAAGGTATACCGCGACAAACAGGTCAAGGTCAGCTGTGACATACCGCCTCTGAGCCATGTACCCATTGAACAGAATGCGCTGCTGGAGTTACTGGGTAACTTGCTGGAAAACGCCTATCGGTTGTGTCTTGGACAAGTTCGCATCAGCCTGCATCGCAACGCTCACGGGGTTGAAGTCTGCGTTGAAGACGATGGCCCCGGCGTCCCTCCTGATCAGCGCGCCCGCATCTTGCGCCGTGGTGAACGTCTGGATCGCCAGCATCCCGGGCAAGGTATCGGGCTGGCAGTGGTCAAGGACATCATCGAAAGCTACGACGCTATACTGACTCTGGATGACTCGTCGCTGGGCGGGGCGGCATTCCGGATTCATTTTCCGGCGTTGTGATACATCCTGCAGGGGCGGGCAGTCTGCTAACGGGTTGAAAAGATCGCGAGTAGCTGGCTCCTGCAGTTAGATGTGTTCTGTTTAAGGCGGATATCCGCCATCTACCCCGTCATACCCCTTCGATAAGGCGGAAACCCGCCAACTCCTGTCCTGCACAACCTGTCCGCACTTCCCCCCAGAGCCAGGCTCCACAGCCATGCGGGGCTTTTGTCCAATGTGGCCCGCGCCTTGCAAAGTGTGTTGCGAGAGGTCTGCCGTTAGAGCAGCTCAACACAACAAATCCCTCCAAGTACAGGAGGGTTCGCGCTTTGGGTATCACCGGTCTCAGATGGAATGACGACTGAGTGATGCACTTGAGGAACTTTGCAATGACGACTCGTCAGCCACTGTACAAATCCCTGTATTTGCAAGTGATCGTAGCGATTGCTATCGGTATTTTGCTGGGCCATTACTACCCGGAAACCGGCGTAGCGCTCAAACCCTTGGGTGATGGCTTCATCAAACTGATCAAGATGGTTATCGCGCCAATTATTTTCTGTACGGTGGTGAGCGGTATCGCCGGTATGCAGAGCATGAAGTCGGTCGGCAAGACCGGTGGTTATGCCTTGCTCTACTTTGAAGTGGTATCAACCATCGCCCTGTTGATCGGGCTGGTTGTGGTGAACGTGGTTCAACCGGGCGCGGGCATGCACATTGATGTGGCTACCCTGGACGCCTCCAAAGTAGCGGCCTATGTGACTGCCGGTGCGGACCAGAGCATCGTTGGCTTCATCCTTAACGTGATCCCTTCGACCATCGTGGGCGCGTTTGCCAACGGCGACATCCTGCAAGTGCTGATGTTCTCGGTGATCTTCGGTTTCGCTCTGCACCGCTTGGGTGCTTACGGCAAGCCGGTGCTGGACTTCATCGATCGCTTCGCCCACGTGATGTTCAACATCATCAACATGATCATGAAATTGGCGCCCCTGGGTGCGCTGGGTGCCATGGCCTTCACCATCGGTGCCTACGGTGTGGGTTCGCTGGTGCAGTTGGGTCAGTTGATGATCTGTTTCTACATCACGTGCGTGTTGTTCGTACTGGTCGTTCTGGGCAGCATCGCTCGTGCTCACGGCTTCAGCGTACTCAAGCTGATTCGCTACATACGTGAAGAACTGCTGATCGTCCTGGGCACCTCCTCGTCCGAATCGGCCCTGCCACGCATGCTGGTGAAGATGGAGCGTCTGGGCGCGAAGAAGTCGGTTGTGGGTCTGGTCATTCCGACCGGCTACTCGTTCAACCTTGATGGCACCTCGATCTACCTGACCATGGCTGCAGTGTTTATTGCCCAGGCAACTGACACGCACATGGACATCACCCACCAGATCACTCTGCTGCTGGTGTTGTTGCTGTCGTCCAAAGGCGCCGCTGGCGTCACCGGTAGTGGCTTTATCGTGCTGGCTGCGACCTTGTCGGCTGTAGGCCACTTGCCGGTTGCCGGTCTGGCGCTGATCCTGGGTATCGACCGCTTCATGTCCGAAGCCCGTGCCCTGACCAACCTGATTGGTAACGCGGTCGCCACGCTGGTGGTTGCCAAGTGGGTCAAAGAACTGGACGAAGACAAGCTCCAGATCGAGCTCAACTCCGGTGGTAGCCCGTTGAATGACATGCGTCCTGCCGACGATCTGGGGGTGGCTGAAGGCCCGGCCCCGGAGCTGTCGAAGTAAATTCAGGCGCATAAAAAACCCATCTTCGGATGGGTTTTTTTATGACCGTTTATTCGACTCGGGTTTCACCGCTGAACACCAGGGTGTTTCGGCAGCGACGGCACAGATAGCCGCGGCCTTGCTTGACCAGTCCATGGCGTTGGGCTGAAAACGCAAAATCGCTGTTCGGGCAAGGGCAGCGGTAGATGTAGCGCGTGACGCTACGGCGCTTGATGGCATAGGTATGACAGCGATTGGGCGGCAGTTCGTACACTCCGCGCATGATCAATTGCCATTCTTCGCCATGGGGCGTGATGCGGTCGCCAAACAGCTGGTGGGCGATCAAATGCGCGACTTCGTGAGCGACAGTCTGCTTGAGGAAGTCTTCGCTGTTTTCGCGGTACAGCTGTGGATTGAAGCGCAGCAGGTTTTCGTGCAAATGCGCGACACCGGCTTTTTGTCCACGCAGCTTGAGGCTGACTACGGGGCGTTTGAAAGGGCGTTTGAAAAATACTTCGGCTTGTTGGAAACAGTCTTCGACGCGGGTATTGAGCAACTCGGGCATGCGGTTCGGTTCTCCAGAGCCGGCGATTATGCCGCAATCGGGAGGGGTTCCGAAGCTGATAGCGCCCAATGGTCATTCAACCATCCGGTCTCTGCAGGAGCGCGCTCCTGCAGAGGGTTGGTCTTTCAGTTTGTATAGATTGGTCCTACGCCCAGGCCCCAGATGATCACGGTAAATGCCATGATCGCCACCAACACCACCAGGCCGACTGCCAGTACTGAACTGGAAAACAAAAAGCCTTCATCCGGGTCGATGTTCATAAAGGTCGGCAAGCCGACGTACAACAAGTACACGGTGTAACAAATGGCTGCGGTACCGACCAACATGCCCAGCCACATATGCGGATACAGAGCTGCCAGCCCCCCGATAAACAGGGGTGTGGCGGTATAGGTGGCAAAGGCGATACAACGCGCCATGCTCGGTTGAGCATCGTAAGTACGTGCCATCCAGTGGATAAAGGCGCCCATTACACCTACGCCTGCCAGCATCGCTATGTAAGACATCAAGGTCATCCACAGCGCGCTGTCGGTTGTCAGCATCACCGCTGCACGGCTGCCGATGGACCAGCCGACCCGGGTGGTGCCAATAAACGCTGAAATGGCCGGTATGGCGGCCAGAATAAGTGTGTGCGTGAAGTACATATGGCCAATGCTTTCTTCTGCATCGCCACGTATTTCACGCCACTCTTGATCAGGGTGGGTGAAAAGCCCTACAACGTGATGGATCATGGCTGTCGCTCCTATAAAAGACGCATCGCCCCCCAGTGGGACACGTGCCGGTCGCGCAGCCAGATCATGTGTTCAGTACGTAGGCATGCGGCCTAATTCGCAGTATAGGAAACCTGCTACCCAATGAGCCCGGCCCGTTAGAGCATATTGCGCTGTCAGGCCTGCGCTTATCGCGTTGAAGTCTTTAGCCCGGTCAGGGGCTTCGTGTGGCAGGTTTTTTTCAGTAAAATCCCCGGTTTTTCGTCTTAACTCGCGGATTTGAAGCGCTATGGGCACTCTTTCGGTCTCTCAAAATAAACTCCAGAAACGCCTGCGTCGTTTGACCGGTGAGGCTGTGGCCGACTTCAACATGATTGAACACGGCGACAAGGTGATGGTCTGCCTGTCGGGCGGCAAGGACAGCTACACCCTGCTCGATGTGCTGCTGCACCTACAAAAGGTCGCGCCCATCCAGTTTGAAATCGTGGCCGTGAACATGGATCAGAAACAGCCGGGGTTCCCCGAAGACGTTTTGCCGGCCTACCTCAAGTCGTTGGGTGTGCAATACCACATCGTTGAAAAAGACACGTACTCGGTGGTCAAGGAACTGATCCCGGAAGGCAAGACCACGTGTTCGCTGTGCTCCCGCTTGCGGCGCGGTACCCTGTACACCTTTGCCGATGAAATCGGCGCGACCAAGATGGCGCTGGGGCATCATCGCGATGACATCGTTGAAACGTTCTTCCTGAATATGTTCTTCAACGGCACCCTCAAGGCGATGCCGCCCAAGCTGCGCTCCGATGACGGTCGCAACGTGGTGATCCGGCCGTTGGCGTACTGCAACGAGAAGGACATCCAGGCTTACTCCGATTTGCAGCAATTCCCGATCATCCCGTGCAATTTGTGCGGATCCCAGGAGAACCTGCAGCGTCAGGTGGTCAAAGACATGCTGGTGGAGTGGGAGCGCAAGACGCCGGGCCGTACCGAGAGTATCTTCCGCAGTTTGCAGAACGTGATGCCCTCGCAGTTGGCGGACCGTAACCTGTACGACTTCAAGAATTTGAAGATTGACGACAACGCCGCACCGCGGTTCGTCAACCTGCTGAATTTGTAAGCCTGATAGCCAAATAGGAGAGGGCATGCGCGACTACAAATGGCTGCATGAATATTGTTTGAATCGCTTTGGTTCGTCAGCCGCTCTGGAAGCCCAATTGCCCGTTCCCAAAACGGCTGAGCAGTTGCGCCGGATCAGCGACGATCGCTACCTGTCGACCCTGGCCTTGCGCGTATTTCGCGCGGGGCTCAAGCACAGCGTGGTGGACGCCAAGTGGCCGGTATTTGAACAGGTCTTTTTCGGATTCGATCCTGAAAAAGTGGTGCTGATGGGCGCTGAGCACCTTGAACGCCTGATGCAGGATGCGCGGATCATCCGCCACCTGGGCAAGCTCAAAAGCGTGCCGCGCAACGCGCAGATGGTCCTCGACATAGCCCATGAACACGGCAGTTTCGGCGCTTTTATTGCCGACTGGCCGGTGACCGATATCGTGGGGCTCTGGAAGTACCTGGCCAAGCACGGCCACCAGTTGGGCGGGCTATCGGCGCCGCGCTTTTTACGCATGATGGGCAAAGACACTTTTGTGCCGAGCTATGACGTAGTGGCCGCGCTGAATGCACAAAAGCTGGTGGACAAGGCACCGACCAGCTTGCGCGACCTGGCGATTGTGCAGAACGCTTTCAATCAGTGGCACGCCCAAAGCGGTCGGCCGATGTGCCAGTTGTCACAGATGCTGGCGTTCACGGTTAATCACTGACATTCAGGCGTTTTCATCGCTGGCAAGCCAGCTCCCACAGAGAGTGCACTCACCTTGTGGGAGCTGGCTTGCCAGCGATGGATTCAAGCGCCTTCACCCGCCAGCCGGCGATCCAGCTGATAGCGCCAGCGCACATACAGCATGGCACTGCAAAACACCGCCACGCTGGCTGCGATTTCCAGCAAACCGAACACCTGACGGTTCGGGTCGAACGCGGCCAGTGCACCCTTGATCAGGTACAGGTTGACCACGTAGCAGGTGAACGAGTGCCCGCGTGCGCTGCCCATGAGCATGCCCGGCACCAGAAACATCAAAGGCACCAGCTCGATCAGCAAAATCACCCAGGGGCGAGCGCCATGCAGGTTGGCAAATGCAAGGTAATAGGCGCAGAGCAAACCGATCAACCCGAAGAAGCACACCAGGCTGAGCACCCGCATCAGCCTCACCCGGGGTTCCAGCCACGCGATGGAGGGCAGCACTTTTGGCTTTTTAGCCACGGGTGTTCTCCAGTTTCAGGGCAATAGTCGCCAGCCGCTGACCCAGTGCCCGGCACAGGGCTGTCTCGTGCTCATCCAGTTTGCGCTTGCCATCGGCACCGGCGTGATGGCTAGGGCCGTAAGGCGTGCCGCCGCCTGTGGTATTGAGCAGGGATGTTTCACTGTAGGGCAGGCCGGTGACCAGCATGCCGTGGTGCAGCAATGGCATCATCATCGACAGCAGCGTGGTTTCCTGGCCGCCGTGCAGGCTGGCGGTGGACGTGAAGACACCAGCCGGCTTGCCGACCAGGGCGCCCGTCAGCCACAGGTTGCTGGTGCCATCCAGAAAGTACTTGAGCGGGGCGGCCATGTTGCCGAAACGGGTCGGGCTGCCGAGTGCCAGGCCGGCGCAGTTTTTCAGGTCATCCAGGCTGGCATACAGCGCGCCCTCGGCCGGAATGTCCGCAGCGACGGCTTCGCATTCGCTGGAGACGGCAGGCACGGTGCGCAGGCGTGCTTCAAGGCCGCCTTGCTCGATGCCACGGGCAATTTGCCGGGCCATTTCGCGGGTCGAACCATTACGGCTGTAATACAGCACCAGAACGTAGGGCGTGCTCACGGCAGTATCTCCAGAATCTTTTCAGGCGGACGGCCAATGACCGCTTTGTCACCTGCCACCAGAATCGGGCGTTCGATCAACTTGGGGTGTGCGGCCATTGCGCCGATCAATTGTTCGTCGCTGAGGCCGGCATCGCCCAGGTTGAGGGTTTTGTATTCCTCTTCGCCGGTGCGCAATAGCTGGCGCGGGCTGATGTCGAGTTTGACCAGCAGACTGTGCAGTTGCGCGGCGTCCAGCGGGTTATCGAGGTAGCGCACCACGGTTGGCGTCAGGCCGCGGGCTTCAAGGATTTCGAGCGCACCGCGGGATTTCGAGCAGCGCGGGTTGTGATAAAGCGTCAGATCGGTCATGTGCGGGTCGCATCTTGCGTAAGGTGGCGGCTATTCTACCCGTCTGACGGGCGTGTCTGAACCGTGTGCGCTAATTGGCCGCCGTCTAAAGACTTTTTTGACACTATTTACCCAGAAGGATCAACACATGTTTAAGCGGCTTTTGGCGGTAGTTGCCGTCGCCACCTCGTTACTGCTGACGGGTTGCGGTAATGATTACGGGGTCGACCAACATGGGCAGAAGGTCGCTTCCGAGCGTCTGGACAAGCAATGGAAGGTCATTAATTACTGGGCTGAGTGGTGCGGCCCGTGCCGTATTGAAATACCGGAACTCAACGCGCTGGAGAAGCAGTTGCAGGGGCAGTCGGTGGGCGTGTTCGGGGTGAACTACGATGGCTTGCAGGGCAAGGAGCTGAGCGATGCCAGTTCTGCAATGGGCATCACCTTCACTGTGCTGGCACAAGATCCGGCCGAGCACTTTGATCTGCCGCGCAGCGAAGCGCTGCCGGTGACTTACATCATTGATGAAAAGGGCAAGGTTCTGGCACAGATGATGGGCGAGCAGACCGCCGCCGGGGTTTTGGCCAAGATCAAGGAATTACGCGGCAGTTAAGCCCGGTTTCCTGTAGGCGCGAGCCTGCGCGCGATCTTTTGATCTTAAAAGACCGCGCGAAAGCTCGCGGCTGCAGTCGGGCCCGAATCAGCCTTCTTCAGGCCACAGCCGCAAGGGCTTGCCTTCTGCAGGCCAGAAACGCACCTGTTCGATTGGCGAAATGTCCCAGCGCTGTACGGTTTGCAGGGCTTCGAAGAACCGCTGCTCCTGCTCCATCAGCGCCGGCGCACAGGCTTTGCGAGTGCTGCCCACGCCACCAAAGCTCAGCTTGTCGCCGTCCAGGGTGTAGGGCGCAAACCAATGATTACAACCGCCGTTGCCATAGGCCCGGCCACCTTCATCAAAGGTCACGGTCAGGTGGCTGTAGTCCATCAATGGACGTTCGCCGATCCATTCCACAACGTATGCCCGGTTGTGTTGCAATTGCACCGGATCACCTGCGCAGCCCGCCAGGCTTGCGCCCAGCAGTGCCAACAGGGTCAGGTGTTTCATAGCGCAGCCTTTTGGCATTGAGGGCACAGGTGCTTGCTGCCTTCTGTGCTCCAGCCCAGCTCGGCAATGCGCGCGCTGGCGGCAGGTTTTTGTGCCTTGGTTCCGAGCTTGGCGTCGACCGCGAACTCGAACTTCAGCTCTTTGCCACAGGCATCGCAGTTGACTTGCCATTGATGAATCGCCAATTCACCGAAAACCGGTCCTTTGGTTACGGCAACCCACTGGCCGCGCGGGTTGATCAGGTGACGCACTTTGTCGACTGTCAGGCGCATGGACAAGTCCTTGCTGCCCTTGAGCGTCACGATCAGTACGTCACTGGTCTGGATCGAGCCACCGTTGCCGGTGACTTGATACAGGCCTGGCGCCAGGGCGCGGCATTCAATCAGGGTGTGCTGCGGGTTAAGCAGGCTGTAGCGGAAATCGTGTTCGACCATGGGTCCTCCAAATAGGCCGCTATGCTAGCACGCAGCCGAGGTATGGCCTTTCAACCTTCGATCAGGTTTTGTGGTGTGCCGTTTCTCCAGGCCACGATATTGTCCAGCGTGGTGCTGGCAATCGCGCTGAGTGCTTCGCGGGTCAGAAACGCCTGGTGCGCAGTAATGATCACGTTAGGGAAGGTCAGCAGCCGCGCCAACACGTCATCCTGCAGCGGTAAATCGGAGCGATCCTCAAAGAACAGCTGGGCTTCCTCCTCGTATACATCCAGCCCCAGGTACCCCAACTGACCACTTTTCAGCGCTTCGATCAGTGCCGCAGTGTTAACCAGTGCGCCGCGCCCGGTATTGATCAGCATGGCGCCATGTTTGAGTGTCGCCAGCGACTGGCTGTTGATCAGGTGCTTGTTTTCCGCAGTCAGCGGACAGTGCAGGCTGATGATATGCGAGCCTGCCAGCAGCTCGGGCAAGCTTACATACTGCGCACCCAGCGCCAGCAGTTGTGCATTTGGATACGGATCAAAGCACAGCAGCTTGCAGCCGAAGCCGGCCATTATTTTACCGAAGGTCGCGCCGATCTGGCCGGTACCGACCACGCCGACGGTTTTGCCGACCAGATCAAAACCGGTGAGGCCATGCAGCGTGAAGTCGCCTTCACGGGTCCGGTTATAGGCCCGGTGCAGACGACGGTTCAACGCCAGAATCAGGGCTACGGCATGCTCGGCCACGGCATGAGGCGAGTAGGCGGGGACCCGTACAACGCTCAAGCCAAGGCGTTTGGCGGCTGGCAGGTCGACATGGTTAAAGCCGGCCGAACGCAGAGCAATCAGTTGCGTACCGCCGTCAGCCAGTTGCTCCAGCACCGGGGCGCTCAAATCGTCGTTGATAAACGGGCAGACCACCTCGTAACCGTGGGCAAGGGCTGCGGTATCGAGGCTCAGTCGCGCCGGCTGAAAGTGCAACTGGACATTCTGGGGTTGTACCGCGGCCGTAAAACTGTCGCGGTCGTAGGTCTGGCTGCTGAACAGAATCGTGCGCATGAGATCTTCCTTGGAGTGGCGTGCCGGGTGGTCAGTTTCAGTTGTTTAACCGTCTTGTTTACGCCGTACTGCGTGCTTCTTTGACCAGGCGGATAATGGCCTCGTCCAGTTCGTTGAGGGCCGCGTAGGCGTGCGGGCTTTCCTGTTTGAGCAGGGTTTCACTGCGTTGGCAGGCGGCGCGCAATTGCGGGACTCCGCAATAACGGGTAGCACCGTGCAAGCGGTGAACACGTTCAATCAATGCATTGTTGTCCTGCTCTTTACGAGCCTGCAGGATCGCTTCACGGTCTGCTTCCAGCGAGGCCAGCAGCATGGCCAGCATGTCGACAGCCAGATCGGCCTTGCCGGCGGCAAGGCGCAGGCCTTCTTCGTGATCAAGTATCGGCAACTTGGCGTTGGGGCGGGCGGCTTCGTAGCCGCTTTCCTGGACCTGGTTGCGCAACGCCAGCCCGGTCCACTTCAACACCACTTGCGCCAATTGCCGCTCGCTGATGGGTTTGGTCAGGTAGTCGTCCATACCGCTCTGTAATAGCGCCCGTTTTTCGTTAGCCATGGCATGGGCGGTCAGCGCGACGATGGGCAGCGGCGCGTTGTGCTGCCCACTTTCCCACTGGCGCAGGACCTCGGTGGTTTCACGACCGTCCATGCCGGGCATCTGTACGTCCATCAGCACCAGATCGAAGGCTTCGGTCTTGACCGCCTCAATGGCGGCATAGCCACTGTCTACGGCCGTTACCCTGGAGCCCATGTCTTCCAGCAGGGTTTGCACCAGCAACAGGTTGGCCGGGTTGTCATCGACACACAGGATCCGTGGCGCGCGGCTGGCCAGCAGTTCGCCGGGCTCGGTACGCGTTTGTCGGGGGTTGATCAGATCAGCCAGCGCCCGCCGCAGTTTGCGGGTGCAGGCGGGTTTGGATTGCAACTGGCTATGGGGGTTGGGCACCGAGGTATTGAACAGCGCCTGTTCGGTCGTCGGGCACAGCACCAGGACTTTACAGCCCATATGTTCGAGGTCCCAGATGTGCTGGTTGAGCCGCTCGGGAGGCATGTCGTTGGCCGTGACCCCGAGCACCGCCAGATCAATGGCCAGAGGTGTCTGATGGGCACCGGTCACGCAATTGGTGAGCTTTTCCAGGGTAGTAAATGGCGTGACATCAAGTCCGCAGTCTTCCAATTGGTGTTGCAACGCCTGGCGCGCCAGGTCGTGTTTTTCCAGCAGCGCCACGCGATGGCCCGACAACACTGCGCCAGGCAAATCTTCTGCGTCATCACGGGCCTTGGGCAGCTTGACGCTGATCCAGAACACCGAGCCTTCGCCGGGTGTGCTTTCAACGCCAATTTCACCGCCCATCTGTTCGACCAGCCGTTTGGAAATCACCAGGCCCAGGCCGGTACCGCCGGGCTGGCGCGACAGGGAGTTATCAGCCTGGCTAAAGGCCTGGAACAAGGCCCGCACATCCTGGCTGGTCAGGCCGATTCCGGTGTCTTGCACGCTGATGCGCAACTGCACGCAGCCATCGGTCGTGTTGTCATCTTCATCTTCGAGCATGGCCCGCACCGCGATCGTTCCCTCACGGGTGAACTTGATGGCGTTGTTCACCAGGTTGGTGAGGATCTGTTTGAGCCGAAGCGGGTCGCCGATCAGTGATAACGGTGTGTCGCGGTAGACCAGGCTGACCAGCTCCAGGTTTTTTTCGTGGGCGGAGGGCGCGAGGATGGTCAAGGTGTCTTGCAACAAGTCGCGCAGGTTGAACGGGATGCTGTCGAGTACCAGCTTGCCCGCCTCGATTTTCGAGAAATCCAGAATTTCGTTGATGATCCCGAGCAGGCTGTCGGCTGATTTTTCTATGGTGTTCAGGTAATCGAACTGGCGGGGCGTCAACTCGCTTTTTTGCAGCAAGTGGGTGAAGCCCAGGATGCCATTGAGCGGGGTGCGGATTTCGTGGCTCATGTTGGCCAGAAACTCGGACTTGATGCGACTTGCCTCAAGGGCTTCCTTGCGGGCCAGGTCGAGCTCCAGGTTCTGGATTTCAATGGTCTCAAGGTTTTGACGAACGTCTTCGGTGGCCTGGTCGACGCTGTTTTGCAGTTCTTCCTGGGCATTTTGCAGGGTTTCGGCCATGCGATTGATACCCGAGGCCAGTTCGTCCAGTTCATGGCTGCCAAGGGGCGGCAAGCGGGTTTGCAACTGGCCGTCCTTGAGTTGCGACACCGCATGCTTGATCTGGTCCAGGGGAGCATTGATCGTGCGGCTCATGCGCAATGCCAGCAGAGTGGTAAATACCAGCCCGCCAGCGATCAGCAACAAGCTGGCAAACAGGCTGCGGTAACCGCGCAGCAGCATATTGTTATGGGACAGTTCAAGTTCTACCCAGCCCAGCAGGCGATGGGCTTCATTGGGGATGACATCGCCGGCCAGATTGCGATGCCGGCCAAACACGGGCAACAGATAACGGGTGGCATCGTTATCGGAGCGCTGCTGCAATTGAGTGCCGCTGCCCAGTGGCGGCTGGTTGATCATGGTCGGGCCGGCATGGACCAGAAGCTCGTGGTTGGCGTCCAGGAATGCCACGGACCGCACGTCTTGTTGTTCCAGAGATTCGTTGGCGATGCGGGTCAGCAGCGGGATGTCATGGCGGCCCATTGCTGGAGCCACCAGCGGGGCTAGCTGTTCTGCGATCATTTCGCCGCGCTGTAACAGCTGCGATTGCAACTCCGACTGTTGCAACCATGTGAAGTAACCCCCCAGTACCATCGCCATCAGCGTGACGGGCAATAACGTGAGCAACAACACACGACCTTTGATCCCCAGGTTCTTAAGCACGCAACTCTCCAGCCCTACATTCTTATAAGCGTTTCCCGAGCTCGCGGCGCAGGTCAGATGCCAGTGTAGCCATTTGCCGCCCGGCAAATCCCTGAAAATTTGCCGTCAAGGCCAGGTGCTTGATCGATATCAGACTTTGTTGACCCTGTGGCGGTTGCTCGTGGTGACTCAATCTTGAATAATCCACGATTGAGAATGACTTGCAGACGCTAATGAATCCCGTACCTGTTACCCCGTCCCGCTTGCTGGCGATTGAAGACGACCCCGTACTGGGCGCCTACCTGCATGAGCAGTTGCTGCGCTGCGGGTTCGATGTCGTTTGGTGTCAAAACGGTCAGGAAGGATTGGCGCTTGCCCGGCAAGAGCCGTTTGACGTGGTGCTGATGGACATTCTGCTGCCGGGCATGAATGGCCTGCAGGTCCTCACGCAATTGCGCCAGACCCATGCGTTGCCAGTGATTCTAATGTCGGCACTGGGGGCCGAGGCAGACCGTATCAGTGGCTTTCAGCTTGGGGCCGATGACTATCTGCCAAAGCCTTTCAGCATGGCTGAACTGCGGGTGCGGATTCAGGCCATCCTGCGCCGGGTGGCGCTGGACCGTATGCCGCGGCCAACCCCTGTCGCGGATTCAGCCCCGGCCGACTCCGGGCTGTTTGTCGATGAAGACGCTGGCGATGTGCGTTATGGCCTGCAATGGGCCGGTTTGACCCGCAGCGAATACCGTTTGCTCGAGACGCTGCAGCGCAATCCTGATGAAGTGTTGAGCAAGGCGTTCCTCTATCAACAAGTGCTGCAGCGAGGCTATGCGGCCCATGACCGTAGCCTGGACATGCACATCAGCCAGATCCGGCGAAAACTCAAGACCATCGGTTACCACACGCATGAAGTGCGCACGGTTTGGGGCAAGGGTTACGTTTTGAGCGCCAGTGATGCCCTATAAAGTGCCCGGCAAACATTCGGTGTTCTGGAAGCTGGCCTGTTTGCTGGTGGCCTTTTGTTTGCTGATGATCTGGCTCAGTTGGTCGTGGGGCCGCTACATGGACAAACGCACCGGCTTTTTGAGCGAGCTGGCGCACAACACGCTGGTGCGCTATGCCGGGGAGGCCGAGCGCGCCTGGGACACCGGCCAGCAAGCGGGTGTTGATCAGTGGCTGGCGCAAATGGGCCCTCGGGAGCCGGGCTGGATCGGGGTCATAGGTCAGGACCTGCAAGCGTTGAGCAGTTATCCGCTGAGTGACCGTGAAAGCCAGCGCATGACTTTTTTGCGCGGGCTGGACTGGCCCGTCAGCCACATCAAAACAGCCCGGCCATGGATCAAGGTTCCGTTCCCCAAGGATCCGTCGGCCGGCTATCTGGTGATCGAGCTGCCGCAGCGATTCATGCCGGGGCGTTCACAATTGATCTGGCGCATCGTCACCAATGGCTTGATTCCGGGCGTGTTCACCTTGTTGCTGTGCGTGGGCCTGTACCGTTTGCTGATCGTGCCGCTGAACCATCTGCGTCAACAGGCCAACGCCTGGCGTGCCGATCAGCTGGGAGCTCGCCTGTCGAGCCAGACCACCAGTCGCCAGGACGAGCTCGGCGATCTGGGGCGGGCTTTCGATCAGATGTCCGAGCGTCTGCAAAGCACTGTGAACCAGCAGCAACAATTACTGCGCGATTTGTCCCATGAACTGCGTACACCCCTGAGCCGGCTGCGGGTGGCGTGTGACAGCGAGCAGGACCTGCAAGCCCTGCGCGAACGCTTGAGCCGTGAAGTTGACGGCATGCAGCGCCTGGTTGAAGACACCCTGCAACTGGCCTGGCTGGATGCCGAGCGCGGGCCGCTACCGGTGGAAGACATTCAGATCCAGGCGTTGTGGGAGATGCTGACTGAAAACGCCCGGTTCGAAAGCGGCTGGCCTGAATCGCGGTTGCCATGCTTTGTCACTGCCGATTGCTGGGTGCAAGGGCATCTCAATAGCCTGGCGCAGGCGCTGGAGAACATTCTGCGCAATGCCATCCGTCATTCACCGGCACAAGGAACGGTCAGTCTGAACGGTCGGCGTGAAGGCGAGGAGTGGCACTTATGGCTCGACGATCAGGGCGGCGGTGTGGCACCTGAGGAGTTGGAGAGGATATTTGCTCCCTTTACCCGACTGGACGGCTCGCGCCCCGGCGACGGCGGCTTTGGCCTGGGCTTGAGCATTGCGCGCAATGCGTTGCGGCTGCAAGGCGGCAGTTTGTGGGCGGAAAATGTCGGCCAGGGATTGCGCGTGCACATCCGGTTACCGGCTTGCCCCGGGCACCCCTGATTACGCGTGGGGGCCGGCTTTCCAGGGTTTGCCCTAGCGTCTTATAGCTTTTAGCCATAAGCATCGCACTTTGCGTGATATGGGCTCTGGGCGTTTGTCGGTATGATGTGCGGCCCCGCGGTCTGGATTGCGAATACGCCATGATATTGCAGTACCCCACTATCGCCGATTGCGTCGGCAACACTCCGCTGGTGCGCCTGCAGCGCCTGGCTGGAGACACCACCAACACCTTGTTGCTCAAGCTCGAAGGGAATAACCCTGCGGGTTCGGTCAAGGATCGCCCGGCTCTGTCGATGATCAGCCGCGCCGAAACGCGCGGCCAGATCCAGGCCGGCGATACCTTGATTGAAGCCACCTCGGGCAATACCGGGATTGCGCTGGCCATGGCTGCCGCAATCAAGGGCTACAAGATGATCCTGATCATGCCCGACAACTCCAGTGCCGAGCGCAAGGCTGCCATGACCGCGTATGGCGCCGAGTTGATTCTGGTCAGTCAGGAGGAGGGCATGGAAGGGGCCCGCGACCTGGCCGACAAGATGCAGGCCGAAGGCCGCGGCAAGGTGCTCGACCAGTTCGCCAACGGTGATAACCCCGAGGCGCATTACACCAGCACCGGCCCGGAAATCTGGCGTCAGACCCAAGGCACGATTACCCACTTCATCAGTTCGATGGGCACCACTGGTACCATCATGGGTGTTTCGCGCTACCTCAAAGAACAAAACCCGGATGTACAGATCGTCGGTTTACAGCCGATGGAAGGCGCTGCCATTCCGGGCATCCGTCGGTGGCCGCATGAGTATCTGCCGAAGATCTATCAGGCCGACCGGGTTGACCGGATCGTCGATATGGCCCAGCGCGAAGCCGAAGACGTGATGCGTCGTCTGGCCCGCGAAGAAGGCATTTTCTGCGGTGTGTCTTCCGGCGGGGCAGTGGCAGCGATGCTTCGCTTGTCGCAAGAAGTCGAAAATGCGGTGATGGTCGCGATCATTTGCGACCGGGGCGATCGTTACCTGTCGACCGGCATTTACGATGAGCCCAACTGATGGCTAAGCAAGAAAGAGGTCTGCGCTTCCAGCCAGCTGGAGGCACCAAGGCCCCGCAAGTGCCTGTGGGCAAGAAACAGCGATTGAGCATCGAACGCCTGGCGAACGACGGTCGTGGCATTGCCTTTGTTGAAGGCCGTACCTGGTTTGTGTCGGGTGCCCTGGCCGGTGAGGAAGTTGAAGCACGGGTTTTGGGTGCGCACGCTAAGGTCGTCGAAGCGCGTACCGAACGCGTATTCAAGGCCAGCGACGTACGACGCGTGGCCCCTTGCGTACATGCGGGCAAATGCGGTGGTTGCAGCGTTCAACACTTGCCCCATGAAGAGCAGCTTGCACTGAAACAGCGCATGCTCGCCGAGCAACTGTCCCGTGTTGCCGGTGTCGAACCACTGGAGTGGGCACCGCCGCTGACCGGCCCCGAGTTTGGCTATCGCCGCCGGGCCCGTATTGCGGTGCGTTGGGATGCACGGGCCAAGCACCTGGAGGTCGGCTTCCGCGCTGCCGGCAGTCAGGACATCGTGGCCATCGATCACTGTCTGGTGCTGGTACAGGCTTTGCAACCTGTCATGGCCGGGTTGCCTGCCATGTTGCGTCAACTGAGCAACCCCAAGGCTTTGGGGCATGTGGAATTGTTCAGTGGTTCGGCGATTGCCGTGTTGCTGCGCCATATGGCACCGCTCAACGATGCCGATATGCAGGTTTTACAAGATTTTTGCCGTACCCATGACGCCCAATTATGGCTGCATGGCGACGCGGGGCCGCAGCCGGTCGATGCTAGCCAGAGCCTGGGCTACCGTTTGCAAACGTGGGGTCTGGAGTTGGCCTATCGTCCGGGTGATTTTGTTCAAGTCAACGCCGGCGTCAACGAATCCATGGTGGCTCAAGCATTAGCGTGGCTTGATCCGCAAGCTGACGAACGGGTTCTTGACTTGTTCTGTGGGCTGGGTAACTTCGCATTACCGCTGGCGCGCCAGGTGCGCGAAGTGGTGGCTGTCGAAGGCGTTGCGACTATGGTCGAACGCGCCGCGCAAAACGCGGTCAGCAACAACCTGCATAATGCAGCGTTTTTTCAGGCTGACTTGTCGCAGCCGCTGGTTGACGCAGCATGGACCAAAGAGGGTTTTGCAGCCGTGCTCCTCGACCCGCCGCGTGACGGGGCCTATGAAATAGTGCGCCAGCTGTCGGCTCTGGGAGCCAGGCGTGTGGTGTATGTGTCGTGCAATCCGGCCACGCTGGCGCGCGACACCGTTGAGTTGATGAAACAGGGTTATCGGTTAAAACGTGCCGCAATCCTCGATATGTTCCCGCAAACAGCGCATGTCGAGGCGATGGCGTTATTTGAAGCAGACTAGGACGTCTGTCTATTTCGACGGACCCGCAACCGCGTGCTGCTGAGCTCTGCAGCATGCGGCTGGTATTAGGGTCGGTGATTTTGACACATTGAATCTGTGTCGTAGGGAAGGTAAGCAAGATGGTACAGGTCAGAGCACACCAGCCGATCAACACCGACGGCAGTCTCAACCTCGAGGCATGGCTTGATCATGCGGTGAGTGTCGATATGGCGCTGGACCGTGAAGCCTTGAAAGAAGCGTGCGAGTTTGCGCGTGAGGCGGAACAGCAAGCCAATGCGGCAAAAAACCTGTGGACCGAAGGCATGTCTAGCTTTAGGACCGGTTTGGAAATCGCCGAGATTCTCGCTGATCTCAAGCTGGATCAAGACTCTCTGGTGGCCGCGATTCTTTATCGCTGTGTTCGCGAAGGGCAGGTGTTGTTGCCTGCCGTCAGCCAGCGTTTTGGCCCGGTTGTGGCCAAACTGATTGATGGCGTGCTGCGCATGGCCGCCATCAGCGCCAGTCTCAGTCCGCGTCAATCCATGGTGTTGGGCACTCAGGGCCAGGTCGAGAATCTGCGCAAGATGCTCGTTGCCATGGTCGATGACGTGCGTGTCGCACTGATCAAGCTGGCCGAACGTACCTGCGCCATTCGTGCGGTCAAGAATGCGCCGGATGAAAAGCGCAATCGCGTTGCCCGCGAAGTCTTCGATATCTATGCGCCGCTGGCGCACCGTCTGGGTATCGGCCATATCAAGTGGGAGCTGGAAGACTTGTCCTTCCGCTACCTTGAGCCTGAACAATACAAACAGATTGCCACTTTGCTGCATGAGCGCCGGCTTGATCGTGAGCGCTTTATCAGTGACGTGATGAACCAGTTGCGTACTGAACTGGTGGCCACCGGGGTTGATGCCGATATCAGCGGCCGGGCCAAGCACATCTATTCCATCTGGCGCAAAATGCAGCGCAAGGGACTTGCCTTCAGCCAGATCTATGATGTGCGTGCGGTTCGGGTTCTGGTCCCGGAGATGCGCGATTGCTACACCGCATTGGGTATCGTCCACACGTTGTGGCGACATATCCCCAAAGAATTCGATGACTACATCGCCAACCCCAAGGAGAACGGTTACCGCTCACTGCACACTGCGGTGATCGGGCCTGAAGGCAAGGTTCTGGAAGTGCAGATTCGCACCCATGCCATGCACGAAGAAGCCGAGCTGGGGGTTTGTGCGCACTGGCGGTACAAGGGCACCGACGTCAAGGCCGGGTCCAATCAGTACGAAGAGAAGATTTCGTGGTTGCGCCAGGTGCTGGAGTGGCACGAAGAACTGGGTGACATTGGCGGCCTTGCCGAGCAGTTGCGGGTCGATATCGAGCCGGACCGGGTTTATATCTTCACCCCGGACGGCCATGCGATCGATTTGCCCAAAGGCTCCACGCCACTGGACTTCGCATACCGGGTGCACACCGAGATCGGCCATAACTGCCGTGGCGCCAAGATCAACGGGCGCATCGTACCGCTCAACTACACCCTGCAAACGGGTGAGCAAGTCGAGATCATCACCAGCAAGCACGGCACGCCGAGCCGCGACTGGCTGAACCCGAATCTGGGCTACATCACCACGTCCCGGGCGCGGGCCAAGATCGTTCACTGGTACAAATTGCAGGCTCGCGACCAGAACGTCGCCGCCGGTAAAACCTTGCTTGAGCGCGAGTTGAGCCGCCTGGGCTTGCCGGGTGTGGACTACGAGAAGCTCGCCGACAAAGCCAACATGCGAACCGCCGAGGACATGTACGCGGCGCTCGGTGCCGGCGACCTGCGCTTGGCGCAACTGATCAACCTGGCGCAACAGCTGGTCGAACCTGAGCGCGGCAACGAGCAGATGGAGCTTATCCCGCGCAAGGCCACCGGTTACAAACCGGGCAAGCGTGGAGACATCCAGATCGAGGGCGTAGGCAACCTGCTGACCCAAATGGCCGGTTGCTGCCAGCCATTGCCGGGCGATGCGATTGTCGGCTACATCACCCTGGGCCGTGGCGTCAGCATTCACCGCCAGGACTGCGCCTCGGTGCTGCAACTGGGCAGCCGTGAGCCTGAGCGGATCATTCAGGTGAACTGGGGGCCGATCCCGGTCTCGACCTATCCGGTCGATATCGAGATCCGTGCCTACGACCGCTCGGGGCTGTTGCGTGACGTGTCGCAGGTACTGCTCAACGAGCGGATCAACGTGCTGGCGGTCAATACCCGCTCGAACAAGGAGAACAACACTGCGTTGATGTCTCTGACCATCGAGATTCCGGGGCTGGATGCATTGGGGCGTTTGCTGGGGCGAATCTCACAGTTGCCCAACATCATCGAAACCCGTCGTATAGGGCGCAGCGAGCCACGCTGAGGCAACACCAAGCTCGCTCCTGCAGGGTAATGTGGAATAGAGATTGCGATGTACACACTTGATGATCTGCTTAACCTCATGGCCCGTCTGCGCGACCCGCAGTACGGCTGCCCGTGGGATATCAAACAAACCTACGCCACGATCGTGCCCTATACCCTCGAAGAAGCTTACGAAGTGGCTGATGCCATTGAGCGAAGCGATTTTGAACACTTACAGGGCGAACTGGGCGATCTGCTGTTCCAGGTGGTGTATTACAGCCAGCTGGCCCGGGAAGAAGGGCGGTTTGAATTCGCCGGGGTGATCGACAGCATTACCCGCAAGCTGATTCGTCGTCATCCCCATGTATTCCCCACGGGCGATCTGTATGCGCCGCTGGACGTACCTCGCTTGAGCGAAGAGCAGGTCAAGGTGCGCTGGGATGAGATCAAGGCCGAGGAGCGAGCAGAAAAGTCCACGGCCCCCGAGCAGTTGTCCTTGCTCGATGACGTGCCTGTGGCCTTGCCTGCCTTGTCCCGGGCCGCCAAGTTACAAAAGCGGGCGGCGCAGGTGGGGTTTGACTGGCCGGCGGCCTTGCCGGTACTGGACAAGGTGCGTGAAGAGCTGGACGAAGTGCTCGAGGCCATGGCGGACAACGATTCGGTGGCAATCCATGATGAGATTGGCGACCTGCTGTTTTCGGTAGTGAACCTGGCGCGGCATCTTAAAGTTGACCCCGAAACGGCCTTGCGCGGTGCCAATGCTAAATTTGATCGACGTTTCCGGTTTATTGAGCAGGCATTGCGCGATACCCTGCGTCCCATTGAAAATTGCACCCTTGAAGACCTGGACGCCCTGTGGGGCGAAGCCAAGCGTCAGGAAAAGAATTTACCCAGCTGCGGCTGAGTTTGCCTAAGTGAGTAAGTAGATGAGTATTTCCCTACGCGACCAGTTGCTCAAAGCCGGACTGGTCAACGAGAAGCAGGCCAAACAGGCCGGCAAAGAAAAGCAAAAACAGCAACGCTTGGTACACAAAGGCCAGATTGAGCAGGACGACACTCAACAGCGTCTGGCCGCCGAAGCCAAGGCCGAGAAGGTCAAGCGCGACCAGGAGCTCAATCGCCAGCAGCAGGAAAAGGTCGAGCAAAAGGCCCGTGCAGCACAGATCAAGCAATTGATCGAAGTCTCGCGTCTGCCCAAGCTGACCACCGAGGATTACTACAACTTTGTAGACGACAAGAAGGTCAAGCGCCTGTCGGTCAACACCTTGATGCGCAACAAGCTGGCCAATGGTGCGTTGGCGATTGTGCAGCACCAGGGTGGCTATGAAGTGATTCCGCGTGAGGCGGCATTGAAGATCCAGGAGCGCGACCCGCGTCGTATTGTCCAGCTCAACATCCTGACCGAGGTCAAGACGCCGGAGGAGGACGACCCGTACGCGGCCTATCAGATCCCTGACGATCTGATGTGGTAAGGCTGTAGGAGCGAGCTGCTCGCGATCTTTCAAGATCAAATGCTGCGAGCAAGTATTTGCAGTCTCAGATACGACAAACCCCGCTTCGGCGGGGTTTGTGTTTTTCAAGTCTGTAGTTTCAGTGATTCATGCCTGAAGTTTCTGCGCTTCCAGCTTTTCCAGCTCTGCCTTATAGCTTTGAGCGTCGCTTTCGCGGTGGAACATACCAACCAGCACGTCTTCCTGGTGCACGTCCCACAGGTGAACACCGTGGGCCACAAGCTGGTGGAACATACGTGAATCGTCGCGTTCAGTTACTTTGATAGTCATCTGCTTGCTCCAAATTCTGATGGGGATCTGCGGCAAGGCGTCGCAGGCCTTCTTTATAGAATTTGTTAGCTTCCTAAGTAAATAGCCAATTGTCATGCTGTCATGTCGTTAAAAACGCCTAAACGCTGCAGCCCTTTAACGACGGGGTGTTTACGTAATTGGCCGATAGTTTTATGACAAAAGTTTCATGTTCGAAGGCTTTTTTGATGGCAGGAGAGGTTTGCATCAGCTCCTACGGGGGGAGCGCTTTTGCACTCAGATATGACGCTCAGAAACGAAAAAACCTCGCCGAAGCGAGGTTTTTGTCGTGAAGCCAGTTGCTAACTCAATTGCCTTTGACGGTTTTGCCATTCACCGTGCCGTCCAGCAGCATGATGTTGTATTCCTTGCCGTCTTTTTCAACCTGACGCAATTTTACCAGCAGGCCATCCCAGTTCTTGGCGAACCACATTTCAGTGATGCGCTTGTTCTGGGACGGATCGCGAACACGTTCAACCTTGATCGCATCTACCTTGCCGGCTTTGGTGTCGACTACTTCCGGGCCAATGACGCGGAAGTCATAGGTGTCTACGTCATTGCCGTCGACGACTTGATAGCTCATCGATTTTTTACCCGCAGCCACATCACGCTGCAGAGCCAGCTGGTAGGTCGACTTGTCGAGCATGCCGGTCAGCAGCTTCACGTTCACCGGATCTTTGTTGTCGGTGCCCGTGACAGTCATGTCGGACCAGTCGAATTTAAGGTCGACGTTTTTAGCCTTGCCCAGACCGCCACGTTCAAAGTGGTAGGTCAGGGGAACCGGCTGGTCTTTTTCCAGCTTGAGGGTGCTTTCTTCGTTCAGGCTGGCCACCAGCATCGAGGCCTTGAAGTTCAAGGTCCAGTTGCCGTCGCTGTTTTTAGTCAGGCTACGCTCGGCAGAACCGCTCATTGGCAACTGTTTCCAGTCTGCGGTGTAGCTGGCGTTGAAAGGCTGAAGATCGGCCGCCTGCACTGCTGGAATAGTCAGCAGGCTGAGGGCGAGGAGCAGGGCACGACGCATAATGTCTCCTAGGTTCGTATCAAGTGGCCGCTGGCCGCAAGTAATTGACCGTCTAATAATGCGCCTTGCTCGTCAAGTGACAAACGACCTTCGGCAAACCAGCGCACTGCAAGCGGATAAATCCGGTGTTCCTGGGTGTGAACCCGTTGCGCCAGACTGTGTGGCGAGTCGTCTGGCTTTACCGGCACTACTGCCTGTACGACCAGAGGCCCGCCATCGAGTTCCTCGGTCACAAAGTGCACGCTGCAGCCATGCTCGCCATCACCCGCATCCAGCGCGCGCTGATGTGTATGCAAGCCTTTGTACTTGGGCAGCAACGAGGGATGGATATTGAGCAGGCGACCCTGATAGTGGCGTACGAAATCTGCACTGAGAATGCGCATGAATCCGGCCAGAACCACCAGGTGCGGTTTGAAAGTGTCAATGACTTCGATCAGTGCAGCATCGAAGGCCTCGCGGCCCTCGAATGCTTTGTGATCCAGTACGCGGGTATCGATACCTGCGTCTTTGGCGCGTTGCAGGCCGTAGGCATCTGCGCGGTTGGAAATTACCGCGCGGATTTTAGCCGGGCTGTCCTTGATGTCATTGCTGTCGATCAAGGCTTGCAAGTTGCTGCCGGTGCCGGAAAGCAGCACCACTACATCACAGGTGTCAGGCATTAGTGCGCCTTGAGGTTTTGCAGCTCAACTTGTGGCGCGCCTTCGGCGGCCGTTTCGATATGGCCGATCACCCATGGCTGCTCGCCCGCTTCGCGCAGTACGTTCAGGGCGGTCTCTACGTCGGCCTGGGCTACGCAGATCACCATGCCTACGCCGCAGTTCAGCACGCGGTGCATTTCGGTTTCGGCCACGTTGCCTTTTTCCTGCAACCAGTCGAATACCGCCGGGCGCTGCCAGCTGGCAACGTCAACCACCGCTTGAGCACCCTTGGGCAGGACGCGCGGGATGTTGTCGAGCAGGCCGCCACCGGTGATGTGGGCCATGGCTTTGACAACGCCGGTGTCTTTGATCAGCTTGAGCAGCGGCTTGACGTAGATACGGGTCGGCGCCATCAGTAGGTCGGTCAGCGGCTTGCCGTCGAGCTGGATGTTTTCGATATCGGCACCGGACACTTCGATGATCTTGCGGATCAGCGAGTAGCCGTTGGAGTGCGGGCCCGAAGACGGCAAGGCGAGCAGGGCGTCACCGGCAGCAACCCGGGAGCCGTCGATGATTTCGGACTTCTCTACAACACCGACGCAGAAACCTGCGAGGTCGTAGTCTTCGCCTTCGTACATGCCAGGCATTTCAGCGGTTTCGCCGCCAACCAGCGAGCAGCCGGACAGTTCACAGCCAGCGCCGATACCGGTAACCACTTGGGTCGCGGTTTCTACGTTGAGCTTGCCGGTGGCGTAGTAGTCGAGGAAGAACAGTGGCTCGGCGCCGCACACGATCAGGTCGTTAACGCACATGGCAACCAGGTCGATGCCGATGCTGTCGTGTTTGTTCAGGTTCAGTGCCAGGCGCAGTTTGGTGCCTACACCGTCGGTGCCGGAAACCAGAACAGGCTGCTTGTAGCCAGCCGGAATTTCGCAGAGGGCGCCAAAACCGCCGAGGCCGCCCATCACTTCCGGGCGTGCAGTGCGCTTGGCCACGCTCTTGATGCGTTCGACCAATGCTTCACCGGCGTCGATGTCTACACCGGCGTCTTTGTAGCTCAGGGATGGTTGCTTGCTCATAATCCAGGCCTTTAGGGGGGATTCGGGGGTATCGACCGAGTTCAGAGGGCTGGCTTGCACGTGCTCAGGTATGGAACGGAGCATTTACATGGCGCCCGGCTGTTGCCGGTCTGCGAAGGCGCGCGATTTTATCAGGCTTGAAGGGCAGCGGCCATCCTCGGGCCGACAGGCAGGGTTATATCTGTCTAAAAAAACCTTTTTTAGTCGTACTAGGGTCTGTGCTCGGGCCTGTATAAGGTATAGATGTTGCGTTTTGATTTTTTATCACCGAATAAAACTGCAAGGCGGGAGGTGAATGATTTGGCCGTGGCCCTGTCTGAACCCCTGTCGAGTATTTTTATACGGCTTTTCATACTGCCTTTTGCCGTCGGGAATTTTTCATGCGTTTTCACCAATTTTTAGCTGTGGGCTGTCTGTCATTTTTTAGCCTGGCCAGTCATGCCGAAATCCTGACCGGTCTGTATCAGGTGCGTGAGCCGGTAAGTAGTCAAACCCCGGAGGAGCGTACCCAGGCCACGCAAAAGGCTCTGGAAACCCTGGTTTTGCGTCTGACGGGTGATGCCAAGGCTGTGCAAAGCCCGGCACTGGAAGCCATCCGCAAAGACCCCCAACAAATCATCAGCCAATACGGTTATGACGCGGGCCCGCCAGAAAGTCTGCAAGTGGACTTCGATCCCGTGAGCACTGATCGCGCCCTGCGCCAGGCCGGGTTGTCGTTGTGGGGTACCAACCGTCCGGCACTGCTCGGCTGGTGGTTGAATGATTCGGTGGACGGCTCGAGCCTGGTCGGTGATGGCCAGTCTGCCGCCGAGCCTTTGCGTCTGGCAGCACAACATCGTGGCTTGCCGTTGCGCCTGCCGTTGGCTGACTTGAGCGAGCAACTGGTAGGCACTGCGGAAAATCTCGAGGGCAGTAACCCTGCGCCTTTGAAGGATGCTTCCGAGCGTTACGGCGCAGATGCCTTGCTGGCCGTGCATGCCCATGAAGATGAGGGTAAGTGGACTGCCAAGTGGCGTTTGTGGGTTGGCGAGCAGCAAGAGCAAGGCAGTGCTGAAGCGCCCGATCAGGCCGCTCTGGCTGATGCAGTGATGCTGGCGGTGAGTCAGCGGCTGGCCCCGCGTTACGCGGTCAAGCCCGGTATTTCCACTGAACAGTTGCTGGAAGTGCAGGGCATGACGCTGGAGCGTTATGCGCAGTTGACGCGTTTGCTGGAACCGTTTGGCGGGCAGCTTAAAAGCGTTGACGGTGATCGTATTGTTTATCAGGTAAACGGTAGTGCCGATCAGTTACGCTCGCAGCTTGGCCTGGCCCAGTTGCATGAAGTGGCCGCTGACCAGGCGCCTGGCGCAACTGCTGCATCGGGCGCGCAACTACACTTTCGCTGGTAGGTTTTTCTCTTCTATATAAAAGGATGGGCAGTTCATGGCAGATTCGCGGCAATGGGTGTGGTGGGGCGTTGCGGTAGCAGCGGCTTTGTTCGTGTACTTTTTGCATCCAATACTCACGCCGTTCCTGGTCGCGATTGTCCTGGCCTACATGTTCGACCCTATTGTTGATCGCCTGGAAAAATTCGGCTTTTCAAGAACCTGGGGTGTGGTAACGGTTTTCGCGGTATTCACCGTCATTTTGATGACGTTACTTCTGGTGTTGGTGCCGTTGCTGGCAAAGCAGTTGATGAAACTTTATCAATTGGCACCCCAGGTACTGGACTGGTTGCAACACACGGCCATGCCGTGGGTACAAACCAAATTCGGCCTGGGTGACGGTTTCTGGAATTTTGACAAGATCAAGGCGGCGATCACCGAGCACATGGGGCAGGCAGGCGACATTGTCGGGGTAGTGCTGTCGCAGGCGACTGCTTCAAGTCTGGCGCTGGTGGGGTTTCTGGCCAATCTGGTACTGATCCCGGTGGTGGCGTTTTATCTGCTGCGCGACTGGGACATCATGCTGGCCAAAATCCGCAGTTTGCTGCCACGTGATCGTGAAGAGCGGATCGTCTCGCTGGCCAAAGAGTGCCACGACGTGCTTGGTGCGTTTGTGCGTGGTCAGTTGCTGGTGATGCTCGCGCTGGGGGTGATTTACTCGGCGGGGCTGATGCTGGTCGGTCTGGAGCTGGGTCTGTTGATCGGGCTGATGGCCGGTTTGGCAGCCATCGTGCCCTACATGGGCTTTATCATCGGGATCGGCGCGGCCCTGACTGCGGGCCTGTTCCAGTTTGGCGGCGACCTGTATCCGATGCTCGGCATTGTTGCGGTATTCATGGTCGGACAGGCGCTGGAAGGCATGGTGCTCACACCATTATTGGTGGGGGACCGAATCGGTCTGCATCCGGTGGCGGTGATCTTTGCAATTCTGGCGGGTGGTGAATTGTTTGGTTTTACCGGGGTCCTGCTGGCGTTGCCGATAGCTGCCGTAATCATGGTGCTGGTGCGCCACATGCACGAGATGTACAAGGACTCGCAAGTCTATAAAGGCGATGAAGACCCCCAGTTGTAACGGTACGAGGGTCTGAGAGAGGCTGGCTCATTTTGCGATGGGCCGGCCTTTTTTATCGGCACGTCAATTTGCCTGCCCTCAAGAAAAAGCTCATGCAATCCAGTACGTTAACGCAAACCTTTGATTTTGTTCGTGGTCTGTTACATTGTGCGCCCGGCTACACGGGTATAAACTTTGCAAACTTTACACAGAGGCCACTAACGGTTCGTTTGAACTGTTCAGTCAGCATGAAACCGATTCAGCTGCCCCTAGGTGTGCGTCTGCGTGATGACGCTACCTTCATAAACTACTATCCAGGCGCCAATGCCGCTGCACTAGGCTATGTCGAACGTCTGTGCGAAGCCGACGCCGGCTGGACAGAAAGTCTGATCTATCTTTGGGGCAAGCAGGGCGTAGGCCGTACGCACTTGCTACAGGCGGCCTGCCTGCGCTTTGAACAGATGGGTGAGCCGGCCGTGTATCTGCCGCTGGCCGAGCTGCAGGATCGCGGCATTGAAATCCTCGACAACCTTGAACAGTACGAGCTGGTGTGCCTGGATGACTTGCAGGCGGTGGCCGGGCGTGCCGACTGGGAAGAAGCGCTGTTTCACCTGTTCAATCGTCTGCGTGACAGCGGGCGCCGCCTGTTGATCGCTGCTTCGGCGTCACCCCGTGAATTGCCGATCAAGCTGGCCGACCTCAAATCACGTCTCACCATGGCTCTGGTTTTCCAGATGCGCCCTTTATCTGACGAAGACAAGTTGCGCGCCTTGCAATTGCGTGCATCGCGCCGGGGGCTGCACCTGACGGATGAAGTGGGGCATTTTATCCTCACTCGAGGCACCCGCAGCATGAGCGCCCTGTTCGATCTGCTCGAGCGGCTCGATCAGGCGTCTTTGCAAGCGCAACGCAAGCTGACCATTCCCTTCTTGAAAGAAACCCTCGGCTGGTAACACGGCCCCTGCAGTTTTTTCGCTGTTTCAGGGTGTTTAGACAACTTTCAGGCGCCAGAAAACCGCGCCGTACAGGGGCTGTACGCGCAAAATCGATTGTCAGGGGTGTAAAGCCTTAGATGTCATGACAAAACCACCAAGTCACATTTGGATCGATTGAATTTGCAAATGAGGATCATAGAAGGCATAGTCTCGGCTACTTTTCTTACAAGCCACGGTCGTGCCCATGCTAAAGCGCTTCGCACCCCTCGTGCCTCTCGCACTCGTTACCCTGTTGTTTGGCTGCGCTGCTCACACGCCAGTGTCACAGCAAGTTGTCGATCAGCAGGTTCAAAAGTCATCTTCATCCCGGTCTTCCGCTATTTATCAGGAAGAACTGGCGACTGAAAAAGAACTGGCCCAGTTCTCTGCCAACAACAAACCTTACGAATTGCCAGCCCTGGCTGACAGCATTCTTGAGCGTGGCATGTCCTTGATCGGTACCCGTTACCGTTTTGGCGGCACCTCTGAGGCGGGCTTTGATTGCAGCGGGTTCATCGGATACCTGTTCAAGGAAGAAGCGGGCATGCAATTGCCGCGTTCTACCCGCGAAATGATCAACGTAAATGCACCGCTGGTCGCACGAAATAACCTTAAGCCGGGTGATTTGCTGTTCTTCAGCACCAATGGTCGTGGCCGGGTCAGCCATGCCGGGATTTACCTGGGCGATGACCAGTTTATCCACTCCAGCAGCCGCCGCAGCGGTGGGGTCCGGATAGATAGCCTGGGCGATACCTACTGGAACAAGACCTTTATTGAAGCCAAGCGTGCATTGGCGATGGCGCCTTCAAGCGTAGTTGCGCGCAAGTAAAGTTAAAGTCTTACTTGAAGTTTGGCATCTAAGGTCTAGAATTCGGTCGCATAGTTAAATTCCTGAAGCCGCGAAGGTGTCCCCTCTCGCGGCTTTGGGTTTCGCGGCCACAGTAGCCGTATCCAGAATCAGGAACATTCTGTTTATGTCGACCATGGCCCGCGTTGCCCTTTTGACCTTAGCATCACTGCTTGGTGCCTGTGCCAGCCACACACCGCCACCCCCCGTGGTTCAAAAGCAGGTCGTATTCTCCAACACCCCTGAAGACACTTCGCCGATTGCCGCGGATGTACTGTTTCGCGCCTTGGGTCTGGTGGGCACGCCCTATCGCTGGGGCGGTAATACCCCGGACTCAGGTTTTGATTGCAGTGGATTGATCAAGTACGTCTACAACGACGCCGCCGGAATTTCTTTGCCGCGCACCACCCGCGAGATGATCGTGATGCGGGCGCAGAGTGTGGGCAAAGACAAGTTGCAAACCGGTGACCTGCTATTTTTTGCCACCAGTGGTGGTTCGCAGGTCAGTCATGCGGGGATTTATGTGGGGGAGGGCCGCTTTGTGCATGCGCCTGCAACGGGCGGCACGGTCAAGCTGGACAGTCTGAACAAAGCCTACTGGCAGAAAGCTTATCTGAACGCCAAGCGCGTACTGCCGACTGAGCAGCATCTGGCGCACAACCCGTAATCGAAAGCCGAACCTGCAGGAGCGAGCTTGCTTGCCAGCAACCCCGCTCCTGCTGTTTTATTTCCCTGACACGCGCCAGATCTTGTTGCCGACATCATCTGCTACCAGCAGATCCCCCTGTTTATCAATCACGACTCCCACCGGACGGCCCATGGCTTTTTCATCGGCATTGAGAAAACCGGTCAGCACGTCCACCGGCAGGCCTTTGGGTTTGCCATCAGCGAACGGTACGAAGATCACTTTATAACCACTGTGGGGTTTACGGTTCCAGGATCCGTGCTGGCCAATAAATGCGCCTTGCGTAAATCCGGGCAGTTTGCTGCCTTCAGCAAAGCTGAGCCCCAGTGAGGCTGTATGCGGACCTACGGCATAGTCCGGTGCAATGGCTTTGGCCACCAGCTCCGGGTTTTGCGGGTTGACCCGTGCATCCACGTGTTGCCCGTAGTAGCTGTAAGGCCAGCCATAAAAGCCGCCATCCTGTACCGAAGTGATGTAGTCAGGCACCAGATCGCTGCCGATTTCGTCGCGCTCGTTAACCGCGGTCCAGAGTTTGCCGGTCACGGGCTCCCAGTCCATGCCGTTGGGGTTGCGCAAGCCTGAGGCGAAGATGCGGTGACTGCCGGTAGCAGGGTCCACTTCCCAGATCGCGGCGCGACCTTCTTCCTTGTCCAGGCCGTTCTCACCCACGTTGCTGTTGGAACCCACGCTCACATACAGTTTTTTGCCGTCGCGGCTGGCGATGACGTTCTTAGTCCAGTGATGGTTCAACGGGCCGCCGGGCAGATCGACGACTTTGACCGGCTGGGCGGTGATGGATTGCTCTGCGGCTTTATACGGGAAACGCAGTAGCTTGTCGGCGTCAGCGACATACAGATCATTACCCACCAGGGTCATGCCGAACGGGGAGTTAAGGTTGTCGATGAACACTGTGCGAGTGTCCGCCACACCGTCATGGTTGCTGTCGCGCAGCAGCGTGATCCGGTTGGCGCTCGGGACAGCGGCACCGGCCCGGCCCATGACTTTCTCCATCACCCAGCCACGGATACCTTTGCTGTCATCCGGCTTGGGCGGTGCATTGGTTTCTGCCACCAGCACATCACCGTTAGGTAATACGTAGAGCCAGCGTGGATGGTCGAGGCCTTCGGCGAAGGCGGTAACTTTCAGGCCCTGGGCAGCAGTCGGGGTGGCGCCCTCGGCCCAGCCTATGGCTGGCGCGATGTTGACCGTCGGAATCAGCGTCTTGTTCGGCTCCGGCAGTTTTGGCGAAGGGCCGGTGCCATCGACCACTTGCAGGGTCGAGCTCTCGCCGCAGGCGGCCAATCCTGCTGCAAGTATGATGACAACAGCGTGCTGGCGCTTGAGCATGAAAATCTCCATTGGTTCTTGGGCTTGTTAGTCATAGAGGAGCGTAGCTGCTCAAAGGTTCAAGTCGCTGCAGCCAGCTTTAATTGACGCTCCACCCCCAACCCTCTAACCTTCGCGGCTTGTTTCAGGTGCTCTGTGGCCACAGGTCGACAGGGTGAAACAGGGAAGCCGGTGAGGGCGTGTTTGATCCACACAACCGCTTTGATCCCGGCGCTGCCCCCGCAACGGTAAATGAGTAAAAACTGCGCTCAATGTCACTGTGTTTGCACACGGGAAGGCGCGTGGTCAGGGTTGCTCTGTTCAGGAGTATCCCGCTTGTGAGCCCGGAGACCGGCCTGATCCATCCAACACCTCGCGGCGGGCGATGGTGTGCTTTTTGTTGCAATGTCCCCCGCCTCCCGTTTGCATGATTGAGCCCCAACGGAGAGCTGCCATGAACGAATCCCCCGAACGCGACGAACGTCATCAGGCGCGCATGCTGCGCAAAAAAGCCGTTATGGATGAGCGCATTGCCAGCGCCCCTAACGAATGTGGGTTGCTGCTGGTACTGACCGGCAACGGCAAAGGCAAAAGCAGTTCGGCCTTTGGCATGCTGGCACGGGCCATGGGCCACGGCATGCAGTGCGGCGTGGTGCAGTTTATCAAGGGTCGCAACAGCACCGGCGAAGAGATTTTCTTCCGCCGTTTCCCTGAGCAAGTGCGCTACCACGTAATGGGCGAAGGCTTTACCTGGGAAACCCAGGACCGCCAGCGTGATATCGCCGCTGCCGAGGCCGCATGGGAAGTGTCCCGCGAGATGCTGCGCGACCCGTCCATCGGTCTGGTGGTGCTGGATGAACTGAATATCGCGCTCAAGCACGGCTATCTCGACCTGGAGCAAGTGCTGAGCGATCTGCAAGCCCGCCCGCCGATGCAGCATGTACTGGTCACCGGACGCGGCGCTAAACCCGAACTGATAGACCTGGCCGATACGGTGACTGAAATGGGTGTGATCAAACACGCCTTCCAGTCCGGTATCAAAGCCCAGAAAGGCATCGAATTGTGAGTGTTCAAGCATGAGAGAGTCGCGTCATTGCCCGGCGGTATTGATCGCCGCACCGGCCTCGGGCCAGGGCAAGACCACCGTCACCGCCGCCCTGGCCCGATTGCATCGCAATCAAGGGCGCAAGGTACGGGTATTCAAGTGTGGTCCGGATTTTCTCGATCCCATGATCCTCGAGCGCGCCAGCGGAGCGCCGGTATATCAGGTGGATTTGTGGATGGTGGGCGCCGATGAAAGTCGCCGCTTGCTGTGGGAAGCCGCAGGGGAAGCGGACCTGATTCTGATTGAAGGGGTCATGGGTCTGTTCGACGGTACGCCGTCCAGCGCTGATCTGGCACGTCATTTTGGCGTGCCGGTGTTGGGCGTGATCGATGGCACTGCCATGGCCCAGACCTTTGGCGCGCTGGCACTGGGCCTGGCGCGCTATCAGCCGGACTTGCCGTTTGCCGGCGTGCTGGCCAACCGTGTCGGCACCGTGCGCCATGCGCAGTTGTTGGAGGGGAGCCTGACTGAAGGCTTGCGCTGGTACGGCGCACTGTCTCGTGAAACCGCCATCGAACTGCCAAGTCGGCATCTGGGCCTGGTCCAGGCCAGCGAGTTGAATGATCTGGATGCGCGCCTTGATGCGGCGGCCGATGCCCTGGCCAGCACCTGTGAGGTAGCGCTGCCACCGGCGGTGGCGTTCGCTGCACCGCAGCTGGTAACAGCCGAGCCGTTATTGGCCGGGGTGCGCATTGCCGTGGCGCGCGATGAGGCTTTCGCCTTCACCTATGGCGCGAGCCTGGCGCTGTTGCGTGACATGGGCGCCGAACTGCTGTTCTTCTCGCCGATTCACGATGAGCGCTTGCCCGAGGTCGACAGTCTGTATTTGCCGGGCGGTTACCCTGAACTGCATCACCTTGAGTTGTCGCGCAATACGCCGATGCTGGAGGCTATTCGCGCGCACCACGGGGCGGGCAAGCCATTGCTCGCCGAGTGTGGCGGGATGCTCTATTTGCTGGATGCCCTGACCGACGTTGAAGGCCAACGTGCCGAGCTGGTGGGGCTGCTGGCCGGTGAAGCAACCATGCAAAAGCGTCTGGCAGCGCTGGCGCTACAGGCTGTCGAGATGCCCGAAGGCTTGCTGCGCGGTCACACCTATCATCACTCGCTGACCACCACCGACCTTGTACCGATCGCCCGGGGGCTGAGCCCCAATGGCGGGCGTGGCGCTGAAGCGGTGTATCGCGACGGGCGGATGACCGCGTCTTATGTGCACTTTTACTTTCCGTCCAATCCCCAGGCCATTGCCGCGTTGTTCGCGCCCTGTGCCGTGAAGGTGCCATGAGCGACAACGCATTTAGTCCTGATGAGCGAGCTGCTGTTTATCGAGCCATAGCCGAGCGACGCGATATGCGTCACTTCAGCGGTGGCACGGTGGCTCCTCAACTGTTATCACGTCTGCTTGAAGCCGCGCATCAGGCGCCCAGTGTGGGCCTGATGCAACCCTGGCGGTTTATCCGCATCAGCGACCGCCAGTTGCGCGGCAAGGTCCAGGCTCTGGTCGAAGAGGAGCGGGTGCGCACCGCTCAAGCGCTGGGTGAGCGTTCCGATGAATTCATGACCCTCAAGGTCGAGGGCATCAACGATTGTGCCGAGGTGTTGGTGGCCGCGTTGATGGACGATCGCGAGAAGCACATCTTCGGTCGCCGGACGCTGCCGGAAATGGACATGGCATCGTTGTCGTGTGCGATCCAAAACCTGTGGCTGGCCGCCAGGGTCGAGGGGCTGGGCATGGGCTGGGTGTCGCTGTTTGATCCTTTGGCGCTGGCTGACCTGCTGGGTTTACCCGCTGGTGCCAAGCCGCTGGCCGTGTTGTGTCTGGGCCCGGTCGAGCGCTTTTATCCAGCACCTATGCTGGTGATGGAGGGATGGGCGAAAGCGCGTCCACTGAGCGAACTGGTTTATGAGAATTATTGGGGAGTGAGTCCATGAGTGTGGCGTTGCTGTGCGTTGCCGGGGTGGCGCTGGATGCGTTGTTCGGTGAGCCCAAACGCTGGCATCCGCTGGTTGCGTTTGGCCGGATGGCTGACCGTATCGAGCAACGTTTCAATTCCGGCGGTCGTGGCTGGCGCAGCCATGGCGTGACAGCCTGGGTGCTGGCAGTGCTGCCGTTGACGATTCTGGCAACAGCCTTGTCATGGCTGCCTTATATCGGCTGGCTGGTGGACATTCTGGCGCTGTATTGCGCGCTGGGCATGCGCAGTCTGGGTGAGCACGTGCAGCCGGTGGCGCAAGCCCTGCGCAGCAATGACCTGGAAGAGGCCCGTACCCGGGTCGGCTACCTGGTCAGTCGCCAGACCAGCGAACTGGACTCCACGCAAGTGGCCCGCGCGGCCACGGAATCGGTCCTGGAGAACGGCAGTGATGCAGTGTTCGCCGCCCTGTTCTGGTTTGTCGTAGCCGGCGCACCGGGGGTAGTGCTCTATCGTTTGAGTAATACGCTGGATGCGATGTGGGGCTATCGCAACGAACGCTTTGAGCGTTTTGGCTGGGCGGCTGCGCGGATCGACGATGTGCTGAATTATATTCCGGCACGGTTGGTGGCGTTGACCTACGCCGTGTTGGGTAATACCCGGCTGGCCTTGAAATGCTGGCGCAAGCAGGCGCCGCAATGGGACAGCCCCAATGCGGGCCCGGTTATGGCCTCGGGCGCGGGGGCTCTGGGGGTGGAGTTGGGCGGCCCGGCGATTTACCACGGCGAACTGCATGAACGCACGCAATTGGGCGAAGGTCCTCAGGCGGATGCCGACGCGATTGATCGCGGCTGGCAGTTGGTGCAGCGTGGCGTATGGCTGTGGTTATTGATCCTGTGTGTAGGGAGTGAATTCTATGCTTGAGCACGGCGGACGTTTACGTCAGGCAGTTCTGAACTACGGCATTGCCGAGGCGGACTGGCTGGACTTGTCCAGTGGCCTGGCGCCCTGGCCGTTTGCGATTCCTGCGATTGATGAGCGGGCCTGGGCGCGCTTGCCGGAAACCGACGACGGGCTTGAGCACGCAGCTTGCGCTTATTACGGGGCACCGAACGTGTTGCCGGTGCCGGGTTCGCAGTGCGCTATTCAGTTGCTGCCGCGCTTGCGGCGTGCGGGCAAGGTCGGTGTGTTGTCGCCCTGCTACGCCGAGCACGCCGAGGCGTGGCGCCGTAGCGGGCACATCGTGCGCGAGATCATGGAGCAGGAAGTCGATTTCTACCTCGATACGCTGGATGTGCTGGTGGTGGTTAACCCCAATAACCCTACCGGCTTGAGCCTGACTGCCGAGCGGTTGCTGGAGTGGCACGCAAGACTGGCCCCGCGCGGAGGTTGGCTGGTGGTGGACGAGGCCTTCATGGACAACACGCCAGATTTGAGCCTGTCGGCCCAGAGCTGGCGTACCGGGCTGATTGTGCTGCGCTCTTTCGGCAAGTTCTTTGGTCTGGCCGGGGTCCGGCTTGGCTTTGTTCTGGCAGAACTCAAGTTGCTTAAATTGTTGGCCGACCAGGTCGGCCCATGGGCCGTCAGCGGCCCGACCCGGGCTGTAGGCCAGGCTTGTCTGCTCGACACCGCCGCCCAGGAGTTTCAGCGCGAGCGCAGCGAATTGGCCAGCGGCCGGTTGGAGCGATTGCTGGGCCTGCATGATTTGCCGCCCCAGGGCGGGTGCGCGCTGTTTCAGTGGTTGATTACCCCCCACGCCGACCGTCTTTACGAATTTATGGCCCAGCGCGGTATTTTGCTGCGTCTGTTTGCCCATAACAGCAGCGTACGTTTTGGCCTGCCTGCTACCGACGCTGACTGGCTGCGGCTGGAACAAGCGTTGCTGGCGTATACCAAGGAACATTCATGAGCACGCTGATGGTGCAGGGCACTACATCCGATGCGGGTAAAAGTACTCTGGTCACGGCATTGTGCCGCTGGCTGACCCGCGAGGGTGTGCGTGTGGTGCCGTTCAAGCCGCAGAACATGGCGCTCAACAGTGCCGTCACCGCAGAGGGCGGCGAGATCGGTCGGGCCCAGGCAGTCCAGGCCCAGGCGGCCGGTCTTGCGCCCCACACAGACATGAATCCGGTGTTGCTCAAGCCCAACAGTGACACCGGCGCGCAGGTGATTATTCATGGGCGTGCCGTAACCAGCATGAACGCGGTGGCTTATCACGACTACAAGGCCATCGCCATGCAGGCGGTGCTGGCCTCGCACCAACGCTTGAGCGCCGAGTACCCGGTGGTGATGGTCGAGGGCGCGGGCTCGCCTGCCGAGATCAATCTGCGTGCCGGCGACATCGCCAACATGGGCTTTGCCGAGGCGGTGGATTGTCCGGTAATCCTGATCGCCGACATCAATCGCGGCGGCGTGTTTGCGCATCTTGTCGGCACTCTTGAGTTGCTGTCAGAGACCGAGCAGGCGCGGGTCAAAGGCTTCATCATCAACCGTTTTCGGGGCGACATTGCCTTGCTCCAGCCTGGTCTCGACTGGCTTGAACAGCGCACGGGCAAGCCGGTGATCGGTGTATTGCCGTATGTGATGGATTTGCATCTTGAGGCTGAAGACGGCATTGACCAGCGCCAGACCGACAAGGTAGATCAAGTGCTCAAGGTGGTTGTGCCGGTACTGCCGCGTATCAGTAACCACACCGACTTCGATCCGCTGCGTTTGCACCCGCAAGTGGACTTGCAGTTTGTCGGGCCGGGCCAGCCTGTCCCTGCTGCGGATTTGATTATCCTGCCGGGCTCCAAAAGCGTGCGCAGCGATCTGGCCTATTTGCGCGGCAATGGCTGGGAGGCGGCAATCAACCGTCACTTGCGCTATGGCGGCAAGTTGCTGGGGATTTGTGGCGGTTTGCAGATGCTCGGCGAACAGGTTCACGACCCGCTGGGGCTCGAAGGCGCGGCGGGGTCGAGCCCCGGTCTGGGGTTGCTGGCATTGAGCACCGAGCTTGCCGCCGAGAAGCAACTGCGCAATGTACGCGGGCATCTGACCCTGGAAAACGCTGCAGTCAGTGGCTACGAAATCCATGCCGGCGTGACTAGCGGCGTGGCGCTGGAGCGGCCGGCGGTGCAGTTGGAAGATGGCCGGTGTGATGGCGCCCAGAGTGAAGACGGGCAAATTTTCGGCACGTACTTGCATGGTTTGTTCGAGTCACCTGCGGCCTGCAGTGCCTTGTTGCGCTGGGCCGGTTTGCAGGACGTGCAAACGGTGGACTACCACGCCCTGCGTGAGCGGGACATCGAGCGCCTGGCGGACCTGGTGCAAAACCATCTTGATACCGGGTTGCTGCGTCAATTATGCGGGCTCTGATCCTCTGCCATACGGGCCGCTCTTGCGGCTTCCACACAGATGAAGCCGCCTTCTAGAGGTTTTAAAACATGCTGCAACTGATTCTGGGTGGCGCCCGGTCGGGTAAAAGCCGCCTGGCCGAGAAGCTCGCGGCCGAGTCCGCTCTGGCCGTCATCTACATCGCCACCAGCCAGCCGCTGGACGGTGAGATGAACGAGCGCGTGCGCCACCATCGTGAGCGCCGCCCCGGGCATTGGGCGCTGGTAGAAGAACCGCTGGAGCTGGCCCGGGTACTGCGCGATAACGCCGGGGCAGAGACTTTTTTGTTGGTAGATTGCCTGACGTTATGGCTGACCAACCTGCTGATGCTTGAGGACCCGCAGCGCCTGGACGCCGAGCGTGATGCGCTGCTGGCGTGCCTGGCTGAACTGCCGGGTGAAATTGTATTTGTCAGCAACGAAACCGGAATGGGTGTCGTGCCGCTGGGCGAATTGACTCGCCGCTATGTCGATGAAGCCGGTTGGTTGCATCAAGCCTTGGCCGAGCGCTGTCAGCGAGTAGTGCTGACGGTGGCGGGCCTGCCTCTGACGTTGAAAGGAACTGCACTATGAATACCCCGTGGTGGCTGACCCCGTGCAAGCCGGTTAATCATGAAATATCGATGGCGGCAGCCGGGCGTCAGCATCAATTGACCAAACCGGCAGGCTCGTTGGGCCAGCTGGAAGCGCTGGCCGTGCAGCTGGCCGGGTTGCAGGGGCGGCTCAAGCCGCGTGTCGATCAACTGTGGATTGCGATTTTTGCTGGCGATCACGGTGTGGTGGCAGAGGGCGTATCGGCTTACCCGCAAGCGGTCACCGGGCAAATGTTGCACAACTTTGTCAGCGGCGGCGCGGCGATCAGCGTGCTGGCCCGCCAGTTGGGCGCGCAACTGGATGTAGTAGACCTGGGCACTGTGACACCCATGCTCAATCTGCCGGGGGTGCGGCACCTGGAGCTGGGAGCAGGCACGGCCAACTTTGCGACGGGCGCGGCGATGACCGACAGTCAGGGCTTAAAAGCCCTGCAGGCGGGGCGTGACAGTGTGTTGCGGGCACTGGCAGCGGGCAGCGAGTTATTTATTGGCGGCGAAATGGGCATTGGCAACACGACGTCAGCCAGTGCCGTGGCCTGTGCCTTGCTGGATTGCCCGGCCTCGCACCTGACTGGGCCGGGAACCGGTCTGGACGCAGCGGGTGTGAGCCATAAAGCGCAAGTCATTGACCGGGCGCTGGCGTTTCACGACGGGCTGCTGGATGACCCGCTGCAGACCCTGTTCCGCCTGGGCGGCTTTGAGATTGCAGCTTTGACCGGCGCCTATGTGGCTTGCGCGCAGCAAGGCATCGTGGCGTTGGTTGATGGCTTTATTTGTACGGTTGCAGCCATGGTGGCGGTACGTTTGAACCCGCAGTGCCGCGAGTGGCTGGTGTTCGCCCATCGCGGTGCCGAGCAGGGGCATCGCCATGTGCTGGAAAGCTTGCAGGCACAGCCGTTGCTCGACCTCGGCTTGCGCCTGGGCGAGGGCAGCGGTGCCGCACTGGCGGTGCCGTTGATGCGTCTGGCCTGCGACCTGCACGGGCAGATGGCGACTTTTGCCGAGGCCGCCGTGGCGGACCGACCTGCATGACGGTGCAACTGGATCTGTTGCGCCATGGCGAAACCGAGCTGGGGGGTGGACTGCGTGGCAGTCTCGATGATGCGCTGACGGCCGTGGGCTGGGAGCAGATGCGTGAAGCGGTTAAAGGCCGCGGTCCGTGGGATCGTATCGTCAGCTCACCGTTGCAGCGTTGTGCCCTGTTCGCACGGGAGCTGAGCCAGCAGCTGGCGTTACCGGTGTCTTTCGACAAGGACCTGCAGGAACTGCATTTTGGCGAATGGGAAGGGTGCAGTCCTGCGGCGCTGATGGAAACCGACGCCGAGGCGCTGGGGTTGTTCTGGACTGACCCCTACGGCTTTACTCCGCCGCAAGGTGAGCCTGTGCCGGAGTTCTCGGCGCGGGTATTGTCCGCAGTCAGCCGTTTGCAGCAACAATTTGCCGGGGAACGGGTACTGGTGGTGTGCCACGGCGGGGTGATCAAGCTGCTGCTGGCCCGGGCCCGGGGTTTGCCCCGCGAGCAATTGTTGCAGGTGCCGGTGGTCAATGGTGCGCTGTTCGGGTTGCGTGTTGCAGCCCACGGCCTAGTAAGCGAAGAGGGCTGAGCATGCTGCCATTCTGGATCGCCCTGCAATTTTTGAGCAGCTTGCCGATTCGCCTCTCCGGTATGCCTGCGCCTCAAGAGCTTGGGCGTTCTCTGCTGTGCTATCCGTTGGTAGGTGCGCTGTTCGGCCTGCTGCTTTGGGGGCTCAATGGCTTGCTGGGCAATGCCCCTTTAATGCTGCATGCGGCCTTGCTGCTGACGGCATGGGTGCTGCTCAGTGGCGGGTTGCACCTGGATGGTCTGGCTGACAGTGCCGATGCCTGGCTGGGCGGCTTTGGCGATCGTGAGCGCACCCTGAGCATCATGAAAGACCCGCGCAGCGGACCGATTGCCGTCGTGACGCTGGTCTTGGTGTTATTGCTCAAATTTTGCGCGCTGCTGGCGCTGGTTGAGCAGCAACAGGGGATGGCCTTGCTGATTGTGCCGCTGATCGGCCGCAGTGCATTGCTCGGTGTGTTTCTCACCACGCCTTATGTGCGTGCGGGTGGCCTGGGGCAAGCGCTGGCGGACCACTTGCCGCGCAAGACCGGGTGGCAGGTGCTGGGGCTCAGTGCGCTGGCGTGTGTAGTGGTGGCCGGTTATGCAGGTTTGTGGGCGCTGGTGCTGGCGGCCCTTGGGTTTGTATGGCTGCGCAGAGTGATGATGCGTCGCCTGGGTGGCACCACAGGTGATACTGCCGGGGCCTTGCTTGAATTGCTTGAGGTTCTGGTATTGGTGGGGTTGGCGCTTATTTCAGCGTGACCAGCTCTGCAGGAGCGTGCTTGCTCGCGATGGCAAGCTGGCTCCCGCCAGGGCGGCGGTGGCGTTTTTTTTAAATCTTGATTCCAGTTTATTGCGGGTATATACATACAAAATGTTACCAACCCAGTGTTTATGCACCAATCTGCGTCGCGCTTCGCGTGGCATCAGCAGGCATTACGACGGCGCTCTTGATGGCTTCGGAATCAACGTTGCCCAGTATTCCTTGCTGTGCAATCTCAAGCGTCTGGATCAACCGAGTATTTCCAGCCTGGCTGAAGCCATGGGGCTGGACCGCAGTACGTTAGGGCGCAACTTGCGGGTGCTGGAGAATGCAGGCTTGGTGAAGCTGGCTGAGGGCGAGGACCACCGTAATCGCCTGGTATGCCTGACCAGGGCCGGGGAGGAGCGGCTTGAGGCAGCGTTGCCGGCCTGGGAGGCTGCGCAGCAGCAATTGATTGATCGTTTGGGGGAAGATCGGCGCGAGCAATTGCTGCAGCTTCTGGATGACTTGGCGGGCCCGGATTAAGGGCCCTTTTAACGAATAAAAATGGGTATATACCCGCATCAGGAGAATAAAAATGACATCGGTGTGGCGTACCAGCGGGTGGGTGCTTTTGGGCAGTGCATTGATTTTGGCGCTGTCTTTGGGGGTAAGGCATGGATTCGGGCTGTTTCTGCCGCCGATGAGTGCTCAGTTTGGTTGGGGGCGCGAGGTCTTTGCGTTTGCTATTGCTCTGCAGAACTTGATCTGGGGCTTGGCGCAACCGTTCACCGGTGCACTGGCTGATCGCTTTGGCGCCGCCAGAGTCGTGATCGTGGGTGGCATTTTGTATGCCGCAGGTTTGATCCTGATGGGCATGTCAGACTCGTTGATGACCTTATCGCTGAGTGCGGGTTTGTTGATCGGTATCGGGCTGTCCGGTACTTCCTTCTCGGTGATTCTGGGTGTGGTAGGGCGCGCCTTGCCTGCGCAAAAGCGCAGCATGGGCATGGGGATTGCCAGTGCGGCGGGGTCGTTCGGTCAGTTCGCCATGTTGCCCGGCACACTGGGTCTGATTGGCTGGCTCGGCTGGTCGTCGGCGTTGCTGGTTTTGGGGTTGCTGGTGGCGTTGATCGTGCCCTTGGTGAGCATGCTCAAAGATCGTCCGCTGCCGAGTCTGGGTGGCGAGCAAACGCTCAGGCAAGCGCTGCGTGAGGCCTGCTCGCATTCCGGGTTCTGGCTGTTGTCCTTCGGCTTTTTTGTCTGCGGGTTTCAGGTGGTGTTTATCGGGATTCACCTGCCGGCCTATCTGGTGGATCAGCATTTGCCTGCCACCATTGGCACGACGGTGCTGGCGCTGATTGGTCTGTTCAATATATTCGGCACCTACACTGCCGGCTGGCTGGGCGGCCGTATGTCAAAGCCGCGCTTGCTGACCAGTCTGTACCTGGCGCGAGCAGTGGTTATCGTGTTGTTCCTGTGGGCGCCGGTGACGCAGTTTAGTGCCTACCTGTTCGGTATGAGCATGGGCTTTTTGTGGTTGTCGACAGTGCCGCTGACCAATGGCACGGTCGCTACCATGTTTGGTGTGCGTAACTTGTCAATGCTGGGCGGGATCGTGTTCCTGTTCCATCAGCTGGGTGCATTCCTCGGCGGCTGGCTGGGGGGTGTGGTCTATGATCGAACCGGTAGTTACGATTTGATCTGGCAGGTTTCGATCTTGTTGAGTCTTTTGGCGGCTGCCCTGAACTGGCCGGTGCGCGAGCGCCCTGTCGCCCGGTTGCAGGCGCAGGGGAGTATTGCGTGAGTCCGGCATGGCTATGGTGGGTGGGATTGGGCGGCGGTTTATTACTGCTGACCCTGGCGTGGTGGGGCTGGCATCAAGGCGGGCTGGCACTGATGCAGTTGGGCATGGGTGCTTGCTAGCGGGTTGTCGGGGCGAGTAAGTTCTGTGTCTGTCTCTATTTAAAGGACTTTGATAATGCTAAAGCGCTGGATTGCAATGCCCGTATTGTTGTTGGTTTGCACCGGTTCTGTATGGGCGGCGCAGTGTCCGCCGCTACTGGAAGGCTCATTGCCAAAGTTGCGGGCCAAAGAATCTATCGATCTGTGCCAGCGCTTCGCCGCAAAGCCGCTGTTGATCGTTAATACTGCGAGCTTTTGTGGCTTTGCCCCTCAGTTCAAAGGGCTTGAGGCATTGCATCAGCGTTTTAAAGGGCAGGGGCTGGAGTTGATTGGCGTGCCGTCCAATGACTTTAAACAAGAGGCCAAGGACGGCGAAGAAACAGCCAAGGTCTGTTACGTTAATTACGGTGTAACGTTCACCATGATTGATCCGCAACATGTTCGTGGTCCTGACGCAGTGCATTTGTTTAAAGTGCTGGCTGAGCAGAGCAGTGCGCCGAAGTGGAATTTCTACAAATATGTTGTAGATCGCAAAGGCAATGTCATTGCCAACTTTTCGAGTCTGAGTAAACCCGACAGCCCCGAATTGATTGAGGCGATAGAAAAAGCCATTGCTTCAACACCCTGAATGTCACTCATTAAAAAATCCCCGTCTCGGTAACGAGAACGGGGATTTTTTTAATTCAGTCGGCGAGCCCTTCAGGCTCGCGATGAATCAGAACTTGTAGGTTGCGCCTACTGCAAAGCCGTTAGCGCTGTTTTCATATTTGGCGCTGTAGCTGTTAAGAGCGTTCGAGTCATTAACTTTGACTGATTCTTCTTTCAGGTAAGAGTAAGCAACGTCAATGGCCAGGTTTTCGTTAACTGCATAACCCGCACCCAGGCTGAAGACTGTACGGTCACCGGTAGGGATACGTGGTGAACGGTTCTCGTTGTTGGTTGGCGACTGATCCCAGGTCAGGCCGGTACGCAGTACCCACTGCTTGTTCAGCTGGTATGAAGTACCGATTGCATAGGCCCAGGTATCGTGCCAGTTCTGTTCTTCCTTGATCGAGCCGAACAGTTGCGAACCTACCGCCCCCGAAGCTGCAGGGCTTACACCGTCGTTATTGATGGTGATGTCTTTCAGGCGGCTCCAGCGAGTCCAGGTCGAACCTGCATAGACTTTCCAGGCATCGGACAGGTCTTGAGTCACAGACAGGTCGTAGGATTCTGGAGTGTCGATGGACAGCGAGGCGTCATAGCGATTGCTTTTCATCAATGAAGCCGGGGTATTGGCCCCCGCCGTAACATTGGTGTGGCCTTCAAGCTTGTAGCTCACTTTGGAGTGATAGGTAAGACCAATACGAGTGGTGTCTGTCGCTTGCACCAGAACACCGATATTGAAGCCCAACGCGGTATCAGTTCCTTTAACTTTTACATTGGTATCGCCGAAAGCCGGATTGAGGACCGTGAGGTCAGACTCAAGTGCGCCGGAGATACGGTTAATGGTTGGGCCGAAACCCACCGAGACCTTGTCGTTAAAGGCATAGCTGACTGTCGGTTGCAGCGTAATAACCTTTACTTCACTCTTTTTGCCGAAGGCTCGGCCCTGGAAGCCGCCTTCATAATCGGTAACGAGCCCGAAAGGTGCATAAACACCGAAACCTACAGCCCACTGGTCATTGAGCTTGTTGGTATAGAAACCCATCGGAACGCCAGTGAATGGCACCATGTCACCTTTATTGGTGCCAGGGTATTTACCTTGCGCATCTTTAATATCGGTCGAAGCGTCGATAACAGCGATGCCACCGGTTACTTGCTGACCATTTAAGCGGGACATGCCGGCAGGGTTACCAAATACGGTACTTGCATCGTCGGCTGAAGATGAACGACCTGCGAAACCGGTCCCCATACCGCTAACGCTTTGTTCGTTGAGGGCGAAGCCACTTGCGAAAATCTGGCTGGAAGCCAAGGTTACGGCGAGGCCAAGTGTGGTCTTGAGCATTACTTTTTTCATTATTAGAACTCCTTTTGATCACCGGACGAAAACTACCAACATTTTTGTTTAAGCGCTATAGGCTAAATCGCAGAAGTTAACGTTGTTTTGTAGGACAATCCGACCGGTTTTCGATCATTTAAATATTATTGTGTGTGGACGAATTCTCAAGCGACATGATTGAGAGGAGAAACAAAGTTGTTCCACGCGTGAGTGAAATCACGCAAACGTCCTTGTGGTTCAAAGGCTTGGCGCCAAATTCTTGCCATACCGAGCAGGTCATCTGCAGCGGGGATGATTACTTGTTGCTGTTCAATCAGCAGCCACGCAATGGCCGTTGCGTAACGTAAATTAACCGTGAGTTCCAAATGGGGGCTGCACAAGAATGCATGCTGACTGGCCAGTCCGCGAATCAGGCTGGCCAGATCGGGGTCTTGCGCCAGATACCGGTCCCACAAAGCTGCGTGGCTGGCTTCGCGAATGCAGTACAGGCCATGACCGCGCCGGTCGTGCAGGGCAGAGCCCAGGCTTGACTGGCTGGCAGCAATACCCAGCAACAAAGCTTCTGCATCCGGATTGTTCTGGCCCAGATACCTCAATGTTGGCCGAATGACATAAAGAGACAACTCTCTGGCAGCGATACCCATATCGTCCTCGACGGCTGAAATGGCCGGCGTGCCCATTTGCTTGGCAGCAGTGAGTCGGGAGGGCTCGCCGGAAGCGGATTAGCCGCTTGAGTTGAAGTGTAGTGTCATATATTTGCTCTAAAGGACTGTTTTTAAAACATTAGTGGCTTCGAGTTGTGCGCTATATATCCGCAGGTAATTAAACAATGCAGGATATTTCTTAAATTTTTAGCAATAAAAAGCCCTGCGGATCAGGCAGGGCTTGTTGTGTTGTCGCTTATCAGATCAGGCAATAAGTGCCTGACGAGTACGCTCGATCACAGCTTGCAGAGGTGCTGCGCTGGAATATTGATCGGGGTACAGGCGTTCGCTGTGACGAGCGATACCGTGTTCGTTGACCAGAGTGAAGCTGAAGCATCCTTTGCGAGCGGCCATAATCAGGCAGTTCATTGGAGCAAAGGCGTTGGTTAGGGTGCGAATGGCATCCTGAGTATGGATTTGAGTAGACATAGTTATTAGGTGTTCCTACAAATGACACAGCTTAGAGCTGTGCAGCGTTAAAACGTTCCAGTGACGTCGAGCCATCTTTGGCTGGACGAAGAACCTGACTGGAACAAAGCCGCCAGTTGGAGCGCATTAATTATGTGGCGCTTGGGCTGGCAGGTAGGTACTTAGGAGGGCAGGCAATCACAACTGGAGCTAAGGTTCCGTGCTCCGGGTGAAGATCCTGATCAATTTGCAGGTTGGTTCGGTCAGAGTAAAAACTTCGCGGTACCCTTTGCTTTTCAAAGGCAGTATCGTCGCAAGATTTACCTGGAAACCATCGAGGGGGTCGATCCCGTTTTGTCAGCATGTCTTCATTTATGGAAGAGTGCTTGAGGGATTTGTTCGGCCCGAATTGACTTTCAGCTTGGTACTAACGCTGCGGATAATAACGGGTTGAAAATTTAAACGCAAGTGTGCTAGCAAAAAATACGTTATTTAGCCCTCTGCAGCGATTATCGGCACCAGTGCGCAACGGCATGGGCAGGTGGGCGATATAGCCCGTTTCTACTGGAATGCCAGACCTTGATCGGCAGCTTATCGGGGTTCTGAGGAGGTTTTGCCGTTGCTCAATACAGGTGCGCTTGCCTAGAGTTTTTGCTCTGTATCAGACCTGTTTCCTGGGGCGGGTGTGAACTTGTGCACATTTTAGGTGCTGCGCATTGAATCACTGCACGGGCCAGAGAACATGCGCTCCTAGCCTGCTAGCTAAATTTAAGTCAATGAAAAACATCGTTTTTTTTAATTGGTGAAAAAATCGTCAGTTTGACCCGAGGCCCCGCAGGGTGGGCGTTTGCGGGGGTTAAATGTGGGTTGTCCACTGACTTATCCACAGGATCTGTGGATTGTCCCGTGCACTTGCTCTAGATCGCGGGTGTAGTGTTTTTCGGCTTTACCCTCACGAAAAAAGGAGTAAAGTTGCGCGCCTTCTGTTCTGCCCTACAGTGTCATATGAAGTTTCGTACAGCTACTTCCTCCGTTACTCGCCCCAATACTCCATCAGACCCCCCAAAACGCTTTTCTCTGCGGGTGGCCATCTGGTTACTGGATAACCCTCGATTGGGCGCCAAGCCCAGCGTCAAGCACGTTGCCGGCCATTTGCTGAAACAACCTGCACGACAAGGTGTGGTTCTGGCCCAGAGTCGGCTTGGGCAATTGATGTGCCGTGATTGCGGGAGTGCCCGGGATCAGCGGATCGGTCATGAGCTCTTGCGCCAGGCTGCCCGTGCCGGAGATCGCGTCGCGCAACAGGAACTGAGCAAAATAGAAGACTGAGCTGTCTTCGCTCCTGTTGCTTGGTTACCCTTGCTCTTTTATCTAGTGCGGAGGGGCTATGGCCCTGGATTTGAGCAGCATTTTGCTGGGCCTGGCCTTGGCGGGCATACCGCTGTTGGCAGTTTTATGGCAGGTGCAGCGTCGCGCCAGTGCCCTTCATGCTGAACTGGCGATGCTCAATGAGCGTTTGAATACGGCGCAGTTGGCTCAGGAAGGTCTGAGCGCCCAACTGGAGGCCAGTCGTGATGAAATCAGTGATCTGGGCCAGGCCAATGCTGCCAAGCAGGCAGAGCTGGCAGCCTTGCGGCGAGAGGTCGAGTTGTCGCAACTCGAACGCGACAATGCGCGCGATGCAGCGCATGCCTGGAGTCTGGAGCGCAGCCAGAAAGAGGCCGAATTGCGTCGCCTGGACGCTCATGCGGCGGCGTTGGCGGCTGAGTTGCGCGAGCAACAAGACAGTCATCAACAACGGTTAAGCGACCTGCAAGGCTCGCGTGATGAGCTGCGGGCTCAGTTTGCAGAGCTTGCCGGCAAGATTTTCGATGAGCGTGAGCAGCGTTTCGCCGACACCAGCAGCGAGCGCCTGGGGCAGTTGCTCGACCCTTTAAAGGAGCGCATTCAGTCGTTTGAAAAGCGTGTCGAAGAAAGCTATCAGCAAGAAGCCCGGGAACGATTTTCGCTGGGTAAAGAGCTGGAGCGCCTGCAGCAACTCAATCTGCGCCTGAGTGATGAAGCCACCAACCTGACCCGCGCCCTCAAAGGCCAAAAAACCCAGGGTAACTGGGGTGAGTTGATTCTGGAGCGGGTGCTTGAACACGCAGGGCTTGAGAAGGGCCGCGAGTACCAGACACAGGTCAGCCTCAAGGGGCCGGACGGCGAGCGTTTTCAACCGGACGTCCTGATCATGTTGCCGGGTGACAAACAGGTAGTGGTCGACTCCAAGGTCAGCCTCACGGCATATCAGCAATACGTAGGTGCCGATGACGACGTCATTGGGCAGGCGGCACTCAAGCAGCATGTGCTGTCGTTACGCAATCATGTAAAAGGCCTGGCCGGTAAAGACTATAAGCGACTCGAAGGCCTGCACAGCCTGGACTTCGTGTTGTTGTTTGTACCGATCGAAGCAGCTTTTTCCGCCGCATTGCAAGCCGAGCCTAACCTGTTCCAGGAGGCCTTTGACCGCAATATTGTGATTGTCAGCCCCACCACCTTGCTCGCTACCTTGCGGGTAATTGACAGCCTGTGGAAGCAGGAACGACAAAGTCAAAACGCGCGGGAAATTGCAGAGCGGGCAGGCTGGCTGTACGACAAGTTTGTGCTGTTCATTCAGGACCTGGATGAAGTCGGTAATCGTCTGCAGCAATTGGATAAAGCCTACGCAGCTGCGCGTAACAAGCTGACAGAAGGCCGAGGCAACCTTGTCAGTCGCAGCGAGCAGCTCAAGCTGCTGGGCGCCAGGGCCAGCAAAAGCTTGCCCGCTGACCTGCTGGAGCGGGCGATGACGGATGTGGATGGCGTAGCGCATCCAGCTGAGTAAGCACGCCAGGCCCGTAGCAGCCTGCGGCCGCTGCTACGGGATCCGCTTCTGCCTAGATTACAGCGGCACATGCCGGCTCAGCAGAGCCCTCAAAACCGCAGGTTTTACCGGCTTGGGCAGGTATTCCAGGCCTGCTGCATGCACCTCGGCAATCATCTCCGGCCGTCCATCAGCGCTGATTACCACGCCCGGCACCGGTTCGCCCAATCGGGCACGCAGCCAGCGCATCAGATCGGTGCCGACTTCGCCGCCATCCAGATGGTAATCAACCAGCACCAGTTGCGGACGCACGCCCTCGTTGAGCAGGGCAGCGCATTCGTCGCGATTGCGTGCGGTCCAGACCCGGCAGCCCCAGCGTGTCAGTAAGCTCTGCATGCCGATCAGAATGCTGTCTTCGTTATCGATGCACAGCACTTGGGCGCCATTGATCGGCTGGCCGTTTTGTTCGGCAACCACGGGCTGAGGCGCCGTCTGGGTTTTGGCCAGTGGCACGCTGACGCTGAATACGCTGCCTTTACCCTGCCACGAGCGCACTTGCAGGGTATGCCCGAGCACGTGACACAAACCGTCTGCAATCGCCAGGCCCAGGCCCAGGCCTTTTTCGGCACGGGTCTGGTGGCTATCCAGGCGTTTGAACTCTTCAAAAATGACTTGCAGCTTGTCGGCGGGAATACCCGGGCCCCGATCCCACACCTCAAGGCACAGCTCGCCACCCCGGCGACGCACACCCAACAGCACCGGTCCTTTGGCGTAGCGGAAGGCATTGGTCAGGAAGTTCTGCAGAATGCGTCGCAGCAGTTTGATGTCGCTACTGACCCGCAAACGGCTGCCGCGCACTCTGAAGCTCAAACCTTGTTCCTGAGCCTGGGCGGTGAACTCATTCCCCAGGGTGTCAAACAGGTCATTAAGGGCAAAAGGCTTGATGTCCGGGGTTATCTTTCCGTTTTCCAGGCGTGAAATATCCAGCAGGTCACTGATCAGGTCTTCGGCTGAACGCAAGGAACTGTCCAGGTGCTGTACCAGTTTTTGCGCTTCCGGGTTAAGCCCCTCTTCTTGATGTGACAGGGCTGCGGAGAACAGGCGTGCGGCGTTCATGGGTTGCATCAAGTCATGACTGACAGCTGCCAGGAAGCGGGTTTTCGACTGGTTGGCCGATTCGGCCACCCCTTTGGCATCCGTCAGTGCCTGATTGAGCTGCGACAACTCATGGGTCCGCTCGGCCACCCGCTGTTCAAGCCCTTCGTTGGCCTCGGTCAGTGCCTGTTCGGCTTCGCGGAACGCGGTAATGTCAGTGAAACTCATGACAAAACCGCCCCCCGGCATGGGGTTGCCAATCAGTTCGATAACCCGGCCATTGGGGAACAGGCGTTCGGAGGTATGCGCTCGGCCCTGGCGCATCCAGTGCAGGCGACGGGCCACATGCACTTCGGCTTCCCCGGGGCCGCACAGGCCGCGTTCAGCATTGTGACGAATGATGTCGGCAATCGGGCGTCCTACGCTGATCAGTCCGTCCGGGTAGTTGAAGAGCTCCAGATAGCGACGATTCCAGGCCACCAGCTTGAGCGACTGATCGACCACGCTAATTCCCTGGGTGATGTTTTCAATCGCGCCCTGCAGTAGTGCACGGTTGAACTGCAATACTTCCGATGCTTCGTCGGCAATGCGCACCACATCTTCAAGCTGCATTTCCCGACCTTCAATGGCCGCCTTGACCACTGCGCGGGTCGAGGAAGCGCCGAGGACCCCGGCCAGCAGGCGTTCCGTATGGGCGATCCACTCGCCATTAGCGTTTTGATTAGGGTTAAAGCCTTTGCCCTGGCGATAAGCGAAACGAATAAAGCTCTGGTGGGCCCGCTCCTCACCGACAAAACGTGCGGCCAGTGTCAGCAAGTCGTTGATCTGTACCGCGAGCATGGAGCGCCCGCCCGGGTGGCTGCTCAGTTCCTGGCCAATAAAGCGCCCGGCTTGCCAGTGCTCCGAAACGCGGGTGCGAGACAGCACCGAGACCCAGGCAAACAGAGTGAAGTTACCGGCCAGCGATAACACCACGCCCTGGGTCAGTGGCGTGATCGACAGCCCCAGCGGGTTGCTGTGAAGCCAGGCCAGGCCCGGGAAGTGGCTTAAATTCCAGCCCACGCTGTGGGCGATAAGAGGCAGCACCAGGGTGTAGAACCAGATGAAGGTCCCGGTAGCCAGGCCGGCAAATACCCCCCGGCGGTTGGCTTGCTTCCAGTACAGGGCGCCGAGCATGGCAGGGGCCAGTTGGGTGACTGCAGCAAAGGCAATCTGGCCGATGGTAGCGAGGCTGGCGGTCGAACCCAGCAGGCGGTAGCTGACATAAGCCAGCAGCAGAATCACAACAATCGACACGCGGCGTACCGAAAGCATCCAGTGGCGGAACACTTCGAACGGACGTTCGGCGTTTTTATGCCGCAGCAGCCAGGGCAGCAGCATGTCGTTGGAAACCATGGTCGACAGCGCGACGCTGGCCACAATCACCATGCCGGTGGCGGCCGATGCGCCGCCAATGAATGCCAGCAATGCCAGTGCCGGATGAGCCTGGGCCAGTGGCAGGCTGATCACGAACGAGTCAGGCAGGACCGAACTGGGCAGCAGCATCTGCCCGGCCAGCGCAATCGGTACCACGAACAGGCCCGCCAGAATCAGGTAGGCCGGGAACACCCATTTGGCCAGTTGCAAGTCGCGTGGCTCGATGTTTTCAACCACAGTGACGTGAAACTGCCGGGGTAGGCAGATGATTGCCATCATGGCGACACCGGTCTGCACCACCATCGAAGGCCAGTTGATGGTTTCTTGCCAGTACTGCTCCAGGCGCGGCGCGAGCATCGCCTGATTGAACAGGTCGTCGAAACCGTCATACAGGCCGTAGGTTACAAAGGCGCCGACGGCGAGAAAGGCGAACAGTTTGACCAGCGACTCGAAGGCAATCGCCAGCACCATGCCGCGGTGGTGTTCGGTGGCATCGAGGTTGCGCGTGCCAAATACAATGGTAAACAGCGCCAGCACCAGTGACACAATCAATGCGGTGTCTTGGGCACTGGTGCCTGTTGCATCCGCCCCGGCCCCTATCAGCAGATTGACGCCGAGCACAATGCCCTTTAGCTGCAGGGCGATGTAGGGCAATACGCCCACCAGACAGATCAGCGCCACCACAATCGCCAGTGACTGGGACTTGCCGTAGCGTGCGGCAATAAAGTCAGCAATCGAGGTGATGTTCTCCTGCTTGCTGATCAGCACCATCTTTTGCAGGACCCAGGGCGCGCACACCAATAGCAGCACCGGCCCCAGGTAGATAGGCAAAAACGCCCAAAGCTGTTCGGCGGCCTGGCCTACAGCGCCGAAGAACGTCCAGCTGGTGCAGTACACCGCCAGCGACAAGCTATAGACCCATGCGCGAACCCGCGGCGGCAGCGGTTTGCTGCGCCGGTCACCATAAAAGGCAATGGCAAACATGATGGCCATATAGGCCAGGGCGACGGCGGCAATGAGCCCGCTGGACAGCGACATGGTGACTCCTGGAGGTGTAAGGCCGCAGCAATCCTGCTGCGGCAGGCTAGTCTCGCATGATGTCTGAAGCACGTCAGTGTCGACTATGGTCTGAGCGTGGCCATGTGTCGCGGTGGTTGAACCCAGGGATTGAGTGATTATCTATAAAGCAGATAACAGTTAGAGAAATTACCCGTTATATAGATATTCGATTTGGTTCTACTCTAGGGTCACCTCATACGAGGGACAGGAGGAATCCATGATTTGCCCAAATAAAGCCAAGCCCGGTTTGAGGCCGTTCAGCCAATTGCAGCACCCCCGTGAGGTGATCCGCCAGTTCACGCCTAACTGGTTTGCAGCGACCATGGGGACGGGAGTCCTGGCATTGGCATTGGCCCAGCTGCCGGTGCATATCCCTGGCATACATGTGTTTGCCGAAGGGTTATGGCTGTTCAATATTGTCTTGTTCATTCTGTTCAGCGTGCTTTATGGCGCGCGCTGGGTGCTGTACTTCGACGAAGCGCGGCGTATTTTCGGGCATTCCACTGTGTCGATGTTTTTCGGCACCATTCCCATGGGGCTTGCGACCATCATCAATGGTTTTCTGGTGTTTGGAGTGCCGCGTTGGGGCAGCGACATGGTGCAGGTGGCCGAGCTGTTGTGGTGGATTGATGTCGCCATGGCCCTGGGTTTCGGGGTGCTGATTCCTTACCTGATGTTCACCCGGCAGGACCACAGCATCGATCAAATGACCGCGGTGTGGTTGTTGCCAGTCGTGGCGGCGGAGGTAGCCGCGGCCAGCGGCGGGCTGCTGGCGCCCCATTTGAGCGACACCCTCGCGCAGTTTCATGTGTTGATTACCAGCTATGTGCTGTGGGCGTTCTCGGTGCCGGTGGCATTCAGTATTCTGACTATTTTGATTCTGCGCATGGCACTGCATAAATTGCCCCACGAAAGCATGGCCGCCTCAAGCTGGCTGGCTTTGGGACCAATTGGCACCGGCGCCCTGGGTTTGCTGCTGTTGGGGGCCGATGCTCCAGCGATCTTTGCGGCCAATGGCCTGGGGCGGATCGGTGAAATAGTCGAGGGCATGGGCCTTATCTCCGGGGTGATTCTGTGGGGCGTTGGCTTGTGGTGGATCGTGATGGCATTAATGATCACGGCACGCTATTTCCGTGCAGGCATCCCGTTCAACCTGGGGTGGTGGGGCTTTACCTTCCCGCTGGGCGTTTACTCATTGGCCACCTTGCGTCTGGGCAGTGTTCTGCACCTTGCCTTCTTTGATGTGGCGGGTTGCGTGCTGGTGATGTTGTTGGCGCTGATGTGGTTGATCGTGGGCACGCGAACCGTGCAGGGGGCCTACCGTGGCGAGTTGTTTGTGTCGCCCTGCATTGCCGGGCTGAAGAAGTAGGTCTGGCGCTCAGGTTCTGCACCAAACGGCTGAACAGGCTGTTTTTGGTACAGAACCTGAGCAAGGTTGTGCCCTGAGTGATACAACGGCTCTCCAATGAGAAAGCCGTTCGGCGCAACGTGAGTACATGGATGATGAGTCACCCCTCGCAGTTCAGTTTGCTGAGGAAGCGCCGCTTCCTGCCGTTCTTCGTGACCCAGTCCTTGGGTGCACTCAATGACAACCTGTTTAAACAGTCGCTGATTCTGGCCATCCTTTATAAGTTGAACATCGAAGGTGATCGCGGGATCTGGATCAACCTGTGTGCGCTGCTCTTTATAGTGCCTTTCTTTTTGTTCTCGGCACTGGCCGGACAGTTTGGCGAAAAGTACCCGAAGGATCGTCTGATCCGCCTAATCAAGCTGGGTGAAATTGCGATCATGGTCGTAGGCGCAATCGGTTTTGCCTTAGATCACCTGGCGTTGATGCTGGTCGCGCTGTTCGCGATGGGGACTCACTCGGCACTGTTTGGGCCGGTGAAGTATTCGATCCTGCCCCAGACCCTGCATGAGGATGAACTGGTGGGGGGTAATGGTCTGGTCGAGATGGGGACCTTCCTCTCGATTCTAGCCGGCACCATTGGCGCCGGGATCATGCTCTCATCCAGTCACTACACGGTGGTCGTGTCCGTGGTGATCGTTTCGGTTGCGGTGCTCGGCTATCTGGCCAGCCGCGCAATTCCGCGGGCTGCGGCTGATACGCCGGATCTGAAGTTGAACTGGAATATCTTCCGCGAGTCCTGGGCTACCCTGCGAATGGGGCTGAACCAGACTCCTGCGGTCTCGCGTTCTGTCGTCGGAAACTCATGGTTCTGGTTTGTCGGTGCGATTTACCTGACGCAAATCCCGGCCTACGCCAAAGACTGGTTGTATGGCGATGAAACCGTAGTGACCCTGATTCTGACGGTGTTTTCGGTGGGTATTGCACTGGGCTCGATGCTGTGTGAAAAGCTCTCGGGGCGTAAGGTCGAGATTGGCCTGGTGCCCTTTGGCTCGTTTGGTCTGACCCTGTTTGGCCTGTTGTTGTGGTGGCATTCGGGGCACATGCCGCAAAACATTCAAGCCAATGACTGGCTGGGCGTTCTGGGCTTCAGCCAGGCCTGGTGGGTGTTGTTCGATATTCTCGGGTTGGGCGTGTTTGGCGGTTTCTACATTGTGCCGCTGTATGCGCTGATCCAGTCGCGCACGGCGGAAAACGAGCGGGCGAGGGTGATAGCTGCCAACAACATCCTCAATGCGCTGTTTATGGTGGTGTCTGCAATAGTCACCATTCTGCTGCTGAGCGTGGCCAAGCTGACGATTCCCGAGTTGTTCCTGGTGGTCTCGGTGATGAATATCGCGGTCAACACTTACATCTTCAAAATCGTTCCTGAATTCAGCATGCGCTTCATAATCTGGCTGCTCAGCCATTCCATGTATCGCGTGGAGCACAAGAATCTGCAGCTGATTCCGGACGAAGGCGCCGCGTTGCTGGTGTGCAACCACGTTTCGTTTGTCGATGCGCTATTGATTGGTGGTGCTGTACGTCGGCCAATTCGCTTTGTGATGTATTACAAAATCTACGACCTGCCGGTTCTCAACTTTATCTTTCGTACTGCGGGCACGATTCCGATTGCCGGGCGTGCTGAAGATGAAGCTATTTATGAAAAAGCGTTCAGCCGCATTGCCCGGTATCTGGAAGATGGCGAGCTGGTGTGCATCTTTCCCGAGGGCAAGCTGACCATCGACGGCGAGATTGGTGAGTTCAAGGCGGGTGTGACGCGGATTTTGGAGCGTACGCCGGTGCCGGTGATTCCGATGGCGTTGCAAGGGTTGTGGGGCAGCTTCTTCAGCCGGGATCCGCACAAGGGGTTGTTCCATCGACTCTGGTCGCGGGTGACGCTGGTGGCGGGTGAGCCGATACCGGCCAGGGAGGCCACGCAGCAGGTCTTGCGAGAAAGGGTCAGTGAGTTGCGGGCACAGAAGAGGTAGATATTGCCTGCTCTGGGTCGGAGCTGGATTGCCAGCGATGGCATCGAGCGGGTCTATGCCATCGCGTGCAAAGGGTGCCTGCTTAAGCGCTCATTTTGAGGCCGACCAGGCCGGCAATGATCAGCGCAACACTGGCCAGTCGGAACAGCGCCATGGATTCGCCAAACAGGATGATCCCGGCGATCACGGTGCCGACTGCGCCAACCCCGGTCCAGATTGCATAGGCAGTGCCCAGTGGCAGCTCTTTCATGGCCAGCCCGAGCAAGCCGAGGCTGATAATCATGGCGCCTACGGTCAGCGCCGTAGGGAGTGGGCGACTGAAGCCGTCGGTGTATTTCAGGCCGACGGCCCAGCCAACTTCAAACAGGCCAGCAAAAAACAGAATAATCCAGGACATGGCAATCTCCATCAACTGATGGGGTCGTCCCCGGAGTAATCACTCGATGAGTCGCGAGGTCGTCCTCGCAGTGCGCAGTATATTGCACATGATTAATCTGGCAGACAACCCCGAAGTGTCATTCTGTAGCCGCTTTTTGTGCCGCGATGCGGTCTTCCTTCTCGCTCATGCGTCGGAAATACGTCGAAAGCAGTGCCCCGGAGATGTTGTGCCACACGCTAAACAGTGCGCTGGGTACTGCCGCCAGGGGCGAGAAGTGCGCACTGGCCAATGCGGCCCCCAGGCCCGAGTTCTGCATGCCGACTTCCAGTGCCAGGGATTTACGCTGGGCCAGGGGCAGCTTGAACAGGCGACCGGTAAAGTAACCCAGTAAATAGCCGAAGCTGTTGTGCAGGATTACCACGGCCATGATCAGCAAGCCTGACTTGGCGATCTGCGCCTGACTGGCCGCGACCACGGCGGCGACGATAATCACAATACTGATCACCGAGACCAGCGGCAGTACGTCAACCGCGAAGCGCACCCGTGCCCCCAGCAATCGTTGAGCCAGAACGCCCAGCACGATCGGCAGCAGCACTACCTGCAGAATCGACCAGAACAGTTCCATGAAGGAAACCGGTAGCCACGCCGATGCCAGCAACCAGATCAGCGCCGGCGTCAGCAGCGGAGCGAGCAGGGTGGTAACAGCGGCAATGGCGACGGACAGGGCCAGATCGCCCCGTGCCAGCCACGTCATGACATTGGAAGAAGTGCCGCTTGGGCAGCAGCCGACGAGAATCACGCCAACGGCAATTTCCGCTGGCAGGTGGAAGACCTGGCAAAGCAACCACGCCACGCCGGGCATGATCACGAAATGAGCGATGACGCCCAGTGCCACGCGCCATGGGTGGCGGGCGACCTCGGCGAAATCTTCGAGTTTGAGGGTCAGGCCCATGCCGAACATCACCAGGCCCAGCAGGGGCACGATGAAGCCTTTAAGGCCGAAGAACCAGGCCGGTTCAAGAAACGCCAGTACGGCGAATATCAGTACCCAATAAGCGAAGGTATTACCGACAAAGCGGCTTAAAGCAGCAAGTGCACGCATGGTGTTCCTTTATTGTGATTATTAGATATCCCTCTACAGGAGCGAGCTTGTTCGCGAGATCTTCGTTGCAGCATTGAAAAAGCTCGCGCCTGCAGCAGATATGGATGGATCAGATTCCCTGCGGAATCTCTTCACCACCCAGTGCTTCGAACAGCTGGGGCAAGAACTCGCCAAAAGTCAGCATCATCAGGGTGAAGCTGGCGTCCTGCTGGCCCAGATCGTCGTCTCCGCCGTCCTGTTCTGCCTGATCTTGCAGCAGGTCTTCAAACTTGAGGCGTTTGACTACCAGTTTGTCGTCCAGTACGAACGACAGCTTGTCTTGCCAGGCCAGTGACAGCTGAGTCACAACCTTGCCGGTGCTCAGGTGCAGCTGAATTTCGTCGCTGGTCAGGTCCTGACGCTTGCAGCGGATGATGCCGCCATCTTCGTGGGTATCGCGCAACTCGCATTCATCAAGGACAAAGAAGTTGTCGGCAGCTTTTTGGGTTTTGACCCATTCAGTCATGACCGCGCTTGGAGCCATTTTCACAGCCAGAGGGCGAACCGGCAGCGAGCCGATGACTTCACGCAGGGTCGACAGCAAGTCTTCGGCGCGTTTAGGGCTGGACGCATTGACCAGGATCAGGCCCTGTTTAGGTGCGATGGCCGCAAAGGTTGCCGAGCGACGAATAAAGGCGCGGGGCAAGAAGGCCTGGATGATTTCATCCTTGAGCTGATCGCGTTCCTTCTTATAGACCTTGCGCATCTGTTCGGCTTCGATCTCTTCGACCTTGTCCTTTAATGCATCACGTACAACGCTGCCCGGCAGGATGCGTTCTTCTTTACGGGCCGCGATCAGCAGGAAGTCCTGGCTGACGTGAACCAGCGGTGCGTCCTCACCTTTGCCGAAAGGGGCAACGAAACCGTAGGTGGCTAATTCCTGGCTTGAACACGAGCGGGCCGGTTTGGTGGCCAGTGCAGTTTCCAGCACCTGCGCATCAAAAGGCAGATCTTGGGTCAGGCGATAGATAAGCAGGTTTTTGAACCACATGGGGTGAATCACTCCTATATACAAAGCAGGCATTATTCGCTTCATGGAGCCATAGGCCAACCCTGCGCTAACCCTTTGGCAGGCTTAGAAAAATTATTTTAAAAAGTGCTTGCCAGACTATAGGTCGCTACGTAGAATGCGCGCCACACCGAGAGTGAAAGGGTGATTAGCTCAGCTGGGAGAGCATCTGCCTTACAAGCAGAGGGTCGGCGGTTCGATCCCGTCATCACCCACCATTCGCTCACAGTGTTACGCGCAGCGGTAGTTCAGTCGGTTAGAATACCGGCCTGTCACGCCGGGGGTCGCGGGTTCGAGTCCCGTCCGCTGCGCCATATTTTAACCACAAGCCCTTGAACGCTTGTGGTCAGGGGAAGCCCGCTGAATGCGGGCTTTTTCTTGAAAGGCTTCGATTTTGCAGTTCGCTGCAGGATCAAAGAGCAGGGCGTTGGAAACGGAAGTTTTTACCGGGTTTTGAAAAAAACCTGAATAAAAACAACCACTTACACAAAAAGTGTGAGAGAATGCGCCCCGCAACGAGAGTGAAGTGAAAGGGTGATTAGCTCAGCTGGGAGAGCATCTGCCTTACAAGCAGAGGGTCGGCGGTTCGATCCCGTCATCACCCACCATTCGCTTTCAGTGTTACGCGCAGCGGTAGTTCAGTCGGTTAGAATACCGGCCTGTCACGCCGGGGGTCGCGGGTTCGAGTCCCGTCCGCTGCGCCATATTAGAGTCACAAGCCCCTTGAACGCTTGTGACACGCAATAAAGCCTGCCTTGTGCAGGCTTTTTTGTGTGCGTGTGTTTTGCAGATCCGGTAGGAGCGAGCATTTCAACGCAGCAACGAAGGGCTCGCGAGCAAGCTCGCTCCTACAGGGTTTGTATTGCAAAAATTTCAGGTCAGCCTGCTTTTTAGAAGTCCCAGCGGGTACTGACCATCACATTGCGCGGGTCACCGTAATACGACGAGTTATAGAAACCGATATTGGTGTAGTACGACTTGTCGAACACGTTGTTCAGATTGACGGTGGCCGATAGGTTTTTCGTAAGCTGGTAGCGAGCCATCAGGTCAACCAGCCAGTACGGATCTTGTGAAAACTTCTCCTCGACCCCGCCTTTATTCCAGTTGGTCAGCATTTGCCAGCCCGTACCCTGCCAGCGAACCCCGCCGCCCAGCGTCAGCTTGTCGAGGTCGCCGGTCAGCTTGTAGCTGGTGTACAGATTAATTTGATCCTCGGGCTCCCACGTCGATACCTTTTTACCGCTCTGATCACGGCTGATCTTGTGCGTGTAGCCCGCCTGCAACTGCCAGCCGGGCATAAGTTCGCCAGAAATTTCTGCTTCGTAGCCTCTGGTTTTGGCTTTGATGCCTTTATAGGCGTACTCAATGTCCGGATTGGTCGGATGGGCGTTATAGACAGTGTCTGCTTCTGGCCGGTTGTCCTGATGAACCTCGAAGTAGGCCAGGCTTGAATTCAGGCGGCCATCAAAGAACTCGCCTTTCAAGCCCAGCTCATAGTTGGTGCCTTCATCGGGCTCAAGCATCTTGTTGTCGCGATCGCGGTAATAGGACTGCGGCAAAAAAATTTCGGTATAGCTGGCGTAGGCGGAAATATTTTCGTTGATGTCGTAGATCACCCCGGCATAGGGCAGCACCTTACCGGTGTCTTTGGCATGGCTGGTGCCCGTCAGGGTGTAATCGGCCACGCGCGTACCGAGCATTAGCGTCAGATCATCGGTGAGACTGAAGCGCCCGGTCATGTAAGTACCGGTCTGGCGCGTTGTTTCATCGTTGTAGGAGGTTACGTTGCCCCAGTCCGGTTCGAGGCTGTCGCCATCCCAGTTGTAGTAGTCATAGGCGTTGTCGACCATTTTGGCGTTGGTGTAGTCCTTGCCGGTCCAGTGCGACTTCGCTACCGAGCCGCCGATCACCAATTGATGTTCGCGCCCCAGCAAGCTGAATGGACCGCTGGCAAACAGGTCACCACTGTCGCTGACGTATTCGCCGGTGTACTTGCGGGCCAGCATTGGCGCCAGTCCGGTGTTCACGTCCGGGTCCAGCAGCGCGCCGAGCGGTGCGTTATAGCCGTTGACCTGGTGGTTGTACTGGCCTTTGAGTACCCAGCCGTTATCAAAGCTGTGCTCCAGGGTTGAAAAAACCGTGCGCGTGTATTGCTCCCAACTGCTCCATTTCGCGCCGTTGTTGAATGAGCGAGGGGTGCTGATGCGCTCGCCGGCGGAGTTGAACAGTGAGGCACTGCCCGACCAGCTGGAGCCTTTTGGGTGGTTGTTCTGATAATCGGCGCCAAGAGTCAGCAGGGTGTCCGGCGTCAGGTCCACTTCCAGGATGCCGTAGTAAACCTCGCTATCGCGCTTGTAGTGGTCCATGAACGAGTGTTTGTCCTGATAGGCCGCCACGGCCCGGCCCCGCACATTGCCGCTTTCGGTCAGCGGCCCGCTGACGTCGATCCCCGAGCGGTAGTTGTCCCAGGACCCTGCGCCCACATCCACATGGGCCTTGAACTCGCGGGTCGGTTTTTTGCGCACCATATTGATGGTGCCGCCGGGGCCGCCTGCACCGGTGAGCAACCCGGTTGCACCCTTGAGAATTTCGACCCGGTCGTAAATGGCAGTGTCAGTCAGGGTGTGCCCGGCAGAGTATTGCGGGTCTTGCAGGATCGGAATGCCGTCGTACTGAAAGTTCTTGATCGCAAAACCGCGCGAATAGTAGCTGGTGCGATCACTGTCATAGGTTGCAACGGTGATGCCGGGGGTATGACGCATCACATCATCGATCGAGTTGAGACCGAAATCGTCCATTGCCTGGCGCGTGACCACCGATATCGACTGTGGGGTTTCGCGCGGCGTCAGCACCATGCGCGTGGCAGTAGCGATGCTGCCGGGCGTGTAGGAGCCCGAACCTTCTGTGATGGTGCCCAGCTGGTTGGCGCTGACTTGCGTGGCGCCCAGTTCCAGACTTCCGCCCGCCGCAGGCAACGCATCGAGCGTGTAGCCATTGGCACTTTTAACGGCGGTATAGCCGCTGTCGTGCAACAAGGCTTCGAATCCGGAATGCTCGTTGTAGGTGCCGTGCAGCCCGGGTGTCGTCAGTCCGTCCAGGCTGGCGGACTGAAAAATAATCGCTACCCCGGCCTGTTGTGCAAAGCGATTCAGGGCACTGCTCAGCGGGCCGGATGGAATGTCATAGGTTTTCGATGCCGACTGCGCCTGAGCGACGGTGCTGCACAGCACGCCACTCGCCGAAGCGACAATCAAGTGAATGGCCAGGGCCAGCGGGGTGCAGGCCCGCGGGCTAAAACGCCCGCGAGGGTGGGAGGAAGTCAGCATGGGAAGCGCAGTCCTTTAGGGTTCTATGTATCTACCTTGACGGCTGGCTCGAAAAAAGCGGAAGGAATGCGAATAATTATTTTTTAGATTGCTGTGGCTGACTGATCACCACCAGCCACGGGCTGTAGGTTCTAATCGTCACAGGCAGGGTTTCAGCAATCAATTGCAGAGCCCGATCGGTGTTATCCAGCGGCAATACGGCCGATACGCGCAAATTGGCCAGGGCCTGGCGGTCAAATTGAAGATGGCCGCGACGATGCCGGGAGATTTCATCGAGCACCAGAGTCAGAGGCTGGTTATCGACCACCATTTGGTGGCGCCGCCATGCCTCATCAATGCTGGCGGGGTCGAGCGTACCTGACAGTTCTACCGAGTCGCGGCGGATCAGCGCCCGGGAGCCAGTACCGACCTCCAGTGTCTGTTGTTCGTCAGCGCTTTGTGCGGCGACCCGCGACTGCAGCATGCTCAAAACAGTGGTGTCGGGCAGATGTTTGACCACGAAGCGGGTGCCCAGCGCACGCATGCTGCCCTCGTCGGTCTGCACGATAAAGGGGCGTGCGTTGTCGTGAGCAACTTCCACCAGCACTTCTCCTTGCAGTAACTCGATGCGCCGTTCCTGGTCGTTGAAATGCACATTCACTGCACTGGTACCGCTGAGGGTGATCGTTGAGTTGTCGGCCAGACGCAGGCTTTTCCAGTCATTGGGGCCGGTCCTGATATCGGCCATCCACTGCTTTGGATACTGGCTTTGCAATATCAGTGCGCTCGGTAATCCCAGGCAGCCGGCAATCAGTAGTGCGCGCAATACCCGCTTGCCTCGGCCAGCAGGTTTGCCCCTGCTAAAGGCGGCGGTGAGTGCGGCATTGGCCGGGGCGGATTGCCCGCGCAATGACTGCAGGCGACTGATCACATCTTGCATGCGCAAGGCAGCGGCAGCGTGCTGCGGACTTTGTCGCTTCCAGCACTCGAACTGCAGGCGCAGCGCATCATTGGTGCTTTCTTCATGCAGTTGAAGAATCCACTCGGCGGCTTGCTCGTCAATGGTCGGATGCGGCACGGGCATGGTCAGGTGTCCAGGCTATGGCTGCAGTGCAGCAAAGCCTGCATCAGGTACTTGCGCACCGTACGATCAGACAGCGCCAGTTGCCGGGCGATCTCGCTCTGTTTCAAGCCATCGAGGTAATACAGGACAAAGGCCTGGCGAACCTTGTCCTGCATACCTTCCAGAATGAACGCGATGTGTTCGAGTGCTTCCAGCGTGGTGAGGATCTGCTCGGGTGATTGAAAGCCTTCGAGGGCGTGTGCGGTCAGCGCAAGTTCTTGCAGGTAGGCGTTTTCGATGTGTTTGCGCCGCACCTGATCAATGATAAGGCGGCGTGCGGTCGTGCTCAAAAACGCCCGGGGCTCGCGCAGGGTGGCGACCGACTCGCGGGCGTTGAGAATTCGGGTAAAGGTGTCTTGTGCCAGGTCTTCGGCATTCCGGGCGCAGCCGAGTTTTCTTCGCAGCCAGCCAAACAGCCAGCCGTGATGCTCGCAGTACAGATTGGAAATCGCGGCCTGGAACGCAGGTTCACCCGTAGACATAGGTTGTGGCTCAGACGTTATTGAGAATTATTACTAATTCTGAATGCAAGTCCGGGGTAAACGCAACTGCGAATGATTGCCGGGGCGCGCTGTCTGCAGGCGCGAGCTTATGGGCAGGAGCGAGCTTGCTCGCGGGCTTTTCAAGAGCTCGCGAGCAAGTTCGCTCCTACGGGGGGGGGGCAGGTCAGTTTTTGGCGATCAGGTTGCCTGCGTGCAGGCCACATTCTTTTTGAGTTGCCTCTTCCCACCACCAGCGACCTTCGCGCTCGTGCTGGTTTGGCAGCACCGGGCGGGTGCAGGGCTCGCAGCCAATGCTGATAAAACCACGCTCGTGCAGGCTGTTGTACGGCAACTCCAGCATGCGGATGTAGCCCCAGACTTCCTCGCTGGTCATTTGCGCCAGCGGGTTGAATTTGTACAGCGCTCGCTCGGGTGTGGAGAATGCGCCATCAATTTCCAGTGCCGCCACCTGGCTGCGGGTGCCCGGGCTCTGGTCGCGCCGCTGGCCGGTGGCCCAGGCCTTGACGGTCGACAGTTTGCGGCGCAGCGGCTCGATTTTACGCACGCCGCAGCACTCGCCGTGGCCATCTTTATAGAAGCTGAACAGGCCTTTTTCTTTGACGAACGGCTCAAGCCTGCTTTGATCCGGCGAGATCAGCTCGATCTGGATCTTGTAGTGCTCGCGCACCTGCTCGATAAACCGGTAGGTCTCAGGGTGCAGACGGCCGGTGTCGAGGCTGAAAACCTTGACGTTCTTGTTCAGCTTCCAGGCCATGTCCACCAGCACGACATCTTCGGCGCCGCTGAATGAGATCCAGAGTTCGTCACCAAAATGTTCAAAGGCTAGTTTGAGAATGTCCTGCGGGGACTTGCTGGCGTATGTCGCGGCGAGTTCGGCGACGTCGAACGGATGGCTCATCAGGCGGCTTCCTACAGTGAATGGCGCTGGGCGCTCTCTAGTGGTGGCGATGTTAGCAAAAACCGCGGGCTACAGGGTTTGCAGCGTATCAAGCAGCACTTTGACCTTGGTGATCGATTCCTCATATTCGTCCTGCCAGTGCGAGTCGGCCACTATCCCGCCACCGCCCCAGCAACTCGCTTGTCCGTCCTTGATCAGCAGGCTGCGGATAGCGATAGAGCTGTCCATTTCGCCGCGCACGTCGAGATACAGGAGCGAGCCGCAGTAAATGCTGCGTCTTGTCGGTTCCAGCTGATCAATGATTTGCATCGCGCGGATTTTCGGGGCCCCGGTAATTGAACCGCCGGGGAAACTGTCGCCAATCAAATCCAGTGCGTCTTTGCCTTCAGCCAACTGCCCGGTAACGCTGCTCACCAGGTGGTGAACGTTGGGGTAGCTTTCCAGGGCAAACAGCTGCGGTACGCTGACCGAGCCGGTACGGCAAGTACGGCCCAGGTCATTACGCAAGAGGTCAACGATCATCAGGTTTTCAGCGCGGTCTTTAGGACTGGCCAGCAGTTCGGCGGCGTTTGCTGCATCTTCGGCGCTGTCTTTGCCTCGCGGGCGGGTGCCTTTGATCGGGCGGGTTTCCACCTGGTTGTGGCTGACCCGCACAAAGCGTTCCGGTGACAGGCTCAAAATCGCGTTGTTTTGGGGCAGGCTCATAAAACCTGAGAACGGCGTCGGGCAGGCGGCGCGCAGTGCGCAATAGGCAGTCCAGCTGTCGCCCTGACACGGTGCGCTGAAACGCTGGGTGTAATTGACCTGATAGCAGTCGCCGGCCTGGATGTAGCGCTGAACCTGCTCCAGTGCCTGCTCATACTGGCGGGCGCTGATGTCCGGCTGCATGGGCCGTTTTAGCGAGAATGCCTGGTTCAGTGTTGGCGCCGGTTGGCTGAACAGCAGCAGCAAACGTTCACGTTCGCTGGCCGCCAGCGCGGGATGAAACACCAGTTGGCTGGTGAGTTGCTGGTGATCGCTGATCAATGCCCAGGCATACAGGCCCAGTTGTGCGTCCGGCAATTGCAGATCATCGCGGGACTGCGCGGGCAGTTGCTCAAGACGGCGCCCGAAGTCGTAACTCAAGTAGCCGATCAGCCCGCCGGCAAACGGCAGTTCGTAGTGGTCCGGCAGGCTGGCGTTACCGAGTTGCTTCAGACTGTCGCGCAGGCGCTGTAAAAAATGGCGTCCCGATTCCTCCGGTTGCACGCACAACTCTGCGAGCGGCCAGGCGCTGAGCAGGTCGTAACGGCCACGTTCGGCTGCAGGGCGACCGCTGTCCAGCAGCACGGCGCCGGGCGCATGGCGAATCGCCGCAAAATACTCGGCGGGATTGGCCTGGTAAGGCAGGGGATATACAGAGCAGGTCAACATGCGAAGCCAATCAGCCATCGGAGCGGGGTGGCGATTGTAATCCTGTGCAAGGCAGCAACCAAGTCTTGAGGGAGCGGATGGCAAGAGCCTTGTGGGAGCCGGCTTGCCAGCGATGTTTTGATAAACGGCATTGATGCCATCGCGGGCAAGCCCGCTCCCACAAGTGTTGCCTGGGCTTTATTCGGTGGAGTGGATATGCCCGAACAACTCCTGGGCAAAGCGCACGCGTTCTTGCGCAGTTTCCTGGATGCCTTTGGCGGCCAGCTCTTCAAGGTGGGCTTCTACTGCGTGGGTGCGCAGCGTCAGACCGCAGTCGTTGGCAATCTGGATGTTCAGGCCCGGGCGGGCATTGAGCTCCAGAATCAGCGGGCCTTTCTCCTGGTCGAGCACCATGTCGACGCCGATGTAGCCCAGCCCGCACAGCTCATAGCAGCCGGCAGCCAGTTTCATGAAACCGTCCCAATTGGGCAGTTGCACGCCGTCTACCGCATTGGTGGTGTCGGGGTGTTTGCTGATGATGTTGTTCAACCAGGTGCCGCGCAGGGTCAGGCCGGTCGCCAGATCGACGCCGACCCCGATCGCGCCCTGGTGCAGGTTGGCCTTGCCGCCCGATTGACGGGTCGGCAAGCGCAGCATGGCCATCACCGGGTAGCCCATCAAAACGATGATGCGAATGTCCGGCACACCTTCATAGCTGATGCTTTTGAAGATCTGGTCCGGGATAACCCGGTACTCGATCAGTGCCCGGTCGCGGTGGCCGCCCAGGGAATAAAGGCCGGTCAGAATGCTTGAAATCTGATGTTCGATTTCATCGTGACTGATGATCTTGCCCGACACTGTACGAAAACGATCTTCGAAACGGTCGGCGATCACCAGAATGCCGTCGCCGCCCGCACCTTGTGCGGGCTTGATCACGAAGTCGTTACGGCCACCAATGATGTCGTCGAGTTTTTCGATTTCTTTCTCGGTGGAGATCACCCCGTACATTTCCGGTACGTGAATCCCCGCCTTGATGGCGCGCTCCTTGGTAATGATTTTGTCATCCACAATCGGATACAGGCTGCGCTTGTTGTACTTGAGTACGTAGTCCGCATTGCGCCGATTGATGCCCATGATGCCTCTGGCTTCCAGGGCCTTCCAGGTCTTCCAGAAGCCAAACATCAGGAGTCAGCCTTCATGAAGGCCTTGAAACGGATCAGCTCGGTCAGGCGGTAGCCGCGATAGCGACCCATGGCCAGCATGAAGCCCACCAGAATCAGCAGAACGGCCGGGAACGTAAACACGAAGTACACCAGTTCCGGGATGCTCATGACCAGGTACGCCAGCGTCGCGGCGAACAGCGTTCCGATTGCGACTTTCATTGCATGGCCGCCACCACGTTCTTCCCACGTGATCGACAAGCGCTCGATGGTCATGGTCAGAATCACCATCGGGAACAGTGCCACTGACAGTCCGCGCTCCAGGCCCAGTTTGTGACTGAACAGGCTGATGGCAGCTATCAGTATCACCACGAAGGTCAGTACCACGGACAGTCGCGGCAGCATTTGCAGCTTCAGGTGCTCCAGATAGGAGCGCAACATCAATCCGAGTGCCGTTATCACCGTAAACAGGATGATGCCGAACTCCAGCTGGGTTTCGCGGAACGCCAGGGCAATCAGTACCGGGGTGAACGTGCCCAGGGTCTGCAGGCCGATCAGGTTGCGCAGGACCAGAATCACCAGCACACCAATCGGGATCATCACCATGATCATGAACGTTTGCTGGGTTTGCAGTGGCAGGCCGTACAGCGAGTACTCAAGGAAGTTGGCGTCGGTGTTCTCGTCCGTCAGCTTGGCCAGGCGGATGGCGTTCATTTCACTGTTGTTCAGGCTGAACGTCACGTTCGGCTTCTTGCCACCATCCACGGTGACCATGGGTTCGTCACCGATCCACCACAGCAGGCGGTCGGACGGCAGGCCTTGCTCGCCTGTTTCCGGATTGAAATACAGCCAGTCATTCCCGTTGAAGCTGCGCAGCCACAGTTCAGGGTTCTGCGGCTGATCGGCTACCAGGCGGATGGTGTGGACTTTTTCCATCGGTACGTGGGCAATCGACAGCAACAGTTCGATGACCTGGGCTTTATGCGCGGTGGACGGGTCGCCGGCCAACAGCAGTTTGACGTTGTCATCATTGAGGTTGTTCACCCGTTTGATGGTTTCGCTGATAAAGGTCTCGACGTCGGCTGAGTGTTGGCGAATCGGTGCCAATAATGCCTCTGCAGCAATCTTTTCCGGGCCTTCAACGGCAATGCTGTCGCGGAAGACCGGGCCTTTGACCTTGGACTTGTCACCCGAATAGCGCTTGGTCAATACCAGGCGGTAGTAAAGGGTTTGCTTGCCGCTCACACGGCGTGCGGACCAGGTCACCTTGCGGTTGCCGTCAACCCGGTTGACGCTCACCCCGTAGTTATTGGAAATGAAGCTTTCGTTCAGGCTGACGTAGTCGCGGTTGAGAGGCGGCACGAACATCTGAATCTTGACCGGGTCTTTTGAGCTGGCAACAAACTCGACTTTGGCATCGATGTTCCACAGGTCGTCGGTTGCGTCTTCGGTCACAGGAATGCCGAGAGCAAAAATCTGATAGGCAGTAATCGAAATGCCCAGCACCACAAGGATGGTGATCAAGATTTTCAGGTGAAGGGTTAGGGCGCGCATTTCAATTACTCTGCGGTTTGAGCGTTAGCGACGCAGGCAGGTTTGCCAGCAGCGTATTTAAGACTTGGGTCGACCAGCGCATCAAAGCGCTTGAGTGCTTCGGAGCCGATCAATAACGGGTATTGGAACGCACTTCTATCAGTCAAGTTCACTTCTATGGTGCGTAAAGCCTTGCCCATGCAAATTTCCAGGGCAATCACAGGGCGCGAGGTGTAGTTCTTGTCAGCCTGGGGATCGTAGTCGCCCGAGCGGCGCTTGATCTTGCTGACCCGCGCCAGTGGGCGTTCGATGGGGTGCGAATGGGCGTCATCAATGGCCAGATAGAAGCGTACCCAGCTCTCTCCGTCACGTTTGAAACGCTTTATGTCACGGGCACTGAGGGACGCGGTTTTGGCGCCGGTGTCGAGTTTGGCGGCCACTTGCAGATCAATGCCCGCCAGTTCGGCGTATTCATTGAGGCCGTACACGGTCTTTTCGCCACCAAGGCTCAAGCCCGGTACGCACAGCAGACAAAGGAGGGTATAGAGGGGGAAAAATTTCATAAATCGGGGCGCGGTCTCTTGCAATCTTCAGTTCAAGGCACTGGCAGTACAGAGCAAGTTTCCTCGTGCGGCTGCCCCCGGAAGAGGGCAGGGCGGATGCGGGCGGCATTCTAACATGAAGGTTACATGGCGCTAGCGTTGAGGCACTTTGACCGGGGCCTGCGGGCTGTCGATTCAACTAAGGTCGTACGGGCTGATTGTCGACAATCTTTATTTATACTTTGACTGTTAGCGCCAAAATCGCTAATTTCAGGGCTATTGATTTGCAAGGTGTCGACAATATGCTGCAAGCACTAGATCCCGCCGTCATCGCTGTGGACGATTCGGAAACCCTTTCCGAGAACGTCTTCCGGCGTATTCAGGCAGCTATTGTCAAAGGTGAAATCGCTCCCGGCAGCAAGATCTCCGAACCTGAACTGGCTCGCACCTATGGCATCAGCCGCGGGCCATTGCGTGAAGCGATTCACCGTCTGGAAGGTCAGCGTCTGCTGGTGCGAATCCCTCATGTGGGCGCCCGGGTAGTGTCGTTAAGTCACGCCGAACTGATTGAGCTCTACGAAATTCGCGAGTCCCTCGAAGGCATGGCCTGCCGCCTCGCTGCCGAACGCATGAGCGATGAAGACATCGCCGAGCTGCGTCGGGTGCTCGAAACCCATGAGCGCGATGAGGCGTTTCAAGCAGGTGTCGGCTACTACCAGCAGGAAGGCGACTTCGATTTTCACTACAAGATCATTCAAGGCAGCGGCAATCGCACCCTGACCCAAATGCTCTGCGGCGAGCTCTACCAGCTGGTGCGCATGTACCGCATCCAGTTTTCCACCACGCCCAATCGCCCGCATCAGGCATTCGCCGAGCACCACCGCATTCTCGATGCCATTGCCGATCGCGACGGCGAATTGGCCGAATTGTTGATGCGCCGCCATATCGGCGCCTCGAAACGCAATATTGCGCGTCACTACCAAGACAGCGCCCAGCAGACAGCCACTCCACGAGGTGAGTCATGAGCAATAAAAACAGTCCAGGCCAGCGTTTCCGTGATGCAGTCGCCAGTGAACATCCTTTGCAGGTTGTGGGTGCGATCAACGCCAACCATGCATTGCTGGCCAAACGTGCCGGTTTCAAGGCGATTTATCTGTCGGGTGGCGGTGTCGCTGCAGGCTCCCTGGGCGTGCCGGACCTGGGCATTACCGGCCTGGACGATGTACTGACCGATGTCCGGCGCATCACCGACGTGTGCGACCTGCCGCTGCTGGTGGACGTGGACACGGGCTTCGGCTCTTCGTTCTTCAACGTGTCGCGCACCGTCAAATCGATGATCAAGTTTGGCGCGGCGGCGATTCACATCGAAGACCAGGTCGGTGCCAAGCGTTGTGGCCATCGTCCGAACAAGGAAATCGTCTCGCTGCAAGAGATGGTCGACCGTATCAAAGCGGCCGTTGATGCCCGGACCGATGACAGCTTCGTGATCATGGCGCGCACCGATGCCTTGGCGGTCGAGGGCCTGGAGTCGGCGCTGGAACGTGCTGCCGCCTGTGTTGAAGCCGGTGCCGATATGGTGTTCCCGGAAGCCATTACCGAGCTTGAGATGTACAAACTGTTCGCCAACCGGGTGAAAGCGCCAATTCTGGCCAACATCACCGAGTTCGGCGCCACGCCGCTGTACACCACCGAGCAACTGGCCGGTGCCGATGTATCGCTGGTGCTGTACCCGCTGTCGGCATTCCGGGCGATGAACAAGGCAGCTGAAAACGTCTACGGCGCCATCCGCCGCGACGGTACCCAGCAGAACGTGATCGACACCATGCAAACCCGTATGGAGCTGTACGACGCCATCAACTACCACTCCTTCGAGCAAAAACTCGACGCCGTGTTTGCCGCCAAGAAGTAGGCGCAATACCCGTAGTCGCTGTCGAGCCATGCGAGGCTGTGATCGAGCGCGAAGCGGTCGCAAACCAGACGACGCGATCAGTCAGACATAGTGTGTTTTAAGGTTTACGACTGCTTCGCAGCCTCGCAGGGCTCGGCAGCGACTACAGAGTTTACGATCACCCCGTGATTACGTTTTAGAACTTGCCGAATCCCTAACAAATTCAAGATTGGAGAGCGCAATGGCCGAAGCAAAAGTATTGAGTGGCGCCGGATTACGCGGCCAGGTGGCCGGGCAAACAGCCTTGTCCACCGTTGGCCAGGAAGGCGCGGGACTCACTTACCGTGGTTATGACGTACGTGAGCTGGCAGCCGAAGCCCGCTTTGAAGAAGTGGCCTATCTGCTGCTGTACGGCGAGCTGCCGAACAAAACCGAGCTGGCGGCCTATATGGGCAAGCTCAAAACCCTGCGCGACTTGCCGCAAACCCTGAAGGAAGTGCTGGAGCGCATCCCCGCCGACGCCCATCCGATGGATGTGATGCGTACCGGCTGTTCGTTCCTGGGCAACCTTGAGCCCGAGCTGGACTTCGCCCGTGAGCGCGACGTAACCGATCGGCTGCTGGCCGCTTTCCCGGCCATCATGTGCTACTGGTATCGCTTCAGCCATGACGGCCTGCGCATCAACTGCGTGACCGACGAAGAGTCCATTGGCGGTCACTTCCTGCACCTGTTGCACGACAAGAAACCGAGCGAGCTGCACGTCAAGGTGATGAACGTGTCGCTGATTCTGTATGCCGAGCACGAATTCAATGCCTCGACGTTCACGGCGCGGGTCTGTGCATCGACCTTGTCCGACCTGTACTCGTGCATCACGGCCGCGATCGGCGCGCTACGCGGCCCACTGCACGGTGGCGCCAACGAAGCGGCAATGGAAATGATCGAACGCTTCAGTTCGGCAGAAGAAGCAGTCCAGGGCACCCTCGATATGCTGGCGCGCAAAGACAAGATCATGGGCTTTGGCCACGCGATCTATAAAGACAGCGATCCGCGTAACGAAGTGATCAAGGGCTGGTCGAAAAAACTGGCTGACGAAGTGGGTGACACCACCTTGTTCCCGGTTTCCGAAGCCATCGACAAAACCATGTGGGAGCAAAAGATGCTGTTCCCCAACGCCGACTTCTACCATGCCTCGGCGTATCACTTCATGGGCATTCCCACCAAGCTGTTTACCCCGATCTTTGTCTGCTCACGTCTGACCGGCTGGGCTGCGCACGTGTTCGAACAGCGTGCCAACAACCGCATCATCCGCCCGAGTGCCGAGTACATCGGCGTCGAACAGCGCAAGTTCGTGCCAATCGAACGCCGCTGACCAGCAGGCTGCTTGAACCTGTCCACCCTGTAGGCGCGAGCTTGCTCGCGAGCTCTTTAAACAGCTCGCGAGCAAGCTCGCTCCTACAGCAGGGGTGAGTCGCCTCAGACCTAACCGTGATCGAGTCCCACGCCATGAATACTGAATTTCGCAAAACACTACCGGGCACCCGGCTGGATTATTACGACACCCGCGCGGCGGTCGATGCGATCAAGCCCGGTGCTTACGACACCCTGCCTTACACCTCCCGGGTACTGGCCGAAAACCTGGTACGTCGCTGTGACCCTGCGACCCTGAACGCCTCATTGAGCCAGTTGATCGAGCGCAAGCGCGACCTCGACTTTCCCTGGTTTCCGGCGCGTGTGGTGTGCCACGACATTCTCGGGCAGACCGCGCTGGTCGATCTCGCCGGTTTGCGCGACGCCATTGCCCTGCAAGGCGGTGATCCGGCGCAGGTCAACCCGGTGGTTCCGACCCAATTGATTGTCGACCACTCGTTGGCGGTGGAGCGTGACGGTAACGATCCCGAGGCGTTTGAAAAGAACCGCGCTATTGAGGACCGTCGCAACGAAGACCGCTTCCACTTTATTGAGTGGACCAAAAAAGCTTTCAAAAACGTCGACGTCATTCCGCCGGGCAACGGCATCATGCACCAGATCAACCTGGAGAAAATGTCTCCGGTGATCCAGGTGCGTGACGGTGTGGCATTCCCGGATACCTGCGTCGGCACCGACAGCCATACCCCGCACGTTGATTCCCTGGGCGTTATTGCCATTGGTGTGGGGGGGCTTGAAGCCGAGAGCGTGATGCTCGGCCGTGCTTCGTGGATGCGCCTGCCGGAAATCGTCGGTGTTGAGTTGACTGGCAAGCTGCAGCCGGGTATCACGGCGACCGATATGGTGCTGGCGCTGACCGAGTACCTGCGCAAGCAAAAAGTCGTCGGCGCCTGGCTGGAGTTCTTCGGCGAAGGTGCTGCGGCGCTGACCCTGGGGGACCGCGCCACCATCTCCAACATGGCTCCGGAGTACGGGGCCACGGCTGCGATGTTCTACATCGACCAGCAAACCATCGACTACCTCAAGCTGACCGGTCGCGAAGACCAGCAAGTGCAGTTGGTCGAAAGCTACGCCAGGCTCACCGGCCTGTGGGGCGACAGCCTTAAACAGGCGCAATACGAGCGCGGCCTGAGTTTTGACCTGTCCAGTGTTGTGCGCAACATGGCAGGCCCGAGCAACCCCCACGCCCGCGTCGCCACCAGCGACCTTGCGGCCAAGGGGATTGCCGGTCAGTGGGATGACGTGCCGGGGCAAATGCCTGATGGCGCGGTGATCATTGCCGCCATCACCAGCTGCACCAACACCAGCAACCCGCGCAACGTGATTGCGGCAGGCCTGATCGCCCGCAACGCCAACAGACTCGGTCTGACCCGTAAGCCATGGGTCAAGTCGTCACTGGCACCCGGCTCGAAAACCGTTGCCCTGTATCTGGACGAAGCCGGTCTGACCCAGGAGCTGGAGCAGTTGGGCTTTGGTGTGGTGGCCTTTGCCTGCACCACCTGCAATGGCATGTCCGGGGCGCTGGACCCGGTCATCCAGCAGGAAATCATTGATCGTGATCTCTATGCCACGGCCGTGCTCTCGGGCAATCGCAACTTTGACGGGCGGATTCACCCGTACGCCAAGCAGGCATTTCTGGCTTCGCCGCCGTTGGTGGTGGCCTATGCGATCGCCGGTACCATCCGTTTCGATATCGAAAAAGACGTGCTGGGGCTGGATGCCGACGGTAACGAAGTACGTCTGAAAGATATCTGGCCGAGCGACGAAGAAATCGACGCCGTGGTCAAGCGCTCGGTCAAGCCGGAGCAGTTCCGTCAGGTTTACATTCCGATGTTTGCCATTCATGAAGACACCGGTCCTAAAGTCGAGCCGCTTTATAACTGGCGCCCGCAAAGCACTTACATTCGTCGTCCGCCGTATTGGGAAGGCGCTCTGGCCGGTGCGCGTCCGCTCAAGGGCATGCGCCCGCTGGCAGTGCTGCCGGACAACATCACCACCGATCACCTGTCGCCGTCCAACGCGATCATGCTCGACAGCGCCGCCGGTGAGTACCTGGCAAAAATGGGCCTGCCGGAAGTCGACTTCAACTCCTATGCCACGCACAGGGGCGATCACCTGACCGCCCAGCGCGCCACTTTCGCCAACCCGAAACTGTTCAACGAAATGGTGATCGAGGACGGCAAGGTCAAGCAGGGTTCGTTGACCCGTCTTGAGCCTGAAGGCCAGGTGATGCGCATGTGGGAAGCCATCGAAACCTACATGGATCGCAAGCAGCCGCTGATCATCATTGCCGGTGCCGATTACGGTCAGGGCTCGTCCCGTGACTGGGCTGCCAAGGGCGTGCGTCTGGCCGGGGTCGAAGCCATTGCGGCAGAGGGCTTTGAGCGGATTCACCGCACCAACCTGGTAGGGATGGGCGTGTTGCCGCTGGAATTCATGCCGGGTACCAATCGCAAGACCCTGCAGATCGACGGTAGCGAGACTTACGACGTGATCGGCGAGCGCACTCCGCGCGCCACGTTGACGCTGGTGATTACCCGCAAAAACGGCGAACGCGTCGAGGTGCCGGTGATGTGCCGTCTGGACACTGCCGAAGAGGTTTCCATCTATGAAGCCGGCGGCGTGTTGCAGCGCTTTGCCCAGGACTTCCTTGAGTCGGCCACGGCTTAATTGCAGTGCCGGGGCCCCGAGCCCCGGCCCTAAGGGGAACAGTGTTATGGCCTATGCAGCGCAAATCAAAATCCCTGCGACTTATATGCGCGGTGGTACCAGTAAAGGGGTGTTTTTCAGTCTGCTCGACTTGCCCGTCCTGGCTCAGGTGCCGGGCGCGGCCCGTGATGCCCTGTTGTTGCGGGTGATTGGCAGCCCGGACCCGTACGAAAAGCAGATTGACGGCATGGGCGCGGCGACCTCCAGCACCAGCAAAACCGTGATTGTCAGCAAAAGCCTGCGAGACGATCATGATGTCGACTATCTGTTTGGCCAGGTGTCGATCGACAAGCCGTTCGTAGACTGGAGCGGTAACTGCGGCAACCTGTCGGCGGCTGTCGGTTCGTTTGCGATCAGCAGCGGTCTGGTGGACGCGGCGCGTCTCCCGCAAAACGGCACGGCCGTGGTGCGTATCTGGCAAGCCAACATTGGCAAGACCATCATTGCCCATGTGCCGATCACCGACGGCGCAGTTCAGGAAACCGGCGACTTTGAACTCGATGGCGTGACCTTTCCTGCCGCCGAGGTTCAGCTGGAGTTCCTTGACCCGGCTGCAGACGAGGAGGGCGCAGGCGGTTCGATGTTCCCTACCGGCAACCTGGTTGATGACCTCGAAGTACCCGGGGTCGGCACCTTGAAAGTCACCCTGATCAACGCAGGTATCCCGACCATATTCGTCAATGCACAGGCCATCGGTTATACCGGTACGGAATTGCAAAACGACATCAACAGCGACCCGAAAGCACTGGCCATGTTCGAAACCATTCGAGCCCACGGTGCGCTGCGCATGGGGTTGATCGACAGGCTCGAAGAGGCTGCCAAACGTCAACATACGCCCAAGCTGGCCTTTGTTGCCGGGCCGACCGATTACGTGTCATCCAGCGGCAAGCCGGTGCCTGCACAGAGCGTCGATTTGCTGGTGCGGGCATTGTCGATGGGCAAGTTGCACCACGCGATGATGGGGACTGCAGCGGTCGCGATCGGCACTGCAGCCGCGATCCCGGGCACTCTGGTTAACCTTGCGGCGGGTGGCGAGTTGCGCAGCGCCGTGCGTTTTGGGCATCCATCGGGCACCTTGCGGGTAGGCGCGCAAGCGCAGCAAGTCAATGGTGAATGGACCGTCACCAAAGCCATCATGAGCCGCAGCGCGCGAGTCTTGATGGAAGGTTGGGTACGGGTGCCGGGCGATGCGTTTTAACGGCTGTTGTTGAAACGGCAGGCATAAAAAACCCCGCATCGCTGCGCAATGCTGTTCACCTAAACGACTGCTATCTCAACTGTAGGAGCGAGCTTGCCTCGCGATGGTCTCGAAAACGCCGTGTTTAATCTGTTAACACGGCGTTTTCGTTAACAATCATCGCGAGACAGGCTCGCTCCTACAAAGGCAGGGGTTACTTCGGTGAACAGCTTTGCGCATCGCTGCGGGGTTTTTTAGTTCAAGTCTTGTGGGACTTAAACCATTTTGTCGCCGACATGCAGAATCTTCATGCCGTTGGTGCCACCGATGGTGTGGTAGCTGTCGCCCTTGGTCAGGATGACCCAGTCACCATTTTCTACGACGCCACGCTTGAGCAGTTCGTCGATAGCCGCCTGGCTGACTTGTTCTGGCGGCAGTGAAGCCGGGTCGAACGGCACGGTGTAAACGCCACGGAACATGGCGGCACGAGCCTGGGTTTCACGGTGCGGGGAGAACGCGTAGATCGGCACCGAGGAACGGATGCGCGACATGATCAACGGCGTGTAACCGCTTTCGGTCAGAGCGATGATCGCCTTGACGCCAGGGAAGTGGTTGGCGGTGTACATGGCCGCCAGCGCAATGCTCTGGTCACAGCTTTCGAAGACTTTACCGATGCGGTGGCTGGAGGTCTTGCTGGTCGGGTGCTTTTCAGCGCCGACACAGATCCGTGCCATGGCTTGTACCGCTTCCAGCGGGTAAGCACCGGCAGCACTTTCAGCCGAGAGCATCACGGCGTCGGTGTAGTCGAGAACGGCGTTGGCAACGTCGGACACTTCGGCGCGAGTCGGCATCGGGTTCTGGATCATCGACTCCATCATCTGGGTCGCCACGATTACCGCTTTGTTGTGGCGACGTGCATGCAGAATGATTTTCTTCTGAATGCCCACCAGCTCGGCATCGCCGATTTCAACGCCCAGGTCGCCACGGGCAACCATGACTGCGTCACTGGCCTTGATCAGGCCGTCGAGGGTTTCGTCATCCGCTACGGCTTCAGCGCGTTCAATTTTCGCGACCAGCCAGGCAGTACCGCCCGCTTCATCACGCAGTTGACGGGCGTATTCCATATCGGCGGCGTCGCGTGGGAACGACACGGCCAGGTAGTCGACTTCCATTTCGGCAGCCAGCTTGATGTCAGCCTTGTCTTTTTCAGTCAGGGCCGGTGCGGTCAGACCGCCACCACGACGGTTGATGCCTTTGTGGTCAGACAGTGGGCCACCGATCAGCACGGTGCAGTGCAGAGCGTCATCGGTAGCGGTGTCTACGCGCATCACGACACGGCCGTCATCGAGCAGCAGCTCGTCGCCGACGCCGCAATCTTTGACCAGATCCGGGTAGTCGATCCCGACTACTTGCTGGTTGCCTTCAGTCAACGGATGGCTGGTGGAGAAGGTGAATTGATCACCGACCTTCAGCTCGATCTTCTTGTTGGCGAATTTGGCGATGCGAATTTTCGGGCCTTGCAGGTCACCCAGCAGGGCAACAAAGCGGCCATGCTTGGCAGCGATTTCACGCACCAGCTTGGCACGAGCCTTATGCTCATCCGGGGTGCCGTGGGAAAAGTTCAGACGGGCGACGTCCAGGCCAGCGAGGATCAGCTGTTCCAGCATCTCCGGTGAATTGCTGGCAGGGCCAAGTGTGGCAACGATTTTAGTTCGACGAACGGACATGCAAAGACTCCTGAGTTCAAGCGCAGCCAAAGGCTACTATGGTCTTTGGCTGTAGTCATTGTTCCTCTGCACTACTTTCGACTTAAGTTGTGGTGCATGGCAAAGGTCAAGAATTTACCCGCTGGGCCGATACACTGTTCAGGACAGGAGATGCCCATGCGATTTTTACTGGTTTTGTTGATGGTCGGCAGTGTGTCCGGCTGCACCCGCTGGTCGATGAATCACCACCTCAACAGTGCCTACCGTGCTTATGACCGGGGCAACTGCGAGGCGGTGATGCTGGAATTGTCCGAGGTTGACCGCGAAAGCCGCAGTCGCCCGTACATCTGGCCGCAGACCGCCATGTTGCGCGGGCTGTGTCTGGAGCGGACGAAGTTTTATCTGGATGCCGCCCAGACTTACCAATACATCATCAACGAGTTCCCCAAGAGCGAGTATGCCTATCGGGCCAGGGCGCGGATTGAGACCTTGCGCATCCTGAAGTTCATCCCAAGCTCCGGCTTTGTTCCGGCGTTACCGGCAACTATTCAATGATGCGTGAACTGGCCGATGGCTATCTGCCATCGCTTTACTATTATCTGAGCGTGTTTACTACTTTTGCTTAACCGGGGCCCAAACTTTTTGCAGCGCTGTTCATCGGCGAACAATTGAAGTCCGAGGGCATTTCAAGCAGTAGCGGGGTCATGCTTAATGACTTTTCATAGTGATTTTCATCATGGTTACTGAGCGCCGCATCGAGCGTCATCAATTGGCGTATTTCTTGAGTGTGTTCAATCGGTTCACGGACAAGCCCATTGGCTATCTGGGCAATGTGTCCGAAGGCGGGTTGATGCTGATCAGCCGTTTGCCAATTTTGGTGGGGGCCGATTTTGAACTTCGGCTCAAGCTTCCTGACGCTAATGGATGCCGGCAAGTCATTGATCTGAGGGCACGTTGCCTGTGGTCACACGAAGACACCACGCCGTCTTTCTATGACACCGGTTTTATTCTGTATCAACCGCCAGAGGAGTACGGGGCGCTGGTCAGTGCCTTGCGCCAATACTTCAGCTTTCACCCGTTAGAGGCTTCTGCATGACCTCCAATGCGCGCCGCAGACTTCGCAGGGCTGGTCTTGCCCGGGTTTGAACGCCTAGACTTGCGGGGTCTACTGCTCAGGAACACCCCGTGACCTCTATTTTTTGGTACGACTACGAAACCACCGGTATTAACCCGCGCTGCGATCGAGCGGTGCAGGTTGCCGGTATCCGCACTGATGTCGACCTCAATGAGATTGATCAGCCGCTCAATCTGTATTGCCAGCCCAGCGACGATATTCTCCCTCACCCCATGGCTTGCCTAATCACCGGCATCACGCCTGGTCGCCTGGAAGACAAGGGCTTGGGCGAGGCTGAATTCATGACCCGCACCCACGCTCAACTGGCGATGCCCGGTACCTGTGGCGCGGGCTACAACTCTTTGCGTTTCGATGACGAGGTCACACGATACAGCCTGTACCGCAACTTCTTCGATCCTTACGCACGGGAGTGGCAGGGCGGTAACAGTCGCTGGGATTTGATTGACGTCGTGCGAGCCGCTTACGCCCTGCGTCCGCAAGGAATCGTCTGGCCTGAAGAAGACGGGCGCGTGACCCTCAAGCTCGAGCGGCTGACGGCGGCCAATGGCATTGACCATGGCCAGGCCCATGACGCTTTGTCCGATGTTCGGGCCACGATTGCACTAGCGCGACTGATTCGCGACAAACAGCCCAAGTTGTATGAGTGGTTATTCAAGCTGCGTACCAAACAACGGGTGCTTGATCAAGTTCGGTTATTGCAACCGATGCTGCATATCTCGGGGCGTTTTTCGGCGGCCAGGCATTATGCGGGGGTGGTATTACCGCTGGCATGGCATCCGCAAAACCGCAATGCGCTGATTGTCTACGATCTGCATTTTGATCCTCAGCAATTACTGGACATGGATGCAGAGTCTTTGCGCCAGATGCTCTATACGCGCCGCGAAGATCTGGCTGAAGGTCAGCAGCCAATTGCGCTCAAATTGATACACATTAATCGTTGTCCGGTGGTGGCGCCCTTGAATGTAGTGCGGGCGCAGGATCAAGAGCGCTTGCAAATGGACATGGCGCTATATCAATCACGCGCCGCCACGCTTATTGAGGCTCAGGAAGTTTGGCAGGATAAGTTATCCACTATTTATGGCAAGGAAGACTTCACCCCCAGTGGCGACCCCGAGCAACAGTTGTATGACGGATTTCTGGGCGAGCGTGACCGTCGGCTGTGTGAGCAAGTGCGGCTCAGCGATCCAGAGCAATTAGGGCGCGATACTTGGCCTTTTGATGACGAGCGGTTACCTGAATTACTCTTTCGCTACCGTGCCCGAAACTTTCCCCATACCTTGAACGCGCAAGAACAAGAGCGTTGGCAATTATTCTGTCGGCAGCGTTTGACCGATCCGGCCATGGGCGCCCCCCTGACCCTGGATGATTTCAGCCGTGCCGCTCAAGAGCTTTCTCGCAGTGCCAAGCCCGCCCAGTTGAAGCTGCTCAATGAATGGCAACACTATGCTCAGAGCTTGCGTCGGCGCGTGGGGATAGATGCGCAGACCGATAGTTGACGGTAAATAGAAGGCAATAAAAAACGCCAGCAAGCTGGCGTTTTTTATTGGCGGTGCACAGCAGCGCACGCGCGGGGGTATTTAGTCGAGCAGAGTTGCCCAGCCTTCAACTACATCGCCGCCCCACTTGGCTTTCCACTCTTTCAGCGTCTTGTGGTTGCCACCTTTGGTTTCAATCACTTCGCCGTTATGTGGGTTTTTGTATTGTTTAACCTTACGGGCACGTTTGGTGCCGGTGGTTTTAACAACACCGCGGGGTGCTTTGCTTACTTTGGCTTCCGGATCCAGAAGGGCGATAATATCGCGCAGCGATTTTTGGTATTCGCCCATCAGCGTACGCAGTTTGCCTTCGAATTCCAGCTCAGTTTGAAGTTTGTCGTCTTCCGACAGGTTTTTCAGGCGAGCTTGCAGTTCTTTGATAGCTTCTTCTGTTGCACGGTATTCGTTGATCAGGGACATGAGGATAACCTTATGTTGGAAAGGGTTTACAGGGATACAGTGGCGCAATAATAGTCAGACAGTTACAGCAAGTAAATATGCCAGCGCCGATTAATTCTAAAATTTAATTAATAACATTCTGACGTTCCTATATGAACGCTATTAAATAAGGCGATGTCAGGTGAATGTTAAAAATGATTAATAAATGTCTGGGTTCACCAATAAAAACCCTGGAAGCCTTGCCATGGAAGGCGGTCCTGGCAGGCTATGCGACCTATGGACACGCACAATAAGCCTCAAGGAAGACTGTCGTTTTGCTGCGCACTCGCTAGAATGGCGGCCTTAGTAAAGTTCTGGAGTTTTCCCCTGATGCGCACTTTTCGGTTGGTGATCGCCTGCCCCGACGGCGTTGGCATTGTTGCCAAGGTCAGTAATTTCCTGGCCTCACACAACGGCTGGATCACTGAAGCGAGCCACCACTCGGATGATCAAAGCGGCTGGTTCTTTATGCGTCACGAGATTCGTGCCGATTCCCTGCCATTTGGACTTGAAGCTTTTCGTGAGGCATTTGCCCCGATCGCCGAAGAGTTTTCAATGGTGTGGCGCATTACCGATACAGCACAAAAAAAGCGCGTGGTATTGATGGCCAGTCGCGAATCCCATTGTCTCGCAGACTTGCTGCACCGCTGGCACAGCGATGAGCTGGACTGTGATATCTCGTGTGTCATTTCCAACCACAATGACTTGCGCAGTATGGTCGAGTGGCACGGCATTCCTTTTTACCATGTGCCGGTTGACCCGAAAGATAAAGAACCCGCGTTCGCCGAAGTCTCGCGTCTGGTCAAACATCATGATGCCGAGGTCGTAGTACTGGCGCGCTACATGCAAATCCTGCCGCCCGATCTGTGCCGCGAATATGCTGGCCAGGTCATCAATATTCACCACAGCTTCCTGCCTTCGTTTGTGGGTGCCAAGCCGTATCACCAGGCTTCCCTGCGTGGTGTAAAGCTGATTGGCGCAACCTGCCACTATGTGACCGAAGAACTGGACGCAGGACCTATCATCGAGCAGGACGTGGTGCGTGTCAGCCACAGCGACAGTATTGAAGACATGGTGCGTTTCGGTCGTGATGTCGAGAAGATGGTGCTGGCCCGTGGCTTGCGCTATCACCTGGAAGATCGGGTGCTGGTGCACGGCAATAAAACCGTAGTGTTCTGATGCCGCAATGGATTTCAGGGGCCGGTAAGCCGGCTCCTGTATCGCAGTCTTCGTTCAGCAGCAGCGATTACCGGACGGTTAGCGCAACACAAAGCCTTTCAAAGGATTTTTTGCCATGACCGATCCGTTCGATAAAGCCACTTCTACCGCCCCTGCAACCTTGGGTGAAGGCTGTTTAAGCCGCTACGACCCACAAGCGTTGAGCCCACAGGACGGCACGGAATTTTCAGATGCGCGCGCCTTGTGGCTGGCGTTGCACCCGCAACTTCCCGCAGAACCCTCGCCGGATACGAACTCGCCAACGGATACCTGAGATCAATTCATGCTGGCGACGTGCTTGCGGGCGCAGCTAAAGAGTCGAGCCATGCGCTTTTGGTAATGGGCCTGCGGCCGTCGTCAATCAGGCGCTTGAGGGTTTCAAGCCAGTAATCGCGGGAAAAGCGATGGCGCATATCGACAGGATGCAGCCCCAGTCGTATCAACGGTGCATTTTGCCAATGCCGCTCGCGCAGATCGCACACCACTTTTGACAGCCCCCGGCGCCATGCACTGCCAGCACTCCAGACCAGCCCCGGCGCATCAATGGCTGTAAACCCGGGCAGGCGGTAAAGGTGCTGCGTATCACTGGTGTAACTCAAGGGCAATTGGCGCAGGGCCTGGCGTGTACCTTCGCTCATTAACCAGGCGGGGGCGACAAAGCCGCGCACCGGCCATTGATAGCGCTCAAAAACCTCAAGACCACGTTGTAGCCTGCTCAGCGCCTGCGCTTGGGACAGCTGGTAAAACTCGCCCTCCCAGGTATACACCCTGCGCATGAACCACTCTTTTGGGGTGCGCGGCGCAGGCATGTCGTCGCTGTGGAAATAACCGTGGAGTACCAGTTCGTCACCCTTGGCGACGCGGGCGTCGAGCATTTTGCGCAAGGCGTCGGCACCGGCCAATGAGTTGCAATGATGAAAGTCCGGAACCACCAGCCAGGTGATCGGGATGGAGCCGATTGCATCCACGGCCTCGACAAAGGGCTGATAGTCGGGCCAGGTTTGCGGGGCCACATCATGCAGTACCAGAGCCACGCCCCGATCAGACATGGGCAGGCACCGCCTGGTGGGTGCCGGTCAAGGCGTGATAATGAACCAGCAAGTCCTGTACGACGCGATCCCATGAGTAGTGCAGTTCGGCTCGTTGACGTGCCTGACGCCCCAGTTGGGCCGGGTGATTGGCAAACAGCTCACGTACGGCGTTGGCCATCGCCTTAGGGTTGTTCGGTTGGCACAGCAGGCCCACTTCATCGTGCACGATTTCCCTGAACGCCCCGGCGTCCACGGCCACCACCGGAATACCGCTGGCCATGGCTTCGAGAATGACCAGGCCAAAGGTTTCCTGATCACCGGCATGCACCAGCGCATCGGCACTGGCCATGAGGCGGGCCAGCTGAGTCGCCGGGCAAAAGTCGTCGATGACGGTGACGTTATCCGGTACCAGTGTTGGCATTTGTGAGCCCACCAGCAACAGGTGCCAGGCATCACCCAAATCGCGCATGCAGTCGAGCAGAACGGGGAGGTTTTTTTCTTTAGAACCGCGCCCGGCAAAAATCAGTAGATGGGCGTCAGGATCTATCTGCAGTTCTGCGCGCAGATCGGGGTCGCGATGCTGAGGGCTGAAGGTCTGTAAATCAACGCCCAGGGGTTGTACGAATACATTGTCCACGCCCAGGCCAATGAGTTTGTTCGCCATGATCTGGCTCGGGGCCAGAACCCGGTCGAAATGCCGGTACAGCCGGCTGACATACGCTTCTACATTGGGTGTCAGCCATTTACCCATACGGTTGCGCACCAGCAGTGGCAGATCGGAGTGATAAAAGCCTATGACCGGAACATCAAGTTGGCGTCGGGCATCGAGTGCGGCCCAGGCAGTGAGGTAGGGGTCGCCGACTTCGATCAGGTCCGGTTGCAGTTCTTGCAAAATATTGCACCAGGGCGCCAGGCGGATCGGGAAACGAAAGCCGCCACCAAACGGCAGGGCTGGAGAGGGGACCTGGTAAATGCCGTCGTGTTCCGTCCGGTTACTGCCGGGCACCAATAGACTGTGACGGGTATCCGGCAAACGGCTCAGACGTCGGTGTTTGGCATCCAGATAAGTGCGCACGCCGCCACTGGCGGGTGCATAAAACATGGTGATGTCAGCAATATGCACGGCCTTGAGCCCTTTAAATGTCTATCGTCCATGGGGTTGACCCTATTGGATGATAGATGTTCGCAGGAATTGAGCCGGGCAAAACACCGCGTAATCCTCAAGTAGGGGTTACGCGGTGAGAGCAGGGTGCTCAGATGCGGAAACTGCCCACCAGTTGCTTGAGGCGCGCGGCTTGCTGTTCAAGGTCTGCACAGGCGCGCAGGGTTGACTGAAGGTTTTCTACACCTTCCTGATTCAGGGTGTTGATCTCGGTGATGTCCATGTTGATCGACTCGACCACCGAAGTCTGCTCCTCGGTGGCTGTCGCAACGGACTGGTTCATGCCGTCGATTTCGCCAATGCGCTCGGTGACGCTGATCAGGCGTTCGCCTGCCTGGTTAGCGATTTGTACGCTGTCCTGGCTGTGACGCTGGCTCTCTTCCATGGTGCTCACCGATTCGCGTGCGCTGATCTGCAATTCCTCGATCATTTTCTGTACTTGTTGCGCCGACTCCTGGGTGCGGTGAGCCAGGTTGCGCACTTCATCTGCAACCACGGCAAAACCGCGGCCGGCTTCACCGGCACGGGCGGCCTCAATCGCGGCGTTGAGTGCCAGCAGGTTGGTTTGCCGGGAAATGCTGGTGATCACTTCAAGAATCTGGCCGATATTCACTGTCTTGTTGTTCAGTGATTCGATATGACCGCTGGACGTGCCGAGCATTTGCGACAGTTGCTGCATCGAACCGATGCTGCGCTCAACCACTTGCTGGCCCTCTTCGGCCAGGCCGCGAGCGTCGCTGGCCTGATGTGACGCCTGGGCTGCGTTGCGGGCGATTTCCTGGGCTGCTGCGCCCAGTTCGTTGATCGCGGCTGCAACGCTGTTGGTACGGCTTGCCTGTTCATCGGAGTTGAGTATCGATGAGTTGGAAGCGCTGACCACCCGCAGGGCAACCTCGTTGACCTGTTCGGTAGCCGACGATACTTCGCTCATGGAGGTGTGAATTCGCTGAACAAAGCGGTTGAAAGCGCTGCCCAGGGTGCCGAATTCGTCGTTGGACTCAACCACCAGGCGACGGGTCAAGTCACCTTCACCCTCGGCGATGTCCTGCATGGCACGTGTCATAACATGCAGCGGTTGTAACAGCAGGCGAATCAACAGCCCGAGCAGGGCGATGATCGAGACCACCGCAATGCTGGTAGCAATGATCGCCGAAGTGCGGAAAGTGCTGAGCATCGCGAAGGCTTGTTCTTTATCTATCGACAGACCGATATACCAATTCACCGAGCCCAGCCCTTTGACCGGACTGAATGTCACGACGCGTGTTTTGCCATCGGCTTCGGTTTCGCTGATGTCTGTGCTGATCGACGGCGTATTTTGCGGGTAAATGTCCTTCAGGTTCTTGGACACCAGATTTTTGTCCGGATGGACCAGGATTTTACCGTCCGCGCTGACCAGAAAGGCGTAGCCCATACCGTCAAAATTCAAGGTGTTGATGCTGTCAGCGATGGTTTTCAGGGTCAGGTCAGAACCGACCACCCCCAGGGTTTGCCCGGCCTTTTTCACGACGGTGCCGATGGAGATAATCATTTGGCCGGTGACAGCGTCTATATAAGGTTCGGTCAGGCTTGCGCCGCTGCTATTGAGTGCATCCTTGTACCAGGGCCGCGTGCGGGCATCGAAGCCCTCAGGCATCTTGCTGTCGGGTCGAATGGTAAAGCTGCCCTGGCTATCGCCAAAGTAGACCGCCATAAACGTGCTGCTCAGGGCTTTTTGTTCCAGCAGGCTGGCCACTTGAGAGGGATCTGAGGCAATAGCGACCGACTCTGCAAGGTTTTCAGTGAGCAGTATCCGGCCTCCCAGCCAGGTTTGAATGTTATTGGCTGTGACGCTACCCATTTCGTGCAGGTAGTTATCCAGATCGTTGCGAATGGCATTGCGTTGCAAGTAATCGTTGTACAGCGTAAATAGCGAGAAGGCGGCTATTACGATCAGGGACGCGGCAAGCAGGATTTTATGACTGAAACGCAGGTTTTTATTCATGGCTTGAAGGGTCCGCTAAGGTCTAAAAGTTTGAGGCCTACTCTGTAGAAAACGCGCACTCTACAAATAACGGTCAGAACCTGAACGAGTTCTATATTTGTCTGGGCGGTTTCCTACGCTAAATCCGGTTTTATCTGGTCTAGCATTAACGATGTATCGACTCGTAATCGCGAAAGATTAATGAATGGTGGAAAAATGCCTGACACTTCTGGTCTTGTTCTCGGTGCCGACCTTGCCGGTCAGCCCATCGCCCAGTCTTTGCGCCTGGCCAATCGCCATGGCCTGGTGGCAGGCGCCACGGGGACAGGTAAAACCGTCACCCTTCAGCGCTTGGCCGAACAGTTCAGCGATGCTGGCGTGGCCGTGTTTGCGGCTGATATCAAGGGCGATCTTTGCGGCCTGGGTGCGGTCGGCAACCCTCAAGGCAAAATCGCGGAACGGATCGCCGGCATGCCCTGGCTCAATTATCAGCCCAAGGCTTATCCGGTTACTTTGTGGGACATACAGGGCAAGACAGGTCATCCATTACGCACAACATTGAGTTAAATGGGGCCGTTGCTGCTGGGCAGTCTGCTGGAGCTGACTGACAGTCAGCAGTCGGCCCTGTATGCCGCTTTCAAGGTGGCGGATCGCGAGGGGTTGTTGCTGCTGGATCTGAAAGACCTGAAAGCCTTGCTCAATCATTTGCGTGACAACCCACAAGTGCTGGGGGATGACGCGGCTCTGATGACCACCGGCTCCAGCCAGGCATTGCTGCGTCGTCTGGCAACGCTTGAGCAGCAGGGTGCCGAGGCTTTGTTCGGTGAGCCTGCGCTGCAACTCGAAGACATTCTGCAGCCGACCGCCGATGGTCGCGGCCGGATCCACCTGCTTGATGCCAGCCGCCTGGTGCATGAAGCGCCCAAGGTTTACGCAACATTCCTTTTATGGTTGTTGGCGGAGCTTTTTGAGCAGTTGCCGGAGCGTGGCGATGCTGACAAGCCGTTGCTGGCGCTGTTTTTCGATGAGGCGCACTTGCTGTTTGCCGACACGCCCAAGGCATTGCAGGACCGGCTTGAGCAGGTGGTGCGTCTGATTCGTTCCAAAGGTGTCGGTGTGTACTTTGTCACACAGTCGCCAGCGGACTTGCCCGACACAGTGCTCGCACAATTGGGGCTGAGAATTCAGCATGGACTGCGGGCCTTTACCTCTAAAGAGCAGCGATCATTACGGGCCGTTGCGGATGGATTCCGGCCCAACCCGCAGTTCGATGCGCTGGCAGTGCTGACCGAGTTGGGCACAGGCGAGGCGTTGGTGGGGATGCTTGAAGACAAAGGTACGCCGGCCATGGTTCAGAGAGTATTGATTGCACCGCCGCAATCGCGGATCGGCCCGCTGACCGAGGCTGAGCGGGCGGCTTTGATCGCCAGCTCACCTTTACTGGGGCGCTATGACAAACCGATTGACCGGGAGTCTGCCTATGAAGTGTTGATGGCCCGCAAGGGCGTAGCGCCGCAGGAGCAGGCCGCGCCCCACGAGCCGGGCTTTCTGGATCAGGCCGGGGACTTCCTGGGGACTACGGCAGGCAAGGCATTGCAATCAATGGCGCGGCAGGCGGCGAGCCAGATGGGGCGTCAGTTGGTTCGCGGATTGCTGGGCTCGTTGCTGGGTGGCAGCAAACGCAAGTAGTCGCTGCCGAAGGCTGCGAAGGGGGGCGCGGCAAATATTTTGTATCGGTTACTGAGGCTTTGGCTTGGCGTGACTCGCCAACCGCTCAAGGGCGGCACGCAGGGCCGGGTCGCTGATCCCGTCGGCCGTTGCCTGGATGGTTTGTGCTGCATTGACCGAAAGGTCGAGCGTATGTCCGGCCACTTTGGCCAATACCGTGGGCGGCTGCACCTTGAACAGAATCCGGGTCAGGCTGGCGAACTCATCAAACGCCTGCAATTGGCGTTGCAGACGCTTTTGCTGGTAACGCAGGCGAGTGGCCCAATGGCCATCCGTCACGATCAACAACAGGCTGCCTTCGCGCCATGACGCTACGTGGCAGTGCTCACGCGCCGCCGGTTGCAGCTGGCTTTCAAGAAGGCGTTGCAAATGTGCCAGGCGCTTGGCATGGCCAAAAATGGCTTTTAGGGGCTTGGCCTCGCGGAGCAGAACGGAGGGTGCCCGTGCTGGGTGTGGGCGAAATGCCATGTTCAGACACCTGAGAAAACAGAGCCGCAATATTAGCAGAAACAGCCTGTTTCACTCGATATGATCCTGATTTGCAAAACTTTATTTGCAAAATCAATGAGTAACTTCTGCTCATCAAGGGTTGAAGTTCAGTAAAAAGACCTTATTTTAATGAGGCCCCGTCACAACGCTGCACCAGTATCGTGGAATAACGCCACTTTCCTCACCGACGTTTCCGGGTAGAATGCTCGCTCGCATGCGGCCATCAGGGCTGCTCGGGCGACTCTCGGGGCCGCCCTCCATCCCTATGTGTGGAAGATCCTGCCGATATGTTTGCGCCTTTGTTAAAGAAACTTTTTGGAAGCAAGAACGAGCGCGAAGTTAAACGCATGCTCAAGACAGTACAGGTCGTCAATTCCTTCGAAGAGCAGATGGTTGCCCTGACCGATGAGCAATTGCGCGCCAAGACCGAAGAGTTCAAGGCCCGCATAGCCAAAGGTGAGACCCTCGACCAACTGTTGCCGGAAGCCTTTGCGGTCTGCCGCGAGGCGGGCAAGCGTGTCATGGGCATGCGTCACTTTGACGTCCAGCTGATCGGCGGCATGACCTTGCACGAAGGCATGATTGCAGAAATGCGCACCGGTGAAGGCAAGACCCTGGTAGCAACCCTGGGTGTTTACCTCAACGCGTTGTCCGGCAAGGGCGTGCACGTTGTAACCGTGAACGACTACCTGGCCCGTCGGGATGCCAACTGGATGCGTCCGCTCTACGAATTCCTGGGCCTGACGGTCGGTGTTGTTACACCGTTCCAGCCGCCTCAGGAAAAACGTGAAGCCTATGCTGCCGACATCACTTACGGCACCAACAACGAGTTCGGTTTCGATTACCTGCGCGACAACATGGCTTTCAGCATGGAAGAAAAATTCCAGCGCGAGCTTAATTTCGCCGTAATCGACGAAGTCGACTCGATCCTGATCGATGAAGCCCGTACCCCGCTGATTATCTCCGGCCAGGCCGAAGACAGCTCCAAGCTTTACACCGAAATCAACAAGCTCATCCCGCGCCTTGAGTTGCATGTCGAGGAAGTTGAAGGCGAGGTGACCAAAGCAGGTCATTTCACTATCGATGAAAAGACCCGTCAGGTTGAGTTGAACGAAGCCGGTCACCAGTTTGTTGAAGACATGCTGACCCAGATCGGTCTGCTCGCAGAAGGTGAAAGCCTGTACTCCGCGCACAATCTGGGCTTGTTGACTCATGTTTATGCGGCTCTGCGTGCTCACAAGCTGTTCAATCGCAACGTTGAATACATCGTTGAAGACGGCCAGGTCTTGCTGGTCGACGAGCATACTGGCCGCACCATGCCGGGCCGTCGTCTGTCCGAAGGCTTGCACCAGGCGATCGAGGCAAAAGAAGGTCTGAACATTCAGGCCGAGAGCCAGACCCTGGCTTCGACCACCTTCCAGAACTACTTCCGGCTGTACAACAAGCTGTCCGGCATGACCGGTACGGCTGACACCGAAGCGTTCGAATTCCACCAGATCTACGGTCTGTCGGTGATGGTGATCCCGCCGAACAAGCCGCTGGCACGTAAAGACTTCAATGACCTGGTGTTCCTCACCGCTGACGAGAAGTACGCGGCGATTGTGGCTGACATTAAGGACTGCATGGCCAAGGGCCGTCCGGTGCTGGTCGGTACAGCGACCATCGAAACCTCCGAGCACATGTCCAACCTGTTGAAGCAGGAAGGTATTGAGCACAAGGTTCTGAACGCCAAGTTCCACGAAAAAGAAGCTGAAATCATTGCCCAGGCCGGTCGTCCGGGTGCACTGACCATTGCGACCAACATGGCGGGTCGCGGGACTGACATCCTGTTGGGCGGCAACTGGGAAGTGGAAGTGGCTTCCCTTGAGAACCCGACTCCGGAGCAGATCGCACAGATCAAGGCCGACTGGCAGAAACGTCACCAGCAAGTGCTGGAATCGGGCGGCCTGCACGTGATCGCTTCCGAGCGTCACGAGTCGCGCCGTATCGACAACCAGCTGCGTGGTCGTGCCGGTCGTCAGGGGGATGCGGGTTCCAGCCGTTTCTACCTGTCGCTTGAAGACAGCCTGATGCGCATCTTCGCTTCTGACCGTGTAAAAAACTTCATGAAGGCCCTGGGCATGCAGTCTGGCGAAGCGATTGAGCACCGTATGGTGACCAACGCGATCGAAAAGGCTCAGCGCAAGGTTGAAGGTCGCAACTTCGACATCCGCAAGCAATTGCTGGAGTTCGATGACGTCAACAACGAACAGCGTAAAGTGATTTATCACATGCGTAACACGTTGCTTGCTGCGGACAATATCGGTGAAACCATTGCCGACTTCCGCAAGGACGTTCTCGAAAGCACTGTCAGCGCGCATATTCCACCGCAGTCGTTGCCGGAACAATGGGACGTCAAAGGTCTGGAATCGGCTATCGAAACCGGTTTTGGGGTGAAACTTCCGATCCAGCAATGGCTCGATGAAGACGACCACCTGTACGAAGAAACCCTGCGTGAGAAGCTGCTGAACGAGTTGCTGGCGGCTTATAACGAGAAAGAAGAGCAGGCGAGCCCGGAAGCCCTGCGCACCTTCGAGAAACAAATTGTGCTGCGTGTACTGGATGACTTGTGGAAAGACCACCTGTCGACCATGGATCACCTGCGCCACGGTATCCATTTGCGCGGTTATGCGCAGAAGAACCCGAAGCAGGAGTACAAGCGCGAGTCGTTCAACCTGTTCTCCGAGCTGCTTGATTCGATCAAGCGCGATTCAATCCGTGTGCTGTCCCATGTACAGGTTCGTCGCGAAGACCCGGAAGCAGAGGAGGCTCGTCTGCGTCAGGAAGCGGAAGACCTGGCTTCGCGTATGCAGTTCCAGCATGCCGAAGCACCGGGCCTTGATCAGCCTGAAGCGCTGGCTGAAGTGCTTGAGGGTGCCGATGTTGAAGACGTCGTGCAGGCGACCGAGCCTGTTCGTAATGAGCAGAAGCTGGGCCGCAATGAGCTGTGCTACTGCGGCTCGGGCAAGAAATACAAGCATTGCCACGGGCAAATCAATTAAAACCCGTTCCAACTGCTGAAGTACCTGCGCCGCGACCGGCATTAGCCGTCGCGGCGTTTTACCATTGAATTTGCGTGCTTTCGCGGCGACGCACAGAACTTATTTAGGAGCGCGTCATGGCTGTTGGTCTTGGTCCTTTGCCTACATTGCACCCGGTTGCCGGTTTTGAACTGGGTATCGCTTCTGCCGGTATCAAGCGTGTGGGGCGCAAGGACGTAGTGGTTATGCGCTGCGCCGAAGGTTCTACCGTGGCGGGTGTGTTCACGTTGAATGCGTTTTGCGCAGCGCCGGTAATCCTGGCCAAACAACGGGTTCAGGGCAGCATTCGCTACTTGCTGACCAACACCGGTAATGCCAATGCGGGGACCGGTGATCCGGGCCTGATCGCGGCTGCCCGTACCTGCTCCCGGCTGGCTGAGTTAGCAGGCGTCGATGCCAGCGCCGTCCTGCCGTATTCCACAGGTGTCATCGGCGAGCCGCTGCCGGTCGAGAAAATCGAAGGTGCGCTGCAAGCCGCACTGGATGACCTCAGCGAGGACAACTGGGCACAAGCGGCCACGGGCATCATGACCACCGACACCTTGCCCAAAGGTGCCAGCCGTCAGTTCGAGCATGAGGGTGTCACCATCACCGTGACCGGCATCAGCAAAGGCGCGGGCATGATTCGCCCGAACATGGCCACCATGCTGGGTTACATCGCGACCGACGCCAAGGTTTCCCGTGAAGTGCTGCAAAACCTGCTGCTGGACGGTGCAAACAAGTCGTTCAACCGCATCACCATCGACGGTGATACTTCCACCAACGATTGCTGCATGCTGATTGCCACCGGCAAAGCCGACCTTCCTGAAATTACCGAAGCCAACGGCCCGCTGTTCGCCGCTTTGAAGCAGGCCGTGTTTGAGGTTTGCATGGAAGTGGCGCAAGCCATTGTTCGCGACGGCGAAGGTGCGACCAAGTTCGTCACCGTTGAAGTGAATGGCGGCGCCAATCATCAGGAATGTCTGGACGTGGGTTACACCGTTGCTCATTCGCCGCTGATCAAAACTGCGCTGTTTGCTTCAGACCCTAACTGGGGTCGCATTCTGGCCGCCGTCGGGCGTGCAGGGGTCCCCGATCTGGATGTGCGCAAAATCGACGTGTTTCTGGGTGAAGTGTGCATTGTAAGCGGAGGTGCGCGTGCCGGCACTTATACCGAGGCGCAGGGTTCGGCAGTGATGGCCCGTGAAGAAATCACCATCCGTATCGAGCTTGGCCGCGGTGTCTACAGCGAGACGATCTGGACCACTGACTTGTCTCACGAATACGTGAAAATCAACGCCGAATACCGTACCTGAGTACGTTTGTGCAGGATCGGGCGGCCTTGCCGGCCAGTGCGATCCTGCAGTCAGGGGTTTTGTATTCGCAAAGGACGGCCCTTCATGAGCTTTCATCTGATCATTGGCGACAAGTTGCACTCATCCTGGTCCCTGCGCGGTGCGCTGGCGCTTGATCTTGCCGGTGTTCCCTATACCGAGCACCTGATCAGGCTGGGTCAGCCTGACACTCGGGCGTTGATCCTGCAGTACTCGGCAGCGGGTAAAGTACCGCTGTTGCAGACCGCACACGGCACTATTGCCGACTCCTTGGCGATTGCCGAGTACCTGAATGAACAATTCCCGGCCGCTCAATTGTGGCCCGCAGATATCGCTGCGCGAGCACAGGCCCGGTCGGCCTGTGCGCAAATGCACAGCGGCTTTTTTGGTTTGCGCGCAAATTTGCCCTTCGACTTGTCCCGTGACCAGGCACTCCAGCCGATGCCGGAGCAAGCTCAGGTCGATCTCGAAAGAATGAGCGCGTTGTGGGCAGAGTGTCGTGCAGTGGCCACTGAAAGCGGGCCGTACCTGTTCGGGCGTTTAAGCCTGGCGGACGCATTTTTTGCGCCGGTGGCCGTGCGCCTTCGTACTTATCGTGTTGCACTGTCGGCTGAAGATGCCGCTTATGTTGAAGCCATTTATCAATGGCCCGCGTTCAAAGCCTGGCAACAGGCCGGATTAGAGGAAGTGCAAGGGTGAAACGAGTTCATGTGGCTGCGGCCGTTATTCGGGGTACAGACGGTAAAATCCTGATCGCTCGTCGGGCCGATTCCCAGCATCAAGGCGGGCTATGGGAGTTTCCCGGCGGCAAGGTTGAGGCTGGCGAGTCTGTCGAGATGGCTCTGGGGCGAGAGTTGCAGGAAGAGCTGGGGATTACGGTCGAGTCCGCGCGCCCCTTGATCAAGGTTCAGCATGACTATCCAGACAAGCAGGTTTTGCTGGATGTCTGGGAGGTGTCTTCGTTCACGGGCCAGCCCCATGGAGCAGAAGGCCAGCCACTGGCCTGGGTCACTCAGCGTGAACTGGCGGACTACGAGTTCCCGGCGGCTAACGAGCCGATAGTTGCAGCCGCCCGCTTGCCTGATCAGTACCTGATTACTCCGGACGGGCTTGAAACCCCGGAACTGTTACGTGGCCTGAAGAAGGCAGTTGCCGACGGCATCAAGCTGGTGCAGCTGCGTGCACCCAATGGTTATGACCCCAAATACCGGGACCTGGCGGTTGATGCTACAGGCCTGTGTGCGGGCAAGGCGCAACTGATGCTCAAGGGGCCACTGGAGTGGCTGGGGGATTTTCCTTCGGCAGGTTGGCATTTAACGGCTGCGCAATTGCGTAAGTACGCCGCTAAAGGCAGGCCTCTATCGAAAGATCGCTGGCTTGCAGCGTCATGCCATAACGCAGAAGAATTGGCGCTGGCTGAGCAAATGGACGTGGATTTCGTGACCCTGTCACCGGTGCTTCCAACTCAGACGCACCTTGAAGCGCAGCCTTTGGGTTGGGAACAGGTTCAGCAATTGATTGCAGGCTTCAGCAAGCCGATATTTTTGCTGGGCGGTCTGGGGCCGGATGATCGCCAGCAAGCTTGGGCCATTGGTGCGCAAGGTGTTGCGGGGATTCGGGCGTTTTGGCCCCAGGTTTGACGCGCAGTCTGCAGGAGCGGGAAGGGCGGTTTGATTGAAACACCGCCTTGCCTGTATTGCCAGGCAATCCCGGCTCCTGCGGGGTTTGACATGGGTTGATGTGTAGACCCTCAGTCGTAAATGGCTTTCTTCTTCCAGTCCCCTTCAATCTCGTCTGTTCGAAGCCCCTCGGTCAGTTCATTGACCTCCTGGGTCGACGGCTCAAGGTTGTTCTGCAATATCGCGTTAGCTCGGGCCAGCTGTGCTTCAAAAGCCTTTAACTGGCTGCTGTAGAGCGCGTCAGGCTGTTTGCGCAGGTATTGCGCGCCACGCTCAAAGGCAAGCCGTGCCTGGCCAGGCTGGTTCTGCTGCAGCGCCAACTGGCCAAGGTTGTTGAAGAACTCGATATGCAAAATCACCAGCAGGTGACGAATTTCTTTGAGCCACTGCTTGGCCTCGTTGCTCGCCAGTCCCCGATCCTTGGCTGCGCGGGTCACCTGACCGTGCAAGGTTTCCAGCAGAAAGCGCGCGTCTTTGGCTTTGGCTTCAGTGAGAATCGGGCGGGGAGGGTTGTTGACCGGTATCGAGTCGCCTTTGGCAACCAGGGCTTCAAGCTCGGCCACCCGCGCTTTCAGCGGGACACTGGATTTGTTCAGGAGTAATAGACGCTGTGTAGCGTTGAGCTCCAGCCGGGTCAGCAGAAGTTTGAGGCCGGGTGACATCATTTGCCCTGGAAATGTCTCGTTTACCTCGCTGCAGCGCCGGATACGATCATTGAACTCGACCTTGAGACGGGCTTTTTCCAGTTTGTTGTTTTCCACCACATGGTTTATGTAACCAATGGCGATCAATAGTACGATCCCGGCTATGACAAGCAGGGTGATCATGGAAGGAGTCAACGTTAGAACCTCTTCGGGGTGGTCTGCCGGCTCTATAAGAAAGAAGCTGGGAATCGATAGGTGCAAATTGCCATCACTCAGGCCGACCAATCATAACGCCTTGCAGGATGACGGAATATAGATGTCAGAGGTTCGGCGACATACAGCGCATGAAAAAGCCGAAAGAAGAGGGAAGTCATTGATTTCAATATATTTTAAGAATGGGGTTGACGACTTCCCAATCCATCCCTAGAATGCGCGCCAATTGCAGCGTAAAGCGAACAGCCAAACGCATGTGACCAGTGAAGTTGTAGCGTGTCCCCTTCGTCTAGTGGCCTAGGACACCGCCCTTTCACGGCGGTAACAGGGGTTCGAGTCCCCTAGGGGACGCCACTGCGGGAATAGCTCAGTTGGTAGAGCACGACCTTGCCAAGGTCGGGGTCGCGAGTTCGAGTCTCGTTTCCCGCTCCATTTTTAAGCAATCACGCTCTAGGGCGGGGTTGAGTGAAAGCCAAAGCATTAACTTCGGTAAATGCGGTTGGCACTGAAATATACAGCGTATGTTTCGGGCAACGTCCCCTTCGTCTAGTGGCCTAGGACACCGCCCTTTCACGGCGGTAACAGGGGTTCGAGTCCCCTAGGGGACGCCATTATTGCGGGAATAGCTCAGTTGGTAGAGCACGACCTTGCCAAGGTCGGGGTCGCGAGTTCGAGTCTCGTTTCCCGCTCCAAATTTTGTTTTTTGGAGCTACGCATAGTCCAGGAAACATGAAAAATCAGCCATTGGCTGTTTTTTTTTGCTTCACCCAGCAACTTTGTTTCGACAAGGTTGAGTGAAAAGTCAGAGCGATAACTCCGGTTAATGCGGCTGACACTGAAATGTACAGTGTATGTTTCGGGCAACGTCCCCTTCGTCTAGTGGCCTAGGACACCGCCCTTTCACGGCGGTAACAGGGGTTCGAGTCCCCTAGGGGACGCCATTATTGCGGGAATAGCTCAGTTGGTAGAGCACGACCTTGCCAAGGTCGGGGTCGCGAGTTCGAGTCTCGTTTCCCGCTCCAAATTTTGTTTTTTGGAGCTACGCAGTTGCAAAAAACACCAGAAAGCAGCCTTAGGGCTGCTTTTTGCGTTTCAGCGTTTTAATCCCCCGGTATCCCGCCAAACGCTCTAAGCCCATAACCAAACGATCTGCAAGAAAAGTACGACTTACGCCACAGATGGATTCAAACCCGTGTTGAGTTCTTCAGATGTCGCATTACTTCGATAGCGCCCAGCGCCGGGACATCCTGGCCTTGTCCCGCACATTCACCGGCCGCACCCAATGGCCCACGTGGTTACTGTTGATTGCCGTGCCCGGCGCATGGTTTGCCTTGATGCTCGGCAGCCCGGTCATAGGTCCGTGGTGGACGACCGGTTTGTTGATTCCGGTAGTGGTGCTGTGGATGTCGCTGCAGCACGAGTTGCTGCACGGTCATCCCACCCGCTTTGAGTGGTTCAACAAGCTGCTGGGCTATGCCCCATTTGCCGTGTGGTACCCGTACACCTTGTACCGTGACAGCCATTTGTTGCATCACCGCGACCATGATCTGACCGTGCCGGGGGTTGATCCCGAAAGCCGCTACTTGAGCCGGGCGCGCTGGCAAGGCAGCTCTAAAGTGCTGCGCGGCGTGCTCTGGTTGAACAAAACCGTGCTTGGACGACTACTGCTGGGGGCGCCGCTATCCTTGGCCGGCCTGGCTGGACAAGAACTGCAGCGCTTGCGCAGGGGGGATGCACAGGCCTGGTGCATGTGGCTGACCCATGGCTGCGTGACGTTGCTGATGTTTGCGTTTATTGCCCGCTACAGTGAAGTGACAGTTTGGCAGTATGTGTTTTCTGTCAGTGTGCCAGCGCTGTCGGTGGGCGCCATTCGCTCCTTTTATGAACATCGGCCCGCTTTACGTCCCGAGCAGCGCACGGTGCTGAACGAGGCAGGCTTGCCCTGGACTTGGCTGTTCCTGAATCTGAACCTGCATCTGGTGCACCATGATTTGCCGGGTTTGCCATGGTTTTACTTGCCCGGAATCTATCAGGCGCGGCGTGCCCAATGGCAGCAGCGCAGTGGCGGCTTTCTGGTGCGCGGGTATGGCGAATTGATTCGTGGTCACGGCCTGCAGCCGATTGATAGCCCGCAGCACCCATTCAGTTGAATTCACAGGGAGCACCCGATGCCGGGATGTTATGCAGAACTCGCGATGTACGTTGCGCCGCAACCTGTACAGGTCGCCAGTGAGCAGTGGCTGACTCGAATTGTGGCGTTACTGGATGCACCGCGTCGTGATGGACGGGGGCTGGAGTTGCTGGAGTTGTTCCGGTCCCCGGATCTGTTGCTCACCCAGACCTGTGGTTACCCGCTGATGACCCTGTTACGCGGTCAGGTGCAGTTGGTGGGTCGCCCGCGCTATGAGCTGAACCACAGCAGTGCGGGCAACCACTGCAGTTTGATCGTCAGTCGCGCTACCGACCCGCGTATCGATTTGGCTGACTTCAAGGGCAGCCGCGGGGTAATCAACGACCGGCATTCCAACAGCGGTATGAACTTGTTTCGTCACCGTCTGGCACCGTTGCAGCAGGGCGGGCGATTCTTTGCCAGTGTGGCGGTCAGCGGTGCACATCAACAAAGCCTGCGCCATGTGCGTGAAGGATGGGCTGACCTGGCTTGCATCGACAGTGTCACCTTTGATTGTCTGGCCCGCTACGCCCCGGCTGAAGTCGCCGGGCTACGTCTGGTGGCACGTACCGCGACCAGCCCGACCTTGCCTTACATCACCGCGCTCGACACCGGGCGCGTCGGGGCAGAGCAGATTCGCCGGGCAATGAATCAGGCTTTGCAGCAATTGCCGCAGGTCAGGGCTGTATTGGGCGTGCAGGAAGTATTGCCGGTCAGCGAAGCGGATTATCAACCTGTGCTCGATCTTCAGCGAGTCGCCACTGATTGTGGGTATGAAGTGCTGGCTTAGAGTTTTGTTAGTTCAATAACGAATAACTAAATGTGTTTTTAATATTTAAATTGAATAAAGGCCTTTGGTAGGATCGCCGCACCGGATCACCGGACATACTGTTTTTACTTCTTTTGGAGCCTTTATGTCCGGCGCCGACACCTCTCACCAAGACTATGTGGGTCTGCTTTATCGCACCCACCATGCCTGGCTGCAGGCGCTTTTGCGCCGCTACCCTGGTTCCAGCAGCTACGCTGAAGACATTGCGGCCGATACCTTTACCCAGCTTTTGACCGCCGGGCAGGGGATGTCGATCCGCGAACCCCGTGCCCTTTTGACCACCATTGCCCGACGTTTGATTTATCAGCGCTGGCGCCGCCGAGATGTGGAACAGGCGTATCTAATGAAGATGCAGCATGAGGCTCCCGCGTACTCGCCATCACCTGAGGCGCTGACTCAGGTTGATCAGGCCTTGCAGGTGGTTGAAGCGCAGCTCCAGGGTTTGCCGCAAAAGGTTCGGAACACTTTCCTGCTCTCCAGGGTCAATGGTCTTACGTATCCAGAAATAGCGGCGCAATTGGGTATTTCCCGGCGCTCCGTCAGCGATTACATGAGCCTTGCGCTTGGCCGCTGCTTGATAAACGACGCTGTACTGCCGAAAAAAAGCCCCTCCATAACAAGAGACTCGCTATGAACAACCTTAAACAATGGCTCGGCGGCACGCTGCTGGCACTGGGGATCGCAACGCAACCGGTATTGGCCGCACCTGCGGCTGCACCTGTGCACTTCGGTGATATCACTTGGGAAAGCGGCAGCTTTATCACGGAAGTACTGCGTTTGATTACCGAAAAAGGCTACGGCGTTGAGACGGACACCCTGCCTGGCAGTACCGTTAGCCTTGAGGCCGCGCTGGCCAAAAATGATATCCAGGTGATTGGCGAAGAATGGGCGGGGCGCAGCCCTGTGTGGCTCAAGGCCCAAGCAGAAGGCAAAGTGTTCGGTGTGGGCGACATCGTCAAAAACGCCAGTGAAGGCTGGTGGGTACCGGAGTATGTGGTCAAGGGCGACCCTGAAAAAGGTATCAAGGCCGTGGCTCCCGACTTGAAGTCGGTGAGCGACCTGGCGCGCTATAAAGATGTATTTCGCGATCAGGAAGACCCGAGCCGCGGGCGCTTTCTCAATAGCCCGACCGGCTGGACCTCTGAAATCGTCAACAGCCAAAAGCTCAAGGCTTACGGTCTGGACAAAGACTATGTGAACTTCCGCACCGGCTCCGGTGCTGCTCTGGATGCAGAAGTCAGCTCCTCGATCCGGCGTGGCAAGCCCGTGTTGTTTTACTACTGGTCGCCAACCCCGCTGATTGGGCGCTACAAACTGATCAAGCTGGAGGAGCCTGCGTTTGATGCCGAGGCCTGGAAAACCCTGGCTGACGCCAACAACCCCAATCCCAAAGGCACGCGCTCTTTGCCGGCAAAACTGGCCATTGGCGTATCGGCCCCCTTTAAAGCGCAATACCCGCAGTTAGTGGAGTTCTACGAAAAGGTCGATTTCCCAATCGACCTGTTGAATACCACCCTGGCCGGGATGAGCGAAAAACGTACCGAGCCACGTAAGGCGGCTGAAGCCTTTTTACGTGACCAGCCGCAGATCTGGCATGCCTGGGTCACCCCCGACGCTGCGACCAAGGTCGATGCGGCCCTCAAAGCGGATTAACGCGTTCAATCAAGAGCACTGAATGTTCCCTGAAAATTTGACGTTTTCCATCGCAGGCTGGGTCAATGACGGCGTTGATGCCCTGGTGAGCAATTACGGGGATGTGTTCCGGCACATCTCCGACACCTTGCTCTGGGCCATTATCAACCTCGAAAACCTGCTGCGCCTGACCCCATGGTGGCTGATGCTGGCCATTGTCGGCGCCATCGGCTGGCACGCCACCCGTAAAGTCCTCAGTACGTTGCTGATTGTCGGCCTGCTGTTTCTGGTGGGGGCTGTCGGCCTGTGGGACAAGCTCATGCAGACCCTGGCGCTGATGATGGTGGCCACGGTTATTTCCGTGTTGCTGGGTATTCCGCTGGGGATTCTGGCGGCCCGTAACAATCGCTTGCGTGCGGTAATGATGCCGCTGCTGGACATCATGCAAACCATGCCCAGCTTTGTGTACCTGATACCCGTGCTGATGCTGTTCGGGCTGGGCAAGGTGCCGGCGATTTTTGCCACGGTGATTTATGCCGTGCCACCCCTGATCCGCCTGACGGATCTGGGCCTGCGCCAGGTTGACCGTGAGGTGATGGAGGCGATCAACGCCTTTGGTGCCAACCCGTGGCAACAATTGTTCGGCGTGCAATTGCCGCTGGCGATGCCCAGCATCATGGCGGGTGTTAACCAGACCACCATGATGGCGCTGTCGATGGTGGTAATCGCCTCAATGATCGGTGCCCGGGGGCTGGGTGAAGATGTACTGGTGGGCATTCAGACCCTCAATGTGGGCAAGGGGCTGGAAGCCGGACTGGCGATTGTCATTCTGGCTGTGGTCATCGATCGCATCACCCAGGCCTATGGCCGCCCTCGGCAAGGGGAGCAAAAATGACGGTGGCGGTGCATGACAAGATCGAGTTGCGCAACGTTTTCAAGGTGTTTGGTCACCGCGAAAAAGAAGTCATGGCGCTGATTCGTGAAGGCAAAAGCAAGGATCAAGTGTTGGCACAAACCGGTTGTGTGGTGGGGGTCAATGATCTGTCCCTGACGATCCGTGCGGCAGAAGTGTTCGTCATTATGGGCTTGTCCGGCTCGGGCAAGTCGACGCTGGTGCGGCACTTGAATCGCCTGATCGATCCCACCAGCGGCCAGATCCTGGTGGACGGTGAAAACATCCTGGATTACGACATGCCTGCCTTGCGCCAGTTTCGACGGCACAAAATCAGCATGGTGTTTCAGAGTTTTGGCCTGCTGCCCCATCGCAATGTGCTGGAAAACGTTGCATACGGCCTCAAGGTGCGCGGCGAGAGCAAGGCGCAGTGCGATGAGCGGGCACGACACTGGATCTCGGTGGTTGGGCTGCAGGGGTATGAGCAGGCTTTTGTGCCGCAGCTGTCGGGGGGGATGCGCCAGCGCGTAGGTCTGGCGCGGGCTTTGGCGGCGGACACGGACATCATCCTGATGGACGAGGCGTTCAGCGCGCTCGATCCGTTGATCCGTGCAGAAATGCAGGATCAACTGATGGAGCTACAACAAACCCTGCAAAAAACCATTGTCTTTATTACCCACGATCTGGACGAAGCGCTGCGCATTGGTAATCGCATCGCCATGCTCAAGGACGGGCAGTTGATTCAGGTAGGCATGCCGCAGGAAATCCTGCTGACGCCTGCGGATGACTACGTTGACCGTTTTGTGCAGCGTCACCGGGCCAGGCTTATTTGACCTCGTAGCGAACGGACAGCACGCCCTTTTTCTGGCTGATCGATAGCACGCTGACGGCATGTAGCGCAGCCAGTGAGCGGACATGAGTGCCGCCACACGGATAACCTGGCAAGTCGCCAAAGCGCACAACCCGTTGCCCGCTATCGTGCTGCATGTGCCTTGGCAAGTCGGCTCTGATCCATTGCTCAAGGTGCTGCTCGATGGTTTCGGGCTCCAGTGGTTGCGCGTTATCGCCGGGGGTAAAACTCACCCGGCATTCGCCCGGCCAGTGGTGGGCTTTGGTGGGTACCCAGCCAGACTGCTCACCCAGTACGCCAATCAAGTGCCCGGCCGAGTGCAGGCGCGCGTTTAGATGGCGGCGTGTGGCGTCAACCGCTGCCCGTGCCCGGCCGGGCAAAACCGGCTGTTTAACGTAATGCACGATGCCGTCCTGTTCTTGCAGCACTTTCACCACTTCAGTGTCTGCAATCCAGCCTGTATCGCAAGGCTGCCCGCCGCCCTGGGGATGGAAGGGGGTGGCATTGAGAACCACTGCAAAGCCGTCTTCATGAGGCGTGCAGCTGATGACGTCGACCTCTGCGGTCAGTGCGTCGTCGGTAAAAAACAGGCGTTCGGTCATGGCTATATCCAGGGGGAGTACTTTTTTCCAGTATAGGGATGGCGCCTGGGTGTGATAATCCATGCAAATTTCAATGGACCTGTGCGCCGTGAGCATAAATCTTCCGCTGTCGTTGTTGGCTGAGATGGTGATTTTCGTAAAGGTGGTCGAGGCCGGGAGTTTCTCCGGCGCGGCGCGCCAACTGACGATGTCGCCCTCAGCGGTAAGCCGCAGTATTTCTCGGCTGGAAAAAGCCCTTGCTATCCGTTTGCTGCAGCGCACCACGCGCAAGTTGCGCCTGAGCGAGGGGGGCGAAGAAGTGTTCAAGCGCTGCCTTGAGGTGACGGGCGCAGCGCAGTCGGTGATGGATTTGAGCGGGCGCTTTACCCAGGAGGCCGAAGGGCTGATCCGGGTCAGCGTGCCCAAAGCGGTGGGCCGCTATGTGATTCACCCGCATATGCCCGAGTTTTTGCGGCGCTATCCCGGGGTTGATGTGCAACTGATTCTGGAAGATCGCTATGTTGACCTGATCGATGACAACGTTGACCTGAGCCTGCGCATTACCGACCAGCCGCCCCCGGGGCTGGTGGGGCGTCAGTTGTTTGTGATTGAACACTTGCTGTGTGCCACCCCGCAGTATCTAGCCGAGCATGGAGTGCCGCTACAACCGGAGGACTTGCTTGATCACAGTTGCATTTATCTGGGGGAAACCCCCGCGGATGCGCGCTGGAAGTTCAGGCAAGGCAGCAAGTCAGTGACAGTCGGAGTGCGTGGCCGTTATGCGGCCAACCACACAGGCGTAAGGCTGGACGCGGTGCTGCAGCATATCGGGATTGGCAGCCTGCCGTATTTCACGGCGTGTCAGGCGCTGGAGCAGGGGTTGATCGTGCAAGTGCTGCCGGCGTGGAATTTCATCGCCTCATACCACGGCGCTGCCTGGCTGTTGCATACCCCTTCGCGCTACATGCCACCCAAGTTGCGGGTGTTTATCGATTATCTGGTGGATCGACTGGCGCAAGAGCCGGTGCGGCCACTGCAAGAGGCAGGCTCAAGCTGCGCGGCCAGCGGGATCAGCGGGCAGGGTACAAAAAAGCCCGCCAGGTAAACCGGGCGGGCTTTTTGAATCGGGCGTCTGGCGCGTCAATCAGTGTTGTGGGCTGTCTTCGTTGGTCGGCAGCGCCATAAATTGCTTTTCCTGGTTCCAGTCGAATGGCTCGCCGTTTTGTTCGGCTTTGAAGCGACGTTCTTCCAGCGCTTCGTACATATCCAGTTCTTCATCGGACAAGAAGTTAAAGCACGCGCCGCCGAAGAACCACAGCAAATCACGTGGCACCAGGTGGGCGATTTGCGGGTAGCGTTCGATCACTTGGCACAGGATGTCCTGGCCCAGATACTGGCTGCTGTCAAAATCAGTCAGCAGGCCGCTTTTCATTTCATCGAAGCGTTCCAGGAACAGGGCATGGCTTTCTTCCGGGATCTGTTCGGCATCACCGACAGCAACCAGAATGCTGCGCAACATATCGAGCAGGGCCAGGTTGTGGTTGAGATCGTTGGTGGCCATTGTGTTGTCCTCTAGAGCAAAACGGGCGCCGGAGTATAAAGCCCCCGGCGCCCGCTGTCCTGCTAGCGAATTTTTCCTTCGCTGTGAGTGAGCTGCTCTTTGCTGAAATCATCCACATCAATCACCTTGCGCCGTGCGGCTTCAGCCACACGCAGGGTCTGGGCTTCAGCCGGTTGCAGCACGCCTGCCTGCAATGCCGAATCGATGGACGGTTCACCGGCTGCCGGTTTGACCTGACCGCTTTTCAACGCATCGTGGAGTTTTTTGTGCAGCGGATGTGCTGCGTTGAGCAGGTCGCAGGCGTGTTGCAGGGCGCCTACCGCATCATCCGGTGACTGCGGGCGATAACAACCGGCCAGCACTGCTTCCAGGGCCGGATCGCCTTTAGTACGGCCCAGCACGGCGGCCACTTCAGCATCCAGTGCGTCCGATGGCCCGGTATGGCGACGGCCAAACGGGAACACCACCAACCGCAGCGCACAGCCCAGCGCACGGTTCGGGAAGTTTTTCAGCAGTTCGTCCAGCGCGCGCTCGGCGTGACCCAGACTTTCTTCCATGGCCCATCTGAGCAGCGGGCTGAGGTACTCGGGGGAGTCCAGGTCGTGATAGCGCTTCAGGGCAGCCGAGGCCAGATACATATGGCTGAGCACATCACCCAGACGCGCCGACAAGCGTTCGCGACGTTTAAGTTCGCCGCCGAGCAGCATCATGCTCAGGTCGGCCAGCATCGCGAAGGCTGCAGCCTGGCGGTTCAGTGCACGGAAGTAGCCCTGGCTCAGGGCATTGCCGGGGGCGTGTTCAAAGCGGCCAAAGCCCAGGTTCAGCACCAGGGTGCTGGCGGCATTACTGACGGCAAAACCGATGTGCTTGAGCAGCAGGTCATCAAACTCCAGCAAGGCCTGATGTTTGTCTTCGCGTCCGGCCAGCGCCATTTCCTTGAGTACGAAGGGGTGGCAGCGAATTGCACCCTGACCAAAAATCATCAGGTTGCGCGACAGAATGTTCGCACCTTCCACGGTGATGAAGATCGGTGCGCCCTGCCAGTTGCGACCCAGATAGTTGTTGGGCCCCATGATGATGCCCTTGCCGCCATGCACGTCCATGGCGTGGCCGATACATTCACGCCCGCGTTCGGTGAGGTGGTATTTGAGAATGGCCGACAGCACCGAAGGTTTCTCGCCCAGATCCACGGCATTGGCAGTCAGCATGCGCGCGCTGTCCATCAGCCAGGCATTGCCGCCAATCCGGGCCAGAGCTTCCTGAATACCCTCAAAAGCGGCCAGGGGGACATTGAACTGTTCGCGCACCTGAGCGTACTGGCCGGTCACCAAGCTGGTGAACTTGGCAGCGCCAGTGCCTACGGCCGGTAGTGAAATAGAGCGCCCGACCGACAGGCAATTCATCAACATCATCCAGCCTTTGCCGAGCATGTCCTGGCCACCGATCAGGTAGTCCAGCGGGATGAACACGTCTTTGCCCGAGTTCGGGCCATTCATGAATGCCGCGCCCAATGGCAAGTGCCGGCGCCCGATCTCAACCCCCGGGGTGTCAGTGGGGATCAATGCCAAGCTGATGCCCAGGTCTTCTTTGTCACCCAGCAGGTGCTCCGGGTCGTGGGCCTTGAACGCCAGCCCCAGCAGCGTGGCGACAGGGCCCAGGGTGATGTAGCGCTTTTCCCAGTTCAGGCGCAGGCCAAGAACTTCTTCGCCCTGCCACTGGCCTTTGCAAATTATCCCGGTATCGGGCATGGCGCCCGCATCGGAGCCTGCGAGGGGGCCGGTAAGAGCAAAGCAGGGGATGTCATCGCCGCGGGCCAGGCGCGGCAGGTAGTGGTTGCGCTGCTCGTCGGTGCCATAATGCAGCAGCAGTTCAGCCGGGCCCAGTGAGTTGGGCACCATTACTGTCGAAGCGAGATCACCGCTGCGAGTGGCAAGTTTCATCGCCACCTGGGAGTGGGCATAGGCCGAGAAGCCTTTGCCGCCGAACTCTTTGGGAATGATCAGCGCAAAGAAGCCATGGGTTTTGATATGGGCCCAGGCCTCGGGCGGCAAATCCATGGCCTGACCGATTTCCCAGTCGCTGACCATTGCACACAGTTCTTCGGTCGGGCCATCGATGAAGGCCTGTTCTTCTTCAGTCAGTTGCGCTTTGGGGTAGGCCAGCAGTTGCTCCCAGTCGGGGCGGCCACTGAACAGCTCGCCATCCCACCATACGGTCCCGGCATCGATGGCATCGCGTTCGGTTTGCGACATGGGCGGCAGGGTTTTTTGAAACCAGTTGAACAGCGGTGCGGTGAACACCTTGCGACGCAGGTCGGGCAACAGCAGCAGAGCTGCGGGAGCCGCCAGTAACACCCACAGAATAGCCAGCAACCAGCCTGGTACATGGCCGATGACGCCCATGGCCAGCAGATAAATCGCCACCACGGCCATTGCCGTCAGGGGCGCAACACGGCGATGGGCCAACCAGGCTACGCCTACGATCAAAACCAGTATCCACAACAACAGCATATTCAATCCCCCGTGAAACCAGAGTCAGACACCCTTGTGAGCTTAGTCGCAACTCCTGATCAAGGTAGTTGCATTAGTGACCTCGTGCGGGAGACGGAGTTCGACGTCACGGCGTAGACTCCTGTGGCGTCTATCAATCAGGAGTCGAGTCATGCTGAAAGTGTGGGGTCGCAAGAATTCGTCAAATGTCAGAAAGGCATTGTGGTGTATTGAAGAGCTGGCATTGCCCTACAGCCGGGAAGAGGCGGGGGGAGCGTTTGGAGTGGTCAACAGTCCGCAATACAGGGCGTTGAACCCAAATGGCCAGGTGCCGACGATTGACGATGACGGCTTTGTGTTGTGGGAATCGAACACCATCGTGCGTTATCTGGCTGCCCAATATGGAGCGGATACTTCCTGGTATCCAACCGATCCCCGGGTGCGCGCTCAAGCCGATAAATGGATGGACTGGACGAGCACATCGTTTGCCGGAGCCTTCCGCCCGTTATTTTGGGGTGTCTTGCGCACGCCGGCCGAGCAGCAGGACTGGGTGGCAATCAATGCCGCCATCACGGCCTGCGCGCAATTACTGCAGATTGTGGATCAGGCCCTGTCTGAAACCCCCTACTTGTCGGGGGATGAAATCGGTATGGGCGATATTCCGCTGGGTTCGTTCATTTATGCCTGGTTTGAAATGCCCATCGAGCGTCCGTCCCTGCCGCACTTAAGTGACTGGTATGAACGTTTGAAGCTGCGTCCCGCCTACCGCAGTGCAGTCATGACTGCGTTGACCTGATAGCCACTATTAATACGAGCGACTGTACTTGTGCGGCCGGGCCAAGCACCATACGTGGTGTTCAGAGGCCTTGCCGGACTCGTCTTACAGACAGTCAGTCCTTGTTTGGCCATCTCCCTTTCCTTCATCTTGGTGCGTAATCCGATATGAGTTCCGCTCTGTCCATACGGCAGCTAACCAAAACCTACGGCAACGGTTTCCAGGCCCTGAGTGGTATCGATCTGGATGTTGCTGAAGGTGACTTTTTTGCCTTGCTGGGCCCCAACGGCGCCGGCAAATCCACCACCATTGGCATTCTCTCTACCTTGGTCAACAAGACCAGCGGCACCGTGAATATCTTCGGCCATGATCTCGATCGGGAACCTGCCGCGCTCAAGCGCTGTATTGGCGTGGTGCCGCAGGAGTTCAACTTCAACCAGTTTGAAAAGACCTTCGATATCGTGGTGACTCAGGCCGGCTATTACGGCATCCCGCCGAAAATCGCCAAGGAACGCGCCGAGAAGTACCTGACGCAACTGGGGCTCTGGGACAAGCGCGAAACCCCTTCGCGCTCGTTGTCGGGTGGCATGAAGCGTCGCCTGATGATCGCCCGGGCACTGGTGCACGAGCCGCGCCTGTTGATTCTCGACGAGCCGACTGCGGGGGTGGACATCGAGCTGCGCCGTTCGATGTGGACCTTCCTAACTGAATTGAATGAGCAGGGCACCACCATCATCCTCACCACCCACTATCTGGAAGAGGCTGAGCAGCTGTGCCGCAACATCGGGATCATCGATCACGGCACCATTGTCGAGAACACCAGCATGCGTCAACTGCTGGGCCAGCTGCACGTCGAGACCTTTTTGCTTGATCTGAAGAACCCCCAGACCGTGCCGGTGCAACTGATCGGTTATCCGAGCCAGCTGCTCGACGATCACACCCTGGAAGTACAGGTGGATAAAGCGGTGGGTATTACCGGTCTGTTCACTCAATTGGCCGCTCAAAATGTTGAAGTGGTCAGCCTGCGTAATAAAACCAATCGTCTTGAGGAGTTATTCGTGTCGCTGGTCGAGAAAAACCTGGCAAAGGTGGCGATATGAGCTCGGAGCTGCGCCCCAACCTGATTGCGTTGAACACCATTATTTATCGTGAGGTGCGGCGTTTTACCCGCATCTGGCCGCAAACCTTGCTGCCGCCTGCGATCACCATGGTTTTGTACTTTGTGATCTTCGGTAACCTGATTGGTCGGCAAATCGGTGATATGGGTGGTTTCACCTATATGGAGTACATCGTGCCGGGTCTGATCATGATGTCGGTGATCACCAACTCCTACGGCAACGTGGTATCGAGCTTCTTTGGTGCCAAGTTTCAGCGTTCGATTGAAGAGTTGATGGTCTCGCCAGTATCACCGCACACTATTTTGATCGGCTTTACCGTGGGCGGCATTCTGCGCGGGTTGATGGTCGGTGTGATCGTGACCCTGCTGTCGCTGTTCTTCACCCATTTGCAGGTGCATCACCTGGGCCTGACCATTGTGGTGGTGGTGCTGACGGCGACAATCTTCTCGCTGCTGGGGTTTATCAACGCAGTATTTGCACGCAACTTTGACGATATCTCGATAATCCCGACATTCGTGCTGACACCGCTGACCTACCTGGGCGGGGTGTTTTATTCGATTAGCCTGCTGCCGCCGTTCTGGCAGACCGTGTCGCTGGCCAACCCGGTGCTGCACATGGTGAACGCCTTCCGTTACGGCATTCTTGGCGTTTCGGACATCAAGATCAGCGTAGCCCTGACCTTTATGGTGGTGGCGACGATCGTGCTGTACATCGCCTGCGCCCGCTTGCTGGTCAGTGGGCGTGGCATGCGCCAGTAGTCGCCCTGCAGCATGAAAAGGCCCCGTAACGGTAATGCTGTTCATATAAGTAAACCCTGCGTTGTAGGAGCGAGCTTGCCTCGCGATGATTGTTAACGAGAATGCGTGTTTGCAGGTTAAACACGGCGTTCCCGAGGCCATCGCGAGACAAGCTCGCTCCTACAGTTGAGATAGCAGTCGTTTAAGTGAACGGCATTACCTTTTAAGGGGCCTTTTCATGGGTGCTTGTTTTTGCGCCGCTTCCATTGGCGGCTGACCCACCAACGCCAATACAGCTGGGTCAGGCAGTAGGCCAGTGCGCCCAGCACAACGCCGCAGACCACGGACCCCAGCAAAAATGGCTGCCATAGCGTGCTCAACTGGCTGCTGATCCACTCCCAGGTCAGTTTGTCGGGCAGCGAGCGGGCAGGGACGTTCATCAGCCATGCCCCCATCTTGTATGTGCAATAGAACACGGGCGGCATTGTGATCGGGTTGGTCAGCCACACCAGACTCACCGAAATCGGCATGTTGCTGCGAACCGTGATCGCCAGAAAAGCCGCCAGCAGCATCTGGAAGGGGATGGGGATAAACGCGGCAAAGATCCCCACCGCCATTGCGCGAGAGACGGAATGTCGATTGAGGTGCCAGAGATTGGGGTCGTGCAGCAAGGTGCCCAAAAAGCGTAAGGACTTGTGTTCCCTGATGCTGGCCGGATCCGGCATGTAACGTTTGAAAATTCGCCGTGGCATAGGCTTCTCGCTCGGAGCAAGGGGGCAGTATGCCCAAGTTCGGAGATCCGCCCGTTTAGACTTTGTGACAAATCTTAAAACCTGTAACGCAGATTCCGACTAATCCGATGGAAGGAATTCACGGGATCTGGTTATGCACACAGGAATGCTGGCACTGGCGTCGGGCTTGATTGCGTTGCGCTTTTTACCGGGGCTGCCACCGGGCGGGTGGTTGCTGTCAATGCTGGTTGCGGGGCTGCTGCTGGTAGTGTTTCGCCTCTATCCGCCCGGGCTCTTCCTGATTGGACTGACCTGGGCCTGCTTTCAGGGGCAAGCCGCCCTGGATGATCGATTGTCCGCTGCGCTGGATGGTCGCACGCTCTGGGTCGAGGGGCGGGTGGTCGGGTTGCCACAAAAGTCCGGTGCCTCGCTGCGTTTTGAATTGCAGGATGCGCAGTCGCGCCATGCAACGTTGCCTGCAACCATTCGGCTGAGCTGGTATGGCGGGCCGCCGCTCAACAGTGGCGAGCGTTGGCGGCTCGCAGTCAAGCTCAAGCAACCCCGCGGGTTACTTAACCCCCAGGGGTTTGATTATCAGGCCTGGTTGCTGGCGCAGCGGATTGGTGCAACCGGCACTGTCAAAACCGGCCAGTTACTCGAGCCGGCCACTCACGCCTGGCGCGACGGCCTGCGCAAGCGTCTGTTACGAACTGATGCCAATGAACGTGCGCCGTGGCTTGCGGCGCTGGTTATGGGCGACAGTTCGGGGTTGAGCAGCGAGGACTGGAAGCTGCTGCAAGCGACCGGGACTGTGCATTTGCTGGTGATCTCCGGGCAGCATATTGGGCTGTTGGCCGGACTGATTTACGGCCTGATCGCCTTGTTGGCACGTTATGGGTGGTGGCCGCGTCGATTGGCATGGCTGCCCTGGGCCTGTGGCCTGGCGTTTTTCGGTGCGCTGGCCTATGGCTTGCTCGCAGGCTTCGGGGTCCCGGTGCAGCGCGCGTGCGTGATGCTGGGTCTGGTGCTGATATGGCGTCTGCGGTTTCGGCATCTGGGGGGCTGGATGCCATTTTTGGTGGCGCTCAATGCGGTGCTGATCATTGAGCCGCTGGCAAGTCTGATGCCGGGTTTTTGGCTGTCCTTTACCGCTGTGGCGGTGCTGATGTTTACCTTTGGCGGGCGGTTGGGGCCGTGGGGCTGGCGTGTGGCGTGGACCCGGCCGCAAATATTGATTGCCCTGGGCCTGTTTCCGATGCTGTGGATACTTGGCTTGCCCGTCAGCCTGAGCGGTCCGCTGGCCAATCTGGTGGCTGTGCCCTGGATCAGCCTGCTGGTGCTGCCGACAGCCCTTTTAGGCACATTGCTGTTGCCGGTGCCCTGGCTTGGCGAAACCCTGTTATGGGTTTCAGGCGGTTTGCTTGACGGGTTAATTCGGGGGCTGGCTTTGCTGGCCGGGCATTTATCTCCCTGGCTGCCTGCAGCAGTGCCGTTTGGTGTATGGCTTTTGAGCGCTTTTGGAGTGCTGCTTCTGTTGTTGCCGGCAGGCGTGATTCTCCGTCCGCTTGGCTGGCCGTTGGTGTTGCTCGCAGTTTTTACCCCCTGTGAACCGATCCCTCGGGGGCAGGTCGAGGTGTGGCAACTGGATGTCGGGCAAGGGTTGGCTATAGTGCTGCGCACCCGCAATCACACGCTGCTGTATGACGCTGGACCCAAGGTCAGGGATTTTGATCAGGGCGAGCGGGTGGTGGTTCCGGTGCTGCGTTCCCTGGGGGTAGGCGAGCTGGACCTGATGCTTGTCAGTCATGCGCATCTGGATCACGCCGGCGGGGCATTGGCGGTGCAGCGGGAAATCGGTGTGATGCGGGTAATCAGCGGCGAGGTGTCAGGGCTGCCTGAGCAATTACGGGCGCAGCCTTGTATCAGCGGCCAGAGCTGGGAGTGGGACGGGGTGAGGTTTTCACTCTGGCAGTGGTCCGCGGCGAGTGACAGCAATCAGAGATCCTGCGTGCTGCAGGTCGAAGCCAGCGACGAGCGGCTTCTGCTGACGGGGGATATTGATGCCCAGGCTGAGCGTGCCTTGTTGCAAAGCCCGCTGGCAGTTCCCACCCGCTGGTTGCAGGCCCCGCACCACGGAAGCCGCACTTCATCGTCGGCGGATTTTCTCAAGGCGCTGGCATCGCAGGTGGTGTTGATCTCCCGTGGTCATGGCAACAGTTTTGGTCATCCCCACCCTCAAGTGCTGGCGCGCTATCAGGCGTTGGGCATGCAAGCCCTGGACAGTGCCGAGCGGGGGGCGGTGCGATTTCGATTAGGCACCTTTGGCAACGCAGAGTCGCTGCGTGATCAGCGCCGTTTCTGGCGTGATTGAAGCTTTAACCAGGCCAGGCCGGGCCTCACGCTTGCCTTGGAAGACAGGCTCGGCGGCTACACGAGGGCGACGTCAATCCTGTGGTAAAGTGGCGCACTTTTTCGAGGGGATTTTCACTGTGTGGGAACTGGTCAAATCCGGCGGCTGGATGATGCTGCCGATCATTCTGAGCTCTGTTGCCGCGCTGGGCATTATTGTCGAGCGCCTGTGGACCCTGCGTGCCAGTCGCGTGACTCCGCCTCATCTGCTCGGGCAGGTCTGGGTCTGGATCAAGGACAAGCAGCTGGACAAGGAAAAACTCAAGCAATTGCGCGCCGACTCCCCGCTGGGCGAAATCCTGGCTGCGGGCCTGGCCAACTCCAGACATGGTCGCGAGATCATGAAAGAGTGCATCGAAGAGGCCGCTGCCAGGGTCATCCACGAGCTTGAGCGTTACCTCAATGCCCTGGGTACCATTGCCGCAATGGCACCGCTGCTGGGCCTGTTGGGTACGGTTCTGGGCATGATCGATATCTTCAGTTCATTCATGGGGTCTGGCATGACCACCAATGCTGCCGTGCTCGCGGGCGGTATTTCCAAAGCCCTGATTACCACCGCTGCGGGCCTTATGGTCGGTATTCCGGCCGTGTTCTTCCATCGCTTCCTGCAGCGTCGGGTTGATGAGCTGGTGGTCGGCATGGAGCAGGAAGCGATCAAACTGGTCGAAGTGGTGCAAGGCGACCGTGAAGTCGACATGGTCGGGAGCAGAGCGTGAAGTTTCGCCGCAAGCCACGGGAAACCGTCGATATAAACCTCGCGTCGTTGATTGACGTGGTGTTTATCCTGCTGCTGTTCTTTGTCGTGACCACCACCTTTACCCGCGAAACCCAGTTGCGGGTGGATCTGCCGGAGGCCGTCACCGGCTCGCCCAGTGACGAGCAGAACGCCAAACAGTTGGATATCGCCATCAGCGCAGACGGGGTTTTTTCGGTGAACGACCAATTGCTGCCAAAAAACGATCTGGCGAGCCTGATCGAAGCCCTGGAGAAGGAGTCCGGCGGCGATACCAGCTTGCCATTGTCGATCAGTGCCGATGGCAAAACCCAGCATCAGGCGGTCATTACAGCAATGGATGCGGCCGGCAAGCTCGGCTTCAGCCATTTGCGCATGACCACTGTTGAGGCGCAGGCGCCTCACTGATGGCCATGTCTGATCGTTTGCTGCGTGCCTGGTATGCCGGGCATCCGCTGCTCAAGCTGTTGAGCCCGCTGGAATGCCTGTACCGCAAAGTGGTTGAGCGCAAGCGCGCGCGCTTTGTCGCGGGTCAAGGCGAGATTTATCGTGCGCCGGTGCCGTTGGTGGTAGTGGGTAACATCACCGTCGGCGGTACCGGTAAAACACCGCTTATTTTGTGGTTGATCGAGCATTGTCAGCGCAGAGGCCTACGGGTCGGGGTGGTGAGCCGTGGTTATGGCGCCAGGCCACCTCAATTGCCCTGGCGTGTCAGCGCCGAGCACAGTGCCAAAATAGCGGGTGATGAGCCCTTGCTGATCGTGCAGCGTACTGGCGTGCCGTTGATGATCGACCCTGATCGCAGCCGGGCAGTCAAAGCCTTGCTGGCAAGCGAGCCGCTGGACCTGATTCTTTCTGACGACGGTTTGCAGCATTACCGGTTGGCGCGGGATCTGGAGCTGGTGCTGATCGATAACGCCCGGGGCCTGGGCAACGGCCATTGCCTGCCTGTCGGCCCGTTGCGTGAGCCGGCCGAGCGTTTACAGAGTGTGGACGCGGTGTTGTACAACGGTGCCGCCAGCGACCCGTCGGGCGGATTTGCGTTTCAGTTGCAGCCGACGGCGCTGATCAATCTGCTCAGTGGCGAGCGTAAGGCGCTGGACTTTTTCCCGCCGCAACAGGCAATGCATGCCGTGGCCGGGATCGGTAATCCGCAGCGTTTCTTCACTACCCTCGAAACGCTACACTGGCGGCCAATCACCCATGCTTTCGCAGACCATGCGCCCTATAGTGCCGAGGTCTTGAATTTTATGCCGCCACTGCCGTTGGTCATGACTGAAAAGGACGCGGTAAAGTGCCGCGACTTTGCGTCGCCTGACTGGTGGTATCTGGCGGTTGACGCTGTACCGTCCACCGCCTTCGTGCTGTGGATTGACCGACAGTTATTGCGTCTTTTGCCCAATCGTCTTTTGCCCTAACCGATCTTTTTCAGGGGAACATTTTATGGACACCAAACTGCTCGATATCCTCGCGTGCCCTGTTTGCAAAGGCCCGCTCAAGCTCAGCGCCGATAAAACCGAGCTGATCAGCAAGGGTGCAGGTCTGGCTTACCCGATCCGTGACGGCATTCCGGTGATGCTTGAAACCGAAGCCCGTACCCTTAGCACTGATGAGCGTCTGGATAAATGATTCCGGTTTTTACCGTTGTGATTCCCTCGCGCTTCGCATCGACCCGTTTGCCCGGCAAGCCGCTGCAAATGATTGCCGGCAAGCCGATGGTTCAGCACGTCTGGGAACAGGCCTGCAAAAGCAGCGCGCAACGGGTGGTGGTTGCCACTGACGATGCGCGCATTGTCGAAGCTTGCAAGGCGTTTGGTGCTGAAGTACTGCTGACCCGCGCCGATCATGAGTCCGGTACCGACCGGCTGGCTGAAGTGGCAACCCAGCTCGGGCTGGTCAGTGATGCCATCGTGGTCAATGTGCAGGGCGATGAGCCGCTGATTCCGCCGCAAGTGATTGATCAGGTCGCGGTCAACCTGGCTGCCCACAGTGAGGCAAGCATGGCGACCCTGGCTGAGCCGATCATGGACGTCGAGACCCTGTTCAACCCGAATGTGGTCAAGGTGGTCAGTGATATCAACGGGCTGGCGCTGACGTTCAGCCGTGCGACCTTGCCCTGGGCCCGTGATGATTTCGCTCTGCACCCCGACCAGTTGCCTGCGGGTGTGCCGTATCGCCGCCATATCGGCATCTACGCCTATCGTGCCGGCTTCTTGCATGACTTCGTGAGCTGGGGCCCTTGCTGGCTCGAAAACACCGAGCGTCTGGAGCAATTGCGGGCACTGTGGCACGGTGTGCGAATCCATGTGGCTGACGTCCTCGAAGCGCCTCCTGCCGGTGTCGATACGATTGAAGACCTTGAGCGCGTTCGGCGTTTGCTGGAGGCGTGATGCGCGTCCTGTTCGTTTGTCTGGGTAATATCTGCCGCTCCCCTACGGCCGAAGGCGTTCTGCGTCACAAGTTGCAGGAGGCGGGTCTGGCTGGGCGCGTTGAAGTGGCTTCTGCAGGAACAGGCAACTGGCATGTTGGTGCAGCTCCCGACAAGCGTACTCAGCGTGCGGCCCTGCTGCGCGGCTTCGACTTGTCGGCACTGCGTGCGCAACAGGTCGTAGCCCCCGACTTCAATCACTATGACCTGATTCTGGCCATGGACCTGAGCAACCTGCGGGACCTTAAAGCCTTGCAGCCCGCTCATGGCAAGGCTGAGCTTGATTTGTTCCTGCGCCGTTTCGATGGTGTTAAAGACGAAGTGCCCGACCCTTATTACGATGGCGAGGACGGCTTTGAAGAGGTACTGGATCTGGTCGAGTCTGCCTGCGATTTGCTGGTGATTGAGTTGAAGGGGCGTTTATGAGTTTGCTGTTGCAGGTTGATGAGTCGCTCAAGCCGTTCAATAGCTTTGGTGTGGATGTACGCGCGAGCCTGTATGCCGAGGCCCGTAGCGATGACGATGTGCATGAGGCATTGCAGTGTTCGCAGCAGCACAATTTACCTTTGCTGGTAATCGGTGGCGGTAGCAATTTGCTTCTCACCAAGGATGTACCTGCCCTGGTTCTGCGCATGGCCACCCGTGGGATTCGTGTGGTTGAAGACGATGGTCAGCGTGTGGTGGTCGAGGCCGAAGCGGGCGAGGTGTGGCATGCCTTTGTGCTGTGGACACTCGAGCAAGGCCTGTCAGGGCTGGAAAACCTCAGTTTGATCCCGGGAACAGTGGGGGCTGCGCCGGTACAGAACATTGGCGCTTATGGGGTTGAGATCAAAGACGTGTTTGCGGGGCTTACCGCGCTTGACCGGCAATCCGGCGCAATACGCGATTTCACTCTGGCTGAGTGCGATTTTGGGTACCGTGACAGCGTGTTCAAGCAACAGCCGGGTCGCTGGGTAATTCTGCGGGTCAGGTTTGCCTTGAGTCGTGCCGCAAGCCTGCACCTTGAGTACGGGCCTGTACGCCAGCGCCTGAGTGAGCAGGGTATCGAACAGCCGACGGCAACGGACGTGAGCCGCGCAATCAGCAGTATTCGTAGCGAGAAGCTTCCGGACCCGACGGTACTGGGTAACGCGGGCAGCTTCTTTAAAAATCCGCTGGTGTCGGCGGCGCTGGCTGCTGAGCTGAAGCTGGCGCACCCCGGCATGATCGGTTATCCACAAGCCGACGGGCGGGTGAAGCTGGCGGCCGGCTGGTTGATCGAAGCGGCGGGCTGGAAGGGCTTTCGTGAGGCTGATGCCGGCGTGCATCGCTTGCAATCGCTGGTTTTGGTCAACTATGGCTCGGCTACCGGTTTGCAGTTGCTGGCCCTTGCCCGGCGCATTCAGGAAGATATCGAGCAGCGCTTCGCGGTGCAGCTGGAGATGGAACCGAACCTGTATTAATGGCTGCAGTGAGCCGGTGGGGTTGCACGTACTGCGCCCCCTGTTTCCCGATCTGGGTGATTAATGAAGCAAATACCGGCATGGGCGATAGCGTTGACCCTGGTGACGTTAACCGGGTGTACGACCGCTCCGCCCAAAGACCAGAGCAATCTGTGCAATATCTATCGTCAGTACCCTGCCTGGTACAAGGACTCTGTCGCGATGCAGAGCCGCTGGGGAACGCCTCCTCATGTGGCGATGGCAATCATGAAACAGGAAAGCAGCTTTGTCGCCGACGCGCTTCCGCCCCGGGCTTATCTTCTGTGGGTAATTCCGTGGGGCAGGGTCAGCCCGTCATACGGCTATGCGCAAGCTCAGCCGCCTGCTTGGAAGGATTTTGAGCGGAGCATGGGCAGTAGCGGTTCACGCGACAACTTCGCCGACACCATCATGTTTATCGGCTGGTATGCCGCCGGTACGCAGCAGCAACTGGGCATTTCCAAATGGGATGCCTACAACCAGTATCTGGCGTATCACGAGGGCAGGGGCGGGTTCAGTCGTAATACCTATCGCGCCAAGCCCTGGCTGATGCAGGTGGCCCGCAAGGTTGAGCAACAGTCGAAAACCTATGGTGCGCAACTTAATCAGTGCCGTGGAGAGCTGGAAAGTAACAGGCGTTCGTTCTGGTTCTTCTAGCGCCCCGCAATTCATTGTAGGAGCGAGCTTTTCAGTGCGCTTGTAAACAGCTCGCGAGCTAGCTCGCTCCTACAGTTGATACGGTAGATAACGGAAATAAAAAAAGCCCCGCCAGTTCAGAACTGGCGGGGCTTTTTAGTGGCCTGCAGAATTAGACGAGCGGTTTGTGCTCGTGTTCATTGCCTTCGGCTACGGTTTCGCCAGCAGCTGCTTGAGCGGCAGCAGCGGCGGCTGCTTCACGCTTGCGGCGACGTACTTCGCGCGGGTCGTTGGGAGCGCGACCGTTGCTTGGCGCAGTGCTGGCAACCGGAGCTGCAACCACTACTTCAGTTACTTCAGTCGCTACAACGACTTCTGCCGGAGCAGGCTGTGCAACCACGACTGTCTCGATCACGGCGGCTTCAGTCACTACGGCTTCAACAGCAACCGGTTCTGCAACAGGAGCCGGAGCAGCCTCAACAATAGCCGGCTCGGCAATTGGCTCGCGTACAAAGCGGGCTTCCTTGACATGCTCAGGCGCTTTCTCGATGGCTGGTGCCTCAACAACCGGTGCTTCCACGCTTGGCGCTTCTACTGCCGGTGCTTCGACTACAGCTTCAATCACAGGCTCTGGCGCAGCTACTACTGGCGCTTCGACTGCAGGGGCAGGCTCGACAGCTACCTGAACTTCAGGCTGTGCTTGCGGCGCTGCAACGACTTCGACTTCCGGCGCCTTGACTGCTTCGACCGGGGTTGTTGCTTCAACAATCGGCGCTTCAACCACTGGCACTTCAACTGCAGGGGCTTCAACAACCGGGGTTGGCACTATGGCTACTTCAGTTGTTTGAGCTTTTTCTGCAACCACGGTTTCTGCCGGAGCCGATTCCTGAACGGTTTGGGTGGCACGTTCTGCCTGCTGATTGGCCTGGGCTTCAGCAGGAGCGCTGATGACCGAGCTGGCAACAGCTTCAGTGACGGCCAGGCCGGCAGCCAGTTCAGTGGCGGACGGTGCGTTTTCGCCGTTGCCTTCTTCGCTGTTTTCTTCCGAACCTTCAATCACGTTGCCGTTGGCATCGCGTTGACGCTCACGACGGTTGCTGCGGCGACGCTGGCCACGGGAGCGGCGGCGTGGACGATCGCCTTCGGCGTTGTCCTGCGACTCGTCCTGCGATTGCTCTTCGTTCGACAGAACTTCTTCGTCTTCGGTGGCGGCTACAGGTTGTACTTCGCGTGGTGCACGTTCTTCGCGGGGTGCGCGCGGCTGGCGTTCTTCGCGCGGTGGACGCGGTGCGCGCTCTTCTTCGGCGGCGACTGCAGCAACGGCTGCTACAGGAGCTGCATCCAGAGGCTCGCGCAATTCGCGAACGCGCTCTTCACGGGCATCGCCACGTGGCTTGCGCTCTTCACGAGGTGCGCGTGGAGCACGTTCTTCGCGTGGAGGACGCGGTGCGCGTTCTTCGCGGGCTACTGCAACTACCGGAGTTTCTTCGCGCGGCTCGCGAACTTCGCGTGGTGCGCGTTCTTCCCGCGGTGCACGCTCTTCGCGTGGCTTGCGCTCTTCATCGCGACGGCCATTGCGATTGCGGCTTTGCTGGCGACCATTGCGGCGCTCTTCATTGCGCGCAGGACGTTCAGGAGTTGCCGGCTTCTCAACCACGGTCGGAGCCGCAGGCTCTTCTTTGGAGGCGAACAGGCTTACCAGCGATTTGACCAGGCCTTTGAACAGGCTCGGCTCGGCGATGGTGGCGGCCGGTGCAGCAGCTGGAGCCGGTGCGGCAGCAGCTTCGGTCGGAACCGGTGCCGATGTGCGCGGCGGTGCTGTTTTAACTGCAGCTTCCTGGCGAACCAGAGTGCGAGTGGCGGCAGCCGGCTGAACTTCTTCCACTTCAGCAGCAGCGGCAGCAATTTCGTAGCTGGACTGGTTGGTGTGGGCTTCCGGGCTGTCATCACGCAGGCGCTGAACTTCGAAGTGCGGCGTTTCGAGGTGATCGTTCGGCAGGATGATGATGCGTGCACGGGTACGCAGTTCGATTTTAGTAATCGAGTTGCGCTTCTCGTTGAGCAGGAACGCGGCCACCGGGATTGGCACCTGGGCGCGCACTTCGGCAGTGCGGTCTTTCAGGGCTTCTTCTTCGATCAGGCGCAGAATGGCCAGCGACAGCGATTCAACGTCACGGATGATGCCGGTGCCATTGCAGCGTGGGCAAACGATGCCGCTGCTTTCGCCCAGCGATGGACGCAGGCGCTGACGGGACATTTCCAACAAGCCAAAGCGCGAGATGCGGCCGACTTGTACGCGGGCACGGTCTGCTTCCAGGCACTCGCGGACTTTTTCTTCCACTGCGCGCTGGTTTTTGGCGGGGGTCATGTCAATGAAGTCGATGACGATCAGGCCGCCGATGTCGCGCAGGCGCAACTGACGGGCGATTTCTTCAGCCGCTTCAAGGTTGGTTTGCAGTGCGGTTTCTTCGATATCGCTGCCTTTGGTGGCGCGCGCCGAGTTGATGTCGATGGACACCAGGGCTTCGGTCGGGTCGATAACGATGGAGCCACCGGAAGGCAGTTCAACGACGCGCTGGAAGGCGGTCTCGATCTGGCTTTCGATCTGGAAACGATTGAACAGCGGAACGCTGTCTTCGTAGAGTTTGATTTTGCTGGCGTACTGCGGCATGACCTGGCGGATGAAGGTCAGGGCTTCGTCCTGGGCTTCAACGCTGTCGATCAGTACTTCGCCGATATCCTGACGCAGGTAGTCGCGGATGGCGCGGATGATCACGTTGCTTTCCTGATAGATCAGGAATGGCGCGGAGCGATCCAGGGAGGCTTCTTTAATGGCGGTCCAGAGTTGCAGCAGGTAATCGAGGTCCCACTGCATTTCTTCGCTGCTGCGGCCCAGGCCGGCAGTGCGCACGATCAGGCCCATGTCGGCAGGGGCGATCAGGCCGTTCAGTGCTTCACGCAGTTCGTTGCGCTCTTCACCTTCGATGCGACGGGAGATGCCGCCGGCACGCGGGTTGTTAGGCATCAGAACCAGATAGCGGCCAGCGAGGCTGATGAAGGTGGTCAGGGCTGCGCCCTTGTTGCCACGCTCTTCTTTCTCGACCTGCACGATAACTTCCTGGCCTTCGCTCAGGACGTCCTTGATGTTGACGCGGCCTTCGGGGGCTTTCTTGAAGTACTCGCGGGAGATTTCTTTAAGTGGCAGGAAGCCGTGGCGCTCAGAGCCAAAATCGACAAAGGCAGCCTCAAGGCTCGGTTCGATGCGAGTAATACGGCCTTTGTAGATATTGGCTTTCTTCTGCTCGCGCGCACCCGACTCGATGTCCAGGTCGTAGAGGCGTTGGCCATCTACCAGTGCAACACGCAACTCTTCAGGTTGAGTTGCGTTAATCAGCATTCTTTTCATGTTGTACCGTCGGTTTCCGGGCTACCGGAAACGGCGTTCGGCACACACGACTTCTCATGGTCGGTGTCAGGTGCGTCAGGAGCAGTTGGCCACTCCTGTGTCCAGCGAGGTTCGACCAATGGGGGCGAAGTCGCGACTTACGCTTCCTGCTTGCTGTGGTGACTTAAGCACTCAGTCAGGAGGAGGAATCAACCATCGGCTGTGGACGAGATGAAGCGTCTTGATAAAGCCTAATGCTACACAGTCCGGCGGTTGTGCATCTCCACCCTACACGTATCCCTGATAATTCGGGTGCTGCCGCGCGCAGAATCCGCAGCGGGTTGGCATTTACCGTGTCCTCCAAAAGGGGAGTTCACGCATCATGGCTAATAAAGGCGATGTTTCCGAAGCATTCGCTTGAAATGCCCGAAGCTGACTGCACTTTGTGAACTGGCCGTGAATATCGGCGTAAAAGGCGAGTTTGCACTCTGCTTTCCAGGCTCGCTTCAGGCCTCATGTCACCTGCGCTTGTTACAACTCCAGGTGTTCCGTATGCAGCAAAAGCCCCGTAGGACGGCCTCGCGTCCTGATTAAGAGCGTTGAGCAGGGCCGGTTATTCACCGTTAATCCGCTGTCCAGGCCGCTTTTGGCGGCGTTCGCGACTATAGCAGCAATGATTAAGTGCTTCAATTCCATAAAAAATTGTTATCATCCGCGGCATGATGACCACTACCCCCCCGACCCCCAGCGTTCAGCTGCTTGAGGTCTCGCCGGAATATGCCGGCCAACGCATCGACAACTTTTTACTTGCACGGCTCAAGGGTGTTCCCAAGACCTTGATTTACCGCATTTTGCGCAAAGGCGAAGTGCGTGTGAACAAGGGGCGGATCAAGCCCGAGTACAAGCTGCAGGCGGGCGATATCGTGCGCGTGCCGCCGGTTCGCGTGCCGGAGCGTGACGAGCCGGTACCTGTGGCGCAGGGTTTGTTGCAGCGACTCGAAGCTGCCATTGTCTATGAAGACAAGGCGCTGATTGTGCTGAACAAGCCGGCCGGTATCGCTGTTCATGGCGGTAGCGGTCTGAATTTCGGCGTGATTGAAGCCTTCCGTCAGATGCGTCCCGATGCCAAGGAGCTGGAGCTGGTGCATCGCCTGGACCGTGATACTTCCGGTCTGTTGATGATCGCCAAGAAGCGCAGCATGTTGCGTCACTTGCATGCCGCTTTGCGCGGTGATGGTGTCGACAAGCGCTACATGGCGCTGGTGCGCGGTAACTGGGCTGCCTCGATCAAGCAGGTGCGCGCGCCGCTGATGAAGAGCAATCTGCGTTCCGGGGAGCGCATGGTTGAGGTCAACGAAGAAGGCAAGGAGTCGGTCACCGTGTTCAAGGTGCTGCGTCGCTTCGGCGATTTCGCAACCATGATCGAGGCCAAGCCGATTACCGGGCGTACACACCAGATTCGTGTGCACACATTGCATGCAGGTCACTGTATTGCCGGTGACACCAAGTATGGCGATGAAGGCTTCTCTAAAGAAATTCGCGACCTGGGTGGCAAGCGCCTGTTCTTGCATGCCTACATGTTGACGGTGCCTCTGCCGGAGGGTGGCGAGTTGAAACTGCAGGCCCCTGTTGATGAAATGTGGGCCAAAACCGTGGAGCGCCTGCTGAGTGCCGAATGAGTACAAGCTGCTGATTTTTGACTGGGACGGGACGCTGGCCGACTCGGTTGGTCGAATTGTCGCTGCGATGCATGTTGCGGCGCAGCGTGCGGGCCGTCCTGAGCGTGATGAAGAGGCAGTTAAGGGGATTATTGGCCTGGGCTTGCCTGAGGCCATCCTGACGCTTTATCCAGACATGACAGAAGCCCAGGTAATTGCCTTTCGCCAGCATTATGCTGATGTCTATATGGCCATGGATACCGAGCCGTCACCGCTGTTTGCGGGGGTTGCCGAGTCGCTCGAGGCCTTTCGTGCCGAGGGTTACCGGCTGGCAGTTGCTACGGGCAAGGCCCGTCGGGGGCTTGATCGGGTGCTTAAAGCCCATGGCTGGGAAGATTTTTTCGATATCACCCGCGCGGCAGATGAGACGGCCAGCAAGCCTGACCCATTGATGCTGAATCAAATACTGGCCCATTGTGCGGTGCAGCCCGGTCAGGCCTTGATGGTGGGAGATGCTTCTTTTGATTTGCTGATGGCGCGCAACGCAGGTATTGACTCTGTAGCGGTGAGCTATGGTGCTCAGTCGGTCGCGCGTTTGCTTGAGTTCGAGCCCCGGTTGGCGATTGATAGTTTTCCAGAATTGCGCGCCTGGCTGAATCGTCGGGTTAATTAAGGTTTTTGCTGGGGTAGAGCATGGTTGATCAATGGAAGGCACCTGCAGAGTCTGAACCGGTTGGCGGTGATGACAAGAGCTGGAAATTGCTGGAAAAAACCTTGTTGGCGGGTATCCAGGAGCAGCGCCGGGCGCGTCGCTGGGGCATTTTGTTCAAGGCCCTTACTTTCTGTTACCTGATCATGGTGTTGTTTCTGTTTTCTCCGTTGATGGATATGGAGCGCAGTGCCACCAGTAGCGCGTATACCGCCTTGATCGACGTGCGCGGAGTGATCGCGGATAAAGAGGCTGCGAGTGCCGACAATCTGGTCACCAGCCTGCAAGCTGCGTTCGATGACCCCAAGGTCAAGGGTGTAGTGCTGCGCATCAACAGCCCGGGGGGCAGTCCGGTGCAGTCAGGTTATGTCTACGATGAGATTCGCCGTCTGCGCGGCCTGCACCCTGATATCAAGGTGTATGCGGTGATTTCAGATCTGGGTGCCTCGGGTGCTTATTACATTGCCAGTGCGGCCGATGAAATTTACGCCGACAAAGCCAGTCTGGTTGGCTCGATCGGGGTAACGGCTGCTGGTTTTGGTTTTGTCGGGGCAATGGACAAGCTGGGTATTCAGCGTCGTGCCTACACTTCTGGCGAGCACAAAGCCTTTCTTGATCCGTTCGAGCCTGAAAAGCCGGACGAGACCAAGTTCTGGCAGGGCGTGTTGAATGTCACCCATGAGCAGTTTATTGCCAGCGTCAAGCAAGGCCGTGGCGATCGTCTCAAGGACAAGGATCATCCTGAGCTGTTCTCGGGGCTGGTCTGGACTGGTCAGCAGGCTTTGCCGCTGGGTTTGATCGATGGACTGGGCAATGCCAGTTCGGTTGCGCGTGATGTGATCGGTGAAAAAGAGCTGGTTGATTTCACGGTGCAAGAATCGGCTTTCGATCGTTTCTCTAAAAAGCTGGGTGCCAGTGTCGCTGAGCAATTGGCGATGTGGATGGGGTTTCAGGGTCCAACGCTGCGCTGATCGGTAGTTATTTAAAAAAACCGGCCTCAGATGGCCGGTTTTTTTTGTTTTAGGGAATGGCCACGCCTTCGGCGAGCAGCATGTCGACCAGGCGAATAAGCGGCAGGCCGACCAGGCTGGTGGCGTCGTCGCCTTCGGTGCGCTGGAAGAGGCTGACTCCCAGGCCTTCTGCTTTAAAGCTGCCAGCGCAATCGTAGGGCTCCTCGGCGAGCAGGTAGCGCTCGACTTGTTTCGGGGTGAGGGTGCGCATGTGTACGGTGAAGGGTACGCAGTCTGTCTGATAGTGGCCTGTCTGGCTGTTGAGCAGGGTCAGGCCGGTGAGAAAGGTTACGCTGGCGCCGCTGGCGTCAAGAAGTTGCTGGCGCGCCTTGTCAAAAGTGTGAGGTTTGCCGATGATCTGTCCGTTGAGCGCTGCCACCTGGTCGGAGCCGATGATCAGGTGTTCGGGATGGAGGGTGGCAAGTGCCCGGGCTTTTTGCAGGGACAGGCGTTTAACCAGTTCGACGGCTGATTCCCCGGGGCGGTGGCTTTCGTCAATGTCGGGTGAGCTGCAACTGAAAGGCAGGCGCAGGCGAGCCAGTAGATCGCGGCGATAAACCGAGCTTGAAGCGAGTAATAAAGGCAGCATGCGCGTCTCCTGTGGGCGGTCAGGGATTCTAACGATCGTACAGGATGTCGCACAGGCACAATTTCCTTTGACAGGTGAAGGGGTCATCCCTAGAATGCTGCGCCTATGTTGAATGACCCGATTCCACCTCACGTTGACCCGCGCAAATTAGCTGATCGTGGCACTACCCTCCAAGGTGAAGTGCTGCTGGCTGATTTGGAGAGACTCTGCGACCCGCTTTCCGATACCCTCGGAACGGTCCAGGCGAAATTTGTTTTTGAACGAGATGAACGTAGGTCTGTGGTCATCCACAGCTCTATCGACACCGAAGTCAAAATGGTTTGCCAGCGTTGTCTTGAGCTGGTCACCCTGCCGATCCACAGCGAGTGCAGTTATGCTGTGGTGAAAGAGGGTGCGAACACCCAGTCGTTACCGCAAGGTTATGACGTGCTGGAGCTGGGCGAGGATCCTTTGGATCTGCTGGCACTGATCGAGGAAGAGCTTTTGCTCGCCTTGCCCATTGTGCCTGCTCATCATCCGGAAGAATGCCAGCAGCCGGCGGGTCTCGATGAGCCCGATCCAGGCGAGGACGAGGTAACGCGGTCCAACCCGTTCAGTGTATTGGCGCAGTTAAAGCGTGACCCAAACGTTTAGGAGTTAATTAATTATGGCTGTTCAGCAGAACAAAAAATCCCGCTCTGCCCGTGACATGCGTCGTTCGCACGATGCTCTTTCGGCTAGCACTCTGTCTGTAGAAAAAACCACCGGTGAAATTCACCTGCGTCACCACGTATCGCCAGAAGGCGTATACCGTGGTCGTAAAGTGATCGACAAGGGCGCTGACGAGTAATCACTTGTCCGTTCAGGTCATCGCGATCGACGCAATGGGCGGGGACTTCGGTCCCCGCAGCATTGTTCAGGCATGTATTGCTTGCCTGTCTGCTACTCCCTCGTTACACCTGACCCTCGTCGGTCAACCCTCCGAACTTGAAAACCTGATTGCCAGCTATTCGGCTGTAGATCGTACGCGCCTGACTATTACCCCTGCCTCAGAAGTTATCGCCATGAATGAACGGCCTTCGCAAGCTTTGCGCAGCAAGCCGGATTCTTCGATGCGTGTGGCGCTGGAGTTGTTGCGTGACGGCAAGGTGCAGGCGTGCGTGAGCTCCGGTAATACCGGGGCGCTGATGGCGCTGTCACGGCATGTGCTCAAGACCTTGCCGGGGATTGATCGTCCGGCAATGGTGGCGGCCGTCCCGACTCAAACCGGCTACTGTCAGTTGCTGGATTTGGGGGCCAATGTCGATTGCACCGCCGCACAGCTGTTTCAGTTTGCGGTGATGGGCTCGGTGGCGGCGCAGGCGCTGGGTATTCTCCGTCCGCGGGTTGCCTTGCTCAATATCGGCACCGAAGACGTTAAGGGTAACCAGCAGGTCAAGGAGGCCGCAGCATTGTTGCAGGCGGCACCAGGGCTCAATTACATCGGCTTTGTTGAAGGTGACGGCGTGTATCGGGGTGAGGCGGATGTGGTGGTATGCGATGGGTTTGTCGGCAATATTTTGCTCAAGTCCAGCGAAGGTCTGGCGACAATGATTTCGAGCCGTATCCAGGCCGTCTTCAAACGCACGCTGTTCAGTCGCTTTATCGGTGCGCTGGCATTGCCGCTAATGCGACGTTTGCAGGCTGATCTGGCACCCGCCCGGCACAATGGGGCGAGTTTTCTCGGGTTGCAGGGCATTGTTATCAAAAGTCACGGTTCGGCAGGTGCTCAGGGCTTTCAGAGTGCAATAGAGCGCGCACTGATTGAAATCCATGAAGACCTGCCAAAGCGTTTGTATGGACGCCTTGAAGGGTTGTTGCCGTAGGCGTTTTGCCGGCCGGGCGCTTAAATGTGACCGCTCGGTCTAATCTGCCATCCAACTGTCAGTTTCTTGCGTCCGCCACGGCAGGACGTCAATTCTCCGACGACAAGATCATTAGGGGCTTGTTACATGTCTACATCCCTCGCATTTGTCTTTCCAGGGCAGGGTTCGCAGTCCCTCGGCATGTTGGCCGAGCTGGGCGCGGCTCATCCGCTGGTCATTGATACCTTTAAAGAAGCTTCCGATGCTCTGGGTTACGACCTGTGGGCAGTGACCCAAGAGGGTCCGGCTGAGAAGCTCAATCAAACAGATATTACCCAGCCAGCCATTTTGACAGCCTCGATTGCCTTATGGCGTCTGTGGTTGGCCGAAGGCGGCAAGCGTCCGGATTTTGTTGCAGGTCACAGCCTGGGCGAATACAGCGCGCTGGTTGCTGCCGGCTGCCTAAGCCTGGCAGATGCGGTAAAACTCGTTGAGCGTCGTGGGCAGCTGATGCAAGAGGCTGTTCCGGCTGGTCAGGGCGCCATGGCGGCAATTCTGGGGCTCGAAGACGCCGTTGTGCTGCAGGCCTGCGCAGACGCTGCTCAGGGCGAAGTAGTCAGTGCTGTCAATTTCAACTCGCCGGGCCAGGTTGTAATTGCCGGTTCCAAGGCTGCTGTCGAGCGCGCCATGGAGCTGTGCAAGGCTGCTGGAGCCAAGCGTGCGCTGCCGTTACCGGTTAGCGTACCTTCGCACTGTGAGCTGATGCGTCCAGCTGCAGAGCGCTTCGCCGAGTCGATTCAAGCCATTGACTGGCAAGCGCCGCAGATTCCGCTGGTGCAGAACGTCAGCGCTGCGGTAGTGAAAGATCTGGAAACCCTCAAGCGCGATCTGCTTGAGCAGTTGTACAAGCCTGTGCGCTGGGTTGAGTCGGTGCAGGCGCTTGCAGCCAGCGGTCCGGTTGATTTGGTTGAGTGCGGTCCGGGCAAGGTCCTGGTTGGCATCAGCAAACGTTGCGCTGAAGGCGTAACCACTCACAACTTGAATACCCCAGATGCCTTCGCCGCCGCGCGTTCGGCACTGGCCTGAATTAGGAGAAGCCTGCATGAGCTTGCAAGGTAAAGTTGCACTGGTAACAGGTGCCAGCCGTGGTATAGGCCAGGCTATTGCTCTGGAATTGGGTCGTCAGGGCGCCGTTGTAATCGGCACTGCTACGTCGCAAGCCGGTGCAGAGCGCATTGCTGCCACCCTGAAAGAACACGGTGTTCAGGGCACTGGCATGGAACTTAATGTTACCAGCGATGAATCAGTTGCTGCGGTGCTGAACAGCATCCAGGAGCAGTTCGGTGCGCCGGCAATCCTGGTCAATAATGCCGGTATCACCCGCGATAACCTGATGATGCGGATGAAAAATGACGAATGGCATGACGTCGTCGACACCAACTTGAACAGTCTGTTTCGCCTGTCCAAGGGTGTTTTGCGCGGCATGACCAAGGCCCGTTGGGGACGAATTATCAGTATTGGCTCTGTTGTGGGTGCCATGGGCAACGCAGGCCAAGTAAACTATGCCGCCGCCAAGGCTGGCCTGGAAGGTTTCAGTCGTGCGCTGGCACGTGAAGTGGGTTCGCGCTCGATTACTGTCAACTCGGTAGCACCAGGGTTTATCGATACCGATATGACCCGTGAGTTGCCAGAAGCACAGCGTGAAGCCTTGCTGACACAGATTCCGCTGGGCCGTTTGGGCCAGGCCCAAGAGATTGCAAACGTGGTCTCTTTCCTGGCTTCCGACGGTGCAGCCTACGTGACCGGAGCTACAATCCCGGTCAACGGCGGGATGTACATGAGTTAAATGTGACGGATTGCTTCAAAAAAATGTCATACGAGCTGTCTAAAATCCGTTATAAAGCTGCAATCTATTTATAGGCAGAGGGTCGTTGAGGGATGAGTGCAAAGCTTTCAGTTGAAAAACTGAAAAGTCTTTCGATACACTTGCCCGCTGGCCAGCTGCCTGAATTTGTCCATTAGGAGTGAAAACAAGGTATGAGCACCATCGAAGAGCGCGTCAAGAAAATCGTAGCCGAGCAACTGGGCGTTAAAGAAGAAGAAGTAGTAAACACTGCTTCCTTCGTTGAAGACCTGGGTGCCGACTCCCTTGACACCGTTGAGCTTGTGATGGCTCTTGAAGAGGAATTCGAGACTGAAATTCCTGACGAAGAAGCTGAAAAGATCACGACCGTACAAGCTGCTATCGATTACGTGACTAACCACCAGGCTTAATTGCTTGTAATCGTTGCTCGCTGTTATGGAAAAACCGCACTGCCGCTCTGGCGTGCGGTTTTTTCTTTAGGTGTGAGGCAAAGTGTCGTCAATAGAATAAAGGAGAGTGCTGTGTCGCGTAGACGCGTCGTAGTCACCGGTATGGGGATGTTGTCGCCACTGGGTGCAGATGTACCAAGCTCCTGGCAAGGCATTCTGGCAGGCCGAAGTGGCATTGGTCTGATCGAACACACGGATCTTTCTGCCTATTCCACCCGTTTTGGCGGCTCGGTACAGGGTTTTAACGTTGAGGATTACCTCTCCGTCAAAGAGTCCCGAAAACTTGACCTGTTTATTCAATACGGTCTGGCCGCCGGGTTTCAGGCTGTGCGTAATTCCGGCCTGGAAGTCACAGATGCCAATCGTGAGCGCATCGGTGTGGCAATGGGGTCCGGTATTGGTGGTTTGACCAATATCGAAGAGACCAGTCGTACCCTGCACGAGCAAGGCCCGCGACGGATTTCTCCGTTTTTTGTGCCAGGTTCGATCATCAATATGATTTCCGGGTTTCTGTCTATCCATTTGGGTACGCAGGGCCCCAACTACGCCATTTCTACAGCGTGTACCACGGGTACGCACTGCATCGGCATGGCGGCGCGCAATATTGCTTACGGCGAAGCCGACGTGATGATTGCCGGTGGTGCCGAAATGGCCGCATGTGGTCTGGGCATGGGTGGCTTTGGCGCCTCGCGTGCGCTGTCGACCCGCAACGACGACCCGGCGCGAGCCAGCCGTCCCTGGGACAAAGGCCGTGACGGCTTTGTGCTTTCTGATGGTGCCGGTGCGCTGGTGCTTGAAGAGCTTGAGCATGCCAAGGCTCGTGGTGCGACCATTTACGCTGAGCTGATCGGCTTTGGCATGAGTGGTGACGCGTATCACATGACCTCGCCTCCGGCTGACGGTGCGGGTGCTGCACGCTGCATCACCAACGCCTTGCGCGACGCCAAAATAAACGGCGATCAAGTGCAATACATCAACGCCCATGGCACGTCGACCCCTGCGGGTGACCTGGCAGAAGTGTCGGCGATCAAGTCGGTGTTTGGCGATCACGCCTACAACATGGCAGTAAGTTCGACCAAGTCCATGACCGGTCACTTGCTGGGTGCTGCCGGCGCGGTAGAGGCTATCTTCAGCGTGCTGGCGATCAACAGCCAGATTGCCCCGCCAACCATCAACCTCGACGAACCGGATGAAGGCTGCGACCTCGACTTCGTGCCGCACAAGGCGCGCGAAATGCCGATCGACGTAGTGCTGTCCAACTCATTCGGCTTTGGCGGTACCAACGGCTCGTTGGTGTTCCGCCGGTTCACCGACTGATGCAGAGCTGGGTCGACGGTCGGCCGGCGAACGCTTTGGCGTCGCTCAAGGACCGTGGGCTGGCCTACGGCGATGGTCTGTTCGAGACCATCGCCGTCAAGGCTGGCAAACCGCTGCTGCTGGACCTGCATCTGCAGCGTCTGGCACTCGGTTGTACCCGACTGGCAATTGCTGCGGACATGTCATTGATCCGCAGCGAATTGCTGGCCTATGCAAAAGCAATGGGCGAGGGCGTCCTCAAGCTCATCCTGACCCGTGGCGACAGTCTGCGCGGTTACGGCGCCTGCCCCGAGGCTCATCCTCGAAGAATTCTGCAAGCCAGTCCGGCTGCTGCTTACCCGCAGGCGCATGCCGAGCAGGGCGTTCAGCTGTTTGACTGTGCCACCCGTCTGGCCGAGCAGCCGCTGTTGGCGGGGCTCAAACACCTCAACCGTCTGGAACAGGTGATCGCGCGCTCTGAATGGCAAGACCCGGCCTATGCCGAGGGCTTGATGCGCGACACGTCAGGGCGGGTCATTGAAGGCGTGTTCAGCAACCTGTTTCTGGTTCGCAACGGGGCCTTGCTGACCGCCGACCTGCAACGCTGCGGTGTGGCCGGTGTCATGCGCGCTGCGCTGCTGGCTGAAGCCGGGCAGTTGGGCATCCCTTGTCATGTCACTGACATCAGCCTGGCGCAGTTGCAGCAGGCCGATGAACTCTTTCTCTGCAACAGCGTATATGGCATCTGGCCTGTTCGCGCGTTTGCAGACCTGAGCTGGCCGGTGGGGCCGCTCACCCGTAAACTGCAAGGCATTGCTCGCACCCTATTGGATGTTTGATTCGTGAAACGTAAATTCTTGGTGCTGCTGGAGACAGGTCTGGTGCTGGCCGGATTACTGCTGGGCGCCAGCGCCTGGAAGCTCAATTCGGCGCTGGACCAACCGCTCAACCTGACACAAGAGCAACTGCTCGACGTACCGCCAGGCGCGACCCCGACCGGCACCTTCAATCGTCTGGAAGCCGAAGGCACACTGGACGATGCTTTCTGGCTGCGTCTGTACTGGCGCTTCAATCTTGAGGGCCAGCCTCTGCACAGCGGTGAATACCGCATGACCCCCGGCATGACCGCCCAGGACCTGATTGGTGTGTGGCAGCGTGGCGAAGTGGTGCAATACAGCCTGACCCTGGTCGAAGGCTGGAACTTTCGCCAGGTACGCAGTGCCCTGGCAAAGCATGAAAAAATCGAGCAGACCCTCGACGGTTTAAGCGACAGCGAAGTCATGGCCAAACTCGGGCACCCCGGGGAGTTTCCGGAAGGCCGATTCTTTCCGGACACCTATCGCTTCGTGCGAGGCATGACCGACGCGCAACTTCTCGAGAAGTCCTACAACCGTCTGGAGAAAGTGCTGGCACAAGAGTGGGAACAGCGTGACCCTGGCGTGCCCTATGCCGACCCGTACCAGGCGCTGATCATGGCCTCGCTGGTAGAGAAAGAAACCGGAGTTCCCCAGGAACGCGGGCAGATTGCCGGGGTATTTGTGCGCCGTATGAAAATCGGCATGCCGCTGCAAACTGATCCGACCGTCATCTACGGGTTGGGCGAGCGCTACAACGGCAAGCTCACTCGCAGCCATCTGCGTGAGCCCACGCCGTACAACACCTATACCATTCCCGGTTTGCCGCCGACGCCGATTGCCATGGTCGGGCGTGAAGCGATTCATGCCGCCTTGCATCCGGTCGACGGCAGCAGCCTGTACTTTGTCGCCAAGGGCGATGGTAGCCACACATTTTCCGATGATCTGGATGCGCACAACAATGCCGTGCGCGAGTTCCAGATCAAGCGTCGGGCCGACTACCGTTCAAGTCCTGCACCGACACCTGCTGCCGAACCGGCGAGCCCTGCGGTCGAGCCGCAAAGCCCGCAATGACACTGATTAAGGATTGCTGCCTGTGACTGGCTTGTTTATTACCCTGGAAGGTCCCGAAGGCGCGGGCAAAAGCACCAATCGCGAATACCTGGCCGAGCGCCTGCGCAGCGCCGGTATCGACGTGGTACTGACCCGCGAGCCCGGCGGCACGCCACTGGCCGAGCGGATTCGCGAGCTGCTGCTGGCACCCAGCGATGAAGCCATGTGTGCCGACACCGAGCTGCTGCTGGTGTTCGCCGCCCGTGCCCAGCATCTGGCCGAAGTGATTCGCCCGGCACTGGCCCGCGGCACCGTGGTGCTGTGCGATCGCTTCACCGACGCCACCTACGCTTATCAAGGGGGTGGCCGCGGTTTGTCACAAGAGCGCATCGCCAGCCTCGAAACCTTCGTGCAAGGTTCATTGCGCCCGGACCTGACCCTGATCTTTGATCTGCCGATTGAAGTCGGCATGGCCCGGGCCAGCGCCCGTGGCCGGCTTGACCGCTTCGAGCAGGAAGGCCGCACGTTCTTTGACGCGGTGCGCAGCACTTACCTCAAACGCGCCGAGGCAGAACCCGCGCGTTATCGCCTGGTAGATGCCGCCCAGTCACTGGAAAACGTTCAACTGCAGCTGGATGCCTTGCTGCCGGAACTGCTGGATTTGTACCGTGGCTGAGGCCTATCCGTGGCAAGACAGCCTGTGGCAGCAAATGGCCGGGCGTGCCCAGCATGCTCACGCCTACCTGCTGCACGGGCCTGCGGGCATCGGCAAGCGCGCGCTGGCCGAGCGGCTGATGGCCAGCCTGCTGTGCAAGCAGCCGGTCGGGCTTGAAGCTTGCGGGGCGTGCAAGTCTTGCTCGTTACTGGCGGCGGGCAGCCATCCCGACAACTACATCCTGGAACCCGAAGAGGCCGACAAGGCAATCAAGGTCGACCAGGTGCGGGATCTGGTCAGTTTTGTGGTGCAAACCGCACAGCTGGGAGGGCGCAAAGTGGTATTGGTCGAGCCGGTCGAGGCGATGAACATCAACGCCGCCAACGCCTTGCTCAAAAGCCTTGAAGAGCCGTCCGGCAACACCATTCTGTTGTTGGTCAGCCACCAGTCCAGTCGCCTGTTGCCGACCATCCGCAGCCGTTGCGTGCAGCAGGCCTGTCCACTGCCGGGCCAAGCCATGAGCCTTGAGTGGCTGGCCGGGGCGTTGCCCCAGTGCAGCAGCGAAGAGCGGGTCGAGTTGCTGACCCTGGCCGCGGGTTCACCCCTGGCCGCTGTCAAGCTGCAGGCACAAGGCGTGCGTGAACAGCGGGCTACGGTAGTGGCCGGGGTAAAGAAACTGTTGAAGCGCGAGCTGTCAGCAACGCAATTGGCTGAAAGCTGGAATGCCATACCGTTGCTGCTGCTGTTTGACTGGTTTTGCGACTGGTCGAGTTTGATCCTGCGTTATCAATTGACCCAGGACGAGTCCGGCCTTGGTCTGGAAGATATGCGCAAAGTGTTGCAATACCTGGCGCAGAAAACCCCGCAGGACAAGGTGCTGAATATTCAGGACTGGATTCTTGCGCAACGGCAAAAAGTGCTGAGCAAAGCCAACCTCAACCGGGTGTTGTTGCTTGAGGCATTACTGGTGCAGTGGGCGAGTCTGCCCGGCCAGCGTTGATTTGATTGAATGGTTAAGCAGGTGATTTTTGTATGCTCGTAGACTCCCATTGCCACCTCGATCGCCTTGATCTGAGCGCCCACGACGGCTCGCTGGATGCAGCCCTTGAAGCCGCCCGCCAGCGCGGGGTCGGGCATTTTCTGTGCATCGGCGTGAGTGCCGATAACGCCGGTGATGTCAAAGCCCTGGCGGATCGCTATGCCGATGTCGATTGCTCGGTAGGTGTCCACCCGCTGGATGTGCAGCCCGGTGCTGCGCCGGCGCTGGACTGGCTGTTGAGCGAGCTGAATCACCCGCGCGTGGTAGCCATTGGCGAAACCGGCCTGGATTACCACTACGAGCCAGAGGCCGCGCAATTACAGCAGCTGTCGTTCCGGGTCCACCTGGAAGCGGCCCAGCAGACCGGCAAGCCGGTAGTGATCCATACCCGCGGAGCACGCGCCGATACTCTGGCCATGCTGCGTGAAGCGGCGCTGCCCAATGCCGGCGTGTTGCATTGCTTCACTGAAGACTGGGATATGGCTAAAGCCGCCCTGGACATGGGGTATTACATTTCATTGTCGGGCATTGTGACCTTCCGTAATGCCGACGCCCTGCGTGATGTGGCCAGCAAAGTGCCGGCTGATCGTCTGCTGGTTGAGACCGACTCGCCTTATCTGGCGCCGATTCCCTATCGTGGCAAGCCGAACCTGCCGCAATACGTACGTGAAGTCGCCGAGTTCCTGGCCATGTTGCGCGGTGAGTCCTACGAGCGTTTTGCCGAGCAGACCACCGAAAACTTCAAGCGCCTGTTCCCCCAGGCCCGGGTTCAGGGCTAGCCCCAACACACTGCAGGCGCGAGCTGTTCAATGTGAAACAAAAGCTCGCTCCTACAGTGAGTGGCAAAAAAAAACCCGGACTCTGGGGAATCCGGGTTAAGACCATTAGGAGTAAAACAAAGGCCTACACTCCATTGTTGCCTTGGTCGGCGAAACACTTGGGGGGGATGTCGCGCCGACACCCTAAGTATTGGTCAGGTTTGTTGAACGTCCAGTCGCGATTGATCATTTTTTAAACAGATTTGGAATACTCGTAATTCGTTTGAGTGCTCATATTGTTGATATGAATTCATCGTCAAACGTTATCCGCAGGATGGTCCGTGCAATTTAGCGTGACTAATGCATAATACTGCGCTTCGATTTTGACCCGAACAGACCTTTTCTTATGCATAAAGAACCCCGTAAGGTCCGTGAGTTTCGTCGCCGCGAGCAAGAAATTCTCGATACCGCGCTCAAGCTGTTCCTCGAACTTGGTGAAGACAGCGTCACCGTCGAGATGATTGCTGATGCCGTAGGTATCGGCAAAGGCACGATTTACAAGCATTTCAAGTCCAAGGCCGAGATCTATCTGCGCCTGATGCTCGACTACGAGCGTGATTTGAATGAGCTGCTGCATTCCGCTGACGTTGATAAAGACAAAGAGGCGCTGTCGCGTGCCTACTTCGAATTTCGCATGCGTGACCCTCAGCGCTACCGGTTGTTTGACCGCCTTGAAGAAAAGGTCGTCAAAGGCAATCAGGTGCCTGAACTGGTGGAAGAGCTGCACAAGATCCGCGCTTCAAACTTTGAGCGCCTGACCCTGTTGATCAAGGGCCGCATCAGCGAAGGCAAGCTCGAAGACGTGCCGCCGTACTTCCACTATTGCGCGGCCTGGGCGCTGGTGCACGGCGCGGTAGCGCTGTATCACTCGCCGTTCTGGAGCAATGTGCTGGAAGACCAGGAAGGGTTCTTCCAGTTCCTGATGGATATCGGCGTGCGCATGGGCAACAAGCGCAAACGTGATACGGATACCCCGGCTGTCGAGTAACCCTGTCAGGCTTATACTCGGTTCTGGGGCTTGCCAAAACTTGAGTTCTGAGTCAAGTTTTGGCGCGCTTTATATTCCCCGTGCCGGAGTCATCCATGATTGTTGATCGCCAAGGCAGACGTTTTCGCAATTTGCGTATCAGTCTGACGTCTGCCTGCAACTATGCCTGTACCTACTGCGTGCCCAACGGCAAGCGGCTGGTAGCAGCGCAGGATGAACTGTCGGCCGAGGCCATGGTGCGCGGCGTGGCCTACCTGATCGAAGCCGCAGGCATCGAGCGCTTGCGTATCACTGGCGGCGAACCGCTGGTCAGTCCCAAACTCGAAACCTTTATGCGTGCAGTGGGCCAGTTGGGCTTGAGTGATATCAGCCTGACCACCAACGGCCAATTGCTTGCGCGAAAATTGCCGCTGCTGGTGGACGCCGGGATACGCCGTCTTAACGTCTCCCTTGATACCCTGGACCCTGTTGCGTTCCGCAGCATTGCCCGGGGCGGCGACTTGCCGACAGTGCTCGACGGCATGCAGCAGGCCAGCGCCGCGGGAATCAAAATCAAGGTCAACATGGTGCCGTTGCGCGGGCAGAACCTGGACCAGGTAATGCCGCTACTGGGCTACTGCCTTGAGCGCGGCTACGAGTTGCGCTTTATCGAATTGATGCGCATGGGGCATCTGGCCAGTGATGGCAACGCCTTCCTGCAACAGTTCGTCAGCCTGCAACAACTGTTGTCGCTGATTGGCGAGCGCTACGAATACCTGCAGGCCGATGCACCGGTTGATGCCACGGCGGTGCGTTATCAGATCCCGGGGTTCGGTCACTTCGGTGTGATTGCCAACGAAAGTGTCCCGTTCTGCCGCACCTGCTCGCGGCTGCGGCTGTCGTCCACCGGGTGGCTGCACGGCTGCCTGTCGTCGAGCAATCGCCACTATGTCGGCGATCTCCTGAACAAGCCCCGCCACCAGGCCCTGCCAGCGCTGCAAAGCCTGCTGGTCAAAGCCCTGGGTGACAAGCAGGACGTCGCCTTCTCGGGCGGCGCCACTGTGATGAAAATCATCGGCGGTTAACCCTTCCTTATTGTAGGAGCGAGCTCTTGGCTCGCGAGCCTTTTAAGAGCTCGCGAGCAAGCTCGCTCCTACAGATACTCATATTTAATCCCTGTATATGGGACGCAAAATTATATATTGAGACTTTCCCGTTTCCGGGTTTATAGTCGGCATCAGCTCCACGCACTCACACTAAAAAAATAAAACAGGTGAAGTGATGCCCAGATATCCCAGGATTCCCCTGCGCGCCCGTGTGACTCCCCCATACCCAAGGTTTCTAAGCCGGCCATCGACAGATGTCCGGCTTTCGTCGTGCCTTTTTTTTGGAGTTTTGATCCATGGCTGAAGCCCTTTCCTTGCCGCCGGTACCCGCGCCGCCCCGTGGAGAGCGCCTGAAAAACAAGGTGGTGGTGCTCACCGGCGCCGCTCAGGGCATTGGCGAGGCGATCGTTGCCAGCTTCGTCTCGCAACAGGCGAAAATGGTCATCAGCGATATCCAGGCCGAAAAGGTCGAGAAAGTCGCCGCCCATTGGCGTGAGCAAGGGGGCGATGTGCAGGCCATCAAGGCCGACGTGTCGCGCCAGGCTGATCTGCATGCCATGGTCGCGCTGGCCATGGAGTTGCATGGCCGGGTCGATGTGCTGGTCAATTGCGCCGGGGTCAATGTGTTTCGCGATCCGCTGGAAATGACCGAGGACGACTGGCGCCGCTGTTTCGCCATCGATCTGGATGGCGCCTGGTATGGCTGCAAGGCGGTATTGCCACAGATGATCGAGCAGGGCGTCGGCAGCATCATCAACATTGCCTCCACCCACTCCAGCCACATCATTCCGGGCTGCTTCCCGTACCCGGTGGCCAAGCACGGCCTGCTGGGGCTCACCCGCGCGCTGGGCATCGAGTACGCGCCCAAAGGCATCCGCGTCAACGCCATCGCCCCCGGCTACATCGAGACCCAGCTCAACGTCGATTACTGGAACGGTTTCGCCGATCCCCATGCCGAGCGCCAACGGGCCCTTGATCTGCATCCGCCACGGCGTATAGGCCAGCCGCTGGAAGTGGCCATGACTGCGGTGTTCCTGGCCAGCGATGAGGCGCCGTTCATCAATGCGTCCTGCATCACCATCGATGGCGGGCGCTCGGTGCTTTACCACGATTAAGGCAATGGCCCGACCTGTCAGGTTTTCAAACACTTTAAAAATAACAACAAGGAGTTTGCCATGAACCGTCGTCCCATCATTCGTAGCCTGTGCTGCGCAGCCCTGGCGGCTACTGCATTGAGTCTGAGCAGTGCTTTGCTGGCGGGTGACCCGGTCAAGATCGGCTTTCTGGTCAAACAGGCAGAAGAGCCCTGGTTCCAGACCGAGTGGGTGTTCGCAGAAAAGGCCGCCAAGGACAAAGGCTTCGAGCTGATCAAAATCGCCGTGCCGGATGGTGAGAAGACCCTGTCGGCCATCGACAGCCTGGCGGCCAACGGCGCCCAGGGCTTTGTCATCTGCCCGCCGGATGTCGGCCTGGGCCCGGCGATCATGGCCAAGGCCAAGGCCAATGGTTTGAAAGTGATCGCCGTCGATGACCGCTTTGTCGATGCCAACGGTAAGTTTATGCAAGAGGTGCCGTACCTGGGCATGGCGGCGTTCGAAGTCGGCCAGAAACAGGGCAATGCGATGGTCGCCGAAGCGAAAAAACGCAACTGGGACTGGAACGACACCTACGCCGTGATCAACACCTTTAATGAACTGGATACCGGTAAAAAACGCACCGACGGCTCGGTCAAATCTCTCAAGGACGCGGGCCTGACGGATGATCACATTCTGTACTCGGCGCTTAAAACCCTCGACGTCCCCGGCAGCATGGATGCCACCAACTCGGCATTGGTCAAACTGCCCGGCGGCGCGAAAAACCTGATTATTGGCGGCATGAACGACAGCACCGTGCTCGGCGGAGTGCGGGCCACGGAAAGCGCCGGTTTCGCCGCTGCCAATGTCATCGGGATCGGCATCAACGGCACCGACGCCATTGGCGAACTGAAAAAGGCCAACAGCGGTTTCTACGGCTCCATGCTGCCAAGCCCGCATATCGAAGGCTACAAGACGGCGACCATGATGTTTGAGTGGATCACCGAAGGCAAAGAACCGCCGTTGTATACAGCTATGGACGAAGTAACGCTGATTACCCGGGACAACTTCCAGGAAGAGCTGACCAAGATCGGTTTGTGGAATTGAGTCGAGGTCACTATGCAGCAGCCATTAGCCACTTCAGCACTGACGAGCAACACCCACAGCCTGCGCTTCAATGGCATCGGCAAGCATTTCCCCGGGGTCCAGGCGCTGGCCAATATCAGCTTTGTCGCCCATCCCGGCCAGGTGCATGCGCTGATGGGCGAGAACGGTGCCGGTAAATCCACCCTGTTGAAAATTCTTGGCGGTGCCTACACCCCAAGCAGCGGCAACTTGCAGATCGGCGAGCAATTGCTGGTCTTCAAATCTACCGCTGAAAGCATCGCCAATCGGGTCGCGGTGATCCATCAGGAGCTGCATCTGGTGCCGGAAATGAGCGTGGCCGAGAACCTGTTTCTCGGCCACCTGCCGGCGCGTTTTGGCCTGATCAAACGCGGGGAATTGCGGCGCAATGCCCTGCAGTTGCTCAAGGGCCTGGGGGATGAAATCGACCCGCAGGAGAAGGTTGCCCGCTTGTCGCTGGGCCAGCGCCAACTGGTGGAAATCGCCAAGGCACTGTCCCGCGGGGCCCATGTCATTGCTTTCGATGAACCCACCAGCAGCCTCTCGGCGCGGGAAATCGACCGCCTGATGACCATCATCGAGCGCCTGCGTGACGAAGGCAAAGTGGTGCTCTATGTCTCTCACCGCATGGAAGAAGTATTCCGCATCTGCAACGCGGTCACTGTGTTCAAGGATGGTCGCTATGTGCGCACCTTCGAGCACATGAGTGAGCTGAGCCATGACCAGTTGGTGACCTGCATGGTCGGTCGCGACATTCAGGATATTTATGACTATCGCCCCCGTGAATGTGGCGAAGTGGCACTCAAGGTCGACCGCTTGCTCGGGCCGGGGCTGCGCGAGCCGGTGAGTTTTGAGGTGCACAAAGGCGAGATTCTCGGCCTGTTCGGGCTGGTGGGCGCCGGGCGTACCGAACTGTTACGCCTGCTCGGCGGGCTGGCCCGTCACAGCGGCGGCCAGGTAGAGCTGCAAGGCGTTGCACTCAAGCTGCGTTCGCCCCGGGATGCAATTGCTGCCGGGGTGCTGCTATGCCCGGAGGACCGTAAAAAGGAAGGCATCATTCCTTTGGCCAGCGTCGCGGAGAACATCAACATCAGTGCCCGTGGCGCCCATTCCACCCTGGGTTGCCTGTTGCACAGCGAGTGGGAGCGCAGCAACGCCGACCGGCAGATCCGTGCCCTGAATGTGAAGACTCCGACCGCGTCGCAGAAAATCATGTACCTGTCCGGGGGCAATCAGCAAAAAGCCATCCTCGGGCGCTGGCTGTCGATGCCGATGAAAGTGTTGCTGCTTGACGAGCCGACTCGGGGCATCGATATCGGCGCCAAAGCCGAGATCTACCAGATCATTCACAGCCTGGCAGCCAGCGGCATTGCGGTGATCGTGGTGTCCAGCGACCTGATGGAGGTGCTGGGGATCAGCGACCGCATTCTGGTTTTGTGCGAAGGCGCGGTCAGCGGTGAACTGCCGCGAGCCCGGGCCAATGAATCGAACCTGTTGCAAATGGCCTTGCCCCGCCAGCGCGGCTAACGGCGTGACCCACTGAGAGGTTTGTATGACAACCCAAGATTCGACACTGCCGACACCCCGCAAAAAACTCGACATGCGCCGCTTTCTCGACGACTGGGTCATGTTGCTGGCGGCGTTTGCGATTTTTCTGCTCTGCACCTTGCTGATCGACAACTTCCTGTCGCCGCTCAACATGCGTGGCCTGGGCCTGGCCATCTCCACCACCGGGATTGCTGCCTGCACCATGCTCTACTGCCTGGCGTCGGGGCATTTCGATCTGTCCGTGGGATCGGTGATTGCCTGCTCCGGCGTGGTGGCGGCGGTGGTCATGCGCGACACCGACAGCGTTTTTCTGGGTGTCAGCGCGGCACTGGGCATGGGTCTGATTGTCGGCCTGATCAATGGCATCGTCATCGCCAAGCTGCGGGTCAATGCGCTGATCACCACCCTGGCGACCATGCAGATCGTGCGCGGGCTGGCGTATATCTTTGCCAATGGCAAGGCAGTAGGGGTGTCCCAGGAGGCGTTTTACGTCTTTGGTAACGGCCAGGTGTTTGGCGTACCGGTACCGATCCTGATCACCATCGTCTGCTTCCTGTTCTTTGGCTGGCTGCTCAACTACACCACCTATGGCCGCAACACCATGGCCATTGGTGGCAACCAGGAGGCGGCGCTGCTGGCGGGGGTCAATGTCGACCGCACCAAAATCATTATCTTCGCCGTACACGGGCTGATTGGCGCGCTGGCCGGGGTGATCCTGGCTTCGCGCATGACCTCGGGCCAGCCCATGATCGGGCAGGGCTTCGAGCTGACCGTGATCTCGGCCTGTGTGCTGGGCGGGGTATCGCTGAGCGGTGGGGTGGGGATGATCCGGCATGTGATCGCCGGGGTGTTGATTCTGGCGATTATTGAAAACGCGATGAACCTCAAGAACATCGACACCTTCTACCAGTATGTGATTCGCGGCTCGATCCTGTTGCTGGCGGTGGTGATCGACCGCTTGAAGCAGCGCTGACTCTGAAAACCGTGCTGCAACCTGTGGGAGCTGGCTTGCCAGCGATGGCCTCATCGGATGGCTCAAGCCGGTCGAGGCGCCATCATCGCCAGCAAGCCGGCTCCCACAGGTTTTGCGCCAAGGCATGCGGCAAACTGGCGCGCAAACTGCATTACGCGATTATTCGCCGGTTTTCTGTCGCCGGCCCTCGGGAGAGCGCAATGCGTAGTCTGTTTGTGGTGCTGTCGGTTCTGGCGCTGGGTGGCTGTATGACGGTCAGCGACCTGGGGGAGGGCGCGCGCTATCAAATGAGCGATGCCGGTCTGCTCGATCACAGCAATACGCGACGCAGCAATTCGCTGCGCATCCAGCCGGACTCCTTTATCTACATAGCCCAGGGGGCATTTGCACCCGTGGGCGACCCTTATGTGCGACCCAATGTGGTGGCCGAAGAAGCCTATAACGGCTTTATTGAGTACTTCCCTATGGTGCGCCGCGCCAAAGCGCCGCTGGGGCTTGACCAGGCCATGACCGAAGCCCGTGGCTTTGGTGCGCATTACTTGCTGTACACCCGCTTTGCACGGGCTGACGACCGTATCGGGAACAGCGATGAATGGCTGGATCAGGAAGAAATCAGCCGTTTGGGAATTGATAGCGGCGTCATCCAGGTGATGCTGATCGAGACCAGCACCCAGTACCTGATCGATACCGCGACCATTCGCAGTCGCGGCGGGTTGCTGACGTTCCATGACAACAAGCCGGCGGACCTCATCGGCCCGCCGCTCGCCAAGTACGCGCGCAGCTTGATAGGCTTGAGCGACCAATAAGACCAGGAGAGCAACATGAGTGAGCCGGTAGACGTCAGTAACCTGTTGGCGCAAATCCCCAAAGCCGACAAAGGCCTGCCACCTGTTCATCTCTGGAATACGGCATTCTGCGGCGATATCGACATGCGTATCGCCCGTGACGGCACCTGGTACTACATGGGCACGCCGATTGGCCGCAAGCCCATGGTCAAACTGTTCTCGACCATCATCCGCCGCGACGGCGATGATTATTTCCTGATCACCCCGGTGGAAAAGGTCGGGATCAAGGTCGATGACGCGCCGTTTGTGGCGGTCACGCTAGAGGTTCTAGGGCAGGGCGAGCAGCAAATACTGCGCTTCACCACCAATGTTGAGGAGCAGATCACGGCCGGCAGCGAACATCCGCTGCGCATAGTGATTGATCCCGATACCCAGGAGCCTGCGCCCTACCTGCTGGTGCGGCGCAATCTTGAAGCGCTGATCCACCGCAACGTGTTCTATCAACTGATCGAGCTGGCGGTTGCCCGGCCCATCGACGGCCAGAGCTGGCTGGGCGTATGGAGCAGCGGCGTGTTCTTCCCCATCGGCCCCGAGCCGGCCTGAATCCTGCCAGCACCCCGCTGACACTCTGTAGGAGCCGGCTTGCCGGCGATTGCCTGTGCGCGGTGAATCAGACCTGCGCACTGTTTGCATCGCCGGCAAGCCGGCTCCCACAAGGATTTCACGCACCTATAAATATCCCTATATGTGGGAGAGCAATTTATATATTGAGATTTTGCCGCACCAAGGTTTATAGTCGCCTGCACTGATTCACAGCATTCACTGCTAAAAACAAAACAGGTGAAGCGATGCAGGCGCAATTGATCGCCCTCGATTGGGGGACAACTTCCCTTCGTGCTTATTTACTCGGATCCGCTGGCCAGGTGCTGAAAGAGCGCACGCTGGCCTGCGGGATCATGCAGTTGCCCGGTACCCCGCGACTGGTCGCAGGCCAGTGGTGCGCTGACGGTTTTGAGCTGGCATTTGACGATGCCTGCGGCGACTGGCTGGATGCCCACCCGGGTGTCCCGGTAATCGCCTGCGGCATGGTGGGCAGTGCCCAGGGCTGGTGCGAAGCGCCTTACCGGCAAACCCCGGCCAGCCTCAACGCCTTGAGCACGGCCTTGCAGACGGTACGCAGCGTGCGCGGTGTTGACTTGCATATAGTGCCGGGCGTCATCCAGCGTTCCACCTTGCCCAATGTCATGCGCGGTGAAGAAACCCAGGTGCTGGGCGTGCTGGAAAGTTTCCCTCAACTCAATGATTGTTTGATCGGCTTGCCCGGCAGCCATTCCAAATGGGTGCAGGTGCAGGACGGCAATCTTGTGCATTTCGATACCTTCATGACCGGCGAACTGTACGCCGCAGCCTGTGAACACACGATTCTGGGACGTACCCAACAGCGCTCCGCGCAGTTTGATAGCGCCGCCTTTGATCGCGGTGTGCAGGTGGCACTGTCGCCCGACGGTCGGCTCGGGCCGTTGTCGACCCTGTTCAGCGCCCGCACCCTGGGGCTGACCGGGCAACTGAGTGCGACCCAGCAACCCGACTACGTGTCCGGCCTGCTGATTGGCCATGAGCTGTCAGCGTTGGGCGGCGCAGTGCGTGAGCGGCGAGGTGGAGCCTCGATGCCCACGATTATCCTGATTGGCAATTCCCGACTGTGTGAACGCTACCAGCGGGCCCTGGCCGCCTGCGGGTTCGCGGATGTGCGCCTGGCACAACAGGCCACCGAGCAGGGTTTATGGCACCTGGCCCAAGCCGCCGGGTTACTCCGACACATGCAACTGGAGGGCTGAGATGCTCAAGCAAGCACTGGCAAAAAACGGCCTGATCGCCATTCTTCGTGGGCTGCGTCCACAAGAGGCGCAGGCCATCGGCAAGGTGCTGTATGACGCGGGTTTTCGTACCCTTGAAGTGCCGCTTAATTCCCCTGAACCCTACGAAAGCATCCGCATATTGCGCAATACGCTGCCCGCCGACTGCCTGGTCGGTGCCGGTACCGTATTGACCCCGGCGCAGGTCGAGCTGGTCAAGGCCGCTGGCGGGCAGGTGATTGTGATGCCCCACAGCGACCCGAAAGTGTTGCGTGCCGCCAAGGCGGCCGGTCTCTACCTGTCACCGGGGGTAGCCACACCGACTGAAGCCTTTGCTGCGCTGGCCGAAGGCGCCGATGTACTGAAAATGTTCCCGGCCGAGCAAATGGGCCCGGCCGTGGTCAAGGCCTGGCTGGCGGTATTGCCTGCAGGAACCTTGCTGATTCCGGTCGGCGGGATTACCCCGGACAACATGCAGGTGTTTGTCGATGCCGGGGTGTCCGGTTTCGGGCTGGGCTCGGGGCTGTTCAAGCCCGGCATGAGTGCCGAGGACGTGGCGGTTACCGCCAAAGCTTATGTGCAGGCCTGGAACGCCCGGCACAAGGCTGACTGAAAGGCGCTCGCGCCCCATCGAACAAGAGAGACAACGCGATGAAAATTACCAAACTGACAACCTATCTGGTCCCGCCGCGCTGGCTGTTCCTGAAAATCGAAACCGACGAGGGCGTCACCGGCTGGGGCGAGCCCGTAGTCGAAGGCCGTGCCCACACCGTGGCGACAGCCGTGGATGAATTGTCGGATTACCTGATCGGCAAAGACCCGCGCAATATCGAAGATATCTGGACCGTGCTCTATCGCGGCGGTTTTTACCGTGGCGGCGCGGTGCACATGAGCGCACTGGCCGGTATCGACCAGGCGCTATGGGACATCAAGGGCAAGGCGCTGGGGGTGTCGGTCAGCGACCTGCTGGGCGGCCAGGTGCGGGACAAGATCCGGGTGTATTCGTGGATCGGCGGCGACCGTCCGGCCGATACGGCCAGGGCGGCCAAAGAAGCGGTCAGCCGCGGCTTTACTGCGATAAAGATGAACGGCACCGAAGAGCTGCAATTTGTCGACAGCTTTGAAAAGGTCGACCTGGCGCTGGCCAACGTGGCCGCAGTGCGTGACGCCGTGGGCCCCAACGTGGGGATCGGCGTGGACTTCCATGGTCGGGTGCACAAGCCGATGGCCAAAGTGCTGATGAAGGAACTGGACCCGTACAAACTGATGTTTATCGAAGAGCCGGTGCTCAGCGAAAACTACGAGGCCCTCAAAGAGCTGGCGCCGTTGACCAGCACCCCGATTGCCCTGGGCGAGCGGCTATTCTCGCGCTGGGACTTCAAGCGCGTACTCAGTGAAGGCTACGTCGACATCATCCAGCCCGATGCCTCCCACGCCGGCGGCATTACTGAGACCCGTAAAATCGCCAACATGGCTGAAGCCTACGATGTAGCGCTGGCCTTGCATTGCCCGCTGGGGCCGATTGCGCTGGCTGCGTGCCTGCAACTGGATGCGGTTTGCTACAACGCCTTTATCCAGGAGCAAAGCCTGGGCATTCACTACAACGAAAGCAACGACCTGCTGGATTACGTCAAGGATCCGGCGGTGTTCGACTACGACAAAGGCTTCGTCAAAATCCCCAATGGGCCGGGCCTGGGTATCGAGATCAACGAAGAGTACGTGCGCGAGCGCGCGCTGGTTGGCCACCGTTGGCGCAACCCGATCTGGCGTCATGCCGATGGCAGCTTTGCCGAGTGGTGAGTCCCTGATCTGATGCAAGACCTGTGGGAGCCGGCTTGCCGGCGATGGGGTCAATGCGCTTCGAGTGAGACGCATCGCTGGCAAGCCAGCTCCCACAGGGGTGTCGGACCCTGTATTTGAAACGACCTCAATAACCATAAAAAAGAGGCATGCCCATGTCATCTTCAAGCACCGTCGCGCCTGCGTCTTTAGTGACGCCGAGCCGCAAGCGTTTTTTCATCATGGTCCTGCTGTTTATCACGGTGGTGATCAACTACCTGGACCGCAGCAACCTGTCGATTGCAGCGCCGGCACTGACCACTGACCTGGGGCTTGACCCGGTTCATGTCGGGCTGATTTTTTCGGCCTTCGGCTGGACCTATGCGGCCATGCAAATTCCCGGTGGCTGGCTGGTGGACCGCGTGCCGCCACGCATTCTGTACAGCGTGGCCCTGCTGCTTTGGTCGGTGGCCACGGTAATGCTCGGTTTCGCTGCCAGCTTCATCGCCCTGTTCGTGTTGCGCATGGCCGTTGGTGCCCTGGAAGCGCCGGCGTATCCGATCAACAGCAGGGTGGTGACCACCTGGTTCCCCGAGCGTGAACGTGCCACTGCCATTGGCTTCTACACCTCGGGGCAGTTTGTCGGGCTGGCGTTCCTGACCCCGGTACTGGCCTGGTTGCAGCACCAGTGGGGTTGGCACATGGTGTTTGTCAGCACTGGTGTGGTCGGGATCATCTGGGCCGCGATCTGGTACGCGGTGTACCGCGAGCCGCGGGATTTCAAGGGGGTCAATCAGGCTGAGATCGACCTGATCAGTGAGGGGGGCGGGCTGGTGGATATCCAGAGCCAGACCGCCAAACGCAAAGCACCCTTCAGTTGGCTGGACCTGGGCATCGTGCTCAGCAAGCGCAAGCTGTGGGGTATTTATCTGGGGCAGTTTTGCCTGAACTCGACGCTGTGGTTTTTCTTGACCTGGTTTCCTACCTACCTGGTGAAATATCGCGGCATGGACTTTATCAAGTCCGGCCTGCTGGCTTCGTTGCCGTTTCTGGCCGCATTCGTGGGCGTGCTGTGTTCGGGGTTCTTCTCCGACTGGCTGATTCGGCGCGGCTACTCGGTGGGCTTTGCCCGCAAGCTGCCGATCATTGGCGGGCTGCTGATCTCGACTTCGATCATCGGCGCCAACTTTGTCGACTCGACGCCGCTGGTGATTGCATTTCTGGCGCTGGCGTTTTTCGGTAACGGCCTGGCGTCGATTACCTGGTCGCTGGTTTCAACCCTGGCACCGGCCCGGCTGCTGGGGCTGACCGGCGGGGTGTTCAATTTCATCGGTAACCTGTCGGCGATCACCACCCCGATCGTGATCGGCTTTCTGGCCACCGGGGACTCGTTTGCCCCGGCCATCACCTACATCTCGGTGCTGGCGTTGCTGGGTGCGCTGTCCTACATCCTGCTGGTAGGCAAAGTGGAACGTATCGAGCTCTAGGGGTGGGGCCAGAGGCAAACCTCAACAGACCCTAGCCGTCAGTCGACCGGGCGACCATAATGCCGCCCGGTTCACCTCCTAAATGCAAAGGCTGGCTATGCAGGACGACTCCCCGAAAATCGCACCCACCGGCACTCAAACCCTACTTCGCGGACTGGCGGTGGTACACGCTGTGGCCAATGGCGCGCGCGACCTTAAAGACATCGCCCGGGCGATCGGCACTACGCGCAGCACGACCCATCGTCTGGCCAGTTGCCTGGTGGACGAGCGTTATCTGCGGGTCTTGCCGCAGGTGGGGTACCTGCTCGGGCCAAAGCTGATCGAGCTGGGGTTTCAGGCGCGAGAAGAGGTGCCGCTGGTGACGCTGGCCGGGCCGTATCTGGATGAGTTGTCGATGTTGACCGGCGATACCATCCATTTGGCGGTGCGCGAAGGCGACGAGGTGCTGTACCTGCACAAAAACCCGGGGCGCAATGGCCCGGAGATGCGCTCTCGGGTAGGGCATCGCATGCCGCTGGCACGTACCGGGATCGGCAAGGCGATGTTGCTGGATGCGCCGCCGGGAGAGTGGCGACGGCTGTACGAAGCCAGCCATCCTGCCGATGGCAAGAACCCGTTGTGGCCGGAACATCAGGAAGTGTCGTGGGAACAGTTTGAGCAGCGTATGCGCGGTTATGTGGCGGGTGGCTACGCGTTTGACCTGGAAGACAACGAACCTTCGATCCGTTGTGTGGCCGCACCGATACGCGATGCCAGCCGCAAAATCGTGGCTGCCATCAGTATCGCCAGCACCGTGCCGTACATGTCACTGGAGAAAATGACCGGCTTGATACCGGTCGTCACTCACGCAGCGCAGCAGATATCGGCGGAGCTGGGTGCTGCCAGCTGACACGATCCCCACTGCAGGAGCTGGCTTGTCGGCATCGCTGGCAAGCCAGGCTCCTACAGAGCGAGGAGGGTGAGCTTTAGGCCTTCAGGGTTTTCATGTCGATTACAAAACGGTATTTCACGTCGCCTTTAACTACGCGTTCAAAGGCTTCGTTGATGTTTTTGATGTCGAGCATTTCGATGTCGCAGGTAATGCCGTGTTCGGCACTGAAGTCGAGCATTTCCTGGGTTTCGGCAATGCCGCCGATCAAGGAACCGGCCAGTACGCGACGCTTGAACACCAGGTTGAACGCATTCAGGGCAGGTTCTACCGGTTCGATCAGGCCGACCAGAATGTGTACGCCGTCAAAGCGCAGGGTTTCCAGGTACGGGTTCAGATCGTGCGGCACCGGAATGGTGTCCAGCAGGAAGTCGAAGCTGTCAGCTGCGGCTTTCATTTGCTGCGGGTCGGTGGACACGATCACGTGGTCGGCGCCCTGACGGTAGGCTTCTGCAGCCTTGGCTTCAGAGCGGGTGAACAGGGTGACTTCGGCGCCCATGGCTTTGGCGAACTTGATGCCCATGTGGCCCAGGCCGCCCATGCCCAGAATCCCGACTTTATCGCCCGCCTCAACACCGTAGTGCTGCAGCGGGGAGTAGGTGGTGATACCGGCGCACAACAGGGGAGCTGCGCTGGCCAGGTCGAGTTTTTCCGGGATACGTACTACGAAGTGCTCGCTGACCACGATGCTGTCGGAGTAACCGCCCATGGTGTTGCTGCCATCCACCCGGTCCGGGGTGCAGTAGGTCATGGTCGCGCCTTCAAGGCAGTATTGCTCCAGGTCTTCCTTGCACGCGGAACACTCGCGGCACGAATCGACCATGCAGCCCACGCCAACCAGATCGCCGACTTTGTGCTTGGTGACCTTGTCGCCGACAGCCGTAACCTTGCCGACGATTTCATGGCCCGGCATTACCGGGTAAACAGCAAAGCCCCAGTCGTTGCGAGCCTGGTGAATGTCGGAGTGACAAACGCCGCAGTACAGAATTTCGATGGCCACATCATCCGGTCGCGGATCGCGGCGGGTGAACTTCATGGGTGTCAGGGGAGCGGTAGGTGTCTGTGTGGCATAACCGATGGCGTTGTACATGTGGGGAACCTCGAAAAGCGTTAACAGTGAACAGGGGGCAATTTTGCGCTTACAAATCTTGCAGGACTATGACGATTCCTCCGCCTGTCATGCCTATTCCTCCGGCGACGCGGATGAACTGTCGCTTTAATGACCAGTTCTGCGAAGATGCGGCTGTCTATTCCTCTTGTGAACTTACTTCATGTTTCTGACGCGTCACCGTGATGAGAATGCCGTGCTGGTGTCGCTTATCAAGCCTCTGGCTACTCAGCTGGGTTTTGTCCATACCTTGATGCCTGAAGTGAGGGTGGTCTCGGCGTGTAATACCGTGGCCCGGATGCCGCAGATCTATGAGCCTAGCCTAATGGTGATCGCCCAAGGCAGTAAGTTGGCCTATCTGGGGCAGCGCACCCTGGAATACGGTGCCGGACATTACCTGGTGCAAGCGCTTTCGGTGCCTTTCGAGTGCGAAACCTTCGCCTCTGAAGACATGCCATTGCTGGGGGTTGCGATCAGCATTGATCGTGCAGTGTTGGGCGAGCTGGTGCTGGCCATGGGGCTGGACCCTGAACGCAGCGCGGTGGCACAGACGCCGGAGTCCATGACCTCGGCCGTGCTGGATGACGAAATGCGCCAAGCCGTTGAACGCTTGTTGCGGTGTCTGCATGACCCGCTGGAGTGCCGGATCATGGGCCGGGCCCGTTTGCGCGAGGTGCTGTTTGCCGCCCTGCGCGGACCACAGGCGAGTGTGTTAAGGGCGTTGGTCGAGCAACAAGGGCAATTCGCGCGGGTAGCTGCTTCGTTGAGCCACTTGCACGAACACTTTGCCGAACCGCTGAATGTCGAGACACTGGCCCGCTGCGCCAACATGAGCGCGTCCACCTTTCATGAGCATTTCAAGCGCAGTACCTTGCTGTCGCCGGTGCAGTACCTCAAGCGCCTGCGCCTGCTGCGCGCCCAGCAATTGTTATTGAGCGAAGGGCTGGGGGTGGCGCAAGTGGCGGAGCGGGTGGGTTATCAAAGCACCTCGCAGTTCAGCCGCGAGTACAAACGTTACTTCGAGCGTAGCCCGGGCCATGAAGGCGCAGGCTGCTGACGCGCATCTGCATATTCTTCTGTAGGAGCGAGCTTGCTCGCGAGCTTTTCAGCGTTTTCAAAGCTCGCGAGCAAGCTCGCTCCTACGGGGCTTTTGTTATTTCGCGCCGATTAAAAAAGGCTCCCGAAGGAGCCTTTTTAGTGGGCGCGAAACGACTTACATGTTCGGGTAAGTCGGGCCGCCGCCACCTTCCGGGGTGACCCAGGTGATGTTCTGCGACGGGTCTTTGATGTCGCAGGTTTTGCAGTGCACACAGTTTTGCGCGTTGATCTGGAACCGCTTCTCGCCGCTTTCCTGGGTGATCACTTCATACACGCCAGCCGGGCAGTAACGCTGGGCCGGCTCGTCGTAGAGCGGCAGGTTGACGTTGATCGGAATGCTCGCGTCGCGCAGCTTGAGGTGACACGGCTGCTCTTCTTCATGGTTGGTGCTGGAGATAAACACCGAGCTGAGCTTGTCGAAGCTGAGTTTGCCGTCCGGTTTCGGATAGCTGATCTGCTTGCAGTCTTTGGCCAGCTTCAGGCACGCATAGTCTGGCTTGGTGTCATGCAGGGTGAACGGCAGTTTGCCACCAAAGATGTTCTGATCGAGCCAGTTGAAACCGGCGCCCATGATCGGGCCGAACTTGTGCATCGCCGGGCCAAAGTTGCGGCTGGCGAACAGTTCGTCGAACAGCCAGCTGGCTTTGAAGGCTTCAACATAAGTGTTGAGCGTATCACCGCCCTCCGAGCCGCCAAGCAGCGCCTCAGCCACCGACTCGGCGGCGAGCATGCCGGACTTCATTGCCGTGTGGCTGCCTTTGATCTTGGCCACGTTCATGGTGCCCAGGTCGCAACCGATCAGTGCGCCACCGTTGAAAACCATTTTCGGCAGCGAGTTCAAGCCGCCTTTGGCCAGTGCCCGCGCCCCATAGCTGATGCGCTTGCCGCCCTCGAGGTATTGTTTGAGCACCGGGTGATGCTTGAGGCGCTGGAACTCATCAAATGGCGAGAGGAAGGTGTTGCTGTAGGACAGATCGACGATCAGGCCGACAACCACCTGGTTGTTTTCCAGGTGGTACAGGAACGAACCGCCGGTGTTTTCACTGCTGATGATGTCCAGCGGCCAGCCGGCAGTGTGAACCACCAGGCCCGGTTGGTGCCTGGCCGAGTCGATTTCCCAGATTTCCTTGAGGCCGATGCCGTAGTGCTGGCTATCGGCTTCGCTGTCGAGCTTGTAGCGTTCGATCAGTTGCTTGCCCAGATGGCCGCGGCAGCCTTCCGCGAACAAGGTGTACTTGCCGCGCAGTTCCATGCCGGGGGTGTACAGGCCTTCTTTCGGGGTGCCTTCACGGTCAACCCCCAGATCACCGGTGATGATCCCGCGAACCACGTTGTTTTCGTCGAACAGCACTTCCTGGGCGGCGAAGCCCGGGTAGATTTCTACACCCAGGTTCTCGGCCTGTTGCGCCAGCCAGCGGCACAGGTTGCCCAGCGAGATAATGTAGTTGCCTTCGTTGTGCATGGTTTTAGGCACAAACAGATCTGGCACCTTGGTTGCGGTGCTGTCGCTGCGCAGTACATAAATATCGTCGCGGGTAACGGGAGTGTTGAGAGGAGCGCCCAGTTCTTTCCAGTTCGGGAACAATTCGTTCAGGGCGCGGGGTTCGAACACGGCGCCGGATAGAATGTGAGCACCGACTTCGGAGCCTTTTTCAACCACGCAGACGCTTATTTCTTTACCGGCTTCGGCGGCCTTCTGCTTCAAACGGCAGGCGGCGGACAAACCGGCAGGGCCGGCGCCGACGATGACCACGTCGAATTCCATGTATTCGCGTTCCACAGGTTCTCTCCTACTCAAGGCTCAACGGTATTTTTCTAATTGGAGGTTTGGCACTTCATCCATTAATCCCTCAGCAGCTGCCTGAAGACGCAATGGATGACGCGCCGTTCTCTCTAGGGGCGGCATTATATCTACACCACTAGCAGCGTCCAATACAAACGTTTGTTTGAATCTGCTGCAGCCCAGACAAATCAAAGATGCACGGCTTAAAAGTGGCGGATTTGCTGTATTGACCGCAAAAGGCGTTCCGGTCAAGATACGGTCGGTTTTGCGCTCGCCGTAGGCTGATTATTGGTTTCAAGAGCACCTCTAAAGACAGGGCACAGGCACGAGCCTGTAGGAGCCTGCCATTTTTTGAGCGGAGTTTACACGTCCTTTTGGTGGATGACTTGGTAGTCACACCTGATAGACGGTCGCAAGGGAAGTATTTGGCGCTCGTCATTCTTTCTATAAGAAGGGCACAGCAACGATCTTTGGAGGTGCCCTTGTGCCGATGAGCATCAACCGCCAGGTTCGCCTAGGCGACTTTCTTTTCACCGGAGAGTAACGAGGAATCCATGAAGGTTCTTGTAGCTGTCAAACGAGTGGTCGATTACAACGTTAAGGTTCGCGTCAAAGCGGACAACTCCGGCGTTGACCTCGCCAACGTCAAGATGTCGATGAACCCCTTCTGCGAAATCGCTGTGGAAGAAGCCGTACGCCTGAAAGAAAAAGGTGTTGCGACTGAAATCGTCGTCGTCTCCATCGGCCCGACCACGGCTCAGGAACAGCTGCGTACCGCGCTGGCTCTGGGTGCCGATCGCGCCATCCTCGTCGAATCCGCCGAAGACCTGACCTCGCTGGCCGTGGCCAAGCTGCTCAAGGCCGTGGTCGACAAGGAACAGCCGCAACTGGTGATCCTGGGCAAACAGGCCATCGACAGCGACAATAACCAGACTGGCCAGATGCTGGCTGCGCTGACCGGTTACGGTCAGGGCACCTTCGCTTCGAAAGTTATCGTTGCGGGCGACAAGGTTGCCGTGACCCGTGAAGTCGACGGCGGCGCGCAAACTGTTTCGCTGAGCTTGCCGGCCATCATCACCACCGACCTGCGTTTGAACGAGCCGCGCTATGCGTCTCTGCCAAACATCATGAAGGCCAAGAAGAAGCCGCTTGAAGTGCTGACGCCAGACGCGTTGGGTGTTTCGACCGCTTCGACCAACAAGACCCTGAAAGTTGAAGCGCCGGCTGCACGCAGCGCCGGCATCAAGGTCAAGTCGGTGGCTGAACTGGTCGAGAAACTGAAAAACGAAGCGAAGGTAATCTAATCATGACTATCTTGGTAATCGCAGAACACGACGGCAAGACGCTGGCTCCCGCTACGCTGAACACCGTAGCCGCTGCCGCAAAAATCGGTGGCGAGATCAACGTTCTGGTTGCAGGCCAGGGCATTGGTGCTGTGGCTGAAGCGGCCGCGCAAATCGCCGGTGTGGCTAAAGTACTGGTTGCTGACAACGCGGCTTACGCCCACCAGCTGCCGGAAAACGTTGCTCCTCTGGTAGCTGAGTTGGGCAAGGGCTATAGCCACATCCTGGCTGCCGCCACCTCCAACGGTAAAAACATCCTGCCGCGTGTTGCTGCGCAGTTGGACGTCGACCAGATCTCCGAGATCATCTCGGTTGAAAGCGCTGACACCTTCACGCGTCCGATCTATGCCGGTAACGCCATTGCTACCGTACAGTCCACTGCGCCAGTCAAAGTGATCACCGTCCGCGCCACCGGTTTCGACCCGGTTGCCGCACAAGGTGGTTCGGCAGCGGTTGAAGCGGTTGCAGCGGTTCACGATGCAGGCACTTCGTCGTTCGTTGGCGAAGAACTGGCCAAGTCGGACCGTCCCGAACTGACCGCTGCCAAAATCGTCGTTTCCGGCGGTCGCGGCATGCAGAACGGCGATAACTTCAAACTGCTGTACACCTTGGCTGACAAGCTGGGTGCTGCAGTGGGCGCCTCCCGCGCGGCGGTTGACGCCGGTTTCGTACCGAACGACATGCAGGTCGGCCAGACCGGCAAAATTGTCGCGCCACAGCTGTACATCGCGGTCGGCATCTCCGGCGCGATCCAGCATCTGGCCGGCATGAAAGACTCCAAAGTGATCGTTGCGATCAACAAGGACGAAGAAGCACCGATCTTCCAGGTGGCCGATTACGGTCTGGTGGCGGACTTGTTCGAAGCAGTACCTGAGCTGGAGAAGCTGGTTTAATCCAGTTGCTTCACTTATAAAGAGCCCGGTCACGCGGGCTGCAGGGAAGGGCGACACACTCTGTGTTTTGCCTGCTCCTGGCAGCCCGGGTGATCGGGTTTTTTTATGCGTCTGAATCGGGTGTGTGGAGTGCAGGGTTATGGATATGCGTCAGATGAGCAGGCTGCTTGTGGGGTTGGTGTTTTTGCCCCTGCTGTCTGAGGCCGCGGGCAAGTGTGAGCGCCTGACCGTGACCGGTAGCCCGGATGCGCCGCCTTATCTGTGGCGTGACCCCGGTAATCCGGAGCATTTGATGGGTGCCAGTGCTGACCTGATGCAGCAAGCGGGTCAGGAGTTGGGTATCAAGGTTGAAGTGCTTTATGGCGGCAAGCGTTCCCAGGCTCAGGATGAAGTCCGGACTGGGCGCATGGACATGCTGCTGGATGCGCCACTGACAGTGGCCGGGCTCTCTTCACTGGATTACATACATCCGCCTCTGGTGCGTAACGACTATTTGGTCTGGACCCTTAAAGATTCAACGCTGGCCTACGAAACGCCGGCCGATCTAAGCGGCCATGTAGGAGCTATCTCGGAAAAAGCCCGACCCACAGAGGCCTTCGATACATTTGCCCGGCATCAGTTAACGCTCAAGCCTCAGCCGGGCCTGACTCAAGCTTTCCAGAAATTGCTGCTCGGGCAAGTCGACTATGTAGTGGCTGGCCGTTACGCGGGCATGGCCACGGCTCAAACCCTGGGCATTGCCGACGACGTGCTGGCGCATTCACAGCCGATTGATCAACCGGGGCTGTTTTTGGCGATTTCCCATGACTCGGCCTGCAATGAGCCCTGGTTGCGCGGACAGCTTGCCAAAAAGATGACAGAATTGCCCGCCTCCGGCCTGACCGAGGCAGCAGTGCAACGCAATCTGGAGCGGTGGAAAGCCCAGCTGCAACAACCGCTCAGCGCCCCAAAACAGTAGGAATTCTTAGTGACATTGCGACCTTTTTTCGTCGCCCTGGCCGTTTTGGCTTTGGCGGGTTGTGCAGCCGATCCGGCGCCGAATGAACAATTGCGTTTGAGCGAGCAAGCTCTGGAACAAGCCAGGGCCGTAGGCGCAAGCACCGACGATACGGCTGAACTCAAGCAAGCCGAAAGCAAGTTGGCTCAGGCGCAGGCAGACATGCTCGATGAGTCCTACAAGGATGCGCGCATGCAGGCTGAACAGGCCGAGCTGGATGCCCGACTGGCCGAGGCCCGGGTACTGACGCAAAAAAGCCAGGAGCAATTGAACGTGCTCAATACCCGCATTGCGCGTTTGCGCAAGCAGCTGGCGGAGGCCCAATGAGCCTTAAATCTGCAGTTTTCAGTGGTGCGCTGTTGTCCGGTTGCATGAGCCTGGCCGGCTGTGCGGGGCACCACAACAGTGATCAGGTCCTGCAACAGGCCACCAGCGATTTTCAGGCGGTCAAAGAAGACAGCAACGTGCTGCGCATTGCGCCCAAGGATGTGATTCGCGCTGGCGAGTCGCTGGCGCGGGCTGATCGTTTGTCCTCCTACTGGGGCAGTGGCAACGATGTGGAGCATTACGCTTATCTGAGCCAGCGCTACAGCGAAATCGCCCGTGAACACACCCAGCAGGTACTGAACGAAGAGCGGGCCGCCAAGCTTGAACTGGAGCGTCAGCGTCTGCAATTGGCACTGCGTGAAGCCAAATTGTTGAGCGTTCAGCAGCAGGGTCAATGGCTGGAAGAACAGATCGTCAGCCTGGCCACGACTCAGACTGACCGTGGCTTGGTGATGACCCTGGGCGACGTGTTGTTCGATACTGGCGAGGCCGACCTGAAAAATTCTGCCAACCGTACGGTGCTTAAGCTGGTGCAGTTTCTGCAACTGAACCCAAAGCGTGTTGTACGAATTGAAGGCTACACCGACAGCACTGGCGGCAGTGATGACAACCTCAAGCTGTCCCTTGCGCGGGCACAGGCGGTGGCGGATGTGCTGATCGATCTGGGTATCGATGAAAAGCGTATCCAGGTGGAAGGTTACGGCGATCAGTATCCGGTAGATGTGAACGCCACCGAGCGTGGTCGTGCACAAAATCGTCGCGTTGAAATCGTCTTCTCTGACGAAAAAGGTCAACTCGGCGCGGCTCGTTAATACACCTCTCAAGGGGCACCTCGCGAACGTATCAACCCGGTTTGAATCCAGACTGGGTCGACAGCATCGCGAGGCCCGCTCGCTCCTGCATAAGTTCACTCGCTATCCTCAGCTGTACCCATACAGTTAAACCTTCTGCGCACTGTACCGCTGATGTGGGTGACAACTGTGCCCGTACACTTCTAAACTGTTCCGGTTATTGCTCTCAAGAACATGCTCTTCATAAAAATAATGCCTGAACATCGAGTGCTGCGACATGACCAACCTCTTGCTCTATCAACGTATCGCTCAGCAGCTGGCTGAAGATATCCGGCGCGGTGTGTATCAGCCGGGCGAACGGGTACCCTCGGTGCGCAAGATGAGTTCGCAGCTCAATGTCAGTCACGCGACGGTGTTGCAGGCTTACGCCAACCTTGAAGATCAGGGCTTGATCAGGGCGCGTCCGCAGTCTGGTTATTACGTGCACCAGACCCCCGCGTTGACGGCACCTACCCCCGATATTGCCCGGGTAGAACGTCCAGGGCTGGTTACCCGCAGCAGTATCATTCAGCAAGTGCTGGTTGAGTCGCGCCGCGAAGGGGTGTTTCCGCTCGGGGCTGCAGTGCCCAGCGTCGACTATTTGCCGGTGCGGGCATTGCATCAGCAATTGGCCAAGGTCACGCGCTTCCATAGCCCTCGGGCATTCAGCTACATGTTCAGTCCGGGCTTTGAGCCGCTGCGCCGCCAGGTTGCGATCCGCATGCGCGACGCCGGGGTTGTGGTTGATCCCTCAGAGGTGATCATCACTCACGGTTGTGTCGATGCCCTGCAAATGTCGCTGCGCACGCTGACCCGCCCAGGCGATCTGATTGCCGCAGAATCACCTACCTATTACGGGCTGCTGCAGCTTGCCGACTTGCTGGGTCTGAAAGTGATCGAAATTCCCAGCGACCCTGCTACCGGCATGAGTCTTGAGGCCTTGCAACTGGCGGCCAATCAATGGTCGATCAAAGCCCTGGTCCTGACCACCCGCCTGAGCAACCCTCTGGGTGGCACCATGCCCGAAGAGCGGCAAAAACAGTTGCTGCGCCTGGCCTCGGACTTTGATATTCAGATTGTTGAAGATGACATTTATGGCGAGCTGATGTTCGAAGTCGGTCGCACCAAGGCTTTGAAGGCCTATGACCGTCTGGATCGAGTGATTTATTGCTCCAGTTTCTCTAAAACCTTGTCGCCGGGTGTGAGAATCGGCTGGATGATCGCCGGTAAATTCCAGCAGGAAATCCAGCGCCTGCAAACGTTCACCACTCATTCGGCATGCAGTGTCACGCAGATGGGGGTAGCGGCCTACCTTGAAAACGGCGGATACGATCGCCATTTGCGCTTTATCCGTCAGGAGTACCGCAAGAATCTCAGCGCGTTTCAGCTGGCGGTTCAGCAGCACTTTCCGGAAGGCACGCAAATGTCGCGCCCCAGTGGCGGTTTCATTTTGTGGGTCAGCTTGCCGGGGCGGGTCAATACCCAGGAGCTGCATGTCCGCGCGCTGCAACAGGGTATCAGTATCGCGCCGGGGCTTATTTTCAGTAATACCGAGCAGTTTAACCACTGCATCCGCCTTAACTGCGCATTACCCTGGAACCGCGAGGCCGAGCGGGCCGTGATGACGCTGGGCATGCTGGCAAGTCAGCTTTGTATGGAGACGGCAAGCCTCTATTAATGAGTGAATACGGCTGCCGAAATGACCATTAAGTCACAATGGACTTGTCACTCTGGTACTAAAGCGCCAGCATATGCACCTCAACCGTTAAAGCTGTGGAGTTATGAAAGCGACATTTAGTGTGGGGCTTATATTGATGGGCGTGTTGGCTGCGTTCAACGCGGGCGCGGCAACTGCCGTTCAGGCACAGCCGCAAACATCCACTGCGAAGCCGCACACTGCCAGTTCCACAGCGAAGCCTGCGGCTGCCAGGCAAGCCCCGACAAAAAAGCGTGCGCCCATTGCGTCCAAATCCAGGTCTGCGCATGAAATTGCGCAAAAGCGCTTGCCCGCCGCCAAACTTGATTTGAGCCTGCCGCCCGACATGGTCAGCCAGCTCCGGCCTCTGGGTACCATTCCCATGCCTGCGCACAAGCCGCTACTGCCAAATATGTTTGGCGAAAAGCCCGAGCATGAAAGTCCTTTTCAACTGAACGGACGTCTGCTCAGCAATGAGATGGGGCTGCCATTGCGCAATGAAGCACGCCAGAATGAAATCGACGGCGCCGCGCTTGAGTTTGAATTCAAACAATAAGCGCCGAATGCACCGTCTTCGATTTTATTGAGGCAAACTTAAAAACTGACTGTTCAGTCACGATCATTTCTGCTGAACGGTCAATTTCAAACGCCCGTTCCAGCGAGTACTATCCCTTGTCATCAACGCACTTTGCCCCGAATGAGGAGCTAACGTCATGAACTGCCGTGAAGGCTGTGGCGCTTGCTGTATAGCCCCTTCCATCAGTACACCGCTACCCGGCATGCCCCATGGCAAACCTGCCGGGGAACGCTGCCTGCATCTTTCTGTCGACTACTTGTGCGGTTTGTTCGGCCAGCCCGAGCGTCCGGCCGTGTGTGGTGCTTTTCAGGCCGACATCGAGGTTTGTGGCAGCAGTCAGGCAGAAGCCATCAAGCTGATCGGCTGGTGGGAGCGGATGACTGCGGCTTAGTGTGTTTTTGTTCAGTGAGCTGACCTTCAACAATAAGGAATAAGACAATGGGTTCGTTGCATCGAGTGGCATTGGCGTGTGGTTTGAGTGTACTGCTGGTGGGTGTGGCCCAGGCAGAAGACTGGAAAGTTGCGAAAAATGAGGACGGTATCAAGGTCTCGTTGAGTGAAGTTCCCGGGTCTCAGTACAAGGCCTACCAGGGGGTGACCACCATCAAGGCACCTCTTGCCAAAATCAGTGCTTTGCAAGAAAACGCGGCGGGCGCCTGTGCCTGGATCCACGAATGCAAAACGCAAAAGCTGCTCAAGCATGAAGGCGATCAGAGCTGGACTTACACCCAGTTCAATACCCCTTGGCCGGTTACCCCTCGCGACTCGGTACTGCTGGTCACTTCGAGTGTTGGGGCCGATGGCACCCTGACGCGTGCCTTGAAAGGCCTGCCGACTTACATCCCGGAAGAAAAAGGCTTCGTTCGGGTGGCTCAGGTCGACGGGTTCTGGAAAATGGTCCCTAAAGGCGACAACCTCACAGAAGTCACTTACCAGGTGCACACCGAGCCGGGTGGCAGTGTGCCTTCCTGGTTGGCCAACAAGTTTGTGGTAGATGCGCCTTTCAATACCCTCAAAGCGCTTCGCGAGCGCGCCGAGAAGTAAAAGAGCCCGTTGCCTGGTTCCTGGACAGCGCATCTGTTCAGGTGCCGGGTGAGGACGTGCAAGTCTTTGACGGTCAAAAAAAATCCGGCTATTTCAATCTTCCCCTCTTGGCAGTCATTGCACGGCGGGGCTACTCTTCAACCGGACCAGCGAAGTAATCGACTGGCTCTGATCTTGTTCGCTACATGCTTATTACTCTCTGTCACGGCCAACCAGTTGCCGGCAGGGAGCGCTGAATGTCTATCCATTGCGAGGAGGACGTTTCATGAGCACAGCCCATCAAGAAGACCTCAGCAGCTATGTGCTGCGCCGCATGAAAGAAGGCGGCTTTGATTTTTCCCGCATCCATCCCATTGAGTTTTACGCAATCTTCCCGGACGAGGAGCGGGCGCGCAGAGCAGCAGGAAAATTTTGTGGTGAATCCCTGAATGCCCAGATCAACGTACGTGATGACGGTGCCTGGAATCTGGAATTGAGCAAAGTGATGTACGCCACCTACGGTGGTATTGGTGATTTTGAACAGGACTTCGAAGCGGTGGTTGTACCCCTGGGCGGGATTATTGAAGGCTGGGGCGTCAAGCAGGAGGTGCGTGGCCTGCTAAATTGAGTCAAGTTTAATGAGTTAACGGCTGGCCTCTGGGCTGGCCGTTCTGGTTTTAGCGGTCTGCATTGCGCGTGTGTCGCGAGCGCGAGCAAGTCTTTGTTCTCAAGAGTTCACTTTGCGCGTCGTCATGTGCTGCAAATACTGGATCAACAGTTCCAGTTCATTGTCAGGTAACACAGTTGGCGAAAACCCGGGCATGCGCGCCTGTGGCCACTGCCGCAGGCTTTGCGGGTCCCGGATGTAGTGCTTGAGAAAGTCGGCAGCAAAATATTCGGTCGGATTGTATGGAATGTTCAGGTCGGGACCGAACTGAGCATCGCCGGCACCATTGAGGCGATGACAGGCCAGGCAGTTCTTTTGAAACAGTACAAAACCCTGATTGACCGATGAATCCTTGGGCAGGGCTGGGTCCGGGCGCAATGCCGGGAAGCGTTCGGCAACCGGCAGTTGGCGTTTAAAACTGACCACCTGGAAAGGCCATTGTTCGGGGCTGATATGGCTGGCTTGAGGGTCGGTCCACACCAGGTAAAAAGGCCCCGCACTGGGTTTTCCCTTGCCCAGCGGTGGCCAGGGGTGAGCGGGGTCTTCAATTGCCAGCCAGGCTTTTGCACCGTTCTGGTTGAGCAATGGGGCTGCGGCGAGTTCTGCGGCAAAACCATCCAGCGCGACCGCTTGCAGGTGGTCATCGGGCTTTATGCCTTCAAGCAGGGTGGCCAGTGGAATAGCGCGATAGGTCATGTTGCGCTTGTAAGAAACATCATCAGTTATATGCAGAGTTTGCGCCGCCGGATGATGCAATAGCTCGGCGGTTTGCCAACTGCGGCTGCCGCTGCCGGACTCGACTGTGAGTTGAGCAGCGCAAGCCGGCAGGCTGATTAAGAAAACGATGAAGAGAGTCAGTGATTTCAATGGGGATGCTGTTCTGTTGTGATCGACGGGCCGTGTACCACTGGCCCGAACTGAAGGCGATACCTTAGCCTATTACCTTGGTGAGGTTGGGCAAAATCAGGAGCAAGGTGGTGGCGAAGAGAATAAGCCCGGCCTGGCGTACTTTCGTATATTTGAACATGGCGACCTGCCTTTTTTTGTTATTCCTGGGCGGCGATGCGGAAAGACAAGGGCGCAATTAATTGAAAGCGCCTTATCCGTCGACAAAGTTAACCTTAGAGGCCACATAACATATGGCTTAGAACCCTTTTACATCATCCATATAAATTAGGTTTCTAAAACGCTATTAGACTTGCTGTGCTCGCTCTGTCAGGCCATTGCTAGACGCAGTGGGCTCATAGGTATCGCTAACTATTAGTACCCTACCGTTCGTCAGGGAGCCTGATTAAGGCACCATCGTCCGACCGCATCCGGTGCCGGGCCGTGGCGTCATTGCTCGCCATGGGGCAGGTCGGCGTTGAGTGCTTGCCTTGAAATACTGTTCAAGGCAGGCTCTGTCGAGTTGCAATCATCTCTATCGCCTTTTTCGTGCCAGGTACTTTTATGTCGCTACGCATCTGCATTCTGGAAACCGACATTTTGCGTCCAGAGTTTGTTGATCAATATCAAGGTTATGGCCAGATGTTCAAACATCTGTTCTCCCAGCAGCCTATTGCTGCGCAATTCAGCATCTTTAACGTAATGAATGGCGAGTACCCGTCAGACGATCAAAGCTTTGATGCGTATCTGGTTACCGGCAGCAAAGCGGACTCTTTCGGCACTGATCCATGGATCCAGACGCTGAAAACCTATTTGCTGACCCGTTTTGAGCGTGGTGACAAATTACTCGGCGTCTGTTTTGGTCACCAGTTGTTGGCGTTGCTGCTGGGGGGCAAGAGTGAGCGCGCTACCCAGGGCTGGGGCGTCGGTACTCATCAGTACAAACTGGCCGCCAGTGCGCCGTGGATGAGCCCGGCTATCGAAGACCTCACATTATTGATCAGCCATCAGGATCAAGTGACCGCCTTGCCGCAGAACGCCACGGTAATTGCGTCCAGCGACTTTTGCCCGTTTGCCGCCTATCACATCAATGATCAAGTGCTGTGCTTTCAGGGGCACCCCGAGTTCATTCATGACTACTCACGGGCCTTGCTCAATCTGCGTCAGGAGAGTCTGGGGGAGCAGATATACAGCACCGGGATCACCAGCCTGGAACTCGACCATCACGGTCGTACAGTTGCCGAGTGGATGATGCGTTTTGTCTCGCACAAACCCCAGGCTGAATCGGCATAACTCACAAGCACCGCAGCCGCGGCCCTGCTCGCGATGGCATCATCGGCGCGAAGCCGCGGTGCCAGTCTCGCGGGCAAGGGTAGCGAGGCTTGTGATTACAGCCAGCCAGAGCGCTTGAAGCTGGCCCACAACCCTGTCACGCCCAGAGTGATAAACCCCAGTACACCGAAATAGCCGTAGTGCCAGCTCAGCTCCGGCATGTTCTGGAAGTTCATCCCGTAAATACCTGCTACCGCTGTCGGGAAAGCCAGAATGGCTGCCCAGGCGGCAAATTTGCGCTGCACAATGCTTTGCCGTGATGACTCCAGCAGCACGACTATTTCAATCGTTTGAGTGGCAATGTCGCGCAGGGTGGTCAGGTCTTCCATTTGCCGGGTGACGTGGATCTGCACATCGCGGAAATACGGGCGCATGTTCTTGTCGATAAAAGGGAAGGTCAGGCGTTGCAACTCTTCGCTGATTTCGACCATGGGCGCCACATACCGCCGCAAGCGCAGAACATCGCGGCGCAATCCGTGCAAATGCACAATGTCGGCTTCATTAAGCGCGTTGCCCAAAATATTGCGTTCCAGTTGCTCGATTTCAGCGTGAATGGCCTCGCTGACGGGCTGATAGCTTTCGGTAACGAAATCGAGCAGGGCGTACAACACAAAGTCTTCGCCATGATCCAGCAGCAGCGGGCGGGCCTCGCAGCGTTGCCGAACAGCTCTATAAGAGGCGGAGTGACCATTGCGACAGGTAATGATGTAGCCATTACCGGCAAAGATATGGGTTTCGACGAAGTCCAGCTTGCCTTCATTGCGCACCGGCGAGTAGATGACGATGAACAGCGCATCACCAAAGGTTTCGAGCTTGGGTCGACTGTGTTGTTCCAGGGCGTCTTCAATGGCCAGTTCATGCAGGTGAAACTGGCGCTGCAAGTTGCTCAGCTCTTGGGCGTCGGGTTGTTCCAGGCCGATCCAGACGAAGTGGCCGGGCTTTTGGGCCCAGCCACTGCCTTCGTCCAGAGTGATGTCGGTGACTTTTTTGCCTGCGCTGTAAACCGCGGCAGCTACAACTCTCCCCATAGTTCTAATCGCTTCTTCTTCAAAGGGTTATGGCACGAAGATGCAGCTTAGCGTGCAATGCCCCACTTGGAGACCAGAAACATTCAGAGGTTCGGGTTAGAGGCTGGCGCATTACCCCCGGCCATGGGTGGCAAGCGGCGGTTTTGCTGTGCCAGCACCTCGCGGTCCATCGCCTCGATGCACTCGCGCATTTGCTCGCGGCACTGCTCCATCAAGGCAGGCATGTCCTCCAGTGTCAGCCCGGCGGTTGGAATCGCAGGCAAGGAACGAATCTGTATATCGGCACTGTGCCAGCGGTTGAGTTTCAAATGCTGGCTATAAGTGCTGACACAGACCGGCACAATCGGCACACCGGCACTGATCGCCATCTGGAATGCGCCTTTTTTGAAGGGCAGCAGGGCTTCACCGAAATTACGCGTGCCCTCCGGAAAGACCCAGATAGAGGTGTTTTTTTCTTGCAGGGTGCGGGTGGTGGTCAGCATCGACTGACGGGCTTTATGCGCATTGCCCCGATCAATCAACACATTGCCCGCCAGCCAGAACAGCTGGCCGAACAGGGGCACCCACTTCAGGCTTTTCTTGCCAATGCACACAGTGCGATGCGGCACCACATTACCGAACACGAACAAGTCGTAGTTGGACTGATGGTTGGCCACAATCACGCAGCTCTGGGGTTTGTCCATCAGCGGACCAACCTCGGCCTTGAGTCTGTAGCCCAGGATCCATTTGGACGGCCACGCATAAAGCCGCGCACACAGTCGGCTGTTGTCCGGGTTGAACGGGCGACAGATTCCAAGCAATACGCCGAGTACGCCAGCGATCATAAAATGCAGGCTCATCAACAACATACGTATCGAAAGTAGCATTTACAGGCTCGCTAAAACAAAATTTGGCGCAGTGTACGGATGTGCACTGTATTCGGCAATTACCCCGATACACACAGGAGATTGCTGATGTTTAAGTATTTGTTTCAGCGAGAGGGTTCAGGTGCGGGCTAGAGGTGTCGGGGAGGGCGGGGAGAGAGAGTCCCGACCGCAGGGGGCGATCGGGACAGGAGAGCGGCGCCAGGGTCAGAGAGGGTGAAGTTGATCTTCTGCGATCGCCTTGTCCAGAGTCTCCAGCAGCTCTTTGCGCACTTTGAGCTTGGTGTTCTTGTGCGCCTTCATGTTGATCTTCTTCAACTGACGGGCCATTTCCAGAGCCGCGGTCTGCAGTTCTACGGGCTTGACCACCTGATCGAGGAAGCCGGCGTCTACCGCGCTGTGCGGGTTGAACATCTCGGCGTTGATCACGGAGCGATGGAAGGCCGACTTGCGTAGCCGGTCCCGTGCCAGTTCGATCCCGGCATGGTGCATGGTCATGCCGATTTGAACTTCGTTAAGGCCAATGGTGAACGGGCCTTCGACGCCGATCCGGTAATCCGCCGACAACAGCAGAAATGCGCCCTTGGCCACGGCATGCCCCGGGCAAGCGACGATCACCGGAAATGGGTGGGCCAGCAAACGGCGAGCCAGAGTCGACCCCTGTCTTACCAGTTCAATCGCCTGGGCAGGGCCAGCGGTCATGACCTTCAAGTCATAACCGGCCGACAAAATACCCGGCTGCCCGGTAATAATCACCACCGCGCGATCCTCCTCGGCCTGATCCAGAGCCGCGTTGAACGCAGTGATCACGTCCGGGGAAATAGCATTCACTTTGCCATTGCTCAAGGTCAGGGTGGCGATACCGTCTTCCAGGTGATACGAGATCAAGTCACTCATGGCGCAATTCCTTGTATTGAAGTGGGCAGACGTTACCCAGCCCCAAGGCGCAGGTAAAGCATTGTGACTGACCGGTGAGTCAGGCATATGGCTTGCGCCTTCTATATAGAGGGCGGCGCGTCTGCCGAACAGGCACGGGAGGGGAAGGGCCGGTTACCGGAATTTGGCAGATTCGCCCGCCATGACCCGGCCCCAAAAAAAGCGAATCCCGTAAGCACATGAAAATTCTGAAAAAAACATTTGTCATATCGAAAGCTTTCGACTACATTAGCGCGCCTCGACAGACAGAACTTGTTTGAAGAGATACGGTGAAGTGTCCGAGTGGCTTAAGGAGCACGCCTGGAAAGTGTGTATACAAGAAATTGTATCGAGAGTTCGAATCTCTCCTTCACCGCCAAATTTATACCTAAAGGCCCCATATATGGGGCCTTTTTGCATTCTACGGTTTTTGTTCCCCCATTTGTCCCCCCACTCGGATTTTGGAAAGGTGTCCTTGTCGTCACGTAGTTCGCGATAGGGCGCTTTTCTTTCTTGGCAATCTACGCTGGCGCTTGTGTTCAAATCGGGATCCGAGCTGCGCTGGTGGGCGTTGGCGTCGCTGCCACTGAAGGGCTCGGCTAGTTCGGCGCTCTTTCCATGCTGCGAGAGAGTTGCTCATTGAGAAATGCCGTTGGATTTTTGCCTGTAACCTTTTTTAGTGTTTTTGCGTAAAGCGCTTCGCTTTGGCTCTTCTGCTCCTCTGAGAGGCTGTCGATTGAGAGCTCTACGGCTTCCATCATGGCGATGCGCTGCGTGAGTTCCGTGACGCACTTCTGGAGTGCTAGGTATAGGGAGTCCAGCCTCTTTTTTAGTTGCTGCTCCTTTTTTGCGGCCCTTTTGGCGGCATTCTTAGCAACGGTTTTCTGCTGGGCGGCCTGCTCGTATTCATCAGAGAGCAGGTTCTCAAGAAAATTGGTAATGCTGCTTTTGTTCTGCTTCGCCAGCTTGTTCAGTTTTTGCTTCGCCTGTTCTGAGAGCACGAAACTGCAGGCTTTTTTCTTTGCGTTCTTGTCCGCTTTTCTTCGCTGAGCCTGGGTCCAGGCCAGCTTCATTGTCAGTAAGAGCGCAGAGTCTTTTGTCCTTTCTTGACTTAGCCAGGCATCGAAATTGGTGGCTGAGATGGGCGCGCCTTCGTGTGTCTCTCCCTTGGTACGAAGGTGCTTCGTAGCCCATTTCAACTGATCTATCTCCTTCATATTGAGCCAGTCACTGCCTGCCATCGTGCTCTCCATAGTATTTTTACCTAGATTTATCTCACTGTACCTTGGCTGAGATACTAAGTGTAATACTCAATAATTACTTAGTAATTGGTGTTTATTAAAACAGGGTGTATTTTATGTGCCAAAATAAAGATGTGGCTTAACAGAATTAGGAAATTAATGTGAGCGAGATGCTGCTTTCAGTGCTGCTCAGTAAGGCGAAAGGGATCAGCCCTGAAGCGAAATATGTATTGGTACGCTTGGTTGAGTGCGGTTTGGTTGCAGGGCCCATTTGCTCGGGTGTTAAAGAGCTAGCAGGGCGATTTGGAATTTCAGATAGCCAGATGGGCGCAGCACTGAATTCGTTGACCGCTGCTAAGGTCCTGATTCGTCGGGACTTGGTGAGCGGGCAAGGGCGCCCCAAAAGACAATATGAATTGGCGCCAGGCGACGTTGAGCAGGTTGGTCTGAATGACGTGTCTAAGGTGGTCCATGCCAGAGTAATCCATCACCTTTTAAAGCATGAGAGCAAGGCGCTTCATTTGTCAGATGTTGCCATGCAGCAAAAGGGGCCGCTCGAAGGCGCCCCCCTTGCTCATGTCCGAGCAAGCCGGAAGCAGGGCCGACTGAGTGTCGTAAATCGTTTGCTGCTTGCAGTCCTGTTATGCCGCGCTGATCGATTTGGTGTTGTGCGGGATTTAGGTCGTGCAGAGCTCTCGCGGTTAACTGGGCTAAGTCAGGAGCGTCTGAAGAACCGGATTCGGACCTTGCTCGATAGTGGTTTGATCCGGGCATACACGCCGGGGGCAACGGGTTCAGTCATCTTCAAAAAGACCAAAAGCGTTTACTACCTCAACCTGCACCATCCAGAGTTGAATTGTGGGCAGCGCGTGCCAATTTTATTGGTGTCGGTTGATCGCGTGCCGACTGAGGACAACGATGTTGACGTAGTAGATGGCATCTTCAAGTCAGGCCGGGAGTTGAGGAGCCAATTGACTGGCGAAGTTCGTAAGTTTTTTAAAGATAACCACGAGCAAGGGTTGGCCCCTTTCATGAGGGGGAGGCTTGATTTGTATGCGGGATATCTGCTTTCTCATCATTGGAGTGTGCTTGGTGAGGGTGAGGCAGAGCTGGCTCAGTTGATCAAGCTCGATTTGCTTGGCACTCCTGATGCCGAAGACTCCCAACGGCTTGCCACCTATTTGTGTGACCAAGCTGGAAACGTGGCGAGAGGTGTTAGAGGTGGCTGGTTTCAGGGCAAATCGGCATTGATCGATGGCATGGATTTCGAGGGGTTGGATTACGTGCTTCTCCCTATGCGAGAGGTTGCCTATAAGTCCCGCAATGATCGGTTCTATCCTTCGCGAGCCGTTCTGGCGTTACCTCCGGATGACGTAGTGTGCGCGGGAAAATTGCATGTTGTGGAGTTTGGGCTTGGTAATCAGGTGAAGGTGCGGGTTTTTAGTAGCTTGGAGACGGTTTCTAAGGCAGAGCAATATTTGTATGGCTTACTGACTCCGCCAGAAGGTGAATTGTCTGTTTGATGTGCCGGGGCCGGGGGGCTGGCAAAAATAGTACGGAGGCTGACCGTAGTTTTTTACCCGTCCTGCCAATCCTCTGAACGAACAGAGGAGCCCCGTTCATGAGGATCATTCGCCTGAAAGACGTCATCGACTCAACTGGTCTGGGTCGCTCTACCATCTATAAGTACATCGCCGAAGGAGCCTTCCCCAAGCCGGTTTCACTGGGAGAGCGCAGCGTTGGTTGGGTGGAGGAGGAGGTACACGAGTGGATTTTGGCCCGGATCGAAGAGCGCGACATGGCCGAGTAATTTGTTGCGTGAAGGGTGTGGACTAACCGGCATAAGCGCCATGGTCGGATCAACTCCGACCATGGCGCTTATGCCGGGGGCTGTGTGGTGGTTGTGGTTGTGGTTGCCGGCAGCGACTCATGGCCTATATCGAAGCTGGGATGATCCTACTGCTGCTAGCTTGAGCCCCGACAGCTTGAAGGGGGCATGCACGGGAGGTGTTTTTTCCAAGAGTGGAGGATTATCAAAAACTCAACGTATCGTTGGGATTTCAGCGATGTCCCTTCGCAGCTCTCGGAGACGACTTTCTCGGTGCGGGTAATATGCTTTATAGACCCGTACAGATACCCATTCGCTAGGAGCATCCCTCGAAGGCGAATGCATCAGGGGCAGGAAGGAGGCAGGGTTAAAAACTACTCAGGATGCAGAGGTTATGACCTCCACTCCAAGAGTAGTAATCATGCTTCGTCATCCCGATAACCGAAACCTTCACTTCCACTACGACGACACCTTCGAAGGGCTGCCAGTGATGGTGGAGAAAGGCCCATTCATCCGCGAATACCTTGCTGATCTAAAACGCACCATTGATCTGGCTCTTGATCAATATCCCAGGGTGCTGGCGTTCAGGGTGGATCTTCGGCTTCCCTGTGATATTGAACTTGACGGTTACGTGGATTCCAACGAGGTCATTAGCAGGTTCTTTGCCTCATTCAAATCAAAGGTCAAGCATCATCGCGAAATGGCTTCACGGCGATACAGGCACGCTCATAGCTGCAAAGTTCGGTATGCCTGGGCACGAGAGCAAGGGTGGCGTGGAAGGTCGCACTACCACCTGCTGATCTTGCTGAACCGAGATGCCTTTTACACAGTAGGCAAAATCGCCTCAGACCGAGCCAACATGTTCAGCCGCCTGAACGAGGCGTGGGCGAGCGCGCTGGGGATACCAGTCGATTTAGTTGTAGGGCTGGTAGAAATTCCAGATAACGCGACCTACCGAGTAGTCAGGGAAAAATCTGCGAAAGGATTTGGTGACGATGGGCTTGGTTCGCTATTCAGAAGGGCTAGCTACCTCTGTAAGTCGGCTACCAAGGTCTACGGAAGCAATCAGCATGGGTTTGGTTGCAGTAGAGGGTGACAATTTTGGGCTCAAGTTTGTGTAGTTCGCCCATTAGACCTGTACTAGGGGACGAATGTGAAGCGTTCGGCTGAACTGGTCAAGCAATCCCGGACACCGTTTACGGTGCTTATGCCGCTTTTTGCTCCATAGCTATTGGCGACAGGTAGTTGTTGTAGCTGTGGAGCCTGGTGCGGTTGTAGTACATGAAGAAACGCACCATGTCCGTTTTTGCCTCCTCGATCAGGCTGTAGCCGTTGCGAGGTACCCACTCTGATTTCAGTGTGCCGAAAAAACGCTCTGTTGGAGCATTGTCCCAGCACTGTCCACGATGACTCATGCTTTGCAAAATGCCGTGGAGCACCAGTTCCTCTTGAAACTTGCGGCTGGTGTACTGACATCCCTGGTCTGAGTGAAACATCAGCCCAGGCAGACACGTTCGTACTGCTGTCGCCATGCGTAGCGCTTTGCTGACCAAGTTGGCGTCATTGACCAGAGAAAAAGCCCAACCAATGACCCTGCGAGCATACAAATCGATCACGATGGCCAAATGAATCCAGCGTTTGCCTACCATCAGACTGGTCACGTCGCCACACCAAACCTGATCGATTGCAGTCGGTTTGAAATTGCGTTTTAGCCGATTGGGCGCGACAAATGCTTCCACCCCTTTGGATCTGAAAGGGTGAGGCTGACGCTGTTTGCTGACAATATTGGCCTCCCTCATCAGCGCTCGGACAAGGCTTCTTCCAGCAGTTATTTTCTGAGACTTCAGGCCCTTGCTGATCATTCTGGAGCCCATGGCTTCGCGGCTTTGGCTGTGCAACTCAACCACTTTCGATTTGAGTTCTTCACGCCTGATCCGCGGCTTGGCTCGCCGTTGAATCCACTCATAAAAGCTGCTGCGCTTCACACCAAAAACACGACATACCACAGCCGTCGGAAATGACTCTCTTAGCTCTGCGATCATCGAAAACGATCGGGATCCGACATCAAGAGAGCGGTAGCCTTTTTTAGGATCTCGGCCTCCATCTCCATGCGCTTGATCTTGGCTTTCAGTTCCTGGATCTGGCGCTGATCTTCGGTGATGGCCTTGGTGCCTTTAACCGGTTGACCCTCGCGCTCCTTGCGAACCTGATCAACCCAGCGCCGTAAAGCGGTGGGTCCAATATCCAGTGATGCACAAACGTCCGGCACCGGACAGTTATCGTCGAGTACCATGCTGGCAGCATGCAGCTTGAACTCGCGGGTATAGACCTTTCTATCGTTCATGGAACCTCCAAGTTGGCGAAATCATATCGCCCTTAAGAGGTGTCCGGAATTATTAGGCCAGTTCAGGCACCCTCCTGGCAGAGCAGGAGCTACCAAGGGGCGAGGGAAAAGTTTAGGTATGTGGAAGTGACATCGGTCATGTCGGTATGACAGTGACCTCACTTAAGCTCGTACCAGGACTTTGATGCTAGACCATACGCCGGGTCGGTCATGGCGAACTGAGCCTCCAAGGACAGGTTGCTATCGACCCAAAGAGGACATCGGGGGACTACCGTTTTGTGTCGCTCATCGTTGTTGCAGCCATAGTACGAGCAGGGATGAACTCTACTGGATTGAGGTAAGCTCCGCTCTATCGAAGGATTGTGAGAAATTGAAATGGCAGACAAGGACTTGGTGAGACCAAGCCGCGACGGGGATCAGTTCCACTATCACTGGGCAGCAAGGCAGTGCCTTGCCTTATTGCCAGGCTCGAGCGATCTGAAGGCGGTCACTGTCGAAGGACCTTCGTCTAATGAGAGTGAAGACATAATTGAGCAAGGAGTCGATCTCATCGACGTTGGCCTCTATTATGGCTCTGAGACGTTGATAGGAGCTCGATGCGTTCGCTACATCCAGTTAAAACACTCAACTCGGCAAATCGTTGAGCCTTGGCAGGCTGGCGGTTTGAGCAAGACACTGCGTGGTTTTACCAATCGGTATAAAAAACTTCTTGAGCAATTTCCCGTTGCAGAATTGAAGCAGAAATTCCGCTTCGAATTCACCACGAATCGCCCCATCGATCCCAGGCTGAAAGAAGCGCTCCACGACCTGGCCAATGCCGCTGATGCTCGCCATCCCACCATCGAAAAAACCCTGCTGAGCTACTCAGCGCTTTCCGATACGCAGAATGCTGACTTTTTCAGCCTATTTTCATTTGATGGGGATGAACCAAGCCTATGGGCTCAGCGAAACCTGCTTTCCCAGGATATCGCCAAGTATCTTGCGGATTCCGATTATGATGCTCCAGTTCAGTTGAAGGAGCTTGTCACGCGCAAGGCTGGCAGCGAATTTACAAAAGATCCCGCAATCCGGCGACATGATGTACTTCGATCGCTAAAAGTGAGTGAACTGGAGCTTTTTCCGGCACCTTGCCAAATTGTTCGCCCGCAGAATGTCTACGCGCGCGCTCAGGAAGACGAGATACTAGAGATCATCCTCCATTCAGCGCACCCAGTAATCGTGCACGCAGACGGCGGAGTAGGAAAGTCGATCCTCGCTCAACGGCTGGCTAGTTCAATGCCCAATGGCTCTGAGTCGGTGTTGTATGACTGCTTCGGCGATGGTCTTTACCGCAATGCGCTTCACTATAGGCATCGTCATCGTGATGCCCTGGTGCAGATTTCGAACGAGCTTGCTGCGCGAGGATTTTGCCATCCGCTTCTTCCCTCCAGCCTTGCTGACTCCAAGCAGTACATGCAGGCGTTTTGTAGCCGACTGACCCAAGCAATCGAAATATTGCGAGCAGAAAACGCGGGGGCAAGTCTCTGTCTGATCATCGACGCTGCCGACAACTCGGATATGGCTGCCGAGGAGCTCAGCGAGCATGCTTTTGTCAGAGATCTGATACGAACCTCGATGCCCAATGGCGTGCATCTGATTTTTACCTGCCGAACTCATCGACGACATCGCCTGAACGCTCCGCCTGATAGCACCGAGATTGAGCTCAGCCCTTTCAATGAGTTTGAGACCGCGCAACATTTACGAACTCACTATCCTGAGGCGACCCTAGCCGAAGTTGCCGAATTCGCGTTTTTGAGCAGCTCAAATCCTCGCGTTCAGGCTCTGGCACTCGAGCAGCGATTACCTATTCTGGAGATGCTTAAGCAGTTGGGGCCGGAGCCTACAACGGTGGAGCGTGCGATCGGAGATTTGCTGCAACGCGCGGTCGATAAGTTGAAGGATCAAGCAGGGGTCGAATCCAATCAAATCGACCTAATTTGCCAAGGATTAGCAATCCTGCGTCCTCTCGTGCCGGTTGGGGTGCTTGCAAGGATTTCCGGAACTTCGGAAAGCGCCGTGCGATCCTTCGCACTCGACCTTGGCCGGCCACTCTTCATCAAAGGTGAAAGTCTCCATTTTCTCGATGAGCCCGCAGAAACCTGGTTTCACGAAACGTTCAGACCCGATGCGGATGGGTTAAACCAGTTCCTCAATCGCTTGCGTCCGCTTGCCAGCGAAAGCTCCTATGTCGCATCGACGCTTCCTCAGATTTTGTTGGCCGCAGGACGGATGGATGAGCTGATCGATCTTGCGCTTTCCGAAGAAGGACTACCCGAAGCTAAGCCCTTGGAGCGCCGTGATGTCGAGCTACAGCGGTTGACGTTCGCTCTCAAGGCCTGCCTTGAACAGGGACGCCACCTGTCCGCAGCCAAACTCGCGCTAAAGGCTGCGGGAGAAAGCGCTGGAGAGACACGGCAGACAAAGCTGATTCAGGAAAACACAGAAATCGCTGCCCGACTGCTGCCGCCAGATCGAGTCAACGAGCTGGTTTCACGACGCACTTTCGAATCCACCTGGATGGGGTCGCACCATGCCTATGATGCGTGTCTGTTGTCTGGGACCAAGGAGTTCACTGCTGAGGCCGCGAGCCGGCTTCGGATGGCGATGGACTGGTTACATGCATGGGCGAGAAGTATTCCGGATGACGGTCCGCGTGAAAACGTCACGAACGCCGATAGAGCCGAGATTGCATTAGCGACGCTTCGAATCCAAAGCCCCGAAGCCTCCGCGCAATTTCTGAGGCGCTGGAAGTCCCGGCACCTCGCGCTCATGAGTGGTAAGCACATCGCCCAGAAACTGATAGATCTGGGCGAGTACGCGGAGCTTAACGCCTTGGCGCATGCTGCAGGGAATGATGTATGGCTTCTTCTCGGCCTCGCCAGTGAAGCCGCACAAGCCGGTGTAAACTTTCCCGTCCAACCGCTGGCGCGCCTTATCCGTCTCCTGGCTGATCGACGTGTGAAATTGTCAGAGTCCTCGGGCTGGGACGAACGATGGGAGGTATTGTACGCGGTGCAATCGGCGCTCTTACTCGCGATGCGAACCCTCCCGACCGATAACGACACTTGGGTCGCGATTATTCAACGCTATCTTCCGCAGTCGCCTCCCACTCTACTATCTGATTCATACGGATCTGAGCGTGCTCCAATGATCCGCGCTTACGCGCTCGAAGCCGAGTTGCGCGGAAATGAGTTGACGCTCATCGAGTTGGCTCCTGCTGATGTACGCCAACAGCTCACTAAAACTGAGTCTTACGGACAAAGCCGCGAAACACAGGTGTTCAAGCGTGACGTTGGCGGATTGCTTCCATGGATAATACTCTCAGTGAAGATCAGCTGTGGTCGTTGCCCTTCTGATCTGGGAGCGCATATTAAGACTGCGATTCAGGCCACCAAAAATGCTGAGTCAAGCGACTATCAACGCCACTCCACGATTCGTCAGTCAGCTGCGATTGAATGGATTCAAATTTTGCGCGACTCACCGGCTGTAAGTCCGCAATACATCACAGAGTTTCAGGCCTGGGTCAGCAACCGAGAACGGCCTCTGTGGCCTGACACCCTGACAACGCTATGCCGTCTCGCTGCTAGAACAAAAGCGCTGACTCAACTCTCATTCGATTTTGCGTTCGCCGCCTACGAAGCTCTGGAGCAGCTTCGTGACGACGCGGAAACCCGAACGGATGCGTACGTGCGTCTGGCTCGTGCCATTTTGCCGATAAGCCTATCGGAGGCGAGTGCTTACTTCAGTCGAGCCGTCGAAATCGCTAGTCGAATCGGTGATGAGAATTTATCTCGCTGGTCTGCAATGCTTGATTTGGCCAACGCAGCTTCATCAGTAGAATCACGGTCCCAGACAGCCTATCGCTTATCAAGGGTAGCCGAGCTGACGTACGAGTATGTTGCTCGCGATAAGCACTTTGACTGGAACAGAACTGTAGAAGCGCTCGTCGACCTCTGTCCCTCATCAGCACTTGCTATTTTGAGCCGTTGGCGGGATCGACGATTTGGCGATGAGGCTCGATTATTGCCAGCGGCCATCAACCACTGTGTATGCAGAGGCCATCTTCCGACAGTCACCCCGGTAGCTCTCGCAGGGATCGATGCTCACTGGAGCAGATTGAAGAACCTACAGAGCACGCTTGACGATCCAAAATCACCATTCGATGCCCGCACGGTTACGCAAATCGCCTATCGGTACCTTCGTATACAGTCTCACGGTGCAGATACTTGGCAGGAATTAATCAAGAGAGGTCGCGACGTTGATCTCGAATTACCGGATGCTCAGCGTTTGTGGGTGGATAGTCGAGCCGCATCAGTAGCCGATCATACAAAAATGCCTGCGGCAGGGAGCCAATCACACGATTCCATCGTCAGAAGCACACCAGATTGGTTACATTTTTTCGACGAAACTGACATGGCTGATTCTTCGGCATTGAGGACTGCGTACGCTGATCTCAAGAAATACGATACGCCGTACCAATTCAACGAATTTTTCCGTGAGGGAATTCGTCGTGTCGGGTTAGGGGAGATGCCCGCGTTCATCCAGGCGATTTCGGAATGGGTCGAATTTGGCGTATTTGAATTACGTTATCTACTCGATGCCATTCCTGATACAGCATTGCGAATGATGTCTCTAAGGTCCGCTGTGCGAGAAGCAGTGCGCTGCGTGTGTAAGCGTGAACCTGAGCGCGCTGGGCACCGTGGATGGGCAAGCTTTCTACCGTTTGACCGATTAGTCTCGTCCGGGATATTGACGGATCGCGACATCGCATCGGCCACCATTGAAGGCTTTGCCGTGCATGCTGATAAGTTAAGCGCTAGCGGACTATTTCAGCTGATTGAGCCCTTGGCATCATTTCTGAGCGCCGTTGAGGCAGATGAGGCCTTGAACTACGGGCTCGACTTGCTTGAGGACGTATTACGCCCGGAAGATGGTGATGGGCCTTGGGCTGAAACGCTTCGCGCGCCCGTAAACTGTGTCGACGCACTTGCAGGTTATATCTGGACAGGGCTGGGATCGCCAGTTGCTGCCACTCGTTGGGAGTTCGCGCATGTCGTACGAGCGTGTTCCGAACTGTCATGGCTCGAACTGTTGGTCGCACTTGAGCATTGCGCGCTAGAGGGGATCGCTCCATCATTTGTTGATCAGGGTCTGGAGTTCTACGAATGGCATGCTCGGCAATGGATGCTGATCGGGCTAGTTCGGGGCGGGCGTGAAAATCCCCAGAGCCTTGCACCGTTCCTCCCGTTTCTGCATATCTGCCTGAAAGAAGAGCATGTCATGTTGCGTGCTTTTTCTGCTCAAGCGCTGCGTCTCGTGCATGACGCGAAGTTAGCAGCAGTGGCGGCCGAGCAGGGCCTCGATTCTATTAATGCACCTCACCTTCCGCCAAAAATTTACAGCGGCTGGGACGAACTCGATGCAGATGACGACAACTTGACAGACACCGTTATCGGAGATGGCGAGCGCTACTATTTCGGTGTCGATATAGGCCCTTACTGGCTAGCTCCTCTCGGGCGAGTGTTTGGGGTCGGTGAGAACGCGATGGAAATCAGAGCCCGCAAGGTCATCCATGACCGGTTCGGGGGGGCTACAGGGTGGTCAAGAGACGATGCGCGCTATACCAGAAAGATTTTTGTAGATGGTGAAACCAGCCACTCCCACGGCAGCATGCCTCAGACAGATGACCTCTGCGCTTATTATGCGTACCACTCAATGATGATCATCGCGTCCAATCTTTTGGAACAGCGAGCGGTTCGGCACGCGAGTGAGGAAACAGAAAATGAATTTGACCAGTGGCTGGATGAGCATTTGCTGACCCGCACGGATGGTGGCTGGCTTGCCGATCGCCGAGATCCACCGCTGGTGTCGCGTCCCTTACCGAAGGAAAGTTATTCCGACAACGATTGGTGCTGGCGTGTAACCCCTGATTACCTTGACCAGCAGCTGCTCACTGACGACGGGCTACATGTATTTTGGGGTCATTGGAGCACTGGAGACAAAGAGAACAGAGAAGAGGTGTCCGTTCGAAGCGCACGAGTCTCACGCAATGGCGCCCATGCGCTAATTGCAGCGCTTCAAACCGCACCACAACTAGATAACTTTTCTCTGCCCTCCGCCGATTATCAGGACCTGCACGCAATCGGCGATTTTTCTCTGAAAGGTTGGATCGTACACGACGGAAACTCACGTGGACTGGACGAGTACGATCCTTGGGCTGCGGAGATTGGTTATCCTGCGATTTCGCCTGGCTTCCAAGCGATTGAAGATCTTGGACTGCGCATGTCCGTGGATGGTCGGTGGTGGAACTCCGAATCCGGGGGGCAGCTGCGTAGTGAGTCCTGGACTCAGGCTGTAGGATATGGACGCGAGACCGAGCAGATAAAAGGTGCGCGTCTGAGTGGTAACACTGCATTTATCCAATCATTGTTTCAGAGCTACCCACGGGACTGCTTGGTGCTCAGCGTTTCGGTTAGACGAAGGCCATCTCGTAATCGTCCAAAAGACGACGAGTTTGAACCCTATCCTGCTCCCTATGTGCGTTATTACTTAATGGATCGCGATGCAATCAAGCACCCACTCTAAAGCAGTATTGGAACTCGGCAAGCTCTTGGTCGCTAAGCTTGGGCTCGCCGATGACCTTCTCGGTCAATGGGTGGCGCATGACGTCGCGGCTCGTATCAATGCGGTCGAGAATAATCCCGAGCACGCTACCACAGCGATGCGAGACGAATGTGTAAAAGCCATCCTCACCCTTTGGGAGCACCGTAACACTTTGCCAAGCCATCTGAGGCCGCTCCAGGAAATCGAGCCAATAACCAGAACACTGGCGGCCCTGGATGTGGAGCGCGGAGACGACTATCGCTATTTTCGACCTATTTTAAAAGATGCGGTGCTGGATACCGTTGATGAGCCTATGAGGCATTGGTTGGAGCTCGCTTTCAGCCTCGACTATTCCGCACGTGTGCTTATCCAACATGCCCTGCAGTCCGCAGGTACAGCCGCAGCTTCCCAAGCACAGCCGTGGGTGGAGGCTGCGCTGAAGGCTGGTGTAGAGGCCGAACCTGATCGACAGACCATTGAGTTTCTGCTGGAGCGCTTGTACCCAGACGATGCTGACCGCGAAGAAAAAACAGAAATGGCTAGAAAGAAAACTTTACGCGACAAGATCCTAAGGCTCGAGAGTTTTGCCGAGCTGGCGGGGGGAGTTGCAGCTGAGCTTCGTGAGAAGCTAGACACCAATCTGAGTACTCAAAAGGAACCATGATCTGCATGGTCGCTGACGCAGGATCAAATCAGCGCTCACATCGTTTATGTGAGCCGGTTTCATAGACTGGAAATGTCTACGGTGTCGGGGGCAGTCCATGATCCAGGCGGCCAAGCTCAACGGGCATGATGGGTATACCTATTTGAAGGATGTGCTCATGCGCCTGCCGACGCAGCGGGCAAGTGGAATTGGGGAGTCGTTGCCGCATCGGTGGCCACCCGTTTAGTTGCGCAAGCAAGAAGGGATGCCCGGACGCTTATTCGAACTCGAGAGGTACGATCACTGCACAAGTGATGGCCTTTGGCTAGAATGCCCCCACCCAGAACAGGGCTGGCGACTTCGTGACACACGTTGCTACCCCGAATACAAGGAAGACTCTATGCCCATGATCGCCAATGACCCCACTACCCAGCTTGCATTCTCTGTATATGAGAACAAGGGAGTCTACGCGTTACTCCTAGGCTCAGGAGTATCCCGCGCCGCCGGTATTCCGACCGGCTGGGAGATCACCATGGAGCTAGTCAAACGTGCCGGTATTGCCTCAGGTGTCGGCGAGCAAGAGGATTGGTATGCTTGGTATCGAGGTCAGACAGGAGAGCAGCCTAACTATTCCACGCTGCTGGAGACCTTAGCGGGCACGCAGAGCGAACGCAGAGCCATTGTGCAGAGCTTCCTGGAGCCTACAGCCCAAGAGCTGGAGGACGGTTTAAAAGTGCCCACCAGGGCTCATCGAGCTATCGCAGAAATGGTGCGTGCTGGACACGTGCGGGTCATCGTGACCACCAACTTCGACAGGCTGATGGAAAACGCACTGCGTGATGCAGGCATCGAGCCCACGATCGTGAGTTCGGTCGATACCCTGGCAGGAGCAGAACCGCTCACCCATTCCCAGTGCTTCATCCTCAAAATCCATGGCGATTACAAGGACGCCCGGATTCTAAATACGGATGTTGAACTGGGCGACTACCCCACTGAATTCAACGCTCTGCTCGACAGGATAATCGATGAGTTCGGGTTGATCGTCGCCGGCTGGTCAGGAGAATGGGATCACGCCCTGAGGGCTGCGTTTCTACGCGCCCCTTCCCGACGCTACCCAACCTACTGGCTCGCCCGAGGAGGTGTATCTGAGCGCGCCCAAGAATTGGTCGCACGACGCCGCGCTTCGGTGGTTAGTGGGACTGATGCGGATACGTTCTTCGATGCTCTTAACCTGAAGCTTGAGACCATTCAAAAATCCCGCCAGCCCAATCCGGCGAGCGTCGAGCTGATGATCGCCATGGCAAAACGCTTCATGGACCGGCCTGAACACAGAATCCAGCTCGACGACCTGGTCACGGCTCAAACTCGACAGAGTATTGCTGATTTTTCACCTCTATTTGCAGGACAGGGTGACGTGAGAGCCCAGGCGTTCAGTGATTGGATTCCAGAGTACGAGGCTATCGCAGAACCAATCGCACGCCTTGCTTCAGTGCTAGGCCGATGGGGCACAGGTGATGAGCTGAGTCTCGTACTGGATGCCGTTAAAGGGCTATATGCCGAAGCTCATAGGGAGCAGGCTGGCTATACCCACTGGCTCGCCCTGAAGAATTACCCAGCTACGTTGGTCGTTCTTGGCTATTCACTGGGCCTGACCCGTGCAAATCGCCTTGACGTTCTATATAGCCTGCTCAATTCAACCGTCATTAACCGCCGTGAGCAACCAGGATTGATTGGTTATGAGTTGTCACCGTTCTATTTAGAGGCCGGCAACGGACTGCTGGCGCACTGGAAAACCTTAGAGGATCAGAGCGACGCTCGTACACCGCTATCCAATCGCCTGGCCAGCCTCATTACCTGTAAATGGGCTCCCTCGTTCGCCGGAGTGCAGGATCCCGAGCTGCTGTACGAGCGTTTCGAGTTTCTGAACCTGCTGTTCTTCGCTCAAGCGAACGGCGTCAATGAAGAAGAGCTCAATAATCGAATACAGCAGAGTCAATTTCGAAACATCGCGATGGGCCGTCTGTCGTGGCACTCGGAGACAATCTCGCGCTTTGCTCAGGAATACTCTACGGCGGAGTTCAACGCACCCTTGCTTGCTGCCGGCTTTGCTTATGGCAGTGAGAGCTACCTCCAGCGATTCTTAGAAGGATTAGGCCGAATGAGCAGGTGGTAAAGGCGCTCCAAGGCTTCCCTAAATCCAGATCATGGATCACTGATCTCAGCGACCCGCAACCGTCAGGGTAAGCGTCTGCCGAACACATCTTGCGTGATCAAGCGGATGCCCACCTAATCGTGAGGTAGGAGTGTTCACCGTTCGCTTACACCTAAACTGCTTCCAGTACGTCCCTGGTAGCACTCCGATCATCTTGCTGAATGCCTGTGTAAAGGCGGCCTCCACTAGTGGCCGCAGGCATCGGCTGCACGACAGGTTGGCCTTGCTGCATACGTCAGGCTTGGCGCATGATCAAGATTACGTGGCCGAGCGAGATAACAGTCAGTTCTTGGAGGAGCTTGGAGAAGGCCGAGCGCGATAGGCCGGTCACGGAATACATGACTGGTCGGACTGCTGTGGGGGGAGCGGAAAAGAGGAAGTGCAGGGAGAGGGTTATATTGGCCAAGGGTGAGATCAGCCAATCCGTATAGTTTAGGACTGCTCAAAAGCCAGGGGGCAACATGATCAAGATCTTCGAAGACGATGATCCCGCATGGAAAATCCTCGTTCATGTTCTGGAACATGGGATTGCCGGTATTGCGGGCGGCAGAATGAGCACCCGCGACAAGTTGGAAGAAGTGAAGGAGAAGGGCCGGTCAGATCGGCACGACAATGTCGTTGCCCTTTCTACGGTTCATCATTTCTGGGGTGAGCTGGCATTCATCTATGATGAGCAAATCTATCGATATCAAGAGGCCAAACAACTGGTGGTCGAGGCCTACGACAAGCAGCTTGCCGCCAAGGGCATTTTCCATGATACCTATCCTGGCAGTTAACTAGGGCAGCTTTGCGCCTTGTGCGTGCGTTACCATCAGACGCTTGAAACTTTAGGGAACAGCGGCAGACATGGCGCGTTTATTTCAGATTATTTCTGACGATGGTAATCCAATCGACGCGCACTTCGGGATCGAGTCGGACGAGGTTGTATTCCACAGTCGTGGCGGTACCAAAGGTAAGGGCGCGATCAACTCCGAATATGCTCTGGGGCTTTCTGTTTTACTGGCCAGGCTGAAGCGGGCTTCGTTTGCAGTAGAACGCGTCTGGGTTGATAGCAGCCGCGTTCAAGGCATTCCCATTTCTCAGCGAACGATACTGACCTCGGAGGAGGGCCAGGTGCCTGTTGATCAGGTTGTGAAAGTCCTTTCCAGTCGAATGAAGGCCATTGGCCGATCGTCCTCTGAGTCCTCGGGAGGCAACTCCACTCGACGCATTAGGATGACGATATCTGGGGGCGATGTTCAGGCATTAAGTCTCGCGCTTGGTGGTATTCCTGTAGATAAAAATCTACGAAGCCTCGATCGGCTTCCGGTTGAAGTGCTTCGTGGAGTCACCGCCGAGCATATATGGCGTGCTGTTCAGGACCTGATCAGAGGAATTGATTCACCTGGCTTTGCTGAGTCAACCGATTACGACCTGATCGTTGATGAAAATCTCCGTTTGCCACCGAAGGCGGTATTTGGCTTAGCTGCTACACGCGCTTTGGGATTTCAGATACTGCCAAAACATTTCATCGCTGGCGTTAGCAGCGTCTGTTTTCAAATCCTGGAAGGTGCTGGCTTCCGTATAGTGCCCAAAGGTGCCTTGATAGCTGATCCCGCACTGCCAACACTGCATGAAGATCGAGTATGGACTGAGGGGCAGCCCAGGCTCGTAGCTCATCTACGGAAGGAGCGCGCCCCAGGTTTGTCGATTGCCAAGAAAGCTGAATTCAAGAAGAACCACGGACGACTCTATTGCGAGCGCTGCAAAATTGATCCGGTTGAAGCTTACGGCGCCGAAAACGGAGAGGCCTGCATCGAGGTACACCATCGGACCGTGCAGGTTGCGCAAATGGCGGCAGGGCATCTGACAAGCCTGGAGGATTTACAATGCCTCTGCGCGAATTGCCACCGGGTTGTACATCGTGAACTGAGTGTTGGAAAGGAGAATTAAATTTTCTGGGTTGGGAAGCTGCTTGTGGTCAGGGGCTGATAACCGGTCCCTGCCGGCACTTAGAGAGCTACTACGGGTTGGCAGAGATGACGGGAAAAGGTGCGCTCTCGGCCAATAGCAGTCATCGAGGCTGCCTAGCAGTGGCAACTAAGACGCCAAACCTCAGTCCGAGGAGGGTTTTACCGGCAAAAAGTGAACACCCGGAGGACTTTGGATTTCCCGGTTTGGATTGCAGTCATGCTAGCCGGATGGAATCCGACCCTCGACTATTTCGTCTCGCCAGTCCTTTCTGCGCCAAAAGCGCCCTCAGGCTATAAGCTAAGGCTTCAGTCCAGCCTGACGGCCCTCGAATGCACACACTATTTCAAGTAGACACAACGGATATAAAAGCCTTAAACGACGAGCAGGCGCGCGCGCTGATCGCAAGATTGTGTCGGGCTGAGATTCGCAAACACGGAGGCTCCGAGTCGGCCGTCACCTGGGGTGGCGATCAAAGAGCAAAAGATGGGGGAGTGGACGTAAGGGTAGAGATGAATCCGCCACTAGGGATATCTGGCTATCTACCCAATGACAACACAGCCTTTCAGGTAAAGGCCGAAGTGTTCCCTCCTAGCAAGATACCTGGGGAAATGGCACCCAAGGGAGTGCTAAGACAAGCAATACGAGACCTCGCTGCGGCCAAAGGAAGTTACGTCATTGCTGCGACGCGAGACGACACCTCCGAGTCCGCTCTCAATCTACGACTTAATGCGATTAGAGATTGCTTGTTGGCCAACGGCCTAGGCTCCTCGCCGCAGGTTGCCTTTTATGACGCAAGAAAGATTGCAGACTGGGTCGAGCAACACCCAGCGATCGTAGCTTGGGTGAAACACGAGCTAGGCAAGCCACTTGTGGGTTGGCGCCCATACTCAGGTTGGGCCTACCAGGAGACAACCGTCGACTCCGAATATCTGATCGATGAGCGAGTAAAAGTGTTCACTCCTGGCGCTGAGAAGGGCATAAATATCTTGTCCACTATTGATCGCCTGCGGCTCGACTTGTCGAAAGGAACAAGCGTACGCATTGTCGGCTTATCCGGAGTCGGCAAGACGAGATTGGTACAGGCACTCTTCGATCCGCGTGTAAAAACGAATCAGACTGAGCTGAGTGTTGATGACGTGCTGTACACGGACCTTTCAGATGGGCCATCACCTCAACCTTCAGCGATGCTCGAAGCGCTGATTGATGACGGAAGCCAGTGTGTTCTCGTCGTGGACAATTGCGGAGCTGATACTCATCAGAAGCTCACCGAGCTGCTTAAGAAATCGGGCAGCAAGATTGGCTTGGTTACTGTTGAGTACGACGTTCGCGACGACTTACCAGAGGCCACGAAGTGCTACCGTCTAGAAGGCTCCTCCGATGACGTTATCAAGCGGCTTCTTCAGCGGCGTTATCCGGTTCTATCAATCAGTGACGTTGATACCATCACGACATTCTCAGACGGTAACGCTCGCGTCGCGTTTGCACTGGCAGCGACGGTGACGACGACTAGTGAACTGGCGCGGCTGCGGGACTCCGAGTTGTTCAATCGCCTGTTCCATCAGAAGAGCGTCGAGAATGAAGATCTCCTCAGATGTGCGGAAGCGGCCAGTATCCTGTACTCGTTCGATGGCGAGGACGATGGCCCTGAGGCAGAGCTCAGCAAAATTGCCGCTGCTGCTGACGTTTCATTGATCACTTTGCAGAGGAAAGTGGTCGATCTACAGCGAAGAGGCCTCGTACAGAAACGCGGTAAATGGCGTGCTGTTCTGCCACACGCGATTGCTAATCGACTCGCAGCCCAGGCACTAGAAGCGATTCCCAAATCGCAAATTGTGAATGTCTTTGTCGAAACTGCTACCGACCGTGTTGTCCGCTCGTTCTCCCGGCGACTTGGTTACTTACATGAAAGCGCAAAAGCCGCCGAGCTTATACGGGACTGGCTCTCGCCATCTGGGCGTTTTGGCGACCTAACGACTCTCAATGACATTGGCCATGAGGTCTTTCACAACATTGCGCCTGTATCCCCGAAGATCGCCCTAGCGGCGATTGGACGGGCTGCCAATGTCCCTAGCTTCCTTTCGAGCGAAAACAGCAAGCGTGCTCAGTATGCGAATACATTGAAAGCCATCGCGTTCGAAGAAGAAGACTTCGATATCGCCGCCGATATTCTCGTCCGGTTTGCCTTGCTGGACCCGAAGAAAAATGGGGGGTACGAATCTATTGTTGAAATTTTGAAGTCTTTGTTTTTCTGCGTGTTATCCGGTACGAATGCTTCCCCCAATCAAAGGGCAGAGTTCGTCATAAAACTGCTTAAGTCTGGCGATACCGAGCAAGAGCAGTTGGGGCTGTTGCTGCTCGATGCGGCGCTTGAGGCAGGGCATTTTACCTCCGTGAGCAGATTCGATTTCGGAGCTCGAAAGCGGAGCGAGGGATGGGCTCCGGAAACCCGATCAGACGTTGAAGCGTGGTTTATGCCATTCCTCCGCATGGCACTCGACATTGGCAAGCAGAAGTCCGACCTTGCTGAAAGTTGCAGATCTATTTTGGGTCGCCGCTTAAGAGGACTTTGGCTTGGCACGAGTCTGAGGCCAGAAGTGTGTGCAGCCGTAAAAGAACTGGCTTCAGTCGTGAGCTGGCCTCAAGGTTGGTTTGGAGTCAAAAGCATCCTTCGCTATGACTCGGGCAAATGCGATGAGTCAGTTCAGAACGAGCTGCGCGAGTTGGAGGGGCTTCTCAAACCGAAGGCTATACCCGACATGATTCGAGCTAAACTTCTAGACTCGAACCATTTCGACCTGGATCTTGATGGCGATGATGCAGATCCGCACGATAAAACGGCTGGTGAGCGAATCCGCAAATCAAACCAGGTCTTGGAGGAGCTTGGAGAGGCTGCTGCCACCATTGACGGCCTACTCTTGGAGTTACTTCCGCAATTGATCTCAACCAAGGTAGGAGCCAGTGCATTTCCTTTGGGGGTTGGTGTTGGAAAGCAGATTGCGGACCCGAAATGGCTTTTGGATGCGGCTAAGGAACATATCGCCTCTGCCACGCCCGGAGCAGTCGGTGTCTTGTTCCTACGCGGCTTGCTCAACGGCTGGCATCACGCATCTCCTGCTTGTGCCGAGAAGTTTCTCGACAGTGCGGTGACTGATGAAATTTGGGTCAAGTGGATCATGGATCTTCATTGCATACCGATGAACCAAGCGGCTTACAATCGAATCCACCGATCAATCAAGGCTGGAAATACTCCTGCCTGGCAATACTCCTATCTCGGGATGGGCAGACAAACCGACTCATTCTCTGTTGCAGAGATTGGCGAGTTGGTTTGTGTGATAGCACTGCTGCCTGATGGAGGTGGTGTGTTTCTCGACGTCCTTTCTATGGTCGTCCACTGCGCGTCAGATCACGATGATGCTTATAAGGAGTCTCTAGCAATAACTTGCCTGAATCTTCTGCGCTCAGCAGAGTGGGGAAAGGTGCTTGGGGATCGCGCCAATAGCGGTTACCACATTGAGAGCATATTGGAGTTTTCGCTGAAGCGATTAGCTTCTTCCGAAGCAGCGCTTGAGGTGTTGAACGGTCTAGTTACCTGCGCACGCACGATGGAAATTAGTTATACCGCTAGAGATGCCATCAAAGATGCCATCTCGCTGTTCCTCAGGCACATGCCGCGACAGGCGCTCGACGCGATCTATGTTCCCGGCGAAGAAGCCTACTACCGTCAGATGTCGCCGGTAATTGGGCGCCCTTACAATGATAGGAAGGAGACAGCACTGAGCGTAGTCCCAGTGGACGTATTGGTCGATTGGTGTAATGCCTCGCCGCCTGATCGTTACGTGTTCGCGGCACGGAGCTGCAAGCTATTCGACACCCGAAGTCGAGCAAGTGAAGAACATACCAATGTCGACTCTGTGGACGATTCTGATTTGGTTATTTCGGACACCGCGCTCGCTTTGCTTGCTAATGCTCCTGATAAGAAGGCTGTCATCGAAGCCTATTTGAAGCGATTTTCGCCTTCAGGCTGGTCCGGGTCTTTGGCCGAAATTCTGAAGAAACGGATTCCGCTTCTCGATACTCTGAGTCTCGGTAATAAGGAACAGCTCAAGCCAGTATTGGCAACGGCTAGAGCGAGCCTCGAACGAAGAATCGCGGTGGAAGAGCTTCGAGAGGACGAAGAGGAGCGTGAGCGTACTGGGAGTTTCGAATAGGGTAACCCGATGCTCCCATTGACCGGTAGCTAGCCGCCCTAAACCGGTAGCTATTGATCGTTAGCCATCCAATCGCCGATAGCAGCTTTGGGTCGAAAGCGGTCAATCGCGAATGACTGCAAGCGACCGATTCTGTTGAAAAAGTCGGCCATGGTTAGCGCATCAATAAAGTACATGTCCGGGATTGAAATCTTTAATTTTGGCAGAAGCTTCCGGACTCGGATTTCACGTAGCAACGTGCAAAAAAGGCGTTTTCACCAGTCAATGATCGGACAGTTTGGACAGATCGACTTTTTCAACAGCATCGACCCAAAGCAGACGTTGAGTCTCTTGCCTGCTGGCCATGATCCGGGTAAGCCAAGTAACACGAGGCTTTCAGCCAATTATGACCATCCAACCCACCGGAAAATTGTCACAAACTAGTCAAAAATCACAGCCGGGTGCACCTGTGCGGTGCTCGTGGCACTACCATACATCTACCGCCGAGCCTCTGGCCGGTATCACCTGCGTGGGCGCCCGAAGGGATTGCACGGTTACTAAGGGGCTTGCCAGTCGATTGTGTTAGAAATGTATATGCCGTCAGCTTCTCTATCTCGCTCAGCCTTTTCACGGACACAGAATACAAATGAGAACATTGCCGAGCGGGTTATTTGGAGAAGTTGTTCAAGGTGCCCGACAAACGCAGCCTCTTGAATAAGTTCTATGTCCTTGCTTGCCTCAAACGAGCCGTAGATATCGACCGGCCTCTCTCCTGCGTAAAGCACAACAAATTTGTGCTCGAAGTTGTTTCGCCAGTCTTTGTAGAAAGCAAGCTCGCCGTCCTTATGCTTGTTCAGGTCAGTAGCGAGGCTATAGAGTGCTATTAGCCCCGGCGTTTTTATTGACTCAAATAGTTCGCGCCTATCAGGTTTTTCGAGCCGCCAGAAGTTATGAAAATAAATATCACCGCCCGGATGGACTGAGTAGAGGTCGCAAATGGCAGCCCCGATTTTATCTAGTATTCCGAAACACAGCCTAAATGATGTCCTGAGCTTCTCCACACCCATGCTCAGGAGTTCACCGTTAAAGAGTTCTGAAAAGCAGGACTCGTGTTTGGACTCATTATCCTGAATGTCGTTTTGATGTTCATAGTAAAATAGTCTCGCCAATGAAAATTCTGACTTTAGGCGATTCAGCACCATTTCCATTGCAGGAACAAAATCACCCACAATCCCCGAGGAGCTCGGAATCGTCAGGTTATCTCGAGCACTACCCGTGCACGCACAGTAGAGGCCATGCTCAGAAAGAGAAAGATGCCTCGATAGTACAAACTTTCTGAAGTCCGTAAGCTCGTTGAACTCTGTTTGCGTGTCGTGTAAGTCAAGCGCACGATCATCTGCCTCTATGCCGAGTTGCTCGCAGGTATGATTTATCTTCTTCTCCAAGTGGCAGGCATAGGTTTTATAGTGGGCGCGCCAAGACGGAGGAACCCCATCGCAGTTAGCGGCTTTTTCGTATCCCGACTTAACTTCATGGAGCATCTGCACGGAGTACGAACCCGAAACCTGGTTGAGCATCATCAGGGCTTCTGATCGATTGATCCATGCTTCGGGGATGTCTAACGAAAGGGAGTTGACACGATCATAGAAATCCAAGGATTCACTGAGTCTAAACTGTCGCTTTAGAATATTCCCAAGGTTTACCATTAGCTGAGGAAATATGGGCGAGGTTTTTTTTTGGTGGAACTTCAACGACTTCCACAACAGGGCTTTTATGTCAATCAGTTCTTCAATGGATTTGAATGTGTGCTTGAATGGGTCGCTTTCCTTGATTAGACCCACGCGAGCGTTACTTAGATTGTAATAATATTCACCCTCTCCGGAGACGTCGATAAAGTCCTGTTTATTTTCCTCCATGAGGGTTAACCCTAGATTCGATGACTCCCTATTTATGCTCATACTTCCGACATCAACCAAAAGTCCAGAAATATTGAGCAGCAAGCGAATCCTATATGTATCGTTAGAGACCGCCTTTATGCGCTCCAGCAGTGAAAGTGCTCTAGAGTAACAATCAGAGAACTCCCCGGAACTGAGCAGCTCATATAGCGCGGCCAGTTCTTCCACCATTAATTGTATTTCCAAAGCACAGCTCTGTCTGTCGTCAGTATTACTAATCTCGTAGCTGTCATCCATGATAATTTTCGATACTCTAAGTAGATTGATAATTGGTAGTTTTCAGAGCCTACTAGATCCGGAAAGAAGTTCCAGCTGCGAGTTAGTTGATCTCCGCCTTGCGTGTTCGCTGACACGCCTCTGATATGGGTGACATTTTGAGCCGATACTGTCAACTCTTGGCCGGCTGTCGCCCTTCGCGTGAGACAGCTTTGGGTCCCAAGCAGGCTCTGTTGGGGCCGTCCGCTATGGGTCGATTGCAGCCCTTCACGACAGGCAGTTATCGACCCATAACGGACATCATTATGATACGAAGGCTGACATCGTCGTCTGAGTAGGTAGCCAGATGTGCCTGACCACTACAGAGCGTTCCGACGCAAGCCTTCACCCCCAAGTTTCTTTCAGCACAGAGCGAAACAGTTCGGAAAGTAATGGTTCAACTTCTTTGCGTTCGCTACGGATCGGCTTGATGGTTTCAAGTCGATGCAGTTCACGCTCAATAAATTGCTGGATGGGGATGATCTGGGGCGATAGGCCCATCTCCGGAGACGCGCGCTTAATCACAAGTAAGTCATCAATAGCTTGCTGAAGCTCGGGCTCTCTTTCGATCACACCGCGTAGCTTGTCAAACTCTATGGGGGCGGGCGTATCAAACTGTTCCAGCCACCGCACCGATAACAAGGGGCGCAGTACGTAAAAGTATTTTTTCAGCGGTACCTGAGGGTTCTGCAAATATCCCCTATAGTTGGTTTTTGCCATGCTGCGATAATGGTAGATGCCACTCTCTACCGAATACACGTGCGGCAGTAACTCTTTAGCCCGCTCGTGAAAGGATCCAGAGTGTTCGTAAATGATGGTCGACTGCACCCACTCCACAAAGCCTGGGTTTGACTTCCAGAATAGCCTAAGCGCTTTTCGTAGATCCCAGCCATTGATGTCCATGTCGTCAATGATCGGATACTCGATGACGTCGCGTTGCTCCTCAAGGCCGACCGAGAGATACCACTCAGGTTTATTTACGTAGATGAAGCGTGCGTCGTAGTCGCTGTTGGGAGAGGCAAATCCCCAGGCGCGACTGCCAGACTCAACCGCTAAAAGCATTTTCACGTCATGCTCGTCCTCCGCGCGGCGTAGGCGGCTTCGAACCTCTTCCTGAATAGCCATAGAAACCATGAGCTAACTCTAACTAGATGATATTCGATTGCACGCTACTCATTCGGAGGCGGACTGTCCAGTGGCCGCTTGTGGCCGTTCTCTGCCGATCAAGGTTACAGCGTGTGATGGTCAGCTGCGCCGGCGGTATACTGGAGGTATTCCTATATACCCCGCGCCTCGCGCCCAGGCAGACCAAGGACGGTTGAATGATCCGCATCAGAACCAATTTGGCTCCTCGATGGAATCGGCAGATCCTAGAAGCCACCACGCCTCTGACAGTGCTGTCCCCCTACATCACAAAAAACAGAACGCTTAAGCTCTTGGCCAAGAAGCAAGCAACGTTTTACACACGGTTCGAGGTAAGGGACTTCGTCTGTATGGCGTCAACAATCGCTGCCTTCAAGCTGTTGCTCATCAACAAGTGCACTATTTACGAGGTAAAGGACCTTCATGCGAAAGTCATCATGGACGAGGCTGACTTCGTCACACTCGGCAGCCAGAACCTTACCTTCAGGGGGGCCTCGAAAAATAAGGAGTTGAGTGTTTGTTTCGATAACAGTAAAGCCAATTCTTGTAACCGAGTTCGGAGCGTGGTCAATGATTGGATTGACGACCCGGATCTGGAATTGATCGACTGGGCCAGGGTGTTGCGGATGGAGAAGGATGTTCGCGTAGCCAAAAAGGCTTTCGAAGAATTCAACGAAGCGATGTCCAAGATTCAGGGTGAAGCCGATACCTACCAAGCCAACCGAGTCCAGGTTGCTCGGGATCAGCAGGAACAAGAGAGAGCTGCACGAAAGGCTAAGAACCTAGCTGCAATTGGTGCTGCCGTGCGGTCTGGCGCACCTTCCGGCACGAAATACACCGGAACAGTAAAGCCCTCTGAGGGCTCTGCACGACTGAAATTTGATGCGAAGGTTGACCTGCTCCAGTGGACCAGGAAGAACGGCATCTACCTCCCCCGGATGATTAAGTCGAGCCGTTGCCTATGCGTGCTCAATCAACAGAAGGTCGGCTGGGCAAGGCTTGCGAGCCAACAAATCACGAAATTCGCTCAAAGCATGACCATTGGTGGGATTCTGCCTAAACCGTTCGATCGGGTGGATGTGACACTCTCCGTCACCCTAAAAGATCTTGATCGGGCGCCTTCCGACACGACTCTTGTTGCCATCTTGAAGAACGAGAACGGGACCGAACTGTGCATGGTCCCGGTTCTCTACTCAATCGACGAGATCAGCGTTCTCGACACGCTAGGACCCAAGCGAAAGCCCACGGGTAAAAAGCTCAAACCAATCGATCAGCTCAGAACCGATCTGAAGAGCTGGATTGATAGCAATAGGGCTGACTTTGAAAGCCTACTGAGCCGCCACATCACCAGCACTACCCCTCTGAAGAAACGGCTCGATGGGGTCAACGCGGATGTGTTTTTTGAGGGAATGGATACGGTGGTCGATGTGACAATGGTCTTTAAAGGGCGGAACGGTACAAAGCCCATTCTTGTCGCGACCACCAGAAACTGAAATTCCACACTGGACTGCCCCGCAACCTGCGCAGTTGCCGCTGGCTCATCAGAACCAATTGTCCAATTATCAGGGCCGTGTTGAACTCCCCAAGAATCACCAACAACCCAGGTGTTGGCCATATCCTGACACCAAGTAAGAGCTGATGGGTAATTGCACAGGCTTGCCCACCTATTAGCATCGCATTTGACCAGTACACCGTGTGGGTATGACAGGCAGAGAACGGCCAGTTCCGGTCTTTCGCGACCGGCTACAATCGACCCATAGCTGCCTCTCGCCTATGGCTATAGAGGCTTAGCCACCATCCTTCTTGTATTGGTGTATTTCAATCCAGTCATGCTTGCATGTTGTACAGCGGTAAGCTGAACGATTTTCCATGTCGCTGACAGTTACCCGAGCCCATTCGGCTTGACGAGTATTCAAATTGGTCACGCTGCGTTGCTCACTACGCACACCCATTAGCGTATCGGTTGAGCTTATGCAGCGAACGGTATGCTTACCACAGCTCACGCATTGTTTTGGTACGAACATCCCCCACACATACCAGACAAAAAGCCCGGCGGCTCCGAGTCCCAATGGCCAAAGTGCCGCGAAGCTATTTGGGCGAAAGTAAATAGAAGCAACGCCGGTTGCAACGCCTGCGAGCGACAGCCAGAAAAGGTGAGTGCGGCTGCTCTTTTGTCGCAGTATGTATGATTCACGCAATGAGCCGGCTTGAGCCTGCCCCTCTTTGGCTACGTCAGCCACTGGCATTGCAGTGGAGTTGGAAAGGTCCACGGCTTCTGCATTTACCAGCGCTTCAAAATGAGCATCGATAGCGCACTTGAGCTCCTGAATCAGACTTTTTCCCTCGCCCCAGTCATACGCTTGACCGCAAATTGTATTGATGGTCAATAGAGCCCCGGGGTTGTCAGTGGCTATTGTCAGGTTAATTTGTTGACCAAAGCTCTTCATGCTCCACTTTGAATCACAACTGATAACGCCACCTGCACGGTCTGTGAATTTCAGTTTCATACCTTGGTCGGCTACCGCTTTCAGCGCGGCCGAATACAGTGAGCCAAAATCCTTGTCGACGTAATGAAATGAATCCTTTGCCATAGTTCTACTTCCTAACGGCCACAAGGGTGTGAAGGGTGGCGGCATTATGCTATCACCTTCAGTGGTATGTGAGAGATGGGGGTTCCCATAGATTTGCAAAACCGTACAGGGAATAGCTCACCTGACAGTTTTAGCGAAGACTGCTCCCACGGATGCGACCGACAACCAAGCATGCTCTTCGGCTTCTCTAGCAGGGGGATGATTCATGTCCACAGCAATTTTCTCAGCATCCTGCGGAATGCATGGGGCCGATCCGCTAAAGCTGTCTTCCATGGCTAGATCACACCCGTGCAGAAGGTAAGGTTCCATGATCGAGCCCTGTAAAAGGTTTCGCATACGAGAACTTTTACAGGGCGATTAAGTGTTAGATGCTCTACAAGCCCTAGATTGATGCGCGGACGCCAATTGCTGCGCTTCCAACGCAAGCAAGCAAAGCTTTGAGTCGGGTTTCTTCATTTTATCGCTGGCTTTTCTTTTAATGATCCCTAGCTCTCATGGAAGCGTCGAAGGATGCTTCTCGCGGCTAATAGTGATCATTAGCTGCCCCAATTTCCCATTTCTCTGAAATGGCCAAGAGGATAAGTGCTCTCTCGCAGTTACGCCCTCATTCTCACGATTGATCCCCAAGTGCTGATGCTATATTTTCTAAATAATAACTGGCGTAAGGGGGTTAATGTGGCGGTTTCATTGGTGACGGTTCGCAGGAGGGGATGGGGGCGCTTAGATGAGCATGAGCGTTGGGAGGAGATTAAGTCTGGAGATATGGAATTATTGAAGCAAGCCGTCAGCGTAATTGGGCCTTGGCACTATGTACATGGCGACGTTAAAGTTATTATTGAGTGCGATTTTTCTCCTTTTATTGAAGCGTACAAAATTAATACTAAATCGCTCAATGTTGCGGAGCTAAGTCATACGTTATCCATAGAACAAATCGAATTTGCATTATTTCCAGAATTGGAATTTGTGGTGAAGGTAACTTTGGAGACTGATGAGGATCTCGGTCGGCAACAGTGGTATGTTAGCCATTTTGTTGAGCAGTTCCTGTACGATGTTTTCTTTATCCTAAACATTGCTCGCCCAGGTGTATGCGATTTTCTTGGTGTACGTATCGATGCGGGAAGAGGGCTAGTTACTGAGCTTCGACTTTCAGCAGATTGTTTTGAGTCAGGGTTTAGAAGTTTGCTGGCAGGGGACTCACTCTTCGCGCCTCGAATATTACCTTTGGCAACGGTTGTTTATTGGTATAAGAAACTAAATGTGGGGGTCAGGCAAAGAGCCGAGTCTGGCGTAGAGAAAGCAATTTTTTCAGTCTTGCATATTTGCTGTGGGGCAGATGCAGATGTAGTTTGGGTTATTTGGGCATTTCATGCATTAGAGGCGATATATGGTACAAAGGTAGGAGAAGGTTTCACTAATCTAGTTGAGCGGATCTCAACACTCTTAGAGCTAGATGATCAGGGCAAAGGAATGTTGAAGAAACGCTTGCGTGAAATGTACGACTACCGAAGTGCTTTTGTGCACGGCGGGTACAGAGTGCACCATCCTATGAAAAATGAAGTCATGGATCAAAGCTTACATGAGGATTTCAAAAAGCTTCTTGAAGTATCGCAATTCGGCTTCAATTTAGTTGTTTTGTCATTGCAATCTCTAGTAGAGAATGGTTGGTGCGGACTGAAAATTAAAGAGCAAATGTCTGGCGTGTTGTCAGATGAATTTTCCATGTAGGAGGTTTTGATTTTACACCATGCGTTGGAATTATCTCGCAAGCTGACTGTAACCGCCGAATAAATGCTTCTAATTTCGTAGACACCTTTAAGCCTTAAAATGAGGCTTGTCAGGATGTGCCATGAGCAACCAGCTTTGCCCTGAATAGTTCGAATGCAAGTGGTCAATCAAGTTGACGAAAATAAGCTGTCTGTCGCTGATTTAGCAGTCTGTCTTAGTGTATTGATGCTGAATGATTTTGGACGATTCAGAAGTTGAAGAGAACGCTGTTGGACATACTGGGAATGCGGCAGCTTTTAGAGCTGACGTTGCGGCTAAAGGTTGGCGTGCCGACTCGTCTCAGATGCCCTAAATCATACGGTATGCGGCTGATACCTCTTTGCTTTAATAGTTATGGAAGGAAAGGGCTATTCGAAATGCTCTTGAAATAATAGTTACTAGTAAGTACTGCTCTGTTATTTAATGCAAATTAGAAGAGCCACGAGCGGAGTCATGATCCAGTTGCTATCCAAAAATAAAACTTTTGAGCCTTATGCCTTCCTTAGCAAAGCTAAGGAAGGCATAAGGTTGATTTATACTGGGGAGAGTTTCTATTTCTTGTAGGTGATGGCTAGCGTTGTCGGATAGAATTTAGCTATTTCGTAGTCTGGATTGTAGGTTGCAATGTTGTGAGCTGCAATTGTAAGTCCGGCTGCTACCCCACCAACGATAGTAATTACACCGACTCCAAGGGCTGCTATGCGTCCTGCGGTATACACTCGACATGTGAGTCCTTGGGACTCAATTAGCTTTTCTATAGTTTTCACGGTGTCACCAAAAAAATCAGATTCGATTTCTTTTATTTTGAAAGACTTTTTTTCTACGATCATTGAGGAAATCTCCTCGTTAGATATTTCGCTGGCTGAATAAACACTGATGTCCATTTTATTTCCAGTTGTTAGTGATATTCATAAGTTTAAAATAGGTCTTTGTTGAGACCCAAGAGCATCATATTTTTATCGTAGCAAAGTGGTACTGAATCGCAGTTACCACCTTTTTTATTTACATCCTTTTTATCCACCAGTGGAAGATATTTAGGTAGATCTTGATCTTCGATGTCTTGCCCATCGATCGAACAGTTAAAAACCGCTGTTGCCATGCATACAACCTCCATTTTTTTTATGTCTGCCGAGCGCGATGATGTCTCCTTCTCAGGCTGCGGTTGGAACTGCTGTCCTCCATATCCAGGACCAGTACCCTCTTTATAAGCCACGACACCGCCTGAAGTATCTGTGCCCAAGTACCATCCAGTAGTAACGCCGTAGAGTCCGGCGGGTGCATTCCCCATAAACTCGCCTTGATGTGCGCATGTTCCCGCGCTATCGCAACTGGTAAGTCGAAATCCTGGAACCGCTTTAATGAAGCGATTTCCATTTTGATCTACGTAAGGCCGGTTCACCGATTGATATACGGAGTTTGGAAGAGAACAGTTGAAATGTTTGATCGACAATATAGGAGCGGGGGTCGGTGTCTTATCGCATACGCGAACGTCCACATCCGCAGCGGCTGTGATGGCTACACCTGCCTGTAAAACTACTATTAGCATTGCGTTAATTAGTGAGGTTTTAATATTCATCTTAGTGCTCGGTTTTCTGATTGTGGGTTGGGTTTGCATGGCGCCCAAAAACTACGCTTTAGTGCAGTGTTCAGAGCGGTATTGCCGACGATTTGCTGTTCGGTGGTGCAGCGTGGGGGCTGTGGAACACGGTTTTCTTCTGCGAAGCTGGGCTGTCATGCACGGCGGGCTCCTTGTTTCGGCATAAATAGCTTGGTGCTGGCGAATTATGTCGAGTATCGACATAATTCGCTATTCCTGTCCAGGGGCCAATGCCCAACCATTCCGCTCCAATTGGAGGGCGGTATGTCGGGCACTGAAGAAAGACAACTGGCAGTGGTCGTGGGACGGGCCATTGCCAAGCAACGCAAACGCTGCGGCTTAACTCAAAATGAGGTCGCGGAAAAATTGGGGGTTAGCTTTGACGTTGTGTCGCGTACTGAACGCGGTATCGTCATGCCTGGCATCTCACGACTGATGCAGCTCGCCGCGATTTTTGACTGCGAGACAGCGGAGTTACTAACCGAAACCAGTACCCGCTCTACGGATCAGGCCAGTCGCATGGCTGATCTGATCAGTGATCTCAACCACGCTGAACGGTTGCTTATCATGAGCATGGTTGAGCAGTTGGTTGCGTACATGAAGCAGAAGTAGCTTGATTGAGATCAGGATTGGGCAGTTGCAGTTAATTCGATCCCTGCTTCTGTCGTGATTAGCTCGAATAGCAAACCCGCCAGCAGCACTGCAATCAGGATTGGCCAGGAGCGAGCCATCAGAACTGCTAGTGCTACTGCCAATAGGCAGCTGGCCAGAATGCCGAAAAACATGAAAAGCAGACCGACAAAGCGTATGAAATTCATCGTATTTTCCTTCAGGCGGAAAAATGCCTGAGCGTTGATCGCTCAGGCATGTTGGTCGAAAACAATTTTAGGCAACTAGTCGAAGAGCCGAGTCGAGTGCGCGTTGCTTGATTTGCGCTCCCTGCCCGAACCAAGCTGAGTCCATCCGGTACTCTGAACTCCTGGCACGACGCTCGTGATCGACATACTCAGTTACTGCGTTTAGCAGGCCCCATGCGGTGCCGCGAGCGGACTCCATGTTTGATCCGCGACCTTTGCCCTCGTACAAGTTTTGAACCTTCTCCAACGCTCGTTTGTTGGGTAGTACGTCGGGAATGGGATCATGGGCATGGGTCTCACATAGCACCTCCATAAAAAAGCTCATCGCCTCAGGCCACTGAACTTTGCGTTCGGAGAGCACGCGCATCCGATACATGAATTCGTCCCATTGCGAAACGGCGATACCGACTTGCTTTTTCACAGTCTGCGGATTGAATCGCGTGTTATGTGGGACCTTGATTGCATGGGGGATACCATCCAAAGCAATGCTCAACGTGTTGTTGCAAACCACGCGAACGGTGGTCGGCGTGGCTGTGGTCGCGAGGGTGCCGTCACATGAGGTCGCCAGCAACAAGTAGCCATTAACCTGATCGTTACCCTTCAAGATGGCGTTCTGCCCGGTTCGCGCTAATGCCCAGAACTTACGCCCTCCCTTCAGAACACCTGCCGTTTCCAGCTCATAGCCGGACACTTCAGTCAGGTCTCGATAGAATTCCATCACCTCACGCGGCTGAACAATTTGATAGCGGTTGGAAACTACCGACAGCGGTGCTTTGGTATCGGAGCGGTACAGCACCTTTTGTTCCGGGAATGAGTGAATGCTGCCCATATGGCCGATAGCATCGGCCTTAAAGTGAACCGGGCTTTCCTGGATTTGCCAGTCCATACCGGCCTCACGCTGCCAGATTTCAATAGGTTGTTTTTGCGTCAGTTGACTGCCGAGGCCATGCCACGGAGTCGCACCAACGTAAGCCATTTGTTCGACTTGATGAGCCATGATTACGATTCCTTAGGGTGCGAGCCGGCATAAAGGCCACGCATCGCGTGGCCTTGTCCGGACGTATAAAAAGAGAAGTGGGAAACGGTTAAGCAGGGAGGTTGAAGCGATGCCCACAGATCAGGCAGAGGTTGTGGGCGAGTACATGACGGTCAAGCTTATCGCCCAGTTGAGCGCCTAATGCACAGCCGCCAGCGCCGCCAACAAGCCCGCCGAGAATCGCGCCAGAAACGGCTCCGAGGGTAACTCCCCGTGGGCCGGTAATGGCGGCGACTAGCGCCCCTGCCTGACTGCCAGCAAGTGCGGCGCAGGCGCCACGAGCAGCTCCGCCTAGGGTGCCAATGGCCGCGCCGATTTTCATTGCGTGATGGAAAGAAGCGACTTTGAGGGAATGACAGCGAGGGCACTGCAATGACATGGTTCGAAGCTCCGTGGGGGATGTCAAAGTAGTGATGTGTGGTTGAGAAATTTTCGAATCGGATCTGAGTTTTGAATGAAAGATATGATCCGGGCCTCGGCCAACAACGAAGGCTAGCAAAAAGTCGTTTAGGCCTTGAACAGCCAGGGGCGATTGGCCATTATCTGACTCTGTGCACGACATTCGGATGGTTGGCACGCCTGCCCGCTCCGTTCACGAGCGTTACTCAAGCGGCTTTGCTCAAGGAAGGATCCGTATGGAAATGCTCTTATCTGTAACTTTTATGGTGGTCACTTGACCTTTTCGTAGCCATATATATTTCCTAGGACGTACATGAGCGCATCAGCCGAAAACTCGACTTCGATCGTCATCGATCTCGATCACAGCGATAGCAATACAAAGCTTGAGGTAAATCAGCTCGTTCAGCATCAGAGCTACAGCACGCTTGCGAAGCGCATTAAGACAGATTTAGATAGTGCCAAGAAGCTCCGTCAGCTCCAACACGCCTCTCGAATAGAAAATGAATATCCGTATGGCAGCGGATTGGTTTACTTCATTGATGGTACCCGCGGCGCAGGAAAATCTACGTTCTTGCAAAGCGCCTTTGACGCACTGGGAAATGAAAAGACCGAGCCCAGCGTCAGCCGATTGGCCTATATCGATCCAAGCCGCATTGAACACAGTGAAATCATCCTACTGAGCATCTTAAAAGCCCTTAAAGACCGCATTAAGTGTGCTAAAAACGGCTCTAGCTTGGACCAGGAAAACCTACTCAAACACTTCCGCGAGCAGTTCAAGAAACTAGCAGGAGGGTTAAGCCTTTTTACCCAGAACCACGATCAACTTCAGGATCTAGACCCGGAACTGTTTTTTGAGTGGGGCTTGGAGCGGGCAGGGCACAGTGCGGAGCTGCGCAAAAACCTCCACGCGCTTCTCGATTTGGCCTGCCAGGTTCTAGGCACTGATGCGCTCCTCCTCGCCTTTGACGACGCCGATACCCATGCGCACCACGCGCGTAGCGTGCTCGAATGCATACGTAAGTACCTCGATACTCCACGCCTAGTGGTACTTGTAACCGGCGACATTGAACTGTATTCATTAATGGTCAGGGATCACTTTTATGAGAGCCTAGGCGATGCCAAGCATGGTCAGGCGAAGGAGCGCGCAGACCAGCGTCATAAGATGGTCGATCATCTAGAAGACCAATATCTTCTCAAGCTTTTCCCCATGCACCGTCGTTTGCAATTGCGACCGCTGTGGAATCTTCTTCAATATGATGAAAACCGGTTCCGACTGGCCCATTCTCAATGGGATAAGCAGCTAACTCCAAATGAATTAGTCGGCACTTTGATCCGGCGCGGCCTGCGAATCAAAAATCCGCGTGATCTTGATCTCTATCGAGAGTTCCTACTAAAACAGCCATTGCGCTCGGTGCTTCAAGTGCTGTCTCGATGCGCGCCCTACTATGACCCAGAAGGCCCTGACACATGGAGTCAAAACCTTTCCGAAGCTCTGAGCGAGAGCTTACGTGCGCTAGCTTTGGGCAGCTTGTATAAGTTTGGTGTGGATGTTGACGCCATCGCAGCCCACGAACTACCTGCACTTACCAAGGCCGTGTTTGACTTGGCAATACGTGACGGCGATTTCGACACGGCTGTGTACCTCCGCCCCCAGCCAAGTGACGCTGATCTCAAGAACAGCTTTGCCGCACTTTCCGCGGATGTAACACGTTTATGCGCGGAGAAACCGGCAGCGCTAATCGACTACATGCTGGCTGCACCTGGCAGCGTGGCGCTGTTCGGACGGGTGTTAAGGCGCAAGGGTAAAGAACTCCAGACTGCAGAAGCTCGTCAGACCCTACGCATACAGTTCGAACAATATATGGGCATCGGACGCAAAGAGGACGCCTTGAATTGGGCCCGCCACGCTGTAGCAATTCTCTCTGCACCTCATGGAGCTAACCCGAAAAACCCACTGGTCTACTCCGGCATCATTGGCCTTAACAAAGGCAAGCCTGACCACGCCCCTATTGAGAGCGAATCTGGCTATAGGTCGGCTCTTAGCGTCATCAGAGAATTCAACGAACTACCAGCTTTCGCGCTCAGCCTTGTGGATGTATCGGGAACATCATCTCGGACCTATGCATCGATCTACAATATCCTTGGCCTTATAGCCCGGCTGCTCTCACTTCAACCGAAAGGTGGCCAATACCCTGTACTTAGTGTGTTACCGAAGCCGTTTCCTCCGTTGAGCGTATCCCAACCCCAATGGGAAGCCGACACGGCTGATGAAGAGGAGCTCGAGCAAGATGCGTCTGGGGACGCAGGAAAGCTCACCACACTCGAAACAGCGATCAAACATTGGCTTACCGTAACTGTAGAAACCCGCAAACAGTTGAACCCATCGGCTGTACTGATCGGAAAGATCTGGACCCGCCTGTATTTCAGTCTTGAGAAAGTGTGTGAGGCCAACCGATCGAAGGTCTCCTCTATGTCGACGGGAACGGGAACAGCCAGCCTCATGGAGCTTTTTGCTTTGTGCGTCATCAATGCTGTCTACATCGAGGAGCAGGATCACCATTTAAGTAGCAGTACAAATTCTACTGACAGTAGTTCTGCGTTGGATCGTACTAATCCGCAGACGTCAGCCAAAGCTTTTATTGATAAGTTCAAGGATATCAGTGACTCTCGCAAAGAGCTCCCTCTGACCTACCTCATTGCAACCTGTCCCTTGCTCTTAGGGCTATTGCAGGCAACTCCTAAAGCGAAGGAATTGGTCGATGCTCTTCTGTCCTGTCTCCCTGCTTCATTGGATGCGCATGAAGAATCAAGCGATTCACGGCCTGAAAATTTAGCGCTTCAAGCTAAAGATTTGATGTGCTCTACGAACACTTGGAAAAAAATCAACAAAACATACATTTCCGGTACTAAATGGAAAAATATGCCGACCCAGGACCGTCCTCAAGACAGCTCTGATGAGGAGTCAGTAGGACCTTGAATAACGACATGCGCGAACAGCCTATCTCAGTTCTTGCTCAGATAGGCACTACGCTTCTTTCCAGTAACAAGGTACTTGCCTTGTTGCGGCAGACGCCGTTTCATCAGCCTCTTAGCTTGCGAGAACTACGTGAGGCGGCGTATCTGGGGCATTTACCTTGGTCGGCTCGCTTACCTGATCACGTTTTTGAACATAGCTGGCAATTGCTGGCACAACAGGCTGCTAACAGAGACAGAGCTTGCCTATTGATAAATGCATTGCAGGCAATGAGCAATGAGTTTTTGGAGCACCGGCACGGTGCCTTGTATGTTAGGCAACAGAAGTTTGGTGCTTGGCAGCAAAGTGTTGTCAGTCGCATATCAGGCTTGCCTTTGCTGGCGGCTGCAAAAGCCTCAGTGCTGCCTCACCCACAGCCTGCAATCGAGATGCGGACCCAATGGCCCTGGGAGCCTCCGCAAAGCTGGGCTAGCAAGAATCTGCCTGTCGTCAGCCCATACGACCCTTTTGTAGAAGATTACTTAGGCCGTGAGGGACTGCATGAGACGCATATGCACCTTAATGGGAGCACGCATGCGGAGAATTGTTGGCTGCGGGCACTTCGTACGCCCAAACAGGAAACCAAGGACTTCAGTCTAAAGTGGAACAGCCTCAGCGCGTCCGACGCAGTAGCAGTTCGTGAATTAGCGCGATCCATCGACCCGGACCTCTCGCCTGTTGAATTGCATCGTCAACTAGTCGCAGCCAGCCGCTTGAGAAAGTGGCTGGTGGCGGCAGCGACCGGTACGCTCAGCGCAGAAGTCAAACTTCCCCATGATCTCATTGAGCTGATGGACGACGAAAGCCTACAGAAGGAAGTGCCGGAACCAGTGCCGGCACAATTGCAGCTTTCAGCGAATAGTAGCGCGGCGGACGAGTTGTATTGGATACAACACTTTTTACGCAGGAGCATGAATCATTCTAGCGTAGCGCTCGATCGCATGTTCCACACTTATCTAGTTCTCCAAAACCAGTATTATCGCCTTCTGGTGCAAAGCGAAGAGCAATTTGGTTTCGATCAGTTTCAGAAGTTTACGTACAACCAGTTGCGGGAACCCGCCGAGGAGGACTATTTGCCTCGTTTCTGGGCCATGCATGGCAAAGCGAATAACGTAAGTCGCACTACCTATCTCGAAGGTCGACTGTCACCTAAAAACACATTACGTAAGAACCACAAGCTGCTCAAAGCTGTTTTGGGCGGTTATTGGTGTTACCTAAATAATCAAGATCCTCAGGGGCGTGGAGTAAATCCGTCGCCCGGTAAACTTGGTGAGTTGCTGGAGAGGCTAGAAGAACATTTTCGCAAAACGTCGCCCCTTGATCGCTCGCACCACCGCCTTGCTTTAGTTGTGCATTTCATAAAAAAATCTTGGACGCCCGGCCGAAAGGCAGGTCCGTACCGCTTTTATAAGCAACGTTTGGAGCTTGAACTTACAACTAATGTATTGCTGGAATGCCTAGCTCGCTGGCCCCGCCTGAGAAGCTGGATACGCGGAATCGATGCCGCTGCAAATGAACTACATGCTCCTCCTGAGATATTTTCCAGTTGCTATCGTGTGTGCCAGCGGGCAGGCCTCACTCACCGCACCTATCATGCTGGTGAGGACTTTGCGCACCTTTTGAGTGGGCTTCGCACCATATATGACGCATTGGAGCTTCTTGATCTGCGTGACGGTGACCGCATAGGTCATGGAACAGCGATGGGTATCTCGCCCAAGCTGTGGCTGGAGCGTATGCCGGGTCAGTTGGTGATCAAGAAAGGCGAATGGATGCTGGACTTGCTGGCCGCGTGGCGTCTGCTTCGTACCATACCAAGCGCAGCAGTCGCAGCCGCGCGTGTGGCGGATGATTTGACTAAATGCGCAGGCGAAGTGTTCCGCCGAGAAATGAGCTGTACCTCACTAGAGGCCGTTATGGAACTCCGGCACCTAAACATTCGCTTTGTACAGGCTGCCCTAGAAACAGATTGGTCCCCAGGCATAACTCCGCTAAGTGATCTCTGGCAGAGTGAGGCGCAAAGGGTCATGGATGCTAAACGAAGCCGCCCTCAACACTTAAAGCTGTTGTGGGAATGGCTCAGCGATCGAGATTTGTGGGAGCGAAGTGAGACACTGCAGAGTGTTGACGCGGCTTATTTCGATGAGGCCACCTATCTGCATCTCCAGCAGGCATTAATGCGTGAAGTCGCTCACCGCAATGTGATCATCGAAACACTGCCATCAAGCAATGTGCGCATCAGTCAGTACAACAGTTTTAGTGAGCACCACTCTCTACGCTGGATGCGCGCTCCGGGCTTTGTTCAAGAAGGAGATCCAGAAATTATGGTTTCTCTCGGATCGGACGATCCAGGAATTTTTGCCGGGGATCTGAATGGTGAGTTCTACCAGCTATATGGCGCTCTGCGCAATCACGGCCTAAACGACCGTGCGGCACTGGCGCTCCTAGCCCCAATCAATGAGCGTGGCCGCGCTTATCGTTTCCATGACCCGCTACTGGGCTAAGTATTGGCCAGAGGTGTAGACCGCCCCTTTCTATCGTTCAAAAGGATGAGTATGTTAGGACTTTGGGGGGCAGTCTCCTGGAAGCCACACACGGCATGTGTTGCTCGTGTCTATCGCTTTTATCCGCCGCATCTTCTTGAAGTTTATCTAAGCGCTAGGTTTTCGTTCCGGTTCGGACCCTCAGATCTGATCTAAAAACTTTTTATATAGTTTTCAAAGAGCGTTTTTGAAGGCTCATCGTATCGAAACTACTTCTATCTTGATTTTCTCTGATAGCCGACTTCGGTTGAAGGTGATACGCAAAGCCTGGGCCGAGGCTCAAGACTTTTAATCATCTTTAAAGAGTTTGCTCAGCAGGATCAGGGTCTACCTGTTCGTACATGGTTTTTTTGTATTCAATTGGGTGGCCAACAATCTCGTCAGCGTAATCGCACTTGCGATCCATGAGGTTGTTTAGGTAGGTGCTGGGCGGCGTCAGTAAATCACTATTTTTTGTAGCTGTTGCGAGCAACCAAATCAATCCAATTCCAACCTCTATACAGAAAACCATGCCGATTTCTACCTGTTGCCCCCAATGATAAAGGGTGACGAAGTCATATTCAGACTCCGCTTCGCCCCTATCTTTTTTGATATGAGGCATCAGACCCCTAGGGTTTGGATGTGCCCCGAAGTCTATGCATACGTTGTACAGAGCTTTGAGGTACTCCTCTAGATCTGCTTGATGTTTACCTACCTCAACGGCAGCTAATTCAACCGCTGGGCCAAAGGTTTTTTTGTGCAGTCTGAGGGCGTCCTTATCCTTGTGACGGTTCTCCCAGAGAATCTCCGTTTCGGGCCTGTTCTTAGCGACAAGTAAAGCGTAACTGGCGCATTCCAACGCCGTTCTAAGCGAACTATGTATCGCAGCAGGATGCCCAGAGATAGCAGTGCGGACAGCAGCAAGGAAAACTGCCTGAGATTGAAGTGCTAATTGTTGAGCCGCTGAGCCGAGGACTCCCCAATTTATGATCTGTTCGCCAATCTTGTTTACGCACTCATTCAACAGCTGGAGAGCTAAAGGGTTTTTTTCCCGTACTTCCTTGGTAACGGTGTCCGCACCATCCAAATAAACAGTGAGGAAATTGTTTGTCGGATCGTTCATTTTATCTTCCTGATTTGATGGGTACATAAATTTAGCTGTTTTTTCAAAACATGAGAGCAGGTAATAGCTGCAAGATGAACTTCTGCAGCCATCCAGAGGATTTATAAAGTATTTAGGCCTGTTTTTCAGAGCATGGCTGCGTCAGATACGGCGCGGGCCTACTGGAACGGTTACAAACCTGCAGCTTTTTTTAGATCTTTTGATGCCAAATATAGCACTGCGTCTTCAACCTCGGGCTGCGAGACTCCTTCAGCATCCATTGGCAGGAACAGACGAGCAGGAATGTCGCCCCGAAGGTCAGGGAACTGCGCTTTGGTGCCGCCGAAATGTGTCTGCATAGGGTTTGTAATCTGCTCGGTTGTAGGCGCTCCGCATTTCGTCCTTGTCACCTTCGGCGAGCGCCACCTCGATCAACTCAGGCTCCCGCTCCCAACCATGCTCGTTGAGAATAGTGCTGGCCATTGAGGGCATTCCATGTCTACCTGACGCCTTTCGTGAACCATCCGCTTCAGCGCCATGTTTACTAAATAATGGCAGACCCATTTACGTTGCGTGTCACAAAGTCGGCCCAATCAGCCATCAATACACGGCGTTTTTCCAATAAGTCACTTCGCCAGTAGGCCGCCTCAGCGCCGCTGGCGACAACGTGAGCCAAAGCCATCTCGCAGACTTCGCGTGCATGGGGTGTACATTCAGCAGCCCAGTCCCTGAATGTGCTGCGAAACCCGTGAGCAGTAATGACTTTGTCATTGCTATCGCGCCAGCCCTTGCCACCATCTTTCAGGTCCTTTTGATCCATGCGACGCAAAGTCATTAACATGGCCATATTGCTAATGGGGCGACCTTTACGAGCCCCTGGAAACAGCAACGAACTACCTTTGATTCGTGGGATAGTTTCGAGCAGTGCGATGAGCGCATCCGATAGCGGCACGGTATGAATTTTTCCCGCTTTCATTCGCACCGCTGGAATCGTCCATAGCTTGGTTTTCAAATCAACCTCACTCCAGTCGGCTTCAAGAACCTCGCTGGTTCGGCACGCAGTGAGGATCGCCATTTTGAGTGCGTAGGCGGATTGACCTTCGACACTTTCGAGTGCCGGCATGAAACGAGCCAATTCCGAGTAGGGTAATGCAGGGTGGTTTTGGGTACGTTTAGCCTTGGAACTCGGTGGCAGCAGCTTGTCGAGGTGTCCACGCCAGCGTGCTGGATTTTCACCGTCTCGCAATCCACGTGCTTTGGCGGCATCAAGGACTAGTTCGATCCTGTTACGAACCCGGCTAGCTGTTTCGGCTTTGCTGCTCCAGATGGGTTTTAGAATATCGAGGACGTGCTCGGTGGTGATCTGGTTGGTGGCGAGTTCGCCGATGACGGGCGCGGCGTAAGTAGCCAGTGTGTTCGTCCATTGCTGGGCGTGTTTGACGTTTTTCCAGCCAGCACGGTGAGCTTCTATGTAATCGGCTGACACGTCCCGGAACGTGATGGCTTTATTTTTCCGTTGCAGCTCAGCGGTCACCTGTGCCGCTCGTTCATCGTCACGAGCCTGTAAGGGGTCAATACCATCGCGCAATAAACGGCGCTTATCGCTACTGTTTTGCCGAGCTTCCTTAAGGCCGATTGCAGGATAGGTGCCTAACCCCATCTCCCTCCGCTTTCCGGAGAGCTGGAAGCGCAGTACCCAATACTTCTTCCCATTGGGCTTGATCAGGAGACGTAGGCCATCTCCGTCCTCGTAGGTGCCTGGGGTCGTCAGGTTTTCAATTTGCTTAGCGGTCAGCTTTCCCATGGGAATATCCTTTATCTATTTTGTTCCCCCATTTGTTCCCCCACAACGGCTAGGAAGGTGACGAATGTTGGTAGATGTCTTGAGACGATGATAGGCTTGAAAGCGCCGTAATATAAAGGGTTGTGAGGCGTTTTGGGTTTGTGGTGGATTTTAATTTGGCGGACTCCTTCACCGCCACATTAAGTAAACACAAACCCCTGATTTTCCTAGAGAAAGTCGGGGGTTTGTGGTTTCTGGCGTCTGGAAAAGGGCGGATGCCCGGACTTGAAGCCTGGATTACGTATCTCCTCAAGCTCGGGAATTTCGCTGTGATCTGTGCATTTTCCAAACAAATATTGTGTTCTTCAGTGCGTTGTTCCCTTTGTACCAGGCTCCTAAAGTTGGCCTCCCAAGCCCACTTCACAATCAGGAAACCTTCTAATGACAACACTCGCCACTTTGTCCAAATTCGTGCCCTTTAAAATGACTTTGCCTGCCGTGCTCAAGTCCACGTTGGCCGGAGTAGGCTTGATGATGGTGGGTAGCCAGTTCGCGACCGCCGCCGATGCACCAGCCAATGCCCATCCGACCATCCGTGCAATGTCCGGTGTCGGGCCTGCAGATCATCTGGTTGCCAAATCTACCGCGCTGCTGGTGATTGATTTCCAGAATGAATATTTCACCGGTCGCATGCCGATCCCGGACGGGATGACCGCACTGAACAACACCCGGCGCCTGATCGACTTCGCGGACAAGGCAAACATCCAGGTTATTCACGTACAGCATGTTTCGCCGGCTGGCACGGCGGTGTTTGCCGTGGATGGCAAGACGGTCGATTTTCACCCGTTGATGAAGCCGCGGGCGCAGGACAAAGTTGTACAGAAGACGTCGGTCAGCGTATTTGCCAGCACTGACCTGGACGCACAGTTGAAGAAAGCCAAGATCGACACGCTGATTATTGCCGGCTTGATGACCCATGCCTGCGTCGCCGGTGCTGCCCGTGACGCGGTGCCGCTGGGTTATAACGTCGTGGTAGCATCCGATGCCACTGCAACCCGTGCCATAACACGCGCCAATGGCCAGTCGGTGTCTGGCAATGAACTGCAAAATTCGTCCCTGGCTGAAATTGAAGACACCTTCGGTTCTGTTCTCACCAGCTCACAGATCCTCGGCTTGACGGTCGACTGATCAACCAGATGTTTCACCTGACTTCGGACCGCCTGTTTCATGAATCAGTTGTCTGCCATGCGCGCCTTTCGTTGCATCGTCGAAGCCAGGGGATTCTCTGCCGCCGCAGAGCGTCTGGATACCACCCATTCGACGATCTCGCGGCAACTGCAGCAGCTTGAAGTTGAACTGGGTGTTCAGTTGATCAACCGCAACACCCGCCGCTTCAGTCTTACCGGGCCGGGCGAGCAATACTACGCAGCCTGTGTCGATATTCTTGAGCGTGTAGAGGCGGCTTCGCAGGCCATTGCACAAGGGCACCAGCGTGCTGAGGGCTTGCTGCGGGTCAGCGTACCCTTGGTTGTCGGCACCCTTGATTTGCCGCAATGGCTGCCAGGTTTTCAGAAGCGTTATCCCGATATCGAGCTTGAACTGTGTTGTGACGATCAGTTCATTGACCTGGTCGCCGAGGGGGTGGATGTGGCAATCCGTATCGCCGGCCCGTTAAGCGATACCACGCTGGTTGCCCGCACGCTGACCGTCTCAAAGCTGATGCTGGTTGCGGCCCCCGGCTACATTCGCAGCCACGGGCTGCCGCGTACGGCTGAGGATCTGAGTAAACATCGTTTGCTGACGTTTGTCGGTGCATCCTCGGACTGGGAATTGAGTGCCAGTCGGGGAGCATCGGTCAGGGTCACACCATCGGGCCGGTTCAAGACCAACACCATCATTGCCCTGCATGCTGCGACACTGGCTGAGGCAGGCATCGCCTGTTTCACCCTTGCCACTGTGCGCAACGACCTGGCCACAGGGCGGCTGGTTTCTATTCTGCCCAACTACAGCCTGGGCGAGCGCCACTACTACGCGATATATCCCCAATCCCGATATCAGGCGCCCAAGGTCAGGGCTTTTGTCGACTATCTGGCAGAGCATTATCGGTCTTAGAAAGGTGGAGCGCTTGTCCGCAGTGAATATGGAGTGTTGGTACGACATTTCCGGCGTGAGCGCCTGGAGCTTTTGACCTGCTCGAGGTCTAGTATGTAAGTGAGATTTTTCTCTTTAAAGATTTTTTTCCGGTGCAGCCTGAATTCACCCTGCTACACTGAATTGCGCAGTAGCGGTGGCAGAGTTTTAACTTTCCTTAACATCCAACTTACTGAGTAATCGGTGGGGGCGTCTATGTGAAAGAACGGCCTCTCTTGAATCCATAGAAATACATTATATGAGTGTGGTACTACAATGCCGTCGTCCGGATGATGTCGGCTACTTTTAATACTTGAAGGATTAAGTATGAATATTGATTGGCAAGGGGCAGGCAATGTTCAGAGTATTTTTGGCTCGCTGATTGAGGACGAACTTAATGCGCATGTGAAAGCGCGGGATCAAAATTCAACTGTTATTCCCAATGAAGTGATAGAGAAATTTGCACGTCTAGGGCTCTATAAATATAACCTTCCGGGGCGCTTTGGTGGACGGGATGCTGGCTACTACCAATGGGGGAAGGTGTTAGAGGAGTTGGGTTACCTGTCGCAGGATACATCATTTCCATTTTTGATTTCTGTGCGCATGTCCGTTATTACTTTTTTGATTGCAGTAGATCGACAAGGTGTTATTGATCACTTTGTGGGTCCCTTGGTTCAGGGGGCGTTAGGGGGGGCATTTGCTTATACAGAAAATGCCGATGCTTTTACCTTTAAAAGCAATGCGCGACCTGAACAGGGCGGTGAAAGTTATATTTTGAATGGTCTTAAGCAATTAGTGACCGGAGGGGAAACAGCTGATTTGTTTATAGTGTTTGTCAGGAGTGAAACCAGTGATGTGCAAATTTTTCTGGTGAAGTCTGATGATCCAGGTGTAGAGGTTGCTCCACGTATTATGCACGGTGTACGCTCATTCGGTATGGCGACGTTGAGTCTGTGTGATGTCGTGCTTGGTAAAGAACGGTTGTTAGTCGCTACAGACGGTTTAAGTTTTGCACAGCGTTATTTTCTTAATTGTCGTCGTTCTTTGCAGACTACGCTTTTTCTAGGTCGGGCGCGGGCTGTCATTGAGGAAACCATCGCTTATTTGAAAAAGACAGTACGGTACGGTGTTCCTCTTGTAGACATGCAGCATGTGCAGGCCAATATTGGTGAAATGTACATAGCGCTGGAAACTGCCCGCACGGTAGTTTTTCATTCTTTGGAACGTCAGGCTCGTGGAGAAAGTGATTCCTATTGGGACGTCATATCATCTACTGCTAAATACCATGCGGTCGAAGAGATTACCTTTATTGCGACGATGTCGTTGAAATTAACGGGAGGGTGGGGGTACACCGAAAGCACAGGTATAGGTCGCGCGCACAGGGACTTCATGGCGTTGATCGCTGGTGCCGATCCGCAAGAGAAGCTTAAAGTAGATCTGGGTTTACGAATGGTTCATGAGCTGGACATGATTCAACAACGGGATCAATACAAGGAAGTTTGAACAATGAACGTTAAATTATCTGGAAATCTTGCGCGTTTTGTAAATTACAAAAAAGAGCTGGTGCTGGCGACGGCAGGGCTGAATACAGTTCATGATGCATTATTGAAACTGGTAGAAACCTATCCCGCTTTAAAAGACATAGTTTTTGATAAGGCGGGGCGGGTTAAGAATGGATATTTAATTTCATTGAACGGTCGGCGGGTAGATCCTAATACGCATGTCGAGAAAATCGCCGAATCGGATTGTATCGATGTTTTTACCGCGATAGCAGGAGGCTGATGCCATGAAAGACAGGACGATTAGCATTACTCATCCCGTTGAATCCGTACTATTTGGGCCTTATCAGTTTCACGCGCACTCGTTGATGCAGATGAGTTATAGTTCCATGTGGTCCTGGGGGCAGCACTGTCTACATGTTTCCTTTCCAAGCATGATCAAAGATTACGCGCAAGCCGTGGTTGCGGTGGGGGCCGAGGTTGAATATTTAGAGCCCTTTGAAGTATTTGATGCTGATGAGTTTTCGATTACGGTAGAGCGTTTTCATGTGCGTCAGGCTAATAGTATATTTGATGTATTGCACACTATTACCGCTGCGGGCATCAACATCGCACGGGTTAGTGTTCGTTGGAAACTAGTTGTGCTGGACGGTGATGACGCATTATCAGCCACGCCTGGTGTTATTAGAGACGCTTTGCTGCAGCAGTTTCTACCCTCGGAAATAAACCCGTCACGGGTGAAGAGACCTTTGCCTGAAAAACTCGAAATAATTGAATTGGAAGGCGTGATGTTGACGTCTTTTGAGCATCCATTTACGTTGTATCGTCATCGCTGTGAAGTGGCTGATCAGTGGGCATTTAATGAATTACCCGCCTTGGGGGCTGAAAGCAGAGAGAGTTTGATAGATGCGCTAGAAAATGATCCTCATGAACTTTGCAGTTCTCTTGGGTACCCATTGAAAACCATCACGATGGAGTGGCGATGCCCTTTCTATCTTCTTGATAAAGGGGTCGTAACTACCACTGCCTACAAACATATTGATGCGCTCGTGTTTGTTCATAAGATTTACAATATCACCCGCGCGAATACCCTTGCGGCCATTGTGATTGAAGAGTTTTAACGCTGCTGAATCGAATATCGCGTAAACCCGATCCTGAAATGTGAAGGGAGCAATACGATGAGCACGGAGGCAAGGACTCGTTATGACCGGCTTGAAGCCGAAGAAATGTGCCTGTATTCACGGCATTTACTGATCCCGTCGATAGGCATGAAGGGGCAGTTGGCGTTGAAAAATGCCAGTGTATTGATGGTCGGTGCTGGTGGGTTGGGATGTCCTGCCTTGCTCTATCTGGCAGCTGCGGGTGTGGGGCGTCTGGGAATTATCGACGCCGATCAAATTAATGTTTCCAATGTGCATCGCCAGGTCTTGTTTCGTATCACCGATAAAGGACGAAACAAGGTGGATGTGGCAAAAATGCGTCTACAAAAGCTCAATCCCTATATCGAGATCGAGACCTATCTTGAGCGATTCAGCCTCGAAAATGCTCAAGCCCTCGTTTCCAGATACGACATCATCATTGATGGCACGGATAACTTTACGGCCAAATATTTAATCAATGACGTTTGCTTTTTAGGGGGCAAGCCCTTGGTGTACGGAGCAATCATGCAGTTTGAAGGGCATGTCACGGTATTTAACGCGCTGGACGCTGGGGGGCGACGTAGCGCTAATTACCGGGATCTGTACGATGGCCTGCCGGATGCCGCTTTGGCACCGAACTGTGCGGAGGCCGGAGTGTTGGGTGTTTTGCCCGGTATTATTGGCTGCTTTCAGGCCAACGAAGCGATCAAGCTGATCACTGGAGTCGGGCAGCCACTGATAAACCGTCTAATGGTCTATGACGCCCTTGAGGCCACAAGTCGGGAAATTGGTTATTCGAGTATCGACGATAATCCGTTGCGCGACCCGGTGCGCTCGGCGTTACTTGAAGAAGTAGCGCAGGTCTGCAGTGCGTCGAGTGCCAGTAATGATTTCATGATCAGCATCGCGGATTTTGCCGCGTTAATCGGTGAAACTCCGATCCACTTGATAGATGTGCGTGAAGAGCACGAGCGTGAGCAAGTTTCTATCGGTGGTGATCATTTTCCCTTGAGTGAGGTTGGAGCATGGTCGTTATGCTGTGAGGATGGCCGGCCGATTGTGCTGTACTGCCAATCGGGTGTGCGCAGTCAAAAGGCGGCAAGAATACTTGCCGTACAGGCACTCAAGTCTCCAGTTTTTAGTCTGCAAGGGGGGCTCAGTGCGTTTCTGGGCGCAGACCACTATCAGCAGATGATTGCCACTCTGGCGTTGTGTAAATGCCCTTTAAGGCATCACGGCCATATATAGAGTGCGGTTGCAGTTTATGCCCGCCATGTTCTGGCGGGAATTTTTGCTGGTTCTTTGATTATGTATCTTGCTATCCAATCGGCGGCTGCACGGTTCGAACAAGAATCCATGCCGATGATATTGGCCTTTTAGGGCTTGTTACCCTCATGGCTGATATCAACAGTGTCCTGCGCTTTTTGAACCTTTCTGATTAGTCCTGCCTGCCCCGGTGCTGATGGTGGCGGAAAATGCGGGGAGCTGATCTTGCTCGATGCCCGAAATCACCGCCGGTCAGAAAAAAAGCCTTTATCTAAACCTTTGAGGCCATGGGCCTTCAGATTCATTGCAGGGAATAAACCTGCCTTTTTCTGGAGGACGTTATGAAACACCTGATTGGCCCTAAACGCTTCGTCGCAGGATGTGCCCTGGCATGTGCCCTGGTGGCGGCGGGTGCCGCTGTCGCAGCCAGTCCGGCCAACTTTGTTGATGAGGCCTCTGCGGCCGGGATAGCCGAGATTGAAACCAGCCGTATGGCGATTGGCAAAACCTCTTCGACGGACATTGAGAGTTACGCCGTGGAAATGATCAAGGACCATACGGATGCCAATCGGGACTTGAAAGACATCGCGCAAAAGCATGATCTGCACGTGTCGACCGATGAGCAAATACTGAACAAGGCCAAGAAGCTGATGCTGCAAGTGCAGGAGGGCGACTCATTTGATGCCGCCTATGCCGCCAATCAGGTTAAAGCCCATGAAGAGGCGATCGAGCTGTTTAAACAGCAGATCAAAGATCCCGGTTCTCCCGAGTTAAAGGCCTTTGCCGAAAAGTATTTGCCGAAACTCGAGATGCATCTGGGGATGGCCAAGAAGCTGGTGGACGCGCATCACAAGTCTTGAGCAGCGCTCTGTAAGTCCGCCGGCGGCCATTAGCGCAGGCGGACTGCGGAGCTGACAATCACTGCGGCGCACTGTCCGTTTTGCTGGCGGTGGCGCTGACGGTGGTGTCTACCACACTCACCTCGACTTCCCCATTTTCGCCAATATGCTGATATTGCTTGCGAATAGCCCTTAACTCCTTCGACGTCATTCGGTCCAGGCCGATCACTGCGTTTTGTGCCTCTTTTGTCGCGCGCAGCAATTCGTCGATCTTGATGTGCAGCACATCGTTGTCGCGGTTTTGCGTGTTCTGGATCACAAATACCATCAGGAAAGTGATGATGGTGGTTGAGGTGTTGATGATCAGTTGCCAGGTGTCGTTGTAATGGAAGAACGGCCCTGTAGCCGCCCATAACACGATCAAAAACAAGGCAACCTGAAAGGTACGCGGGCTCCCTGCGCGTTTCGCAAGGCCTTGGGAAAGTTTGTCGAAGCTCATAGCCGGTCGTCCAGTAAGTGGGGTGTACAGGTGTGACCACTGGCCGGTATAGAAATTCTTTCTTACACTTGTTTTGTTGAATAGTGATGAAGGTTTTATGTCGGTTTTTGCATGGGGAAAACAGGGAGTGTGTGTTGCTGCGCAGTGATGCAATCGCTCGCAAGCCAGGCTCCTGCAGAGGGTTTCAGCGCATCAGCTAGATGGCGCCGGTTATTTCCATGCCCCCACCAGCCCGTAGAGGCTGGCCGTTCGGTCACAGACGTTTGCGTGCTCAACTTTAAACTTACTCAGGAGATACCCGTGATTTCCAATCTCGAGTTACGCAGCCTTATTGAAGGCAGTTTTTCACCTTTTACCTGCCAATGTACGGTCACCGCTGACGCTTGTTTAACCGTGCGGGTGTTTGACGCATCGACGGGAAGAGTAGAGTTGCTGGTGACGGGAATCTGCGCAAGCAACCTGTCCAGTGCCCATGCGATTAACCAGTTGATCAGCGAGTTGCGTGACGAGCTTGCGTGTAATCAACACCCGGTTAAACATCGCATCTAGTCGCACTGCGCTGCTTAAAAGGCTGCGCCCCATGGGGTGCAGCCTTTTTGCTTTCAGGGTTTGGGTATTGCGGGCGTTGTAGCAGGTGCAGAAGTGTCGTCATCACTGCCAATCGGGCCATTACCGTCTGTATTCATCCCGCCCTGACGGCCAGGGTCGTTGCCCTGCACTCTGGGATCCACTGATGGGTGGGTCGGAATGTCGGCATCGTTATGGATTTTGGAGTCGGAGTTTATGGTGGGTCTGACGTCCTGGCCGGAAGGCGGGTCGGCAGGTTGTGTCGGCACGGTCGGGCCAGTAGAGGAGGCGGCCAGGCTGGTGGCGGACACCACGCAAAGCACGGCGGCAAAGGACAAGGTTTTTATCGATGAGCTGATCATGGTTGCGTCTCCAGACAATGGGGAGTCGTACCTGATATTGGTGTGCCGGCGCGGGCGATTAGTGCGATGCAAGCGACGAGCGGTGGCGGATTAACCGTGCACCGCTGGCGGGTAGGGTCGGCTCAGACCGCGATGTCATTCAAGCCGCAGTATTCTTCCCAGCTCATGTCCAGGGCTTCGGCTACTTCTTGATGAACTTCAAGGCGCATGGCTTCGAGTTCCTCTGGCGAGCGGGCGATCAGTTGCAGCGCCAGTTCCCAGGCTTCGATTCCCTGATCGTCGGCAGCGCTCTCAAATGCCCAGAGAATTTGTTGCTGTCGGTCTTCGGCGCTCAGTTCTTTCATCTCTTCGAGCAGCTCGGGGTGCGCCTTGATAAAAGTGTCCAGGGCCAGTTCGTTACGGGATTCTTTAGGGATCATGCGGCGTCTCGAAGCAATAAGACGGCCCGCATGGGCGGGCCGCTTTCAGGTGGGATACGCATCCTAGCGAGTTCACCCAGTGATGAAAAGTGCTGCACCCACGCTTAAGCGACGGGCTGCAGCCTGCTTTCCTGCTGCAAGGCATATCCCCACACCGCCAGTGCCAGAGTCGCAACCACTGCACCGACAACCACGATCCCGCTCCAGCCATAGACCGGATAGGTCTGCGCGCCCACCAGCGAGCCCAGTGCCCCGCCAATGAAATAACAGGTGATGTAACCGGCGTTCAGGCGATTGCGGGCTGCCGGACGGACTTTAAACACTGCGTTCTGATTACTCACGTGCACCAGTTGCACGGCAAAATCGAGCACCAGAACGCCGATCAACAATGCAATCAATGAGTGGCCGGCGAACGCCATGGGCAACCAGCATGCGAGCAGGGCCAGCAGGCCGACGGTGGTTGCCAGTTGGCCTTTGCCGCGATCAGCCATGCGTCCGGCCCAGTTTGCGGCGATAGCTCCTACGGCACCCGCCAGGCCGAACAGGCCGATGATCGCGTCGGAGTAGCTGTAAGGCGGTACGGCCAGCAGAAAAGCCAATGGCGTCCAGAACAGGGCGAACAGCGAGAATGTCAGCAGGCCCAGGATTGAGCGCAGACGCAGGACCGGTTCTTCGACAAACAGTTTGAACACCGACCCCAGCAATTTCGGGTAGCTCAGGCCGGCGCTCTGGTGATGGTTGGGCAGTGCGCAAAACAGGGCGATGGCGCTGACCGTCATCAGGGCGGCAGCCACCAGATAGATGGTTCGCCAGTCACCTGCCGAAGACAGCGCGCCGGCGACCGTTCGGGCCAGCAAAATCCCCAGTAGCAGGCCACTCATCAACGTACCCACCACCCGGCCCCGGCTCTGCGGGTCCGTCAGGCTGGCAGCCATGGGCACCAGCACCTGGGCTGAAACCGAAAACAGGCCGGTCATCGCCGTGCCGACCAAAAGCCAGGGCAGGGACGGTGAGAATGCGCTTAGTAACAGGCCCAGGGCGCTGAGTACGGTCATGCTGACGATCAGTCGGCGTTGCTCGAACAGGTCGCCCAGTGGCACCAGCAACACCAACCCGGCGCCGTAGCTCAATTGAGCGGTGATCACCACGGTTCCGGCGCTGCTCATGCTCAGGCCCAGTTCCTGGGCGATGGTATGCAGTAAGGGCTGGGCGTAATAATTGCTGGCGACGGCCAGGCCGGTGGCGGTCGCCATCAACAGAATCAGGGCAGTGCTTAAAGGTTTCGTAGCAGCAGTGGAAGCGGACATTGACTGTCTCGTTGGCATGGGGAAGACGATCAAGTATCAGGACTGCCCGTCATGGATGTCACTGAATATGTCCGGAATTTTAATTTTTAAACAACAAAGCCCCTCGCCATAACAGCGAGAGGCTTTGTTTGATTGCGCGCTGGAGTTAGTTGCGACGTCCCAGCAGCAGGCCAACCACCAGCCCGAAGCCGGCCGAGACGGCCACCGTCTGCCACGGGTGGCCACCGATGTAGTTTTCGGTGGCATCGACCACGGGCTTGGTGCGTTCACGCACGTTGCTCACCGAGTCGAGGGCCTGCTTGAGCTTGAGGCCCACCTGAGCGCGCAGGGTTTCGCCTTCTTCGCCGACCAGGGACGCACTGTCCTTGAGCAGCTTTTCAGATTCGGCAATCAATAGTTGCAGCTCGCTGAATGCTTGATCCTTGATTTGATCTTCAGCGGCTTGTACGGCATTTTTTCGAGCCATTGCGATACTCCTTGCAGGTGAAAAGGGGAGATGAGTAATGGAGTCAACCCAATGCTAAAAAGTTGCATCTGTTTTGGGGCCGATTGTGCTTCTGAGGTGAGAGCGTAGTCAAAAACCGGACTAAGACACTTCTTTCGACGGTGTAAGATGTCTTCTAATTTACGCCGCAGGAAATTCCTATGAGCTTCAATCTCGCCAACAAACCCCTCGCTGAGCGTGCTGCGCTTGAAGATGAAAAGTCCCGTCTGTATGACCTTTGGCAGAGCAATCTGGGTAAAGCCAAAGGGGATGCTGCGCGTTTGTTCGGTGAGCGTGCCAAGCGCAAGGGCAAATGGGCGGAGTGGGTGCGTTCGGAGCTGGACGCAATGTCGCCTCCCGAATACGCCAACATGGTGCGCAGCGAAGTGAACCGCCTGATGGCCGCCAAGTAACGCCCGGCCCGGCTTTTGATCCTGATCTACCGGCACCTCCGCTCGGCCACCCTGTGATGGGCATCCGCATCTCCCCCGGGTATCGAGTGGCAACAGTGATTTTGCCCAGCGCCCAGGGCTGCCTACTCGACCTCGCAGACAGTAAAGCCCTGTGCGACCCCGGCTATATTGATGAGCACTTCATCCTCCGGCTGCTTGCCCAGCAACGCCGCGCCCAGCGGCGAACGCGGGGTGATCACGGTCACGGTGTGCCCGTCATGGACAAGCTTGAGCCCCGCGGCATCCGGGGCGAGAAATAACCATTGCCCGCTCCCGGCTTCCAGATGGACCAGTGCCCCCACTTGAATGCCGTGCGCGGGGTCGAAGGGCGCGAGGGTCATCGCCTGACAGTTTTTCAGCGCCTGGCGGATTTCCTCAACCCGGCGTGCCTGGCCTGTGGCCAGATAGGACGCCTCAAGCCCGAGGGTGTCGTACTTGTTCTCGGCGATGTTTTCGGCGTGGGTGGCCGCTTCATAGGCGGTTTGTGCTGCCCGCTGGAGCACATCCAGATCGATTGCGAGCTTTTCCAGCATCAACAGGTACACAGCGTTCTTGTTCATAGGTCGGGGGTTTTCAACGTGGGCATGACGGCAATCGGCGATTGTCGCACGAGTGCCCGGCAGATTAATCCGCCTGAAGCCTTCTGTACGCACTGAATAATGCGGACAATCAGCCCTTTGAATGTAGGAGCCCGGAATGAAAGCCTCCTGGGATATTTTTTGCAGTGTGGTCGATAACTACGGCGACATTGGTGTGACCTGGCGCCTGGCCAGGCAATTGGTCGCCGAGCATCAGCAGACCGTGCGTTTGTGGGTCGATGATTTGCAGGCCTTCGTGCCGTTGTGCCCGGAGGCCGATGCTTCGGCGGCGCAACAAGTGCAGCAGGGAGTCGAGGTGCGTCAGTGGCCTGTGCAGTGGCAATCGGTGGACGTCGCCGATGTGGTGGTGGAGGCCTTCGCCTGCAAGCTGCCAGAGGGCTATTTGCAGGCCATGAAGGCGCGCCCTAGGCCTGCGTTGTGGATCAATCTGGAGTATTTGAGCGCCGAAGACTGGGTCAGTGGCTGTCACGGTTTGCCTTCCATGCGTGCGGACGGCCTGAAACGGATGTTCTTTTTTCCGGGCTTTGGTCAAGGCACTGGGGGGCTGTTGCGTGAAGCTGATTTGCTCGCCCGTTGGCGTGCCTTTGAGCAAGATCCCCAGGCCAGGCTGGCGTTTTTGCAGGGGCTGGGGGTGTTTCCTAAAAGTAACGCCCGGCTTGTTTCGTTGTTCGCCTATGAAAATTCAGGGTTGGCCAGCTGGCTGGACGCCATGGCCGCGGGCAGTGTGCCGACCCATCTGCTGGTGCCCCAGGGGCGAATCATGGGCGACTTGCTGCGCTGGCTCGAGGTCAATGAGCTTGTGCCCGGTCAGGTCGAGCAGCGGGGAGCCTTGAGCATCCAGGCCTTGCCGTTCGTGCGCCAACAGGATTACGACTACCTGTTATGGAGTTGTGACTTCAACGCGGTGCGCGGCGAAGACTCGTTTGTGCGGGCCCAGTGGGCCGGGCGGCCGCTGCTTTGGCACATCTATGAGCAGGAAGAAGACGCGCACTGGGTCAAACTCAATGCGTTCCTGGCTCTGTATGTAAAAGGTCTTTCTGCGCCCGCTGCTCGTGCATTTACCGGCTTGTGGCATGCCTGGAATGCCGGGTCAGATATGGCGCAAAGCTGGAATTTGCTGCTTGAACACTGGCCCGAGATCACTGCGCACGCTGAGCAGTGGTGTCTGGAACAGTCATTGCAGGCAGATCTTGCGCAAGCGCTAGTACTGTTTTATAGAAATTGGATATGATACGCGGCCTAGATTTTTGTAAATCTCATTCCAAATTCGGATACTCGCAATGAAAACTGGTAAAGAGCTTAAACCCGGTACAGTCATCAAGCTCGAAAACGACCCTTGGTTGGTTCAAAAAGCTGAATTCACCAAGTCCGGTCGTAACAGCGCAATCATGAAGACCAAGCTGAAAAACCTGCTGACTGGCTACAAGACTGAAATCGTATACAGCGCTGACGACAAGCTCGAAGACGTGATCCTGGATCGCAAAGAAGCGACCCTGTCCTTCATCAGCGGCGACACCTACACGTTCATGGACACCACTGACTACACCATGTACGAGCTGAACGCTGAAGACATCGAAGCCGTTCTGCCGTTCATCGAAGAAGGCATGACCGACGTTTGCGAAGCGATCTTCTTCGAAGAGCGTCTGGTTTCCGTAGAGCTGCCGACCACTATCGTGCGTCAGGTTGACTACACCGAAGGTTCCGCTCGCGGCGACACTTCGGGCAAGGTGATGAAGCCTGCCAAACTGAAAAACGGTACCGAGCTGAGCGTTGCAGATTTCGTTGAAATCGGCGACTGGATCGAGATCGACACCCGTGACGGTGGCTCCTACAAGGGCCGCGCCAAGGTTTAAACCTGGCGTCAATCGCACGATGAAAAAGCCCGGCCGCAAGGTCGGGCTTTTTTTTGCCGGTCAAAAAGCCCCGGTTTAGAGCTTTGCCGCAGGCGGGGGACTGGTTAGCATGGGCGCTCATCAAGAGGTAGCGTAATGCTGATCGATTTTGCAATGTACGCCGCCCTGGGCATCGCTCTGGGGGCGATGGGCGGGTTGTTCGGGATTGGTGGCGGCCTGATTGCGATCCCTGTTTTGGGGTTGTGGTTCGGCCTGGATCAACAGATAGCGCAAGGCACGGCGTTGGTCATGTCGGTGCCCAATGTGTTTCTCGCGCTGTACCGCTACCACCAGCGCAATAAAATCGATCTGCGCCAGGCACTGCCACTGGTGCTGATGAGTTTTTGTTTCGCCTGGCTGGGCGCCGTGCTCGCCGTGGGTGTGGATGCGCGCAGCATTCGTTGGGGCTTTATCGCCTTTTTGCTGGCGATCGCTCTCTACAACCTGATCAAACTGTATAGCGCACCTGCACGGCCGGTAGCCGGTTCACGCTATGGCTGGCCTTGGTTCGGCGTACTGGGGGCGGTAGCGGGTACTACGGGAGGACTGTTCGGTGTCGGCGGGGCCGTGGTGGCGGCGCCGGTATTGACCAGTGTCTTCGGCACTTCGCAAGTGGTGGCTCAGGGGCTGTCGCTAGCCCTGGCCGCACCCAGTACCGCGGTCACTCTGTTGACCTACGCGGTGCATGGCGAGGTCAACTGGATCATGGGCTTGCCGATGGCTGTCGGTGGGCTGTTAAGCATCAGTTGGGGGGTCAAGGTCGCCCACGCCCTGCCAGAGCGCAGGCTGCGCGTTCTGTATTGTGCCTTTTTGCTGCTGTGTGCCGGGTTGCTGGCAATTAAAGCTTAAAGCCCTCGACGATGTACTCGGCAAAGCACTCGATGATGGGCGAGGACGCGTTGTTGGGCTTGCGCAACAGCACAATGCTGGCGGAGGGCAATAGCGGCAGGTTTTCGGCCTCGCCAATAATCCGCAAATCGGGGGTCAGAAGGCTTTGCAGTTGGGCCGTCACGGCCAGCCCGGTGCTGACCACGGCATTGATCGCCGCCAGGCTGGCGCTCGTATAGGCGACCCGGTATTCGCGCTGCATGATATCCAGCGCATTGCAGGCCCAAGTCCGGCAAAAGCAGTCAGTGTTGAACATCGCCAGTGGCAAGGGCGTTTGTTCATGGGGCGAGAAGCCCTGGGCCACCATCCACACGAATCGCTCCTGACGTAAAACCTGGCCCATTTCAGAGCCGGGTTTGCGGGTCACGATGGTCAGGTCCAGATCATTTCGCTGTAGCAATTGCACCGACGGTTCGCAATGCACCTCGACGTTGATCAGCGGGTAATCCTGAGCAAACCGTGACAGCACACCGGGTAGAAAACGCATGACGTAATCATCCGGAGAACCGATTTTGACGGTACCCACCATGTGCGGCTGACGCAGGGTATTGAACACTTCACTGTGAAGTTTGAGGATGCGCCGCGCATAGCCGAGCAACACATGTCCTTCGGGAGTAAGGCTGACATTGCGCCCGTCGCGCTGGAACAGTGCGCATTTGAGCACGTCATCTTCGAGCCGTTTCATCTGCATGCTGACGGCTGACTGCGTGCGGTTGACCACTTCGGCGGCGCGGGTAAAACCACCGTGATCGGCAATCGCGGCAAAGGTGCGCAGCAGGTCGGTATCGATGCTCGGAAATTCGGCCATTGATCAATCTCGCAGATGTATCGCATAAGAAACATTCGTTGGATTGATCTTAAGCCCGGGCAGAAACTTGAGCCATCCCCACGGAGGTCTCAAATGATGAAAGGTCAAAAAGGTTTTGTCCGGGTCGCCCGGGCAGTCAGTCAGAATTCCTGGGCACAACGCATGGCGGGTCAGATTGCCCGCTGGTACCAGCTGTCGCGCCAGAGGGCACATCTGCGACGGATCAGTGATGCGGGGCTTAAAGATCTGGGGCTGAGCAGGGCGGATATCGAAACTGAAAGCCATCGGGCTTTTTGGGATGATCCGTTCAATAAATGAGCAGGGTCGTGCAGGCACTGTCTTTGTGGGCGTTGGCTTGCCAGCGATGCAGTCGACGCGTCCTGTCTTGAAAGAGCGCTGATGCTATCGCCGGCAAGCCGGCTCCCACTGCTTTTGCACAACTCAGGTGGGCTAGCGCTTGACCTGTTTCAGCGTCTCGGCAATCAAGAATGCCAGCTCCAGCGATTGATCGGCGTTCATCCGCGGGTCGCAGTGGGTGTGGTAGCGGTCCGACAAGCCATCTTCGGTGATGGGCTTGGCGCCGCCGATGCACTCGGTGACATTTTGCCCGGTCATCTCGATATGAATCCCGCCGGCATAGCTGCCCTCGGCTTCGTGGACCTGGAAGAACTGCTTCACTTCGCCAAGAATCTGCGCAAAGTCGCGGGTCTTGTAGCCGCTGCTGGCCTTGATGGTGTTGGCGTGCATCGGGTCGCAGCTCCACAGCACTTTCTTGCCTTCGCCTTCAACCGCACGGATCAGTTGTGGCAAATGGTCGCCTACCTTGTTGGCGCCCATGCGCACGATCAGGTTGAGGCGGCCCGGGTCGTTGTCAGGGTTGAGGATGTCGATCAGGCGCACCAGATCGTCGGTGTTCATGCTTGGACCGACCTTGACCCCGATCGGGTTGTTGACCCCGCGCAGGAACTCGACGTGGGCACCATCGAGCTGGCGCGTGCGGTCACCGATCCACAGCATGTGCGCCGAGCAATCGTAGTAGTCGTTGGTCAGGCTGTCGCGCCGCACGAAAGCTTCTTCGTAGTTCAGCAACAGTGCTTCGTGGGCAGTAAAGAAGCTGGTTTCGCGCAGTTGCGGCGAGCTGTCCATGCCACAGGCACGCATAAACGCCAGGGTTTCATCGATGCGGTTGGCCAGCTGGCTGTATTTTTCTGCCAGTGCGGAGTTGGCGATGAAGTCCAGGTTCCACTTATGGACCTGGTGCAGGTCGGCAAAGCCGCCCTGGGCAAAGGCGCGCAGCAGGTTCAGGGTGGCCGTGGACTGGTGATAGGACTGCAGCAGGCGCTCCGGGTCGGGTACACGGCTTTTTTCATCAAAACCGATACCATTGACGATGTCACCGCGATAGGCCGGCAGGGTCACGCCATTGATGGTTTCATCATTGGCTGAGCGCGGCTTGGCGAATTGCCCGGCCATTCGCCCGACCTTGACCACCGGGCAGCCGGCAGCAAAGGTCATGACGATGGCCATTTGCAGCAGCACTTTGAAGGTGTCGCGAATCTTGGCAGCCGAAAACTCGGCAAAGCTTTCAGCGCAATCGCCACCCTGTAACAGAAACGCCCGACCCTCAGTGACCTCGGCAAACTGGCGCCGAAGCTCGCGAGCTTCACCGGCAAACACCAGTGGCGGATAGCTCGCCAGGCTTTGCTCTACGCGTAGCAGGTGAGCTGCGTCAGGGTAATGGGGTTGTTGCTGGATCGGCAGGGCGCGCCAGCTGTCAGGGCTCCAGGGTTGGCTCATTGCAGACTCTAGTATGGGAAGGGGATGGCGCATGTTAGCAGCAATTAGTGCGTGACCTGTTGCGTCGCAATGGCCGACAATCGGCGCTTTCTGCTCGGCGCCGAGTGGTTGTTTTTTAGAGCGTTGCCCGGGGTGTGCCGGGGCGCGGCAAGGAGAGGAAATGTCTGAGGAGCGCGTTGAGCGTCTGCTCGCTGAAGTTCATGATGACTTCGGCATGATTCGGGTGCTGGAGGTGGCTGATTACCGCTTCCTCGAATTTGGCGATGCGATCGAGCAAAGCTGCGTGTTCACCGCTGATCCCTGCTGGCTGGAGTACGACTACACCCGCGCCATGCTGATTGGTGCGCTGTGTCATGAGGCGCCCGAAAGCGCATTGTTTTTAGGGCTTGGTGCCGGAACCCTGACTCAAGCCTGTCTCAAATTTTTGCCGCTTGAAGATGTTGAGGCCATTGAACTGCGCCCGGATGTGCCGCGCCTGGCCATTGAATACCTGGGGCTGGACGATGACCCCCGGTTGTACATCCGGATCGGTGATGCCCTTGAACTGCTGGATAGCGCGGAGCCTGCGGACCTGATTTTCGTCGACCTCTACAATGACCTGGGGCCGGCAGCCGGGCACCTGGCCTGGAAGTTTCTCGAAGACTGTCAGAAAAAGCTGTCCGCCAATGGCTGGCTGGTGATCAATCAGTGGGCGACCGATGACGGCAAGCCTCTGGGGGCCGCCTTGCTGCGTGGTTTGTATCACCGCCATTACTGGGAGTTGCCGGTGAAGGAGGGCAACGTCATCCTGCTGGTGCCGTCCGATCTGGATCAGACCCTGGATATCGATGCGCTCACTGCCCGGGCCCAGGCCCTGGCCCCGCGTCTGGGCTACTCGCTGGACTCGCTGATCAAGGCGATTCGCCCGGCGACCTGAGGCCCGGCGATGAAACGTTTTAGCGTTTGCCCCAGAAGGGGCAGGCGCGAAACGATTTCACAAGGGCGAAAATATCGCCGAAGCCCGGTATGCAGAGGCATACAGACGAGTTTGTCTTAAAAAAACGCTTCTTTTTTTTGATAAATCCGGTATAGTGCGCGCCGGCCTTTAGCCGGGCCACGTTTAGGTGTCGCATTTCCCGAAGCACGCTTCGGCTGCTCGTCCGTTTCGCGGACAACCCTGAACGCTCCATTCATTTAACGTTTTCGCAAATCCCCGCCGACAAAGCAGCCAGGGCGACTCTTGAGTCTTACACGGCATGCGCAGCTTTGGAGCATGGGTCTTTGCGGATGCACTTAGAGGCAGACCCATGACCCAGGAAACCGGCGGCTTCGCCGCTTTTAATCTTAATCCGAACATTCTTGCAGCTGTCATTGCGACTGGCTACGAAGAACCTTCGGCTATTCAGCAGCAATCGATCCCGATCATTATGGCCGGTCACGACATGATTGGTCAGGCGCAAACCGGTACGGGTAAAACCGCCGCGTTCGCTCTGCCGATCCTGCATCGCATCGATCCTGCTAAGCGCGAGCCGCAAGCCCTGATCCTGGCGCCAACCCGTGAGTTGGCGCTGCAAGTAGCAACCGCTTTCGAAACTTATGCCAAGCAAATGCCTGGCGTTACCGTTGTGGCCGTTTACGGCGGCGCCCCTATGGGTCCACAACTGAAAGCAATCCGTAATGGCGCACAGATTGTTGTCGCCACTCCGGGCCGTCTGTGCGACCACTTGCGTCGTGACGAAAAAGTATTGGCAACCGTGAACCACCTGGTTCTCGACGAAGCTGACGAAATGCTCAAGCTGGGCTTCATGGATGACCTTGAAGCGATCTTCAAGGCTTTGCCTGCTACCCGTCAGACCGTATTGTTCTCGGCTACCCTGCCGCAGTCGATCCGTGCCATTGCCGAACGCCATCTGCGCGATCCGCAACACGTAAAAATCCAGACCAAGACTCAGACCGTTACCGCGATCGAACAGGCTCACCTGTTGGTTCACGCTGACCAGAAGACCTCGGCTGTATTGAGCCTGCTGGAAGTCGAAGATTTCGACGCCCTGATCATGTTCGTACGTACCAAGCAAGCGACCCTGGATCTGGCAAGTGCCCTGGAAGCCAAAGGCTATAAAGCTGCTGCGCTGAACGGTGACATTGCCCAGAACCAACGTGAGCGCGTTATCGAATCCCTCAAGGATGGCCGTCTGGACATCGTTGTAGCGACCGACGTAGCGGCTCGTGGTCTTGATGTTCCACGTATCACTCACGTGTTCAACGTTGACATGCCTTACGATCCAGAGTCTTACGTTCACCGTATCGGCCGTACCGGCCGTGCAGGTCGCGAAGGTCGCGCGCTGTTGCTGGTAACTCCTCGTGAGCGCCGCATGCTGCAAGTGATCGAGCGCGTAACCGGTCAAAAGGTTGCTGAAGTCCGCCTGCCGGATGCCCAAGCTGTTCTCGATGCCCGCATCAAGAAGTTGACCAACAGCCTGACGCCACTGGTTGCTGACGCTGAATCGACTCACGGTGATCTGCTGGATCGCCTGATTGCCGATATCGGTTGCAGCCCGCGTGCTCTGGCCGCTGCTCTGTTGCGCAAAGCTACCAACGGTCAGGCTCTGACGTTGGCTGCGATCGAACGCGACCGTCCACTGGTGCCGAACAGCGCACCGCGTGAGCGTTCGTCCGAGCGTACTGGCGACCGTCCGGACCGTGGTGATCGTGAGCGTCGTGCTCCGGTTCCATTGGCCGAAGGCCGTGCACGTTGCCGTACCGCGCTGGGTGCGCGTGATGGTATCGCTGCCAAGAACCTGCTGGGCGCTATCCTCAACGAGGGTGGCCTGGCACGTGAAGCAATCGGTCGCATTCAGGTGCGTGACAGCTTCAGCCTGGTAGAGCTGCCGGAAGTAGGTCTGGAAAGTTTGCTGGCCAAACTCAAAGACACCCGCGTTGCCGGCAAGCAGCTCAAGCTGCGTCGCTACCGCGAAGATTAATCACTGCCTGGCTGTGATTGATCGCTAAAAAAATCCCCGACTGGTTCGGGGATTTTTTTGCCTGCAATTTGAGGGGCGAGCGGCATAAAACGGTGGGAGCGGGCTGGCTCGCGATTTCCCCGCAAGCAAGGCGGTTATTGCAAGGTGTGCGTGGTGTCACCCGAACCGGTAGATATCCATCCCCAACGCGCCCAGCGTCCAGCCCTGGTGGGCAATGCTGAAAGAGCCACCTGCGCCGCGGGCGAAGTACAGCGGCAAGAGATGTTCGTCGCTGGGGTGATTTTTAACTGCAAAAGGCGCCAGTTGCCGGTATTGGTGCAGCGCCGGTTGGTCGTCAGCGGCAAGTTTTTCGATCATCCAGTCGCGAAAGGCTTTGGCCCAGGGCTCTATGCTTTCCGGGCCCGCGTGCCAGTCCAGCTCGCGCAGGTTGTGAGTGATGCTGCCGGACCCAATCATCAGGACCCCTTCGCTACGCAAGGTTGCCAGCGCGCGCCCGATTTCAGTCAGGCCTGCAGGCCCGAGCTGACTGGGCAATGAAACCTGGACTACGGGAATGTTGGCTGCCGGATACATCAACGAGAGGGGCACCCAGGCGCCGTGGTCAAAGGGCCGTTGTGCGTCCAGACCGGCCGCCAAGCCATGTTCGGCCAGCAGTTCCACAATGCGCGCGGCCAGGACAGGCTCACCCGGGGCTGGGTATTGCACGGCAAACAGGGCGGGCGGGAAGCCGCCAAAGTCATGCCAGGTCTCGGGTGCGGGGTTGCTGGCGACCCGCAGGTCGGTGCTTTCCCAGTGCGCAGAAACCAGCGCGATGGCTTTTGGCCGGGGTAGCTCGGCTGCCAGGCGTTTGAGTGCCGGGCCACTGGCGCCGGGCTCAAGTGCGAGCATGGGAGAACCGTGTGAGATATACAGGCTGGGCAGCATGGGATGGGGCCTCAGGGTTAAGATGTGCCATCTTCAACCCGGCATTGATCTAAATCCAATATAAGTTTTAGTGCTTATTGATCGAATTTAAAGGTGAATCATGCAGCCTGAATTTTGGCACGACCGGTGGCAGCGTAATCAGATCGGTTTCCACCAGGAGCAAGTCAATCCCTGCCTTGAACGGCTATGGCCCCAACTTGAATTGCTTCGTGGCGCTCGGGTTCTGGTGCCTTTGTGCGGTAAAAGCCTGGATCTGAGCTGGCTGGCGGCCAGTGGCTTTGAGGTCTTGGGTGTAGAGCTGTCGCAAACGGCGGTGGAGCAGTTCTTTAGCGAACAGAGGGTCACGCCGCAGGTTCGTGAGCAAGGCGGCTTCAAGGTGTATGAGGCGGGCCCGGTGACGATCATATGCGGCGACTTCTTTGCCTTGAGTGCGGCAGACGTTGCCGGGTGCGCAGGGCTTTATGACCGTGCGGCGATCATTGCTTTGCCACCGCAAATGCGTAAGGCCTATGCCTTGCACCTGTCGCAAATCCTGCCCCGGGACTGCAGGGGGTTGTTGATTACCCTGGATTACGATCAGCACGAGATGAAAGGCCCTCCGTTCTCGGTGCCTGATGATGAGGTGCAGCAATTGCTGGCGCCTGCCTGGTCACTGCAGATCGTTGAGCAGCCGGACGTTCTGGGTCAGAATTGGAAGTTCCTTAAAGGCGGGGCGTCGCGTCTGGTGGAGAGGGTGTACCGGGTGTGCAAGACCGCCTGAATTGCAGGCATGAAAAAGGGCGACCGGAGTCGCCCTTTTTACGTTGCCGTGCTATCAGCCGCGGCGACGCAGTGCATCGATACGTTCTTCCAGAGGCGGATGGCTCATGAACATCCGCGCAAGACCTTGCTTGAGCCCGCCGTTGATGCCGAAAGCCGCCAGGGTGTCAGGCATGTGTACTGGCAGGCCTTGTTCGGAGCGCAGGCGCTGCAGGGCGCTGATCATGGCCGTTGTGCCGGCAAGTTGTGCGCCGGCTTCGTCAGCCCGGAATTCACGCTTGCGCGAGAACCACATCACGATGGCGCTGGCGAGGAAGCCCAGTACCAGTTCGGCGAAAATGGTCGCGACGTAGTAAGCAATACCGCGGCCTTCATCGTTCTTGAATATAACTTTGTCGACAAAGTTGCCGATGATGCGGGCGAAGAACATGACGAAGGTGTTCACCACGCCTTGCACCAGTGCCAGAGTCACCATGTCGCCATTGGCAACGTGACCGATCTCGTGAGCCAGTACAGCTTTTACTTCATCGGGCGAGAAGCGCTCCAGCAAACCCTGGCTGACAGCGACCAACGCATCGTTTTTATTCCAGCCAGTGGCGAAGGCGTTAGCCTCGTATGCCGGGAAAATCCCTACTTCAGGCATCTTGATCCCTGCTTCGCGGGACAGTTGCTCAACGGTTTGCATCAACCATTGTTCATGGCGGGTACGGGGCTGGGTGATCACCTGGGTGCTGGTGCTCATCTTCGCCATCCATTTGGAGATGAAGAGCGAGAACAAAGACCCTGCAAAACCAAAGACCGCACAGAATATCAACAGCTGACTGAGGTTCAGATCAACCCCGTTGGCCGCCATGAACCCGTTAAAGCCGAACAGGCTCAAGGTAATGCTGGCAATCAGCACGACCGCCAGGTTAGTGGCCAAAAACAGCAGAATGCGCATCATGGTTGTAAGAATCTCCTCGTCTTAAAGGTATTGCCGCATGCGGGTATATAAGGTGCTGCCACAGGCTATTCAACCGGGCGACTATTTCAAACTGTGTCCTGCAGATTGATTCTAGTAACAAGCCAGTCATTTCCTAATCCCGATTGAGTTTTTTTATGCGTATAAATTCAATCGGGCCCCAGCAAACACTAGGTGCAAGTTTTTTCAGGGCGTGGACAGGGCGGTGTGCGAGGGCAGTGGAGAGGCGCACGTGAATAAAATTTAACTCGACACATGCTGTGCGACATTTCAAAGCTCGCACAGCATGTGAGGACATTACTGACGGTAGGTCTTCAGGAAATTACCGATTCGACCAATAGCCATGTCCAGTTCATCGACTCGCGGCAAGGTCACGACGCGGAAGTGGTCAGGCCATGGCCAGTTGAAGGCGGTGCCCTGAACCACCAGCAGCTTTTCCGATAGCAGCAAGTCCAGGACGAATTTTTCGTCGTTCAGGATCGGGCACACTTTTGGGTCTATGCGGGGGAACGCATACAGGGCGCCCATCGGCTTCACGCAGCTGACGCCGGGGATGTCATTGAGCAGTTCCCAGGTGCGGTTGCGCTGCTCGAGCAGGCGACCGTTGGGCAATACCAGATCGTTGATGCTCTGATAGCCGCCAAGTGCCGTCTGGATCGCGTGTTGGCTGGGCACGTTGGCGCACAGGCGCATGTTCGCCAGCATGTCGATGCCTTCGATGTAGCTTTGTGCGTTGTGCTTGGGGCCGGAGATGGCGATCCAGCCTGAGCGGAAGCCCGCCACCCGGTACGACTTGGACAAGCCGTTGAAGGTCAGGCACAACAGGTCCGGTGCCAGGGAGGCAGTGCAAATGTGCACGGCGTCGTCGTACAGGATCTTGTCGTAAATCTCGTCCGAGAACACCACCAGATTGTGCTGGCGCGCCAGTTCCAGCATGCCCAGTAGCACTTCCTTGGAATACACCGCACCCGTCGGGTTGTTCGGGTTGATGATGACCATGGCTTTGGTGTTGGGAGTGATTTTGGCTTTGATATCAGCCAGGTCAGGCCACCAGTTGGCTTGCTCATCACACAGGTAGTGCACTGGATGACCGCCGGCCAGGGTCACGGCCGCAGTCCACAGCGGGTAGTCCGGTGCCGGCACCAGAACTTCGTCACCGTTGTTGAGCAGTGCCTGCAGTGACATCACGATCAGTTCGGAGACGCCGTTGCCCAGATAGATGTCTTCAATGCCGACACCTTCTACCTGTTTCTGCTGGTAGTACTGCATGACCGCCTTGCGCGCGCTGAACAGACCCTTGGAGTCGCTGTAGCCTTGTGCAGTGGGCAGATTGCGGATCACGTCCTGAAGGATTTCGTCCGGCGCTTCAAAACCAAAGGGCGCCGGGTTGCCGATATTCAGCTTGAGGATGCGATGACCTTCCTCCTCCAGTCGTTTGGCGTGCTTGAGCACTGGGCCGCGAATGTCATAACAGACGTTGGCGAGCTTGTTTGATTTGCTGACCTGCATGGCGATGTGATCCCGAAAATGAACGATCCAGGCCGCGTGAAATCCCGGCACTGGGTAATCCTGCCTTGCAAACACCGCATTGCTTCAAGAATCCGTTTGAATGCAGATAGAGCGGGTGCCAGACTGGCGAATAACGAGGCGCAATCATACGTGCCCCCCGACCCCTGTAAAAGCCACCGGGCAGGGTTTTTCAGCTACAGAGGCAGAACTATGGAAAAGTTGAATAAAACGCTCGACGAGTGGAAGGCCATGCTCGACCCCGAGCAGTACAACGTGTGCCGGCTCAAAGGTACGGAGCGGCCATTTTCGGGTAAATACAACGCCACCAAAACCGATGGCGTCTATCACTGCGTTTGCTGCAATGAACCGCTGTTTGATTCTAGCGCCAAGTTTGATTCGGGTTGCGGCTGGCCGAGTTTTTATCAACCGATTGGCGACAGCGCCATGATCGAGATTCGTGATGTGAGTCACGGCATGGTTCGCACCGAAGTGGTCTGCGCCAAGTGTGAGGCCCACCTCGGGCATGTATTCCCTGATGGCCCGCCACCGACCGGGCTGCGTTATTGCATCAACTCGGTATGCCTGGATCTGGTTCCGCGCACCTGAATCTACCTGGAGAGGCTCCGTCATGACTGACAACTTGCTCAACATTCCCTGCACCACCCTCAGGGGGGAGCAAAAGACGCTGGCGGACTACCCGGGTAAAGCGGTGCTGGTGGTCAATACCGCCAGCAAGTGCGGATTCACTCCCCAGTACAAGGGACTTGAAGCGTTGTGGCAGCAATACAAGGATCAGGGGCTGGTGATTCTTGGTTTTCCCTGCAATCAGTTCGGCAAACAGGAACCCGGTGATGACGCGGCCATTTCCGAATTTTGCGAGCTGAACTTCGGTGTGAGCTTTCCACTGTTCAAGAAGATCGACGTCAATGGCAGCCAGGCTCATCCACTGTTCGTAGCGCTTAAAAAGCGTGCGCCGGGGGTACTGGCGACCGAAAGGATCAAGTGGAATTTCACCAAGTTCTTGATTGGCCGGGACGGGCACGTCAAACGCTACGCCCCGACCACCAAGCCCGAAGCGCTGAAGGCCGATATTGAAGCGCTGCTACAAAAAACTGCCACAGCCTGAATCTCCTGCACTGCTCAGGCGTTCAACGGTACCCAGAGGTCGAGCAGGGCTTCGAGCTCTTCGCGGCGGAAGGGCTTGGCCAGGTAGTCGTTCATCCCCGCCGTGCGGCAGCGCTCGCGCTCTTCGGGCATGGCATTGGCGGTCAAGGCAACGATTGGCAACTGCGGCCAGCGGCCACTTTGACGAATCTGCCGGGTGGCTTCGTAGCCATCCATGACGGGCATGTTGCAGTCCATCAACACCAGATCAAAGTTGCTGCGCTCCAGCTGGCTCAGGGCTTCGCCGCCATGGGCCGCAATCACTACGTCGCAGCCAAGCTTGCCGAGCATCCCCTTGGCAACCAGCTGGTTCACCGGATTGTCTTCAACCAGCAACACCTGTGCGCGATGCGGGACGAACGAGCGTCTGGAATGATTGTTTGGATGAGAGTCGTCTTCTTTTTGCAGCAGCTGCTGCAAGGTTTGATACAGCGCGTGGCGCGATAGAGGCCGGGCTTTTTGTTGCAGGGGGGCCAGTGCATTGACCTGATCGCCCGGCATGAAATTGCCATAGGCGGTGACCAACAAGATCGGGGTACTGATGGTGGGTCGCAGGCCAAACAGGCATTCGGGGCAATCTGTAATCAGCAGGTCCGGTTTGACACCCGCCAGTGATTCATCAAGGGAATAACGCCGGTACTCCAGCCCCCAAAAAGGCAAAAAGCTGCTCAACAACTCAGCCAGGCCGCTACCCGATGGGCTCACGGCAATGATCCGGCCCGACAACGGTTTTGGCTTGATAGCAGGCGTGTGGCAAGGCAAAGGCAACTCGGCGCAAAACTGGCTGCCGAAACCTATTTCTGAACTGATCGTCAGGCGACCGTTCATGGCTTCGCAAAGGCTGCGGGTCAGCGCCAGGCCCAGGCCTGTGCCGCCAAACTGCCGGGTAATCCCGGCCCCGGCCTGGGTGAAGGGCTTGAATATGCGTGCCTGAGCTTCCTGGGCAATGCCGATGCCGGTGTCACATACCTCGATTCTTACCTGGTCGTTGTGCGCGCTGAGACGAACATCAACGCGTCCGAACCGGGTGAACTTGAGCGCGTTGGACATAAGGTTGCTGACGATCTGGCGCACTCGCGTAGGGTCACCCAGAACCAGTGTCGGGAAGAGCGGATCAATCAGGCAGGTCAGTTCTACACTGGGCGCTGCGTTCTGCGATAACAGGTTGGCGGTGTCTTCAATCAGCGTGCCGAGATCAAAGGCAATATGCTCAAGCTCCAATTTGCCGGCGTCGAATTTTGACAGGTCAAGAATGTCGTTCAGCAGTTCGACCAGGACCTTGCCCGAGTCGTGGGCGATGGACAGTTGCTGGAGTTGCTCGGCGTTGAGCGGGCTGTCCAGGCACAGCTCCAGCATGCCCAGCAGGCCGTTTAGGGGCGTGCGTATTTCGTGGCTCATGTTGGCCAGAAACGCCGACCGTGCCTGGGCCATTTTCAGCGCTGTACTGCGGGCAGCTTCCAACTCCTGGTTGGATTGGCTGAGGCGTGAATTGATGGCTTCCAGTTCCTGGGTGCGCGCCTTGACCATGTCTTCGAGCTGCGACGAATACTCGGTCAGGCGGTTTTCTGCGTTGCGCCGCTGTTCGATTTCACGGGCTACGGCGTCAAACTGCTGATTGGCTGCGTTGACCAATACACCGATTTCGTCGTCTTCATGCCCGCACGGACACTCGATGCGCGATGGATTGGGGGTACCGGGCTTGCTCCTGCTGAGCTCGCCAATCACCCGTACCAACGGCTTGGTTAGCATGACGTAAAACAGCGCCAGAAGAATGAAGGTCAGCAGCAGGCTTCTGGCAAAACCACTGAGCAGTGTGAGCTCGGCACGGTGCAGGAATCGACTGCCAAACGGGTAGGTATCCACCTCCAGGTGCAATACGCCCACGCTTTGTTCGGGCAAGTGGCTGAAGTACAGCCGATCGTCGAAGGTGCGCATGGAGCCGAACAGGAAATCACTCAATGCCCGGTAACGGCCGGTATCAGGCTGGTCCTGGCCTGATGCCAGGAGGTTTTTATCGTTGTCGCTGATTTGAACGCCGGTAATGGCCGGAGCGCGCAGCAGACCCATAACCAGCTCTTGTGCGAGTTCTGAGTCCAGGTTGTAGGCAATGCGTGAAGCCGGGTTATGGCTGATATCTAAAAGGGATTCGATTTCACGATTGATGGCTGCGTTTTCGCTGGCATAATCCATACCGATTTGCAGCAGACTGAGTATTGTCCCCAGGACAAAGCCGACCAGCACTGTCAGCCTGGCCTGTTTGAAAGACAGGCGGTGGGTGAGTTTTATGTCCATGGGTGCAGCACCTGATTCCATTTCCCTTCGGCGGGCTAGAGTAGTCGATTAGCCGCTTAACAGGCAGGCATAGCTGCAGTATTTACGGGCAGGTTGTATCAATCACCTCATGGTCGGGCGCAAGGCGCTCTCCATATCAATGCGCTATCACTGTGTATCAGTCAGAGGAGATGTTGTGGATTCTAAACTGTATGCCTTTCTGGAGCGGGCCGAAGCGGTCCTGGCGCGTCTCGAACCCTTGCTGCCTGCGCAGCGCGAGCCGATTGACTGGGACGATTGCCTGGCCGCGCGCTGGCAGCGCGAAGGTCGCTCGGGTTATCTGATGCCGCTGCAAGTCAGCCTTGATATGCGTCTTACGGATCTGATCGGGGTTGATACCCAGCGCGATCAGTTGGGCCGCAATACTAAACAATTTCTCAACGGTTTGCCGGCCAACCATGCCTTGCTCTGGGGGTCGCGCGGAACGGGCAAGTCTTCGATCATCCGTGCCTTGCTTGCCGAGTACGCGCCGGCCGGGTTGCGCTTGATTGAAATTGAACGCGATCACCTGGCCGATTTGCCGCGTGTGGTCGAGCAGATCCAAGGGTTGAAACAGCGTTTTATATTGTTTTGCGATGATCTGTCGTTCGACGCCGGTGAAGGCGACTTCCGGGTACTTAAAAGTGTGCTCGACGGCTCGCTGGAACAAGCTCCGGATAACGTCCTGCTTTACGCGACCTCGAACCGCCGGCACCTGGTTTCCGAAAAAGAAAGCGACAACGAGAACTGGAAGAACGTCGATGGCGAGCTTCACCCCAGCGAGGCGGTGGAGGACAAGATTGCATTGTCGGATCGTTTCGGCCTCTGGTTGTCGTTCTACCCCTTTACCCAGGAGCACTTCTTGAATGTGGTCGAACACTGGATCGAGGTACTGGCAGGTAAAGCCGGTTTGAAGTGCCAGCGTGACGAAGCGCTGGACATTCTGGCCGTGCGCTGGGCGACCGGACGTGGCAACCGTAATGGTCGCTGCGCTTATCAGTTTGCACGCTACTGGGTTGGATTGAAGTTACTGGAGCAGAACAATGATTGATTTGAATGCCACTGGCGCAGGCCTGGAGGGCTACGGCTTGCTACAGGCGCAGCTGGAATCCTTACTGGCGGATGAGCGTGATTTTATTGCCAACGCCGCACAGTTTTCGGCCTTTTTGTACCACCAGCTGGACGATTTGAATTGGGCCGGTTTTTACCTGAACCGCAATGAAGAGTTGGTGTTGGGGCCATTTCAGGGCCAGATCGCGTGCGTCCGTATTCCATTCGGGCGTGGCGTTTGCGGGGCTGCTGCCGCCAGCCGACAAACCCAGCGGGTTGAGGATGTACACGCATTCGCAGGGCATATTGCCTGTGACAGTGCTTCCAACAGCGAACTGGTGGTGCCTTTGATCAAGGACGGTCGCCTGATCGGCGTGCTGGACCTGGACAGCCCGAGCATCGGCAGGTTTTCCGAGCAGGACCAGCAAGGCGTTGAAGCACTGGCAGCGATCTTCTTGCGTTTGAGTGATTGCTGATCGTTAGCCTGTCAGCCCGGCCTTGAGCAGCAAGGCATCGACATCCACCAGATCGATCTGTTGAGGCTCAAGGAATTGCCGGGCGTAATGCATGAAGACCTGTTCGCGCATAAACAGCTCGAACAGTTGAGGGTCAATATGGGCATCGCGGCACATGCCCGCCATGATGTTTAACGCCTCTCTCAAGGTTTTGCCCCGTTTGTACGGGCGGTCCGAGGCGGTCAATGCCTCGAAGATATCGGCAATTGCCATCATTCGGGCCGCCAGGCTCATGTCCTCGCGCTTCAGGCGTTTTGGATAACCGCTGCCATCCATTTTTTCATGATGACCACCCGCCAATTCGGTGATGTCGCCCAAATAGCTCGGGAAAGGCAGGCGCTCGAGCATCAGGATGGTTTGCACGATGTGATTGTTGATGATGTAGCGTTCCTCGGCAGTCAGTGTGCCGCGGGTGATACTCAGATTGTATAACTCGCCCCGATTGAACTTGGAGCGCGGTATATCAAGTTTGAAACCCCAGTGGTTTTCAGTTGTGATGACTTCGGATTCATCGCGCACGAATAAATGTTCGGGCTTGTCCGAGAGCAACAACTCCGTGACCGGAAGAGGGTGTTCTTCGCGCAAGGCCTGGCGTTTATTTTCTTCCCAGGACACGCCCAGCCGATCGTCCAGGGTACGGAGCCAGGTGCGTTGTGCAATGCGGGTCAAACGCTGCAAATCTTCCTGGGCCATGCTCTCGCCGCCCACATTGCAGTGGGCGACAAATGCAAAGTCATCATCGAGCTCCTGCAAGCAGGTGTCGCGCAATTCAGCCAGTCGTTGCTCATTGCCGCCCAAAGCCCGAGCTTGCCAGTAGTTAATCCAGGTATCGCGTTTCAGGACTTCAAAGCGGGTGCGGATTTCGTGAATGCGGTCATACAGGGTTTCGAGTTTAGTGGCTTTATCGACCACATATTCGGGGGTGGTGATTTTTCCGCAGTCATGTAACCAGGCGGCAATGTGCAGAGCTTCCCATTCATCATCAGTGGGGTTGTACTGCCTGAATTGCGGTTGCTGGCTCGCGGCAGCCGCTTCGGCCAGCATGAAGGTGAGTGCCGGAACCCGTTGGCAATGGTTGCCGGTGTAAGGGCTTTTAGCGTCGATAGCTCCGGCCAGCAGCTCAATAAAGGCCTTGAGCAATTGCTTTTGGCGCTCTTGCAGGCGCTGGCTTTCAATTGAGACGGCGGCAGCGCCCGAAACGGCCTGGATAAACGCAATGCGGTCGGATCGCAAATTATCGTTATCAGTACTCTTGCCGCTGTTATTCAACACCAGCGCCAGGACGCCAACGGTCTCGCCGTGTCGGTTATGCAGGCGGATGCCAATGAGGTGGATGCTGGTGCTTTCCAGCGCGTTCATCACGAACTGCAAATCGCCAGCCTGATCGAAGTCGAGAGTACGCACGACACTGTCATGTCCTCCTTCTATCAAAGTGTGCAGCCACTCAGGCCTTTGCGGGTTAACAGGGCTCTGGGTGGGCAGTTCCTGAGGCTGTTCATTGATAATCACCCCTTTCAATTCCAGGTGCGTGCCTTCGCTCTCTGTCAGGTAGATCAGCCCCGCCTGTGCCTGGCCAATTTTGGTGGTTTCAGCCAGAACCGACTGTAATAGTGGTTCAAACCGGGTATGGGCCGAGAGGCTTGCGGTGATTTCGAAAAAACTCGCGAGGGTTTGTTTCATTCGCCTCATGGAAATAGCCAGCTGGTCAATTTCAAGCACCGGCGATTGCTGATTGACCGGGTAGTTGAAGTCGAAGCGGCGAATGGCATCGGCTTCTTCCACCAAGGCCGTCAAGGGCTTGACCAGTATTCGGGAAGTCAGCCAGCCCACAGGCAGGCATAACAAAAGTATGGCAAGTGCCATCAGGGCACCTTCCCAGCGAAGCTCGTAGGCATCAGCCAGTAACTCATCCTCAGGCACCATCAAGGCCAATTGAAGACCGTTGGCGCCCCCGTCATTGATATCTGTTCGCGAAACGATCCAGTTGTGCTTGCCGTCGTTCAGACTCTGACCAACGTGACTACCTTGGTCGAGCAACAGTTTCAGGGCCGGACTCAGCTCTGTAACGAGGGGCAACTCCCTTGAGTTATTGCCGTCCCCTGGTTTGCCAAGGTGTGGGTACGCCACCGCTCGGCCATCGGCATCGAACAAGACAATTTGCGTATTGGGGGTGACCAGGTGTTCAGCCAGAGTGCTGGACAGTTGCGAAAGGGTCAGGTCGGCACCTATGACGGATTTAGCCGAGCTGCGTCTGGAGAGCGTAGTACCCGCTTCTTGTGTGGAGAAAAACAGGTAAGGGCTGGTGGTGGTCTGGTCGATATTGCCACGCGCCGGGATAAACCAGCTGCGTTCCCGAGGATCATAGGTTTCATTGGGTACAACGCGCTCTTGTAGCAAGGTTAGGGAGTCATCAAAGAAAAGTTTTTTTGACTCGATTTCGTTGGAGTTGGCAGATCTCTGAATGGACCAAACGGCATAAGACGCTTGATCGGGAGCCTTCATCCGGATTTTGATGGCCTGATTGTTCAGGGGGCGTACCTGGAAAAAATTACCCTGATTATCACCCTTGAACAGTGCCGATAACTCGGGATGATCCTTCAGCGCTTGCACGAACGGTTGCAGCAGTCCCATTTGATTTCCTGACGCGGCCGTAGTGGCATTGGGGGTGAGTGCCAGCAGGTTCAATGTTTGTCGAATGGGTTGGTAAGTGTTCAGCAGGTCCAGTTGTACATCCTGTTCGATCCGGCTAAAGAGTTTCTGGCTGCTGTCGAGAATGATCCGGGTAGTTTGCAGATAGTTAAACACTCCAAGAGCAACAGCCATCAGCACCAGTAAAAGTGTAAATACCGCACTGATATGAAAGTGCAGCGGATACTGACGTTTTTTGGCTGAGGCAGTTGGAAACATGGCTGGGTCACCGCGGGCGAGAATGCCTGAAAGCATAGTGAATCCGGGCTGGATTGCATTTTTATCAGGACCATTGAAGTTCACTCCTCAGGCATCCTTGTTGCGCTTGGCCAGTTCATTGCTCAACGCCTGTTCCAGAGACTCCATGGCGTATTGCACGGCATTGCGGCAGGGCTCTAGCGTCGAGCGGGTTGCCTGCTCCAGTGCCTCACAGTGCTTGATCAGTTCGCTGGCTCCCACAATTCGCGCTGCACCTTTGATCCGGTGTGCGATCTGGACAAAAGATTGCAGGCCATCGTCCATGTGCAGTTCAAGCAATGTCTTGAGATCCTCCCGGTTGCTGCGTTGCAGCTCTTCAAGCAGCTTTCTGACGCGTGAGTTGTCTCGACCTGACAGTGAGTAAAAGCTATCAATGTCGAGCGCTTGGGCTGGTGTGGCCTTGGGCACAATCGCGCTCAGGCGTTGACTCAGCACGCTCAGGTTGATGGGTTTGAACACGCAGTCATCCATTCCGGCCTGCTTGCAGCGCAGACGCTCCTCAGGCTGAGCATTGGCCGTGAACCCCAGTATCGTGCAAGGCGCACGCTGGGCTGCCTGCTCATACTGACGAATTGCCCGGGTCAATTCATATCCGTTCATGACGGGCATGTTGCAGTCAGCGATGACCAGATCGAATGATCCTTTTATCCAGGCTTTTAATCCGTTTGCCCCATTGTTCTCACTGCTAAACCGATGGCCTAAAAATCCCAGCTGCTGGCACATCAACAGACGATTGGCCGGGTGGTCGTCCACCACCAGTACATTCAACTGATAAGTTGAAGGGCTGATTTGCGGTTCCGGCACAACGCCAGCCAGACACGGCTCCAGGGCGGGTAGCTTGAGCGATATTTGAATCTGAGTGCCTGCATCGGGCTGGCTACTGAGGTTGAGTGTACCGCCCATCATTTCGCAGAGGCTGCGACAGATCACCAGACCGAGGCCTGTACCGTTGAGCGCCTGTTTGCCGTTGTTTTCCACTTGAGAGAACGGCTGGAACAGGCGCTGCTGGTCGCGTTGGCTGATACCGATACCGGTGTCCTTTACGCTCAACTGCAGTTCAATCTGGTGCGGGGTATCGCTTGCCAGCAAGTGGAGTTCGAGAGTCACCTGCCCGCGCTCGGTGAACTTGATGGCGTTGCTGATCAGATTGGTCATGATTTGCTTGAAACGCAGCGGATCGATCATTACATCCGGCGCCCTGCCTTCAGGTTTGAACGTCAGTGAGAGGTTCAGGGATTTCTGCCTCGCCAGACCATCGAACACCCGGATTACCGAGTTGGCCAGGTCGCGCAGATTGACCCGCTCCGGGGTCAGGCTCATCCGCCCGGACTCGATGCGGGCGATATCGAGAATGTCGCCGATCAAATTCAGCAGGTCTTTGGCCGAGGTGTAGGCAACCTCGATCGAGGGCCGATCAAGATGCCCCTGGTCGGCGCGCTTCAAGGTCAGCTCAAGCATGCCGATGACGGCATTCATCGGCGTTCGGATCTCATGGCTCATGGTTGCCAGGAATGTACTTTTCGCCCGGTTGGCATCATCGGCCTGCTCTTTGGCGCTACGCAGTTCATCCAGAAGCTGAAGGCGTTCGCTGATATCGATCCAGCCCCCGATGATGCCTTGTACTTCGCCCAAGGAATTGCGGTAGGGAAGAATCCAGTGATAGAGGGTGAGCGTTTTGTCGCCAATATGCAGCGTGCGGTCGACGATATGCGGTGCTCCCTCTCGCATGACTCGCAGGCAGTCCGCCTGATAATCCTGGGCTTCGTACTGGTTGCTTATAAGGCCGGCGGTTTGCATCAGCGTTTTACCGATGACCACTTCGCGTTTGGTTGATAAGGCCTCCAGGTAGCTGTCATTGCATGTTTGCAGCACGCCGTCCCGATCTCGTACATAAATTGGATGCGGGGTGCCATTGACCAGAACCTGCAGGAACTCGAACTGATCATTGAGTTCGCGCTCGGCTATTTTTCGTTGCCGGATTTGCCGCCGCATGCAGGCGTTCCAGATTAATGACAGCAGCAGTAAAACGCTGCTGCCGATGATGATCTGGTAAATCAGGTGGCGGTAATTGCGCCAGTAACTGTCTGACGCCGGAACATGTCCTCCCCAGCGACTGTTAATAGTGCCCAGTTCTTCAGGTGCAATACTGAGCAAAGCCTTGTTGAGGATGGCGTTCAATTCTGTTGCATTGCGAGCAGTGGCTAGGGAAAACGTTGAGGGCCGGGTTCCCAGTGAGGCGCTGATTTGCAAGCGGTTGCGGAACATTTTCGAAGCAAGCAGATAGTTGGCGATGACCAGCGAATTGACCGCGCCTTGTACTTTGCCCTCGGCCAGGAGCTCCGTAGCTTTATAAATGTCGTCGGTTTCGACCAGGTCTATATACGGATGCTCTGTGCGCAAGTAGTCGATCAGGGAGTGCCCTTGGGTCAGCGCTAGTCTTTTGCCAGCCAGTTGATCAAGGCTGGCGTTTTTATCCGAGCCTTTTGCGGTGAGCAAAACAAATGAATTCTCAAGATAAGGTCGACTGAAACTTAGCGTGTTATCGCGGTAAGTAGACGGACTGATGGCTGAGATAATGTCGGTTTCGTTGTTATTGATCATCTGGATCATGGTTCCGATGCTGCGCGCACGCTGTATCTTGAAACGCAGCCCGGTACGCAGGGCAATGACCTCCAGCAAGTCAGCAGTGATACCTCTGAAATGCCCGTCAGTGTCAAAAAAAGTCAGCGGTGCCAGCGTTTCATTGACCACCACGTTGACAACCGGGTGCTGGCTCAGCCAGTGCTCTTCGCGCTCAGTCAGATGGAGATTTTGGCCGCTCAGTAAAATATCGCTTCCGGCACTCCAGCGCCTGGTAATGCTGTCCCGCTCACTGGCGGGCACAGCGCGCAGGGTCGCATTGATAATATCGAGCAACTGCGGGTTATCGCGGCGTACGGCAAAGCTGAAGCCATGGGCTTGCTGCTTGCCGAAGCTGACCATTTTTATGTTCTTCAGGTAGCCCTTGTTGATCATGTAATTCGTCGACACCGTGTCGCCGATAAACACGTCTGCCTGATTGAAGGCGACCGAGTTAAGGGCGTTTTGGGTGGACGGATATGAATGGATGATGGCCTGGGGGTAAAGGCCCTTGATCTCATTCAGAGGCAAGTAGTGGTACACCATGCTCAGGCGCATGCCGGCAAGGTCAGGGGAGAGCGCACTAGTATCCCCCTCACGGGTTACCAGGACCGGTTTGTCGATTGCATATGGAATGGACAGCAGCAGTTTGGGGTTGGCTGCTTCGAAGCCATTAGAGGTCCCGAGCAAGTCGATCCTGCCTTCTTCAAGTGCCTTGATGGCAGCGTTCCTGGAATGGAAACGCTGGATTTTGATTGGCAGGTCAAGGGCATTGGCCAGAATACCGAGATAGTCGGCGGTCAAACCTTCGTAATCCTGAGCGCTGGCGGTCATGTCGAACGGCAGATAGTCAGGGGTTGAAATTCCGACCTGCAATTCACGTTTTTGCAGGAGCCAGTAGCGTTGTTGTTTATCCAGCGTAACTTCCATGGGGGAGGTGCTCGAACGGCTGAGCAGTAAAAGGTTTTCAGCCCGGGCCAGGGTAGCGAACAGTAAGGTGCAAAGGAGCAGTCCTGCAATTAACGATGGAGACTTGTTTAACCGCCAGGTAGTTGGTCTTTTCATACTAAAGCGTTGCGTTTAGCCAGTTCGATAAGCGTGACCAGTGAGCTGGCGTTGAGTTTTTGCATGAGCCGTTTTTTGTAAGTGCTCACGGTCTTGTTGCTGATGAACATGGCGCTGGCTATTTCCTTGTTCGTTTTTCCTTGTGCGAAGAGCTTAAGGACCATGAGTTCCCGGTCGTTGACCAGTTTGAACAGTTCGATGTCAGACAAGTTGTCGTTTTCGTATTTTTCAGAAATCGATGCCTGGCTGGGAAAGTAGTTGTAGCCGGATACGACAGCATTGATGGCACTGACAAGCTCACTCAGGTCTTCTTGTTTGCATACATACCCGGCAGCTCCTGATTGCAAGCAGCGCATGGCGAAAATGGCCGGTGGCTGGGCCGTAAATACCAGGGTCTTGAAGATTTTGTTCATAGCGTTAAAGCGTGCCAGCACTTCAAGACCATCGAGTTTTGGAATGCTGATATCGAGCACGATCAAGTCCGGGATACAGTCGCGGATCATCTGTATGGCATCTACGCCATTATCGGTTTCACCGACTATTTTATAACCTTCATGCTCTAACAGCATGCGAATGGCCAGTCGGATCACCGGATGGTCGTCAACAATAAATACGGTGTTCATATAAGTTTCCATAAAGTACGGCACAGAGTGCGCGCACCTTATCCCAGTTGTATGGGCTGGGCACGAAGCTTGAGGTCTACAAGGGTAGTATGGGAATAGTCCTACATTAAATAAGGCACTGGCTCACGATTTACTTGAACTGCTGTGGCGGTTTGCTGATGGATAAAACTATTTGCTGAAGTGAGATTTTGTGTGGCGTGTATTTTCTTTCGTATTTAGTAAAGAATCCTACAGTACAGATAATTCTGTGTGCTCATGTTTAAACAGGTGGATTCAGGTGTTTAAACATGGATAGCGGAACAGGTTTTATTTAGCACTGTGCGGCTCTCAAGCTCGGCTTGCCTGCCCTTTTTACAAGGGCAGGTATTGGTCAAATGTGGCTTGAACGACCGGTCATTTCTCTTGCCATCTCAGTGGCATAGCTATCGGTCATCCCCGCGATAAAGTCGATGATCCGCATAAACGCGCGATGTAACGGCCATTGCGGGTCGGGAGCGTTGTTGCCCAACAAATCGAGGATACGACGACTTTTGAAAGAGGGTGTCCGGCCGCCATGCTGTTCCAGTGCCGCGCTACAAAAGGCATTCAACAGAATCTCGAGTGTGGTGTAGGCGCCGATTTCGTGCAGGGTTTTACGTTTGTCCTGGAAGATCTTTTTGCGCGCCATGTCTTTGGCATCCAGTACGCAGCGCTTGGCCGGACCGTGCATATGCTCCACCAGATCACCTGGCAGGGTGCCTGCCAACAGTTGCTCCTGCTGCTCGACAAAGGCCAGTGCGGCTGCGTTGGTCAGGTGCTCAATAGCCTTGCCACGCAGGATCGCCAGCTTGCGCCGTTGAGAGTCTTTGGGGCCGAGCAGGCGATAGGTTTCTGGCAAGTCATCGCCCACCAGACCCAATAGCAGGGATTCCACTTCGTCATACTGCAGAAGATCCATCTCAAGGCCATCTTCAAGGTCGATCAAGGCATAGCAAATGTCATCGGCTGCTTCCATCAGATAGACCAGTGGGTGCCGTGCCCAGCGCTGGTCCTCCATTTGTGGCAAACCGAGCTTGTGGGCGATATTTTCGAGCAGATGCAGCTCACTTTGGTAACAGCCGAACTTGTGCTTCTTGTAGCCCAAGGCGTCCGCATGGCGTGCGGTCCACGGGTATTTGAGAAAGGTGCCCAGAGTGGCGTAGGTCAGGCGGGTACCACCATCGAACTGGTGGTACTCGAGCTGGGTCAGCACCCTGAAACCTTGGGCATTGCCTTCAAAATTCAGGAAGTCATTGCGCTCGGCGTCACTCATGTCATCGAGCCAGCCCCGGTCTGCGGCCTGCCGGAACCAGTTGCGGATGGCATCTTCACCCGAGTGCCCAAAAGGCGGGTTGCCTATGTCATGGGCCAGGCAGGCGGACTGTACCACCATGCCCAGATCGGCCGGGTCGCACCATTCGGGGAGGGCGCTGCGGATCGTTTCACCGACGCGCATGCCCAGCGAGCGCCCCACGCAACTGACTTCCAGGGAGTGGGTAAGCCGGGTATGGATATGGTCGTTGCTATTGACCGGGTGGACCTGGGTTTTGCGGCCCAGGCGGCGGAATGCGCCCGAGAAAATAATCCGGTCATGGTCCTTGTGAAAAGGGCTGCGGCCGAGTTCTTCGGGGCTGTGGTGAGGTTTTCCGAGGCGTTCGCGGTTAAGCAGGGTTTGCCAATCCAAGGCGCAGTGCTCCGTCAGTGACTGATGCCTCAGCTTCTCGCTTCAGACAGGATGGCGCAAGCCGCAGATGGTTCTACGCATGTCCGGGGCCATACAGTTGCAGGAGCGAAACAAGCTCGCTCCTGCCAGGACACCACGCCCCTCAAGGCTTGCGCGAGGCAGCCTGGATGACCATCTTGATCAGAGGCAACAAGCCTGTGGTCAAGCCGATCCAGCGTGATGTTCCATCACTGCCTTTGCTTTTTGCACTTCTGCCCGTCAGAAAGCCGAGCACACTGACAAGCCCCACGGCCCACAGCGACCCGTGCTTTATCCCCAGGTTTTCTTGCCAGTTGCTGGCCATGCCGCGCACTTTTTGCAGCGGTTGCAGCAGCTGTTGCGATTCATGACGTATCTCCTGGCGGTGCATTTCCATGCGCAGACGGATCAACAGTTTGCGCATCTCGCGCCGTGAGGCGTTTTGTGGCATTTCAGGATGGCTCATGGCATCAATCGCTCGCGGTCTTTGGCCAGCTCTTCCAGCGTGGCGTTGAAAGGAGAAGACTCATCGAACACGGCCGCTTTAAGGCGCACGCCGCAGAACACCGCCGCCAGCGCATAAAACACGCAGAGCCCGATAATGCCGCTCAGGCGATAACTGTCCCAGAGCAATATCAAGACCAGCGCCGACAGCCCGATCAGCAGCAACAGACCGAACACCAGCGCCAGCCCGGCAAATAACAACAGGCTGACCGTGCGCGCTTTCTGCTCTTGCAGTTCGATGCCCAGCAACTCGACATGGCTATGCAACAGACCCAGAACCGCGGCACCCAAGCGCCGCGGTGTGGAACGGGAGGAGCCGGATTCTTCAGTTGTCATATCAGCGCCGGGTGGCCAGCAGGCCAATCAAGAAGCCTACGCCCGCCGCGATGCCAACGGACTGCCAAGGGTTGGACTGGACATAATCTTCGGTGGCCACTACGGCAGCCTGGCCACGCTCCTGCAACGACTCCTTGGTATCAGCCAGGGATTCGCGGGCCTTGAGCAGGCTGTCCTGGATTTTAGCGCGCACTTCTTCAGCGCCATCGCCGGCCAGAGTCGCAGAGTGTTCCAGCAATCTTTCTGTGTCGTTGACCAGGGCCTGGAAATCGGCCAACAGGATTTCTTGAGCATTCTTTGCTTTTATGCGGGCCATGAGTAACTCCGTTAGTGGCTTGTTGATGGTTCGAGTGTAGGCATTCGGTGAAGGTTCACTGCTTTTCTCTGACACCTTGTGGGATTGCCCAACGTAAATGTCAGAGATTTCCCACTGAGCGATTTAAAACCTTACCTCAATTTATTCATCTTCGCGGGGGAAACCCGAAGCTTCCTGTGGGTCTGTGCTTTCGAAGCAGCCTTCAAGCAAGTGATAACGGTTGTGCCGCACTTCATCCACCCGGCGCTGTACGGCTTTTTCTGACAGCCCAAGCATGATCAGGGCATGGGAGGCGAGCATCAGACTCGACTCCAGCAGTTCAGGTACCACTTCTGTCGCCCCCGCAGCCTTGAGCTCGGCGAGCTTACTGTCGTCGCGGGTTCTGACCAGAATGGGCACTTCGAGGGTAATGAGCCGGGCCTCCTCGAGCACGCTCATGGCCACGTCCGTGTTATCTACCGCGATCACCAGCAGGCGAGCCCGGTCCAGGCCGATTGCGCGTAGCAAATCACCCCGGCGGGCATCGCCGTAGTGCACGCTGCTGTCTCCTTTGGCCGCCTCCTGAATCCGGTCCGGATCGTAGTCCAGAGCCACGAAGTGTTTGTTCTCGCTGCGCAGAAAACGCCCGATGGACTGGCCAACACGACCGTAACCGCACATCACCACATGGCCATGCAACTCGGCACTTTGTGCGGCGATTTCTTCCAGCTCGGCTTCTTCATTAGGTTTGCGGTGCAGGGCTGCGGCAATTTTAGGTGCCACCCGCAGCAGCAGGGGGTTAACAGCATCGAACAAAAAGTGGCCGCCAGCAGATAGGCAGCAATATCGGGCGGGATCAGCGAGTTGAGTTGCATTTGTGCCATCAGGGCGAAGCAGAATTCACCGCCCTGGGCCAGCGCCAGGCCACTGCGCCAGGCCGTTTCGCCATCGCTGCTTCGCAGCTTGACCAGGGTTGCGACGACTGCCCCCTTGATCAGCATCAAGGCCAGGGTCAGGCCCAGAATCAGCAAACCGTCGTGAACGAACAATTGCAGATCGATCAGCATGCCGATACTGACGAAAAACAACCCCAGCAAGATGTCGCGAAATGGCCGGATGTCGGCTTCTATCTGGTGCCGGTAGTGGCTTTCGCCCAGCAGCATGCCGGCCAGGAAGGCGCCCAGTGCTGGCGACAAACCGAGCAGGTGGGTTAGCCAGGCAGTCAGTAATACGATCACCAGTGCCAGCAGCACGAACAGCTCGGCCGAACGGGAGGCGGCCACTTCATGAAACAGTCGCGGCAGCACGAAGCGGCTGGCAAACAGCAGGCCAACAAACAAAATAACGGTCTTACCCAAGGTGACCGGCAATGCCCAATACCAGGCCTGATCGCTGCTGCCGGCAAACACCGGTACCAACGTCAGCAACAGCACCGCGACCACGTCTTGAAACAGCAACACGCCAATGGCGTTTTGCCCGTGGCGACTGAAAATTTCGCCCAGGCTGGTCAGTTCCTTGCTCACGATGGCTGTGGATGACAGAGAGAGGCCTGCGCCCAGCAAAAATGCGGTGCTGGCGCTCATCCCGAACGCATACAACAAACCACCGAGGACGGCCGTGCTCAGCAGTACTTGCAGGCTGCCCAGACCAAACACCACGTGACGCAGCTTGAGCATTTTGGGCAGTGAGAACTCCAGGCCCAGCGAGAACAGCAAAAACACCACCCCCAACTCTGCCAGGTCAGGCAGGTCCGGGCTGTCATTGACCCAGTCCAGCGCCGTCGGGCCTACCAGCAGGCCGACACATAAATAGCCCAGTACCGGGGGTAATTGCAGGCGCCGAAACAGCGCGATCACTATCAGGGAGGAGGCAAGGATGATTAACAAATTGGCGAACACGAAAGTCTTCCTTGTCAGTTCGAGTAAAAAAGTCGCGAGCATCCAGCAAACTGCAAGTGCGGGCGCTGATGTGCATCATGCTTTGTTGTCAGTCCACAGATAGCGCGGGGGGCTTTGCCGGCACAGGTCCAGCGTAGTCGCAAGCAAGGGGGGGCGATTGTATTCTTCTTGCTCGCAGGGATTCGCGCGGGAATGCAAGGGCACTGCCAGGCACCTCGACGTCTCTGGGCAAGGCTCTTAAAATGGACGCTTATTTAATCAAGGTCATTAATTATGCCTCCCGAATGTCAATTGTTCGGCACCCTGGGCTGCCACTTGTGTGAATTGGCCGAGGCAGAGTTAATGCCTTTGGTCGAGCATGGACTGCTGGTCGAGCTGGTCGATATTGCTGAAAGTGAGGCGATGTTCGAGGCCTACGGTTTACGCATTCCGGTGCTGCGTCGTATCGATAGCGGCGAAGAGTTGAACTGGCCATTCGATGCGGCCCAAGTGGTAAATTTTCTCCAATAGCCCTGGGCAGGTGCTCTGCGCGATAATCACCGGCTGCATTTATCGTCCGAGTTATCTATGTCGACCCAGCCTTTCAACGCCGCCGAGCACCAAGCCAGCACTTTGTACCTGCCTCCCGGTGCCTGGATTACGGTGCTCGATTGCCTGTGCGAGCACTTTCGCGCCATCAGCCGCGAGCAATGGCTTGATCGCATCGCTCGTGGCCGGGTGCTGGACGCTGACGGCGCGCCGATCAGTGCGCAGTTGCGGTACAAGGAAGGCCTGCGCATTCACTATTTTCGCGAAGTGCCCAATGAGGCACCGATCCCGGTGCAGGAAACCATTCTCTATGCCGATGAACATTTGGTGGTGGCGGACAAACCGCATTTTCTGCCGGTGACACCGGCGGGTGAGTACGTTGAGCAAACCTTGCTCAGGCGCTTGATTCGCACGCTGGATAACCCGCATCTGGTCCCGCTGCATCGCATCGACCGGCATACGGCTGGCCTGGTGTTGTTCTCGGCCAATCCAGAGAGTCGTGCCGCGTATCAGTCGTTATTTCCTACACGTAAGATCGAAAAACGCTACGAAGCCATTGCACGAGCCTTACCTGACCTTGAGCTGCCGCTTGTGCACAAAAGCCGTCTGGTGGCAGGCGAGCCGTTTTTCCGCATGCAAGAAGGCCCCGGTGCCAGCAATACCGAAACCCGGGTCGAAGTGTGTGAGAAAAACGCTGATTTGTGGCGGTATGCGCTGTATCCGGTTACGGGCAAGAAGCACCAGCTACGGGTACACATGGCGGCTCTGGGGGCGGGTATCTGTAATGACCCGTTCTACCCCGACGTGATCAAGGATGCGCTTGATGACTATGCCAACCCGCTGAAGCTGCTGGCCCATAGCTTGCGCTTCGCTGACCCGTTGACGGGGCAGGAGCGCTACTTTGAAAGCCGGATACATCTGGACTGGTAAACGCCATCGGTCTGCTCCACAAACAACAAAACCCGCACCAGGCGGGTTTTGTTTTGATGCGAGGCTTACAACTCTTTAACGGTACGAATCTGGTCTTTGTTGATGCGGGTTTCTTTACCGTCCAATTGTTTGAACTGGTAGAAGCCTGAATCTTCATCATACTTTGGCGTGTCGATTGCCTGGATTTCACGACCGTCATTGAGTGTGATCACTGTTGGCGAAGCGCAGCCAGCAAGGGCGGCCATGCCAGCAGCGAGCATAAGAGCGGCGAGAGTCCGATGAGTCATTGTGGTTCTCCAACAAATTAAAGTGCTTTATAGATTTACTGTCCCTGAGACGTATACAACGTCCGCAAGTTCCTTGGCTAGTGCCACAAGTGCTGCATGGCCGGTCAATCCAGTAATTCAGGGGTGTTGAAATTAGTCAGTCGCGGGTCATTCTCTGCGCACTGCCAGGCCCGGGTATTGAGCTGGAGCATGATTTTGCGCGGGCTGCGCTCACCTGTTTGCCATGCCTGCCTGAAAACGCCTGCCAGTGCCGTCGGGATCACGCAGAACAAAGGCTCCCAGTGTTCGCCGTGGCGCACCATTAACGGCTGCTGCGGGTGTTGGCCGGCGGCGTTGAGCAGGTCGCAGAGCAGGTTGCGGTCGACCTTGGGTGCATCGCACGGCAACACCAGCAGGTGCGAGTGACGGGCAACAGCCAGTCCGGCCAGGATACCTGCCAAAGGCCCGGCGAAATCATCGTTGCCATCACTGACCAGTTGGTCTGCATAGTCCGCATATAGCTCGCGGTTGCGATTGCACGAAATGATCAAGTCATCGCTCAGAGGTCGCGCCACGCGCTGGACATGAGCGATCAGCGGCTGGCCCCGCCACATGATCAACCCTTTGTCTTGCCCGCCCATGCGCTGGCCGCGCCCGCCTGCCAGCAACAGGATGGAGCATTGGAACTCGCTCATGTATGGACTCCACGCAACCAGGCAAAAGAAGGGCTGTGATATAACACCGGGCTGTTTCTCCTACAACTGGACCTCGTCTATGAAAGCCAAGGTTGATGCACCTTTCGTACCTCTGAACATCGCTGTTCTGACTGTCAGTGATACCCGTACTCTCGAAACCGATACTTCGGGGCAGGTCTTTGTCGACCGCCTGAGCGAAGCCGGGCATCAACTGGCAGCACGGGTGCTGCTCAAGGATGACCTGTATAAAATCCGTGCCCAGGTCGCGACCTGGATTGCCGACGACAGCGTGCAAGTGGTGCTGATTACCGGGGGCACCGGTTTTACTGCCCGTGACAGCACGCCAGAAGCGGTGAGCTGTCTGCTGGACAAACAGGTCGATGGCTTTGGTGAGTTGTTCCGTCAGATCTCGGTAGCCGATATCGGCACCTCGACCGTGCAGTCGCGGGCCCTGGCCGGGCTGGCCAACGGCACGCTGGTGTGTTGCCTGCCGGGCTCGACCAACGCAGTGCGCACCGGTTGGGACGGGATTCTGGCCGAGCAGCTGGACGCACGTCACCGCCCTTGTAACTTCGTTGCCCATTTAAAGCAGGCACCGGCCTGTGAAACCCGTGGATAAGCCGGGCCGCACCGGCGAGTTGATGCCCGTCGAGATCGCCCTGGCGCGATTGCTGGCGTTGGCCGAAGCAGCTCCGATTCGCGACACTGAATCGCTGCCGTTGGCGGCCTGCGAAGGCCGGGTGCTGGCCCAGGACCTGATATCGACGCTCGATCTGCCGCCATGGCCCAACAGCGCCATGGACGGTTACGCGCTGAACCTGGCCGACTGGTCCGGGATGCCGCTGCCGGTCAGCCAGCGCATTTTTGCCGGTCAGGCCCCCGAACCTTTGGCGGCGGGTACCTGTGCGCGAATCTTCACCGGCGCCCCCGTACCCGCAGGCGCCGATTGCGTCGAAATGCAGGAAAACGCTCAGGTGCAGGCTGATGGCCGGGTAGTTTTCACTGAAGCTCTGCATGCGGGGCAGAATATCCGTCCTCAAGGGCAGGAAACCACCGTTGGTGAGACCGTGCTTGCTGCGGGCACCCGTTTGGGCCCGATCGAACAGGGGCTGGCGGCGTCTTTAGGCTGCGCCGCGTTGCCCGTGATCAGGCGGGTCAGGGTTGCGGTGTTATCCACCGGCGATGAACTGATCGAGCCGGGCCAGGCATTGGGGCCGGGGCAAATCTACAACAGCAACCGTGTATTGCTGTGCAGCTGGCTGACACGCCTGGGGTGTGAGGTGGTCGATGCGGGGATCTTGCCCGATGACTTGCCGGCAACCCGTCAGCGCCTGGCACAGCTGGGCGCGGTGGACCTGATTCTGTCCACCGGTGGCGTCTCTGTTGGCGAGGCTGACTTCCTGGGTATTGCGTTGCGCGAAGAGGGTGAACTGGCCTTGTGGAAGCTGGCAATCAAGCCGGGGAAGCCTCTGACCTGCGGGCATTTTCGGGGTGTACCGGTGATTGGCCTGCCGGGCAATCCGGCGTCGACCCTGGTGACCTTTGCACTGCTGGCCCGGCCTTACATATTGCGCCGCCAGGGCGTGCAAGCCGTCGAGCCGTTAAAGTTTCAGGTGCCGGCCGGGTTCGTCTGGCCCAAGCCGGGTAATCGCCGCGAGTACCTGCGTGGCCGGTTGGAGCAGGGGCGGGCAGTGATCTACAAAAACCAGAGCTCGGGGGTGTTGCGCAGTGCTGCATGGGCCGAAGGGCTGGTGGAAGTGCTCGAAGGGCGGACCCTGGTTGAAGGTGACCTGGCAGGCTTTATCCCGTTAAGCGAAGTGCTGGGTTAAATCCCCGAAGACCTGCAGGAGCGAGCTTTTTGTCGAGCCCATATTGATTAGTGAGTGAGCTCGGCATTCTTGAGAGGCTCGCGAGCAAGCTCGCTCCTACAGAGCCCGTGTGGCTTGTCAGTAAGAGCAGCTACCGCCCCACAGGTACTCGGCCATAAATATCGCTCAAGCGCACGATGTCGTCTTCCCCCACATACTCGCCGCTTTGCACCTCGATCATTACCAGGTCAACCGACCCCGGATTGACCAGGCGGTGAGCCCTGCCAGGTTTGATAAAGGTCGATTCGTTAGTGTTGAGCTCAAACTGGCGGTCGCCATTGGTCACCTGCGCGATGCCGCTCACCACAATCCAGTGCTCGCTGCGCTGGCGGTGCATTTGCAAGGACAGCGCGCCTTGGGGCTTGACCACGATACGTTTGATTTTGAGCCCCGGCCCTTCTTCGAGCACCGTATAAGTGCCCCACGGCCTTGTGACTGTACGGTGCAGGCGATAGGCGTCGTGGCCCTTCAGCTTGAGCGCCTGGGCGATGTATTTAACATCCTGGCTACGCTTGGCATCGGCGACCAGCAGCGCATCGGGGGTGTCAATGATGATCAGGTCATTGAGCCCGACCCCGCCGACCAGACGTTTGGGGGCGTTGATGTAGCAGTTATGTACATCGTGCAGCACGTTTTCACCATTGCACTGGTTGCCGTTGGCATCTGCCGGGCTCAGCTCGCGCACCGCCTGCCATGAGCCGATATCGCTCCAGCCCAATTGACAGGGAACCACGGCCACTTTCTTGCAATGCTCCATCAGCCCGTAGTCGATGGAAATATCGGGCGCCAGAGTGAAGGTCCGGCTGTCCAGCTCAAGGTGCAGTTCCTGTTTACCCTGAAACACCTGGCTGTGTTCAAGGCAGTGAGAAACGGCCTCCAGTACCCGTGGTGCGTGCTCTTTGAGTTCACGCAGGATGCTGTCGACCCGCATGCAAAACATGCCGCTGTTCCACAGGTGCCGGCCAGCGTCCAGATAGTGCTGGGCCGTTATGGCATCGGGCTTCTCAACAAATTGCGCTACCTGGAACCCGTCGCTGTTCAGTTCCGGGCCTTTCTCTATGTAGCCAAAGCCGGTTTCAGCCCTGGTCGGCCGGATGCCGAACGTCACCAGCCAGCCCTGGTCGGCCAATCGCCGTGCGCTGTCGACGGCAGCGGCAAAGGCCGTCATGTCGGTGATCAGGTGGTCGGCCGGCAGCACCAGCAGTTGCGCATCCTCACCGTAGCGTCGGGCCACGTGCAATGCGGCGGCGGCAATGGCAGGGGCGGTGTTGCGTCCTGTCGGTTCAAGGATGAAGTCCAGCGCTACGCCGCCATCGTTGAGCGGGCGATAGTCATCAAGGGTGCGGAAAAATACCTCGCGACTGGTCACCGTCAGCAAGCGGTTTACGTTTGCCAGGCCGACTGCACGCTGGAAGGTTTTTTGCAGCAGGCTCTCGCCGTCGGGCAGGCACATGAAGGGCTTGGGCATGGACTCACGTGACACTGGCCAAAGCCGGGTGCCAGCGCCTCCGGCGATGATGCAGGGAATGAGTGTGCTCATTCAGAAAGCCTCTGGCGTCAATGGGCTGCTTAAGGGCGGTGGAGTTTGACCGGTTCTGCGCGATTGATCGACCGATTGACGACAACAGGGGCGCTATCAGGCAAATAAGTCGTGGACGTATGGGTTTTTTTGGTTTGGCTGCTGTCCAAAAAACCAGACCGCTTTTGTCGAGGGATATAGAGATGAGTGCAGGTAAGGCATTTTTGATTTTGCACGGTAAGCAAGCGCTCAACGAAGACGTACGGGCTGCGGTGGAGCAACGGCGTGCCATGGGCTGGGAACTGACAGTACGCCTCACATGGGAGGCCGGGGATGCCCAGCGGCTTGTGCGCGAGGCTCTGGAGGCGGGCTATAGCCAGATCATTGCGGGCGGTGGCGATGGCACCTTGCGCGATATTTGCGAGGCTCTGGCGTTGGCCGATACCGAAGCCGGCCTGGTGCTGTTGCCGCTGGGCACGGCCAATGACTTTGCCCGGGCCGCCGGTGTCCCGCTGGCGCCCGGTCAAGCCATGGCCTTGCTGGACGTGCCTGCACGCGCCATTGATCTGGGGGAAGTGGGCGGGCAGATGTTCTTGAACATGGCCACGGGTGGTTTTGGCAGCCAGGTCACGGCCAATACATCGGAAGACTTGAAAAAGGTGCTGGGCGGTGCGGCCTATCTGTTTACCGGGCTTACGCGCTTCAGTGAGTTGCACGCCGCTTATGCAGAGCTGCAAGGGCCGGACTTTCACTGGAAGGGTAATTTGCTGGCGCTGGGGATTGGTAACGGTCGTCAGGCCGGTGGCGGGCAAGAGCTGTGCCCGCAGGCTCTGGTCGATGACGGTTTGCTGGACATCAGCATTTTGCCTGCGCCCCAGGAAGTGGTTGGCACCCTCAAAGAGTTGATGGCCGGTGGCTGGAGCCTGGATAACCTGTTTGTCCGGGCCCGTTTGCCGTGGGTTGAGATCAAGGCGGCCGAGGGCCTTTCAATGAATCTTGATGGCGAGCCACTGGAGGGTGATGCCATGCGCTTCGAAGTTCGCAAGGGCGCGTTGCGGGTCCATTTGCCAGAAAACTCTCCACTGCTCAGCTCTTCGAGGCAAAGCCATCCGCCCCGACTCCTGGAAGGATGACAGCAGCAGCTTTGAGCAATAAAGAATCACCCCGGCCGGCCGATAACTCCAGGCATTAAGCCCTTACGCCCAGGAGTTATTTATGGCCGGCATTCTCGACACGGTAGATCAGCGAACCCAGCTAGTGGGTGAAAACCGGCTAGAACTTCTCATGTTTCGTCTGGCGGGTCGGCAACTGTTCGCGATCAACGTGTTCAAGGTGCAAGAAGTCCTGCAACTGCCCAAGCTGACCCTGATGCCGCACCGTCACCGTCACGTATGCGGAGTGGTTAACCTGCGAGGCAAAACCCTGCCGGTGATCGATCTGTCACAGGCGATTGGCATGCGGCCCGTTGTGCCGGGGCCCGACAGTACGATTATCGTCACCGAGTACAACCGTTCGATCCAGGCGTTTCTGGTGGGCAGCGTGGATCGCATCGTCAACATGAACTGGGAGGCTATTTTGCCGCCGCCGGGCAGTGCCGGGCGCCAGCATTACCTGACCGCGATCAGTAAAGTCGATGAACAGCTGGTCGAGATCATCGACGTGGAAAAAGTCCTGGCCGAAATCGTGCCGTACAGCGCCAAAGTCTCGCGCGAAAAGCTTGAGGATCCGCTGCTCGAACTGGCCCGTGGCCGTGAAGTACTGCTGGTGGACGACTCGAGCGTGGCGGTGTCCCAGTTGCGTGAAACGCTGTCGCAGCTGGGGGTCAAAATGCATGTGGCCAGTGACGGTCTCAAGGCCCTGAATATGCTCAAGGCATGGGCGGACACAGGCCAGGTCATGACAGACAAGTTACTGATGATTTTTACCGATGCCGAAATGCCGGAAATGGACGGTTATCGCCTGACCACTGAGATTCGTAACGACCCGCGCTTGCGCAGCCTTTACGTGGTGCTGCATACCTCGTTGTCGGGCAGCTTCAACGAGTCGATGGTGAAGAAGGTCGGCTGCGACAATTTCCTTTCCAAATTTCAGCCGGACAAGCTGGTGGACGTCGTTCGCCAGCGTTTGATGCTGGATCAAGTGCCGGCTTAACTGCGGGCAAGCAAGGTTTTTTTATTCGTATACTGTGGCCTTTTCACTCCTTCGAGGCAGGCCCATGTTGCGTCTAAGTGCGCTTTATCGTTTTCCGCTGAAATCCGCCAAAGGTGAAAGCTTGTCCCGGGCCGGTCTGGACAAGCTGGGCCTGGTGGGTGATCGACGCTGGATGCTGGTGGATGAAGCGAGCGGCAGGTTCCTGACGCAGCGTGCGGACCCTCAAATGAGCCAGCTTTCAGCACTGTGGAACGCCACTGGCGGTTTGACCCTGAGCGCCCAGGGGTTTGACCCGCTGGACGTGAAGGTGCCGGATGCCGAGTCCAATCTGCGGGGTGTCACCATCTGGCGCGACACACTGCGCGTACCGGATGCGGGCGATGCCGCCGCTCATTGGTTGAGCCGTTTTGTCGACAAGCCGGTACGGCTGGTGCATGTTCCGCTGGAGCGTGCGCGTACCACTGAAGCGGGCTATGGCCGTGATGACGACAAAGTGGCGTTTGCCGATGGCTACCCGTTATTGCTGATTGGTCAGGCGTCGCTGGACGATCTGTCTGGCAAAGTCGGGCGTGAACTGGACATGCTGCGCTTTCGGCCAAACCTGGTGATTGAGGGCAGCGAGGCCTTTGCTGAAGATGGCTGGAAGCGCATCCGTATTGGTGATACCGAGTTGCGAGTGGTCAAGTCCTGCTCGCGTTGCATCCTGACCACAGTAGATCCGCACACCGGTGTGCGTGATGAACAGCGCGAGCCACTGGCCACCCTGATGACCTATCGCAAGCAAGCAGAAGGGACGATGTTCGGCCAGAACCTGGTGAACGAGGGTGAGGGTGTGCTGGAAGTGGGCATGCCGGTGACGATTCTGGAGTAAACCCTGAACCTGTAGGCGCGAGCTTGCTCGCGAGCTGTTAAAAGCTCGCGCCTACAGGAAATGGGTGTGTTTACTGGTCGTCAAAATAACGTTCGTGCCAGTCCACCAGCGGCTGCGGTACGTTCAGTTTTTGGCCGTAGATCACCGAATATGACAGAACGTTCTGCACGTACTGGCGTGTTTCGTCGAACGGGATGCTTTCGATCCACACGTCAAAGCCCAGGTGGTTTGCACCTTTAAGCCATTGGCGAACACGACCGGGGCCTGCGTTGTAGGCTGCAGAAGCCAGTACTCGGTTACCGTTGAACTGGCCGTGTACCTGACTCAGGTAGGCAGCACCCAGCTGGATATTCGTATCCGGGTTCAGCACTTGCTGCGGTGAGGCCAGTGGGATGCTGAATTTGCGTGCGGTTTCTTTGGCGGTGGCCGGCATCAACTGCATCAGGCCGCTAGCGCCAACGCCTGAGCGGGCGTCATCCATAAACGCGCTTTCCTGGCGGGTAATGGCGAATACCCAGCTCGAATGCAATCCGCGAACCTTGGCCTCGCGCACCAGCGTGTCGCGGTGTGCCATCGGGAAGCGGACATCCAGGTCGTCCCAATACTGCGCTTGCGCCATGGTGCGGATGGCCGGGAAATACCATTTCAGGTCGTAGGCCAGTTTGGCTTGAGCGACCATTTCGTCGCGGCTGAACAAGCGGCTGACGTAGTACCACTCCCGTCGTCCGTCGACGATCTGTCCGCGATCATGGAACTCCAGGGCGCGCTGCACCCCAGGGGTGTTGCGCACCTTGCTGATCAGTTGCGGGCTGAGCATCAGCGGCTTGTTATTGAGTTGATATGGGGTCTGGGCACGGTCGGCGGCCAGAAAGCCATAGAAGTCCCGTTCGTTGGCGACTTTCTTGAACAGCACCAGCGATTGCGGGTTTTTCGGCTCGGCCAGCTCCAGGCTGCGGGCTTGCCAGTAACGCCAGCGGCTGGTGGTTGCCAGGTCTTGGGGCAGTTTTGTGGTCAGCTGGTAGGCGTCTTCCCAGCGTGCCAGGCGCAACAGTAGGCGCAAGCGCCACTCCGTGACCGTGTTGTCCCGCAGTTCCGGGTCGTATTTGGTCATGATGTCCAGGCCGCGACTGTCGTAGCGACGGGCGAACGTCAGGCCGATTTCCCGGGCAATGGCGACTTTTTCGTCACGCGAAAAATGCATGTTGGTGGCATAGGTGTCGAGCAGGGAGGCGGCTTTTTCCGGGTCCTGGCGTGCCAGGCGGCGCAGGCCAAGGCCCACGGCGTCAGACATGGCCTCGCTGGCCGGTGAGAAGCGTGATGGCTGGCTGAGCATGTCGGGCTTCTGGGCCACATCAATCATCAGCTTGGCTTGTGGGCCCAAGGTGTTGAGGCCGTTGGCCAGGGTGGTGGCCAGACCATAGTTGCGGGCTTCTGCCGCCAGCTTGACCCGCTGCCAGCGTTTTTGCTCGGTCAACTGTCCTTCGGCGGCCCACTGGCTGAACAGCGCGTCACACGCTGCGGGCTGAGCCTTGCCGACCATCCACAGTTTTTCAGCGCTGGCATAGCCTTCGGCCTTGAGGTTGTGGTTGAGCTGATACTGGCCATTGAGGCAGTCGAGTTCGGTGAAGTTGAGCTTGGGGTCGTAATACTTTGCAAAAGTCGCCCAGTCGCCACGCTCGGCCAGCCAGCGCAACCAGCGCAGTTTCATCCAGTTGGCCTGGGGCAGGTCGCCGTGCTCGGCCAGAAACTGCTCGATTTCAGGGTTGCTGGCGGACTTCAGACGTGCGGTCAGCTCGTCATAGGCCAGGTAAGGGGTCAGCGGATAAGTACGCAGCGCAGCGGCATTTTGGAAGTAAGGGCCGGAATCGCCCTTGGCCAGCGCGCGCTTGGCATCGTCGTATAGCTGGCGTTGTTGAGTAAGGTCTGCAGCGTGGGCGGTTTGCACGGCACAGGTAGTGAGAAGCAGGCAGGATAAAAAGTTGAAAAGACGACTGCGCATGAGGCTTCCGTACAAATGAATAACTCGACAAGCGCAGGGCAACCCGCGCTGATTGTGCCGTAGCTTAGCCTTTTGCCAGCTCCCCGTGAAAGCCTTGCCAGCCAACCGGTGCTACTTGGCACTAAATGAAGGGAAGACGGGGGCGTACATGAAATACCCGGCCGCCCAAGGGCGCAAATCAGGTAGAATGCGCGCCCAGTTTTTGGAGAAGCTCATGACCCTGCTCAAATTCAGCGATGTGTCCCTTGCTTTCGGCTCTATGCCGTTGTTGGACAAGGTGTCCTGGCAGATCGCCCGTGGAGAGCGGGTGTGCATCATCGGCCGCAACGGCACCGGAAAGTCCAGCATGATGAAGCTGGTAAAAGGTGATCAAAAACCCGATGACGGCTCTGTTTGGCGCGCGCCCGGCCTCAAGATTGGCGAATTGCCGCAAGAGTTGCCTGCGGCCGACGAACGGACCGTGTTCGACGTGGTTGCCGAAGGTCTGGACGGTGTAGGTGAGCTGCTCGCGCAGTATCACCACCTGAGCCAGAACATCGTTACCGATGCTGACCTGGACAAGCTGATGCACGTCCAGCAAGACCTCGAAGCCCGTGATGGCTGGCGCTTGCAGCAATTGGTAGACAGCACCCTGAGCCGTCTGCAGCTGCCGGCTGACAAAACCCTGGCCGAGTTGTCCGGCGGCTGGCGTCGTCGCGTCCTGCTGGCACAGGCTCTGGTTTCCGAACCGGACCTGCTGCTGCTCGACGAACCGACCAACCACCTGGACATCGGCGCCATTGCCTGGCTCGAAGAGGCCTTGATGGGCTTCCAGGGCGCGGTTCTGTTTATCACGCACGACCGATCTTTCCTGCAAAATCTGGCCACCCGGATTCTGGAACTGGACCGTGGCGGCCTGATCGACTGGAACGGCGACTACGCCAGCTTCCTGGTGCACAAGGAAGCCACTCTGGCTGCGGAAGAAACGGCTAACGCCCTGTTCGACAAGCGTCTGGCCCAGGAAGAAGTGTGGATTCGCCAGGGCATCAAGGCACGCCGCACCCGTAACGAAGGCCGTGTTCGTGCCCTCAAAGAGTTGCGCGTAGAGCGCAGCGAACGTCGCGAGCGTACCGGCAAAGCCAACATCCAGCTGGATACGGCAGACAAGTCCGGCAAGCAAGTGATGGTGCTGGAAAACGTCAGCTTTGCTCACCCGGGCGGCCCGTTCCTGCTCAAAGACTTCTCGATGGTGCTGCAACGCGGCGACCGTATCGGTCTGCTGGGTGCCAACGGTACCGGTAAAACCACGCTGCTGAAGCTGATGCTGGGCGGTCTGGTGCCTACCGAGGGTACGGTTGAAGAGGGCACGCGCATTGACGTGGCGTACTTCGACCAACTGCGTCACCAGCTGGACCTGGAAAAAACCGTGATCGATAACGTGGCCGAAGGCCGCGACTTTATCGACATCGACGGTCAGAGCCGCCACGTTCTCAGCTACCTGGGAGACTTTCTGTTCAGCCCTCAGCGTGCCCGCACGCCGGTCAAGGCGCTGTCAGGTGGTGAACGTGCACGTCTGTTGCTGGCCAAGCTGTTCAGCAAGCCGGCTAACCTGCTGGTGCTCGATGAGCCGACCAACGACCTGGACGTTGAAACTCTGGAGCTGCTCGAAGAGGTCTTGCTGACCTTCAAAGGCACCGTGCTGATGGTCAGTCACGACCGGGCATTCCTCGACAACGTGGTCACCAGCACTCTGGTTTTCCAGGGTGAAGGCAAGGTACGTGAATACGTCGGTGGCTATCAGGACTGGCTGCGTCAGGGCGGTTCGCCGCGCCTGCTGGGCGTTACCGAGAGCAAATCGGGCAAGGCTGACCTGGCCTCGGCTGTGGTCACCGCTGAGCCGGCTGCGGCCGCCGCAGCGCCTGCACCGGCAGCGAAAAAGAAGCTGAGCTACAAGCTGCAGCGCGAGCTGGAAGCGTTGCCAGGCGATATCGATGCGAAAGAGCAGGCCATTGCCGCCGTTGAAGCTGAAATGGCTGATGCGGGCTTCTATCAGCTGCCAGCCGCTAAAACGGCTGAAGTGATCGCCAGGCTTGAGAAGTTGCAGGCCGAACTGGAGCAACTGGTTGAGCGCTGGGCTGAGCTGGATGCCTGATTGAGCACCTGCTGAACTGAAAAAGCCCGGCCCTTTTTACAAAGGGGCCGGGCTTTTTTGCTGTTGGCTTACTCGGGTTTTTTCAGGCTGACTGCCAGTACGTCGCACGGAGCGCCATGCAGCACGTCGTTGGCAGTGGAGCCCAGCAACAGGGCCAGGCCGTGACGGCCGTGGCTGCCGACCACGATCAAATCACAGCCATGCTCTTTGGCGAAGCCGTGGATTTCCTGGCGCGGCTGGCCGTAGGCGAGCTTGCAGTTGTCTTTGGACAGTTGCGGGTAAATGTCGATCAGGCGCTCAAGTCGTTCCTTGGCTTGATCAAACTGCTGTTGTTGCAGTTGCGACAGGTCCATTGGAACATCGCCGCCAAATGCCATGGCCATCGGCTCAACGATGTGGATCAGTGACAGTTTGGCTCCGTTGGCCTCGGCGCTCGCGCTGGCGCGATAGATCACAGGGTCGCACTCTTCGGTCAGATCGACGGCAACCAGGATGTGTGAGTAGGGCTTTGGCGTGGACATGTGTGGCGCTCCTGTAAATGGTGAACTGCTATGAGTATGGCCCTTTTGTAAAGCCTTGGTTCAAGTCCGGGTCAACTCGTTTATTCAGGTAATGAGAGTACAGATATGACGGTATGGATAGTGGTGTCAATCCTGGCGCTGGTTCTGAGCCCCCTGGCATGGTTGCGGCCTTCGCGTAGCCAGAGTGGCCGGATGGGCTTGCGCATGGAGGCTCGGCGCATGGGCCTGGCCATGCAACTGGCCCCCCAGGAGTGGCCGCATTGGCTTGAGCCGGAACCGCCCACCTCGTGTGCGCAATACCACCGGCCGCGACGCAGTACTAAGCCTGATGTGTGGTGCTATTGGCAATCCGCGCCGGGAAAATGGCTCAATCGGTGGCAGGAAGAATGCGTGGATGAGCGCTTGCTGACGCAGTTTAAAAAACTGCCGGCCAACGTCTACAAGGTTGAGGCCGATGCGCAAATGATCGTGCTGGTGTGGGGCGAAAGGGGCGAGGCTGAGGTGTTGAAGAGCATTGATGAAGTGCTCAAGGCGCTGGCCTAATGCGTTGTAGCCGCTGCTGAGGAACGACGGCTGCGATCGGGCGCGTAGCGGCCGTAAACCTGCGACCTTGATGCGCCTGAAACACCGGAGTGACTGATTTTCGAAGGCTGCGCCGTCGATCGCAGCCTTCGTTCCTCGACAGCGACTACAGGGCCGTTTTGTCATCATTGTTTTGGACAATTGACAATTGTTGGCTTTTCCGTGAAGGTGTCGACACCCAAATCAAACGGGCGTATGAATTGAGCGTTTGTCTTCTTGGACGACGCTAACAGAACCCCGACTATCGCGTTGGCGGGTGTGCCTGGCGGATTGGCATCAGCATTGACGCAAAGGTCAATGACAGCCAGACGCTAGCGTCCGACGTGTACTGTTCAGCTTCCATATCGTGGAGATCAGTTGATGATTTACGAAGGTAAAGCCATCACGGTTACGGCTCTTGAAAGTGGCATCGTCGAACTCAAGTTCGATCTCAAGGGTGAGTCCGTCAACAAGTTCAACCGTCTAACCCTGAACGAATTGCGTCAGGCAGTGGATGCGATCAAGGCAGATGCTTCGGTCAAGGGTGTCATTGTTTCCAGCGGCAAAGACGTGTTTATCGTCGGCGCAGACATCACCGAATTCGTCGAAAATTTCAAGTTGCCGGATGCCGAGCTGATCGCGGGTAACCTCGAAGCCAACAAAATCTTCAGTGCTTTCGAAGACCTCGACGTGCCTACCGTTGCGGCCATCAATGGCATCGCATTGGGCGGCGGTCTGGAAATGTGCCTGGCAGCGGATTTCCGCGTCATGGCCGACAGCGCCAAAATCGGCCTGCCGGAAGTCAAACTTGGCATCTACCCCGGTTTCGGTGGCACCGTCCGTTTGCCACGTCTGATCGGTGTTGATAACGCTGTTGAATGGATTGCCTCCGGTAAAGAAAACCGCGCCGAAGACGCCCTGAAAGTCGGCGCCGTTGATGCTGTTGTAACCGCTGACAAGCTGGGCACGGCTGCACTGGACCTGATCAAGCGCGCCATCAGTGGCGAGCTGGATTACAAGGCCAAGCGCCAGCCAAAGCTTGAAAAACTCAAGCTGAACGCAATTGAACAAATGATGGCTTTCGAAACCGCCAAAGGTTTCGTGGCCGGCCAGGCGGGTCCGAACTATCCGGCCCCGGTTGAAGCGATCAAAACTATCCAGAAAGCCGCGAACTTCGGTCGTGACAAGGCGCTGGAAGTTGAAGCGGCAGGTTTTGCCAAGCTGGCAAAAACATCGGCTTCGCAATGCCTGATCGGGCTGTTCCTGAACGATCAGGAACTGAAGAAAAAAGCCAAGGCCTACGACAAGATCGCCAAAGACGTGAAGCAGGCTGCCGTACTCGGCGCAGGCATCATGGGTGGCGGTATTGCCTATCAGTCCGCGTCCAAAGGCACGCCGATCCTGATGAAAGACATCAACGAACACGGCATCGAGCAAGGTCTGGCAGAAGCCGCCAAGCTGCTGGTCGGTCGCGTTGATAAAGGTCGCATGACCCCGGCGAAAATGGCTGAGGTGCTCAACGGTATTCGCCCGACTCTGTCTTACGGTGATTTTGGCAACGTCGACCTGGTGGTCGAAGCCGTTGTCGAGAACCCTAAGGTCAAGCAGGCCGTTCTGGCCGAGGTGGAAAACCACGTCCGCGAAGATGCCATTCTGGCGTCCAACACTTCGACTATCTCCATCAGTTTGTTGGCCAAGGCCCTCAAGCGTCCGGAGAACTTTGTCGGCATGCACTTCTTCAACCCGGTGCACATGATGCCGCTGGTTGAAGTGATTCGTGGCGAGAAATCCAGCGACCTGGCAGTAGCAACCACCGTTGCTTACGCCAAGAAAATGGGCAAAAACCCGATCGTGGTCAACGACTGCCCGGGCTTTTTGGTCAACCGCGTACTGTTCCCGTACTTCGGCGGTTTCGCCAAGCTGGTCAGCGCCGGTGTCGACTTTGTGCGCATCGACAAAGTGATGGAGAAATTCGGCTGGCCGATGGGCCCTGCCTACCTGATGGACGTGGTCGGTATCGATACCGGTCACCACGGCCGTGACGTGATGGCTGAAGGCTTCCCGGATCGTATGAAAGACGATCGCCGTTCGGCGATTGACGCTCTGTACGAAGCCAAGCGTCTGGGTCAGAAGAACGGCAAGGGCTTCTACGCCTACGAAGAAGACAAGCGCGGCAAGCAGAAGAAAGTCGTTGATTCCAGCGTCCTTGAAGTGCTCAAGCCGATTGTCTACGAGCAACGCGAAGTGACCGACGAAGACATCATCAACTGGATGATGATCCCGCTGTGTCTGGAAACCGTGCGCTGCCTGGAAGACGGCATCGTTGAAACCGCAGCCGAGGCCGATATGGGCCTGGTATACGGCATTGGCTTCCCGCTGTTCCGTGGCGGCGCATTGCGCTACATCGACTCGATCGGTGTTGCACAGTTCGTGGCCCTGGCTGATCAGTACGCTGAACTGGGCGCGCTGTACCACCCGACTGCGAAGCTGCGCGAGATGGCCAAAAACGGTCAGAGCTTCTTCGGTTAAGCGCCCCATTAGAGTGAGAGTGAAATTATGAGCTTGAATCCTAGAGACGTGGTGATTGTTGACTTCGGTCGCACCCCGATGGGCCGCTCCAAGGGTGGCATGCACCGCAACACCCGTGCTGAAGACATGTCTGCGCACCTGATCAGCAAAGTGCTGGAGCGCAACAACAAGGTTGACCCGAACGAAGTGGAAGACGTGATCTGGGGCTGTGTAAACCAGACCCTGGAGCAGGGCTGGAACATCGCGCGCATGGCGTCGCTGATGACCCAGATCCCTCATACTTCGGCCGCGCAAACCGTGAGCCGCTTGTGCGGTTCGTCCATGAGCGCCCTGCACACTGCTGCGCAAGCAATCATGACCGGTAACGGTGACGTTTTCGTGGTGGGTGGCGTCGAGCATATGGGTCACGTAAGCATGATGCACGGCGTTGATCCTAACCCGCACATGTCGCTGTACGCGGCCAAAGCCTCGGGAATGATGGGTCTGACCGCTGAAATGCTGGGCAAGATGCATGGCATCACCCGCGAGCAGCAGGATGCTTTCGCCGTGCGTTCTCACCAGTTGGCTCACAAGGCGACCATTGAAGGCAAGTTCAAGGACGAAATAATCCCTATGCAGGGTTATGACGAAAATGGCTTCCTGAAAATGTTCGACTATGACGAGACCATTCGTCCGGAAACCACCCTGGAAAGCCTCGCGGCGTTGAAGCCTGCCTTCAACCCTAAAGGCGGGACCGTGACAGCGGGCACGTCATCGCAGATCACCGACGGTGCATCGTGCATGATCGTGATGTCGGCACAGCGTGCAAAAGACCTGGGTCTGGAACCGCTGGCGGTGATTCGTTCGATGGCAGTTGCCGGTGTGGATCCGGCGATCATGGGCTATGGTCCAGTACCGGCTACGCAAAAAGCACTGAAGCGCGCGGGCTTGAATATGGCCGATATCGACTTCATTGAGCTCAACGAAGCTTTCGCCGCACAGGCCCTGCCAGTGCTGAAAGATCTGAAAGTGCTCGACAAGATGAATGAGAAGGTTAACCTGCACGGCGGTGCCATCGCCTTGGGCCATCCATTTGGATGCTCGGGTGCTCGTATCTCCGGCACTTTGCTCAATGTGATGAAGCAAAATGGCGGCACTTTCGGGTTGTCCACCATGTGCATTGGTCTTGGCCAGGGCATTGCCACTGTCTTCGAACGCGTTTAAAGCGTTGCGTTGATGGAAGCCGGGGCCATGTGCCCCGGTTTTTGTTTTTTGGGTGTTTTGAATTTTTTTCTTTTAGGGAGCGCAACATGTCGGTACAACTTGGGCTCTATCAGCACTATAAAGGCCCGCAATATCGGGTGTTCAATGTGGCGCGTCACTCTGAGACCGAAGAGGAAGTCGTGTTTTACCAGGCTTTGCATGGTGAATTCGGCTATTGGGTACGTCCGCTGCAGATGTTCATTGAAACGGTCGAATATGAGGGCGAAACAGTCCCTCGTTTCGCACTGGTAAAGGCTGAGCCAAGCATTTTCCCCACGCCATAAGGCAAGGTCGCGCAGAACCCTGTGCTTGACCTCACCTTGTAGCCACTATATATAGCGGTGCCGCGTCAGGCGCGAACCGCCTTTCACTTCTAGAATTCAGGAATTTTCTGATCCATGGGCAAATCGCTGGTCATTGTGGAATCCCCGGCTAAGGCCAAGACCATCAACAAGTACTTGGGTAACGAGTACGTGGTGAAGTCGAGTATCGGCCATATCCGAGACCTGCCCACCAGCGGTTCGGCTAGCGCCACCAAAGAACCTGCTGCCAAGCGCGGCAAGGCTGCTGCTGGTGAGGTGCCGGCCCTGTCGCCCAAAGAGAAAGCTCAAAAGCAGCTGATCTCGCGCATGGGTGTCGATCCGGAGCATGGCTGGAAAGCCAAGTACGAGATCCTCCCGGGCAAGGAAAAGGTCATCGAAGAGCTGCGCCGGCTCGCCAAGGATGCTGACACCATCTATCTCGCAACCGACTTGGATCGCGAGGGGGAAGCCATTGCCTGGCACCTGCGCGAAGCCATCGGTGGTGATGACAGCCGCTACAAGCGCGTGGTGTTCAACGAAATCACCAAGAAGGCGATTCAGGAAGCCTTCTCCAAGCCGGGCGAGCTGGACATCAACCGTGTCAACGCTCAGCAGGCGCGTCGTTTCCTCGACCGCGTGGTGGGCTACATGGTTTCGCCACTGCTGTGGGCGAAAATCGCCCGTGGCCTGTCGGCCGGTCGTGTGCAATCGGTAGCCGTTAAGCTGGTGGTCGAGCGTGAGCGTGAAATTCGTGCGTTCAACCCCGAAGAGTACTGGGAAATCCACGCAGACCTTGGCACTGCCAAGGGTGCGAAAGTGCGCTTCGACGTTGCCCGTGAAAAGGGCGAAGCCTTCAAGCCGCTGAACGAAACTCAGGCCATGGCGGCGCTGGAGAAGCTAAAAGCCTCCAACTACACCATCTCCAAGCGTGAAGACAAGCCGACCAGCAGCAAGCCTTCTGCACCCTTCATTACCTCCACCCTGCAACAGGCCGCGAGCAATCGCCTGGGCTTCGGGGTGAAGAAAACCATGATGATGGCCCAGCGTTTGTACGAAGCCGGCTACATCACGTATATGCGTACCGACTCCACCAACCTCTCGGCTGACGCGGTTGAAATGGCGCGCAACTACATCGAGGGTGAGTTCGGTGCGTCCTACCTGCCGCCGGCACCGAACGTGTACAGCAGCAAGGAAGGCGCTCAGGAGGCTCACGAAGCAATTCGTCCTTCTGACGTTAATACCGATCCAAGCAAGCTGTCGGGCATGGAGCGTGATGCTGAGCGGCTCTACGAGCTGATCTGGCGCCAGTTTGTTGCTTGCCAGATGCTGCCGGCCAAATACCTGTCAACCACCGTCAGCGTCGCTGCCGGTGACTTTGAGCTGCGCGCCAAGGGCCGCATCCTGAAGTTCGACGGCTATACCCGGGTCATGCCGCAAATTGCCAAGCCGGGCGACGACGATGTGCTGCCGGACATGGCGCAGGGCGACGTGCTGAAATTGATCGAACTCGATCCTAGCCAGCACTTCACCAAGCCACCTGCGCGTTACTCCGAAGCCAGTCTGGTTAAAGAGATGGAAAAACGCGGTATCGGTCGTCCCTCGACCTACGCCGCGATCATCGGCACCATTCAGGACCGTGGTTACGTGGCGCTGCATAACCGTCGCTTCTACTCCGAAAAAATGGGTGACATCGTTACCGAACGTTTGTCCGAGAGCTTCTCTGACCTGATGGACTACGGCTTTACCGCCGGTATGGAAGAGAATCTCGATGATGTGGCGCACGGTGAGCGCGACTGGAAAAACGTGCTGGACGAGTTCTACGGCGACTTCAAAAAGAAACTTGAAGTAGCGGCTGCACCGGAAGGCGGGATGCGTGCCAACCAGCCGGTAATGACCGACATTCCGTGCAAGGAATGCGGGCGTCCGATGCAGATACGTACTGCGTCGACCGGTGTGTTCCTGGGTTGCTCGGGCTATAGCCTGCCTCCTAAAGAGCGCTGCAAGGCTACGGTTAATCTCGTACCCGGCGACGAAATTGCTGCCGACGACGAGGGTGAGTCCGAATCGCTGGTACTGCTGGGCAAGCACCGTTGCCCGATTTGCAGCACCGCGATGGATGCTTACCTGCTGGATGAGAAGCACAAGCTGCATATCTGCGGTAACAACCCGGATTGCACGGGCTACGAAATTGAAGAAGGCAGCTACCGCATCAAGGGCTACGAAGGGCCAAGCCTGGAGTGTGACAAGTGCGGTAGCGAGATGCAGCTCAAGACCGGTCGCTTCGGCAAGTTCTTCGGTTGCACCAACGCTGAATGCAAGAACACCCGTAAATTGCTGAAAAGTGGTGAGGCTGCGCCGCCGAAAATGGATCCGGTGAAAATGCCGGAGCTCAAATGCGAGAAGGTCAACGACACGTATATCTTGCGTGACGGTGCTTCGGGGTTGTTCCTGGCGGCCAGTCAGTTTCCGAAAAACCGCGAGACCCGTGCGCCGCTGGTCATCGAAATTGTTCCGCACAAAGACGAGATCGATCCCAAGTATCACTTCCTGTGTGAGGCGCCGAAAAAAGACCCGGATGGTCGTCCTGCGGTAATTCGCTACAGTCGCAAGACCAAAGAGCAGTACGTGCAGACTGAAGTTGAGGGCAAACCAACCGGCTGGCGTGCTTTCTACGACGGCAAGAGCTGGAAAGTTGAAGACAAGCGTAAAGAGAAAGACGCTTGATTTAGCGTGACGGTTTAACAAAAAAACCGCGCAAGGGCTGCATGCCTTGCGCGGTTTTTTTGTGATTGTCCTGTACTGGCCTGTGTAGCAGTTGCCGCAGGCTACCTCCGGTTGCAAAGCAATCGTAAATCCTGCGAGCGGGGGGCTCCTGTTTTACGACGACTGCGTCGCCGGACGTGGCCTGCGGCAACTGCTACAAATAGGAGGGCCCAGCTTTTGGCGCTTGCACCTGCCGCCCCTGATCCCTGAGACTGCTCAGCTGCACTTGTCTAATTCGCTGTGGAGCGCGCCCGCATGGCCCATGAACTCTATACCCGTACCAATCAGAAAATCTATTTCGCCGGTCTGGCCCTGGAGGCCATGAACAAGGCCGGCGAAGGTCGGGCCATGAATGCTCAGGCGCTGGTGCAGGCTGAGCGAGAGTCGGCGGTGTTCCATTTATATGGTGCGCTGTTGGGGTTGTGTCATGAGATCGCGGGGTTCTACCGTCTGCCTCAGGCTAGCGCGCCCAGGGTTGAACTGTTACTCACTCAAGAGGTGCTGGAGGCGATCGCCATCCCCGAATTGGCAGAAATGGTCGAGCTGGCGCGTGCGCCGCAGACATGGCTGGCCCAATTGATAGCCACCCATGGAGCGTTGTATCAGCCCTTGCAGGCGCCGAAAAAGGTTAAGGCCGATGTTTTCCAGCCCTTGATCGTGGCGGTCAATCTTGATGACGAAACGCCCCATGAGCTAAGCCGGGAAACGCTGGAAGAGTGGCGCCAGAATTTGAAGTCTTTGGCTATCCGCTTTCGCGATGGGCTTAATGAGTGCTGATGGTCGAAGTTAAAACTGTACAGTCATTCATCAGGCTGTAATGAAACCGGCACAGATCCCGGGAAATTTCCAAGGGATGGCTGATATAATCCCGCGCTTTCGTGGAGAACAAACTTTTATGCCAACGTCCTTTCTAGAAATTGTCGAGTTGCCAGACGGCCGTATCGAGTTGCGTCGGGCTGAAGACGAAGGGTCTTTGGTGACGCTGAGTTTCTCTGAAGATGCCAAGGCATTTCTTCAGGGGCAGCACGTAGAGGTGGCCAAGGCCATGCTTAGCGTAGGTGTGCAGATGGCCGGCCGGCTGGCCGAAGGTGAGCTCGAAAAAGATGACGGGCCGCATGTTCTTCATTAAGAAGCGACTCGTGCCTCTCGCGTGCCACAGGCCGGCTTCTGTGTTCAGCAGAAGCCCTGTGACAGCGTCATTGGTTTAACCCAGGCGGATATTCAAGCTTTGCCCATGACCGGTGCGTGCCGCGCCAATCAACTGTTGGCGGGCAGCGGTATTCAGCGGGTTGATCCAGCTGACTACCGTGTGGCTTCGGCCCAGGCGCAGGGCTTCGCAGGTGAGTTGCAGCGTGCTTTTATTACCGTTTGGCTGCAGCAGCAAAATACGTTCGCGGTTCAGGCCCGCATCGCGTAACCAGCTTTGAGTCAGGCTGGCGGGTGGTGCAATCAGTGTCAGCCAGCGGTCGTCCGGTTGTTCGCTCAGTTCGCGCAGCATGGGAGCAAGCAGGTTCAGGCAGTTTCCGGCGGCACCGCGCAGCGACAATTCACTGAATACTTCAGGTTCGGCGCTCCAGGGTGAATCGAGCACGTCTTTGATCACAGGGGTCATTGGTTTTGCCATGAACGCCTCGAACAGAGTGAGTTGTGCTGGCAGCGGTGTTTGGGGGAACTGCATGAAGCCTCCTTTAGCGGCGAATGACGCCGACACTCAAGCCTTCAATGACCAGTTCCTGGTCCTTGAGGTTGACTTCAATCGGTGCGAAGTCAGGGTTCTCGGCGATTAGCCAGACCTTGTTACCTTCACGCTTGAAGCGTTTTACAGTCACTTCGTCGTCAATACGGGCCACGACTATCTGGCCGTTACGGGCTTCGCGACAGGTATGAACGGCAAGCAGGTCACCATCGAAGATGCCGACGTCTTTCATGCTCATGCCTTGTACCCGAAGCAGGTAGTCGGCGCGCGGATGGAAGAAGGTCGGGTTGATGTTGCATGACTCTTCGACATGCTCCTGCGCCAGGATCGGGGCGCCGGCAGCAACCCGGCCGATGATGGGCAGGGTGGATTCGTCGGACTTGGCTTCGAAACCGGGGATGCGAATGCCGCGTGATGCTCCTGGAGTCATCTCGATGGCACCCTTGCGGGCAAGGGCCTTGAGATGCTCTTCGGCGGCGTTCGGTGATTTGAAGCCCAGCTCCTGTGCGATCTCGGCACGGGTGGGCGGGTATCCGTTGTCATCCAGGCATCGCTTGATGAAAGCCAGGATCTCAGCTTGGCGTGGCGTCAGTTTTAGCATGTTGATCGCTCTGTCTTTTTATACAGTGACTGGGATTATATACAGTGATAGCTGATTGGCAATCACCCATTTCCAGGAGTCCGCCGGACGGTCGCCTGGGGCGTTGCGCACTTTATCAGCTGCGACCTTGCGGGCCGAGGCTGTGATTAAATGCAAAACTGCACGGTCGCAATGTGAATACGCCACCTTGACTTTTTATAAGCTGAAACGTATGTTTCAAACAACTGTTTAAATGTTTGTCAGGCGGAGTAGCCATGGCCCAGTCGGAAACCGTTGAACGTATCCTTGATGCTGCCGAGCAGCTGTTCGCGGAAAAAGGGTTTGCCGAAACCTCATTGCGGCTGATTACCAGCAAGGCCGGAGTCAATCTCGCGGCGGTCAATTACCATTTCGGTTCAAAGAAAGCGCTGATCCAGGCGGTTTTTTCGCGTTTTCTGGGGCCTTTTTGCGCCAATCTGGATCGCGAGCTTGAGCGCCGTCAGGCCAAACCGGAAAATCGTCCCGCCCTTGAAGAGTTGCTGGAGATGCTGGTCGAGCAGGCGCTGGTGATTCAACCGCGCAGCGGCAATGATCTGTCGATCTTCATGCGCTTGCTGGGTCTGGCATTCAGCCAGAGCCAGGGCCACCTGCGTCGTTACCTTGAAGACATGTACGGCAAGGTTTTCCGCCGTTACATGTTGCTGGTCAATGAAGCAGCCCCGCAAATTCCGCCTCTGGAGTTGTTCTGGCGCGTGCATTTCATGCTCGGCGCCGCGGCGTTCAGCATGTCCGGGATCAAGGCGTTGCGCGCCATTGCCGAAACCGACTTCGGGGTAAACACCTCGATCGAGCAGGTGATGCGTCTGATGGTGCCCTTCCTGGCGGCGGGCATGCGCGCTGAAAGCGGCGTAGTAGATCCGGCAATGGCCAGCGCCCAGCTGCGTCCCCGCACCAAAACCCCGCAGGTCAGCGCCAAGGTTTGACCTGCTGCTGGTGGGCGTGGCAGCTGAGTTCCGCTAAGCTAGCTGCCATGCTTGCCCCTGACTTATTCCCCGTTCCCAACTCGCAGCTGCCTCATTTGTTTGAGGCCCGTAGCGCTGTGTCCGCGGCTTTTTATTTAAAGGATTACCCATGAGTTCTGCCCTGCAAGGCTCCTTGATGGTGGACGTCGCCGGTACCTGGCTGACGGCTGAAGATCGGCAATTGCTGCGCCAGCCTGAAGTGGGGGGGTGATTATGTTTGCCCGTAACATTGAGCATCCCCGCCAGGTGCGCGAGCTGAGTGCTTCGATTCGGGCCATTCGTCCTGACCTGCTGCTGGCGGTCGATCAGGAAGGCGGACGGGTCCAGCGTCTGCGCCAGGGTTTCGTGCGTCTGCCTGCCATGCGCGCCATAGCCGATAACCCCAATGCCGAGTATCTGGCTGAACAATGTGGCTGGATCATGGCGACCGAAGTGCTGGCTGTGGGGTTGGACCTGAGCTTCGCGCCGGTGCTGGATCTGGATTACCAGCGCAGTGCAGTGGTTGGCAGTCGTTCATTCGAAGGCGACCCGCAGCGTGCGGCGTTATTGGCCGGGGCATTTATTCGCGGGATGAATGACGCGGGCATGGCTGCAACCGGCAAGCATTTTCCCGGCCACGGGTGGGCAGAAGCTGATTCCCATGTAGCGATTCCCGTAGATGAACGCAGTCTTGAACAGATCCGCAGTCACGACCTGGTTCCCTTTGCCCTGTTGAGCACGCACCTGGCTGCTGTCATGCCGGCCCATGTGATCTATCCGCAAGTCGACAGTCAGCCAGCCGGTTTTTCCCGTCGTTGGTTGCAGGACATTTTGCGGGGTGAGCTTGCGTTTGACGGCGTGATCTTCAGTGACGATCTGTCGATGGCTGGCGCCCATGTCGTGGGCGATGCGGCCAGCCGTATAGAAGCGGCTCTTTCGGCCGGTTGCGACATGGGGCTGGTGTGCAACGACCGGGCGGCGGCAGAGCTGGCACTTAGCGCGGTGCAGCGCATGAAGGTTACCCCTTCGCCGCGGATTGCCCGTATGCGCGCCCAGGCATGGGCCAGCACCGACTACCGCCAGAGCCCGCGCTGGCTGGTGGCGACGGGTGCGCTCAGAGATGCTCAGTTGATTGATTGAAGGGCTTTGACCTGTAGGAGCGGCCGGTCGACGCTCGATTGCTCGCGAGCTTTTGAAGAGCTCGCGAGCAAGCTCGCTCCTACAGCAGGGCATTGTTTCAGCGCTTTTCGATTTTGGGCGGCAGCGGCGCAAACAGTGCATCGATGTCGTCGTCCTGCAGTTTCCAGTCTCCGGCGATCCGGCCATCCAGAACACCTGCCGCCAAATCCGACTTTTCCTGCTGCAAGTGCTGGATTTTCTCTTCCACGGTGCCGCGGGCAATCATCTTGTACACAAACACCGGTTTTTCCTGGCCGATGCGGTAGGCGCGGTCGGTTGCCTGGTTTTCCGCTGCAGGGTTCCACCACGGATCGTAGTGGATCACGGTGTCGGCCTCGGTCAGGTTCAAGCCCACGCCGCCAGCCTTGAGGCTGATCAAAAAGATCTGCAACGAGCCGCTCTGGAAGTCCTTCACCGGCGCGCGACGGTCGCGGGTTTGCCCGGTCAGGATGGCGTAGCGCACTTTGCGTTTTTTCAGTTCGGCTTCGATCAGCCCGAGCATTGAAGTGAACTGCGAAAACAGCAGGATGCGCCGGCCTTCGGCAAACAGCTCATCAAGCATCAGCATCAAGCTGTCGAGCTTGCCGGAGGTGCTGCCTTTTTTCGGCGGGGTGTCGCTGACCAGTCGCAGGTCGCAACACACCTGGCGTAGTTTGAGCAGCGCTTCAAGGATGATGATCTGGCTGCGGCCGACCCCTTTGCGGGTGATTTCGTCGCGCACCTTTTTGTCCATTGCCAGGCGCATGGTTTCGTACACATCGCGCTGGGCTTCATTGAGATCCACCCAGTGGATGATCTCGGTCTTGGGCGGCAATTCGGTCGCGACCTGCTCCTTGGTGCGGCGCAACAGAAATGGCTTGATCCGCGCATTGAGGTGCTGCAAACGCTCATCGCTGCCCTGACGCTCGATCGGCACCCGGTAATCGCGGTTGAAGGTTTTGACATCACCGAGCCAGCCCGGCAGCAAAAAGTGGAACAGCGACCACAACTCGCCAAGGTGGTTTTCCAGGGGCGTGCCGCTCAGGCACAAGCGCTGACGTGCATTCAGTTCACAGGCGGCCTGAGAAGCCTTGCTGCCGGGATTCTTGATGTATTGCGCTTCATCCAGCACCAGAACATGCAGGGGCAGTGTTGCCAGTCGCTCGATGTCTTTGGGCAACAAGGCATAGGTGGTCAGGATTACGTCATAGTCGTTGAGGTGCTCAAAATGCTTTTTGCGGGTCGCCCCATACAGCGCCAGTACCTTGAGTTGCGGGGTGAAATGCGCCGCCTCGTCGAGCCAGTTGGGAATCAGGCTGGTAGGCATGACCACCATGGCCGGGCGATCCAGTCGGCCGGCGTTTTTCTCACACAGGATATGGGCCAGGGTTTGCAGGGTTTTACCCAGCCCCATGTCGTCCGCCAGGATCCCGCCAACCTCAAGCTGGCGCAGTGACTGCATCCAGCTCAGGCCTTCCAGTTGATACGGGCGCAGGTTGGCGTTGAGGCCCTCCGGGGCCTGGACGCTGAAGTCCTTGATGTCGCGCAGGCGCTGGGCAAAACCACGGATGTGCTCGCCGCCTTCCCAGCGTAAAGGCAGTGCATCCAGAGCGTTAAGGCGCGGCGCATCGGCACTTTTGATGCGCAGGCTGGTTGCACCCGGCTCTCCCAGATAAAACTCGTCCAGGGTCGCCAGTACCGGTTTCAGTCGCCCGTAAGGCAGGGCTACTTGCAGCGGGCCCTGGCCACTGTTGGGGGGGGTGGGGATGTTCACCAGGATCAGATCGTCGTCCCGACGCTTGGCCAGTTTTTCGGGGCTCAGCAGGTCGGTGTGGGAGCGCATCAGGTTTAGCAGAATTGGCAGCAAACTCAGGCGCTGGCCGTTGACGATGATCCCCAGCTCCAGGTCGAACCAGTCGTGCTCCGGGGCCTCATCGACACTGGCGTACCAGTCTTGCACCGGGCTCAAGTCAAAACCGAAGTCTTCATCAATCTGCAACTCCCAGCCTTGTTCACGCAGGCTGGGCATCTGATTGAGGGTGAAGTTGAGCCAGGCACTGTCATTGACCATTTCAAACAGTTCGCCGGCGCTTTCAGGCAACGCCTTGCTCTGGCGGGTGGCAATTTTAAAGCCCAGTGTGCGCAACTGCTCGCGAAAGGCGTTTTCCGCCTCGGGCTGGCGTTTGATCCGTAAGGTCTGGTGTTCCTGGCGGATCAGGATGTCGGCGTTTTTTTGCCCGCTGGCGTATTGCTCAAGGTAATTGAACGACAGCGCGGCACGGTGCTGGATATAGCGCTGCATTTTGCCGTTGCGCGGTTCGAAGGCGCTGAATTCGGCACTGGCCAGCCATAGGCGCGGCACGGGCTGCACATCGTCAATCAGCACTTCGGGCAGGTTGGCAGGGCGACGTGAGTCAAGTACGGCCTGGAGTTTTTCCAGAAGCTCGGCGTCCTGGGCAGCGGCAGGGTAGTTCAAGGTTTCTTCAATCTTCAGTAATACGGCAGCAGTGTGCTTGCAGTTGGCGCGCACCGGGCAGGTGCAATTGGCGCTCACCAGCAGCAATGTGCCTTTGGCCGAGTCGCGCAGTTGAATGGTCTGGCGGTAGGTGTTCTCGCCCGAACCCTGACAGCTTGCAGTAATCAGGCTGTCACCGATCTGGACAATCCTGACGCGGTTTTGCCTGGCGTAACTGCGACCACGCTCCAGGCATTGCTCCTTGAAGCGACTGACCCAGGTCGGTGCGAGCGGTTTGGTCAGTTGCGGTGTCAGGCTCAGGGACATGGGGGCTTCATTCAGGACGACTTCGGCGTCAGACGCTCAAACAGCGTCTCAATAGTGTTGAAGCGTTCTTCGGCACGTTCCATCGGCACCATGAACTTGAACAGGGTGGCGCCTTCGAATTTGTAACGGTTGGGCTGGCCCTGAATCAGCTTGATCAGCACCAGCGGATCAACCGGGGTGTCCGCGGCAAATTCGATGCGTCCACCTTGCGGGCCGGCGTCGACCTTTTTGATCCCCAGTTGCTCGGCCTGCAATTTGAGCAGGGTAATGCGCACCAGATTTTTGGTCGGTTCAGGTAGCAAGCCAAAGCGGTCGATCATCTCGACCTGCAAATCCTTGAGACCTTCTTCGTCGCTGGCGTTGGCAATGCGTTTGTAGAGAATCAGCCGGGTGTGAACATCCGGTAGATAGGCTTCAGGAATAAGGGCCGGTACCCGCAGGTTGATTTCCGGTCCGCCGCCCAGCGGCTGGTCGAGGTTGGGCTGTTCGCCCTTGCGGATCGACTTCACCGCGCGCTCGAGCATTTCCATGTACAGGGTAAAACCGACGGCCTGGATCTGGCCGCTTTGGCCGTCACCGAGCAGCTCGCCCGCACCACGGATTTCCAGGTCGTTGGTGGCCAGCACAAAACCGGCACCCAGGTCCTGGGTGTTGGCGATGGCTTCCAGACGCTTTTGTGCGTCGCCAGTGATTTGCTGGCGCGGTGGTGTCAGCAGGTAGGCGTAAGCCTGGTGGTGACTGCGTCCAACCCGGCCGCGCAACTGGTGCAGCTGTGCCAGGCCGAACTTGTCGGCGCGCTCGATGATGATGGTGTTGGCGCTCGGCACGTCGATCCCGGTCTCGATGATGGTCGAGGCGATCAGCACGTTGAAACGCTTGTGATAGAAGTCGCTCATCACCTGTTCGAGTTCGCGTTCGCGCATCTGCCCGTGGCCGATGCCGATCCGCGCTTCGGGTACCAGCTCTGCCAGTTCGGCGGCGCATTTCTCGATGGTTTTGACATCGTTGTGCAGGTAGTAAACCTGGCCGCCACGCAACAATTCACGCAGCAACGCCTCTTTGACGGTGCTGTTGTTCTGCTCCATGACGAAGGTGCGCACCGACAGGCGGCGGGCGGGCGGCGTGGCAATGATCGACAGATCACGCATGCCCGACACGGCCATGTTCAAGGTGCGAGGGATTGGCGTTGCGGTGAGGGTCAGAATGTCGACCTCGCTGCGCAGGGCCTTGAGCTGTTCTTTCTGGCGCACCCCGAACCGGTGCTCTTCGTCGATGATCACCAGGCCGAGGTTTTTGATTTTGACGTCGTCCTGCAGCAGCTTGTGGGTGCCGATCACGATGTCGATCTTGCCCTCGGCCAGCTGGGCCACGGCAGCGTTGATTTCTTTGGCGGACTTGAAGCGGCTCATCACCTCGACCGTTACGGGCCAGTCGGCAAAACGGTCGCGGAAGCTGTTGTAGTGCTGCTGCGCGAGCAGGGTGGTGGGCACCAGAATCGCCACCTGACGGCCGCCATGCACGGCAATAAAGGCGGCACGCATGGCCACTTCAGTTTTGCCGAAGCCCACGTCGCCACACACCAGGCGGTCCATCGGCTTGGGCGACAACATGTCGGCGCGCACGGCTTCGATGGTGGTTTGCTGGTCCGGCGTTTCCTCGAACGGGAAGCCAGCGCTGAAGGTCGCGTAATCAGCCTTCGGGTCGGCAAACGCATGGCCTTCACGGGCAGCCCGGCGCGCATAGATGTCCAGCAGCTCGGCCGCCACGTCTCGTACTTGCTCGGCGGCTTTGCGCTTGGCTTTTTGCCAGGTTTCGGAGCCCAGGCGATGCAGTGGCGCTAGCTCGTCGTCGCTGCCGGTGTAGCGGGCGATCAGGTGCAGGTTGGCCACGGGCACGTAGAGCTTGGCGCCCTCGGCGTATTCCAGGGTCAGGAACTCGGCCACCTGATTGTCGACTTCCAGCGTCGCCAGCCCTTGATAGCGGCCGACACCGTGGTCGATATGCACCACCGGTGCGCCTTCGCGCAGCTCGGTAAGGTTTTTGATCACTGCGTCGTTGTTGGCGTCGGCGCGTTTCTCGCGACGCCGACGCTGCATCACCCGCTGCCCGAACAGCGGGCTTTCGGCGATCAGTGCCAGCGCCGGATCGTCCAGCAGCAAGCCCTCATCGAGGGGCGCAATGGTGATGGCCAGTCGATGTTTACTGGCCACGAAATCCGGCCAGTTTTCGACGGTTTTCGGGCGAAGTTTCAGACGCTCCAGCAGTTCGAGCAGTACTTCGCGGCGACCGGCGGATTCGGCAGTAAACAGCACGCGGCCATCAAACTGCTCTAAAAACCCGGACAACGCCGCCAGTGGCTGATTGGCCTTGGCTTCGATCGCCAGATTCGGCAGCGGCCGTGCCGGGAAGCGTTCGCGGCTGCTGCCGGTGTCAACGTCGTCCTGGCTGACCACTACCCGTGGCCAGTTTTTCAGCCGGGCAAAGCAGTCATCTACCGGCAGGAACAGTTCGGCAGGCGGCAACAACGGGCGGGACGGGTCGACGCGGCGTTCTTCGTAACGGTTGCGCACGTCAGACCAGAAATTCTCCGCCGCTTGCTCGATACCCGGCAGCGAGAACACTTGTGTGTCTCCCGGCAAGTAGTCGAACAGGGTCGAGGTTTCATCGAAAAACAGCGGCAGGTAGTACTCAATACCTGCAGGGGTGATCCCGCTGCTCAGGTCCTGAAAGACCGGGCAACGGCGGAAGTCCACATCAAAGCGTTCGCGAAAGCGCGCCTTGAAACGGGTTACGGCGTCTTTTTGCAGCGGAAATTCGCGTGCCGGCAGCAAGCGTACCGACTCAACCTTGTCGATCGAGCGCTGGGTTTCCGGGTCGAAGGTGCGCAGGGTTTCGATTTCATCGTCGAACAGGTCGATCCGGTAGGGCAGTTTGCTGCCCATCGGGAACAGGTCGATCAGCGCACCGCGTACCGCGAACTCGCCGTGCTCATACACCGTATCGACGCAGCGATAACCGCTGGCCTCAAGCCGGGTCCGCATCTGCTCGACGTCCAGCTTCTGCCCGATATCCAGCACCAGGCTGCTGCCCAGCAAAAAACGGGTCGGAGCCAGGCGATGTAGGGCCGTCGTGATCGGCACTACCAAAACCCCGTGACTCAGCTCTGGCAGCCGGTACAGGCTGGCGATACGCTGGGAAATGATGTCCTGGTGCGGCGAGAACAGATCGTAGGGCAGGGTTTCCCAGTCGGGAAAATGCAGCACCGGCAACTCGGGCGCGAAAAACCTCAACTCCTGCTCAAGGCGTTCGGCGCTTTGGCTGTCGGCGGTCAGGAGCAGGGTGAAGCGCTGGGCGGCGCTGGCAGCTTCGGCGATTGCGAGGCTCAGGGCGGCACCGGGCAGGTTGCCCCAGTGCTGTTTACCTGCAGTGGCAGGGAGTTTCGGTAGACGCAGGACGGGCACGGAAGGTTGAGCTCCAAGCGTTGCGACAAAGTCGGCAATTGTAACGGGCCAAGGGGCTGGCTGTCAGTTGCAGTCTTTAAAGAGGGTGTTGAAATCTGTGTGTGATACCTGACATGGGGGCGCCAGCAGGGTTGCTCAAGGGCTGCAAGCCCATGAAATGATGGGTGTTATAAATTTATTCGCCTTTATTTACGGGTGCTTAAACGTTTCAGTTATGGCGTATGACAGGCGTGCATTGCCCATGCAGGGAGGCAGCGGCATAATGTAGCCCCTTTTTTCAGCCCCTACATGTGGAAGGTTCCCGTGACTCAGAAGCCCGACCAGTGTCTTGGTGAATGGATCGACCGTGAAGCACTCGCAGAAGCGATGATCCCGCTAATCGGTCAGCTCTACCGCAATAACAATGTGGTGAGTTCGATCTATGGCCGCAGCCTGATCAACCGTTCAGTCATCGCGATTCTCAAAGCTCACCGCTTTGCGCGTCATCGCCAGTCCGATGACAGCGAATTGTCCGTACACGAAACTTTCCCTCTGCTCAAGGCAATGAGCGAGCTCAAGCTCGGTGCTGCTTCGGTAGACCTGGGCAAGCTGGCCGTTAAATTCAAGGCCGAAGGCAATGGCCGTACTGCCGAGCAGTTCGTGCGTGAAGAACTGGCCGATGTAGTGGGTCAGCAGAATGCTTCTGCACGCAAAGGCACTGACGTTGTGCTGTACGGCTTCGGTCGTATCGGCCGTCTGCTGGCACGCATCCTGATCGAAAAAACCGGTGGCGGCGACGGCCTGCGTCTGCGTGCCATCGTGGTGCGCAAAGGCGCCGACAACGATCTGGTCAAGCGTGCCAGCCTGCTGCGTCGTGACTCGGTACATGGCCCGTTCGATGGCACCATCGTTATTGATGAAGTCAACAACACCATCACCGCCAACGGTAACCTGATCCAGGTGATCTACGCGAAGAACCCGACTGAAGTGGACTACACCCAGTACGGTATTCAAAACGCACTGCTGGTGGACAACACCGGCGTATGGCGTGACGCCGAAGGCCTTGGCCAGCACCTGGCATGCCCTGGCATTGACCGCGTGGTGTTGACCGCTCCGGGCAAAGGCAAGCTGAAAAACATCGTTCACGGCATCAACCACGGCGAAATCACCGCAGACGACAAGATCGTTTCGGCGGCATCCTGCACCACCAACGCCATCGTGCCGGTGCTCAAGGCTGTCAACGACAAGTTCGGCATCGTCAACGGTCACGTTGAAACGGTTCACTCGTACACCAACGACCAGAACCTGATCGACAACTTCCACAAGGGCGATCGCCGTGGTCGCAGCGCCGCGCTGAACATGGTTATCACCGAGACCGGTGCTGCCACAGCTGCTGCCAAGGCTCTGCCCGAGCTGGCCGGCAAGCTGACCGGTAACGCGATCCGCGTTCCGACGCCAAACGTTTCGATGGCCATCCTCAACCTCAACCTTGAGAAGCCGGCTACCCGTGAAGAAATGAACGAGTACCTGCGCTACATGGCGTTGCACTCCGATCTGCACAAGCAAATCGACTACGTGAACTCCCAGGAAGTGGTTTCCACTGACTTCGTAGGTTCGCGTCACGCCGGTGTGGTCGATGCTGAAGCCACTATCTGCAATGACAACCGCGTTGTGCTGTACGTGTGGTACGACAACGAATTCGGTTACAGCTGCCAGGTAGTTCGCGTGATGGAAGACATGGCCGGGGTCAACCCGCCAGCGTTCCCGCGCTAAGCAACCGCCGCAACTGAAAACGCCCCGACTGGTTCGGGGCGTTTTTGTGTGTGAAGCTTTTTGTAGTCGCTGCCGAAGGCTGCGAAGGGTTGCTGGGTAACCCGTTTCCTTGAGACCTCATGGATCCGATCGCAGCCTGCGGCAGCGACTACAAGTGTAGCCTTAGCTGTTGCCCGGGATTGCGGCTTGAGCCGTGCGCAGTTCATGTTTGTTGCCGCGAAACAGCACCACGGTTGCAATCAGGCCCAGTACGGCGGCACCGGTCAGCCACAGGCCCGGTGCGGCCTTGTTGTCCAGCACGTGGATCAGGTAGGTACAGGCCGCCGGGGTAAAACCACCGAAGGTCGCAGTCGCCAGGCTATAGGCCAGCGAGAATCCAGTGGTACGCACTTCAACCGGCATGATTTCGGTAAGCGCCACGACCATGGCGCCGTTATACGAGCCATACAGGAACGACAGCCACAGCTCGACGATCAGCAGATGGCTGAAGCTCGGGTTGGCCACCAGCCAGGACAGCGCCGGATAAGCGGTCAGGATCGCCAGGATGGTTGCGCCCAGCAGCAGCGGTTTACGCCCCACTTTATCGGACAGCGCGCCCATGACCGGCAGCCAGAAGAAGTTCGACAGGCCAATGCACACCGTCACCAGCAGCGCATCGAAGTCCGACAGGTGCAGTTCTGACTTGCCGAAGGTCGGGGTGTACGCGGTGATCAGGTAGAACGACACGGTGGTCATTACCACCAGCGCCATGCCGCCCAGTACCAGCCCAAAGTTCTGACCGATGGAACGTACGATTTCACGCAGGGTAGGGTGATGCGTCCGGGCTTCGAACTCAGGGGTTTCTTCCATCGATTTACGGATGACAAAGATCACCGGCACGATCATGCAACCAATCAGGAACGGGATGCGCCAGCCCCAGTCACCCATGTCTTGCGGGCTCAACCAGTGATTGAGGCCAACACCCAGCAGGCCGGCGAAGACCACGGCTGCTTGCTGGCTAGCCGATTGCCAGCTGACGAAGAAGCCTTTGCGCCCGGGGGTGGCGATTTCCGCCAGGTATACCGACACACCGCCCAGTTCCACGCCCGCCGAAAAGCCTTGCAGCAAGCGACCGAGCAAAACCAGTAACGGAGCTGCGACACCCAGTGTGGCGTAGCCCGGTACACAGGCAATCAGCACGGTGCCCATGGCCATCAGGGCGAGGGTAATGATCAGGCCTTTACGGCGGCCATGACGGTCGATATAGGCGCCGAGAAAGATTGCGCCCAATGGACGCATTAGGAAGCCTGCGCCGAAAGTGGCCAAGGCGAGCATTAATGACGCGAATGCGCTGTCGGACGGAAAGAAGGTTTTGGCAATGGCCGTGGCATAGAAGCCAAAGACCATGAAGTCGAACATCTCTAGAAAGTTACCGCTGACAACGCGAAAAATCGCCTTGCCTTTGCCCATACTGGAGGCCATCAAAAATCACCCGCTGTTATCTGTTTTATGCGTAATCCATGTTTTCTTACTCGTCCACACTGCAAGATCAAGGCGTACGCCGTTGTCCAAAACAGTTTTGTAACGATATGTGTATCCGTCTGTGTAGGCAACTGCTGTTGGAACTACAGGAGGCTCAGGGGATTTGTGCCAGCAGGCTCTGGCGCAGCTTTTCAGGCAGTCCGTCAGGGCTGAGCCAGATGCCCAGATAGGCCTTTGCCAATTCCGGGTCCTGGCTGTTGAAGATGACTTTGCCATTGCATTCAAGGTTCAGGCCCCGTTGCGGGTCATAGTCCAGGGCGTAGCGATCACCGCGTTTGATATCGCCAAAGCTGGCTTGCAGCTGTTTCAGCGGTTTTTCCAGGCGGGCAAGGACGGCCGCCGGCTGCTGGCGTTTGAGGATGGTGGCAGAGGCTCGGGTTACATCCTTGTGATCAAGATCGCGCAGATAGAACAGTTCCAGGCGCAGGTCGCGCTGTTCATTGAACGCCTGTTGCGGGCTGAGACCGGGCCGGGTGAACAGTGCTGCAGCGTAAATGTCGGCCCAAAGATACGTCAGCACGATCTGGCCTCTGCGCTCCATGATGTGTGAGCCGTCTTGCCACTGCGCGGGAAAGTTGGCTTCTTTGAGCCGCGCGGGTTCATCAGCCAGGGCGCCGGCGCTACAAGACAGCAGAAGAACGATCAACAACTGGCGCATGCAGGCGATCCTGATCGATGTGTTGCTAAAGGTTATGCCAGTTTTGCGAAAGCATGACGAAGATCTCAGCAGGAGCGCGCTTGCTCGCGAGCATTTGACCTTAATAGCTCGCTCCTGCAGGGCGCGCGCGTCTGAACGATGACAGGCTGACAAAAATTGTTTTCGACCAGACCAAGGGTTAATGTTCGCGGCGTTCAGGCTTCTATAGACTGTGCCCACGTTTTGATCCTTCATGGCGCTGGCCGCGACATGATTTAGCCGCAGGTGCCCAAATGGGTGCTGCGGCCTGTTCTGAGGAGTACGCATGGCTGTCTACAACTACGACGTAGTGGTACTGGGTTCCGGCCCGGCAGGAGAAGGTGCGGCAATGAACGCCGCAAAAGCAGGGCGCAAAGTGGCAATGGTCGATAGCCGGCGCCAGGTGGGCGGCAACTGCACGCACTTGGGCACTATCCCATCCAAAGCCTTGCGTCACTCGGTTCGCCAGATCATGCAGTTCAACACCAACCCGATGTTCCGGGCCATTGGTGAGCCGCGCTGGTTCTCGTTTCCGGACGTGCTCAAAAGCGCCGAAAGAGTCATCTCCAAGCAAGTGGCTTCGCGCACCGGTTTCTATGCGCGCAACCGCGTCGACCTGTTCTTCGGCACCGGCAGCTTCACCGATGAGCAAACCATTGAAGTGGTCTGCAGCAACGGTGTCGTTGAAACCCTGATGGCCAAGCAAATCATTATCGCCACCGGCTCGCGTCCTTATCGCCCGGCCGATATCGATTTCACTCATTCGCGTATCTACGATAGCGACACCATCCTGAGCCTGGGTCATACCCCGCGTAAGCTGATTGTGTATGGCGCCGGGGTGATCGGCTGCGAATACGCCTCGATCTTCAGCGGTCTTGGGGTGTTGATCGAGCTGGTGGACAACCGCGAGCAATTACTGAGCTTCCTCGATTCCGAGATCTCGCAGGCGCTGAGCTATCACTTCAGCAACAACAACATCACGGTTCGCCACAACGAAGAATATGAACGGGTAGAAGGCGTCGAAAACGGCGTGATTCTGCACCTCAAGTCCGGCAAGAAGATCAAGGCTGACGCCTTGCTCTGGTGTAACGGCCGTACCGGCAACACCGATCTGTTGGGTCTGGAAAACATCGGGATCAAGGTCAATGGCCGCGGCCAGATCAGCGTTGATGAAAACTACCGCACCAGCGTGCCGAATATCTATGGCGCGGGCGATGTGATCGGCTGGCCAAGCCTGGCCAGTGCTGCGCATGACCAGGGCCGTTCGGCCGCAGGCAGCATTGTGGATAACGGCAGCTGGCGTTTCGTGAACGATGTGCCAACCGGCATTTACACGATTCCGGAGATCAGCTCGATCGGCAAGAACGAGCAGGAACTGACCCTGGCCAAAGTGCCGTATGAAGTGGGCAAGGCGTTCTTCAAGAGCATGGCGCGGGCACAGATTGCCGGTGAGCCCCAGGGCATGCTGAAAATCCTGTTCCACCGTGAAACCCTGCAAGTGCTGGGTGTTCACTGTTTCGGCTACCAGGCATCAGAGATCGTGCACATCGGTCAGGCGATCATGAACCAGCCGGGTGATCTCAATACCCTGAAGTACTTCGTGAACACCACGTTCAACTACCCGACCATGGCCGAAGCCTATCGGGTAGCCGCTTACGATGGTCTTAACCGGCTTTTTTGAGCGGCTCCGGCCGGTGGCCTGAGCCGGCCGGGGAGACCGATTTCAGCTTTTCCCGAGGGTGGCAATGGCCAAACCGGGAAAGTCTGTAATCAGGCTATCTACGCCGAAGTCGGCGAGCCTGCGCATCAGCGCGGGTTCGTTGACTGTCCACACCGACACATGCAAACCCTGGCGCTGGGCTTTTTCAAGGCGCTCGGGGGTGCAGAGTGTCCAGTTCAGCGCCAGCATTTCACAGCCATAACTTTGCGCGACCTTGATCGGGTCGAGCCAGGCGTATTCGGCTACCAGTCCGCGGGACAGGTCCGGGGTCAGCTCCAGTGCGGCCTTGAGTACTTCACGCGAGCTTGAGGTGACGGTGACCTTGTCCATGATGCCGTGGCGCACCGCCATTTCTCGAATGGCCAGTACGGTGCTTGCAGCCCGGGTGCGGGATGCGCTTTTGACTTCCAGCTGCCAGTGCTCGAAGTTGCATTTCTCGAACAGCTCTTCAAGACGCGGGATAGGGCATGGCTGCATCCAGCCGGGGCCGCCTTTGCGTGCGTCATAGGTCACAAGATCGGCGGCGGTGTGCTCGATGACTTTGCCGCGCCGGTCGGTGGTGCGCTTGAGGGTGGGGTCGTGGATCACCATCAGCTCGCCGTCTCTGGACAGGTGCAGGTCAAGTTCACAACGACGCACGCCATGCTTGAGGCATTGCTCAAAGCTGGCAAGTGTGTTTTCCGGTGCTTCGCCTTTGGCGCCGCGATGGCCATAAATCAGGGTCACAGTTGCTCCTTAATAGGTAGTGCCCGAGTAGTCACTCGGGCACGGATTCGTTTTGTTCGCGGGCCAGGCGGCGTGCCTGCGCCTGTTTTTGCAAAATGTAGCGCGCCAGCAACTGACGTTGGGTGTCGTTAAGGGATTCAAATTCGGTATCGATGGTGTAACCGCCGTCCTGCCCGTGGCACCTTACGACTCGGGCACGCAGCAGCAACCCAAGGGCCTGGGGCATCAGTACCATTTTCACCGAAAGGTGGCTGTCGACCGCGCAGGCATGGGGGTGGTGGAACTCGATGCCACCTTCGGACAGCGTCACCGGTTGAAGCTCGCCGATCTTGCCCAGCACTGTCTGTGCAACGATCTGGCTGAGCAGGTCGACACGTTTGTTCAGGGTTTTAAGGTAGCTGGATACGCTACGGTCACGCTCGCTGATCTGGCGCAGCTGGTGCTGAGACTCGAATTCGCTCAGGTGCAGTTCACTGAGTAAATTGAACAGTGGGGATGCATCCTGCAACACTTTGCTGCTCGCGGCCTCGGAGGCCGACAGCGGGGTTATTTCCAGTGCGATCAGATCCTCGATACGGTAGTATTCGCGGCGATCTGCGTCATTTAATGTCGACATGGCGAACCCATGATGGCGGCTGTGGTCTGAGTGTAAAGCTGCTTATCAGGCCCCGCCACAAGGACGTCTTCTTTTCCCTCGAACAAGCCCCGACATGTTCAGACCTCTCTTCGTATTTATCGGCACGCGTTATACCCGTGCAAAGCGTCGCAATCATTTTGTGTCGTTCATATCGCTGACATCCATGATCGGCCTTGCCCTTGGCGTGGTCGTAATGATTGTGGTGCTCTCGGTGATGAACGGCTTCGATCATGAGATGCGCACCCGCGTGCTGGGCATGGTGCCCCACGCGACTATCGTCGGCGATCAACCGATCAGCGACTGGCAAAGCCTGGCCGACAAAGTCCGGCAGAACCCCAAGGTGGAGGCGGTAGCGCCGTTCACCCAGATGCAGGGGCTGCTGACCCATGACGGCAATGTGCAGAAAGTAATGCTCAATGCCATCGACCCGGTGCAGGAACGCAAGGTCTCGATCATTGACAAGTTCATGCTCGAGGGGCAACTCAACTCGCTGACCCCCGGCAGCTTCGGCATCATCATTGGTGACAAGGCGGCCAAGAAGCTTGGGGTTGCCATCGGTGACAAGCTGACCTTTGTCGCGCCGGAAGTCACTGTGACCCCGGCCGGGATGTTCCCGCGCATGAAGCGTTTCACTGTGCAGGGCATCTTCCATGTCGGCGCGGGTGAGATTGATGGCTACCTGGGCGTGACCAACCTGCAGGATCTGGCGCGTCTGCAGCGCTGGAAGCCTGATCAGGTGCAGGGGTTGCGTCTCAAGTTTGACGACCTGTTCCAGGCGCCGCGTACGGCATGGGAAATCGCCCAGCAGCTGGGCGAGAGTCAGTACTACGCCCGTGACTGGACTCGCACCCATGGCAATTTGTATCAGGCGATCCGCATGGAAAAAGCCATGATCGGTTTGCTGTTGTTGCTGATCGTTGCCGTGGCGGCCTTCAACATCATTTCCACGCTGGTGATGGTGGTTAATGACAAGAAGGGCGACATCGCGATTTTGCGCACCCTGGGCGCTACGCCGGGCACCATCATGGCCATCTTTATGGTCCAGGGCACCGTTATCGGTGTGGTCGGGACAGCCATTGGCGCAGTGCTCGGCATGTTGGCGGCACTCAATGTGAGCGCCGCGATCTCGGCCCTTGAAGGCTTGATCGGGCACAAGTTTCTCAACGCCGACGTGTACTTCATTGACTACCTGCCGTCGCAATTGCAGGCGCAGGATGTGTTGATGGTGTGCGGCGCGGCATTGGTTCTGAGTTTCCTCGCGACCTTGTACCCGGCCTGGCGTGCTGCGCGCACCCAGCCTGCGCAGGCGCTTCGTTATGAGTGAGTTGGGCATGAAAGAACAAGCAGTGTTGAGTTGCCGCGACCTGGGCAAGTCCTACGAGGAAGGCCCGGAGTCGGTCGTGGTGTTGTCCGGCCTGCAGCTGGAGCTGCACCCGGGCGAGCGCGTGGCGATTGTCGGGACCTCGGGTTCGGGCAAAAGTACCTTGCTCAATTTGCTCGGCGGCCTCGACACCCCGTCTTCGGGCAGCGTCTGGCTGGCGGGCGAAGAGCTGTCGGCGCTGGGCGAAAAGGCCCGTGGCCTGCTGCGCAACCGCTCGCTGGGCTTCGTTTACCAGTTTCACCATTTGCTGGCCGAATTCACCGCGCTGGAAAACGTCTGCATGCCATTGCTGATCGGTAAAACCCCGATCCCTGAGGCGCGCGAACGTGCGACCGCGCTGCTGACCCGGGTGGGTCTGGGCCATCGCCTGGAGCACAAGCCGGCAGAACTGTCGGGTGGCGAGCGCCAGCGCGTGGCGATTGCCCGTGCACTGGTCAACAATCCGGGGCTGGTGATGCTTGATGAGCCCACCGGCAACCTCGATTCGCACACTGCCCAGGGCATTCAGGACTTGATGCTGGAACTCAGCACTTCGATGCGCACGGCGTTCCTGGTGGTGACCCACGACATGAACCTGGCCCGCCAGATGGATCGCGTGTTGCACCTTCAGGAAGGTCGTCTGAGCGCGATGTAATCGGCCAAGCCCGGCGCCGCATTCCGGTGCCGGGTCTTTTATTTTTCTACGGTGCCCGCGAATGTTCAGACCGTTATCGATTTTTATCGGCACGCGCTATACCCGCGCCAAGCGCCGCAATCGTTTTGTTTCGTTTATCTCCATGACTTCGATGATCGGCCTCGCCCTGGGCGTGCTGGCAATGATCGTGGTGTTGTCAGTGATGAACGGTTTTCAGCGTGAAATGAGCAACCGCATTCTCGGTATGGTGCCGCACGCGACCATCGTCGGGGTCAAGCCCATCGATGACTGGCGCCCGGTGGCCGAAGCGGCGATGAAGAATCCTGAGGTCACGGCTGCTGTGCCGTTTACCGAGATGGATGGCATGTTGTCCTACAAGGGCTCGATGCAGCCGATTCAGATCAGCGGCGTCGATCCGGCGCTGGAAGGCCAGGTTTCGATCGTTGCCCAGCACATCGTGCAGGGCAAACTCGAAGACCTGAAGCCCGGCGAGTTTGGCGTGGTGCTGGGTGACATTACCGCGCGCCGTTTTCGCCTGGGTGTTGGTGACAAGATCACCCTGATCGTGCCGGAGGCCAGCACCGCGCCGGGGGGGATTACCCCGCGCCTGCAGCGCTTGAATGTGGTCGGTATCTTCAAGGTCGGGGCGGAACTGGACGGCTCCATGGGCCTGATCCACGTGGCCGATGCCGCGGCCATGCAGCACTGGGAGCCGAACCAGGTGCAAAGCGTGCGTCTGGCGGTCAAGGACCTGTACGCGGCGCCACAAGTGTCGAAACAGGTTGCGACCAGCCTGGGTGCCGGGTACACGGCGGATGACTGGACCCACACCCAGGGCAGCCTGTTCAGTGCCATGAAAATGGAAAAAACCATGATCGGCCTGTTGCTGCTGATGATCGTGGCCGTGGCGGCATTCAACATCATCGCCACCTTGATCATGGTGGTGAACGACAAGGGGGCGGACATCGCCATCTTGCGCACGATTGGCGCCACGCCGCGTCAGATCATGGCGATCTTCATGGTCCAGGGCACGGTTATCGGCATTGTCGGCACTCTGATCGGTGGCGTGCTGGGCATAGTCGCAGCGTTGAACGTCAGCGAGCTGGTGGGCTGGATGGAGCGGATTTCCGGGCAGCACATTTTCAGTTCCGACGTGTACTTCGTCAGCAACCTGCCGTCGGAGCTGCAAGGAGGCGATGTAGCCTTGATCTGCGGCGCAGGCTTTTTGCTGAGCTTTCTGGCGACGCTATACCCGGCGTACCGCGCGGCGAAAATCCAGCCGGCCCATGCGCTGCGCTACTCCTGACCGCCCCTGACCCTGTCGGAGCGAGCTTGCTCGCGAGCTCTTCCTGGCGTGCTGAAAAGCTCGCGAGACAAGCTCGCTCCTACAGTACGTGTGGCTGCTCAATTTCCAGCCGTGTCGCGCGGCGAAAATCCAGCCGGCCCATGCGCTGCGCTATTCTTGACCGCCCCTGACCCTGTTGGAGCGAGCTTGCCTCGCGAGCTCTTCGTGTCATGTGCGGGACGGTAGTTCAATCACAAACCGTGTCATGCCATCTTGCGATTCGCACCTGATCTGCCCGCCATGGGCGCGAATGATCGACTGGGTGATGGCCAGTCCCAGCCCCGCATGCTCGCTGCTGCCTTCACGCCGCGCCGGATCGGCACGGTAAAAACGATCAAACAGGCGCGGTAGCAATTGAGCAGCGATTCCCGCTCCGGTGTTTGCGATGCTGATGCGCACGTGGCTCGCCGTTTCTTCGATAAGTACCTTGATGGCTCCACCACCCGGCGTGAAACGCAAGGCGTTATCCAGCAGGTTGGAAAGCGCACGGCGCAACATGCTGCGATCGCCTGCAATCTGTCCGCTACCTTCGCGGGTCAAGGCTATCTGCGAGTCCTCGGCCAGCAGTGCATAAAACTCCAGTAGAGCGTCTACCTCGCGGCCCAGATCCAGCGGCTCGCGACGGGGAGTGAGCAGGCCATGATCGGCCTTGGCCAGATACAGCATGTCGTTGACCAGTTGCGCCATCCACTGCAGTTCCTCGAGGTTGCTGTGCAGGGTCTCGCGGTAGTCATCAATGCTCCGCGGTCGGGTCAGGGTGACCTGGGTGTGCGTCAGCAGGTTCGACAGCGGAGTCCGTAACTCATGCGCAATATCCGCGGAGAACGCGGACAACCGCTGAAATGAGTCATCCAGCCGTTCCAGCATGGCGTTGAAGGCACTGGCCAGTTCTGCCAGTTCGGCGGGCATTTGTTGCTGGGGCAGCCGCGCGTTGAGCGAGTCGGCCGAGACGCTGGCTGCAATCGCGCTCATGCGCCGCAACGGGCGCAAGCCGCTACGGGCGGCCCAAGCTCCCAGAATGGCGGTGGCCAGTGCTGAGAGGCCGACAGTCATCCAGATCAGGCGCTGCATGCGCTGCAGAAAGTGCTGGTGGTGGGTAATGTCCAGTAACAGTGTCAGGCGCGGGGTGTTTTGCGTGTCAGAACTCGGGTTCAGTACCCGGTAATCAATCCCGTTTATTTGCAGGCTGCCAAGACCGGGGCTTACAGGAAGCTGCGGCGGCAAGCCCGGCGAGCTGTCAAACCACAGGTGTCCGTCCGGGCCGCGTACCCGCACTGTCAGATCAGGCTGCTGGCCGAGGTGCTGGCGCAGTGCGGGCAGTCGCTGAGTGAAGCGCTCCAGGGTGTTGGCACCTTGCAGCGTATCGCGCAGTACGCTGAGGCGGCTTTCCATCAGTTGTTGGTCGAGCTCTACGAAATGCACCTCGCTGGCGCGCCCGAACAGCACCCCTGCAAACAGTGAAACCACGGCAGTGCAGCCGGCAAACAACAGCGCCAGACGGCTGCTCAGGGACAGGCGAGGTCTCAAGATGCACGCTCTTCCAGGACGTAACCCATGCCGCGTACGGTATGGATCAGTTTGTGTTCATGGCTGTCGTCGATTTTCAGGCGCAGACGGCGTATCGCCACTTCAATCACGTTGGTGTCGCTGTCGAAGTTCATGTCCCATACCTGTGAGGCGATCAGGGATTTTGGCAACACTTCACCCTGGCGGCGCAGCAGCAACTCCAGCAGGGCGAACTCTTTGGCGGTGAGGTCGATGCGCTGGCCATTGCGCTCGACCCGGCGCCGGATCAGGTCCAGGCGCAGGTCGGCCAGTTGCAGGTGGGTCTCCTGGGCGCTGCTGCTGCCGCGACGCAGCAAACTGCGTACCCGGGCCAGCAGCTCGGAAAAGGCAAAGGGTTTGACCAGATAGTCGTCTGCCCCCAGCTCCAGGCCGTGCACACGGTCTTCGACGGCATCGCGGGCGGTCAGGAACAGCACCGGCATATCCAGCCCCGCTTTGCGCACGGCTTGCAGGATTTGCCAGCCATCGCGGCCCGGCAGCATCACATCAAGAATCAGCAATGAGTAGTCGCCGGTCAGTGCCAGGTGCTGGCCGGTTATTCCGTCGGCGGCCAGCTCGGTGGTAAATCCGGCTTCGCTAAGGCCCTGGCGCAGGTACTGGCCGGTTTTGGCCTGGTCTTCGACTATCAGCAATTTCATGGTTGGCTCATCACAAAAATATCCTCAGCCTTATACATTGGCCCTCGGCGGGTAGGGTCAAGCTGACAAAGTTGTAATCTTACGGTCAGTTGAATGCCAGCGGCGGGGTTTTAAAGTCGGTGAGAATTTGCACATTCTTTGGAGCCAGTATGACTGCGCGTAACCGTTTGGCCCTCGCGGGTTTTTTATTGATGCTCAGCGTTCCGGCCATGGCGTCGCCTGCCGGCCATTTGGATTTTGGTCAGCCGGCACCTGCGGCCAGTGCCACGCGCACCGTTGAGGTCGAGATGACCGATATTGCGTTCACCCCCAAGTCACTGGAGGTCAAGGCCGGGGAGACCGTGCGTTTCGTGCTGGTCAACAAGGGCCAGCTGCTGCACGAATTCAATTTGGGTAATGCGGCCATGCACGCTGCGCATCAGAAAGAAATGCTCGAAATGCAGCAAAGCGGCATGCTCACGCCGACCGGGATGAGTCATGCCGGCATGGATCACGGTTCCATGGGCATGCAGCACGAGGACCCCAACAGTGTGTTGGTCGAGCCGGGTAAAACCGCTGAGTTGACCTGGACCTTCACCCGGGCCGATAACCTGGAGTTTGCCTGCAATGTGCCCGGTCATTACCAGGCGGGAATGGTCGGAAAGGTCAAAGTCAGCCCTTAAACCGTCCTGATCGTCTGCTGGCGCTGAAAGCCTGGCGTAAACCCGATAGAATTGCCGGGTTTTTCTAGCCAGGTTTTTGTCATGCATCCCGCAGCCGAACATTCGCCGCTGGGCAAGTCCAGTGAATACATTAGTACCTACACCCCGTCCCTGCTGTTCCCGATCCCGCGTGCGGCGAAATGGGCCGAGCTGGGCTTGAGCGCCGAGACGCTGCCTTATGTCGGGGTGGACTTCTGGAACTGCTTCGAACTCTCGTGGTTATTGCCATCGGGCAAGCCGGTGGTGGCCATTGGCGAGTTCTGCTTCGCCGCCGATTCGCCGAACATCGTTGAGTCCAAATCCTTCAAGCTGTACCTGAACTCGCTCAATCAGACCGTTTTCGCCGACACACAAAGCCTCGAACAGACATTGCAGGCCGACTTGTCTGCAGCATCAGGCAAGCCTGTCAGCGTGCGCGTGCGCAGCCTGGACGAGGTTCAGGCTGATGGCACTGGTGTGTTGCCCGGTGTGTGCATCGATGATCTGGATATCACGGTCAGCGATTACCAGCAGCCGCGCCCTGAATTGCTCAAGTGCGATGAATCGCGGGTGATCGAGGAAAGCGTCTATAGCCACTTGCTCAAATCCAACTGCCCGGTGACCAGTCAGCCTGACTGGGGCACGGTCGTGGTCGAGTACCGTGGTGCGGCGCTGGATCACGCCAGCTTGCTGGCCTATCTGGTGAGCTTCCGCCAGCACTCGGACTTCCATGAGCAATGTGTGGAGCGGATTTTTCTCGACTTGCAGCGCTTGCTCAAGCCGGAAAAATTGACTGTGTATGCGCGCTATGTGCGTCGTGGCGGGCTGGACATCAACCCGTACCGCAGCACCGAAACGGTCGAGTTCCAGAATGTGCGGCTGGTGCGTCAGTAAAGTCCTGTGACCCTGTAGCAGCGAGCTTGCTCGCGAGCTTTTGATCTTTTAAAAGATCGCGAGGCAAGCTCGCTCCTACAGAAGCATCAGGCGTTATTCAGTGCCCTGGCCTGTTCCAGTACTGCTTCAACATGGCCCGGCACCTTTACGCCGCGCCATTCGTGACGCAACACGCCGTTCTTGTCGATCAGGAACGTGCTGCGGTCCACGCCCATGTATTCCTTGCCGTACAGCTTTTTCAGCTTGATCACGTCAAACAGCTGGCACAGGGCTTCGTCCTTGTCGCTCAGCAACTCGAACGGGAAACCCTGCTTGGCCTTGAAGTTCTCATGGGACTTGAGGCTGTCGCGCGACACACCGAATACTTCGGTGTTGGCCGCCTGAAACTCGGCGTAGTGGTCGCGAAAGCCCTGGCCTTCAGTGGTGCAGCCCGGCGTGCTGTCCTTGGGGTAAAAGTAAATCACCACCTGCTTGCCTTTGAGTGCCGCCAAGCTGACGGTTTGCTCACTGGTAGCCGGGATCTGGAAGTCGCCTACGGGTTGGTCAATTGCAACGGCCATGGGGGGAGCTTCCTTACATTGGGTTTTGTGGGCGCCACGGTTCGATCAGCGCATCAAGGTTCAGTGCGTCGGCGAAGTCCAGGAACTGGTCACGCAACCAGCTGATCTGGATGCCGGCCGGCAGGGTCACGGTGAAAGTGGCGTTGAGCATGGTGCCGCCGGTCTGCGGGGCCTGATAGGTGTCGCAGGTCAGGTTTTCAAGCTCGACATTGTGGTCCATGAAGAACTGGCACAACTCGTTGATGATGTCCGAGCGGTAGGCCGAGCTGACATAAGCCACGTATGGCAGCGCCTGAGGACGGTTTTCAAGGGCCGCACTGCGCACCACATTGACGCTGAAGGCGTGCTTTTTGGCCAGAGAGGGCAGGCCGGCTTCAAGACGGGCCAGCGCGTCCCAGCTGCCAGTGATTTCCAGAACCAGCGCGCTGCATTCGCCGTGGCGAGTGAGCCGGGAGGTTACGACGGCGCAGCGATTTTCATGGCTGGCGCGGCACAGGACGTTAGTCAGCTCCATTGGGTTGGCGCCAAGGGCACTGATGACAAGGAATTGTTCGCGGACTGTGGGGGTGGACATGCAGCCTTCCTAAAACGATGAGCGGTCAGTACGTTCGACGGGTGCGTCCCGGCTTGTCAGGTCTTCTACAAATGCCGAGGCCCGCAAATACGCCGCTACAGCCCGTTTGCAAACGCTGCAAACGGGCCCTGGCGGCGTTTGGGATGGGCTTTTGGCGCTGGATAAAGACCCGTGAAACAGCCTTGCGCACTCATCAGTACCAATCAAAGGCTGAAGGGTAGCGAAAAGCAGCGCGAAGGGGAATGCTCATCGGGCGCGCTGTTGCTTGTGCAAGGGTCATGGCGCCAGTACCATTACGGCTCTCTTTTTCCGGCAGGAGCGGTTGCATGATTGCGGGCAGTATGGTGGCACTGGTCACACCTATGGATGCACAAGGTCGTCTTGACTGGGACGCCCTGAGCAAACTGGTGGACTTTCACCTGCAAGAGGGCACCAACGCCATTGTTGCCGTTGGCACCACAGGTGAATCGGCAACTCTTGATGTGAATGAACACATCGAAGTGATCCGTCACGTGGTCAAACAGGTGGCAGGACGTATTCCGGTAATTGCCGGTACGGGCGCCAACTCGACGCGTGAAGCGATCGAACTGACCACCAACGCGAAGGCCGCCGGCGCTGATGCGTGCCTGCTGGTCACGCCGTATTACAACAAGCCGACCCAGGAAGGGCTGTACCAGCACTTCAAGGCTATCGCCGAAGCGGTCGACATCCCGCAGATCCTTTACAACGTTCCGGGTCGTACTGCCTGCGACATGCTGCCTGCCACGGTTGTACGCCTGTCGACAGTGCCGAACATCATCGGCATCAAGGAAGCCACCGGCGACTTGTCCCGAGTCACGGCGATCCTGGCCGGTGTCAGCGACGACTTCCTGGTGTACTCCGGTGATGACGCCACCGCAGTCGAGCTGATCCTGCTCGGCGGCAAGGGCAATATCTCGGTGACCGCCAACGTTGCCCCGCGTGCCATGAGCGAACTCTGTGCTGCTGCGATGAAGGGTGATGCTGTCACCGCTCGCGCGATTCACGAAAAGCTGATGCCGCTCAATAAAACCCTGTTTATCGAATCCAACCCTATCCCCGTGAAATGGGCGCTGCATGAGATGGGCATGATGCCGGACGGTATCCGTCTGCCGCTCACCTGGCTCAGCGAACCCTGCCACGAACCGCTGCGTCAGGCCCTGCGCCAGTCCGGTGTTTTGGTTTAATTGAGGAAGCATTACGCATGAAGCGATTGGCCGGACTTTCCGCACTAGCCGTGATTATTTCGAGCACCAGCGGCTGCGGTTGGCTGTGGGGTCCAGACGGGTACTTCCGGGACCGTGGCAGCGATTATCTGGAGGCGCAACAAACCGCCCCAATGAAGTTGCCGCCGGGTGTCCAGACTGACAAACGCCTTGTGCCGCTGTTGCCGATCCCGAGCAACGTGCCCGATGACAACGTCAAGGGCGAGTTCCAGGTTCCGCGTCCGCTGCCATTGGCAACGGTTGCCAGCGCCAGCGACTACACCTTGCAAAGAAACGGCGACAGCCGTTGGGTGATGGCGCAGCACGTACCGTCAGAAGTCTGGCCGGTAGCGATGCAGTTCTTCCAGGACAACGGCTTCCGTATCGATGAGCAGCGCCCGCAAACCGGCGAGTTCACCACCACCTGGCAGCGCGCTGACGAACTGTCCGCACCAATGGCCCGCCACATCGGCACCAGTGGCCTGGCAGCTGACAGCGAAACCCGTTTACGGGTTCGCATCGAGCCGGGTGTACAGCGCAACACCAGCGAAATTTATGTGGTGAGCGCCAACCGTCCGGCCGGTAGCACCGCCAACGTCGACTTTGGCCAGACTTCGGTCAACACCGGCCTGGATGCTGCTCTGGTAGACGAAATGCTGATCAGCATGAGCCGCAGCGCCGAGAAGGGCGGTTCGGTTTCGTTACTCGCAGCCCGTGATTTCGACACCCCGGCTCGCGTCAGCCTGAGCGAAGACGGCAGCGGCAACCCGGTATTGAGCCTGACCGAAGACCTCGATCGTGCCTGGTCCGGCGTAGGTCGCGCACTTGAGCAGGGCGAGTGGCGGGTTGAAGACATCAACCGCACCTTGGGTCTGTACTACATCAACCTGGCCGAAAAAGCCGAGAAGAAGGACGAGAAACCTGGTTTCCTGTCCAGCCTTTTCGGCGGCAAACCGGCCAAGGAAGAAGTGGAAGCCCGCGCCCAGCGCTATCAGGTACGCCTGAGCAAGGTCGGGGACAGCGTGCAAGTGACTGTCGAAGAAAACATCAACAAGGTTGCACCGCCAGAAGTGGCGCGCAAAGTGTTGGGCGTCATTCAAGACAACCTGGGCTGACCCTATGCGTTTTGCCGTTCTCGGCAGTGGTAGCCAAGGGAATGGCACGCTGATAGCCAGCGACAGCACCTATGTACTGGTCGATTGCGGTTTCTCGTTAAGGGAAACCGAGCGTCGTCTGGTTCGTTTGGGCATCAGCCCGCACCAGCTGAGCGCGATCCTGGTGACCCACGAACATGCCGATCACGTGCATGGCGTGGGTTTGCTGTCCCGGCGCTACAATGTGCCGGTGTACATGAGTCGTGGCACACAGCGCGGGATGCGCAAACCGCTTGAACCTGCCGGTTTCGTGGCAGGTGGCGAGACGTTGCAGATCGGTGCGTTGACTATCAGTGTGACTCTTGTCGCCCATGATGCTCAGGAACCCACCCAATACGTATTCAGTGACGGTAAGCGGCGTTTTGGCCTGCTGACCGATCTGGGGTCCTATTGTGCGGGTGTACTGGACAGCTATAGCGGCCTGGACGCGTTGATGATCGAGGCCAACCATTGCCGTGACATGCTTGCCCGTGGTCACTATCCCGCCTTCCTCAAGCGGCGGGTAGGTGGTCAGGAAGGACATTTGAACAACCACCAGGCCGCAAGCCTGGTGGCCGAGTTGGGCTGGCAACACCTGCAACACCTGGTACTGGCCCACCTCAGCAGCAAGAACAACCTGCCGCAGCTGGCCCGGCAATGTTTTGTCGACACCCTCGGGTGCGACCCGGACTGGCTGCAACTGGCCGATCAAGATTCAGGGCTCGACTGGCGCACAATCGCCTAGCCCACCTACTTAGCATGCGGAGCCCATCATGGAAAAACGTGAAGAACTCTATCGCGGTAAAGCGAAATCGGTTTACACAACTGACGACGCAAACCGCTTGATCCTGTTGTTTCGCAACGACACCTCAGCGTTCGACGGCAAGCGCATCGAACAGCTGGACCGCAAAGGCATGGTCAACAACAAGTTCAACGCCTTCATCATGCAGAAACTCGAAGAAGCCGGCGTGCCGACCCAATTCGACAAACTGCTGGGCGATAACGAATGCCTGGTCAAAAAACTCGACATGATCCCGGTCGAGTGCGTTGTGCGTAACTACGCTGCCGGCAGCCTGGTCAAGCGTCTGGGTGTGGAAGAGGGCATGAAGCTCAACCCTTACACCTTTGAACTGTTTCTCAAGGACGACGCCAAGGGTGACCCGTTCATCAACGAATCCCACGTCGTGGCGTTCGGTTGGGGCACTGCCGAGCAACTGGTTCGCATGAAAGAACTGTCGCTCAAGGTCAACGAAGTGCTGAACAAGCTGTTCGACGACGCTGGCCTGCTGCTGGTGGACTTCAAACTCGAGTTCGGCGTATTCCACGATGGCAGTATCGTTCTGGGCGACGAATTCAGCCCGGACGGCTGCCGTCTGTGGGACAAGGCCACTGGCAAGAAGATGGACAAGGACCGCTTTCGTCAGGGCCTGGGCGACGTTATCGAAGCCTACGAAGAAGTTGCACAGCGTCTCGGCGTACCGCTTTAAACTGTAAAGGCGCGCAAGCAACTGATAGCACGCGATTTTTTTTGAAATAAGGCTTTGCCAGAATCAAAAACCGCTGTTATGATGCGCGCCGTTGGAGAGATGCCAGAGTGGCCGAATGGGACGGATTCGAAATCCGTTGTACTGGCGACAGTACCTAGGGTTCGAATCCCTATCTCTCCGCCATTATTGAATAAGACGAAGCCCCTGAAATGGTCAAACATTTCAGGGGCTTTTTCGTTGTGCCTGGGAATCGCCGGCAGGCCGGCTCCCACAGTAGGGGCAAGCGTGCTGGCGATGCCTGAGCTCGGTCCCCAGCTCCCTGTAGGAGCCAGCTTGCTGGCCGAGCCACTGACGCCTTAAAAATCTCGCCCAGGCAGTCATATGGCGCAGAGGGGGTATCTGAATCAAAGCGCACCTTCTTCTTCCAGTTTTTCATGTAACTCCAGCGAGTCTCAGCTGTGCACGCAATGTCCTCGGCGCTCAAATAATTTGTCGGAAAAGTGCTGTGCATTGCGGGTTTTGTTCATTCTTGCACCGCGGATTGCGGCTTAACCTGATTCCAGTCGAAGTGTCGCAGGTTAGCGGCGCAAGCTGGAGAAACCCATGAATAATTATAAGAGTCATGACTGGTTGGGCCTGAACTCCGCTGTGTGTGTGGTGACGGGGGCCGCAGGGGGCATCGGTGCAGTTGTCGCACGTGAAATGGTCAATCAGGGCGCCTAGGTTGTATTGCTTGATCTGGATTTGAGCAAATGCACTGAGCTGGCAGCAAATTTGAGTGAGCAAAGCGGGGCGCAAGTCACCGCCCTGGCCTGTGATATCAGTGACCCGCACAGCGTTCGACAGGCTGGCGCGCAGGTTCAGGAGCGCTATGGCCGTTGCGACATTCTGATCAATAACGCCAGCGTCCTGCGCCCGGCGAGCCTCGAAAATATAACCCTGGAACAATGGAATCCCGGCACTTTAAAAGACCTGAGCGTTGTCTGGAAAAACACCAGCGCCCGTCACAGTTGGCGTAATAGCACTACCAGTGACTTTGACGATAATCGCCTGTTCATCAGTTACCCTGTCTCGTTGTTGTGATTGCCCCCCATCTGAAGAGCCTTGAAGGGTGGTGCTAACGTAGTGACCACCCTCCCATTCAGGCCGACATCCCTTCAATCCGGTAATGCCCGAACTCAAGGCTGATTTGTTCGCGCGCCTGTTGATCGATCTGGCGCGCATCCCTCTAACCGGGGCCAGCCTCTGCTCCCGGGGCTGTACTTGCCTGTGAGCGATGTCTTAAAGCCCTGAGCGCTTCTGTGCCCGTTTGCCAATCCTGTCCCCTTTTGTCCTAACGACACGCGTCGCGCAGCCCGGCTGCGCTCCTTGTTACATCCTCCCTGCAACCGCTGGCCCCCCGCGTGTATGCACCTGAACCGCCTGCAAGCCTTGCTGCGCAAGGGGTGACATCGGCTGGCGTACTGTGGCTGGCTGCCCGGCTTCAATGGTTGTGGCCGATTTTTTGTAACTTTTGCGCATTTAGGAGCTTTCCGATTTTCAGGGTGGGGGATGGTCTATAAGATTCGCCCTCGTCAACAGCGCAGTTACAGCAAGACGGACCGCCAGAAGTTGTGATTGCCAAGTATTGAGTGCAGCGTTTCAGGTTTTTTAAATCGTTCTCAAACTAATAAGAAAATAACGACGGCCTGAGTTGCGTCTTCGGCCAAGTGTGCCGTCGTGTACCGATGTTGATTATTTGGGTCCGGGGAATTTTGGGTTCTGGTTGTCCATCTATTAGTGAGAGATAAATGAAAAGCATTGTTATTGCCTTGATGTGTTGTGCAGGTTTTACATGGTCTGCTGCGCATGCGGCGGCCCCCAAGTTAAATGTCGGCTCAATGCATGATTACATTGAATCTGATAAAGGTACTTTGCTCAAACGTGTGCGTAATGCTGGTGATGCCACCGCTTTTGTTCGGGTGGAAATCAGCGAGATTGTTTACGGTGCTGACAATAAACCGACTGAACAAGCGGTTGAGAATACGCGTTTAGGTAACGATAAAGATGGTCTGGTCGCCAGCCCGGCACGCATGATCATTCCGGCCAATAGTCAGCAGGCAACGCGCTTGGTGTATTCCGGAGATCGTACCCGTGAACGTTATTACCGCGTTCGCTACGTGCCGGCAATGCCTGAAAAGAGCGATGATTTTGCGTTGTCTGCTGCGCAGCGCAGCGAATATGAAAAAGAATTAGCGGTCGGTGTAAGTGTCATGGCGGGCTTTGGCACAATTGTTTTTGTGCATCCGACCGGTGCCCGTTACGCCACTGAGTTTAAAGAAGACGCTGGCAGCTTTACCGTTATTAATAACGGCAATAGCACCGTCGTACTTGATGAATTGAAAGAATGTGATACCAAAGGGGCTAATTGCCTGCCACCTAGAAAAGTTCATTTGCTGCCACAGCGCAGTGAAACCTTAAGTAAGGATGGGCAAAAAACCTACCAATTTAGCCTTGTCGAAGGGAGTCAGGAAAAACCGATTCGCCTGGGTTCTAAATAAAAGCAACACCACTTTGTTCCGTGCAGGGACGTTATTTACCTGAGAGAAATGTGAAAATGAAAATTCGTTCGCTGTTTGCAGCTGCCCTTGTTCTTTCTTCTGGTGCCGCTTTCGCTGCTCCGGTTGATATTCAAGTTGATGTTCAGGCCACTATCCCTTCGTCTACCAGTCTTGATGTGTACGATGTGGGTGGCTGGGCTGCGACCCCGCTGACTATGGCATACAACCGAACAACTGAAGCTCTGTCGCCAGTATCGGGCCCGCTGAGCCTCAAGGGTGGTGTCGGTGCTGTTGCCGCTTACCTGAACTTCCCCCCGGTGTTGGTCAGTGGCTCGGACAACATTGCAATGAATGTAACTGTCGGCGGTGTTGCTTTGCCAGTCGGTAACGCGGCACCCGCTGAAGTAGCCACCGCTCCCCAGGCTCTTGCCGGCATCCAGAAAGAGTTCCAGGCGACTGCCGCTGCAGCACCTGCCGGTGGTTATGCCGCAGGTAATTACAACGGCCAGATCCACATGACTTTTGACACTGTAGCGCCTTGATCCCAAAGGCTTGAGTTCATAAGTGAAATAAAGCTCCTGAAGCGGGGCTTAATCCGTACCCCTCCCCGTCTTTAGGAGCTGTTGTGTTATTTAATTCGCATACCTTGAGTGTGGCTGTTTTTTTTGCTGCGCATCTGTTCAGGCATCGACAATAGCGCCTGAAACAGCGCCGGCAAAAAACACGTCTTCACTAAGTTTGCTTGAGCAGACTGAAGGCCTTCCAAAAGATTTTCTAGAACATTTTTTCGACCTGCCTCTGGCAGTTCGTATTGAGCAGGACGGCAAGTTCCTGGGCGATGGTCGGGTGGTCTTGTCGCGTAACAACACCGTTCAATTGCTGGACCTGAGCGAATTTCACGACAGCAAGTTAAGCGCCGTCGACCGCCAGCGCTGGAGCGACTACCTTGAGCAGCCGCGCCCGGTGGGTAATTGCACCAGCAACTGTGACAACGGTCTGGTAGCGATTCATTACAGTCTGCAAAACTCGCTGCTGTCGCTGGTGACCAACACTGCCGAGCTGGACCCTACAGAAGCCCGTTATCACAAGCTGCCCGAGGGTGGCAGTCACGGCCTGATACTGCGCAATCAGTTCAACGTGTCCGGTGGCAGCGGCGCCGATACCAGTGGTCGTTACTCGGTGGATGCCCAGGGCAGTATTGGCAACTGGTCCACGGTCGGCAGCTATCAGGTCGATCGTAGCAGTTACGAAGGCGCCGAAACCCGGCAATCGATCCAGAGCCTGTACGGTCAGCGCGAGCACGACAATAAATTTGTCAAGGCCGGGTTTTTTCTGCCCAATTTTCAAGGGGTAGCGCGCCAGCCCAGCACTCCAGGGTCGGTACCCAATACCATTGTCGGGGTAATGATCGGCTCGTCCGACAGCCTGGCCATCAACAGTTCCAGCCCCAGCATTTACCCGGTCTACGTGACGGCCAATCGCCAGGGCATGGTTGAAATCTATCGTGATGGCAGCCTGATCTATACCCAGCCGGTAGAGCCGGGCCTGCAGCTCATCGATACCCGCCGCCTGCCGGGGGGTATTTACGAGGTGGAGGTGCGTCTGGTTGAGGACGGCAAGGTGACGTCCACCGAGACTGAGCTGATCAATAAGCCCGCGCACTGGAGTAACTCCCAGGAGCGCTGGCGCTACAGTTCGTTCATCGGGCAGCAGCGTAACCTGCTGAACACTTACAGCACCGATCAAGCCGATAATCTGGCAGTCGGCGGGGTGGTCAACTACCTGGCCCACCCTCGTGCCGTATTGGGCGCCATGGTCCAGCAGATTGGCAAAGAGCGAGCGGTGGGCGGTTCGGTCAACTGGCACGCCAGTGATACGTCAAACGTCTATACCAACGTCTTTCACTCCAGCGAACATGGTGTGGGGCTTGATGTGCAGGCGATCCGCAACTATGCCACCGGTAGCGTGATGTTTAACCACAGCCTGAACTGGCAGAACGCCGACAAGTACCTCAAGACCCGGGCCGGTACCCAGCAGAACTCGGCGGTCGCGCTCAATCATCGGCTGGATGACGTCAACAGCCTGACTGCCCGTGCTTCGTACAGCAACGGCGTCACCAGCGGCGTAGGCCTGGACCTATCTTTCAGCCGTCGCTCCAAGGTGCTGGGCAGCGATGCCAACTGGCGGACCTCGGTATTCGACCGGCCGGCAACCAGCAGCAGTGGCAACCAGCGCAATCGCGGGCTCGACGTGACGCTGACCATGGCCTTGGGCAGTGAAGGCCGGCGCTATAGCGTCGGTGCCGGGACCCGGGCCGCCAGCAAAGGCGGGCGTGACCAGTATGTGAATGCCGGTGTTTACCAGGACCTCGAAGGCGGCGTACTCAGTAGTGTCAACGGCAACGTCTCCAGCGACCGTTACGGCGTGGGCCTGAACGGCGGTGCTTCCTTTGAGGGGGATGTGGTACGTGGCGACCTGTTCGCCCAGCGCTCATCCCTCGAAGGTGGCATCACCGGCGGGGTCAACCTGGAAAGTACAGTGGCAATCGGTGGCGGCAAAATGGTCACCGCAGGCAATGGCGTCAACATTGGTGCCCATACCGGGATGATTATCGATGTTGAATCCGACTTGCCGGATCTGGAACTGATGGCGCAGGACACCACGGGCTCCAGCACCACGCTCAAGCCCGGGCGCAACTTTGTACCGGTGACTGCCTACAAGCCAGGCACCCTGCAGCTGGATTTTGCCGGGCGCGATGCGCCGGCGGCGTCCATCCACCCGGCCATGACCAGCTACCACCTGAACAAGGGCGGGGTTGCTTACCGTCAGGTCAAGGTGATGCAGACCCTGACCGTGATGGGCCAGGTGCATGATGCAGACGGCAAGCCATTGCGCGGTGCCGAGGTGCGTAACCATGCCGGGCGCAGCGTCGCCGAAGCGGATGGTTTCTTCACCCTGGAAATGAGTGCCCGCCAGCCGATGCTGGAAGTGACTCACCCAAGCATCAAGGGCTGCACCTTCCATCTGGACGACAAGCGCTACCCGCGTGAAGGCGAGGTGGTGATGGTGGGCAAACTGAAGTGTGACGAATTAAACACGAGCAAACCGTTACTCAGCGCAAGTGTCGAGCAGCAAGGATAAATCATGAATATTAAATTACTTGTTAAGTACAACCCTGCTGGCTTGGTTTTGTTGATGGTGTTGCTGGTAGGGCAGTTGGTTTGGCAGGCGTCGGCACAGGCATTTACCGCCCGCATAACTGCAGAGTTCACTCCCAGCAGAAACAACCCTAACAATCGAACCTTTACTAATACGACACCTCTCGGTGGGGTATGTTCTGGTGCGCACATCGTATGGTGCACTAATAATAATGTGTTTAGCGTCGGCACGGGCTTGGGTGGAGCTGACGGTAGTACTTTAAAAAAAGGTAGTGGTGTCAGTGATCATGGTAGGGGATCAATTTATTTTGACCTCCCTGAGCAGAGGGTGATTACTGTCATTTCGGATACTGGTGAAACAGCAGAACTGTTTCTGCGTATTTCGGGTGTGGCATTTCGGTACGGTGCGTTGGATCCGACCTCTACAACACCAAGCTCTCTATTGGATTTAAGAGGGTGTCGTGAAGTTTATGGTAATGGCAATAGTGTTCGCCCTTTCCGGATTATAATGCGAAATGACAATGGAGCGGGCGGGCGCAGTAGTTGCGCTTATGAGATGTTGGCTAATGAAGAGATGGTAGTTGCTTCATTCGATTTCATCTACGAGATTGAAACGCCGGAACCCCTGAACATGAAAAACGGTATCTATCGGGGTAGTTCAACTTACAGCATGGGGTCATTGGGTAGCGATCTTGATATAGGTGACGAGCTTCTGGCTATTAGAGATACGAGTCTCACTATTGATTTTGAACTTAAGGTAAACCATCTATTTGCCCTCGAGTTCCCGCCAGGCAGCGAGACAGCCATTCTTCAACCTCTGGGCGGCTGGAGTCAGTGGACTGATTATAAAAAGGTACCGGCGACATTACGTAAGGATCAGCACTTCACGGTCAGTGGCTCTACCAACTTTTCGGTCAATCTGAATTGTGAATACTTGATGCCGGATGGACGTTGCGGTATTTCCAATGGAGTCTCTACCGTACCACTGGATGTGGCCATCACCATGCCGGGTTTCCTGGGTCGTGCTGACCTCGGTTTTGCGGAGGCGCTGAATTACCCGCTGACCCAATCATTCACCCATGTGCCAAGGTTCTCCCCCAAGGACGGCGCTACATTTCAGCGACGCTCCTACCTGCGCTTTGAAGTCAATGGCGACCCGATCAAGGAAATGGTCACCCACCCTGGTACCCAGTACAAAGGTCGGGTAACCGTGATATTTGACGCGGATATGTGAAGATATTTTTTCTGGATTAATTTGCCTGCAACGCCCGCGTTGCAGGCTTCGCTGGCAAGCCAGCTCCCACAGCGCTTGCGGTGATGTCCCGGTTTGCACCGCTCCTGTGGGAGCCAGCTTGCTGGCGATAGTGTCGCTGCGGTCATCCGTTCAAAACTCGCTATCTGCATCGCTGGCAAGCCAGCTCCCACAGCGCTGCGCTCATGTCCCGGTTTGCACCGCTTCTGTGGGAGCCAGCTTGCTGGCGATAGTGTCGCTGCGGTCATCCAGTCAAAACTCACCATCAGCATCGCTGGCAAGCCAGCTCCCACAGCGCTGCGCTCATGTCCCGGTTTGCACCGCTCCTGTGGGAGCCAGCTTGCTGGCGATAGTGTCGCTGCGGTCATCCGGTCCAAACTCGCCATCTGCATCTCTGGCAGGCCAGCTCCCACAGCGCTGCGCTCATGTCCCGGTTTGCATCGCTCCTGTGGGTGCCAGCTTGCTGGCGATAGTGTCGCTGCGGTCATCCAGTCCAAACTCGCCATCTGCATCGCTGGCAAGCCAGCTCCCACAATGCTTGCGCTCATATCCTGGTTTGCAGCACTTCTGTGGGAGCCAGCTTGCTGGTGATGGTGTCGCTGCGGTCATCCAGTTAAAACTCGCCATCTGCATCGCTGGCAAGCCAGCTCCCACAACGCTGCGCTCATGTCCCTCACGTCAAGTCAAATTACCCACGGGTGGAATTACTGTTCACTTAAAAGAATGCTATGTCTGCAGTAGGAGCGAACTCTTCGCGGCCATATTTATAATCACGCTCCTACAGCAACCGGGTTCATTTGCGTGACCTGCATAAGGTCAAGGGCACGAGCGTTCTGTGGTTGGGATTGTTCTTGAATGCAGGGCTATCGGTATAGGGTGGAAATAGTATGTCCGGTCTTTATACCGACCCGGAGCATAGGGTGCCTTTATTTAGACGCTCAAACCCTAGTAACGAAGTAAGACATTTCTGAATAGACTGTAAGAAATATCTCGGAAAGTCGGATTTATCCTAAAGCTATTGCGTTATTTTCCTGACATCCTGATCAGGAAATAAGCCAGGTCGGATATATCATGTTCCGAAGTGCTGTTATATAGATCGGAGGCGGTAATGATGGTCGATGAATATATTGCCGTGCTTGCCAGTCAGGGGGCTGGCGAAGATCTGGAATATGACCCCGTATTTATTGCGCTGGTCAATGAGGTGGCCAGTAAAGAGGGCGCTCAGTACGGCGATTATGTATATATCCCGGAACCTGTTGATTGGGCCTCGGTTGAGACTAAATGCAAAAGCCTTTTTGAGCGTACGCTGGATTTTCGCGTGGCAGTTTCTCTGACTCGGGCCTGGCTTGAGCGCGACGGTTTACTGGGCCTGACGAAGGGCTTGAGTGTGCTGGTTTTTCTTGTGCGTGAGCGCTGGGAAGATACCTACCCCAGGTTAAGTCGTGAAGATCAATTCGATTCGCTGGAAAGAATCAATATTCTCGCTGAACTTGCAGTGCCTTCGACGGTGATCGCCAGGCTTCGACAAGAAGTACTGGTTAGTTTGCCCAGTGGCGAGTCTTTGAGTTGTGCCGATTTGGATTTAATTGCAAGTGGCGGGGAATCGGACGGGCGTGAAGAGTGTCTGAAACGGCTGGAAAGTCAGATCGAACCTCAATGTTCGATTGATCTGATGCGAGCGCTGAGTGCACTTAATCGGGTAAAGGGATTGCTGGACAACTTTAATCAATGTCTGGATGAACACACCGGGCTCTGTGAAGTTTCGCCGCTGCACCCGCTCTCTCGGTTAATCCAGCAATGGATACAAGTGGTGGACAGTCGTTTACGCCGTACTGTGCCGGCGGTCTCGTCGGCGCCCGGGCCTGATATGGCCCAGCCTGTTGCCGGCGTCGCATTGCCGGTTGGGGGGTGCCGTTCCAGAGAAGAGGTTATCAGGGCACTTGATGCCATTGCTGCTTATTACACGTGCCATGAGCCCAGTAGCCCCATCCCCATGTTAGTGCAAAGAGTACGACGCCTCGCGGGCATGGATTTTCTGGAAATCATGGCTGAGCTGGCGCCGTCCAGTGTCAGTGACATGCGGGCCTTGGCCGGTATTCAAGAAGATTGACTATTTTTAATCGTGGGTGAGGGTCTGGTATGTCCAGCAATGCAAGTAGTCAAAAATTTATAAACCGTAATCGTGCTCCGCGTGTACAGATTGAATACGACGTTGAGCTATACGGTGCTGAAAAAACCATTGAAATTCCTTTTGTTAATGGTGTGTTTGCCGATTTGTCCGGCTCGAATACCGAAGGCTTGCCCTCGGTGGCCGATCGCAAGTTTCTGGAAATCGACATCGATAACTTTGATGAACGCATGAGTGCAATCGCTCCGGCTTTAAAGTTTAGCGTGAGCAATGAACTGACCGGTGAAGGGCAACTGCCGATCCAGCTGGATATTCAGCGCATGGATGATTTCAGCCCGGGTTCTATCGCCCGCAATATCGAGCCGCTGCGCAAGTTGCTGGAGGCCCGAAATCAACTCTCCAACTTGCTGACCTATATGGACGGCAAAAGTGGTGCCGAGCAACTGGTCGCACAATTGCTCGAAGATCCGGCATTGATGAACTCATTGCTGCAACAGGCTAAACCCGCCGTCCCTGCTGAATAAGGTCACGATCATGACTGCAACTGAACAGCTTCAAAGTCAAGAGAGCCAGACCACTACCCTGGCGGCAGACAGTTTTAGCAGCTTGCTGCAACGCGAATTCAAACCCCGCAGCGAACAGGCCAGTGATGCACTGCACACTGCGGTGCAGACCCTGGCCGAGCAGGCGCTGGGTTCCGTACACCTGATTGCCGATGACACCCTGAGCACCATTGAAGCGCTCATCGCCGCCATCGACAGCAAACTTTCAAGCCAGGTCAATGCGATCCTGCATCATGACGCCTTTCAAAAGCTTGAGTCGTCGTGGCGCGGTCTGCATCACTTGGTGAGCAACACCGAGACCGATGAAAAGCTCAAGATCCGCTTTATCAACATCTCCAAGGCCGAAGTGGCCCGTGAACTGAAGAAGTTCAAAGGCGCTGCCTGGGACCAGAGCCCGCTGTTCAAGAAGATTTATGAGCATGAATACGGGCAGTTTGGCGGTGAGCCCTTCGGTGCATTGATCGCCGACTATTACTTCGATAACAGCCCGCCCGATGTCGAGCTGCTGGCCTCCATGGCCAAGATCGCCGCGGCGGCCCATGCGCCGTTAATCAGTTCTGCTGACCCTGGCGCCCTGTTGATGGACTCCTGGCAAGAGCTGGCCAACCCGCGCGACCTGGGCAAAATCTTCCAGACCCCGGAGCATGCTGCCTGGCGCAACTTCCGTAGCTCCGAAGACTCGCGCTACGTGGGCCTGACCTTGCCGCGCTTCCTCGGTCGCATCCCCTACGGCGCCAAAACCGCACCGGTGGACGACTTCAACTTTGAAGAAGTGACCCAGGGTGATTCGGCTAACTACCTGTGGGTCAATGCCGCCTATGCCATGGGCCTGAATATCAATCAGTCCTTCAAGCAGTTCGGCTGGTGTTCACAGATCCGTGGCATCGAGTCCGGCGGCGCAATCAGTGGCCTGCCGGTGCACACTTACCCAAGTGAAGACGGCGGGGTGGATATGACCTGCCCGACCGAAATCGCCATCAGCGACCGCCGTGAACTTGAACTGGCCAATAACGGTTTTATGCCGCTGGTGCATTGCAAGAACACCTCCATTGCCGCCTTTATCGGCGCGCAGTCCTTGCACAGCCCGCAGCAATACGACGACCCGGATGCCACGGCCAATGCCCGACTGGCCGCACGCCTGCCTTACTTGTTCGCGACTTGCCGTTTTGCCCACTATTTGAAATGCATCGTGCGTGACAAGATCGGCTCGTTCAAGGAACGTGCGGATATAGAAGAGTGGCTCAATAGCTGGATCATGCGGTATGTAGAGCTGAATCCGGCCACTGCGTCGGACGCAGCCAAAGCCCGTAAACCCTTGTCTGCTGCTGAAGTGGTGGTTGAAGAAGATCAAGATAATCCGGGCTTTTACCGGGCTAAGTTTTTCTTGTGCCCACATTATCAGTTGGAAGGCTTGACGGTTTCATTGCGATTGGTAACGAAGTTGCCATCTTTGAAAAACTAGCAGTATTTTTAAAGTTAATAGTTGTTTACGTGGCCGATCGACAGTCTGTCGCGCCACCTCACTGTGTAAAAACTATCGGAGTTTAATATGATTTTGTTGGATTTTAAAACGAAAATTAAAGGCAGCACCACGATAGGTACTGCATACAAAGATCAAATTCTTTTGCAGTCATACGCCTTTAATGTGTCTAAGCATGTTCAAGTACAAGGCAGTGAGCGCCCGTCCAGTCCGGCTTTTATGTCGGAGCTGATGTTTACGAAAACGGCTGATATATCGTCTCCCAATCTTTTTTCAAATGCCATTGAAGGTACGTCACTGGGGGTAGCGACGATCGTTGTATTGCACACAGAAGGCGCAAAGAAAAATATGCCTGCAGTGACCATTAAGCTTGACGACGCCGTCATCAGTTCTTTTTCTTCTCAGTCTGCGGGTGCGGGTCAAGCGGCTGAACACTTCAGCCTGAACTTCACGACGATCAGCTATGAATATCATAAGTTTAACGGTGATAAGGCGGATGGTTCGGTCGTGAAAAAATTCGACCTCAGAACAAAAGTTACTTCATAAACGTCGCTGGCGTTTAGTCGCTTGACGGCAGGGGCCCCGGGCTTGCTCGGGGTTTTCTGTTTTGAAATGGGTATATGTACTTGGGTTGTTGTAGGGTCAAGGTTCAGCCATGAATGATAAAGCCTATACATTGTTGGAACGTTTAAGTATGAGCGTTCGTGCTGAGGTTGCGCCCACTCTATTGGTAAGCAGAGAGTCGTTCTTGTCTCGACTGCGAGCCGACCTCAGTACGTTACTGAACACCAGCGGATTGGCGGGCGGCCTGGAACTTGGCGCAACGCCTTATGTCGCTAATTCAGTAATTAATTACGGCATCGGGAATATCGCTGGGCAGACCCTGTCAGGCCTTGCACCCCAAACCCTGGAAAGACGCATTCGGCATGCCATTTTTACTTACGAACCCAGAATTACTCGCCACAGTTTGCAAGTGTCGTGGATTGCAAATAGCAGTGAGCCAATGGCCGATCTGCAATTTTTGATTCAAGGGCAACTGCGTTCCGGGATGCAGGTTTATCCCTTCAAGTTTTGTTCCTTGTGGAATATCCAAAGCGGCGCGGTCCATATCGACACACCTGACGGCGCGCAACTCCATGGATGAGCGTCTGTTGCGTCTGTATGAGCGCGAACTGGAGTTTCTCCGCGAGGGGGCCGGTGAATTTGCCCGGGTCTACCCCAAGGTCGCCAGTCATATCAATCTGGACTCCCGCCACGATCCCGACCCGAGCGTCGAGCGTTTGCTTGAGGGCCTGGGTTTTCTGACGGCGCGTATTCAGCTGCAAATGGAATCCGAGTTTCCGCAATTCAGCCGAAATTTGCTGGAACGGGTTCAACCCCAATCTTTGGCGCCACTGCCGTCTATGGCGGTGGTGCAGTTAACCCCTGACAAGCATCAGGGCAGCCTGGTCAACGGTTTTTGCCTTGCGGCCGACAGCGCATTGAGTGCGTTCGCCGATGTCGACGGCCAGAGTGCCCGTTGCGAATGGCGAAGCATGCAGCCCGTGACCCTATGGCCATTAGAGGTCGAGTCTGCCGATTACTTGCCCAGTGCCAGCCTGCTGCCGGGAGTGCCTGCCAGGTTCGCCGGCCAGGCGCACTCGGCGGTCCGGCTGCGCTTGAAAACCACCGCAGGCAACTTGTTCAGCCAATTGCCGCTGCAACAGTTATGCCTGTACCTGGGGCGCCCGGGCGCACCGACGCTGGCGCTGCATGAAGCGTTGCTGTCGCGCACCATTGGCCTGATTGCCAGACCTGCGGGCGACGATCACGCCTGGTGTGAGGTGATCGAGCCCGAACACATCAATCAGGCCAATTTTGCGCCGGATGAGGATGCCCAACTCAAGCAACGCTCTGCCGGCGGGGCCAGCGCTTTCGCCTTGTTGCGACGCTTTCTGGCGTTCCCCGAAGGCCAGCGCTTCATTCAATTGTCCGGCCTGGGCCCTGCGGTCCGCCGTTGTACAGAAGAGTCCCTGGAGCTGGTTTTCTTGTTGGCACCCTTGTCAAATCCGCTACCGGCGGATCTTGACCGTTCGTTTTTCAGCTTGTTCTGTGTGCCGGTGCAGAACCTGTTCAAAAAGCGCACCGACCGGATAAACCTACTGCAGCACCGGACCGATATTGATGTGGTCGTCGATCAGGCCAACCCGTTGCATCACGAGATACATCAAGTGCTGGATGTTCAGGGTTACTTTCGTGGCGGTCGCGAGCGCCAGCGCTTCGTCCCGCTGTACTCGCCTGTGGCCCGGCAAGACGATGCCCGGGATACGGGGTTTTTCCAGTGCCAGCGCAGACCCTCGCGGCCCATGGCGGTGGCGGCCAATGGCAAGCAACCCTACGCCGGTTGTGATCTGTCCATTGCTCTGGTGGACCCGAACCACCCGCCGTACCGCCCGGACCTGCATCAATTGGTGGCTGAGGTCATGTGTTCCAATCGGCACCTGGCGCAGCACATCCGTTTTGGCAAAGGCAACACCGACTTTGTGCTCGACGTCAGTGCCCCGGTGGTCGCCATCCGCCGCGTGGCCGGGCCGTCGGCGCCGCTGTCGATGCCGGTTACGGGCGAAGGTCCGTGGAGTGCGATCCAGCATTTGTCGCGCAACTTCCTGCCGTTGGCTGACGAGGACGGCCAGGCTGGAGCCAGGGCCCTGCGCGAGATGCTGGCGCTCTACATCGCCTCTGACGATGCCGTGCTGCAGCGTTTGCTCGAAAGTATCGTCGCGTTGCGCGCCAGCGTGCTGACCCAGCGTTTGCCCGGCCCCGGCCCCGTGGTGTTCGGGCGCGGGCTGCAACTTGAATTGACCCTGGATGACGCCGCCTGCGAAGGCATCGGCGCCTTTGTGCTGGGCGGGGTGCTGGAGGGGTTTTTCGCCCGTTACGCGGCCATCAACTCCTTTACCGGCACCGTGCTGTACACCCGCAGCCGCGGGCTGATTCACCGCTGGCCGGTCAGAGGTGGCCAATGCATGACCCTCTAGATTTCTGGAGCCAACTGCAGACCGGGGCCTGGCGCTTTGATTTTTTCAGTGCCTTGCGCTGCGTCGATGCGCTTGACTCCCGGGCGCCACGCCTGGGTACCAGCGATCACTTGCACCAGGACCCGCTGCGTCTGGGGCAAGCGGTGTCTCTTGGCTTCGAGCCGGGGATGTTGCGCAACCTGCAACTGCGCGAAGGCCAGGCGGCGCAGCTGGCCGTGACGTTCTTTGGCCTGACCGGGGTTAACGGGCCGATGCCCCTGGCGTTCAGTGAGGATGTGCTGTCCCGGCAAATCAATCACAACGATTTCATGCTGGCGGACTTCCTCGACATCTTCCATCACCGCTTGCTGTGCCTGCTGTACCGCAGCTGGGCGGTGACCCGGCCCGTGGTGTCCGCAGACCGTGCGGACCAGGACCGTTTTGGCGACTACGTGCAAGCGTTCGCCCCCCGCAGTGAACGCTATTACGCACCCCGCTATGTCGATCAGCGGCGCAGCGCCGAAGGTCTGCTGGGTGTGCTCAGTGAGCATCTGCAAATGCCGGTGCGGCTGCAGCAATGGTTCGGGCGCTGGAGTGCGCAGGCCAGCGCGCAGCAACCGCAGCTGGGCGGCAGAGGCGCCGCGCAACTGGGCCAGGGTTCATTGTTGGGACGCCGGGTATGGAATGCGCAACACAGCGTGCGCCTGCTTCTGGGACCGTTGCCGATGGCACGGCTGCAGCAGTTTTTGTCCGGCGCGGCGTTGCTTCACAGCTTTAGCCGGTTGGTCGATGACTACCTGGGCGGCTGTTTTGAATGGGATGTGCAATTGCTGCTCGCCGATCCGGCGCAGACAGCCGTGCGGCTGGGGGGCAACCATGCATTGGGCCTGGCTTCATGGTTGCCCGGCACACCGCGTTCGCTTCCACCACGGGCCTGCGTTTTGAGCAGGGCCCGTATCCAGAGACTTCAACAGGAATTGCGCCATGACTGATATCAGCCGAGCCAAGCTATTTGGAAAACTCGACCACCTGGCTTTCCAGGCCATGGAATCCGCCACCAGCCTGTGCCGCCTGCGGGGTAACCCCTACGTTGAGCTGGTGCACTGGTTTCAGCTGGTGCTGCAGGAGCCGGACTCGGACCTGCGCCGGATCAATCAGCGCTTCGAGCTGGATAACGGCAAACTGACGACCGACCTGATCAATGCCCTCGACCGTCTGCCTGCACGCTCTGCCTCGGTAGTGGACTTGTCGGCCCAGCTGGACGAGGCCATGGAGCGCAGCTGGTTGTACGGAGCGTTGCAGCTGGACGCGGTGCGCATTCGCAGCGGCCATGTATTGCTCGGCGTGCTGGGCACCAGCAGCCTGCGCCATACCTTGTTCGCCATGTCCCGGGAGTTCGAAAAGATCAACCGTGAAATGCTCCTCGATCAGTTCAACGACATCGTCCAGCGCTCACCCGAACAACCGGTGGCGCTCGCCGAGGGCGGCAAAAGCACTGTCCCGGATCAGCCCTCCAGTGCTCTGCAGCGTTACACCACTGACCTGACCGGCCAGGCCCGGCGCGGCGAGCTGGACCCGGTCATGGGGCGTAACGATGAAGTGCGCCAGTTGATCGACATCCTTATGCGCCGCCGGCAGAACAACCCGTTGCTGGCAGGCGAGGCGGGGGTGGGCAAGACCGCGGTGGTCGAAGGCTTTGCCCAGCGCATCGTCGCCGGTGATGTACCGGAGGCGTTTCGTCAGGCCCGGGTGCTGGCCCTTGATATTGGTTTGTTGCAAGCCGGGGCCGGGGTCAAGGGCGAGTTTGAACAGCGCCTGCGCCAAGTGGTCGATGAGGTTCAGGCCGCAGCACTGCCGACCCTGCTGTTTATTGATGAGGTTCACACCCTGGTGGGCGCCGGTGGCCAGGCAGGCACCGGCGATGCCGCCAATTTGCTCAAACCGATGCTGGCCCGCGGGCAACTGCGCACCATTGGCGCCACCACCTGGGACGAATACAAAAAGCACATTGAAAAAGACCCGGCCCTGAAACGGCGCTTCCAGGTGCTGCGGGTGGAAGAGCCAAGCCCCGAGGTAGCGGTCAACATGCTGCGCAGCGTGCTGCCCACCTTGCAGGCGCACCATCAGGTGCAGATTCTCGACGAAGCGCTGCATGCGGCCGTGAATCTGTCCCATCGGTACTTGCCCGACCGCCAGCTCCCGGATAAAGCCATCAGCCTGCTCGACACCGCCTGTGCCCGGGTGCGCATCAGTCAACAGGCGGTCCCCGGGGTACTGGCCGACAATCGCGAGCGTCTTGCTTACCTGAGAGCTGAAAAAGCCATGCTGGAAACTGAAGAGGCCATCGGCCTGGCCGACCCGGAGCGGATGCTGAGCCTGGAGCAACAATTGCGCAAAGAGCAGCACGACCTGCTGGGGCTCGAGGCGCGCTGGCAAGTAGAAGCGGCATGGGTTGAGGAAATTCATCAACTGCGTGCCCGTTTGCGCGCCGAAGATGCGGGCTCAACCCCTGAAGATGCCGCATTGCACGCGGCCCTGTTGGAGCGCGCAGACTTGCTGCTGCAACGTTTGCAGGACGCTCACGCCCACACGTCGGCCCTGGTGCTGCCGGATGTCGACGCCCAGGCCGTTGCGGATGTTTTGCAGGGCTGGACCGGGATCCCGGTGGGCACCTTGCAGCGTGACGAACTCGACACCATTCTCAACCTGGCTGCCAGCCTGGAACAACGGATCATCGGCCAGCCCCATGCCATGCAGGCGATTGCCTGCCGGATCCAGACCTCCCGCGCAGGCCTGGACCACCCCGGCAAACCGGTGGGGGTGTTCATGCTGGCCGGCCCCTCGGGGGTCGGCAAGACCGAAACCGCACTGGCCCTGGCCGAGCTGTTGTATGGCGGCGAACAGAACCTGGTCACCCTCAACATGAGCGAGTACCAGGAACCCCACAGCGTGGCCTCGCTCAAGGGCGCGCCCCCCGGCTATGTCGGCTATGGCGAGGGCGGCGTCCTGACCGAAGCGGTCCGCCGCCGACCGCATTGCGTGATTTTGCTGGACGAAATGGAGAAGGCTCATCCGGATGTGCACGAGGTGTTCTTCCAGGTATTCGACAAGGGCTGGATGGAAGACGGCGAAGGGCAGGTCATCGATTTTCGCAACACCCTGATCCTGATGACCACCAACGTTGGCTCCGAGGTGCTGTTCAACCTACGCGGCGGTGAAACGGCCGAGGACCTTGAACAGTTACTGCGCCCGCAATTGCTCAACGTATTCCCGCCGGCACTGCTGGGGCGGCTGGTGGCCATCCCGTACTTCCCCCTGAGCGACCAGATGCTGGGCAGCATTGTGGAAATGCAACTGCAGCGCGTGGTGCAACGGGTCCAGGGCCGCTACCAGGTGCCGTTGCACTACGACGCGGCACTGGTGGCGCATATCGTCGGCCAGTGCACCGACCGGCAGAGTGGCGGGCGCATGGTCGACTCCATCCTCACCCGCGAGTTGTTGCCGCAGTTGAGCCGGGTGTTTCTGCAATGGACCAAGGATCAGAAAGCTCCTGAGAGTCTGAGACTGGAGGTGGTGGAGAACGGGGTGCGTCTGGAGGTTGAATTTTAGTGGGTTGCGTAATGTCTCGCGGTTGTTCCTTAATTCATAAAGTTTGTTTGTAATGTTGTAATGATGGGGTTTGATATGAGTTTTGAACATGTATATGAAGCTGTAAGCTATAGAGATCACTTGAACGCAACGGGTAGCAGGGGAAACTGTCTTGGGCAGTCATGGCTTTGGATGACAGATATTCTTGCAGGAAGTGCGATTTCCTTAGCTCCCGCTTGTTTTTTAAAGGGGGACGTATTGCAGAAGGAGTATTTGCAGCATGTTGCGCGTGGAGGCGCTTGTGTAGTTGATATGGGATTTTATATTCAGAAGGGGCGCGAGCTGCAAGGAAGTGCTCGAGGACGATGTTTGGTTCAGCGTAATGCTAGCGGTAATGCTAGTGCGTTCGAAATGGTTAACGCATTCGCACGTAATGCGCAAGGCGATGCGGGCATGATTATGACGTGGAATATAAGTGATAAAAGAAAAAGGTTAAGCTATCATGATGAAGACTATGAATCTGGCCATGCAGTGGCTCTGCTTAGGTTGAATGATGAAGGTAAAATCTACTTGTATGACCCTAATACCGGAGTTCATGAGTGGCATGAGGCAGTTGGTGTCAATTTATACACCGATATCGAGCGATATTTGATGGCTCGGTCACGCCGTGCGGTGTTTTTATCCTGTGTGAGCATGTTTTCTAGACAAGGTGTTTCTCCTCTTAATTTTAGAAAAGTATATGTTTGATTTTTGGTGCTTGGTATTTTTTTAGAGGCCAAACATCAGAAGGTTTCAGTGGGGCTATTTGTGAACGTGGCAAAGGCGCAGGTGTGTCTTGAAGTTGAGACCGGGTAGAAAGCTGCGTGTGATTTTGCTGGACGAAATGGAGAAGGCCCACCTGGACGTGCACGATGTGATCTTCCAGGTATACGACAAAGGCTGGATGGAAGACGGCTAAGGGAAGGTCATCGATTTTCGCAACACCCTGATCCCGATGACCACTAGCGTTGGCTCCGAGGTGTTGTTCAACCTACACGGCGGCGAAACCGCCGAGGACTTTGAACAGTTACTGCGCCCGCAATTGCTCAACGTATTCCCCCCGACCCTGCTGGGGCTGCTGCTGGCCATCCCGTACTTCCCCCTTAGCGACCCGATGCTGGGCAGCATTGTGGAAATGCAACTGCAGCGTGTGGTGCAACGGGTACCGATCCGTTACCAGGTGCCCTTGCACTACGACGCGGCACTGGTAGCCCATATTGTCGGCCAGTGCACCGACCGCCACAGCGGCCGGCGGATGGTCGACACCATCCTCACCAACGAGTTGCTGCCGCTTTGATTCGTTGACTTTTAAAAGTCGTTATTTGACAGTTATTTTATGAGGTGTTTGTGGGTTTAAGTTGAGAGTACCAGATCCGAGTTACAGGATTCACCTGGCCAGTAATTGGCACGCGGGATATTGTGTAGGGCAATGTGTAAATTGGATATTTTGGAGGAGAGGGAGGTTTCTTTGAAATCGCCTGATTTTAACCGCGGCAGTATCTATCAGAAAGCTTATCTTGAAATGTCGAGAAAGCATCCAGGCGGTCAGAAACAAGCAGATTTGTATCAGCTAAAGGCGACTGTTTATAGCGCTAAAACATCTCGCGTACGTCCTGAGATTGCGTGCACTGTTAAAGATGAAATAGCCGAAACGAATAGGTCGGCCCGAATACTGATGGAGAAGTTGACGACGACCCCCGGGTTTGTTTTTTTGTTGATGGGGTGGGGAGATACTTTAAATAATCACGCTATGGCAATGCTGAAATTAAATAATAATAATGTTTTTTATATGACCCTAATTATGGCCTGCATGAGCACACTGGCCCGAAATCTGATCTGTATGGTCAGGTGAAAGCGTACTTGTCAAATAATACACCTGTACTTCGAAATGCTGAAATGAATGACTGTCTGTTGCTAAGTGCGATGTATCCTTTGAAGATTAAGTATGTGTAAATATTTGCTGCCCACGTGGGGGGAAATTAAAAACGCGGGGTACTGAAAGCAGAACCTTCCTGTTGTGAATTTATCGCGCCACTCTTGAATGATGGCCTTGGAGTGTCTCTGTTGTTAAGTATTGCGTTGGCCTTAAATATTAAGTCGTCTGCAGTGCTTTGAGTTGTGCAGTGAGGGGTGAACGAAGATTTGCGCCGGTATACTTGCCATTGATACAGGCTCAGCCTGCGCTAGCGTTAGGTTCGATGGGTAACTTTAGTTGCGTTATATGGCGGGTGGGACTCGCCACCAAGAGTAAATTGGATACATGATCAATTTCAGAGCTTTCCTATTTCATGATACCTATTTTTCTTTAGCCCGCGCCCCCCATCTATTTACTTTCGGTTGACACCTGAAGCCATCGATCAATTAGCAGAGGGCAATCTGTGCCAGAACAAGTTGTTATGGGGGCGTTGTTGAGTTGTTCGTTCGGCGCCGCACCTGCCAAGTTGGGCGTATTGCCGGTCAACCGAGTCAATGCCGAAGGCCAGCCCGCCGCCACGATTATGGATCACAAGCCCATGGTCAATATCGCGCCGTTCGGTGTGTGCAGTTAATGGCCAACCCGACGGTGTCTGCCGCGACTTCTGCGGTGATGGGGGTGTTGACCCCCGTGCCGTGCATTCCGGCGACCAGTTCGCCCTGGACCCCCGGTGCGGCCAAAACCCTGGTCGCCGGGCAACCAGCGTTACACCGGTTTTAAGTGATGGGTAACGGGAGACCGAGACTGTAACAGTCACAGCTTAACGAGCTTTCTGGGGTGTAGCTGCTGAGGGGTTGGTATCGGTTCGATACTTTTCTGACTTGCAACAATGCGAACTAATAGCGCTGTGTTAGAGGGTGATTTTTGGTATGAGTTTTGAACTATTACATGCGGCAACAAGTTATCGAGAGTATTTGCGTGCCACTGATAGTCCTGGGCTTTGCATGGGGATGACGTGGCTATGGGCGTCAGGCGCGATGGGAGGAACGACAAATGCCTTGATGCCTCCCAATGTTTTAATGGGGGGGCAGGTGCAGGGTGAATATGAGGCCGGTAATCAGGATGCCATCTATTTTTTTAATCGAAAGGTGTCCGAATTGCAGTCAAAAGCGCCGGGGAAGTGCTTGCAGCAGCGGAATACAGAAGACTCAAAAACTTCGGTGGATATCGTTAATGCATTGGCGGATGGTTTTTCTGGAAATGCGGCAGTCATAATGTGCTGGGGAATAAACAAGCGCAAAAGTAAACTGGATAAAGCTTTCGGTAGGTACGATTCCGCGCATGCAATGGGGTTGCTGAAGCTAAAGCATAATGGGAAGATTTACTTGTATGATCCTAATCGCGGTGTTTATGAGTGGCGTCGAACTAATGGGGTGGAGTTGAAAAAAGATATCAAGCATTTTATGCTAAGCCCTTCGCGGGCGATGGTGGCTCTTTATTCTGCTGTAATGGTTTTCACGGAGCATGATATTCCTCTGAATGAACATGTCATGGGCTAGTGTCTGAGGGCGCATGGTTGTTCTTTTGTGTGGGTCATAGTGTGAGTGGGTCGATTTAAATTTCTTGAACTTGAAGTGTGACATAGGAATGGTTATTCCCTTTGGATACGCACCCAACCTGAAGGTTGTTCAAAATAACGACATTTTAACATTCTGCTTGAGGCGTGCATGTCTGCGGCTTCTAGGTATCTGAAAAAAACTAGGACTTTCAGAGCATTCCTATTCCATGATTCCTATTTTTCTTTAGTCTGCGCCCTCCATCTATTTACTTTCGGTTGACACCTGAAGCCATCGATCAATTAGCAGAGGGCAATCTGTGCCAGAACAAGTTGTGATGGGCGCGTTGTTAAGTTGTTCGTTCGGCGCCGCACCTGCCAAGTTGGCGGTGTTGCCGGTCAACCGAGTCAATGCCGAAGGCCAGCCCGCCGCCACGATTATGGATCACAAGCCCATGGTCAATATCGCGCCCTTCGGTGTGTGCAAGTCCATGGCCAACCCGACGGTGTCTGCCGCGACTTCTGCGGCGATGGGGGTGTTGACCCCCATGCCGTGTATTCCGGCGACCAGTTCGCCCTGGACCCCCGGTGCGGCCAAAACCCTGATCGCCGGGCAGCCGGCGTTACACGCTAAATGCACCTGTACCTGCAACTGGGGAGGGATGATCAAGATCGATCAGCCCGGCACCGGTAAAACCACTGTTACCTGAGGAGCGGGTTCGCGATGAGTGATTCTGTACGACCAAGCTGTTCCTTCACCGGGCCATCAGGCGCCAGTGATTTGCTGTTTGCCGGGCTGCATGGCGATGAGGGCCTCAGCGAGCTGTTTGAGTACCGGGTTACGGCGCTGAGCCCGCAGGGCGAGTTGAAGGCCGATGACTGGCTGGGCAAGGCGCTGGCTACCACCCTTGCCCACGGTGCGGACAAGCCTGAAATGCACCGTGTCCTGCACGGCTATGTGTGTGGTTTTCGCCGTCTGGCCGATGAGGGGCAGTTGCTCTGCTATGAGTTTTTACTGCGCCCCTGGCTTTGGTTTGCAACCTGCGCCAGCAACTGCCGGATTTTCCAGAACCAGACGGTGCCCGAAGTGCTCAAGGCGGTGCTGGAGCCGTACCCCGGTGAGGTGGAGTGGGCCCAGACGGAAAACTACCCGGTGCTGGAGTATTGCGTGCAGTTCGGCGAGACCGACTATGCGTTTGTCAGTCGTTTGATGGAGGAGGCCGGTCTCTACTACTTCTATCGGCATGACGCCGACGGGCACACCCTGGTGATGACTGATTCGATGAGCGAGCACCGTGCGCTTGAAGCGGGTGATCAATTGCTCTGGCGGGGCGTGCAAGACAACAATTTCCAAAGCCTCTGGGGCTGGCAGGTGCAGCATGCCTTGTGCAGCGGCCGGGTGAGTGCGGTTGATTTTGATTTCAGCAAAGCCAATACCCGCGATGCCAGTGTGCTGCGGGCCGATGCTTCGATTGCCAAGGGCCATGAACAGTCTGCATTCGAGCATTACCACTATCCGGGGCATTTCAATCTCAGCGCCGCCGGTGAGACCGCGGCCAAGGTCCGGGTGCAGGCGCTGCACGCGCAACAGCAACGGGTCGTGGCAAACGGCTGCGCGCCTTATCTGATGCCGGGCGCCACTTTCAAATTGTCTGAGCATCCCGAAGCCAGCCAGAACGCTGAGCACCTGATTGTTCGTTCCCAGCTGTCGGCGACCTGCACGGCTTCGACCTATGGCGTCAGCACGCCGTACTTCAGTTGCACCCTTGAGGCCATTCGCAGCGATGGCCGCTACCGCGCCGAAATCAAGACTCCACGCCCAAGCATGCCGGGCCCGCAAACTGCCTTTGTGGTGGGCAAGGAAGGGGAGCCGTTGTGGGTCGATGAGTTTGGCCGGATCAAGGTGCAGTTCCACTGGGATCGTGGCGAGCAGACCAACGAGAACTGTTCATGCTGGGTGCGGGTCGCACAACCACTGGCGGGGCAAGGCTGGGGGGCGATTTTCCTGCCGCGCACTGGTCAGGAGGTCATCGTCGAGTTTCTCGACGGTAACCCGGACCGGCCGCTGGTCACCGGCAGCCTGTACAACGGCGGCATGCGCCCGCCCCACGAGCTGCCGAAGCAGGTGGCGCGCAGCGGGATCAAAAGCCAGTCGCTGGGCGCGCGGGATGTCTATAACGAGCTGCGCTTTGAAGACAAGGACGGTGCCGAGCAACTGCTGTTTTACGCCGGTCGCAACCAGGACATCACGGTGCGCAACGATGCTCTGGAGCATGTCGGCAATGACCGCCATTTAAAGGTCGGCGGCAATTGCTTTGAGCAAGTGGCCAAGGATGTTCATCAGCATCTGGGCGGCGAATGCAATGCCTACATCGCGGGCGGCCATTCGCTGGAGGTCGGCGCTGACCGCAGCATCAAAGTCGGCGCTGGTTACTCGCTGGAGGTCGGGGCCGATCATCGCCTTAAAGTGGCGGGCGCTCATTCACTGGAGGTTGCTGCAGACAGCGATACCAAGGTCGGCGGCAAGTTCAGGCTCGGCGCCAGCAGCCTTGATCTCAAGGGCGCGCAGACAATTACCCTCGAAGCCGGCCAGACCCTCACCCTCAAGGCCGGTTCAAGCACTCTGGTATTGGGCCCCAAAGGCGTGGCGATTAACGGCGCGCTGGTGACCATTGATGCCAAGGGCAAGGTTGACATCAATGGTGGCGGCGACAGCAGTGCCGACTCCGCCGAGGCGCCGAAACCGATCCAGACCCAAAAACCGCAAAAAGCCCAGCAATCCAGGGAGGCCGATGATGGCCGTGGTTGACCCCCGTAACCCTGTCCGTCGAGCGGGGCAGTACGCTGCATCCGGGCTGCTGCTGTGCCTGTTGCAAGGCTGCCAGATATTCGGTTTGTTTGAGGATCCGCCGCCGCCCGATCCCCATCGAACGCTGCAGATTGAAGCGGCGCTGGATGTGAATCCGGACCTCTATGGTCGACCTTCGCCGGTGGTGCTGACGATTTACCAGCTCAGCGACGCCAAGGCCTTTCTCGCGGCTGATTCAGCCAGCCTTATGGATGCCCCACCTTCCAACCCTGCCTGGTTGAAGCACGACAGCTTCCAGTTAAGGCCGGGCGAGCACCTCACCCGGCGTTTTGTGCCGGAGCCGGGCGTGCGTTTGTTCGGCGCCGTGGCGCAGTATCGCGACCTGGACAATGCCCAGTGGCGCACGGTCGAGGTGTTTCAAGCGCAAACCCCGGAGGCGCTGCAGATCGATCTGGAGCGGGCGCGGGTATCTATCCGGCTGATTCCACTCCAAGGAGAACCGTCCAGTGTTCAGCAATGACAGGGTTGTGTGGTCGGAAGGCATGTTCCTCCAGCCACAGCATTTTCAACAGCAACAACGCTACCAGCAGGCACAGCTGGTACAGGGCTTAGAGGCTTTGCAAAGCCATGTGTGGGGCTTTACCGCGCTGAAAGTCGACCCGGCGCAATTGGCCCTGGGCTGCATTCAGTTAGTGGAATGCGCCGGTATTCTGCCCGACGGCACGCTGTTCAATCTGGATACCCAGGCCCTGGCCCTTGCGCGCTTTGTGGTGCCAGAGGGAGCGCGGCAGCTGGAGGTGGTTCTGGCCTTGCCCATGAGCGGTATCTGCGCCAGCGAAGTGAGCCGTGAAAGCGCTGTGCACAGCCTGTCGCGCTATCACCTGGTCGAGGCGACGGCCCGAGACAACTCGGCCGATGACAGCGGCGAAGCCACCTTGCAGTTGTCCAGGCTTAACCTGCTGCTGGCAGCCAAACAGGATGTGCAGCGCTCCCACGTTTACCTGGATGTGCTCAGGGTTGCCGAACGCAGCCCCGGTGGCCATGTCAGTCTGGATCAGGGGTTTGTGGCGCCGGTGCTGAACTGGCGTCTGGCGCAGCCATTGGTGAGCTTTGTGGATGACTTCCTGAGCCGGGTCAAGCAGCGCGGCTACATGCTGGCCACCAATATGGGGGTGCCCGGACTGGGGGGCGTGGCGGAGGTGCAGCACTTTCTGATGCTGCAAACCATCAACCGCGCTGAATCCATCCTCGGTCACCTGGCGAGTTATCCGGGCTTGCACCCTGAAGTGCTGTACCGCGAGCTGCTGGGGCTGGCGGGGGAGCTGGCGATATTTTCCGAGAGCAGTAAGCGTCCAAAAACCTACCCCGTTTATCGCCACGACCGGCTTGGCGATTGCTTCGCGCCGATCATGGCCGACCTGGCCTATACCCTCAGCGCCCAGGCCGGTACTGATGTGATACCGCTGGTTTTGCAGGAGCGTGAGCATGGTATCCGCTTTGCCGGGGTGCTGGATTGCGCGCTCTATGCTACGGCCCGCTTTGTGCTCGCGGTGCGTGCCCAGGTGCCGGACGATGAACTGCGCAAGGTGTTCCCGACCCGTCTTAAAATTGGCCCCGCAGAGCGTGTCGCCGACCTGGTGGACCTGCAGTTGCCCGGGCTCAGTGTCAGCGTATTGCCGGCCGCGCCACGGGAACTGCCTTACTACGCGGGGTTCAGCTATTTCGAGCTGCAAAGCGATCATCCGCTGTGGCAAGAGCTCAATACCAGTACCGGTTTCGGACTCCATCTGGCCGGTGATTTCCCCGGCCTGCAACTGGCCTTCTGGGCGATCAAGGACCCTCAATGATCCGTCGTTTTTTATCTCCCTTAGCCCGTATCAGAGCGCGTTTGCGTCCGTCTCCACTGCCCGGCAACCCGGCTCAGGCCTTACCCCCGCTGAGCAGCGACGGGCTTGGCCAGCGCGCCAGTGACTTGCTGTATGAAGTGGTGCTGCTGCGCGGTCTGGAACGTGCGCCGGATCTGGATGAGCTGCGGGCCCGGCTGGTGACCAAGGTGCGCACATTTCATCGCCAGGCCCTGGATGACGGGTCTTCGCTGGATACGGTCGAACGCGCCCAGTACGCCATCTGTACCTTGCTCGATGAAATCATTTCGAGCTCCGAATGGGGTCGCGGCGGTTGGTCCAGGCACAGTCTGTTGATGATTTTTCATGGCCAGACTTCCGGTGGCGACGGGTTTTTCGCCTACCTCGATGCCGCGGAACTCAAGCCCCAGGAAAACCTGGCCCTGCTGGAGGTCATGTACCTGTGCCTGGCCCTGGGGCTGGAAGGCCGCTACCGGATCCAGAGTGAAGGGCGTGCGGCACTGGCATTGCGCCGTAACCAGCTCTTCGAAACGATCCGCATGCAACGCGGCTACCTGCCCAAGGCTCGCCTGGACGAGCATTTGCGTACCTGGAGTCGCGGTTACTTCAGTCGTCGTCACCGCCTTGTTTGGGGGGGTGTGGCGCCTTGTTGCTGGTGCTGGCTGCGGGCCTGACCTGGCATCTGGAAAACCGCGCCTATCAGACCCTTTTGCGTCTGCAGGCACTGGAGCAGGGCCCGCTGATCACCCTGACCCAGTCACTGGCCGAGACGCTGTCGGCGGATTTGCGTGCGGGGCGTCTGAACCTGCTCGAGGACGGGCAGGGGGTGCGCATTATCATCAGTTCCTCGGGATTGTTCGCCACCGGCGGCAGTGAAGTGGCCGCGCCCTATCAGCCGGTATTGTCGCGCATTGCTGCGGCCCTGGAGCTGTGGCCGGTGCAGATCAAGGTGATTGGGCACAGCGATGACACGCCGGTCGCCAGGGGCATGGGGTCCAATCAGGCGTTGTCGCTGGCCCGTGCCGAAGCGGTATTGCACGGGTTGCAGGGCAATCAGATCGACCCGGCGCGGTTCAGCGCTGAGGGGCGTGGCGAATTCGAACCCTTGTTCGCCAATGACAGCCCGGACAACCGTGCCCGTAACCGTCGTGTCGAAATTTTTGTGTACCCCGCCGAGCTGTAATCCGGGCGCCTTCCCTCAACCTTCTACCTTGCGGATGTTGCTGCCATGCTCCTGCGTGTTTTGAAAACCCTGCTGCGGGCTTCGCCCTGGCTGCTGGGGCTGATATTGACGATGTATCTGATAGTGATCCACGGCCCGCGCCTGGCGATTGACGGCCACGCGCCGCTGGCTGGCGCGGGTGCGCGGGTGCTGCTGTGCGCGGTGCTGGCAGCGCTGGTGCTGGGGGTTGTGTGGTTCCGGCGGCGGGGCAACAAGCCGGATGAGGGCCAGCCTGCCCGCCCGCAAGTCATCCTCGATGAATCCTCGGAGCGTGAACTGGCGTTGCGTGAACGGCTAGGTGCATGGCGCCGGCGCACGGGCGGTCAATTGCCGGGGTTCTTGCTGATCGGTCCGGCGGGTGTCGACAAGGGCCCGTTGCTGGGTTTACCGGCCAATACCGAGGAGGACTTGCGGTGCAGCAGCGTCGGCGGCTTTGCCCTGTTTGACATCGGCGCCAACCTGATAAATCAGCGTCAGCCGCAAGAGGCCCGGTTGTGGCGGCGCTTGCTTGATGATCTTGACCCGTCCACTGGCCTGCATCTGCGCGGGCTGATTCTGGTGCTCTCGGCAGCCCGGCTGCACAGCGCGGCACCGCAGGAGCTTGATCAGATTGCGTTGACCTTGCGTGCACGCCTTGAAGAGTTGGCCAATCGCTTTGGCAAGGGCCTGACGGTGCAGTTAATTGTCAGTGATTGCGAGCAATTGCCCGGTTACACCGAGTCCCTCGCGTGGCTGGCGGCGGACCGTCGAGAGTTTAGCCTGGAGTTCGCGCCGGCCAGCGCTAACCGGCAATTGCTCGACGGCCTTGAGCAGCGTATGGGCGCGTTGGTCGAGGGTCTCGACAGCAGCGAGCTTGAACGCCTGCAGCGCGAGCCGGATGTTCAGGTGCGTGCCCGTCTGTTCGGCTTCATGCCGATGTGGCGCGGGTTTGCCGGCACCTTGCAAGGCGTGCTGAATACGGCGCTGGCCCAGGAGCGTGGCATCGCTCAGGTGGCCTTGCAGTCGGTCCGTTTCAGTGCTCATTCGGCGGTCCTGGAAGCCCCGGCGCCTGCCTTGCTTAGGGCTTTGCAGACATGCCGCAGGCCGGGCCGGTTACGTATTTTTGTACGCCAGAGCGGTGCCTGGATACGGCCGCGAGCGCACTATCTGGTATTGCTCATCAGCCTGTTGGCCACGGTTTTATTGCTCAACATGTACCGTGACCAAGATCGGCGCCTGGACCAGGTTGACCAGCACATCGCAGCGGTGCAGCAAGCGAGGCAGCATCAATTGCCCGCCATGCTGGGCGCCGGCGCATTGCTTCGGCTGGACCGGTTCGCCGGAATTGCCCGGCTGCTCAGTCAGCGCTGGACGCCCTGGGGCACTGATCGTCAGTTACGTCGGCTATCCGGCGAGTTATATGCCCGGGAACTGCAGCAGGTGCTGCTGGTTGACGTGATGCAGCGCTTGCAAGACAGTCTGCGTCCGCAAGCCATGACCGGTGACGAGGCGCTGCGCCAGAACCTGGCGTTGTATTTGATGCTCAGTGGCGAGACAGGCATGGATACCTCGGCCATGCGAGATTGGTACATGGGGGTGGCGGGTGGACAGGGTGAGGTGCAGCGCCTGCGTCTGGACAGCCATATGCAACGTCTGCTCGCCCTGTTGGCCAAGTCCGGTCCGCAGCCGCTGGACCGCAGCTTGATCGAGCAGGCACGACAGCGGCTGGCAGCACAACCGTTGGCCCAGCGTTTGTACCAACAATTGCTCGAGCGAATGCAGGGCCCAAGCCTGGCCGAGTTCAGTATTACCTCTGTACTGGGCGCAGAGGGCATGCTGCTTTTTACCCGGCGCAGTGGCGAAAGCCTGGTTGAAGGTGTCCCGGGCCTGTACACCCTGGAGGGTTATCGGCGCTTTGAAACCTTGCTCGAGCCCTTGTTGACGGCCGGGCTGGTGCAGGAGGGGCGACTGATGGGCCGGTCAGGCATGCTGGCATCGGCGCCTGTCGAACGGGAGATACTCGCGCTTTACCATCAGGACTACATCGCTCACTGGGATGTCTTTTTTGATGATTTGCAAATCGCCGGCCTGGACCAGCATGAGCACCTGCCAAGGCGCCTGATGCAGCTGGCTCGGGCGGACTCGCCGTTGCTGGTGCTGCTCCGGGAGGTCGCCAGGCACACCGAGCTGGCACCGGCCTTCGCGCCCGAGGGCTGGCTTGAGCTGGCGCAAAAGCAGGCGCAGCGTCTTCAGCCTGCCAGTGAAATCACCGGCGTACAGCCTGACGTCGCGGCACACCCGGTTGCGCTACATTTCCAGCCTTTGCATCGCTGGCTCGGTGCTTCGGCACCTGAGTCACCGGCCCGGGCATTGCACGCAGCCGTCAAGGGTGCCGCCTTATTGATGCAGGCCAACCAGAAGGCTGCCTCCCTCAAAGTTACGGTGCCGCCAAGTGAGGTGCTGCAGCGCTTGAACGAAGAAATCGAGCAGCTACCCGGCCTGCTGCAGCCGGTGTACATGGATATCGCGCAACTGGGTCAGCAACAGGTGCAGCAGCAAGCCCTGGCTTCGTTGGCCAATGCCTGGGCCAGCGAGGTGGCGCCATTGTGTGAACGAGCAGTGAGCGGACTCTATCCTTTTGCGGGCGATTCAACAGTAGATGCAACCCTTGAAGACTTCAGCCGGATGTTTGCCGCCGACGGGGCAGTGCAAGGCTTTATCGAGCAACACTTTGGCGCTCAACTGGACACCGTTTCCCGACCATGGCGCCTGAACCAGAACGACGCGGGCGAGACGCTGGACGCGTCGTTACTGCAGACCCTTGAGCAGGTGGCACAGGTGCGCGAAGGGTTTTTCTCGCCGGGGCAGGCGCAGGCACATTTCGAGTTTGAGCTCAGCCCGCTGACCATGAGTGCCGGTATCGCCAGTTTTACCCTGAGCGTCGATGACCGGCGTCTGGACTATCGCCACGGACCTTTGCGTGCCGCCACTTTTGAGTTCCCGGGTAAAGCACTTGGCACTGAACTGCGTGCCTCCGTCACATTGCTCGATGGTCGCACCCTGACCCGGCGTGCCGAAGGCGCCTGGGCATGGTTACGGTTGCTCGATGGCATTGAACAAATACCCACCGCAGACTCTCGGGTCCGGCACCTGATACTGGACTTCGAGGGTGAAGAAGTGCGCTTGCAACTAAGGACGCAACGATCCGCCATGCCGTTTAATCGTGAAGTACTGAGTCGCATTCGCTGTACATCAACGGCTGTTTCGGCTGAAGCGATTCAGCTTTCAGAGTTTTCTTAAATACGAAAAGTGCCTGCCCTGATAGTGTCCGCCTCGCATCGAAACGAGTGATGCCTCCTGGACCAGGTTAAGTCCTGGTGCGGACGAAAAAACTATATATAGGGAATTACCTACATGAACTTCAAGAACGCTCTTGTTGCTGCAAACTTGGGTGCCATCGCACTGCTCGCCTCTCTTTGATCACAACACGTCGATGTCGGTCGGGATCAATGCCATGGCGGATTGCGGCGCTGTTTTTTTTGTGCGCCGGGCGACTGTCCGCTTTGGTAGCCAAATCAATAACAGCGCAGTTCGTTGCACACTAAAAAACACTGGCAATCGCACTGTCTGCAGCACAACTTTCAGGATTGCCCGGCAAAAATGGGATGGGGCCAGTGCGAGTATGCTTGGAACTATTATGTGTTGCCGATCAAGACTTCACCCTGGAAACGGCTTGCGGGCGTGAATATAGCGTTGACTTGATTGAATACACCGCCAAAAAATCCATTGTCGTGGAATAGCGCCAACTCTTCGAAGCATTTGAGGGGGGGAATACTTTGCGTATTACTAAATCTCGCGGCATGTAAAAGGGATTTGCAGCGGCCAATAGTTATAACGGGGGTTTCTCATGGCATCATTATTTCGGCCGATCCGGTTGATGTTGCTGGATGATCATGATCTGGTTCTGCAGGGTATCTTGCAATTAGTGAGGCCCGAGCAGGATATGGAGGTGGCCGGTTTTTTTACCCAAAGCCGGGAATTGATCGATGCATTGAGCCAGCCGGGCGCCGAGGTCGATATTGTCATCCTCGACTATACCCTCAGCCCTGGCGAGGTTGACGGTCTGAACCTGATTCGCGCTTTGCGGTTGCGGTTTCCCGGTATTCCCTTGCTGGTGATTTCGGCCTCCCACAGCCCTGCAACCGTGTCGCTGGCCCTGCGTTGCGGTGCCAAGGGCTTCGTTGGCAAGGAAATGTGTTCCAGTCAATTGCTGGTTGCCGTGCGCCGACTCGCCGGCGGGCGCACTTATCTGCACCCGAAGATGCAGGCCGATCTGCAAGACAGCGGGGTGTCGACTGATCAAGTTAAGCGGGGTGGCCCGGCCCAACCTCCCGGGGTGGACATGCTGGTGAAAAACGTCGAGTTGTCATTTCGTGAGCGTGAGGTACTACGTTGCTTTCTGGCGGGCATGTCGGTCACGCAAATCGCCCTGAAGTTTGAACGCAGTATCAAGACCATCAGCACACAAAAACAGGCGGCCTACAAAAAACTGGGGGTGCGCAATGATAATGAGATATTCAAGATTCGCTCGCAGTTTGAAAGTTGACTGCCCGGGGGCAGGTTTGCCATATATCTGGGTGTAATAGTGTGTTTTTTTTCCCGTTTTTAAGAACTATCTTATTTTCTGAGTTTGACAGCTCTGTTAATTTTATCTGGGCACAAACTTTAGTTGAAGCGTACCGATTAGAAGTCTGTAGTTGCTCTGAATGGAAAGGAATTCCGGTTGGTCTATCTGCTATAGGGACATATATATGATGGATAATGCTATTGCTTTGTCGCACGCAGTTCTCCGGTTGAGCGAAAATCAAACGGTGTTGGCAATCATGATTTCTGAGCTTTCGCAAGTTATGAGTTCCCATGCCCCTTGCGCGAGTGCCGAGGCCCTGTCGGGCTATACCTCTTTACTGGATAAAAATCATCTGTTGCTTATGGATGCCATCTGCCAGTTCAGCTCGCAGAACTCGGTCTAGCTCATCACGACTGGCTATCATCAAACTCGTGTCGATAGCTGTCGAATTCACTGCCAGTCGGCCGGCCACGAGCGCGTTGCGGCGGTGATGAATTTCCGGGATTTGTCTTTGCAAGTTTTATTACTTGCCGGTCTCTGTTTTCAGGCCCTGGCCGAGGGTAAACCCGCGCAACTGTTTACTGAGCAGGAGCGGGCCTGGATCGCGGCCAACCCCGTTGTCAATATTGCACTCGATCCCGACTGGCGGCCGCTGGAGTACATAGAAGACGGGGTCTACAAAGGGCTCAGTGCCGAGTACCTGAATGTCATTTCCAGAGTGTCGGGCTTGCAGTTCAGCTGGAAGGAGGGCATGGACTGGACCATGGCCAAGGCTGCGATCCTTGATGGCAGCGCTGATCTGCTACCTGCCTCTTCGCAACAAATGGCTTCGCCGCAAATGCGTGAGCGTATCGCCTACAGCAAACCCTACTTTGTCGGTTCAACCCTGATTGTGACCAGGGCCAGCACGCCCGTGATGTTCGACCCGCGTCAATTGGAGGGCCAGAAAGTTGCAGTCAAGGCCGGCGGGGCATATGAACGCAACCTGCGATGGCGTTATCCGAAGATCCAGCTGGTGGCGGTAAAAGGCCCCCAGGAGGCTCTGGCGCGTGTGGCCAGCGGCGAGCTGTATGCTGCGGTGGATGTTGACGCGGTGTTCATCCCGATTATGCAACATCGCTATTTCGATACCTTGCATGTCGCGGGCTCGATTGCCGATTTACCGGCGGTGGTCACGATCGGGGTGCGTATTGACCAGCCGTTACTGGTCTCGATCATTAACAAGTCACTCGACTCGCTGACCGCGCGCCAGACTGATCAAATGATGGCGCAATGGGTCGACGCCAACAGCTACGGCCCGCCCGCGTTGTCCGAACTGCTGGATTACTATTTGCGCGAACTGCTGGTGCTGGTGCTGTTCCTGATCATCTTTGCGTACCTGCTGTACCGCGCGCATCAGGCCCAGCGTCAGGCCCGGCGCAGCGAGCGGGACAAGGCCATGTTGCTGGCGGTCATGAGTCATGAAATCCGCACGCCGATGAATGCAATCCTTTCCAGCGTGGAACTGCTGGGGCGCGCCAGGCTCCAGCCCGAGAATGCCGAGCTGGCGCGCGTTGCTGTCACAAGTGCCAACACGCTGCTGGAGTTGCTTGACGGGGTGCTGGACTTTTCCAAACTCGAAGCCGAACACATGCAACTCAAATGCCGGCCGGCCAATATCGGAACCCTGATCGGTGAGGCCATCAGCATCTCGGAACTTCGGGCGCAGGAGAAAAACCTGCCATTGAAAATGGATTTGCACTGGGACGCGCCGCTCTGGTTAAGCGTCGATGCCCTGCGCCTGCGGCAAGTGCTGATTAACCTGCTCTGCAACGCCATCAAGTTCACCGAAACCGGTGAAGTCAGGCTGGTCGCCGAGTTTCATTGCGCTGGCGAAGACTCAGGCCAGGGCACATTGCAGTTGAGCATTATCGATACCGGTATTGGCGTCTCCAAGCGTGACCAGCAGCGGCTATTTCAGGCTTTTACCCAGGCCGACGAGTCGATTACCCGCAAGTTTGGCGGTACCGGTCTGGGGCTCATCATCTGCCGCCGTCTTTTAAGCTTGATGGGCGGCACTATCACGCTGCACAGCGTGTCCGGCCAGGGCACCACCTTCGAGGTGCGGCTGCCTGCTTTGCTGGCGCAGGCGCAGGAAAGCTCGGAACCACAGCCTGATGCTGCAATCCCCTTAGCCTTGGACTCAGGCCTGGCGACACTACCGGGATTGAAAGTGCTGGTGGTCGAGGATCACCCGGAAAATCAGTTTGTAATCAAGCGCCAGTTGCTGAGTATGGGGCACGAAAGTGTCCCGGCACTGACCGGGCAGGCGGGCCTGGACACCTTCGCCAGGGAGCGTTTCGATGTGGTTTTGCTGGACTGCAACCTGCCGGATATTGACGGCTACGCCGTAGCCCGGGGTATGCGGATGCTGGAAGCCGAAGGCAGGGTGCATACGCCGATCATTGGCATTTCCGCGATGGTAGGGGTTGAGCACAGTGAGGCCTGTTTCGATGCCGGTATCGATGGCTTGCTGATCAAACCACTGAGGGTTGACCAGTTGCGGGAAATTATCGACCTGTGGTGTGGCGTCTGTACCCCGGTAGAAACCGACACGACGCCGTTCCAGGGGTTTGATGGCGATCTGCAAAGTGCATTCTTCAACACCTGCCGCCTGGACCTTGAACAATTGCTCGGCTGCGCTGAAAGCCTTGACTGGCCTCAAGTCGCCCATAGGGCCCATCGGATTGCCGGTGCCGCGATGATGCTCGAGCAGCAGCATGTCGTTACGGCTGCGCGCAGTCTGGAAGAGCTCACTAACCAGCCGCTCGACATTGAGGCAATTGATCGGGCTATCGCCCATTTGCAACAGGCCCTGCACGACCAATAACAGGGTCACCCCCCGGGCCTGCCCCGGTAGAAACTCTTTAACGCCTCTTCAATAGCTTGCTGCATCGCACTCCAGTCGTTATCCCCGGTGGACGGGTTACGCAGGGCTGTTTCCAGTTCCTTGGCCCGCTTCGCCAGCTCGTTGGCCTGCATCGCCAGTGCCGAGCCATGAAGGCGATGGGCGTAGTGCAGGGCCAGCACCAGATTGTGTTTGTCAAAAGCATCACGCAGGCAGGCGAGGTCCTCGCCGCTGGTGGTGGAAAACAAATCTTCCATGGATACGCTGCTAATCGGGGTTGGCGCTGTTACGGGCCGGGCGTCGGAGGTGGGCAGCCATAACCCGAAGATTTGCTTCAACGCCTTCAGACTCAAGGGTTTGGACAGATTGCCGTCAATGTCACTGTCCATGCATTTGAGTTGATGTTGCTCATCGGTCGAGGCCGAGATCGCGATGATTGGCATGGCGGCCAAGCCTTGTTCCTGTTCCTGCTGGCGTATCCTGCGGGCCACTTCGTAACCGTCCATACCGGGCAGGTGACAGTCGAGCAGGATCAGGGAAATGTTCTGCCGATGCTCCTGCATCGCCGCCAGGGCCGCCATGCCGTCTTCGACTATCAGCGCGCGATAGCCCAGCTCAGTGAGTTGCAGCTCGATGGTCTGGCGGTTGATCGGATGGTCTTCGACCACCAGAATCTGTTGCCCGGTTGTGACCGGCTCGACGGGTAGCGGCTCTTCGATGTCGGTGGTCGGGGCGGCGGGGTCTTTGTGCCTGAACTCGACAGTCAGGTTGAACCCCACAGTAGTGCCTTGGCCGGGCGCACTCTGCAGGTCGATCTGAGCGCCCATTAACTCCACCAGCTGCTTGCAGATGGACAGCCCCAGGCCGCTGCCGCCGTAACGCCGGGTGATTGAGTTGTCGGCCTGGACAAACGCCTGGAATAAATGCCGTTGCTGCTCTGCGTCGATCCCGATACCGGTGTCGCTGACCTGTATTTCCAGACGTCCCGAATCAGGGGTGGAGGCTTCAAAGTGCAGGCTCAGCATGACCTCGCCATGCTCAGTGAACTTGACTGCATTGGACAGCAGGTTGGCAATCACCTGACGGATGCGCACCGGATCGAGGATCAGCAGCACATCATCCAGGCCCGTAGCCGCCAGGGTCAGCGTGGTGTTGTGCTTTCGGGCGGCGAGCTGGTGAATGTCGGCAAGGGCCTGGGCCAGTTGCTGCAGATCGGTGGGAACGGATTCCAGATGGATTTTGCTGGCTTCGAGCTTGGACACATCCAGAACGTCGTCAAGCAACTCCAGCAGGTTGCGCGCCGAGACGTTGGCCAGCGTGGCCAGCTCCTGTTGCGGCGGGCTCATCGGCGTGCCCTTGAGCAGCTCGATGGAGGACAGTACGCCATTCATCGGGGTGCGGATTTCATGGCTCATCATGGCCAGGAAACTTGACTTGGCCGCCTCGCTTTTCTGCGCAGCTTTTTGCGCCAGCATTGCGCGTCGGGTCATGAAGGCCAGCGCCGAAAGCAGTAGCGCAAAACAAATCAGCTCTATCTGGTAGTAGCGGAAGATCATCCCCCATGAAGGGGCGCCGTAGTCGGTGCGATCTAGCCAGCGGTCAAAGATTTCGTCGATGGTCGAGGGCGGTAACCGGGCCAGTGACTTGTTGATGATGGACAACAGTTCCGGCGACTTTGGGCTGACCCCCATGCTGCTGACAATCGGCATGTCGGACAGCACCCCGGACATGTGCAGGGTGCCGAAAAACTTGCGCGAGATGATCATCTGCAAAACGCTGTCCATGCCAATCGCCGCATCGGCATCACCTTCGGCCAACGCCTGCAAAGCATCTTCCGGGTCGTTTATCAGTAGAAGTTTGACCTCGGGAAACTCTTTGCGCAGGTAGTGCTCGTAGCCGCCACCGCCTTTGACCGCCACCACTTTGCCGTTGAGTTTGTGGGGCGAAAACAGCACCGGTTCACCTGTGCGCGTCACCACGATGGTGGAACCGACGAAAAACACATCGGAGAGCAGCAGTTTTCTGGCTTGATCCTTATCGATCAGGGCTTTGGAAACAGCGGTGGTCAGGTCGATTTTCCCCTCGGCGATGAGGTCGAGGGTTTGCTTCCAGTTTTTTGTCGGGACCCGTTCGAATTGCAGCCCGCTGATTTGTGAGATCTCACGCAGATAGTCACGGGTCAGGCCTTTGTGTTCCCCATTCTCGATGTACTCGAGCGGCCAGTAGGAATCGATGGCATAGCGCACCACCGGATGCTCATGTATCCATTGCTTCTCTGCCTCGGTAAAGGCGTAGGGGGAATCAGCGTAAGCCCGGCAACTGATCAGCAGTGCCATCCCGAGAAGCATCAGCCTTCGCATATCAACGGCCTTCCAGTAGGTAGCGGACCTTGTACAGTTCGTTGTCGTTACTCAGTCCGAGTTTTTTGTACGCGGCTTGTTTCTGGGTGCTGATGGTCTTGATGCTGCGCGAAAACTTCTCGGCGATCTGCGTCACCGACATGCCCTCCAGACAGCAGCGCAACACTTCGTGCTCGCGCACGCTCAGCGCTGCATTGGTGGCAAGCATTCGTAAACTGTCGTTGTCGTCTGCCATGGCAGCGGTCGAGGGGGCACCGGTGGAGATTTCCTGTTCACGAAACTGTTCGCTCATGGTTTCGGCCAGGTAGGTCTTGCCCGATGCCACGCGGCGAATGGCAATCGGTAATTGCGCCGGGTCCACTTCCTTGCCGATAAAGCCGTCGGCGCCGCTGCGCATCACCATGGCCACGGTGGCGGGTGTATGCAGCGCCGAGACCACCAGCAAACGCATGGTGGGGAAGCGTTTTTTCAGACCCCGCGCCAGGCTCAAACCATCGATTTCATCCGGCCCCAGTGAGTAGTCCAGCAGCACCACGTCGACGCTGTCTTGTTGCAGCGCGGCCAGCAGTGACTGACTGGTGCTGAAACTGCCTACAACCTCAATATCGGGCTGTGCCCTCAGGCTCAATTCCAGACCGTGCAACATAAGCAGGTGATCATCCAGGAGCATGATTCGAATCATTTTTTTAGTGGACATGACCTGCCTCGAAGAGATTTGTCGTCACCGCGCAGCATAGCTGTTGCGAGTGTCGACGCGTCGTTGTTTGATGTGATCAACATGGCTCTATACATCCGCCTGCAGGGCTTCAGAGTAATAGATTATGTCCCGTGGAGTGTGCAAGGATAGGAATATGTGTACGGATCGTGAAAGCGCTAACGGTGTTGAACTTGGCGAGTGTCGTACGGTTTGCCGATAGGGTAAAAAGTCCATCCTTTAACAGGCGGTGAGTAGCCCTCACCGGTAGTTGTCTTGCACTTGGCAAAATACCTGGCGAAGCGAAGTCAGCGGCGGTCGCAATATCAGGTGGCCATAAGCGTTATAAGCTTTTGTTTTTTGAGATGATTCTTATTTTTGTGGTGAGGTGCCGACATATCATGTTCTGCACTCTTGGGGGAGGTGGGGTAATGATGATGGTGCTGGTTTGAACTCTTTGAACTTTGGCCTTCAGTAGATTGATAGTGATGAAAGTGCTTGTATAGAACGTCCCTGATAAAGGGTCATACGCAGTAATACCTGGATCAGCAACGCTGAGAGGTAAAGAGGATCTAGCCATGGCATCCATGTTGAACCCGATTCGTTTGATGCTGCTTGATGATCATGCGCTGATCCTGCAAGGCATATCTCTGTTACTCACCCCTCATAAAGATATGCACATTGTCGGCTGCTTCACCCGCAGCCGTCAGTTGCTCGAAGCCTTGCGCGCCAAGAGTGTGGACCTGGTTGTGATGGACTACTCCCTGAGCCCCGGCGAAGTTGACGGCCTGAACCTGATTCGGGGTCTGCGGCTCAGATATCCCGATACGCGACTGCTGGTGGTTTCGGCCATGCATACACCGGCGACCGTTGCCCTGGCGATGCGTTGTGGTGCGAGTGGCTTTCTGGGCAAGGATATGAGCACCGATGAAATTGTCGTCGCCATCAGAAAAGTCGCAGCCGGCCAGGTTTATTTGCACCCTGCGATGGCAATCGAACTCAAACACAACGAGGTTTCGACCCGCAGCGCCGTGGAAATATCGGCCGACAGTTGGTCTGACCAGGGTGAGCTGACCGGCTTGAGCACACTCTCCATACGCGAGCGAGAAGTGCTGCGCTGTTGTCTGGAGGGTTTGTCGGTGACCAAAATTGCAGAGAAATTCTCTCGCAGCATCAAAACCATCAGCACGCAGAAGCAATCCGCCTATAAAAAACTTGGCATCACCAGCGACAACGAATTGTTCAAGATCCGTTCGCAGTTCGAGCACGGCTGATACCAGCCATCCATTTTTGTGGGAGCCTGGCTTGCCAGCGATACGGGCGCCGCGTTCCCTGTACCTGTGCGGCGCTCTATCGCGGGCAAGCCCGCTCCCACATTGGCTTGCACACTCAGGCAGGCATCAGATGGCGGGATACTCATCGCAGGTGTCAGGCCAGGGGCTGAGTACTTCGAAGCCGTCATCCGTCACTGCAACCATATGCTCCCACTGCGCCGACAGTGACTGGTCCTTGGTCACCACAGTCCACTGGTCCGCCAGGGTTTTTACATGGCGTTTACCGGCGTTGAGCATGGGTTCGATGGTGAAGATCATGCCGGTCTTAAGCTTCATGCCCTGTCCCGGATAACCGTAGTGCAGGACTTGCGGCTCATCGTGGTAGACCTTGCCGATGCCATGGCCGCAGTACTCGCGTACCACGCTTAAGCCTTCTTTTTCGGCCAGCGACTGGATCGCATGGCCAATGTCACCCAGGGTTGCGCCCGGGCGCACCACGCGAATTGCGGCGCACATGGCGTCGTAGGTGGTTTTCACCAAGTGACGTGCTTGCGGATCGGGCTCGCCGACGAAGTACATGCGGCTGGTATCGCCATACCAGCCATCCTTGACCACGGCGATGTCGATATTAACGATATCGCCGTCCTTGAGCGGCACGGCATTGGGGATGCCATGGCAGACAACTTCATTGACCGAGGTACAGACAGTTTTCGGAAAGCCGTGATAGCCGACGTTGCCGGGGATGGCCTTCTGCACATTGACGATGTAGTCGTGGCAGATCTGGTCCAGCTGGTCGGTGGTCACGCCCGCTTTCACGTGCGCGCCGATCATGGCCAGCACTTCGGCGGCCAGCTTGCCGGCATTTTTTGACTGGGCGATCTGTTGCGGGCTGTTGATGACGACGTTGGCTCTCATTGATCAGCTCCTGCAGTGGCTTCAGTGCGCAGGCACAACTGTTTCAAATCAAGCCCTCCATTGAGTTCGGCGCCAATCAGCAGGCGGCAGATCTGGTGGTGATCCAGGTCGGGGTGCAGTTCGGTCAGCATGCCGATACGCATCCAGTGTTCCGCTTGCGCGTTGATCGAGCGGCTCAGTGCGTTGCTGGCCACCCGCAGGTTCTCATGCATGGCGTCCGAGATTTTTACAATACCCATCTAAATGCTCAATATGAAATGTATATGAAACGTATATTAGGCGAGGTCGGGTCCAAATCGCAACCTTGAGCCGGGCCCAAGTTCTCCAGTGCGCTCCTACAGGGGGGGCCGGTATTCATGAAGCTCGATAACCAATCTCTGTAGGATGTTTACTCATTCTTTGTAACAACCTGATTTATCGAAGGTCTAGGTGTCAGCCTTTATTTTTGATGATCAAGGAGATTTATGTGATATCCCGCAGAAAGTTACTGTCTTCTGGCGCTGCTTTGACCGGTGCCGGGCTTCTTTCTTCATCCTGGGCGGGTTCGGTTCTGGCACAAGGCATCAATAATGCCGCCACTAATGATGTCGAACTTTTGCACCAACTTTCCCTGTTCCTCACCGAGCGCGATGCGCTGGACCCAAGCCTCACGCTGCGCGTGCTGGCACGCTGTACCGAGGCCGATCCGCTGTTCCCGGAAAAAATCAGGGGGCTGTGGGGCAGCATCCGCCAGCAAGGTCTGAGCCGGGTCGCGATGTTGAGCACCAGCCCGGTTTATCAGAACCCGCAGTACAAGGACACGGTGCAAAAAATCGTCCGCGCCTGGTACCTGGGCTACACCGGCACCCCGGTCAGCATGCGGGCCGTGGACGACACCCGGCTGGTGACTTTCACCGGCGCGCTGGCGTATACGCCGACCCTGGATGCCACCGTGATCCCCACCTATTCGCGGGGGCATACCAACTATTGGGTGGATCCGCCGTCCACCGTCGCTAACGATTAAAACAAGGGGTACCCATGAGTCAGGTCTTTGATGCTGATGTCATTGTTGTTGGGTCCGGAGCCTTGGGCAGCAACGCAGCTTTTGAATTGGCCAAACATGGCAAGTCAGTGATTATTCTGGAAGCCGGTGAGTCCATTCCCCGCTGGAAAATCGTTGAGAATTTCCGCAACTCTTCGAATAAAAGTAATTACAACTCGCCGTACCCGAATGAGCCATGGGCGCGTCATTCCTATGACGAGCAATACATAGAAAACATCGGCTCGTTCGAGTTTCGTCCGGGCATGTTGAAACTGGTCGGCGGCACCACCTGGCATTGGGCGGCAGCCTGCTGGCGCTACCTGCCAAACGACATGAAACTCAACACCCTGTACGGGGTTGGCCGCGACTGGCCGATGGAGTACAGCGAGCTGGAACCCTATTACGCCCGGGCCGAAGTGGCGCTGGGCGTATGTGGCAGTGATACCCAGGATCAAAGCGGGCATAACGGTGAAGCATTCCCGCCGCGTTCGACGCCTTACCCCATGCCGCCAGAAGGCGATACTTACCTGTTTCAGCGTCTTCGCGCACGTCTGGCCCCGGCCGGCTATGTGTTCCTGCATGAGCCCAATGGTCGCGCCACCACGCCTTATGACGGTCGCCCTGCGTGCAGCGGCAACAACAACTGCATGCCGGTGTGCCCGATTGGCGCCATGTATAGCGGTGATGTTCACGCCCGGCATGCGCAGCAAGCGGGCGCCAGGTTGCTGACCGATGCAACGGCTTACAAGCTGGAAAAAGGTGAGGGCGGCAAGATCACTGCAGTGCATTACCGCAGCTCAAAGGGCGACAACGTGCGGCTCACCGCCAAGTACTTTGTGGTCGCCGCCAACGGTCTGGAAACCCCCAAGCTGTTGTTGATTTCCGACGTGGCCAACTCCTCGGACCAGGTGGGTCGCAACCTGATGGACCACACTGGCCAGGGGCTGCAGTTTTTGGCCGATGAGCCGGTATGGCCGGGGCGCGGTGCGGTGCAGCAAGGCGGGATTTTCAACCGTCGCGATGGCGCATTCCGCAAGGAGCGGGCGTCGGTCAAACATGCCTTTGCCAACAACGTGCCGAACATGGCCGTGGCCAATCGTCTGATCGAGCAGGGCGTTTTCGGCAAGGAGCTGGACGAGCGGATCCGCCACGATGCGGCGCGCTGGGTGGATGTGTCGACGGTGTACGAAACCTTGCCGCTGGCGAGCAACACCATCCGCCCGAGTACCACCCGCACTGATGCCCTGGGCATTCCGATGATGGTGATCAATTACCAAGTGGGTGATTACGTCAAAGCTGCCAAGCCCGGAGTAGACGCCGATTACGCCGATTTCGTGAAAGTCATGGGCGGTACCGTGGTCGAGGACAACACCGGCTGGCAGAACCGCGACCACCTGATGGGCACCGTGATCATGGGCAGTGATGCCAAGGACTCGGTGGTCAACCACGAGTGCCGTACGTTCGATCATCCAAACCTGTTCCTGGCCACCACCGGGGTGATTCCGGCGTCGGGCACCATCAACCCGACATTGACCGGGGTGGCCTTGAGCATTCGCCTGGCCGACATCATTGCGCGGGAGGTCTGAGCCATGAATCCATATTTCTGTGGGCTACGCCCGCTGGTTGCCCTGTGCAGCCTGTTTGCTTCGCTGTCCGTGTGGGCGGCTGAAGACAATGCCGCGCTGCTCCGCCAGGGTGAATACGTGGCCCGTGCTGCCGACTGCGCTGCCTGTCACCGTACAGTGGAAAAAGGCGGCCCGGCGCTGGCCGGTGGTTATGCCATCGACTCGCCCATGGGCAAGATCATTGCCAGCAACATCACCCCGTCCAAGACCCACGGCATCGGCGATTACACCGAGCAGCAGCTGGCCGATTCCTTGCGCAAAGGGGTTAACGCCAAGGGGCAGCGGTTGTACCCGGCCATGCCCTATACCTCGTATCAGGGCATGAGCGATGAAGACATTCATGCGCTGTATGTGTACCTGCAACAGGGGGTCAAACCGGTAGACAGCGCCGTGGCGCCGACCCGACTGGCATTCCCGTTCAATATCCGGGCGTTGATGTTTGGCTGGAACCTGCTGTTTCTCGACGGCCAGGGCTTTGTTTCCAAAAAACCGGGCGATGCACAACTGACTCGCGGGCAATATCTGGTCGATAGCCTGGCCCACTGCGGTGCCTGCCACACCCCGCGTAATGCGCTGATGGCTGAAGACCCCGAGCGCTATTTGTCGGGCGCTGCACTGGGCGGCTGGATCGCGCCAAACATCACCCCGGACAAAGCCACCGGCCTGGGCGGCTGGAGCAATGACGAGGTGGTGGCGTTCCTGAAAAACGGCCACGTCACCAACAAGGCGCAAGCGGCGGGCGGCATGGCCGAAGCGGTGGAGAACAGCCTGCGGTTCTTGACCGACGATGACTTGCACGCCATGGCCGGCTACCTGAAAACCGTCCCGGCGATTGCCACCGGCAATCATGTCGCCAGCAACCCGCGCAACGTAACGCCGATCGACATGACCACCCTGGAAACCGGCCAGCTCGATCAGGCAACGCTGGCCGATGCCAATGAAACCGACGGCGCGCGACTCTACAACTCGGCTTGCGCCAGTTGTCACGGGCGTGACGGGCAGGGCACCGGCGACGCGTTTTATCCTTCCTTGAGCCAGAACAGCGCGTTGACCGGGCTGCATCCGAATAACCTGGTGATGGCAATCATTCAGGGCATAGAGCGCAAAGGCGCCGATCTGCAAGTCAGCATGCCGGCCCTGGGGAGTGACCTGAATGATCTGCAGATTGCCGCGATTGCCAATTACAGCCTGCAACGCTTCGGTAACCCGTTGCTCAGTGTTGACGAGCAGACCGTGGCCAGCCTGCGACGCGGTGGCGATGCGCCGTTGTTGGTGGTGGCGATGCCTTACGTGATCTGGGGTGGGGGCGGGTTGTTGCTGTGCATGATCGTCTGGGGGCTGGTGGTACACCGCCAGCGCAAGCGCGAGCGTGAAATCCGGGCCAAAAGGATAGCGTTGAACCGGCGTTTCCATTCGCGGTAACACCATGATTCTGTAGGAGCGAGCTTGCTCGCGAGCATGTCGTTGTTTGGTTGAACAGCTCGCGAGGCAAGCTCGCTCCTACGGTTATCGGGTGGTGTTTTCAGCGCGTCAAATTGACCTTGGCCAGATCAATCAGCTCCCGGGCTCGACCATCCATCACGGTTTTGAGCATGAACAAGCTGAAACCCTTGGCCTGTTCGAAGGTTTTGCTCGGCGGCATCACCAGTTCCTGACGGGCGCTGACTACGTCGACCAATACCGGGCCGTCATGGCTCAGCGCTTCACGCAGGGCCGCTTCCAGCTCGTGCGGATGCTCGACACGGATCCCTTTGACCCCCATCGCTTCGGCCATGGCAGCAAAGTTCGGGTTTTTCAGTTCGCAGCCCACATCCGGGAAACCCGCCGCTTTCATTTCCATCTCTACAAAGCCCAGGGTGCCGTTGTTCAGCACTATGACTTTGATCGGTAAACCGACCTGATTCAGGGTCAGAAAATCGCCCATCATCATGGTGAAACCACCATCGCCAGACATGGAGATCACCTGCCGGTCAGGGAAGGCCGCTTGCGCGCCGATGGCCTGCAGCATCGCATTGGCCATTGAACCGTGGTTGAACGAGCCGACCAGTCTGCGCTTGCCGTTCATTTTCAAGTACCGCGCAGCCCAGGCTGTGGGCGTACCCACATCACAGGTGAAGATCGCGTCTTCATCCGCCAGTTCGTTGACCAGGCGGTTGAGGTACTGCGGGTGGATGATTGAGCTGTCAGGGCCGCTTTCGGCCAGGGCATCGAGGTCTTCGCGGGCTTTTTTGTAGTCCTTGAGTGCGATATCCAGGTGCTGGCGCTCAGGGTTTTGCTGCACTTTTGGCAGCACCGCCTGCAACGTCAGTTTCACATCCCCGATCAGCCCCAGCTCCAGCGGGCAGCGATTGCCCAGTGCTTCGGAGCGCAGGTCGATTTGCGCGATATAGCCGTGCTCCGGATAAAACTGGCGATACGGGAAATTGGTACCCAGCATCAGCAGGGTGTCACAGCTCATCATGGCCTTGTAACCCGATGCAAAACCGATCAGCCCGGTCATGCCGACGTCATACGGGTTGTCGTACTCGACATGTTCCTTGCCGCGCAGTGCGTGCACGATCGGGGCGTTCAGGCGCTCGGCCAGGGCCAGAATTTCCGGGTGGGCACCGGCGCAGCCTGCGCCGCAGAGCAAGGTGATTTTTTTGCCGTCATTGAGAAATGAGGCCAGGCGCTCGATGTCGGTATCGTGCGGACGAACCATGGGCAGGCTGGGTGTGAGCCAGTTGGGCACTTTGGCCTCGGTGGTTTGCAGCGCCACGTCTCCCGGAATCACCACGACCGCCACCCCGCGTTTGGCGATGGCCATGCGCATGGCGCGTTCGAGCACTTGCGGCAACTGCTCGGCCCGCGAGACCAGTTCGACGTAATGACTGCATTCCTTGAACAGGCTTTCCGGGTGGGTGGCCTGAAAGTAATCAATACCGATCTCGCTGCCAGGAATATGCGCGGCCAGTGCCAGCACCGGCACGCCGCTGCGATGGGCGTCGAACAGGCCATTGATCAAATGCAGATTGCCCGGGCCGCAACTGCCGGCACAGACTGCCAGCTCGCCGGTCAAATGCGCTTCGGCACCGGCGGCAAAGGCTGCGGACTCTTCGTTGCGCATGTGGATCCACTGGATCTGTTCCTGGCGCCGCAGTGAGTCAGTGAAAGCATTCAAGGAATCCCCCACCACCCCGAACACACGTTTGACGCCGGCTTGCTGCAGGGCTTGGGTGATGAAATCGGCAACCGTTCTGGCCATGAGAGGCTCCTTGAAGTAAGAATGCGGACGAAAGCAGGATAGACACAGCATCCGACCTCGCAGGTTTTTAAAACGTTCGATGAACAAGAATTCATGCGCATAAGGCGCGCTTTTGCAGGAGCCGTCTTGCCGGCTCCTGCAGTCAATGCTTCCCGGAGGATCCGACATGACCCGCTCCCTTTCCTTGCTGCGCGGCCGAGGCAGTCATGACAGTGGCAAGGTCGGTATGGTCGAGCTGTTTTTCGACCTGGTCTTCGTGTTTGCCGTGACCCAGCTGTCCCATTCACTGCTGGCCAATTTAACGGCGTTGGGTGCCGTGCATGTGGGCTTGCTGCTGGTTGCCGTATGGTGGGTGTGGATCTTTACTTCGTGGGTGACCAACTGGCTCGACCCCGAGCGCATCCCGATTCGTATTGGCCTGTTTGTACTGATGGTGGCCGGGTTACTGCTGTCGGTGTCGATCCCTCACGCTTTCACGGATCGCGGGCTGCTGTTTGCGGGGGCCTTTGTGTTCATGCAGGTCGCACGTTCGGCGTTCGCCATGTGGCTGGTGCGCACCGAGTCGCCCAGCCTGGCGCGAAACTTTCAGCGCATCTTGATCTGGATGCTGTTGTCGGGGGTGTTCTGGATTGCGGGGGGAGTGCTCGAAGGCAATCTGCGCCTGGCTTGCTGGGCCCTGGCGCTGGCAATCGAACTGGTGTCGCCTTCATTGTTCTTTTGGGTGCCGGGGCTGGGGGCCTCGACCCTGGACGACTGGAACGTTGAAGGTAATCACATGGCCGAGCGATGCGGGCTGTTTGTGATTATTGCCCTCGGCGAGTCCTTGCTGGTGACGGGGGCCACCTTTGCCCAGCTGAGCTGGAGCATTGCAGGTCTTGCAGCCTTTGTGGTGGCGGTGCTGGGCAGCATTGCCATGTGGTGGATCTACTTCGACAGCGGCGCCGAGCGGGCCCATGAGCGCATTGCCCACGCCAGTGATCCCGGGCGCCATGCGCGTCTGGCCTACACCTACATTCATGTGTTGATGATTGCCGGGGTGATCGTCAGCGCGGTGGCCGACGAGTTGGTGTTGATGCACCCGGGGCACGCAACGAATGGTGCAGTGATCACCATAATGGCCGGGCCTTTCCTGTTTTTGCTGGGATGTGCGCTGTTTAAATGGGTGATGTCGGACCGACCGCTACCACCGTTTTCCCATCTTGGCGGTATGGGGCTGTTGTTGATGCTGCTGCCGGCGGCATTGGCGCAGGTCTTTTCAGCGTTGATTCTGGGGGCACTGACCACCCTGATTTTGATCATCGTCGCGGGGTGGGAGGCGGTGTCCTTGAGTCGCGGTCCGCTACCCAATGTTTAGCGGCGCTGCAACCAAAGGTATAAAAGTCTGTATTTGACCTGCCTGGGCTGCCGTGTGAGGCTGGCGTTTCTTTGCAGGCAATGGTTTTAGCTATGAGGCTTGGCCCCACCAGAATCAGGTACCACTGGCTGTCGCACGTTTTAACGTCAAGCGGTGGGCCTTGCTCCGGTTTTTTTGCCTGTTCAACCGTGTCTGCCTGTTCTCTCCCTTCAAAACTGGCCTTCTGGGCCTTGTTTCACTGCCGGCATGCCCGCCCGCCGGATGCTCGTAGTGCCCGTTGAGTCTGTGGCTGGCGCCCTGTAGCGGGCGCTGCCGAATTGGCGCGCCTGTGCGCCTGTCTTATACGAACTTACGAGTATTGCCATGAGTGCCGCCCCTGCGTTTGCCCCGCTGCAAGAAGCCCTGGATTTTCTGGAACTGAACCCGGATGTCGAGATGTTCGAGCTGTTCATCCTCGACAATAACGGCGTGCCCCGGGGCAAGTTGTTGCACCGCGATGAGTTGCTGGAGGTTTATAAAAACGGCCGCCCGCTGCCGAGTACGATCCTGGGGCTGAGCATTAATGGCGATGACGTTGAAAATACCGGGCTGGTGTGGGACGTGGGCGATATCGACTGCCGCGCCTTCCCAATCAGTGGCAGCTTGCAGCGCATGCCGTGGCGTCTGATTCCAATGGCGGCGGTGCAAGTCAGCATGCACCCGCAGTCGGGGATGCCGGCGACAGTGGCCGATCCCCGGCACTTGTTGTCCAAGGTGATCGATGGCTTGAAGGCCGATGGCTATTACCCGGTGATGGCTGCCGAGCTGGAGTTTTATTTGCTCGACCAGCAGCGTGACAGCACCGGTCGCCCGCAACCTGCACGCGATGCTGACGGTCAGCGTCCGCGTGCCACTCAGGTATACGGGTTGCGGGAGCTGGAGCAGATCGAGCCGTTTCTGGCTGACCTGTATAGCGCCTGCAAGCTGCAAGGGATTCCGGCGCGCACGGCGATTTCCGAATACGCACCGGGGCAGGTGGAAATCACCCTCGAACACCGCAATGACGCGTTGCAGGCAATGGATGAAGCGGTGCGCTACAAGCGCTTGGTCAAAGGTGTGGCGCACAAGCACGGGATGGTGGCCTGTTTTATGGCTAAGCCGTTTGATGACCTGGCGGGCACCGGCATGCATATGCATGTGAGCCTGGCCGACAAGGACGGCAACAACCTGTTCGCCAGCGAAGCGCCGGACGGCACGCCGTTGCTCAGGCAGGCCGTGGGCGGCATGCTCGACACCTTGCTCGACTCGCTGTTGATGTTTTGCCCGAATGCCAACTCCTACCGCCGCTTTCAGAGCAACAGCTACGCACCGCTGGCCGCGACCTGGGGAGTGGACAACCGCACCGTCAGCTTGCGTGTGCCGGGCGGTCCGGCGTATTCGCGCCATATCGAGCACCGTATTTGTGGCGCTGATGCCAACCCGTACCTGGCCGCGGCGGCGATTCTGGCCGGGATCCATCGCGGAATTCGTGAGCAGCGTGATCCGGGGGCTCCGGTTGAGGGCAACGGTTATGCCCAGGCGACTGAGATGCTGCCGACCGACTGGCTGACCACATTGCGTGCGCTGGAAGGCTCGGCGTGGGCCAAAGAGGCGTTCGGGCCCGACTTTCTGAAGGTCTATCTGGCCGTCAAAAATGCCGAGTACCGTCAGTTCATGGGCGAAGTCGGCGAGCAGGACTGGCGCTGGTATTTGCAGCAGGCGTGATTCGGCACAGCACCCTCTGTGTGGGAGTCGAGCTTGCTCGCGATGGCATCAGCACGCCGTATCAGGCCAGTCCTGACGCCTGCATCGCGAGCAAGCCCGCTCCTGCAGAATTGATGAGGTTTGTGCGACTTTTTATGGTTTTCTGACAATTTTTTCACTGGTGCCCCGATAGTCTCTGTGTCGAACATAACCAAACACTAGAGTTCGCGGGCCATGTCATCGCAGCTACCTACCACCGTTGAGCTTGAGTTCGCCGAACGCTATGACCGCGAGCATGCACAAGTGTGCAGCGAAGTGCGGCCCAAAGGCTTTGTCCGGCGGTTGGCATTGTGGCGTGAACAGCGTCTGGTTCGCCGGGCGCTCAAGGTCGCGGGCGAGCCGGGGCTGGTGCTGGATCTGGCATGCGGGGCCGGGCGTTTCTGGCCATTGCTGGCAGAGCACGGCAATCGGGTAATTCTGGCCGCCGATTCGTCCCAGGGCATGCTCGATCATGCCCAGACTCACCATCCCGTCAGTTTGCTGGCGCGTATCAAGCTGTTTAAAAGCTCGGTATTTTCCATCGACATGTCTGAAAACGCGGTGGACAGCATTTTCTGCATGCAGCTGTTTCACCATGTACGCGACAGCGAGCATCGCCTGGCCATCCTGCGCGAGTTGCATCGCGTGAGCCGTGACAGCCTGATCCTGTCGTTATGTGTGGGGCGCTCGGCGCATCAGTGCGAGGACATGCAACGGATTGTCGTGTCCAAGGAAGAAATCGAATCCCAGTTTGCCCTGGCAGGTTTCAGCATCCTCAAGCATTACGATGTGCTGCCCGGCTATGCGCTGGGCAGCATCTATGTCGTGCGTAAAGAGGCCTAGCGCCAACAGACCCTAGTCCAGAGCGTTGAAGATTTTATACGCCAGCTCGATGCGGGCACTGTTGGGGTAGTTCTTGTTGGCCAGAATGACCACGGCCTGTTTTTTAGCCGGCACCAACGCTATATAGCCGCCAAAGCCACCGGTAGAGCCTGTCTTGTTGAGCCACACGGCCTCTTGTGGCGCCAGGGGCGGGTGCAGGGCAATCACGTCATTGTTGTTGTAGACCATCTTGTCCGAGTTGCCGACCAGCAGATTCTTCAGCGTGACCGGGTAGGCGTATTGCTCCCAGATCAAATCCTGGGTCATAGGCCCGACCCGGAAATAGCCCGTGTGAGTGTCGCGAATGGCCCGCCCGACTTTTGCGGGAGGCTCGCCCAGCCCGGCATTTAACTCGGCAAAGTGAATCAGGTCGCGGCTACTGGTTTTAACCCCGTAGGCTTCGTTGCCCAGCATGCCGGAGTTGAGCCTGACCGGTTGATCCTGCTTGTCATAGCCCTGGGCATACAGGGCCATCTTGCTCTTTGGCACCTCGATATAAGTGCTGTGCAGGCCCAGTGCGGGGAATAACGTGTTTTCCATGGCCTGGACAAAAGGCAGGTTCATGCTTCTGGCCGTAATCAGGCCCAGCATGCCGATGCTCGGGTTGGCGTAGCTTCTCTGGGTGCCCGTCGGGTAAACCGGTTTCCAGTCCTTGAAGTAGTCCATTAGCTGGCTTTCGTTCTGCACGGCGTCAGGGACCTGCAACGGGAACCCGCCAGCGGTGTGAGTGGCCAGGTGGCTCAGTTGCACTTTGCCAAAAGCGCTGCCTTGAAGTTCGGGTACGTACCTGGAGACCGGGTCGCTCAGTGATAGCTGGCCATTGACCTGAGCGTAGGTGGCCAGGGTGGCCGTAAGGGTTTTACTGATCGAGCCGACCTCGAACAGGGTGTCAGGGGTGATGTGCGCCTGAGTCGCCCTAGATGCCACGCCGAAATTGTAGAAGTGCTGCCTGCCATTGACGCTGACGGCAATGCTCAGGCCCGGTACGCCGTAGGTCTGCATGACCTGCCTGGCACCTTCGGTTACGGCGGCATCGAGTTGGGGATCAAGGTTTTGCGCCAGTGCTGGCGTGCCAAAGGCGCAAAAGCCTGCCAGCACTAAAGTAAGACCGGACAGCTTGCGGGGGACAGACATGGGGTTAATCCTCGGCTTTTGTGTGCGTGGACACTGACGTGTGTGCTGGCCCGACTCCACGCTGGCGGTGTCACGCAATGTTCGCAGCGGGGCGAGGGGCATGAGCGTTTTGCAGGTTCCAGAGCGCCGTACCTTACAGGTTTCGGAAAACAATGCAGGTCAGGAACCAAAGATGTGATGGTAATTGCCTAAAATTGTGTAGGTTTTTCGTCGCCAAGAGCGTCAGTCAATGCCCGGAAATCCCTGGCGTCGATATATACTGCGCGCCATTCTTCAAGGGAGAGCCGTGTGGCCATCGATATTCACTGGATTCGCGACAACGATAGCCTCGGCCAGCATTGCGCCGAATGGCAGAGCCTGCCATTCGTAGCCCTCGACACCGAATTCATGCGGGTCGACACCTTTTACCCGATTGCCGGCCTGATCCAGATTGGCGACGGCGAGCGGGCTTACCTGATTGACCCCCTGACCATCGACAACTGGCAGCCTTTGTCCGCCCTGTTGGAAAACCCTGCCGTGGTCAAAGTGCTGCACGCCTGCAGCGAAGACCTCGAAGTTCTGTTACGCCTGACCGGCAGCCTGCCGGCGCCATTGTTCGATACCCAACTGGCAGCGGCTTACCTGAACCTGGGCTTTTCCATGGGCTATTCGCGCCTGGTCAAGGAGGTGCTTGACCTCGACCTGCCCAAGGGTGAAACCCGTTCTGACTGGTTGCAGCGTCCGCTGTCGGAAACCCAGATCAGCTATGCCGCCGAAGATGCCCTGCATCTGGCTGAGGTGTATGTGCTGCTGCGTCCGCGCCTGTCGGATGAGAAGTACGCCTGGGTGCTGGAGGATGGCGCCGAACTGGTGGCCAATCTGCGCCGTGAAGTGGACCCTTACGAGGTGTACCGCGAGGCCAAGCTGGCCTGGAAGCTGTCACCCGCACAGCTGGCTGTACTGCGTGAAATCTGCGCCTGGCGCGAGCATGAAGCGCGGGCCCGTGATCTGCCGCGCAATCGTGTCGTGCGCGAGCATGCCTTGTGGCCCTTGGCCAAAACCCAGCCCGATAATCTGGTGGCGCTGGCGCGTATTGAAGATATGCACCCGCGTACCGTGCGTCAGGATGGCGAGTTTTTGCTTGATCTGATCAAGCGCGCTGCCAGTCTGCCCCCGGAACAATGGCCGCCGGCCGTGCCTGAGCCGTTGCCGGTGGAAGCCGCCGCGTTGATCAAGCGACTGCGAGCCATCGGTCAGGCTGAAGCCGAACGCCTGAACATTGCGCCGGAACTGATGCTGCGCAAGAAAACCCTGGAAGCCCTGCTTAAAAGTGGCTTTCCCAATGGCCCTTATCAATTGCCGGACTCACTGCGCGGATGGCGCCGTGAGCTGATGGGCCAGGCTTTGCTCGATTGCCTGGCCACTGCTGGAGAACCGTCTTGAAACGTATTTGCTCTATCTACCGCAGCCTCAAACGCAACGAAATGTACCTGTACGTGCTCAAGGCCGATGCCCTGGAGCGAGTGCCGGAATCCTTGCTCAGCGCTTTTGGCAAGCCGCACCATGCGTTTGATCTGGTACTGAGCCCTGAGCGCGCCTTGTCGCGCGAAGACATTCATAAAGTGCTGGAAAACCTGGACACCCAGGGCTACCACCTGCAAATGCCGCCGGCCGAAGACGAATATATCGAGCACTTGCCCGAAGAACTGTTGCGTCGTAACGACCCGATGTAAATGCAGGGCGCCCGGTTCCGGGCGCCTGTCTAAAAGGCTCAATTTGATTGGCGGTGGCCGGACGCTACGGGGTTAACCCCGGCGGCGGACGCTGCAGTGTTTTAGGAAGGTTAGAAGCATGCGCGTCCTGATTGCCGAGCACGATTACCCGCTTTACGCCCAACTCTTGCAGCAGGCAGCTCCCGACCTGGAGGTGCAGACCAGTGGCGATTCGGCGCAATTGGCGCAGATGGCTGCAGATTGCCCGGTGTGGCTGGGGCAGCCGGATTTGATGGCAACCCTGTTGCGTCAAGGGCACAAGCCGCAGTGGCTGCAATCAACCTGGGCCGGAATCACACCGTTGCTGGCCGACGGCCTGAAGCGCGATTACCGGCTAAGCCGGGCAGTCGGCATCTTTGGTCAGGTGATGGCCGAATATGTGCTCACTTATATGCTCGGTCATGAGCGCGAAGTCATCGCGCGGCTGCTGAGCCAGGTCGAGCGCAAGTGGGACAACCGTACCGGCCAGAGTCTGGTCGGGCGCAAGGTGTTGATTGTCGGGGCAGGGGATATTGGCCAGACCGTGGCGCAGTTTCTTGCACCGTTCGGGGTTGAGCTGTACGCCATTGCCAGCGCTGCCCGGGAACAGGCGCCGTTCAAGGAAGTTGCGACGTTGAGCGACTTGCCGCGTCTGGTCGGGCAGATGGATTACGTGGTCAACCTGCTGCCAAACACCCCGCAAACCCATGACCTGTACGACGCTGAACTGTTTGCGCTGTTCAATCCCGAGGGTGTGTTCATCAATGCCGGGCGCGGTGTGGCCGTGGTGGATGCCGACCTGGTTGAAGCCTTGCGTGTGGGGCATCTGGCGGGCGCGATCATTGATGTGTGCCGTCAGGAGCCGTTACCGGCCAAGCATCCATTCTGGACGGCCTGGGGCTTGCTGCTGACCGGTCATAGCTCGGCACCGACCTCGCCGTCGTTGATGGTGCAACTGTTTGTCGACAACCTGCGGGCGTTCCAGGCGGGTGAGGCACTGCGCGGCGAAGTGGATTTCGCTCGCGGGTATTGATGAAGTAGTCACCCTTGTGGGAGCTGGCTTGCCAGCGATGCAGGCCACGCGGTTTTTCTAATACACCGCACCGATACCATCGCCAGCAAGCTGGCTCCCACAGTGTTGGGGGTTACAGACTGAAATCGCCTTCGGCTACCAGTTTGCTCAACGGCTCACGCTGGCTCGGGACTTCCTTGGCCTGCAGGTAATCCACCAGGCTGGCCTTGTCGCCCAGTTTGCCGATGGCCACCATCGCCTGAATGGCATAGCCCTCAGGGATTTTCAGTTCCTGGCGCGCGCGTTCGTAATCCAGACCGCTCATGCCGTGGGTGTGCCAGCCGCTCAAATGCGCTTGCAGCGCCAGATGGCCCCAGGCTGCACCGGTATCAAAGGCGTGGGTCGGTGCAGGCTTTTCTTCAGTAGTCCCCGGCGGGGCGAATGTGGTTTTCGACACGATCACCACCAGCGCGGCAGCATGCTTGGCCCAACCCTGGTTGAATTCCACCAGCAGGCTCAGGTAACGCTCGAAATCAGGGGTGCCGCGCAGGGCAAACAGAAAGCGCCAAGGCTGCGAGTTGTAGGCCGAAGGTGCCCAGCGGGCGGCTTCGAAAAAACTCAGCAGGGTGGTCTTGTCGATGGTTTCGTCGGTGAAGGCACGGGGCGACCAGCGTTGGGTGAACTGCTCATGGATCTGGTGTTCGGCAATGCGATTGGAAGCAGGCATTCGATTTTCCTGAGTTGATTTACCGGGTACGAAGCTACTTTTACCCCATCCTCCTGACAAGTCCAGTTACACCGTCAGTCACAAGCGCTTGGCCCGGGGAGCGCGGGGCACTAGACTGGCGGCCTTTTCCACTCCCTGATGTTGATGTTTGAACCATGGCCGCAATCGTTGAACCGTTCTGGATCCGCAAAACCCTCGATCAACTTGATCAAGAGGAATGGGAGTCGCTGTGCGACGGATGCGGCCTGTGCTGCTTGCAGAAGCTCGAGGATGAAGACGACAACAGCGTCTACTACACGCGCATTGCCTGCAAATTGCTCGACCTGAAAACCTGTCAGTGCACCGACTACGCCAAGCGTCGCGACACTGTTGCGGACTGCATTCAGCTGTCGCCCGGCAAGGCTGAAGAGTTCAAGTGGCTGCCGCCGACCTGTGGGTACCGGTTGGTCAGTGAGCGTAAAGACTTGCCGCTCTGGCACCACCTTGTGTGTGGCGACCGGGACGCGGTGCACCATGAACGCATTTCGCAATCCGGGCGCATGCTTGCCGAGGGCAGCGTGCCGGAAGACGACTGGGAAGATCATCTGATTTTTCGCGCCGGTTAAGTGCCGGAGCGGTTGCCATGGAGTGTGTATGCCGCTGCGTTACAAATGGCCTCTGGGGCTGCTGCTACTGATCGCTTGCGGACCTCTGTGGGCCGCCAAAAAAGTTGATTTTGACTACCACGTGCGCCTGCTGCCGCAAAGCGATCAGGCGCAGGTGCGCTTGACCCTGGCCGAGGGGACGGCGGTGCGCAGCCTGAATTTCGATCTTGGGCCGCCGGGCAGTTACAGCGATTTCAAGGCTGACGGCCAGTGGCAGTTGACCCCCGATGCCCTTCACAGCCGTGGCCTGTGGCACCCGGCACCGGGCAAGGCCAGCCTGAGCTACCGCGTGCGTTTGAACCATCAGCGCAAGAACGGCAGTTTTGACACGCGCATGACCCCGCAGTGGGCGCTGTTTCGCGGTGAGGACCTGGTCCCGGCGGCCAGTCTCGATGCGCAAGACGGCAGCGAACTGGTGTCGCGTCTGGAATTTGAGCTGCCACCGGGCTGGAAGAGTGTCGAAACCCCATGGCCACGGATCGGCAAAAACCGTTTCCGGATCGACGATGTATCGCGTCTGTTCGACCGCCCGACCGGCTGGATGCTCGCCGGCACGCTGGGCACCCGCCGCACCATCCTGAGCGAAACCGAAGTCACCGTGTCCGCGCCTAAAGGGCAGGGCATGCGGCGCATGGATGTGCTGACCCTGCTGACGTTCGTTTGGCCCCAGGTGCAAGCAGTATTCCCGCGTAACCCGCCCAAGCTGTTGATTGTCGGTGCGGGCAGCCCGATGTGGAAAGGCAGTGCGGCGGCAGGCAACTCGATCTACCTCTACAGCGGCCTGCCTCTGGTCAATGAGGCGGGTAGCAGCCCGTTGTTGCGTGAACTGGTGCAGTTGTTCAGCGGGATCAATGACGAGCCGGAGCATGACTGGATTGGCGAAGGGTTGAGCGAGTATTACGCCATTGAGTTGATGCGCCGTGCCGGCGGCATGAGTGAGGAGCGTTACCAGACCCTGCAACACAGGCTCAATGCTGCCGGCAAAGGCGTGACCCGTCTGCGCGGCCAGGCCAGCCCGGCGATGGTTGCACGGGCTGTGACGCTGCTGCAGGCGCTGGACCGCGAGATCCGTCTGCAAACCCGCAGCAAGCGTTCACTGGATGACGTCAGCCAGGCCCTGATGCGTCTGGACAAGGTCAACACCCAAGTGTTTATCCAGCTCAGCGAAAGTGTGCTGGGCGGGCCATCCGAGGTCCTGGACACACCGCTGCTGCACTAAAACCTCTCTGCAGGGGGTAGGAGCGAGCTTGTCTCGCGATCTCTTGAATACGGCCGCGAAGAGCTCGCGAGGCAAGCTCGCTCCTACAGGTCAGACTGTCTTCTTTACGCCTTCTTTACGCCCCCGCATCCCCTTCGATCTCGATCCTTTACGCCCTTGTTGCACACACTCTTCCCACACACGGCAATGGCCGTTTCGGGGAGATTTGTCATGGGCGTTCTGGATGGAGTGTCGCTGCTGCTGGCAGTGGGGCTGTTCGTTTATCTGCTGATTGCGCTGTTGCGCGCAGATCGGAACTAGGAGCGGGTATGCACAGTTATGACTATGCGCTGATTCTTGCGTTCTTTGCGTTTGTGCTGGTGCCGGCGCCCTTTCTCGGGCGGTTTTACTACAAGGTGATGGAGGGCCAGCGCACCTGGCTGACACCGGTCTTCGGGCCGGTGGAGAAGGTCTGCTACCGCGTCGCCGGGGTTGACCCGGACACCGAGCAAAGTTGGCAGAAATACACCCTGGCCCTGCTGGCGTTCAACCTGGCGGGCTTTGTGCTGTTGTTCGCCATTTTGTTGCTGCAACAGTATCTGCCGCTCAACCCGCAGCAGCTGCCCGGGCAAGAGTGGACCCAGGCGTTCAATACCGCGGTGAGTTTTGTCACCAATACCAACTGGCAGAGCTACAGCGGTGAGGCGAGCCTCAGTTACTTTAGCCAGATGGCCGGCCTGACCGTGCAGAACTTCGTCAGCGCGGCCACCGGGCTGGCGGTGCTGGTAGCGCTGTGCCGCGGTATCAGCCGCCGCTCTGCGCAAACCCTCGGTAATTTCTGGGTCGACATGACGCGTGCCACGCTCTATGGCCTGTTGCCGTTGTGCCTGGTGCTGGCGTTGTTTCTGGTCTGGCAGGGCGTACCGCAAACCTTCGCCCATTACGTAAATGCCGTGACCCTGCAAGGCGTGGATCAGGTGATTCCGCTGGGGCCGGCGGCCAGCCAGATTGCGATCAAGCAATTGGGTACCAACGGCGGTGGCTTCTTCGGCGTGAACTCGGCGCACCCGTTCGAGAACCCGAGCGCCTGGAGCAACCTGTTCGAGATGGCCTCGATCATCCTGATCCCGGTCGCGCTGGTGTTCACCTTTGGCCATTACGTCAAGGATCTGCGTCAGAGCCGGGCCATCATCGCCTGCATGCTGGCATTGTTCCTGATCGGCGGCGGTACGGCGCTGTACGCCGAATACCAGCCCAACCCGACTTTGAACAGCCCGCTGGTCGAGCAAACCGCGCCGCTGGAAGGCAAGGAAGTGCGCTTCGGCACCACGGGCACCGTGCTCTGGACCGTCACCACCACCGCCGCCTCCAACGGTTCGGTGAACGGCATGCACGACAGCCTCAACCCGATCAGCGGCATGGTGGCACTGGTCAACATGATGGTCGGTGAGGTGATCTTCGGCGGCGTCGGTGCCGGGCTCTACGGCATGTTGCTCAACGTGTTGATTGCAGTGTTTCTGGCCGGCCTGATGATTGGTCGCACTCCGGAATACCTCGGTAAAAAACTGCAGGCCAAAGAGGTTCAGTTATTGGTGGTGACCTTGCTGGTGATGCCGGTGGGGGTGCTGGTGCTGGGGGCTATCGCAGCCGTGCTGCCAAGTGCCGTGGCGTCGGTGAGCAACCCTGGAGCCCATGGCTTCAGCCAGATTCTGTACGCCTTCACGTCGGCCAGTGCCAACAACGGATCGGCATTTGCCGGGCTCAACGCCAATACGCCGTTCTACAACCTGATGCTGGGGCTGGGCATGTTGCTCGGGCGCTTCGGCTACATCCTCCCGGTACTGGCCCTGGCCGGCAGCCTGGCGCTAAAGAAAACCGCGCCGATTGGCCAGGACAGTTTTCCGACCCATGGCCCGCTGTTTGTGGCGCTGTTGACCGTGACCATCCTGCTGGTAGGCGGCCTGACGTTCTTGCCGACCCTGGCCCTTGGCCCAATCGCTGAACAACTGACTCTGGGCTTCTGAGGAGACGATGATGACTATGCCTGCTCCTGTTTCCAAGTTGACACCTACGCCTGAAGCCAAGGCGAGCGAATCACCGAAAACCTCGTTTGCCGATATTTGGCGCCCGGCCTTGCTGCAAGCCTTCGTCAAGCTCGACCCGCGTCAGCTCAAGCGCTCACCGGTGATGCTGGTGGTGGAACTGACGGCGATTTTCACCACCGTGCTGTGCTTTATGCCAGAGCCTGCGGTGCCCACCGGGGTGGCGGTGCAAATCGCCCTGTGGCTGTGGTTTACCGTGCTGTTTGCCAACTTTGCCGAAGCCTTGGCCGAAGGCCGCGGCAAAGCCCGCGCCGACAGCCTCAAAGCGGGCAGCGTCGGCTTGAGTGCGCGGCGGCGTACGGCCACGGGCGGCTTTGAAGTGGTGCCCGCGACCCGCTTGCGCAAGGGTGATGTGGTGCGCGTCGAAGCCGGGGAGATGATTCCCGGTGATGGCGAGGTAATTGAAGGGATTGCCGCGGTCAACGAAGCGGCCATCACCGGCGAATCGGCACCGGTGATTCGCGAGTCCGGCGGTGATCGCTCGGCAGTGACCGGCAACACCCGGCTGGTGTCGGACTGGCTGCTGGTGCAAATCAGCGCCAACCCCGGCGAGTCGACCCTGGACCGTATGATCGCGCTGGTCGAAGGTGCCAAACGCCAGAAAACCCCTAACGAAGTGGCGCTGGATATCCTGCTGATCGGTCTGACCCTGATCTTTCTGATTGTCGTGGTGACCTTGCAGCCGTTCGCCTACTACGCCGGTGGCAGCTTGCCGCTGGTGTTTCTGGTGGCGCTGCTGGTGACCCTGATTCCGACCACCATTGGCGGTTTGCTGTCGGCCATCGGGATTGCGGGCATGGACCGGCTGGTGCGGCTCAATGTGATCGCCAAATCCGGGCGTGCGGTGGAAGCCGCAGGCGACGTGCATGTGTTGATGCTGGATAAAACCGGCACCATCACCTTCGGTAACCGTCGCTGCACGGCGCTCTATGCGTCCCCCGGCGTGACTGCCAAAGAGCTGGCTGAAGGTGCTTTGCTGGCCTCGCTGGCGGACGAAACGGCAGAGGGCAAGTCCATCGTCGAGTTCATTCGCGGCCTGCATACCCTGGCGGAACCTGCGGCAGCTGATTTCACCGCGGTGCCGTTTACTGCCGAAACTCGCTTGTCGGGTATCGACTGTCACGGGCGGATTTATCGCAAGGGTGCAGTGGACTCCGTACTGGCGTTTGTCGGCCTCAAACGCAGCGAAGTACTGCCGGCGTTGTCACGCGAGATCGACAAGATCGCCCAGAGCGGTGGCACTCCGTTGCTGGTTTGCGCCCAGGGCCGGTTGCTTGGCGCGATCCACCTCAAGGACGTGGTCAAACCCGGTATCCGCGAACGCTTTGCCCAATTGCGCAAGCTGGGGATACGCACCGTGATGGTCACCGGTGACAACCCGCTGACCGCTGCTGCCATTGCGGCCGAAGCCGGTGTGGATGACGTGCTGGCCGAGGCCACGCCCGAGAAAAAACTGGCGCGCATCCGCCATGAGCAAAATGACGGGCGGCTGGTGGCCATGTGTGGCGACGGTGCCAACGACGCACCGGCACTGGCCCAGGCTGACGTCGGCATGGCGATGAACGACGGCACTCAGGCCGCGCGGGAAGCGGCCAACATGGTCGATCTGGACAGCGACCCGACCAAGCTGCTGGATGTGGTGCAAATCGGCAAGGAACTGCTGGTGACCCGTGGCGCCCTGACCACGTTCTCGATTGCCAACGACGTGGCCAAGTACTTCGCGATCCTGCCGGCTCTGTTTGCCACCATCTACCCGCAGTTGGGCGTGCTCAACATCATGGGGCTGAGCAGCCCGCAGAGCGCGATTTTGTCGGCCATCGTGTTTAACGCACTGATCATCGTGGTGCTGATCCCGCTGGCCTTGCGTGGCGTGCGGGTCCAGGCGGCGAGTGCCGCGCATTTGTTGCGTCGCAACTTGTTGATCTATGGCGTGGGCGGGCTGGTGGTGCCGTTTGCAGGCATCAAGCTGATCGACATGCTGCTCACCGCCCTGCACCTGGTTTAACCACCTTTAGAGGAATCGATCATGGCTACTCTTTTACGTCCGGCCCTGAGCCTGATGGTGTTGATGACGGCGATCACCGGGGTGATCTACCCGCTGACCGTTACCGGGATTGCGCAGTTGGCGTTCCCGCAGCAGGCCAACGGCAGCCTGATACGCGACAGTGCAGGCCAGGTGCAGGGTTCGGCACTGATCGCACAGGCTTTCACGGGTGATGGCTGGTTCCACCCGCGGCCGTCGGCGGGGGCCTTTGCCACGGTGTCCAGTGCCGCGAGCAACCTGGCGCCGAGCAACCCGGCCCTGGCCACGCGGGTCAAGGACAGCGCGGCACAGTTGGTGGTAGCCGATCAGGGCCCGGTGCCTCTGGCATTGCTGACGACTTCGGGCAGTGGCCTGGACCCGCACTTGCCTCCTGAGGCAATACGCTATCAACTGGCACGGGTAGCCGCCGCGCGTAATTTGCCGGTGCAGACGCTCGAGCAATTGCTTGAAAAACATACCGAGCAGCCGCTGGTGGGGCCGCCGGTAGTGAACGTATTACTGCTGAACCAGGCGTTGGCGCAGCTTGAAAACTGACAGCACCCCGCAGGAGCGAGCTCTATGAACAGCTCGCTCCTGCGGGGTTTATGTATTCAATAGGTAATTCCATGACAGATTCTGGTCGCGCCGATGCGCTCTTGGCAGATCTACCTCGCGCAGGCCGTGGCCGGCTCAAGGTGTTTCTTGGTGCAGCGCCCGGCGTGGGCAAGACCTACGCCATGCTGCAAGCGGCTCATACCCAGGTCCGCCAAGGCGTAACGGTGTTGGCGGGGGTGGTCGAGACCCATGGTCGGGCCGAGACCGAAGCACTGCTCAACGGGTTGCCTCAGCAACCCATGCTGCGCTCGGAGTATCGCGGCGTGCAGCTCGAAGAGATGGACCTCGACGGGTTGCTGGCGGCAGCCGCCAAGCTGGTGCTGGTGGACGAACTGGCCCACAGCAACGCTCCCGGCAGCCGCCATGCCAAGCGCTGGCAGGATGTCCAGGAATTGCTGGCAGCGGGGATCGATGTCTACACCACGGTCAACGTCCAGCATCTGGAAAGCCTCAACGATCAGGTGCGTGGCATTACCGGGGTGCAGGTGCGCGAAACCGTGCCCGACTGGATCGTTCAGGAAGCCTACGAACTGCTGTTGATCGACCTGCCGCCGCGTGAACTGCTGGAGCGTCTGCGTGAGGGCAAGGTGTACGTGCCCGAGCAGGCGCGGGCAGCGATCGATGCCTTCTTCTCCCAGACCAACCTCAACGCCCTGCGCGAACTGGCGATGCAGACCGCGGCGGTGTATGTCGACGATGAGCTGGATAAAGGCTATCGCCAGCAGGGGCAATCGGCTCCCGCGTTGCGTGGCCGGTTGCTGGTGGGGATTGATGGCGACGTGCATGCCGAGCGCCTGGTACGCCACGCCAGCCGCGTCGCAGAACGCAGGCATCTGCCCTGGAGTCTGGTGCATGTGGACAACGGTACGGTGCGTGACGAGCAATCGCGGCTGCGTCTGCAAAACGCTCAGCAACTGGCTGAGCGCCTGGGTGGCGAAGTGGTGTTGCTGCGCGCCGGTGAAGTGGCGAAGACCCTGATTCAACACGCCAGTGAGCGCCGTGCCAGCCTGTTGCTGGTCGGCCAGTCGCGCCTGACCTGGCGTCGGCGGGTCTTCGGTGGCGGTCTGGCTTCGCGGTTGCTGCGCGATGCCCATGGTCTGGAAATCAACGTGCTCGACAATGAGCAGTCGCCCACCCCCACTTCCAGTCGTGGAGCACGCACGCTGGTGTGGTTTGATTACGGCCTGGCGCTGGTGGCGACCGTTCTGGCCAGTGCCCTGGCCTGGGGCGTTTCCAGTGTGCTGGCATTGCCCAATATCTCGCTGGTGTTTTTGGCGGCCGTATTGCTGGTTGCCGTGCGCAGTAGCCTGGGGCCCTCACTGGCCTGCGCCGCGCTGTCGTTTCTGGCCTATGACTTCCTGTTCATTCCGCCCAACTTCTCGTTCAGCATCCAGCGTGAAGAAGACGTGCTGACTTTGCTGTTCTTTTTGCTCATGGCAGCCCTCACCGGCAACCTGGCGGCCCGGCAACGGCGGCAGTTGCAGGCACTGCGCGACACTCAGGAGGAAACCACGCAATTGCTCGACCTGTCGCGCAAACTGACCGCCGCCACCGATCGCCAGGCCGTGATCAATGCCGCGGCCCAGCACTTGAGCAGCTGGAAGGAACTCGAAGTGTGTTTGCTCAATCGTGAAGCCGGCGGTGGCTGGAAGGTTGAGACGGGTGGCCCGTTGCAGTTCAGTGAGGCCGAACGCGTCGCGGCGGATTGGGCCTGGGCCCACGATCAGCCCGCAGGCAAGGGCACCGGAACCCTGCCGATGGGGCGCTGGTGGTGGTGGCCGTTAAGCGCTGAAGAGGGGCCGCTGGCCTTGCTTGGCGTGTGCCCCAAAGAAGGCCAGCAGCTCAGCGGCCAGCGGCGCCGTTTGCTGATGGCGCTGAGTCAGCCTCTGGCCCAGGCGCTGGCGCGCGCCCGTTTGGCCCAGGACCTTGAGGCTGCGCGTTTGCATGGTGAAACCGAGCAGTTGCGCAGCGCCTTGCTGGCGTCCGTGTCCCATGACCTGCGCACGCCCCTGACCACGATGCGGGGCAGTATCGACACCTTGCTGGCACTGGGTGAGGCGATCCCTTTGGCGGATCGTCGCGAACTGCTGGAGGGCACCCGTGATGAAGCCGAGCGGCTGGACCGCTACATTCAGAACTTGCTGGACATGACCCGGCTGGGGCACGGCGCGCTGAAACTGGCCCGTGACTGGGTGTCCCCGGCCGACATTGTGGGCAGTGCCCTGAATCGACTGCATGCCGTGCTGGCACCTTTGCAGGTGCAGGTGGATGTGCCGGCGCAATTGCCGTTGCTGCATATCCACGCAGCGTTGATCGAGCAGGCGCTGATCAATGTGCTGGAGAACGCCGCGCGCTTCTCGCCGCCTGCCGGGCGACTGGTGCTGGAGGCCGGTGCCGATGAACAGGAGCTGTGGTTTGCGGTCAGCGACCAGGGCCCGGGGATTCCGGAAGATGAGCGGGCGAAGATTTTCGACATGTTCTACACCGCCGCCCGCGGTGATCGCGGCGGGCAGGGCACCGGGCTGGGGCTGGCGATCTGTCAAGGCATGGTCGGCGCCCATGGCGGGCGAATTACCGTCGGTGACGGCATTGATGGCACGGGTACATGCATCACCTTGTATCTGCCGTTACCTGAGCAGCCGCCCCTGGATCAAGAAGAGCCCGAGCATGAACACTGATACTCTTTGGCCATTCTTTTGCTGCGATGAGATGCCATGAGCCAGTGCGCAACTATTTTGGTCATCGACGACGAGCCGCAGATCCGCAAGTTTTTGCGCATCAGTCTGGTTTCCCAGGGCTACAACGTGCTGGAAGCTGCCACGGGGGCCGACGGCTTGAGCCAGGCTGCGTTAAAGCAGCCGGACATGCTGGTGCTCGACCTGGGCCTGCCCGACATGGATGGCCAGCAGGTGTTGCGTGAATTTCGCGAGTGGTCGAACGTGCCGGTACTGGTGCTTTCGGTACGCGCCAGCGAAGTGCAAAAGGTCCAGGCGCTGGACGCCGGGGCCAACGACTATGTGACCAAGCCCTTCGGGATTCAGGAGTTTCTGGCCCGGGTGCGTGCCTTATTGCGCCAGGCACCCGCTGGCGAGACGCAAGCGGCGGCGGTTGAACTTGGCCCTCTGGTGGTTGATCTGGCATTTCGCCGGGTGTTGCTGGATGGCGTGGAAGTGGCACTGACCCGCAAGGAATACGCGGTGCTCGCGCAGTTGGCACGCCACCCGGGGCGGGTGATCACCCAGCAGCAATTGCTCAAGGATATCTGGGGCCCGACCCACATTGAAAACTGTCATTACCTGCGCATCGTGATTGGTCATCTGCGGCAAAAGCTGGCGGATGATCCGACGCATCCGCGATTCATTGCCACTGAAGCGGGCGTCGGGTATCGGTTGTTGACCTGACAAGCGTCACTGCCCCTGATGATCTTCGCTTTCGTAGCGGTCCAGCGTGTCTTTGGCTATTTGCCGGCCGAGGGCGATCAGTTCCGGGGCTTTGTAAAACTCAAAGAAACGGCACACCCGTTTGGGCACGTTGATCAGGATATCCGGCGGGTAACCGGCAATCTTGTATTGCGCCAGGGAGGTTTGCATCACCTCGAAACTCTGGTTGATCAAGTCCAGCAGCGAGGCGGGGCCGACGTTGTCGATGATAAAAGAGCCGGTGGCGGACTTGGGGGTTCCTTCGCTGGCAGGTGGCCGGGTTTTGGGGTAGGCCGATTCCAGCCAGGGGTTGGGCTGCTCCTCGACCAGGGGGTTGAGCATTTCCTGTTCCAGGTTCAACAGGTGTTCGGCCTGTTTGGTGCGAAACGGGATGTGCGACCCCAGCGAGCTCATCAAACTGTCAAAGCGGCCTTTAAACGCCGGGGGGCGTTCGATGACGGGCAATTGATAATTATTGTGGTGGGTGGAGTTCAGGTTGACGGCGATGATCAGATCGCAATGGCTGGAGACGACCGGCACGATGGGTAGCGGGTTGAGCAGGCCACCGTCGACCAGCATGCGGTTGCCCTGCATCACGGGGGTGAACAGGCTGGGGATTGCCGCCGATGCACGCATGGCCTGGTGCAGACAACCTTCCTGAAACCAGATTTCTTGCTGGTGGGTCAGGTCGGTTGCGACGGCGGTGTAGGGGATACGCAAGTCTTCAATGTTGATTTCGCCGACGATATTGCGGATCTGGCCGAAGACTTTTTCGCCGCGGATGGCGCCTAGTCGAAAGCTGACGTCTACCAGGCGCAATACATCGAGGTAATCCAGGCTTTGAATCCAGTCGCGGTACTGATCAAGTTTGCCGGCGGCATAAATGCCGCCCACCACCGCGCCCATCGAGCAACCTGCTACACAGGCAATGTCGTAGCCGCGACGCTCAAGCTCCTCAATGACGCCGATATGGGCGTAACCACGGGCCCCCCCGGAACCTAATACCAGTGCAATACGTTTTTTCATGACCCGAACCTTCGTCTGACAGGTGTTCACAATGCCTTTTTGTTCAGTGTAGCGACAGCGGTTGGCATAAATCGGCGTCTGCCAGCTAGGATGTAAGAGCATTGACTCGCCGCTCGATCTGCGTGCATCACCCGTCAGCGTGGCTGGGCTGAAAAGCGCAGTACTGCGACACGAGTTGAGACCGTTAAGGCACTTTTACGCCGCTTGCCCGTCTGAGCTTGCACTGACTATAAATTTTTGAGGGAAACATCATGAAAGCATGGCTTTGTGTACCGTTGATTGCACTGGCGTTGGCGGGTTGTGCGGGTAATAAAGCGGCTTATCGAGACAGTTGCGCAACCCAGCTGGATGCTGCCTGGCATGAGCTGGATCTGGCCAAGGCTGAAGGTTTTGCAGGTACTGTCAGTTACTCCAAAGCCCTGTCGCTGCTGACTGGGGCCAAAACCCAGCAGCAATTCGAAGCGTTTGAAGGTTGCACCACTAAGGCCGAGAAAGCGCGTTTCTATATTCGTGAATCCCGCGCAGGACGTTAAACCGTTGCGGTGATGGGGGAGGGTGAGGATGTCTGAGCTGGTTGACCGGATAATCGCGAACATTGTGCGTCTGGAGGTCAGGTTGCTGGCTTGTCAGGCGCGTTTGCAGGCTGATACGGATCCCGAGGCCCTGCACGATTTGCGTACTACGGTGCGGCGCTTGCGCAGTCTGTTACGCCCGTTGCGGGGGTTGCCAGGTGTGGTGCAACTGGAAATGTCCGCCTCCCAGGTGGGCATTTTGACTACGCCGCTGCGAGACCTCGAAGTACTGGCCGCGCACTTGCAGCAGCAAGGCTATCGCGTGCAGGCCGCGCGGCGTTTTGAGCAGTTGTCGGGCAGTTACGCGGCGGTGGCCGACAGTGCACAACTGGCTCAATTGCTGATGATCCTCGATGTCTTCCCCCGTTTTATCCGTGCTGCCCAGCGCGAAGGCATGCTGCGAGGTTTGCGTCAGCGGATCGAGGGCGTTCTGGACAAACAGTGGCAGACCCTGGAAAAGGCCCTGAATGATCCGGGGCATGACCGGCATCGTGTCCGGCTACTCATCAAGCGTGTGCGTTACGCAGCCGAAGCCTATCCGCAGCTGGATCGTTTGCCGGTGCTGGTGCTGGGCCGCTTGAAGGCGGCGCAAAAAGCCTTGGGTGAGTGGCATGACGCCTGGCAGTGGCTGGTCCAGGCTGAGCATCAACCTGATTTACAGCCTTGCGTGGAGCAATGGCAGGCAGCGCTGGAGCGCGGTGAAAAACACGCTGACCGTGCTTTGGTCAAATTGAGCGCGGCCTGTTTTCATTAGCAGGATCAGCAGGGGTTTTGGCGGATACAGCGCTGTGCCGAATCAGGTGGGTGAGTAGTATCGCGTCATATTTTTCTGTCTTGAGGTGCTCATGCAGTTTTTCGAATTGATCGAAGCGGTTCGGCGCAATCCATTGGACGTCACCATTACCCCGGACTGGGCTCAGGGCCGTGCCAGTTTTGGCGGTTTGATGGTGGCTTTGCAGTACCAAGCCATGCGCGCTCAGGTCCCGGCCGAGCGCGCTTTGCGTTCGTTGGCAGTGACCTTTGTCGGCCCTGCCGAGCCGGATGTGTCGATCAGTTTTGAAGTCGAAGTACTGCGTGAAGGCAAGGCCGTTAGCCAGGTACTGGGCCGCGCGGTGCAGAATGGCCAGGTAGTGACCCTGGTTCAGGGCAGTTTCGGCAGTGCACGTGAGTCTGTCATCAATCTGTCAGGGGGCACCGCGCCGCAGGTCAAGGCCCCGGAGGACAGCCCGCTACTGCCCTACATCAAGGGCGTGACCCCGGAGTTCATGCGCCACATGTCCATGGCCTGGGCTGTCGGCGCGCTGCCTTTCACCGGGCGTGGCACACGCGAAATCGGTGGCTGGGTGCGGTTTGCCGGTGATGTCAAAGACGAGCCGCTGACTGAAACCCATTTGCTGGCGCTGGTCGATACCTGGCCACCTGCGCTGTTGCCGCTGTTGAACAAACCGACAGCGGGCAGCACGCTGACCTGGACGATCGAGTTTGTGCAGCCTTTGCCACAAGCCAGCACGCTTAAGTGGTGCCAGTACCTTGCGGTGATCGAACATGCCCGCGACGGCTACGGTCATGTGGCGGCTAATCTGTGGGCACCGAATGGCGAATTGATCGCGATCAGCCGCCAGACCGTAGCGGTCTTTGGTTAATCAAAATGTCTGGCTGCGCTGCGCGGTTCTGTCTTCGAGCTTGCGGCCCTGGTGTTGCAAAGCCATGCCTGCGAACAGGGCCAGCAGACCGATGCAGGCAGTCACGGCGTTCTCACTGAATACGCCCCAGGCCAGCAGCAGAAAAGCCAGCACCATCATGGGAATTGCGATCAGGTTCAGTGCCTGATGCGCAGGGCTCAGATGGCTCTGCGGGTTGGAGCGCCATTGCCAGGCTGGCAGGTTTGGATGACGTTTGCCCATGATTGCTCTCCTTGTTTTGTTCAAGTGTTCAGCCTGGGCTGAACCGTATGGACAAAGCATATGCCGGGGTTGCGGGCTGGGCGAATCAACTGTGGCTATTGGCCCGATAGGGTCTTTTCTATAGTTTCAACTGGCCGATAGCCCGATTCAGTTCACCTGCCAGCGTCGCCAGCTGGTTGCTGGTCGTGGCGGAGTCGACGGTCTGCTGCACAGTGTTTTCGGTGACGTCACGGATGCTGACCACGGCCCGGTTCATTTCTTCTGCGACTTGGCTTTGCTGCTCGGCGGCCACAGCGATCTGGGTGTTGCTTTCGCGCATTTGCGCCACCGCGCGGGTGATCTCGGCCAGGGCGGCCCCGGCTTCCTGGGCCTGCTGTACACAGTCGTCGGCCTTGAATGAGCTTTCTTGCATAAAGTCCACGGCGTCCCGGGTACCTGCCTGCAAGGCCGAGACCATCGAAGTGATCTCGTCTGTGGACGTTTGTACGCGCTTGGCCAGATGTCGCACTTCATCGGCCACAACCGCAAAGCCCCGGCCCATCTCCCCGGCCCGGGCCGCTTCAATGGCGGCGTTTAACGCCAGCAGGTTGGTTTGTTCGGCAATGCTGTGAATCACGCTGACCACGCTATTGATTTTCTGACTGTCCTGGGCGAGTTGCTGAATCATCTCGGCGGTTGTTTGCACCCCTGTGGACAGGCTGGCGATGGATTGCTGCACGCGGCTGACCACTTGCTGTCCGCTGCCGGCCAGGTCATCTGCAGTTTGCGACAGGTCGCGGGTAGCACCGGCGTGCTGGGCGATGTGGTGGACAGTGGCTGACATCTGGTTGATCGCAGTGGCTGCCTGATCGGTTTCGCTCTGCTGGCCGAGCATGCCATGGCGTACTTCGTCCATGCTGCTGGCCAGGCGCGCGGCGCCGGCGTCAAGCTGCGCGGCAGTGTCGGCGACGGTATTCACCACTCGCTGGTAACCGGCCTGCATGGCATTAAAGGCACTGGCCATTTGTCCTACCTCATCGGTACAGGCCAGTGGTACGCGAGCTGACAAGTCGCCTGTTTGCTCGACATGCAGCATCACATCCTTGAGGGTATTGAGTTGGCTGAGCAAAAATCGGATCAACAGTTGCGAGGCTCCGAGCATGGCCAGCATCAGAACCAGCACGGCGACTGCATAGTTAGGCAGGCGCTCCATGAACACCTGAGCCAGGCTGGGGGCGTAAGCCAGTACCGCGATTTTTTGATCGTCGCCGCGAGTCAGCACCTGGGCACCGAGCAACGGGTTTTGCCCGAACAGTGGCATAGAGTTGATAGAAACCCAGCCGTTGGCATTGCTCAGTTGCGGCAGGGACTGGGCAGGTAAGCGCAACAAATGGCTGGCTTCAGGCCAGGCCGTGTCTGCGGGCCAGGCACCGAGCAGCTGCGCCTGCGCCAGGGCGCTGGCCTGAGCGGCATCACTGCGTGATTGCTGTTCAAGCTGCACCGCGTACAGCACCAGCAGCAGCGTGGTGACGAAAGCCACCGCGTTGACGGCCCAGAATTTGTATTTGAGCGAGATGTTGCTAAGCCAGGTACCCATGGAAGGTCTTCTCTGATTTTGCGGAACAATATTGGCAAGGTGCCATCATTGTGCCGCTATTCGAAGAAGGCCCGGTTGATATGGGTCAAGGATGGTGGTTGCTGACGAGGCTCGATGCATCCGACACGCCGGGGGGATGTTCGGCGACGGCTGCGCCGTCGATCGCAGCCTCGCAAAGCTCGTCAGCTGCTACAGGTTCGTTTTTGATCTGCCGGCCCCTTCGGGAGAGCCTTGAGTGGCGGCAGGGAGACGGTTCTAAAAGCTAAGCCGGCAGTCCAAAAAACGCCCGTGCGCAAGCCGTCGTATGCTCGGCCAGATCCTGTTCGCTCTCTTGGCGATGCACCGCCACCTCACGCAAAACTTCGGTCAGATAGGCCGGTTCATTACGGCCACTTTTCGGTTTCGGCCGCAAAGTTCTCGGCAGCAAATATGGCGCATCGCTTTCAAGCATCAGGCGACCCCGGGGAATATCGCGCACCAGCGGATGCAAATGAGTACCGCGCCGCTCGTCGCAAATCCACCCCGTGATACCGATGTGCAAATCCAGGTCCAGATAGCTGAACAGCGCTTTCTTTTCGCCGGTAAAGCAATGCACCACGGCCGCCGGCAAATGGTCGCGATAGTTGCGCAGGATCTCCAAAAGACGCTGATTGGCATCACGTTCGTGCAGGAACACCGGTAATTGCAGTTCAACCGCCACTGCCAAATGTTCTTCCAGCACTTTTTCCTGTTGCGGGCGCGCAGAGAAATCGCGGTTGAAGTCCAGCCCGCATTCACCCACGGCGCGCACTTGGGGCTCTTTGAGCAAGGCCAGTAAACGCTGGGCGCTGTCGCTGTTCCAGTCACTGGCCGAGTGCGGATGAACACCCGCCGTGGCAAACAGCCGTTGTCCGTTTTCGTCATGCTCGCGACACAGTTGCAAGGCCAGTTCACTGCCTTCAACGCTGGTACCCGTCAGGACCAGTTGGGCCACGCCAGCGGCGTAAGCACGTTCTAAAACCGCCTGGTGTTTGCCGTCGAAGCTGGAGTTGGTCAGGTTGACGCCGATATCGATGAGTTGCATGGTGCTACCTCAGGCCACAGGCCGAGAAGCATATCAGAGCTGTAGATTTATAAGAAAAACCAAGAACTACAGACAGTTATGGTTGTCTTTGAATGCCGCAACAACGCAATGCCCGGTCTTCTACAAGACGCATTGACTGTTTTGCGCGCTGTTCCCGGCGCTTAAAACCCCCAAAAGGGGCAACCGGTTGTCGGTTAATCCGACACGGCGCCGGGCTGTATTCTTTCCGGAGAACGGATGACAAGACCCACACTATTGATTGCGCTGTGCCTGCTGCTGTTGCCCTTGCCGGCACTGGCACGCCTGGCCGGACCGTTACAGGTCGGGCAGCCCGGTCAGGTCCGCGATCTGGCGCAGATCCGCAGCAGTCAGGTGTTGCGGGTGCTGGTCAACCAAAGCCGCAATAGTTCGGGAGAGGTGCAGGGCCAGGCGATTGGTGTTGAATATCACCGCTTGCGCGCATTCGAGCATTACCTCAATGGCCACGCCCGTGATGGCCAGGAAATCACCCTCAAAATCATTCCCAAATCCAAGGATCAACTGCTGGGTGCCTTGTCGCGCGGTGAAGGTGATCTGGTGGCCCCTGGGGAGTTGCTCGACTTCAAGCCCAGCCATGCCATCAGCCCCAGTGATCCGATCGTCGATGACGTGCCTTTGTTGCTGGTGGGGATTAAAGGTGAGCGCAGGTTCAGCCGTTTTGAGCAGTTGTCGGGGCGTACCGTGGCACTTACCACCGGCAGCGCAGCCGGTGCAGCGGTCAATATGATCAATCAGAAGCTGGCCCTGCGAAAATTGCCCGCGGTAAAAATCGAATGGGTGGACCCCAGTCTGGCCGTCGAAGACGTGCTGGAGATGGTTCAGGCCGGTATTTTCCATCTGACTATTGTTGAGCGACCGATTGCCGAGCGTTGGGCAACCTTGATGCCCAAGTTGCGTTTTGACCGTAAGGTTCTGGTCAGCGAGCCTGCTGCCATGCGCTGGTATGTACGGCGTGATGCCTCAATGCTACGGGCCAGCATCGACCGGTTTTTGCTCAGCTATAAAGCTCCCTCCGACCAGGACGTCGCTTTTGAGCGGGTGTACCGGCGGCTATACCGCGTGCATTACCCGTTGGCCCGGGCCGATCGCCAGAAGCTTGAAAAACTGCGGCCGATCCTGCAGAAACATGCGCGTCAGCAGGGTATGGACTGGCTGAATCTGGCAGCTTTGGCGTTCAAGGAGTCAACCCTTGACCCTGATGCCCGGGGTACTGGCGGCGCGACGGGGTTGCTGCAAATTACCCCGTCGGCAGCCCAGAGAGTGGGGGTCAATAATATTCAGAACGTGGATAACAATGTTCAAGCCGGGGCCAAGTATCTGGCGATGATCCGTCGCAAGTTCTTTTCCAGCCCCAAACTCAATGAGCGTGAACGCATGGCCTTTGTTCTGGCGGCCTACAACATGGGTCCGGAACGGGTACAGGGCATGCGGGCCGAGGCCAGGAGGCGCGGCCTGAATCCTGATCAATGGTTCTTCCAGGTGGAGCGTATTGCCATGGAGCAGGTGGGAATGGGGGCCGTCAGCTATGTTAATAGTGTGAATAAATACTATTTGGCCTTTGACCGGGAGCGTGACTCGCTGGAGCCAGTGAAGCCTAAGCTGGTCTCTCGCAAATAATCGAATAATTTGATTGTTATGTCGGGTTTATTCGACTTTTAACATTATGAAAACTGATTAATATGGCGAGAATTCCCCCCTGATGATCTAAAGGACTACACCATGAGCAAATTGATCCAAACCGTTCTGGGCACCCGTGCAGGCTATGGCCTGACAGTTTTACGGGTTTTCGTGGGCATCATTTTTGCTGCTCATGGCTCACAAAAACTCTTCGGCTGGTTCGGTGGTGGTGGACTTGCGGGGACTGCGCAATGGATGGAAAGCATTGGTCTGACGCCGGGCACCTTGATGGCACTGTTGTCTGGCGGTACTGAGTTTTTTGCTGGCCTGGCCCTGATTATCGGCTTGCTGGCCCGTCCTGCTGCATTGGGGCTGTCATTCACCTTGCTGGTGGCGATTTTCTCGGTGCATATCCATAACGGTTTGTTTATGGCCAACAATGGCTATGAGTTTGCGCTGGCGCTGTTGGGCGGTACGGTTGCGGTGTTGCTTGAAGGCGCAGGCAAGTTGTCCATCGATGGTGCTATCGCCAAATAAAGTGCAACGCTCTCTAAAAGGCCCGCCTGAAGCGGGCCTTTTTCGTTGTACGCGATTGTTGACAGTTGTAAGCAGGTTTATCTAGGATGTTTTCTTGCGCCGATTTAAACAGCTACTTGCGGGGCGCCAGAGGGTTCAAAGACCTTCTAAGAGGCTTAAAGCAGGCCTCGAAATACCGCTAAAGCGCTGGTTCGGTGTTGCCTCTCACCTGCCACGCAGAACCTTGAGGCGGAGAACCGAAACATGAGTCAAACACGTCCCCTTGTGCGTCTTGAGCCGATCACGGCCAACTTGAACCTGCGCAATCCAAAAATCCTTCTTGGCGGTAAACATCAGCCCACGCTGTTGCGTTATCTGGACGGCTGGCCGCGTCGCAAAGGTCGTGCTTCGGCATTTCTGATTCAGTTTGTTGAAGAGGGCGACAACCTGGCCCGCTTTGCCAGCAACAGCTTTGATCTGGCGGTGATTCAATCCCCCAGTGCCGAAAAAGCCGAAGTGGTGATCCGTAACCTGACACGTGTTTCGCGTCAGGGCCTGATCACCCTGCGCTGAAACTAGGGATACTCAATCGCTACGATGTACACCCATTGCTCTCCAGTGGGTGTCTGAACCTGTACTTCGGCATCCAGTGATTTTCCGATCAGCGACCGGGCCAGGGGCGAGTCGATGCTGATCAGGCCTTGTTTAAGGTCCAGTTCGTCGGGACCGACGATGCGGTAGCGCGACTGTTTGGCGTCTTCATCTTCAATTGTGACCCATGCCCCGAAGTAGACCTTGTTCGGGTCGCTGGGCTTTTCGCTGACGACCTTGAGGCTTTCCAGACGCTTGGTCAGAAAACGCACGCGACTGTCGATCTCGCGCAGCATTTTTTTGCCATAGGTGTATTCGGCATTTTCCGAGCGGTCGCCCTGGGCCGCAGCCTCACTGACCGACTGTGTCACTTGCGGTCTGCGCACGTGCCACAACTCGTGCAGCTCGGCACGCATCCGCGCTTCACCTTCGGGGGTGATCAGCGCGGTGCCGGCAGGGCGGGGAGGGCGATAGCGGCTCATGGGCATCCATTGGCATATGAAAAGCGCGAGTCTATCAGCCCTCGCGCAACACGGTTAGCGGGCTGGCATTGAGCGCCCTGCGGGTGCCAAACACACCTGCACCGCCGACCATTACTGCACCCAGTACGGGCAGAACCAGCAACCACGGGTGCGGGTGCCATGGCAAGTCGAAGGCAAATCGATACAGCACCAGACTCACCAGTTCGGTGCCCAGGGCTGCCAGTAAGCCGCTGGTAGCTCCCAGCAGGCCGAATTCTATACGCCGGGTCTTGATCAACAGTCGCCGCTCGGCGCCCAGTGCCCGAAGCAAGGCACCTTGACGGATGCGTTCGTCCAGGGTCGATTGCAAGCCGGAAAACAGCACCGCCATGCCTGCGGCCAGGACAAACAGCAGCACGTATTCAACGGCAATGGTGACTTGTGCAAGGATGCTGCGCAGCTGCGCCAGCAGAGCTTCGATAGGCAGAATGGTCACGGCCGGAAAGCTGCGCGACAGATCGATGATCTGCTGGTCATGGCCCGGGGCCAGGTAAAAACTGGTGAGGTAGGTGGCGGGCAAGTCCTGCAAGGTCCCTGGCTGGAAGATCATGAAGAAGTTGGGCTGGAAATTGTCCCAGTTGATGCTGCGTAAACTGGTGACCTGCGCCTCCCGATTGACCCCGGCTACGGTGAAGATCAGGTGATCGCCCAATTTGAGTTTAAGGCTTTCGGCAACTTTGGTTTCAACCGACACACCGGGTATGTCGTCGCCCGGTTGGGCTGTCCACCATGTGCCCGCCGTCAGTTTGTTTCCGGCCGGCAGGTCGGCGGCCCAGGTCAGGCTAAGGTCGCGCTGCACTGCTTTGTCGCCTGCCGAGTCTTTGCTGACGATCTCTTGTACAGGTTCGCCATTGATACTGATCAGGCGTCCGGGGACTACCGGGTACAGTGGCGCGGCCTGAGCTTGCAGCTCGTGCAGGCGGGCGCCAAAAGCCTCTTTGTCGGCCGGCAGGATATTCAGGGCGAAGTAGTTGGGCGCATCTTTGGGCAACTGATTTTGCCAGGTGTCGAGCAGCTCGCCACGCAGCAAGGCAATCAAGGCCATCGACAGCAGAATCAGGCCAAAGGCCAGTGCCTGCCCAGCCGCTGCCAACGGATGGCGCAGTAACTGGCCAAGCCCCAGACGCCAGGGCAGCGAAGCCCGGGCCAACAGGCGGCGAAGGCTCTGCAGGCCCAGCAGTAAAAGACCGCCGAGTACCAGCGCGGCAATGATACCGCCGCCAAGTAGGGCGAAAGTGAGCACCAGGTCGAGGCTCATGCGCCACATGATCAGCCCCAGTGCCAGTAACGCGGCGCCGTAAACTGTCCAGGTGCTGGCCGGGGTCGGCAATATGTCACGGCGCAGTACGCGCAGCGGCGGTACGCGCCCCAGCGCGGCCAATGGCGGCAAGGCGAAGCCGGCCAGTGCCACCAGCCCGGTGCCCATCCCGGCAATGGCCGGCATCAGACCGCCGGCGGGCACATCCGAGGGCAATAAATCATGCAGCAACGCAAACAGCCCCAGCTGGGCCACCCAGCCGAGCAGGGCTCCCATGAGGCTGGCCAGCAGCCCCAGCACTGCGAGCTGCAGGGTAAACAGCCAGAGGGTTTCTCGCCGAGACAGGCCCAGGCAGCGCAGCAGGGCGCTGGCATCAAGACGGCGATTGGCGAAGCGGGTTGCAGACAGTGCCACTGCGACACCTGACAGCAGCACCGCCACCAGGCTGGCCATGTTCAGGTAACGTTCGGCCTTGCCAAGCGCGCCGCCAATCTGCTGGTTGCCATCACGTCCGTCCAGCAGGCGCTGGTTGGCATCGAGTCCGGGCTTGATTACCAGGCGATAGGACTCAAGTGCCGGGGCGTCACCGCGCCACAGTTCGCGAAAGCTGACCCGGCTGCCGGGCTGCACGATACCGGTGGCGGCGAGGTCGTCCAGGTTGATGAGTACGCGTGGGGTGAGGCTGTAGAAGTTGCCAGCGCGGTCGGGCTCGTAGGTCAGGACACGGGCGATACGCACGGTTTTGGAGCCGACATCGATTTCGTCACCGACTTTCAAGTCCAGCGCTGTCAGCAGTCTGGCTTCGACCCAGGCCTCGCCTGGCTTGGGGCCACCACCGGGTTGCTCCTCTGCGTAGGGTTGCGCTGCGCTTTTTAGCTCGCCACGCAAGGGGTAAGCGCTGTCCGCCGCCTTGATACTGGACAGCTGAATGCCGTTGTCGGTGGCGATGACGCTGGAAAACTCCACGACCCGGGCGTGTTGCAGGCCCAGCTCGTTACCGACCTTGATTTGTTCTTCACGTGCCGGTGAGCTGCCATCCAGCACCAGGTCGGCACCAAGGAATTCGGTGGCGCGCAGCAACATTGCGCCATTCAGGCGGGCACCGAAGTAACCGATGGCCGTACTGGCAGCGACGGCGACCAGCAGTGCAAAGAACAGCACACGCAACTCACCGGCGCGGGCATCGCGCAGGAGCTGGCGCACGGCGAGGCTGAACAGGCGCAACATCGGCAAGCGTGCCATCAAGGCTCCAGGGGGCCGACCAAATGGCCGGCTTCAAGACGGATCAGGCGCCTGCAACGATGGGCCAGGCGTTCGTCGTGGGTCACCAGCACCAGCGTAGTGCCGCGTTCCTTGTTTAATTCAAAGAGCAATTCGGTAATGCGCTCACCGGTGTGACTGTCCAGATTGCCGGTGGGTTCATCGGCAAACAGTACATCCGGATTGGCCGCAAACGCCCGGGCAATCGCTACCCGTTGTTGTTCGCCACCGGAAAGCTGGCGCGGCGAATGGCTCAGGCGTTGCCCCAGGCCGACCCGTTCCAGCAGGTGACGGGCGTGTTCGCGAGCGTCTTTGCGGCCTTCAAGTTCCAGCGGCAACATGACGTTTTCCAGCGCGTTGAGGCTGTCGAGCAACTGGAATGACTGGAACACAAACCCCACGTGTTCAGCTCTGACACGTGCGCGCTGATCCTCGTCCAGACTGCTCAGAGCACGTCCGGCGAGGATCACTTCACCCTGGCTTGGCAAATCGAGGCCGGCCAGCAAACCCAGCAGAGTGGATTTTCCGGAACCGGATGCACCAACAATCGCCAGGCTGTCGCCCTTGTTCAGCTCAAGGCTCAAAGGGTGCAGGATGGTCAACTCGCCTTCCGCGCTAGGAACCACTTTGCTAAGGTTCTGCGCGGTGAGAATACTTTCGCCCATGGAGAATCCAATGCGTGTGTGGTTTTTAAGTGCTGCTCTGGCCCTGATGTGTATGGCGCAGAATGCAGCGGCAGGAACAATCTTGATTGTTGGCGATAGTATCAGCGCCGCTTTCGGCCTGGATACCCGTCTAGGGTGGGTGTCGTTGCTGGAGCAGCGGCTCCGGCAGCAAGGCTACGACGATCAGGTGATCAATGCCTCGGTCAGCGGTGACACCAGTGCTGGAGGGCTGGCGCGGCTGCCTGCACTGCTTGCAGAGCATAAACCCGATGTGGTGATTGTCGAGTTGGGCGGTAATGATGGCCTGCGCGGTCAGTTGCCGGCGCAATTGAAACAAAATCTTGGGAGCATGATTGATCAGTCCCTGGAGGCGGGGGCGAAGGTGCTGCTGCTAGGCATGCAGATACCGCCCAATTATGGTGCGCGCTACACGACGGCTTTTGCCGCGGTTTACAGCGAGCTGGGTCAGGAGAAAAAGGTCAGTCTGGTGCCTTTTTTCCTCGAAGGTATTGGTGGTCATCCTGAGCTGATGCAGGCCGATGGCATACATCCGGCGGTCGGAGCGCAGGGCCGTTTGCTGGATAATGTGTGGCCAGCGCTAAAACCGCTGCTTTGATGCTTTTCTAGTGCCGGTGTTTCGGCTAAGGTGGCGCCCCCCCGATTTGGAGCCCCTGATGTCGCGTCCTGCCTGGTCTTTATATGCCTATCAACTGATCGAGCCCGATGAGCAGCTCGATTTGTTCGCCTGCCAGGAGGTACGGGTGCATCTGGTGACGCGCCAACTCGAGCTGGGAGGCACCATTGACCGCACGCTGTGCGGCTCGTTGCTGCCTGCGCAGCCGCGCTGGTCTGATGTCACGCGCAAGGTCTTCCAGGATCATCGACTGTGCCCCTTGTGTCGGGCAATTATCGAGTCGCAACGCCGTGGCACCGAGCCGATCTGGCCTGAGTTACGCTTTGAACTATGATGTAACCTGTCTAACGCCCAGCCCGCTCACGATCAACGTGGGCGCGGTGTACACTCCCTTTTTTATCCCCCGTTGTTTATGCGAAGGATGTTCCGGATGTTGTCGCGCCTACCTGCAGTCACCCGCTACCTGTCTGTTGCCGCACTCTGTGTTGCGGGTCCCGTTTCTGCGCTCGAATTCCCGCTGCCGCCGCCTGGCGAAGATGTAGTCGGGCAGGTGCAGGTGATCAAGGGCAAGTACGAAGACTCCTTCGCTGACCTGGGCAACCAGTACGAACTGGGCTACTCGGAAATGATCGCAGCCAACCCGGGGGTGGACGCCTGGTTGCCGGTCAAAAAGAATCCCGATGGCACGGTAGTCGACACCGATATCGTATTGCCGACCCAGTTCATCTTGCCGCCGGGCAAGCGTGAAGGGATCGTGATCAACCTGGCCGAATACCGCCTGTACTACTTCCCCAAGGATCAGAACAAGGTTTACACCTTTCCGCTGGGGATTGGTCGTGAAGGGTGGGGCTCACCTTTGGGGCTCACCAAGGTCACTGCCAAGACGCCTAACCCGACCTGGACTCCACCGGCTTCGATCAAGGCCGAGCACGCCAAGAATGGAGACCCGTTGCCCAATGTGGTGCCGGCCGGTCCGGATAACCCGTTGGGCCCCTTCAAGTTCACGCTTGGCATGCCGGGTTACCTGATACACGGTTCGAACGCGAAGTTTGGCATCGGTACAGGAACCAGCCATGGCTGTTTCCGCATGCTTAACAAGAACGTGCTGGAAATGGCGCAAATGGTGCCGGTAGGCACGCCGGTAAGAATCATCAACGAACCCTACAAACTGGGTTTGAGCGACGGCAAGGTCTACCTTGAGGTTCATGAGCCCTTGAATGTGAAGGATGGTTCTTTGTTGGCCGTCAGTGACAAGTCGCATTTGACGCCGGAAGACTTGCAGAACAAGTACGCTGCGTTTATCAACTTTCTGCTTAAGCACAAAGATCTGGAGAACAGCATCCAGATCGACAAGGACAAGGCATTTCCTGTCGTGGGGGCCGAGACTGGAATCCCGGAAGAAATAGGCGTTGCCAACTCAGTTGAGCCTGTTGGTCAGTCGCTCGATTACGTGCAGTAAACCCACGTAAAAAAACCGCCACGGTTGATGCCGTGGCGGTTTTTTATTGCCCGCTTAAGTTGCAGGCAATAAAAAGCCGACCCGAAAAAAGGGTCGGCTTGATAATAACCCCGAAGGATTATTACTTGCGGCTTGCTTTTTCAAGCATGCGCAGAGCGCGTTCGTTAGCTTCATCAGCAGTCTGCTGTGCTTTTTGAGCAGCAGCCAGAGCTTCGTCAGCTTTACGGTATGCTTCGTCAGCACGAGCCTGGGAGCGAGCTGCTGCATCTTCAGTTGCAGTCAGGCGAGCTTCAGTTTCTTTAGATACGCTGCTGCAACCGGTAGCCAGAACTGCGGCCAATGCCAGAGCAGAGAATTTCAGAACGTTGTTCATCGTGTTCCCCTTCAAGGACTTTCTATTTGAAGCTGCTCCTTCAAAGTGAGGAAACAGCCGGCGTACATACTACCCATTACTTGTAGTAAGTAAACTGACCCAGCGCAAGAACCAAAAAAAATATTTGGGAATCAATGCTGATGGACTAGCTTTAACTGATTGTGCCTAAAAAACAGCCAGCTTAGAGCACTTGGGGCAGGGCAAGCTCGAAGCGCAATGGCGTGACTTTAAGTTCGGTAGTACGTCATAGGCTTAACTTTCAGAAAAATCATAAGGGTGCTGGCAAGTTATCGCGCTGTCCCCCCGTGGGAGTTGATAGCGCGTCCCTGATGGCGAAGTGGTTCCCTCCACACAAAAACAACAGTAATGTAGAGGTCACGGTTCGAGACCCGCTAAGGAGCAATGATGAGCGAGGCGCTGTCTATCCACCATGACCAGGCAGGTCACCAGTTTGAGACCACTGTCGACGGTCATCGTGCTTACCTGACCTACATGGATCTGGGCAAGCAGACTCTGGATATCTACCGCACCTTTGTACCCAATGCCTTGCGTGGTCGGGGAATTGCGGCAGCATTGACGGAACAGGCGCTCGATTACGCCGAAAAGATGGGATACGAAGTGATTCCTTCTTGCTCTTATGTAGAGCGTTATATGGAACGCCACAAGCGCGTCCAGGCGAAAACCTGAAACCAGAGACACATAAACGCCGGGCATGCCCCGGCGTTTTTGCGTGTGCTTTAAAATCCAGATCAACCCCCTGCTGCCGCCAGCCCCGCCCGTGGCTCCAGGTGTCGCTCTTCAGCCCTGCATCTTGATCAAGGCCCCCAGCGCCCGATCCCATATCTGTCGCGTGCGCACCCACACCAGCTCTTGCCAGTCGCTGTCGGCCGGAAAAAACTGTTCGAGCAATTGCTGCTTGATCTGGTGCGCCTGCGGGCTGTCCAGGTTGCCGTACAGATGCAGCCACTGGTCATCGCGCAGAACGTTGTGAATCTGCTCGCCGGGATAGGTGCCGCACTCGATTACAAATGGCATGAGGCGTACGTGGGGCAGGGCATTAATGATCGCTTGAGAGGCGTATCCGGTGGCAGTTGCGGCAACCCCCGTATCGCTATGGCTATTGGCCCCGGTGATCAGGGTGAACAACCACGGGCCAAACAGCTGTTGTGCATCTGCAAGGGCCGGGTAGGCGGCCTGAGTAATAGTCAGCAGCATTGGATGGCCATAATCGCCCGCGCCGGTATGCAGGTCGAAGCACATTGCAACGCTGGCAGCGCCAAGGTGCTCCTGCAGAATCCGGTGCAGGGTGCGGTTCGACCAGCAGGCCCTGTTACCGCCATAAAACAGTCCGTCGGGATGGTGATACTGGCCTGCCTCGACAATCGACATGACTGCCGGCCAACCCTGGCTCTGAACTCGTTCATTGAGCAGGGCATCGGCCTGATCGCGGTGCGGTCCGCGTAATTGATCGCAGGTGTAGATGGCATGCAGCGCATCATAAGCCTGGTTGTCCGGCAGTGCCTGGCTGAAGTCCAGGTAATTACGATTGAGGTCGATTTTGTCCTCGTTGACCCGACGTATCCAGGCAGTGCCCCACGGGTTGATCAGGTGAATCATCAACACCGCAACGTCGTCAGGCAGGGTTTGCGGGTTGAATGTCTGCAGCCACTGGCGTTGGCAGTCCGAGCCATAAAAGCCTTCCACACCATGAGTGCCGCTCACCGCGATCAATACGCGCTTTGCCTGGGGGTTGCCGATCAGGGCGACATCGGTGCTCAGTGCTTCGCCAAATGGACCGCAGAGAGGGTGCGGGTAGTGGTAAAGACGCGCATTTGCCGCAGTGGCCGCGGCCAAAAACTGTTCACGCTGGCGGGTAAAGTTGCGGTGTGACGGGAAACCTGTGCTCATGCTTCTCTCCTGTCGATAAACGCACCATGGCATTCAAGCATTCGGAAATAAACGGGGTAAGGCCGCAAGCCCCATAGCTGCGATTTTGAGCGGTGGTTGGTGGCTCGGGGGAAGAGAGCAGATATCTGCAGCCCGATTGCCGGAATTTCGCGTCTATCCCTTGCTGGAGCAGGTGCGCTCCGGCAAGGGATGTTATCGATTAACCGCGGGTACGTTTTGGCAGTACATCCTTGAGTTTGGCGTGCATGCTGCGCAAGGTGGTTTCAGTGCTGGCCCAGTCGATGCAGGCATCAGTGATGGAGACACCGTACTGCAAGTCTTCAAGGTTCTTGGGAATCGCCTGGCAGCCCCAGTTCAGATTGCTCTCGACCATCAGGCCGATAATCGACTGGTTGCCTTCGACGATCTGGTTGGCCACGTTTTCCATCACCAGCGGTTGCAGGGCCGGGTCCTTGTTGGAGTTGGCGTGGCTGCAATCGACCATGATATTGGGGCTGATTTTTGCCTTGTTCAGCGCTTGCTCGCATAGAGCGACGCTGACCGAGTCATAGTTCGGCTTGCCGTTGCCGCCGCGCAACACCACGTGCCCGTAAGCGTTGCCCTTGGTGGTGACGATCGACACACCACCTTCCTGGTTGATACCCAGAAAGCGATGCGGGCTGGAAACCGACTGCAGGGCGTTGATTGCAACGGTCAGGCCGCCGTCAGTACCGTTTTTGAAGCCTACAGCCGAGGACAGGCCGGAAGCCATTTCGCGGTGAGTCTGCGATTCGGTGGTACGCGCACCAATGGCCGACCAACTGATGAGGTCCTGCAGGTACTGCGGAGAAATCGGATCAAGGGCTTCAGTTGCAGTGGGCAGGCCCATTTCGGCCAGGTCCAGCAGCAGTTTGCGACCGATATGCAGGCCGTCTTCGATCTTGAACGAGTCATCCAGGTAGGGGTCGTTGATCAGGCCTTTCCAGCCGACCGTTGTCCGTGGTTTTTCGAAATAGACGCGCATCACCAGATACAGCGTGTCGCTGACTTCTGCGGCGAGTACCTTGAGGCGCTCGGCATACTCGTGGGCAGCCTTGATATCGTGAATCGAGCAAGGCCCGATGACAACGAACAGTCGATGGTCTTTGCCATCCAGGATATTGCGAATTACCTCACGCCCTTTGGTCACGGTCTGCAGCGCTGCTGCACGCAAAGGCATCTCGCGCTTGAGCTGCTCCGGGGTGATAAGGGTTTCGTTGGAGGCAACGTTTAGGTCGTCAATCGGTAAATCAGCCATCGTGTTACTCGTCAGGTCACGGGTGCCGGCCGCCAGCGATCCCCGAGCGGCGGAGCACAGCATGATTGAGCGCACCGGGGAGCCGAACCTTAACGCGTTATCCGCTTATTCGACAATGGGCAGGCGCAGCTTTAATCCTGTGCTGTATGGGCCAGGGCACGGTCAAGTGTGGCCTGAGAGAACTCCACGGCGTGACGATTGACCCACTCCAGGGCCAGAGTTTCAATATTTGCCTGGGGCAGGGCCTGTTGGTGCTGGAGGCGGCAGTAGTGCTCGATCTGACATACCTGTTCGCCCATTCGCGCGCCAAACAGAGTCTGATCATCAGTGAACGCGACCCCGACCCTGTAGCCCTCGGGCTGTTTCTTGCACCAGGCTATGTACCCTGGATAGCGTGCGTTCTCCCCCAGGGTCGGCATGCACATGTCTACAGCCGCACCGCGTCGCCAGCCTCTATCGCTATTGCATGACACGCCGCCGAGGCTGATAGAGTGCAGCTTCTGGCGTGAAAGAGAAGGTTGTTTGCGGGGTGTTATCTCAACAGGAACATCATCTGGGTGAGGTAAGAAACGACCCATGTACACACACTCCAAGTGCCAGCACTTTGATATTGTTTTCCTGAGTATAGTGAGTGAAATGGATCTGACTGATTTTGATGCGGATCAGCGTCTGCTGGCGTTGCCCGGTACCTCGCTGGTGGTGTTTACCAGCGCCGGATGCGCGGCCTGCCGCACGGCGCGCAAAATGTTGCCTCATATGCAGTTACCCATCGATCAACTGTGCTGGATCGACGCAGGTGATAACGGTGGTCTGGTCGAGCGCTATGAGATTTTTCATCTGCCAAGCCTGTTCGTTGTGCATAACGGAGCCTTTTACGGTGAATTGAAATCACGTTTGAGCGAGGGTGAACTGGCGCACCACATTCGCCTGGCTTTGCTGCTTGAGCCTGACGAACTACCTTGAATCGGTATTGAAAGCTGGATTGAACCTGCGGAGGCGACATGAGCAAAGGCTTAAAGGGCAAGCTGGTGCTGGCCATTTCTTCCCGGGCATTGTTCGATTTGAGCATCAGCCATCAGGTGTATCTGACACAAGGAATCGAGGCTTACCGCCAGTACCAGATCGAACATGAAGATGAGGTGCTGGCGCCCGGGGATGCATTTGCGCTGGTAAAAAAACTGCTCAGTTTCAATGCCAGCCTCGGCCATGAACGGGTCGAGGTGGTGCTGGTGTCGCGTAACAGTGCGGATACCGGGTTGCGGGTGTTCAATTCTATCCAGCACTACGGCCTGGGCATCTCCCGGGCGGCATTTTCGGGTGGCCGCAACCCCCACGCGTATCTCAGTGCATTTGGCTGCGACCTGTTTTTGTCGACCCATGCACAAGACGTGCGTAGTGCGCTGGACGCCGGTTTTGCGGCGGCGACGATCCTCTCCGGTGGTGCGCGGCGTGCCGAAAGCAACGAATTGCGTATCGCGTTCGACGGTGACGCGGTGTTGTTTTCGGATGAGTCCGAGCGTGTTTTCCAGGCAGGCGGTCTTGAGGCATTTCAATCTCTGGAGCGTGAATCAGCCCGCAGTCCGTTGCTGGGCGGCCCGTTCAAGGGCTTTCTGGAGGCCCTCAACCTGTTACAGAGAGAGTTTGCTGACGACACGTGCCCGATTCGTACCGCACTGGTGACGGCGCGATCGGCGCCTGCCCATGAACGGGTGATCCGCACGTTGCGCGACTGGGATATTCGTCTGGACGAATCCCTGTTTCTCGGTGGGCTGGATAAATCAGCATTTCTTGAAGCCTTTGCGGCCGATGTGTTTTTTGATGATCAGGCCGGCCATTGTGAAAGGGCGCGTCAAGTTGTGGCCACCGGTCATGTACCTCATGGCATAAGCAATGAGACCAGGGACCTCGCGTCCGATTAAGTGCTATGTGTAAGTCATCGTGCGGGTCATCGTACTTGGCAGGGCGCTGCTAAGCTGAATCCATCTCGGCCATTCAGGCAGTCGGAGAGGTCGCATGATTCGCTCGATACTGTATGCCACAGACCTCGGAATTTACGCTCCGGTTGTAATGCAGCATGCATTGGGGATGGCCCTGAGCTTCCGTGCCGACTTGTATGTTGTGCATGTAGTTGAGCCCATGGGCCTGTTTGCCGAGTCGGTATTGCAAAGCTATCTCGATGAGCGGGCTCTGAACGAACTGCAGCAGCAAGGCATCAGCACCATGCTGTCCAATATCGAGCAACGTGTACTTGACAGTCTTCGCGAGGAGTTTGCCGAGAGACTGCAAGATCTGGCTTTGATTCGCTCGGTCAAGGTTATCCAGGGAGAGCCTACACAGGTCATTCTGGAGCAGTCGCTAAAGCTTGCCGTGGATCTGCTGATTTTAGGTGGCCATAGCCAGCCAGTGGGGGGGGGTACCCGGTTAGGGCGCACGGCCGCCCGGGTTATCGAGTTGGCGCAGATGCCTGTGTACCTGGTACCGCTATTGCAGCGTCGCCGTCGCGCAGACGGATGAAAGTGTAGAGCGGCAAAAATGATAAAAAAGTTCTAGATTTATTGTTCTTACCTTCCATATAGTTATATATCGCCGCCGATACCCTGGCGCCTATCTGCTTTGAGGGATGCATATGAAGCTTCAACAATTGCGCTACATCTGGGAAGTGGCGCACCACGACCTCAACGTTTCGGCTACCGCGCAGAGCCTTTACACCTCACAGCCGGGTATCAGCAAACAGATCCGCTTGCTTGAAGATGAATTGGGTGTCGAGGTATTTGCCCGTAGCGGCAAACATTTGACCCGTGTAACGCCCGCAGGTGAACGCATCATCACTACCGCTGGCGAGATTCTGCGCAAGGTCGAAAGCATCAAGCAAATCGCCCAGGAATTTTCCAACGAGAAAAAAGGCACCCTGTCGATTGCCACAACCCACACCCAGGCGCGCTATGCATTGCCGCCGGTAATCAGCAATTTCATCAAGCAGTACCCGGATGTTGCGTTGCACATGCATCAGGGGTCGCCAATGCAAATTGCCGAAATGGCCGCCGATGGTACCGTCGATTTTGCAATTGCCACCGAGGCACTGGAACTGTTCGGCGATCTGGTAATGATGCCTTGCTATCGCTGGAATCGCTGCGTGGTCGTGCCCCAGGGTCACCCGCTGGCCAAGCTGCCGAAGCTGACTCTGGAGGCGTTGGCCGAGTATCCGATCGTGACCTACGTATTTGGCTTCACCGGCCGCTCCAAACTCGATGAAGCGTTCAGTCATCGCGGCTTGACTCCCAAAGTGGTGTTTACCGCAGCTGACGCTGACGTGATCAAAACCTATGTGCGCCTGGGGCTGGGCGTTGGCATCGTGGCCAAAATGGCCGTGGACACCAACCTCGACAAGGATCTGGTAGTGCTGGATGCCAGCGAACTGTTTGAGTCCAGTATCACCAAGATCGGCTTCCGTCGGGGCACGTTCCTGCGCGGCTTCATGTGCGACTTTATTGAAAAGTTCGCGCCGCATCTGACCCGCGAAGTAATGGCCAAGGCCATCCAGTGCCACAACAAACAAGAACTCGAAGATTTGTTTGAAGGCGTTGAACTGCCGGTTCACTGAGGCCGTTATCAGTCGCTGGCCCAGGGCTTGTGGAAGCCCCCGGCCGCGGTTGCATCCTGAGGTTATTGTTCGGCGTTACGGGTGTGCCGGTATTGGCTCACTGCGTCATATACCGCCTTGCGCAGGCGGTTGATGCCACCAATTGGCCGATGTTCTTCGATGCCATGCCAGGGGCTGAAAGACAGATTGTCACAGGCAAGGTTCTGAGCCGGTGTATCGAAGTCCTGCGCAGGCACCTTGACCCTGGCCACAGTCTCGAAAGGAGCATCTGACTCTTGCCATTGAATGCTGGTGTCTTCGATTGGCATAAAACGGTTGGCATTCTGGCGCTGGATTTGCAGCACGAAACACGCCGGTACCCGATCGGTCGATAATTGCTGGTTCAGTGCATTGCGCAAAAAGTTGGGCAGCGCCTGATTTTGTTCTGCCAGGGCATAAGCCGGGCAGCTGTCAGGATCAGGGGCTACGCGGTATTTGGCATTTGCACTGCCGAACTTGTAGGGCGAGACCGAAAAGTAGGTGGTTTGCGCGGGGCTGACCGGCGCAGGCGCCAGCGTAGCCAACGCGATAAACAGATGACGGACCTGCCAACTGCGCGGGTCCCATGAAGGGAAGAACGCCAGAACCTTTTTCCCATCCGCCTGGGCGGCAATGTTTTGACGATACTCGGCGACATCGCTAACGAAGAAGTTGGGATGGTTAAACATCACAAAGTCTTGTTCGCCACGGCCTTGCTGGCTTGGTAATAGCTGAGCCCCCGGTACGTCCTGCAGCTTGAGGGCCATGCCCCGCGCATCGCGGATACTGTCGAATTGCGGGTAGGCGTTGCCATTGGACAGGCGCATGACCGCTTGCCAGGTATGACCCGGGGTGGCGAATACCCCTTGGCGCAATGCCGGGTCCAGATCATCCAGTACCTGCACTTGCGCCTTGACGCAGCCATGGGCCTTGGCGTGGGCATCGCGCAAATACCGTGTGTTTTCGCGGTGCTGATCGACAATCTTGATCGCAGTCTGGATCGTGTCCTGTGTCATCGCGGCTTCACCCGCCGGGATCTGCTCCTGAGCCGCTACCGGACCCCGGTGCTGCCAGGCGAACCAGCCGCTGGCCAGTGCCCAGCCGAGCAATCCCAGCGTTATTACAATCAGCAGCAGCTTGCCCAGCCAGGAGCCGAGTCGCAGCCAGAATGTGGTCAGCATGCAAACATCCTTTTAGTTAAGTCCGGGGTGCGTTGAAGGCCCGTCATTCGTTGGGCAACTGTTGTTCGAGCGGGCTGCCGAGGACTTTCAAGTACTCCAGCAATGCCCAGCGTTCTTGCGGTTGCAGTAGACGGCCAATCACCCCGTTACCACGGGGGCCGGCGCGGAACTCGTGCCCACTGTTGTGGTTGCCGCTGATGCGCGTGTCGAGCACAAACCCGCCCTCAAATGCTTCTGTGCGGTAGCCAAGGTGGCGAGGGTCGTAATCGAAACTGCCGCGATAGAAGGTTTCGTCGCGCTCTGATTGGGGTGAAAGCAACTGATACACCGTGGGTACCGAGCCATTGTGCAGATACGGTGCCGTAGCCCAGATCCCGTCCAGCGGCCGCGCCTTGTAGGCGCGCAGTTCCATCACGCCAATCGGCAGACCAAAGCCATTGAGGCGGTCCTGTTCCTCAGGGCTGACCCCGGCCTCGTGATAAGCATGCTTTTCAACAAAGGCCGTAACGTAAGCCAGCCCTTTTGCCACTGACATTTTGCTCATGTCCAGCGGCGTGTCGCTCTTGGGGTACAGGTCCACATTCATCCTGGCCAACTCGGCCGGGTCCCATTGCAGGGCGCTCAGGTCGTAGCGATTGTCGGCAATGTTGTTGGCGGTATTGGGATCGGTGCCGATTACTTCAACGGGCAGCATTTTCAGTTGCTTGACCCTTCGGCCATTCTCTACAACCAGAGGAGGGACATGGCAGCCGGAGCAATTTTCAGCGAACAGCGCGCGCCCTTTGGCCGCCAACGGGCGATCAACCTTGCCAAACAACTCTTCGGGCCAGGCCGGGGGCTTGAGCTTTTGCAGGGTTTGTTCGATCAGATGCAAGTCCTGAACCCTGACACTCGATGGATAACGCGCATCGCCCTGCAGGGGCTGGCCATGGTTGTCGAAGAAGTTCAGGGTCGCGCCCACCCCCAGTGCTTCGCCGATATTACGTGCCATCGGTTGCTTGGCCGAGCCGTTCCACTGTACCCAGTCGAACGTCCACATGTCCCACAGGTGCGGGTAGTCCACCGGAGCGTTGGCAACCCGGTAGTTGTCGGGGGTAATGGCATCGCCGAAGCTGGCATTGGCGATCCGGCCGAAGGCATCGGTGCGCCCCGGGCCTTCGAGGGTTGGATAGAGCCCGCGATGGGTGTCATTCCAGGCCACCGTCAGGAAGTTATCCAGCGACACCTTGAAATCTTTGCGCAGCTGTTTGTGCTGCGCCTCGTACTGGTCGCCCAGAACCCTGCGGGCGAAACGCTCAAATTTCCATGGGTTGTAGTAGGTCGCAGCCAGGCTGGCAACCAGCGCCTGACCGAAACTTCCGCCCCGCAAAGTCGGTACGCTTGAGGGCAATACGTGTTGTGCGGGCGCGCCGTCAATGCGCAGGGCCTGACCTTTGAAGCGCAGTTCACCGGTGTGGCAGGCCGCGCAGGTGATATCCAGATAATTCACGTTGCTGCCCGGGTTTTGATGGCGGGTGAAACCTACTGGCAGGTTGCCCGGGTTGGCGGCGCTGGCCTGTTGCCCGGGATTGACCAGGAAGCCGAAACGCGCCAAGTACTCGGGTGCGGCGAAAGGTTGCCTGGAAAAGGGCAGCTCAAGTGCGCTGAACCAGTCGTAATGCAGACCTTTAACTTGCGTGCCCTGAGGCGTGTAGTAATAGGTTTGACGATCAGCCGGGCTCCACTGATCCATAAAGTGCAACTGCTGCGGGGCTTGGTAGGTAGGTAGTTTCGGGTTGGCGATGAAGTAAAGGACTACGCCAAGACCCAGAGCCAGCGCCAAGAACAGCACCAGCAGAACACGGTAAAACAAACGCACAGTAACGCTCCTTGTAAATTTTTTCACAGTCTTATGCCCTAGCTGCCGTTTTGCAGCAAGCAGTCATGTGATTCAGTGCCTATGATCAGAGCGCGGTTTGGCAGGATCTCTGATGTGCAGGCAAAAGAAGCGGTAAATATGAATTGTGATGAGAGTGACCTTCAGCCGTGAACTAATCCACGATTAGGCCCTCTCATGCCGGTAGCCATTGGTCGCGGCCGCCTGATAAGCTCGCGGCTTTATTCGATTGCCCATTTGGCGCATGAACAAGGAAATAGCATGAAACAGCATAGGTTGGCGGCAGCTGTGGCCCTGGTAAGCCTGGTACTGGCGGGTTGTGATTCGCAGACCAGCGTAGAGCTGAAAACCCCGGCGCAAAAAGCCTCTTACGGCATTGGCCTGAACATGGGCAAAAGCCTGGCTCAAGAAGGCATGGACGATCTGGATTCCAAGGCTGTCGCCCTGGGTATTGAAGACGCCGTTGGCAAGAAAGAGCAAAAGCTCAAGGATGACGAGCTGATCGAAGCGTTCGCAGCGCTGCAAAAGCGTTCTGAAGAACGTCTGACCAAAATGAGTGAAGAAGCCTCTACAGCAGGCAAAAAATTCCTCGAAGAAAATGGCAAGAAAGCCGGTGTTGTTACTACCGCTTCGGGCCTGCAGTACGAAGTGATCAAAAAGGCCGATGGCCCGCAACCTAAAGCTACCGACGTGGTAACTGTCCACTACGAAGGCAAGCTGATTGATGGCAAGGTTTTCGACAGCTCGGTTGAGCGCGGCAGCCCGATCGATCTCCCAGTCAGCGGCGTGATTCCGGGTTGGGTTGAAGGTCTGCAATTGATGCATGTGGGCGAGAAGTACAAGCTCTACATCCCTAGCGAGCTGGCTTACGGCGCGCAAAGCCCAAGCCCGGCGATCCCGGCCAACTCGGTGCTGGTATTCGATCTGGAACTGTTGGGTATCAAAGACCCTGCAAAAGCTGAGCAAGACGCAGCCAAGTAATCTGCAGCTTGCCCACACAACGCCCCGTCTCGACGGGGCGTTGTTGTTTGTGCAGTACCGTTTGTGGTCTATCGGGCCTTGATCGGTACGCGACAAATTGCCCCAGACGCTCGCTGGCTAATAGTTGCTGACTGCCAAGTCAATGAATTTATGGGTTTTTTTATGTGTGTAAAAAATGCCCGATCTGAGCGCAGCCCTTATAGAACGGGGCTTTCAGCGATGAAAATCAGCTCTGTTCACAAGGTTATCCACAATTTGTGTGGATAACATTTGCCGGACATCGCCCGGTTTTGCCGGTTCTACATGAAATTGGCACTCCAGATCAAAAACCCGAGAGACCTTGGCGGCTGTTAGGATTAAGCTTCTTAGGAAAGTTCCGACTCGATTTATGTAAAAGTCTGACGGGGTTTGGAAAATGGATGTTCAAGTAATCAAGCGAAATGGCGAACCTGAATACGCAGTCCTGTCATGGGAAAACTATCAGACGCTGCTCAAAGCCGCAGGTCTCAATGATCAGGCGGTCCCCCCTGCAGCATTGCAAACACCTGAGGCCGAACCACAGCCACCTGAGCTAAAGCAGGTGTTGCCCGGGCTCGATCAGCTGCGTGGTCTGCGCGAGAGCAAGGGGCTGCCCCTTGAAGTGCTGGCACGTACTGTAGGCATTAGCCCTTCATATCTGGGAATGATTGAAACCGGTGAGCGTCAACCCGATCTCGCCATTCGTCGCAGCTTGGCCTGGGAGCTGGGTGTCCCGGGCTGGAGGGAAACATCATGAATGTACGCATCAGTCGTCAACACTGGGATGGGTTACTGGCTGAGCTTGATAAAGCGCGTCAACAACGACACTTGCTGACATACCGTGCGTTGCTGGAGCGTTTGCAGTTACCTAGCCCGGCGATGCAAACACTGACCGCGGCCCTTGAGCATCTGGCGGCAATGGATGCCAGGGCCGACCAACCGTTACGCAGTTCGCTGGTAATCAGCCAGGGAGCGAGTCGCTTGCCACGCACCGGCTTTTTTGAATGCGTGGAAAGGCTGGGTCGCTTTCCCGGCCCGCCTGATGGTGTTGCTGCAGCATCGTGGCACGCTTCTGAAGTGGTTCGGGTGTTTGAGTATTCTTACGAGCATGAGGAGGCTTGAATGCCCGGGCGGCTTAAAGCACGTCTGGGCTACTTAGTGGCGCGCAAGCTGTTCCACCAGTCCTGGTGTATGCGTCAGCCGCGCATTTGGGGCTGGATGGAAGGGCAGTTTTCACGCATGGCCAACCTGGGTGATACCCGCGCCCAAAGCTTCTATGGGCACATCCTGGCCTTTCGCGGTCAAGGTCTGGGTGCTCGTGAGGAAGGTGTGCGTTTGTTGCGCCTGGCGGCTCTGGGCGGCGACGCCAAGGCGGCGTACCAGTTGGGGGTTTTCAGCCTGGCAGGTACGTCCCTAAAAACCCCGGATGCAGCAGAGGCTGCGCGCTGGTGGGCGATGGCAGCCAAGGCCGGGCATCCACTGGCCACACTCAAGCTGGCCGAGTTGTATCAGCAGGGCGGACCTGGCTTGTTGCCTGATCCGCAATTGGCCAGTCACTACCAGCCTTAGAGTTATATTTTTGCCAATAAAAAGGGCGGGCCGTGTTATGCGGCTCGCCCTTTTTTACATCGTTGTCCCTAGCCTGCAGGAGCGAGCTTTTCATTACCGCATCCAACAGCTCGCTCCTACAGGTGTTTGGCGGGTTTTATTTCTTGGCTACCTGTGAGCTGAGCTTGAGGTAGTCCAGCAAAACGCGCCCGGTTTCGCTCAGGTAGGCGTCGTCTTCCGGTTTGGTCTTTTCAGGTTCAACCGGCAATGCATCTTCGTCTTCTTTCTTCATTTCCTTGAGCGGTGCTTCACCTTTGGCCTGGCGGCGGGCATTTTCCATCACCAACTGCTTGGCATCGATGTCGGCATGTTGGGCGCGACGCTCTGCTTCGTTGAGGCTGACGGTTTTCTCGGCCATCAATTTATCGGCCAGGGCCAGCTTGTCGCGAATAAAGATGAACTCGGCATCTTTAGCCACCCGCGCATCATGCTCGGCTTTAAGCTGATCAATGTAGGGCTTGAACGGGTCAACGGCAGGCTTGATCGCAGGCCGGATGGTGTCCCACGGCATGGCTTCAGGCAGTGCGCTTTCGCCAATTTCCTTGGTGTCGATTATCGACGGGAAGGCAACGTCAGGCAGTACGCCCTGATGCTGGGTGCTCTGGCCGGAAACCCGGTAGAACTTGGCCAGTGTCAGTTTCAGCTCGCCATGGTTCAGCGGCTGGATGGTTTGCACCGTCCCTTTGCCGAACGTCTGGCCGCCGACAATCAGCGCACGATGGTAGTCCTGCATGGCACCGGCGAAAATCTCCGAGGCCGAAGCCGACAGGCGATTGACCAGCAATGCCATCGGGCCTTTGTAGAACGCGCCCGGGTTTTCGTCTTCAAGCACGTCGACTTTACCGTCAGCGTTACGCACCAGCACCGTTGGCCCTTTGTCGATGAACAGACTGGTCAGCTCGGTAGCTTCCTGCAACGAACCGCCGCCGTTGTTGCGCAGATCGATGATCACGCCATCGACTTTTTCTTTCTGCAACTCGGTCAGCAGTTTTTTAACGTCGCGGGTAGTGCTCTTGTAGTTCGGGTCGCCAGCGCGGAACGCTTTGAAATCCAAGTAGAAGGCCGGGATTTCAATAACGCCCAGCTTGTAGTTCTTGCCATCCTGCTTGAGGTTCAGGATCGACTTTTTCGCCGCCTGTTCTTCAAGCTTCACCGCTTCGCGGGTAATGGACACAATTTTGCTGGTCTGGTCGTTCGGCGCGTTGCTCGCCGGAATCACTTCCAGGCGGACTACGGAGCCTTTAGGCCCACGGATCAGCTTGACCACTTCGTCCAGACGCCAGCCGATGACATCGACCATCTCTTTATCGCCCTGGGCGACACCGATGATCTTGTCGGCCGGAGCCACCTGCTTGGTCTTGTCGGCAGGGCCGGCCGGCACCAGGCGCACGATTTTCACCTGGTCGTTATCGCTCTGCAACACGGCGCCTATGCCTTCCAGCGACAGGCTCATGTTGATGTCGAAGTTTTCCGCGTTATCCGGTGACAGATAGTTGGTATGCGGATCGTAAGACATGGCGAAGGTGTTGATGTAGGCCTGGAAGATGTCTTCGCTGCGGGTCTGATCAAGACGCGCGAGCTGGTTTTTGTAGCGCTTAGTCAGCAGTTCCTGAATTTTCGCAGGCTCTTTGCCGGCGATTTTCAGGCGCAGGACTTCGTCCTTGATGCGTTTGCGCCACAGGTCATTGAGTTCGGCTTCGCTCTTGAGCCATGGAGCGTCCTTGCGGTCGATCTGCAAGGTTTCCTTGGCGTTGAAGTCGAACGAATCAACCCCTTTGTTCAGCTCGGCAAGGGCGAAATCCAGACGCGATTTAACACGATCCAGGTAGCGCTTGTAGATGGTGAAACCGGGGTTCAGATCGCCGCTTTTAAGGAAGTCGTCAAACTGGAATTTCCATTTGTCGAATTCGGCAATGTCGCTGGCCAGGAAGTAACTGCGTGAAGGGTCGAGCAGCTTCAAATAGCTGTCATAGATAATCGCTGAACGCGCATCATCCAGTGGCGGCTTGCTGTAGTGATGGCGTTTGAGCAGCTCAACGATGTTAAGACTGGCAATTACCTCATCACGATCGGGCTGAAGGTTATCCCAACTGTTAGCGGCGAACGTATTGGCCGAAAACGGCAATACGCCCAGGCCAATGAATAGGGCAAGTGCGGTGCTAGGGAATAAATGCTTCATGCTGATTCGACGCGGGGGCAATTGATAACGCATATTAGGCCGTCTTTGAAGTCGCCGGTTCCGTTAAGGACCGACCGCATAATGCAAGAAGCCCGGTGCAACAGCGCCGGGCTCAGTCCAGACTCACTATGGAGGCACTGTGAAAGCATTGCAAGGCGTTGAAGGTCAAGTGAAGTGGGTTGAAGAGCCAAGCCCCACCTGTGATGTAGGGCAAATTCGGATTCGCGTAGCCGCGGCCGGCCTCAATCGGGCCGACCTGTTGCAAAGCGCGGGCATGTATCCGCCGCCGCCTGGAGCCAGTCAGTTTCTGGGCCTTGAGTGTTCGGGCGTAGTCAGTGAAGTCGGCCCCGGCTCTTCGTGGCAAGTCGGTGACCGGGTTTGCGCGCTGTTGGCTGGCGGTGGCATGGCGCAAGAGGTAGTGGTAGATGCCCGTCATGCCTTGCCGGTACCGGAAGGGCTGTCACTGGCACAAGCGGCTGCTCTGCCCGAGGTGTACAGCACGGCGTGGCTGAACCTGTTTCAGCTGGCGGGTCTCAAACCCGGGGAAAAAGTATTGCTGCATGCCGGGGCCAGTGGTGTTGGTTCAGCCGCCATTCAGCTGTGCAAGGCGTTTGGCAGCCCGTGTTGGGTCAGCGTAGGGTCAGCCGAGCGATTGGCCTACTGCCAGGGGCTTGGTGCCCAGGGCGGTGTGTTGCGGGCTGAGGGGCTGGAGGGGTTGAAGCCCTTTGGGCCGTTCGATGTGGTACTGGACCCGGTGGGTGCCAACTACGCCGAGTCCAACCTCAAGCTGCTGGCACTGGACGGGCGTTGGGTGCTGATCGGCTTGATGGGCGGTCGCAAGGCTGAACTGGATATGGCGCTGATTCTGGGCAAGCGCATCCAGTTGTTGGGTTCGACCCTGCGCACTCGAAACGACCAGTTCAAGGCCGACTTGCTCAGCGATCTTAACCAGCAGGTATGGCCACTGTTCAACGAGGGGCGCTTAAGCCCGCAATTGGCCAGGGCTTACCCGATGGAAGAGGCTCAGGAGGCCTATGCCGAATTGGCCAGCAATCAAGTATCGGGCAAGCTGGTGGTGGTCATAGACCCGAGTTTGGTCTAAACCGCCTGGATACTTTGGGGGTTGGCTTGCCAGCGATGGTCTCAACCGGGTTTTAGCTGTAGATCCGGTTGCTTGCATCGCCAGCAAGCTGGCTCCCACAAAGCAGGCGTGAGGGGGGTTATTTCCAGTGATGAATCGGCCATCCGGCCTTTTCTGCGTGCTCACGCAGTACCGGGTCGGGGTTGACCACATGCGGGTGATCGACCTTTAGCAACAGCGGCAAGTCGTTGCGTGAGTCGGAGTAAAAGCTCGCGCCCTCCAGGTTTTCTTCTTCGGCGTCCAGCCACTCAAGCAAGCGGGTGATCTTGCCTTCGCGGTAAGTCAAAGTGCCCACAGTCTTGCCCGTGTAGATGCCACCTTTAACTTCAAGCTCGATCCCCAGTACTTCATCGACCCCCAGCCGCTCGGCAATCGGTTTGACCAGGTGCGTGCCCGAGGCCGAGATCACCAGAATCCGGTCCCCGGCTTTACGATGCGCGGCTATGGTTTTGGTCGCGTCGCTGAAGATGATCGGCTCGATGTAGTCCTCAACCCACGGCCCCACCAAATGCGCCACTTCTTCGGGTGTGCGGCCTATCAACGGCTCCAGGCTAAAGTCCATGAAGACTTCCATCGCCAGTTCGCCCTTGCTATAGGCCGCCATCAGTTCGTTGTTACGTTGCATGAACGACTGCGGATCGACCCAGCCCAGGCGGCCCATCTGCTCGCTCCACAAAGTGGCGCAGTCGCCGTGAATCAGGGTCTCGTCCAGATCAAAAATTGCCAAGGCCATCAGCGCAGCTCTCTCTTTAATGGGTTCAAAGGCATCAGGCTACCTCACAAAGGGTGCTGGTATCGATGGACAACGCCACGCGCTGGCCATCCGGATACAAATCGTCGGGAGAGCGGTTGAGCACGTCGACGATCAGTTCCACACCACGTACCTCGACGCGATAGCGAATCACATTGCCCAGCAGGCTGTGGTTGCGGATAAGGGTGTCGGGCTCGCCTTGAAGGCTCAGGCCCAGGGTTTCCGGGCGAATCGCGATGCGACTGGTGACCGGCCGTTGCAGCAAACGGCTGGCGGTGTCGGCGTCCAGCAGGTTGTAGTTGCCGATAAAACCGGCGGCGAATACATCCACCGGCGCGGCATACAGCGTCTGCGCATTGCCACTCTGCACAATGCGACCCTGGTTCATCAAAAAGATGCGGTCACTCATCACCAGGGCTTCTTCCTGGTCGTGGGTCACGAAGATTGTGGTCAGGCCCAGCTCGCGCTGAATATTGCGGATCTGCTCGCGCAGGTGCTTGCGAATACGGGCATCCAGCGCTGACAGCGGTTCATCCAGAAGCAACAGGCGAGGACGAGTGACCAGCGAACGGGCCAGGGCTACACGCTGGCACTGGCCACCGGACAACTGATGCGGGTAGCGCTTGGCGAAGTCATTGAGCTCAACCAGTTGCAACACCTCGGCCACGCGTTTTTGGCTGTCATCGGGTTTGACCTTTTGCATGCGCAGGCCAAACGCTACGTTTTGCTCGACGGTCATGTTGGGGAACAGGGCGTAGCTTTGGAACACCATGCCGATGCCACGCTTTTGCGGGCTCAGCGGCACAATGTCCTCGCCATCGAGGAGGATTTTACCGCCGTCTACCGGCGTAAGCCCGGCAATGCAGCGCAGCAATGTGGACTTGCCGCAGCCCGAGGGGCCGAGCAGGGTGACGAACTCGCCTTTGGCGATGCTGCAGTTGATATCGCTGAAAACCGGGGTGCCGGAATAGGATTTCTGCAGGTGTTCAACGCTGACGAAGCTCATTGGCTTTTGTCCTTGTTCAGGAAGGTGGCAACCCAGGTCAGCACCAGTACAAAGAGGAAGTAGGAGATCACCAGCGCACTGGTGAAGTGACCGCTGCTGTTGCGCATATTGTTCAAGAACACCTGCAAGGTTTCGTAGCGGGTGCCCACCAGAATGTTGGCAAACACAAACTCGCCGAACAGGAACGAGAACGACAGCAGCAGTGCCACCATCAAGCCTTTACGTAAATTGGGCAGTACCACCAGAAATGCTGCCTGCCAGGTGCTGGCGCCGAGCAGTTGGGCCGCATCCATCAGGTCGCGCAGGTTAATGGCCTGCAGGTTGTTGGTGATTGCCCGGTACATGAACGGCAGCGCCACGGTGAAGTAGCAACCGATCAGGATCCACGGCGTTCCGACCATCTGCAACGGCCCTGAACCATAGAGTTGCAGCAGGCCCACCGATGACACCACTGGCGGTACGGCGAAGGGCAGCAGGATCAGGATATTCATCAGCGCGTCGAGTTTGGGGAAGTGGTAATGCACCACAAACAGCAACGGCAAAATCAGGATCACCGACAGCGCCAGTGCAGCAACGCAGACCAGTAATGACTGGCCGAAGGCGGCCAGAAAACGTGGGTCGCCCCACAGCTGGCTGTACCACTTGAAGGTGAAACCGCTGGGCAAAATGGTTGCCGACCAACTGCTGGCGATGGAGTAAATCAGGGTGCCGGCCAGAGGCAGTAACAGAATGATCAGCAGCACAAATACCACGCTGCGGTGGTAAAGGCTGGCGGATGCAGATTCAGCGCGCGACATGGTAGCTCCTCTTTAACAGCCACTGATGCACCAGCGTTACCAGGGTCATCAAGCCCACCAGAATCACCGCCAGGGCGCTGGCCATGTTGGGATCAAGACTGATGTCGCCCGAGACCATTGCCGCAATCCGGATTGGCAACACGTTGAAGTTACCGGTGGTCAGCGCATAGACCGTGGCATAGGCGCCCAGGGCATTGGCCAGCAAAATCACAAAGGTGCCGAGCAGGGCCGGGGTGAGTACCGGCAGGCCGATATGCCGCCAGAATTGCCAGCTGCTGGCGCCCAGCAATGAAGCCGATTCGCGCCAGTCTTCACGCAGGGCGTCAAATGCCGGATACAGCAGCAGTACGCCGAGGGGGATCTGGAAGTAGGTGTACAGAATGATCAGGCCGGTTTTGGAGTAGAGGTTGAAATCCTCGATGATCCCCGCCTGTTTGAGCATGATCGTAATGCTGCCGTTAAAGCCCAGCAAAATGATGAACGCGAAAGCCAGCGGCACCCCGGAGAAGTTGCTGGTCATGTTGGCGAATGCGTTGACGAAGTTGCGCAACCGCGAGTCCACCTTGCGTAGCGAGTAACTGCCCAGTACTGCGATCACGATGCCGAACAGGCTGGACCAAAAACTGATTTCCAGGCTGTGCTGGATCGCTTGCAAGTAGAACTTGGAGTTGAAGATTTTGCTGAAGTTGGCCAGGCCCCAGCCGCTCTCCTCTGATTGCACGCTGTGAACCAGTACCCACAACAGCGGGGCGATTTGAAAGACGAAAAAAAATACTGCGAAGGGCACCAGACACAACAGTGCCAGCCATTTACCCCGGCTCATGGTGCGGGTCTCAGCAAGTCTCGGCAGACCGGTTTGTCGTGGGCAACCCCCAGCAGGTCGCAGATGGTTCCGCACAGCTCTGTCTGTCCGGGCGTGGCATCCGGGTTCAGGCTGAACGCCTCGCCCAGCACAAACAGCGGTACTTCCCTTTCTTCGGGCAGGATGCCGTTGTGCGAACGGTCGTTGTTCATGCCGTGATCGGCAGTCACCAGTACCTGATACCCGGCCTCAAGCCAGCCCTGCAGGTAGTTGGCCAGAATGATGTCGGCCGAGCGTGCACTGTTGCGGTATTGCGGGGTTTCGAGGCCGTGCTTGTGCCCGGCGTCGTCGATATTCATGGGGTGGACCAGTAGAAAGTTGGGAGCACAGGCAAGGCGCAGGCTTTCGGCGTCGGCGAACAGATGGGAGTCGGGGTAATGGTCACTCCAGTAGAAATGCCCGTGCTGGATCGGTAAATCGGTGGCCCGGGTATGACGGTCACGAGCAACCACAAAGGGCGAGCGGTTATACAGTTCACTGACCCAGTGATAAGCCGCGGCAGCCGTACTCAGGCCGCCTTCGCGGGCGTAATGGAATACGCTGCGCTGATTGGACAGGCGCGACACATTGTTGTGCACAATGCCGCTTTCAATCGGTGGCACACCGGTGAGGATGCACTCATAGAGGGGGCGCGAAAGCGCAGGCAGTTCACAGATGAGTTTATACAGTGCGGCGCGTCCTGCCCCGACGTAGGCCTGCAAATGCCCCATGGCCTGGCGGGCGACCTCATAGTTCAGTCCGTCGAGTACAACCAGGATAACGTTGTGTTTCATGTACGACGACTCCACAAGCAGAAGTAGCGTGCCAACCTCCGTAGTCGCTGCCGAGGAACGAGGGCTGCGAGCTTTTCGCAATCAAAAGCTCGCAGCCTTCGGCAGCGACTACGGGGGGTAGCCCGTTACTGCATATTGATAATGACTTCTTCCTGCCACTTCTGCGGCAGCGCCTTGGAGGTTTTTTCCCAGGCGGCGGCGTCTTTGATCGGGGTCACGGTCTTGTACTGCTCATTAGGCAGCAGCTTGGCTTGAACCTCAGCCGGCAGCTTCAGATGCTCGGCACGAATCGGCCGTGCATTGCCTCGCGCCAGGTTGGTCTGGCCAGCATCGCTGAAAATGAATTCACGGGTCAGTTTGGCGGCATTCGGGTGCTTGGCGTACTTGTTGATGATTGTGGTGTAGCCGGAAATCACCGAGCCATCAGAAGGGATCAGCACAATGTAGTCATCTGGCTTGACCATCTTGTCGCGATAGCTCAGACCGTTGAAGTCCCAGACCACGCCCACTTCAACTTCGCCTTTTTCCATGGTTGCGATGGTCGGGTTGGCCAGTGACAGACGACCTTGCTTGGCAATGTCGGCAAACATCAGCAAGGCAGGCTGAATGTTCTTTTCATCCCCGCCGTTGGCCAGGGCTGCTGCCAGTACGCCGTTTGCTGCCTGGGCTGCGGTGCTTACGTCACCGATGGAGACTTTATATTTGCCGGTCTTCAGGTCAGACCACTTGGTGGGGGCTTCGGAGCCATGCAGCAGTTTTTTGTTGATGATGAACGCGATGGTGCCGGTATACGCCAGAGCCCAGTTGCCGTCCTTGTCCTTGGCCCACTCGGGGATCTGGTCCCAGGTGGTCGGCTTGTAGGGTTGGGTCACGCCCTTGGCCACCGCAATCGGGCCAAAGGCGGCGCCGACGTCACCGATATCGGCGCTGGCATTGTCTTTTTCAGCATCGAACTTGGCCACTTCCTGCGCCGAACTCATGTCGGTGTCGATGTGCTTGAGGCCGTACAGCTTGTTCAAGTCCGCCCAAGTGCCTTTCCAGTTGGCCCAGTCATCGGGCATGCCGACACTGTTGACCGCGCCTTCTGCCTTTGCAGCGGCTTCGAGGGTTTTCAAGTCCACATCGCCGGCCATGGCCGAGGTGCAAAGGGCGATGCTGGTGCCTAACAGTGATGCCAGGAAAAACTGTTTCATCCGAAGCTCCTTGGGCGTTTTCAACGCTGGGTTTTATTGCTCTTTTGCGGTGGGTTGGTCTAGGTCAGCAATACCTGAGCCAAGTTAAGCTGCACTCATGACACTTTGATGTCGGCATTGATTGTGCAACTCGGTTTGCTGACCGTTTCTGACACTCCGGCTTAGCGTAGACCATGGCTTAAGCCCCGACGGGTATGGGATTGGCGGGTAAATCGAGGGCGTGTGTCATCCAACAGTCATCTGCACTGCCTAGGCTGACAGCCTCAAGAATTGATAGTTTTGCAGGCCTGACCTGCCCACATTTGGTGCTGGACTAGTCCAGATAGGTAACATTGATGCGAGAAGGTGCACTCAAGGCGGTGACAGCGATCGGACGCGCACTGCAAGAACAGATTGAGCACGGCTTGCTGGCGTGCGGCAGCCAGTTGCCGGCAGAGCGCAAACTCAGTGAATTGTTTACCACCACCCGAGTCACCGTGCGCGAGGCCCTGTTACAGCTCGAATCCCAGGGGCTGGTCTATCGCGAAGAACGGCGTGGCTGGTTTGTTTCGCCGCCGCGCCTGGCCTACAACCTTATGCAGCGCAGCCACTTTCACGCCATGGTTAGTGCCCAGGGCAGGGTGCCGACCACCGAGGTGATTTCGGCGCGCCTGCAACCGGCCTCCGCCGCGGTGTGTGAACGCTTGCAACTGCCGGCACTGTCCAGCGTGATCCGGATTTGCCGCGGGCGGCGGATTGACGGGCGTCTGGTGCTGTATGTCGAGCACTACCTGAACCCGCAATACTTCCCGCAAATCCTGGACTTTGACCTTACGCAGTCGATCACCGAGCTGTATGCCCGGCATTACGATTTGCATTACGGTCGGGTGCGTTTTGAGATCGTGCCCACCGCATTGCCGCTGGAGGCAGCTGCCACGCTAAAAGTGTCTGCGGGGAGCCCGGGCCTGAGAATTGCCCGGATCAATTACGACCAGCACGAGCGGCTGATCGACTGTGACCTGGAGTACTGGCGACACGATGCGATTCATGTCGCAGTGGATATCTCCGAACGCTGAACCCCAAACCCTGTAGGAGCGAACTTGCTCGCGAGCTCTACCCAGAGATGTTGGCGATCTCGTAGAAGAGCTCGCGAGCACTCGAGCGTCCACCGGCTGCTCCTGCGAGTCGGTGAGTGGATCAATCCTTCTGCAATATGCCGCTGCCTGCCGTCACCACCTGTACGCTCAGGCGCGGTGTGGCCAGGTCCAGCCCGGCTTCGTCCAGATGGCGTTTGAGTGACAGGTTGAACGCCCGTGACACTTCCCACTGCTTGATCGGTGCAGTCTTGAAGCGGGCGCGCAGAATCGCGCTGCCTGACTCAAAGCTCTCGACCCCCTGGATTTCAAGTGGCGACCAGATGTTGCGGCGCTGCAGCGGATCTGTGCGCATCTTTTGCCCGACCTCGCGCATCAGTTTGATCGCGTCGTCGATTTCCATGTTGTAGGGGATCGCCACACGGAAGATCGCGTAGCCAAACTCACGGGAGTAGTTCTTGATGCTTTTGATTTCACTGAACGGAATCGTGTGCACGATGCCGTCGATGTCCCGCAGGCGCACGGTGCGAATCGTCAGGCCTTCAACCGTGCCCAGGTGCCCGCCGACATCCACGTAATCGTCGATGGCCAGCGAGTCCTCAATGATGATGAACAGCCCGGTAATCAAGTCGGCAACCAGTGACTGTGCACCGAAACCAATGGCCAGACCGATCACGCCCGCACCGGCCAGCAGGGGGGTAACGTTCATGCCCATGTTGGCCAGGGCAACGATCAGGGCAATGATGAAAATCGCCGCAAACAGGACGTTGCGAATCAGCGGCATCATGGTTTGCGCACGCGCATTGGCCAGGCCTTTGCGCGAGCGGGTCAAGGCGTGGTGGATCGCGGTGTCGGCGAGAATCCAGATCAGCCAGGCAAACAGTAGCGTGCCGCCAAGGCCGAACAGCTTGACGCTGATCTCATGCCCGTCACCTTCGGTAAAACTGATCAGCGACAAGCCCCAGACCCGCAGCCCCAGCTCGATAAAGACCAGCCACACCACCAGGTGCGCCAGGGTATAGATGAAGCTTTTCAGACGCTCGGAATACAGCGCGTGGCGCTTGTGCCCGCGTTGCGGCCGTTGCGAATGACGTCGCACCAGCCCGTTGATGACCATGCACAACACCACCAGCACCGTACAGATCAGTGACTGACGTAATGCGGTACTGGTATCGCCGGCCGAAAGAAACGTCGCGAACAGCGAGATGCCCACCAGAATCAGCGCCGCGATATACCAGTAAGTGCCGAGGATCTCGATGCTGTCGCTCAAGGCACGACGGGTCAGGCGGCGGGACAAGGGCTGGTTGCGGATCAAGTGGGCAATGGGCCGGCGGAAACGGATGATGAACAAGCCGGTGGACAGTGCCGCCATCACATTGGCAAAAGTGGCCGCCGTGTGGGCCAGGTGCACGCCGAGGGTGGCGACCAGTCGCGGGTCGCTCAAGGCCTCGCCAAAGGCGGCGAAACTGCCGATCCACCACAGCGGGCGGAAGGCCTGGTGGCGCAGGATATGCAGGGCGCGATGGCGGTGTGGCCCGTCGAGCAACGAGAAGGCGATGACGCAAATGGCCGAGAAGCAGGTACCGATCACTAGCGCGTAGGCCAGCACCATGGCCAGGTCTTTGCCCAGGGAGGACGGCAGGGCGTAACTGCCATACACCGTGATCACCAGCGCCACCAGCCACGGTCCCAGTTTGCGCAGGGCAAAGCGCAGCATGTCGACAGCCTTGGGATGTTGCGGCAGCTCTTCGCTCAGGCCAAAGCGCAGACGTACGCGGTGGCTAACCCAGATCAGCAGCGCCGCCAGCAAGCTCCAGACCATGATGATCAAGGCGAAGGCAAAAATGATTGGCAGCCACTGACTGGCCGGCAACATCAGGGCAACCAGTTCGTCTTTGGCCTGGCCTATTTCCTTGGACCAGCGGTAGGTGGGGCTATCGGTGCCCGAGAACTGCTTCTCGAGGTCGGCCAGGGTGCTGCCGATCAGGCCCAGAACGCCGATTTCGGCTTCGGGCTGGGCCTTTTTGGTGGCGTCGCGCAGCTTTTTCAGGTCGGTCAGTAACTTGCTGCGCTGCTGGTCGTTTTCGAGGTTTTTGATCACCTCGTCCAGCGACTGGCCCAGCGGCTCTGTCGGTTGCGCCTGGGTTTTATCTGAATTGCCGAGCAGGCTGGTGATGCCGACAGCCTGTGCCGAAGTCATGGGCAGCAGGGTCAGCAAGCAAACAAGCAGGCAATAGGGCAGGGCGAAAAGACGAAGAAACACTGGGCAATCAACCTCGAGGGGAGCGGATTTGCCGAGTGTACGCTAGGGCCCGCAATCATTCATTTGTATAAATCAGTGATCGCGGTTCCTGCACAAACGTCAGAGTGAGGATTCGTTCAGCTTGGCAACGATCTTGAAGATGATGGTGCCGAAAATCAGCAGCATGCCGCACCAGATCATCAATACGCCGACACCGCTGGGGCGGTCACGAAGGGTGAAGCCAATGGTCAGAAGCAACATGCCGCAGACAATCGGAATCATCATGGAGTGAAACGCTGACAGCTCAATCATGGGTAATGACCTGAAGGAATTAATGCCCAACAGTCTAGGTCGCTTTCCCGGAAAGTGCGGTGACATGCATCAAAAATGAATCAACTGCCCCCGCAGGGCGAACTTGCTTGCGAGCCTTTAAGATCTCGCGAGCAAACTCGCTCCTACGGGGCACCTCTTATGGCAGTTCGTTGCTGGCGTAGAACGCGCTCAGCACCTTGACCAGGTGCGCCAGGTCATGGCTGCCTGCCAGTTCGCGGATGGAGTGCATGGCGAACGTCGGCAGGCCGATGTCCACAGTGCGAACACCCAAATGGCTGGCGGTGATCGGGCCAATGGTGGAGCCACAACCCATGTCGCTGCGCACGACAAAACTCTGTACCGGCACTTCTTCAGCCATGCACAGATGACGGAAGAACCCGGCCGTTTCGCTGTTGGTGGCGTAGCGCTGGTTGCTGTTGACCTTGATCACGGGGCCGGCATTGAGTTTCGGACCGTGATTGGCGTCGTGTTTGTCTGCGTAGTTAGGGTGTACGCCGTGGGCGTTGTCAGCCGAAACCAGCAGCGACTTCTGAATGGTGCGTACGTACTCGTCACCTTCAGGTAGCAGGCGCTGCAGGATTTGCTCCAGCATCGGGCCGTCGGCGCCGCAGGCCGAGCACGAGCCGACTTCTTCGTGGTCGTTGGCCACAAACAGGCAGCTTTCTTCGGTTTCGGTGTTGAGCAGGGCCTGCAGTCCGGCATAGCAGGACAACAGGTTGTCGAGGCGCGCACCGGCAATGAAGTCGCCGTTGAGGCCGATGACGGCAGCGCTTTGGGTGTCGTAGAAGCTAAGCTCGTAATCCAGTACCACGTCAGCGTTGAGGCCGTGTTCGCGGGCCAGCTGATCAGTGAGCAGGGCGCGGAAGTCTACGCGCTCATCACCTGCGACCTGGGCCAGGATCGGCGGCAGTTCGGTCTGCGGGTTGATCGCCCAGCCTTCGTTGGCCGTGCGATTAAGGTGGATGGCCAGGTTGGGGATGGTGGCGATAGGTGCCCGAAAGTCGATCAGCTGGCTTTCGACCTTGCCATCGCGGCGGAAGGTCACCCGGCCGGCCAAAGACAGGTCGCGGTCGAACCAGGGGGCCAGCAGGGCGCCACCGTAGACTTCGACGCCCAGTTGCCAGAAACCCTGACGTTGCAATTCCGGCTGTGGCTTGACCCGCAGGCACGGGCTGTCTGTATGTGCACCCACCATGCGAATGCCGCCCAGCAGGGGCGAGTGGCGACCCAGCTTGAAGGCAACAATGGAAGAGTCATTGCGGGTGACGTAATAGCGACCGTTGGCTTCGGTGAACCAGGTCTCGCGTTCGTCGAGGCGCTGAAAACCGGCGGCCTCCAGACGCTGGACAAGACTGGCAGTGGCATGGAACGGGGTAGGGGAGGCCTTCAGAAAGTCGATCAGGCCTTGGTTCAACTCTTCGCGCATAAGTTACTCCAGACAGCAAGGCCGCGAGTTTAGCGCATTGATCGCAAGAATTGTTGAGGTGTAAGAGCGTGGCCCGGGGCTCTTTGGGAGCTGGCTTGGGTTCGATGGCATTACCTTGTTTTCTGATAGGCCATGCCGTCTGAATCGCTGGCAAGCCAGCTCCCACAATGAGTTGTCTTTGATCTCGGGCCAGCACAAAACCTGTGGGAGCCGGCTTGCCGACGATTGCATCCTCTATCAGAAAGGTGCCGGGCACTCAAAACGCAGACGCTCGCCCGTTTGCGGGTGGGTAAAGCTGAGCATGCTTGCGTGCAGGCAAAGGCGCGGCCAGGCAGCCAGCGCCTGAGGATGTGCGTACAGGCCATCTCCCAACAGCGGGTGGCCGATAGACAACATGTGCACGCGTAACTGGTGCGAACGCCCGGTGATCGGCGTCAGTTCAACCCGGCAGTAATCGCCGCAGCGCTCCAGCACTTTCCAGAAGGTCAGGGCGTTTTTGCCGAACTCGTGGTCGACCACATGCCGAGGCTTGGTCGGCGGGTCGTACCGCAGTGGCAAGTCAATACTGCCGCTGTCCAGTTCGGGCTGACCCCAGGCCAGTGCGGTGTAAGCCTTTTCGGTTTCGCGGTCATGAAACTGTCGTGACAACTCGCGGTGAGTATCGGCATCACGGGCCAGCAGAATGATCCCGGAGGTTTCCCAGTCCAGGCGATGGACGATACGCGCCTCGGGATAGCCGTTCTCTTGCAGGCGGGTAATCAGGCAATCCTTGTTGTCTTCAGCCCGGCCCGGCACTGAGAGCAGCAGCGTCGGCTTGTTAACGACCAGAACGCCGGCGTCCTGATGGATGATGTGGATGTTCGACAACGGCATTAAAACAGCCTCTTAACAAACGCCAACGGCGAGCTGGATGTTTCCCTTTGTAGAGAAACATCCAGCTCGCCGTGGTTTCAGCCGGATTGATTAACGATCTGGCAGCGTGATGTTGAGTTCCAGAATCGAGCAGCTGCCCTGGTTTTCCAGCGCAACTTGTACTTGATCGGATTCGATATTGACGTACTTGCGGATTACTTCCACCAGCTCTTTTTGCAAAGCAGGCAAGTAGTCCGGGGTGCTGCGTTGGCCGCGTTCGTGCGCCACGATGATCTGTAGACGCTCTTTCGCGACCGACGCGGTACTTACCTTTTTGTTGGCACGAAAGAAGTCAAAAATATTCATTGCTTAGTTGCCTCCAAACAGGCGCTCGAAGAATCCCTTCTTCTGTGCATCGAGGAACCGATGCTCCACGGTTTTGCCCAGCAAGCGATCAACAGCATCGCTGTAGGCCTGACCGGCGTCACTCTGATCGTCGAGGATCACGGGCACACCCTGGTTGGATGCCTTGAGTACGGCCTGGGATTCAGGAATGACACCCAGCAGGGCCACGGCCAGAATTTCTTTAACGTCTTCAACACCGAGCATTTCGCCTTTGCTTACGCGCTCAGGGTTGTAGCGGGTCAGCAGCAGGTGTTCCTTGATCGGCTCTTCGCCCAGTTCGGCGCGGCGCGATTTGCTTGCCAGAAGGCCCAGCATACGGTCGGAGTCACGTACCGAGGAGACTTCCGGGTTGGTCACGACAATCGCTTCATCGGCGAAGTACATGGCCAGGTGGGCGCCGGTTTCGATACCTGCCGGGGAGTCGCAGACCACGAATTCGAAGGTCTCCTTGAGTTCCATCAGAACTTTTTCGACGCCTTCCTTGGTCAGGGCATCCTTGTCACGTGTCTGGCTGGCGGCCAGTACGTACAGGTTTTCCAGACGCTTGTCCTTGATCAGGGCCTGCTGCAGATTGGCTTCGCCGTTGACTACGTTAACGAAGTCATAAACCACGCGGCGCTCACAACCCATGATCAGGTCGAGGTTACGCAGGCCAACGTCGAAGTCGACGATCACTGTTTTGTGGCCGCGCAGAGCGAGGCCGGTACCGATAGCGGCGCTGGTGGTGGTCTTACCCACACCACCCTTGCCGGATGTAACCACTAGAATCTTGGCCAAGGTGTTTCACCCCTAAGGAAAAAGGACTTTTTAGCCCCTGAATAACATCTCTATAAACGACGGCAGGTGAACAGCCCTGGTGGGTCATCTTTGCAGGTCCGGCTTACACAACATAAGCACAGTCTGAGTATTGATTTCCTACAAGGTTGAATCTTTATCCCTACGCTTTGGAGATGGTTGGAAAATGGCGAGAGTATCCGTTAAAGACGGGTGATGTTCAACATGTCACTTGACAGACTGATTTGCACCCCAGAGCCCCACAAGGGGTCGCGACGCAGATCTTCAGAAACCTTGTACTTGCCGGCAATGGACACGAGTTCGGCACTCAATTGCTGGCAAAAAATCCGTGCCTTGGTGTTGCCTTTATGTCCGGCCAGCGCACGACCGCGCATTGGCCCGTAAACATGGATGTTGCCATCGGCCATAAGTTCCGCACCGGGGCTGACGGAGGCGATCACCACCAGGTCGCAGCCTTCTGCGTACACGGTCTGCCCCCCGCGTACCGGGCTGGTGATAATTTTGGTCGGCTTGATCACTGGCTCAGGCGGTTTTTCGGGTTTTTTCGGCTCTACGGCTTCTACCGGTTCGATCGGTCGTTCGCGGGCGCCAGAGGGCGGAAGTACTGGCAGATCGATGGCGATGGCGGCGGCAATGTCTTCGATGCGGTTGGCCCGAATGGCCAGAGTGCGAAGGCCATGCTGGCGGCAAACGCGCATCAGCCCGGGCAAATCGATCGCGCCCTCACCGGCGGGCAGCTTGTCCAGCGCCAGCACCAGTGGTGTGTTGCTGAAAAAATTCGGCGCTTGAGCCACTTTGGCGGCCAGTTGGCGGTCAAGGGCTTGAAGGTTGTTTTTGGCCAGTTCCAGCACCGTAATGGCGAGCATACTGCCCTTTAGCTGGAACACAGGGGCTTGGTCTAGCGATTCGGTTGGGCTCATGGTCTGTTTAACGCGGCTTGTCACTTAAAGTGCTGAGACTTATAGCGAGATCGTCCGCGGGCCGCAAGCGGGGTCGAACGATGTAGAATGGCCGGCCATGTGACTGTCCGGAATCATTAATGGATCGCCCGCGTTTTCGTGCTGCTTTTTTTCATCCGCGTTTTTGGCTGCTGTGGCTAGGTTTAGGCCTGCTGTGGCTGGTCGTCCAACTGCCTTATAAAGCCCAATTGTGTATCGGTCGCGTGCTCGGAGCCTTGATGTATCGGGTGGCCGGCGATCGTCGACGCATTGCGGCGCGCAACCTCGAGCTGTGTTTCCCTGAAAAGTCCGGTGCCGAGCGCGAGCAATTGCTCAAAGACAACTTCGCCTCAACCGGTATCGCCTTCTTTGAAATGGCCATGAGCTGGTGGTGGTCCAAGCCGCGTCTGGCCAGGCTGGCACATATTGAAGGGCTGGAGCACCTCAAGCAGGCGCAACGTGAAGGCAAGGGCGTTATTTTAATGGCCTTCCACTTCACGACCCTGGAAATTGGTGCCGCCTTGCTTGGCCAGCAACACACCATTGACGGCATGTACCGCGAGCACAACAACCCGCTGTTCGATTTTATCCAGCGTCGCGGCCGTGAGCGTCATAACGTCGATTCGCTGGCTGTGGAGCGCGATGATGTACGCGGGATGCTCAAGCTGCTGCGCTCAGGACGGGCCATCTGGTACGCGCCTGACCAGGACTACGGCGCCAGGCAAAGTATTTTTGTGCCGCTGTTCGGGATTGAGGCCGCGACGGTGACCGCTACCAGCAAGTTCGCCAGGCTGGGCAAAGCGCAGGTTGTGCCCTTTACTCAGCAGAGACTGGCGGATGGCAGTGGTTACAAACTGGTGATTCATCCGCCCCTGAGCAATTTCCCCGGAGAAAGCGATGAGGTTGACTGCCTGCGAATCAATCAATGGGTCGAGCGAGCGATACGCGAATGCCCGGAACAATACCTGTGGGCCCATCGACGTTTCAAAACCCGTCCGCCGGGTGAGCCCAAGCTCTACGACAAGCGCCGTTGAGCCTGTCTGTGGCAAGGTCGAGCTGCCTTGAGGCAGGTGGCGCCGGTTACGGGCCTCATCCTGTCCGGTGGCGGTGCGCGGGCGGCCTATCAGGTCGGTGTCCTGGGGGCTATTGCCGAGTTGCTGCCAGCAGGCGCCGCTAACCCGTTCCCGGTCATTGTCGGCACCTCGGCCGGGGCAATAAATGCGGTCAGTCTGGCGAGCCGGGCGATGGATTTTGCCAGGGCAGTCGAACACCTGACTGAGTTCTGGCAAGGCTTCGAAAGCCATCTGGTGTTGCGCAGCGACTGGCCGGGTGTCATCCATCAGGCTTCACGCTTTTTGAGTCACAGCTTGCTCGGGCTGGGCTCACATGTCCCCGTGGCCTTGCTTAACAGTTCGCCATTACGCAATTTACTTGCCGATAAAATCAATTTTTCCGGGATTGATCAGGCAATTGCCGAGCAACGGCTGCGCGCTGTGGCGGTGACTGCCTTTGGTTACTCCACAGGCCAGGCGGTGACTTTTTATCAAGGACAGGTGGCAATCGAAGGCTGGTTGCGCCACCGGCGCATAGGTGTGCCCGCGTCATTGACGGTCGAACATTTGCTGGCCAGCTCTGCGATCCCGCTGTTGTTTGCTCCGGTCAAGGTGGGGCAGGAGTACTTTGGCGACGGTGCGGTCCGTCAGCCGGCTCCCATTAGCCCCGCGCTGCATCTGGGGGCCAATCGGGTATTGGTGGTGGGCGTGAGCGGCAATCCCCGCGGGCCTGACCTGCGTGTCGTGCAACAGGACAACAACGCTCAACAACCCACGCTGGCACAGATTGGCGGGCACATGCTCAACAGTACGTTTATTGACAGTCTGGAGAGTGACATTGAACTGCTCGAGCGCATGAACCACTTTGCCCGCTTGTTGCCGCATCAATCTGACAATCTGGGCTTGGCACCGGTAGAGGTGCTGATCATCGCCCCGAGTCAGCCGATCGACGAAATAGCTGCCCGTCACCGGCATGAATTGCCTTCGGCGCTGCGCATGTTTTTGCGCGGTCCGGGTGCAACCAAGACCAGCGGAGCAGGGGTGCTCAGCTATCTGTTGTTTGAATCAGGCTATTGTCGGGAATTGATCGAACTAGGGAGGCGTGATGCGATGGCTAAACGCGAAGTGTTATCCCGGTTTCTGGGCGTTTAGCGGTGCAGGCAGGGCTGCCTGCGGGCAGCCCTGTGAGCATCCGGATTACTCGGCGATTTGCAGCTTGCGCGCTTCGGTATAGATGTAGCGCAGCTTGTCGTACTCAAAGGGTGAGTCAAACTGCCCATAGCGGAAGCTGGTGTTGTAGCGCTTGTCGATAGCGCCCAGCACCCAGATTTCCGGGTGGCGCGTACTTTCGTGAGGCACGTTGAGGAAGTTGATTTCCTGGGCGGCACCATAGTCGACCACCAAACCCGTGGTGTCTCGCAGGTTTGAAGGGCCGAGGATCGGCAGCATCAGGTAAGCGCCGCCGGGTACGCCGTAAAAGCCCAGCGTCTGACCAAAGTCTTCGCTCTGGCGTGGCAGGCCCATAGAGGTTGCCGGGTCCCACAAACCGCCCACCCCCAGCGTAGTGTTCAACAGCAATCGGCCTGTGGTCTCCAAAGAGCGATGCCCCTTGAGTTGCAGCAGGCTGTTGAACAGGTTGGGCACATCACCCAGGTTATTGAAGAAGTTGCTCACCCCGGTGCGCAGAAAGCTCGGCGTGACATAGCGGTAACCGTCAACCACCGGCAGGAAGACCCACTGGTCGAAGCGGTAGTTGAAGTGGTAGATCCGGCGGTTAATCGATTCCAGCGGGTCATACACGCTCAATGCGTTCATGGTCGCGCGCTCAAACTCACGCTGGTCAAGACCGGGGTTGAACTTCAGGAGTTTCAGCGGCTGGGTAAAGCCGTCGATGTCTTGAGTGCGCTCTGTCTGAGTCTTTCCGTCGTCTGCCTGGGCATAGCCGGCACTGAGTAAGGCGGCGAGAAGCAAAATATGTTTAGCCACGGAAGAACTCCAGCATAGCGTCAGCGTTGACACGGTAGTTGAGGTTGCCGCAATGGCCACCATACGGGTAGACCGTCAGGCGATTGCCGAAGGTTTTACGCAGAAATCCAAGATCGCCAGGACCCAGGATGATGTCGTCGGCGTTGTGCATAACGGCAATCTTGGGGCTGTTTTGCAGGTAATCCTTAAGCGCATACAGGCTGACCTGATCAATAAGCTGCAAAAGGGTGCCGCCATCAGTCCTGGCGCGCCACATCGGGATCACCTGCTCGGTGAGATAGCAGTCAAAGTCACATTGCAGCGAGCGCTTGAGGAACGGCGTGAGGCTGGTGCCTTCGGTGATCGGGTAGTTCGGCGGGGTAATCAGTCCGCGGCGGTTGATCAGGTCCGAGGTGAACACGATATCGGCTGAAGAGAAGCGGAACATGGTGCCGATTAGCATCGCCATTTGCTCGTTGGTCAGGCGCTCCTTGGAGTTCTGTATGTCGTAGACCAGGGCCGCATTAATGTCGACATAGCCTTTTTGCTTGAAGTAGCGGGTCAGTTTTTCCAGCACCAGTTCGTAGAACGTTGTGCTGTTATTGATGCCCTTCACCTCGGTCTGTACCAGCTTGTCGAGGTTGCTGATGGAGGTATAGAGGTTGACGGGCGGGTTTAGCATCAGGACTTTTTTGAAGTTGAAGCTTTTACGGGTTTCATCCAGGTGGCTGACGAACGCAGCGTCCAGTGCCCCCAGGCTGTAACCCGCCAGGTAGTAGTCGGTGACCGGGACGTCCGCCTGTTGCGCGCGCACTGCCTGCATTACCCGATACAAATCTTCTGCATCGTACTGACTGACGCCGGGTGTGGCATAGCGCGAGGCGGCGCTCATAAAGTCATAGCTGGTCGGCGATGACAGTTGCACCACGTGGTAGCCCGCCTTGTAGAAGAGTTTTTTCAGGAACTCGTTGAGGCTGCTGTCATAAGGCGCGCCGGTGCCTGCAATCAGAAACATCAGGGGGGCCGGATGGTCTTGTCTGGCTATGCGGTAGGTGAGCTTTTTAACTGCCCAGAAGTTGGCGGGCAGTGTGAACTCACGTTCAGGGCGCAGCTTGAGGCTGTAATCCGACTGCCTGATATCGTCGTCGTCGGGAAGCAGCGGGCGCATCTCCGGAGGAGTGGTCGCAATTGTTGCTTCAAACGGGTTGGTCAGCGGGTAGCCATAGGTGGCGGGGTCAATATCAACCGCCTGTGCGGACGCACTCAATAAAAGGCCGCATAGCAAGGCGGCGAGAGGCAGAGAACGAAGCATGAAGACTATCCCTAAGAAGGTGCGCAGAAGATTCGCAGGCTATGACCACAGGGCTACCGTCAAAGTGCCATTGAGCAGCACGATTAAATCCCCCGGTTTTGTTTCGAGCAGGCAAAAAGCTACCAGACGATACACGTTGAATGACTTTAGTGAACAGATATCTGATTGCAAGGCTTGCATACCCAAGAGGGGGGATTAAGCTGGGCGCCGTTTTGCCTTTTGGAGTTTCTTATGCGTGCGCGTATGCCGTTGATCTTGCTGCTTCTCGTCCTGGCCCTGTGGCTGGCTGCCAGTTACGGCCTGCGTTACGGCTTGATGGAAGATTCGCAATGGGTGGGGACGTGTGTTGCAGAGGCGGCGCGCTGGGAGTGCCAGTTGCGGGCGAATCTGGGTTGGTTGATCCACTTCAGGGTGCTGGGCTGGGTGGCAGTGGCCACCTCGGTGATCGCATTTTTTGTGCGCGGGCGGGTTGGCAGTGCGCTGGCAGTCCTGGCGTTGTTGTTCGGTTTTCCTGCTCTGGCGCTGTATAACGCCAGCCTGGCGGTGTTCGCAGTGGTGATCGCGGGGTTGCGGTTAGTCAGGGCGGGCTAAGTGTATTAACCATCGCGGGCAAGCTCGACCCTCAGGAGCGAGCTTGCCCGCGATCAGTTAAAGCCTTTCAGCGAACCCTGAGGCTACGCCAGAGCGCCGCCACCATCAGTACGCAAACCAGTGCCCATGTCCAGGCCTGTTCATTGTGAAGGCCTTCACGGTATAGCTGCAGCGGTATCCCGGCACCAATGATTATTGCCAGCAGTCCGAATTCCCGGCGCGGTCCCCGTGCCGGGCGTAGCAGGTAAACCAGTGCGGGCAGTAGCAGAGCTGCGCTGGGGAAGCTGCGATAGCGCGGTTCGAAAACCAGCCCCAGCATCATCACGGCACCGGCAAAGCCTGCCGCGGCCAGCCACCATCCAGCCCGACTATCCAGTGCATTGAACAGTCGCTCGCGCCAGCCATTGTTTTGGCCCAGGGCCAAAGCGCCATGCGCCAACACAATGAAGTTCAAGGCGATCAGAATGCCGGCCCACAGCCATTCCCCGGCAAAACGGCTGGTGACCGAAGCCAGCTCGGCCCATGCCACGATGCTGCAACCCGCCACCGCGCCAAGCGCAGGCAATAGCAGGGCTGAGCGAGTGGTGCGAACGCGTCCGCCAATCAGCAGCGTGCTTACAAACAACGCAACGCCAAGCCCCAGCCAGACTGGCCAGTGAGGCAGGTTGGTGACAGGTCCGGCGAGGATGCCCTTGTCCTGGCGATCGGCATCAAACAACCCCCAGTAGCCGCCTACAGCCCCTTCGCTGCCGCGTTTCCAGGGCTGGTCGAAGGCTTCGATCAGGTTGTACTTCCAGCCATTTTGTTCGGCCAGGTTGACAAAACCACGGATGAATTTTGCTTCGTTGACCCGGCTGGGCAGGGCTGTTTCACGCTGGCGGCCCTCGCTTGGCCAGCCGGTTTCGCCAATCAGAATGTCTTTAGGTGCGAACTTGTTGCCGAATACCTGGCGAACTTGCGCCACATGGTTCACTGCCTGGTCGATGCCCGCAGGATCATCTTCCCAATAAGGCAGGAGGTGGATGGTCAGGAAGTCCACGGCCGGGGCAATTTCCGGATGCTGCAACCAGAACTCCCAGACGTCGGCGTAGGTGACAGGCTGCTTGATCCGGCTTTTGACTTGATTGATCAGCTTGACCAGTTGAGGCGCTGTGATCTCCTTGCGCAGCAAGGCCTCGTTGCCCACGATCACCGACGTGACCACGTCCGGGTTGGCATTGGCCGAAGCAATCAGTGCGTCCACTTCTTCAGCAGTGGTCTGCGTATTGCTGCTCACCCAGGCGCCGATCATCAGCTTCAGGCCGTGCTTGCGAGCCAGTTCGGGCAGTTGTTCAAGGCCCGCCTGCGAGTAAGTACGAATACATTCGAAGCGTGTGGCAAGCAGCGCCAGATCCGCGTCCATCCGCTCAAGCCGGGGTACGAAAGGCTGGTCGAACGGTGACTGATCCTTGTCGAACGGCGTATATGACGCACATTGCAGCTTGTGGGTCGGGGTGGCAGCGTCGGGCAAAATCACCGGTTTGCCAAGGCCGTACCAGAAGCCGGCAATGGTAAATACGCCCAGTAAACAGGCGAACAGATAAGGCAGGACGGGGAAGCGTGCAGTCGCGGACATGGTCAGGCCGTATGTGAGCAAAGCCGCGCATCTTACCTGCTATTGGAGGCCCCGGCGCGCCCGGTAAAATTTGGACATGTAACCTTTGATTGATTGTGTGATTGCAATACAGGTTGCTGTTACGCCATTGCAGTGCATGTCGTTGGTGGTTGCCTGGGCGTCGTCGTCAGAGCAGGCCTGTGGGCGGGCGGGGTTGATGATCAGGTGCGTACTGTGTCGGGGTGCCTGGCCGGCTCCGAAATGATCTTGATGTGGCCCGGCACTCGTCGGGCCCTGCACTGTGGGGAATCATTAATGAAGATGCGACGAATTTTGAGCGCGGGAGTTGCCTTGGTGCTGGCGATGAGTGCGGGGTTGGCGAGCGCCCAGAGCAAGCCGACGCTGAATATTGGCTATGTCGATGGCTGGTCCGATAGCGTAGCGACCACCCATGTGGCTGCTGAAGTGATCAAGCAGAAGCTGGGCTATGACGTGAAACTGATGCCGGTCGCCACCGGCATCATGTGGCAGGGTGTGGCGACCGGTAAGCTCGATGCCATGTTGTCAGCCTGGTTGCCGGTTACCCACGGCGAATACTGGGCCAAGAACAAGGACAAGGTTGTCGATTACGGGCCTAATTTCAAAGACGCAAAAATTGGCCTGATCGTGCCTGACTATGTAGCCGTCAAGTCCATAGCCGACTTGAAGGACGATGCCGGTTTCAAAAAGAAAATCGTCGGCATTGACGCCGGATCGGGCGTCATGCTGAAAACTGACGAAGCGATCAAGGACTATGGGCTGGACTATAAACTGCAAGCCAGTTCCGGAGCGGCCATGACCTCGGAACTGGGGCGTGCTTACGCTAAAAACGAGCCGATCGTCGTCACTGGCTGGGTGCCGCACTGGATGTTTGCCAAGTGGAAACTGCGTTTCCTGGATGATCCGAAAGGTGTTTATGGGGCCGCAGAAACTGTTAACAGTATCGGCAGCAAAGAGTTGGGCAAGAAAGCCCCTGAAGTTGCTGCCTTTTTGAAAAAGTTTTCGTGGAACTCCAAAGATGAGATTGGCGAGGTAATGTTGGCCATTCAGGAGGGTGCAAAACCTGAAGTTGCGGCAAAAGAGTGGGTTGCCAAGCACCCCGAGCGTGTTGCCCAGTGGACCGCTAACTAATCGCGAAGTGTCTAGCTCGCAGTACACAAGACCGTTTGGTGTTAACGCCAAACGGTTTTTGCGTTTACGGGGGTTGGTGCGGGTGCACATCGTCCTTGCAGACTAGAGAAACCGGGGGGTTGAGCGCAGTTGAGGCTCTACTACTAAAGTCGTCTGGAATTGAATTTGAAGCCCCCTAATAGTGAAAACGTTACATCTCATCTGTGCTGCGAGGACAAAAATAATGAACGACAGCATTTACCTCTCTATTCAAAACAGTCCCCTCTTCAAGGAACTGGTCAGAAAAAGAGAACGCTTCGCCTGGATACTCTCGGCAATCATGCTCGGGTTGTATGCCGCCTTTATTCTTTTGATTGCTTATGGGTCACACATCATGGGGGCCAAGTTAACCCCTGATTCGTCCATTACCTGGGGCATACCCATCGGAGTGGGGCTGATTGTTTCGGCTTTTATTCTGACGGCCATTTATGTACACCGGGCCAATGGCGAGTTTGATGACCTGAACAATGCAATTCTCAAGGAGGCGGGGCAATGATTAGGCGTCTATTGGCAACACTGGGAATTGCAGCCCTGGCTCCGAGTGTCTGGGCAGCAGAAGCCCTGACCGGAGAAGTTCAAAAACAGCCGCTTAACGTTTCGGCGATCATTATGTTTGTCCTGTTTGTCGGGGCAACTTTGTGCATTACGTATTGGGCTTCAAAGCGCAATAAATCGGCAGCGGACTATTACGCTGCGGGCGGCAAAATCACCGGTTTTCAGAATGGCCTGGCTATTGCGGGCGACTACATGTCTGCCGCGTCTTTTCTGGGTATTTCCGCGCTGGTGTACACCTCTGGCTACGACGGCCTGATCTACTCGATCGGCTTCCTTGTAGGCTGGCCAATCATTCTGTTTCTGATCGCAGAGCGTCTGCGTAACCTGGGCAAATACACCTTTGCCGATGTGGCGTCCTATCGATTGGGCCAGGCCCAGATTCGCTCGCTGTCTGCCTGCGGCTCGCTGGTAGTGGTGGCGTTTTATCTGATTGCGCAAATGGTGGGGGCGGGCAAGCTGATTCAGCTTCTGTTCGGTCTGGACTACCACGTTGCAGTGATTCTGGTGGGCATTCTCATGTGTCTGTACGTGTTGTTCGGCGGCATGCTGGCGACCACCTGGGTACAGATCATCAAGGCGGTTCTGCTGTTGTCGGGCGCTACGTTCATGGCCGTAATGGTGATGAAGCACGTTAACTTCGACTTCAACTCGCTGTTTGCCGAAGCCATCAAGGTCCACCCAAAGGGCGAGGCCATCATGAGCCCCGGTGGTTTGGTGAAGGATCCGATTTCGGCATTCTCCCTCGGGCTGGCGCTGATGTTCGGTACTGCGGGTCTGCCTCACATCCTGATGCGCTTCTTTACCGTAAGTGATGCAAAAGAAGCCCGTAAGAGTGTGCTCTACGCGACCGGCTTTATTGGCTACTTCTATATCCTGACGTTCATTATCGGTTTTGGCGCGATCCTGCTGGTGAGCACCAATCCTGCGTTCAAGGATGCTGCCGGTGCCTTGCTGGGCGGTAATAACATGGCGGCAGTGCATCTGGCCGATGCGGTCGGCGGCAGTATTTTCCTGGGCTTTATCTCGGCAGTGGCCTTTGCCACCATCCTGGCGGTGGTTGCAGGTTTGACCCTGGCGGGTGCTTCGGCTGTGTCCCATGACCTGTATGCCAGCGTGATCAAGAAAGGCAAAGCCAACGACAAGGATGAAATCCGCGTCTCGAAGATCACTACTGTGATCCTGGGCGTGCTGGCGATTGGTCTTGGCATTCTGTTTGAAAGCCAGAACATTGCGTTCATGGTTGGCCTGGCGTTCTCGATTGCTGCCAGCTGTAACTTCCCGGTCTTGCTGCTTTCCATGTACTGGAAAAACCTGACCACTCGCGGTGCGATGATTGGCGGCTGGATGGGGTTGATCAGTGCTGTTGGCCTGATGATCCTTGGCCCGACCATTTGGGTGCAGATCCTGCACCATGAAAAAGCCATCTTCCCTTACGAGTACCCGGCGTTGTTTTCGATGATCATCGCGTTTGCGGGTATCTGGTTCTTCTCCATCACTGACAAGTCCAAGGCTGCGGAGAAAGAGCGGGCACTGTTCTTTCCTCAGTTTGTGCGTTCTCAGACCGGCCTGGGGGCGAGCGGGGCGGTGGATCATTAATCGGCTGTAAAGGGTAGGTGCAAAAGAATCCCCCTGTCGCAAGGCAGGGGGATTTTTGTTTGTATCGCTGCTCAATAATGTGTAGGCGCGTGCTTGGTCGCGAGCTATTGGTTGGCGCTACAAGAGCTCGCGATCAAGCTCGCTCCTGCAGGCAGGCAGTTGTATTCGGCACAAACTAATACGGCCCCTGCTCTTGTTAAGAGGCAGGGGCCGTATTGGCTGCAATCAGGACTCTATCGTGGGACAGGCCTTACTTGCGGTCTTCCAGTTTGGTGATGTCACGCTGCTCGTAGCCGGTGTACAACTGGCGCGGGCGGCCGATCTTGTACGGGCTGGAGAGCATTTCTTTCCAGTGCGAGATCCAGCCGACTGTACGCGACAGGGCGAAGATCACGGTGAACATGCTGGTTGGAATGCCGATCGCCTTGAGGATGATCCCCGAGTAGAAGTCGACGTTCGGGTACAGCGAGCGCTCGATGAAGTACGGGTCGGTCAGGGCGATCTCTTCCAGGCGCATGGCCAGTTCGAGTTGCGGATCGTTCTTGATCCCCAGTTCCTTGAGTACTTCGTCGCAGGTCTTTTTCATGACCGTGGCGCGCGGGTCGCGGTTTTTGTAAACCCGGTGACCGAAGCCCATCAGTTTGAACGGATCGTTCTTGTCCTTGGCCTTGGCGATGAATTTGTCGATGTTGGACACATCGCCAATTTCGTCGAGCATGGTCAGCACGGCTTCGTTGGCGCCGCCGTGGGCAGGGCCCCACAGTGCAGCGATACCGGCAGCAATACAGGCAAACGGGTTGGCACCCGAAGAGCCTGCCAGGCGTACGGTGGAGGTCGAAGCATTCTGTTCATGGTCAGCGTGCAGGATAAAGATCTTATCCATTGCCTTGGCCAGTACCGGGCTGATCGGTTTTATCTCGCACGGCGTGTTGAACATCATGTGCAGGAAGTTTTCGGCGTAGGTCAGGTCGTTACGCGGGTACATCATGGGTTGACCCATGGAGTACTTGTAAACCATCGCAGCCAGGGTAGGCATCTTGGCAACCAGACGTATCGCGGAGATTTCGCGATGCTGCGGGTTATTGATGTCCAGGGAGTCGTGGTAGAAGGCCGAGAGGGCGCCGACTACACCGCACATGACCGCCATCGGGTGGGCGTCACGACGGAAGCCGTTGAAGAAGGTCTTCAACTGCTCGTGAACCATGGTGTGGTTCTTCACGGTGCTGACAAATTGAGCCTTCTGCTCTGCGGTCGGCAGTTCGCCGTTCAGCAGCAGGTAAGCGGTTTCAAGATAGTCAGAGTGTTCGGCCAGCTGTTCGATCGGGTAGCCGCGGTGCAGCAGGATACCGTTGTCACCATCAATATAGGTGATCTTCGACTCGCAAGATGCGGTCGACATGAAGCCAGGGTCAAATGTGAACCGGCCCGTGGCCGTAAGGCCTCGCACATCGATTACATCGGGACCCACGGTGCCAGTTAAAATGGGCAGCTCGACGGGGGCTGCGCCCTCGATGATCAACTGCGCTTTTTTGTCAGCCATGTGGCCTCCTATTTATGCTTGAAATCATCAGACAGACCCCCCACGCAGGGCCCGCACCACTATAGTGAGATAAATTCGAATGTCAATTTGCCTAAAGTCTTGCTGTACAAGGCTTTGAACAGCGATTTTTAGCGAATATCCCGGCCGTTTACGCCTTTTATGCCCGAAGCGCAATGCGCTATTAGGGGAAGGTGATTGCGTTGTCATTAGCGACCTAACTGTCTATACTCGGCAGCCGACCGCCAGGGGCTTTTGGGCCTGTTTAGATGGGGGTCGTCACTCCCGGGTGGTGGGTACCTGACCAGTGCGCATCCCAACAAACTTGCCCTGATTGTTAGGGGCTCTTCAGTGTGAAAAAAGCCGTGAATAGCCAACGACCTGTAAACCTAGACCTAAGGACCATCAAACTCCCCATCACCGGCGTTACGTCATTTCTGCACCGTGTATCGGGCATCATTCTTTTTCTCGGCCTGGGCTTCATGCTTTATGCATTGAGCAAATCCCTGGGTTCCGAAGAAGGTTTTGCCGAGGTGAAGGCATGCTTGACCAGCCCGCTGGCCAAATTCGTTGCGTGGGGCCTGCTCTCTGCCTTGCTGTATCACCTGGTTGCCGGTGTGCGCCACTTGATCATGGACATGGGCATCGGTGAGACGCTTGAAGGCGGCCGACTGGGCTCGAAAATCGTAATCGTCATTTCTGTGGTGATGATTGTTCTGGCGGGAGTTTGGATATGGTAACCAGCGTTACGAACCTGTCGCGTTCGGGCCTCTATGACTGGATGGCACAGCGTGTGTCTGCGGTTGTTCTAGCGGCTTATTTCATCTTCCTGATCGGATACCTCGTTGCGAACCCAGGCATTGGCTACGCCCAATGGCATGAGCTGTTCGCAAGCAACTGGATGCGTATCTTCAGCCTGCTGGCCCTTGTTGCTCTGGGCGCACACGCCTGGGTCGGCATGTGGACCATCGCGACCGACTACCTGACGCCAATGGCGCTGGGCAAGTCCGCGACAGCAGTACGTTTCCTCTTCCAGGCAGTCTGCGGCGTTGCAATGTTCGCTTACTTCGTCTGGGGTGTGCAGATTCTTTGGGGTATCTGATTCATGGCTAACACAGTTAATACACTCTCGTTCGACGCCATCATCATTGGCGGCGGCGGTGCAGGCATGCGCGCTGCTCTGCAGCTGGCACAAGGCGGTCACAAGACTGCCGTAGTCACCAAGGTTTTCCCGACTCGTTCCCACACCGTATCGGCTCAGGGTGGCATTACCTGCGCGATCGCGTCTGCGGATCCAAACGATGACTGGCGCTGGCACATGTACGATACCGTCAAGGGCTCCGACTATATCGGTGACCAGGACGCTATCGAGTACATGTGTTCCGTAGGCCCGGAAGCCGTTTTCGAGCTGGAACACATGGGTTTGCCGTTCTCCCGTACCGAACAGGGCCGTATCTATCAGCGTCCTTTCGGTGGTCAGTCCAAGGACTTCGGCAAGGGTGGCCAGGCTGCCCGTACTTGCGCTGCAGCCGACCGTACAGGTCACGCGCTGTTGCACACCCTGTACCAGGCCAACCTGAAGGCCGGCACTGTATTCCTTAACGAATACTACGGTGTCGACCTGGTGAAGAACGAAGATGGTGCCTTTGTAGGCATGATCGTGATCTGCATCGAAACCGGTGAAACCTCTTACGTTCGCGCTAACGCGACCGTGCTGGCCACTGGTGGTGCAGGCCGTATCTACTCCTCTACTACCAACGCCCTAATCAATACCGGTGACGGTATCGGCATGGCGCTGCGTGCAGGCGTACCGGTTCAGGACATCGAAATGTGGCAGTTCCACCCGACCGGTATTGCCGGCGCCGGTGTACTGGTTACAGAAGGTTGCCGTGGTGAAGGTGGATACCTGATCAACAAGCACGGTGAGCGTTTCATGGAGCGTTATGCTCCGAACGCCAAAGACCTTGCCGGTCGTGACGTTGTAGCTCGCTCGATGGTTAAAGAAATCATCGCGGGCAACGGTTGCGGTCCGGACGGTGACCACGTAATGCTGAAACTTGATCACCTGGGTGAAGAAGTTCTGCACAGTCGTCTGCCAGGCATCATGGAGCTGTCCAAGACCTTCGCTCACGTCGATCCAGCCGTAGCGCCGATCCCGGTAGTTCCAACTTGCCACTATATGATGGGCGGCGTTGCCACCAACATTCATGGTCAGGCCATCACTCAGGACGCTGAAGGCGTCGACCAGATCATCCCTGGCCTGTTTGCAGTGGGTGAAGTGGCTTGCGTATCGGTTCACGGTGCCAACCGTCTGGGCGGCAACTCGTTGCTCGACCTGGTGGTATTCGGTCGTGCTGCCGGCCTGTTCCTTGAACAGACCCTGAAAGAAGGCGTTGATTACGCTCGTCCGCGCCAGTCCGACATCGACGCTGCCCTGGCACGTCTGGACGGCCTGAACGCACGTACTGACGGCGAAGACGTAGCAACCCTGCGTAAAGAGCTGCAAAGCTGCATGCAGAACTACTTCGGTGTATTCCGTACTGGCGAATACATGCAGAAGGGTATTGCCCAGCTGGCTGATCTGCGCGCGCGCATTGCCAACGTGAAAATCAACGATAAGAGCCAGGCGTTCAACACTGCTCGTATCGAAGCCCTCGAGCTGCAAAACCTGCTCGAAGTGGCTGAAGCGACTGCAATCGCTGCTGAAGTTCGTAAAGAGTCGCGCGGTGCTCACGCCCGTGAAGATTTCGAAGATCGTGACGACGTTAACTGGCTGTGCCACACCCTGTATTTCCCGGGTGAAAAGCGCGTAGCCAAACGTGCGGTGAACTTCTCGCCAAAAACCGTTCCGACCTTTGAACCTATGATTCGGACTTACTAAGGGTGGCCGATATGTTGAAAGTCAGTGTTTATCGCTACAACCCGGATCAGGATGCCGCGCCGTTCATGCAGGAGTTTCAGGTCAATACCAATGGTAAAGACTTGATGGTGCTGGACGTGCTGGCCTTGATCAAAGAGCAGGACGAAGGTTTTTCCTATCGTCGCTCTTGCCGTGAGGGCGTTTGCGGCTCCGACGGCATGAACATCAACGGCAAAAACGGCCTGGCTTGCGTCACGCCGCTGTCTGCTGTTGTAAAAGGTAACAAGCTGATCGTTCGCCCTCTGCCAGGTTTGCCGGTTATCCGTGACCTGGTCGTCGATATGAGCATCTTCTACAAGCAATACGAGAAAGTGAAGCCGTTCCTGCAGAACGATACTCCGGCCCCGGCCATCGAGCGTCTGCAGTCTCCTGAAGAGCGTGAGAAGCTCGACGGTCTGTACGAGTGCATCCTGTGCGCTTGCTGCTCGACTTCGTGCCCGTCCTTCTGGTGGAACCCGGACAAGTTCCTGGGCCCTGCTGCACTGCTGCAAGCCTACCGTTTCCTGGCTGACAGCCGTGACACCAGAACCAGCGAGCGCCTGGCTTCACTGGATGATCCGTTCAGCGTATTCCGCTGCCGCGGGATCATGAACTGCGTAAACGTGTGTCCGAAGGGCCTGAACCCGACTAAGGCCATCGGTCACGTGCGTAGCATGCTGCTGCAGAGCGGCGTGTGATTCAAGGCTGTACTGCAAGACCGTTTTAACCGTAGATGCTACGGCGCAGGCTTCAACCGGCGCCGTAGTTTTAACCTGAGCAACAGCTCAAAAAGCTGCGGCTCTTATTTTGAAGAAATGAGACCAGCAGGGGCATCCGGGCTGGTACCCGGACTATCAGCGTGATCCTAAGTGGCTTGTTTTAGTCGCTGTATTCGGACTTTCTCAAGCGTGCTCTGGTGTTCTCGTCGATGGTGTCCCCTAACCGAGGGTGACCAAGCATGCAAGAAAGCGTGATGCAGCGCATGTGGAACAGCGGCTATCTTTCAGGTGGTAACGCTGCCTATGTGGAAGAGCTCTATGAGCTCTACCTGCACGACCCTAACGCTGTGCCAGAAGAATGGCGCACCTACTTTCAGACGTTGCCCAATGACGGCAACTCTGCCAACGATGTTTCGCACTCTACAATCCGCGACCATTTCGTGCTGCTGGCAAAGAACCAGCGCCGCGCCCAACCGGTTTCTGCCGGGAGCGTGAGCAGTGAGCATGAGAAGAAGCAAGTTGAAGTGCTGCGATTGATCCAGGCCTATCGGATGCGCGGCCACCAGGCAGCCCAGCTTGATCCGCTGGGGCTGTGGCAGCGTCCTGCACCTGCAGACCTGTCGATCAATCATTACGGCTTGACCAATGCCGATCTTGATACGACCTTCCGTGCCGGCGACCTGTACATCGGCAAAGAGGAAGCGAGCCTACGCGAAATTCTCGAAGCTTTGCAGCAGACATATTGCCGCACCATTGGCGCCGAGTTCACGCACATCGTCGATTCCGAGCAGCGCCACTGGTTTGAACAGCGCCTCGAAAGCGTACGTGGCCGCCCAACGTATTCGGCTGAAATCAAGAGCCATTTGCTTGAGCGCGTGACTGCTGCTGAAGGTCTGGAAAAATACCTGGGCACCAAATACCCGGGCACCAAGCGTTTCGGCCTGGAAGGCGGCGAAAGCCTGATTCCTTTGCTGGACGAGCTGATCCAGCGTTCGGGTAACTACGGCACCAAAGAAATCGTTATCGGCATGGCTCACCGTGGCCGCCTGAACGTTTTGGTCAACACCTTCGGTAAAAACCCGCGCGACCTGTTCGACGAGTTTGAAGGCAAGAAGAAAATCGAGCTGGGTTCCGGTGACGTTAAATACCACCAGGGCTTCTCCTCCAACGTCATGACTTCCGGTGGCGAAGTCCACCTGGCGATGGCGTTTAACCCTTCCCACCTGGAAATCGTTTCCCCGGTGGTTGAAGGCTCGGTACGTGCCCGCCAGGATCGTCGTAACGACAAGACCGGCGAGAAAGTGCTGCCGATTTCCATCCACGGTGACGCTGCATTTGCAGGTCAGGGCGTGGTCATGGAAACCTTCCAGATGTCGCAGACCCGCGGCTTCAAGACTGGCGGTACCGTTCACCTGGTCATCAACAACCAGGTTGGCTTCACCATCAGCAACCCTGAAGACTCGCGTTCCACCGAGTACTGCACTGACGTCGCGAAAATGATTCAGGCACCGATCCTCCATGTAAATGGTGATGATCCGGAAGCCGTGTTGTTCGTAACCCAGCTGGCAATCGACTACCGCATGCAGTTCAAGCGCGACGTCGTGATCGACCTGTTCTGCTACCGCCGCCGCGGTCACAACGAGGCCGATGAGCCAAACGGCACTCAGCCGTTGATGTATCAGCAAATCGCCAAACAGCGCACTACCCGTGAACTGTATGCCGAGCGTCTGACTCAGGAAAACGTGGTTGACGCAGAGCGCGTTCAGTCCAAGATCGACGAATACCGCAACGCGCTGGACAACGGTCTGCATGTTGTGAAAAGTCTGGTCAAAGAGCCGAACAAAGAGCTGTTCGTTGACTGGCGTCCGTATCTGGGCCACGCCTGGACTGCGCGTCACGACACGCGTTTTGATCTGAAAACCCTGCAAGAACTGTCGGCCAAGCTGCTGGAAATTCCGGAAGGCTTCGTGGTTCAGCGCCAGGTTGCGAAGATCTACGAAGATCGTCAAAAAATGCAAGCCGGCGGCCTGCCGATCAACTGGGGTTATGCCGAAACCATGGCGTACGCGACCCTGGCGTTCGAAGGTCACCCGATTCGCATGACCGGTCAGGACATCGGCCGCGGTACGTTCTCGCACCGTCATGCCGTACTGCATAACCAGAAAGATGCTGGTACCTATATCCCGCTGCAGCACCTGTATCAGGGTCAGCCACGTTTTGACCTGTACGACTCGTTGCTGTCGGAAGAAGCGGTACTGGCGTTCGAATACGGCTATTCGACCACCACGCCGGATGCTCTGGTTATCTGGGAAGCCCAGTTCGGCGACTTCGCCAACGGCGCTCAGGTTGTAATTGACCAGTTCATCACCAGCGGTGAACACAAGTGGGGCCGTCTGTGCGGTCTGACCATGTTGTTGCCGCACGGCTACGAAGGTCAGGGCCCGGAGCACTCCTCTGCACGTCTTGAGCGTTACCTGCAATTGTGCGCCGAGCACAACATTCAGGTGTGCGTGCCAACGACTCCAGCGCAGATTTACCACCTGCTGCGCCGTCAGGTTATCCGTCCGCTGCGCAAGCCGCTGATCGTACTGACACCCAAGTCGTTGCTGCGTCACAAATTGGCAGTCTCGACCCTGGAAGATCTGGCCGAAGGTTCGTTCCAGACCGTTATTCCAGAGATCGATGCACAAGATCCGGCGAAAGTCGGTCGCATCGTGCTGTGTAGCGGCAAGGTCTACTACGACCTGTTGGAAAAACGCCGTGCCGAAGGTCGTGATGACATCGCCATCGTGCGTCTTGAGCAGCTGTACCCGTTCCCTGAGGACGACTTGATTGAAGTCCTGGCTCCGTACAAAAACGCCAAACATATTGTCTGGTGTCAGGAAGAGCCGATGAACCAGGGTGCTTGGTACTGCAGCCAGCATCACATGCGTCGCATCATTGGCGGTCACGATAAATCTCTCGTACTTGAGTACGCGGGCCGTGACGCTTCTGCTGCACCTGCTTGTGGTTATGCATCGATGCACGCTGAGCAACAGGCAAAACTGTTGCAAGACGCGTTTACTGTTTAACGCCTTCGCGCACTGAAACCGAATTTAAGGAACCACGAACATGGCTATCGAGATTAAAGCCCCTACTTTCCCGGAATCGGTTGCCGATGGCACCGTTGCCACCTGGCACAAGCAACCAGGCGACGCTGTAAAGCGCGACGACCTGATTGTTGACATCGAAACCGACAAAGTTGTGCTGGAAGTATTGGCTACAGCTGACGGCGTGCTGGGCGCAATCGTCAAGAATGAAGGCGACACCGTTCTGTCCGACGAAGTTCTGGGCTCCATCGTTGAAGGCGGCGCCAGCGCTGCTCCAGCCGCCGCTGCACCTGCTGCTTCGGCTGCTGCTGCCCCGGCTGCTGAAGGCGAAGACGATCCTGTAGCAGCTCCGGCTGCTCGCAAGATCGCTGAAGAAAACGGTATCAACATCGCCTCCGTTGCCGGCACCGGCAAAGGCGGCCGTGTGACCAAGGAAGACGTGGTAGCTGCTGTTGCTGCCAAGAAAGCCGCTCCGGCTGCTGCTCCGGCCAAAGCCGCTGCTGCACCGGCTGCTCCTGTTCTGGCTGCGGGCGACCGTGTCGAGAAGCGTGTTCCGATGACCCGCGTTCGCGCTACCGTAGCCAAGCGCCTGGTAGAAGCTCAATCGAACATGGCGATGCTGACCACTTTCAACGAAGTAGACATGACCGAAGTCATGGCGCTGCGTTCGAAGTACAAGGACCTGTTCGAGAAGTCCCACAACGGCGTACGTCTGGGCTTCATGTCGTTCTTCGTGAAAGCTACCACCGAGGCGCTGAAACGCTTCCCGGCTGTTAACGCTTCGATCGACGGCTCCGACATCGTTTACCACGGCTATGCAGACATCGGTGTTGCTGTTTCCAGCGACCGTGGTCTGGTGGTACCGGTTCTGCGTAACGCCGAACTGATGAGCCTGGCTGAAATCGAAGGCGGCATTGCTGCCTACGGCAAAAAAGCCCGCGACGGCAAGCTGTCGATGGACGAAATGACCGGTGGTACTTTCACTATCACCAACGGTGGTACTTTCGGTTCGATGATGTCGACTCCGATCGTTAACCCGCCGCAAGCCGCAATCCTGGGCATGCACAACATTCTTCAGCGTCCAATGGCTATCAACGGTCAGGTTGTAATCCGTCCGATGATGTATTTGGCTCTGTCCTACGATCACCGCTTGATCGATGGCAAAGAAGCTGTAAGTTTCCTGGTAGCAATCAAAAACCTGCTGGAAGATCCGGCTCGTCTGCTGCTGGATATCTGATAGAAGCAGCCATGAGCTGCAAGCCGCAATCCTCAAAAGGGGTTCGACTTGCAGCTCGCGGCTTGAAGCTTGTCGCTAAAGAGGATTCTTTTACATGTCTCAGAAATTTGACGTTGTAGTGATTGGTGCGGGCCCTGGCGGCTATGTGGCCGCCATCAAGGCCGCACAACTGGGTCTTTCGACTGCTTGCATCGAAAAGTACACCGACAAGGAAGGCAAACTGGCACTGGGCGGTACTTGCCTGAACGTCGGTTGCATTCCATCCAAGGCGCTGCTGGACAGCACCTGGAAGTATCACGAAGCCAAGGATGGTTTTGCCATCCACGGCATCACCACCGGTGAAGTGAAGATGGACGTTGCTGCGATGATCGGCCGTAAAGCCAACATCGTCAAAGGTCTGACTTCCGGCGTTGCTACCTTGTTCAAGGCCAACGGTGTGACTTCCCTGCAAGGCCACGGCAAGCTGCTGGCCGGCAAGAAAGTTGAACTGACCAAGCCTGACGGCAGCGTTGAAATCATCGAAGCCGAGAACGTGATTCTGGCTTCGGGCTCGCGTCCGATCGACATTCCACCTGCACCGGTCGACAACAACATCATCGTCGACTCGACTGGCGCACTGGAATTCCAGTCCGTACCCAAGCGTCTGGGCGTGATCGGCGCTGGCGTAATCGGTCTGGAACTGGGCTCGGTATGGTCCCGTCTGGGTGCTCAGGTAACTGTTCTGGAAGCTCTGGACACGTTCTTGATGGCCGCTGATGCTGCCGTATCCAAAGAAGCCTACAAAACCCTGACCAAACAGGGTCTGGACATCAAGCTGGGCGCTCGCGTCACCGGTTCCAAGGTTAACGGCGAAGAAGTCGTTGTGACCTACACCGACGCCAACGGCGAACAGACCATCACCTTTGACAAGCTGATCGTAGCCGTTGGTCGCCGTCCGGTGACCACCGAGTTGCTGGCAGCTGACAGCGGTGTGACCATCGATGAGCGCGGTTTCGTGTTTGTAGACGATCATTGCGCCACCAGCGTTCCTGGCGTATTCGCCATCGGTGACGTGGTTCGCGGCATGATGCTGGCACACAAGGCTTCTGAAGAAGGTGTCATGGTTGTCGAGCGCATCAAGGGTCACAAGACCGAGATGAACTACGACCTGATTCCATCGGTTATTTACACTCACCCGGAGATCGCGTGGGTCGGTAAAACCGAACAGGCCTTGAAAGCTGAAGGCGTTGAAGTTAACGTCGGCACCTTCCCGTTCGCAGCCAGTGGCCGTGCCATGGCAGCAAACGACACCGGTGGCTTTGTTAAAGTCATTGCCGATGCCAAAACTGACCGCGTACTGGGCGTCCACGTGATTGGCCCGAGCGCTGCAGAGCTGGTTCAGCAGGGCGCTATCGGTATGGAATTCGGCACCAGCGCCGAGGATCTGGGCATGATGGTTTTCTCCCATCCGACCCTCTCCGAAGCGTTGCACGAAGCAGCACTGGCAGTGAATGGCGGCGCCATCCACATTGCCAACCGCAAAAAACGTTAATACCAGACAATAAGAAACCACGGCGGTTTGCCCGTCGTGAGCCTTGTACGCAAGCCTCACCGCGGAATTTCCGCCGGACGCAGTCTTATGTCGCTTGAGCCAGATCCGGCCCCGCCTGTGCGGGAGTCGGGTTTGTCCGGGCAGCACAAGCAGCAGTCACAGGTGGTGCGGCACTAATTAAAGTGCAGCGCCGAATGCGCAGTACCTAACGAAGACGGTAAAAAGCATGAATCTTCACGAGTATCAGGGTAAGCAGCTGTTCGCTGAATACGGCCTGCCAGTATCCAAGGGTTATGCAGTAGATACCCCGGAAGCAGCCGCAGAAGCTTGCGATAAAATCGGCGGAACTGAATGGGTTGTCAAAGCCCAGGTTCACGCAGGTGGTCGCGGTAAAGCGGGCGGCGTTAAGCTGGTTCGCAGCAAAGAAGACGCTAAAGCATTCGCACAACAGTGGTTGGGCAAGCGTCTGGTGACTTACCAGACTGATGCCAATGGTCAGCCGGTCACCAAGATCCTGGTTGAATCGTGCACTGATATCGCTAAAGAGCTGTACCTGGGCGCTGTCGTTGACCGTTCGAGCCGCCGCATCGTGTTCATGGCTTCCACCGAAGGTGGCGTGGACATCGAGAAAATCGCTCACGACACTCCAGAAAAAATCCTGAAAGCCACTATCGATCCGCTGGTTGGCGCTCAGCCATTCCAGGGTCGCGAGCTGGCATTCCAGTTGGGTCTGGAAGGCAAGCAAGTTGCTCAGTTCGCCAAGATCTTCGTCGGTCTGGCCAAGCTGTTCAAGGATCACGACCTGGCTCTGCTGGAAGTGAACCCGCTGGTAATCAAGACTGACGGCGATCTGCACTGCCTCGATGCGAAAATCAACATCGACGCAAACGCCATGTATCGTCAGCCAAAGCTGAAAACTTTCCACGATCCGTCGCAAGACGATCCGCGCGAAGCGCACGCTGCCAAGTTCGAACTGAACTACGTAGCACTGGAAGGCAACATCGGTTGCATGGTCAACGGTGCTGGCCTGGCCATGGGTACCATGGACATCGTCAACCTGCATGGCGGCAAGCCAGCCAACTTCCTTGACGTTGGTGGCGGCGCAACCAAAGAACGCGTAACCGAAGCGTTCAAGATCATCCTGTCCGACAGCAATGTCGCTGCAGTACTGGTCAACATCTTCGGCGGCATCGTTCGTTGCGACATGATTGCCGAAGGCATCATCGGCGCAGTGAAAGAAGTCGGCGTGAAAATCCCGGTGGTTGTTCGTCTTGAAGGCAACAACGCTGAACTGGGCGCTAAAGTACTGGCAGAAAGCGGCTTGAACATCATCGCTGCTACCAGCTTGACCGACGCTGCTCAACAAGTTGTTAAAGCTGCGGAGGGCAAGTAATGAGCGTCCTGATCAATAAAGACACCAAAGTTATCTGCCAGGGCATCACTGGTTCGCAGGGCAGCTTCCACACCCAGCAAGCCATTGAATACGGCACCAAGATGGTTGGTGGCGTAACTCCGGGTAAAGGCGGCACCGAGCACCTGGGTCTGCCAGTGTTCAACACCGTGAAAGAAGCCGTAGCAGCCACTGGCGCAACCGCCAGCGTCATCTACGTTCCAGCTCCTTTCTGCAAGGACTCGATCCTTGAAGCAGCGTTCGGCGGCATCAAGCTGATCGTTTGCATCACTGAAGGCATTCCTACCCTGGACATGCTTGACGCTAAAGTTAAGTGCGACGAGCTGGGTGTTACCTTGATCGGCCCTAACTGCCCTGGCGTTATCACTCCAGGCGAATGCAAGATCGGCATCATGCCAGGTCACATTCACTTGCCAGGCAAAGTAGGCATCGTGTCGCGTTCCGGCACCCTGACTTACGAAGCTGTCAAGCAAACTACTGACGCCGGTTTTGGTCAGTCGACTTGCGTTGGTATCGGTGGTGACCCGATCCCAGGCTCCAACTTCATCGACATCCTGAAGTTGTTCCAGGAAGACCCTAAGACCGAAGCGATCGTAATGATCGGTGAGATCGGCGGTTCGGCTGAAGAAGAAGCGGCTGCCTACATCAAGGCACACGTGACCAAGCCGGTTGTTTCCTACATCGCTGGTGTGACTGCCCCTGCTGGCAAGCGCATGGGCCATGCTGGCGCAATCATCTCTGGCGGCAAGGGTACTGCAGACGAGAAGTTTGCTGCTCTGGAAGACGCAGGCGTTAAAACCGTGCGTTCGCTGGCAGACATCGGCAAGGCTCTGTCCGAGCTGACTGGCTGGGCAATCAAATAAGCCACGTGCTTAGCTGACTGTTACACCAGACAAAGGCCACCTTCGGGTGGCCTTTGTGCATTCCGGGATAAAGCATTTATTGCAGGTGCTCGCGATGCAGACATCTGATATGCCGGAAGTAATGGAGTTGAGAGAAAGTTATCTCCAGCAGCTATTACATATGTAGGAAAGTTCTGATTGCGAAATAAGGAAATCACAGGAAAACGATTTTCGATGTCACTTAAGCGACAACTGCGTTCGTTCATCGGACAGTCCGCCCTATAACAGTGCGTTTCAGGAAAAAAATCGGTAACCTTGCCACCAACTCTGCATTTTTGCGTATGCATCCCAAAAGGAAGCCGCGCGCTAGACGGGTCAACCTTATTCAGGCTGACAGCATTTCCCACATCCGCACGGGAAATTCCCCTCTAAATTCCGATTCAGTAGTGTGGTATTTCCGTAATGAAAGTTTTGAAAGGCCAGGACATTCTGGCACTTGGGTTTATGACATTTGCCCTGTTTGTCGGGGCTGGCAATATTATTTTTCCACCTATCGTGGGCTTGCAGTCCGGACCTCATGTCTGGTTGGCCGCATTGGGCTTCCTGCTCACTGCTGTAGGCCTGCCGGTCGTCACCGTCATTGCACTGGCCAAGGTCGGCGGCGGCATGGATGCCCTGAGCAGCCCGATCGGCAAAGTGGCTGGCGGCATACTGGCAGCGGTGTGCTACCTGGCCGTTGGCCCGCTGTTCGCCACCCCGCGTACGGCTACCGTTTCATTTGAGGTCGGTCTGGCCCCATTGACCGGTGAAAGCCCGCTGGCGCTATTCCTGTACAGCTCCGTGTACTTCCTGATCGTGTTCTTTGTGTCGCTGTACCCAGGACGCTTGCTGGATACTGTTGGCCGGTTCCTGGCGCCGCTGAAAATCATTGCGCTGGCGATTCTGGGCATTGCAGCCTTTGCCTTGCCTGCCGGTGATGTTGGCGTTGCGACCCCGGAATATGTGGCAGCACCGTTCTCCCAGGGGTTTATCAATGGCTACCTGACCATGGATACCCTCGGAGCACTGGTATTCGGCATCGTGATCGTCAACGCGATTCGTTCGCGCGGTGTTGAATCGCCAAAGCTGATTACCCGCTACGCAATCATTGCCGGCCTCATCGCCGGTGTCGGTCTGGCGCTGGTGTATGTCAGCCTGTTCCGTCTGGGGTCGGGCAGCCACGAAGTGGCCGCCGGTGCAACCAACGGTGCTGCAGTCCTGCACGCCTATGTCCAGCACACCTTCGGTTCGCTTGGCAGTGGCTTCCTGGCAGTGCTGATTGCTTTGGCCTGTCTGGTTACGGCGGTGGGGTTGACCTGTGCCTGTGCTGAATACTTCAGCAAGGTTTTGCCGCTGTCCTACAAGACGTTGGTAGTTATCCTCGCCGTGTTCTCGCTGTTCGTATCTAACCTTGGCCTGACCAAGTTGATTGCGTTCTCGATCCCGCTGCTGACGGCTATTTACCCGCCGTGTATCGTCCTTGTGGCCTTGAGCTTCTGCAAAGGCTTGTGGCATGCGCAGGCGCGGATTGTTGGCCCGGTGATGCTGGTGTCGTTTATTTTCGGCACCATCGATGCACTTAAAGGTGCAGGCTTGGGTGAGTGGATTCCTGCCCAGCTGGCTAACATGCCGTTCAGCAGCCAGGGTTTGGCGTGGCTGGTGCCATGCCTGGTTACCTTGCTGGGTGCGGTAATTTGCGACCGCATGTTGGGTAAGCGTCAAGAAGCTATCGCGTAATGACCCTGCACGGCAAAAGCGTGCACTGAGTCAATCAAAAAGCCCTGCATCTAATTAGATGCAGGGCTTTTTTTATGGGCGTACTTCCTGGCAGGGGATTGAAGGTTGTGAGTTTCAATCCCTAACAGCCAGATACAACAAAGCCTGCACTTGGCAGGCTTTGTGTTGCAGCTCACAAAAGCGGATTACTTGCTTTCTGGAGTTGCCACAGGTGCAGCCGGAGCAGCTTCTTTAGCTGCAGCTTCATTCGACTCAGCCTGGGCTTTAGCCGCTTCAGCGTTCTCTTTGGCCGCATCGTTTACTTTGTCTTGGGCTTCATTCATTTTTTCTTGAGATTGCTCGGTGTGTTGAGCCGCTTCCTGGGCCTTGTCTTCGGATTTTTTGTCGCAAGCAGCGAGACCGAGGGTGGCAGCAAGCATCAGGGCAACAGCAAAAGTATTACGCATGGGGTGTTTCTCCTTATGAGTAGATCTACTGGGCGTTTGAGCACGTGCTGTGCGCTTAAGTTCCATGGCCGTTCAGATATATAAACGAGGGGTTATATGCAGCTGTCACGGAGTGAAAAGTGCGGCATTGATTGTGCGGGCCTTGAAATTTGAACCTTAGCCCCCAACTTTCATGACATCCCGCCGCCAACCCTCTCGGGCGTGGCTCATGCCATCTAATCGGAGTTTGATAACAATGAGCGTGGAAACTCAAAAAGAAACCCTGGGCTTCCAGACCGAGGTCAAGCAACTGCTACACCTCATGATCCATTCGCTGTATTCCAACAAGGAAATCTTCCTTCGCGAATTGATCTCGAACGCCTCTGATGCTGTCGATAAATTACGTTTCGAAGCGCTTTCCAAGCCTGAGCTGCTGGAAGGCGGTGCTGACCTGAAAATCCGTGTGAGCTTCGACAAGGACGCCAATACCGTCACCCTCGAAGACAACGGTATCGGTATGAACCGTGACGACGTGATCACCCACCTGGGTACGATCGCCAAGTCCGGTACTGCTGACTTTATGAAGAACCTGTCAGGCGACCAGAAGAAAGACTCGCACCTGATCGGCCAGTTCGGCGTGGGTTTCTACTCGGCCTTTATCGTGGCTGACAAGGTTGACGTATTCAGCCGCCGTGCCGGTACGCCTGCAAGCGAAGGCGTGCATTGGTCCTCCAAGGGCGAAGGCGAGTTTGAAGTTGCTACCGTCGAGAAAGCTGATCGCGGTACCAAAATCGTGCTGCACCTGAAGAAAGGCGAAGAAGAGTTCGCTGATGGCTGGCGTCTGCGCAACATTATCAAAAAGTATTCCGACCATATCGCCCTGCCAATCGAGCTGCCTAAAGAGCAGACCGTAGCGGAGGGCGAAGAAGCACCGGCTCTGGAGTGGGAAACCGTTAACCGCGCCAGTGCTCTGTGGACCCGTCCTCGTACTGAAGTCAAAGACGAGGAATATCAGGAGTTCTACAAGCACATTGCTCACGACTTTGAGAACCCGCTGGCCTGGAGCCATAACAAAGTAGAAGGCAAGCTGGAATACAGCTCGCTGCTCTACGTGCCGGCCCGTGCTCCGTTCGACCTGTATCAGCGTGAAGCGCCAAAAGGTCTGAAGCTGTACGTGCAGCGTGTATTCGTGATGGATCAGGCAGAGTCGTTCCTGCCGCTGTACCTGCGCTTCATTAAAGGCGTGATCGACTCCAATGATCTGTCGTTGAACGTGTCGCGGGAAATCCTGCAGAAAGACCCGATCATCGATTCCATGAAGTCGGCGCTGACCAAGCGTGTACTCGACATGCTGGAAAAACTGGCGAAGAACGAGCCTGAGAAATATCAGGGCTTCTGGAAGAACTTTGGCCAGGTCATGAAAGAAGGCCCGGCTGAAGATTTCGCCAACAAGGAAAAAATCGCCGGTCTGTTGCGCTTTGCTTCGACCCACGGTGACGACGGCGAGCAAAACGTTGCTCTGGCCGACTACCTGGCCCGTGCCAAAGAAGGTCAGGACAAGATTTACTACCTGACCGGCGAAACCTACGCCCAGGTCAAAAACAGCCCGCACCTTGAAGTCTTCCGCAAGAAAGGCATCGAAGTGCTGCTGCTGACCGATCGTATCGACGAGTGGCTGATGAGCTACCTCAGCGATTTCGACGGCAAGAGCTTTGTTGACGTGGCACGCGGTGATCTCGATCTGGGCAACCTGGACTCGGAAGAGGACAAAAAAGCCGCAGAAGAAGTCGCCAAGTCCAAAGAAGGTCTGGTTGAGCGTATCAAGGCAGCCCTGGGCGAAAGCGTCAGCGAAGTGCGGGTATCGCACCGTCTGACCGATTCTCCAGCCATTCTGGCCATCGGCGAGCAGGACCTGGGCATGCAAATGCGCCAGATCCTGGAAGCCAGCGGTCAGAAAGTGCCGGAATCCAAGCCGATCTTCGAGTTCAACCCGGCTCACCCGCTGATCGAGAAACTCGATGCGGAGCAGAGCGAAGAGCGTTTTGGCGACCTGTCGCACATCCTCTTCGACCAGGCAGCCCTGGCGGCTGGTGACAGTTTGAAAGACCCCGCGGCCTATGTCCGTCGTCTAAATAAACTGTTAGTAGAGTTGTCGGTGTAACTGAGCTATAAAAAACCCGCTTCGGCGGGTTTTTTTTGTTTCGAATTCAGGAGTTTTTAATGAAATCTATTACGGTCAGTTCCGTTGCCTATCAAATTGACGGCCTGTCTTACGAAGGCCGTCTGGCCTTTGACCCGAGTCGAGAAGACCCGCTGCCGGGCTTGCTGATGGCACCAAACTGGATGGGTATTAGCGAAGGCGCTGAAGAGATTGCCAAATCAGTGGCAGAGCAGGGCTATGTGGTGCTGATCGCCGACCTGTACGGCCAGGCCATTCGCCCGGCCAACGGTGACGAGGCGGGTGCTGCGATGATGCCGCTCAAGAACGACCGCGCCCTGTTGCGCAAGCGTATGTGGGCGGCCTATGACGTGCTGAAAAACCAGGGCCTGGCCGTGGTCGACAGCAGCAAGCTGGCGACGTTTGGCTTCTGTTTCGGTGGCTGCTGCTCGCTGGAACTGGCGCGTGGTGGTGCACCGTTGAAAGCTGCCATTTCCTTCCACGGATCCCTTGATACACCGAATCCGATCGATGCCAAGAGCATCACCGGATCAGTGCTGGTGCTGCATGGCGCGTCCGACCCGCTGGTGCCCCATGAACAATTGCCGGCTTTCGAAGCCGAGATGAACGCGGCCGGCATCGACTGGCAACTGACCAGCTATGGCGGCGCCGTGCACTCCTTCACAGACCCCCATGCCAACGTGCCGGGCAAAATGATGTACGACGCCAAAACCGCGCATCGGGCCTTCACCGCCATGCACAACCTGCTGGATGAAGTATTCAGGGACTGACACCACACTGTGTGTGCTGCCTTGATGGTGCGTTAACATTGTGGGAGCCAGCTTGCTGGCGATGGCTTCGGCTCAATCCTGCAGATACAGCCGGTTGCCTGCATCGCTGGCAAGCCAGCTCCCATAAGGGTGTATGTGTCAGGTCCTGGCCCTGTGGGAGCCAGCTTGCTGGCGATGGTTTCGGTTCAATCCTGCAGATACAGCCGGTTGCCTGCATCGCTGGCAAGCCAGCCCCCACAAGTTTGTAAGTCAGGTGGGGCTATGCCGTGCGCTCGATGGTTTCGCTTACTGTCAAATCCCGCATCAGCAGCGCGTAGTTCAGATCCACCTGGTCCGGTATTGGCAAGTACACGGTGTGGCCGTCCCCCGGCGCTACCTGAACCGGTAGCCCGGCGCTGTTGTGCAACCGGTCAAGATCAAAGTGATAGTTGCCACGGGGCGTCATCAACTCCAGATGATCACCCAAGGCAAAGCGGTTTTTGACTTTAACTTCAGCCAGCCCGTTGCGCCGCTCGCCGGTCATCTCCCCCACAAACTGCTGACGATGGGACAGCGAGCTGCCATGCAGGTAGTTCTGGTACTCGTCGTGCACATGGCGGCGCAAAAAGCCTTCGGTGTAACCGCGCTGCGCCAGTGACTCCAGATCGGTCATCAGGCTGTGGTCAAAATCACGGCCCGCCACCGCATCATCAATCGCCTTGCGATACACCTGGGTCGCCCGCGCGCAGTAAAAATGCGATTTGGTGCGGCCTTCGATCTTCAGCGAATGCACCCCCATGGCGGCCAGGCGCGCAACGTGTTGCACCGCCCGCAAATCCTTGGAGTTCATGATGTAGGTGCCGTGTTCGTCTTCGAAGGCCGACATCGGCTCATCCGGGCGACTGGCTTCGTGCAACACGAACACTTCATCCCTGGGCGCCCCCACCCCGAGCGTTGGCTCAACGATATTGACCACATTGCCCAGCTCGTTTTCCGTTGCCGGGGTTGCCGCGTACTTCCAGCGACAGGCATTGGTGCAACTGCCCTGATTGGCGTCACGCTTGTTCATATAGCCCGACAGCAGGCACCTGCCGGAGTAGGCCATGCACAGTGCGCCATGTACGAAAATTTCCAGCTCCATGGCGGGTACTTTTTGGCGGATTTCCTCGATTTCTTCCAGTGACAGTTCCCGCGACAGAATGATCCGGCTCAAACCCTGCAGTTGCCAGAATTCGACACTGGCCCAGTTCACGGTATTGGCTTGTACCGACAAATGAATCGGCATCTGCGGGAAGTGTTGGCGTACCAGCATGATCAAGCCCGGGTCGGACATGATCAGCGCATCCGGGCCCATGGCAATCACCGGCTCAAGGTCTTTGAGAAAGGTGCGTAGCTTGGCATTGTGCGGGGCGATGTTGACCACCACGTAAAAGCGCTTGCCCTGAGCCTGGGCCTCGGCGATACCGATGGCCAGGTTGTCGTGGTCGAATTCGTTGTTGCGCACCCGCAGGCTATAACGTGGCTGGCCGGCGTACACCGCGTCGGCGCCATAGGCGAAGGCATAGCGCATGTTTTTCAGGGTGCCGGCAGGGGCGAGGAGTTCGGGCGGTGCAAGTGGCATGGTCAGATCATTCGCAAAAAGGCGCGATGGTAGACGAGCCCACAGCCCGAACTATTGATCTGGATCTACAAAGCGCATCACAGCGGCCGGTAACTCATGCTCAAAGCCAGCCCGGCCGATTGCCCCCGGTGCAACAGCTTCAGTCCCGGGCGGCCTGGCAGGTGGTGGGCGTTGACCGGATGACTGACCGGTTCGAAGCAAAAGAAATCCTCTGCTTCAGGGCAATACACCAGGCAATACGGGGCCCCCGTGGCCCGGCACTCCAGCTCGTAGCCCAGGTCCGGCTGGCTGATCAGCCCATGGCCATCCCAGCCGGTAAAACAGTTGTCGAGTCGTGTCTCAGGCAGGCGGGCAAGCTGATTGAAATCCCGGTCCGCCGCCAAAGCGGCAAGGTGCGTGGTCAGCCCGTTGCTATCGCACAGCCAGACTTGTGCAGTGCGGGCCTGCAAGCGGGTGCGGGGCGTGCGGGGCAAATAGGGATGCAGCCCCAGGCCATGCCAGGCGGCGCGTTCGTCCTGATGGGTCACGCTCAGCTCGATGCGCAGTTGACCTTCACTCAGGCGGTAATGCAGCTGTGCGCGGTAGGCGAAGGGCACAGTGCTCTCGAGTTGCACGCAGGCATGCTGCGCCGTGTGCTCAATCACGCGCCAGGGTTGTTGCCAGCCGCTGCCGTGGATGGGCAAGGCTTCGGTGGGGCTGTTGGGCTGCAGCACAAACCAGTGCTGCGGGCCGTCAAAGCCGCCCGCACCGATGCGGTTCGACCAGGGCACCAGCGGATAGCACGCCAGGCGTCCCGGCAAGCCGCTGTTCAATGCCGTGTCGGCACTGGGGCGCAACAGCGGCTGGCCACTGGCGATGACGCTCCAGTTGACAATGCTGGCCCCGATCATCGGCGCCAGTGTCAGCCGGGTCAGGCGGTCTTCAAGGATCAACGTTTCGGGCTGCATGGCCGCTACCTCAACTGAGCAATCACGCGGCACGCCGCCACGTCAGCATCACAATACCGGCGACTACGATCAAGCCACCGATCACCTGACTGCTGCTGAGCAACTGGTCCAGAATCAGCCAGCCAAACAGCAGGCTGGCCACCGGTTCAACGTTCATGACCGGGGCATTGCGGGCCATGTCCAGGCGGGTCAGGCAAATAAACAGCAGGCAGAACCCTAGTCCATAAAGTGCCACCAGGCAGGCGAGGGCGGTCCAGCCGGTTGACGAACCGGGCAGAGAAACGCCTCCCGGCAATACACCGCTGACTCCGGCGACTGCCGCGACGCTGAATACAATCAGCATCGTCAGCATGCTGCGCACCGTACCGCGAACGCTCGACAGCTTGTGGTCAGTGATCCACAGCGCGCAGGCAAAGACAGAAGCTGCGGCGAACCCGAAGGCAATGCCTTCCAGCCATTGTGTTTCGGTTGTGCCTTGATTCGACAGGCGCTCGGGGACGTCCAGGGCAAATGCCAGCCCGAACATGATCACGCCCATCAATACCGCTGCCCGCCGGGTCGGGGCCGAACCGCCCAGGGCCCAGGTCAGCAGCACCAGCAGGATCGGCGCCACGTTGGCGATCAACAATGCCAGGGCCACGGGGATTCGGGCCACGGCTGAATAGATAAAGAAGCTTTGCGCCGCGATCAGTACCCCCAACAGCAATTGCCAGCGCCAGTGGGCGGGGGTTAACCGGGGGCGTTCACGTTGCCACAGCACCAGGCTGGTCAACACCAGCAGGGTCACGCCGGCGCGGCACAGAATCGCCAGCAACAGACCGGTGTCGTGGTCAAAGGCAATCCGCGCGGCGATGTGGTTGCCGGCAAATGCGCAGGCCAGCAAGACCAGCAGCAACACCGCGACATGACGGGGAAACAAAGCAGGAGCAGACATGAGCAACCAGCCTCCTTGGCTGGAAATTAAACCGAGAATCTGTAGGAGCGAGCTTTTAAACAGCTCGCGAGCAAGCGCGCTCCTACAGCGGGGGAGGGTTACAGCACCATGCTTGGCAGCCACAACGAGATAGCCGGAACGTATGTCACCAGCATCAGCACCAGCAGCAGCGCGGCATAGAACGGCAGCAGGGCTTTGACGGTGTTTTCGATCGTGACCTTGCCCACGGCGGCACCGACGAACAGGACCGCACCCACCGGTGGCGTAATCAGCCCGATCCCCAGATTCACCAGCATGATCATGCCGAAGTGCACCGGGTCGACACCGATCCCGATAATCACCGGCAACAGAATCGGGGTCAGGATCAGAATCAGCGGCGCCATGTCCATCACCGTGCCCAACAGCAGCAACATGACGTTGATGCACATCAGAATCACGTAGCGGTTATCCGACAGCGTCAGGAACGCTGTGGTGATCTTCATCGGGATCTCCATCAGCGTCAGGATGTAGCCGAAGCTGGCAGCGAAACCGATCAGGATCATCACGATGGAAATAGTGCGCACCGCCCGGTGCATCAGCTTGGGCAGGTCACGCCATTTGTAGTCGCGATAAATGAACATGGTGACGAAGAACGACCAGAGCACGGCGATGGCCGCCGACTCGGTGGCGGTGAAAATGCCCGACAGAATGCCGCCGAGGATGATGACCATGGCCATCAGGCCCCAGAGCGCATCGCCGGCAATTTTCAGCGCCTGGCGCAGCGGAATCACTTCACCCTTGGGGTAGTTGCGCTTGCGCGCGAAAATCATGCACAGGCCCATCATGACGGCGCTGAGCAGCAGCCCCGGAAAGATCCCGGCCATAAACAGCGAGGCAATCGACACCGTGCCACCCGCGGCCAGCGAGTACAGCACTGAGTTGTGACTCGGTGGTGTGAGCAAGGCCTGTACCGAACCGCTGACGGTGACCGCCGTGGAGAACTCACGGGGGTAACCGGCACGTTCCATTTCCGGAATCAGCACTGAGCCCACCGAGGCGGTGTCGGCCACCGAAGAGCCGGAAATCGCCCCGAAGAAGGTCGAAGCCACGATATTGACCAGGGACAGGCCGCCGCGCACGAACCCTACCAGCACCCCGGCGAACGCCACCAGCCTGCGCGACATGCCGCCTTCGGCCATGATCGCACCCGCCAGAACGAAGAACGGAATCGCCAGCAGGGAGAATTTGTTCACGCCGCCGGCAACCTGAATCATCAGTGCATCAAACGGAATATCGATCCACCACGCACCAATCAGCGCCGAAAGGCCCAGGGCGTAAGCCACCGGCATACCGATGAGAATCAGTGCAATGAAGCTGCCCAACAATACAAAAGCATCCATTTAGACGGCCTCTTCGCTGGCTTCTACAATGTCGAACCGCACGGCACGGCGGTGGCTCTGGTCACCCAGAAAGAGTTTTTCCAGGACAAAAACCAGGGTCACCAGACCGCCAATGGGGATCGGCAAATAGGAAATTCCGACCCGCAAGGACGGCATCTCGCCCAGGAACTGATTCCAGGTAGTGGCGCACAGCTTGAAGCCCTTGACGGCCATGAACAGACAAACCACCACCATCAGAACCTGCACCAGCAAGGCCGCCTGTTTGCGCACCATTGGCGGCATCCGCTCGACCGCCATCGACACCGCCATGTGTGCGCCGGCGCGGTAACTGGCGGCCGCGCCGAAGAAGGTAAAAACCACCATCAGCAAGATGGCGACCGGCTCTGGCCAGCTGGAGCCTGAGCCCAGTACGTAGCGGGCAAAAATGCCCCAGGGAATGATCAGGGTCATGGTCAGCACCGACAAGCCGGCGATCCCGATACAGACCCGATACAGCATGTCGTTCAAGCGCAGTACGGTATTTTTCATGGGGCTCACCACTGCGGCGCTGACGGGGCAGGCCCCGTCAGCGCGGCATTATCGGACAGGCTTATTGGACCGCTTCAATACGCGAGATCAGGTCTTTGTAGTCCGCCCCGTATTTGTCACGAACGGGCTGAGTGGCGTCGTAAAAGGCTTTTTTCTGTTCCGGGCTGAGGGTGATGAACTCCACGCCGGATGCCTTGAGCTTTGTTTCAGCGTCGGAAGATTTTTTGTCCCACAGAATGCGCTCTTCCATTTGTGCTTCACGGGCGACCTTCTGCACCAGCGCCTGTTGCTCGGGGCTGAGCTTGAGCCAGGTGGTTTTGGCAATCACGATCGGCTCGGGCAGGATCAGGTGATCAGTCCAGGTGAAGTACTTGGCGTTCTGGTAGTGGTTATGTTCGAGGAAGGTCGGGGTGTTGTTTTCTGCACCGTCGATCACGCCGGTCTGCAGGGCGCTGAAGATCTCGCCGGTGGCCATGGCAATGCCGTTGCCGCCCATATCGTTGATGGTGTCGATAAATACCGGGTTGCCCTGGACCCGGATTTTCATGCCCTTGAGGTCTGCGATCTGGCGCACAGGTTTTTTGGTATAGAGGTTGCGGGTGCCGCCATCCATCCACGCCAGGGCGACCATGTTGAAGTCGGAGTGGGTGATCTTGTCGAGCATCTCCTGGCCGATTTCACCGTCGATGATTTTGCGCATGTGTGCCTGGTCGCGGAACACAAAGGGCAGGTTGAAGGCATTGGTCTCGGGCACCACCGGCCCGAGGATGCCGAGGCTGACGCGGGTCATCTGCACCGCGCCGGACTGCAACTGCTCGACCACTTCTTTCTCGGAACCCAGTACGCCGCCGGCAAACATTTTGAAGCTGATATCGCCGTTACTTTGATCCTGGAGCTTCTTGCCCATGTCCTGTTCGGCCACTACCGGCGGATAGCCCGCCGGGTGGACTTCGGCGAATTTGATTTTGATTTCGGCCTGGGCCACGCCTGAGAGGCAGAAAGCCAGCGGCAGAGCAGCAATGAGCAAGGTGCGTTTGAAATCCATGGGTCACTCCAAATATTGTTTTTTTTATATCAAGGTGTCGGATCAGCAATGTCGGTAAACCGTCAGTTGTTGAAGGCGGGCTCAACCAGGCCCTTGATCCCCGGCCTGAGGGCGAACACGCCGCCCGCCAGGGGTTGGTCGCTGATATCGCCCGCCGGACGAATCGAGGTGACGAACAGGGTGTCCATGTCTGCACCTCCGAAGGCGCACATGGCAGGCTTTTTCACCGGTACGGCTAGGGACCGGTCGAGTTTGCCTGCAGGGGTAAAACGGTGGATCAGGCCGGCATCATTGCCGCAGATCCAGTAGCAGCCATCGGCATCGACGGCGGCGCCATCGGGGCGTCCCGGATACGCTTGCATGTCCACGAACAGGCGGCGGTTGTACGGGGTGGCGCTGTCGATGGCGTAATCGAAGGCCCAGATTTTTTGCACGTCGGGATGTGAGTCCGAGAGGTACATGGTTTTGCCGTCGGGGCTGAAAGCCAGGCCATTGGGGACGATAAAACCATCAAGCTGCGCCTTGAGCGGTTCGGCCTGGCCTGCGTTATAGCGGTACATCGCCCCGCACTGCGCGCCTGCTGCCATGTCCAGCAGCATGGTTCCGGCCCAGAAACGCCCCTGGCGGTCACAGCGGCCATCGTTAAAGCGCATGCCTGGCCGGGCATGTTCAACCCTGGCCAGCAGGCGGCTATCGAGGCTGCCGTCGGCCCGGGGCTTGAGGGTGAACAGGCCGCTCTCCATGCCTGCAATCCAGCTGCCGTCGCCGCTGCGGGCGATGCAGGCAAGCATCTGCGGGGCTTCCCAGCTCTGGCTCTGACCATCGTTCAGGCTCCAGCGGTGCAAGCGTGCGGCCGGAATATCCACCCAGTACAGCGCTTGTTCTGCTGCGCTCCAGACCGGGCTTTCGCCTGTGGCGTTGCGTGCGTCGAGAATCAGTTCGGCAGTCATGCGGCTATCCCTGTCGGTCATGTTCTTATCAGGTGCGGGCGTGTACTTATTCGTCGCCGAACGGACCGGCAGCGACGAAGGCGCCGCCCTGGTAAATCATGCTCGGGTCATTGGCAGCCGGCATTGGCTGGGCTTGAACCTTGTCGCGAAACACGTCGGAACTGTCCTTGGGCGCAAACCCCAGATGGGCCGCATAGCGGTTGTCCCACCACAGGTTCGGATTGTTTGACGCGCCGTAGACCACGGTGTGGCCGACATCCGGTGTGTACAGAGAGCGTTCGAGCAACTGGGTGAGATCGGCAAAACTCAGCCAGGTGCTCAGCATCCGGCGGTTTTGCGGTTCGGGGAATGATGAGCCGATGCGGATGCTGACGGTTTCTATGCCGTAGCGATCGAAGTAGAACGTGGCCATGTCTTCGCCATAGGACTTGGACAGGCCGTAATAGCCATCGGGGCGGCGCGGGGAGCGGGCATCGAGGGTCTGGTCCTGCTTGTAAAAACCGATCACATGGTTGGAACTGGCGAAAATCACGCGTTTGACGCCGTGGCGTCGGGCCGCTTCATAAATATGGAAAACCCCGGAGATATTGGGCCCGAGGATTTCTTCGAACGGGCGCTCAACCGAGACTCCGCCGAAATGCAGGATGGCATCTACGCCTTCAACCAGTTGGTGAACAGCGTGTTTGTCGGTGAGATCGCACAGCTGTATTTCTTCGCTGGCGTCGACAGCGGGTGCCATCAGGGCGATATCAGACAGTCGTAAAACCCTGGCATACGGCTTCAGGCTTTCACGCAGTACCTTCCCCAGACCGCCGGCCGCGCCGGTAAGAAGAAGGCGATTGAAGGGATTTTGGACAGTGTGCGAGGTTGCCATCAAGAGACCCTTTTTTATTATTGGTGTCATCTGTTGTCGTATGACATGGTCCGGATTATTCGCAGCCCTTGAGGGTGTTGTCAATCCAATGAGTGTCAAAACATGATGGAGCGCTATCACTTTGGCATCATGACAGCGGAATTGGGGGAGCTGGCTGCCAGCGATTCAGGCAATGCTGATGGTGTGTGCTGGCCCGCAGACCCATCGCGGGCAAGCCCGCTCCCACAGGGGGCGGGCTTGCATGGCGCGTTACAGCAGCGACAACGGGTAGCTGATGAAGATACGGTTTTCATCGAACTCGTGACTGCTGTAGTCGCGACGCATGGTCGAGTTGCGCCAGCGCATGTTGAGGTCTTTGAAGGTGCCGCTTTGAACGGTGTAGGCCAGTTCCGATTCGCGGCCCCATTCCTTGCCGTCAGTGATGGTGCCGGTGTGGATGTTATCGCCGCTCAGGTAGCGGTTCATCATCATCAGGCCGGGGACGCCGAACACTGCGAAATCAAGGTCGTGACGCACCTGCCAGGAGCGCTCCTTGGCCAGGTCGTAGCTGGAGTTGTAACTGTCGTTGGCCAGGGTGCCGCCGCTGGTGCCATTGACACGCAGCCAGCCGTCATCACCGCTGACTTTCTGCAGGCCCAGATACAAGGTGTTGCCTTTGTATTTGGCCGAGAGCAGGGCGTAAGCGGTTTTGTTGTCCAGGTTGCCGGCCAGCTTGTTGCCGTCTTCCTTGCCCCGGAAATAGCCGAGGTTGGCGCCCAGGGTCACCTCACCAATGGGTTGGGTGTGCAGGACGTTAAGGAATTGCTGCTGGTAAATGTCTTCCAGTTGCGCGTACCACAGGCCGACCTGGGTGCGCTTTTCGTTGAAGCTGTAATCGCCGCCTGCAAAGTTGAAGCGGTCGGAGGTGAACGCGCCTTTTCCGTTAAGCGACATCTCTTCCATGCTCGCATCGTTGCGCGGGCTGTTGGCGCGGAACTGGCCGCCATACAGGTTCAGGCCGGTGAACTCTTTGGAGGTGATCTGGCCGCCACGGAAGGTTTGCGGCAGAGAGCGTCCATCGTCCGAGCGCAAAATAGGCAGTACCGGCATCCACTCACCGATTTTCAGTTCGGTGTTGGAGATCCTGGCTTTGGCTGCAACGCCCAGGCGGCCGAAGTTGTCGGCCGGTTCGCCATCGCTATGGGTAGGCAGCAACTGTGTGCCCACTGTGCCTTTGCCGCCATCGAGTTTCTGCGAGTACAGGCCCAGGACATCAACCCCAAAACCGACGGTACCCTGGGTAAACCCGGATTTGACGTCGAGGATGAAGTTTTGCGTCCACTCTTCAGCCTTGCTTTGCGGGTAGTCAGGGTTGGTGTAATTGCGGTTGATGTAGGCATTTCGCAGGGTGAGGGTGGCTTTGGTGTCATCGACAAAGCCTTCGGCCATGCCTGTCAGCGGTAATGCCAGGCCCATGCTGCCAAGTCCGACCAAAACCAGTGACCGGGTGTGTTGATGTTTCATTATTGTTGCGCTCCCATTTTCTTAGACATAGCAGATCCCGGTGACCGTCAGAAGAGCAGTCAGTGATTCAAAGGACATGCGGGGGGCCCTGAAGTCAGGGCGGCGACTCAAGTCGCTGATGCGAAAGAGTCATTTGCTTGCGCGCTAGCCTTCAGCAAATTCTGTAGGTGATCGTTGCGTGGAGGACCGCGAAAGAAATACAACCAGTACGCGACCGGCGCGAATTAACGGCGCGGCAGAGCGGGGAGCTGACACGAGGGTGCTCATACGAAAGATTCCTTGATTATTCTTATTTTTGTTATCTGTTGTCGTACAACGTCTATCTGATTATTTACAGCTTGTGGCAAATTTGTCAATGCAGGTCCAGCCAAACAATTAAAAGTACAGAAGCAGGCGTTTAGAGCCGTGCGGGCAATACGCTCGGCAGGAGACCGTATTATCCGACGGCGCATGATACAGATCTGACTCCCTTGAATCTGAGAAAAATGCGCCCGGTATCTTGCGCGGCGGGCGGCGCGATAACCCGCTCGCTGGCCATGGCGCTTGAAACTCTGTAGGAGCGAGCTTTTTCAAGACGTCACGCACAGCTCGCGAGCAAGCTCTTACCGACATACCGTCTTTATCCCGTAATGGGCGCCCGCGCCTGTATATTTGCCGTCTAAACTGCGGCTACCCACTGCACTCGCGCCTTACTGACACGGATGGCACATGAACGAAACCAGTCTTCAACGTAAAACCCTGCTCTTGCTGCTGGCCCTGGTCACCATCGCGTTCATCTGGATTCTGCTGCCGTTTTATGGGGCGATTTTCTGGGCTGTGGCCTTGGGCATACTGTTTGCTCCCTTGCAGCGCAAGTTCGTGCTCAAGTTGAGTGGACGCCGAAATCTCGCAACGTTTTCCACACTGGGTGTGTGCACGGTTATCGCGATTTTGCCGGTGATCATTACTACCGTGTTGCTGGTGCAAGAAGTGGCCATGCTCTACAAGGATGTCGAGAGCGGCAAAATCAATGTCGCCAGGTACGTCATGCAGTTCAAGGACATCCTGCCCCCAACGGTCCAGGACTGGCTCGACCGGTTAGGGGTTGGCAATATCGATGGCCTGAGCGAGAAAATCTCCAAAGGCGCCCTGGAAGGGAGTCAGTTTTTTGCCACTCAGGTGTTCAGTTTCGGCCAGAGCACTTTTGAGCTGGTGGTGAGCTTTTTCATCATGCTCTACCTGTTGTATTTCTTTATCCGTGACGGTCAGCAAATGGTGCGCATGATCCGCAATGCGGTACCGATGGCCGAGCAGCACAAGCGTTTGTTGCAGATCAAGTTACGCCGTGTGGTCAGGGCCTCGGTCAAGGGCAACCTGGCGGTGGCCGTGACCCAGGGGGCCCTGGGCGGGTTGATCTTCTGGTTGCTCGGGATCCACAGCTCGCTGTTCTGGGCCGTACTGATGATGTTCCTGTCACTGCTGCCGGCGGTAGGCGCAGGCATTGTCTGGGCACCGGTGGCGATCTACTTCCTGGTCACGGGGATGATCTGGGAAGGGGTGGTGCTGGCGCTATACGGGGTGTTCGTGATCGGGATGGTGGACAACGTGCTGCGCCCGATCATGGTCGGCAAGGACACCAAAATGCCGGACTTCCTGATTTTGATTTCGACCCTGGGCGGCATGGCGATCTTCGGCCTCAATGGCTTTGTGATCGGGCCATTGATTGCCGCCCTGTTCTTGTCCAGCTGGGGCCTGTTCAGTGGCACCCACCGCAAAGTGCGACTGCCTGCCGATATCCCTCGCAACGATTAACGAAAATTCCAGGAAACCCCGACGTAGGCGCCCATGCCTTCGCCGGGCGTGGAGCGCGCTGCATCCAGCCCTTTGTCGTCATAGCCCGCAGTTACAGTGGCGGCATAGCGCTCGCCGGTCAAGTTGCGCAGGTCGAGCCAGGTTTGCCAGTCCTGCTTGGGTGAGGCATAGCCCAGGGTTGCACCCCAGAGCATGTAGGAGGATGCGTAGTAGGAGTTGGCATAATCCACCGCCATGCGTGAGGCCACCTGGGTGTTCAGCCCGGCATAGAAGCCCTGAGGGTGGTCGTAGCGTATTTCAGCCTGATAGTAGTGCTGCGGGATACCCGGTAGCCGGTTGTCACCAAAACGCCGGTCATCGCGAAAGTGGAAGTCGCTGAAGGTGTAAGCCTGACGCAGCGAGACTTTGCCCACCGCCTGGCGTTCCCACAGCAGGCTGTTGAGCCCGGCCTCGAAGCCCTGGTGCACCGTCGGGCTGGCGTTGGCCTCGCCGACAATGGCCACTTGGCCTGCGGTCGCTGCCCGGGTCTCGACACTCAGCAGTTCATGGCGGATTGCCGAGTAGTACCAGGCCAAATCCCATTGCCCGAGACAGGACTCGCCCCGGGTACCCAGCTCAAGGGTGGTGGCCGTCTGGTTGTTCAGCGCTACCGGCGTGCTTTGCTGACCGGTAGCCGGGCCGCTGCCGGCCGGGAAGCGATAAGGCGAACCCCAGATCATCGACCAGGGGTGAGGCGGCTCCACTGAACGGCTGAGGTTGCCGTAGACCTGCAGGTTCGGATTGAACTCATAGCGCAGGCCGACCCGGGGCGCGTAATCCCAGTCGTGCTGGCTGACCTTGGCGCCGCTGTCGGGGTAACTGACGTCACTTTCGCGGCGGGTGTAAATCAGTGCCATGCCGGTGGTCAGCCACAGGTCAGGAATCAGCTCCAGATCGTTGCTGGCGTGCAGTACCGTGTCAGAGCCCTGGTAGCTGAAGTCACGAATTTTCGTCCCCGGGGCATAACCGGCAGTATTGCCGATCGGGATGCGCACGTATTCCGAGGCGCCGCTGTTGGGCAGGTGTTTGGTGTTGCGCAAGCCCACGGTGGTGTTGCTTTGGAGGCCGAACAAGGTGTCGCGGCGCTTATAGTTAAGGGTGCCGCTGACATCGGTGTAGGCGACTTTCAGCCGGTTCGGGCCTTCGTGCAGGTCCATTGGGTAGTCGTGATAAACCAGGCCGATCTCCAGTTGGGAATCGTCATCCAGGTACATCGTGGTTTTGTTCCCCAGCCAGGTGCTGCCGGGTTGGGGGCGGGTGTAATCACCGTTTACATATACCGGATTGGTCGAGCGTGGATGATGCTTGATCTGGTCTTTGGTAACGCGGCCGGCCAGTTGGTTATCAGTCTCGCGATAGCGCAGGTAAAAGCGGGTGTCGAGCTGCGGGCTGAAGCGATAACCGACGTTGGCCGCGATACCTTTACTGCTGCCGCGGGTGTGATCCTGATAGCCATCGGTGTCGGAATCGGTCAGTGCCACGTAGTAATCGAGGTCCCCCAGCACTTGCCCGGAACTGATCTGACGTTTCTGATAACCATAACTGCCTGCCTCATAGCGCACTTGCAGGGGGGCGGCGTCATAGCCGGTGTGGGTCACGTAATTGATCGAGCCACCCAGGGCCAGTGCGCCGGCCTCAAAGCCATTGGCTCCGCGCAACACTTCAGCCCGGCTCAGCCACAAGGGTTCGAACAGTTCGTAAGGCGTGCCGCCGGGGCCGGTCAAAGGCAGACCGTCGAACATCACATATAGGCCCGACCCGTGGGCTCCGGGGGCGCGATTGATGCCGGAGCCGCGCACTGAGACCTTGGCCCCGTCGTTACCCGATGATTGCGCGTAGACACCGGGTTGATAGGCCAGCACATCGGTGTTGCTGGCGGTGCGACCATTCTCGACGCGGGTCAGGTCGACCACATTGCTGGCGCCGGGCACGTCATGCAATCGGGCCTGGGCGGCTTCCAGCTCGCTGCTTTCCTCGCTGCGGACCTGAACCTCGCCCAACTCCAGTGACTCGGCATAAGCGGGTGCTGCGCAGACGAGCGCCAGGGGCAGTAATGAGCAAAGGGCGGATCGCATGTACAGGAATCTCGGTCGATGGACGGGCGGCGCGCCAGCCTATACAAGCCGAGAATGCCTCGCAACTGCCAAGGGGGATCTACGGCCACTTGCTTGCATGTGGCGTGTTGAAGCGCTCGCGAGCAAGCTCGCTCCTACAGGGGAGGGTGATTGACCGGGCAAAAAAATACCCCGTAAAAGCCGGGCTTTTACGGGGTATGGGGTACAACGGTTCAAGGCTTAGCCAATAAGGCCCAGCGTTGCGTGTTGTACCAGTTCGAGCATTGGCTGCGGGTATACACCCAGGAAGAAGACCAGTGCCGAAATGGCCAGCAGCATGACGCCACCCGCCTTTTGCTCCCAGTTCAGCGGAGCATCGTGGCGATGCAGTTTTGGCTCGACCAGATACAGGGTCACCATCACGCGCAGGTAGTAGAACACGCCGATGGCACTGCCCATAACCAGGGACCCGACCAGCCACCATTGGTGTGCTTCAACGCCGGTAGCAACGATGTAGAACTTGCCGATAAAGCCGGCCGTCAACGGGATGCCCGCCAGCGACAGCATCATCACGGTCATCACCGCAGTCAGGTACGGACGGCGCCAGAACAGGCCGCGGTACTCGTACAGTGCGTCCGCATCACGGCCCTTGTATGGCGAGGACATCAGGGTAATTACACCGAATGCACCCAGGCTGGTCAGCACGTAGGTGATCAGGTACACGCCGATGGCTTCCATGGCCATGCCTTTGCTCGCCACCAGGGCGATCAGCAGATAACCAAAGTGTGCGATGGAGGAGTAACCCAGCAGACGCTTGAGGTTGTTCTGGGTCAGGGCCAGCAGGTTACCGAACAGGATCGAGGCAATCGCGATCACGCTCAGTACGTCGCTCATCACGCCGGTCGAGGCCGAAGGCGTGATCTGGAACAAACGCACCATCACTGCAAACACGGCCACTTTGGAGGCGGTAGCCAGGAAGGCAGCGACCGGAGCCGGAGCACCTTCGTAGACGTCTGGAGTCCAGAGGTGAAACGGTACCAGCGACAGTTTGAACGCCAGACCGACCAGCATCATGCCCAGACCCAGCTGGGCCAGCGGCGCAGGTACGCCGGAGGCTGCCAGGGCGTGACCGATACCGCTGAAGCTCAGGCTGCCGGCTTCGGCGTAAAGCAAGGCCATACCGAACAACAGGAACGCAGAGCCGGCAGCCGACAGCACCATGTACTTGATGCCGGCTTCAAGTGAGCGCTTGTTGAAGAAGGCATATGCCACCAGGCCGTATACCGGTACCGAGAGCAACTCCAGGCCGATAAACAAGCCAGCCAGGTGTTGCGCGCTGACCAGAACAATACCGCCAGTGGCTGCCAGCAGGATCAGCAGATACAGCTCTTCGCGGTTGCCCGGGTAGCCAGTGCCGCCTTCGCCCAGATAGGCATGGGCGAGGGTGACGCAAGCCAGGGTGGCGGCCAGAATCAGCCCGATGTAGAGATAGGCAAAGTTGTCCATCATCAACAGCGGGGTGACAGCCAGCGGAGCCACTTTCAACGCAGGGAAGATCGACAGCAAGGCCAGGTTAAGACCGGCCACCGAAAGCAGGAAGGTCTGTGAATGGTTGCGCCGCCATGCGATTGCCAGCATCACCACAACAACGGTGAGACTGGTAATCAGCAGCGGCGCAAGCGCGATAAAGTGTTGGATCGTGAATTCCATAGCGCTCTTACCGGGCCGAAGCGAGTTGAGTGAAGGCGGTGCCGATCCACTGCTGCACGCCATGCATGGTCGCAGCCGAGGTATCGAGGAACGGTTGTGGGTATACGCCGATGAACACCAGCAATACCGCCAGACCGAGCACCATGATCAGTTCACGTGCATCCATGCCGGCCAGTACTGCGTCCGACTTGGAAGGGCCGAAATAGGCGCGGTGAATCATGATCAGCGAGTAGACCGAACCAAACACCAGACCGGTTGTGGCAATGGCCGTGACCCATGGGAAGCTGGCAAACGAGCCAATCAGGATCAGGAATTCACCGACGAAGTTACCGGTGCCCGGCAAGCCCAGAGAAGCGGCTGCAAAGAACAGGCTAATGGCCGGCAAGTACGCGATCTTGGACCACAAGCCACCCATTTCACGCATGTCGCGAGTGTGCAGGCGCTCGTACAGCTGGCCGCTGAGAATAAACAGCGCGGCTGCCGAAACGCCGTGGGCCAGCATCTGGATGACTGCACCTTGCAATGCCAGCTGGCTGCCGGAGTAGATCCCGATCAGTACGAAGCCCATGTGCGAAACGCTGGAGAACGCGATCAGACGCTTGATGTCGGTCTGTGCGAAGGCCAGGAACGCGCCGTAGAAAATCCCGATCAGACCCAGGGTCATGGCAATCGGCGCAAACTCGGCCGAAGCATTCGGGAACAGCGGCAGGGCGAAGCGCAGCAGACCATAGGCAGCGGTCTTGAGCAGGATGCCCGCCAGGTCCACAGAACCGGCAGTCGGCGCTTGTGCGTGAGCGTCAGGCAACCAGGAGTGGAACGGTACAACCGGCAGCTTCACGGCAAAGGCAATGAAGAAGCCGAGCATCAGGATGTACTCGGTGGTGAGCGACATCTTGGTTTTCAGCAACTCGGCATAGCTGAAGGTAATCACGCCGGTGTTGTTGAAGTTGACCAGCACCAGACCCAGGATCGCCACCAGCATGATCAGGCCGGAAGCCTGAGTGAAGATGAAGAACTTGGTGGCGGCGTAGATACGGGTTTTCTTGCCGTCTGAAGAGCTGTGACCCCAGAGCGCGATGAGGAAGTACATCGGCACCAGCATCATTTCCCAGAAGAAGAAGAACATGAACAGGTCGATGGCGAGGAACACGCCAACCACACCGCCCAGGATCCACATCAGGTTCAGGTGGAAGAAGCCCACATGACGCTGAATCTCTTTCCAGGAGCACAGAACGGACAGCACGCCGAGCAAGCCGGTGAGCAGGATCATCAGCAGCGACAGGCCGTCCAGCGCCAGGTGCACGCTGATACCGAAGCGTGCGATCCAGATGTGCTGGAACTCCAGGGCCCAGGTCGGATCGGCGCCGGGCGCCGGTGCAAATGAATAGTTACCCTGGGACCACAGCCAAAGGCCGAGTGCAAGCTCAAGGGACATGGTCAGCAACGCAATCCAGCGTGGCAGGGTAGGGCCGAAGCGCTCGCCCAGCCAGCACAGCAGGCCGCCGATAAAGGGGATCAGGATTAGCCAAGGCAGAATCATGACGGGCTCAATTCCTTTCGCAATGTCGAAGGTTCATATCAGACCGCTACCAAAACGATGGCGCCCATGACCAGTACAGCACCGGCGGCCATAGAAGCAGCGTACCAACGCAGTTGTCCGGTTTCGCTACGGCTCAGGGCGTTATGCCCGGCTTTGGCCATCTTCGGGATCAAACCAATGGTCTGGTCCAGAGGATCTTTGCGCAGCAAGCGGCAGATCAACAGGTAAGGTTTGACGAACAGTTTGTCGTACAGCCAGTCGAAGCCCCACGCGGCGAACCACCAGGCCGTGAGGAAGCGGCCAATGGCGCTGTTGGCAACGTAGGTGACGAAGCGGCGCTTGCCCAGGTACAGCAAGCCGGCCAGCAGGATACCGGCCAGGGCGATGGCGCCCGAAGCGATTTCCAGGCTGTGCTTGGCTTCGCCGCCGGCATGGCCGACGCTTTGTGGCAGAACGCCTGCCAGTGGCGGGGTGATCATGGCGCCGATAAAGGTCGACAGCACGATCAGTACGCCCAGAGGCAGCCAGTACGAAACGCCGTGCCCTGCGTGGGCTTCAGTCTTGGCTTCACCGTGGAACGTGATGAAGATCAGGCGGAAGGTATACAGCGAGGTCATGAAAGCACCGACCAGGCCGGCATACAGCAGTTCGTTGTTACCGCTGGCGAAGGCTTCCCAAAGAATTTCGTCCTTGGAGTAGAAGCCGGCCGTCAGCAGTGGCAAGGCAGAAAGTGCCGCGCCGCCGACGATGAAGCTGGCGTAGGCCAGTGGCAGTTTTTTCCACAGACCGCCCATTTTGAAGATGTTCTGCTCGTGGTGGCAGGCAACGATGACTGCACCGGAAGCAAGGAACAGCAGGGCCTTGAAGAAGGCGTGGGTCATCAGGTGGAAGATCGCACCGTCCCATGCACCAACGCCCAGCGCCAGGAACATGTAGCCGATCTGGCTCATGGTCGAGTAGGCGAGGATTCGTTTGATGTCGGTCTGTACCAGCGCTGCGAAACCGGCCAGTACCAGTGTCACGCCGCCGACGATACCGACCAGGTGCAGGATGTCCGGAGCGAGGGTGAACAGACCGTGGGTACGGGCAATCAGATAAACGCCTGCGGTCACCATGGTGGCGGCGTGGATCAGAGCCGAAACCGGTGTAGGACCGGCCATCGCATCCGCCAGCCAGGTTTGCAGTGGCAGTTGTGCCGATTTACCGACAGCGCCGCCCAGCAACATCAAGGTCGCCAATACGATCCAGAAGTCACCGGCCTGGAACTTCAGAGGGGCTGCAACCAGCAGTTCCTGAATGTTCAGCGTACCCAGTTGCTGGAACAGGATGAACAGGCCGATGGCCATGAACACGTCGCCGATGCGGGTCACGATAAAGGCTTTGAGTGCGGCGTTACCGTTGTTGCGGTTGCTGTAGTAGAAACCGATCAACAGGTACGAACACAGGCCTACACCTTCCCAGCCGAAGTACAGGAACAACAGGTTATCGCCCAGGATCAGGAACAGCATGCTGGCGATAAACAGGTTGGTGTACGCGAAGAAGCGCGAGTAGCCCTCTTCACCGCGCATGTACCAGGAGGCGAACAGGTGGATCAGGAAGCCTACGCCGACCACCACGCCGAGCATGGTCACCGACAGGCCGTCCAGATAGAGGGCGAAGTTGGGCTTGAAGCCCTCCACCGACATCCACTGCCACAGCACTTGTGTGTAGTGACCGCCTTCAGGCGGTGCAACGTTGAATTGCCAGATCACATAGGCGGCCACGATGGCCGAGAGGCCAATGGAGCCGACGCCGATCAGGGCCGAGAGGTTTTCGCTGAAGCGTCCACGGGAGAACGACAGCAGCAAAAAGCCGATCAGGGGGAATACGAAAGTCAGAAAGAGAAGGTTCATCCGCGCATCTCACTGGCAGCATCGATATCAAGCGTGTGAAAGCGGCGATACAGCTGCAGCAGGATCGCCAGGCCAATACTGGCCTCAGCGGCTGCCAGGGTAATCACCAGGATGAACATCACTTGTCCATCCGGCTGTGCCCAGCGTGCACCGGCCACGATGAACGCCAGTGCAGCGGCGTTCATCATGATTTCCAGACTCATCAATACGAAGAGAATGTTACGACGTACCATCAGGCCAACCAGACCGAGGCAGAACAGGACACCGGCAACGGCCAGACCATGTTCGAGAGGTATTCCTGGCATGTTATTGCTCCTTCGCCTCGTTGCGGCCCAAGTGGAACGCCGTCACCGCTGCTGCAAGCAACAGCATCGACGCGAGTTCGACTACCAGCAGATACGGACCGAACAGGCTGATGCCCACGGCTTTTGCATCGATGGTGGTTTGACCGATTGCAGCACCGCTCTGATGGGCGAACAGCACGTAAAGCAGTTCGGCCAGCAGCAGGGCGGACAAAATGGTCGGTCCGATCCATATATTGGGCTTGAGCCAGATGCGTTCCTGCTGAACCGAGGCCGGGCCCTGGTTGAGCATCATCACTACAAACACGAACAGCACCATGATGGCACCGGCGTAGGCGATCACTTCAAGCACACCGGCAAACGGCGCGCCGAGGCTGAAGAACGTCATTGCCACGGCAATCAGCGAAATAATCAGGTAGAGCAGGGCGTGCACAGGGTTGGTGTTGGTGATCACACGTAACGTGGACACTACAGCGATACCCGATGCGAAATAGAAAGCGAATTCCATCGTTCTTCCTTAAGGCAGCAAGCTCTTCACGTTGATCGGCTCGGCTTCGTTCTGGGCAGCGCCTTTCGGCTTGCCTTCAACGGCCATACCCGCAACACGATAGAAGTTGTAATCAGGGTTCTTGCCGGGACCGGAGATCAGCAGATCTTCTTTCTCGTACACCAGATCCTGACGTTTGAACTCGGCCATCTCGAAATCCGGAGTCAGCTGGATCGCGGTGGTCGGGCAGGCTTCCTCACACAGGCCGCAAAAAATGCAGCGTGAGAAGTTGATGCGGAAAAACTCCGGGTACCAACGGCCATCTTCGGTTTCGGCTTTTTGCAGCGAAATGCAGCCCACCGGGCACGCTACGGCGCACAGGTTGCAGGCCACACAGCGCTCTTCGCCGTCCGGGTCGCGGGTCAGGACGATCCGCCCGCGATAGCGCGGTGGCAGATAGACCGCTTCTTCCGGGTATTGCAGCGTGTCACGCTTGCGGAAGGCATGGCCAAACACCATCACCAGGCTGCGAAGCTGGGTGTAGGTGCCATGCACGATGTCAAACAGATACTTGAACATGGGTCTCTATCCTCACTGAACCGCGCCGGCGGGCGTGTTCAACAACACGACTGCGGCGGTCACCAGCAAATTGATCAGGGTCAGCGGCAGGCAGAACTTCCAGCTGAAATCCATCACCTGGTCATACCGCGGGCGCGGAATGGAAGCGCGCAGCAGGATGAAAATCATGATGAAAAACGCGGTCTTCAGGGCGAACCAGATAAACGGAATCTGCGGCAGGATGCCGAAAGGCCCGTGCCAGCCACCGAAGAACAAAGTCACCAGCAACGCCGAGATCAATACGATCCCGATGTATTCACCGACGAAGAACATGCCCCATTTCATGCCGGCATATTCAATGTGGTAACCATCGGCCAGCTCCTGCTCGGCTTCAGGCTGGTCGAAGGGGTGACGGTGAGTCACGGCGACGCCAGCGATAAAGAAGGTCAGGAAACCGAAGATCTGCGGAATGATGAACCACAGGTTCTGCGCTTGATATTCAACGATGTCGCGCATGTTGAACGAGCCAACCTGCACCACGATGCCCATCAGCGCCAGGCCCATGAACACTTCGTAGGACACGGTCTGGGCCGAGGCACGCAAGGCGCCCAGCAAGGCGAACTTGTTGTTGCTGGACCAGCCGGCGAACAACACTGCGTACACCGACAGACCGGCCATGGCGAAGAAGAACAGGATGCCGATGTTCAGGTCCGCCACGCCCCAGGTCGGGGTGATCGGGATGATCGCAAAGGCGATCAGCAAGGCGCTCATGGCCACAACCGGTGCCAGGGTGAAAATCACCTTGTCGGCAAACGGCGGCGTCCAGTCTTCCTTGAAGAACATCTTGATCATGTCGGCAGCAATCTGAAACGCGCCGAACGGGCCAACGCGGTTCGGACCGTAGCGGTCCTGCCACAGGGCGAGCAAACGACGCTCGACCCAGCTCAACAGAGCGCCGCAGACCACCACGGCAAGCAGGATGACCACTGCTTTGAGTACCGAGATAATCACGTCGATCACTTCAGGCGTAAACCAGGTCATTGGGCTGCCTCCTGCAAACCGTCAACGGTAAGACCAAAGATCGCAGGCGGGATACCGGCAAGCCCTGCAGGCAATGCCACCAGACCTGAACCCAGTTCTTCATTGATACGCAGCGGCAGACGCAGGGTCACACCGGCAACGTTCAGACTGAGCAGCGCGCCGTCATTGACACCCAGACGGTCGGCTTCGGACTTGGCCAGCGCGATGTAAGCCGCCGGAATGCGTTCTTGAACCGGCGCGGCCTTGGAAGAGTTCTCTTCGCTGCCCAGCAGGTGGTAGAACGGCACTACTTGCCAGGTGCCGCGTGCCGGGTTGAAAGCCCCCGGAATGCTGGCGAACCAGTTCAGCAAATCACCGTTGCTTTCGATCAGGCGGGTGCCCGGGTCGCCAGCACGGATATGACCGCCGACTTCGTCCTGGAACTTGTTCCATGCTTGTGGCGAGTTCCAGCCCGGCGACCAGGCGAACGGCACCTGCTGGCGCGGCTCGACGGAGCCCGAGTAACCTTCCATCGAGAAGGCGAACGCGGTGTCCGGGTCTTGCGGGGTGCGAGGCTCATGCACGCTGATGTTGGCGCGCATGGCGGTACGGCCGCTGTAACGCAGCGGTTCGCGGGCCAGTTTCATACCTTTGATACGGAACGCAGCAGAAGGTGCGGCATCAACGATACGCGCCAACGCTGGAGTGCTGGCCGCAGTGGCTTGCGTCACGTGGTCCAGCAGAGTCCAGTCAACCGGCTTGTTCAGCAGGGTGCTGCGCAGGGCGTGCAACCAGCGCCAGCCTTCGTGAACCAGAATGCTGGCGTCCAGGTAAGTCGGGTCGAACACCTGGAAGAAGCGCTGGGCGCGGCCTTCCTGGCTGACCAGCGTACCGTCGCCCTCAGCAAAGCTGGCGGCTGGCAGAATCAGGTCGGCACGGTCAGTGGTCGCTGTCTTCTGATGATCGGCAACGATCACCACTTTGGCGGCGTCCAGCGCAGCGTTGACCTTGACGGCATCAACCCGGGTAAACAGGTCGTTTTCCAGCACCACGATGGCGTCGGCTTTGCCGTCGATCACGGTTTGCAGTGCGGCGTCTACCGATTCGCCACCGAGCATGGCCAGGCCAAGGCTGTTGGCTTCCGGAACGATCAGGCTGATGGAACCGGCCTTTTCGCGCAGGTGCAAGGCTTTGGCGATGTTGCCCGCGGCTTCGATCAGGGCTTTGGAGCCCAGGGAAGTACCGGCAATGATCAGTGGGCGTTTGGCTGCAAGCAGGGCGCTGGCGATGCGGTGTGCCAGTTCCAGGGCTTCTGCATCGAGGCCGGCAACAGCTGGCGCGCTGGCGTCGATGGCGTGCGCCACGGCGAAACCGATACGGGCCAGGTCATCCGGTGCTGCGTGTACGCATTCTTCAGCCACGTCGTCGAGCTTGGTTTCAGCCAGGCTGGCGATGAACAGCGGGTACAGGGCGTGTTGGCCAATGTTTTTAACTGCAGCATCGAGCCATGGCTGTACGCGCATGCCATCGGCCATTGCTTCGGCCTTGCCCTTGACCGATTGACGCAGCGACAGCGCCATACGGGCGGCGGTCTGGGTCAGGTCTTCACCGAGGACGAAAATGGCGTCGTGATCTTCGATCTCACGCATGTTCGGCACAGGCAACGGGCTGTCTTTCAGAACTTGCAGCACCAGACGGATGCGCTCCAGCTCACCGGCTTCGATGCCGGAGTAGAAGTGCTCGGCGCCGACCAGTTCGCGCAACGCATAGTTGCTTTCGAGACTGGCACGTGGCGAACCGATACCGACGATGTTGCGACCGCGCAGCAGGTCGGCTGCCTTGTCCAGTGCAGCGTCGAGGCTCAGTTTGCTGCCGTCGGCCAGCAATGGCTGACGCGGGCGGTCTGTGCGGTTGACGTAGCCATAGCCAAAACGGCCACGGTCACACAGGAAGTACTGGTTGACCGAACCGTTGAAGCGGTTTTCGATGCGGCGCAGCTCGCCATAACGCTCGCCCGGGCTGATGTTGCAGCCGCTGGAGCAACCGTGGCAGATGCTGGGTGAAAACTGCATGTCCCACTTGCGGTTGTAGCGCTCGGAGTGGGTTTTGTCAGTGAACACGCCGGTCGGGCAGACTTCGGTGAGGTTGCCCGAGAACTCGCTTTCGAGCACGCCGTCTTCGACGCGACCGAAGTACACGTTGTCGTGGGCACCAAATACGCCGAGGTCGGTGCCGCCTGCGTAGTCTTTGTAGAAGCGCACGCAGCGATAGCAGGCGATGCAGCGGTTCATTTCGTGGGAAATGAACGGGCCCAGTTGCTGGTTCTGGTGAGTCCGCTTGGTGAAGCGATAGCGGCGCTCGTTGTGGCCGGTCATCACGGTCATGTCTTGCAGGTGACAGTGGCCGCCTTCTTCGCACACAGGGCAGTCGTGCGGGTGGTTGGTCATCAGCCATTCAACAACGCTGGCGCGAAACACTTTCGCCTCTTCGTCGTCGATGGAGATCCAGCTACCGTCGGTGGCCGGGGTCATGCATGACATGACGATACGACCACGCTTGTCGTTCTCGTCGGTGTACTGCTTGACGGCGCATTGGCGGCAAGCGCCAACACTGCCCAGGGCAGGGTGCCAGCAGAAATACGGGATATCGAGGCCTAGCGACAGACACGCCTGTAACAGGTTGTCTGCCCCATCGACTTCGAGATCTTTGCCGTCTACGTGGATAGTGGCCATGGTTCAAAGGTCTTCGTTGGCCCGGTGTCAGCGGGCGTGGCTAATGGAATCTTGTTATGCGTTCGAAGCAACTCAGCCTTACGGCGTTATCGAACGATCAGAGAGCGGCACGGACCGCTCTCCTTCAGAGCGTTACGCGCCGATTACAATCGGGCGTGCCAGAGGTGGAACCCCGGGTTTTGCTTGCGCAATACCGGCTTCGAACTCTGGACGGAAGTACTTGATCGCGCTGCCCAATGGCTCCACGGCACCCGGTGCGTGTGCACAGAACGTCTTGCCAGGGCCGAGGAAACCGACCAGACCCAGCAAGGTCTCGATATCGCCGGGCTGACCTTCGCCGTTTTCGATGGCCATCAGCAGCTTGACGCTCCATGGCAGGCCATCACGGCAAGGGGTGCAGAAACCGCAGGATTCGCGCGAGAAGAACTGTTCCATGTTGCGCAGCAGGGACACCATGTTGACACTGTCGTCGACGGCCATGGCCAGACCGGTACCCATACGGGTGCCGACCTTGGCGATGCCACCGGCGTACATTTGTGCGTCCAGGTGCTCCGGCAGCAGGAAGCCCGTACCGGCGCCGCCTGGCTGCCAGCACTTGAGCTTGAAGCCATCGCGCATGCCGCCGGCGTAGTCTTCGAACAGCTCGCGTGCGGTCACGCCAAACGGCAGCTCCCACAGGCCGGGGTTCTTGACCTTGCCTGAGAAGCCCATGAGCTTGGTGCCCATGTCTTCGCTGCCTTCGCGGGCAATGGCTTTGTACCAGTCAACACCGTTGCCAATGATGGCCGGGACGTTGCACAGGGTTTCAACGTTGTTCACGCAGGTCGGCTTGCCCCATACGCCCACGGCTGCCGGGAACGGCGGCTTGGAGCGCGGGTTGGCGCGACGGCCTTCGAGGGAGTTGATCAGTGCGGTTTCTTCACCGCAGATGTAACGCCCGGCGCCGGTGTGAACGAACAGTTCGAAGTCAAACCCCGAGCCCAGGATGTTCTTGCCCAGCAGGCCCGCTGCCTTGGCTTCTTCGACGGCACGGTTAAGGTGCTTGGCGGCGGTGGTATATTCGCCACGCAGGAAGATATAGCCACGGTAGGTTTTCAGTGCGCGGGCACTGATTAGCATGCCTTCGATCAGCAGATGGGGCAGTTGCTCCATCAGCATGCGGTCTTTCCAGGTGTTGGGTTCCATTTCATCGGCGTTACACAGCAGGTAACGGATGTTCATGGATTCGTCTTTGGGCATCAGCCCCCACTTCACGCCCGTGGGGAAACCGGCGCCGCCGCGGCCCTTGAGGCCGGCGTCTTTCACGGTCTGGACGATGTCGTCCGTGGCCATGTCGGCGAATGCCTTGCGGGCTGCCGCGTAACCGTCCTTGGCCTGGTACTCGTCAAGCCATACCGGCTCGCCGTCGTCACGCAGACGCCAGGTCAGAGGGTGGGTTTCCGGCGACCGCGCGATGCGGTTGGCAGGTCCGAAAGAAGTCAGGGTCATGGGTAGCCCTCCAACAACGTGGCGACGCCAGCAGGCTGTACGTCACCGAATGTGTCGTCGTCGATCATCAACGCCGGCGCCTTGTCGCAGTTGCCCAGGCAGCACACCGGCAGCAGCGTGAAACGGCCGTCTGCAGTGGTCTGGCCCAGGCCGATGCCCAGCTTGCTCTGGATTTCGCTGACCACGGACTCGTGGCCACCGATGTAGCAGACCATGCTGTCGCATACGCGAATGATGTGACGGCCCACTGGCTGACGGAAGATCTGGCTGTAGAACGTGGCCACGCCTTCAACGTCGCTGGCAGGTATGCCTAGCATTTCACCGATGGCGTAAAGCGCGCCATCAGGCACCCAGCCACGTTCCTTCTGAACGATCTTCAGGGCTTCGATCGACGCCGCGCGCGGGTCTTCGTAGTGATGCAACTCGTGCTCGATGGCCGAGCGCTCGGTTTCGCTCAGGGCGAAACGGTCTGTCTGGATAAGCGTGCTGTTCATGCTTAGCGGTCCACGTCGGCCATAACGAAATCGATACTACCCAGGTACGCAATCAAGTCCGCGACCATTTCGCCTTTGATCACCGAAGGGATCTGCTGCAGGTGCGGGAAGCTTGGGGTGCGAATCCGGGTGCGGTAGCTCATGGTGCCGCCGTCGCTCGTCAGGTAATAACTGTTGATGCCCTTGGTCGCTTCGATCATCTGGAAGGATTCGTTGGCCGGCATTACCGGGCCCCACGAAACTTGCAGGAAGTGCGTAATCAAGGTCTCGATGTGTTGCAACGTGCGCTCTTTAGGCGGCGGCGTGGTCAGCGGGTGATCCGCCTTGTACGGGCCGGCCGGCATGTTGCGCATGCACTGCTCGATGATTTTCAGGCTCTGGCGCATCTCTTCGACACGCACGATGCAGCGGTCGTAGGCATCGCCATTGGCCGCCAGCGGTACTTCAAACTCGAAGTTCTCGTAGCCGGAGTACGGACGCGCTTTACGCAGGTCGAAATCGCAGCCGGTGGAACGCAGGCCGGCACCGGTGACGCCCCATTCCAGGGCTTCTTTGGTGTTGTAGGCGGCAACGCCGATGGTACGGCCACGCAGGATGCTGTTGTCCAGAGCGGCTTTCTGGTACTCGTCCAGACGCTTGGGCATCCAGTCGATGAATTCCTTGACCAGGCGTTCCCAGCCGTTCGGCAGGTCGTGGGCAACGCCGCCGATGCGGTACCAGGCCGGGTGCAAACGGAAGCCGGTGATGGCTTCGATCACCTTGTAAGCGCGCTGACGGTCGGTGAACGTGAAGAACACCGGGGTCATTGCGCCCACGTCCTGGATGTAAGTCCCCAGGAACAGCAGGTGGCTGGTGATCCGGAAGAACTCGGCCATCATGATGCGGATGGTGTCTACCCGGTCCGGAACCTTGATACCCGCCAGTTTCTCGACCGAGAGTACGTACGGCAGGTTGTTCATCACGCCGCCGAGGTAGTCGATACGGTCGGTGTACGGGATGAAGCTGTGCCAGGACTGACGCTCGGCCATTTTCTCGGCACCACGGTGGTGGTAGCCGACGTCCGGCACGCAGTCGACAATCTCTTCACCGTCCAGCTGCAGAATGATGCGGAAGGCACCGTGAGCAGAAGGGTGGTTGGGACCGAGGTTGAGGAACATGTAGTCCTCGTTTTCCCCGGAACGCTTCATGCCCCAGTCTTCGGGTTTGAAACGGGCGGCTTCTTCTTCCAGCTGAACCTTGGCCAGCGTCAGGCTGTACGGATCGAACTCAGTGGCACGGGCCGGGAAGTCCTTGCGCAGCGGGTGACCTTCCCAGGTCGGCGGCATCATGATGCGCGACAGGTGCGGGTGACCTTTGAAGTCGATACCGAACATGTCCCAGACTTCACGCTCGTACCAGTTGGCGTTCGGCCAGATACCGGTGATGGTCGGCACGCTCAGGTCACTTTCGGACAGCGCCACCTTGATCATGACGTCGCTGTTACGTTCAAGCGACATCAGGTGATAGAAGACGGTGAAGTCTGCGCCCGATGGCAGGCCCTGGCGCTTGGTGCGCAGACGTTCGTCCACACCGTGCAAGTCGTAGAGCATGACGTAGGGTTTTGGCAGGTTGCGCAGGAAGGTCAGTACTTCAACCAGTTTCGCGCGGGTAACCCAAAGCACCGGCATGCCGGTGCGCGTGGCCTGGGCAGTGAACGCCTCAGGGCCAAAACGGGTGTTCAGTTCGACAACCACATCTTGGTCGTCAGCCTTATAAGGCGGGATGTACAGAGCGGAGCCTGTAGTCATGGTTTTTTATCGCTTTCGGTCAACGTAAAGAATGAAGCCAGTGTCTCGTTCTATTAAAGAAGCAGAGCTGGATCAGACTTCGTCGGGGCTGCGCAGGTTGGTGACCTGAATACGCTGTTCGCGGCGCTGTTCCTTTTGTGACGGCATCTCGGCGCGATAAACGCCTTGTTCGCCGACAACCCAGGAAAGTGGGCGACGCTCCTGGCCAATCGACTCTTGCAAGAGCATCAAGCCCTGCAGAAAAGCCTCTGGGCGGGGTGGGCAGCCAGGCACGTAAACGTCCACGGGCAGGAACTTGTCGACCCCTTGAACCACGGAGTAGATGTCGTACATGCCGCCGGAGTTGGCGCAAGAACCCATGGAAATAACCCATTTAGGCTCAAGCATTTGCTCATAGAGACGCTGGATGATCGGCGCCATCTTGATGAAGCAGGTACCGGCAATAACCATGAAATCCGCCTGACGCGGCGATGCCCGGATAACTTCGGCGCCAAAGCGCGCGATGTCGTGGGGCGCCGTGAAGGCGGTGGTCATCTCCACGTAGCAGCAGGACAGACCGAAGTTGTACGGCCACAGGGAGTTCTTACGTCCCCAATTGACCGTATTGTTCAGTACGTCCTCAAGCTTGCCCATGAAGATGTTTTTGTGGACTTGATCTTCTAACGGATCGGAAACGGTTTCCCGTTCGCCGATCGGGTACTGCTCGTTAGGAGCATCCGGGTCGATCCTGGTGAGTTCGTATTGCATCGCCAAAGCCTCATTGTTTCAGCTTGGCCTGCCGCTTACGACGAGCTTCCGGTGCCCAATCAAGAGCACCCACCCGAAATAGGTAGACAAGGCCTGCCAACAGAATTGCTATGAAAACGAGAGCTTCGACGAATCCGGTCCAGCCGCTTTCGCGAACAGACACAGACCAGGCAAAGAGAAAGAGGGCTTCGATATCGAAGATCACGAACAGCATCGCGACCAGATAGAATTTGGCTGAGAGCCGCAAGCGGGCGCCACCGGTAGGTAGCATGCCCGACTCGAACGGTTCGTTTTTGCTGCGACCCCAGGCTTTTGACCCGAGGAGGCTGGAGACGCCGAGCATGAAGGCACAAAGGCCGACAACACCGAGAAGGAAAATGGCAAAGCCCCAGTTGTGGGCTATGAGTCCTGTCGCTTCGGGCATGCTGGTAATCCTTAACAGAGAGCAAGGGTCTCTGAGCTTAAAAAAGAAATAAAGCAGTGACGATATGTCGCAGCGCTATTGATGGCCGGGATTTTATGGCTAAACACCCGGCAAGTAAATTTTCTAAGATGAATTAATTCAATCCTTTAGTGGTAGAGACAGTCACGAAGCCTGTCCAGCCCACGTAGCACGGGCATTACAGCGTGTTTTGTCGAATATGTTTTGTCGGCAAAGTAATCAATAAAATCCACTCTAAATGATAATTGATATCGTTTGAGTGCGTATCTGTCGGGCCTCCGCTGCAGGGGTGTGTGGAAGTTGGCTTATATATGTATGGGATGCAAGTTTTGGACTTGGCTTTTTACCTGATTCTTGTTTTCGGGTATGGACCTGGATCAGTTTTTTGTCGATTCAAAAGAAGACGGTACGTGGGCTGGTTGAGGGAGCTGGCTTGTCAGCGATCCTGTCGTGCTGGACGGAACAATTGAGGCTATCGCTGGCAGCCAGCTCCTGCCTAAAAAGGGGTCGCAAAAAAAAACGCCCCGAACCGGTCGGGGCGTCATGTTCAAGGCATCGCGTATTTTTCTCTGCAGGTCAGGCAATGTCTCTGTTTCTGTGTGTGGTGCTCAATCAGTGGAACTGTTCTTCTTCAGTCGAGCCGGTCAGGGCGGTTACGGAAGAAGAGCCGCCTTGAATCACGGTGGTCATATCATCGAAGTAGCCGGTGCCCACTTCCTGCTGATGCGCCACAAAGGTGTAGCCTTTTGCGGCGTCTGCGAACTCCTGTTCCTGCAGTTTCACGTAGGCGGTCATGTCGTTGCGGGCGTAGTCGTGCGCCAGGTTGAACATGCTGTGCCACATGTTGTGGATGCCGGCCAGGGTAATGAACTGGTGCTTGTAGCCCATTGCCGACAATTCACGCTGGAACTTGGCGATGGTCGCGTCGTCCAGGTTTTTCTTCCAGTTGAAGGAAGGTGAGCAGTTGTACGACAGCAGTTGGTCCGGGTATTCCTTTTTGATCGCTTCAGCAAAGCGGCGCGCTTCGTCCAGGTCCGGTTTGGCGGTTTCGCACCAGATCAGGTCGGCATATGGAGCATAGGCCAGGCCGCGAGCAATAGCCTGGTCCAGGCCTGCACGTACTTTGTAGAAGCCTTCCTTGGTCCGCTCGCCGGTCACGAATGGCTGGTCGTACGGGTCGCAATCAGAGGTCAGCAGATCAGCCGCATTGGCGTCGGTGCGGGCCAGAATGATGGTCGGGGTGCCCGCGACGTCTGCAGCCAGACGAGCAGCGGTCAGCTTTTGTACGGCTTCCTGGGTGGGCACCAGTACCTTGCCACCCATGTGACCGCATTTTTTAACCGAGGCCAGCTGATCTTCGAAGTGAACGCCGGCGGCGCCTGCTTCGATCATGCTCTTCATCAGTTCGTAGGCGTTCAGAACGCCGCCGAAACCGGCTTCAGCGTCGGCAACGATCGGTGCGAAGTAGTCGATGTAACCCTGGTCGCCCGGGTTCTTGCCAGCTTTCCACTGGATCTGGTCGGCGCGGCGGAACGAGTTGTTGATGCGCTTGACCACGGTGGGTACTGAGTCCACCGGGTACAGAGACTGATCGGGGTACATGGATTCAGCAGAGTTGTTGTCTGCTGCCACTTGCCAGCCCGACAGGTAAATAGCCTGGATGCCGGCTTTAACCTGTTGTACTGCTTGGCCCCCGGTCAGGGCGCCCATGCAGTTGACGAAATCTTTCTCGGGACGGAAGGACGGGTGTGCGCCCTGTGTCACCAGTTTCCACAGCTTGTCAGCGCCCAGTTTTGCAAAGGTGTGCTCGGGTTGAACCGAGCCGCGCAGGCGGACCACGTCAGCAGCGGAGTAATCGCGAGTCACGCCTTTCCAGCGTGGGTTTTCGGCCCAGTCTTTTTCAAGGGCTGCAATTTGCTGTTCGCGTGTCAGTGCCATGGAGATAAACCTCGTCGCATAGGTCTGGGTTGAAAAGTAATTGCTCCACCAGGCACACAACAATGTTGTTAAGCGTGAATGGCTACTCGCTATCGGCCGTGCAGGCCCAGAGCCATTTGGGGGCCTCTGAGTAGCGGGAGCGGGGCCATCATGCCTCTGCATTTTTACGTCGTCAAATGTTTTGTAGTGCTTTTTTAAAGACACTACATATTTACTGAAAAACGACTTGCCGGTCAGTTTTGGGCCTTTTAGTCGAGAGCATCTACTTTGACCCGCAAGGTCATGTCATCCCGGTTTTGAGTAGAGTAGTTGCGGGTTCCGGCTTGCTGTCCGGCCTGGCTCTGGCCGTTGATGCCGGCCAGTGTGATCCACTGGCCCAAGGGGCCGCTGACCTGTGTGTCGGTATTTTGAATGTTCACTACATCCGGCTGTTCCTGGCTCATGCGGTCGCGATGACTGCTGATGGCCAGGTGTACCGTTTCACCTGTTACGTTCGCCGTTACGTACATCCCGCGGGTCACGTCCCGGTAATCCGTTTGTGTGAGGACCCGGCCATAGGCGTCTGTCCGCAGGCTGGTGAGGGGCACGCTCTGTCCGGTCTGAATCAGCGCGGGCACGCCTTCGGTGGCCTGGATTTGCTGAATTCCGCCGTCGCGGCTGGCGGTACTGATCACGCGGGTATTGGCGTCGGGAGCCGGGAGGTTGGTGTCGCTGGTATCGACGGTGATCAGTAAGCGCCTGGCCGGTTTGTCGAGTTGCGATAGCAGATTTTCGAGGTTTTGAATTTTTTGTGCCGGTGCTTCGACGATCAATTGATTGCCGTAAGCGCTGACCTTGCCGTTTTTACCGATAAAGTTTTGTGCAATGGGTAGCAGGTCGGCGCTGGTGCGGTTCTGCAGAGTAATGACCTGGGTATCGGCCTGAGCGCTGATGCTGGAGAGCAATATCAGGCTGGTGATGATGGCGCGTAGGGACATATCCGTTATCTCCGCAATGCTGAAAAGGCATGTGGGGAGTGTGCCAGATAGCAAAACGCCCTGCGATCCGAAGATGGCGGGGCGTTACGCGGGATCTTTTGTGGAAGCGGACTCGCCCGCTCCCACAGGGTATGTGCCAGCCGTGACAGTCAGCTCGCACGCACCATATCAACATGTGGAATACCTGCTTCCAGGAACTCCTCGCTGACGATCTTGAAGCCCAGCCGCTCGTAGAATGGCGTGGCGTGTACCTGTGCACTGAGCATTTGTTGCTTCAGTCCGCGCTTTTCAGCTTCGTTGATGGTCGCCTGCATCAGCGCATCGCCGACTTTCAGGCCGCGCCAGTCCTTAAGCACCGAAACCCGGCCGATATGGCCGTCTGGCAAGAGCCTGGCGGTACCAATCGGAAAGTCGCCCTCATAGGCCAGAAAATGCACTGCGTCGGCATCGTCTGCGTCCCACTCCAGTTCGGGCGGGACATGTTGCTCGGCAATAAACACCGCTTCACGAATGCGTCGAAGTTCGGCGTTGTCCTTTTGCCAGCTGGCGACACGTACGTGAATCCTATTCATCGGCGAACCCCAGGCTTCCTTGTTTAACCAGCTCGCAGAGCAGGTTGCGTCCGTCTTCATCGGCCAGCCATGGGCCGAGGTTGTCACTGTGCAGTGCATCGGCGGCACAGATCATTTTCAGCAGTTCACGCAGCTTGCCCGGCAGCAGGCGGCTTTGGCCGCTGGCGAACAGCAGCAGGTCTTCATCGACTTCGGACCAGGCCAGGCGGGCGCTCGGGTTGCGGATCAGGACAGCGCCCTGTTCCAGGCTGCCCAGCAGGTCTTCTTCTTCGAGCTCTGGCCCGGTCACGAGTTCCGGGTAGCGCGGCTCGGTCATGAATTGGCCGAACCAGGTCAGCAGCATGCGCTCATCGCTCATGTGCTCGGTCAGCAAGCCTTTGAGGCGGTCCAGTGCATCGTGCTGGATCTGGTGCGGGTCGCTGACCGGTTGCGCGTCGGCGTCGGTGTAGCGCTCTTCGTCCGGCAGGTACTGGCTGAGGAAGTCGGTGAAATGGGTCAGCACTTCAGCTGCGCTTGGGGCGCGGAAACCTACCGAGTAGGTCAGGCAGTCATCTACGGCCACGCCGCAGTGCGCCAGGCGCGGTGGCAGGTACAGCATGTCGCCCGGCTCCAGGGTCCACTCGTCGGTGGCCTGGAAGTCGGCCAGGATGCGCAGGTCGGCGTGTTCCAGCAGCTTGCTGTCGGAATCGCACATCTGGCCGATCTGCCAGTGGCGCTTGCCGTGGCCTTGCAGCAAAAACACGTCGTAGTTATCGAAATGCGGACCAACGCTGCCACCCGGGGCGGCATAACTGATCATCACGTCGTCGATACGCCAGCTTGGCAGGAAGCGGAAGTTTTCCAGCAGCTCGCCGACTTCAGGCACGAACTGATCGACCGCTTGTACCAGCAAGGTCCACTCACGCTCCGGCAGTTTGCCGAACTCGTCTTCGGCGAACGGGCCGCGGCGCAATTCCCACGGGCGCTCGCCGTGTTCGATGACCAGGCGTGATTCGACTTCTTCTTCAAGTGCCAGACCGGCCAGTTCGTCGGCGTCGATCGGGCTTTCGAAGTCAGGAATGGCCTGACGGATCAGCAACGGTTTCTTCTGCCAGTAGTCGCGCAGGAATTCGCGTGCAGTGATGCCGCCCAGAAGTTGAAGAGGAATATCAGGATTCATGTGTAACCTATTGAAAAATTGCGCTTTGTAATCGGGAATAAAAACGCCCGGCACGGCCGGGCGTTAGTAGGTCGTTGCAGCGGTCAGATGCGCTTGGCCTGCTCGATGGCGTTACCAATGTAATTGGCTGGCGTCAGCAATTTCAGCTCGGCTTTAGCCGCTTGCGGCATTTCAAGGCCGTCGATGAAAGTTTGCAGTGCTTGCGGGCTGATGCCCTTGCCGCGGGTCAGCTCTTTGAGCTTCTCGTACGGGTTTTCAATGTTGTAGCGACGCATTACGGTCTGGATCGGTTCGGCCAGGACTTCCCAGCAGGCGTCCAGGTCGGCAGCGATCTTCTGAGCGTTAAGCTCAAGCTTGCTGATGCCTTTGAGGCTGGCTTCGTACGCGATAACGCTGTGCGCAAAGCCTACGCCGAGGTTGCGCAGTACGGTGGAGTCAGTCAGGTCGCGCTGCCAGCGGGAAATTGGCAATTTGCTGGCCAGGTGCTGGAACAGGGCGTTGGCGATACCCAGGTTGCCTTCGGAGTTTTCGAAGTCGATCGGGTTGACCTTGTGCGGCATCGTCGAGGAGCCGATTTCGCCGGCGATGGTGCGCTGCTTGAAGTAGCCCAGGGAGATGTAGCCCCAGATATCGCGATCGAAGTCGATCAGGATGGTGTTGAAGCGCGCGATGGCGTCGAACAGCTCGGCGATATAGTCGTGCGGCTCGATCTGTGTGGTGTACGGGTTGAACCCCAGGCCCAGCTCGTCTTCGATGAAGGCGCGGGCATTGGCTTCCCAGTCGATCTGCGGGTAGGCCGACAGGTGGGCGTTGTAGTTGCCCACGGCGCCGTTGATTTTGCCCAGCAGCGGGACTGCAGCAACCTGAGCGATTTGACGCTCCAGGCGGTAAACCACGTTGGCCAGCTCTTTGCCCAGGGTGGTCGGCGAAGCCGGTTGGCCGTGGGTGCGCGACAGCATCGGCACGTCAGCGAACTTGATTGCCAGTTCGCGGATGGCTTCTGCGGTCTGGCGCATCAGCGGCAGCATCACGTCATCACGGCCTTCGCGCAGCATCAGTGCGTGGGACAGGTTGTTGATGTCCTCGCTGGTGCAGGCAAAGTGGATGAACTCACTGACGTTGGCCAGTTCAGGCAGTTTGGCGGCCTGTTCCTTGAGCAGGTACTCAATGGCTTTGACGTCGTGGTTGGTGGTGCGCTCGATCTCTTTGACGCGCTCGGCGTGTTCCAGAGAGAAGTTTTCGGCCAGTTCATTCAGAACGGCGTTGGCTTCGGCGGAGAAAGCCGGGACTTCAGGAATGGCGGCGTGAGCAGCCAGGCGCTGGAGCCAGCGGACTTCAACCAGAACGCGGGCACGGATCAAGCCGTATTCGCTGAAAATCGGGCGCAGGGCCTGGGTTTTGCCGGCGTAGCGGCCGTCAACAGGGGAAACCGCAGTGAGCGAAGAAAGCTGCATGGGGTGTTCTCGGACAGTCGGGCAACGAAATGGGGCGCGTATCATACATGAAAAAAACGGCCGGTCCGTTGCCAACTGACCGGCGTCATACGCATATCGACGTTACAAAGTGTGCCTGCTGGCGTGTATCAGTTTCCGCGCAGCATCGGGTAAAGCTCTTTGAGCAGCTTGCGGCGGCTGATTACCAGCTGCCAGCGATGGCCACCCAATTGACGCCAAAGTCGTGCTGAGCGGATACCGGCCAGCAGCAGGGCGCGAATTTTTGAGGCGTTGCTCGGTTGTTGCAGGTTGCGCATGTCACCGTGGACCTGGATGCGCTGCCGAAGAGTGCTCAAGGTGTCCTGGTACAGCGCGCCACAGGCGGCTACCACGTTTTCATGGGCCGGACCGAAGTGCTCGACCTGTGAATGGATCTGCGGCAAACGCTTGCCGATCAGTTCCAGCATGTCTTCGCGCTTGGCCAGCTGGCGCTCAAGGCCGAGCATCGACAGGGCGTAGCGCAAGGGCTCGCGCTGTAGAGTATTGGGGTCGCGCTCAAGAGCGCCGATCAGGGCCCGGTAGCCTTCGCGCAGGTTGATGTCGTCACCGCCATAGACTTCGAGCGTGTCTTTGGGGTCGCGAATCAGCAGGCTGCCAAGCATGCAGCTCAAGTCGGCTTCGCTGACCTGGCCGGTCTTGGCGATCTTGTCTACCAGTACAGCAGCGAGGAATACACCGCCCAGGGCTATCAGTTGCTCCTGAGTGGGGTTCATGCGCGGCTGTCCTTGCTGGTCCAGGGCTCAGCGACTTCAATAACGCCGCCGCCCAGACAGACTTCGCCATCGTAAAACACCACGGACTGGCCAGGGGTGACGGCGCGTTGCGGATCATCGAACGTGGCGCGGTAGCCGTTGGCAGTCTTTTCCAGCGTGCAAGGCTGGTCGCTCTGGCGATAGCGGACCTTGGCCGTCAGGCGCAGCGGGGTGCTCAGGTCGATCGGATTGACCCAGTAGATTTCCGATGCAAGCAGGGCGCGGGAAAACAGCCATGGGTGATCGTTGCCCTGGCCGACGATCAGTTCGTTGTGCTCGAGGTCTTTGATCAGCACGTACCACGGCTCGTCGCTGGCGTCTTTGAGGCCGCCGATGCCCAGGCCCTGACGCTGGCCGATGGTGTGGTACATCAGGCCGTGGTGACGGCCTATGACTTCACCTTCGGTGTTTTTGATCTCGCCCGGTTGGGCTGGCAGGTACTGCTTGAGGAAATCGCTGAAGCGGCGCTCGCCGATGAAGCAGATCCCGGTGGAGTCTTTTTTCTTAGCGGTGGCCAGGTCGTGCTTTTCAGCAATTTTGCGCACTTCCGGTTTTTCCAGTTCGCCGACCGGGAACAGGGTCTTGGCGATTTGCTCACCGCCGACGGCGTGCAGGAAATAGCTTTGGTCCTTGTTCGTGTCCAGGCCCTTGAGCAGCTCGGTGCGGCCGTCAATATCGCGGCGGCGCACATAGTGGCCGGTGGCGATCAGATCGGCACCCAGCATCAGGGCGTAGTCGAGGAACGCCTTGAACTTGATTTCACGGTTGCACAGGATGTCGGGGTTCGGCGTGCGTCCGGCCTTGTATTCGGCCAGAAAATGTTCGAACACGTTGTCCCAGTACTCGGCGGCAAAGTTGGCGGTGTGCAGCTTGATGCCGATTTTGTCGCACACGGCCTGGGCGTCTGCCAGGTCATCCATGGCGGTGCAATAATCCGTTCCGTCGTCTTCCTCCCAGTTCTTCATGAACAGGCCTTCCACCTGGTAGCCCTGCTCGATGAGCAGAACGGCGGAAACGGAAGAATCGACACCGCCGGACATGCCGACAATGACGCGCTGCTTTTCGGGGGCGACTAAGGCTGGATCACGCATAAGGTTTCAATGAGTGTCTTGAAAAAGGACGCGATTCTAGCAGGCCCGAGCGCTCAAGGCTAAACCGAAGGGCGGATTAACGTCAGGTCGAACAGTTTACCGCTCAGATAATCGTCGATGCACTGCAGGCTCAGCTCGCTGCGCCAGCGATGACGTTGCTCGATGAGCTCGTCACGGGTCATCCAGAGCGGGCCGATGATGCCGGTGTCCAACTGGTAGTCGGGGTGGTGTTTAATGGCTTTGCCGGCAAAGCACACGCGCTGGTAGGTCACGCCGTTGCTGGGGGCGGTGTACAGATAAATGCCGATCACGCCGGTAAGTTCGACGTCGTAGCCGGTTTCTTCGAGGGTTTCGCGGATCGCGGCGTCGATCAGGCTTTCGTCCGGGTCGAGATGGCCGGCCGGTTGATTGAGCACGGCGCGCTCGCCTTTGAGCTCTTCAACCATAAGAAAGCGGCCATTGTCCTCAACGACAGTGGCGACGGTGATGTGGGGTTTCCATTCCATGAGGTATCTCGCTAGTAAGGCGTGGCTGATTTTCGTAGCAGCTGCCGAAGGCTGCGTCCGTTTGCAGAGCAATCGTCAAACCTGAGTGTGCGGTGTAACTGACAAATTGCGGGCATCGATTCTACGCCGACTGCGCCGCCGGACGCAGCCTTCGGCAGCTGCTACGAGACAGTCAGGCCCAAAAACACAAACCCCGGCGTCGTGGGCCGGGGTTTGTGTTGTTGCCTGTTGCTCTTACGCTGAGGCGATGATCGCATTCAGTGTTGGGCTAGGGCGCATTACTTTGCTCACCTTGTCGGCGTCGGCGTGGTAGTAACCACCGATGTCGACCGGCTTGCCCTGTACGGCGTTGAGTTCGGCAACAATTTTTGCCTCGTTCTCGGCCAGGGCTTTTGCCACAGGGGCAAACTGCGCTTGCAGTTCTTTGTCTTCAGTCTGGGCGGCCAGGGCTTGAGCCCAGTACAGCGCCAGGTAGAAGTGGCTGCCGCGGTTGTCGATGTTGCCGACTTTGCGCGATGGCGATTTGTTGTTGTCGAGGAACTGGCCGGTGGCCTGGTCCAGGGTCTTGGCCAGCACCAACGCTTTCGGGTTGTTGTAGGTCGTGCCCAGGTGTTCGAGGGAGGCTGCCAGAGCCAGGAACTCACCCAGCGAGTCCCAGCGCAGGAAGTTTTCTTCCAGCAGTTGTTGCACGTGCTTGGGTGCCGAACCGCCTGCGCCGGTTTCAAACAGACCGCCGCCATTCATCAACGGAACGATCGAAAGCATTTTGGCGCTGGTGCCCAGTTCCATGATCGGGAACAGGTCAGTCAGGTAGTCGCGCAGTACGTTGCCGGTCACCGAGATGGTGTCCAGACCCGCACGGGTGCGTTCCAGGGTGAAGTTCATGGCATCGACCGGCGCCATGATGCGAATGTCCAGGCCGCTGGTGTCGTGATCCTTCAGGTAAGTTTCTACCTTTTTGATCATCTCGGCGTCATGGCTACGCTTAGGGTCCAGCCAGAACACGGCAGGTGTGTTGCTGGCACGGGCACGGTTGACGGCCAGTTTGACCCAGTCGCGGATCGGCGCGTCCTTGGCCTGGCACATGCGCCAGATATCGCCTTCTTCAACCTTCTGCTCCATCAGCACGTTGCCGTTGCTGTCGGTTACGCGAACAATGCCATCGGCCTTGATCTGGAAGGTTTTGTCGTGGGAACCGTACTCTTCGGCTTTCTGTGCCATCAGGCCAACGTTCGGAACGCTGCCCATGGTGGTCGGATCGAAGGCGCCGTGCTTCTGGCAGTCTTCGATGGTCGCCTGGTAGATAGTGGCGTAGCAGCGATCAGGGATCACGGCTTTGGTGTCTTGCAACTGACCTTGCGTGTTCCACATTTTGCCGGAATCACGAATCATGGCCGGCATCGAGGCGTCGACGATAACGTCACTCGGTACGTGCAGGTTGGTGATGCCTTTGTCGGAGTTGACCATCGCCAGCGCAGGGCGGTTGGCGTAGACAGCTTCGATGTCGGCTTCGATTTCAGCTTGCTTCTCGGCCGGCAGGGCCTTGATGCGGGTGTACAGGTCGCCGATACCGTTGTTCAGGTTGAAACCGATTTCTTTCAGGATGTCTGCGTGTTTTTCCAGCGCATCCTTATAGAACTCAGCCACGATCTGACCGAACATGATCGGGTCGGAAACCTTCATCATGGTGGCTTTCAAGTGAACCGAGAACAGTACGCCCTTTTTCTTGGCGTCTTCGATTTCGGCCGCGATGAACTCGCGCAATGCCTTTTTGCTCATGACGGAGCAATCGATGATCTCGCCGGCCTGGACGGAGGTTTTCTCTTTCAGGACAGTGGTAGTGCCGTCTTGAGCGATCAATTCGATCTTGACGCTACCCGGGGCTTCGATCAGGGCGGCTTTTTCGCTGCCGTAGAAGTCGCCTTCGCTCATATGAGCTACGTGGGATTTGGAGTCTGCGCTCCAGGCGCCCATTTTATGCGGGTGCTTGCGGGCGTAGTTTTTGACCGACAGCGGTGCGCGGCGGTCGGAGTTGCCTTCGCGCAGTACCGGGTTTACGGCGCTGCCCATGACTTTGCTGTAACGCGCTTTTACTTCTTTCTCAGCGTCAGTGGTCACGGTTTCCGGGTAGTCCGGAATGTCAAAGCCCTGCGCTTGCAGTTCTTTGATCGCGGCCTGCAATTGCGGGACCGAGGCGCTGATGTTAGGCAGCTTGATGATGTTGGCTTCAGGTGTAACGGCCAGGGCGCCCAGTTCGGCGAGGTGGTCTGCTACAGCCTTGGCACCCAATTGCTCGGGGAAGCTGGCGAGGATACGGCCCGCCAGAGAGATGTCGCGCGTCTCAACGGCGATATCAGCGCTAGCGGTAAAGGCTTCGATGATAGGCAGCAGTGAATAGGTGGCGAGCGCCGGAGCTTCGTCGGTGAAGGTGTAGATGATCTTCGAACGGTTGGGCATTTCGGATTAACTCTCTTCTTTGCTGAGCGTGCTCAGATACTCGAGATGCGCAGGGTAGGCGCTTTCGTTCACAGTGAACAATGAGCCGAAAGTCGAGGTTCTTCGCGGTGATGTGAATGCATCAGTAGAGCGTCAAGCGGTCGAGCCGGGGTAACGACTCAGCCTTTCTAGGCCTGAAAGACTCATTCCAGTAGGTGTATCTGAGTGACTCCGTGGTCACCGGCGCAGTATACATAGGTCACTAATGTTCCTGCGAGGGCCGCGCAATATCGACGGTCATCCATTGGTCTAAGAATGGGTCGCCCGCTATGCGGGTATCCTGGGCTTTGGCCTTTGTTTTCGGGGCTGACATGGCGGGTACCCATAAGTGGAGTTGTGCATGGGATACGGCGAGATCAAGGCGCCATAAAAAAACCGTCCGGTTCGAGTGAATGAGCCGGACGGTTTTTTATGGGGGTGGTTTATGCGGGCGGGTCAGACCTGCAGGCTGTTCACCTCTGACTCGGTGATAGGCGATGGCGCAATGGCTTTTGCATCGGTAATCGCTACGGCATGCAGGCCCTTTGGACCTTGAGTAATCTCGAAGCTTACGGGCTGGCCGGCCTTGAGTGTTTTATAGCCGTCCATCTGGATGGCGGAAAAGTGGGCAAAGAAGTCGATTTCTTTTCCGTCGTCGTCTTTGCCTTCCTTGGCCTCTGTATTGATAAAGCCGAAGCCCTTGGCATTGTTGAACCACTTGACCTTGCCTTGCATACTCATATCCCTCTGCTGCAAACGACTCCATCACTGGAGTATCATCCAGTTCACTCGCACATTAACCATCAAATATGGTTGACTGCGCGGACCTTTACTCCCCACTGTGGGTTGCATTGGTTGTAACACCGTTTTACCGATAGTCAAGGTCACGCGGCGGCGCTGTTGAAATTTGACACGTTTGCCTCCATCACTGTAATCGCTCAACAACGAACCTTTCTTTCCATGCATGCAATCAGCCAGACTCGACTAACATTCAATCAGGATCAGCCCGATTTTGATGGCGAAGACTCCGCTGGCTTGGCTGTGCAAGAGGCTAAGCCTGCGCTCCAGGCGCCGCCTATGTACAAGGTGGTTTTGTTCAACGATGACTACACACCCATGGATTTCGTTGTAGAAATTCTTGAGGTGTTCTTTAACTTGAATCGCGAATTGGCGACCAAGGTCATGCTGGCCGTCCATACAGAAGGACGGGCTGTGTGCGGCATCTATACCCGCGACATTGCCGAGACCAAGGCGGCGCAGGTAAACCAGTACGCACGCGAAAGCCAGCATCCGCTACTCTGTGAAATCGAGAAGGACGGTTAACGCCGACCACTTGGGTATGAGGTGAAGCCATGTTAAATCGCGAGCTCGAAGTCACCCTCAATCTGGCCTTCAAGGAAGCGCGCTCCAAGCGTCATGAGTTCATGACGGTTGAGCACCTCCTTCTTGCGCTCCTGGATAATGAGGCGGCCGCAACCGTTCTACGCGCCTGTGGCGCAAACCTCGACAAACTCAAGCATGACCTGCAAGAGTTTATTGATTCCACTACTCCCCTGATCCCTGTGCATGACGAAGATCGCGAAACCCAGCCAACTCTGGGCTTTCAGCGCGTCTTGCAGCGTGCCGTATTCCACGTTCAAAGTTCTGGCAAGCGTGAAGTCACCGGTGCCAATGTACTGGTAGCGATTTTCAGCGAACAAGAAAGCCAGGCCGTGTTTCTGCTCAAGCAGCAGAGCGTTGCGCGTATTGATGTCGTCAACTTTATTGCCCATGGCATTTCCAAAGTGCCGGGGCAGGGCGATCACTCCGACGGCGATCATGAAATGCAGGACGAAGAGGGTGGCGAGTCGTCGTCCTCAAGCAATCCGCTGGATGCCTATGCCAGTAACTTGAACGAGCTGGCTCGTCAGGGTCGCATCGATCCTCTGGTGGGGCGCGAAATGGAGGTTGAGCGTGTTGCTCAGATCCTGGCGCGTCGCCGCAAAAACAACCCGTTGCTGGTCGGTGAGGCCGGTGTGGGCAAAACCGCAATTGCCGAAGGCCTGGCCAAGCGCATTGTCGACAATCAAGTGCCTGATCTGCTGGCTAACAGCATCGTCTACTCCCTTGATCTCGGTGCCTTGCTGGCAGGTACCAAGTACCGTGGCGATTTCGAGAAGCGTTTCAAGGCGCTGCTCGGCGAGCTGAAAAAACGCCCGCATGCGATTTTGTTCATCGATGAGATCCATACCATTATTGGTGCCGGAGCTGCTTCCGGTGGCGTGATGGACGCCTCCAATCTGCTTAAGCCGCTATTGTCCTCGGGTGATATCCGCTGCATCGGTTCGACGACGTTCCAGGAATTTCGCGGGATCTTCGAAAAAGACCGTGCCCTGGCGCGCCGCTTCCAGAAAGTCGATGTGTCCGAACCTTCGGTTGAAGACACCATTGGTATCCTGCGTGGCCTCAAGGGGCGTTTTGAGCAGCATCACGGTATCGAATACAGTGATGAGGCCTTGCGCGCCGCCGCTGAACTGGCTTCACGCTACATCAATGACCGGCACATGCCGGACAAGGCCATTGATGTCATCGACGAAGCGGGTGCCTATCAACGCTTGCAGCCAATCGAGAAGCGCGTCAAGCGTATCGAGGTGGCACAGGTCGAAGATATCGTTGCGAAAATCGCACGTATTCCTCCAAAGCATGTGTCCAGCTCGGACAAAGAGCTGCTGCGTAATCTGGAGCGGGACCTGAGAATGACCGTGTTCGGTCAGGACGCAGCGATTGATTCGTTGTCGACGGCGATCAAGCTTTCCCGTGCCGGTCTCAAGTCCCCCGACAAACCTGTTGGCTCGTTCCTGTTTGCAGGGCCGACCGGGGTCGGTAAAACCGAAGCTGCACGCCAGCTGGCCAAGGCTTTGGGGATCGAACTGGTGCGTTTCGACATGTCCGAGTACATGGAGCGCCACACCGTATCGCGTTTGATCGGTGCACCTCCGGGCTACGTGGGCTTCGACCAGGGCGGCTTGCTCACGGAAGCCATTACCAAGCAGCCGCATTGCGTGCTGCTGCTCGATGAGATCGAGAAGGCTCACCCAGAGGTCTTTAACCTGCTGTTGCAGGTCATGGATCACGGTACGCTGACCGATAACAACGGGCGCAAGGCCGACTTTCGCAACGTGATCGTAATCATGACCACCAATGCGGGCGCCGAGACAGCTTCGCGGGCTTCAATCGGTTTCACGATTCAGGACCATGCGTCCGATGCAATGGAAGCGATCAAGAAGAGCTTCACTCCGGAGTTCCGTAACCGCCTGGACACCATCATTCAATTTGGTCGCCTCAGCCATGAGGTTATCAAGCATGTGGTGGACAAGTTCCTTACCGAACTGCAGGCGCAACTGGACGACAAGCACGTGCAGCTGGTGGTGTCGGACGAGGCGCGAGGCTGGTTGGCAGCTGGCGGCTACGATGCGCTGATGGGGGCACGCCCGATGGCGCGTTTGATCCAGGACAAGATCAAGCGTCCATTGGCTGAAGAGATTCTCTTTGGTGAGTTGGCCGAGCATGGCGGTGTGGTACACATCGACCTGAAAGACGGCGAGCTGACCTTTGAGTTTGAAACTGCGGTCGAAATGGCTTGATCTGAAGTTGCTGCATAAAAAAAGCGCCGAGAGGCGCTTTTTTTTATGCGTGGACTGTTTGTGGGGGCTGCATCGCGAGGCAAGCTCGTTCCTGCGGGGGGGGGCAAATCGCGGACACACAAAAACGCCCGGCGAACCGGGCGTTTTGTATTGACTTGATTAACGAGCGCGGTAAGTGATACGCCCTTTGCTCAAGTCATAGGGCGTCAGCTCGACGCGCACTTTGTCACCGGTAAGAATACGAATGTAATTCTTGCGCATCTTGCCGGAAATATGCGCGGTTACGACGTGCCCATTTTCCAACTCCACGCGAAACATGGTGTTGGGCAGGGTGTCGACGACAGTGCCTTCCATTTCGAAGCTGTCTTCTTTCGACATGCAGTAAAGCCCTCGGTGTCCAATGAATGGCCCGGTGCAACTGCGCCAGGCAAAAGCGGCGTGCATTGTGCCCGAAAAATGGGGTTTAAGCCAAGGGTTCAGTTAACAGTGCTCCATCTCTGATTTATCAGCAGCTCAATTGGCCGATATTCAGTCTTGTAATTCATCTTTTTGCAGTTCTTGATCCAGTACCCCAGATACAGCGCGTCAAGCCCCAGACGCCGGGCTTCGCCGATCTGCCAGAGAATCCCGTAACGCCCCAGACTGCGGCGCTCTTCGGCCGGATCGTAGAAGGTGTAGACCGCCGATAAACCATTGGGCAGCACGTCTGTCACGGCGACCGCCAGCAAGCGTCCGTCCAGGCGAAACTCATAGAATTTGGAGAACGGCAGGTCGCGCACCAAAAAAGTCGAAAACTGATCGCGGCTCGGTGGATACATGTCGCCATCGGCATGTCGCTGCTCAATGTAGCGCTGGTAAAGAGCAAAATTCTCTTCGCTGAAAACGGGGTTTACGGCTTGTACCTGCAAGTCGGCATTGCGCTTGAAAATACGTTTTTGCTGACGGTTGGGCATAAACCGGGCGACGGGAATGCGCGCCGGCGTACACGCATCGCATTTCAGGCAATGCGGGCGATAGAGATGATCACCACTGCGCCGAAAGCCCATCTCGGACAAGTCGGCATAGACCTGCACATCCATCGGCTGGCTGGGATCGAGGAACAGCGTGGTGGCTTGTTCGTCGGGCAGGTAGCTGCAAACGTGAGGTTGAGTGGCATAAAACTTCAAACGCGCCAGCTCGGTCATGATGGGCCCTCGGGAAATCTTTTGAATTAAGTGTAAGCCAGTGGGCAAAACCCGCCTGAAAACACATCGGGTAATCGCTGTGACTTCTGCAGGGGCTCTCGGTCTCTGGGCTGGAGCAATGACCGGTCTTCGGGTCATTACACCCTCCTGCCTCGACAGCGACTACACAACCCATTGTGCTGCAGTGGGCTGGTCCAGGTGATCGCGCAAGTACTCGGCAAACTGCTGGCGCGGGATTGAGCGCGCGCCCAGGCTTTCCAGATGGCCGGTGGGCATCTGGCAATCAATCAGTACGAAGCCCCAGGCCTGGAGGTGCCTGACCAGCGTCGCAAAGCCGAATTTTGAAGCGTTATCGGCACGACTGAACATGGACTCGCCAAAAAAAAGCTGGCCCATTGCTAGTCCGTACAGGCCGCCGACCAGTTCACCGTTATCCCAAATTTCAACCGAATGGGCGAAGCCACGGGCGTGAAGCTCGATGTAAGCATTTTGCATTTCATCGGTAATCCAAGTCCCGTCCGCATAGCTTCGTGGTGCGGCACACGCCTGAATGACACTGGCGAAGTCGCGATCAAAGCTGACTTGATAGCGTTGCTGGCGCAAAAGTTTGCCGAGGCTGCGCGATACATGCAGTTCCTCGGGTAGCAGGACGGTGCGGGGATCTGGCGACCACCAGAGAATGGGTTGGCCTTCGGAAAACCACGGGAAGCAGCCGTGGCGGTAAGCCTGGATCAGGCGGTCGGCCGATAGATCGCCGCCAGCGGCCAAAAGCCCGTTGGGCTCGCGCATGGCTTTGTTCAGTGGGGGGAATGTCAGGGTGTCGCGTTTTAACCAGGTCAGCATGGCAATCCGTCTTGCAGAAGAAGGGGAGGGCGGCTGCAACTCTGTCGCGCAAATGCGGTCTCAGTCGATCTGCCAGTTAAATGTAAGCTGTGTTTTGACGCTGGTATAAGTCTTTGTCACAAAAGGCAATACATGCTCAAATTGGCGCCTTCGGACCTGTCGCGGAATGATTTTACCCGTGTCTGGAGCCAGCGTGGCATCAGCGGCTTAAACCCGTACAATGGCCCGCCTGTTTGAGCTGATCTAGACTGCACGGATGTCGCTGCAAGCAACTGCGGGTAATAGTACAAGGCTATGTACAGCGCTAGTCCAGTTTCATGTCGGAACTTGTCATCTGCTCAAGCCGGGCAGGACTTTGCAGTCAATTCAGTCAATTAATAGTTGGGCGCGCCACAGGCGCAGGAAAAGACCCGTTTTGAAGAAATCCACAGCAGCACCCAAAGCAGTTCCTCTCTGGCGTCAGCAATTGCACTACCGGCTCAAGGAAGGTGCACTGATCGCTATTGGCGCCCTATGCCTGTTTTTGATGATGGCCCTGCTGACCTACGGCAAGGACGATCCTGGCTGGAGCCATAACAGCCGTGTCGTCGATGTGCAGAACTTCGGCGGACCGGCAGGTTCCTACAGCGCTGACATCCTGTTTATGGTGCTCGGATACTTTGCCTACATCTTCCCTTTGCTGCTGGCGATCAAGGCCTTTCAGATCTTCCGTGAGCGCCATCAGCCCTGGCAGTGGAGCGGCCTGCTGTTCTCCTGGCGCCTGGTCGGCCTGATATTTCTGGTGCTCTCTGGCGCTGCCCTGGCCCATATTCACTTCCACTCGGCCTCGGGTCTGCCGGCCGGCGCGGGTGGCGCGCTGGGCGAAAGCCTTGGTGATCTGGCCAAAAACGCTCTGAACATCCAGGGCAGCACCTTGCTGCTGATTGCATTGTTCCTGTTCGGCCTGACGGTGTTCACTGATCTGTCCTGGTTCAAGGTCATGGACGTGACCGGCAAAATCACCCTCGATCTGTTTGAGTTGATCCAGGGGGCCGCCAATCGCTGGTGGTCGGACCGCAACGAGCGCAAACAGCTTGTCGCCCAATTGCGTGAAGTCGATACCCGGGTCAATGAAGTGGTCGCCCCTAGCGTCTCCGACAAACGTGAGCAGGCCAAAGCCAAGGAGCGCTTGATCGAGCGCGAGCAGGCTTTGACCAAACACATGTCCGAGCGTGAAAAGCACGTGCCGGCAGTTATCGCACCGGCGCCGGCCAAAGCACCAGAGCCGAGCAAACGGGTACAAAAAGAGAAGCAGGCTCCGTTGTTTGTCGACAGCGCGGTTGAAGGCACATTGCCACCCATCTCAATTCTTGACCCGGCCGAGAAGAAACAACTCAATTACTCCCCTGAATCCCTTGCAGCTGTTGGCCATCTGCTTGAAATCAAACTCAAGGAGTTCGGGGTCGAGGTGTCGGTGGATTCGATCCACCCGGGGCCGGTGATTACCCGTTACGAAATTCAGCCGGCGGCCGGGGTCAAGGTCAGCCGTATTGCCAACCTGGCCAAAGACTTGGCGCGCTCGCTGGCCGTGACCAGTGTTCGGGTGGTTGAAGTCATTCCGGGCAAAACCACAGTGGGCATCGAGATCCCCAACGAAGACCGCCAGATCGTGCGGTTCTCTGAAGTGCTGTCGACCCCCGAATTTGATGACGCCAAGTCGCCTGTCACTCTGGCCTTGGGTCATGACATCGGTGGCAAGCCGGTCATTACCGACCTGGCGAAGATGCCGCACTTGCTGGTTGCCGGTACGACCGGTTCCGGTAAGTCCGTAGGTGTGAACGCCATGATTTTGTCGATTTTGTTCAAGTCAGGCCCGGAAGACGCCAAGCTGATCATGATCGACCCGAAAATGCTTGAACTGTCGATCTATGAAGGCATTCCGCATTTGTTGTGTCCGGTGGTAACGGACATGAAAGATGCCGCTAACGCCCTGCGCTGGAGCGTTGCCGAGATGGAGCGGCGCTACAAGTTGATGGCCAAGATGGGTGTACGAAACCTCGCGGGCTTCAACCAGAAAATCAAGGATGCCCAGGCTGCCGGCGAACCGCTGACCGATCCGCTGTACAAGCGTGAAAGCATCCATGACGAAGCGCCGCTGCTGGTCAAATTGCCCACCATCGTAGTGGTGGTCGACGAGTTTGCCGACATGATGATGATCGTCGGCAAGAAGGTTGAAGAACTCATTGCCCGGATCGCCCAGAAAGCCCGTGCTGCGGGCATCCACCTGATCCTCGCCACTCAGCGCCCGTCGGTGGATGTGATCACCGGTCTGATCAAGGCCAACATTCCGACCCGTATGGCGTTCCAGGTGTCGAGCAAGATCGATTCGCGCACCATCATCGATCAGGGGGGGGCCGAGCAACTGCTGGGCCATGGTGACATGCTCTACATGCCGCCCGGCACCAGCCTGCCGATTCGTGTACACGGCGCGTTCGTGTCTGACGAAGAAGTGCACCGGGTGGTTGAAGCCTGGAAACTGCGTGGCAGCCCTGATTACAACGATGACATCCTGGCCGGCGTTGAAGAGCCGGGTAGCGGCTTTGATGGCGGCAGCAGCGAGGGCAGTGACGACGCTGAAACCGATGCGTTGTATGACGAGGCGGTTCAGTTTGTACTCGAAAGCCGTCGTGCCTCGATATCTGCAGTGCAGCGCAAGCTGAAAATTGGTTATAACCGGGCCGCTCGTATGATCGAGTCCATGGAAATGGCCGGGGTTGTAACCTCAATGAATACCAATGGCTCGCGCGAAGTGTTGGCGCCGGCCCCAATGCGCGATTGATTTGCCTCTAGGCATTCGCGAGCAGCGTTCAACTAATCAATGAGGATTTCCATGCGTTTTGTCAGCATGCTTTTGCTGCCTGTATTGGCCTTTACTGCATTTTCGGCCAGTGCTGCCCAGCCCGATGTTCAGAGTTTGACCAACCTTCTGGAAAAGTCGAAAACCCTGACTGCCAATTTTTCACAGTTGACCCTTGATGGTGGCGGTACTCAGTTGCAGGAGACCGCAGGCGAAATGGCCTTGCAACGTCCTGGGCTGTTCTACTGGCACACCAATGCGCCACAAGAACAGACCATGGTTTCCGATGGCCAGAAAGTCACCTTGTGGGACCCAGATCTTGAGCAGGCTACGATCAAAAAGCTTGATCAGCGCCTGACTCAGACTCCGGCCTTGCTGTTGTCGGGTGATGTGTCGAAAATCAGCGAAAGTTTCGATATCACTTCAAAGCAGGCAGGTGGGGTGATCGACTTCACGCTCAAACCGAAAACCAAAGACACCCTGTTTGACTCACTGAACCTGTCGTTCCGTAACGGCGTGATCAACAACATGCGTCTGGTCGACAGCGTGGGTCAGCGCACTGACATCCTGTTCAGTGGTGTAAAGGCCAACGAGCCGATCCCGGCTGCAAAATTCAAGTTCGATATCCCCAAAGGGGCTGATGTCATCCAGGAATAATCCTGGATCAAGAGGTTTCAAACGCTGCCCATGGATTTGTTTCGAAGTGCTCCCATCGCTCAACCCCTGGCTGCCCGCCTGCGCGCGGCCAATCTGGACGAGTACGTCGGTCAGGAACACCTGCTGGCGCGCGGCAAGCCCCTGCGTGAAGCGCTGGAGCAGGGCGCACTGCATTCGATGATTTTCTGGGGCCCGCCGGGCGTGGGGAAAACCACCCTGGCGCGACTGCTGGCCGAAGTTTCGGATGCGCATTTTGAAACGGTTTCGGCAGTTCTGGCAGGGGTGAAAGAAATCCGCCAGGCGGTTGAAATCGCAAAGCAGCAAGCCGGCCAGTACGGGCGTCGGACCATCCTGTTTGTCGACGAAGTGCATCGCTTCAACAAGTCGCAGCAGGATGCGTTTTTACCCTACGTCGAAGATGGCACCTTGATTTTCATTGGTGCCACCACTGAAAACCCTTCCTTTGAATTGAACAATGCATTGCTGTCGCGGGCGCGGGTGTACGTACTCAAAAGTCTCGATGAAGCGGCCATGCTCAAGCTGGTGCAGCGCGCATTGACGGAAGACAAGGGCCTGGGCAAGCGCGGTCTGACCCTTGCCGATGAAGGTTTCCAGACTTTGCTGCGTGCCGCCGACGGCGATGGCCGGCGCTTGCTCAACCTGCTCGAGAACGCCTCGGATCTGGCTGAAGACAACAGCGAAATCGGTACCGATTTGCTGCACAGCCTCCTGGGCGACAGCCAGCGTCGCTTTGACAAGGGCGGCGAGGCTTTTTACGACCAGATCTCGGCCTTGCATAAATCGGTACGCGGCTCCAATCCGGATGCCTCGTTGTACTGGTTTGCGCGAATGATCGATGGCGGCTGCGATCCGCTGTATATCGCCCGACGCGTTGTACGCATGGCCAGTGAAGATATCGGTAACGCCGATCCGCGGGCCTTGAGCCTGTGTCTGGCAGCCTGGGACGTGCAAGAACGCCTGGGCAGCCCGGAAGGCGAGCTGGCCGTGGCGCAGGCCATCACTTATCTGGCTTGCGCGCCCAAGAGCAACGCGGTGTACATGGCCTTCAAGGCCGCACGGCGCGCTGTTGCCGAAGACGGTTCGCGTGAAGTGCCGCTGCATTTGCGCAATGCGCCGACCAAACTGATGAAACAACTGGGTTATGGCGACGAATATCGTTACGCCCATGATGAGCCTGATGCCTATGCCGCCGGCGAAGACTACTTTCCAGACGAGCTGGAGCCATTGCAGCTCTATCAACCGGTCCCGCGCGGGCTGGAGCTTAAAATAGGCGAAAAACTCAAACACCTGGCAGCGCTTGATCAAGCGAGCCCAAAACAGCGGAGAAAACCTTGATTCCACTGATCGCTGCCGTGTCTGTGGGGGGCATCGCTGGCACTTTGTTGCGTTTCGCTACGGGTAACTGGATCAATGCCAATTGGCCCAGGCACTTCTATACCGCGACATTGGCCGTTAATATCGTGGGCTGCCTTCTGATTGGCGTCCTGTACGGACTTTTTCTGATACGCCCCGAAGTGCCGATTGAAGTCCGAGCCGGACTGATAGTGGGTTTTCTGGGCGGTTTGACCACTTTTTCATCCTTTTCACTGGACACGGTGCGCCTGCTTGAAAGCGGGCAAGTGCCATTGGCACTGGGTTATGCAGCCCTCAGCGTGTTCGGCGGGCTGCTCGCAACCTGGGCTGGCCTGTCCCTGACCAAACTTTGATAAACGAGAAACCGACATGCTCGATTCCAAACTGTTACGTACCAACCTGCAGGACGTAGCGGATCGCCTGGCATCCCGTGGCTACAAGCTGGACGTGGCGCGCATCGACGCGCTGGAAGCCAAGCGTAAAGAAGTCCAGACCCTGACCGAGAAGCTCCAGGCCGAGCGTAATGCCATCTCCAAAAGCATTGGCCAGGCCAAGGCTCGCGGCGAAGATATCGCACCGCTGATGGCCAGTGTTGAAACCATGGGCAGCGATCTGGCCAGTGGCAAGGTTGAGCTGGATGCGATTCAGACCGAGCTGGATTCGATTCTGTTGAGTCTGCCGAACCTGCCGGACGCTTCCGTACCGGTGGGTGCCGATGAAGACGATAACGTCGAAATCCGCCGCTGGGGCACGCCGACGACCTTTGATTTTGAAATCAAGGACCATGTCGCTCTCGGCGAGCAATACGGCTGGCTGGATTTTGAAACCGCCGCCAAATTGTCCGGCGCCCGCTTTGCCTTGTTGCGCGGGCCCATCGCTCGCCTGCACCGCGCACTGGCGCAGTTCATGATCAACCTGCACACCGGCGAACATGGCTACGAAGAGGCATACACGCCTTACCTGGTTCAGGCGCCTGCACTGCAAGGCACCGGCCAGTTGCCGAAGTTCGAAGAAGAGTTGTTCAAGATCAGCCGCGAAGGTGAAGCTGATTTTTATCTGATCCCGACCGCAGAAGTGACGTTGACCAACATCGTTGCCGGCGAAATCGTCGAGCACAAATCCCTGCCGATCAAGTTTGTGGCGCACACGCCGTGCTTCCGCAGCGAGGCTGGAGCATCGGGTCGCGATACCCGCGGCATGATTCGTCAGCACCAGTTCGACAAGGTAGAGATGGTCCAGATCGTTGAGCCTTCCACTTCCATGCAGGCGCTGGAAGGTCTGGTCGCCAACGCTGAAAAAGTGTTGCAGCTGCTTGAACTGCCATACCGCACGCTGGCGTTGTGCACCGGCGACATGGGCTTCAGCGCAGTCAAGACCTACGATCTGGAAGTGTGGATCCCGAGCCAGGACAAGTACCGCGAGATTTCGTCGTGCTCCAACTGTGGCGATTTCCAGGCCCGCCGCATGCAAGCGCGTTTCCGTAGCCCGGAAACCGGCAAGCCTGAACTGGTTCACACCCTTAACGGTTCCGGTCTGGCTGTAGGCCGTACCCTGGTTGCCGTGCTGGAAAACTACCAGCAGGCAGACGGCTCGATCCGTGTGCCGGAAGTACTCAAGCCATACATGGGCGGCATTGAGGTCATCGGTTAAATGGAGTTTCTGCCGCTGTTTCATAACCTGCGTGGCAGCCGTGTATTGGTGGTCGGTGGCGGGGAGATTGCCTTGCGCAAATCCCGGCTGCTGGCCGATGCCGGTGCGCTACTGCGGGTTGTCGCACCCCAGATAGAACCCCAGCTGTGCGAATTGATAAACAGCAGCGGCGGCGAGCAGGTGCTGCGCGGCTATGTTGAGGCAGACCTTGAAGGGTGTGTCCTGATCATTGCTGCCACCGACGATGAACCGCTCAATGCGCAAGTCTCCGCTGATGCCCATCGTCGCTGTGTGCCGGTCAATGTGGTGGATGCGCCTGCCTTGTGCAGCGTGATTTTCCCGGCGATCGTTGATCGTTCTCCGCTAGTGATTGCTGTTTCCAGTGGTGGCGACGCGCCAGTTCTGGCGCGCTTGATTCGCGCCAAGATTGAAACCTGGATTCCTTCTACATACGGTCAACTGGCCGGTCTTGCGGCGCGTTTTCGCGCGCAGGTCAAAGGCCTGTTCCCTGATGTGCAACAGCGTCGCGGGTTCTGGGAAGACGTATTTCAGGGTCCGATTGCTGATCGGCAACTGGCCGGGCAGGGCGCTGAAGCCGAACGTTTGCTGCTGGCCAAGATCAACGGCGAAGCAACGGTCACTACCGGTGAGGTTTACCTGGTGGGTGCCGGGCCGGGTGATCCGGACCTGCTGACCTTTCGTGCCCTGCGGCTGATGCAGCAAGCGGATGTGGTGCTGTACGACCGTTTGGTGGCACCGGCGATTCTTGAGCTGTGTCGTCGCGATGCCGAGCGAATTTATGTAGGCAAGCGGCGCGCCGACCATGCGGTACCGCAAGACCAGATCAACCGGCAACTGGTGGATTTGGCCAGGCAAGGCAAGCGTGTCGTCCGGCTCAAGGGGGGTGATCCGTTTATCTTTGGTCGTGGTGGTGAAGAGATCGAAGAGTTGGCGGCCCATGGCATTGCGTTCCAGGTGGTGCCGGGGATCACGGCAGCCAGCGGTTGTTCGGCCTACGCCGGGATACCGTTGACCCATCGCGACTACGCGCAGTCTGTGCGTTTTGTGACGGGGCATCTGAAGGATGGCACCAGCAATTTGCCCTGGAGTGACCTGGTCGCCCCGGCGCAAACCCTGGTGTTTTATATGGGGCTGGTCGGCTTGCCGATCATCTGCGAACAACTGATCGCCCATGGTCGCTCGCCTGACACCCCGGCTGCGCTGATCCAGCAAGGCACCACGTCCAATCAGCGGGTGTTTACCGGCACCCTGAGTGACTTGCCCAAGCTGGTCGCCGATCACGAAGTTCACGCACCCACGCTGGTGATTGTGGGCGAAGTGGTGTTGCTGCGTAAGAAGCTTGCATGGTTCGAAGGCGCACAATCTCAGGTATAAACGCCAATTTCCTGTAGGAGCGAGCTTGCCTCGCGAGCTGTCCAGCTCAGTCACATACAGCTCGCTCCTACAGGTGGTCTGCGTTTACTCAGCTGCGGTTATCTCCCACCAGGCTCTCTACTGACGGTACCCGGGTATCGCTTTCCATTTGTGCATCATGCTCAATCTGGTGACTGAAGCGATCCAGGGAGCCTTGCGCAGGTTGCGCATCACTGGCAAATACCGGCGGGCTCAGGATATAAGCGCCGAGCAAACGGCTTAACGCCGCCAGGCTGTCGATATGGGTACGCTCATATCCGTGGGTCGCGTCACAGCCAAATGCCAGCAAGGCGCAACGAATGTCATGTCCGGCGGTCACCGCTGAATGGGCATCGCTGAAGTAGTAGCGGAACATATCGCGGCGCACTGGCAGCTCATTCTCTGCGGCCAGCCCCAGCAAGTGCCGTGACAAGTGGTAGTCGTACGGCCCTCCCGAATCCTGCATGGCCACACTCACGGCGTGTTCGCTGGAGTGCTGACCCGGTGCCACCGGGGCAATGTCGATTCCGACGAACTCACTTACATCCCATGGCAAAGCCGCTGCCGCACCGCTGCCGGTTTCTTCGGTAATGGTGAACAGTGGATGACAGTCAATCAGCGGCTGTACGCCGCTGTCCACAATCGCTTTCAAGGCCGCGAGCAGCGCCGCAACTCCCGCCTTGTCGTCCAGATGCCGGGCACTGATATGGCCGCTCTCGGTGAATTCCGGCAAAGGGTCAAACGCTACGTAGTCGCCAATGTTGACGCCCAGGGAGTCACAGTCCGCCCGGGTTGCGCAGTAAGCATCCAGCCGTAACTCAATGTGGTCCCAACTGATCGGTAGTTCATCCACCCCTGTATTAAAGGCATGGCCTGAAGCCATAAGCGGCAGGACACTGCCGCGAATCACGCCATTGTCGGTAAACAGACTGACGCGGCTGCCTTCGGCAAAGCGGCTGGACCAGCAACCTACGGGCGCCAGCACCAACCGGCCGTTGTCCTTGATGGCCCGTACGCTGGCCCCGATGGTGTCCAGGTGCGCGGAGACGGCGCGATCCGGGCTGTTTTTCTGGCCTTTGAGGGTCGCGCGCAAGGTGCCGCGGCGGGTCAGTTCGAAAGGAATGCCCAGTTCGTCCAGGCGTTCGGCTACATAGCGCACGATGGTGTCGGTAAAACCGGTAGGGCTGGGAATGGCGAGCATTTCCAGAAGTACCCGTTGCAGGTAGTCGAGATCGGGTTCAGGGATGGTGTGATTCATAAAGACTCCTGAGGTGAGGCCTGACGCGTTGCAAGCATGCGCCAGGCTCCGGGTGACGTTCAGCGGCGGCGGGTCAGGGGGCCGGCTGACTGTGTGGGAATAACAAATCAATGAAGCGTTCGGCGGTCGGTTGAGGCTCATGATTGGCCAGTCCGGCCCGTTCATTGGCTTCGATAAATACGTACTCGGGTTGATCGGCGGCCAGCACCATCAAGTCCAGGCCGACCACCGGAATATCCAGCGCTCGCGCTGCGCGGATCGCCGCGTCAGCCAGCACCGGGTGCAGGATGTCGGTCACGTCTTCAAGGCAGCCACCGGTATGCAGGTTGGCCGTTCGGCGCACGTTCAATACTTGGGCCGTCGGCAAAATGCTGTCGTATTCGAAGCCGGCCGCTTGTACCGCGCGCAGGGTTTCGCCATCCATGGGAATGCGGCTTTCACCCTGGGTAGCCGCCTGGCGACGGCGGCTTTGCGCTTCAATCAGCTGGTCAACGCGGTGCAGTCCATCACCAATCACTTGTGCGGGTCGGCGGATGGCGGCGGCGACCACTTCAAAGCCAATCACCACAATGCGCAGATCAAGTCCTTCATGGAAGCTTTCGAGCAACACCCGATTATCAAAGGCACGTGCCGTTTCGATGGCCTGCTGCACCTGTTCGATGGTTTGCAGATCCACCGCAACGCCATTGCCCTGTTCGCCATCCACAGGTTTGACCACCACACGGGAGTGCCGCTCCAGAAACGCCAGATTGTCATCGGCGTCGCTCGCCAGCTGCTGGCTCGGCACGTTCAGCCCTGACTGGCTCAAGACTTTGTGGGTCATGCATTTGTCCTGACACAGGCTCATGCTGATAGCGCTGGTCAGATCACTGAGTGATTCGCGGCAACGGATCCGCCGGCCGCCGTGGCTGAGGGTAAAAAACCCGGCTTCAGCGTCATCAATTTGAACATCGATCCCGCGTTTGTAGGCTTCTTCAACCAGGATCCGCGCGTAGGGGTTGAGGCCGGCTTCGGGCCCCGGCCCCAGAAACAGTGGCTGGTTGATGCCGTTTTTGCGTTTGATGGTAAAGGTCGACAGGTTGCGAAAACCCAGCTTGCTGTACAGGCTTTTGGCCTGGGCGTTGTCATGCAGCACGGACAGGTCGAGATAGCTCAGGCCCCGGCTCATAAAGTGCTCGATCAAGTGGCGCACCAGCACTTCACCCACACCGGGGCGTGAACACTGTGGATCGACGGCCAGGCACCACAGGCTGCTGCCATTTTCAGGGTCATGAAACGCCGTGTGGTGGTTCAAACCCATCACGCTGCCGATCACCGAACCCGTGGCTTCATCTTCGGCTATCCAGTACACCGGCCCGCCCTCGTGGCGTGCGGTAAGCAGTTGCGGGTCGACGGGCAGCATATTGCGCGCCTGATACAGCGTGTTGACCGCATTCCAGTCAGCCTCACTTTGCACTCGGCGGATGCGGAACCCGCGGAACACCCGGGTGGCAGGACGGTAGTCGGTAAACCACAGGCGCAGGGTGTCTGAGGGGTCGAGAAACAGCTGCTGCGGCGATTGCGCCAAGACTTGCTGGGGCGCTGCTACATAGAGGGCTATATCGCGCTCGCCGGTTTGCTCGTTCAGTAGCTCATTGGCCAGGCTGGCCGGATCGGGAAATGTATGCCCGATCAGCAGTCGACCCCAGCCGCAATGAATGGCCACGGGGCTTGCGCCCGGTTCACTGCCATCTTCGGCAAAACGGGCCTGCAGGCGTTCATAAGACGGCGCCTGGCCGCGTAACAAGCGCTGGCTGTAAGCCGTAGCGAGGGGTTTCATTGATTAGATTCCTTGTTCGCTCAACCACAGGTTCAAAGCAGCAAGCTGCCACAGCTTGGAACCATTGAGAGGAGTCAGTTGACCTTGCGGGTTGGTCAGTAGCTGATCAAGCATGGCCGGTTGAAACAGCCCGCGATCCTGGCTCGGGTCCAGCAGCAGGTCGCGTACCCAATTAAGGGTATTGCCTTGCAGATGCTTGAGGCCGGGCACCGGAAAGTAACCCTTTTTACGGTCGATCACTTCACTGGGGATCACCAGTCGTGCGGCTTCCTTGAGTACCTGCTTGCCGCCATCGGGCAGTTTGAACCGGGCCGGAATCCGCGCTGACAGTTCGGCCAGCCGGTAATCGAGAAATGGCGTGCGGGCTTCAAGGCCCCAGGCCATGGTCATGTTGTCGACCCGTTTGACCGGGTCGTCCACCAGCATCACGGTGCTGTCCAGGCGCAAGGCCTTGTCTACCCCGGCGTCGGCGCCCGGTTGGGCAAAATGCTCGCGGACATAGTCGCCGGCGGCGTCATTGGCGGTCAGCCACTGCGGTTGCACTGTGGCTTTGTATTCGTCATAGCTGCGATCAAAGAAGGCCTCGCGGTAGGCAGCATAGGGATCGCTGGCGCCGTCGACTTGCGGGTACCAGTGATAACCGGCAAACAGCTCGTCAGCGCCCTGGCCGCTCTGTACCACCTTGCAATGTTTGGCCACTTCACGAGACAGCAAATAAAACGCGATGCAGTCATGGCTGACCATCGGCTCGCTCATGGCACGGAAGGCCGCGGGCAGTTGCTCGATGATTTCATGTTCGCCAATGCGCAGTTGGTGATGCCGGGTGCCGTAATGTCTGGCGATCAGGTCCGAGTACTGGAATTCGTCTCCGCGCTCGCCACCTGCGTCTTCAAAGCCGATGGAAAAAGTCGACAAGTCCTGTACGCCCACATCGCGCAGCAAACCCACCAGCAAGCTGGAGTCGACGCCGCCCGAGAGCAGCACGCCAACATCCACGGCCGCACGCTGGCGAATGGCTACGGCTTCGCGGGTGCTGTCCAGAACGCGGTCGCGCCAGTCTTCCAGGGTCAGGTTGACCTCATCGGCGTGCGGCCCATAGGGCAGGGTCCACCAGGTTTTTTGCTCGGTTTGGCCGTTGGCGCCGATGCGCAGCCAGGTGGCAGGCGGCAGTTTTTCGATGCCGGCTATCAGGGTGCGCGGGGCGGGCACCACGGCATGGAAATTGAGGTAGTGGTTGAGTGCAACCGGGTCGAGCATCGGGCTGATATCGCCGCCCTTGAGCAGTGCCGGCAGGGTCGAGGCAAATCGCAGGCGTTCGCCGGTCCGCGACAGGTACAGCGGCTTTACGCCCAGGCGGTCACGGGCGATGAACAGCGATTGGCTGTCACGCTCCCAGATGGCAAAGGCAAACATGCCATTGAGCTTGGGCAGTAACGCTTCGCCCCAGGCGTGATAGCCCTTGAGCAGTACTTCGGTATCGCCGTCCGAATAAAATGCGTAGCCCAGGTTTTCGAGCTCGGCACGCAGTTCGGGGAAGTTATAAATGGCACCGTTGAACGCCAGTGACAAACCCAGTTGGCTGTCGACCATTGGCTGCGATGAACCGTCTGACAGGTCCATGATTTTCAGCCTGCGGTGGCCGAGGGCTATTGGGCCCTGGCTGTGAAAGCCCCAGGCGTCGGGCCCACGAGGTGCCAGGTGATGGGTGATGCGTTCGATGGCTGCCAGGTCGGCAGGTTGATGATCAAAACGTAACTCTCCAGCTAATCCGCACATGGTGCTGTAACCCTTTTGAATCCGGGCCTGTTGCGCTACGCCAGCTACGAAATCGGTAAATGTGATCCGTTTTGCAGCTGACGGGGGTCTCAAGCTCTTCCCGGTCATCGGGAAAGTTGATCTGCCGGCATCGGTTCAAAGCAGTCTACGAATACCAGGCCCTGGCATTCACCGTGCTGAGAACCCGTAGCGTTCAGGCCCTGTTTCGGATCGGACATAGAGCTCTGACCTGTCTCCCGATCCTTCCGGCGCAAAAGCGCAGTCAGAGCGCGCCGCCGTAAGTAGTCCGGGTTTTTCGAGTCCCTGCCTGGCGCGATCGTTCAATAAACTTTACGAATGGTCGTGGTTTGTCCTTTCCCGGGGCACCCGGTTTAGCCTGATCCGGGGTCCGCATCAGCGGTGAATTGGCGTGCGTCTGCTTCGCTGCGGGCCAAAAAAATCGGGGTGGACGTTCGCCAGTCAGGCGCAGGGATCGTTAGTGAGGCGGGGCAAATAGCGGCGGTTTACGAAAGAACCGGGTACTTTACTGGCGTGACGGGTATGAAATTATGCTTGGCATATAAGATGTCGAGCGGAACATTCGGCGGAGTTAATTCTTTTAGAAAAGGCTTACATCCTCTATGCCTATTGTCTCAATAGGCAGGAGAACGCGGGTTAGTTCGCGAGTTACCCGGTGTCAGGGCCAGTGCCAATTGTGTCCGGTTTCGCGTTTCGGTCAGGCGTAATACTTGTGATACATAGAGCTTTACAGTGTTTTCTGTAATTCCCATTTCACAGGCAATCTGAAAATTTGTCTGGCCCGTACTGACGAGCTGTGCAACTTGAAGTTGGCGCGGAGAAAGTTGATTGAAAATGGGGGGGGCGGCTTCGGCAGTCGAATGTCCCCGGTTCGTAAACATCGATGTAGCGGAGTCTGCTAGATGCACTTGGCCGATATCTTGGGACAAGTCATTGATCGAATCGATCAATGTATAAAGCTTCTGGCTCAGATCTCCCAGATGCTGGGTACTTGTCTGCCGTTCGAGCAGGGCTTTCTCGCGGCGTTTCAGGCCTGCCAGAAGTTCGTTCAGATCTACCGGCTTCTGATAGTAATCACTGAACCCTTCGCGTAACGCCCGGATGACGTCCTGTTTATCGCCAAAGCCGGTCAGCATGATCGCCTCAAAGACGCGGGTCGTGCCGGCAATCAGTTTCAATGCCTGGAACAGTTCGACACCGTCGTATTCGGGCATGAGCAAATCGCACAGCACCAGGTTGATTGAAGGATCATCATGGAAAAGCTGAATGGCCTGACGGCTGGAATGACAGGGAACGCACACATAACCACTGCTTTCGAGGAACTCGCATATTTCATCGACAATGTAAGGGTGGTCATCAACCACAAGTATTTTTTTCTGGGGCGAAGAAAAAGTCACACGCTACTCCATGTTTGGCGAGTTAGAGTTTTGCAGGGGAGCCGATTGTAGTGCAGTTGGTCAGGTTGAGTATGACTCATCGGCAAAATTGAGCACTCGATGCACTGGCTGAAATATTTAAGGGTTTTTACCCGCCCCAAGTGTTAAATGAGGCGCACGCTGAACGGCCAGAACATGCCGCTGTTTAGAATTCTGGGGGTCAGGACTTTTGGCGCTGCGGGCAACTAATCGCACTAACCTTGCAAGAGACTGCAAACGTTTGCGATAGGCTTAACGGGTAATTGTGCGGGCAGTTAGTTAATGCTAAGGCTTCACTTAATAGTTGATAAAGCTGCGGCAGCGGTATTTAAACCGCTGCCCGGTTAAAAGATGACTACTGCCTTCTGATCAACGCCCGCACAGCGAAGCGGGCAGGGTGACAGGCCTCGGCGATGCTGCGAGGCACGGGCAATGGCTCGTCGTTAATCCAGGCGGCGAGCATTTCCCCGGACAGCGGTGCGGTGATCAGGCCTCGAGAGCCATGACCGCTGTTCACATACAGGCCCTCAAGCCAGGGGCAGGGGGTCGATGGAACCTGGCGCGCGTCCTTGCTTAATGCGGCATACGCCTGGGCAAACAGCTGCGGATCGGTCAGCGGGCCCACGATCGGTAAATAGTCGGGGCTGGTGCAACGGAAGGCGGCCCAGCCTTGCAGCGATTCGGGGTCCAGCTGTTCACCCAGGCGTTTCGCCAGGTCGGGGGAGATCTCGTCAAGCAGGTCCAGATTGCCCTGATGGCCTTCGGGGGTGGTGCTCAAGTCTTCATTATGAAAGTCGAAACTGGCCCCCAGGGTGTGTTCGCCGAGCCGGCCGGGTGCCACATAACCTTCGGCGCAAACCACGGTCTTGAGCACGCTGCTGTCTGTGGTTTCGGCCAGTTGGGTGATTTGCCCGCGTATCCGTTTGAGCGGCAGCCCGCTGCTGGCCGGGAAACGCTTGACCTCCGCTGCACCGGCGAGCACCACCACCGGAGCACTGGCCAGCACTTTGTCATCCTGGCATGCCTGCCACTGGTCTTCGACTTTGTGCAGTTGCAGCACGTCATGGTGAGTCAGCACCTGAACATTGCGGTGCAAAGCCTGGAACCGGCAAAGCGCAGGAGGGTGGACCCAGCCTCCTTCGGGGTAGAACAGTCCACCATGGGCCAGCTCGATCCCGGCCAGCGCCTGGGCTTGCGGCTGATCAAGCAAATGCACCAGTGCCGGAGGAAAGGCCTCTGCCAGCTGTGCCTGACGCTCGGCTTCCTTGGCGCTAAAGCCCAGTTGCAGCACGCCACAGTCGTCCCAGTCACGCCCGCGCTGCAGGTTTTCCAGCAAGCGACGGGTGTAGCCGAAGCCACTGACAATCATTTGTGACAGCGTAGTGCCGTGGGCGGAAAGCTTGAGGTAGAGCACGCCCTGGGGATTACCCGAGGCCTCTTTGGCCAGCCGCTCGTGGCGCTCGAGCAAGCATACCTGCCAGCCACGGCGGGCCAGGCTGTTGGCAGTGGCGCAACCCGACAGGCCGCCGCCAATTACCAGCGCTTTGCGCTCAGCGCTGACTTGAGGCGGGCGGGCGTACCAGGGTTTGATCTCGCAGGTCGTCGAAGGGCTTTCAGGCAAGCCCGGGAAGGTCCCGCGCAGGATTTCCCACTTGTGGCCGATTCCCGGGGTTCGACGCATCTTGAATCCGGCTTCGTTCAACGCACGCCGTACCCACCCGGTACTGGTGAAGGTACTGATCGTCGAATCGGGCGCTGCCAGACGCGCCAATTGCGCGAACAGCTCGGGAGTCCACATGTGCGGATTTTTTGCCGGAGCAAAACCGTCGAGAAACCATGCGTCAATGCGCGCATCCAGTTGCGGCAGTTGTTCCAGCACATCGCCAATCAGCAGGGTGAGAGTTACTCGCCCATTGGCCAGCGTCAGGGTTTGAAACCCGGGATGAATCGCATAATACGCAGCCAGCAATTGTTCGCTGAATGTGGCGAGTTCGGGCCACAGGGCGAGCGCGCGCTGCAAGTCGTCGCGCGTCAGCGGGTATTTTTCGACGCTGATGAAGTGCAGGCGTGCATCAGGGTGTGCGACCTGATCAAACAACTGCCAGGCGCATAAAAAATTCAATCCTGTGCCGAAGCCGGTTTCACCGATAACCAGTTGGCTGTTGGCGGGCAAGGCACTGAAGCGCTCCTGCAGGGCATTTTGTTCAATAAAGACATATCGGGTTTCTTCGAGACCGGACTTGTCCGAAAAATACACGTCATCAAACACCCGCGAATGGGGGCGACCTTGGTCATCCCAGTCAATCTGGGCATTGGGCATTTCAGTAGTCATGTGCGGCTCGGCAACGGCAAGGCGGCCATTCTAGCTGATCAGCAACAGCGGGATTGATTCATGGCAAGGTTATACGGTTTGTTCCGGCGCATTGATGAGCTATCCGCTAGTCTTGTGCCAACTGTCCTGGGAGCTTTCTATGTTCGAATCCGCTGAAATCGGCCACTTTATCGATAAAGAAACCTACGATCAGGAAGTTCCTGCCTTACGCGAAGCCTTGCTGGAGGCCCAGTACGATCTGCAACAGCAAAAGCGTTGCGCAGTTATCGTATTGATCAATGGCATTGAAGGCGCAGGGAAGGGCGAGACAGTCAAACTACTTAACGAGTGGATGGATCCGCGACGGATCGAGGTGCGTACCTTTGACCGTCAGACCGACGAAGAACTGGCGCATCCGCCTGCGTGGCGCTACTGGCGTCAATTGCCGGCCAAGGGGCGCATGGGTGTGTTCTTCGGCAATTGGTACAGCCAGATGCTCCAGGGGCGGGTTCACGGCGTGTTCAAGAATGCAGTCCTCGATCAGGCAATCAATGGCGCTGAGCGGCTGGAGAAAATGCTGTCGGATGAGGGGGCCCTGATTTTCAAATTCTGGTTTCACTTGTCCAAAAAACAGATGAAAGCACGACTTAACGCACTCAAGGATGACCCCCTGCACAGTTGGCGCATCAGCCCGCTGGACTGGCAGCAGTCGCAAACCTACGACAAGTTTGTGCGCTATGGAGAACGGGTCATTCGCCGTACCAGCCGTGACTACGCCCCGTGGAACATTGTGGAGGGTGTCGATCCCCACTACCGCAGCCTGACCGTTGGCAAGATTTTGTTGGAGGGCATGCAAGCCGTACTGAACTCTCCCAAACCCAGGGCGCGGGCAAGTAATTTCCCCCCGCTGCCTGATATCGTCGACGGCTTGAGTTTGCTTGACTGCCTGGACCTGAACAAACAACTTGAAAAAGACGATTATCAGGAACAACTGATTACCGAGCAGGCACGCTTGTCGGGGCTTATGCGCGACAAACGCATGCGCCGCCATGCGTTGATCACGGTGTTTGAAGGTAACGATGCGGCGGGTAAGGGCGGCTCTATCCGGCGGGTGGCAGCGGCACTGGACCCTCGCCAGTACAATATCGTGCCGATAGCAGCCCCCTCAGAAGACGAGCGAGCGCAGCCCTACCTCTGGCGTTTTTGGCGACAAATTCCGGCGCGGGGCAAGTTCACGATTTTTGACCGGTCATGGTATGGGCGGGTGCTGGTGGAGCGGGTTGAAGGTTTTTGTACCCAGGCTGACTGGATGCGTGCTTACGGCGAAATCAACGATTTCGAAGAGCAACTGCGCGACGCTGGCGTGATCGTGGTCAAGTTCTGGTTGGCGATCGATAAGCAGACCCAGTTGGAGCGCTTTCAGGCCCGTGAAGAGATCCCGTTCAAGCGTTTCAAGATTACCGAAGAGGATTGGCGCAACCGCGAAAAGTGGGAACTGTATCGCAGTGCGGTGTGTGACATGGTCGACCGTACCAGCACCGAGATAGCGCCCTGGACTCTGGTTGAAGCCAACGATAAGCGCTGGGCGCGGGTCAAGGTGTTGCGCACCATCAATGAGGCGCTTGAAGCCGCCTTTGAGAAGCAGGACAAACGCAACAAGAAGTCCAAAAAGTAGAAGCGGGCTTGCTCGCAATGAGTTTGCAGGCGCTGCGTATAGCCGCAAAGCTATACAGCAGCGTCAACTCGCTTCGCGAGCGAAGGTAAAGGCCTGCCGGCTCAGTGTTTACCGTTACCCAGCATGTTTTCAGGACGCACCCACTGATCGAATTCGGCATCAGTGAGGTAGCCCAGGTCCAGAGCGGCTTCGCGCAGGGTCAGATTTTCTGCATAGGCCTTTTTCGCAATTTCGGCCGACTTGTCATAACCGATATGCGGGTTCAGGGCCGTTACCAGCATCAGGCCGCGCTCCAGATGTTCAGCCATTTTCTGCGCATCGACCTCAAGCCCGGATACGCAATGTTCCTGGAAGTTGCGGCAGCCATCCGCCAGCAACTGGATCGATTGCAGCAGGTTGTGAATGATTACCGGCTTGTACACGTTCAATTGCAGGTGGCCCTGGCTGGCGGCAAAGCCGACAGTCACGTCATTGCCCATGACCTGGCATGCCAGCATCGACAGGGCTTCGCATTGGGTCGGATTGACCTTGCCCGGCATGATCGAGCTGCCAGGTTCATTGGCGGGCAGTTTGATTTCAGCTATGCCTGCCCGTGGGCCTGAGCCCAGCAAGCGGAAGTCGTTGGCCAGTTTCATCAAGGTCACGGCCAGGGTTTTAAGCGCGCCGGACAGGTTGGTCAGAGGCTCATGCCCGGACAAGGCGGCAAATTTATTGGGCGCAGTGACAAACGGCAATCCCGACAACGCTGCCAGTTCAGCGGCAATGGCTTCGCCAAAACCGTGAGGTGCGTTGAGACCGGTCCCCACCGCCGTACCGCCCTGTGCCAGTTCATATACGGCAGGTAATGCGGCGAGGATGGCGCTCTGCGCGTAATCGAGTTGCGCGATGTAGGCCGACACCTCCTGGCCGAACGTGATCGGGGTCGCATCCATCATGTGGGTGCGGCCGGTTTTCACCAGCTTCATGTGCCGCGCCGACAACTCGGCGAGGCCGCCGGACAACTCGTTGATGGCTGGCAGCAGATGCTCGTGGACCGCTTTGGCAACGGCAATATGCATGGCAGTCGGGAAGCAGTCGTTTGAACTTTGTGAACGATTGACGTGGTCGTTAGGGTGGACCGGTGACTTGCCGCCCCGACCTTTACCTGCCAGTTCGTTGGCACGCCCGGCGATCACTTCGTTGGCGTTCATGTTGCTTTGTGTGCCGCTGCCGGTTTGCCACACCGCCAGAGGAAACTGATCATCGTGTTCACCGTCAAGTACCTCATTGGCGGCCTGTTCGATCAGGCGGGCGATGTCGGCCGGCAAGTCTCCATTACGATCATTGACCCGTGCCGCCGCCTTTTTGATCAACACCAGAGCGTGAAGTACGGCCAGCGGCATTTTTTCGTTGCCGATGGCAAAGTTGATCAGCGAGCGCTGGGTCTGAGCACCCCAGTAGGCCTCATCCGGTACGTTCACTTCACCCAGGCTGTCGGTTTCGGTACGGCTCATCGGGGGCTTTCTCCATAGGGGTTGATCAGTGAGCTTAGGCGTTCAATTGCAATAGAGGTTCAAACTTTGGTTTAAGAGGCTTTCATCTGATAGTTCAGGGTCTCTATCGGACTCGGGGTTGAGTGCCGGACTTTTTTAGGCGCAGAATGGGCGCCCTTGGGGTTCGTCCTCGCTTGCTAGAAAAGGAAACTCGATGACCCGTCTTCGCGCCATCTGTACTGCGGTAGCTCTGGTTTGCGCCAGCGGCCAGGTTTTCGCCGATACCGCCAGTCACGCTGCCACTGCTGAAACATTCCTCAAGCTGGCACATGCCGACAAGCTGGGTACCCCGGTGTACATGCAAGTGCAGCAAATGTTCGCTCAGCGTTTTGAGCAGACCAAGGCTCCGGCTTCCAAGAAAGCACTGCTGGAAACCTACCAGGCCAAGGCCAACACCGCTCTGGACCAGGCTATCGGCTGGGACAAACTGAAGCCTGACATGGTCAAGCTATACACCACCAACTTCAGCGAATCCGAACTCAAGGACCTGGTTGCTTTCTATCAATCGCCCCTGGGCAAGAAAGTGCTGGAAAAAATGCCGCAGCTGACTCAGCAATCGGCACAAATGACTCAGGCCAAGCTGGAAAGTGCGGTGCCTGTGGTCAACAAACTGCTGGAAGACATGACTGCCCAGCTGGAGCCAAAAGCGGCCCCGGCCAAGAAGAAGTAAGCGGAGCCTGAATGAGCATGCAACATCGTATCGAAGCGGCGCTGGGCGCATTGCACCCCGAGCACCTGAACGTGCTGGATGAAAGCCACATGCACAGCCGTGGGTTGCAGACCCACTTCAAGGCGGTGGTGGTCAGCGAGCAGTTCAACGGGCTCAACAGCGTCAAGCGTCACCAAAAGGTCTACGCCACCCTGGGTGACTTGATGGGCGAGTTCCATGCGCTGGCTTTGCACACTTACACGCCTGAGGAATGGGCGAAGATCGGTACAGCCCCGGCCTCGCCGACCTGTGCCGGCGGTGGGCACTAAGTGGCTTGTTAAGCCTGCTTTTTGCTAGAATCCGCAACGCGCCGCTCAGTCGGCGCGTTTTTTTTTGCATCCGGTTCACCCTTTACGAGGGTAGCCACCTGGAGAAATATGCGATGACTTCGCCAATTGTGGTAGCTGCACTGTATAAATTCGTCACCCTGCAAGATTACGTCGAGCTGCGTGAGCCTTTGCTCAAGGCCATGGTCGACAATGGGGTCAAGGGCACTTTGCTGATTGCTGAAGAAGGTATCAACGGTACTGTTTCAGGCACTCGTGAAGGCATTGACGGGCTGATGGCCTGGCTCAGGTCTGACCCGCGCATGGTCGATATTGACCACAAGGAATCCTACTGCGATGACCAGCCGTTCTATCGGACCAAGGTCAAGCTCAAGAAAGAAATCGTCACCCTCGGCGTAGAAGGCGTAGACCCGAACAAAAAAGTCGGGACCTATGTCGACCCCGAGAACTGGAATGCGCTGATCAGCGATCCTGAGGTGTTGCTGATCGACACCCGCAATGATTACGAAGTTTCTATTGGTACGTTTGAAGGTGCCATCGATCCGAAAACCACCAGTTTTCGCGAATTTCCTGACTACATCAAAGCCAACTTCGACCCGGCCAAGCACAAGAAAGTCGCGATGTTCTGCACCGGTGGCATTCGTTGTGAAAAAGCGTCGAGCTACATGCTCAGCCAGGGGTTCGACGAGGTCTATCACCTCAAGGGCGGGATATTGAAGTATCTCGAAGAGGTGCCGCTGGAAGAAACCAAGTGGCAAGGCGACTGCTTCGTGTTTGATAACCGGGTTACCGTGCGTCACGACCTGAGTGAAGGTGAATACGATCAGTGCCATGCCTGCCGCACGCCGATCAGCATTGCTGACCGCGAATCGGAGCACTATCAGCCGGGCATCAGTTGCCCGCATTGCTGGGACAAACTGAGCGAAAAAACCCGTCGCAGCGCCATTGACCGGCAAAAGCAGATTGACCTGGCCAAGGCCCGCAACCAACCGCATCCGATTGGTCATAACTACCGTAAACCGGCCGAGGCCTGATATGTCCGCACGCCTGCTCTATGTAATGGATCCTATGTGTTCGTGGTGCTGGGGTTTTGCCCCCATCGTCGAGGCCCTGGTCGAGCAGGCGCAGGCTGCGGGGGTAGAGTTGCATCTGGTGGTCGGAGGCTTGCGCACCGGCGGTGCGGCTTCATTGGAGCCCGCGACCCGGCGCTACATCCTTGAACACTGGCAGGCTGTGACCGCTGCCACCGGGCAACCGTTCACGCTTGAGGGGGCCTTGCCCGATGGCTTTGTCTATGACTGCGAGCCAGCATGCCGGGCGGTAGTCGCGGCCCGCAGCCTGGCACCCGATTGCGCCTGGAAACTAGTGAAGCTGATTCAGCAGGCTTTCTATGTACAGGGGCGTGATGTGACTCAGGCCAGTGTGCTGGCCGAGCTGGCCGAGACGGCCGGGTTGCCGCGGATCGAGTTTGCTGCAGCGTTCGACAGCGCCGAACAGCACGCCGCGACCGCTGCCGACTTTACCTGGGTGCAGGATCTGGGGATTGCCGGATTTCCTACCTTGCTCGCCGAGCGTGACGGTCAGCTGGCGCTGCTGACCAATGGCTATCAGGCTCTGGGGCCGGTGTCCGACTTGCTCGGCCGCTGGCTTGAACGCGCCAAGCGTGCTTGATCCCGACCAGGCAACATCGCCGCCTGTCACTACAGATCGCCTGAGCTGGAGCGAAATCCGTCGTCTGGCCCTGCGCCATAAAAAAGCCTTGTGGCTCGCCAATGGCGTGGCGGTATTAACCACGCTGTGCAGCGTGCCGATTCCGTTGCTGTTGCCGTTACTGGTTGATGAAGTGCTGCTGGGCAATGGGGATGCTGCGCTCAAAGTCATGAATCACGGGCTGCCGGCCGCCTGGCAAAGTGCTGCGGGCTATATCGGTTTGATGCTGTTTGTGACGCTGATGCTGCGCTGTGGTGCGCTGTTGTTTAACGTCTTGCAGGCCCGCCTGTTCTCCCGACTGTCCAAAGACATCGTATATCGCATCCGGTTGCGGCTGATCGAACGCCTCAAGCGCATCTCGCTGGCGGAGTATGAAAGTCTGGGCAGTGGTACGGTAACCACGCATTTGGTCACCGACCTGGACACACTCGACAAATTTGTCGGCGAAACATTAAGCCGGTTTTTGATTGCGATGCTGACTTTGGTTGGCACCTCGGCGATTTTGTTGTGGATGCACTGGCAGTTGGCATTATTGATTCTGCTGTTCAACCCGTTGGTAATCTTCGCCACCGTGCAGTTGGGCAAGCGCGTCAAACACCTCAAAAAGCTGGAGAACGACAGCACTGCGCGTTTTACCCAGGCGCTCACGGAAACCCTGGACGCCATTCAGGAAGTGCGCGCGGGCAATCGTCAGGGCTTTTTCCTCGGTCGTTTGGGCAATCGGGCCCGGGAAGTGCGTGATTTCGCCACGTCATCCCAATGGAAAAGCGATGCCTCGAACCGGGCCAGTGGCCTGTTGTTCCAGTTCGGTATCGATATTTTCCGTGCCGCGGCAATGTTGACGGTGCTGTTCTCCGATCTGTCCATCGGCCAGATGCTCGCCGTGTTCAGCTACCTGTGGTTCATGATCGGGCCGGTCGAGCAACTGCTTAACCTGCAGTACGCCTTTTATGCCGCGGGTGGTGCGATTACCCGGATCAACCAGTTACTGGCGCGTCGTGATGAGCCGCAGTACCGCGGTGGCGTCGATCCATTCAAGGGGCGTCAGACCGTTGATATCGAAGTGCGTGACCTCAGCTTCAGCTATGGCGATGAGAAGATTCTGGATCGTTTGAATCTGACCATTGCAGCGGGTGAAAAGGTCGCCATTGTGGGCACCAGCGGGGGCGGTAAAAGTACCTTGGTGCAGCTATTGCTGGGGCTCTATACCCCGCAGTCAGGCAGCATCCATTTTGCCGGGGCCAGCCAGTCGGAGATTGGCCTGGAAACCATTCGCGAACATGTGGCCGTGGTGCTTCAGCATCCGGCGCTGTTTAACGATACGGTGCGGGCCAACCTGACCATGGGCCGTGAGCGAACGGACGACGCATGTTGGCGTGCTCTGGAAATTGCCCAGCTGGACGGTACCATTCGTTTGTTGCCCCAAGGACTGGACAGTATTGTCGGGCGTTCCGGTGTGCGCTTGTCGGGTGGACAGCGCCAGCGTCTGGCGATCGCGCGAATGGTGCTGGCCGAACCCCGGGTGGTGATCCTCGATGAGGCTACCAGCGCCCTGGATACCGCTACGGAATACAACCTGCATCACGCTTTGGGAAAATTTTTGAACGGGCGTACCACTTTAATTATTGCCCATCGTTTATCTGCGGTAAAACAAGCAGATCGTGTGCTGGTGTTTGATGGCGGGCGTATTGCGCAAGATGGCGATCACCAACAGTTAATTGCGCAAGGAGGTATTTACGCCAGGCTGTATGGGCATTTACAGCAAAACTGACGGCGAGAATTCCGGGCTTTTAAATGTGGGTTGCACCCGTGATCCTGATGGGCGGCAGAAACTAGCCTAGGCTCAACTTGATTGAGGCATTTTCTCTGGTTTTCTTTAGCCGTCTTGAAACAAAGGGAACTCATGAAGCACAACCGTCCCCTCGTTACCCCGCGCCTTTTGGGCATTGTCTGGCCCTTTATTGCGGTCGCGCTGTTTCAGGCGCTATTGGGTTGTATCAGTCTTTATATGCTCTCCGCGGTGAGGGGATACGTCGCAGGTGAAAGCTTGTGGTCTAAAGGTCAAAAAGACGCCATCTACTACCTTCATCTATATGTCGATACTCATAATCCGGCTGATTTTGAAAAATATCAGCAAGCGATGAGTGTGCCCCAAGGCGGGCACCGGCTGCGGATTGCGCTGGATCAGTCGCCTCCTGACCTGAATGCAGCGCGTGAAGGCATTCTGCAAGGCGGTAACAGTGCGCAGGATGTTCCGAGCATTATCTGGTTTTACCGTAACTTTCATAATTTCAGTTATATGCATACGGCCATTGAGAAGTGGGGCCTGGGTGACGAGTACTTGATTGAACTGGATAACCTGGCTCAAGACATTCACCGGGTTATCGCCGCCAATCAAGCCAGCGCCGCTGACGAAGAGCGCTGGGAAAAAGCCATTTCCCAAATTAACGAAGGTGTTACCCCTGCTGCTAAAGCTTTTAGCGACGCTCTGGGCGAGGGGTCGCGCTTTATTCTGCAATTGTTGATCATTACGAATGTGACCACGGCGCTAGGGCTGATTGCTTTAGCGCTTATGCGTACTCACAAGGTTTTGGCCCAGAGTCGTGAGTTTGCCGAAGCCCTGCAGGTTGAAAAAGAACGTGCGCAAATCACACTTGAATCTATTGGTGACGGGGTAATAAGTACCGATGTAAACGGCGCGATAACTTATATGAACCCGGCCGCCGAACAATTGACACACTGGAAGTCCGGACAGGCACAAGGCGTTCCTCTGGCCGCATTATTCAAATTGCTGGACGAGAACGCCCTGGATGATGGTTTCAGGTTGATTGACCGCATTCTCAGTGGTCAGTTGGGTAATAACAGTGAGCACTCAAAACTGATTCAGCGTGTGGACGGCAGTACGGTTTCGGTTGCGTTGGTAGGTGCGCCAATCCTTCATGCCGGCAAGGTGAGTGGTGCGGTACTGGTATTACACGACATGACTCGCGAGCGCCAATACATTGCCAACTTGTCCTGGCAGGCGACCCACGATGCACTCACCGGTCTGGCCAATCGCCGCGAGTTTGAATACCGTCTGGAACTGGTTTTACAGAATCTGGCCCGACAGCAGGGCCGGCATGCATTGATGTTCCTCGATCTGGATCAGTTCAAGCTGGTCAATGACACCTGCGGGCACGCTGCCGGTGACGAGTTGTTGCGCCATATTTGTGCATTGCTGCATTCCGGATTGCGTGAGGGCGATACGCTGGCACGTCTGGGGGGCGATGAGTTCGGTATCTTGCTGGAAAATTGCCCGGCCGATGCCGCTGAAAAAATTGCTGAGGGTTTGCGTCAAACCGTGCAGAGCCTGCACTTTGCATGGAAGGGTCGACCGTTTCTGAACACCATCAGCATTGGCCTGGTTCATATTCATCAAGCCCCGCAGACACTGGAAGCTTCAATGCGTGCTGCGGACATGGCGTGCTACATGGCCAAGGAAAAGGGGCGCAACAGGGTTCAGGTTTATCATGCGGATGATTCTGAACTGTCATTGCGCTTTGGTGAGATGGCATGGGTGCAGCGCTTGCATGTGGCGCTGGAGGATAATCTGTTTTGCCTCTACTCCCAGGAGATCGCCCCTCTTGGGCGTGCTGAGGAGGATGGAGGGCACATTGAAATACTGCTGCGCTTGCGGGACGGCAGTACAGATCTGATTTTGCCTGACAGCTTTATTCCGGCGGCTGAGCGGTATGGTCTGATGACTTCGATTGACCGTTGGGTGGTCGAAAACGTGTTCAAGATCATTTCCCAGTGCCCTGCTCCGAGAGCTGGGCAGTCGATGGCAATGTGTGCGATCAACCTGTCGGGTTCGACCATCGGTGATGAAGAGTTCCTGGCTTTTCTGCACGAGCAATTTGAATGTTATGGCGTGGCTCCAGGGCGGATCTGTTTTGAAATTACCGAAACCAGCGCCATTGCCAACCTGGGCAGTGCCATACGCTTTATAAATGAGCTCAAGGGCCTGGGTTGTCACTTTTCCCTGGATGACTTTTGTGCCGGCATGTCTTCCTTTGCCTACTTGAAACACTTACCCGTCGACTTTTTGAAAATTGACGGTAGTTTCGTCAGGGATATGCTGGATGACCCCATTAATCGGGCCATGGTTGAGGTGATCAATCATATAGGGCACGTTATGGGCAAGCAGACTATTGCCGAGTTTGTTGAAAGCCCTCAAATTGAGCAGGCTTTGATTGAGATCGGGGTCGACTATGCCCAAGGATATATAGTTGAGCGCCCACAATTGTTTACGTGTGACAGCTTGTGGACTCGACCCAAACGCCCCAAAGCCCTGACTTTGAAGTTGCCGGGCACTTTGCGTTGATGCGGTGCCAGGTTTTATAAGTCACCTCTGAGAAGGAACTTGATTGTGATGGATGCATTTGTACGTACCGGGCCTCTTATGGAAGCGACCAGCTATCCAGAATGGGCTCAAAAGCTGATCCGCGACTGCAGCGAGAGCAAGCGTCGGGTTGTGGAGCATGAAATCTACATACGCATGCGTGATAACACGTTGAGTCCCTCCATCATGCGGTTGTACCTCATTGGCGGATGGCCGGTGGTCGAACAGTTTTCGTTGTACATGGGGCGTAATCTTGGGAAAACCCGTTATGGGCGTCATCCTGGCGAAGACATGGCCCGCCGGTGGCTGATCCGCAATATTCGGGTTGAACTCAACCATGCGGATTACTGGGTCAACTGGGCCAATGCTCACGGAGTCAGTCTTGCCGACATGAATGGCCAGGACATACCGTCCGAGTTTCAGGCGCTGAACGACTGGTGCTGGCATACCTGCACAGCTGATTCGCTGGCGGTGTCCATGGCCGCGACCAACTATGCCATTGAAGGGGCGGTGGGTGAGTGGGCTGCAATTGTTTGCTCGCAAAATGTTTACGAGGAGTCGCTGCCGGCAGAGGGGCGCAAGCGCGCCATGAAATGGCTGAAGATGCATGCCCAGTATGATGATGAGCACCCTTGGGAGGCTTTGGAGATTATTTGCACGCTGGCGGGGATGAATCCGAGTGAAGCGTTGCAAGCCGAGCTGCGCAAAGCGGTTTGCAAGAGCTATGACTTCCAGTATCTGTTTTTGCAAAGCTGTCTGCAGTATGAAAAAAAGCCGGTCGTGCGCAAGCGGCCGGAATTGGCTGAAGGCTGATTCCTCGCGATTGATTTGCCCTGGATTATAAAAAACCGCCGGTGGCGTTTATTCGCTACCGGCGGTTTTTTTATGTGTAGCAATCGGTTATTGGGCGTTGAACGCCTGGCCGTTTACGCCAGTGCTGTCGGGCCCCATCAGGTACAGGTAAACCGGCATGATGGCTTGAGGCTCTGGATTGTTTTGCGGGTTCTCTCCCGGGTATGCCATTGCGCGCATGCTGGTGCGGGTGGCTCCCGGGTTGATGCTGTTGGAGCGTACGGCAGCCACGCCATCGACTTCGTCAGCCAGGGTCTGCATCAGGCCTTCGGTGGCAAACTTCGATACGCCGTAAGCCCCCCAGTAGGCGCGGCCTTTACGCCCGACGCTGCTGGAAGTGAAAATGACCGAGGCGTCCTGCGACAATTTAAGCAGTGGTAGCAGGGTGCTGGTGAGCATAAACATGGCGTTTACGTTCACCTGCATGACGCGCATGAAGTTCTCCCCCGACAGCTGCTCCAGAGGGGTGCGCGGGCCAATGATCGAGGCATTGTGCAATAGCCCGTCAAGATGGCCGAACTCGCTTTCGATCATGGCGGCCAGTTCATCGTATTGATGAGGCTGGGCGGTTTCGAGATTGAAAGGAATAACCGCAGGTTGCGGGTGACCGGCGGCTTCTATTGCGTCATATACCTGGCTCAGATTGGCCTCGGTTTTACCCAGCAGCAGTACGGTTGCGCCGTGCGCTGCATAGGTTTTGGCTGCTGCCGCGCCGATGCCGCGACCAGCACCGGTAACCAGAATCACCCGGCCCTGAAGCAGGTCGGGGCGGGCGGAATAATCAAACATAAAGAACCTCAACACAAATCAAAGATCGTTCTGCGCTCGCGGTCAGCAGCTGCACACCGCGTTATCCAGCACTTTGCGCAACTCGCTTGGGTGATCGACCACGACGTCGGCGCCCCAGTGGTCGGGGTTGTCGTCGGGGTGGATGTAGCCAAAGCGTACAGCGGCGGTCTTGGTGCCGGCATCGCGGCCAGACTCTATGTCGCGCAAGTCATCACCTACAAACAGAACGCTGGCCGGGTCAAGGTTGAGCATTTTGCAGGCGAGAATCATGGGTTCGGGGTCGGGTTTGCTGCGGCTCACGTGGTCCGGGCAGATCAGTACTGCCGAGCGCTCTGCCAAGCCCAGCCGTTCCATGATCGGTTGAGCAAAGCGTACTGGCTTGTTGGTTACCACACCCCACACCAGATGGGCTTTTTCAATATCGCTCAGCAGTTGTTCCATGCCATCAAACAGCTTGGTGTGTACCGCACAATCCTGCTGATAGCGTTCGAGGAACTCAAGGCGCAGTGCTTCGAACCCGGGTGCTTCAGGGTCCATGCCGAACGTTACGGCAACCATGGCGCGTGCGCCCCCGGAGATCTCGTCGCGTATCAGTTTGTCTGCAACGGGTGCCAGGCCGCGTTCTGCACGCATGGCCTGGCAGATGGCGATAAAGTCCGGAGCGGTATCGAGCAGGGTGCCGTCCATGTCAAAAAGAACTGCTCTTAAGCGCATGGGTTACTCCTCGCGTAGGGTCTGGATCATGTAGTTGACGTCGACATCGGCGGCCAGCTTGTAGTGCTTGGTGAGTGGGTTGTAGGTCAGGCCAATGATGTCCTTGACGCTCAGGCCGGCCTGGCGGCTCCAGGCACCCAGTTCGGAAGGGCGGATGAATTTCTTGAAATCATGAGTCCCGCGCGGGATCAGCTTCATGATGTATTCCGCGCCGATAATCGCGAACAGATACGATTTCGGGTTGCGGTTGATGGTCGAGAAGAACACCTGGCCGCCCGGTTTGACCATGCGGTAGCAGGCGCGGATCACCGATGCCGGATCAGGCACGTGCTCGAGCATTTCAAGGCAAGTCACAACATCGAACTGCCCGGGCATTTCGACGGACAGTTCTTCGGCAGTGATCTGGCGGTATTCAACATTCACGCCGGATTCGAGCTGATGAAGTTTGGCCACGGCCAGCGGGGCTTCGCCCATGTCAATGCCCGTTACGGTTGCGCCGCGCTGTGCCATGGACTCGCTGAGAATGCCGCCACCGCAACCGACATCGAGCACTTTTTTGCCAGCCAGTTGCACGTGCTCGTCAATCCAGTTGAGGCGCAGCGGGTTGATGTCGTGCAGGGGTTTGAACTCGCTTTCACGATCCCACCAGCGATGGGCAAGCGCTTCGAATTTAGCGATCTCGGCGTGGTCAACGTTGCTCATGGGTAAATCCTCTAAAGCTGAAAAATCCTGGTATTACTTCGGGCGCAGGCCTGAAGGTTTTGAATCAATGCGTCTGGCTGCTGATGCGCTGGCCCCAGGCCTGGGCGGTTGCGCAGAGTTGCGGCTCGTCCATTCGGGTCAGTTTGCCATCATCGAGCAATTGTTTGCCCCCGACCCACAGGTGTTTTACGCAATCGCGGCCGGTGGCGTAGATCAGTTGCGATACAGGGTCATAAATCGGTTGCTGGGCCAGCCCGCTCAGGTCGAAAGCTACCAGGTCGGCGGCTTTGCCAGGCTCGATTGAGCCGATTTCGTTATCCAGCCCCAGTGCCCGGGCCCCGTTAAGGGTTGCCATGCGCAATGCGCGATGTGCATCCAGTGCTGTGGCCGAGCCGGCTACGGCTTTGGCCAGTAAGGCGGCTGTACGGGTTTCGCCCAGCAGGTCCAGGTCATTATTGCTGGCAGCACCGTCAGTGCCAATCGCCACATTGACCCCTGCCAGCCACAAGCGCTCGACAGGGCAAAAGCCGCTGGCCAGTTTGAGATTGGATTCGGGGCAATGGATCACACTGGCGTTGCTTTCTACCAGCATGGTCAGGTCGTCATCGCTGATCTGGGTCATGTGGACGGCCTGAAAACGGGGTCCCAGCAAACCCAGGCGGGCAAGGCGAGCCAGCGGACGCTCGCCATGTTGCCCAACAGCCTGCTGCACTTCGAAGGCAGTTTCGTGTACGTGCATCTGAATTGCAGCATCAAGCTCATCGGCCATTACCCGGACTTTTTCCAGGTTCTCATCGCCTACCGTGTAGGGGGCGTGGGGGCCGAAGGCAATTTTGATTCGCGGGTGATACTTCAGGTCGCCAAACAACTCGACGGCCTGGCGCAGTGCTTCATCAGCAGAGCTGGCGCCAGGAATCGGAAAGTCGAGAATCGGAATGGCGATTTGTGCACGAATGCCGCTGTTGTGCACCCGCTCGCTGGCGGTCTTGGGGTAAAAATACATGTCACTGAAACAGGTAATGCCGCCCTTGAGTTGCTCGGCAATGGCCAGATCGGTGCCGTCGCGCACGAAGTCTTCATCTACCCACTTTGCTTCTGCGGGCCAGATATGCTGCTCCAGCCACGTCATCAGCGGCAGGTCATCGGCCATCCCGCGGAACAGGGTCATGGCCGCATGGCCATGGGCATTGATCAGGCCGGGGCTTAGCAGCATGCCAGGCAGTTCGCGGGTTTCGCTGGCGGCATGTTTCAGGGCTTCGAGGCGTGGGCCAATGAATACGATGCGTCCGTCCCTGATACCGACGCCATGTTCCTTGAGCACAACCCCGGCGGGCTCTACGGGTACCAGCCAGGTCGGCAGCAGCAGCAGATCGAGGTGCAGGGGCGGGGTGGGCATCGAAAACGGCTTCCAGTGCAATGTCAAAAGGAGGCGAAGTATACCCGAGCGTCTTAAAGGTGGGCTCGCTATAATCGGCGGCTTTGTATCTGTGTGATAGGGGAAAGCATGCGCGATCGACTGTTGGCGGCGGAAAAGGTAAAAGCCATCGATTGGCGGGGTGAGGCCCTGTATCTGCTGGATCAGCGTAGCTTGCCTTTTGATGAGACGTGGCTGGCCTGTACCGGTGCGCAAGAGGTGGCCCGGGCGATTCGCGAAATGGTTGTGTGCGGTGCTCCGGCGATCGGCATTGCCGCAGCCTATGGCGTGGTGTTGGCGGCTCGCGTGCGAAAGGCCGCAGGCGGTGATTGGGTGGCGGCGCTGGAGGAAGATTTCGCACTGTTGGCGGACTCACAGCCCACTGCAATGAATTTGCTCTGGGCGCTTAATCGTATGCGTGACCGATTGACACGTGCCAAAGGTAATGCCGATGCTCTGCAAATACTGGAGGCTGAGGCGCTAGCCATTCATGAAAGTGATCGTGAGGCCAATCTGACCATGGCCCAGTTGGGTGTCGATGTGATCCGTCGTCATCAGGGCAACGCTCAGACTGTGTTGACCCACAGCAATGCCGGTGCACTGGCCACTGGTGGTTTTGGCACGGCGCTGGGAGTGATTCGCGGTGCCTGGATGGAGGGCATGATCGAGCAGGTTTATGCCGACGAAACCCGGCCCGGGCTGGAGGGCGCGCGACTCACTGCCTGGGAGTTGGCGAACGAAGGCATTCCGGTGGTGCTCAATGTGGACTCGGCTGCGGCACACATCATGAAAACCAAGGGTGCGACCTGGGTAATAGTGGGCGCTGACCGAATCGCGGCCAATGGCGATGTGGCAAACAGGATTGGTACCTATCAGCTGGCAGTAAATGCCATGCATCACGGCGTACGCTTCATGGTGGTAGCGCCCAGTTCGACCATCGATATGGAGCTGGCCAGTGGTGACGACATCCCTGTTGAGGAGCGTGAGGGGAGTGAGTTGCTGGAGGTCGGTGGTAAGCCTGTCGCTGTGCAGGTGCAGGCATTCAACCCGGTATTTGATGTGACACCGGCCGATCTGATTGATGTGCTTGTGACCGAGAAGGGCATAGTTGAACGCCCGGATGCGGCCAAAATGGCGCAATTGATGTGTCGCAAGCGCTTGCACTGAGGCGTTCTTGTAGTTGCCGGAGAAGGGTGGCGAAGCTGCCCTGTTTTTGCAGGCTCTTCGGACTTTAACATCGCCTTCGCCAGGAGCTGCGCAATCACTCTCTTTATCCCTTCAATCGCTTCCAGAGCCTCTCTGGACACGCTCAGGCCCATCACCTGGCCAATTACTATGCTCCATGCGCGTCTGGGGGATAGGTGCGTGGCGGCGATTGTGATAACATTCGGCGGTTTCCAGGGTAGTCCGCAAGGGTTGCCCTTACTGCGCAAATCCGTGTCATAACTCGTTGATTTGTCGTAAGTCGCTGCATGACACGTGGTCAGCAGCGGCGAGCTTCGTTCGTCCCGAATGGATGTGGCGAAGTTTCACCCGAAAAAGGAATCAGGCTTCTCATGGGCGAACTGGCCAAAGAAATCCTCCCGGTCAATATCGAAGACGAGCTGAAACAGTCCTACCTCGACTACGCAATGAGCGTAATTGTCGGGCGGGCACTGCCTGATGCACGCGATGGCTTGAAGCCCGTGCACCGGCGTGTGCTGTTTGCGATGAGCGAACTGAACAACGACTGGAACAAGCCGTACAAGAAATCTGCCCGTGTGGTCGGTGACGTAATCGGTAAGTATCACCCGCATGGTGATACCGCGGTTTACGACACCATCGTTCGAATGGCTCAGCCATTCTCCCTGCGCTACCTGCTGGTAGACGGTCAAGGCAACTTCGGTTCGGTCGACGGCGACAACGCTGCGGCCATGCGATACACCGAAGTGCGCATGACCAAGCTGGCCCACGAACTACTGGCCGACTTGCACAAAGAGACCGTGGACTGGGTGCCGAACTACGACGGCACGGAAATGATCCCGGCCGTCATGCCGACCCGCATTCCCAACTTGCTGGTCAACGGCTCCAGCGGTATCGCTGTGGGCATGGCCACCAATATTCCGCCGCACAACCTCGGCGAAGTCATCGACGGTTGTCTGGCGCTTATCGACAACCCGGAGCTGAGCATCGATGAACTGATGCAGTTCATCCCGGGCCCTGACTTCCCGACAGCTGCAATCATCAACGGTCGAGCCGGCATCATTGAAGCCTATCGCACCGGTCGTGGCCGTATTTACATGCGTGCCCGCTCGATGATTGAAGACATCGACAAGGTCGGTGGTCGTCAGCAGATCGTGATCACCGAGCTGCCGTACCAGCTGAACAAGGCGCGTCTGATCGAGAAGATCGCCGAGCTGGTTAAAGAGAAGAAACTCGAAGGCATCACCGAGCTGCGTGACGAGTCCGACAAGGACGGTATGCGTGTTGTAATCGAGCTGCGTCGTGGTGAAGTGCCGGAGGTTATTCTTAATAACCTTTATGCCCAGACCCAGCTGCAAGCCGTGTTCGGTATCAACATCGTTGCGTTGATCGACGGTCGCCCGCGGATCCTGAACCTAAAGGACCTGCTGGAAGCGTTCGTTCGTCACCGTCGTGAAGTGGTTACCCGTCGTACTGTTTTCGAACTGCGCAAAGCCCGCGAACGTGGTCACATCCTTGAAGGCCAGGCGGTTGCCCTGTCCAACATCGATCCGGTTATCGCGTTGATCAAAGCCTCGCCAACCCCGTCTGAAGCCAAGGAAGCGCTGATCAGCACGCCTTGGGAGTCCAGTGCGGTAGTGGCAATGGTTGAGCGCGCCGGTGCGGATTCGTGCCGCCCTGACAACCTTGATCCGCAATACGGTCTGCGCGAGGGCAAGTACTTCCTGTCGCCAGAGCAGGCCCAAGCCATCCTTGAGCTGCGCCTGCACCGTTTGACCGGTCTTGAGCACGAGAAGCTGCTGGCTGAGTACCAGGAAATCCTCAACCAGATCGGTGAGCTGATCCGCATCCTCAATAGCGCAGTGCGCTTGATGGAAGTGATCCGCGAGGAACTGGAAGTTATTCGTGCGGAATACGGCGACGTTCGTCGTACCGAAATTCTGGATCATCGTCTCGATCTGACCCTGGGTGACATGATCCCGGAAGAAGAGCGTGTGGTGACCATCTCCCACGGTGGCTACGCCAAGACTCAGCCGCTGGCTGCGTACCAGGCCCAGCGTCGTGGCGGCAAAGGCAAGTCGGCTACTGGCGTCAAGGATGAGGACTACATTGCTCACCTGCTGGTTGCCAACAGCCACACCACGCTCTTGCTGTTCTCCAGCAAAGGCAAGGTGTACTGGCTCAAAACCTACGAAATCCCTGAGGCATCACGTGCTGCACGGGGTCGTCCGCTGGTTAACCTGCTGCCGTTGGGTGAGGGTGAATACATCACCACCATGCTGCCGGTCGAGGAGTACACCGAGGGTCACTTCATCTTTATGGCTACCGCTAACGGTACCGTGAAGAAGACCCCGCTCGAATCCTTCAGCCGCCAGCGCAGCGTGGGCTTGATTGCGCTTGAACTGGACGAAGGTGACGTGCTGATCAGTGCCGCCATTACCGATGGTGAGCGCGAAGTCATGCTGTTCTCCGATGGCGGCAAGGTGACTCGCTTTAAAGAGTCTGACGTGCGGGCCATGGGTCGTACTGCCCGCGGTGTGCGCGGCATGCGTCTGCCAGAAGGTCAGAAGCTGATTTCGATGCTGATTCCTGAAGAGGGCAGCCAGATCCTCACCGCTTCGGCGCGCGGTTATGGCAAGCGGACTGCGATCAGCGAGTTCCCTGAGTACAAGCGTGGCGGTCAGGGCGTTATTGCCATGGTCAGCAACGACCGTAACGGCCGCCTGGTCGGTGCAGTCCAGGTGCTTGATGGCGAAGAGATCATGCTGATCTCCGATCAGGGCACACTGGTGCGTACTCGTGTCGATGAGGTATCGAGCCTGGGTCGTAATACTCAGGGCGTTACCTTGATCAAGTTGGCCAGCGATGAAACGCTGGTCGGCCTGGAGCGGGTTCAGGAGCCGTCGGAAGTCGAGGGTGAAGAGCTTGAAGGTGAAGTCGATGGTGGTGCTGAACTCGATGATGAGGCCATTCACGATGGTGTCGACGACGAGCAGCCGCTAGAGGCTGGCGCTGACGAAGAGCAGCCGCAGGAATAAGCGGGCACACAGGGGGCGGATGAAGATTCGCCCCCTTGTTGTATGTGCAGGAGCGAGCTCGCTCGCGATGACTGACTAACTGTCAATGCTGACTGTTACACCGCTATCGCAAGCGCGCCCCCCGCATTGAGCACTGTGTTGATAATTGATTTATTGCGTGACCCACCAAATCAGAGCGAGAGTGGATGTGAGCAAACGAGCCTATAACTTCTGCGCAGGTCCTGCTGCGCTTCCTGAAGCTGTCCTGTTGCGTGCCCAGTCCGAGTTGCTCGACTGGCATGGCAAGGGCCTCTCGGTCATGGAGATGAGCCATCGTAGTGATGAGTTCGTGTCCATCGCGACCAAGGCTGAGCAGGATCTGCGTGACCTGCTGTCTATTCCCTCGAACTATAAAGTCCTGTTTCTGCAGGGTGGCGCAAGCCAGCAATTTGCCCAGATTCCACTGAATCTGCTGCCTGAAAATGGCAAGGCGGATTACATCGATACCGGCATCTGGTCGCAAAAAGCCATTGAAGAAGGTTCGCGCTTTGGCCACATCAACGTGGCAGCGAGCGCCAAGCCTTACGATTACTTCGCAATTCCCGGTCAGAACGAGTGGAATCTGTCGAAAGACGCGGCCTACGTTCATTACGCGCCGAATGAAACCATTGGTGGCCTGGAGTTCGACTGGATCCCGCAAACGGGTGATGTGCCGTTGGTTGCTGACATGTCCTCCGACATTTTGTCGCGTCCGGTTGATATCTCCCGCTTCGGCATGATCTACGCAGGGGCCCAGAAAAACATCGGGCCGAGCGGTATTGTGGTCAATATCATTCGTGAAGACTTGCTGGGCAGGGCGCGATCGATTTGCCCGACGATGCTCGATTACAAAGTGGCGGCAGATAACGGCTCCATGTACAACACGCCTCCGACACTGGCCTGGTATCTGTCCGGTCTGGTGTTTGAGTGGCTCAAAGAGCAGGGTGGTGTTGAAGCCATCGGCAAGCTTAACGAAGTCAAGAAACGCACCCTGTATGACTTCATCGACGCCAGCGGCTTGTACAGCAACCCGATCAACAAGTCGGATCGCTCATGGATGAACGTGCCGTTCCGTCTGGCAGACGATCGTCTGGACAAGCCATTCCTGGTGGGTGCTGAAGCTCGCGGGCTGCTGAACCTAAAAGGGCATCGCTCGGTGGGTGGCATGCGGGCTTCTATCTATAACGCTGTGGACATCACCGCGGTTAACGCGTTGGTGGCTTACATGGCAGAGTTCGAGAAGGAACACGGCTAATGTCCGAGCAAGAACTCAAGGCGCTGCGCGTGCGCATCGACAGCCTGGACGAAAAGGTTCTGGAGCTGATCAGTGAGCGTGCCCGCTGCGCCCAGGAAGTGGCGCGGGTAAAAATGGCCACCCTGGCTGAAGGCGAAGTTCCGGTATTTTATCGGCCTGAGCGTGAAGCGCAGGTGCTCAAACGTGTGATGGAGCGCAATAAAGGCCCGTTGGGCAATGAAGAAATGGCGCGTCTGTTCCGCGAAATCATGTCTTCGTGCCTGGCGCTGGAGCAGCCACTGAAAGTGGCCTACCTCGGACCTGAAGGCACCTTTACTCAAGCTGCGGCAATGAAGCACTTTGGTCATGCTGTTATCAGCAAGCCGATGGCTGCGATCGATGAGGTATTCCGCGAAGTGGCGGCGGGTGCCGTCAACTTTGGTGTGGTGCCTGTGGAGAACTCCACCGAAGGTGCCGTGAACCACACGCTGGACAGCTTTCTCGAGCACGACATGGTGATCTGTGGCGAAGTTGAGCTGCGGATCCACCATCACCTGCTGGTGGGTGAAAACACCAAGACCGACAGCATCAGCCGTATCTACTCCCATGCCCAGTCGTTGGCCCAGTGCCGCAAATGGCTGGACGCGCATTATCCGAACGTCGAGCGTGTTGCGGTTTCGAGCAATGCCGAGGCGGCCAAGCGGGTCAAGGGTGAGTGGAACTCGGCAGCGATTGCTGGCGATATGGCAGCAGGCCTCTATGGCCTGACCCGGCTGGCTGAAAAAATTGAAGATCGTCCGGACAACTCAACGCGCTTCTTGATGATCGGCAGTCAGGAAGTGCCGCCGACGGGCGATGACAAGACATCGATTATTGTATCGATGAGTAACCGTCCTGGTGCCTTGCACGAGTTGCTGGTGCCGTTCCATGAAAACGGGATCGATCTGACACGTATCGAGACGCGTCCTTCGCGTAGCGGTAAATGGACCTATGTATTCTTTATCGACTTTGCCGGCCATCACCGCGACCCACTGGTCAAAAGTGTGCTCGAGCAAATCAGCCAAGAAGCAGTGGCACTTAAAGTGTTGGGTTCCTACCCGAAAGCGGTTCTCTGAGGCGGTCATACATGAGCGGTGATTTTCTCGCCCTGGCGCAGCCGGGCGTACAACAACTTTCGCCTTACGTTCCGGGCAAGCCTGTGGACGAACTGGCGCGAGAGCTGGGCATAGATCCGGCAACCATCGTCAAACTGGCCAGCAATGAAAATCCTATGGGTGCGAGCCCGAAGGCGTTGCAAGCCATTCGTGACGAGTTGGCCGAACTGACGCGTTATCCGGATGGCAACGGTTTTGCCCTCAAGAGCTTGTTGGCTGAGCGTTGCGGCGTGCAGCTTGATCAGGTGACGCTGGGTAATGGCTCCAACGACATTCTGGAGCTGGTAGCGCGGGCCTACCTGGCGCCGGGCCTGAATGCCGTGTTCAGTGAGCATGCATTTGCGGTGTATCCGATTGTGACCCAGGCCGTAGGCGCGCAGGCCAAAGTGGTGCCGGCCAAGGACTGGGGGCACGACCTGCCAGCCATGCTTGAGGCGATTGACAGTGATACCCGTGTGGTTTTCATTGCCAATCCGAATAACCCTACGGGAACCTGGTTTGGCGTTGATGCGCTGAACGAATTTTTGCAGGATGTGCCTGAGCGGGTTTTGGTCGTGCTGGACGAGGCCTATATCGAATACGCTGAAGGCGGCGAGCTGCCGGACGGTCTCGAGTTCCTCTCGGCTTATCCTAATCTTCTGGTTTCCCGTACCTTCTCCAAAGCTTATGGTCTGGCTGCCTTGCGCGTCGGCTATGGTCTGTCGACGCCTGTGGTGGCGGACGTGTTGAATCGGGTTCGCCAGCCTTTCAATGTCAACAGCCTGGCGTTGGCGGCGGCTTGTGCCGCACTGCAGGATGCAGACTACCTGGCTGAAAGCCGCCGCCTTAACGAGGCCGGCATGCAGCAGTTGCAGGATGGCTTTCGCGAGCTGGGCCTGGATTGGATTCCGTCCCGAGGCAACTTTGTTGCGGTAGACCTGGGTCAAGTAGCCGCCCCTGTTTATCAGGGGTTGTTGCGTGAAGGCGTGATTGTGCGTCCGGTGGCCAATTACGGTATGTCGAACCATCTGCGCATCACTATTGGCCTGCCGGCGGAAAACACCCGCCTGCTTGAGGCGCTGGCCAAGGTTCTTGCTCGTGGTTGATGTAATGTTGTTGAAATCTGTAAAGCCTGTAGTGGGGCGTCTGGTTGTGGTCGGGCTGGGCCTGATTGGCGGCTCCTTCGCCAAAGGCATGCGCGAAAGCGGACTGTGCACCGAGGTGGTCGGGGTCGATCTGGACCCTGCATCGCGTGTGCTGGCTGTAGAGTTGGGTGTGGTGGATCGCTGCGAAGCTGATCTTGCAACCGCCTGCTGTGGTGCCGATGTCATTCAGTTGGCGGTGCCGATTCTGGCCATGGAGAAAATGCTCGGCTTGTTGGCGGGTATGGATCTGGGGCATGCAGTATTGACCGATGTGGGCAGCGCCAAAGGTAATGTCGTGCGTGCAGCGACTCAGGCTTTTGGTGCGATGCCGGCACGCTTTGTCCCCGGGCATCCTATTGCCGGGTCGGAGCAAAGTGGCGTCGAAGCTTCTAATGCCAGTCTGTTCGAGCGGCACAAGGTTATTTTGACGCCTGTGGCCGAGACTGATCCTGCGGCGTTGGCCCTGGTAGATACCATGTGGCGTGCCCTGGGGGCAGACGTCGAGCATATGCAGGTCGAGCGTCATGATGAGGTGCTGGCTGCAACCAGTCATTTGCCGCATCTGCTGGCGTTCGGGTTGGTGGACTCTCTTGCCAAGCGCAATGAGAATCTGGATATCTTTCGTTACGCTGCGGGAGGTTTTCGCGATTTCACAAGAATCGCCGGAAGCGACCCGGTAATGTGGCATGACATTTTTCTCGCGAACCGCGAGGCGGTGTTGCGCACATTGGATACATTTCGCAGTGATCTCGACGCCTTGCGCGACGCGGTCGACGCAGGGGACGGGCATCAATTACTGGGCGTCTTTACTCGCGCCCGGGTTGCTCGCGAGCATTTCAGTAAAATCCTGGCCCGCCGGGCATATGTGGACCCTATGAATTCAAATGATCTGATTTTCCTGGCTGAACCAGGTGGCAAAGTAAACGGCCAGATTCGTGTACCAGGTGACAAGTCGATTTCTCACCGCTCAATCATGCTTGGCTCATTGGCTGAAGGCACAACTGAGGTCGAAGGCTTCCTTGAAGGCGAAGACGCTCTGGCAACGCTGCAGGCATTCCGTGACATGGGGGTGGTGATCGAAGGTCCGCATCATGGTCGTGTCACCATTCATGGAGTAGGTCTGCACGGTTTGAAAGCTCCGCCGGGCCCGATTTACCTGGGTAACTCCGGTACTTCGATGCGTCTGTTGTCGGGCTTGTTGGCTGCGCAGGGCTTTGACACAACGTTGACCGGCGATGCCTCGCTGAGCAAGCGTCCGATGAATCGCGTGGCTAACCCGCTGCGTGAAATGGGTGCGGTGATTGAAACTGCTGCTGAAGGTCGTCCGCCGATGACTATTCGTGGCGGGCATGCGCTCAAGGGGATGGATTACACCCTGCCGATGGCCAGTGCCCAGGTTAAATCCTGTCTGCTGCTGGCCGGTTTGTATGCTGAAGGCAAAACCTCCGTTACTGAGCCAGCGCCCACTCGTGACCATACCGAGCGCATGCTGCGTGGTTTTGGCTATCCGGTCAGTGTTGAAGGGGCGACAGCCTCGGTCGAGTCGGGTCATAAGCTCACGGCAACCCACATTGAAGTGCCCGGGGATATCTCATCGTCGGCGTTCTTCCTGGTAGCAGCCTCGATCGCCGAGGGTTCCGATCTGGTGCTGGAGCATGTCGGTATCAACCCGACCCGTACCGGCGTTATCGATATCTTGCGATTGATGGGGGCGGATATCACCCTCGAGAACCAGCGCGAAGTAGGTGGTGAGCCTGTAGCTGATCTGCGTGTGCGCGCAGCCAGACTTAAAGGTATCGAGATTCCTGAAGAGCTGGTGCCGTTGGCGATTGATGAATTTCCGGTGCTGTTCGTGGCGGCAGCTGTGGCAGAAGGTCGTACGATCCTGCGCGGTGCTGAAGAGTTGCGGGTCAAGGAGTCTGATCGTATTCAGGTCATGGCTGATGGTCTGCTGACGCTGGGCGTGAAATGCGAGCCGACCCCGGATGGCATCATTATTGATGGCGGCTCCATTGGAGGCGGTGAAGTTCATGGTCATGGCGACCACCGCATTGCGATGGCATTCAGTATTGCTTCGCTGCGAGCCACGGCTCCTATCCGTATTCATGATTGTGCCAATGTCGCGACCTCGTTCCCTAACTTCCTTGCCCTGTGCAAGCAAGTAGGCATTCGAGTGGCGCAAGAGGCGCAGTCGTGATTGCCCCGGCGCCGGTTATCACCATCGACGGTCCTAGTGGTTCGGGCAAGGGTACCGTTGCCGGTATCCTGGCCAAGCGTCTGGGGTGGAATTTGCTCGATTCTGGTGCCTTGTACCGCTTGCTCGCGTTTGCCGCGACTAATCATGGTGTTGCGCTGGATAACGAGCCGCTGCTCGAAAAACTGGCGGCACATCTTGATGTGCAGTTCGTCGGAGCGACGGACGGCAAGCCCGCGCGCATTGTTCTGGAAGGTGATGACGTCACTCACGCCATTCGCAGTGAGACTGTAGCTGCGGGAGCCTCGAAAGTAGCGGCGTTACCCGCTGTACGAGAGGCTTTGCTGCAACGTCAGCGTGCATTTCAGGAGTTTCCCGGTCTGGTTGCAGATGGTCGCGATATGGGCACGGTGGTTTTTCCGGACTCGCCGCTGAAGGTATTTCTGACGGCTAGCGCCGAGGAAAGGGCCCGTCGCCGTTACTTGCAGTTGAAGGCCAAGGGCGATGATGTTAGTCTCTCGGGTCTGCTAGATGAGATACGTGCCCGTGATGAGCGTGACACGCAGCGTGCAATAGCCCCGCTTAAACCGGCGGCTGATGCGATACAGCTGGACTCCACGGAGTTGTCGATCGACCAGGTGCTTGAAAAAATCATGAGTGAAATCGCACTTCGCGATATCGCTGGATGACCAAGAAAGCGTGCAGGAGACCAGAAATAGTCCTGCGTGCCTTCTTTTATATGAACGTAACCCACATTGTCTGGAATGTGGCAGATGGGCGTATCCTTCGCCCTTGATCAACAGGAATTAAAATGAGCGAAAGCTTTGCAGAACTCTTTGAAGAAAGCCTAAAAACCCTGAATCTTCAGGCTGGCTCTATCATCACCGCTATCATCGTTGATATCGATTACCAAGCTGGTTGGGTAACCGTTCACGCTGGTTTGAAGTCTGAAGGCCTCATCCCGCTGGAACAGTTCCACAACGACGCTGGCGAACTGAACATCAACATCGGTGATGAAGTTCACGTTGCGCTGGACGCGGTCGAAGACGGCTTTGGCGAAACCAAACTGTCCCGTGAAAAAGCCAAGCGCGCTGAATGCTGGATCGTTCTGGAAGCAGCCTTCGCAGCAGAAGAAGTTGTCAAGGGCGTTATCAACGGTAAGGTTAAAGGCGGCTTCACTGTCGACGTTAACGGCATCCGTGCGTTCCTGCCAGGTTCTCTGGTTGACGTTCGTCCAGTGCGCGATACTACGCACCTGGAAGGCAAAGAGCTGGAATTCAAAGTTATCAAGTTGGACCAGAAGCGCAACAACGTTGTTGTTTCTCGTCGTAGCGTGCTTGAAGCAGAGAACTCGGCCGAGCGCGAAGCTCTGCTGGAATCCTTGCAAGAAGGTCAGCAAGTTAAAGGTATCGTCAAAAACCTCACGGATTACGGCGCATTCGTCGATCTGGGCGGTGTTGATGGCCTGTTGCACATCACTGACATGGCTTGGAAGCGTATCAAGCATCCTTCCGAAATCGTCAACGTTGGCGACGAGATCGATGTCAAGGTTCTGAAGTACGATCGCGAACGCAATCGTGTTTCCCTGGGCCTGAAGCAACTGGGCGAAGATCCATGGGTTGCTATCAAAGCCCGTTACCCAGAAGGTACTCGCGTTACCGCTCGTGTTACCAACCTGACCGACTACGGCTGCTTCGCTGAGCTGGAAGAAGGCGTTGAAGGTCTGGTACACGTTTCCGAAATGGACTGGACCAACAAAAACATCCACCCTTCGAAAGTCGTACAAGTCGGCGACGAAGTGGAAGTTATGGTTCTGGACATCGATGAAGAGCGTCGTCGTATCTCCCTCGGCATCAAGCAGTGCAAATCTAACCCATGGGAAGATTTCTCTGGCCAGTTCAACAAGGGCGATAAAATCTCCGGCACCATCAAGTCGATCACCGATTTCGGTATCTTCATTGGTCTGGACGGCGGCATCGACGGCCTGGTTCACCTGTCCGACATTTCCTGGAACGAAGTTGGCGAAGAAGCCGTACGTCGTTTCAAGAAGGGCGACGAGTTGGACACCGTTATCCTGTCTGTTGATCCAGAGCGCGAGCGCATCTCCCTGGGTATCAAGCAGCTGGAAAGCGATCCGTTCTCCGAGTACGTACAAGAGAACGACAAAGGCGCAATCGTTAAGGGCATCGTGAAAGAAGTTGACGCTAAAGGCGCCATCATCACTTTGGCTCCGGATATCGAAGCAACTCTGAAAGCCTCCGAAATCAGCCGTGACCGCATCGAAGATGCACGTAACGTTCTGAAAGAAGGCGAAGAAGTAGAAGCCAAGATCATCAGCGTTGATCGCAAAAGCCGCGTAATCCAATTGTCCATCAAGTCGAAAGACGTTGAAGACGAGAAGGAAGCAATTCAGAGCCTGCGCGACAAGCCAGCGACCTCTGAGCCTGCTGCTGGTCCGACCACTCTGGGCGACCTGCTGCGTGCACAAATGGAAAAACAGAACTAAGTTCTGAATTACCATAAAAAAAGGGCGACTTAGGTCGCCCTTTTTTGTGCCTTTAATTTGAGCTCGTTTGCACAATGTCCCGCTATCTCGACGACGAAGTCTGGCTGCCTGGTCTGTGATGACGTGCTAGGGCTTGTCGGTGCAAGTACTGCTATCGTGCACAGCTTGAAGTGTCTTATTGCGCAAGCCTGCTGGGAAGAGCGGCTGTAACGCCTGTGGCGGGGGTAATGGCTCATACGCTTGCGTCTCTAGCCTGTTTTTGTAATCTGCTGGAGGTTTGGCATAGCGGTGCTGTCGGTAGAGATAAGTCAATCCCTGGGCTGTTCAAATTCTTTCGATCATGCTAAAACCTTTGAAGCGCTGATCTAGCTGCTTGAAAAAGAAGGGAAAAATATGACGAAGTCGGAGTTGATCGAACGAATTGTCACCCATCAAGGGCTACTTTCATCCAAGGATGTAGAGTTGGCTATCAAGACCATGCTTGAACAAATGTCCCAGTGCCTCGCAACCGGAGATCGAATCGAAATCCGTGGTTTTGGCAGCTTCTCGCTACACTATCGAGCACCGCGAGTTGGGCGTAATCCAAAGACCGGTCAGTCAGTCAGTCTCGATGGTAAATTTGTTCCTCATTTCAAGCCGGGCAAAGAGCTCCGGGATCGCGTTAATGAAGATGAGGAAGACGACCTTTAACCCTTAAGGATATAGGAGCCTCATATGCGTGACTTTAAGCGTGTGGTGCTGGTGGTTTTTGGGCTAGTGGTAGTTCTGGGGACGGTAATGTTCATCCTTGAAAACCAGCAGCCAACTTCGCTGATGTTTCTCGTATGGCGATCTGCAGAACTGCCAGTCTCGTTGATTTTTATAGCCGGGCTGCTATTGGGAATGGCTATAGGTCCCGTAATGGGCTTTGTAGCCTATAAACGAAAAGCTGCGAAGCTAAAACGCAGCTTATTGGCCCATTCCTAGGTATTTCGGATTTCAAACGGTAGGTGTTAATAGTCTGTTTTCACGGCAATGTGGCTGGGCGAGTGTTCAGCTATTGGTTGATCGGTCCAATGGCAACCGTAAAAATTTTGTAGATGCCAGAAAGCTCTTTCAGTTTGTTAGGCTTGTATAGTTTCGAGATGCTGACAAAATGCTTTTAATTCTCGATTTCCAGCTATTTTTATGCTCCTTCAGGTGCGCATGATGCTTAAGCCTGAAGTTAAACAGCCATGTCCACGTGCATGAAAATCGCTGCATAACGAGCCCGCAGTTTCTTTTGAAGGCAGGTCTTGGTTGTGAGTAGTATTTCCCGTATCCCTAATGCTCATTCGCCAAATGAGGTTGATTTATTCGCCTTGTTTCAAGCGATTTGGCAGCAGAAAAAAATCATCATCTCTACTACTGTTCTGTGTGGTCTGGTCGCTTTGGGCTATGCCTATCTGAGTACGCCTGAATATCAGGTGAGTAGCGTGCTACGCCCAGCAGCCATTAATGAGCTGGATGCACTCAATCGGTCGGGGGTATACACCTTGCCGCCAAGTGAGGCTCTATTAAAAGTGGGCTCCTCGCTCGAGTCCTATGACAATCGGCTGGCATTCTTCAGGGACAACCAAAGCCTTTTTTCGCAGTTCAAGCGCCCCGGTCGCACCTTGGAGCAAAGCTTCGAAGACTTTAATCGCGATTCTCTGAAGCTGATACTTCCTGATCCTAAAAAAGCCGATTCTCTCAGTGCTGTGATTGGTCTGGAGCTGAGATACCCCAAGGGCGTGGACGGTGTAAAGATCCTCAATGGCTTTGTCGACTACGCCATAAATGCTGAGCGTGAGCAAATCGCCGCGGACCTCAAGGTAATCGTCAATAACCGTCTGGCTGAGCTTAAAGGCCAAATAGACGCTGCGCGCTCAAGCTATGAGATGGACAAGGAAGCGCGTATAGCCACCCTGATAGAAACAGACAATATTAAGCGTGCGCAACTGCAGGACGAACTTAAGGCATTGCGTCAGCAACTCAAAGTTGGGCGTACTGATCGTATGGCGCAACTGAGCGAGGCTATTGGCATCGCCAGGTCCTTGAACATTCAAAAGCCTACGACCCCCTCGGCGTTGGGTGACTCAGGCCGCACTGGCGAAGCCAGCGGCATGCGGACCGAAATCAACAATCAGCAAATTCCCTTATATTTCATGGGTACAGATGCACTTGAAGCAGAACGAGCAGCCCTGCAGCAGCGAAAAACTGACGATTTCACCGAGGGGCGCATAGCCCAAATTGCCCGTGAGCTGCAACTGCTGCAAAGCAACCGTGAAGTTGAAGTGCTTAAGCAGCGCCAAAATGAAGACCTGTTCTTAAGTGGTGTAGAGCCGTTGCGTGCCGAGATCGTACGTTTGGGGAATTTGAGTAACCTCGATAGCAGCAACATGAAATTAGTCTCAATCGACCGCAAAGCCCTGGAGCCAATGCAGCCAATTAAACCTAAGAAGGCCTTGGTCATACTGTTAGGTTTGTTGCTGGGTGGCATGCTTGGCGTATTGATTGTTTTGGTCAGGTACTTTGTAGCTATACGTCAGGGGGCAGTACAAATTACGACTGCACCGGGAGTTGTAGATACATGGACGGGCACAGCAACCAGTGGGAAAGCCCTGCCAAACGATAAGAGCTGATGTGGTTTTGGGCGGATGATCGTCCGCCCGGTTTTATGGGGTGGTCGCCGATACTTAAAGCAGCTACTTAAGCTATTACGGTTGTTTTAGCGCATGAGCAAAGCGCAAAAGTTCATGCTGGCATCCAACGCACGAGACCGGCTTTCTACTGAGTGCGTTGAGGTCCTGAAAATTACTCAGACTAACGTTTATCGTGCCGGTTGAGTCCCAACTTACGGGGAGCTGTCTTTGGATATCCGGTTCTATGTAGCGACCGGATCTTCAGAAAGTTACTGCTCTAGTCCTGGAAAATGCTTTCAAGATTGAAGTGAGTTCTGATCCACAATACTGCAGTTTAACCGCGACGTCTGCAGTAACCACTCATCGCACTGCCTTTCGAAGCCGGGGAGGGCATTGGCGATGCTTACCCTATCTGTACGTGTCAGCCTGTGGAGGGAGAGGCATAAACTTTATTTGTCCAGCGTGGAGCCGGACGTTGGTTGCTCCAAGATATTATTCATCGAAAAGGGTGTCTGGATAATTTTTGAACCAAGGCGCAGTTACCAGTCATTGTGGTTGCCTCTTAGCCTGTCCGGCGACAACAGTGTATTGCCAAGACATGGATGGACCGCTAAATGGCCCCGTCAATCACTGCCAATCAAGCGGCAGGCCATAATCGTTGGCCGTAAGGTGGGCTGTCTGGCCGATACTTCCTATCGATGATTGGGAATTCTGCGGGTGAAATGTGCGCCAGTGGTCGTATTGTCCATTCCTTGAAAGCCATGCTGGTACCTCGAAGGCATAATGTATCTCTTTACCGGTTGCCAGCTAAGCCGCCTTGGGCGCAGTGATACAAAACCAAGGTCCTCAGCGCGGTAATGTTGAATTGAGAGGTGAGAGCTGTATCATCCGCGCAGGTTTGTAAATTTTGGCGATTATCCGGCCTATGCAATTCATAAGAATTCGCATTAATGGGTTTCAGGTATGGTTCTGTAGCCTGATCAGATACGTTAGATGCTTGACCATATAGTGGAAAAATGAGCATCGGCAAAGGAACTGTTGACGCTGTGCCGAACTCATAACTGACGTCGTCGACGTTCCAATGCAGACGGGTTGAACTCGTAGCGGTTATTCTATTTAGCCGCTATGGAAAAGAAACAAGCCAGATACGAGTCACTGGCGATTGCACCATACAATGGTAAACGGAAGACCCATTAATGAAATGCCCATGTCCATAACAACCCCCGCAGCAGCCTGCGAAACCAGGACGTCCAAGCCAGGCGACTGGTACTTGGTGCAGTGCAAACCCAGACAAGACGAGCGGGCTGAGGAGAACCTTCAGCGTCAGGGTTATGGTTGCTCGCGCCCATCCTGCCGGCGCGAAAAGCTCGTACGTGGCCAATTGCAATTCACTCAAGAGTCCTTATTTCCGGGCTATCTCTTTATTCATATGCCCCAAGGTGCTAACTGGGCTCCATTGCGCTCAACGCGGGGCGTAGCTCGCATTGTGGCTTTTGGCGGTCGGCCTCTGGCTGTAAGCCATGACCTCATTGTTCAACTGCAAGATCGTGCAAGCACGCACACCATTGCGGCCTACAACCCCGGCGATAAAGTCACCATTCTTGATCAGAGCTTCGCAGGTATTGAGTCCATATTCATGGCAATGGACGGCGAAGAAAGAGTCATTCTGCTCATCAATTTAATGAATCGACAGCAACAGATCAGTTTACCGGTGACGAGTATCGCCAATCGCTAAGTGAAATTTAGGCCTTAGCCTGGACAATGAAAGCAGCCCGTTCTCAGGAAATCGACGATCAATCCTGGGGCGGTAGCGTGTTTTTGAAAAATAAAATTCAAACCTATCACCTGTTAGCGTCATAGGTGATTTAGCCGAATAGTTAAGGAAGAGCTAGAAACATGACCACCATTAAGCGCAAAGGCATCATTCTTGCTGGCGGTTCAGGCACACGTCTGCACCCGTTGACGTTAGGCGTCTCTAAACAGATGTTGCCTATCTACGATAAACCGATGATTTTCTATCCTCTATCGGTCTTGATGCTGGCGGGCATGCGAGAAATTTTGATCATATCGACCCCTGAAGATCTACCGTGTTTCAAAAAATTGCTGGGTGACGGCAACCGATACGGTATCGAACTGAGTTACGCCGAGCAGCCTAGTCCTGATGGATTGGCGCAAGCATTCATCATAGGTGAAGAGTTCATTGGTGCAGATCCGGTGTGTTTGATTCTCGGCGATAACATTTTTTACGGTCAGCACTTCTCTGATAACTTGCGCTCTGCGATGACCCAAGAGACAGGTGCAACTGTCTTCGGCTATCACGTATCGGACCCTGAGCGATTTGGTGTGGTTGAGTTTGACAGTAGAGGGCGTGCATTGAGTATTGAAGAAAAGCCGTCCAAACCAAAATCTAACTATGCAGTAACGGGTTTGTATTTCTATGACAATCAGGTTGTAGAAATCGCGAAAAAAATGAAGCCATCACCACGGGGCGAACTTGAAATCACTGACGTTAACCGTGCTTATCTTGAACAGAACAGTTTGACGGTTGAAATGCTGGGCCGTGGATTCGCCTGGCTGGATACCGGTACACATGACTCTTTACTGGAAGCTAGTCACTTTGTGCATACCATAGAGCAGCGCCAAGGGTTAAAAGTAGCTTGTCTGGAAGAGATTGCTTTTAACAGCGGCTGGATTACCCCTGATATGCTGGCTGTTCAAGCTGAACGGTTTAAGAAGACAGGGTATGGGCAATACCTTCTACGGCTTTTGATGGAGGCCGGAAGGTAATGAAAATTACACGGACTGAAATACCTGATGTACTCATCATTGAGCCCACTGTGTTCAGTGATGATCGTGGCTGGTTTATGGAAAGTTTTAATGAAGAGCGTTTCAGCAATGAAGTGCAAAAGTTAGGTTTTCCTAAGCCGCGACCTTTTGTACAGGATAATCACTCCTGTTCCAGGCGTGGTGTCCTTCGCGGGTTGCATTATCAGGCTGCGCCACATGCTCAAGGAAAGTTGGTGAGGGTCGTTGAGGGGGCTGTCTTCGATGTGGCCGTGGATATCCGGAAAGACTCACCAACTTTTTTGAAGTGGGTAGGTGTAGAGCTAAATAGCAGTAGTAAGAAAATGCTATGGATACCAGAAGGTTTTGCTCATGGTTTCCTTGCGTTAGAGGATAATACTCAATTTTTGTATAAAACAACTGATTATTACGACAAGAATTCAGAAGGCTCTTTGTTGTGGAGTGATCGCGATATAAATATCTCCTGGCCAAAGATCGAAGAAGTAATCATAAGCGAGAAAGATCAAGATGCTATTTCGGTGGTCGACTCTTCTTTTTAGATGTGGTTGGTCGGGTTCGGATGGGCGAATGGTTTTTTAAAAAAAGTGGTCTTGGGTTAAGAGTGGCTAATGGACAATAATTTAGTATCTCTGTTTGAAGTATTAGTGATTTTGACTTTGATTGGTGCCCAGGTTTTCGATGTCTATGCTGTCATGGTCAGAGCCAGAGTAAACGTGGATGGCACTACACAAGTTTTAGCCGTAGCAAACTGGGTGCAATACCTGGCGCGAATTATGAATATGGTCTCTGTTTTCAGTATCTCATTATTACTAGAGAAGAAAATAACCACCATAGGCGTTCCGGCCATGTTTGGTTATTCAATGTGTGCTGGATTGTTGTTTATAATTTTTGTGTGCCGCTCAAAATACGCGACTCAGCCGCTTAAGTATCTTCAGATTCTTGGCTTTACAGGGATTTTTGGTGCGTTGGGGAAGAAGCAATACTGGTGGCGGGTAGAATGGGATGTTTTCTCTAAAGTTACAATGTACTCAATACTTGTCAGCTTGCTAATAAATTTAGCAATAATTATGCCTTTCGTGTTGAGTATTAAATATCCGGAAATTAGAATGACCTTGGCTTATACAGGGCAGTTACTGAATTTTTGCGCATCAATAATTATGTTTACTTATATCGATAGGGTTTTCTTCAAAGCTTTAGATGTGGGTAATGAAATAAATTGCGCTGCACGTATTATAACCGGAAAATTAATTGGTCAGATGATTTTGGTTGCAGGCGTAGTGGTTACTTACTATGTGTTGAAAGTGTGAGGTCTGTATACTATGTCTGAATCACTTGAGCAATACAGTGGGAAGTGGACATTTTTTGTAAATACCAACAGGCTATTGTTTTTGTTGGTTGTTTCTACTGTACTTCTGGTTTATTACTTTGTGGGTGGCTACGGCTTTCCTGATTATCGCAATTATATCGCTCTGGCTGAAAATAATGGTTATATTACATCGGCCAATGAGTATGCGGCAGAGTGGGTAGCACGATTTTTTTTACGTAATGGCTTTGGAGTTGCTGATAGCGCTGCAGGGACAGTTGATTTTTTTGCTGCGTTCGTACAGATTTTTTATATAGTATTTATTTTGATATTAATGAGAGGTGATGATTTACAGCAGCAGCAACGTGGTTGGTTGTTTTTTACGCTCGCGCTATCTCCTTTGTTATTGACGACGGCACTGAGGGCGACACCTGCGTATCTAATAATTGCATATCTATGTTCGTATGGGAAGATCTCTACTTTTCGGTTTTTTATTTTGGCTGTAGTTGCTATTTCTTTTCACGATTCGGCAATTGTAATGATTGCTTTGTATGTGATGTCGTGTGTGTTCTGCAATGTGTTCTATAATGTTAGGGAAAGTTTTCTCCGTTGGGGTATGTGGGGGGCATTTACTTTAATTTTGTTGTCGCAACAAGTTTCATTTTTGTTTGTGAGTTTGGTGAGTCATTTTGATTTGGGAATAAGGGCGGTTTATTTTCAGGGGGGTGAAAGCGCCTCCGTAGTTAAGAAAATATTTCTGCTATTTATATGGGTTGTTGCATACACCGGGTTGTCTGGTGAGGCAGTCAGTATACGATCGAAGGTTTTTTTGTGTGCAAGCACATTGGTAATGGCGCTTTCTTTCTCGCTTAGTGAAGTTGCGGGTATTAGATTTTCTGTATATGTTTTAGGTGCTGCTGTGGTAGCGAAGGGCGCATTTTTATTTAGCGGGAATGAAGATAGTAAATTCAAACAAGTTGATCTTGTTTTAGGTTTTATGTATTTCGTTATAATGTTCTATGATATTTTTAGGAATGTAAAAGCGTCCTGAGTTATATGCAGCGCTTATCTATTGGCTTATGTTATTTGTAATGCGTATTGGTTGTGGGTGATTCCACATTGAGTGGTAGTTTCAGTCCTGATTTTGGTGCGTAATTTATGAAAGAGAAGATAGCTGTTTTGATGGCTACCTATAATGGTAGTAAGTATTTGGAAGAGCAGTTGATATCTATAATTGCCCAGGCAAATATAGAATGGCATTTATTTGTTCGTGATGATGGTTCTACAGATAATACAGTCAGCCTGTTAAGGCTTTATGCTGATAAGTATGAAAATATAACAATTGTCGATAATTTTGGTGAGTTCACAGGTTCTGCAGCTGGGAATTTCTTCAAACTAGTGCACTTTTCTGACTATTCGGGTTTCACTCATATCAGCTTTGCTGATCAAGACGATATTTGGTCTCCTGGTAAACTACGTACTGCGTTGGACTGTATGGCATTAGAGGGGGCGGGAGGCTATTCTTCAAATTTGGTATCCTATGATAATGTCATGAGGCGCGCTAGTTACATTGATAAAAGTCAAGCCCAGAAAGACTTTGACTACCTTTTCCAAGGTGCTTCTGCAGGATGTACTTACGTCATTACTCAACAAGTTTGTGCTCTCATAAAAGCCAAAACACTGGCTATTGATTCTTTTAAAGGTAGATCGCATGATTGGCTTATTTATGCGATTTGCAGGGTGAATGAAGTCAAGTGGGCCCTAGATCGTGAAGCCCATATTTTTTATCGGCAGCATGCAACTAATGTATATGGTTCAATGAGCGCTTTTCAAGGGCTTGTTAGTAGGATAAAGCTTTTGCGGAGTGGATGGTATCGTAACAATATTTTGTGGGTTGCAGATAAGTCCGGTTCGAAAGAAAGCGCTGCTAAAATTGTCGAACTGATTGAGCGCAATGGCTTACTAGATAAGCTGAAGCTGTTACAAATGACTTGTCTTTTTCGTCGCGGGAAAAAAGAGAGTTACTTCCTGAAGTTTATTATTTTGTTTTTATTTAAATAATCTGAATATGCAGGTGTCTGAATTAAAATCGGATGTGTGGGCGTTGATATAGTTGGATTTTTGTGTCATGTGTCACGTGTAAGATGCTAGGGTCTAGGAATGTCTGGATTTAACATCGATTTTTAGAGGATTTTTATGAAGCGTTTATTCGATATTGTTCTTTCATTTCTAGGGTTGGTGGTCTTATCGCCTGTGATGTTAGTAGTCTATTTTTTGGTTAAAAAAAGACTAGGCTCTCCTGTGTTTTTTAAACAGCTGCGCCCGGGCTTACATGGTGAGCCGTTCGAAATGATTAAGTTTAGAACCATGCGAGATGCAGTGGGTAGCTCTGGAGATCCTTTGCCTGACAATTTGCGCATGACTAAATTTGGCAGTTTTCTGCGCTCCAGCAGTCTCGATGAACTACCAGGTCTTTGGAATGTCCTTAAAGGCGATATGAGTCTGGTAGGGCCTAGACCATTACTGATGGAGTATCTGCCTTTATATACGCCCGAGCAGTATAGGCGCCATGACGTACGCCCTGGAATAACGGGCTGGGCGCAGGTGAATGGTCGGAACTCGTTGAGTTGGGAAGATAAGTTTAGACTAGATACGTGGTACGTTGATAATAAAACCATGCATTTAGACGTTAAAATATTATTTCTTACGGTTAAAAAAGTCATTGTAAGGGACGGTATAAGTGCAGATGGAGAGGCGACCATGAGCAAGTTTACAGGTGGGAAATCTTGAGTGTTATGAAAGATTACATGTTCTGTTCATTAATTACTGCTGAGGTTTGATTTTGTGAATTCGTCTAAAAAGTTAATAATTATTGGTTTTAGCGGTTTCGCCAAAGAAGTGTATTGGCTTGCTTCCCGCCTGGGCGTAACGGTCGCCGGTTTTTTAGACGATAATGACAGTGTTCTCGGTGCATCGTTTGGGACGGCAAAGGTTCTCGGTAAAATCGAGGGCTGGGAGCGTTATGATGACTGCCAATTTGTTATTGCAATTGGCAATCCACGAATCAGGCAGAAAGTTTTCAAAAAGATGACAGGCACTGGTTTTCCAGATTTTGCCACGCTCATTGACCCGGCCGCGGTTGCTTCTGCTTCTGATGTTAGTGTCGGTCCAGGCAGTATTATTTGTGCCGGTACTGTTTGTACCGTCGATATAAAAATTGGCGCTCACGTTATTGTTAATTTGAATGGTACTATCGGTCATGATGTAGTTATCGATGATTTTGTAACTATTGCTCCCATGGTTGCCATTTCAGGAAATGTTCATGTTCAGTCGCTTGTGGAGGTGGGTACGGGAGCATGTATCCGCCAAGGACTAGTTTTGGAATCCGGTTCGATGTTAGGCATGGGCAGTGTTTTGACCAAAAATGTAAAGCAGAATGTTGTTTTTTTTGGTAATCCTGCCAAAGCCTTTAAAGTCATACCCGCCGACGAGGCTCAATAATGGTTATTCCGACTGATAATCTATGCATCGGCATCGTGGGTACCGGCACGATGGGCAGCGGTATAGTGCAAGTTCTGGCACGATCAGCCTGCATTGAGACTATTTTATGGTACGGCCGTACACCGCAGTCAACAAACGCTTCTAGAGATGAAGTGGGGGCAAGATTTTTAAATTTAGTCAAAAAAAACCGTCTCTCTCCAGAGGAACAACACCGGTTTCGTGAAAAAATAAAGGTGGTCTCGAGTATCGATGATCTTTGCAACTGTCACTGTATTATCGAGGCTGTTTCAGAAGAGTTTGATGCTAAGCGCACAGTTTTTCTAGAACTTGCCAAGGTATGTAAACCTGAAACTATTTTAGCCTCCAATACCTCCAGCTTATCTATTACCGCATTGGCAGCATTAACGCCGTATCCAGAGAACGTAGTTGGATTACATTTCTTCAACCCAGCTCCTGTTATGAAGTTGGCTGAAGTGATTGCTGGTTTAACAACAGCGCAAACCTCTCTGGATTGGGCATTGTCGTTCGCTGCTCTGTTGGGCAAAGATCCAGTGCTGGTAAATGAAGCCCCTGGCTTTATTGTCAACCGTATGTTGATTCCGATGGTCAACGAAGCGATTGGGATTCTTGCCGAAGACGTTGCCTGTGCCGAAGAAATCGATAAGGCAATGCGTCTGGGGGCGAATCACCCGATAGGTCCTTTGGCATTAGCTGATTTGATCGGACTGGATGTGTGTCTTTCAATCATGGAAACACTCCACAATGAAACGGGCGATCCGAAATACCGCGCGCACCCGCTGATGCGAAAAATGGTGCGAGGTAATAGATTGGGTCGTAAAACGGGTTGCGGATTTTTTACATACTGATTGGGGGTGCACCTTTATGCTGAATACGTCTTTTTCTCCTTGGCCTTCCTTCACAGTAGAAGAGGCTGATGCTGTCCGCGATGTCATATTATCCAACAAGGTCAACTACTGGACCGGTCAAGAAACACGCTCCTTTGAAAAAGAATTCGCAGCTTGGTCAGGCACTGAATATGCAGTTGCCTTGGCCAACGGTACTGTAGCCTTGGACCTGGCATTGAAAGCGCTTGGTATCGGTGCTGGAGATGAGGTGATTGTTACCTCTCGTACGTTCCTTGCTTCGGTTTCAAGCATCGTCAATGCCGGTGCGGTGCCGGTTTTCGCAGATGTCGATCTGGACTCGCAAAATTTTACAGTTGAAACCATCAGTGCGGTTTTGACTCCACGTACCAAAGCGCTTATCTGCGTTCATTTGGCCGGATGGCCATGTGATATGGATCCAATCATGGCGTTAGCCAATGAACATGGCCTGAAAGTCATAGAAGACTGCGCGCAGGCCCATGGAGCCCATTACAAAGGTCGCCCGGTTGGTTCTATCGGCCATGTCGGTGCCTGGTCATTCTGTCAGGACAAAATCATGACCACTGGCGGCGAAGGAGGCATGGTTACCACTAATGATCGCCAGCTTTGGGCTGATATGTGGGCTTACAAAGATCACGGCAAGAGTTGGGAAGCTGTCTATGAGCGAGAGCATGCTCCGGGCTTCCGTTGGCTGCATGAAAGTTTTGGCACTAACTGGCGCATGCTCGAGGTGCAGGCAGTTATAGGCCGTATCCAATTGCGCCGTATGCAGGACTGGCAAGCTGATCGCCTGAAAAATGCTATGTGTATTTGGGAAACGGCTCGACAGTTACCATCACTGCGGGTTCCAGTGGTGCCTGTCGATGATGTTCATGCAGCCTATAAGTGTTACGTATTTGTACGTCCCGAACAGCTAAGGGCTGACTGGTCGCGTGATCGCATCCTGAATGAAATTATTTCTCGAGGCGTACCGGCCTTTTCTGGCTCATGCTCTGAGGTTTACCTTGAAAAGGCGTTTGACAACACAGGATGGCGACCGGAGCAACGGCTAGAGCATGCGAAAGAACTGGGCGAAACGAGCATGATGTTCTTGGTCCATCCAACACTGACCGAGGCGGAAATCAACTTGACCTGTAGGGTGTTGAGTGAAGTTGTTCAGGAAGCATCATTTGTGTGAGGTCTAACCTTGCAATAAATGTATGACCTTATGAGCAATAGAGTGTTGATGGTATTTCAGAGCAGCATAGGTGCTTAAAGGGTTATGGATAAAATTCGAGCGTACTTACTCAACCTTTCACGTCGACAAAAGCGGATTCTTCAAGTAGCCACAGACGTATTTCTCGTCTGGATAGCGTTATGGCTCGCTTTTGTCGTGCGTCTGGGCATGGACGATATGGTTAACCCAGTTAACTTACACCTGTGGTTATTTATCTGTGCTCCTTTGATAGCCATCCCCCTATTTCTTCGCTTCGGAATGTACCGTGCGGTGATGCGCTATTTCGGCAACGATGCGCTGATTGCAATCATCAAGGCCGTCAGCCTTTCTTCATTGATCCTGGCGGTAGTGGTGTACTGGTACAGCAATCATGAAAATGTTGTGCCGCGCTCGATTATTTTTAACTACTGGTGGTTGAGTCTGATCATGCTGGGCGGTTTGCGCCTGGTCATGCGGCAATACTTCCTGGGTGACTGGTTCTCTGCTGCTCAGCATGTACCTTTCACCAGCAGGGACGATGGTTTGCCTCGCGTTGCTATTTACGGTGCCGGCGCAGCGGGTAATCAACTTGTCGCCGCCTTGCGTATGGGCAGAATCATGCGGCCGGTAGCTTTCATTGATGATGATGAAAGTATTGCTGATCGTGTTATCTCCGGTTTGCAGGTGTTCAAGCCTGAAAACATGCAGCAGATGATTGACCGCACAGGTGCACAAGAGCTCTTGTTGGCAATCCCGTCTTCGTCACGCGGTCGACGTCGTGAAATTCTGGGGCTGCTTGAAGGCTTCCCGCTTCATGTGCGTAGCGTTCCAGGTTTCATGGATCTGGCCAGCGGCAGGGTCAAGGTCGACGATATTCAGGAAGTGGATATTGCCGATTTGCTGGGGCGCGATGCGGTGCCTGCCCAGGGTGAGTTGCTGGAACACTGCATCAAAGGGCAGTGTGTGCTGGTGACGGGGGCGGGCGGTTCTATTGGTTCGGAGCTTTGCCGGCAGATCCTGGCACTTCGGCCAACGACGTTGCTGCTTTTTGAGCACAGCGAATTCAACCTTTACAGCATTTGTTCCGAGCTTGAGCAGCGAGTTATTCGTGAGTCCCTTTCGGTGAAGGTATTACCGATTTTGGGTTCGGTGCGTAATGCGCAGAAGTTGCTGGAGGTGATGAAGACCTGGCATGTGGACACCGTGTATCACGCAGCCGCGTACAAGCATGTGCCGATGGTTGAACACAACATTGCTGAAGGTGTTTTGAACAATGTTATTGGCACCCTGAATACTGCTCAGGCGGCTTTGCAGGCTGGTGTCGCTAACTTTGTGCTGATTTCCACTGACAAGGCCGTTCGGCCGACCAATGTGATGGGTAGCACCAAGCGTTTGGCTGAAATGACGCTTCAGGCGCTCAGCCGGGAAGTGGCTCCGGTTCTCTTTGGCGACAAGGCTAATGTTTCACGGGTTAATAAAACCCGGTTCACTATGGTTCGCTTTGGAAATGTACTGGGTTCTTCGGGGTCGGTGATTCCGTTGTTCCACAAACAGATCAAAACCGGGGGGCCACTGACGGTGACTCATCCCAAAATCACCCGCTACTTCATGACTATCCCGGAGGCTGCACAGCTGGTGATTCAGGCCGGTTCCATGGGGTTGGGCGGGGATGTGTTTGTACTCGATATGGGTGAGCCAGTACGTATTGTCGAGCTGGCCGAAAAAATGATTCACCTTTCCGGCCTCAGTGTTCGCTCCGAGAAGAATCTGCACGGCGATATCGAGATCGAGTTTACGGGCCTGCGCCCCGGGGAAAAGCTTTACGAAGAGTTGCTGATTGGTGACAACGTAGTAGCGACCCGGCACCCGATGATCATGAGTGCCAATGAAGATTTGTTGCCTTGGGATGAACTTAAGCAGCGGTTGACGCAACTGCTTGATGCGGTAGATCAGGACGACTATCCGCGGGTACGGCAGCTATTGCGCGAAACCGTCAGTGGCTACGCCCCTGAGGGCGAAATTGTTGACTGGATCCACCAACAGCGGCGTGCCGAGCCGTTGTGATTACATACCCTGCAACGCACTGATTTTTGACACTCCCCACTCATCACCTACGTTTGGAGTACAGCTCAGGAAAGCTGTTTCTACTTAACGATGTAAAGGAGTGTCATTAATGCGTATCACCTTTCTGTCTTCGATGTTTTTGGCCCTGATGGTGGGTATTTCCGGCGTGGCTCATGCTGCGCCCCAGGCGGAGGTACCCAAGCCGGCTGTAAGTGCGCATGCAGAGCCAGAAGCACAGCTGGTAACGGTCAACCTCAATACTGCCGATGAGGCGACTCTGCAGCGTGAACTCTCTGGCATTGGGGCTGCCAAAGCCAAGGCGATAGTGGCTTACCGTGAAGCTAACGGGAACTTCGCTTCGGCCGATGAGCTTCTGGAAGTGAACGGGATAGGCAAAGCCATTTATGACAAGAATCGCGACAGGGTCGCGGTTAACTAAGTCAGACACAAGAAGAGGCCAGTCATTGACTGGCCTTTTTGCGTCAGGTGCTTAAGTTTTATCGTTCGATTGCTTCAATGCGTTTCGCGTTACAGACAGGATCTTTTCTCTTAGTGCATCACTTTCTGCGCCGCGAGACAGAACCAGCGCCCCAACCAGAATTGCAAATATCACGATGCTCTGTTCCTGAGCGTCAGGCTCCTGGAGGGTGGCCTCAATCTGTTTAAGTCTGGCGTTGATTACATAGTCGGTGGTTGCGCTGGGACACCCTTGTTGGGCCACCTCAGCGGACATTGTCGGGATCGGACAGCCTTCATGCGGCGACGTGACGTGCCATTCAGATAAATACGTGTCGATGAAGGCATTGAGCGGCTGCGGTTGGCTGAAGAGTTCGTCACAGAGGGTGTCCACTTCCCCGGCCGCATGCTGCAGGGCTTTTTCTACCAGCTCAGTTTTAGAGGAAAAATGAGCATAAAAGCCACCGTGGGTGAGGCCCAGCGATTTCATGAGGGGCTGCAGCCCCGTCGCACCAATCCCGTCTCGCCGGAAGAGCCCTGAGGCTTCCTCAATGATGCGCTTGTGGGTTTGGGCTTTATGACCTTGTGAGTACCGCATGGCTGCTGTCTCTTATGCAATTAAGCATCATGGCCTTGAGTGTCAGGGAGATGCACAGGCGTTCCACTGTAGGGCAAGTCGGTACCGGGCGTCGAGAACCCAGTCTATGGACTGGGTAAGAAACGTCGGGCTGTTTCAGCCGTCTTTCGAATCCTTCGCATCCATCTCTGCGTTACGTTCCGCGACACGTTTGCGCTGTTCATCGGTCAGTTCAACTTTGTTGGCCGTTTCACGTAATGTCATGAGTGCGCCGACGATGGCGCCGATGGCAACGATCAGAATTAACCAGGCATACCAGGGCATAGTGCTCTCCTTGTTGAGTAAACGCTGTGCAAGGCGTTCGCAAAGCGTGTTGCAGTCTGTCCATTTGAGTCCAGGACTGCACAGTGGTTTCATTGTAGGCCGGTTAATTCGATGCGGGTCTTATAACTGTTCAGTTGACTAAAATTGTGAAATTACGATCATCGGGTGCCGGTGGGCGGCTGGTTCCGCTACAATGCGCGCCGATTTCGACCAGCCTGAGAACCCGCTAATGTCCGACTGCCAGACTCCTATTATCGTCGCCCTGGATTTCCCAACGCGTGACGCCGCACTGAAACTGGCTGATCAGTTGGACCCAAAGCTGTGCCGGGTGAAAGTGGGCAAAGAGCTGTTTACCAGCTGTGCTGCGGAAATTGTCGGCACTTTGCGCGACAAAGGTTTTGAGGTGTTCCTGGATCTCAAATTCCACGATATTCCCAATACCACGGCAATGGCAGTCAAAGCCGCCGCCGAGATGGGCGTGTGGATGGTAAACGTTCATTGCTCCGGCGGGCTGCGCATGATGGCCGCGTGCCGTGAAGTGCTCGACAAACGCACAGGTCCGCAACCGTTGCTGATCGGCGTAACGGTGTTGACCAGCATGGAACGCGAAGACCTTGCAGGGATTGGCCTGGATATTGAGCCTCAAGAGCAGGTTTTGCGTCTGGCAGCTCTGGCGGAAAAAGCCGGAATGGATGGTCTGGTTTGCTCGGCCCTGGAAGCACAAGCACTGAAGGCTGCGCATCCAAGCCTGCAACTGGTGACCCCGGGTATTCGTCCTGCCGGGAGCGCACTGGATGATCAGCGTCGAATCCTGACTCCGCGTCAGGCCCTGGAGGCTGGTTCGGACTATCTGGTAATTGGCCGTCCCATCAGCCAGGCTGCTGACCCGGCCAAGGCTTTGGCTGCGGTGGTCGCCGAGTTGGCTTAACTAGTTCAGGTTCTGTGACAGCCAGGGTGCTCGCGATGCAATTGCGGACACCCCGGCTGTCACAGCAGAACTTTACAACTCTGGCGCGGCTTAAACCTTCAAGATCAACTTGCCGAAGTTTTCCCCGCTGAACAGTTTCATCAGGGTTTCGGGAAATGTTTCCAGCCCTTCAACAATATGTTCCTTGCTTTTGAGTTGGCCTTTGGCCAGCCATCCCGCCATTTCTTGCCCTGCCCCTGTATAGCGGTCGGCATAGTCCATCACCACAAAGCCCTCCATCCGTGCGCGATTCACCAGTAGCGACAGATAATTAGCCGGCCCTTTTACGGCCTCCTTGTTGTTGTACTGGCTGATGGCGCCACAAATCACCACTCGGGCCTTGAAGTTCAGGCGGCTCAGCACCGCATCCAGAATATCGCCGCCCACGTTATCGAAAAACACATCAACACCTTTAGGGCATTCGCGCTTAAGGCCTGCGATAACGTCTTCGCTCTTGTAGTCGATTGCTCCGTCGAAGCCCAACTCTTCGATCAGTAACTTGCATTTGTGTTCGCCCCCCGCAATACCCACTACGCGGCAGCCTTTTAACTTGGCGATTTGCCCGGCAATGCTGCCGACGGCACCGGCGGCGCCAGAAATCACTACTGTGTCACCCGCTTTAGGCGCGCCTACTTCGAGTAAGGCGAAGTAGGCGGTCATCCCGGTCATACCCAGTGCGGATAAATACACCGGTAAAGGTGCGAGTTTTGGATCGACTTTATAGAAACCTCGTGGTTCGCCCACGAAGTAATCCTGCACGCCCAGTGCGCCATTCACATAGTCACCGACCGCAAAACCGGGATGTTCAGAGGCAATGACCTGGCCGACACCCAGGGCGCGCATCACTTCGCCCAGACCTACCGGCGCAATGTAGGATTTGCCTTCGTTCATCCAGCCGCGCATGGCCGGATCGAGCGACAGATATTGATTCTTGACCACTATCTGGCCTTTGCCCGGTTTGGCCACAGGCACTTGCTGAAACGTAAAGGTGTCGCGTGTTGCGGCGCCGACGGGGCGTTTGGCGAGAAGAAACTGGCGGTTGGTCTCGGCGGTCATGGTATGCACTCAGCTAAAAGACAAAGTCTGTTGATAGCCCTTCCTGATTGGGACAGCAAGCGAATGTCGGCTCACGAATGGTTTTTCATCACCTTGGGTGATGGTGGTGGGCGCAGATTTATCATTTCGATAAATAAGGGGCTGGTCTTTATGTGCGTTAGCTCGTGCCTAAACTGTGCAGAATTCCCCTTCGAGGATAAAAATAATGAGCATGAGATTTTCCGGAAAAGTCGTGGTGGTCACCGGGGCAGGGGCTGGAATCGGCCGGGCTACCGCGATGGCTTTTGCCGCTGAGGGCTTGAAAGTGGTCGTAGCCGATCTGGATGTTTCAGGCGGTGAAGGCACGGTTGAGCTCATCAGAGCCGCGGGTGGCACGTCCGTGTTCGTACCCTGCAATGTGACCCTCGAAGCTCAAGTTAGGCAGTTGATGGCGCAGACGATCAGCACTTACGGGCGGTTGGACTATGCCTTCAACAATGCCGGGATAGAGATTGAACACGGGCGTCTGGCGGACGGTACACAGGATGAGTTTGACGCAATCATGGGGGTTAACGTCAAAGGCGTCTGGCTATGTATGAAATATCAGTTGCCGTTGCTGTTGGCCCAGGGCGGCGGTGCAATCGTCAATACCGCGTCCGTAGCCGGCCTTGGTGCAGCGCCGAAAATGAGTATTTATTCGGCATCCAAGCATGCGGTGATTGGTTTGACCAAGTCAGCGGCCATTGAGTATGCAAAAAAAGGGATTCGGGTGAATGCGGTGTGCCCGGCAGTTATTGATACCGATATGTTTCGCCGTGCCTATGAAGCTGATCCGAAGAAGGCCGAATATGCCGCAGCCATTCATCCGGTGGGCCGTATAGGCAAAGTGGAAGAGGTGGCCAGTGCTGTTCTGTATCTGTGTTCTGACGATGCCGCGTTTACGACGGGCCATGCCTTGGCCGTGGATGGCGGGGCGTTGGCGATCTGATCCTGCGCAACCCAATCCTGTAGGAGTCGAGCTTGCTCGCGAGCTCTTTAAACATCGCGAGCAAACCTGGCGCCTACAGGGTTGCAGTGTCGGTCAGCGCGTTTTCCAGTTCAGAATCATCAAGGTCAACACGCCCGCTACAATGCCCCAGAAGGCCGAGCCAACCGAGTACAGGGTCATACCGGATGCTGTGACCATGAAGGTGATGAGGGCGGCCTCACGTTCTTTCGCTTCACTCATGGCGACAGTCAGGCCATTGCTGATCGAACCGAACAGTGCCAGTGCCGCAATCGACATTACCAATTCTTTGGGAAAGGCTGCGAACAATGCAGCCAGCGTTGCTCCAAATGTCCCGGCGATGCCATAAAAAATGCCACACCACATTGCCGCCGTGTAACGCTTTTTAGGGTCTTCGTGAGCGTGCGGGCCAGTGCAAATGGCAGCACTGATCGCGGCCAGGTTAACCCCGTGGGAGCCAAAAGGAGCCAGCAGCAACGAGGCGACACCGGTAGTGGTGATCAGCGGTGAAGCGGGGACGTTGTACCCGTCGGCACGTAGTACGGCGATGCCCGGCATGTTTTGTGAGGTCATGGCGACCACAAACAGGGGAATGCCGATACTGATGGTTGCGGCCATCGAGAATGAGGGCGTAGTCCATACCGGAACCGCGACCTCGAGGGCGAAACCGCTGAAATCCAGGAGCCCGAGCAAACCCGAGATCAAGGTCCCGATCAGCAAGGCCGCCAGCACGGCATAGCGCGGCATCAGGCGCTTGATGATCAAGTAGGTGACGAGCATTCCGACCACAAGCCCGGTGCGATGCTGCGCTGCGACAAAGATTTCGCTGCCGATCTTGAACAGAATGCCCGCCAGCAAAGCCGCTGCCAGGGATCCGGGGATCCGTTTGACCAGGCGCTCGAAGCTGCCAGTCATGCCGCAGATAATGACCAGCACCGCACAGGTGATATAAGCACCGATTGCCTCGCCATAACTGACTCCGCCCAGGCTTGTGATCAGCAATGCGGCTCCGGGCGTTGACCAGGCGATGGTAATGGGGGTGCGGTAACGCAAGGACAGTCCGATGCTGCAAACTGCCATGCCGATTGACAAAGCCCATATCCACGAGGAAATTTGTCCGCTGGTCAGTCCTGCTGCCTGTCCGGCCTGGAACATCAGCACCAGGGAGCTGGTGTAGCCAGTCATCATTGCGATAAACCCGGCGACCACGGCTGAAGGCGATGTGTCGGACAGCGGATGTAACCGCGGCAAAGGGGCGTCGGACATGGTGAGCAATTCCTTGTTCTTGAAGAGAGTTCAAACAGCACGCAAGCCTAAACGTAAAGCTCACCTGTTATTGCGATACAGCCGGGATCACAAATGACCGTACAGTCGTACTGGCACTCTGGCTTGTGTACAATGCGCTCTTATTTTCTGCATTAATTCTTTGCCAGCGACGCCCGTTACCGTACTGACGTAACGTCTATTTCCGCCGCCGCTTTCCCACTCGAGTGCCCATGAACGAACAGTTGCAGCCTCTCAAGAAACAACCCCGCGCAGGCAAGGCCGGCCGCAGTGGAACCCAGGACGATATCGTCTATGCGCATATATTCGAGGCGATTCTCGAACAGCGCCTGGCGCCTGGCACCAAGCTGAGTGAAGAAGCACTGGGTGAAATCTTTGGTGTGAGCCGTACGATCATTCGTCGTGCCTTGTCGCGTCTGGCCCACGAAGGGGTCGTACTGCTGCGGCCAAACCGTGGCGCGGTGGTGGCAAGCCCCAGTATTGAAGAAGCGCGTCAGGTTTTTTTTGCCCGGCGGCTGGTAGAAAAGGCCATCACCGAACTGGCTGTGGTGCATGCCTGCGCTGAAGACCTGGCGCAGTTGCGCAAAATGGTGCAGGACGAGCGCGACAGCTTTTCGCGGGGCGATCGCGGGGCCGGGATCCGCTTGTCAGGCGAGTTTCACCTGAAACTGGCAGAGGCTGCCAAAAATGCGCCCCTGATCAGTTTCCAGCGCAGCCTGGTCTCGCAAACGTCTCTGATTATTGCCCAATACGAGAGCGGCAACCGCTCGCACTGCTCCTACGACGAGCACATGCAATTGATCGATGCGATTGAAGCGCGTGATGTCGCGCTGGCGGTGGACCTGATGATGCACCACATGGATCACATCGACAGCAAACTCAACCTTGACGAAGAGAGCGCCTCGGACGATCTGCATGCCGTGTTCTCGCACTTGCTGCAAACCAAGGGTAAAAGTCCACGGCCTTCAGCCAAGCTGTAAATCCGCCATTGATCCCTTGCAGGAGCGAGCTTGCTCGCGATGTTATCGCCGGCAAGCTGGCTCCCACAAAGTGGCGGAGTATCAGGATTTAGCGCTGATGCACCAGATTGCCCGCCGCATAGGTCTGTTGCACGGTGCGGTCATCACCCAGGGTCATCAATACAAACAATGTTTCGGCAATGCTTTTTGACTGTTTGAGGCGATAGCTCATCAACGGCGTGGCGTTGTAGTCGAGGACTACGAAGTCCGCGTCGCTGCCCGCTTGCAAGTTGCCGATACGGTCTTCCAGGCGCAGGGCCCGCGCGCCGCCCAATGTGGCCAGATACAGCGACTTGAACGGATCGAGGCGTGCGCCCTGCAACTGCATGACCTTGTAGGCTTCGTTCAGGGTGTTGAGCAGCGAGAAGCTGGTGCCTGCACCGACATCCGTTCCCAGCCCGACGTTGAGTTTGTGCTTCTCTGCCATCGGCAAGTTGAACAGGCCGCTGCCAAGGAACAGGTTGGACGTCGGGCAGAAAGCCACAGCCGAGCCTGTTTCGGCCAGTCGGGCACATTCCTCGTCACACAAATGTACGCCGTGGGCAAATACCGAGCGCTCTCCCAGCAGTTGGTAGTGGTCGTACACGTCCAGATAACCTTTACGCTCCGGGAACAGCGATTTTACCCACTCAATTTCTTGAAGGTTCTCGCTGATATGGGTGTGCAGGTACAGATCCGGGTATTCACCCAGCAACTTGCCTGCCAGGGTTAATTGCTCTGGAGTGCTGGTCGGTGCGAAGCGTGGGGTAACCGCGTAATGCAGGCGGCCTTTACCGTGCCAGCGCTCGATCAGCGCCTTGCTTTCGCTGTAGCCGGTTTCGGCGGTGTCAGTCAGATACTCCGGCGCGTTGCGGTCCATCATCACTTTGCCGGCAATCAGGCGCAGGTCCAGACCCTGGGCCGCTTCGAACAGGGCGTCCACTGACTGCGGATGCACGCTGCCAAATACCAGAGCTGTGGTGGTGCCGTTGCGCAGCAGTTCCTTGAGGAAAATTCCGGCTACTTCGTCGGCATGGGCTTTATTGGCGAACTGGTTTTCGCACGGGAAGGTGTAGGTGTTGAGCCAGTCGAGTAACTGCTCGCCGTAGGCACCAATCATCCCGGTTTGCGGAAAGTGGATATGGGTGTCGATAAAACCGGGAGTGATCAGTGCATCGGTGTATTCAGTGATTTCGGTGTCGGCGGTCAGTGTCGCGAGCAGTTCGCTGGCGGGTCCGACGGCTTTGATCAGGCCGTTGTCGACCACCAGCAAGCCATCCTCGAAATACTCATAGGAGGCTTCGATTCCGACTTCAGCGGGGTCGTCAATGCTGTGCAGGATGGCGGCGCGATAGGCTTTACAGGTCATGACAATTCTCAGTGCGTGGCTTGGCTGCGTCGTGAAGACGGCAGCAATTGTTTAATGGGTTCAGATGACGCGGTGTTGGCACTGGCCGTGTGCTGGCCAAAGTGAGCGTTATAGGTGGCGATGATTTCGCCGGCGATGGAAATCGCGATTTCGACAGGCAGTTTGCCTTTGACTTCTCTCAAGCCCATCGGGCAGCGCAAGCGCTGCAAATGTTGCGGGCTGAAACCGCGGTCGCGCAGGCGATGCTCGAACTTCACGCGTTTGGTTTTTGAACCAATCAAGCCGAAGTAGGTGAAGTCGTTACGTTTGAGCAATGCGGCGCTGAGTTCCAGATCCAGGGCGTGATTATGCGTCATGACGATGCAGTAGCAACCTGTTGGCAGCGCATCCACCTCGTCGACGGGTTCGTCGGTGACGATTTTTCGCACACCTGAGGGTATATGCACAGGGAACTCCTGTTCCCGTGAGTCGATCCAGCGCACCCGGCACGGCAGGCCGGCAAGCAGCGGCACCAGTGCACGTGCCACATGGCCGGCGCCAAATACGGCGATATGCGCCTGCACCTGGCCCATGGGCTCGAACAGCAACACGGTTACGCCGCCACAACACTGGCCCAGGCTGGCGCCGAGGCTGAAACGCTGCAAATGGGTGTCGTGCCTGCCGCTGTCGAGCATCTGGCGGGCGATCTCCATCGCCTTGTATTCCAGATGGCCACCACCAATGGTGTCGAAGGTCTGCGCGGCACTGATGACCATCTTTGAGCCAGCATTGCGCGGGGTCGAGCCTTGCTCCTCGATAATGGTCACCAGGACGCAAGGTTCGCCTTGCTGCTGCAGGTCGGCCAGGGCGCTGATCCAGTTATTCATGCTGTTTTTCCTGCGCTGCCTGACGCATCTGCTCACACCCCCATAACACCCGTTCCGGCGTTGCCGGTGCATCGATGTCGGGTTGCACGCGATAATCGGCAAGGCTGGCCACAGCATCCTTGATCGCGCACCAGGCGGCGATGCCGAGCATAAAGGGTGGCTCGCCCACGGCCTTGGAGTGAAACACCGTGTCTTCCGGGTTTTTGCGGTTTTCGACCAGGGTTACACGCAGGTCCAGAGGCATGTCTGCCACAGCCGGGATCTTGTAGCTGGCCGGGCCATTGGTCATGAGTTTGCCTTTGGCATTCCATACCAGCTCCTCCATGGTCAGCCACCCGGCCCCTTGTATGTAGCCGCCTTCGACCTGACCGATATCAATGGCCGGGTTCAGGGAGGCGCCCACATCGTGGAGGATGTCTGTGCGCAACATTTTGTATTCGCCGGTCAGGGTGTCGACGATGACTTCGGCGCAGGCGGCGCCAAAGGCAAAGTAGTAAAACGGTCTTCCGCGTGCCTGGGTGCGGTCATAAAAGATCTTTGGCGTTTTGTAGTAGCCGGTGCTCGACAGTGACACCTGGCCGAAATACGCCTGCTGGATCAGGGTTTCAAAACTGATGATCTGCTCGCCAACGCGGACCTGACCGTTGTGGAATATCACATCCTGTTGCCCGACCTGATACTTGCCTGCCGCAAACTCGATCAGCCGTTGCTTGATGGTTTGCGCGGCATTTTGCGCGGCTTTGCCATTCAGGTCGGCACCGCTGGAGGCGGCAGTCGGTGAGGTGTTTGGCACTTTGTCAGTGTTAGTTGCGGTGATCTGCACGCGGCCGATCTCTACTTGAAACACCTCTGCCACCACTTGCGCCACCTTGGTGTTCAAGCCCTGGCCCATCTCGGTGCCACCGTGGTTGAGGTGGATGCTGCCGTCCGTGTAGATATGGATCAGCGCCCCGGCCTGGTTGAGGAAGCTGGCGGTAAAGGAAATGCCGAATTTAACCGGGGTCAGTGCCAGACCTTTTTTCAGGATCGGGCTGTTGGCGTTAAACGCCTTGATCGCTTCGCGTCGCTCGCAGTATTGGCTGCTGGCCTCAAGATCCGCGGTCATTTCCTCAAGCAGGTTGTGCTCCACGGTCTGGTAATAGTGGGTCACGTTGCGTTCAGTCTTGCCGTAGTAGTTGGCTTTGCGCACGGCCAGCGGATCGAGGGCCAGGTGGCGGGCGATACGGTCCATGACCTCTTCGATGGCGACCATCCCTTGGGGCCCGCCAAAACCGCGATAGGCGGTGTTTGAGGCGGTGTTGGTTTTGCAACGATGGCCATTGATCGTTGCGTCGCCCAGGTAATAGGCGTTGTCGGCGTGGAACATGGCGCGGTCGACGATGGAGTTGGACAGGTCCGGCGAGCACCCGCAGTTGCCGGCCAGATCAAGCTGTATGCCTTGTAGTTGACCTTTGGCATCGAATCCTACGTCGTACTCGATATAAAACGGATGGCGCTTGCCGGTCATCAGCATGTCTTCGACCCGTGGCAGACGCATTTTGCAGGGCTGGCCGGTCAGGCGCGCGACCACTGCACACAGGCAGGCGGGGCTGGCAGCCTGGGTCTCTTTGCCGCCAAATCCGCCACCCATGCGGCGCATGTCGACGACGATTTTGTTCATCGATACGTCGAGGACTTCGGCGACCAGTTTCTGCACTTCGGTCGGATTTTGCGTCGAGCAGTAAACGATCATGCCGCCATCTTCGGTAGGCATTACCGAGGAGATCTGGGTTTCGAGATAGAAGTGTTCTTGCCCGCCGATATGCAGGCTGCCCTGCAGCCGGTGAGTCGCCTTGGCCAGTGCCCCGGTCGAATCGCCGCGTTGATGGGTGTGGCTTTCGAGCACGAAGTGCTTGTTGCGCAGCGCCTGAACCACATCGAGCACGGGTTCCAGGTCTTCATATTCAATAATCGCCGCCATTGCGGCCTTGCGGGCGGTATCCAGGTCCCGTGCGGCCACGACCAGCACCGGTTGGCCAACAAATTCCACCTTGTCGATGGCCAGTAACGGGTCGCCGGGCAGTAGCGGGCCAATGTCCTTGAGGCCCGGAATATCCTCATGGGTGATTGCCAGGCGTACCCCGTCAAAGCCATAGCAAGGCGATGTATCGACGCGATTGATTCTGGCGTGAGCCCGGTCGGACAAACGTGCATATAGATGTAGCTGATTGGGGAATTCAAGCCGGTCATCAATGTACTGTGCTTCACCCGATACGTGCTTTTCGGCACTGTCATGTTTGACACTGCGACCAACGCCGGTCTTCAGGTCTTGCTGGAAGAGGGCGGTCAACTCGGCCTGGGTTGGCTCAATCTTGTGATGGTTAGACATATGCAGTCACCCGCGTCTCAAGGTGTGGCGTTTGCTGCTCGATGAAAAATTTGCGCAGCAGGTTTTGCGCGCTCAGCAGGCGGTATTCCTTGCTGGCGCGAAAGTCGGACAGCGGGGTGAAATCTTCAGCCAGTGCTACGCAGGCACGTTCCAGGGTCGACGCGCTCCAGGGGGAGCCGAGCAGGGCATCTTCGCAGGCCTTGGCCCGCTTGGAAGTGGCCGCCATGCCGCCATAGGCCACCCGTGCTTCCAGCACCAGCCCTTTGTCGATATGCAGGTTGAAGGCTGCGCACACGGCACTGATGTCGTCATCCAGGCGCTTGGAGACTTTATAGGCGCGAAAGGTATGACTTGCGCTGGCGCGTGGGATGACAACTTTCTCGATGAATTCGCCTTCCTGGCGTGCAGTCACCCGGTAGTCGATGAAGTAGTCCTCAATCGCCAGGGTGCGGCGTACTTCCCCTTTGCACAGCACCAGCTGTGCACCGAGAGCGATCAACAGAGGGGGCGTGTCGCCAATGGGTGAGGCGTTGCCAATATTGCCGCCAAGGGTGCCTTGATTGCGGATTTGCAAGGACGCGAAGCGTTGCAGCAGCTCGCCGAAGTCCGGGTATTCAGCCTTGAGCGTGCTGTAGGCGTCCGTCAGTGAAACGGCGGCACCGATTTCAAGACGGTCATCAAAGCGCTCGATTCGCTTCATCTCGGCCACATTGCCGACATAAATCATGACCGGTAACGGGCGATGGAACTGCGTGACTTCCAGCGCCAGATCGGTCCCTCCAGCCAGCAGGCGCGCTTGGGGATGCGATTCATACAACTGGGCCAGATCGCTGATGGTCAAGGGCAGCAGGCAGCGTTTGTCGCCGCTGTTCAGTTCTGCGGTCTGGGTCGGGGCAATGGCCTTGAGTTGAGCGATAGTCTGGCTTTGTTGTGCATCGAACTGATCGGGTCGATCTGCGCTGCAGGCCTGCTCGGCGGCAGCCAGGATGGGGCGGTAACCGGTACAGCGACACAGGTTGCCCGCGAGTGCTTCGTGCGCCTGATGCCCATCATGATGGCCAGTGTTGTTCTTTTGCAGGGCGAACAGCGACATCACAAAGCCCGGGGTGCAGAAACCGCACTGCGAACCGTGGCAGTCGACCATTGCCCGTTGCACGCTGTGCAGCTGGCCCTGGTGCTTGAGGTCTTCAACGCTGATCAGTTGCTTGCCGTGCAGGGTCGAAACAAAGGTCAGGCACGAGTTGATACTGCGATAGCGCAGGCGCTCGGCGCCTTTATCATCGGTATGCAATTCACCCACCACTACCGTGCAGGCACCGCAGTCGCCGCTGGCGCAACCTTCCTTGGTGCCGGGTTTGTGCAGGTGTTCGCGCAAGTAAGCAAGCACGGTCATATTCGGGTCCAGCACATGCTCGGAGCGCAGCGTCTGGTTGAGTAGGAACTGGATCACGGAAGGCCTCGCAAAATCATTATTGTTATAGAGCGGGATGGGCTGAATCTAGCCAAAGCTGACTCTCAGGTCAAGAAAATAGGCTCGCCTGTCCCGGTGAATTAAATAACGGATATTTATTTGCTTATTTCGTGCCAAATTCAGCGATTGAGGCACTCCGCTAGCACCGAACAAGTGCGTTACACTGCGCCGCTTGTACTGATCGAAGATTTTGAAGGTAAAACATGACGTTCAAGGCGCCGGATAGCCTCGCCGAGCAAATCGCTCACCACCTTGCCGAACGCATCATTCGTGGCGAGCTCAAGCCAGGGGAGCGCATTCAAGAGCAGAAAGTGACACTGGCACTCAATGTCAGTCGCGGATCTGTGCGCGAAGCATTGTTGATCCTTGAGCGCCGGCACCTGATCGCGATCCTTCCGCGGCGTGGCGCCCACGTTACCGAGCTCACCGCACACAAGGTGCAGAGCCTGTGTACGCTGATGAGCGAGATGTACATCCTGCTGGGCAACGCCGTTGCCCGGCGCTGGGCGGTTCCGGCCGATCTGGGCCCCTTCCTGCAAATTCAGCAGCGCTTGATCGCCAGTTACGAGCGTCAGGACATCAGTGCATTTGTCGAAGACAGCTTCAATGTGATGCGCGCGGCGTACCCGTTTGCCGACAACCCGTATTTGCAGGAAACCGTTGAGAACCTGCATCCGGCCATGAGCCGTGCTTATTACCTGGCACTGGATCAGCGCAAGGCAGAAATGAGTGAATACCTGGAGCTGTTCGCGCAGTTGCTCGAAGCCGTGCTGGCGCGTGATTTGCCGCAGATCCGGGAGGTACTGAGCCGTTACGCCCAGCGCAGTTGTGACCTGGTGCTGTCTGCCTTGACGGTTGCCTGAGCGTGCGCCTCACTTGCATCAAGCTCGCGGGCTTCAAGTCCTTCGTCGATCCGACCACCGTTAACTTCCCGAGCAATATGGCGGCCGTTGTAGGCCCTAACGGCTGCGGCAAGTCCAATATCATCGACGCCGTACGCTGGGTGATGGGTGAAAGCTCGGCCAAGAACCTGCGCGGCGAGTCGATGACGGACGTCATCTTCAATGGCTCCACCACGCGTAAGCCGGTGAGCCAGGCCAGCATCGAGCTGGTATTCGATAACTCCGACGGCACGTTGCTGGGCGAATACGCGGCCTACGCCGAGATATCCATCCGCCGTAAAGTGACCCGCGACAGCCAGACCACCTATTACCTGAACGGTACCAAGTGCCGTCGGCGTGACATCACCGATATTTTCCTGGGTACCGGCCTCGGGCCTCGCAGCTATTCGATTATCGAGCAGGGCATGATCTCGAAATTGATCGAGTCCAAGCCCGAAGACCTGCGCAATTTTATCGAAGAGGCGGCGGGCATCTCCAAGTACAAGGAGCGTCGCCGCGAGACTGAAAACCGTATTCGTCGTACCCACGAAAACCTCGCCCGCCTGACTGACCTGCGCGAAGAGTTGGGTCGTCAGCTCGAGCGCTTGCATCGCCAGGCGCAGGCTGCCGAGAAGTATCAGGAGTACAAGGCCGAAGAGCGTCAGCTCAAGGCTCAGCTGTCAGCCTTGCGCTGGCAGGCACTGAACGAGCAGGTGGGTCAGCGCGAAGCGATTATTGGCAACCAGGAAGTCAGTTTCGAAGCCCTGGTGGCCGAGCAGCGCAATGCCGATGCCAGTATCGAACGCTTGCGTGACGGGCACCATGATCTGTCAGAGCGCTTTAATTTGGTGCAAGGGCGCTTCTATTCGGTCGGCGGTGATATTGCCCGGGTCGAACAAAGCATCCAGCACGGTCAGCAGCGTTTGCGTCAGTTGCAGGATGATCTGCGCGAAGCCGAGCGTTCACGCCTGGAAACCGAGTCCCATCTGGGCCATGACCGCACGATGCTGGCGACGCTGGGTGAAGAGCTCGAAATGCTCGCACCCGAGCAGGAGCTGTCCAGCGCTGCGGCTGAAGAAGCCGCTGCCGCGCTGGAAGAGTCCGAGCACACCATGCACGGCTGGCAAGAGCAGTGGGATGAGTTCAACCTGCGGTCGGCAGAGCCCCAGCGTCAGTCCGAAGTCTTGCAAGCGCGTATTCAGCAGCTGGAAACCAGCATGGAGCGCGTGGCCGAGCGTCAGCGGCGTCTGGCGCAAGAGCGCGCCTTGCTGGCGGCGGACCCTGAAGATGCGGCAATTCTTGAACTGAGCGAGCAACTGGCTACCAGCGAGTTGACCCAGGAAGAATTGCAGGCCAGCGAAGAACTGCTTGTCGAGCGGCTGGAGCAGGTGCGCCATGACTTGCAGCAGGCGACACAAAATCAGCAACAGGCTCAGGGTGAGCTGCAGCGGCTCAACGGTCGCCTGGCCTCCCTTGAGGCCTTGCAGCAGGCAGCTCTGGACCCGGGTACCGGTGCGGGAGAGTGGCTGCGTGAGCAGCAGCTCGCCGATCGTCCCCGTTTGGCCGAAGGCCTGCGTGTTGAAGCCGGTTGGGAGCTGGCGGTCGAAACCGTGCTGGGGGCCGATCTGCAGGCCGTGCTGGTGGATGACTTTGCGCAACTGGATCTGGCCGGGTTCGCCCAAGGCGACCTGCGTCTGTTCAGTGGCGGTTCTCAGGGGAGTCGTTTGTCGGGCAGTTTGCTCGACAAGGTTGAGGCCGACTTTGATCTGTCGCCATGGCTGGGTCAGGTCAAAGCGGTTGAAACCCTTGAGCAGGCCTTGGCCCTGCGTGCGCAATTGGCAGATGGCCACAGCATGATCAGCCGCGACGGGTATTGGGTCGGGCGCAATTTCCTGCGCGTACGGCGTGCCAGCGAAGCCGAAAGCGGTGTGTTGGCCCGTGGTCAGGAAATTCAGCGTTTAGGCGCAGAGCGCGAAGAGCGCGAAGCCACCCTGGCCACCCTTGAAGAGCAACTGCAGCACTTGCGCGAGCAACAGTTGGCGCAAGAAGACTCGCGAGAGCAGGTTCGTCGCCGTCTGCAGGATGAAGCCCGTCAGCAAGGTGAGATCAAAGCCAGGCTTTCCGCCAGTAAAGCCAAGGTCGAGCAATTGACGTTGCGTCGTCGTCGCCTTGATGACGAGCTCGCCGAGCTGGCAGAGCAGCGTGCAGTGGAGCATGAGCAGGTTGGTGAGTCGCGCCTGCAGCTTCAGGAGGCGCTGGATGCCATGGCCACCGACACGGAGCAGCGCGAACTGCTACTGGCCCAGCGCGACAGTCTGCGCGAGCGCCTGGACCGGGTGCGTCAGGAAGCACGCCAGCATAAGGACCACGCTCATCAGTTAGCGGTTCGCCTGGGCTCGCTAAAAGCGCAGCACGACTCGACCCGTCAGGCCCTTGAACGGCTTGAACTGCAAGCCGAGCGTCTGGCTGAAAAGCGTGAGCAGCTCAGTCTTAATCTGGAGGAGGGTGAAGCCCCCCTCGAAGAGTTGCGCCTCAAGCTTGAAGAGTTGCTCGACAAGCGCCTGACCGTGGATCAAGAGCTCAAGATCGCCCAGGCCGCCCTTGAGGATGCTGACCGTGAATTGCGTGACGCCGAAAAGCGCCGCAATCAGGCCGAGCAACAATCTCAGCTGATTCGCGGGCAACTTGAACAGCAGCGCATGGAATGGCAGGCGCTGACGGTGCGTCGTACCACATTGCAGGATCAGTTGCTGGCCGATGGCTATGACTTGCACGGGGTGCTTGCCACCTTGAGTGCCGAGGTCAATGAGCAGCAGGCCGAAGAAGAATTGGAACGTATTGCTGCACGTATTCAGCGTCTGGGCGCGATCAACCTGGCCGCCATCGATGAATACCAGCAGCAGTCCGAACGCAAACGTTATCTGGATGCCCAGGATGCCGATCTGGTTGAAGCACTGGATACGCTGGAAAACGTTATTCGCAAGATCGATAAAGAGACGCGCAGTCGCTTTAAAGACACCTTTGATCAGATAAATGGTGGATTACAGGCACTTTTCCCAAAAGTTTTCGGTGGTGGCAGCGCTTATTTGGAACTGACGGGCGAAGATTTACTCGATACAGGGGTAACAATCATGGCGCGTCCACCGGGCAAGAAGAACAGCACCATTCATTTGCTGTCCGGTGGCGAGAAAGCATTGACTGCCCTGGCATTGGTTTTTGCCATTTTCAAACTCAATCCGGCGCCGTTTTGCATGCTCGATGAAGTTGATGCACCGCTTGATGACGCTAACGTGGGCCGCTATGCCCGCCTGGTAAAAGAGATGTCACAGACCGTGCAATTCATTTACATCACGCACAACAAAATCGCCATGGAAATGGCTGATCAGTTGATGGGGGTGACAATGCATGAGCCCGGCTGCTCTCGTCTGGTGGCGGTTGATGTCGAGGAGGCAATGGCAATGGTCGATGCTTGAGCTATAAGCATGTAGGGGGATTTTTTCTTCTTGTAAGAGGATTCCTAAATATTTGTCTGGCATGACTGATGGGTCGTGGGCTATATGGGCATTAGCTCAATGCGACAGACGGTGTAAAGTTATCTTTGGTCGTGTTAATTTAGCGTCTAATTTTTTGTACGTGGGTAAAACGCCATTCAGAACATAGAGTTGGCGCCACGTTTTAAAGGGCTTTAGGCTCTTCTTCATAGAATCATTTTTTAGGGGCACGGGATTACATGGAAATCGGTCTGCGCGAGTGGCTGATAGTCATCGGCATAGTGGTCATCGCCGGTATTCTTTTTGATGGCTGGCGCCGTATGCGCGGCGGTAAGGGCAAGCTCAAGTTTCGCCTTGACCGCAGTTTTTCCAACGTCCCGGATGAGGAGACCAGTGCTGAATTGCTCGGTCCTTCGCGTGTCCTGGATACACCCGCCCACAAAGAGCCTCAGCTTGATGAGCACGACCTGCCATCGGTAAGCATGTCGCCACGGGATAAAAGCTCCAAGCGCAACAAGCGTGGCGGCGAGCCGAGCCAGGGTGACTTGAACCTCAATCTTGATCTGGAAGACGGTCCGAGCATCAGCGCCCGCGATGATGACTTCGCACACGAAGCCAAGCCGCGTGGGCGTTCAGCGCCAAGTGTGCCGGCGGTTGAGGCGAAGGAACAACAGCCGCAACAGGCTGCTGAAGAAGTGCTGGTGATCAGTGTTATCAGTCGCGATCCTGCCGGCTTCAAAGGGCCTGCACTGCTGCAGAACATCCTTGAAAGCGGTTTGCGCTTTGGTGAGATGGATATTTTCCACCGTCATGAAAGCATGGCGGGTAACGGTGAAGTGCTGTTCTCCATGGCCAATGCCGTGAAACCGGGCGTGTTCGATCTTGATGATATCGACTTGTTCAGCACTCCGGCCGTGAGCTTCTTCCTCGGCTTGCCGGGGCCGCGTCATCCCAAACAGGCCTTTGATGTGATGGTTGCCGCTGCACGCAAGCTGTCTCAGGAGCTCAATGGTGAGCTTAAAGATGACCAGCGCAGCGTGTTGACTGCCCAGACCATCGAACACTACCGTCAGCGCATCGTTGAATTCGAGCGTCGCGCCCTGACTCAAAAACGCTGAACAAGTGGGGGCCAGCATGATTGCTCCCGCAGAAACGCAAAATGATTAACGCAAGAGCAGCCTCGGCTGCTCTTTTGCTTTGTGAGAGAACACCCCATGACCGCCGCCAAAACCCGAATTCTAGAGCTGCGCGCTGAACTGGATCAGCACAACTATCGCTATCACGTGCTCGACGAGCCGAGCATTCCTGATGCCGAGTACGACCGTCTGTTTCGCGAGCTCAAGGCGCTGGAAGCCGAGCATCCGGAGCTGATCACTGCGGACTCGCCGACTCAGCGTGTCGGTAGCGCGGCGCTGTCGGCTTTTACGCAAGTGCGCCACGAAGTGCCGATGCTGAGCCTGGGCAACGCTTTTGATGAAACCGATATGCGTGAATTCGATCGTCGTGTCAGCGAGGGTCTGGATTTGCCGGCGGGCGATCTGTTTGGCGGCGGCGCTGAAGTCGAATACAGCTGTGAGCCCAAGCTGGATGGTCTGGCGGTCAGCCTGCTTTATCAGGACGGCAATCTGGTGCGTGGTGCTACCCGGGGTGATGGCACCACGGGCGAAGATATCAGTGTCAATGTGCGCACCGTGCGCAATATCCCGCTCAAGCTGCATGGCAGCGGTTGGCCTGCGGTCCTGGAGGTACGAGGCGAGGTCTTTATGTCCAAGGCCGGCTTTGACCGTCTTAACGAGACTCAGCTCGCCGCAGGCGGTAAAACCTTTGCCAACCCGCGTAACGCGGCTGCAGGTAGCTTGCGTCAACTGGACTCGAAAATTACCGCCAGCCGTCCCTTGGAGTTTTGCTGCTACGGCCTTGGCCAGGTGTCTGAAGAGTTTTCAGATACCCATATCGGCAACCTCAAGCAGTTGCAGCAGTGGGGCATGCCAATCAGTCATGAGTTGAAACTGGCCAAAGGTATTGCCGAGTGCCTGGACTACTACCGCGATATTGGCGAACGCCGTGCGGCCCTGCCTTATGAAATCGATGGTGTGGTGTTCAAGGTCAACAGCCTGGCATCGCAACGTGAACTGGGCTTTCGTGCTCGCGAGCCACGCTGGGCAATTGCTCACAAATTCCCGGCGATGGAAGAGCTGACCGAGCTGCTGGATGTGGAGTTTCAGGTCGGACGTACCGGGGCTGTCACGCCGGTAGCGCGTCTCAAACCGGTCAAGGTGGCAGGTGTCACTGTCTCCAATGCCACGCTGCACAACATGGATGAAGTGGCGCGTCTGGGGCTGATGATTGGCGACACGGTGATTATCCGCCGCGCCGGTGATGTGATTCCGCAGGTCGTGCAAGTGGTGCTTGAGCGGCGACCTGAAACCGCGCGCCCGGTGCAGATCCCTGAGAGCTGCCCGGTGTGTGGATCGCACGTTGAACGCACGCAATTGATCAAGCGCAGCAAGGGTCGCGAAACCATCAGTGAGGGGGCGGTATACCGCTGTGTCGGGCGGCTGGCCTGTGGTGCTCAGCTCAAGCAGGCGATCATTCACTTTGTTTCTCGCCGTGCGATGGACATTGAAGGCCTGGGCGAAAAGAGCGTTGAGCAGCTGGTGGGCGAGGGGCTGGTGAGTTCGCCTGCCGATTTGTACACCCTGACCTTCGAGCAAATTGTCGATCTTGAAGGCTTTGCCGAGCTGTCGAGCAAGAACCTGCTGCAGGCTATCGCCGACAGCAAGCGTCCGACATTGGCGCGTTTTATATACGCGCTGGGTATTCCGGATGTAGGAGAGGAGACGGCCAAGGTGCTGGCGCGCTCTCTGGCCTCTCTTGAGCGTGTTCAGCGTGCTTTGCCGCAAGTCCTCACCTACTTGCCGGATGTGGGGCTTGAAGTGGCCCATGAGATTCACAGCTTTTTCAGTGATGCGCATAACCAGCAGGTGATTACGCAACTGCTTGAGCGTGGCCTGGAGCTGCAGGATCAGGGGGATCTGGGCGCGGAGTTCGCAGCCAGTGCCACTCTGGGTGGTCTGATCGACAAGTTGCATATCCCCTCGGTCGGACCGGGTGGCGCGCAAAAGCTGGCCGAAAAGTTCGTAACGCTTGAGGGCGTAATCAACGCGGACTGGCTCGATATGCGCCAGGCACTGCCTGAGAAACAAGCCAAAGCCGTGCGCGAATTTTTCGATAACCCTGAACATGCCCGGGCGGCCTTGGAAGTCGAAGCGCAGCTGCGCGACTTCGGGATGCACTGGCAGAGCGAGAAAAAGGCGGTCGAAGGTTTGCCGCTGGCAGGGCAGACCTGGGTGCTGACCGGTTCGCTGGAGTTAATGAGTCGCGACGTTGCCAAAGACAAGCTCGAAAGTCTGGGGGCCAAGGTGTCGGGTTCGGTCTCCGGCAAGACCCATTGCGTTGTGGCGGGTCCCGGTGCGGGCTCGAAACTGGTCAAGGCCAACGAACTGGGGCTCAAGGTGCTGGATGAAGAAGCCTTTGTGGCATTCCTGGGTGAGCAGGGCATCTCGATCTAGAACGGCAACCTCCCAGTAGGAGCGAGCTTGCTCGCGAGCGCTTAGCGGTTTCGTTAAAAAGCCCGCGAGCAAGCTCGCTCCTGCACAGTCCATTGTCGGGCTCCCACCATCCATGGTCTCGGCCAAGGTATAAAGCCCAATCCAAGTGCTTGAGCCCGCTCATTTTTTTATTCTTGCCCCAGCGGTTGTAAGTTTTTCTCAGACAGGTACAATGGCGCCGTTCGCTGCTAAGCGGATGTTGTTATGGTGACCCTATCGGTCCCTCCGCAACGATTACCCGTTAACCTGGTCAGATCCGGAAGGAAGCAGCCACAGCGGGAACATTGTGTGCCGGGGTGTGGCTGGTGGGGTTGCCTCCATTTTAAAAAATCCTCCATTGCGCAGGGTTTTTAGTCCAAGCAAAGCCTTCCTTTCTCTCTGTTATCCACACCTTGTCTCGACGCTCTGTTTGCTGTCGGCGTATTTTCGTGCGCGCATTAATCGTGTGCCGGTATGACCTGAGCAGTTTAAAGTGCGCACCGGATGCAATTTTGCCCTTGCTCCGCTAGCATTAGCCCCTTCCGCTTTTCAGACGCGACGGTTATCAATGAGTTATCAGGTTCTTGCACGTAAATGGCGTCCGCGCTCGTTCCGCGAAATGGTCGGCCAGACCCATGTGCTCAAGGCTCTGATCAATGCCCTGGACAGTCAGCGCCTGCATCACGCCTACCTGTTTACCGGTACCCGTGGTGTCGGCAAGACCACCATTGCGCGGATCATCGCCAAATGCCTGAACTGTGAGACAGGTATCACCTCGACCCCGTGCGGGACGTGTTCGGTGTGCCGCGAAATCGACGAAGGGCGCTTTGTCGATCTGATCGAAATCGATGCCGCGAGCCGGACCAAGGTCGAGGACACGCGCGAACTGCTCGATAACGTGCAGTACGCGCCAAGCCGCGGGCGCTTCAAGGTCTACCTGATCGACGAAGTGCACATGCTCTCCAGCCACTCCTTCAATGCGTTGCTCAAAACCCTTGAAGAGCCGCCGCCCTACGTCAAATTCATTCTGGCGACCACCGATCCGCAGAAATTGCCGGCGACGATCCTTTCCCGCTGCCTGCAGTTCTCCCTGAAAAACATGACCCCCGAGCGTGTAGTCGAACACTTGAGCCACGTGCTGAGTGTCGAAAACGTACCGTTCGAAGATGACGCGTTGTGGTTGTTGGGGCGCGCCGCTGACGGTTCGATGCGCGATGCCATGAGCCTGACCGATCAGGCCATTGCATTCGGAGAAGGCAAGGTGCTGGCGGCTGATGTGCGCGCCATGCTCGGTACCCTCGACCATGGTCAGGTGTTTGACCTGCTGCACGCCTTGATCGAAGGCGATGCCCGGGCACTGCTTGAGGCTGTGCGCCATCTGGCCGAGCAGGGCCCGGACTGGAACGGCGTGCTGTCCGAAATCCTCAATGTTTTCCATCGTGTTGCCATTGCCCAGGCGTTGCCCGAAGGGGTCGACAACGGCCATGGCGACCGCGATCGCGTGCTGGCCCTGGCCCGGGTATTGCCCGCCGAAGACGTACAGTTTTATTACCAGATGGGCCTGATCGGCCGGCGTGATTTGCCGCTGGCGCCAGACCCGCGCGGTGGCTTTGAAATGGTCCTGCTAAGGATGCTGGCCTTCCGCCCGGCGGACACGACAGACTCACCGAGCCAGCCGCTAAAGCCAGTAGGGATCAGCCAGGCCACAGTTGATTCCGCTCCAATCGTGGCTGGCGTGCCCTCTGTTGCGCCAGTAATGGCTGCACCTGCCGCTGTTGCACCGGTTGAGGCCGTCAAGCCAGAACCGGTTGTTGAGCCAGCGCCCGTGCCTGTAGCGGTCCTCAAGGCGCCAGCAGCGCCTGTAGTGGACTTGCCGTGGAACGAGCCGGCGGCTCCAGTGATCGAGGCACCGATCGTGCCACAAGCGGTGCTCGATACCGTCGGTGAGCAACCCGATTTGCCTCCGATGCCGATGCCCACGCCTGACAGCGTGGTGCCGGAAGCGCCGCAGTGGGAAGCAGCGCCGATACCTGAGCCAACGCCCGAGCAGGTGGACTCGGCTCTGTCGGGCCCGGATCGCGATGACGAGCCGCCGCTGGACGAAGACTACATCGAGCCGGACATGGACTCCGCGGCTTACAGCTACCTGGACGAGCTGGCCAGTGAGCATGCCGGCGAGCCCGCTCCTGAGCCCGAGCCATTGCCTGCTGCCGAGCCTGCCACCGGGCTGGCCCTTGAATGGCTGAACCTGTTCCCCAAGTTACCGGTATCGGGCATGACGGCGAGCATCGGCGCCAACTGCACATTGATGGCGGTTGATGGCGATGACTGGTTGCTGCATCTGGACCCGGCGCACAGTGCACTGTTTAACGCCACTCAGCAGCGCCGGCTCAACGATGCACTGAACCAGTACCATCAGCGCACACTCAAAGTGACTATCGAGCTGGTAAAGCCGCAGCAGGAAACCCCGGCTCAGGCAGCTTCACGCTTTCGGGCCGAGCGCCAGCACCTGGCCGAGGAGTCGATCTATGCCGATCCGCTGGTCCAGCAAATGATTGAACAGTTCGGCGCGGCAGTCCGTGACGATACGATTCAACCGGTAGACGTTATTGAGGCCAAGGCTTCGTAACGTCGGAAAAACTTACAGCCCGAGGTCGTTTTGACCGCGGGTGCATTGTCCAAATAACGTTTGAGGTGATTCCCATGATGAAAGGTGGCATGGCCGGCCTGATGAAGCAGGCACAGCAGATGCAGGAAAAAATGGCCAAGATGCAGGAAGAACTGGCCAATGCTGAAGTTACCGGTAAGGCCGGTGGCGATATGGTGACTGTGGTCATGACCGGTCGTCACGACATCAAGCGTGTGAGCATTGATCCGGCTCTGCTTGAAGGCGTCAGCGAAGACGACCGCGAAGTGCTGGAAGATCTGTTTGCTGCTGCTGTCAACGACGCCGTACGCAAGATCGAAGCCAACAGCCAGGACAAAATGTCCGGCGTGACCTCCGGTATGCAACTGCCGCCGGGTATGAAGCTGCCGTTCTAAGGCGCTGCTAAAAAATGCCAGGCCCGGTGCCTGGCATTTTTTTGCCTGTCTGCTTTTGACTAATGCTGGCTTGCCCCGGTGCATGCGTCTGCTGGTATTTGACGCTGGCGCGGACCGCGGGTATAAACCGCCTCTCGTTGTTTTGTCGGACCTTTCCCTATGAGCTTTAGCCCCCTGATTCGCCAACTGATCGATGCCTTGCGCACCTTGCCGGGGGTAGGTCAAAAGACTGCACAGCGCATGGCTTTGCAATTGCTTGAGCGTGATCGCAGTGGCGGTTCGCGTCTGGCGCTGGCCTTGACGCAGGCTATGGAGGGTGTGGGTCATTGTCGCCTGTGCAGAACCCTGACCGAGGATGATCTGTGCCCGCAGTGTGCCGATGTGCGCCGCGACGACACCCTGCTCTGTGTGGTTGAGGGGCCCATGGATGTGTATGCCGTCGAGCAGACCGGTTACCGCGGTCGCTACTTTGTGCTCAAAGGGCATTTGTCACCGCTGGATGGCCTGGGCCCGGAGGCGATTGGCATTCCACAGCTGATGACGCGTATTGCAGAGCAGGGCACCTTCGCCGAGGTAATCCTGGCGACCAATCCTACGGTCGAAGGTGAGGCTACCGCGCATTACATTGCGCAATTGCTGAGCAACAAAGGCCTTATTGCTTCGCGCATCGCGCACGGCGTACCGCTGGGGGGCGAGCTGGAACTGGTTGACGGCGGAACACTGGCCCACTCATTCTCCGGGCGCAGACCCATCGCACTGTAGCAACGAGCCTGCTCGCGAGCAGGCTATGCGGCCTTACTCCGTCAGTGAGAACTCAGTCAGGCAAAACGTCGGAACGCCCATATCCTGCAGGCGTTTCGACCCGCCCAGCTCAGGCAGATCAATAATCGCAGCCGCTTCAAATACCTTCGCGCCCATGCGGCGCACCAGGCTGGCAGCAGCGATCAGGGTTCCGCCAGTGGCGATCAAGTCATCGACGATCAGCAGCGAGTTGCCCTCACACAGGCTGTCGGCGTGAACCTCCAGAAACGCTTCGCCATATTCCGTCTGATAGCCCTCGGCCAAAACATCGGCGGGCAACTTGCCTTGTTTGCGAAACAGGATCAGCGGCTTGTTGAGTTGATGCGCGAGCACTGAGCCGATCAAAAAACCACGGGCATCCATTGCGCCAATGTGGCTGAAGTCGGCCTCGACGTAGCGTTCGATAAAGGTATCGGCAATGACGCGCATGGCGCGTGGGGATTGATACAGCGGCGTGATGTCACGAAAAATGACCCCCGCCTTGGGGAAGTCAATCACGGGGCGAATCAAGGATTTGAGGCAAAAATCGTCGCGAGTCATATCGGGCTCCTGGCGTTTAAGGCGCCAGTATAGCCCGGTAAGTGAGGTCGTCAGATTTCCAGAGAGCCACCGGCCAGGGCGCACAGCTTGATCGGATCAAGAATGTGCACTTCTTTGCCTTCGGCGGTGATCAGCTGGTTTTCTTGCAGGCGGGTAAATACCCGGGATACCGTTTCGACTGCCAGGCCCAGGTAGTTGCCAATTTCATTGCGCGACATGCTCAGGCGGAACTGGTTGGCCGAGAAACCACGGGCGCGGAAACGCGCGGACAGGTTGACCAGAAAGGTCGCGATACGCTCATCGGCGGTCTTTTTCGACAACAACAGCATCATTTGCTGATCGTCACGAATTTCCCGGCTCATGATGCGCATTAACTGGCGACGCAGTTGTGGCAGTTGTACCGAAAGTTCGTCCAGACGCTCGAAAGGGATTTCGCAAACAGGCGTGGTCTCCAGTGCCTGGGCAGACACCGGATAGGATTCGGTGTCCATGCCTGACAAGCCGACCAGCTCGCTCGGCAAGTGGAAGCCGGTGAGTTGCTCTTCGCCACTGTCACTGAGACTGAATGTTTTGAGCGCCCCGGAACGGACGGCATAAACCGAGACAAATGGGTCGCCCTGACGGAACAGGAACTCGCCTTTCTTCAATGGACGACCGCGCTTGACGATTTCCTCTAACGCATCCATGTCTTCCAGATTCAACGAAAGTGGCAAACACAGAGGCGCCAGACTGCAATCCTTGCAGTGAGCCTGGCTATGAGCGCGCACTTTTACTGGCTCGGACATTTCTTAAATCCTTGTAGGAAAACACACATAAGACGCAAGGTTACCCCAGAGAGGGGGGCCGAGACCAGCGCGCCAATTCAGTGCACCTCGCTCAAGAAATCTGCAGCCTGACCGATAGTCTGTTAACGCTAAAGCACAGGGAGCAGGGCAGATGTCGTCGATGGGTGGTGTTGGCCTCAGTCAAAGTGGCATGTTGACCATAAATACGCCTGCGATAAACAGCCAGAATGCCGCAGTGGCTGACCAGGACACCGAGCCTGGCCAGGCGGCAGCTCCCGCAGAGGGGGTTAAAGTGGTCATTTCAGGTGCGGCCATGAAGTTGGCAAAAGCGCAGAAGGATCAGAACGACGACATTGAAGGCAGCGGCTTGCCGGATCAGGTGCAGAAAATTCTGAAGATGATTCGCGAGATCAAAAAGCAGATAGCTGAAAAGCAGGCTCAACTGCAGCAAGTCATGGCCAACAGCAGTCTGAATCCCGAGCAGGCCAAGGCTCAGGCCGCCGGGTTACAGGCGGCAATTGCCGGTTTGAGTGCTGCATTGCTCAATGCCAATGCCAGCTTGGTCAAGGCCATGAAAGACTTGAGCGGTGAGGACGCGCTCAAGGCTACCTCATTGATGGCCAGCTAAATCACCCGGGAAAATCGCTGCCGACTGGCCTGTTCCAGGTACGCATCAAATACCATGCACACCGAACGTACCAACAGCCGCCCGGCGGGCAGCACGGTCAGTTGCTCAGGCCCAAGTTCAATCAGGCCGTCTGCGGCCATTTTCTGCAGCGCGGGCCACTGCGGCGCAAAATACCCTCGAAAATCGATATTGAACGCCTGCTCGATGTGGGCGAACGGCAAGTGCAGATTGCAGATGATTTGTTGAATGACTTCGCGCCGGATCCGGTCATCCTGATTGCACAACAGGCCTCGAGCGGTTGCGAGCTGGCCGCTGGCCAGGGTGCGCTGATACTGGGCGATGTCGCTGTCATTCTGGCAGTACAGCTCGCCAATCTGGCTGATGGCCGAGACACCGAGCCCGATCAGGTCGCAATGGCCGTGGGTGGTATAGCCCTGGAAGTTGCGTTGCAGGGTGGCTTCTTCCTGGGCGATGGCCAGTTCATCGTCCGGCAGCGCGAAGTGATCCATGCCGATGTAGCGATAACCGGCGGCTGTCAGTTGTGCAATGGTGCACTCCAGCATTTTCAGTTTATCGGCCGGCGAGGGCAGGTCACTGGTGTTGATCCGGCGTTGCGGCATGAAACGCTCAGGCAAGTGCGCGTAATTGAATACCGACAAGCGATCCGGTTGCAGGTTGATCACTTCTTTGATGGTTTGCGCGAAGGCTTCGGGGGTTTGCTTGGGAAGGCCGTAGATCAGGTCGATATTGATCGAGCGAAACTGCAAGGTGCGCGCAGCATCGATCACGGCACGGGTTTCTTCCAGGCTTTGCAGGCGGTTGACTGCCCGCTGGACTTGGGGGTCGAGGTCTTGCAGGCCAATGCTGACGCGATTGAACCCCAGCTCGCGCAACAGGCCCATGGTCGACCAGTCGGCTTCACGCGGGTCGATTTCGATGCCGTAATCGCCGGAATCGTCGTCCAGCAAATTGAAATGCTCACGCAGGCTGGCCATCAATTGGCGCAATTCATCGTGGCTGAGAAAGGTCGGCGTGCCACCGCCAAAGTGCAGTTGCTCGACTTTTTGTTTGGGGTCGAGGTGGCAGGCGACCTGGCGGATTTCTTGTTCCAGGCGCTGCAAGTAAGGCTGCGCTCGGCCGCGGTCCTTGGTGATGACCTTGTTGCAGGCGCAGTAGTAGCAAATATTGGCGCAGAACGGCACGTGTACATACAGCGACAGGGGCCTCAGCGCCTTGCGGCTTTCACGCAGGGCGTGCAGCAGATCGAATGTGCTGACCTGGTCAGTGAACTGCATGGCCGTCGGATACGAGGTATAGCGCGGTCCGGCCAGGTCGTAGCGGCGAATTAAATCTGAGTCCCAACGAATGGCGTCGAGCATGCGGGCATTCCCCTGGGATGACTGGCAATGCGCTGGAGTCTAGGGGCTCGGGATTCGTATCACCTTGATTTGTATCAATGGCTGCGTGTGCTGCATCGCGGGCAGGCACGCTCCCACAGTGCGTCCCGGTTGCACTGCTACGGTGGGCGCCAGCTTGCTGGCGATGGTATCGGTCCGGTCATCCAGTTCGACCTGCATCGCTGGCAAGCCAGCTCCCACAGTTCGACCAGTTGCACAGTTGCCGCACAAGTGACTGGACTAATGCCCCATCAACCAGTGCTGGTGCGGGCCGGGCAAGGTCCAGATGCCGAACAGGATTACCAGTAACCCGCCGGCCATACGCACGCTGCGTTTGCGCAGCAACGCCGTGACGCGCTCGGCCGCAAGTCCGGTTGCCAGCAGCACGGGCCAGGTACCCAGACCGAAAGCCAGCATCAGGAGTGCACTGTCGATCGCGCTGCCCTGGCTGGCCGACCAGATCAGCGTGCTGTAGACCAGGCCGCATGGCAGCCAGCCCCAGAGCGCGCCCAGCAGCAATGCGCGAGGCAGGCTCGACACTGGCAGCAACCGGTTGGCAACGGGCTGGATATGCCGCCACAGGCCGCGTCCCAGGCCTTCGATACGGGTCAGGCCGCTCCACCAGCCCGCCAGATACAGCCCCATGCAAATCAGCAGCAGCCCGGCGAGGATGCGCATATACATCGCCGCCGGACTATTGGCCACTGCCCATCCGGCGAGCCCCAGCAATAAGCCCGCGGCGGCGTAGCTAAGGATTCGCCCCAGGTTATAGGCCAGCAGCAACCGAAAGCGTCGACTGCGTTGCTCTTTGGGAATGGCCAGGGTCAACGCCCCCATCAGGCCGCCGCACATGCCCAGGCAATGGCCGCCCCCGAGCAGGCCCAGAATCACGGCCGAAACCAGCAGTGGTGCCAGCTCAAGCATGGGGTGGCGCCTTGCTGTCGGTGTCTGGGTCCGATTCCGGGTGATGAAGCCTGGCTTCTTCGACAGCCGCTGTGTGCTGCGGGTCCTGGTCGTCAAACAGGATGCTGTGGGCAGGGCTGTCGAGGTCGTCGTACTGGCCGCTGTCTACTGCCCAGAAGAAGACATAGATAGCGATTGCGACAATCAGCAAGGCCGCGGGAATCATGATGTAAAGCGCTGGCATAAAGGCTCCAGGCCACCGGTTCAGATCGGTAGCGGGCGGGTTTGTGATGCAAGCTGAGTATGCGCCTGACGGGGCATGCGGGTCAGGCGCAAAGCGTTAAGCACCACCGTCAACGAGCTGATCGACATGCCGATGGCGGCCCAGATCGGGGTGATCCAGCCCAGCGCCGCAAAAGGCAGCATAAGGCCGTTATACAAGCCGGCCCAGAGCAGGTTCTCGATGATCACCCGGCGCGTGCGCCGGGCCAGGCTGAAGGCTTGCACCAGTGCATCCAGGCGATTGGACAGCAATACCGCATCGGCACTGGTTTTGGCCAGGTCAGTGGCCGAGCCCATCGCCACGCTGATATCGGCGGCAGCCAGCACCGGCACATCATTGACGCCGTCACCGAGCATCAACACTTTGCGGCCCCGGGCATGCAGTTGTTGCAATACCTGCAGTTTGTCATCCGGGCGCAAGCCGCCCCGGGCTTCATCGATACCCAGCTCGGCGGCTACGCTGTCGACCATCGGCGAACTGTCTCCCGAGAGCAGCAGCGTGCGCCAGCCGCGCGCCCTGCAGGCGGCCAGCAGTGCGGGGGCATCGTCGCGCAGGCGGTCATCGAGCACCAGCCAGGCCAGCGGGCCCCGGGTATCGCCCAGTAACAGCCATTGACCGGGTTCGTCGGGCATGTGCGGGACCGGGCAGTGGCTCAGCTCGCAGACAAAACCCGGCTGGCCGATGCGCAACCGCCGATCGCCCACCAGGCCTTCAAGGCCGCGGCCCGGCGTGCTTTGCACCTGTTCGGCGGCTTGTGCTGCGCGGCCGAACGCCCGGGCGATCGGGTGTTCCGAACGGTTCTCAAGGGCTGCCGCCAGGCCCAGGCACTGATCGCTGTCCAGTTCGCCCAGTGGCCGGATGGCGCGCAAGGTCAGCCGGCCTTCGGTGAGGGTGCCGGTCTTGTCGAAGATCACCGTGTCGATCTGGTTCAGCCCCTCGATCACATGGCCGCGCGTCAGCAGCAGCCCCAGCTTGTGCAACGTCCCTGTAGCGGCCGTGAGCGCGGTCGGTGTTGCCAGTGACAGGGCGCAAGGGCAGGTGGCCACCAGCATTGCCAGGACGATCCAGAAAGCCCGCGATGGATCGAGTTGCCACCACAGCAGGCCGATCCCGGCAGCGGCAATCAATGAAAACAGCAAGAACCATTGCGCGGCTTTATCGGCGATCTCGGCCAGCCGCGGTTTCTCGCTCTGGGCCCGGTCCAGCAGGCGCACGATGGCAGACAGGCGTGTGTCCTGGCCCAGGGCCAATACCTCGACGGTCAGTGCACCTTCGACATTCAGGGTCCCGGCGGTGACCGCATCGCCAGCCCGGCGTGCCTGGGGCAAGTACTCGCCGGTCAGCAAAGACTCATCGATGCTTGACTGGCCGTCCAGAATCTTGCCGTCGGCCGGAAGAACCGCGCCGGGGTGGACCAGCACCTTGTCGCCGACTTTCAGTTCGGTCAGCAGAATGCGCTCGCTCTGCCCGTCATCACTCAATCGCAAGCAGGACGCAGGCAGCAGGTTGACCAGTTGTGCGGTCGCGGCGGCAGTGCGCTCACGGGCACGGCGCTCCAGATAGCGCCCGGCCAGCAAGAACAGGGCGAACATGCCGACCGCATCGAAATACAGCTCGCCGACACCGGTGATGGCCGTCCAGATACCCGCGACATAGGCGCCGCCGATCGCCAGCGAAACCGAGACATCCATGGTCAGATGGCGGGTGCGCAAGTCGCGCATGGCGCCTTTGAAAAAGGGGGTACAGCTGTAAAACACGATGGGCGTTGTCAGAAACAGTGCAACCCAACGCAGGATGGTGTGCATCTCGGGGCTGAGATCGATGTTGAATTCGGGCCAGGTGGCCATGGTTGCCATCATCGCCTGGAACCACAGCAGTCCGGCGACACCCAGCTGACGCAAAGCCAGGCGGTTTTCAGTGGCCAGTTGTTCCGTCGCCCTGTCAGCCTGATACGGGTGCGCGGCATAGCCGATGTGGCGCAGTTCGCTGAGTATTTCACTCAGTGGTAACTGGCTGTCGGCCCAGCGTACATGCAAGCGGTGGTTGGACAGGTTGAGCCGTGCTTCGCTCACCGCAGGCAGGTGGCGCAGGTGTTTTTCAATCAGCCAGCCACAGGCGGCGCAACTGATGCCTTCGATCAGCAGGGTGGTTTCGGCCTGTTCGCCCTCATGCCGGACAAAGGGTTTTTGCACATCGGCGCGGTCATACAGGGCCAGCTCTTCAACCAGTTGTACGGGGAGCGCTTGAGGGTTGGCCGAGGCTTCGCTGCGATGCTGGTAATAGCTTTCCAGGCCGCCGGCCACGATCGCTTCCGCCACCGCCTGGCACCCGGGGCAGCAGAACTCGCGCAGCTGGCCCAGAACAACGGCGGTATACCGGCTGCCAGGAGGGACGGGCAGGGCGCAGTGATAGCAGGGAACGGGAGAGGTCATGACGGTCTTTCGCGATGGAAGTGCGACATTGCAGGCCCTCAGGCTCCCACAGAATTGTGGGGGGCTGAGGGCCTGCGATGGGTTATTTCGCTTTGCGGTCTTCTGCGCCCTGCAGGGGCTCGTCGCCCAGCAGCAGGTCCTTGTCAGGTCCTACCAGCTCCTCTTCAAACAGGCGCCAGGTTTTGCCGTCTTCAACGCCCAGCAGCTCTACAAAGCGACGGCCTGCGACCTTGTCATCCAGTTGGCCGATGTAACGGCCCGGTTCTGATGCGCTCTGGCTCAGACTGATCTTGCGGTCTTTCTCGGGTTGAGTCGGAGAAATCAGGTTCAGCTCCAGCACCTGCGGTTTGCTGTTGCCCTCAAGCAGCAGCACCACTTCGCCGGTCATTTCGTCCATGCGCAGCTTGGCCTTGAGTTGCAGGGTCTGGCCCAGCAATTCGCGGTCAAGGGAGCGGTTGATGCCTTTGCCGGCCTCGTAGTAGTTGTCGTTGACCAGGTTGTCCGGGTTATTCACGGCAATGGTCACCATCGACAGGGTCAGCGTCACCGAGCAGGCGAGAATGGCAATGATGATCCACGGCCAAAGATGCTTGTACCAAGGGCTGGAGGCGTTTGCTGCGGGCATGGCAGGTTCTCTTCTCTTATCTGATTTGTGGGCCGATGAAACGGCTCTTGGCTTTAACGGTCACGTCGTTGTGGTCGGCATCCTTGAGGATGAAGAACACTTCGTTGGTGCTGGAGGGTAGCTGCTCCGGCGCAATCGAGAGCTCGACCGGCAGGCTGACGATGTCGCCCGCCGCGACCTTGATTTCGCGTTTGCCCTGCAGTTTCAGGTCAGGCAGGCCGGTGGCCTCCAGCACGTAGGTATGGTCTTGCTGGTCCTTGTTCATGATCTTCAGGCTGTAGACGTTTTCGATCCGGCCTTCAGCGTTTTCGCGGTAGAGCACGCGGTCTTTACTGACATCGAACCCCACCAGGGTGCGGGTATAAAACGCTGCTGCCAGCAGGCCCATCATGGTCAGCAGGACCAGCGCATAGCCAATCAGGCGCGGGCGCAACTTGCGGGTTTTCTGGCCCGAGAGGTTGTGCTCGGTGGTGTAGCTGATCAGGCCGCGCGGGTAGTTCATTTTGTCCATGATGCTGTCGCAGGCATCGATACAGGCGGCGCAGCCGATGCACTCGATCTGCAGGCCGTCACGAATGTCGATCCCGGTCGGGCACACCTGTACGCACATGGTGCAGTCGATGCAATCGCCCAGGCCCAGGGCCTTGTAGTCAGTGTCTTTTTTGCGCGGGCCACGGACTTCGCCGCGCCGCGGATCGTAGGAAACGATCAGCGTGTCCTTGTCGAACATCACGCTCTGGAAGCGGGCATACGGACACATGTAAATGCACACCTGCTCGCGCAACCAGCCAGCGTTGCCGTAGGTGGCCAGGGTGAAAAAGCCGACCCAGAAATACGCCCAGCCATCAGCCTGGCCGGTAAAGAAGTCGAAAACCAGTTCGCGTATCGGCGAGAAGTAACCGACGAAGGTCATGCCGGTGACAAAGCCGATCAGCAGCCACAGGCTGTGTTTGCTGAATTTTCGCAGGAACTTGTTGGCGCTCATCGGCGCCTTGTCGAGCTTGATGCGCTGGTTGCGGTCACCTTCTGTGACCTTCTCGCACCACATGAATACCCAGGTCCAGACACTTTGCGGGCAGGTGTAACCACACCACACGCGTCCGGCGTATACGGTAATAAAGAACAGGCCAAAGGCGGCAACGATCAGCAGCCCGGACAGCAGGATGAAATCCTGTGGCCAGAAGGTGGCACCAAAAATAAAGAATTTACGTTCGGGAAGGTTCCACCAGACCGCCTGGTGGCCGCCCCAGTTGAGCCATACCGTGCCGAAATACAGCAAGAAAAGCACCGCCCCGCCGGCGATGCGCAAGTTGCGGAAAAGACCGGTAAAGGCCCGGGTGTAGATCTTTTCCCGGGCAGCATACAAATCGACGCTTTCGCCGGTTTTTTGCTCAGGCGCAGTGACGTTTTTAACAGGAATCTGATTGCTCATTAGTGCGTCCCACGGCAGTGGAAAATGCCTCGGTCAGTACATGCCGACCGCGGTCAGAAGGTGTAGCAGTGGCGTAATGATACGCCTGTGACTCTAGCTCAAGGGTGCGACCTTTGGTCGCGTTCCGGAAAACCTGAAGTTGGTATAGGAGTTGTAACAAGTCGTGACGTGGATCAATTGACTTGAGGCTGCGGTTGCAGTGCCAAGGCGTCACGCCCGGGCCGTTGCGGCGTCAATCGAAAGCGCCGGCGGCAATAAAAAGGCCCCGCCAGCTGTCGTTGGCGGGGCCTTTTGTGAAGCAATTACAACCCTGGTTTACTCGGCTGCCTTGGCCTCATCGCCATGGGACAAGCTGTAAACATAGGCGGCCAGCAGGTGGACCTTGTCGTTCCCTTGCAAGTCAGCCTGTGCAGGCATCTGGCCCTGACGGCCGTAACGGATGGTCTGCTGCAGTTGGGCGAAGCTCGAACCGTAGATGAATGCACCCGGGTGGGTCAGGTTCGGTGCGCCCATCAGCGGGTTGCCTTTGCCTTCCGGGCCGTGGCACACCGCACAGTTGGTGGCGAACAGTTCCTTGCCTTTGGCAGGGTCTGCTTTCGCGCCTTCGGGCAGTTTGCGACCGTCCAGGCCGGTCAGGACATAGGCGGCAACGTCGCTCACGCCTTGTTCGCCGATCACTTCAGACCAGCCCGGCATGATCGCGTGGCGACCCCCCATGATGGTGGTCTTGATGTCCGTTGGCGTACCGCCCCAGCGCCAGTCGGCGTCGGTCAGGTTAGGGAAGCCATAGGCGCCTTTGGCGTCAGAACCGTGGCACACCGAGCAGTTGGAGGCGAACAGACGGCCACCCATTTTCAGTGCTTGCGGGTCTTTGGCCACTTCTTCAATAGGCATGGCAGCGTATTTGGCGAAGATCGGTCCGAACTTGGCGTCCGATTTAGCCATCTCCTTTTCCCACTCGTGAACACCGGTCCAGCCTGTCTGGCCATTGGCAAACGCGGTTTTCTCTTTGGTGTCCAGGTAATCGTAGCCCGGCAACAGGCCTTTCCAGTTACCCAGGCCCGGGTAGAGCACCAGGTAGCCAAGGGCGAAAATGATGGTGCCGATGAACAGCATGAACCACCATTTAGGCATCGGGTTGTCGTACTCCTCAATCCCGTCGTAAGAGTGCCCAACTGTCTCGTCAGTTTGCTCGCTGCGTTGGCCCTTGCGGGTAGCCAGCAACAACCAGGTCAAGGCGAAGATGGTACCCAGACTGAGGACTGTGACGTACAGACTCCAGAACGTAGTCATTCTTTGTTACTCCTAGAAGCTTGCTCTTGCTCGACGTGCTTGATGGCTTCGGGATCATCCTTGAAGGGCAATAAGGTAGCGTCATCAAACTCCGACTTGCGTCGCGGACTGAAAACCCACAATGCCAAACCGATAAAAGCCACCATCACGACGACAGTGCCCAGGCCACGAATCATCCCGATATCCATCTAAATCACCGTTTGCTTTTGATGATGGTGCCCAGGCCCTGGAGATAGGCCACCAGCGCGTCCATTTCGGTTTTGCCTTTCACGGCATCCTTGGCACCGGCGATATCTTCGTCGGTGTAAGGGACGCCGAGCACGCGCAAGACTTCCATTTTTTTCGCCGTGTCCTTGCCGTCCAGCTTGCGTTCTACGAGGAACGGATAAGCCGGCATGATCGACTCGGGTACCACGTTGCGCGGGTTGTACAGGTGCGCACGGTGCCAGTCATCGGAGTAGCGACCGCCAACCCGGGCCAGGTCAGGCCCGGTACGCTTGGAACCCCACAGGAACGGGTGGTCCCAGACGCTTTCGCCGGCTACCGAGTAGTGGCCGTAACGTTCGGTTTCTGCACGGAACGGGCGAATCATCTGCGAGTGGCATTGCACACAGCCGTTGGCGATGTAGATGTCACGACCTTCCAGTTCCAGGGCGGTACGCGGCTTCATGCCTTCAACCGGAGTATTGGTGACATCCTCGAAGAACAGCGGAACGATTTGGGTCAGGCCACCGATGCTCACGGCGATGACCATGAAGAAGGCCATCAGGCCAATATTCTTCTCGATTGTTTCGTGCTTCATCAGTGGGCTCCAACGACAGCGATTTTGCTCGCTGCTTCAGCTTCTACCGGGTTCGAGGCGCGTACGGTGCGGAACACGTTATAGGCCATGAACAGCATGCCGCTGGCGAAGATAGCCCCGCCGATGGCGCGAACGATAAAGCCAGGGTGGCTGGCTTGCAGTGCTTCCACGAACGAGTAGGTCAGGGTGCCGTCGTCGTTGATTGCGCGCCACATCAGGCCCTGGGTGATGCCGTTGACCCACATCGAAGCGATATAAAGCACGGTGCCGATAGTCGCCAGCCAGAAGTGCGTATTGATCAGGCTGGTGCTGTACATCTGCTTCTGGCCGTAGATGCGCGGAATCATGTGGTACATGGCGCCGATCGAAATCATCGCTACCCAGCCCAGTGCCCCGGCGTGTACGTGGCCGATGGTCCAGTCGGTGTAGTGCGACAGCGAGTTGACGGTCTTGATGGCCATCATCGGGCCTTCGAAGGTCGACATGCCGTAGAAGGCCAGGGACACCACGAGGAAGCGCAGGATCGGGTCGGTGCGCAATTTATGCCAGGCGCCCGACAGGGTCATCATGCCGTTGATCATGCCGCCCCAGCTTGGCGCCAGCAGGATGATCGACATGGCCATGCCCAGCGACTGGGCCCAGTCCGGCAGAGCGGTGTAGTGCAGGTGGTGCGGGCCGGCCCAGATGTAAAGGGTGATGAGGGCCCAGAAGTGCACGATCGACAGGCGATACGAGTAGATCGGACGTTCGGCCTGCTTCGGCACGAAGTAGTACATCATGCCCAGGAAGCCGGTAGTCAGGAAGAAACCTACAGCGTTGTGGCCGTACCACCACTGGATCATGGCGTCGGTGGCACCGGCGTAAGCCGAGTAGGACTTGAAGAAACTTACCGGCAGGGATGCGTGGTTGACGATGTGCAGCATCGCCGTAACGATAATGAACGCCCCGTAGAACCAGTTACCGACATAAATGTGCTTGGTTTTACGCTTGGTAATGGTGCCGAAGAACACAATGCCGTAGACCACCCAGACGATGGCCAGCAGGATAGCCAGTGGCCATTCCAGCTCTGCGTATTCCTTGGTAGTGGTGTAGCCAAGCGGCAAGGTGATGATCGCGCCGATAATGACGGCCTGCCAACCCCAGAAGGTAAATGCGGCGAGGGCGTCGGAGATCAGGCGGGTCTGGCAGGTACGCTGCACGACGTAGTACGAGGTACCAAACAATGCACAGCCACCAAAGGCAAAAATCACAAGGTTGGTATGCAAGGGGCGCAGGCGGCCAAAGGTCGTCCACTCAAGGCCAAGGTTTAATTCAGGCCACACAAGCTGTGACGCGATAAAAACCCCGAGCCCCATGCCAAGGATCCCCCAGACCACCGTCATGATGGCGAACTGGCGGACTACCTTATAGTTATAAGCAGTCGGACTGATTGCTGTGCTCATTCTAAGGTTCCACGGTTTTGGTGTTTTATTAGGAGTAAAAATCGGTCGCAAGTATGTATAAAGCGTAGGGTTATTGCAACGCGGCTTGACCTCGGTCAATGCGTTCCAACGCTTATTCTGCGGCCTTTCCATGCGTGGTGTAGGGTCAAATAGACCGTCAACAAAACAACCCATGGAGGGCAAAAATGAAGGGTGCGGGCGGATCAAAACCGGGTGGGGTGCAGGCATCGCGACATCATGGCGAAGATCGCAATCGACGATAGCCGGTGTAAACCCACCAGTGTGGCCCGTAACGGAGCCCTTCAACTTACCGATTAATTTCACTTGACGTGAAACCGGCGGACCCGGGATCACCGAAGCTATGAGCTTAGTCCTGAATGGCGCGAGAGCAACGAGGGACTAAAAGAGGTGCGACACTTGGTCGCGCTTTGAGGCGGGAACTGCCGCACCAAAATGATGCGGCAGGAAATGTCCGGTAATTATTCGGCTGATTTTTCCTCTTGATTCCCATGAGACAAGCTGAACACGTATGCAGCCAGCAATTGCACCTTGTCGTTACCCAGCAGATCGTTTTGCGCCGGCATATGCCCCTGGCGACCATGGCGAATGGTTTGCTGCAATTGCGCCAGGCTGGTGCCGTAAATAAAGCCCGCAGGCGCAGTCAGATCAGGCGCCCCCATCAGTTGCATGCCTTTGCCATTGGCGCCATGGCAGGCCACACAGGTGGTTTCGAAAGCCTGCTTGCCCGCGACCAGATCCACTGTCGTGTCCTGTGGCAAAGGCAGCCCGGCCAGATCGTGGCGCACATAGGCGGCGACGTTCTTGACGCCGTCGTCACCCAGCACTGCACCCCAGGCCGGCATCGCCGCGATGCGCCCGCCCATGATCGTGGTTTTAATGGTGTCAGCATCGCCGCCCCAGCGCCAGGTGCTGTCGGCCAGGTTGGGGAAGCCGAAGGCGCCCTTGGCATCCGAGCCGTGGCACACCGAGCAATTGGACGCAAACAGGCGCCCGCCCATTTTCAGTGCCTGGGGGTCTTGGGCTACTTGCTCAACGGGCATGGCGGCGTATTTGGCGAAAATGGGGCCAAACCTGGCGTCTGCCTTGTCCATCTCCTTTTGCCATTCATTGACCCCGGTCCAGCCATCCTCGTAACCCGGTAGCAGGCCTTTCCAGTTGCCCAGGCCCGGATAGAGAATCAAATAGCCCACACCAAACACCAGCGTGCCGACGAACAACATGAACCACCATTGGGGCAGCGGGTTGTCGTACTCTTCGATGCCATCAAAGCTGTGGCCCATGGTCTCGACGGTTTCGCTTTTTCTTTCCCCCTTGCGGGTACTGATCAACAGCCAGGTCAGGCCGACCAGCGTGCCAATGGTCAGCACGCAGATATAGATACTCCAGAAGGTGGTCATTGTTTATTGCTCCTAGACGCTTGTTCTTGCTCGACGTGTTTAATCGCCTCTGGATCGTCTTTGAATGGCAGTAGGGTCGCGTCTTCAAACTCCGACTTGCGCCGCGGGCTGAATACCCACAGCGCCAGGCCGATAAAGGCCACCGCCACCACGACTGTGCCGAGGCCGCGGATCATTCCGCTACTCATGTCAAACATGGCTCACCTCTTGCTCTTGATGGCAGTGCCGAGCACTTGCAGGTAGGCCACCAGCGCGTCCATTTCGGTCTTGCCCTGCACCGACTGTCTGGCGTTGGCGATGTCTTCATCGGTGTATGGCACGCCCAGGGTGCGCATCACTTCGAGTTTCTTTTGGGTATGGCGGTCATCCACCGGTTCCGACACCAGCCACGGGTAGGCGGGCATTTTCGACTCCGGCACAACGTTGCGCGGGTTGTACAAATGCGCGCGGTGCCAGTCGTCCGAATAGCGTGCGCCGACCCGCGCCAGGTCCGGCCCGGTACGTTTGGAGCCCCACAGGAACGGGTGGTCCCAGACGCTTTCACCGGCGACCGAGTAATGGCCATAGCGCTCGGTCTCGGCCCGGAACGGACGGATCATCTGCGAGTGGCATTGCACGCAGCCTTCGCGAATGTAGATGTCACGCCCTTCCAGTTGCAGCGCGGTGTAAGGCTTCATGCCCTCGACCGGGGTATTGGTCACATCCTCAAAGAACAGCGGCACGATTTGCGTCAGGCCGCCGACGCTCACACAGAGGATCATCAGCAACAGCATCAGGCCGATATTTTTTTCAATGATTTCGTGTTTCATGGCGAACTCCTCAGGCCGTCTGCGCGGCGGCTACGACTTCAGCGGGCTCGGCGTTACGCACGGTGCGCCAAGTGTTGTAAGCCATCAGCAACATGCCGCTGAAGAAGATCGCCCCGCCGATCAGTCGCACGACATAGCCCGGATGGCTGGCCACCAGGGTTTCGACGAAGGAGTAGGTCAGCGTGCCGTCTTCGTTGACTGCGCGCCACATCAGGCCCTGGGCGATGCCGTTGACCCACATCGAGGCGATGTAAAGCACGGTACCGATAGTGGCAAGCCAGAAATGCGCGTTGATCAGGCCCATGCTGTACATCTGCGGGCGACCGAAAATTTTCGGGATCATGTGATACAGCGCACCGATCGAAATCATCGCTACCCAGCCCAGCGCACCGGCGTGTACGTGGCCGATGGTCCAGTCGGTGTAGTGGGAGAGGGCGTTGACGGTCTTGATCGCCATCATCGGGCCTTCGAAGGTCGACATCCCGTAGAACGCCAGCGACACCACGAGGAAGCGCAGGATCGGGTCGCTGCGCAACTTATGCCAGGCCCCGGAGAGCGTCATCATGCCGTTGATCATGCCGCCCCAGCTTGGCGCCAGCAGGATCAGTGACATCACCATGCCCAGCGACTGGGCCCAGTCCGGCAGCGCGGTGTAGTGCAAGTGGTGCGGGCCGGCCCAGATGTAAAGGGTGATCAGAGCCCAGAAGTGCACGATCGACAGGCGATAGGAATAGATAGGGCGTTCGGCCTGTTTGGGCACGAAGTAGTACATCATCCCCAAAAAACCTGCCGTCAGGAAAAAGCCCACGGCGTTATGGCCGTACCACCACTGCACCATGGCGTCAGTCGCGCCGCCATACAGCGAGTAGGACTTGGTGAAACTGACCGGGATTTCCAGGTTGTTGACGATGTGCAAGATGGCCACGGTCACGATGAATGCGCCGAAGAACCAGTTGCCCACGTAAATGTGTTTGGTCTTGCGCTTCATGATCGTGCCGAAAAACACGATGGCATAAGCGACCCAGACGATGGTGATCAGGATATCGATCGGCCACTCAAGCTCGGCGTATTCCTTGGAGCTGGTGTAGCCCAGCGGCAGGCTGATGGCAGCCAGCAAAATCACCAGTTGCCAACCCCAAAAGGTAAACATGGCGATCTTCGGCGCGAACAGCGTTGCCTGGCAGGTACGTTGTACCGAGTAAAAGGAGGATGCAAACAATGCACAACCGCCAAAGGCGAAGATCACCGCGTTGGTGTGCAAAGGGCGCAGGCGCCCGAAACTGGTCCATGGCAAATTGAAGTTAAGTTCTGGCCAGACCAGCTGCGCGGCGAGAAATACGCCGAGCCCCATACCGACGATGCCCCAAACCACCGTCATAATGGCAAATTGGCGGACCACCTTGTAGTTGTAGGCAGTACTTGTAGAAGTGTTCATGGTTCCCCATCCACGGTTCAGGCGAATACAAAGGCACGCCTGGAGTTATAGGCAGACTAAAAGCGAGGCAAGCATGGGCGTAGCAGGCAAGGCCGGTATTGACAGGGATCAATGGGCGCAATGCGTACAGGAGCAGGGCTGGTTATGGAATCCGGCCTCGGACGAGGTGAAAAGCGCGCAACCGCAGACCTTGATCCTGGCCCATGGTGCGGGTGCTCCGATGGACAGTGCCTGGATGACCGGTATGGCTGAACGCCTTGCGGCACGAGGGGTGAACGTATTGCGCTTCGAGTTCCCGTACATGGCGCAACGCCGGCTCGATGGTGGCAAAAGGCCGCCAAACCAACAGGCCAAATTGCTCGAATGTTGGCGCCAGGTGTATGCCGGGGTGCGACAGCATGTCGCCGGGCAAATTGCGATTGGCGGCAAGTCCATGGGCGGGCGCATGGCCAGTCTGGTGGCTGATGAGTTGGGAGTTGATGCTCTGGTCTGTCTGGGCTACCCGTTTTACGCCTCCGGCAAACCGGAAAAACCGCGGGTGGCGCACTTGGCCGGGCTGCAGACAGCCACCCTGATCGTGCAGGGCGAACGCGATGCCCTGGGCAACCGGCAAGCCGTCGAGGCATACACGCTGGCGCCGGGCATTGAACTGCACTGGTTAGTGGCGGGGGATCACGATTTGAAGCCGCTCAAAGTATCGGGGTTTACCCATGAACAGCATCTGGACGCCGCTGCCGACAAAATCGCGCAATGGCTCCCCCTGTAGGAGCGAGCTTGCTCGCGAGCTGTTCAATATGCCAGCGAAGAGCTCGCGAGCAAGCTCGCTCCTACAGGTAAAGGGGGGGCAGTGCTTAACGGTTGAACCGCTCCACCAGTGAATACTGGGTGTTTACGGTGCGGGTCAGTTCTTCGCTCAATAGCGCCGAATGCTGGGCCTGCTCTGAAGTCTGGTCCGCCAGGTCGGCAATGGTGCTGATGTTGCGGCTGATTTCTTCAGCCACTGCGCTTTGCTCTTCGGTGGCGGCCGCGATCTGGGTGGTCATGTCGGTGATATTGGCCACCGCTTCACTGATGCCCACCAGCGCCTTGTCCGCTTCCAGTACCCGGGCCACGCCTTCTTCAGCCTGACGATGCCCGGCATTCATGGTCTGTACGGCAGTGGCCGCCGTCTGCTGCAACTTGGCGATCAGGCCATGAATCTGTCCGGTCGACAGGCTGGTGCGTTGTGCCAGTTGACGCACTTCGTCAGCCACCACGGCAAAGCCCCGGCCCATCTCGCCGGCACGCGCGGCTTCGATGGCTGCGTTCAGGGCCAGCAGGTTGGTCTGGTCGGCAATGCCCTTGATCACGTCAACCACGCCGCCGATTTCATCGCTGTCTTTGGCCAGCTGAGTGACCGTTGCCCCGGTTTCACCGACCACGATGGACAAGCGTTCAATCGCCTCGCGGGTTTCACCGGCGATGTCACGCCCGCGCCCTGTCAGGCGATTGGCCTCTTGAGTCGCGTCAGCCGTGCGCTGTACGTGGCTGGCCACTTCTTGCGTGGTGGCAGCCATCTGGTTAACGGCGGTGGCGACTTGTTCGGTTTCAACTCGCTGGCGCTCAAGCCCCTTAGAGCTGTTGTGTGCCAGTACATCGGCTTGACGGGCCTGCTCGCTTAAATGTTCGGCAGTGTCCTGCAGTCGGGTCAAACAGGTCTTCAGGCGCGCTTCCTGGCTCAGAATCGACATTTCCAGACGCGCTTGCGGGCCACGGCTGTCGGTGTACATCTGGGCAATCAACGGGTCAGAGGTGGTTTGTTCGGCCAGGCGCAGCAAGCGCTTGATCCCGCGTTGTTGCCAGCCCAGGCCAAGCAACCCCAGCGGGATCGACAGCGCGGCCGCCAGGGCAAAGCCCCAGCTGGAGTTGAGCAGGGCGCCAATCATGAAACTCAGTTGGCTGACCAGAATGAAGGGCAGCCAGTCCTGCAGCACGGGGAGCCATTTATCGCGCTGTGGCACCGCCGACTTGCCGCGATTAAGGCGCGAATACAGAGCTTCGGCACGACGGATCTGTTCGCCGGTGGGCTTGACCCGGACCGACTCATAGCCCACCACTCGCTCATTCTCGAATACCGGGGTCACGTAAGCGTTGACCCAGTAATGGTCACCGTTGCGGCAACGGTTTTTCACAATGCCCATCCATGGCGCGCCTTTTTTCAAGGTGCTCCACATGTGTTCAAAGACGGGAGAAGGAACATCCGGATGACGCACGAGGTTGTGCGGTGCGCGTATCAGCTCTTCACGCGAGAACCCGCTGATCTCGACAAAGGCATCGTTGCAATAGGTAATTACACCTTTGGCATCGGTGGTGGAAATCAACCGTTGTTGAGCGGGGAAAGTGCGTTCGCGTTGGGTGACGGGCTGGTTATTACGCATGTCGTATCTATCCGTAAGACTTTGACAGGCTGTCGGCACGCGCAGGGATTTGTTTAATTATTAATTCGGCTGCCGCAGGTGACCAGACACCCCGGCAGCCTTTGTGTATCAGGGCGCCAGCATCGGATAAGTGAAGAATACGAAGTGCAACAGGTTAAGCCCGAAGTGAGTGGCGATCGCCGCACTCAGGCCGCCGAAACGCCAGGCCAGGCCATAACCAAGGCCGGCAATACCCGACAGCAGTACCCAATGCCAGCCTGCGGCCATATGCGCCAGGCCGAACAATAGCGCAGCAATGACCAGTGCCAGTGTCTGGCCGTAGGGCAGCTGTTTAAACCAGCGACTCAAACTGCCCTGGATGTAGCCGCGAAACAGGGCTTCTTCGACCAGTGTTACCAGCAGTAAATTGTTCAGCACCCAGATCCAGCCGTGTGCGGGCCATTTAGGGGCCCAGGTGATCATGCCCAGCAGCATCGCGCCGCCAAGCGCTGCAATTGCCACCAGTACCAGGGCCATCAACGTCGCGCCAAACGAGACTCGCCAGGAAAAGCGTGGCGCTATCCAGGGGCATACCAGTAATAGCCAGAAGCCAATCAGCGGCTTGTCCAGATTGAGGTACAACGAGAAGGGCACGGCGTCCGGCGTCAGCCGTTCGGGGTTGATGGCGCGGCCATTATGGAAACCGGGTAGCCAGTGCAGCGCCAGTGCCAGGGCCAGCAATACAAACAGCGCGTGACCGGCATAGCGCAGCCATTGCTGGCGGTGCTGACGGGCTGCGAGCCCGGACAGAATCAGGGCAAACAACGCGATAAGAGCCTGGGCGCCCAATTGGCCGTAGCTCAGGGCAAGGCAGTAGCCGAGGGTAAGAAATGCCAGATAAGGCCATGGCAGAGCAATCATGAAAATCCTTGGAATCGTTAAAAAAAACGCCCCGAATGCATGTCGGGGCGCGTCAGTATAACAATACAGATGCAAAAGATTCTCAACGCAAATTCCGTGATCCGAGCCCGGCCCGGAACACACCGGGTGGATACGATCTCACTGACACCCCATCACCCGTAGGAGCGAGCTTGCCTCGCGAGCCTTTCAGCGCGCCCCGCAACAGCTCGATCCCACAGGTATTCAGCCAGTTTCAGGAGGCAATCAACTGCCGCAATACATAGTGCAGAATCCCGCCCGCCTTGAAGTACTCGACCTCATTCAGGGTATCGATCCGGCACAGCACCTCGACTTTCTCCTGTTGACCATCCTCACGGGTGATGACCAGCGTCAGGTTCATCCTTGGTTGCAGTTCGGCACCGGTCAGCCCCAGGATATCCAGAGTCTCCTTGCCGGTGAGCTTCAGGTTCTTGCGGTTCTGATCCAGTTTGAATTGCAGCGGCAGCACGCCCATGCCCACCAGGTTCGAGCGATGGATGCGCTCAAAACTCTCGGCAATCACCGCTTTGACCCCCAGCAGGTTCGTGCCTTTGGCGGCCCAGTCACGGCTGGAGCCGGTGCCGTACTCCTGGCCGGCAATCACCACCAGGGGAGTGCCCGATGCCTGATAGCGCATCGCTGCATCATAGATCGGCAGTTTTTCGCCACTCGGAATGTAGATCGTGTTGCCACCTTCTTCGCCGCCGAGCATCTCGTTGCGAATCCGGATGTTGGCAAACGTGCCGCGCATCATCACTTCGTGGTTACCGCGCCGCGAACCATAGGAGTTGAAGTCCCGTGGTTCGACGCCTTTCTCGCGCAGATAGCGCCCGGCCGGGCTGTCGACCTTGATATTGCCGGCAGGGGAAATGTGGTCTGTGGTCACCGAATCGCCGAGCAACGCCAGCACGCGCGCGCCCTTGACGTCCTTGATCACCGGTAACGGGCCACCAATGTCATCGAAGAAGGGTGGATGCTGGATGTAGGTCGAATCTTTCTGCCAGACATAAGTCGCCGCCTGTGGCACCTCGATGGCCTGCCATTGTTCGTCACCGGCAAATACCTCGGCGTACTCCTTGTGGAACATGGCGGTCGTCACCTGTGCTACGGCATCGGCGATTTCTTTCTGGCTGGGCCAGATATCGCGCAGGTACACCGGTTTGCTGTCTTTGCCGATGCCCAGCGGTTCAGTGCTGATATCAATGCGCACGCTGCCGGCCAGGGCATAGGCCACAACCAGCGGCGGCGAAGCCAGCCAGTTGGTTTTCACCAGTGGGTGCACGCGCCCTTCAAAGTTGCGGTTGCCCGAGAGCACCGAAGCCACGGTCAGATCAGACTGGGTGATGGCTTTTTCAATCGGCTCGGGCAACGGCCCGGAGTTGCCGATGCACGTGGTGCAGCCGTAGCCGACCAGCGCAAAGCCCAGCTGGTCGAGGTACTGGGTCAGACCTGCGGCCTTGTAGTAGTCAGTCACCACCTTGGAGCCAGGGGCCAGCGACGTTTTCACCCACGGCTGGCTTTTCAGGCCTTTTTCGACCGCTTTTTTGGCCACCAGCCCGGCAGCCATCATCACACTCGGGTTGGAGGTGTTGGTACACGAGGTAATGGCCGCGATCACCACGGCACCGTTTTTCAGGCGATAAGTCTGCCCTTCAACGCTGTAGTCCACTTCACCGATCAGGTCGGCATTGCCCACGGCCACGCCACCGCCGCCTTCACTTTCAAGACGGCCTTCTTCTTTGTTGGTCGGTTTGAATTGCAGGCTCATGAAATCGTTAAATGCCTGCCCTACATTGGGCAGTGACACCCGGTCTTGTGGGCGCTTGGGCCCGGCAAGGCTGGCTTCGACGCTGCCCATGTCGAGTTCCAGGGTTTCGCTGAAGACCGGTTCCTGGCCTGGCATACGCCACAGTCCCTGCTCTTTGCAGTAGGCCTCGACCAATTTGACCGCAGCCTCGGGCCGCCCGGACAAACGCAGATAATCCAGGGTGATCTGATCGACCGGGAAAAACCCGCAAGTGGCGCCATACTCCGGTGCCATGTTGGCAATGGTGGCGCGGTCAGCCAGTGGCAGATCCGCCAGGCCGTCGCCGAAAAACTCGACGAACTTGCCGACAACGCCCTTGCTGCGCAGCATTTGCGTCACCGTCAGCACCAGGTCGGTGGCGGTGATGCCTTCTTTTAGTTTGCCGCTGAGTTTAAAACCCACCACTTCCGGGATCAGCATCGACACTGGCTGGCCGAGCATCGCGGCTTCGGCTTCAATGCCGCCCACGCCCCAGCCCAGGACACCCAGGCCATTAATCATGGTGGTGTGGGAGTCGGTACCGACCAGTGTGTCGGGGAACGCGTAAGTCCGGCCGTCTTCGTCCTTGGTCCAGACTGTCCGTCCCAGGTACTCCAGGTTTACCTGATGGCAAATCCCGGTACCGGGCGGCACGACGCTGAAGTTGTCAAAGGCATCCTGGCCCCAGCGCAGGAATGCATAACGTTCACCGTTGCGTTCCATCTCAATATCAACGTTTTGTTCAAAGGCGTCCGGGCTGGCGAATTTGTCGACCATTACCGAGTGGTCGATCACCAGGTCTACCGGGGACAGCGGATTGATTCGTTGCGGATCGCCGCCGGCCTTGGCCATCGCCGCGCGCATGGCGGCCAGGTCGACCACGGCCGGCACGCCGGTAAAGTCCTGCATCAATACCCGGGCCGGGCGGTACTGGATTTCCCGGTCGCTGCGCCGTTCCTTGAGCCAGGCGGCCAGCGCCTTGAGGTCCGGCGCGGTGACGGTCTTGCCGTCTTCCCAGCGCAGCAGGTTTTCCAGCAATACTTTGAGCGACATGGGCAGCCGGCTTAAATCGCCCAGTGATCTGGCGGCAAGGGGCAAGCTGAAATAGTGATAAGTCTTGTCGTCGACTTTTAGTGTGGCGAGGGTGTTCAGGCTATCAAGGGAGGACATGAAATGACTCCTTTTGACCCGCACGGTACGGATCGTGTGGAACGAGCAGAGCTTCTAACGTAGCCCTGAATCATTGATCTGGCTAATAACTGGACTGTCTATAAGGGTTCAAGGTTCCGAACTCAGTTATCATGCTGGCCTTTTCGTGACAGTCCTTGCTCCAAATCAAGGATGCGCAGCCGGCCAATTCCCGCCTGCTGCCCAGGAGTAATTCAATGAACACCGTTTTTATGCATTGCCGGCCCGGTTTTGAAGGCGAAGTCTGCTCCGAAATCGCCGAGCATGCTGCCCGCCTCAATGTCTCTGGTTATGCCAAGGCCAAGCCAAGCAGTGCCTGTGCCGAATTTGTCTGTACTCAAGAAGGCGGCGCCGAACGCCTGATGCGCGGCTTGCGTTTTGTCGAACTGATTTTCCCGCGTCAGTGGGCCCGGGGCGGTTTTATCGAACTGCCGGAAACCGACCGGATCAGCGTCATTCTTCAGCACATGGCCGACTTTCCGGTCTGTGGCAGCCTGTGGCTGGAAATGGTCGACACCAATGACGGCAAAGAGCTGTCCAACTTCTGCAAGAAGTTCGATGCCCATTTGCGCAAGGCCCTGATCAAGGCCGGCAAGCTGGTAGAGGACGATGAGCTCAAGCCGCGGTTGCTGCTGACCGTTAAAAGTGGTCGCGAACTGTTCCTCGGCCTGGCCGAGTCGAACAACTGCGCCATGTGGCCAATGGGCATCCCGCGGTTGAAATTCCCCCGTGAGGCGCCGAGCCGTTCGACCCTCAAACTGGAAGAGGCGTGGCATCATTTTATCCCCCGTGACCAGTGGGATGAGCGCCTGCACAGTGACATGACCGGAGTTGACCTTGGCGCTGCGCCCGGTGGCTGGACCTGGCAGCTGGTCAATCGCGGCATGATCGTTACCGCCATCGACAACGGCCCGATGGCCGAAAGCCTGATGGACACCGGTTTGGTGCAGCACTTGATGGCGGATGGTTTTACCTTCAAGCCCAAGCAGCCAGTGGACTGGATGGTCTGCGACATCGTGGAAAAGCCTGCCCGCAATGCGGCGATGCTTGAAGAGTGGATCGGCGAAGGTCACTGTCGCGAAGCGGTGGTCAACTTGAAATTGCCGATGAAACAGCGTTATGCCGAAGTGCGGCGCTTGCTTGATCGCATTGCTGACGGTTTCAAGGAGCGCGGTATCCAGGTCGAAATTGGCTGCAAGCAGCTGTACCACGACCGCGAAGAAGTGACCTGCCATTTGCGTCGACTGGACGTGAAAAAAACCAAATCCCGTTGATTCAGGAGTTACTGATGAGTTTTGCTGATTTGCCGGTTGACGGCACGCTGGACGCCACCGGGCTCAACTGCCCTGAGCCGGTGATGATGCTGCACCAGCACATTCGCGACCTGGCACCGGGCGGCTTGCTGAAGGTCATCGCCACGGACCCCTCGACCCGGCGTGACATCCCCAAGTTCTGCGTGTTTCTGGACCATGAACTGGTGGGGCAGCAGGAAGAGGCGGGCACCTACCTGTACTGGATTCGCAAGAAGCAGGATTAAACAAGCCTAACCCCTGTAGGAGCGAGCTTGCTCGCGAGCCGTTCAATGCGAAGAGCTCGCGAGACAAGCTCGCTCCTGCGGTGTGTGTTTATGCCATGCGAATCCGTTTTTTGGCGCTGCGGGTCAGGCGTACGCTGAGCATCAGCGCTGCGCAGGTAAGCCCCACGATCAAGCCTTGCCACAGCCCGCTCGGACCATTGGCCGGGCCTAACCAGTCCGTCAGCCCCAGCGCGTAACCCACCGGCAAGCCAATTCCCCAATACGCAAACAGGGTCAGGATCATCGTCACCCGCGTGTCCTGGTAGCCGCGCAACGCGCCTGCGGCAGTCACTTGGATTACATCCGAGAACTGGTACAGGGCCGCAAACATCAGCAGCATGGTCGCCACTTCGATCACCATCGGGTCGGCCGTGTAAACAGTGGCAATCTGCTGACGCAGCAACAGAATCAAACTGGCTGACATGCACGCCCATACGAGTGCCGTGCCCATGCCCACACCCGCAACAAAGCGTGCTTCGCGCGGTTGCTGGCGGCCCAGGGCCTGCCCCACGCGTACGGTAATTGCCATGCCCAGGGAGTAGGGGATCATAAACACCAGCGAGCTGAAGTTCAGGGCGATTTGATGGCCTGCGACCACCGTTGCCCCGAGGCTGCCAATCAACAGCGCGATCACCGCAAAAATGCTCGACTCGGCAAATACCGCAATGCCGATCGGTAGCCCCACACTCAGCAAGCGCTTGATGATTGCCCACTGCGGCCATTCAAAATGGCTGTACACCCGGCTCGACTGGTAGATCGCACCGCGCCAGGTCCAGGCCACCATGCCCAGCGCCATGAACCACATCACAATGGCTGTCGCCCAGCCACAGCCCACGCCGCCCATGGCCGGGACACCCAAATGCCCATAAATGAATACGTAGTTGATCGGGATGTTGAGCGCCAGCGCACACAACCCCAGCACCATGCTTGGGCGCGTCCGGCCCAGGCCATCGCTGAAGTTGCGCAACACGCAATACAGTCCCACCGCCGGCATGCCGCTGGCGATCCCGTGCAAGTAGCCCATGCACGGCTCAATAAGGTCCGGGGCGACGTTCATCAGGTGCAGCAGCGGCTCTGCCGCCAGCAGGACAAATGCCGCGCACAGCCCGGTGATCAGCGCGAGCCACAGGGCCTGGCGCACGATCGGGCCGATTTCCTGGTGACTGTTGGCGCCAAAGCGCTGGGCGACTTTGGGCGTGGTCGCCAGCAGGATCCCTGACATCAACAAAAACACCGGTATCCAGATGGAGTTGCCCAGTGCCACGGCCGCCAGGTCACGGGGCCCGACACGTCCCGCCATGACAGCATCGACAAAGCCCATGGCCGTGGTGGCGACCTGGGAGATGATGATTGGAAATGCCAGCCCCAATAGCGCACGCACTTCGGTGCGGACCCGTGCCGGACGGCTGACAGGGGTAGGGGGGGTATCAATGACAGAGTTCACAAGCGTGCATCCACAGTGTTTAAAGCGCAAAGCCGGCGATTGTACGCTTGCCCCCTGTGGGCGCAAAACCTTGAGTTGTACGGGCTTTGTAAGCGTATGCCACGGTCCGCTGGCTCATTCATTGTTACAACGCCTACACTGCCACTCCGCCAAAGGAGCCTGCCATGTTGATTGTTGCTGACGAAAATATCCCGCTGATCGAAGAGTTCTTTGCCGGGTTCGGTGAAATACGCCGTTTGCCGGGGCGCCAGATCACGCGTGCAGATGTGCATGCTGCAGATGTGCTGCTGGTGCGTTCGGTGACCAAAGTCGATCGCGAGTTGCTTGAAGGCAGCGCGGTACGCTTTGTCGGGACCTGCACCATCGGCACCGATCATTTGGCTCTCGACTACTTTGAACAGGCGGGTATTGAGTGGTCCAGTGCCCCGGGCTGCAACGCCCGTGGCGTGGTGGACTACGTGCTCGGCAGCTTGCTGACACTGGCCGAAATCGAAGGCGTCGACCTTGTTCAGCGTACCTACGGGGTGATCGGGGCGGGTGAAGTGGGCGGGCGTCTGGTCACGGTCCTGCGCGCATTGGGCCTCAAGGTGCTGGTCTGCGATCCGCCGCGTCAGGCCGCCGAGGGGGGCGACTACGTCAGCCTTGAACACATCATCGAGCACTGCGATGTGCTAAGCCTGCATACCCCGTTAGGCAAAACCGGCAGTTTCCCGACCTGGCATTTACTGGATCAGCAGCGTCTGGAGCAGCTCAGGCCGGGTACCTGGCTGATTAACGCCAGCCGCGGTCCGGTGGTCGATAACGTTGCACTGCGAGAGGTGTTGAACCGGCGCGACGACCTGCAAGCCGTGCTCGATGTCTGGGAGCACGAGCCCGAGGTGGACCGGGAACTGGCTGACTTGTGCGTGCTGGCGACGCCTCACATTGCCGGTTATAGCCTTGAGGGCAAACAGCGGGGTACGGCGCAGATCTATCAGGCCCTGTGCGACTTCCTCGGGCAACCGGCGGTAGTGCGCCTGGCCGATTTGCTGCCGCCACCCTGGCTGGTGAAGGTCGAACTGAGTGCCAGTAGCGACCCGGGCTGGGCTTTGGCCATGCTGTGCCGTGGCGTATATGACCCGCGCCGGGACGATGCAGACTTTCGCCGCAGCCTGACCGGCAGCGTCCACGAACAGAAGCTGGCGTTCGACGGGTTACGCAAGCACTACCCCGTACGCCGTGAAATAGAAGGCCTGGCGGTGCATGTCGATGGCGACTCAGTGGCCTTGAAGCAATTGGTCAAGGCCCTGGGAGCGGTATTGGTTTAAGCGGGCGGGCACAAAAAAACCGGCCTTACTGCGTAAGACCGGTCAGTGTTCTGAGTGCTGGCATGTGGGAGCGGGCTCGCCCGCTTTCCGGTTTTTCAAGCTAAACCCTGTCGTCTGCACCGCGGGCCAGCCTCGCTGCCTCAGCGTCAGTCCTTGATCACGGGCTTGACCAGACGCTGCTCCAGTTCGTGGCAGGCGTCCTGGATCATCTCTTCTGTGATCGAAATTTCCTGGCCATTTTCATCAATAATCGCGCAGCCCAATGATTGTTTGGGTTGCGTACGAATTACTGGAACCGCTTGGGCATTGTGTTGCAAATCCATGGCCTGTCTCCTCATCAGGGTGTATCGCTACTTTAGGTCCGTTTAATGACCAAGCTGTGACATGGCTTGGCGACGTACCCAGTCCAACAGAAATATCCTGAAACTTCCACCCTGATTTTAGAACGATAATGCCTATGGCTTGTTGTCTCAGGTCATATTCAAAACGATTGAGAAAGGTTTACCGCTGTAGGCCGGACTTCGTTGTAGGCTGTTTCACGCTTTCCTCTGGATGCCTACCATGCTTTCTTCGCGTCAACGCCGGGCCATTCGTCTGGCTGCCCATTTTGTAGCACCGTATCGCTGGCAGGCGGTTGGCGCCTTGTTGGCCCTGATCGTTACCGCGGGTGTCACCCTGTCGATGGGACAGGGCATTCGTCTGCTGGTCGACAAAGGGTTCATGACCCAGTCCCCGCACCTGCTCAATCAGTCCATCGGTTATTTCCTGTTGCTGGTGCTGGCTTTGTCGGTGGGCACCTTCGTGCGTTTCTATCTGGTGTCCTGGATTGGCGAGCGGGTGGTTGCCGACATCCGGCGCCAGGTGTTCAACCACCTGATCGGTCTGCATCCGGGCTTTTATGAGAACAACCGCAGTTCGGAAATCCAGTCGCGGCTGACCACCGACACCACGTTGCTGCAATCGGTGATCGGTTCTTCGTTATCCCTGTTCTTGCGCAACAGCCTGATGGTGATCGGCGGGGTAGTACTGTTGTTTGTCACCAACCCCAAACTCACCAGCATCGTGGTGGTCGCCTTGCCCCTGGTACTGGTGCCGATCCTGTTTTTTGGCCGTCGCGTGCGCACTTTGTCGCGTCAGAGCCAGGATCGCATCGCCGATGTCGGCAGCTACGTCGCCGAAGCCCTGGGCCAGATCAAAACGGTCCAGGCTTACAACCACCAGCAGCAGGATCAACAACGCTTTGCCGGCACCGTCGAAAATGCGTTTGCCACCGCACGTAAACGTATCCTGCAGCGCTCGTGGCTGATTACTCTGGTGATCCTGCTGGTGCTGGGGGCTGTGGGTGTGATGCTGTGGGTCGGCGGCATGGACGTGATCGCGGGGCGCATTACCGGCGGCGAGTTGGCGGCATTCGTGTTTTACAGCCTCATCGTCGGCAGTGCCTTTGGCACGCTTAGTGAAGTTATCGGTGAGCTGCAACAGGCTGCGGGAGCGGCTGAGCGAATTGCCGAGCTGCTGCAATCCAAAAGTCTGATCATGGCGCCGAGCAGCGACTTGCTGGTATTGCCCCCGCGGGTGGCCGGTAACTTGCAGCTTGAGAACCTGTACTTTTCCTATCCGTCACGGCCTGAAAGCTATGCGATCGAAGGGCTGAGCCTTACGATCCATGCGGGCGAAACCCTGGCCCTGGTCGGTCCGTCGGGTGCAGGCAAGTCGACGCTGTTCGATTTACTGTTGCGTTTTTACGATCCCCAGGCGGGCCAGATCCTGCTCGAAGGCCTGCCCATTACCCGGCTGGATCCGCACGATCTGCGCCGTTGCTTTGCACTGGTGGCGCAAACCCCGGCACTGTTTTTCGGCACGATTGAAGACAACATCCGCTATGGCAATGCACTGGCCAGTGACGCGCAAGTCGAAGCCGCAGCACGGATTGCCCATGCCCACGACTTCATTCAGCAAATGCCCGAGGGCTATAAAACCCATCTGGGGATGGCGGTCTGGGCTTGTCAGGCGGGCAGCGGCAACGGCTGGCCATTGCCCGGGCGCTGCTGGTGGATGCGCCGATTCTGCTGCTGGATGAGGCCACCAGCGCCCTTGATGCCCAAAGTGAGCACTTGATCCAGCAAGCCCTGCCCAGCCTGATGCAAGGCCGCACCACTCTGGTTATCGCCCACCGACTGGCCACTGTGCAAAATGCCGACCGGATAGCGGTGATGGATCAGGGCAAGCTGGTTGCGATTGGTACCCACGCGCAGCTGATCGCCAGCAACCCGCTGTATGCGCGGCTGGCGGCGCTGCAGTTCAATGTGGATATGGGCAGTACCAACCAGTAGGAGCGAGCTTGCTCGCGAGCTCTTTAAACAGCTCGCGAGCAAGCTCGCTCCTACAGATTTTTAGCGGTACTCACACAGGTAAGCGGTCTCGACCACAACCTTGAGCTGGAACTTGCTGTTGGCCGGTACGTTGAACTGGCTGCCGGTGACGAACGTCTGCCACTGCTCGCTGCCCGGCAGCTTGACGCTCAACTCACCCGATACCACGTGCATGATTTCGCGCTCGGCAGTACCGAACTCGTATTCACCCGGGGCCATGACGCCAATAGTGGCTTTACCTTCGGCTTGTGCGAAGGCAATCGACTTGACGGTACCGTCGAAGTATTCGTTGACTTTAAACATGGCGATTCCTCGGAATGGGCTAAAAATGGCTGGCCAGTATGCAGAAGCCGTTTTATCCCGTCACGCCCTTTTATGGCGGCTAAACCTTGAGAATCAGCGGTAACAGCCGTGCCGTGTTACGGGCATCTTCGAGGGCGCGATGCTGTTGCCCGTTGAACTGCATGCCCGCCAGTTGCAGGGCACTGTTAAGGCCCGGCGCACGCCTTAGCTGGCGGGCCTGGGCAAACTGTTGCTTGAGGTTCATGTGCGGCAAACGGGCCAGCGCGCTGTCGAGTTTTTTCTGCTGCCATTCCTGCTCCAGTTGCTGGCGGTCGTAGTCGCCCCAACTGGCCCAGCCTTCAAGTTTGGGCAGGTGCTGGCCGAGCCAGCGCTCGAACTGTTGCCAAACCTGTACCATCGGAGCCCCTGCATCAATATTGGCCTGGGTAATACGGGTCAGTTGCCGGCAAAAAGGAGTCAGCAGCGGGCGTCGTTGCGGGCGAATGAAGCGCTGGAAATGATCCACCTCGCGTCCGGCGCGAGTCACCACACTGGCGCCGATTTCGATGACTTCCATTTCCTCAATAGGCCAGCCGCCATCATCTGTCGTCGCTTCCAGGTCAATTACCAGCCAGTGAGGCATGTGCAGCTTCCTTAAAACAGCATCGGCGTTGAGAGTGGAGCGTAGCTAAAGCAGCGCAAATTTGTAGTGGGCCAGTCAAGCCCTTGCTTGATAACCTCAGCACCCTTAAATTACGGGCACGCATGATCTCAGGTCATGCGCAGATCAATAAGTTCCAGTGATGGGCTACTCCAGAGGTGTATGGCTTTGAAGTGTTTGCCAGTGTGGATGGTCCATTGCGCATTGTTATCCTTAAGTGCGCTTTTTCAGACGCCAGTCTGGGCTGTCCAGGAAGTCAGAGTGGGGGCGGCCCATTTTCCGCCCTATACCGTGCGCCCGGAGATCGGTGTCGATACCGGCCTGTTGCCGCAGTTGCTCGATGCCCTGAACCAGCTGCAAGCCGACTATCACTTCGTCATTGTTCCGACCTCTAACGCACGGCGCTATCGTGAGTTCGAGCAGGGGCGCATGGACATGGTGCTCTTCGAAAACCCCACCTGGGGCTGGAATACCATTGCCCATAACCCGGTAGACATGGGGCTTGAAGATGTCGAAGTGTTTGTCGCCAAGCACCAGCCTGGTCGCGGCCAAGCGTATTTTGACGACCTTGCCAATAAACGGCTGGCGCTCTTTAACGGCTATCACTACGCCTTTGCCGGCTTCAAGACCTCGCCCCAGTTCTTGAGCGCCACATTCAACGCCAGCCTGACTTACTCCCACGCCGCCAATTTACAGATGGTTCTACGCGGGCGGGCAGATATCGCGCTGATTACCCGCTCCCATCTCATCGACCTGCTGAATAAAAACCCGCAGATCGAGCCGATGGTCCTGGTGTCCGATCGTGTCGACTACATCTACCATCACTACGCCTTGCTGAGTCCGCAAGCGCCTATCCAGGGCCAGCAGCTTGCGAAGATGTTGCAGGCGCTTCGTGACAATGGCCAGTTCGCATCGATTTTTGCCCCTTACAAGATTGCCGCTGTACCCGCGCAGGTACCCGGCGCTCGACCGGTGCCTTAAATTCTGGCCGGTGGTTCACGTCATATTGTCTGATGAAGTGTATTGGGCATCTGCACAGCAGGAGCGAGCATGCCGTCATCGCGGATGCGGAATTAAAAAGCTCGCGAGCAAGCTCGCTCCTACAGGGGGGGAGTGGGGGGCTGTCAGCGTCTTGCAAAGGTGTCGGGCTGGGTTCCCGACACTCTGCGGCAATGAACCAGCGCATCACGAATCATGAAGTTCACCAGTGTCGGCGAGACACCCAATTGCTTGGCGATGTCCTTTTGCTGCACCCCGTGCAGACGGTACATTTCGAACGCATAGCGCGTGCGATTCGGCAGTTCGGTCAGCGCTACAGCGATGCGCTCAAGGGTCGAAAAGTTGATATGCGAGGTTTCCGGTGATGCGCCGTGAATGACCACATTCAAGCCTTCCTCTTCTGTGCCCGAATACTTCTGTTCGAGGGCCTGTTTGCGGTAATGGTCAATCGCCAGGTTGCGTACGATCTGAAACAAGTAACTCAGTTGCGCCTTGAATGAAGAAGTGATCTGCGGCGCTGACTGCAAGCGGAAGAAAGCATCCTGAACCACGTCTTCAGCCCTGGATCGGCAGCCGGTGATACGGGCTGCGATTTTGACCAGTGTCAGCCGATTATCTACAAAGGCTTGAAGTAAGGGTGAGTCGCACCTGCTTGTGGACACTTGTTCCGTCATGGAGATCACCTGCTGCAAATGAATGAGTGCAGCGGCTCGGGAGGCCGCGACACAGTTCGCAACAAACTAGGCTGAATGATAATTATTGTCAATTGAGAAAGAGAATTAATGGCGCGGCTGGCAGCGGATTGAGACATCGCTCACATCGCTCGTAAATGCCTCTAAAACGCCACTATTGGCCGGACTAATGGTCTGAATCGGCACCGTACAAACCTGTAGGAGCGAGCTTTCGCGCGAGCTGTTTGCTATTTCGCAAAGCTCGCTCCTACAGGCGTTCCGGGGTTATTTGGGACCGAGGATTTTTACCAGTTTGTCCGGCGAAGGTGCACCTTGCTGCTGCTGCAGGTTGCCTTGTTCGTCGAGGTAGAAAATCGCCGGGGTCGCTGACACATCGAGGTCGGTCATCAACTGTGCATTGGCGTCCAGCTTGGCCTGGACGTCAGCCGGGATCTTGGTCAGCGGCTTGAGCTTGCTGGCTTTGCCGGCCTGCTCATGTTCGTGCAGGGCTTGCTGAGGGTCTTTGGCAGCCAGCAATGCGGCAGATTTTGCCGGGCTGTCTTCGCGGATGATGCCGACCATGATGTGGCGCAGTTGCACCTTGCCCGAATCAACCCATGGCCGGGCCTGTTCCCAGAACATGTTGCAGTACGGGCAGTTCGGGTCGCTGAACAGGTAAACGATGCGCGGCGCATCTTTTTTGCCGTCGGCAATCCAGTTGCTCTTTTCCATATTGGCCCAGACCTGCTTGGCCATCGGCTCGTACACCAGCTTTTGCAGCGGTGCCAGGCTCAGGTCGTTGCCGTTGGCGTCATACAAATTACCCACCAGTACGTTTTTGCCGTCAGGGGTCAGATACAGGGCCATGCCACGGTTCTGATACTGGGCGGCATAGCCATGCATGCCGCTGGGTGCGTCGAAACTGCCAATGATTTTTGCGCCCTTGGCTTCAATCTTCTTGATCGGAGCCGGCCATTCTTCAGCGTGCAGCAGGGGCGATTGCAGCAGGGCGGCGCCCAGCAGGGTGGTTACGCTCAGGTTTAGCAGTTTGCGGTTAAACATTTTTGCAGATTCCTAGCAGGGTCGGCCTGGTGGGCCGACATTGAATTGTTCTGATCAAAGCTTTCCAGCGCGCGGGCCAGGCTGGCTTCTGACAGCTCGCCCAGGTGACTGCCCAGCAGGCGACCTTCAGGGCTGTAGAACAGGGTAGTCGGCAGGGCCATCGAGCCGACTTTTTGTGCCAGTTGGCCGCCGCTGTCGAACAGCACGTTGCTAAGGTTCAGACCCTGGGTCTCCAGGAAGGTGCTGACGCTCTGCATGCTTTCGCCCTGATTAACGAACAGGAAGGTGATGTCCTGATGGTGATGCTGGGCGTTTTGCAGCACCGGCATTTCCCGCCGGCACGGCGGGCACCAGGTGGCCCACAGGTTGATCACCAGAGGGCCGCCCTGGTAGCTGCTCAATTGCACCGATTCGCCACTGGCATTGCGCAGCACGATTTCCGGCATGCGTGTTCCTTGCTCGTAGAGGCTGGACGAGAACGTGGCCAGCAGCCAGAACGCCAGGCCAGCGCCCAGCCCCCAGCCCAACGGGCGTCGCAGCCCCGGGCGACGCCAGCCCCAGATCAGCGCACCGACCACGACTGCCAGTAACCCCGGCCACAACACAAAACCACCGTCGCGCAGGTCGAGAATCTGCAGCAGGTCTTTCTGGAAGTAGCGCCAGTAGCTGATTACAAAGCCGATTCGGGCTACCAGCAAACCCAGCAAAAACAGGCTGAACAACGCTGACTCCGGGTTTTCGCCGCCGCGTTTGGCCACCCGCCACCCCACCAGCGTCGCCAGGGCGAGCGCCAGTATCAGCAGCAGGTGGTTGATGGCCAGGGCAAACGAACCAATGGTCAGGGTGAGCATTTAAAGGAGTTCCCGGGTGGCGTTCCAGTTATTCAAAAAGGTCTCGGCGTTGACTTCGCCGGTGATGCGTTGTGCGCGGCGCTCAACAGCGTCGGGACCGATCCAGATGAAACTGGGTGGCCCCGGCACTTGATAGCGGCCGAGCAATTCGCGGCTGGCGACATTATCGGCGGTCACGTCCAGACGCAACAGGCGCACACCTTGCAGGGCCTGCATCACCTGCGGTTTGGCAAACACCTGTTTCTCCATGACTTTGCATGACACACACCAGTCGGCGTAGTAATCCAGCAACACCCATTGCCCCTGCTCTTTGGCACTGGCCAGTTCGCGCTCCAGGCTGGCGGGGTCCTTGAGGGTGATAAAGGCATCATGGGCCGTGTTTGCGTTGCTGCTGGCGACTGTTTTGGCGGTATACACCTGTAACGGTTGCCACAGATCGGAGCCACCCCCGGCGGCTCCCACCAGCAACAGGCCGCCCCATAAACCCGCCAGCAGGCTCAACGGGTTGAACAGGGCCCTGGCGCGCAGGAACGTCTGCGCCTGTTGCCACAGGCTGCATGCCACCAGAATCAGCAGCACGCCCCACAGTCCGAGCCACAGGGACTCGTCGAGCACCGGGCGGATCAGCAGCAGGGCAGTGCCCAGGAACAGGAAGCCGAACAGGCCTTTCATCAGGTTCATCCAGGCCCCGGGTTTGGGCAGGAAGCGACTGCCTACGGTGACCAGCAGCAATAGCGGCACCCCGATGCCGAGCCCCATGACAAACAGCACCAGGCCGCCTTGCACGGCATTGCCGCTTTGCGCGATGTACAGCAGGGCGCCTGCCAGCGGGGCGGTCATGCACGGGCCGACCAGCAAACCGGAGAGCGCGCCAAGAATGCCCGCGCCCAGCAGGCTGCCACCTTTGCGTCCGCGCCCGGCGTTTTCCAGCCGGTCACGCAGCGCTGCGGGCAGCTGCAATTCGAAGAAGCCAAACATGGGGAGCGACAACACGACAAACAGTGCGGCAAAACTGCCCAGCAACCAGGGCTGTTGCAGCAGTGCCTGCAAGTTGGCGCCCAGCAATGCGGCGAGTACGCCGAGCCCGGCATACACCAGCGCCATGCTGATGACATAACTGCCCGCCACCGCAAAACCGCGTCCGGCGCTGGCACCGCTGCCCACTACCAGTCCGGCCAGAATCGGCAGCATCGGCAACGAGCACGGGGTAAAGGCCAGTAGCAGGCCCAGGCCGAAAAACAGCAATAAACTCCAGCCCAGCGAACGCTGTTGCAAGCTGGCGGCCAGGGACTGGTCCTGAGCCTGGCCTTGCGCTGCGACCGGCGCAGTGCCGCCCAGATCCAGGGTCTGGCTTTGCGGCGGGTAGCACAGGCCGGCATCGGCACAGCCTTGCCAGCTGACTTTGACCTGGCCGCTGGCACCTGCCGGAATCAGCAATTCAACGCTGCCCCGATACACCTGGGTTTCGCCAAAAAACTCGTCACTGTGCTCCAGCCCTTGAGGCAACGCAGGCTTGTGTGCCTCGTCCAGGCCGTCAAACTTGAAGCGTTTCTGGTACAGGTAATAGGTATCGGCAATCTTCCAGTGCAGACGGGTTTCGCCGGATTGCAGGGCTTCAGAGCTGAACTCGAAGGCTTTATTGGCAGGCAGAAAGTCGGGCTGTGCAAAAGGATCACCCGTGCCCTTGGCTTGAGCCAGGCCGGCGAAACACACCAGCAACAAAGTCATCAACAAACGCATCTTTAAAACCTTAAGCAATCACAAGTGGCGCTACAGTGCTGGCAACCCATTAACTGATCATTAACCGCCGTACAGCCTGGTGACCCACCATTGGCTCTTTGGCGGCATAATCGGCCCTTAATCCCGGCGCTTTTTAATTGGCCACATTTACGTGGGTATCAGCATGCATGTACTGGTTTGCGAAGACGACGAACTGATTGCCAGCGGCATTGTGGCAGGGCTCACGGCTCAAGGCCTGACGGTGGAACACGTCGGCACGGCCGCAGCGGCCAGGGCCATGCTCAAAGTGGCAGAGTTCGATGTGATGGTGCTCGATCTTGGCCTGCCGGATGAAGACGGCCTCAAGCTGCTGCAACAGTTGCGTCAGCAAGGCTTCGAGCTGCCGGTATTGGTGCTTACCGCGCGCGACTCGGTGACGGACCGGGTCGATGGCCTGCAAGCCGGAGCCGATGATTACCTGCTTAAACCCTTTGATCTGCGCGAGCTCGCAGCCCGTTTGCACACCCTGTTACGCCGGGTGGCCGGGCGCAGCGTCAATCTGATCGAGCATGGTCAGTTGAGCTATGACCCCAGCAGCCGCGTGACCCTGCTTGCCGGTCAGCCGGTGGACCTTTCGCGTCGCGAGCAGGCGCTGTTGCAAGCCTTGCTGCACAACCGTGGCCGGGTCCTGTCCAGCGAGCAACTCAAGGACAGCATCTATGGCTTTGGCGACGAACTGGAGAGCAATGCCTTGAACGTGCATATCCATCACCTGCGCCGAAAGCTGGGCAATGGCATCGTTGAAACCGTTCGTGGTCTGGGCTATCGCCTGGGCCCGGCCGACGGTGTCGGGCAGCCATGATGAGCATGCGACTGCGTTTGAGCCTGACCATCGGCTCGGCGTTCGTGCTGGTCTGGGCCCTGGCCGCAGCCTGGATGCTCAGCGATCTGCGCCAGCAAATGATGTTCTCCCTTGATCAACGACTGGTGGCTTCGGCGCGGATGGTGGCCGGGCTGCTGGAGCAGTTGCCGCAATTGCCGGTCAAGGGCGAGGGGACCCATTTCAGTGCCGAACAACTGACCATCCCAGGCGGCATGGCCTGCCAGGTCAGTTCTTTGCGCGGCGAGATTCTGGCCCGCAGTCACAACAATCCGGACCAGCCGATGCAGTCCGCGGCGGCCGGTTTTCATGATCAGACCATCGATGGCGCCACCTGGCGCACCTTCACCCTGGATCGCGGCGATGTGCGGATCACCACCGCGGACCGCCAGGTTGAGCGCGAAGCGCTGAACCTCTCGGTATTGCTCGCGGCTTCGGTGCCGGTGGGCATGGCGTTGATGGTGTGCCTGCTGCTGTTGTGGCTGGGCATCGGCCAGGGGCTGGCGCCACTGCAGCGCATGCGTGCCGCCCTGATGCGGCGCGATGCCGATTCGCTGCAACCCTTGCAGATAGAACCGCTGCCCAGCGAACTGAAACCGCTGCTCGACTCCCAGAACCAGTTATTTGCACGCATCGCCAAAGCCATTGAGCGTGAGCGGCGCCTCACAGGTGATGCCGCCCATGAACTGCGCAGCCCCCTGACGGCGATCAAAACCCACCTGCAGGTGGCGCGCATGACCGATGGCGCCGCGCGTGAGCAGTCCCTGGCCCACGCTGAAACCGCGGCTGACCGCTTGCATCGCACTCTCGAACAGTTGCTGTTGCTGGCGCGGGTGGAGGGCAGCCTGTCCTTCGATGACGGCGTGCAGTGTTCGGCCGAGCAAGTGGCACGGCTGGCGATCCATGATGCGGCGAGTGGCGCGGCTGAGCGCATTGACCTGCAACTGCCTGAAGGGCTGCCGGGCACTGCACTGCAAGTGCCTTCGGTACTGGCGATTGCCGCACTGCGCAATTTGCTGGATAACGCCCTGCGCCATACCCCGGCTGATACCCAGGTTGAATTGTCGCTGCGGGTTGAAGGCCCTTACGTGCATTTTGTGGTGCGCGACCACGGCCCGGGCATCCCGCCAGAAACCCTGCAGCACATGACCCAGCGCTTCTGGCGCAATGGCAACAGCAATGGCTGCGGCCTGGGCCTGGCCATCGTGCAAGCGATAGTCGAGCGTTGTGGCGGCGACCTGAGTTTTGATAGTCGGGCCGACGGTTTGCGGGTTGAACTGCGCATGCCATTGCAAACCGCGTGACCTGTCTATGGGAGCTGGCTTGCCACCGATACTGGCGCCTCGGACTATCTGAACGTGCCAGTTGACCCCATCGCTGGCAAGCCAGCTCCCACACGGTAAGGGGCTGGCTTTTTTTCAACGGTTTTATTGATCTGAATCTTGTCGCTCAGCGATTTTTCTGGAACGATCCCCCCCTCCAATAAACACCCGCAACAGCGCTTTAACAGGGGCTTGTGCAGTATTTTCGGCGCTGCAAAAGCGTACTGTTTTCCCTTTTTCCTGGCCGATAAACGCCGTGTTTATCCGGTTTGCGGACCCCGTAAAAGACCAAGAACTCAAGGTAGAAAAATAATGAAGGATTCAACGCTTGATCACCGACCTGACGGGGAAGAACCAGAGCTCAAACGCAGTCTGTCCAATCGTCACATTCAACTGATCGCCATTGGCGGAGCCATCGGTACGGGCCTGTTCATGGGCTCGGGCAAAACCATCAGCCTCGCCGGTCCCTCGATCATCTTTGTCTACATGATCATCGGTTTCATGCTGTTTTTCGTCATGCGCGCCATGGGCGAATTGCTTTTATCCAACCTCAATTACAAGTCTTTCATAGATTTTTCAGCTGACCTGCTGGGCCCCAGAGCTGGCTACTTTACCGGCTGGACATACTGGTTTTGCTGGATCGTGACAGGCATTGCCGATGTCATCGCCATCTCCGGCTACACCCAGTTCTGGTTCCCCGACATCCCCCTGTGGTTGCCTGCAATTGCTTGTGTGGCCTTACTGCTGTCGCTGAATCTGATCACGGTGAAAATGTTCGGTGAGCTGGAGTTCTGGTTCGCCATGATCAAGATCGTGGCTATTTGCGCGTTGGTCTGTACCGGCCTCTACATGGTGGTTACCGCTTTTCAGTCGCCGACCGGCAACACGGCTTCGGTGGCCAACCTGTGGAATGACGGCGGCATGTTCCCCCATGGCTTGATGGGCTTCTTCGCCGGCTTTCAAATTGCTGTCTTTGCCTTTGTCGGCATTGAGCTGGTAGGTACAACCGCTGCCGAAACCAAGAACCCGGAACGCAATTTGCCACGGGCGATCAATTCAATCCCGCTGCGCATCATCATGTTTTATGTGTTCGCGTTGATTGCGATCCTGGCCGTTACTCCATGGCGCGATGTAGTCGCCAACAAAAGCCCCTTCGTCGAACTCTTCATGCTTGCCGGTCTGCCGGCTGCCGCAGGCATCATCAACTTTGTGGTACTGACCTCTGCGGCCTCATCGGCCAACAGCGGCGTGTTCTCCACCAGCCGGATGCTGTTCGGCCTGGCACTGGAGGGCGAAGCCCCGCGCAAGTTCAAGATCCTTTCCCGGCGCGCAGTGCCCTCCAACGGCCTGATCTTTTCCTGCATCTGTCTGTTGGCGGGTGCGCTGGTGATTTATCTGGTGCCGAACCTGATGGATGCATTCACCCTGATCACCACTGTCTCGGCGACCCTGTTCATGTTTGTGTGGACGATGATCCTGCTGTCCTACCTGGCGTATCGCAAAAAAAGCGATCACCTGCACCAGGCATCGCACTACAAAATGCCGGGTGGCAAGGTCATGGTCTGGGTTTGCCTGACCTTCTTTGTCTTCATCCTGGTATTGCTTGCCCTGGAGGACGATACCCGTCAGGCGCTGTACCTGGTGCCGGTCTGGTTCGTGGTGCTGGGCCTGGCCTACCGTTCAGTACGCCGCAACAAGATGTTGGCCCACGACCGCTAACGTGTAGTCGCTGACAAGGAACGAGGCTGCGATCGGGTGCGCAGCAGTCGTAAAAATGAGTGCTCAGGTTTTGCGGGCATTGCCCGATCGCAGCCTCGTTCCTCGACAGCGACTACAAGGGTTACGTGGCCGTGGTCAGCACTTTCACAATCGCGTCGACAGTGCTTTGCAGTGCCGTCACCGGGTCGGCGCCATCGGCGCTGACTACCACCAGTTCGCTGCCGCCTTCAGTCACCGCTGCCTGCAACGCTGCGCACGGTGGGCGATGATCCAGCACCAAGGCTACGTCATTGTCCTTCAGGGTCTGGCTCAAGGCCTTTAGTGCCTGGGGCGTCCATGGCTCATCGCCTTTGTGCTGTACCTCGACCCGCTCCAGGTTCAGGCCGCCGGTCAAGTAATCCAGTCGGTCCGACAAGCTCACCACCGTCAGGTTGTCAGCCCCGGCCAGCCTGGCCTCGCTGTCAGCACTGAGTTTGAGCAGTCGCTGCTTGAGGTTGGCAAGGTTGGCTTCAATCTGCGTTTTGGCGGACGGTGCCAGGCGCACCAGGTCCGCCGCAATCACGTCAGCCATGCGCCCCATATTGTTACTGGCCAGCCAGGGCTGGCTGTTCAGCCCGTCGGGGTGATTGCCCGGCTGCAGCGCGATGCCCGGCAAGCTGCCGTCCACCGGGCGCGCGGCGTCGACTTCGACGATACGGATATTGCTGCGCCGCGCCATCGGGTAGAGCGGGTCGTCGCGCCACACCGAGCGCAGACCGATCACTGCATCGGCATTGACCGCCAGCTGCTGCAGGGCCGGTGCGCCGCGACCACTGAAGTAAGCACTTTGCCGACTGCCGGGCAGATTGGCTGCGGCGGCCCGCTCCAGGGTGACGTTGCTGTCTTTGACCAGCAACTGGCCCAGGCCGTAAGTAATCGGCAGGCTGGCGAGGATTCGCAGCGGTGCACCGCCAGCCGTGTCGGCCGCCTGCAGCAGGGTGCTGAGCAGGCCGGCGATGGCCAGTGCCAGAGTCAGTTTGCGTAGAGTAAACATTTATCCAATATTCCCTTTCAGGCTGGGTACCACGCCACGGGCGATGGCTGCGAGGGCGAAAGCGATACCGGCCACCAGAATGATTGCCGCGCCGGACGGAATGGGCAGGTCGAACACGATAGGCAGCAAGATTCCGCACAAGGTGCTGACCGTTGCGATCAATACCGAAATCCAGAAAAAGCCTTTGAGCGACTGGCTGAGCAAGCGTGCCGCCGCCGCCGGAATCACCAGCAGGGCGCCCACCAGAATGGCTCCGATCACCTTGACCGCCGCTACGGTAATCAGGGTCACCAGAATCACGAACAGGTAGTCCAGGGTCTTGACCGCGACCCCGCGCACGGCAGCCAGTTGCGGGTTGAAGCTGGCGAGCATGATGCGGTTGTACAGCGGCAGACTCAGGCCAAGCACCAGTGTGCCGACGATCGCCAGTACCAGCAGGTCGTTTCCGTTGACCGTCAATACTGAGCCGAACAGTACGTTTTCAAGGATGTGCACGTTGATCTTGCCCGCCAGAATCAGCAGCAGGCTGGCGCCCAGTGCCAGCGACACGGACAGGAACACGCCGATCAGGGTGTCCGGGGCCAGGCCCGTTCGGTTGCGCAGGTAATTGAGTGAAATGCCGAACAACAGGCAATAGCCGAACAGGCTGCCATAAGGGCCGGTGTAGGGTTCGCCGAGCAAAATGCCGATGGCCACGCCCGTCAGCGCGGCATGCCCGACGGCTTCGGAGAAAAAGGCGAAACGCTTGACCACCACCAGGGTGCCCAGGCCGCCCAGCACAGGGCCGATCAATAACCCGGCAAGCACCGCGTTGACCACAAAGCCATAAGCCAGGATTTCCGGCAGGTAGCCGGCCGAGGCCCAGCCCTGGACCATCAGACGGAACGCTTCATAGCTCATCAGGCAACACTCCCGCGAGTCTTGGGATGGGTCGAAAACAGATTCAGCAACCGCTCCGGGCTGAGGGTCTGCTCTGGCGGGCCGTCGAACAGCACCTGGCGATTGAGCCCGGTGACGCGTTCGGCCAGGCGCTTGACGGCGGCCAGGTCGTGCTCGATCCAGACCACTGTCACTGCGTTCGCGTGCCAGTGCGCCAGCAAGCGTTCAAATACCTGGGCCCCGGCTTCATCCAGCGCCGACATCGGCTCATCCAGAACCAGCAATTGCGCAGCCGGAATCAAGCCCTGGGCCAGCAACACGCGCTGGCGCTCACCGCCCGACAACGCGCCCATGCGCCGCTTGCGCTTGTCCTGCATGCCCACCCGTTCCAGCGCCTCGCCAATGGCCGGGGCGACCTTGCGCGACAGCCCCATAAAGGCCGGCCGGCGCTGGCACATGGCTGCCATAAAGTCGTCGACGGTCATCGGCAGGCCGCGATCAAACTCCAGGGCCTGGGGCACGTAGCCGATCACCCCCGGCTCTGCGGGCCAGTTCAGGCACAGACGACCCTGATGCGGCATTTGCCCCAGCAGGGTTTTGATCAGCGAGCTTTTGCCGCCGCCGTTGGGGCCGACCAGTGCATGCACACTGCCGGGGCGAATGCTGAAACTGACGTGGTCGAGAATCAGGGTGCGACCCAGGGTCAGGGACACCTGATCAAACTCGACTCCGGGCCCCGTGGCCGTAACGCTCAGGTGTTCAGCGGCGCTCATGCTCCGGCCTCCTGAATGGCCCTGACCACGGTGTCGAGGTTGCCGGTCATTTCTTTTTCATACTTGTCGGCGCTGTAGTCACCATAGGAAATGTGCGACAGCGGGTACAGCTTGACCCCGGACTCGCGTTGAATGGTGTCGACATAGCTCGAGGGGAAATCCATCTCGGAGAAGATCACTTTCACATCCAGTTCCCGCAGTTGATCGATGGTTTTCTTCAACTGGCTGGGGCTTGGCTCGATGCCATGCGCCGGCTCCACCACGGCGGTGACTTCGAGGCCGAACTCGCGCAGCAGGTAGTCATAGGCGGCGTGTACCGTGGCCACCCGCAAGTCCGCGTTGGGCGCCTCGGTCAGCTTGGCCAGCGCGGCAGCGCGCATCTGGCGCAGGCGTTTGCCGTAGGCGCGGGCATTGGCGGTGTAGGTTTTGGCGTTGACCGGGTCGAGCTTGCCCAGTTCACGGGCGATGTTATTGACCTGGGCAATAGAGGCGCTGATCGAGAGGAAAGTATGGGGGTTGACCACCTTGCCCGCACCCCGGGCGGCATTGCCGGTAGCTGCCAGCAGCGGCACGTTCTGATTGGCTTCGATGACCGCGATCTGCGGCTTCTCGCTGGCTTCAATCATGCGGTCGGCAAAGTCATCATGGCCCACGCCATTGAGCACTATTACATCCAGCGTGCCGATGCGCTTGATGTCTTCGGCGCGGGGCTCATAGGCATGGGGATTGAAACCGGCCGGGATCAGCGGCACCACTTCGGCCTTGTCGCCGACGATATTGGCCACGTAGCTGTAATAAGGGTGCAGGGTGATGCCGATACGCAGCGGCTTGGCCAGTGGAGCAGGAGCGTCGGCCCAAGCCAGAGGAGCAAGGCAAAACGCCAACAGGCCGGCGAGCAGCAGGCCGCGGCGGCGCAAAACAGATGAAGTGGACATGTCGAGCCTCAGGTAAAACGGTGGGTTCAATGCCGATGCTGGCGAGTAACCCCGGCATCGAATTGCGCGATCACTTGCTGCCACCCGTTCTGATTGAGCGCAGCATCGCTGAAGTCGGCCGGGGCGCTGGGGCCGGGGTTGCGGTTGAGCCACACATCCGGCTGCGCGCCGATACGCATCAGGAACGAGCCCGCCACCTCAGGGGCCGCGCTGATGCCCAGATAGGCCTGGCCCCCCAGCAATTGCCAGGCGTGGCTGCCACGGCTGACGGAGCTGGCATCGATGGCAAAAGGTGCAAAGCCTTCGTCGGCCAGGTGCGCGGGCAGGGGCAAGGCGCCGGACTCTTCTTTGAGCAGCAGGATCTCGTCCAGCGTCACTCGCAGGTCGGCGTAGAGGCCTTGTTCGGCGGCGTTCAGATCGCGCCGTGCATCCAGCTGATGGGCGGCCACTGAAGTCATTTCCTGTGACTCATGACGCCAGGCCACCACGGATCCGGCGACGGCCAGAATCAGCAGGCACAACAGCAACACGTACAGCGTTTCATGCCCGGCACCGGCGGGGCGTACGACTTGAGTGGTCATGGGGCCTCGATGTCGGCTTGATCGATTTCAACGATGTGACCGGGGCCGGCGTCGAACAGCACGTAAAATTCGGCATCAGGGCGCTTGAAGGTCATGCTTGAGTCCGCCCCCAGCTTGCCCGGTACCAGGATGGTTTCGTCGTAGCCGATCACGTCCAGGGTGACCCCCGGGGCGCCGCTGCCATCGGAAAACCCGCCGGTACAGCGGATTTGCCCGTCTTTGACGCTCTTGCACTCGCACATCGGGTTGTGGGCCAGGGCCTGACCGCTCAGGCCCAGTAACGCCATCAACCCTGCGGCCATGACCGGATGTTTAAACAGTCGCGAATTCATTGTTTAGCACCTCGTTGGGCCAGCCAGGCCACGGTGGCCGGTGAAGCCTGACTCAGGGGAATGGACGCCTGATGCATCGAGCCGTCCCACCCTTCAAGGGTGATCCACAGGTCGGCGTCGGCTTTGGTGCGCTCGGGGATCGGCAGCGTGGCGCCCATGCGATACGGCGTACCGAAAAAAATCACCCCGGCGGCCCGCAGGCTGCGTGGCTTGCCAATGCGCAGGTAAGCGGCCTTGACCTGATCGATGGAGCTGTCGCTCAGCGCCGCGTTGAAGCTCTTCATGTAGCCTGCCGGGCCATCCGGTCGCGGGCCTTCGTTGCGCAGTTCAGCCAGTTGCAGGCTCCACGGCCCGACCTGCACCGTGCCCACGTCGCGCTCGCCCAGCCCGCTGTCACCGCGAAACAGCGACGCATCGGCAAAGTACTTGGGCATAAATCCCAGCGGCACCAACAGCAGCAGGATGTTTATGTGAAAGCGCCATTTGTGCCACAGCCGGCTCAGGGTGGAAGGGGGCTGTGCAGTCACTGCCTTGCTCATGCATTGGCCTCTGCAGGTTGTTTTTTACGAGGGCTGGTGGCCAGGCTTGCTGCCGGGCGCGCGGATTTATGGCTGCGTTTAAGGGCGTTGGCGGTGGCCAGTGCGGTACGTTTGGTCCAGATCAGCAGGCCGCTCAACACCATCATGCTCAGGACCAGGCCGAAGAAGAACCAGATCAGCTTGACCCACAGGCCGCCGAAGTCGCCGGTGTGCAGCGGGCGCATCGACTCGGTCACCAGCTCCAGGCCGGAGCGGTCGGCGATCATCCGCGAGCCTTCAATCGCGCCGTTGTACGGGTTGATTTCGGCGGTCTGGAACAGCAGCGGGTACCAGCCCGGGCCGCCCACTTCGATGTGGCCGTAGGCATTGCCGGGCAGGCTGACAAAGCTGGCTTCGAGGCCGGGAATCTTCTGGGCGGCAATCTTCACTGCCTGGTCGAGGCTGATCTGCGGCGCGGGCTGACCGTTGGCCATGATCGGCACATCCTGGCGCGCCACTACCGGCGGGATGCCTTCTGTGGAGATTGAAATCTGGTTATCAAACATAAAGGCCTGAATCAGAAACCACAGGCCGGTGATGGAAATCACCGCAATAAACCAGATCGACCAGATGCCGCACAGGCGATGGAAGTCGCCCCAGAAAATCCGCGCCCCGTGCTTGAGGCGCAGGTTGGGTTTGAAAAAGCCTTTCCAGAATTTCTTATAGACCACCAGCCCGGTCACCAGCGACGCCAGCAGTGGCAAGCCCAGGAATGACACCAGATACCAGCCCCAGCTGTAGCCATTGGTAAACGGCACCAGCCACCAGCCGTGCAAGGCGCGGGTGAATTGCTTGAAGTTAAAGCTCGGGCTTTCACCCTGTATCGCCCCGGTGTACGGGTTGATATAGAGCGAAGGCGAGCGCCCGTCGGGGTAAACCACATCGGCGACCAGCGCAAAATGCGACTCGTCGGGGCGGCTGATCGACTGCACTGCCAGTTTGGGTTCGGCTGTGTGAATCGCGCTGAGCACCTGCTCATAAGTGAGCAGCGGCGCGTCATCCGACGGTTGGGTGGCGCGGGCTTGAGGGGTGGCCAGCCACACAATCTCCTGGCTGACCACGGCCAGGGTTCCGGTGACACAGACAATCAGCACAAAAAACCAGATGGGCAGCGTTAGCCAACTGTGGACCAGGAACCAGAGCTTTGAACGGGACTTTTTGGACATGGGGAACGGCAAACTCGCGGCTGAGCGGGTGTGTAATCGCCATTGAGAAGCGATTGCTTATCCATGTAGGACGGATGAGATGCGCAATACCCGAAGCCGGAGTTGTAATAAAATATTTCTGTGGTTTGTCCCCTCTTCTGTAGGCGCGAGTTTGCTCGCGAGCTTTTCAAATGCCACTAAAGAGCTCGCGAGCCAGCTCGCTCCTGCAGGTATTTGGGGGGTTAATCCAGGGAGCGTCCGAGTTTCCAGTAACCCATCAAGGTCAGGGCCTTGCGATCCAGCCCGCATTCATTAATGAAAAACCGCCGGATCGTCATCACGGCTGCCGATTCACCGGCGACCCAGGCATAAAACTCGCTCTGTTTGGCGCTGGCCCGTTCCCACAGGAGCTGGCGGGTCAGATCGGGCTCTTCGAGTTCGCCCGCGGGTTGTGTTCTGATCAGCGGCAGGCTCGCGAGCTCGCGGGCGGCCAGGGTCATGCCGTCGCCGTGCTGCTTGCCCAGGCTGGCGCGGGGCAGCCAGTGAACTTTGGCACTATGGCCACAGACCAGGGGTAGGCAGTCCGATTCCTCGGGGACTTCGATAAAGGCTTGCACCCTGGGCGGGTCCGGGTGCAGGGCGAGTTGTTCGAGAATTGCGGCAATGGCCGGCAGGGCGGTTTCGTCGCCGATCAACAGCACCTGGCGCACGCCGTCTGGTGGCAGCCACTCATAGCCGCCCGGGTCGGCGTCAAACGCAGCATCGGGGGCCACGATTTGCAGGCGGTCGCCCGGTTTGGCGTGGGCGGCCCAGCGCGACGCGGGGCCGCTTTCACCGTGCAGCACAAAGTCGATGTCCAGCTCGCAGGTTTGTGGGCGCAGATTGCGAATGGTGTAGGTGCGCATGGGTACTGCGAGGTCGGGACTCAAGTTGCGCCGTGCTGCTTGCCAGTCGCCTTGCTTGGGCAGATTGGGGGCAGTGCCATTGGCTGCGGGGAAGAACAGTTTGACTCGCTGATCCGGCCCCAGTGTGCGCATCAACCCTACGTCACTGCCGCTGAACACAAAGCGCATCAGTGACGGGCTCAAGGCAATGCTGTGCTTGAGCCGGATATCGAACAGCTGGTAACCGGCCGGTTTACTGGGTTGTTTGCCCAGGGCTTGCACCAGCGTGGTGGCGACGGACATGGCAGCACCTAAATAAGCAGGAGTCATTAGATAGAACGACGCGTGCTGCGCTTAATTTACAGGCTGTTGCCTGCATCGCGGGCAAGCCCGCGATGAGGAGGGCTGTTCAAGCCCCGAAGGTGAGTTGTGCGATCAGCCAGATGTTGGCGCAACTGATCACGGCAAACAGGAACCAGGCCAGCAGTCGTGTCGGCAGGCGGTTGGCGAACGGGCCCATGAGTTTGCGGTCGCCGGTCATGCGGATCAGCGGGTACAGGGCAAAGGGCAATTGCAGGCTGAGCACCACTTGGCTGAGGATCAGCAGCTTGCCCACCGCATCGTCTCCCATTAGCCAGACTCCTAGAAACGCCGGGATCAGTGCCAGACCGCGGGTGATCAGACGGCGCTGCCAGCAGGGGATCCGCAAGTCCAGATACCCTTCCATGATGACCTGGCCGGCGATGGTGCCGGTGAAGGTCGAACTTTGCCCGGAGGCCAGCAACGCCACGCCGAACAGGACGCTGGCCATGGCGCCGCCCACCAGTGGGTCGAGCATGCGGTAGGCGTCCTGGATCTCCACCACATCGCTGTGGCCGGTTTGGTGAAAGGCCGCTGCGGCCAGGATCAGAATGGCGGCGTTGACCAGCAGTGCCAGGGCCAGTGAGCCGATGGTGTCGATGCGCGACAGGCGTACGGCGTCCAGTTTGCTGGCGTAATCGGTGCCCGTCAGGCGTGTCTGCACGATGGAGCTGTGCAGGTACAGGTTGTGCGGCATGACGGTGGCGCCAATGATGCCTATCGCAATGTATAGCGGCGCTGCCTCACTGATGGCTGACAGGGACGGTTTGAAACCTTCGAAAACATCCGGCCAGTAAGGCTTGATCAGCACCAGTTCGACAAAAAAGCACACGCCAATGGTCATCACCAGTACCAGCATGATGGCTTCCAGGCGGCGGAAGCCTTTGCCTTGCAGGGCCAGGATCAACAGAGTGTCGAAGGCGGTGAGGGCGATGCCGAAGGTCATCGAGCAGCCCAGCAGCAAGTGGAAGGCCAGCGCACAGCCGAGCACTTCGGCCAGGTCGGTGGCGATGATCGAGATTTCTGCCAGTACCCATTGTGTCCGTGCCGAACGCTTGCTGTAGCGTTCGCGGCACAGTTGGGCCAGGTCGCGGCCGGTGGCGATGCCCAGTCGCGAGCACAGGCATTGCACGGCCATGCCCGCAAGGCTGGCAAGCAACACCACGAACAGCAAGTTGTAGCCGTAACGCGAGCCGGCCTCGATGGCGGTGGCCCAGTTGCCCGGGTCCATGTAGCCGATGCTGATCAACAGCCCGGGGCCGGCGAAGCGCAGCACGCGCTTCCAGAACGGTGCACTGGCGTCGACGGGGACAGTGCCGCTGACTTCGGGAGGGCAGAAGGGCGCAGTGGCGATTTTCGGCAGGCTGAATTTCAAGCGCGGGATCCGTTGTCAGGGTTAAAGAGAAGCGGGCAAGCTCACCGGGGTCAGGACCGGTTGCCCGGAAAAATAGGCCACCAGATTGTTCACCACCATTTGCACGGTGCCTTGGGCGGCTTCTGGCGATTGACCGCCCATGTGCGGGGTCATTACCACGTTGCCGAGGGTTTTGAGCGCATCCGGAACCTGGGGTTCGTGATCGAATACATCCAGCCCGGCGCCGGCGATCCGGCCACTGGCGAGCGCTGCGATCAGGGCGTCAGTGTCTATGACGCTGCCGCGCGAGATATTGATCACGTAGCCATGTGGCCCCAGGGCATCGAGTACCGGGCCGTTGACCAGATGCCGGGTGCTGCCGCCGCCCGGGGTGGCCACGATCAGGAAGTCCACGGCGCCGGCCAGTTCGGTGGCGCTGGCACACCAGGTGTGGGTTGTGCCGGGCAGGGGTTGGCGGTTGTGGTAACTGATGCTCATGTCGAAGCCGTTGGCGGCGCGTTTGGCGATGGCCTGCCCAACGGCACCCAGGCCCAGGATGCCCATGCGTTTGCCGGCCAGGGACGGCAGGCGCAGCTTGTTCCATTCGCCGCGACGGATACCGGCATCGGCCTGGGGAATGCCACGCACCAGTGACAGCAGGAGCGCCATGGCGTGGTCGGCCACAGACGAGGCATTGGCCCCGGCGCCGTTGGTTACGGTGATCCCGCGGTTGCTGGCGGCCTGCAAGTCCACTTGCTCATAGCCTGCGCCGATCACGCAGATGATCTTGAGCAAGGGCAGGGCGGCCATCTCTTCGCCAGTCAAACCCAGGGGGCCGCGGGTTAATACCGCATCGATTCGCTGGCCGTGGCTGGCAATCGCTTCGGCACGGCTGGCGGCCGTGGGGGCCAGGATCAGCACAAAACCTTCGCGCTCGAGCAATGGCAGGTAATCGTTAACCGTTTCAACCAGCACCAGCACAACACGTGACATAGACGTCTCCAGCCCAGGGGGGATCGGGAATGGGCCGAGATTAGCACCCCTGCTGGATGTTTTTCCCTGTATCAATTCGATACAAAGGCTCTATTGACGCTTTTTTCAGCCCTGCGGGATCACTGGTCGGTCCTGTGCTGGAGCCAAGCACGGTCGGCCTGTTACCATTCGCCCTTTGTTTTATCTCCACTTCGAGACCGCCCATGACCACCGTTCGCACGCGCATCGCGCCATCGCCTACCGGCGACCCCCACGTCGGCACCGCTTACATCGCTTTGTTCAACTACTGCTTTGCCAAGCAGCATGGCGGCGAGTTCATCCTGCGGATCGAAGACACCGACCAGTTGCGCTCGACCCGCGAGTCCGAGCAACAGATCTACGACGCCTTGCGCTGGCTGGGTATCACCTGGAGCGAAGGCCCGGACGTGGGTGGCCCGCACGGTCCTTACCGGCAGAGCGAGCGCAGCGAGATTTACCAGAAGTACACCCAGCAACTGGTCGATATGGGCCATGCTTTTCCATGTTTCTGCACCAGCGAAGAACTGGACCAGATGCGCGCCGAGCAAATGGCCAAGGGTGAAACCCCGCGCTACGACGGTCGTGCGTTACTGTTGTCCAAAGAAGAAGTTGCCCGTCGCCTGGCTGCCGGCGAGCCGCATGTTATCCGCATGAAAGTGCCTACTGAAGGTGTGTGCGTTGTTCCGGATCTGCTGCGCGGTGATGTCGAGATCCCGTGGGATCGCATGGACATGCAGGTACTGATGAAGACCGACGGTTTGCCGACGTACTTCCTGGCGAACGTGGTCGACGATCACCTGATGGGCATCACCCACGTATTGCGCGGTGAGGAATGGCTGCCATCGGCTCCCAAGCTGATCCTGCTGTACGAGTACTTTGGCTGGGAGCAACCGCAGCTGTGCTACATGCCGCTGCTGCGCAACCCGGACAAGAGCAAGCTGTCCAAGCGCAAGAACCCGACTTCGGTGACGTTCTACGAGCGCATGGGCTTCATGCCTGAAGCAATGCTCAACTATCTGGGCCGTATGGGCTGGTCGATGCCGGACGAGCGCGAGAAGTTCTCGTTGCAGGAAATGGTTGATAACTTCGATCTGTCCCGCGTTTCGCTGGGCGGGCCGATCTTTGATGTCGAGAAGCTGTCCTGGCTCAACGGTCAGTGGTTGCGTGATCTGCCTTTGGAAGAGTTCGCCAGCCGCGTTCAGCAGTGGGCGTTGAATCCTGAGTACATGATGAAGATCGCGCCGCTGGTTCAGGGCCGTGTCGAAACCTTTAGCCAGATCGCCCCATTGGCCGGCTTCTTCTTCGCCGGTGGTTTGCAGCTGGATGCCAAGCTGTTTGAGCACAAGAAACTGTCCAACGAACAGGTGCGCCAATTGATGCAGCTGATTCTGTGGAAGCTCGAAAGCCTGCGTCAGTGGGAGAAGGACCCGATCACTGCCTGTATCCAGACGGTGGTTGAGTCCCTGGGGCTGAAACTGCGCGATGCGATGCCGCTGATGTTTGCTTCGATCACGGGCCAGGCCAGCTCTGTGTCGGTGCTCGATGCCATGGAAATTCTGGGCCCGGACCTGACTCGCTTCCGTCTGCGTCAGGCGCTGGACCTGCTGGGTGGTGTGTCGAAGAAAGAAAACAAAGAGTGGGAAAAGCTGTTTAACGCGATTGGCTGATCCAGACTGATACTCCCGTAGCAGCTGCCGAAGGCTGCGTCCGGCGACTTGGTTGTCGTAATGTCAGAACCATCGGTTTTTGTATGAAACCGTATGTTCAGCAATTACGTTCGCTTCGCAATCGGACGCATCCTGTGGCAGCTGCTAGGGGGGGTGCGCCAACAAGACCCCGTGTTTTCGGGGGCAGAAGGGTAAGTGGTTGTTCTCACGGCAAATTTTTTTAAAAAAGTTTGAAAATAAGTTTGACAGCCTACCCATCCAGTCTTAATATGCGCCCCGTCCACACAGCAACACGTAACAGTGACTGTCTGGGGCTATAGCTCAGCTGGGAGAGCGCCTGCATGGCATGCAGGAGGTCAACGGTTCGATCCCGTTTAGCTCCACCAAATTTACAGTTCAATGCCTGGCCACACCGGCATTGAATCGATCAGCACTCAGCGCTGGTCAGTGTTAGAAGGTTTGTGTCCCCTTCGTCTAGTGGCCTAGGACACCGCCCTTTCACGGCGGTAACAGGGGTTCGAGTCCCCTAGGGGACGCCAGTTTTACAGAAGCATCACGCAAGTGTTGCTCCGCCGCCAGGCGATAAATCGGGGCTATAGCTCAGCTGGGAGAGCGCCTGCATGGCATGCAGGAGGTCAACGGTTCGATCCCGTTTAGCTCCACCAATTTACAGTTCAAGGTCTGGCCACACGGTCCTTGAATCGATCATTGCTCAGCAGTGATCACTGTTAGAAGGGTTTGTGTCCCCTTCGTCTAGTGGCCTAGGACACCGCCCTTTCACGGCGGTAACAGGGGTTCGAGTCCCCTAGGGGACGCCACGATTACCCGCTCTGCGGGATTTATAAGGGTCATTCGGTTATTGAATGGCCCTTTTGTTTGCCTGCGATTTGGCAAACCTCCGATCTTTTCCCTTTGCCTGTATCCACCCGCGCCTTTGCACAGACCGGGTGCGTTACACTGCGGCCTTCATTCGAGTTCGGGGAGGCAAGGCATGAGTTGGGATTTGGCAACGCCATTCATCATTGATCTGCAGGTGCAGGCCGAAGACATTGACGGGTTTGGTCATGCCAATAACGCGGCTTATGTGGTGTGGCTTGAGCGTTGTGCCTGGCGGCATTCGCAGCGCCTCGGGCTGGACCTGACGGCCTATCGCCGCCTCGATCGGGCCATGGCTGTGGCTCGCCATGAAATCGATTATCTGGCCAGTGCCTATGAAGGTGATGAGCTGCAACTGGCGACCTGGATTGTTGATTGTGACAAGCGCCTGCGCATGACCCGGCACTTTCAGCTGGTACGCCCCTGTGATGGCGTGACGTTGCTGCGTGCGCAAACCACCTTTGTCTGCATCGAATTGTCTACTGGCAAGGCCAAGCGCCTGCCGCCCGAGTTCCTGGAAGGTTATGGCCCGGCTGTCGTAACGGCCTGACCAGGGTGCCTGCCTGATACCGGTTGGCCCCGGAACCCCGTAAACTGCCGCACGTTTTTTATGAGAGTCACCCATGCAAATTGCTTTGGCGCCGATGGAGGGGTTGGTCGACAACATCCTGCGTGATGTTCTGACCCGCACCGGCGGTATTGATTGGTGCGTGACCGAATTTATTCGGGTCACCGAACGTGTATTGCCAGAGGCGTACTTCCACAAGTTCGCCCCTGAACTCCAGCATGGCGCCAAAACCCGTGCCGGTGTGCCGTTGCGCGTGCAGTTGCTGGGCTCTGATCCGGCCTGCCTGGCGGATAACGCGGCATTGGCCTGTGAGCTGGGCTCAGGGGTGATTGACCTCAATTTTGGTTGCCCGGCCAAAACCGTGAACAAGTCCCGGGGCGGGGCTGTGTTGCTCAAAGAGCCCGAATTGCTGCATGCGATCTTGTTGCAGGTGCGGCGCACCGTGCCGGCGCATATCCCGGTTACGGCCAAGATGCGGCTGGGTTTTGACACGCCCGACAGTGCCAATGAGTGTGCGATTGCCCTTGCCGAAGGGGGCGCCAGCCAGATCGTGGTGCATGCCCGGACCAAGATGGACGGCTACAAGCCGCCTGCGCACTGGGAATACATCGCCCAGGTGCAAGACGCGGTCAAGGTGCCGGTGTTTGCCAATGGCGATATCTGGTCGGTTGAAGACTGGCGCCGTTGCCGCGAAATCAGTGGGGCTGAAGACATCATGCTCGGTCGCGGGCTGGTGTCGCGTCCTGACCTAGCCCGGCAGATTGCCGCTGCAAAAGCCGGTGAAGAAGTGGTCGAAATGACCTGGGCCGACCTGCAGCCCATGATCCGCGACTTTTGGGCCCAGGCCGAAGCTCAACTGACCCCGCGTTCGGCCCCGGGACGGCTCAAGCAATGGCTGGCCATGCTGACCCGCAACTACCCTGAAGCCATGGTGCTGTTCAATGCCATGCGCCGCGAAACCGATTGTGAAAAGGTCAGGCATCTGGTCAATAACCCGCCTTCGGACGCCGCCTGAAACGGGCAAAAAAAATTCAAAAAAAACTCTTGAAATGCGTTTGACGGTCCCTATCTATGGGGTACGCGATGCCGAAACCGGGTCGCGTAAAAAATCTCGCTGAAATCAGGAGGATGAAATTATGAGCACTGCACTTTCCATGGCGCCACTGTTCCGTAATTCTGTCGGCTTTGACCGTTTTAGTGATTTGTTTGAAACCGCATTACGCAATGATTCCAGTGGCGGGTACCCACCTTACAACGTTGAAAAACGTGGTGAAGACAGCTATCGCATCGTGGTGGCAACGGCGGGGTTCCAGCAAGATGATCTGGACCTGCAAGTGGAGAAAGGCGTGCTGACCGTGAGCGGCAGCAAACGTGAAAGCACCAGCGAAGAGGGCGTTACCTTCTTGCATCAGGGCATCGCACAAAGGGCATTCAAGTTGTCCTTCCGTCTCGATGACCATATCGAGATCAAGGGCGCAAACTTGAACAACGGTTTGCTCAGCATCGACCTGCAGCGGGTCGTGCCCGAAGAGGCGAAAGCCAAACGCATCCCTATCAATGGGGATCAGCAGGCAGCTCTGAACAACTGATCCGAGCATGCGCCAGCAAAGAACCCCGTCTTTAAGGCGGGGTTCTTTGTTTTGGATAGACGCACATGGCGTGCCAGGCAGGCAGCCTTGAAGAGCAGTACGCAGGCACTTGTTCCGACTCTCTCCCCGGGGCAGGTGCCTGCTTTTTTACCGGGCGAGCGGGATCAATACAGGTCTGAACAATGCGGCGGTATCGCAAGTTTGCGGCTCGATGCCAATCGGGCCCTGTACTTGCGTCAGTAAGCATTGAATAAAGCCGGAGCCAGGCCCGGGGTTGCGGGCCTGGTTGTCACGGATTACTTTGCGGCCTGATTCGCGTTGCCCTGGTAGTGCTTGAGGTTTTTCTCGGCTTTGTAACGCAGGGCCACATCAGGAACGCTGCCGCTTTTACCGGTTTCTACCCAGTTGCGAATACGGCCGGCATCGGCAAAGTGAGTGTATTTGCCGAAGGCGTCCAGAATCACCAGCGAAACCGGGCGATTACCCATTTCCGTGACCAGTACCAGACAGTGTCCGGCCTGATTGGTGAAGCCGGTTTTGGTCAGCTTGATATTCCATTTGTCTTTATTGACCAGGTGATCGGTGTTGTGAAAACCCAGGGTGTAGTTGGGTTTGCGGAACGCCACGGTCTTTTCTTTGGTGGTGCTCAACTGAGTCAGCATCGGGTAGTGCCGTGCCGCGGCCAGCAACTTGCTCAAGTCGCGTGCAGTGGATACGTTACGAACCGACAGGCCGGTCGGCTCGACGTAATGGGTGCTCATCATGCCCAGGCTTTTGGCCTTGGCATTCATCGCTGCGATAAACGCCACATAACCGCCCGGATAGTGGTGCGCCAGGCTGGCGGCGGCACGGTTTTCCGAAGACATCAGGGTGATCAGCATCATTTCATGACGCGACAGCTCGCTACCGAGCTTGACCCGGGAGAACACGCCCTTCATTTCCGGGGTGTCGCTGATATTGACCGAGATGTACTCATCCATCGACTGCTTGGCATCGAGTACGACCATGGCCGTCATCAGCTTGCTGACCGACGCGATGGGGACGATGACATCGGGGTTGCTGGAATAAATGACCTTGTTGGTCTGCAAATCGACCAGCATCGCGCTGCCTGACGCGATGTGCAGTTGTGAAGTATCCCGTGGAGCCGAAGTGCCCTCGGTCGCTGCGGCGATCGAAGGGGCGGCGGTGCCTGTAAGAACTAAAAATAGGCTCAGAATCGAAAGATGAATTTTCACGCAGAATGACTCAAGGATGGTTGGGGAGTGCTGATCTGTAACGCTGTTATACACGTATCGTTACATTTCGTGAGTATGGATCAATAATCGTTGAAATGCCTGATTTCGCAGGGGCTTGGCGCATGTATTTCAGGTAAATCGTTATTCGCGGACTTTGCCCCGCGCTGTTGGCTGCCGATCGCGTCGGTTGTCGCGGGCGAGGGTAGCAGCCCCAAGCTGTGCGCTGGCTGAACGTGAATGGGTCCGGGCGGCCCTTGGCACGCTTGAGGCACTTAAGAGGCCGGCAATTGTGTAAAATGCCGGCCCTTGAAATTGACCGGCCGGCCCGATGACTCCTGAAGCGTTAAGCACCCTGCACCTGCACTTATTGACTGCCCTGGAGGCTGCGCCCGCGGAAACCCGGCGCTTGTTCCATGGGCGCGGGCGGTGCTGGCCGGGGCTTGAGCAGTTGACGGTCGACTGGCTGCAGGGTGTAGTGCTGGTTTCGTTGTTCAAAGAGCCTGAGCTGGCGCAGCTTGAAGCTTTGAAGCAACTGCTGCTGAGCCTCTCGCAATCGCCGGTGTGGCAAGCCAGCGGGGCGCACACGCTGGTTCTGCAGCACCGCTACACGCTCAACAGCGACACTGAGTGGCTGGCAGGTGAGGCGATTGACGAGTGGACGCTGACCGAAGGTGGCCTGCGCTACCGCGTTGATCTGGGCCGCAAGCAGAACAACGGCCTGTTCCTGGATATGCGCTACGGCCGCGACTGGGTGCGGGCCAACGCGCAGGGCAAGCGGGTCCTGAATCTGTTTGCCTACACCTGCGGCTTCTCGGTCGCCGCCATCGAAGGCGGCGCACAGCATGTGGTCAACCTCGATATGTCCCGTGCGGCATTGAGTCGTGGCCGAGACAATCACCGCCTCAATCAACACGACATGAGCAAGGTCAGCTTCCTTGGGCACGAGCTGTTCAAGTCCTGGGGCAAGGTAAAAAGCATGGGGCCGTATGATCTGGTGATCATCGATCCGCCTTCCTTTCAGAAAGGCAGTTTTTTGCTGACCAAGGATTACCAGCGTGTGGTTCGGCGCCTGCCCGAGTTGCTCAGTGAAAACGCCATGGTGCTGGCGTGCATGAACGATCCGGCATTTGGCTCTGATTTCCTGATTGACGGCGTAACCCTTGATGCACCGGGTTTGCGTTTCGTGCAGCGACTGGACAACCCGCCCGAATTTCCTGATGCCGATGCTGAATGCGGTTTGAAAGCGCTGCTGTTCAAGCAAGGCGTTTGACCGGCAAAAAAAAGCCCGCGGGGGAGGGTGCGGGCGAAGGGTTCATTGAATGAGCAGGGCGAATATACAGCTCGCTGCCAGCAAAGAATGTGAAACAAATTTCATCGTATGGGGCGGCTGCAGGCTTACTTGGTGCGCGACGATTCAAACAGGAACCACACGCGGCGCTCGGCTTCGTCGATCCAGTTTTCCAGCAGGCTGGTGGTCGCCACATCCCCGAGTTCCGAGCACATATCGTGGGTTTCACGCATGTAGGCAGCCAGCTGGATGTTGTCTTCGCGCAACTCGGCCAGCATGTCGCTCGGGGTTACGAAGTCGGCGTCGTTATCCAGCAGGCGCTGGAGTTTTTTGATGTGGCCTACCGAACGAATAGTGGTGCGCCCCAGCTTGCGTACGCGTTCGGCAATGGCGTCGGTGGTGGCAAAAATCTGATCGGATTGCTCGTCCAGCAGCAGGTGGAAATCACGGAAGTGCGGGCCTGACATGTGCCAATGGAAGTTTTTGGTCTTCATGTAAATGGCAAAGGTGTCAGCCAGCAGGGCATTCACTTCTGCCGCAATGTTGATGCAGGCTTCTTCGCTCAGCGCCGAAGGTGTCCGTAGATCGGCCTTTCTGCTTTCCTTGGCGGATTTCAGGTCTTTCATGATGGTTCCTCGTGGTGGCTGTGAATAGGTTCTGACGCATGTCGAGGGGCGCTGTCTATGCCGCCTGGCTCTTGCTTATGCCGGCTGACTTAAGACCAGGATCAGTCTTTCGTCAAACCCGGCGGACCGCGCCGTACAGATGTCTACAGGTTGCGACCGGCGAAAGAGCAAGATTGTTCAATACATTCAAAGCCCATGCTGCGACCCTTTGACGCTGCCCACTGCCAGGATCATTTTTGATGTCTACGACCCTTCCGCGCATCGCATTTACACGCGGTGCGATTGCTTGTCTTCCATTGACACTGGCGTGCGCGCCCTGGGGGTTGCTGGCGGGTTCAACGGCAATTGATGCTCAACTGACCCCGCTGCAAAGTCAGGGCCTGTCGGTGTTTGTTTTCGCCGGCGCAGCCCAGTTGGTAGCCATTGGCATGATCAAGGGGGGCGCCAGCGTACTTTCAATCCTGCTGACGACCTTGCTCCTGACCTCACAACATGTGTTGTACGCGATGCACTTGCGCCCGATGGTCTCGCCTCTGCCGGTCAGGTGGCGGTTGGGGCTCGGCTTTCTGTTGACTGACGAGTTCTTTGCGCTGGTCAGTCCTTATGATCAAAAGACGTTCAGCCGCTGGTATGCATTAGGTGTCGGGCTGTGCATGTACCTGGGCTGGAACCTGTTTACCCTGCTGGGAATAGTCCTGGGCAAAAGCATTCCCGGGCTGGATAAGCTAGGGCTTGAATTCTCGATTGCGGCTACTTTTATCGCGCTGATCACACCGGTAGTGCGCAATGTGCCTACGGTTGTTTGCGTGGCGGTCTCACTGCTGAGCGTGATGCTGTTCAGCCACTGGCAGTGGGAGTCGGCGATTGTATTGGCGGGACTGGCGGGCATGACTGCAGGTTATCTGTGCAAGCGGCTGGGGGAGTACTTCGCATGATTTGGCTGATTATCGGGGGGATGACGCTGATCCTGTTTTTCAACCGTTACCTGTTTCTGGAGCCGCGCTTGCCGATTCGCCTGAATCGAAGGGTAAAGGAGTTTTTGGGGTTTGCGGTGCCGGGGATGCTGACCGCCATTTGTGGGCCGATCATTTTTGTCAAAGATCACCGCCTCGATTTGAGTGCGGATAATCCCTACCTGCTGGCCGGCCTGTGTGCGATAGGGCTGATGATCTGGAGCCGCAACGTTTTGATCAGTGTCGCGTCAAGTGTGGGGCTGTTTTATCTGTTTCGTTGGTGGCTTTGATCTGGGCTGCCGCTCGCGAGGTGAAGGGGCCGCTGACGGCAACGCCGTCATTGACCACGTACCAGCAGGCTAAGAAGCCGTCGGCCCGAAGCGGGGCAGGCACTGCGCTACCAATAACAGACATGACTTGAATTCTGGACATAAAGACCTCTGCGCAAACAATGTCGCTAGCTTAAGGTCTATGCTGGCACGCAAATAATCATTGCGCTTGATAGTCGCCATTGATGCCAGTGAGGTCAGGGGTCAATCAACCACTTGGTCAAGCATCTGCATGACTTGCTGGTCGCTCATGAGCCCTTCGCTTACAAGGTGCTGGGCCAGCAGCGACATGAGCTTCGCGGTGCGGTGGCCTTCGAGCTGCTTGAGCTCGGTCAGCGTGTTATAGACCTTGCTAGAGGTGCACAGGCCTGCGGTGCGGTGCGGGTTTTGTGTTGGCATTCAGGTCGTCCTTGTTTTTATAAACTGTTCTTGGTTGCTGCCAGGGTGCAGCGGGCTGGGCTCCATCGTGCTGCAGTTCGCAGCTTGAGGGTGTCTCACCCGCGACACTCATGACATCTAACCAGACCTGCCGGCAGCTCTACAAGCCTGCCGGTGAATGCGCTGCTTACCAGCGCGGCGGGCCGTAGTAGCCGCGGGGCGGGCCGTAATACACCGGATGCGGGCGACCATAGTAGCCCTGGTAGTAGACCGGTTGTGGCGCCGGGACGTAGACCGGCTGTGGCTGGTAATAGACCGGCGGGGCCTGGACATACACCGGCTGCGGCTGAGCGTAGACCGGTTGTTGTACATACACAGGGCGCGATTGCTGGGCAGCCATGACCGAGCCTACGACAGTCGCACCGACCACTGCACCGACAACGGCTGAACCGGCATCCCAACCGCCATGGGCGCTGGCTTGGCCTGCGACGGCCAAAGCGCCGATCAGCAAAGCAACTTTGGGGATGGTACGCATCATGACGATTCCTCTGGTTTCAGTCCCGACTTTTGGCCAACGGGCCACATCAATACTGCGGGGATAACACTAAGACAGCCTTTTTTGAAAAAACTGCGGAGCGCTTCGGTAAATTTTGTGTAAGGTTTGCCCGGCGCTGAGACGTTTCAGCCCGGGCAGCAGCAATATGATCCAACAAAATTACCCACGCGGCTTGCGCCGTTGATCTGAAAGCAATCTGCAAGGAGATGAGCATGCAAATGAATCCGGATAAAGACACCCGACTGTGCATATCGCTGTCGGGCCGACCGGGGAACTTCGGACTGCGTTTTCATAATCATCTGTACGAACAGCTGGGCCTGAACTTTTACTACAAGGCATTCAGCAGCAAGGATCTTGCAGGGGCGGTGACCGGTATCCGGGCCCTGGGCATTCGCGGTTGTGGCGTGTCCATGCCCTTCAAGGAGGCCTGCATTGCGCTGGTCGATGAGCTGGATGCTTCGGCGCAAGCCATTGCCTCGATCAATACCATCGTCAACACCGATGGCCACCTGAAGGCTTACAACACCGACTACATCGCCATCGCGCAGTTGCTGCGCAACCATAAGGTGGCGCAGGAAACCACGTTCGCCCTGCGCGGTAGCGGCGGTATGGCCAAAGCGGTGGCCTCGGCCTTGCGTGATGGCGGTTATCGCAATGGCCTGATCGTGGCCCGCAATGAAGCCACGGGCGCGGGGCTGGCCAAAAACCTGGGTTATGCCTGGCAGCCGGAGCTGGGGGCGAGCAGGCCGCAAATGTTGATCAACACCACGCCCGTGGGCATGACCGGTGGCGCCGAGGCGAATGATCTGGCATTTGAAGAGGATGCGATTGCGCAGGCAGAAATCGTCTTCGATGTGGTGGCCATTCCGGCTGAAACGCCATTGATCGTAAGCGGTCGCGCTCAGGGCAAGCGCGTCATCACCGGCCTTGAAGTCATTGCGATTCAGGCGCTGGAGCAGTTTGTGCTGTACACCGGCGTGCGGCCGACACCTGAGCAATTCAAGGCCGCCGTAGCCTTTGCGCGCAGCTGAGTGAGAAGTCGGGCGAGTCACCTCGCCCGAATTACCTGGTTATTCCAGCTCCGCCAGACGAGCTTCGAGCGCCGCTATTCTCGCCTCGAGGGCTTCAAAGCGCTCCAGTGATACGCCGGAGCCGCTGCTGCGTTCGGCCGATTGCTGACGGGCCGAGATGATTGTTTCGATATCGGCCGGGTCGCCCAGTGAATGCATGTAGCGGTCTTCGCGCTGGCCGGACTGGCGCGGCACCAGCAGCGCCAGATCACGGGCGATCAGACGCTCCAGCTGGTGCTGCACTTGCTCGGTGTCTTCAAAATCGTGCATGCGCCCGCTGCGGGTCAGCAGCTCATTGAGGGTCTGCGGGCCGCGCAAAAACAGTAACCCCAGCAGAATCACCTGGGCCGGAACCAGTTCCAGTTCCTTGTCGACCTTGTGTTCCCAGCGATCGGCACGGCTGCCCATCACCAGGCGGGTAAAGCCGCGACCTTCCAGTGCGCGCAGGCTTTGGCCAACCTGACCCTGGGTCAGGTTCATGACCGGCTCGCGACTGGTTTTCTGATTGCAGGCCAGCACCAGCGCATTAAGGGTCAATGGATAGGTTTCAGGATGGGTTGCCTGTTTCTCGATCAGGGAGCCGAGAATGCGGATCTCGATGCTGTTGAGACGAGGCCCGGTATCAGATTCGATCTGCGGGTTTTCTGGGGACTGACTCGCTGGGGCTTCCATTTCTGTTCTCCATTTTTAGCCAGCGGCCATTGTGGAGTTTTTTGCGCCTTAGAGCGACTGTCTTGATTGGCCCGCTGGCGCCGCCTTGGGCGGTACCTGCGGGGGTGACCGGCTAGCGGTTGACCAGTTTGGCCGGCAGTGCAATCACCAGCAGGCTGCTCATCAGCAGGCAGCCGGCAAAGAACCACAGCGCTCCGGCACCGCTGCCGGTGACGTCGACGGCAATGCCCATCAACGAATTGCTCACCAGCCCGGCGATATTGGCCAGCGAACAGGCCAGGGCGAACCCGGTCGCGGCCGCCCGGCCCTTGAGAAAGGTCGCCGGTAAACTGAAAAATACCGGCACGGCCCCGATGATGGTGGCCGAAGCAATGGCAAACAGCAAAACCGTGGCAAACACGTTGTGGCTAAAAAAAGTGGTGACGGCCATGGCTGCTGCACCCATCAGAAAAGGCACGATGATATGCCAGCGCCGTTCGCGGCGACGGTCCGAACTTGCGCCAATCAGCAGCATCCCAACCAGCGCGGCGGCACTGGGCAGGGCGGTCAGCACGCCGATATGGAAGTTGTCGGCTACCCCGGCGTTACGAATGAAAGTCGGCATCCAGAACGCCATGGCATAGGCACTGAGCAGGATGGAAAAGTCGATCCCGCCGAGCATCCAGACCTTGAGGTTGAAGAAACCGTCACGAAAGCTGTGCTTGCTGTGTTTACCCTCGACCTCATCCAGGCGCAGCTCACCTTCGAGCAAGACTTTTTCTTCAGGGGTCAGCCATTTGGCTTTGTGAGGGTTATCAGGCAGTACCCAGAACGTCAGGATGCCAAGCAGGACGCTGGGTACCGCCTCAACGATAAACAGCCATTGCCAGCCGCGCAGGCCGGCGGCGTTGTCGAACGCGCCCATGATCCAGCCCGACAGCGGACCGCCGATAACACTGGAAAGCGGCATGCCGATCATGAACAGGGCAATGATGCGCCCGCGCCGGTAGGTCGGAAACCAGGTGGTCAGGTAGTACAAGACTCCCGGCAGAAAGCCGGCTTCGGCGGCGCCCAGCAGCAAGCGTACAAAGTAGAACTGGGTCGGGGTAGTGACCAGCATGGTGCAGGCCGACAGCAGGCCCCAGGTGATCATGATCCGGGCAATCCAGACCTTGGCCCCGACTTTCTCCAAGACCAGGTTGCTCGGCACCTCGAACAGGATATAACCGACGAAAAACAGGCCCGCCCCCAGGCCAAATGCAGTCTCGCTGAAGTGCAGGTCCTGGAGCATTTGCAGCTTGGCGAACCCAATGTTGATGCGGTCCAGATAGGACGCCAGATAACAGAAGCAAAGGAAGGGGATCAGCTTCCAGGTGATCTTGTGATAGAGCGCCTTGATGCGCTCTGCGACAGGAGTCGCAAGGCTTGTTCCAGCATTTGCAGAGGGCATGGGTGTCTCCTGGCGGTGACGAGTGTTTGTTTTTGTGTAGCCGCGATCAGTGCTTTGCCAGGCTCCAAAAGCGGTTTCCACAGGCAGTGTCAGAAGACTGGGCCGGCCCTGCTCGATGATATGAGTGCGCAAAGGCGGGCGGACACCAGCATATCGACTTTGGCGTCTGACAGCTCAATGGCGCATGCACCCGGTTCTTCCTGCCCCGGCTTATGTCGGGCAACTGGGCCCCACAGAGCGCACGGAGCGGCTGCTTGAGCAAAGCGATGGCGGGGCCGCTGCATCACGCGGTGAACTGCGCTATGCCGCGGGGCTGGATCTGGGCGGCGATACCCCGCAAAGTGTCGCTCTTGCCATCGTCGGTGAAATCACCGCAGCATTTGGCGCTGTCAGCGCGCACACCGGAGGCAAGAGATGCCCGTCGATATGGAACAGACTGAGGTCGTGGCGGTGGTACTTGCTGCGGGGCTGAGCCGGCGCATGGGGCCCGACAACAAGTTGCTGCTGCCGTTGGCCGAGCAGCCGATGGTCAGGCATGTGGTACAGGCCGCGCTCGCCTCGCGCTGCGCCAAAGTGCTGGTGGTCATCGGGCATGAGGCCGCTGATGTTCGCCGGGCCCTGTCCGGGCTGGCGGTCGAATATGTGCTTAACCAGGATTTTATGGAAGGCATCGGCTCGTCGGTGCGTGTCGGCGCCAGAGCCCTCAGTGACCGGCAGGCGGTGATTATTTGTCTGGGGGACATGCCCGGCGTCACGTCCGGGGTCATTGATCAGTTGATTGATGCCATGCAGGCGAACCCCGGTGTCGTGGGGTTTCAGGCCAGTTACAAGGGCAAGCGCGGCAACCCGGTGCTGTGGACACCCGAGTGTTTGCCCGGGCTTAGAGCCTGTGCCGGTGACGAAGGTGCGCGCCCGCTTTTGCGCCGGTATCGCGAGCGCGTCATGGCCGTAGAAACCGCCAGTCAATGGGTGAGGGTTGATCTTGATACACCCGAAGACTACTGGCGTGTCTATAATCGCCGCACATCCAATTCCCGCCCACAGACTGTCGAGACTTTCATGACTATCTCTCTGTACGCCGCTTCCGTTCCCGTGTTCAAACAAATGCTCAACGCCCTGAGCGGTGTTCTGGCCAAGGCCGAGGCTCATGCGACGGCCAAGAACATCGATCCAAGTGTTTTCCTGCAAGCGCGTCTGGCGCCGGACATGTTCCCGCTGGTACGCCAGGTGCAAATCGCGGTTGATTTTGCCAAGGGTGTTTCGGGCCGTCTGGCTGAAATCGAACTGCCGAAGTACGACGACAGCGAAGTGACCTTTGCTGACCTGCAAGCGCTGATCAGCAAAGTGCTGGCGTTTGTCGACGGCATCAAGCCTGAGCAAATCGACGGCAAGGAAGGCATCGAAATCATCACCCGTCAGGGCACCCCGAAAGAAAAACGCTTCACCGGCCAGGCTTACCTGCTGACCTACGGCCTGCCTCAGTTCTTCTTCCACGTGACCACTGCTTACGCGATCCTGCGTCACAATGGCGTTGAAGTGGGCAAGCGCGACTACATGGGCGCGTTCTGATCGCAATACAGTAGTCGCTGAAGAGGCTGCGATCGGGCAACCCCCGAACCGCGATACCTCGCCAGCGCTTACAACACCGGCGCCGTCAAGACGCCGGTTCTTCCTTGGCCATGCAGGCCGCAGCAGTAAACAGTACGTCGGTGGACGAGTTCAGCGCGGTTTCGGCGGAGTCCTGCAGGATGCCGATAATGAAGCCCACGGCCACCACTTGCATCGCAATCTCGCTCGGGATGCCGAACAGGCTGCACGCCAGCGGGATCAGCAACAGCGAACCTCCCGCTACCCCCGATGCCCCACAGGCACAAATGGCTGCCACTACACTCAGCAAAATCGCGGTCGGAATGTCGACTTCAATGCCCAGGGTATGCACGGCGGCCAGGCTCAATACCGTAATGGTGATTGCGGCGCCCGCCATATTGATGGTCGCGCCCAGCGGGATCGACACCGAGTAGGTGTCTTCATGGAGCCCCAGGCGCTCGCTCAGTGCCATGTTCACGGGGATGTTGGCCGCCGAGCTGCGGGTGAAAAACGCGGTTATCCCGCTTTCACGCAAGCACAGAAACACCAGCGGGTACGGATTGCGGCGCAGTTTCCAGAACACGATCAACGGGTTCATGACCAGTGCCACAAACAGCATGCTGCCAATCAGTACGGCGAGCAGGTGCAGGTAGCCCAGCAGGGCACCGAAACCTGAGGTGGCGAGAGTCGAAGCCACCAGGCCGAAAATCCCCAACGGCGCAAAGCGGATGACTACGCGCACGATCAGGGTGACGCCATTGGACAGGTCGCTGAGCACGGTGCGGGTAGTATCGCCGGCATGGCGAATGGCAACGCCCATGCCGATGGCCCACGCCAGAATGCCGATAAAATTGGCGTTCATCAGTGCGCTGACGGGGTTGTCGACCACGCTCAACAGCAGGCTTTGCATGACTTCGCTGATCCCGCCCGGGGCTGCAATGGCGATATTTTCCGTTACCAGCACCAGGTTCGAGGGGAACATCATGCTGGCAATGACGGCCACGACGGCGGCGGCAAAGGTGCCGAACAGGTAGAGCACCAGGATCGGGCGGATATGGGTTTCTTGCCCGTGCTTGTGGTTGGCAATGGAAGCCATGACCAGAACAAACACCAGGATCGGGGCCACGGCTTTCAAGGCGCTGACGAACACCTTGCCGATAAAGGCCACCGAAAGTGCAGCAGCAGGCGCAAGCCAGGCCAGCAAAATACCGGCAATCAGGCCAATCACAATCTGTGTGACCAGGCTGGTGCGTTTGAGCTTTTGCAGCAGGGAAGGTGGAGCGTCAGTCATAAGGGTTTCTCTAGTTGTTTTGGACCGTGCACTGAGCAACAGCGGGACGATCTGCAACGAGCGGGCAGGCAGATCGATGACGGTCGGCGGGTTAAAACGTGTTGAGTAAAGCAGAGTCGGCAGCCTAGGTGAGTCAAGCGTGCCAAGTGGGTCTGTCCGGCCAGATTCATGGCGGGGGCGGACTTTAGCATAGTGCCGGGGGCGCTTCGCGGTTCAGGGGCAATCTGCCACACCCGTGGGGGGATCTTCTCTGGGGTGGCGTGCCCCCGGGGGCGGTCGTTCTGCTACTATCGCCCATCCTCATCCTTGTTCAAATCAGCGGACCTGTTTCGGTTATCGCTGGCGTTGCTGTTTCTGGAGTCATTTCATGTTGTTGCCCATCCTGCTGCTGTCTGCGGCCGGCTTTACCGTGCTTACCACCGAGTTCATCATTGTCGGCCTGCTGCCCTCGATTGCCCGTGATCTAGAGGTCAGCGTGCCCCAGGCCGGTTTGCTGGTGACATTGTTCGCTTTTACAGTGGCGGCCCTGGGGCCGTTTTTGACTGCATACTTTGCGCGTTTCAAACGCAAGCCTCTGTTTATTACGATCTTGTTGATGTTTGCCTTCGCCAATACCCTCGCGGCGCTGGCGCCCAATATTTGGGTGATGGGCTTTGCCCGTTTGTTGCCGGCATTGGGCTTGCCGGTGTTTTGGGCCTTGGCCAGCGAAACGGCGGTAGACATCGTAGGGCCGGAGTACGCCGGGCGGGCGATTGCCAAAATCGGTTTCGGGATTGTCTGTGCGACTGTATTCGGGATTCCGGTCGGAACCTTGATCTCCGATGCCTGGGGCTGGCGCAGTGCATTCGCCATTCTAGCGGTGGTTGCACTGGCCAAGGCCTTGTTGCTGTGGGTTTATTTGCCGGCGACGCACGTGGCCAGGGCCAGCGTTACCCTGCGCTCGCAATTGAGCCTGTTGCGCAGCCCGCTGATGATTGGCCATATCGTGCTGTCAGTGCTGGTATTCAGCGGCATGTTCACGGCCTACACCTATCTGGCCGACATCCTGGAACGACTGGCGGGCTTTGATGGCACCCTGGTTGGCTGGTGCCTGATGGGCTTTGGCGCAGTCGGCCTGATCGGTAACTCACTGGGCGGGCGCATGGTGGATCGCCATCCGCTGATCGCGTCGATTGTGTTCAGCGCCTTTATGATCGGCGCCATGGTGGCGTTGATACCGAGTATTCATTCCTCGCTGGCGCTGGCGGCAGCAATGGCCATTTGGGGGATTAGCCAGTCGGCGCTGTTTCTGGTCAGTCATGTCCGGCTGATGAAAGCGGCGCCCCATGCTCCGGCTTTTGCCGCGTCATTGAATATTGCCGGGGGCAACCTGGGGATCGGTCTGGGCGCGATGGTCGGCGGCCAGGTAATCGACACCTACGGCCTGGGCAGCCTGGGCTTTGCTGCTGCCGGTTTTATCCTGCTCTCGATTTTGCTGGCGCTGATGTTGATGACGGCAAAACCGCGTGCCGCGGCCAGCGCTTAGTCGTTGGCAGGGGTGAACAACTCGCGTCGGGCACCCTCGGTAATTGCAACAATGCCGGGGTGTTGGCTCTTGCGTTCAACGGTGATGGCGTAAAACGATTCGGTGACCGCCTCGGTCTGGCCGATCAGCTCAACGTCGAACTGACGCATGACTTCCTGGGCGATCACGCTGGGGGCGATAAATACGCCGATGCCGGACTGGCCAAACGCTTGCATCAAAGCGCTGTCATCAAACTCACCGACGATTCGCGGCTGGATTTTCTGTTCTGCCAGCCAGCGCAGCAAACGACTGCGGATCACGGTTTCAGGGCCGGGGATCAGCAGCGGGGCGCCGTGCAGGCAGTGCGGGAAGTTTTCGGCGTAGTCCCTGGCCAGGGTTGAGGTGGCAAAAAAACTGATGCCGCATTCCCCCAGTTTTTGGCTCAGGCCTTTGATGTCGAGGTGGGAGGGCATTGGGCTGTCGGAAATCACCAGGTCCAGGCGTTGAATGGCCAGATCCGCCAGTAGCCGGTCGAGCTTGTCTTCACGGCAAGTAATACGAATCGGCTGGTCCAGCTCCATGGTGGGAGCGATCAGGCGATAAACAATCGATTTGGGCACCACATCCGCCACACCCACCCTGAACAGGATCTGCTGCTCTTTGGGAGCCATGCGCAGCATGCTTTCCAGTTCGTTGCCGAGCTGGAAAATTTGCTCGGCATAGGGCAGGACCTGGCGCCCGGTCTCTGTCAGTTCCAGCTGACGGCCGACCCGGCGAAATAGCGGCAAGCCGTAGGTATCTTCCAGCAGGCTGATTTGCCCGCTGATGGTTTGTGGGGTGAGGTTCAGTTGCTCGCAGGCGCGCACAATGCTGCCGGTTTTGGCGACGACCCAGAAGTAATGCAGTTGGCGATAGTTGAGCATGAGTCCAATACTTCGTAAAAACCGAAGTATAGCGCTTTAAAATACGAATTTTACTGAAGTGTATATCTCTCTAGAATCCCGCGTTATTCGCGAGCCACACACATGGCCGCCGTTATCGAGAGGAAAGCGAGATGAACATTAAGAAAGCAGGTGCGCTGGCACTGGTAGCCGCTGGCCTGTTGCTGCTGGGCGGTTGTGATCAGGCCGAAAAAGCGGCGCAGCAAATGCTGAGTAAAACCGCTGAAACAGCCAAGCAGGCGATTGATGACACCCACAAGGCGGCGGAACAGGCGCTGAGCGAAGCCACCGGCGGTCAGGTTGAAAAAGATCAGCCCGAGCAACAACACAAAGAGTCGTCCCAAGCGATTTAACCCGTTCTAAACCAGAGTCAGAACACACTTATGGAATATCTTTTACAACTGGCTGCCAGCCCCGCAGCTTGGGTCGCGCTGGCCACGTTGATCGTGATGGAAATCGTGCTGGGCATCGATAACCTGATCTTTATCTCGATTTTGACCAACAAATTGCCTGAGGCTTATCGCACCAAGGCGCGCCGTATCGGGATCGGCATGGCATTGATTCTGCGTTTGGGCCTGCTCGGCACTATCGCTTATATCGTGCAACTGACCACGCCCGTGTTTGAAGTGCTGGGCCAGGCCTTCTCGTGGAAAGACATGATTCTGATTGCCGGTGGCCTGTTCCTGGTGTGGAAGGCGACCAGTGAAATCCACCACAGCATGAGCCCTGAGGTCGAGGATAAAACCGCGGGCGTGTCGTCCAGAGTGGCGCTGGGCTTTGCAGCTGCTATCGGGCAAATCTTGATGCTGGACCTGGTGTTTTCCATCGACAGCATTATTACTGCGGTGGGCATGACCGAGCACTTGCCGATCATGGTGGTGGCGGTCGTGGTGGCGGTGCTGGTGATGTTGCTGGCTTCGGAGCCGCTGGCCAAGTTCATCAATGAAAACCCGACCGTAGTGATGCTGGCCCTGGCGTTCCTGATCATGATCGGTATGACCTTGATCGCAGAAGGCTTTGGTGCTCATGTACCCAAGGGCTATGTCTATGCCGCGATGGCGTTCTCCGCCACGGTGGAAACCCTTAACATTGTGGCGCGCCGGGTCCGGGATAAGCGCCAGGCTGCTTTGCTGAAGTAATCGCAAGCTGCAACGTAAAGGCCGTCCACCCTGTTTGGGGGGGACGGCCTTTTTTGGTGCCGGGATTAGTGGGCGTTGACAGCGCCAGCCACTGGTTTTTCAGGCGGGGTTTGCGGCTTGGGCTGTACTTGCGGGTGGTGATGGCGGCTGATGCGCATCAGTCCCCAAAGCATCGCGGCGGCAACGGCCAGCCAGCCGGTAATCAGCAGAAAAATGGTCCATGTAGGGCTCATCAGTGCCTCCTTTGCCCACAATGGGCACAAACACACACTAAGCAACTGACAGTCTAGCGCGGGTAGTGTTGCAGTCTATTGACCAAAGGTCGTGCTGGACCAACTCATTTGTTCTATCCGCACAGCCAGGCTGTGGCTTAAGGCTATACCTTCGCCCAATCGCGTCCTATGATCGATGGCCACGTCGGGCCTCAAGGTCTGGCGCCCATTCAAAGCGAGGGAATATGCAGGGAGTGACGGGATTGAAATCAGTACGGCTGTGGCTGCTGTCGGTGTTTGCGCTGGCAATGGTGGGGTGCGCCAGTGTCGAGCCGCCCGAGCTTCGCCACCTGCCGGAAAGGGTCGAGCTCAATGGCGTGCCCTTTTTTCGCGGCAACGCCAATCAGAGCGGTCCGCAGGTGCTGGCCAGCATGCTTGGCCAGCAACGCATCAGAATCACCCCGGGGCTGTTGGTCAAACCGTTGAAACTGCCGGGTGCCGAAGCATCGCTGCAAGACAATATGGAGCAACTGGCGGCGCAGTACGGGTTGATGGTGTACCCGTTGGACACATCCCTTGCGGCGTTATTGACCCAGGTGGCGGCGGGGTATCCGGTGATGCTGCGTTTCAGCGACGGTACCGTCTGGTCCGAACCACGCTATGCCATGCTAGTGGGGTATAACCGCACCAAGCGCACCGTGTTGTTGCGTGCGGGTATGGAGCGCCGGCGGCTGATGGACTTCAACAAGTTTGAGTCGGCCTGGAAAGATGCGGGGGGCTGGGCGGTGTTGATTTTGTCACCCGAGCAACTGCCGGCCAACGTCGACAAGGCGCGCTGGTTGAAAGCGGCCAACGACCTCTCCCGCTCGGGTCAGGAGCAGGCTGGAGCGAGGGCCATCAAGGCCCTGCAGAACCCGGGCAAATAACCGGCAGCATCCATCTTGTGGGAGACGGGCTTGCCCGCGATGACCTCAACGGGGTCCATCAGCGTTGTCTGCATTGCCGGCCAGCCAGCTCCCCCGGTTGCCAAAGGTAAATTAAAAGCCGTATTTATCACGCAGGCTGTAATACCACGCACCCAGGGCAGTCAGCGGCGTGCGCAGCAGTTGCCCGCCCGGGAAAGGGTAGTGGGGCAGATCGGCGAAGGCATCAAAGCGTTCGGCCTGGCCGCGCAGGGCTTCGGCCAGCACCTTGCCGGCCAGATGGGTGTAGGTCACCCCGTGACCGCTGCAACCTTGCGAGTAATAGATGTTGTCACCGATACGCCCGACCTGAGGCAGGCGGGACAGTGTCAGCAGGAAGTTGCCGGTCCATGCGTAATCAATCTTCACATCTTTGAGTTGCGGGAAGGCTTTCAGCATTTTCGGGCGGATGATCGCCTCGATATTGGCCGGGTCGCGGGCGCCATATACCACGCCACCGCCGAAGATCAGGCGCTTGTCGCCCGTCAGTCGATAGTAATCGAGCAGGTAGTTACAGTCTTCGACGCAATAGTCTTGTGGCAGAAGGGTCTTGGCCAGCTCCTCACTCAAGGGCTCGGTAGTGATCACCTGGGTGCCGCATGGCATCGACTTGGCTGCCAGCTCGGGTACCAAATTACCTAAATATGCGTTGCCTGCGACGATGATGAATTTGGCGCGGACCTTGCCTTGTGGCGTGTGCACCACCGGGTTGGCGCCGCGTTCAATGCGGATGGCGGGAGACTGCTCGTAGATCGTACCGCCCAATGACTCAACGGCTGCGGCTTCGCCGAGCGCTAGGTTGAGGGGGTGAATATGACCGCCACTCATGTCCAGTAATCCGCCCAGATACTGATCGCAGGCAACCACTTCACGAATCCGGCGCTGATCCAGCAGCTCCAGTTGCGTATTGCCATAGCGTTCCCAGAGTTTCTTCTGGGCTTGCAGGTGACCCATCTGCTTGGCGGTGATGGCTGCAAACACACCGCCGTCTTTCAGGTCGCACTGTATTTGGTACCTGGCTACCCGGTCGCGGATGATCTTGCTGCCTTCAAATGCCATTTGCCCTAACAGCTGCGCTTGCTTAGCCCCCACCGTGCGCTCGATGACATCAATGTCGCGGCTATAACTATTAACAATCTGCCCGCCATTGCGACCTGACGCGCCGAAACCCACCTTTGCGGCCTCCAGTACCGTGACCTTGAACCCGCTCTCCAGCAAAAACAGCGCGCTCGACAGTCCGGTATAGCCGGCGCCGATCACGCAGACGTCTGTCTCAATGTCATCCTGCAGGGCGGGGCGTTCGGGAGCCGGGTTGGCAGAAGCTGCATAGTAAGACTGGGGGTAGGGGGTGTTCGACATTCTGCAGCCTCTGTTTAATATATTTGACGAGTAGGGCGATGCTACCTGAGTTGAAATCCACCGGCTAGCCACCTGCCGAACAGGTTTTTTGCAGCTCATACAAATAATTCGACTATTCATAGAGTTAGCTGCAAAAAAGGTGTTGACACCCCTCCGCAAATCTATAGAATGCGACCCCACAGCAGGCACGTAGCTCAGTTGGTTAGAGCACCACCTTGACATGGTGGGGGTCGTTGGTTCGAGTCCAATCGCGCCTACCAAACAAAATCCGCTCTGCTGGGCGGTCTAGAAGGGCTCACCGAAAGGTGGGCCCTTTTTTGTTGTCTGCGATTTGCAAAACCCCCACCTCAGAACGCCAAATCAGCGCCTGGACATATTCCTGCGGGAATTTCTACTGCCACAACCTCTCGTAGCGCCTTGCCCGTCTTGATCTGCAACCCATGGACTCCTGAGGGCGACGCCCTACAACACGCAACTCACCAGCCAATGGCCCTGGTTAACCACGCTGAGATTCCTGATGGAAGGGCGGCATGCCTACGCCCCAGGCGTCCTTGAAACGATAACCGGGTGGGTTCATGCAAGAGCAGGCGGGACTGAGGCTCGCTAGCAGGCAGATGCGCTTGTCCTATTGCTTTGCTTCATAGAGCCAGCGGGTGAGCCCTGTGCAGGAGTGTCAAAGGTGTTGATCCTCGATTTGCCGTTTAAAGGCTGCGAGCGCATTAAAAATTAATGGCCCTGTCATCGGGGCGGTGGCAATGCTCTCGGCGCTCAAGCGGCTTGCGCGTGACTCGCCCTGGGCGATGCGTTGAACAGCGCGACGGGTTTGCCAGGGAACTCGTCACTGCTCACGAGCCAGTCGAGCATGTTTTTGAATGAACCGGGAATACCTCGAGCGTACTCGGGGCATGAAAACAATAGCCCGTGCGCCTGCCCGATAATTGAGCATAACTGTGCCACTGCCTCGGGGGGATTCTCGAGCAGATCCGGGTTGAAGTGAGGCAACCCATCAATCCCGGCGTAATGCATGACCACTACGTCTGCGGGGCATAGGCGCTCAGCCGCACGCAGCAAAATCGAGTTGGAGGAGGCCTGACGCAGACTTCCCGAGACCGCAAGTAAACGCACCATTTCCACACCCCTGGCGATTCGTAAGTGGATGAATTTTCGCACGCGCTGAGCTTCATGCTCCATTGTAAAAGGTCAGGTACGCAGTCGGCTAATATCTTCCAGGCATCGGCACTCGCAAAGGTAATGATGATGCGCTGTATTACTGGTGGAGTCTGGACGCCGACACCTTTTGTTCTACGACATAGCGACTGGGCACTTCACCCAGTACACGCTTGAATACAGTTGCGAATGCACTCGAGCTGCTATACCCCAACTCTATTGCGACTTGCGTAACTGACTGGCCGTTTCCAAGTCGAACAACAGCGGCAAGGAGACAGGCTTGTTGCCTCCATTCGATATAGCTGATGCCGGCTTGCAGTCGAAAGTGGCGGGTAAAGGTGCGGCGGCTCATTGCGGTGCGATGCGCCATGTCGTCGATGCCGATCTCCAATGAAGGGTTGGCCAGGAAGTCGCGGCACACTCGAGCAAGACGCGGGTCAATCGGCAATGGCGCATTGAGCGATAGCGCAGGCATCCCGGCAATTTCGTGCAGCAACAAACCCATCAGGTAGCCATCGCGTCCATTTTTGTCATAGCGCGCGGGTATATCGATGGCCTTCTCCAGCAATTGCCGCAGCAGCGGCGATACATCGAATACCTGGCAATGAGTCGGCAGCCCCAGGCGCTGTGCAGCCTGTTTGCGGATGTAGGTATTGAGCATCGTGACCGGGCCGCGCATTTGCATGGCGTGCGGTCGCCCGGGCGGCACCCAAATGCCGCGCAGAGGTGGAACGACCCAGTTGCCTTCATCGGTGAATATCGTGATGACACCGCGTGCGGCATAGGCGAATTGTCCTCGCTGATGGCTGTGCGACGGGAACAGCTCACCGTCTGCATAGTCGGTTGCGCTCACGACAGCATCGCGCGGTATGTTTTGGTAGGGATCCAGCGTTGTTGTGTGCATGGCCTGATTTTAATGATATTTGGCCTGCGCCTGAAAGCGGGCCATTGCAGTTTCTTGCATATTCCCGCGGGTGCAGAGCATTCAAAACACACCATTAAGGGACATACACCCCAACCATGCAGAAAAAACACGTGTTGCTTGCCGTCTTGGTGACGGCCGTTTGGGGATTGAACTTCCCCATTACAAAGCTCGGTCTTGCCGATACGGACCCCCTGCTGTTGACTGCGATTCGCTTCACGCTGGCCGCCTTGCCCTGGGTGTTTTTCGTGAAGCGTCCGCACGTTGCCTTGCGCTGGGTTGCAGCCTATGGATTGATCTTCGGGGTAGCGATGTGGGCCTTGATCAACATGGGTATCGCATTGGGTGTGCCGCCCGGCAGTGCCTCGCTGCTCATCCAGTTCAGCGCATTCTTCACCCTCGGCTGGGGTGTGCTGTTGTTCCGTGAAAGCCTGTCAATGCCACAGTTTTTCGGCATTGTGCTGGCTGCAGCAGGGCTGATTGGCATTCTGTTGGACAGCCCGGGTGAGGCCACCATGACCGGTTTTGCATTAGTGCTCTTTAGCGCTGTGGCCTGGAGCATTGGTAATGTCGTGATCAAGGTATCGAAGGTGCAGCAGATTTTCGCCTTCGTGGTGTGGGCCAGCCTGTTTCCACCGATTCCGCTGTTTCTGATGACTTTGCTGTGGCATGGCCCGGCTCCCTTTATAGCATTGCCTGCGCATTTGAATGCGGTTACGACATTGTCACTCGCCTTCCAGGTCTACGGCGCCACGCTTTTCTGCTACTGGGGGTGGAACCTGCTATTGCGTGAGTACCCTGCCTCGCGGGTAGCGCCGCTGTCGTTGCTGATTCCCGTGTTTGGCATCGTCAGCTCCATTCTCATCCTCGGCCAACGCCCCAGCGCCTCAGGTTGGGTCTCCATTGCATTGATTTTGTTTGCGCTTGCCGTGGGCTCAAGGCCGGGACCTGCAATGCTGGTACGCCATCGTGGCCTCTGACACGCAATACGTGCGACGAAGTTGATAGGGTACGATCGCAGCAAACCGGTGGCAGGGGAAGGCACGAGTGACTGTGTCACTCGTGCTTTGCTGCAGCTTTTCAATATTCAGCCTCAGTTCAATCGATCGCCTTGCTAACCGCTGCGCCAATCAGTACGAACGGCGCCAGCACCACCATGAACACTGTCATCCAGGCTCCCGTGTAGGCATCGTCGACCTTCTTTCCCAATCCTGATGTGGGGGCAGCGGGCTCCTTGCTTTTGGACACGCTCAGGGCATAACGATAGTGTCCGGGCTGGTCACCTTGGCGGATGCGGCATGCTTCGTAACTGAGGCTGATAGAGCGTCCTGTCCATGACTTCATCCATTGAGTGTTTGGGTCGCCGATAATCAGGCGCAGAGTATCTGAGGTCGCTGCCATCAAGGTCATGCGCCAATTGTGGGTCATGTCGCAACTTGCCAGCGACAGGTAACGGCCGGGCATCGTTCTCACCGAAAAAAGCAAGACTGGATGTATCCACTGATTCACCATGGCGTGGCAGAAATGGAAGACTTTGTTGGCCCGGTTACTCGTCGCTCAAGGAGAGCTCCTTAATATGCAGATACGCAAACTCACCCATGACGACCTGCCCCGCGCAAGCGCCATGTGCCTGGACGCATTCATGCTGGCAGTTGCCCCCTCACTGTCGGCGCAAGGTGTAGATACCTTCGTCAAGGTGGTAGCGGCGCAGGCGTTTGCCGAACGTATGGAAGGCGATAACCTGATGCTGGTTTGTGTTTCGGACGGGCTGATTGAGCTCAAGCAAGGGTGTCACGTGGCGATGCTGTTCGTCGCCCCGGGATGGGTCGGACTTCCCGGGCCCGGAATGCAGATCCTCGGTTCGAAGACCAGGCTGGATTCCGTCGGCGAGGGTTTAACGCTGTCGTTGTGAGCAACCCATCAACTGCTCAAGGTCGCGCGCACGCTGGCGGGCCTTGAACAAGCCGACGGGATCAGCCCGGTGTTACCCCTTTGTCAGATCAACCAGCGGCGTCTGCCGCACCTCAGTCTCCCGCCCGCCCTGAATCTCGCCCACCTGCTTCAAGGCCTTATCCACGGCCGCCTTATCCGCCAACAAGCTGTAGCTGATACGGAACTGCTTGTGTTCTTTCGGACCAATTGTCGGTACCAGATTCAGTGGCCGCTGATAACGACGGTTGTAGGAAAAACTGGTCCCCGGCTCCAGCCCCGTGACATAGCCCTGGCCTTGGGTATCGGTGTTTTTCCACAGGGAAAACACCGGCAGTGTCTGGGTGTTGAAACCAACCGAAACCCCCAGGCTGCCGGCCTTGTTGTGCAACACGGTCAACGTATCGCCCTTGGCATCGGCATACGGCACCACGTTGTAAACCGTTTCATCGTAGTCCTTGGTCGGCGCGCGGTAGGTTTGCCAGTCGGCCAGTTCGTCCTTGGCCTTGTCGTTGAACGGCGACACCTGTTTGACCGGCGCGGCAAAACGGGCGCCCTGCTCCAGGAACGGGGTGCTGAAGTTACTGTGATACAGCGCCTGGTATTCCTTCGGATAGTCGCCGTTGTTGGTCAGGGTGTCGTTGAGGGCGAACACTACACTGCCGGGTTCGGTAACCAGTTCGGTCGCGACGGAGAAGTCGACCTTCTTGAACGCCTGCTCTTTCAGTTCGCCCCGCAGGGTGATGGCGTACGGGGGTTTTTCATCGATGTGCAGGGTGACTTTGTTCGCGGGAATATTGGCGGCCCGACCGTGCAGGGTCAGCAGTTCGCCGTTGTCGACACCGGGGTGCCCGACCCATTCGTATCCGCAGCGGGCGACCAGCTCATTGAAACCTTCCAGCCAGCCCAGACCACCGCGGCCATTAAGTTCGATGAAAGACGGATTGACCACTTCCTTGACCGGCGAGTCCCAGCCCAGGCGCACATTACCGACCGAGGCCTGCAAGACGTTCATTCCGCGAGTCGGCACCACCGAGAGTTTCATCGTACCGTTATCGATTTCGACGATGCTGACACCCTCCTGCCGACCGCCGTGCAGGGTGCGCTGGGTGACGCTGAAGGGTTTGTCGGTTTTTACGCCGAGTTGCTCGCTGGTGATCTGCCAGTTCCGGGCGGGATTGTCGGTGTCGAGCAGGACGTAATCCCAGGCCATGGCGTGGGAGGCAGCGGACAGGGCGCTGAGGGCAACAAAGAGTTTGAGCGGGGTCATGGCAGCAGCCTTTCTTGGAGTTGTGCCTTTTTATAAACTTGAAGAAACGTTTCAGCAAGCTAAAAAAGCGAGGCAAATCCGGTATATACCCGGATCATTTCGAACAACCCGGGTATCCGCTTTCTAACCGTTTAGGGTGAAGGCGGCGTTTTGCGTCACAATTTTCAGCAGAAAGTCCATGACTGCCCGTACTTGCGGCGACGGGCGCAGGTCCCGATGAACAGCCATCCAGATCTCTCGCGACAACTGTTCACCCTCGTATGCGACGACAGTCAGCAGGTCACTCAGCATGAGGTCGCAAGCTTTACCGGTATGGATCGCATGCACATATCGCAAATCGTTGCTCGCCTGGAAAAAGAGGGCCTTCTGGAAATCCGGCTTGCAGGGGAGCACTTCAGTTGACGAGGCAGGGGCTCTAACCTCCTGCGGGCCGTTTTCAGTAACGGCTCTGCTAGCGGGTCAAGGCGCCCTCAAGTTTGCGGCCGGCAACTCGGCAACCCTTGAGCAGTATTTTCGTGACGGGTTTGCTCTCGGCTGCCCTGAACCCCAAACCGGGTTTTCGTTGATCCGCTACGCGGATCAGTGACCACTCAAATGTTCGTCTACGGCGCCAGGTTTGCTTTACTGACCGCGCTCGGGTTCTCCTTGATGGGCGTATTTTCCACTGCAATGACCCAATGGTTACGTCCTGGTCCCCGGCTTGTTAACGGCCTGAATGTGGGGGCAGGGCTTACATTCGTTGCTTCAGGTGTATCCATAGCGGCGCTGAATCAGAAATAAGGACGTGCGATGTCATTTTCACTGGAAGAAAGAACCGCTCTGTTAGCACTCAAGGGCGTGGGGCCAACTGTTATTACCCGGCTTGAGCAGATGGGCATCGACTCACTGACAGAACTTGGCCAGGCGAGTGTTTCTGACATTCTGGCCCAGGCATCGGCGGCACTGGGATCGACCTGCTGGAAAAATAGCCCTCAAGCGCGAACAGCCATTACTGCGGCTGTAGAGCTTGCAAGGACCTCAACAGAAAGCAACTTGGCGTAACAGGCAAGGGGTTTTGTCAGTGGCATGTTGAACCAACAGGCCGGCCGGGGAATTGAAGGCAAGTGTTCCCCGGTTTCCACCTCTACCGTCTTAGGTTTTCTCTTTATCTGTAAAGGAATGGTGTTGCCAAAATCTGGTCATGCCCTGTTAAACCCTGCGCATGATCTTTTTAAAATCTGCCGAAGACTGAGCCTCGAATCGATTTGCTTGTACCGCCCGGAGCTGGCGGCTTTACGCTTGAGTGGGGCCTTTAGTCGTGCAGACGATTGTTTAGCCCCTTGTGCCTGCATGGGGTTTACCCAATGTCGGCCACAGGTTTGTAGTTGATGCTCTGACAGTTTCGCCGCATTGCTCCGGTCCGGCCTCTAAAGCATCCTTTTACTATTGATGTTATGGCGTTACGGGCAGGTACCCAAATGGACCAGAATGATAAGTTACATCGCCAACCCAAGTTCAAACTTAACCCGCCACGATTAAGTGTTTCGAACCTGGCCATCCAGCGACGGTGCGTGAATAACGAGATTCAGGTGGCCTCATAGGCACCTTGTCTCAGGAGTAATTCATAATGAATGAGTCGTTGCTAAAGGAGCTGGTAGAGCTAAGTCCTGAACTTGGAGGGTGTGCGATGTCAGCGATCGATATCGAAGTCATGATTGGCGCTTCTCTTGGGGCGTGGCTGATTATGAGCAGTAAAAGGAACGCTGGTATTTCGCAGCGTGTCACAACGTTTTTTTTGTCCGCCGGCGCCGGTTATCTGTTTGCACCCATGGCCATGCAGATAGCACCTGTGTTTACGGCAGGAGGCGCGGCATTTGGTTGCGCCCTGATTGTGGTTCCTATCAGTATCAAAGTGCATGTATGGATCAAGCAAGCGGACCTCCCTGAGTTAATCAAGCGGCTGCGGGGGGGGCGGTAAACCATGTTGTTTATCAGTCGCGAGGCCCGTTGCTCTTTTTGCCGGCAAAACTTAACGATTCAACTACCAGGCGTCGACAGGTCTGCACCAGGAATGCCGCGGTGGCAGGTAGACATCTGTATTAATCATTGTGGATGCAGTTAGACAGTAGAAGGGTTATATCTTTAATACGTTGTTCCATTTCGCGCAGGCGTTTACGTTCCAGGATAGTGTTCTTTATATGCAGCCGATCATCATCGTTTACAGAGCGGAACAGTGTAATTAGCGAGTCCTCTGCAGGACTTAAGCGCGGAACCACCACCGTGTTCTCTTGCGGGTGATTACGTCGTACTGGTCCTTGCCCGGTGAGTAACCAGTCAATCGATACTCCCAAATGAGACGCTAAGGATATCAACGCATCGGAGCGTGGATCACGTGCGCCATTGACCCAGTTTTGTAGTGAGCTATAGGGGATTTCACAAAGCGTCGCCGCATCCTTTAGCGACAGGTTACTCAACTCGATAGCTAATCTAATTCTATTTTCAATACCCATTTGGGCCTCCTTCCTTGACATAATCTCAATTGGGCATGTAGCTTTGATACCATTAAGGACTACACGGCATTTAGCAAGCATAAGCGCTGTATAAGCACTATCGCTGAGACGGTTGATCAGTGCTTAGATAACAAGGATAGCAGGGACGCTATAAGCAGAGGTTTAATAGTCTATGAGCATTAATCTGAAGAGTTGCACTGGGCGAAATAAAGTAGCCTTTGCTTTGTGCGGGTTTGAATCGGTCGGAATTACAATAAGAATATTCTTAAAAAATACTGAGAGTAAGGCAATGATATCTGCAGGCGTTGAATGGATGGGTGCAGATGGGTAACTGTTATTTTCGGGTTTCTTGCGCTGTGTCATAAGCCAGTGATGATGCCTGGCATTAAATAGCTATTTAGCGGTATTGACGAGTCTCTCCTGTAGATTGAAAGGCAGTTCTGGAAGTTAAATTCAGGGCCCTCTTCGTCAATCGGAAGGTCGTGCGCGACACGTGGGTTATTATAAAGTTTACTGTTTGACTACAGTTTCACCCTCAATCAATAATTATTTTTCAATATGGATTTTTGAATATGAGCGCCTATAAATTGGTTTGCCCCCATTGCTCTAACAAGATGCGCATCCGGACCAGTGAAGGTCGACATATTTTTTTACGAATCGCTTATCTACAGTGTGTGTTTGAGGGGTGCGGGTGGTCGGTCAGGGCCGAGTTTGAAATGACCCACGAAATGAGCCCCAGCGGCATGGCCAATCCTTCTGTCCAGCTTCCCATCGCTGACTGTGCACTGCGTCGCACGGCAATGAAAACCGAAGCCCCAACTCAAAGAGCAAGTAAAAAAAACGAACTGGATGCATCTAATAAATCTTAGCCTGTCAGCAAATGGGAAGCTGCGGCATCAGACGCAGTTTTCCGTGCTCAGTTAAATCACTACAGTTCATGGCGCTTCTTTGGGAGGGGGTCTGAACGTGCAAGGCTTAATCCTCGAATCACAGGCCGGGCTGGATACGGCACACCTGCCCGACTACTTCTTCTTAGTTCCGATAAGTAGTTTAGGTGCGCAGACATCAAGTTTCACAGTTGGATACCCTGGGCTTTTGATGTGCCTGCTTTCGCGGGGGGCGGAACAGTATCCGCTGTGACTCACTAGCACTTTACTTAACTCGATTTTGCTAAACATAAATAAAGGATGAATCATGCCGGCGGTTAATGACGCCCCTGCACAGGCTTCCAACTGGAAACAGCTTTCCTGCTGTCGAGTATTTGTCGGGAACGAAACCAGTTATCAAAATAATCGTTATCCTCTGCTCAATAACCGGCGCCAGCAACGGCTTGTTACTGTGCAGCCTGGCTGCGAAGGATGCCAACGGCACTCATGTTCAACTCTCGCAAAGTGATCTGAAAAAGTTTCGTCTGATTGACTACAACACGTCAAAACTTATCGGCTTTAATAATAGTTTTACCGGGGAGTGGACCCGCTCACGTCTCCATCAAGGCTATACGTGGGATCGAGGATTTCTTGATTCAATCAGAGTACTGCACCTGACACAAACTGCATTGTTTGAAGCGGTTGAACAGCGCGTTCATGTCGCCGGGGGCTGGAAGTTAAATTACCTGAGCAGATAAAACACCAAATTGAAAATGCGGGTTTTGTATAATTTCCCGAACTTTCCAAACGATAACCAGGATGACCGCAAGTCCGATGGTTCCGGCTATCTTAGAGATACGCTGGTTTCAGAAATGACCCGCAATGGCATAAAATATCGTGCCTATGAACAGCACCTTAACATTCGGATGTCCACTGGGCGCAAGGTCCTGATCAAAAGTATCATTCACCCCATCGGGCCTGATACCGTTAAAGGCGCGGACGTGATATGGGCATGTCGAGGTAATGTCTCGGCCACCCGAACCGCCCACACTTATATGTGTTATCCCGCACAAACACATATTCGAATGGGTCAGCCGCCTAACTTTTATGGGTGGCTGGGTTATTATTATTACGCAACGGATCTATTGACGATGGCCTTTGAAGCCTATGCGCCACGCATCGTCCACGCGCGGGAAGGTGAAGTGGTGATCGGGCATTTTCTGATGAGTTAGAACTCGTATTTTTACGATACCCGCACAGGCGCTCGTGAAACGCCGAATAAAACCAGCATGCTCATTACAGTAATTGACATTTATGGTACGCAGCATAACTTGCGGCTTAGCTTTAATCCCGATTACAACTATTTGTACCTGAATAAGGCTTGAGGGGCGCTTTCCGGTAAAGACGAAGAGTCGACGATCATTAGCCGTCATGAGCGAGTGGTCGTCATTGCGTCCTGCGTCTTTATGCCGGCGGCTCGCCACTGAGGCATGTTCGTCAGGGTTAGCGCCGGATGCGGATTTTTTGCCAGCTGACATCGCTGTGAAAGGTTCCCGTGTCGCCTCTAATCACATACAGGGTTGCCCTGTAAACCGAAGCCAGCGGCGAGCATTGTAAGCCGCGAATCTTGCTGTAGGCCCATGACCAGCCATGCTTTGTGCTGTTGTTCATCCTTCCCCCTGCTTACTCATCACTATTTCCCGGACGTTGCAAAACGATCGACATGAACTGTATTGGACTCACTCGTTTGCATTAGTTCAATTACCCACCCCCGACGGCAAGATTGCCCGGTGCACCGTCTCTGCAGAGTAGCGGGGGGTACAGGCCACCGCACGCAGCAGGGCGGTAGAGGACTTGTCGGCGTAGTGATCCACTCGTCGATCCGGCTGCACGATCAGATACAGCAGAACTCCAATTTTTGAGTAATACCGTTCTAGCCAAAGATGTGGAGGTGAACATGCGTACTGACGTACCAGAAGAACCGCGATCAACAGTTCCCGGTAGCGCGAAGAAAAATCTGGAACCCGACTCCGGTTCGCCGGATCCTTCGGGACCGGCGCTCGATCCGGCAGGCCCGGAAAAAGTGCCCAATAAACCAAAGCCGAACCCGGCAGCTGAAGAGAATCCATACAGCCCGGATTTCAAATCAGAACCTGAACCCAAACCTCATCATGACGCTGACATTGACACCCCGGGCGGGTAGCGGCACTGATAGCTCCAAGTTTACAGCGGCTGCGGGGCCCGGTTTATTTCAAGCCCCGCACGTTGTGGATCCCACCCCGCACTCAAGCAAATGACGGGCGACTGAGTTTGTTCTCCAGCCCGCAATCAGTTTAGTCGTGCAGCCAACCACAGGCCGAGACCGGCCGTACTTGCGGAACAACCCATAAAAAACTGATGCCTGTGTCTGACGGTCCCGGCTTGCCGGCGGCTGCCGGCATTATTTCTCGTGCCCCAGAAAAAGAGTCCGCAAGGCCCGTTTTATAAGGGTGCAATGACAACTTTAGTTGAATGTAAACGACCCTTGGCGCCAAAGAAAATAAGCTCGAGGTGTCAAAGTTTTGTCGTTTTTGGCGTGGAATAATATTAAATAATCGCTGGCACTAGATTTATACAAATTTTTGACGCTATCATTTTAAGCGGCATTTTTTTGACCTGCGGGATCAAGTCAGAAGCCACTCATCACGGTTGCGAGAAATCAGTCATGGATCAGACAAACGACATAGCGAAGCTCTTCAGCCGCTTCGGTGCCAGTACCGACAGCTATCTCGAGTTTGAAACCGAGTTCAATTACAAAGACCCGCCCTTAACTCTGGACAAGCCTGAAGCACCGCTTGCCCCAGTTCTTGTGGCCGGGCCCATACCCGCAAGCGAACCCCGAGCGCCAGAGCAACCGTCAGCTACTGCGTTGAGCAGCTTGCTCGCCGAAGTAGCCTTGGCCCGTCAGGCCAGGGTTGCGGGGGTAGAGCAGGAGCCAGCGAGTGAAGAGGGGACGCTTGCCCCGGCGCCCGTATGCCGGGCCCGGATTGTGGCGCTGGTGTCCTCCAGGGGCGGCGTTGGCAGGACCACACTCTGTGCAGCCCTGGCCAGCCGCCTGAACCAGGCTGGCGGTCGCACCCTTGCTATCGATCTGGATCCGCAAAATGCCTTGCACCATCACCTCAAGATCGAGGCCGGTGTCACGCAAATCGGCAGTGCAGGGTTACAGGAAAAAGTCTGGAACGACGGCTGGCAGCAGGGGCTGGCCGAGGTCCGGTTGTTGCCTTACGGCGTCCCCGGCGAGGATGAACGCTGCACACTGGAGCGCAACCTGCGTGACGACCGTCATTGGCTGGCCCGGCAATTGGCACGCATGGCGCTGGATGAGCAGGATGTGGTGATTCTCGACACACCCGGCGGGCGCTCGGTTTATCTGGAGCAGGCTCTGGATGTCGCCGATCAGGTGCTTGTGGTCACTACCGCCGACGCTGCCAGCTTTATAACCCTTGATCAAATGGACCGGGTGCTCGATGCCGCCAATGCTCGCCCGGCGTATTCACGCACCAACTATGTGGTCAATCAGTTCGACGCCAACCGTGAGTTTTCACGGGACATGCTCGAAGTGCTAAAGCGCCGTTTGGGCACACAACTGTTGTCGGTCATTGCCCGGGACGAACGCTTCGGTGAGGCCCAGGCATATGGTCATGACCCGCTGGCCGGGGTGTCTGCAGCGCGCGAGGCCATAGTGTTGCTCAGTGAGCAACTCAAGGCCCGGTTCCAGGTTCCCCGTGCCACCGGGGGCCATGCAGCATGATCGAATCCAGCCCCGAGTCGTCTGTTACAGCCACCCGGCTGCAACGTTGGGCGCAGTCTTTATACGATTGGCTTGAGCAGTTACCGGCTGCATTGCGGCGCACCCTGATCATAGGAACCACAGCGTTTTGCAGTGTGCTGGCCTTGCTCATCGTCATGACCCCGTTCGAGCTGTACGCACAGTGCATCTTCGCGGCAGGCTGTTTTGCTGCGGCGCTGGTGCTGCGCAAAATACCGGGGCGCCTGAGCATATTGATCCTGATCGGCCTGTCGCTGACCGCCTCGCTGCGATACATGTACTGGCGTCTCACCTCGACCCTGGACTTCGATGACTGGGTCGACAAAACCTTCGGTTACGGCCTGATACTGGCCGAAATCTATGCCTTGGTGGTTCTGGTTTTCGGGTATCTGCAGACCGCCTGGCCGCTGCGCCGGCAACCGGTTTTGCTCACCGCCCAGCCGAGTGAGTGGCCGGTGGTTGACGTGTTTATCCCGTCATACAACGAAGCACTGGATATTGTAAAACTCACCATTTTTGCCGCCCAGGCCATGGACTGGCCCAAGGACAAGTTGCGCGTCCACGTACTGGACGATGGCCGTCGCGAGGATTTTCGTGAGTTCTGTGATCAGATCAACGTCAACTACATCACCCGTGACAACAACTTCCACGCCAAGGCCGGCAACCTCAACGAAGCACTGAAAATCACCAGCGGTGAGTTCGTAGCGTTTTTCGACGCTGACCATGTGCCGACGCGCTCCTTTCTGCAGGTGAGCATTGGCTGGTTTTTGAAAGATCCGAAGCTGGCGATGTTGCAAACGCCACACTTCTTTTTCTCCCCGGACCCCTTCGAGAAAAACCTCGATACCTTCCGCTCGGTGCCCAACGAAGGTGAACTGTTCTACGGCCTGGTCCAGGATGGCAACGACCTGTGGAACGCCACGTTTTTCTGTGGTTCCTGCGCCGTCATCCGGCGGGCGCCATTGATGGAAGTCGGCGGGGTCGCGGTCGAAACCGTGACCGAAGACGCCCACACCGCCCTCAAGCTCAACCGTGCCGGTTACAACACGGCTTACCTGGCGATCCCCCAGGCCGCCGGGCTGGCCACTGAAAGCCTGTCGAGCCATATCAGTCAGCGCATTCGCTGGGCGCGGGGCATGGCGCAGATTTTCCGTACCGACAACCCGTTGCTCGGCAAAGGCCTGAACCTGGGCCAGCGCCTGTGCTACCTCAACGCCATGCTGCACTTCTTCTACGGCTTGCCGCGCCTGGTGTTCCTGACTGCACCTCTGGCTTTCCTGTTTTTCGATGCGCAAATCTTCCATGCCTCGGGGGTGATGATTGCCGCCTATGCCGTGCCCCATCTGTTCCATGCCAGCCTGACCAACTCCACCATCCAGGGACGGTTCCGTCACTCGTTCTGGAACGAGGTCTACGAGACGGTACTGGCCTGGTACATCATGCCCCCGGTGCTGATGGCGCTGGTCAAGCCCGGGTTCGGCGGCTTCAACGTGACTGACAAGGGCGGGACCATCGAAGACAAATTCTTCGACTGGAAGCTCGCCAAGCCCTACATCGTGCTGCTGGTGCTGAATCTGTGCGGCCTGATCTATGGACTGCTGCGTCTGGCCTTCGGTGATGAGGGGTTCATCGTCACGCTGCTGATCAACCTGGCCTGGACCCTCTACAACCTGATCATCATCAGTGCCGCCGTGGCGGTGGCCAGCGAAACCCGTCAGGTGCGAGTCGGGCCGCGGGTGGCCGCGCAACTGCCGGCACTGCTGACCCGTGCCGACGGCAGTGTGATCGAGGGCGTCACCCAGGACTTCTCACAAAAAGGCATGGGCCTGCGTCTGCCACCGGGTGTCAGCGTGCCCCATGGCGAGCGGGTACAGATCTCACTGTTTGGCAACCAGCACGTCAGCGTGTTTCCGGCCGTCATCATGTTCAGTCGTGGCGATGTGCTTGGCGCCCGGTTTGAGCCGCTGACTCTGCGTCAGCAAAGCGAACTGGTGCGTCTGACTTTTGCCCGTGCCGACACTTGGGCGGCCACCTGGGGCAGCGGGCAGGTCGACACTCCGCTGGCAGCCTTGCGCGAGGTCAGCAGCATTGGCCTGCGCGGCATCTACGAACTTTTCAAAGCCACGACAATGGAAGTGCGCAGCGTAATGCGCCGTCGCCGGGGCGCCCCACCCACGCTAGAAAATGCATTGGACAAGTCATGAATTCAACGTCATCAGCTTTCGGTAGTCTGCGCGAGCCGCGGCATGTATTGGCACGTTTGACCTGTGCCTTGCTGGCCCTTGGCATCGGCGCGGCGTCGGGTGAAACAGCACCGGCCAGCCCTGCGCCCGGCGCCGACAGCTACACCGTGACCCTCAAGCAATTGGGCCGCAACTACCCGATGAGCCTGCGCGGCGTGGAGTCCACTGACAGCGTCAATTTCGATGTGCGCGCCGATTCGATCGTTACCGGTGCCCGGCTGAATGTGCAGTACACCTATTCGCCGGCGTTGCTGGCAGAGCTGTCGCAAATCAACGTACTGGTCAACGATGAAGTGGCGGCGAGCCTGGCATTGCCCAAGGACAAGGCCGGGCAACTGCAACAGCAGGTGGTCGAGATACCGGCGCATCTGATCACCGAATTCAACCGGTTGGGCCTGCAATTTATCGGGCACTACACCTTGAGTTGCGAAGACCCGATGCACTCCAGCCTCTGGGCCAAAATCAGTAATACCACGCAGTTGGGGATCGACGTGTCGCCAGTGGTCTTGCCCAATGACCTGTCGATCATGCCGTTGCCGTTCTTTGATCGTCGTGATGCCCGTGTATTGAACCTGCCGTTTGTATTCGCCGCGGCGCCCGACAATGCCACCCTGGAAGCTGCAGGTGCGCTGTCATCGTGGTTCGGCGCCCAGGCCAGCTATCGCGGTGCGCGATTCTCGTCGCATTTGAACCAGATCCCGGCCACCGGCAACGCGGTTGTACTGCTGAGCGGCCCTGATGCGTTGCAGGCAGGCGGTCTGAACCTGCCAGCCGCCAAGGGCCCGACCCTGACCGTGATGACCAACCCCAATGATGCCAACGGCAAGTTGCTGGTCATCAGCGGACGCGACAGTGCCGAGCTCAAGCGTGCTGCCAACGCTCTGGTGTTGGGTAGCCAGGCATTGTCGGGCAACAGTGTGGTGATCGATCGTCTTGATCTGGTGAAACCGCGCAAACCCTATGACGCGCCGAACTGGTTGCCCAGCGATCGCCCGGTCAAACTGGGGGAGTTGTTGCCGGCCAAGGATTTCAACGTCTCGGGTTTCAACCCGGGCGAAATCATTGTGCCGTTGAATCTGCCGCCGGACCTGTTCAGCTGGCGCGATAACGGTGCTCCGCTGAACCTCAGGTACCGCTACACACCGCAAGAGAAATCCAACAACTCATCGCTGATAATTTCCTTCAACGATGCCCTGATCCAGTCGCAAAACCTGCCTTCGCGGGACAAGCTCGACAGCGGTCTGCTCAGCGCCCTGCAAACAGGCGACAACCTGAACCGCGAAACCGATGTGCTGCTGCCGCTCAATTCGGCGCCACCACAGTCGCGTCTGCGACTGCGCTACATGTTTGATTACCTCAAGCAGGGCGAGTGCAACGACATCATTATCGACAACATGCGCGGCGCCATCGACCCCGAGTCGACCCTCGACTTGAGCGGCTACGACCACTTCATCGCCATGCCGAACCTGGGCGTGTTCAAAGACACCGGTTTCCCGTTCACCCGCCTTGCCGATCTGTCGCAAACCGCTGTGGTACTGCCGGATAACGCGGGTGCAGCGGAACTGGATGCCTACCTGACCGTGCTCGGCCGCTTCGGTGAGTCCACGGGCTACCCGGCCACCGGCGTCGAAGTGATTCAGGCGGCGCAAGTCGCAAGCGTGGCGGACAAGGACTTGCTGGTGCTGGCATCCGGCGCCAACCAGCCGTTGCTCAAGCAATGGGCCGACCGTTTGCCCGCTGCCGGTGCCGATGGCCAGCAAAGCTTTCAGCTCTCTGATCTGGCGCTGCGCGTGCGTGACTGGTTCAGCCCCGACCCTGAAGCCAATCAGCGCAAGACCAGGCTGGACATGGCGTTCTCGGGTGGGGCGAACAGCACTTACCTGACCGGTTTCCAGTCACCGCTCAAAGACGGCCGCAGCGTGGTGTTGATTGCCAGTGGCCAGCCCCAGGGGCTGGCTGATGCGACCAATGCCCTGATCGGTGGCGATGATTACAGCCAGTCGGTCCAGGGCAGCCTGGTGGTGGTGCGCGGTAAAAACGTCGAAGCACTGGTGTCGGACCAGGATTACTACGTCGGCAGCCTTGGCCCGGTTAAATACCTGCAGTGGCTGATGTCGCGTCATGTGCTGTGGGTGCTGTCGCTCACCGGTCTGGGTGTGGTGCTGCTTGGCGGTCTGGCCTACCTGGCGTTGCGCGCACGTGCCAACCAGCGCCTGGGTCGCTGAACCGTGACCAGTCTTTTTGCAATCAGGCGTTGTGGTCCACCTGCGGCCCGTTGCCGCAGGGCGCTAGGGTGGCTGGCAAATGGTGTGGCGCTGCTGGGCCTGGCACCGGCCATGGCACAGGATATTGAGTGTAAAGGCGCCGCCTGGCCGCTTTGGGGCACTTATGCCTCGCGTTTTGTGCAGGCCGACGGCCGCGTCCTGGAGTCCAGCGTCGAGCCCGATCACAGCACCTCCGAAGGTCAGTCCTACGCCATGCTGTTCGCCGTCATCGGTAACGATCCCGAGCGTTTCGACAAGCTGTGGCAATGGACGTCTTCCAACCTGATGGCGGGCAACCCGGGTGAGCGCTTGCCGGGGTGGTTATGGGGGCGGGGCAAGGACGGTAAATGGCAACTGCAGGATGCCAACTCGGCATCCGACTCGGATCTGTGGATTGCTTACTCGCTACTGGAAGCTGCACGCCTGTGGCAGCGCCCTGACTATCGCGAAGCTGCAGGGCTGATGCTCAAGAACATTGAAAGCACGCTGGTGGTGAACCTTCCGGGCCTCGGCAAAATGCTCGTGCCCGGGCCCGAGGGTTATGTGCTGCCCGATCACCTGTGGCGTCTGAACCCCAGCTATCTGCCGCTGCCATTGCTGCGTCGGCTGGCCATGGAAGAGCCCGCCGGGCCATGGACAGAAATCGCGCTGAACAGCGTCGAAATGGTCAAGGCCTACAGCCCCCAGGGCTATGTTGCCGACTGGGTCGGTTACCGCGCGACGGCCCCCCGGTCCGGTCTGTTTGTCGAGGACCCGGTCAAGGGCGGGCTGGGCAGCTATGACGCCATCCGGGTTTATCTGTGGGCCGGCATGACGCCCGCCACCGATCCGCTGGCCGCGCCGCTACTGGCGCGCCTGGATGGCATGTCGAGGAGTACCGCTTCCATTGGCGTTGCACCGGAAAAGGTTCAGGTCAACAGCGGGGCGTACGAAGGGCAAGGCCCGTTCGGTTTCTCTGCGGCGCTGATTCCGTACTTCCAGGCCAAGGCCCAGCCCTGGCTGGCGGAGTTGCAGCAACGTCGCGTCGAGCAGGCATTGAATACGCTGCTGGACAAAGACGCCGCTGCGCCGGGCGAACCTCAGTACTACAACCTGATGCTTAGTCTGTTCGGACTCGGCTGGGCAGAAAAACGCTATCAGTTTCGTGATGACGGAACACTCAAACTGTCTTGGGAGACGTCATGTACCCGCGCCGCCACTCGCTAGTCATCGGTATGTTTACCGCCATTATCGGCACCGCTTGCCACGCAGCCACTAACGACGTGCAAGCGTTGCTGGTCGAGCAAGGGCAGTACTGGCAGAACCGCGCGGATGCGCAGCGTGCAGCCGAGGCCTGGGAAAAAGTCCTGCGCATGGACCCCAATCAGGTCGATGCCCTCTATGGCATGGGGCTGTCCAGTCTCAAACAGAACAAGCCCGAGCAAGCCAGGCAGTACCTGGCGCGCTTGCTGGCGTTGTCCCCGCGACCATGGCGGGCGGCGCAACTGGAGCAGGACATTGCCCTCGCGCAGGCGTCGAACATCGCGCTGCTGGAAGAGGCCCGGCGTCTGGTCGACAGCGGCCAGCGTGATGAAGCCACCGCGGTGTTTGGCAAACTGTTCGCCGGGCGTACACCTTCAGGCCAGGTGGGGCGCGAGTATTACAACAATCTGGCGTTCAACCCTGCTGCCTGGCCCGAGGCCCGCAAAGGCCTGGAGCGTTTGCAGCGCGAGAACCCGAATGACCCGGTTCTGGCGCTGTTCCTGGCCAAGCAACTGGTGCGTCGCGAAGACACCCGCGCGCTAGGTATCCGTGACCTGGCCAAACTGTCGACCCGCGCCGACATTGGCGGAGACGCTGACGAGAGCTGGCGTCTGGCACTGGTCTGGACGGGGCCGCCCAATGCGGCACAGGTCCCGTTGTTCGAGGAGTTCCTCAAAGCTCATCCCGATGACCAGGAAATCCGCACGTTACTGGATAAAGGCAGGTCGCAATCGGCGACTACCGGGCGCCCGGTGGCCTGGCAGGCAGATCCACTGGTCGCCCGTGGCCTACAGGCTCTGGAAAAAAATGATCCGGCCGGTGCCGAGCAAGCCTTCGCCGCCCGCTTGAAAAACAAGGCTGACGACCCGGACGCCCTCGGTGGTCTGGGGGTGGTGCGCCAGCAACAAAATCGCTTGTCTGAAGCTGAGCAATTACTCAACCGGGCCATCGCCAACGGAGGCGCACGCTGGAAGCCGGCACTGGCTAACGTGCGCTATTGGGCGTTATTGCAACAGGCCCGCGATCAGGCTACGGCGCAACCGGCCAAGGCCCGGGAAAGCATTGCCCAGGCCATGCGCCTGAACCCCAAGGGTATCGAAGCGCACCTGACCCTGGCGGATATTCAGGCTCAGGCCGGTGAACTAGAGGCGGCCCAGGGCAGCTATCGACAGGTGCTGGCTGTGCAGCCCGGCAACGCGCTGGCCGTGCAAGGTCTGGCCACTGTTCTGGCGCAATCGGGTCGCAACGATGAAGCCCTGCGTCTGCTCGACAGCCTCACGCCAGCCCAGCAGGCCGGTATGGGTGGCGCCCGGCTGCGTGCGCTGCGCTCTGCCCAGGCCGCCAAAATGGCCGAGCAACGTGGCGATGTGCGCGCTGCGCAACAAGCCTTGATGCAGGCGGTCAAGGATGACCCGGACAATGTCTGGACCCGCTTTGACCTTGCCCGCTTGTACCTCAAGACGGGTGAGCCTGACCAGGCCCGTGACTTGATCGACCGTTACCTCAAGGACCATCCGCAGGACGTTGACGCGCTCTATACCAGTGCCTTGCTCTCGGTTGAAATGGAGCAGTGGGACGCTGCGCAGGCGGCCACAAGCCGCATTCCTGTCGGGCGCCGTACTGCAGCCATCAATGAGTTGGCCGACCAGATCACCCTCAATGCGCAACTGCGGCTCGCAACGGCCATCGCCAGGCGCGGTCAGCGTCAGGAAGCCCTGGCGCTGCTTGATCGCCTGCAACCGACGGCCAGTCGCAGCCCTGATGGCATGGCAGCCCTGGCTTCGGCATATGTCGACAGCGGTGATCCGCAGCGTGCGCAGGCAATGATGGAGGAGGCGCTTAACCGCACGCCGAACCCGTCCGCCGACCTGATGCTGCAATATGCAAACCTGCTGTTAAAGACCGGCAACGACACTCAGGTCGATTCGATTCTGCGTGACCTGAAAAACCGCCAGATGAGCGTCGCAACGCGTAAACGTTTTGACGATGTGCTGTACCGCTATCGCATCCGCCAGGCCGATCAGTTACGCGAAGGTGGCAACCTGGCAGCCGCTTACGACACTCTGGCCCCGGCTCTGGCATCGCGCCCGGGGGATGTTGAAGCGGTCTCGGCGCTCGCACGCATGTATGTCAGCAATGGCGACAACGCCAAGGCATTTGAACTGTACAAGCCATTGCTCAAGAGCCGGCCTAACGATCCTCTGATCCTGCTCAATGCGGCAGACGCGGCAGTTCTGGCCGGTGATAAAAGCTACGCCGACAAGGCGCTGCAGCAGTTCATGGCGCTGAAGAACTACGATCCGCAGTCGCTGACCGAAGCGGCGCGGATTTACCGCAGCATGGGCCAATCCGCCCAGGCTACGCAGCTGTTGCGCAAAGCCGTGGATATCGAGCAAACCGAGAGCCAGCGCAGCCTGATCGCCCGGGGCGGCAGTACCAGCGTTGCAGCCAACCCTTTTGCCGACCGGGGCCAGCGTAATCAGCTCGGCCGGACCTCGATTGACGAGATCCCGCTGCCGGCCAAAACGCTGCTGCAGCCGGGGCCGGCCCTGGCCGCGGCCAACCCTTTTGCAGCGCCAGGCACGCTCAACGCAGGCGTGGAGCAAACCAGTTCCGCCCGGCATGCGCTGGATGATCTGCTTCAGGAGCGCAGCGGCTACGTGACCCAGGGCGTGACCATTCGCAGTAACGACAGCGAATCGGGCCTGAGCCAAATGACTGACATCGAGACCCCGCTGGAGGTGAACATTCCGGTGGGCGAGAACCGTCTCGCCATGCGGGTGACGCCGGTGTCGATCAACGCCGGGAGTGTCGGCAGCGATGCCGCCGAGCGCTTTGGTGGGGGTGGTCCATCGGCCGACGGCATTGGCTCGCAACGCGACAAGGGTGTTGGTCTGGGCGTGGCCTACGCCCGCCCGGACGAAGGTCTCAAGGCCGATCTGGGCACCACGCCCATTGGCTTCCTGTACAGCACGGTTGCCGGGGGTGTGAGTGTGGATCGACCACTGCCCGGCAACCCCAACATGCGCTACGGGGTCAACCTGTCGCGACGAGCCGTCACGGACAGCGTGACATCGTTTGCCGGTACCACCGACAAGCGCACCGACCAGTCATGGGGCGGTGTGACCGCCAACGGCGGGCGTGGACAATTGAGTTACGACGACCAGGTCGTCGGTGCTTATGGCTACGGCTCGTGGCACAAGCTGCTGGGGCATAACGTGGAGTCCAACAGCCGTGCCGAACTGGGCGGCGGTGTGTACTGGTACTTGCAAAATGCCCTGGACAGCAAGCTGACCCTGGGGGTGAGTGCTACCGGCCTGAGCTTTGATAACAACCAGGACTTCTTCACCTACGGTCATGGCGGCTACTTCAGCCCGCAAAGTTACTTCGCCCTTGGCATACCGGTCTCCTGGTCGCAGCGCACCGAGCGCATTACCTATCAGCTCAAGGGCTCGGTCGGGGTACAGCACTTCCAGCAGGATGCGGCGGACTACTTCCCCAATGACAAAGACTTGCAGGCCACCAGCGCCAAGCGCTACTCGGGCCAGAGCAAGACCGGGGTGGGTTACAGCCTGGCTGCAGCCGGTGAGTACAAATTCGGTTCGGCGTTCTTCCTGGGGGCCAATCTTGGCGTCGATAACGCCCAGGACTACCGGCAAATCACGGGGGCCATGTACCTGCGCTACATGTTCGAAGACATGAACGGCGCGATGGAACTGCCGGTCAGTCCTTATCGCTCCCCGTATTCCAACTGACTTTCTGGAGACTTTAAATGCCTTCTTCCGTACTTGCCGGCATGACGCTTCTGGTTCTTGGCGAGAGTCATATGAGTCTGGCGGACCACTTGATGGAGCCGCTGCACGCCAACCTGACGCAGCAGGGGGCCATCGTCCATTCGATCGGTGCATGTGGCGCCAGCGCCGGGGACTGGTTGATCAGCAAAAAAGTCGACTGCGGCGCGGAGCAAAAGGCTGACGGGAAATTTGTCCTCAAGGGGCGTGACGCGACGACGACACCGATCAAGGACCTGATCGCTGCAGACAAACCGGATCTGGTGGTGCTGGTGATCGCCGACACCATGGGGTCCTACGACAAGCCGGTGTTCCCCAAGGCCTGGGCGTGGCAGAACATCACCGCCCTGGCCAAGGAAATCACCGCCAGCGGCGCTAAGTGCGCATGGGTGGGTCCGGCATGGGGCAAGGAGGGCGGCATGTACAAGAAAAATGAGGCGCGTACCAAATTGTTGTCTGCATTTCTGGCGACCAACGTTGCACCGTGCACCTATATCGATTCGCTGACGTTTTCCAGCCCTGGCCAGTGGGTGACCACTGATGGCCAGCATTTCACCGTGGCCGGGTACAAATCCTGGGCCAATGCCATCGCCGGGGCGCTGGGCAACTTGCCGGCCGATGCGGTGAGCGCCAAGGGGGTGCACCAATGATTAGCCCCGGCAGAGGTCTGTGTGTCCTGGCTGCGCTGTTGTGCAGTGCCGGTGCCCGGGCGGGCGAGTTTGCCCTTTACCCCACAGGGCCCGCGCAAGACGCCGCGTTCATCCGCTTCGTCAACGCCGGCCCGGCGCCACTGGATGTGATCGCCAAAGCCGGCCAGGCGCCGTTGCGCATCGATAAAGAGCAGCCGGTGTCGCCGATGTTTGCGCTGGACTCGGGCAAGCCGGTTACGGGTTCACTGGTCAGCAATGGCCAGACCCTGGCGCTGGAGATGAACGTCGGGCCCGGCGAGTTCGCGACAGTGGTTGTGGTGCCCGACGGCGAGGGTATCCGTCAGGTTGCAGTGCGCGAAACTCCGGACGACTTCAACGGCCTCAAGGCTTCGCTGGCGTTCTTCAATGTCGATCCGTCCTGTAGTGACGCGACATTGCGTCTGCCCGGGCGTCCCGGTGATGTGTTCAAGGATGTGCCGGTCAACAGCATGCAACGGCGCCCGGTCAACCCGGTCAACCTGTCGCTGCAACTGCTGTGTGGGGACGCCGATGTCGGGACTCCGCTGGCGTTGGGCGAGCTGAAGGCGGGGGAGCGCTACAGCGTGCTGCTGGTGCCATCCGTCAGCGGTCCGCGTCTTTTGGGCGCTACGGACGCTGTGTTCCACTGACCGGATTGTGTAGCCGCCATGGTTTTCGCCTCACTTGAGTTTCTGACGCTGTTCCTGCCAGCTTTCCTGCTGATTTATGCCCTGGGCAAGCCGCAGTGGCGCAACGTCATTTTGCTGATCGGCAGCTGGCTGTTCTATGGCTGGCTGAGCCCGTTGTTCCTGAGCCTGCATATCGTGTTGACCATCGTCGCCTGGGGCGGTGGCTTGCTGGTGGATCGCGCGCGGGAAGGCTCGAAGGGCAGGGTGCGGCTGTTGGTTGCCCTGATCGTGTTCAACACGGCTGTGCTGTGCTGGTACAAGTACGCCAATATCGTCGCGGCAACCTGGATGGAGGTGATCACCTGGTACGGCGCTATGCCGATGGATTGGCAACGTGTGGCGCTGCCGGCCGGCTTGTCGTTTATCGTGCTGCAGGCGATTTCGTACCTGGTGGATGTGCATCGTCACACGGTGCCGGTTGAGCGCAGCTTCATAAACTTCGCCACGTATATTTCGATGTTCGGGCACTCGATTGCCGGGCCGATCATTCGTTATGACTGGGTGCGTCGCGAGCTGAGCAAGCGCTACTTCGACTGGCAGAATTTTTCCCTGGGTGCGCGCCGTTTCATGATAGGCATGTGCATGAAAGTGCTGGTGGCCGACACCCTGTCGCCGCTGGTGGAGGTGGCTTTTCATCTGGACAGTCCGTCCTTTGCCGATGCCTGGATCGGTTGCCTGGCTTACTCGCTGCAACTGTTTTTCGATTTTGCCGGTTACAGCGCCATGGCGATCGGTCTGGGGTTAATGCTGGGCTTTCACTTTCCGGAAAACTTCAACCAGCCGTATCTGGCCAGCAGCATTCAGGATTTTTGGCGGCGCTGGCATTTGTCGTTGTCCAGCTGGCTGCGCGACTACCTGTACATCGCTCTGGGCGGTAACCGTCACGGTGCCTGGAAGACCTACCGCAACCTGTTCCTGACCATGGCTATCGCCGGTCTGTGGCATGGCGGTGACAGCTGGAATTATCTGCTGTGGGGGGCGGCCCATGGCATTGCATTGTGCATTGACCGGCTGTGGTCGCGTTCGAGCCTGCCGAGCATCCCCCTGCTGCTGTCCCACAGCCTGACCCTGCTGTTTGTGTTTCTGGCCTGGACCCTGTTCCGGGCGCCGGACTTCCACAGCGCGCTGAACATGTATGCCGGCCAGTTCGGTTTTCACGATTTTGCCCTGGGTGACGGGCTGGCGGTGACCCTGCGTTCGGCCCACGGCCTGGCCGCTTTGCTGGGGGTCGGATGCATTCTTGCGCCGCTGCTCAAAAGTCGTTATGAGCAGCGGTTCGCTGGGCGTATCTGGTTTGCTCCGTTAGCGGCCCTATGGCCAGTGGCGGGTTTCCTGCTCTCGTTCGCATTAATCGCGAGCCGGGAAGCGGTGCCTTTCCTGTACTTCCAGTTCTGAGGGGCCCCATGTCCGATTCTTCTCCCAAAGCGTCAGTGCCCAGTGAGCTCACTCTGCGCAGCAGCAAGCTGGCCGGTTTTGTATTCGTGGCATTCCTGGGAACAACCTTTGCTTCGGCGCTGTGGCTGTTGATCAGCGGCAAGGTGCAGATGCTGGCGCCCGATCTGAGCCGTGATGCGGTGCTCAATGGCGAGGTGACCCACAAGATCGCCAAGCAGCTGTCTGCGGCGTCCGTGCCGCAAGGGGTGGCCGACCTTGAGCGCGGCGTCAGCTGGCTGGCATTTAACGACACTGGCACGCGGGTGCGTGCGGGCTGTACCGGCTGGCTGTTTTTGACCGATGAGCTGCGCATCAACCGCAATGCCCGGGCCAATGCCGGGACCAAGGCTGGCGTGGTGCGCGACATCCGCCAGCGTCTGGCTCAACGCGGTATCGAGCTGTTGGTGGTAGTGGTGCCGGACAAGAGCCGAATCGCCAGTGCGCAGCTGTGTGATTTACGGCGCCCGGCACAGTTGCTAGACCGTGCCGTGAACTGGGTCGAGGGCTTGAATGCGGCTGGCGTCAGTGCGGTGGATCTGGCGTCGGCATTGCAACCTTCAGGGGCTGAAGCTTTTTTGCGCACCGACACCCACTGGAGCGAAACCGGCGCAGCGGCTGCCGCTCAGGCAATAGCCCGGCAGGTGCAGGCAATGGGGATCAACGCGACGCCGCACAAGGTGTTTGAGGTGACGGTGCAAAAACCGGCATTGCGCGCGGGGGATCTGGTGCGCCTGGCCGGACTCGACTGGTTGCCACTGGCCTGGCAGCCGGCTGCCCAAACCGTGGCCGCGACCCGGTTCAGCGAGAAAGCCGCTGAAGTGCAGGGTGGCGCTGACCTGGATGATCTGTTTGGCGATGACAATCTGCCGGACGTGGCGCTGATCGGCACATCGTTTTCGCGCAACTCCGGTTTTCTCGGGTTTCTGCAGCAAGCGCTTGGCGCCACGATTGGCGACTTCTCCAGGGATGGCGGTGAATTTTCCGGGGGGGCCAATGCCTACTTCAACAACCCGGCATTCAAACAGACACCGCCCAAATTGCTGATCTGGGAGATCCCCGAGCGCGATTTGCAGACGCCCTACAGCGAGGTGATTGAATACCGGCCCACAGCGCCGGACGTGTCTCGCGCTGCCCGATAACAAACCTGCAGGCATGGCAAAAGGTCAAAAACCAAGTATCAAAAGGGGGGGAGGTATTTATACGTGTGGCGCCTGGCGGCTGAATGACACGTGGATGAATCATGTAAATGGCAGGGGCGGCTGGATTTGAACCAACGCATGGCAGGATCAAAACCTGCTGCCTTACCGCTTGGCGACGCCCCTGTATCTGTAGCTCTTGCTGCACATCGTTCTCTGGTGATACTGCTCATTGCGAGTGGTATCGAGAGGATGGCTACCGTTGTTGCAAGCCTTGTTTTTGGCCCGCTTCAACAATGCGCAGAAATTTACCAACATTTATTCCATATGGGAAGCATTAACTGAAAAAAATCTCGTAAAAACAGCTGCTTACTATCAAAAAGAGGCCAATGCACGGTCCTGAACCCGCTATTGCACCCACAGCGTCAGCGCGACGGCCAGATGATTAACAGTCGCGGACAGTTTTGCGTTACCGGCAAATCCATCCGCGATTCACAGCCCGGCAGGGGAGTGCAAAGAACAGGGACACCGGTTGATCAAGCCTTCAGTGGCACCTTTACCGTGCTTTTCAGGCGCACCACTACGGCGGCCACCAACAGCAGCAAAGCGGATGCCGCCAGAACCGCAACAAACCCCTGATCAAACGCAGCCCGGGCCAGTGCAGTCAGCGTGGCAGCTGATTCTGTGCTCATGCCCTCGGCCGCAATCAGGGCTTCGTCCAGACTGTCGCTGACCATGGCCGGCACTTGCATCCCGGCCGGAATGATCATGCTGGCCGCGTAGACCGCCGACAGGATGCTGCCCATCAAGGTCACCCCGATCGCGCCGCCCAGCTCGAATGACACTTCCTCTATAGAGGCCGCCATGCCCGCCTGATCCTGGGAGGCACCGTTCATGATGGTGCTTGAGGCCGCAGTCATGGTTGCCCCCAGGCCCAGGCCCAGCACGATCAGGCTGGCGATTTGTGCCCCGATGCCGGCGTTGTACAGCAGCAGGTACGCGCCCATGCCGATGCTCGATACCAGCAGCGCCCAGAACAGCATCCGCTGGCTACCGACGCGCTGCAGCCAGTGCCCGGTCAAAGGTCCCGAGACAAATGAGGCCAGAGGCAAAGGCAAAATAAACAGCCCGGCCTGCAAGGGCGACAGGCCCATGACCAGCTGTAAGCGCTGGGTGAACACCAGCTCCATCCCGATCAACGCCGTGGTGGCGACCATCGCCGATGCTACGGCTGCGGTGAACCCGTGATTTTTGAAGATCTTGAAGTCGATCATCGGCTGAGCTTTAGTGCGCTGACGGCGAACGAACCAGACCATGAACGCCAGGCCAATGGCGAACACCACCGCCGCAGTCGCAAAGGAGGGAACGCGTTTGCCCAGCTCTTTAATGGCATAGGCGATACCGATCAGGCCGATCATGACCTGGACCGAACCCCACAAATCCCAGCGTTTGTGGCTGTTGCCCGGATGTGCCGGAATCAACATCACCCCTAGCACCAGTGCCACCAGCACGATGGGCACATTGATCAGAAACACCGAGCCCCACCAGAAGTATTCCAGCAATGCGCCGCCCAACACCGGACCAAATGCGGCACCGCCTGAAGCCACGGCGGCCCAGATACCGATCGCCATCGAACGCTCGCGCTCATCGGTGAATGTCATGCGGATGATCGAAAGGGTCGCGGGCATCATGACCGCGGCACCTACCGCCAATAATGAGCGGGCGGCGATCAACCATGCAGGCGTGGGCGAGAATGCCGCGCACAGCGACGCCACCCCGAAGATCCCCAGGCCTGCGATAAACAGCCGTTTATGGCCAAGCCGGTCACTCAGGGTGCCCATCCCCAGCAGCAAGCCGGACACTACCAGCGCGTAGGAATTGACAATCCAGAGCTTTTCCGAGGCCGATGCCTGCAACTCCCGGGTCAACGTCGGCAGCGCGGTATAGAGCACGGTCATATCGATAACGATCAGAAACAAGGCGCTAGAAATGATCGCCAGAATCAGCCAGCGTTGCGAATGCGTCATGGTTTCTCCGTTTTAAACCCGTCTGGATATTGGTCATGATGGGCGTAGCGAGCTTGATGCACATCTATTACAATACGATCGTATTCTAATTCGGGAATTTTCAAATGGCCAGACCTTCCGTTATTGACCCAAACCAGGTGCTTGATGCTGCTGAGTTGCTGGTGCGCGAGGGTGGCATCGCCAGTTTGACCATCGGTGAAGTGGCCAAGGCTGCCGGCGTCAGCAAAGGCGGGGTGCAATCGTGCTTTGGCACCAAGGACAACCTCATACAGGCGATGTATGAGCGCTGGAGCCTGGAGTTTGATGATCAGGTGCACAGCCTGGCGGGTGATGAGCCCGGGGGGCTACACATCATTGCCGCCCATACCGAAGCAACCCGCGCCACCGATGGCATGCAGGCAGACCGTGCTGCCGGCCTGATGACGGCGTTGCTCAACGTAGACACGCTGCGCCAGCCGACCCGTGACTGGTACCGTGCCCGCATGGACCTGGTGGATCCGTCCACCGAGCAGGGGCGTCGGGCCCGCCTCGCATTCCTGGCCACCGAAGGCGCTTTCCTGCTGCGCAGCTTCGGCTTTCTGGCGATGGAAGAAGAAGAGTGGCAAAGCATTTTTGCTGACATTCAGACATTGCTGGTGGTGGACGGCACGCAGGACGCACAACAGACTGATCCTTGACCCGGGCCGTGCCCCGATAGAGCCTGCGCCAGCTCCCTACAGCGCTTGATACAGGACACAAGTTGCAGGGGGGTTCTTTGCTATACCTATTGATCAGTTCGATAACGGGTCAATCGGGGCGACAGCAAATGAGGCGCAAACCTTCGACAAGTCAGACGCTCAAGTCTGCAACAGTGGCTTTACCGCTGTTGGCTTTCATGCAAGTGGCCCATGCCGAAGGCTCGGCAGCCACACCCGCCGAGCCTCAGTGGCTGCTGCTGGCCAGTCCGTTTGTATGGGCGCCGTCAATGAACGGGCAGGCGGCACTTGGCGGGGTCAACAGCAAGGTCGATGTACCGTTTTCAGAGGTCATGCACAACCTCAGCTCAGTGTTCATGGGCAATCTGGAACTGACCAACCGCACCCTGGGTTTCTATCTGGATGGGGTCTATGCCAAAACCGATCAGTCCGAGCGCGTATACGGGCGCAAGGTCGGGCTGGCGATCACCCAGACCACGCTTGCCGCAGGCGTGTATTACCGGGTGTTTGAACACGCCCTGGGTGGCTCGACGGTTTTTGCCGAGCCTCGCACCTGGCGTATCGAGCCCACATTCGGCCTGCGCTGGACCCGGCTCTCGACCAAGCTGGACGTCAACTCCCTGGGTTTGAGTCTCAGTAAAAAAACCGAGTGGACGGATCCATTTGTGGGCTTGCGCACTCAGGTCGACCTGACTGATCGCTGGACCCTTACCGGTGAAGCCGATACCGGTGGCCTGGATACGGCTTCGAAGAAAACCTGGAACGCCCAGGGTTATCTGGGCTACAGAATGTACGTTGCTGATCACCCCGCCATCATTCGCGTCGGTTACCGGGTGCTATCCCAGGATTACCGGACCACCGACTTTACCGGCAACAAGTTCAAATACGATGTGACCCAGCGCGGACCGGTGCTGGGCCTGTCCATGCGGTTTTAATCCGCCTTCAAGGAGGCCAAGCAATGCAGCTACTCAAACAAACCCGACACCTTGCACTGGCACTGGCGGGCTTTAGTCTGGCGCTACCGGTGGCCGATGCCTGCACCCGCCTGGTTTACCTGGGAGATAACCAGAATGTGATTACTGCCCGCTCCATGGACTGGAAAACCGATGTGGCGACCAATCTGTGGATCTTCCCCCAGGGCATGCAGCGGAGTGGAGAGGCGGGCCCCGGCTCACTCAAGTGGACGTCTAAATACGGCAGTGTGATTGCCACCGGCTATGACATTTCCACCACCGACGGGGTGAATGAAGCCGGGCTCTCGGCCAACCTGCTCTGGCTTGTGGAGTCGGAGTATCCGCCGGTGCATAAGGGCAAGCCCGGGCTAAGCATCGCGGGCTGGGCGCAGTACGTTCTGGATAATTTCAGCAGTGTTGCCGAAGCGGTCGCGGTGCTTGAAACCGAGCCCTTCACCGTGGTCACTGCGCAGGTGCCGGGTGAAAGTCGTCTGGCGACCCTGCATCTTTCGATGTCTGACGCCTCGGGTGACAGTGCAATCATTGAATACATCGATGGCAAACAAGTGATCCATCACGACCGACGCTATCAAGTGATGACCAACTCGCCGGCGTTCGATGCACAGCTGGCAATGAATGCTTACTGGGAGTCCATTGGCGGGACGGTGATGCTCCCCGGCACCAATCGTTCGGCGGACCGTTTTGCGCGGGCATCCTTTTACGTCAATGCCGTGCCCAAATCCGAAGATCCGCGCTCGTCACTGGCCAGCGTATTCAGTGTGATCAGGAACGTTTCGGTGCCTTACGGCATTACCACGCCCGGCGAGCCGAACATCTCGTCGACCCGCTGGCGCTCGGTGATCGACCACAAGCGCGGGTTGTACTTCTTTGAATCGGCGGTCACCCCCAACACGTTCTGGGTGGACCTGAACCGGATTGATTTCTCGAAAGCCACGGGAGCGGTTAAAAAACTCGACCTGGGGCCGGACCAGAGCACGATTTACTCGGGTGAAGTTTCAAACCGGTTTCAGGTGACCCCGGCCTTCAAGTTCGAAGGTGCCTGACGATCATGGACACGCCGGGCTCCTGTGGGAGCCAGCTGGCTGGCGATTCAGGCAACGCGGCCTGTCTGCTTCACCGCATCCATGCCATCGCTGGCAAGCCAGCTCCCACAGGCTTCAACCCTTAACCTGGAGCAACGAGCTTGCTCGCGGGCTTCTCAAGATTGCCACCTTCACTGGGCATCAATATCGGCTCGATAAAAAGTTCGCTCCTACAAAAAACACCCAGCCTCAATTGCTTAAAACGACTGCCCCAGCGAGAACTGGAATACCTGGGTCTGGGCGTCTTCGGGTTTGCGCACCGGCAAGGCCAGGTTGACGCTCAGCGGGCCCATCGGGCTGTACCAGGTCACGCCAACCCCCACCGAACTGCCCAGCTGGTCAAGGTTGACCCCGTCACAACCGGTGGTGGTGCTCAGGTAGCACTTGTTCGAGAACACGCTGCCCACGTCCCAGAACAACGAGGTACGCAGTGATTTGTTGTCTTTGATAAAGGGCATCGGGAACAGGTATTCCACCCCGCCGGTGAGCATGATGTTGCCGCCCAGCGCTTCGGTATCGCGGTCGGAGTAATAGGCCTGCCCGGCGCTGGCGTAGTTGCCGGTGGCCGGGGTGTTGCGCGGGCCCAGGGTGCCGCTTTCAAATCCGCGCACCGAGCCCTCGCCACCGGCGGTGTAGTTTTCATAGAAGGGCAGGCCATCGGTTGAACCGTAGCTGTTGCCATAGCCGAGCTTGGTATGCAAACGCAGGGACGTGTCTTTGCTCAGGGGCACGAAGGTCTGGCCGTTGTAGTCGATCTTGTAAAAACTCAGGTCGCTGCCGGGCACGGTCACCATCAGGTTGAGGTTTTGCGAAGAGCCGCGGGTCGCCATGACCCCTTTGTTCAGGGTTGACTCCGACCAGCCAAGGTTGGCCTTGAAGTTGGTGAACTGCTTGCCCTCCCGCTCGATAAAGTCATAGATCTCATCGGCGCTGTAGGTGCCCGGCTCAATGACGTCGTGCTGCGCGGTCAGGCCGAAGCTCAGGCGCGAGGTTTCATTGATCGGGTAACCCAGGGTGGCACCCGCGCCATAGCTGTTGATGGAGTAATACGAGACGCCGTCAGAGTAGTAATCGTTGTAGTCGGTTTTGTTGTAGAAGGCGTTGTAGCCCAGGCTCACGCCATCGGCCGTGAAGTAGGGGTCGGTAAAACCGATGTTGTACTTGCTCTGGTATTCGGAGCGGGTCAGGCCGATGCTGGCCGAGTTGCCTGTGCCTAAAAAATTGTTCTGGGTAATCGCGCCGCCCAGAATCAAACCGGCGCTTTGAGCGAAACCGACGCTGGCAGTAATCGATCCCGACGCCTGCTCCTCGACGCTGTAGTTGACGTCCACCTGATCGTCGACACCCGCCACGGCCGGTGTCTCAACGTTCACTTCCTTGAAGTAGCCCAGGCGCTCCAGACGGGTCTTGGACTGGTCAATCAGAAAGGTCGAAGCCCAGCCGCCTTCCATTTGCCGCATCTCACGGCGCAGCACCTGATCCTCGGTCTTGGTGTTGCCGCGAAAGTTGATGCGGTTGGCGTAGGCGCGCTTGCCCGGATCCACCACAAAGGCGATATCCACCGTGTGGCTGCCACTGTCGGGGGTCGGTACCGCGTTGACGTTGGCGAAGGTGTAGCCTTCATTACCCAGGCGACGGGTAATCAGGTCTGAGGTAGAGGTCATCAGCTTGCGTGAAAATACCTGGCCCGGTTGTACCAGCAGCAGGACCTTGATCTGGTCTTCGGGCACTTTCAAGTCGCCCTTGAGCGAGGTATCACGCACCGTGAATTTCTCGCCTTCACTGATGTTGACGGTGATGAACACCTGCTTTTTGTCCGGGGTGATCGACACCTGGGTCGAGACGATTTCCATGTTGATATAGCCACGGTCCAGGTAGTACGAACGCAGACGCTCCAGGTCTCCGGAGAGTTTTTCGCGGGCGTACTTGTCATCGTTCTTGAAGAACGAGAGCCAGTTGCTGGTCTTGAGGGTGAACTGGTCAGTGAGGTCGGCTTCGTCGAAGACCGTGTTGCCCACCACATTAATGTGCTTGATCGCCGCCACTTCGCCTTCGTCGATCTTGATTTTCAGGCCTACGCGGTTGCGCGGCTGGCTGATCACTTCGGTGTCGACCGTTGCGCAATAGCGGCCCTGGGCGACGTATTGGCGCTGCAGTTCGTTGCGTACGCCTTCAAGCGTGGCGCGCTGGAACACTTCACCTTCCGCCAGGCCGGATTGCTTGAGGCCTTTCATCAAATCGTCAGTTGAGATCGCCTTGTTGCCTTCAATGTCGATGCTGGCGACAGACGGCCGCTCGACTACAGTGATCACCAGCACGTCGCCATCGCGGCCCAGTTGAATATCCTGAAAGAAACCGGTTTTGAACAATGCCCGCGTGGACGCCACCAGGCGCTGGTTATCCACTTCTTCACCGACGTTCAGTGGCAAGGCGCCGAACACACTGGCGGCTGAAACCCGCTGCAGGCCGTTAATGCGAATATCAGAAATTTTGAAGCTTTGGGCGTGCGCAAGTGTGGCATTGAGCAACAGTGCAACCGAACAGAGCAGGCGCGTAAATTTCATCAAGATCTTTATATCCAGGACACATCGACAAGCAGCGAAAGCGGGCGCGGTTATGGTTCATCAAGACGACATATCGCGAGGCAAGCAGGCTGGTGGAGGTCAAGCATAAAAGTTCGAGGCGTATGATGGGGTTAACCCAATGTCAAGTTAGGTAAAGGTTGGCGCAGGACGATGACTGCGCACAGCGCAAGGCCGATAATGCCCGCACCGCCACTCAAGAGTCCGCCATGATCCGTGTATTGCTCGTCGACGATGACCAGGAACTGACTGCAATGCTCAGTGAATATCTTGAGCGCGAAGGTTTTGAAACCAGTGCGGTGCATACCGGCGAGGAGGGTGAAATTGAAGCGCTTTCAGGGCTTTACAGCATCGTGGTACTGGACGTGATGCTGCCGCGCCTGTCGGGGATCGAAGTGCTCAGGCGTATCCGTGCGCGCAGTCAGGTGCCGGTGGTTTTGCTGACTGCGCGGGGCGACAACATTGACCGCATTACCGGGCTTGAACTGGGGGCGGACGATTACGTGCCCAAACCCAGCTCACCGGGGGAGTTGGTGGCGCGTTTACGGGCCATCATGCGGCGGGTGCAACCCGGCGACCGGCACACCTGCGAAGTCATCCGCAGCGGGCCGCTGGTATTGTGGCCCGGCAAGCGCCAGGCGCAGTGGCAGGGCCGCGAGCTGGGGGTGACCAGTACCGAGTTCAGCCTGCTCGAGGAGCTGGCGCGTTCAGCCGGGCAAGTGGTGAGCAAGCAGGACCTGTCGCTCAATGCCCTGGGTTGTCCCTTGACCCGTTACGACCGGCGCATCGACGTGCACATCAGCAGCATCCGCCAGAAACTGGGGCCACGCCCTGATACCAAGGCCTGGATTCAGAGCGTACGTGGCCTGGGCTACTTGTTGATTGCCGAATGAGCAAACCCGGGCGGCTGTTCTGGAAGCTGTTTCTGGCATTCTGGCTGGCCACCAGCCTGACGTTTTTTGTCGGTATCTGCATCGTCACCTTCAGTGGTTCAAGGCCGGGCGACCCGCATCTGGACACCATCCTCACCAGCGAAGTGCATCTGCTGCAAGAGTTCGGTGTCGAGGCGGGAAAGCAACTGCTCAGCGTGTGGAAGCACCCGGATGACCAGGCCATTGGTGTGTATGACCGTAGCGGCCAGTTGCTGGCCGGTTCGCAGGTTTTGCAGCCGGCCTTCCAGCGCACCGTGACCAGCAAGGACGGTGTCGAACTGACGCTCCGATCCACCCGCGCGCCGGGTAATGAGGGTGAGCGTGGCCCCGGGGCGATGCCGCTGGTCATCGGTACGGTGATGAGTGCGCTGTTCAGCGGCTACATGGCCTTCTATCTGACCTGGCCCCTGGCCTTTTTGCGCCGGGCCATGAGTGATGTGGCCCAGGGCCGTTTCGGCACCCGGGTCAAGCCCATGATGGGCGGGCGGCGGGATGAAATCGTTGATCTGGCCGAAGACTGCGACCGCATGGCCAATCAGCTGAGACTGTTGGTCGATGCCCAGCAAAACCTGTTGCACGACATCTCCCACGAATTGCGTTCACCCTTGACCCGCATGCAGGCGGCCATTGGCTTGCTGCATCAGGACCCGGGCCGCCAGGAAATGGTCGGCCGCATCGAGCGCGAATCGGTGCGCATGGACACCCTCATCGAGGCGCTGCTGACCCTGGCCCGGGTCCAGGGTCGCCCCGAAAGTATCGAGCGTGAGACGGTCGACATCCTCGAATTGCTGGCGTTGATCGTCGAGGATGCGCAGTTTGAGGCCGGGATCAAACAGTGCCGCGTCACCCTGCAGGGATGCCCGCCGTTTCTTACCCGGGTCAGCGGTGAATTGCTGTACCGGTGTTTTGAAAATGTGATCCGCAATGCCGTGCGTTATACCGCAACGCAAACCGAAGTACGGGTCCAGGCCCGGATCGATCCTGACACCGGTTGTTTAAACGTGCGCATCAGCGACCGGGGCCCTGGTGTTGAACAGCACCGCCTGAAGAGCATTTTCCAGCCATTTGAGCGCGGCGTGAGTGAGCCCGGTGCCGGTTTCGGGCTGGGCCTGGCGATTGCCTCAAGGGCCGTGGAAATGCACGGGGGCACCATCGTGGCGCGCAACCAGCCCTCCGGCGGCCTGACCGTAGAAATCAACTTGCCCCGTAACCGCGCTTCCTGACCCCGCAACCCCGCAACCCATAACCCCGTAGTCGCTGACGAGGAACGAAGGCTGCGAGCCTTTAACACCCCGGGTGCCACTTCGGAACTTAAAACCGGGGCTGCTTCGCATCCCATCGCAGCCTTCGTTCCTCGTCAGCGACTACCGGGCTTTTGCTTCTTTACACGAAATTACATTGCCTTGACGGCCCTGTACGCCATGCCCCCGTAGACTTGCAGCTCAAACTGAGCGGGAGACGGGCATGTTTCTGGTGCATAAAAAAGGCTTCGTTGCTGGCAAGAAAATGGTCGACGGTCTGGTGCCTTACGATTTTTTTTGTGAAGACAATCCAGCCATCAATCTGTTTGTGTTTACTGGCGCAGGCGCGTCCGGCAAGCCGGTCGAAGAGCAGACGCTATGGGGCTTTACCCGTCTGGAACGCTTCGAGGCGTTGACCGGCACCCTGGTGTCGAACAAAAAGAATCAGGACTGGTTCCAGAGTGTGAATGTCCTCACCGGCCCTGCGCAAAACGGTACCCAGAGCGTTAAATTTCAGCGGGTGCTGAAAATCATCAAGCACGTCAGCGTCACCCGCAAGGCGGGTTACGAGATCCTGACCGATGAGGGCGACACTTACTTCACCCTCAAACCGGCGGCGGGTCACAGCGCTCAGACTGTGATTTACGCCGCCGATCAGTAACGGCTGTCAGGCCAGCGGGTTGCGGCTGCTTTTGCCGTTGACCAGACGCTGGATGCCCAGCGGGTTGGCGTCTTGCAACGCCTGCGGCAACAGGCTGTCAGGGTAGTTCTGGTAGCACACCGGGCGCAGGAAACGGTCAATGGCCAGGGTGCCGACCGAGGTGCCACGGGCATCGGAGGTCGCCGGGTACGGGCCGCCATGGACCATCGCGTCACACACTTCGACGCCGGTGGGGTAGCCGTTTAACAGCAGGCGTCCGGCCTTCTGCTCCAGCACCGGCACCACCTCGGCGAACGCCTGCAAGTCGCCAGGTTCGGCGATCAGTGTCGCAGTCAGTTGGCCATGCAGGCTATGCAACGCTCGCAGCAACTGGGCCTTGTCCGCCACTTCGACAATCACGGTGGTTGGCCCGAACACTTCTTCCTGCAACACCTCGGCGCCGTCGATCAACAAGCTGGCATCAGCCTGGAACAGCTGCGGGAAAGCCTGGTTGCCCTGTTGCTCCGAGCCTGCAATATGGCGAATGCCTGGCACTTGCGCCAGACGGTTAATGCCTTTGCGGTAGCTGCTCAAACCGCCTGCGTTGAGCAGCGTTTGCGCGGGCTGGTTGCTGAAAAACTGGCTGAGCGCTTCGACAAAGCCACTGAACTCCGGCGAGCGGATACCCAACACCAGACCCGGGCTGGTGCAGAACTGGCCAGCACCGAGCATCACCGAACCGCCCAACTCAAGGGCTAACGTGTCGCCGCGAGTAGCCAGGGCCTGTGGCAACATCAACACCGGGTTGATACTCGACATCTCGGCAAACACCGGGATTGGCTGCGGCCTGGCAGCGGCCATGTCACACAGGGCGCGGCCGCCGGCCAACGACCCGGTAAACCCGACGGCCTGAATTGCCGGATGCTTGACCAGCGTGGCGCCGACACCCGCACCGTAAATCATGTTGAATACCCCGGCCGGCATGCCGGTGCGGGTGGCAGCGCGCTCAATGGCCTGAGCCACCAGATCGGCCGTTGCCATATGCCCGCTGTGGGCCTTGAACACCACCGGGCAACCGGCTGCGAGTGCCGAAGCGGTATCGCCGCCGGCCGTCGAGAACGCCAGCGGGAAATTGCTGGCGCCAAACACGGCTACCGGGCCGACCCCGATGCGCCACTGGCGCAGATCGGCCCGTGGTAGCGGCTGACGGTCGGGCAGGGCCTGATCGATACGGGCACCGTAAAAATCCCCCCGGCGCAATACGCTGGCGAACAGGCGCATTTGCCCGCTGGTGCGGCCACGCTCACCCTGGATACGTCCTGCAGGCAAGGCGGTCTCGCGGCACACGATGGCGACGAAATCGTCACCCAGGGCGTCGATTTCGTCGGCGATAGCTTCCAGAAGTTCAGCCCGGCGTGTCGCCGGCAAACTGCGGTACGTCGCGAATGCGGTGCTGGCAGCCATTGCTGCGGCATCGACTTCGGCCTCGGTGGCCTGGATAAAGCTGTAGGGCAATGTTTCGCCGGTGCTGGCATCAAGGCTTTGCAAACGAACAGTGCCGGCGGCGCAGCGCTGCCCGGCGATAAAATTTTGACCGCTAATGTGTGTCATCTGTGTGTCCTCAAAAAAATCGGTGAAACGTGTAGGGGTGCGAGGCGGCTCTGTAACCGTCAACACCTGCCCCTGTAGGCGCGAGCTTCTCAAAAATGCCCGGCAATCGAATGTGGGCTCGATTAAAAGCTCGCGAGCCAGCTCACTCCTGCAGCAAGCCAGCTCCTACAGGAGGTATGTACTCAGGTAATCGCCCCGATCTGCCACGGTACAAATTCGTTCTGACCGTACCCGTGCTGCTCACTTTTGCTGCGCTCGCCCGAAGCAATGCGCAGCATCATGCGGTAGATGTATTCGCCGCGTTCTTCGATGGTCATGCTGCCATCGGCTATGCCGCCGCAGTTCACGTCCATGTCTTCTTCCTGGGTTTCCCACAACCGGCTATTGGTCGCCAGCTTGATCGAAGGCGAGGGCGCGCAGCCATAGGCCGAGCCCCGGCCTGTGGTAAAGGCGATCAGGTTGGCGCCTCCGGCGACTTGCCCGGTGGCTGAAATCGGGTCATAGCCCGGCGTGTCCATAAACACCAGGCCGTGGGCGCGGACCGTTTCGGCGTATTCATATACGTCCACCAGATCACTGGAGCCAGCCTTGGCCACAGCCCCCAGGGATTTTTCAAGAATGGTGGTCAAGCCCCCGGCCTTGTTACCTGCCGACGGGTTGTTGTTGAGCTCGGCGTTCATTCGCTGGCAGTAGTCCTCCCACCAGTGGATGCGCCTGATCAGCTTCTCGCCCACTTCACGGCTGACGGCGCGGCGGGTAAGCAAATGCTCTGCGCCATAGATCTCCGGAGTCTCGGACAGGATGGCGGTGCCACCTGCGGCCACCAGCCGGTCGACCGCATTGCCCAGCGCCGGGTTGGCGGTGATGCCGGAGTATCCATCCGAACCCCCGCATTGCAGGCCGATAATCAAGTGGCTGGCGCTGACGGGCTGGCGCTGCACAAGGTTGGCCTGGGCCAGCAGGGACTTGACCTGCTCGATGCCGCTGGCGATGGTTTTCGAGGTGCCGCCCGTGCCCTGGATGGTGAAGGCCCGCAGGAACTCGCCTTTTTCCAGGCCTTGGGCCGCCAGCAAATCGGCGATCTGGTTGGTTTCGCAGCCCAGGCCGATCATCAGCACCGATGCGAAATTGGGGTGCACCGCATAACCGCCCAGTGTGCGCCGCAGCATCGCCAGGGCTTCGCCGCCGGGGTCCACGGCACAGCCGAAGCTGTGGGTCAGGGCAACAACGCCGTCAACATTGGGATAGTCGATGAGCGCTTGTGGATTGATATCCCGGCGGAAGTGATCGGCGATGGCCTTGGCCACGGTCGCCGAGCAGTTGACCGACGTCAGGATGCCGATGTAATTGCGGGTGGCGACCCGGCCATCGGGTCGCACGATGCCCATGAAGGTGTCGCTGGTCTGCGTGCCGACACCGCGTGCGTCGACACCAAAGGCGTAATCGCGGGCGAAGTCGCCCATCACCAGATTGTGCACATGCACATGCTCCCCGGCCCTGATCGGCTGGCTGGCGAAGCCAATGATTTGTCCGTAGCGGCGCAGCGGCTGACCGGGCTCGATATCGCGGGTCGCAATCTTGTGCCCGGAGGGAATCGGATTCAGCGCCACCAGCCCTTCAGCTTCCAGCACCAGGCCCTGGGGCACGGGTTGGCGGGCGATCAGCACATCGTCCAGCGGGTTGAGGCGGATCACGGCATTGGCAGCATTTTCGCTGCCTGTTTTAGTTATCAGTTGCATCACGGTTACCCCAATAGAGCGCAGTGGCTCAGGCCAGTCCGCGTTCACGGTAGTCAATGAGGGAAGAAAACAGCATCAGGCCGAACGCCATGACCACAAAGAAGATCAGCGCCAGGAAATACGATCCGGTGAATTGCACGATCAGGCCGATCAGGATGGGCACGATAACCCCGACCATATTGCCGCAGAAGTTCATGCTGCCACCCAGTACACCGGCTTTGGATTTGCCGCCCAGAATGGCCGGCAGGCACCAGTACATGCCGCACCAGCGGATGAAAAACAGCGCCACACAGAGCAGGGAAATCACGGTGACGGCGTCCGGTGTGTAAGCCACCAGCAGGATGCACAACGCTGCAATGGCCGCCGAACCGCCAAACATGCAACGCATCACCTTGTTGGGTTCGCCGCCTGCGTCTTTCCATTTGTCTGCCAGCCAGCCGCCAAAGATTTCACCGATAAAACCGCACATGAAGATCAGGAACGTAGCGCCGCCCATGGCCTTGATATCCAGGTTGTGGGCCTTGTGCAGATAGCTCGGCATCCAGGTCAACAGGCCGTAGAACACACTGTTGTAGCAGGCATACCCGGCAAACATGGCCAGTACCGAGCGGCTTTTGAGCAGGTCCTTGAGGATGGCCTTGCGTTCGCCGTGGGTGCGGGCCGCTTCGGCATTGGCGTCGGTGATGTAAGCCAGTTCGGCCGCGTTGACCTTGGGGTGCTCGGCCGGGCTGTTGCGGATGTACCACCAGGCCCAGACACCGACGATCATGGTGCCGACCCCGGCAATCACGAATGCAATCCGCCAGGAGTCAAACCAGGTAATCAGCCCGGCGATGATGATGGCGCCGAACGCCGTCCCCAGTGGGGCTCCGCCATCCACCAGGGTCGCGCCGCGGCCACGTTCGTTAGGCGTTAGCCAGGCCCCGTTCAACTTGGCGCCGGCGGGCATGATCGGTGACTCTGCAACCCCGAGGCCGATACGGGTGGCCAGCAGTGTGATCCAGCTATGGGCGCCGCCTGCTATGGCCTGAAAAAAGCCCCAGCCCACGGTGGCAACGCCGACGATATTGCGCACTTGAAAGCGGTCCAGCAGCATCCCGCCGGGGATCTGCATCAATGCGTAAGACCAGAAAAACGCACTGAGCATCAAGCCTTCCAGGGCCGGCGTCATTTCAAACTCGGAGGAAATCAGCGGCATGGCCACCGACAGCGAAGCGCGGTCGATGTAGTTGATTGCCGACAACAGCAGCAGGATCAGGAATATGCGCCAGCGCACAGTGGTGGGACGCGAGGCATCCGCGTGATCGGCCACCGTTGACGACGCAGACACCGAAGTTTTGATGTTCATACCTGTCTCGTTTCTTATATTTTTTATTAAACGGGGCGGGTCTGTTGCCAGACCCGAAAAACGCTTTACAGCGGTTTGACCTTGCCGGCGGGCAGCTCGGCGGTGCCTGCCTGAATGCCATTGATCAGTGGCTCGCCAAACTCGGCCATGCTGATTTCGAACCGGTCGCCTTCGCGGGTTTGGATGTTGTCGGCGAAGGACAGGGTGGCGGTGCCGAAGAAGTGCACATGCACATCGCCCGGGCGCAGGAATTGCGCATATTTGAAGTGATGGTATTCAAGGTTTTCGAGGCTGTGGCACATGTTGTCCTCGCCGCTGAGGAACTCTTTTTCCCAGATCACCTCATCGCCTCGCAGGATGCGGCTCATCCCGCTCAAATGACGCGGCAGCTCCCCGACCCGCAATTCCGGGCCATAGCTGCAATTGCGCAACTTGGAATGGGCCAGGTACAGGTAATTGCGCCGCTCCATGATGTGGTCGGAAAACTCATTGCCCAGGGCAAAACCGACCCGGTACGGTTTACCGTCTTCGCCGACCACATACAGGCCGGTCAGCTCGGGCTCTTCGCCTGCATCCTCGGCAAAAGGCGGCTTGTCAAAGGCCGCGCCGGGGCGTACCACAATCGAGCCGTCGCCCTTGTAGAACCACTCCGGCTGGACCCCCGGGGTGCCCGCGGGCGGACGTCCACCTTCGATGCCCCACTGGAAAATCCGTGCGGTATCGGTCATTGCCGCCTGCTCTCCGGCGTTTTTCTGGTGCATTTTGTCGCGGGTCGAAGCGCTGCCCAGGTGGGTCAGGCCGGTGCCGCTGACCAGGCAATGGGCCGGGTCCTGGTGATCAAGCGGCGGCAAGACCCGGCCTTCGTGCAAGGTCTGGCGATAACTGTGCGGGCTTGGGTCGGTGCCGCGTTCCAGCACTTCTTCAACCAGACCATGGCCTTTGGCAATTGCGCCTAGCGCCAGCTCCCGGGTCGTGTCGGTGGCCCGCACCACATGGATTTCATCGCCTTCAATAACACCGACGTGTCGCGTGCCCTGGGGGGTTTCAAACTGGATTAGACGCATGGAGTGAGCTCTTCGCAGATTATTTTTATCGCGAGCCATAACGGCTCTTCTGGCGCTCACTTTAATTTTTGTCAGGGATGCTGCCTAATGACAGATGCTGATTGAGCGATAACCATTAGTCATCCCCCTATGCTGCCATCCCTCACTACCATCATTTCCCGGCTGCGCCTCAAGCAACTGCGATTGCTGATTGCGCTGGACGAACACGGCTCCCTGCACAAGGCGGCCGAATCCGTGGCGATCACCCAGCCCGGTGCAACCAAGGCGCTGCATGAAATTGAATCGACCCTGGGTTCAACCCTGTTCGAGCGCACGACCAAAGGCCTGACCCCCAACGACCTGGGGCGCTGCGTGATCCGTTATGCGCGGCTGATTCACACTGACGTGGCCCACCTGCGTGAAGAAATGCTCGGCATCATGCAAGGCCACGGCGGTCGCCTGTCGGTGGGGGTGATCATGGGCGCGGTGCCGGTGCTGGTGGAATCCCTGGCGCGCTTGCGGGCCAGGCAACCGCAACTGTCGGTCGAAATCGTCGAAGACACCAGCGCCCGCTTGCTGGCACTGCTCGACGAAGGGCGGCTGGACCTTGCTCTGTGTCGAACCAGCGTCAGCCGGAACCCGGCAGCCTATGACTGCCGCCTGCGTGATCAGGAGCCGCTGGTGGTGGTCGCCAGCCCCCGTCATCGCTTTGCCGGTCGGCCGATGCTGGCGTTGAGTGAACTGGCAGCTTCAGCGTGGGTAGTGTTCCCGGTCAACATGCCGATGCGCCTGACCCTGGAGCGCGAGTTCAGAGAAGCGGGGCTTAATTTCCCGACTTACCCGATTGAAACCTCATCCACCTTCACCACGCTCTCATTGCTGCTGCAAGATCCGGAACTGGTGGCCGTCATGCCGGTGGATGTCGCACAGATGGCGGTTGCCCACGGCATGCTGGTGCATTTGCCCCTTGAACTGAAATCCCGTAGCGAGCCCTATGAAATCGTCACTCGCCATGGCATTGCGCTCACGGCCCCGGCCCGGTTGCTGGTGGACGAACTGACTCTGCAAAAACAGGGCGCGGCGCTTTGAAAAGCTCGCTCCTACAGCCCGTGCCACTCTGTAGGAGCGAGCACTTTCAATCCGCAAGGTCGCTGCGCATGGCATCCCAGGCGCTCATCACCTGAGTGATAGCAGCCTCCATCACGCCATGGTCTAGACCCTCTCTGGCCAGGGTGGTAAGCCCCAGCAAAAAGCTTTCAAACACCGTGGCCAACGCCACGGGGCTGGTCTGCGCCAGCAACTCCCCCGAGGCCATGCCGCGCTCCACACAGGCCACAAACCCGGCCCGGTTGCGCGCCCGGGCTGCGGCGAGCGGGGCGCAAATGGCGATGGCTTCAGCCGAGCTGGCACTCATAAGCCCCAACGCCACCAGGCAACCACGGGGGTGACCGTCCTCGCATTGCATTCGGGCGGAACCACGTAATGTTTTTTCAATCGCCTCGCGCGCTGGCAACTGCAAATCGAACAGGCTTGCGGTGACTTGGCCGTGGGTGTTCAGGTAGCGCTCCATGACCTCCTTGAACAAGGCTTCCTTGGAGCCAAAGGCCGCGTAAAAACTGGGCGCGGAGATGCCCGAACCGATGTTCGCCTTGAGCTGGCTCAGTGAAGTCGAGTCATAGCCATGTTCCCAGAACAGGTGCATGGCCTGAGTGATTGCCGCGTCGCGGTCAAATGTACGCGGGCGTCCCATCTGTGCCATTTCAGTTTCCTCGGTGACAGGACTTAAATACTATTCGATACAAAAGTCGTTGACCAACACTCTTTTGCAGGCCTACATTTGTACTCATCGATACATAACTAACAAGGCTGGAACAAGCGATGGCGCTACCACAAAGCAGCACTGAACGATTACCCATGGGGGCACTGCTTGCGCTGGCCATGACCGGCTTCATTTGTATCGTGACCGAGACCTTGCCTGCGGGCTTGCTGGCGCAAATCAGCAGCGGTCTTGAGGTTTCATCTTCACTGGCCGGGCAGATGGTTACGGTTTATGCGCTGGGATCCCTGCTGGCCGCCATCCCGCTGACCATTGCCACCCAGGGCTGGCGTCGGCGCCATGTGCTGCTGTTGACGATTGTCGGTTTCCTGCTGTTCAACTCTATTACCGCCTGGTCTTCCAGTTATGGCATGACCCTGGTTGCGCGCTTTTTTGCCGGTGCCTCTGCAGGTCTGGCCTGGAGTCTGCTGGCGGGGTATGCCCGGCGCATGGTCGCACCGCACCTGCAGGGGCGGGCCATGGCAGTGGCCATGGTCGGCACGCCGGTTGCGCTCTCGCTCGGCGTGCCGTTGGGCACCTGGTTGGGGACGCTGGTGGGCTGGCGCACGGCCTTTGGCCTGATGTCGGGTTTGACCCTGGTGCTGATGGTCTGGGTGCTGGTCAAGGTGCCTGATTATCCGGGGCAGTCGGCCTCGCAACGCATAGGGCTGCGGCAGGTGCTGTTGACGCCGGGAGTGCGCTCAGTACTTGGCGTGGTAATGACCTGGATGCTGGCGCACAACATTCTCTACACCTACATCGCACCTTTCGTAGCGCCCGCAGGTCTGGGCAATGACGTCGATATCGTGCTGCTGGTCTTCGGCCTTGCGGCGCTGGGGGGGATCTGGCTGACCGGGCGCCTGGTAGATCGGCACTTGCGCAAAGCGGTGCTGGCGAGCCTTGGAACATTCGCTGCGATCGCGCTGGTATTTGGTTTTTCTGCTCAATCAGCCACGGTGATATACGCCGGGGTGCTGGTATGGGGCTTGTCGTTTGGCGGTGCTGCGACCCTGCTGCAAACAGCATTGGCTGACTCTGCAGGCGAGGGCGCTGATGTTGCGCTGTCATTGAACGTAGTGGTCTGGAACAGCGCCATTGCGATCGGCGCATTGACCGGTGGCGTGCTGCTGGATCAGATCGGGGTAGGCATCTTTCCATGGGTATTGTTGGTGTTGCTGCTGGCGGGCCTGTGGATTGTATTCAGCGCCCGCCAGCATGGTTTCCCCGAAGGTCAGCGCCAATCGCCAGACTTCTCGTAGCTGAGGATTACGATCGCTGCGCAATCGGACGTAGCCTTCGGCAACTGCTACGCAAAGCGGGGGTTGTAGTCGCTGACGAGGCACGAGGCTGCGACAAGGGCCGCAGGACCTTCAACCTTGGGTCTGCGTTGCAGTCCATCGCAGCCTCGTGCCTCGTCAGCGACTACGCACCGCCAAGCGTCTCACCACAAGTTCACCATTGGGCCGCAATGTATATGTCCTAACCTGCTGTCATTACTCCTACGTGCAAATATAAGACAACTCGTAGTTATTTAAGAAAGTTCCTGCGTGTAGAAAACTGGATATATAAAAACCTATAAATAGTTAGTGAGGGTTGTTATTTATTGTTTGTTGTTAATGAGCTGAATTGATTAGAATCCCCTCCGAATTTTCTGTCATGTAACAGGCCGGTTCTTGCATATACCCGTGGTTGCTGGGCTTGAGCCTAATGCCGAGGTGCACTCTCTTATAGAACTGCTGCTTGCAGTTGCGCCGCCCTCCGTTACCCATACCCGCAATTCCAGAGTTAACCAGCGCAACTTGTTCATTACTTGAAGCAGGCTTTGGCGACTGAGTTTTGAGGATTTATTAATCGCCATAGAGGCCTGAACACGTTCAATCAACTGCGCACTTTTTTTGACCACAGCCGCCCCTGATGGATAGCTTTAACCGCTCTCAAGGAAGAACCCCATGAACGATCCCGACATAGTGGTGCCGGTCGCACTCCAGCACACCAATGAAGCTGTCTGCAGTGCGCCCTGGTACGTGCAGAACACCGAATACCCCCCGGCAAAGGCCACCTATCAACCGCTGATCAACGGTGAGGAAGCCTTCAGGGCGGTGCACCTGGCTATCGCCGGCGCGACTACAACCATCGACATCATCTGCTGGGGGTTTCAGCCGTCGATGTATTTCATTCGCGATGGCAGTGCCTCGTGCATTGGCGAACTGCTGATGAGCAAAGCCCGGGTAGGGGTCAGGGTACGGCTACTGGGCTGGGAGATGCCGTTCAACTCGGCGGGCGTTGCGGGCGAGGCCAACTTGCCCGGCAAGGGCACGATCCGGATCAAGGACCGGGCGTTGCAAAGCGCTACAGAGGATCAGTACGCCTATGACCATCAGTGGTTTGCCGACTGCGGGGTCCCGGACAGCAAGGCCGCTGGGCGTGGTGCCGATGGCATGCCGGTGTTTGTCAGTCGCGGCTTCAGTTGGGACGAACGGGCCTAAACTGCCCATCAGGTGAAATACAGTGGCCTTGACCCGCAGATCAGCAGGCAGATGCGCAATACGCTGAGGTTTTCCGCGACCCACCATCAAAAGAGCGTTCTGGTTGATTACGGGCGGGTGGATAGTGCCGTTGGCTTTGTCATGGGCACGAGTACTGGGACACAGATCGGCATTCGGCGCTGAACCGTTCCGGGAACCACAAGCCGACTCCGAACCTGGGCCCCCGTGGTGCTCAGCCCCGCCAGGATATTTCCGGCCAGGTCAGCGGGCCGATTCTGGAGCACCTGCACCACAATTTCGCCACAGCCTAGCGCAAGGAAACCGGTGAGGACCTGCTGGCTTTACGCCAGGCCAAACTGGTCGGGCCACAGCTGCAATGCACCCCCGGCGCGACCCGCCAGATCGCCCAGATTGTGCGTACCCAGCCGCAAGACGGCAAACGCGACATCGAAAGGATTTACCTGAAAGCGGTTAACAACGCGACGCAGTTCATCTACATCGAAAACCAGTACTTTCGCTGGCCGCCGTTGGCCGAGGCGATCAAGAAGGCCGCGCTGGAACAGACCGGCAATGGCCGCGATCCGGGCCTGCATGGCGCCTTGCACCTGTTCGTGGTCACCAACGCCACCACCGATGGCGTGGGCGCGGGCACCCTCAACACCCAGCGCATGCTGGAAAGCCTGGGGCGTGCCGAAACCATTCCCGAAGTGACCAAGTTACTGCTCATCAAACAGGCACAAAAGATGCACCGCCGCGTCCACAACCCGACTCGCGTGACCAGGCGGGGCAGAGGGAGCTGGCGCAATGGCAGGCCGATCGCGATCAGGAAGCAAAAAAAACCGTGGACAGCACGCTGGTCTTGCAACCGATTCCCGGCCTCAAAGTCCACGTCTGCTCGCTGGTCGCACCCGATTCACCGGCGGGTAAACCCTGGATGCCGGTGTACATCCATTCCAAGCTGATGATCGTCAATGACGTGTTCACCACCCACGGCTCGGCCAACATCAACACCCGCAGCATGCAGGTGGACAGTGAGCTGAATATTGCCCATGAGTGGGTGAGTGTGACCCGGGCGTTGCGGCGCAGATTGTGGAATCTGCATACCAATGGAATGGGGGCGCAGGATGATCCGGAGGAGGCGTTCGATATGTGGCAGAAGATCATCAATAAGAACAAAGGCCTTAAATCGAAAAAACTGACACCTGACGCTCCGTTGGTCGAGTTTTATTACGACAAAGCCATCCTGAAGGACCTCGACTGATGCGCCGCATTCTGCTGCTGTCAATCCTGCTGCTGGCCGCCTGTGACAGCCGCAGTGAATTTACTTATATGAAGAAGGACCCTCATGTGAAATCGCTCAGCGAGATCAAGGCCAATCTGGCGTTCACCTGCGTACACGAAAAAATACCTGCGGCCACAGCCGAGTGTGAAGTTCTGTTTCAGTACGCGCGCTGGTTACAGAGAAACAACCAGCTAAAACAGGACCAAAGCGTCAATGCCGAGATCGAGCGGTTGTACCGGATTGCTGCCGAGAACGGCCATTACAAGGCCAATATCAACCTGCAGAACGGCACCATGCGTGGTCATTTCAAACTGCGGGGCGATGAGCATTTGCGCCTGAGCCAGCAACTGATCGATGCGGGTGTGGCGACGGGTTATTACTTTATTGGCATCTTCCTGAAGAACGGCTCGGCCGGGTTGCAGCAGGAACCGGAAATGTCATTGCGTTATTTTCGCAAGGCAGCCGACCAGGGCAGTGCCCTAGCCCAGTATGTCCTTGGAGAAAAACTGGCCCCCATCGATATTGCGCCGGATATTGCCCGGCAGATGCGCCGCTGTGCAGCAGAGCAGAGCAGGGACATGGCGAGGCAGCTACAGATCTAGGCGTTGATTTATCGATAGATGGCCATTATCAGGAGGCACTCGAAGCATTCCAGCTTGGAGTCGTTGCAGGTGACAGCACCTCGGCTTCTGTGCCAGCGGCTTAGCCCTCGTACCTCCAGGCCCTGCGGTTCTTCAGATAAACCGTGCACTGAGGATTACGGTCGCTGCGCGACCGGACGTAGCCTTCGGCAACTGCTACAAAAACGGGGGTTGTGGTGGCCAACGTTCAGGCGCACTGCTGTTTGTCAGGCAACAGTTGCCACACAGACTGTTGCCCTGCCAACTCCCTGTGTTTGCTATAAAACATAAACTATTGATTTATAAGTAAAAAATATCTGGCATGGATTCTGCTCCTGCTCTGTTACCGGTTGTCCCTGCCGACAACCCAACATGTGTAAAGAGTGAGAAATCCATGCCGCACAACCCTGCCGATGCTCCGTATCCACTTTCCGTTGCCAATGCCCATGTGATCCGCACGGATGCCGAAGCCATTGATGTTGCCCATAAAGTGGCGGCATTTTTGCTGGAGGGTGACGCTGAGCGTGACCGGCTGCGTCAGGTGCCCGCCGAGGTGGTCGACGTGTTTTCCAATAGCGGCCTGTGGGGCATTACCGTGCCCGCAGAGTTTGGCGGGGCGCAGGTGTCTTACGCCACGCTGGCCGAGGTGATCACCATTATTTCCGCTGCCGATGCGTCCCTGGGGCAGATCCCGCAGAACCATTACTGCCTGCTCGAAGATATTCGCCTGCAAGGCAATGACGAGCAAAAGGCCTGGTTTTTTGATCTAGCGCTCAAGGGCAATCGCTTTGCCAATGCGATCTCGGAAACCGGCGGCAAAACCGTTCAGGATATTCAGACCCGCTTTGTCGAGGATGGCGAGCAGGTGGTCATCAATGGCCGTAAAGGCTATTGCACCGGTTCGCTTTATGCTCACTGGCTCGGGGTGCTGGCGCTGGATGGCGCGGACAAGGCCCATCTGGCTTTCGTGCCGCGTGCCACTCCCGGGCTGACGGTGGTGGATGACTGGTCCAGCATCGGCCAGCGCAACACGGCCAGCGGCACGGTGCTGTTAAAGGATTTGCGGGTGGCGCAGTTCAACGTTTTCAAGACTTACCGCTCGTATGAACATCCGACGCTGGCAGGCCCGTTTGCGCAAATTACCACCGCCGCGATCGATGCCGGTATTGCCCGCGCCGCCCTGCGCGACACCCTCAGTTTTGTCCGTGAGCACGCCCGGCCATGGATCGACTCGGGCCTGGACAAGGCCAGTGACGACCCGCTGACCATCATCCAGATCGGCAAGCTGAGTATCCAGCTGGACGCTTCTGAAGCCTTGCTCGAACGTGCCGGCAAGGTCATGGACAGCGTGCGCGAAGCGCCGGGTGAAGACGGTGTGGCGCGCGCATCGGTGGCGGTGGCCAAGGCCAAGGTGCTGACCACTGAAATCGCTCTGGAAGCCAGCACCCGCTTGTTTGAGCTGGGCGGTACGCGCTCGTCCCTGGCCCACCATAACCACGACCGTCACTGGCGCAATGCCCGGGTCCACACCCTGCATGATCCGGTGCGCTGGAAATACCACGTGGTGGGTAACTGGCTGTTGAACGGGGTCAATCCGCCCCGTCACGACTGGTCTTAAGCGTGGGTGCTTTGCTGATCAACCTCAACTGGCCTGAAATCGGCCGGGCCTGTCTCGATACCCTGAGCATGCTCGGCGTGGCCCTGGGTTTTACCCTGTTGCTGGGCTTGCCGCTGGGGGTGTTGCTGTTCCTCACCGGCAAGCAGCAGCTGCACGCCAGACCCGGCCTGTACCGGCTGCTATCGGTGCTGGTGAATATCCTGCGCTCGCTGCCATTCATCATCCTCCTGATTTTGCTGATCCCGCTGACCGCCTTGCTCACCGGGACTTCCCTCGGTGTGAAGGGCGCCATCGTGCCACTGGTGGCGGGCTGCACGCCGTTCTTTGCACGACTGGTGGAAATCGCCCTGCGGGAAGTCGATCACGGGGTGGTGGAGGCGACTCAGGCCATGGGCGCCAGCACCTGGCAAGTGATCCGCCACACCCTGCTGCCAGAGGCGCGCCCCGCGCTGATCGCAGGCGTCACCGTGACGGCCATCGTGCTGGTGGATTGCACCGCGATGGCCGGGGTCGTAGGCGGCGGTGGGCTGGGAGACCTGGCGGTGCGCTTCGGTTATCAGCGTTTTCAGACTGACGTGATGGTGGTCACCGTGGCCTTGCTGGTGTTGTTGGTGCAGGGCCTGCAAATCAGCGGCGACCGCCTGGTGCTGCGTTATAGCCGTCGCTGAGACGGCCAATTTCTTATTGTCCGGAGTGTATGTAATGAAAAAGCTGTTTGCCCTTGTGGCCGTGCTTGCTGCTTTTACCGCCCAGGCGAACGAGAAACTGGTGGTCGGTGCCAGCCCGGTGCCCCATGCCGAGATTCTTGAGTTCGTCAAACCGCAACTGGCCCAGGAGGGGGTTGATCTGGATATCAAAGTGTTCAGCGACTTTATCCAGCCCAACGTGCAGTTGGCGGAGAAAAACATCGACGCCAACTACTACCAGTACCGACCGTTTCTGGATGAGTTCAACAAGACCCGGCACACCGATCTGGTGCCGGTAGCGGGTGTGCACATCGAACCTTTCGGTGCCTATTCGACCCGGATCAAAAACATCTCCGAGCTTAAGGATGGCGCCTCCGTGGCCATTCCCAATGACCCGGTGAACGCCGGTCGCGCACTGGTGCTGCTGGACGAAGCGGGGCTGATCAAGCTCAAGGACCCAAGCAACACACTGTCGACCACCCGCGACATCGCCGAGAACCCCAAACACCTGAAAATCCGCGAGCTGGAAGGGGCATTGCTGGCCCGTGCAGTGAACCAGGTCGACCTGGCTTTCGTGTTCGCCAACTACGCCCTGGAAGCCGGTATCGACACCAACAGCGCGCTGATTGTCGAGAAGGGCAAGGACCTGTATATCGAATACCTGGTGGCCCGTGCGGACAACATCGATAGCCCGGCCATCCAGAAACTGGCCAAGGCACTGAACTCACCGCAAGTGCGCGAGTTCATCCTCACGCGCTACAAAGGTCAGATCGTTCCGGGCTTCTAAGGCAGCTGGCGGCTGGCTGCCACGATCAGCATCATCGGCCGATGCATCTCATCCGCAAGACCGGGGCAGCTGGCCAGATCCTCGGCATCCGGTCCCCATTCGTTTATGTGGTCGAGGGTGAACCCGGTTTCGATCAGCAGATTGAGCAGGGTGCCCAGCGTACGGTGATGCTTGATCACACCCTTGCTCAGCCAGTCGGTTGAGCGCGGGCCTTGCTGTTGGTAGTGGTCGACCGGCCAGGTTTTTTGCCCTTGGGCGTCAATGATCCAGCCCGGTTTGAGGCTGGCCATGTAGATCGGATGCTCAATCGAAAACACCAGCTTGCCACCCGGCAGCAGGGCGTCAAACACCTTGCGCAGCAATGCTCCCAGGTCCTGGATGTAGTGCAATGCCAGCGAGCTGTAGACCAGGTCGAAGCCCGACTCTGCAAGTACCAGCTGTTCCAGATCAGCCCGCCGGTAAGTGATGCGCGGGTCGTTATGGCTGGCCCTGGCGCGCTCCAGCATCTTGTTTGAAACGTCCAGCCCCAGCACGCTGGCAGCGCCCTGTTGCGCCGCCCAGTGACAGAACCAGCCATAACCGCAGCCCAGATCCAGCACCTTGCACCCGGCCAGCGGCGGCAACAGCGAGCGCAGGGCCGGCCATTCAGGCGCACCGTCCAGGCCTTCAACGGAGCGTGGCAAGCGGCTGTACCCCTCGAAGAACTCGGGAGTGTCATAGATGTTCTGGGTCATGGGTGACGCCTCCAAATGTACATACACCGCAAAATCACTGTAGGAGCGAGCTTGCTCGCGAGCTCTTTGAACATCAACAGCTCGCCAGCAAACTCGCTCCAGCAGAGGATCTGCGCTGTTGCCTGGCCAACAATAGATACACAGACTGTGCGGCTCTCAACAACGCTGGCCGCTCAATGGGCCCCGGGACACAAGCTTGAGCACCGTGGCATGTTAGCTGCAAGGACCTGGCCCCGGCTTCAAAACTTAATTAAAGGATCACTCATGCGTTACCGCCAACTGGGCAGCAGCGATATCAAGGTCAGCGTCATCGGGCTTGGGACCATGACCTGGGGTCATCAAAACAGCGAAAGCGATGCCCACCAGCAGATCGAGCTGGCGCTGGCAGAAGGTGTCAATCTGATCGACACCGCCGAGATGTACCCCACGCCGACCCATGCCGATACCTGGCGTACCACTGAACGCTATATCGGCAACTGGCTGGCACGCAGTGGTCGCCGGGACGAGGTGGTACTGGCCAGTAAAATTGCCGGCCCCGCCCGCGAACCCGGCGGGCAGTTGCACATTCGCGAGGGCCTGACCCGCCACGACAGGCGCAATATTGTCGAGGCGCTGGACGGCAGTCTCAAGCGTCTTAATACCGACTATCTGGACCTCTATCAATTGCACTGGCCGGACCGGGCGACCAATTTTTTCGGTCTGCGCGAGTATCCGTATGTTGAGGACAACCAGAGCGTGGCCATTGAAGAAACGCTGTCGGTGCTGGCCGAACAGGTCAAGGCCGGCAAGATCCGGCACATTGGCGTGTCCAACGAAACCCCCTGGGGCGTGGCCGAATTTATCAAGCAGAGTGAGCGCCTGGGTTTGCCGCGCATTGTCAGTGTGCAAAACCCCTACAGCTTGATCAGCCGTTTGTACGAGGGCGGGCTCTCGGAGTTCAGCCACCGCGAAGGCGTAGGGCTGCTGGCGTATTCACCCCTGGCATTCGGCTCGCTGACCGGCAAATACCTGGGCGGTGCGCGTCCCCAGGGCTCGCGTCTGTCGTCGGTGTACCGCACGTTCACCCGCTATGACGGCCCGGAGGTAGACCAGGCCGTCAGCGGTTACCTGCAGATCGCCAGAGAGCACAACCTGAGCCCGGCGCAACTGGCCCTGGCTTACGTCATCAACAAACCCTTTGTGGCCAGTGCTCTGACGGGCCAGACCAGCCTCGCCCAGTTACGCGAAAACCTCGGCGCGCTGCACATCACCCTGGATCAAGAAATCCTGGCCCGGATCGAGGCCGTGCACCAGCGCACACCCAACCCTGCGCCGTAGGAGCACGACTGATGCCCAAGCAACTGCATGTCAATCTGTTTGAAATGAACTGTGTGAGCCATATCGTCCACGGGCTGTGGGTGCATCCCGAGAACAACCGGCACCGCTTCAACGATCTGGACTACTGGACCGAACTGGCTCAATTGCTGGAGTACGGTACGTTCGACGGGGTGTTTCTGGCGGATGTGATTGGCACCTACGATCAATTTCGAGATGGCCCGCAAACCGCATTGCGCGAGGCCATGCAAATCCCCAGCAATGATCCGTTGATGGTGATTCCGGCCATGGCGGCGGTCACCAAAAACCTCGGGTTTGGCGCTACCTTTTCCACCACCTACGAGCCGCCATTTGCCTTTGCGCGACGCATGAGCACCCTCGATCACCTGACCAAAGGCCGGGTGGGCTGGAACATCGTGACCTCTTATCTACCCAATGCAGCGCGCAATTTCGGGCATGCCACAGAGGTGGTGCATGACCACCGCTACGAGATCGCCGACGAATATCTGGATGTGCTTTACAAGTTGTGGGAGGGCTCCTGGGACGATGACGCGGTGATCCAGGACCGCGAGCAACGGATCTACACCGACCCGGCCAAAGTGCGCTATATCGATCACGTCGGCGAGCATTTCAAAGTCGCCGGGCCGCATTTGTGCCAGCCTTCGCCCCAGCGCACCCCGGTGCTGTTCCAGGCCACCGGGTCAGCGGCGGGTATCGAATTTGCCGGGCGTCACGCTGAAGTGGTGTTTACCGGCGGTATCGACACGGCGGCGGTACGCGCCAATATCCAGGCCATGCGCAGCAAGGCGATCGCCCATGAGCGTGACCCGGCGGGGTTGAAATTCATCGTCATGGCCGGGGTGATCGTTGGCCGTACCGACGAAGAGGTCAGCCGCAAACTCGACAGCTATCGCCAGTTGATGAGCGTTGAAGCGTCCCTGGCCCATGCCCAGTCGGCGGTTGATTTGACGGCCTACCCCGGCGATGCCCTGATCAGCGATTTGATCAGGCTTGAGGTCAAGGGCTGGCAGAGTTTGCAGCGCTACAAACCCGAGTGGACGGTAAGCACCGTGTTGGCCCAGTTCTCGGGTTTTAACCGGGAGCGTTTTTTCGTTGCCGGAACCCCGACTGTAGTCGCCGACCAGATCGAAAAGTGGCTGGATGAGGACGGCATCGACGGGATCAATTTGCGTCAGTACCTGTCCTTTGAAACCGCGCGCGATTTCATTGAACTGGTGGTGCCGGAGTTGCGCCGTCGCGGACGTTTTCGCGAGCGCTACAGCGAGGGTGAAACCCTGCGCGAACGCTTGTTCGGTGCAGGGCAAGCGCGCTTGCCGGATGATCATTTCGGCGCCCGATACCGCGACCCGGCAGTACTGCGCCAACCGGCGCAGCCGTTGCGTTTTTGATCCGGAACTTGGCCCTGCACAATCATTGCGCGAGCTGGCTAGCGCAGCGATGGTAATCCTCGGTTGATGCGGTAGTCGCTGACGAGGAACGAGGCTGCGATGGACTGCGCAGCAGGCCCGATGAATGAAGGCCCTGCGGACCTTATCGCAGCCTCGTGCCTCGTCAGCGACTACAAGAGCTGACCGTTTTTCATAGCAATTGCCGCAGGCGGCGTCCGATTGCGCAGCGATGGTAATCCTCGGTTGATGCGGTAGTCGCTGACGAGGAACGAGGCTGCGATGGACTGCGCAGCAGGCCCGATGAATGAAGGCCCTGCAGCCCTTATCGCAGCCTCGTGCCTCGTCAGCGACTACAAGAGCTGACCGTTTTTCATAGCAATTGCCGCAGGCGACGTCCGATTGCGCAGCGATGGTAATCCTCGGTTGATGCGGTAGTCGCTGACGAGGAACGAGGCTGCGATGGACTGCGCAGCAGGCCCGATGAATGAAGGCCCTGCGGCCCTTATCGCAGCCTCGTGCCTCGTCAGCGACTACAAGAGCTGACCGTTTTTCATAGCAATTGCCGCAGGCGACGTCCGATTGCGCAGCGATCGTAATCCTCGGTTGATGCGGTAGTCGCTGACGAGGAACGAGGCTGCGATGGACTGCGCAGCAGGCCCGATGAATGAAGGCCCTGCAGCCCTTATCGCAGCCTCGTGCCTCGTCAGCGACTACAAGAGCTGACCGTTTTTCATAGCAATTGCCGCAGGCGACGTCCGATTGCGCAGCGATGGTAATCCTCGGTTGATGCGGTAGTCGCTGACGAGGAACGAGGCTGCGATGGACTGCGCAGCAGGCCCGATGAATGAAGGCCCTGCAGCCCTTATCGCAGCCTCGTGCCTCGTCAGCGACTACAAGAGCTGACCGTTTTTCATAGCAATTGCCGCAGGCGACGTCCGATTGCGCAGCGATGGTAATCCTCGGTTGATGCGGTAGTCGCTGACGAGGAACGAGGCTGCGATGGACTGCGCAGCAGGCCCGATGAATGAAGGCCCTGCGGCCCTTATCGCAGCCTCGTGCCTCGTCAGCGACTACAAGAGCTGCCCGCTTTTCGTAGCGGCAACTGTTGGCTCACCAACAGTTGCCGCACAGAGTGTTGGTTTTACCCCGGCAGCACCTCGCGTTTCCCCCCTGTTTACGGGCCGAAAAAATCGGCATGGCTTGTGCAATAGCCTTGTTCCCGGACTTTAGGCAGTAAGCCCCATGCTCGAACTCTCGCCCCATTTGCGATCTCAAGGCCGACGATCCAGGTCGCTGCTCAAGAGCACTCCCCTCATTGGCCTCGCTGCCCTGTGCAGCCTGCTGATCGGCTGCGGCCAGGATGCATCGACGGTCGCGCGCAGTGACAAACCGGTCAGCGGCGGCACGCTGGTGTACGCCACTGACCGTGAACCCACGTGCCTGGACCCCCATGTCAGCGGTGACATGCCGCAAGTGTTTATCGGCCAGCAGTATCTCGACTCGCTGGTGTCGATGGACCAGCAGGGGCAAATAGGGCCGTGGCTGGCCAAGGGCTGGGAGGTGTCGGCCGACGGTCTGGTTTACACCTTCCACCTGCGCAACGATGTGCACTTCACCGACGGCACGCCATTCAACGCGGCTGCGGTCAAGGCCAACCTCGATCACATGGCCAATCCGAAAACCCAGTCCAGTACTGCCGGTGGCTACATCCGCCAATACCGCAGCACCGAGGTGCTCGATGACTACACGGCAGTGGTGCATCTGGCCACACCCTATGCCGCATTTCTGGAGGTGCTGGCGCAAGGTTTTCTCGGCATTGAATCGCCCACGGCATTGCTGCGCTCCCGTGACCAGAACTGTGAAAGCCCGGTGGGCAGCGGCCCGTTCAAGATCGTCAAGTGGGACCGCCAGAGCCAGGTCGAACTGGTACGCAACCCCGATTACAACTGGGCGCCACCCACCGCCAGGCATCAGGGCCCGGCATGGCTGGAGCGCATTGTGTGGAAGTTCATTCAGGAGCCATCGGTGCGGTTTGCCTCGCTGCAGGCCGGCGAGGTCGACGTGATTGAGGCGCTGCCGCCCGAATCCCATGAAGCGGCGCGGCGCAATCCGGACTTGACCATGCTGGTCGCCCTGCGTCCGGGCAATCCCACCAACGGCACGCTGAATATCACCCGCGCTCCCTTCGATAACGTGAACGTGCGTGAAGCCTTTGTGCGCAGCGCCGATGTCGAGGGCGCCCTGAAAAGCGTGTACTTCAATGAGTTCCCCCGTGCCGGTGGCGCGCTGAGTTCGGCCACGCGTTTTTACAGCCCGGACTTTGAACATGCCCAGGACTACGACCAGGGCCTCGCCGCGCAGCTACTGGATGAAAGTGGCTGGACCGGGCGCGACGCCGAGGGCTATCGCACCCGTGACGGTAAACGCCTGCAAGTGCATGTGGTGATTGGCAACCGCACACCGCCCTCTGAACTGACGCTGTGGGAGCAAGTGCAGGCCACCACGCGCAAGGCCGGGTTTGAACTGCTGATCGAGCAGATGAGCGATGTCCTGGCCACCCAGCGTCAGGCCGACTGGGACTACGACATCCGGGTGGGCTACTGGAACACCAACACCGCAGACGTGCTGCGGATTGTGTTCGGCTCAGAGTTCGTGCAGCCGGCAGGCGTCGGTGGCTACCACCAGAACACCGCCGGGTTCGCCAGCCCGCAGTTTGACGCAATCAACCAGCAAGCCCTGGCCACCCAGGACCCCGAACAGCGTCGAGCCCTGTACTACAAGACCCAGCAGATTGCTTCGCAGCAATACCTGCAACTGACCACCTACCCGCAAAGCTCGCGTCTGGGGATCTACAAAACCACCCAGGGCGTTCGGCTGGAGCCTTCGCTGGCGGTGACTTACCTGTATGACGCCTGGGTCAACAAATGAGAGGGGTAAACCAATGAGCGCAATCACATACTCCAGTCCACGGCACGAACGTTTGACCCGGCTGGCCCGTCGCGCGGCATGGCGTCTGGCAGGCGGGGTGCTGGTGCTGTGGGCCGTCGCGACCCTGACGTTCTTCGCCTTGCACCTGATGCCGGGCGATCCGGTGCTGGCCATTCTTGGCGGCGCCAGTGGTAACCCGACCGCAGAGACCATTGCTGAAGCCACCCGTGAGTTTGGTCTGGACAAGCCGTTGGCGGTTCAATATGCGCTGTACCTGGGGCGTGTGTTGCAGGGCGATCTGGGGATGTCCTACTCCCAGCACTTACCGGTCACGCGCGTGCTCGCCGAGCAATCCTGGGCGACGTTGCAGCTGACCTTCAGCGCCCTGGCGCTGGCCTGGCTGCTGGTCCTGGCGCTGACCGTGCTCACCGCCGGCCGTGGCCGCTGGGTGTCCAGCCTGGCCTCGCTGGCTGAAACCCTGGCCGCTGCCTTGCCGCACTTCTGGCTGGGTATTTTGCTGCTGGCGGTGTTCGCCTTCGGTTTGCGCTGGTTCCCCCCGGCCGGGAGCGATGGCTGGCGCACCCTGGTGTTGCCGGCGGTGGCACTGGCCATTCCGCTGGCCGGCTTTATCGCCCAGGTCACCCGTGAATCCCTTGAACTGACACTGGAACAACCCTTTGTCCTGACCGCCCGCACCCGGGGCCTGAGTGACACGGCCGTGCGCTTCAAGCACGCGCTGCGCCATGCCGTGTTGCCCGGTATTTCGTTGTCTGGCTGGGCCATCGGCGCGCTGATCAGCGGCGCGGTGGTGATTGAAGTGATCTTTTCGCGCAAGGGCCTTGGCCGCCAGTTGTACCAGGCGGTGCAGGCGCAGGACTTGCCGCTGACTATCGGCATCAGTCTGGCGGTGGCCGCCGTCTACGTGCTGGCCAACATTGTGATCGATCTGCTGTACCTGTGGATCGATCCGCGCCAACAGGGGAAAACCGCATGAGCGAACTGACTTTCGACACCGTACTGCCCGCTGTGCGGGTGCAGCGCACAGCGTCAAGGGTGCGCCCCGGACCCTTTCTGGCCGTGACTTTTCTGGCCTTTCTGATCATCGCGGCGCTGGTGCCGCAACTGTTTGCCCACAGCGACCCGTTGGCGATCGTTCCCCACGATGCCTTCCATCCGCCGGGCTGGGCGCACTGGTTCGGTACCGATCAATCGGGGCGGGATATTTTTTCGCGGGTGATCTATGGCACGCGCCAGTCCTTGTTTATCGGCCTGGCCGCCACGGCACTGGCCATGGGCATTGCGATCGTCCTGGGTTTGCTGGGCGGCCTGGGCGGCGCTTATCTGGACCGCGGCGTCGGCTGGCTGCTGGAGATCCTGTTTGCCTTCCCCAGCCTGGTGCTGGCGCTGCTGTTCGTGGCGATCTTTGGCAGTGGCGTCGGTCCCTTGATCGTCGCCACCGGGCTGGGCGGGGCGCCGGGCTATGCGCGCATGGTGCGCGGTCAAGTGCTGGCGGTGCGTAACGCCGGCTACATCGAAGCTGCCGTGGCCCTGGGGCATCCGACACGGCGGATCATCCTGCGCCAGCTGTTACCCAATGCCATGCGCCCACTGATCGTGACCCTGACCATGGGCGTCGGTCAGGCCATTGTCTGGGCTTCGGCCCTGAGCTTTCTGGGGCTGGGCGCACCGCCGCCCGCGCCGGAGTGGGGGACGATGCTGTCGATGGGGCGTGACTTTGTTGCCAATGCCTGGTGGCTGACGTTCTTCCCCGGGCTGTTCATCGTACTGACCACGCTCTCGACCACGGTCGCCGGCCGCTATCTGCAACAACGTCTGGAGGGACGCCTGTCATGAGTGACAAACACTTGATCGTTGAGGGCCTGTCCATCGAATTCGACGGCCAGATCGTGGTGCACAACCTGTCGTTTACCCTGGCCCCGGGCAAGACCCTGGCGCTGGTGGGTGAGTCCGGTTCCGGCAAGAGCGTAACCGCCCGCAGCCTGATTGGGCTGGCGGGCGCAGGGGCGCGGGTGAGCGCCCGGACCCTGAGTTACGGCGGGCAGGATCTGCTGGGGTTGTCCGAGCGTGGCTGGCGCCGGCTGCGGGGCAAGGGCATTGGTTTCGTGCTGCAGGATGCACTGGTGTCGCTTGACCCCTTGCGTGCGGTAGGCAAGGAAATCCTCGAGGTGCTCAAGGCTCACAATTGGGGCGATCGCCGCAGTCGCGGCGAACGGGTTATTGAGTTGCTGGATAAAGTCGGTGTGCCCGACCCCCGGTTGCGTGCCCGGCAACGTCCCGATCAGCTGTCCGGCGGCTTGCGTCAGCGGGCGCTGATTGCCAGCGCGCTGGCGCTGAGCCCGGGGCTGGTGATCGCCGATGAACCGACCACCGCACTGGATGCCACGGTACAGGCGCAAATCCTCGAAGTGCTGCAGGAAATCAAGGCCCGCGGCGACTCGTTGCTGATCATCAGCCATGACCTGGCGGTGGTGGCGCAGCTGGCGGATGAAGTGCTGGTGCTGCGCCATGGCGTGACCGTGGAGCAGGGGCCAACGGAGCAGGTGTTGCGCAACCCGCGTCACCCTTACACCCGGGCCTTGCTGGATGCAGTACCTGCCGAACATGCACGGGGTACGCGCCTGTCGCCGGGGCAGCCTGCCGTGAGCGGGCCGCCCCGCTCGGGCGCTGACTCGCCGCTGCTGCTCAGGGCGAGCGGGCTGGGCAAACGTTATATCGGCCCCGATCATCAATCGCGGCAAGTGGTGGATGACGTCAGTTTTGAACTGCGGGCCGGGCGCACGCTGGGAATCGTCGGTGAGTCTGGCTCGGGCAAAACCACTGTCGCGCGCATGGTCCTCGGGCTGCTGGAACCCGACGCAGGGCGTGTCGAATTTCTTGGGCAGCCATGGACGGCGGCGGGCAGCGAGCGGGTCACGGAAAAACAGCGACGCCTGCATCGACGGGATATCAGCGTCATCTATCAGGACCCGCTCAGCTCTTTCGATCCGCGCTGGAGCGTCGGCCAGATCCTTGCCGACGCGCTGGATGTGGCGGGGTTCCAGGCCGGGCAACACGCTGCGCGCATCAGCCAACTGCTGGAACACGTGCGTTTGCCAGCCGAACTGGCCACGCGCCGTCCCTTGCAATTATCGGGTGGCCAGCGTCAGCGCGTGGCGATCGCCCGGGCCATTGCCAGCAACCCCAAAGTGATTATTTGCGACGAGCCGGTGTCGGCGCTGGACGTATCGGTACAGGCGCAGGTGCTCGACCTGTTGGCGGACCTGCAAGCCAGTCTGGGGCTGGCGTATTTGTTTATCTCCCACGACCTGGGGGTGATCCGCCATGTCAGCGATCAAGTGCTGGTGATGCGTCACGGCAAGGTGGTGGAAAGCGCCCCGGTCGAGGACCTGTTTGACAACCCGCAGCATGAATACACCCGCCGCCTGCTGGGGGCTGTACCGCGCCTGCCCGGTGCCCAAGTGCAGCTGGTGGTGCCGCCGCTGGAAGCCGAAAACACCGCGTGGCTGTTTGATGAATCACAGCTATGGAAAATCGCCATTTAAGCGTTATCAATGCAAGGAAATGCCATGAGTAAGCTGTTTGCTGTAACCGAACGTCCCGTTGCTACGGTGGCAGAACTCAATGCCCGTGCCGACCGCCTGTTGCCGGAGATTGGCCAGGGTGCGGCGTTACGCGAACGCGATCGGCTGCTGCCGTTTGAGGCGGTGGCGCAGATTGCCAAAGCCGGCTTTTTTAGCGCCCGAATCCCGGTTCGCTATGGCGGCAGCGGCGGTTCGGTGAAAGAGGTGATTGGGTTATTGATCCGCATCGCGGCGGTGGACTCCAACGTTGCCCAGGCATTGCGCCCCGGCTTCGGCTTTGTCGAAGGGCTGCTGGCATCACGGGCAGATGATGCCGAAGGCGAGCGCGAGCGCTGGTTCGAGCGCTACCTGCAGGGCGCGGTGATCGGCAATGCGGGTTGGGAGGTGGGCGGCGCCAATGGCTCGATCAGCGCCCGGATTGTGCGTGACGGCGAGCATTATCGGGCCACGGGCAACAAGTACTACAGCACCGGTTCGTTGTACGCCGACTGGGTCAGTGCGGTGGCGCTGGACGAAAACGATCAGCCGGTGTCGTTCATCCTGCCGCGCAACCGCGAGGGGCTCGAACTGCTGGACGACTTCGACGCCATGGGTCAGCGCCTGACTGCCAGCGGCACGACCCGCTTGAACAACGTCCAGGTGCTGACGCAAGAGATTCGCACCCGGACCGTGGAAGAGGGCAAGCGCACCATAGTCACCCCCTTCCTGCAATTGTTTCTGGCAGCGGTGCAGGCGGGTATTGCGCGCAATGCCCTGAACGATGCCGTAGCGTTTGCCAATGAGCATGCGCGGCCGATCAAACACAGCAGCGCAACCCGCTCGGTTGACGACCCTTACGTAGAGCTGAGCGTGGGCGATATCGCGGCCCGGGCTTTCACGGCTGAGGCGGTGGTGCTGCATGCGGCGCAATCCATCGACCGGGCGTGGGCGGGCGACCTTGATCCGCTATTGGTAGACCAGGCAGCGGTAAACGTTGCGCAGGCGCAATACATTGCTGCGGAGTCTGCGCTCAAGGCGGCGGAGCTGGTATTCGACGTGGGTGGCGCCTCGACTACGGGGCGGGCCCACAACCTTGACCGGCACTGGCGCAATGCCCGCACGGTGGCCAACCACAACCCCCGGCAATGGAAAGCGGCGGCGGTGGGGGCGTGGCAACTCAAAGGCACCCCGCCCCCGACTTCCGGATTGTTCTGATCAAGGTTTGAGGACAGGGTTGTGCGGTTTTATGACGACTGTGTCGCCGGACGCAGCCTTCGTAGTCGCTGACGAGCTGCGCGAGGCTGCGATCGATTGCGCAGCGTTCGCAAGATTTTGGGACTGTGCGGTTTTACGCCGACAGCGTCGCCGGACGCAGCCTTCGTAGTCGCTGTCGAGCTGCGCGAGGCTGCGATCGATTGCGCAGCGTTCGCAAGATTTTGGGACTGTGCGGTTTCACGCCGACTGCGTCGTCGATCGCAGCCTTCGGCAGCGACTACATAGCCGGGGTTTTGTAGTCGCTGTCGAGCTGCGCGAGGCTGCGATCGATTGCGCAGCGTTCGCAAGATTTTGGGACTGTGCGGTTTTACGCCGACTGCGTCGTCGATCGCAGCCTTCGGCAGCGACTACATGGTCGGGGTTTAGTAGTCGCTGACGAGCTGCGCGAGGCTGCGATCGACGACGCAGCGTTCGCAAGATTTTGGGACTGTGCGGTTTTACGCCGACTGCGTCGTCGATCGCAGCCTTCGGCAGCGACTACATAGCCGGGGTTTTGTAGTCGCTGACGAGCTGCGCGAGGCTGCGATCGATTGCGCAGCGTTCGCAAGATTTTGGGACTGTGCGGTTTCACGCCGACTGCGTCGTCGATCGCAGCCTTCGGCAGCGACTACATGGTCGGGGTTTAGTAGTCGCTGACGAGCTGCGCGAGGCTGCGATCGACGACGCAGCGTTCGCAAGATTTTGGGACTGTGCGGTTTCACGCCGACTGCGTCGTCGATCGCAGCCTTCGGCAGCGACTACATAGTCGGGGTTTTGTAGTCGCTGACGAGCTGCGCGAGGCTGCGATCGATTGCGCAGTGTTCGCAGGTTCAGGTTAGATGGTCAGCCTTCCCAGCCCCCTCCCAGTGCCGTCAACAATCCCACGCTGGCCTGCAACTGGCGGGTGCGCAGGGCTTGTACCGCGCGTTGGGCCTGTAGCGCCGCGGTCTGTGCCGTGACCACATCCAGGTAGCTCACCGCGCCAGCCTCGTAGCTGTTGGTGGCCAGCGCCCGGGTGTGTTCGGCTGCATTGGCCGCCGCCTGTTCATCCAGACCCTGTTGCCTCAGATCACGTAACTGCGCCAGGTTGTCTTCGACTTCGCGCACGGCATGCAGCACCTGGCCGCGGTAGTGCGCCGACGCTTCTTCGAATTCGGCCCTGGCCTGGCGCTCTTCGGCATCCAGTCGGCCACCCTCAAAAATCGGCAGGTTGACCAGTGGCCCCAACGCCCAGAAACGATTGCTCGCCGACAATAAATTACCGACGCCCTGGGTCTGCCCGCCCAGTAGTCCGGTCAGGCTGAAGTCGGGATACCAGGCGGCCTTGGCCACGCCGATTTGCGCATTGGCGGCAAACATCCGGCGTTCGGCCGCGGCGATATCAGGCCGGCGCTGCAACAAGCTGCCGGGCAGGGCAGCGGGTTGCTCTGGCAGGCTCAGGGTCTGCTCGCTGGCCGGCAGGACAAAGTTGCTGGCCGGCTCACCCACCAGTTCGCCAATGGCGTGCTCGGTGAGGTTGCGCTGGCCGCGCACGTCGTCCAGTTGGGCCTCGGCTTCGGCCAGCTGGCTCTGGGCACGGGTCAGGTCAAGTTCGGAAGAAATCTGCCCCTGATAGCGGGCCCGGGTCAGTTGCAGGGCCTGGCTGTAATCATCCAGCGAACTGGACAGAATGCGCTGTTGTGCATCCAGACCGTCGAGCTGCACGTACAGGCTGGCAAGCTGGCGCTGCAAGCTCAGGCGGGCCACGGCCAGGTCATCTGCCGAGGCCTGTGCCCGGGCATCGCCCGCCACCACCTGGTTGCGGATTTTACCCCACAGGTCGAGATCGTAATTCAGCGCAAAGCCCGCGGTATTGCTGTTGTACACCGCTGGCTGTTCCGTACCGCGCAACGGCCGGCTGTCCGACTGGCGCTGGCGCAGCGGTTGCCCGCTGGCGGTTATCTGCGGGAATAGCCCGGCATGCAGCTGGCTGGCGTACGCCTGGGCGCCATCGTAATGCGCCAGGGCTGCCGCCAGGTCCGGGTTGGCCTTGAGCAGGCGCTGCTGCAGTGAATTCAGGCGTTCGTCGTGATACAGCCGCCACCACTGGGGGGACAGTTGATCGGCCGGTTGCGCGCTGTGCCACGGGCCGTCGCTGCTTTGTTCGCGATAGTGCTGTGGCAGGTCCAGTTGCGGCGGTTTGTAGGCCGGTGCCAGCGAGCAGCCCTGCAACGCCAGGGCCAGCAACAGAGCGCCGCGTTTAAGCTTTGGCTGCATGGTTGGCTCCTGCATCGGCAAGTTTGACCGGGTCGCCTTCGCGCAGGGCATCGGGCGGGTTGTCGATCACGGTGTCGGCAGGTTTGAGCCCTTGGTCAATCACCAGACGGTCACCCAGGTCCAGGCCGATATGGATGCTTTGCATATGCACATGCCTGGCGCTGTCGAGTACCGCCACCTGGGTGCCCTGGGCGCGGAAGATCAAGGCGCTGGCCGGAATGCTGACGCCATGGGTGTCGGGCGGGATTGCCAGGGTTGCCTCGGCGTAGTCCCCGGGCATCAGCACATCGCCGGGGTTTTGTGCAACAAACTGGGCCATCAGGGTGCCCGAGCGCTGATCAATGGCGGCCGAGTTGCCGATCAGTTTTGCATCGAAGGTTTGCCCTGGATGTTCCGGCACGCTGAGCTGCACCTGCATGCCCGGACGAATCACGCTGGCGTAGTTCTGCGGCACCGGTACGTACAGGCGCAGTTGATGGGTGTCGGCAATGTCAAACAGTTCGGTGTCGCTGTCGGTATCGGCCTTGATCAGTTGGCCAATGTCGGTGTGGCGCGCAGTGACGGTCCCGGCGAAGGGCGCGCGAATGGTTTTGTAGTCTTCCAGGCTGGACAGGCGTGCGTAGTCGGCTTCGGCCGCCTGGGCATTGGCTCTGGCGGCGGCAGCGTTGGAGGCTTTCTCGTCGGCTTCCTGGCGCGAGACCGAATGACTGGCCAGCAGGTTTTGCCAGCGCGACGCGGTGGTGGCAGCGAGCTTGGCGTTGGCCTGTTCTTGCAGCATATGGGCGCGGGTTTGCGCCAGTTGCTGATCAAGGTCTGGGCTATCAATGACCGCCAGCACCTGCCCGGCGGTGACCTTGCTGCCAATATCGCTTTGCCAGCTTTTGAGGTAACCGCTGACCCGGGCATGGATCGAGGCCTTGCTCCAGGCTTGCAGATGCGCGGGTAAACGCAGGGTGTCGCCATGGGCATTTTGCTGCGGCTGGAACACGCTGACCACCGGCAGGGCAGCGACTTCGGTCCAGCTGGCGACCTCTTTTTCGTGGCGGCTGCGTGCCGCCAGCCCGTTGGCCACCAGCAGCGCGGCCAGGGTCAGGCCACCGATACCCAGGTACATCAAGCGCTTGCGCGAAGGTTTTTGATCAGACGACATGGGTGGTTTCTCCAGCTGCAACGCGATTTTTTTCACGGCCGTGCACCAGGCTGAACACCACGGGCACGAACAACAAGGTGGCAACGGTGGCCAGCATCAGGCCGCCAATCACGGCGCGTCCGAGCGGGGCGTTCTGTTCTTCGGAAAGGGCCAGCGGCAGCATGCCGATCATCATGGCCAGGGCGGTCATGCATACCGGCCGGAACCGGGTATAGCCCGCTTCGAGCGCGGCCTTGAGGGCGTCGCCATGTTCAGCCAGCCGCTCGCGGCAGAAGCTCACCACCAGAATCGAGTTGGCAGTGGCCACCCCCATACACAAGATGGCCCCGGTCAGTGCCGGCACCGACAAGGACGTGCCGCTGAGGAACAGCATCCACACGATCCCGGCCAGCGCGGCGGGCAGGGCGGTGATGATCACGAATGGGTCCACCCACGACTGGAAGTTGACCACGATCAGCAGGTAGATCAGCACGACCGCGCCAAGCAGGCCCAGGCTCAAGCCGCTGAAGGCTTCATGCAGCGCGTCGATCTGGCCGTGCAGGGTGATGGTGGCGCCTTTGGGACGCAGGTCCGAAGCGCCATCAATCACTTTTTGCACATCGGCGGCCACTGAGCCCAAATCGCGGCCCTGAATGTTGGCGTACAGATCCAGGGTTGGCTCGATGTTGTAATGGGTGACCACCGCCGGGCTGTCGACCCGGGTGATGGTCGCCAGCCCGCCAAGGATTTGTGACTGGCCGTTGCTGCCGGTCACCGGCAAGGCTTCCAGCGAGGGCAGGCTGTCCAGCCGGTATTGCGGAGTCGCGGCAACTACCCCGTAAGACACGCCGTTTTGCGGGTTGAGCCAGAAGGTCGGCGCCACCTGTGAACTGCCCGCCAGCGAGGCCACCATGCTGTTGGTGACATCACGTTCGGTAATTCCCAGGCCATTGGCCCGCAACCGGTCAACATTCACTTGCAGGGACGGGTAGCCGACCGATTGCTGAATCCGCAGATCGGCAATCCCCGGCACATGTTGCAGGCGACGTTGCAGCTCCAGGGCATAGGTGCGGTTGGCCGCGTCGTCGCGGCCGGAGATTTTCACGTCCAGCGGAGCCGGGGCACCAAAATTGAGGATCTGGGTGCTGATGTCGGCCGGCATAAAGGCAAACTGGCTGCCAGGGAAACTCTCGGGCAGGGCTTCACGCAAGCGTTTGACGTAGTCCGCGGTCGGGCTGTGGTCGGCCTTGAGGGTGACTTGAATATCGCCATCCTGCGGGCCGATGGTGCCGCTGCTGCTGTAGGCCATGTCGATGCCGCTCAGCGGAATCCCGATGTTGTCGATGATGGTGTCCAGTTGCTCGGCGGGGATGATTTCACGAATGCGCGACTCGATCCGGTCGAAGGCCGCGGCGCTTTCTTCAATGCGCGTGCCCAGCGGCAGGCGCACATGCAGCGCCAGAGCCCCGGCGTCGGTGGCCGCAAAGAAGTCCTGGCCCAGGCTCGGCAGCAACACGAACGAGGCCAGCACGCAGGCCATGAAGCCCAGCAAAAAACGCTTGCGATGGGCCAGGGCCAATTCCAGCACGCCGTAATAAGCATCGCGCCCGGCCGAGAAACGCCGCTCGAACCCTTGCTGGAAACTCAGCAGTGCCCGCACCGGTGCCGAATGCTGTGGGGTGTGCCGGTCGCCCTCGTGATGGTTGATGTAGCCATCTTCAGGGTGATGGCCTGGGCCTTGCTCCGGCACATGGGGCTTGAGCAGGAACATCGCCAGGGTGGGCACCAGGGTGCGCGACAGAATGAAGGAGGAGCCCATGGCGAAAATCACCGACAGGGCCATCGGCCGGAACAGGTAGCCGGCAATCCCCTGCAACATGAACATCGGCACAAACACGATGCAGATACACAGCAGCGAGACGAATGCCGGGCCGACGATCTGTTTGGCGCCATCGAGAATCGCATCACGCACCGACTTGCCTTGCTCAAGGTGCCAGTTGATGTTCTCGATGGTCACCGTCGCATCATCCACCAGGATCCCCACCGCCAACGCCAGCCCTCCGAGGGTCATGACGTTCAGGGTTTGCCCGCTGAGGGCCAGCAGGGCAATGGCCGAGAGCACCGCCAGCGGGATCGACACGGCAATGATCAGGGTCGAGCGCCAGCTGCCGAGGAACAGCAGAATCATCGCGCTGGTCAGCAGGGCGGCGATGATCCCTTCCTGGGCCACACTGCCCACCGACTGTTTGACGAACACCGAAGCATCGCCCAGCAGGGATGTTTTGAGTGAGGGCGGCAGGGTTTCGTTGATTCGCGGCAGCATCGAGCGAATGCCGTCGACGATCGACAGGGTCGAAATATTGCCGTTCTTCAACGCCGGCATCAGCACTGCCCGTTGCCCGTCCACCCGCACGATGTTGGTTTGCGGCGGCGAGCCGTCACGCACGTGGGCCACCTGGCCGATGGTAATCAGGGCGCCATTGACGGTCTTGATCGGCAGATCATTGAGCTCGTCGATGGCTTTGGGGCTGTTGTTGAGCAGTACCGTGTATTCATAGGTGCCGAGCTTGGCGGTGCCCACCGGGATGATCTGGTTTTGCGCTGCCAGTGCGTTGCCCACGTCCTGTGCCGACAAGCCTTTGGCTGCCAGGGCCTGGGGGTCGAGGTCGAGGGTGATCTGACGCTGTTTACCGCCCATGGGGGTCGGCATGGCCAGACCGGGCAGCGAGCTCAGGGGCAGGCGGATTTTGTTCTGCACCAGATCGCGGATCTTGGCTTCCGAGAGCGTGGGACTGGAAAACGCCAATTGCAGGATCGGCACCGTGGAGGCGCTGTAGTTAAGAATCAGCGGCGGGGTGATCCCCGGCGGCATCTGCTTGAGTACGGTTTGAGACACCGCGGTCACTTGCGCGTTGGCGGTCCTGATATCGACGCCGGGCTGGAAGAAAATCTTCACGATGCCCATGCCGGGCAACGACTGCGACTCGATATGTTCGATGTCGTTGACCGTGGTACTGAGCGAGCGCTCGTAGGTGTAAATCACCCGGCCCGCCATATCGGCCGGTGCCAGGCCGGTGTATTGCCAGACGACGGCGACTACCGGAATACCAATGTCAGGGAATACATCAGTGGGCGTGCGCACAGCTGCCAACGGCCCGATGATGCAGATGAAAATCGCCAGCACGATAAACGTGTAGGGCTTGTGCAGTGCGGTCTTTACCAGCCCGAGCATGCCTGAACCTCCGAGGAGTGGAATTGCAAACCTCGTCAGTCTTACCGCCCGATCCTAACGATCAGCTTTCAGCAACGTGAAGGATCCTTTAGGAAAGAGCTGAAAATCCCTTCACTTTCATTCATTTGGCGCAACACGCGCTGGGTCGCAAGCTTGAGGCCTGTTCGACGGGTCAGCCTGTCGTATCTTTTTGAACTCTGTGCGAGGCGTACTTGCGATGACTCTTAAACCGCTTTTGCTGATTCCGTCCCTGAGCCTGGTGTTGTTGCTGTCAGCCTGTGCCGGACCGATGCCCAAACAAGACCCGGGCCAAGCCTGGATCGGTCTTAAGGAAGAGGGCAGCAGTGACCTGATGGCCGAGCGGGTAGACGGCAAGAACATCAATGATGGTCGTTACTTTGAAGTGACCCCCGGTGCTCACCGGCTGGACGTGACCTTGTTTGAGGGTGCCACCGGTGATGAAAACCAGGTCGATTGCCAGGGCAAGGTCAATTACAAGCAATTCAAGGCCGGAGAGCGCTACGAGCTGATCGAGTCGAGCCTGGGGCCGGAAATCAGCGCGACGCTGGTGGACTCCCACGGCAAGGAAGTGGCCCACACCGCGGACTTCAACTGCATGCCGGGTTGAGATCCCCCGGAACCACTGCCTCTGTAGGAGCGAGCTTGCTCGCGAGCTGTTGCGAGTTGCGCCGAGACGCTCGCTCCTGCAGGTGTTAGAACGAGCGGACGATCTTGCCCAGGGTTTCCATGGCCTTTTCACTGGCTTCGTCCCACGGGCTGCCGTAGTTCAGGCGGATGCAGTTGCGAAAACGCTGGGTGGCCGAGAAGATCGGGCCCGGGGCAATGCTGATGCCTTGGGCCAGGGCCATCTGGAATAACTTGAGTGAGTCCATTTGCTCGGGCAGTTCCAGCCACAAAAAATACCCGCCCGACGGCTGGCTGACTCGGGTTTGGGCCGGGAAGTAGCGGGCTATCGCCGCCAGCATCGCACTCTGTTGTTCTTCCAGGGCATAGCGCAGTTTGCGCAGGTGGCGATCGTAGCCGCCGTGCTGCAGGTAGTCGGCAATCGCCGCCTGGGCCGGCATCGAGGCGCACAGCGAGGTCATCAGTTTGAGACGCTCGATTTTCTGCGCGTAGCGACCCGCCGCCACCCAGCCAATGCGATAGCCCGGGGCCAGGCTTTTGGCAAACGAGCCGCAATGCATCACCAGCCCTTCGCTATCAAAGGCTTTCGCCGGTTTTGGCGCATGCTGGCCGTAATACAGCTCGGCGTAGACATCGTCTTCAATCATTGGCACCTGGTGGCTGCGCAACAGTTCGACCAGCGCCTGTTTTTTGGCCTCGGGCATGGTCGCGCCAATCGGGTTCTGAAAGCTGGTCATGCACCACACCGCCTTGATCGGATGGCGCTCCAGGGTTTGTGCCAGCACCCCCAGGTCGATGCCGTCTCGCGGGTGGACCGGGATTTCCACGGCTTTGAGTTTGAGCCGCTCCAGTACTTGCAGGCAGGCATAGAACGCCGGGGCCTCGATGGCCACCAGGTCGCCGGGCTCGGTGACGGCTTGCAGGCACAGGTTCAAGGCTTCCAGGGCGCCATTGGTGATCAGCAGTTCTTCCATGGGCAGCATCAGCCCGCCGACCATGTACCTCAGGGCAATTTGCCGACGCAGCTGCGGGTTGCCCGGCGACATGTCGGTGACCACCATGCGCGGGTCCATTTCGCGGCTGGCGGTGGCCATGGAACGGGCCAGTCGTTGCAGCGGGAATAAGGTCGGGCTGGGGAACGCCGAACCGAAGGGCACGGTGTGCGGGTCTTTCATCGAGTCCAGTACCGAGAACACCAGGGCGCTGACATCCACTTCGGTGGATTCGGTCACATGGCTACTGAACACCGGCTCGCAAAACGGACTCGGCGCATGCACGTTGACGAAGTAGCCGGAGCGCGGCTTGGCGCGGATCAGGCCGCGGCGTTCGAGCAGGTAATAGGCCTGAAACACGGTGGAGGGGCTAACCCCGTAGGTCTGGCTGGCATAACGTACCGAAGGCACGCGCTGGCCGGGGCCGAGCACTCCGCTGCGAATCAGTTCAGCAATATCGTCGGCGAATTTTTCGTAGCGTTTCATTAATAAGGCCCGGCTATTGCTGTAGGAGCGGGCTCGCTCGCGATGGCTCACTCCGGTCAGTCTGATTGACCGGGGTGATGCTATCGCGAGCACGCCCGCGGCCACAGGGATTTATCGTTTATCGATTCAATGGCGCTACAAAACGGCTCTTGGCCACACTGCGCACGCTCGGTTGATCTGTGTCGGTGACCACAAACCCGATGGTTTGCGAACTGCTTTTCGGGCGCTCGGCCAATAGCGCGACCGATACCGGCACATCGACGATTTCGCCGGGGGCCAGGGTCAGCTCGGTCTTGCCCTGCAAGCGGAAATCTTCGTTGTCTTGCAAGGACACCCGGTAATGCTGCGGCGCCTGGGTCTTGTTGATGATTTTAAGGCTGTAGATGTTCTCTATCTGGCCCTGACTGTTTTCGCGAAACAGGCCCCGGTCCTTGATCACATCCAGTGACACCATCGAGCGCTGGTCAAGCGCGACCACCAGAGCCCCGATCATCAGCACCAGCACCACTGCGTAGCCGATCAGTCGCGGGCGCAGCAGGTGAGTTGTGCCGCCCTGCAACTCGTGTTCGGAGGTGTAGCGCACCAGCCCGCGGGCATAGCCCATTTTGTCCATTACCGTATCGCAGGCGTCGATACAGGCGGCGCAGCCGATGCACTCCATCTGCAGGCCATCGCGGATGTCGATGCCGGTGGGGCAGACCTGCACGCACATCTGGCAGTCGATGCAATCCCCCAGGCCAGCCTGGGCCGGGTCGACTCCGCGTTTGCGCGGGCCGCGGTTTTCGCCACGGGCCACGTCATACGAGATGGCAAGGGTGTCTTTGTCGAACATCACGCTCTGGAATCGCGCATAGGGACACATGTGCATGCACACCGCCTCGCGCAGCCAGCCGGCGTTGATATAGGTGGCGCCGGTGAAAAACAGCACCCAGAACAGACTGACGCCTGCCATTTCCAGGGTCAGCAATTCTGTGGCCAGCGGCCGGATCGGGGTGAAGTAACCGACAAAGGTCAGCGCTGTCATTACGCTGATTGCCATCCACAGCGCGTGCTTGGCGGTGCGGCGCACGATCTTGTTCAGGCGCCAGGGCGCGGCTTGCAGTTTTATGCGCTGGTTCCTGTCACCTTCGGTGATCTTCTCGCACCACATAAACAGCCAGGTCCAGGTGCTTTGCGGGCAGGTGTAGCCACACCACACCCGGCCCGCAAAGACCGTGATCGCAAACAGGCCGAAGGCGGCAATGATCAGCAGCGCCGACAACAGGATGAAATCCTGCGGCCAGAAGGTCGCCCCGAAAATGTGGAACTTGCTTTCAGACAAGTCCCACAGGACCGCCTGACGACCGTCCCAATTGAGCCAGACCGTGCCAAAGAACAGCAAAAACAGAACGCCTGCGCCGACGATGCGCAGGGTCCGGAACAGGCCGGTAAAGCTGCGGGTGTGGATTATGTTGTCACTGGAGCGGCTTTTGTTTTTTGCGGCTCTGGGTCGCGAAGCCTCGAATGTTTCAAGTATCTGGACGGGAATTTGTTCGCTCATGGTCTTTCGCTCATCAGCCTCCATCAGGCCTGAGCACTATCCCCTGCGAACTGTTTGCATAACAGACTCAGTCATTTGATTAAAAACCGGATCAGATGCGTTTCAGGAGCCGCCTGCGACAACTTGCTGCACCCGGGTCGCGGCCATGTGCAGCAAGCCCTTGATGCCTTTAACCCAGGTCCGGGCGGTGAGTGCTGACTGAGGTCAATTAAATCACCGAATCACCGAAGTTGAGCCCAGGCTTGCGGCTCATCAGTCCAAGCCCTTCAGATAATTGACTCACTCCCCCCCGCTCGCAGCAACTCGCGGCTGTCCTTGGCGCCCGCCGCGACCAGGGCTTCGGCCTCGTCTGAGGTGATGGCGATGCGCAGGCCATTCATCAGCGCCATGCACATTCTCGAGGCGTGGTCTGTAATGACTTCTACCCGCTCGGCCGGGGAGTGCTCCGCGCCTTCGGGTGATTCATACCAGCAGCTTTTGTCGGCATCGATTGTGATAGTCATGAACGTGGTCCTTTTATGGGGGGTTAAACGTTAGTGCGTGGAAAACCGGCCGGGTTCGATTGAATGGATTGGCGGTCATTGGCTGCGCGCTGCGCGCGGGTAGTCGCTGACGAGGAACGAAGGCTGCGAGCTGTTAAGCAGCAACCGCAACCGCCGTTTAGTCAGTAGCAACCACCCTGACTTCAGCACCGCGTGGTATCAGTCATATCCAGAGCCCGGTTTTACGGCCGCTTCGCGCCCGATCGCAGCCTTCGTTCCTTGTCAGCGACTACGCAGGTTGGACAGCGCTCAAGACTGGCATCAGATTTTCATCGGTGCATCTTCGCAAGGTGGATCACCAATCGGGTTGGGGTCCTTGACCGGCGGATCCTCTTCCGGAACCGGCTCGGTATCACCGGGTGGTAATACGGGATCGTCAATATTGGGATCGGGGGTTTCTGCGGGAATGGGGATATTCATGGACATGGCCTCATTGCTGCATGGGAAGGGTTACAGCCGGTCGACCTCACTGAAGGCCGCTCGGTTCCCCGGCCAATGACCAACGGAGTATCGGTAATTAGTCTGAACTTTTAATTCTTTCCCCCGCTCCCAACCAGGTGCCCGGTGACCGATGCCGGGAATGGCTTTGCTACGACCACACATGAACGTCTGCGGGCGTGAGGAGTGCTGCTCGATGACTGCTGATTTCCCGCAAGACCCTGATTCCACTGCGAATTTGCCGTTGTCGCAGGCGTTGCTGTTGCCGCGTATTGCTATTGAATCCACGTCCCCGGTGCTCGAAAACGGTGAGTTCGCGGTCAAGGCTACTGCGGGGCAGCAGGTCGATGTGCGCAGTAAAGTGTTTGTCGACGGTCACGACCGGCTGGCAGTCGTGTTGCACTGGCGTCGGGCCAGTTCCGGGGACTGGTCGGCAACGCCTATGCAGTTTCTGGGCAATGACAGCTGGAGCGCACAGTTCCCGGTGCCCGAAGTGGGGCGCTATGTGTTTTGCATTGAGGCCTGGATTGATCGCTATGCCAGCTTTTGCCATGAGCTGGAGAAAAAACATCAGGCGGGCATTGCCGTCAGCCTGGAGTTGCAGGAAGGCCGCATCCTGGTGCAGCACGCCATTGAACGCAGCCAGGGCGAACTGCATGAACAGCTGCAGGCATTGCTCGGGCAATTGTCAGGACTGCTGGAGACTGAGCAGGTGGCGCTGTTTATGCACGAACATAGTGCGCAGTTGATGGCCGAGGCACAAAACCACGCTTATTTGAGCCTTAGCCCCGAGTACCCGGTAGAGGTTGAGCGTCAGCTGGCGCAGTTTGCCAGCTGGTACGAGCTGTTCCCGCGTTCGGTCACCGATGACCCGGCTCGCCACGGCACCTTCAATGATGTGCACCAGCGCTTGCCGATGATTCACGACATGGGCTTTGACGTTCTGTACTTCCCGCCGATCCACCCCATTGGCCGCCGTCATCGCAAAGGCCCCAACAATTCATTGCAGGCCGGGCCGGATGATCCGGGCAGCCCTTATGCGATTGGCAGCGAGGAGGGGGGGCATGACGCCATCCACCCGCAGCTGGGCACCCGTGATGACTTCCGGCGCCTGGTCGCTGCTGCCGCGGACCATGGTCTGGAAATCGCTCTGGATTTTGCCATTCAGTGCTCCCAGGACCACCCTTGGCTCAAACAGCATCCCGGCTGGTTCAACTGGCGCCCCGATGGCACCATTCGTTACGCCGAAAACCCGCCGAAAAAGTATCAGGACATCGTCAATGTCGATTTTTATGCCCCGGATGCGATTCCCGGTCTGTGGCTGGAGTTGCGTGACATCGTGCTGGGTTGGGTCGATGAGGGGGTCAAGATCTTCCGCGTCGACAACCCGCACACCAAACCCCTGCCGTTCTGGCAGTGGTTGATCGCAGAGGTGCGCGCCCTGCATCCGCAGGTGATGTTCCTCGCCGAGGCATTCACCACCCCGGCCATGATGGCGCGCCTGGGCAAGGTCGGTTACACCCAGAGCTATACCTATTTCACGTGGCGCAACACCAAAGCCGAGCTGGCAGCGTATTTCACAGAGCTGAATGAAAGCCCGTTGCGTGAGTGCTTTCGCCCTAACTTCTTCGTCAATACCCCGGATATCAACCCCGGCTTCTTGCATGACTCGGGGCGCCCCGGCTTTTTGATCAGGGCGGCGCTGGCAACCATGGGCTCGGGCTTGTGGGGCATGTACAGCGGCTTTGAACTTTGTGAGTCGGCGGCGGTGGCGGGGAAAGAGGAGTACCTGGATTCGGAGAAGTACCAGATTCGCCCCCGTGATTTCAGCGCGCCGGGCAATATCGTGGCCGAGATTGCCCAGCTCAATCGCATCCGGCGTCAGAACCCGGCCCTGCATAGCCACCTGGGCTTCACGCTGTACAACGCCTGGAATGACAACATCCTGTATTTCGGCAAACGCAGCGCCGACGGCAGCAATTTTGTACTGGTGGCGATCAGTCTCGACCCGCATAACGCCCAAGAGGCTCATTTCGAGCTGCCCTTGTGGGAAATGGGCCTGGCTGATGATGCCTGGACCTCGGGGGAAGACCTGATGAACGGCCACCGCTGGACCTGGTATGGCAAAACCCAATGGATGCGCATCGAGCCCTGGCAACAGCCGTTCGGCATCTGGCGCATCAAACCCCTTTAAGCACCTATTGCCAGGGGGCTTTGTCGGCTCCGGGCAACCAGCAGGTATTTTCCTTATGGCAAAGAAACCCGCTTCGGCCAGCTTTATCAAAGACCCGCTCTGGTACAAGGACGCGGTGATCTATCAAGTGCACATCAAATCGTTTTTCGACTCCAATAACGATGGAATCGGCGACTTTCCCGGCCTGATCAGCAAGCTGGATTACATCGCGGAGCTTGGGGTCAATACCCTGTGGCTATTGCCGTTTTATCCCTCGCCCCGTCGTGATGATGGCTATGACATCGCCGATTATCGTGGCGTGCATCCGGACTACGGCACCCTGGCCGACGTCAAACGGTTTATCGCCGAGGCCCACAAGCGCGGTCTGCGGGTCATCACTGAACTGGTGATCAACCACACTTCGGATCAACACCCGTGGTTCCAAAAGGCCCGCCGCGCCAAGCCCGGCTCCAAGGCGCGGGATTACTACGTGTGGTCGGATACCGATGAAAAGTATGACGGCACCCGGATCATTTTTCTCGACACCGAAACCTCGAACTGGACCTGGGACCCGGTCGCCGGGCAGTACTTCTGGCACCGCTTTTATTCCCACCAGCCGGACCTGAATTTCGATAACCCGCAGGTGATGAAAGAAGTGCTGGCCGTGATGCGCTACTGGCTGGACATGGGCATTGACGGCCTGCGCCTGGATGCCATCCCGTATTTGATCGAGCGCGACGGCACCAACAACGAGAACCTTCCCGAAACCCATCAGATCCTCAAGCAGATCCGCGCTGAAATCGATGCCCATTACCCCGACCGCATGCTGCTGGCAGAGGCCAATCAATGGCCGGAAGACACCCAGCAGTATTTTGGCGACAGTGATGGCATCAATGGCGACGAATGCCATATGGCCTTTCACTTTCCGCTGATGCCGCGCATGTACATGGCGCTGGCCCAGGAAGACCGCTTTCCGATCACCGACATTCTGCGCCAGACCCCGGAAATCCCGGCCAATTGCCAATGGGCGATTTTCCTGCGCAACCATGATGAGCTGACCCTGGAAATGGTCACTGACAAGGAGCGCGATTACCTGTGGAACTACTATGCCGCCGATAAGCGGGCGCGGATCAACCTGGGGATTCGTCGGCGCCTGGCGCCGTTGATGGAGCGTGACCGCCGGCGAATCGAGCTGCTCAACAGCCTGTTGCTGTCGATGCCCGGTACCCCGACCCTGTATTACGGCGATGAAATCGGCATGGGGGACAATATTTACCTCGGCGACCGGGACGGGGTGCGCACGCCGATGCAGTGGTCGATTGACCGTAATGGCGGGTTTTCGCGGGCCAACCCGGCGAGCCTGGTATTGCCGCCGATCATGGACCCGCTGTATGGCTATCAGTCGGTGAACGTTGAAGCGCAAGCCGGCGATCCGCACTCATTGCTCAATTGGACCCGGCGTCTGCTCGCGGTGCGTCAGCAGCAAAAAGCCTTTGGCCGCGGCAGCCTGAAAATGCTGTCGCCGAGCAATCGGCGGATTCTGGCGTACATCCGCGAATACACCGATGGCGACGGCAGGAATGAAACCATCCTGTGTGTGGCGAACGTGTCACGCAGTGCCCAGGCGGCAGAGCTGGAACTGTCGGAGTTTGCCGGGCGGGTACCGGTCGAGATGCTGGGCGGCAACGCCTTTCCGCCCATTGGCCAGCTGGATTTCATGCTGACCCTGGCGCCGTACGGTTTTTACTGGTTTTTGCTGGCCAGCGAGAATCAGATGCCGAGCTGGCACGCAGAACCGGCGCAAAGCCTGCCTGAACTGCTGACCCTGGTGCTCAAGCAACGCCTTGAAGAGTTACTCGATGCCCCGGCACGCACCACTCTGGAAAACGTGATCTTGCCCGCCTGGTTGCCCAAGCGGCGCTGGTTCGGGCAAAAGGATGCACCGATCGAGCAGATCAGCATCCTCCACGGCACGCGTTTCGGTGATGCCCGAGACCCCATGTTGCTGACCGAGGTGCAAGTCACCAGCGGTGGCGAACAGCACAGTTATCAAGTGCCCCTTGGGGTATTGGGCGAGGATCAGGCCGGCAGCGCACTGGCTCAGCAGTCGGTGCTGTCGCGACTGCGGCGTGGCCCTCAGGTCGGTTTCATGACCGATGCTTTCGGTCTTGAAGCCTTTGTGCGTGCCGTACTGGCGGGCATGCAAAACGGCCAGACAATCAGCAGCAGCGCGGGGGATATCAGCTTCACGGCGACCCCTCAGCTGGCGGCCCTGGGGCTGGACGAACAGAGTGAGGTGCGTTACCTCACGGCCGAGCAATCCAACAGCTCGGTGGTGATCGGCGGCGCCATGGTGCTCAAACTGATCCGCAAAATCAGCAGTGGTCAGCATCCGGAGCTGGAACTGGGCGCCTATCTGACCGAAGCCGGATTTCAGCATATTTCTCCGTTGCTCGGCGCGGTGGTGCGCCATGAAACCGGGGGTGAAGAGACCTTGCTGATGATTGCCCAGGGCTATCTGAGCAATCAGGGCGATGCCTGGACCTGGACCCAAAACAACCTGGAGCGGGCCATTCGTGACGAAATGGCCGACGCCATGTCCGAGCACGAACAGCATTACAACGCCCTGGGTGAGCTGGCAGATTTCGCCGGTCTGCTCGGCCAGCGTCTGGGCGAGATGCATGTGGTGCTGGCGCAAGCGAGCAACAACCCGGACTTTGCCCCTCAGACCACATCCGAGGCGGACACCCGGCAGTGGGCAAGTCATATCAATGGGCAACTCAAGCACGCCTTGACACTGCTCAAGCAGCATCTGCCGGCGCTTGCTGAGCGCGAACAGAAACAGGTCAAGAATCTGATCGCCCAACACAGTGCGATTAGCGCCCATGTGCAGCAACTGGCCAAAAAAACCCTGGGAGGATTGAAGATCAGGGTGCATGGTGACTTGCATCTGGGGCAGGTGCTGGTGGTCAAGGGCGATGCTTACTTCATCGACTTTGAAGGTGAGCCGGCGCGCTCGCTGTCAGCCCGGCGCAGCAAGCACAGCCCCTATAAAGACTTGAGCGGTGTGTTGCGCTCTTTCGATTACGCCGCGGCCATGGCGGTCAGCAACGTGCAACAGTCGGACCATTCGGATCAGGCCGCCGATGCCCGGCAACGGGTGGTTGAACGCTATATACAAGAGGCTCGCAGGGCGTTGGTCGATGCATATCGGCTGGCAACAGCTAGCCTTGAACATAACTGGAAAACGGCCACAGGCGAGGATGCTGCGCTGGCGTTGTTCAGTCTGGAAAAGGCGGCTTATGAAGTTATCTATGAAGCAGCAAATCGGCCTGCCTGGTTGCGTGTTCCCTTGCAGGGCTTAAGCGATTTGCTCACCCACTTGCCAAGCACGGCCAAGCCTTTACCGGATGGAGAGAAGTGATGAGTTCAAGCAAGGTTCCAGGCCCGGAGAAAACTGCTCTGTTGCCCCCGCGTGAAGATATCGAGGCGCTGATTAATGCCCGGCACCGGGACCCGTTTGCGGTGCTGGGCCCGCATCCGGATGGAGCAGGCGGGCAGGTGATACGGGCGTTTTTGCCCGGCGCCCTGAGCGTCAAGGTAGTGGCCCGCGACTCGGATGACGTCATCGGCACTCTGGACAGCACCGAAGTCCCGGGCCTGTTTGCGGCCCGTTTTGCCGATGCCTGCGGCTATCGGTTGCGCATCAACTGGGCCGGCGGCGAGCAGACCAGCGAAGATCCTTACAGTTTTGGTCCTTTGCTGGGGGAAATGGACCTGTATCTGTTTGCAGAGGGTAATCATCGCGACTTGAGCAGCTGTTTCGGTGCCCAGCTCATGAGCGTCGATGGCGTACCCGGCGTGCGTTTTGCGGTGTGGGCCCCCAATGCCCGGCGGGTTTCGGTGGTAGGAGATTTCAATGTCTGGGATGGCCGCAGGCACCCCATGCGTCTGCGCCATCCAAGCGGGGTCTGGGAGTTGTTTATCCCGCGTCTTGAGGCAGGTGAAGCCTACAAGTACGAAATACTCGGGGCCAATGGCATCTTGCCGCTCAAGGCCGATCCGGTGGCGCTGGCAACCCAGTTGCCGCCCGATACGGCTTCCAGAGTGGCCTCGCCGCTGCAGGTGGAGTGGCAGGACTCGGCCTGGATGCAGGGCCGCTCAGAACATCACAAGCCCGATGCGCCGTTGTCGATCTACGAATTGCATGCCGGTTCATGGCAGTGCGAAGTGGACGATGCAGGGGAGGTCGCTCGCCAGTACAACTGGCACGAACTGGCAGTACGCTTGATTCCTTACGTGCAGCAACTGGGTTTTACCCATATCGAACTGATGCCGATCATGGAGCACCCGTTTGGCGGCTCGTGGGGTTATCAACCGTTATCCCAGTTTGCGCCGAGCGCGCGCTACGGTTCGCCGGATGATTTCGCAGCCTTCGTCAATGCCTGCCATGTGGCCGGGATCGGGGTGATTCTGGACTGGGTGCCCGCGCATTTTCCGAACGATGCCCACGGCCTGGCGCAATTTGACGGCACGGCGCTGTATGAATATGCCAACCCGCTGGAAGGTTATCACCAGGACTGGAACACGCTGATTTACAACCTGGGCCGCACTGAAGTACACGGCTTCATGCTGGCCTCGGCGTTGCACTGGCTCAAGCATTTTCATATCGACGGCCTGCGGGTGGATGCGGTGGCCTCGATGTTGTACCGCGATTACTCGCGCAAAGCGGGCGAGTGGGTGCCCAACATTCATGGGGGCCGTGAAAACCTTGAAGCCATTGAGTTCTTGCGCCATCTCAATGATGTGGTGGCCCTGGAAGCTCCCGGCGCGCTGATGATTGCCGAAGAGTCAACGGCGTGGCCCGGTGTCAGCCAGAGTACCGGGCAGGGCGGTCTGGGGTTTTCCTACAAGTGGAACATGGGCTGGATGCATGATTCGTTGCATTACATCCAGCAAGACCCGTTGTACCGCGCCCATCATCACAACGAGTTGAGCTTTGGTCTGGTGTACGCCTGGAGCGAGCGTTTTATCTTGCCGATTTCCCACGATGAAGTGGTGCACGGCAAACATTCGCTGATCGACAAGATGCCGGGTGATCGCTGGCAAAAGTTCGCCAACCTGCGGGCCTATCTGAGTTTTATGTGGGCGCATCCGGGCAAGAAGTTGTTGTTCATGGGCTGTGAATTCGGGCAATGGCGTGAGTGGAATCACGATCAGCAACTGGACTGGTACCTGTTGCAATACCCGGAGCACCAGGGGGTACAGAAGCTGGTGGGCGATTTGAACCGCCTGTACCGCGAAGAACCGGCGCTGCATGATCAAGATGATGTGGCGCAAGGCTTTCAATGGTTGATCGGGGACGATGCGAGCAACAGTGTCTATGCCTGGTTGCGCTGGAGCAAGGCGGGTAAACCACTGTTGGTGGTAGCGAACTTTACCCCTGTGCCCCATCCCGGTTATCGCATCGGGGTGCCGTTTGCCGGCAACTGGCAAGAAGTACTCAACAGTGATGCCGGGACCTATGCGGGTTCCAACTATGGCAATGGTGGTGGGGTCATGACTCAGGATGTGCCAAGTCATGGCCAAGGGGTTTCGGTGGCGTTGAATCTGCCGCCGTTAGGGGTTTTGTTTTTGCAGCCGACGTAAGCCCGACCCTGCAGGAGCGAGCTTGCTCGCGAGCTGTTCCAGGTAAAAAGCTCGCGAGCAAGCTCGCTCCTACAACAATGCGATAAGCATTTTACCCCTGAGCCCCCGCATGGCATTTATGCGGGGGCTCTGTTCACTGGGGCCCTCTAACGTGTCTCGATACCCGCCTGCAATTCCTGGCGGTCACTGTGCCCGCCAACCCGCAACGGGCCCAGGTTGAAGACTTGATCCTTGCGTGTTGCATCGTCCTTTTTGTCGGAAAGTTCGTTTTGGGAGTCCACAATCAGATTGACTGGCGATTTCGAAAGGTTCAGGCCCACATCGGCGCGATAGTCGCTGCCGGCCAGAGCCGTTGCAGTGACGGCTGAACCACCCAGATCAACTTTCCCCCCGGTGGCACTGATGCGTGCCCCCGTCAGCTGAGTACCGCCCTGAACCTGCAAATTGACACCCTCGATGCTGCTGATACCCGAAGCTTGAGAAGCGTTGTCTTTGACGATATGGCTGACATCCAGATTCAGGGTCGGGGTGTAGACGGTGTTACCGCTCTTGTCGCCGAACAATAGGCTTTGTGCAGCATTGGCCACGGCCGGGCCAGGGCTGAGCTTGCCGCCGCCAGCATAGTTGTTGACGGTGTTTTCTATTTTTTCGCGGTTGTTCTCGAATGCACCTTCTGCCTTGGCTTGCACCTTGTCCTTGAGCGGGCCAGTGGCCTCGGCCACTTTGTTGACCGCGCCAGGCTGGTTTTTCTCGGCATCCAGCCTGGTATCGACGGTGACTTGGGTGCTGTTGACCTGATCCTTGCGGCTCTCGACCACCAGGTCCCCGCCAATCTTGCCCTGCACCTTGCCTGCTTCGATCCTTGCCCCGGCCAGCCGGGTATCGCCAGCACTGGTGATCACCACGTTGTCGGCCTTGATCAGGCTGTGGTGCTGAGTGGTGCCTTGCTGGTGATCAACGCTGACCCTGGCCCGGGCATTGATGCCGTGATTGGACGTGTCCTGTTCGCTGGCGCTGGCTAGGGTGGTTTTGCCGCCTGTCCCCCCTGCGCCGAGCGTCAGGCCCCAGCTGTTGTGAGCCTGGGTTGATTGCGCGGACTCTTGCAGGATGCCGCCTTTTCCTGCATCCAGACTGACGCTGCCAGCCGCGACTTGAGTGCCTTGCAGATGTATGGCGTCGCCAGTGCCGGCGCCACTGGCGAGGGTGACCCTGGCGTTGCTGTGCAACTGCCCGACGCTGACGCTGCGGTCATTTTCCGCGACTTTGCCGATATTGACGTTGGCGCTCAGGCTGCCGGTCTTGCTGCTGCTTTCGGCGCTGCCGGCCTTGGTGGCACCGGCGCTCACGCCGCCGCCCAGGTTGTTGCCATCGCTGATGTGGCTCCCGGTCGCGGCTTGCAGGTCCAGCTTGCCACCGGCGTTGAGGCTGATATCGCCGGTTTTTTCGCTGCTGCTGCCAATCCGCGTGCCTTGCAGGGTCAGGTCGGCGCCGCTGGCGAGCCGGACAGTGCCCTTACCCTCAATGGTCGCAACGCGGGCCTGACTGTCCTCGGTAGCCAGCCGTTTGTGGTCCAGCTGCGCGCTGGCACCGAGGTTGGCGCCAGTGCCGTTGGTGCCCGGTGTTGTGCCCAGGGTCAATGACGCGTTGCCGCGCAGGGATGTGTCGGTTTTACTCCGGGTATCGTTGCTCTGATTGAGCGCCAGCTTGCCGCCTGCCTTGAGGTCGACCCCGGCCTGGTTGCCCTGGAACTGGCTACCCTGGTGGCTGGCATCACCCTTGACCTCGATGGTGACGCCCTGTGCACCGTTATAGCCGGCAACCACGGCCGTACGTGTCGATTCCCGCACATCGCTGCTGCCGCCTGCGCCGCTGCCACGCAGGTTCAGGTCCTGGCTGGTGTTGGTGTAGACCCGTAGCCCCGCCTTGGCGTCCAGTCCTTGCTCGCTGCGACTGTGGTCATTGGCCGCGGCCGTGGCATTGTGGCTACCGGCATTGATCTTCAAACCGCCATCAGTGGCACGATATTGAGTGCCCTCATCCTTGAGCGTGCCTGCCACATTGACTTGCACCGTGCTGCCCCTCAATTGACTGACCACCGCCGTGTTGTCCGTTTGAGTGCGGTTTTGTCGGGCATGGTTTGCTTCAACATCAACCCCAGATTGGGCTGCTCGAGTGCATCCACCAGCATTGGCTGATGAAACTTGGTCTGGGGGGTGTCCTTGAGAGCTTTTTCGACGGGCCGGGAAATGCCCTTGTATTCGATACTGGCGCCGGCATCGGCGCTCCAGCTGTTCTTCTTGAGGGTGGAGGTTTCGCTGTTATGCGCTGCCTGGTTATCGACCCGGGCGGCGTTGACCTCTAACTGGGCATCGGCTTCGACCCGGGAGCCCTGGGTGGTGAGGGTGCCGGTATTGATGGTCAGGTTGCCGGCCGCCGCCAGGTTGCTGCTTTGCACGGTAGTTTTGTTGCTGGTGTCGTGCGTGCTCTGATGGCTGATCTCTGCACCACTGCCGGCCTTGTCGAGGCCGCCGGTGTAGTAGACGCCGCCTGCGGTCGTGGTCTGTCCGGCTGCAGTACGATGAGTGTCTTGTGTCGCCAGCAGGTTGATGTTTTTGCCATTCAAGGTTGCATCGCCCCGTGTGGCCTTGAGTTCGGAACCCTTGACGTTCAAGTCAGCGCCTGCCGCAACGGTCAGGGTGCCGCCGCTAAGACTGGAGGCTTGCTGTCGCGTAGTGTCGGTGCTGGCGGTGTTCTTCCGGTCTTCATACCGCACCCCAGCACGATACTGACGGCTGCCGTCGGCAGTTTCCCCGGCATGGCCATCAATTTCGCGAGTGTGGTTGCTGTTGGCGTCTTGCGAGGTGTTTTGTGCTGAAGCGATGTTGATATCGCCCTTGGCGTCAACCTTCAGCCCACTTGCGGCAGATACCCGTGAACCGCTGACTTCGATATCTTTGGCGCTTTGTAGTACCAGATTGCTGTCCGAGCGCAGATCGCTGGCGACGATGTTGCTGTCCTTGAGGTTCTTGCGGTTTTCATGGCTGGAGAAACCGAAGAACTTGCTGTCCTTGTTGTAGCGATTATCGTGGGTGGTGTCGCGCACGCCGTCGATCACCAGCGAACCTTTGTCGCTGATAACGCTGGCCTGCGTACCCCCACGGGCCTGGCTGCCACTGATATGCACTTGATCGGCCCTGACGATCAGCTTGCCGCCCGCGTTGACCTTGCTGCCGGTATTCAAGGTCTTGCCCTTGTCTCCGTCGCCCTTGGTGCCAAAGAAACTGCCACCCACGAGGTCGCCGGCATAGGTGTTGTCGCGACTGCTCTCGGTGCGACTGGCGCTGGTAATTTCCACTTGCCGCGCGGTCAGTTGAATATCCCCCGCAGTTTTCAGCTCGGCCCCTTGCAGTTGCAGTGTTTTCTGGCTGCTCAGTTCAAGGTTTTTACCGGCCTTGAGGAGACTGGTGACACTGCTTTGCTCGCTGCTGGACTTGTCCCAATTGGCGTTCCACAAGTGCTTGCGGTGTTTGCCCTTATCATGCCGTTCATGGGTCTGGGTGGCGGCGCTCAGGTGCAAGTCAGCGCCGCTGTCGACGCGCAGGCTATCACCGGCATCAATGCTGCTGGCCTCGATCCGGGTGTTGGCACCGGAAGACAATGCAGCATTTTGCAGGGCGACGATTTTGTTGCCGTGCTCACGCGAGTCTTTGTCGGTGATGGTGGCGTCATGGGTCTCGTAAGTAAAAAGGTGATTGGCCTTGTTCCACTTATCGCGTTTTTCCTCAAGTTTTTGGCTTTGCAGGCTGCTCAGGGTCAGGTTGCGGCTAGCGTCGAGTTTGACGTTGCGCCCCTGGACATCGGTGGCCGCCAGGTTCAAGTCCCCGGCGCTGTGTACGTCGACATCGCCCTGACGGCTCTTCAGGCCGGCACGCGTGGTTTCGTGGCTGTTAGCGTGTACCTGGCCGCTTATATCGAGGCTGCCGGCCGAGCTGATCTTCACGCCGTCGCGGCCCTCTATTTGCACGGCCCCTACGCGCACACCCGCCCCTTCGGCGGTGCTGACAATGTTGATCCTTCCGGCCTGCATTGCACCAAAAAGGCTGGCGTCTATACGTTGGTCCCGGGTGTTGCCGGCAGGCTGTGTGCGCAGCACCCGGGCGCTGGCTGAGTCGACCTGATTACGGCCGGCGATCAGGTTCAATTGATCACGGGCGATCAGACGGCCGTTGCTGTCGATGCGCGGTGCAATCAGGCTGAGCGAGCCGTCGAGGTTTTTCAGGCCTTGTTCTTGCACCGTCAACTGGCCGTCGGCAATGCCGGTGTTCAAGGCTTGCAACTTGCCGTTGTCGAGCTCGGCACGACCTACCACCAGGTTGGCGTTGGGGGTGTTGATGAAGCTGGCGCCATTGACGGAGATGCCGTTCGGATTGGCCAGCACGTAATCTGCTGCCCGGCCAAAAATTTCCTGGGCGCCGTTCAGAGTCGAAGCGTTGCGGCTGACTACTTCGTTGAGGATGACGCTGGCCGCATGGCCCCGCAGTTGCGGGTTGGCCGCCAGATGCCCGGCAAGCTGGGACTGGCCGTCCTGCAAGGCGTTGTTCAATACCACGCCCTGGCGGTCGACGTTGTAGTCGAGAAACTGGTTATGGGACAGACCGCCAGCGTTGGGCGCGACGATATTGAGGATAGGCACGCCGGCCTGATTTTGTAATTGAGGGGTTCCGCCAGGCCCTTCAACGACAGTAAGGCCTGCGGCCAGAACCAGTTGAGGGAGCAGGGGCAGGCTGGCTATGGCCCAGCGTAGTTTGCCCCGTGCAGACAGGTGAAAGAGGTGGGTATGATTTGTCATCAATAGTCTCGCTCTGGGTTGGCTGATCCGCGAAGTACGCTGTTCTTTGCAGCGCTGCTTCGCCGGTCGGGTGCTGCGGTTATTTCAGGCTAATCAGATGTGTGTCTTGTCTGCAGGCTCATATCTGCAAGCTCAGGCGCGTCAGCCAGACTTCAGGTTCCCGGGTAAAACCTGCGGGCGTGTTGAGGTTGCGCTGGTAATCGAAGTCGAGCTGCAGGTTTTTCCAGTGCAGGTTGATTCCGGCACTGGCGCTGCTCAGGCGTTGGCTGCTGGCGCCGTGCTCGCGTTTGATCCAGCCGTTATCAAGCCCCAGGCGCGGGGTGACCCTGAACGGCAGGTCGCTGTTGAGTGGCAGGCGTAAGGTGTTGCGCCACGCCATACCGATGGCGCCGGAGGCGATGTTTTCGCGATAGCCGCGCACCGCAGAGTCATCGGTGCCCAGCAGTTGTTCCAGGGCGGGTAACGTATCCGGGCTGTATTGCATTGATACCTGGCTCTGCCACTGCCACGGTTGCCCCTGAACCTGCCCGTTGCGCCATTGGGTAAGGTTGGCCCGGTACCTTTGAAATTGCGCACGGGGCAGGTTTTTCTGTAACTGATCTGCATCGCGATCGGCGCCGAACCAGGTCAGCCCGCGGGCATAATTGACCTCCAGGTTCCATACCGCCTTGTTGAGCCAGAATAGATTCACCCCGGCCTCGGCCACGGTCAGGGTCGGGCTCTGAATCCCCAGGCGAACCTTTTGCAGATAGCTATCGACGTCTTTGTAGGCCAGTTGCAGGTTGGCGCTCAGTTGATGCCCCTGGTCGCGCCATAGCACCCGGTCGGTACGCAAGCTGACCTGATCGGTACGGCCGCTGTTGTAGAGCGTGGTGTTGCTGAGTTTGAACGCTGAACGATATTCGGCATGGCTGGCAAACAGGCTGTAGGTCCAGTAACCATAGGGGACTGAATAGAAAAGACTGTGGCTGCGGCTGTAGCGCGGGCCGTGGTTGAGGGTATCGCTGAAGCTCAGGTTTAACGAGTCGATGAGCTGCAACGGGTTGTCCAGGCTCAAGCTGATGGTGTTGCGGTCACGCCCGGGTGCGGCACTTCCCAGGTTGTCGACCCCTAGCCCCAGCCCCCAGCGCGGGGCGTTGCTGCGCGAACGCAGAATGATCCGTGAGGCACCAGGCGCACTGCCAGGGGCAATGTCGGCGGTGAGGTCCACCGAACTCAGGCGATTGAGCTGGTCCAGGCCCTGTTCCAGGTCCCGCAAGTTCAGCGGTTCGCCGAGCATCCCTGGAAACGCCCCGCGTAGCGACAGCGCCAGGCTTTGGTCGGCCAGCTCGATGGCTTCGAGGTAGCCTTCTTCAACGTGAATATCCAGCGTGTGTCCCGCGACCGGGGTGCTGATCAGGTAAGGACGACTGGCTATATAGCCTTTATCTCCATACAGACGGGTGATCCCGGCCAGCAGACGGTTGATCCGGTTGACGCTCATGCACGGCGCTACATAGGGCTCGATGAGCGTGTTCAGGCTGGTGTTGTTGAACCGGGTGACACCGGCCACGCGTATACCGCTCAAGGGCCAGCAACGTTCGTCTTCGAGGCTGTCCGCAGGCAGTGCGGGCGTTACGGGTTGTGCCGCGGAAGCGCCTCTTTGAATTTGCCGCCGGCGCTGATCCCGTTGTAATTGCTGCAACTCATGCTGCTGTTGCTGTTGCAGGCGAAGGGCTTCCTGATCGGGCTGCTGCCCAACGGCAGAGGTCATGGGCAACGCGTACAGGCAAAGCATGGAGACGATCAATTTCACGGGGCCACAGGGGCATTCAGTTGAGAGCGGATTGAGCATCCGACACCTCCCTTAAAGCTGAAATTCAGGCGAGGGAGCTACTTCGGGCTGATCCAGATCATCTGATTGCAGTACCGTTTTGTACGGCCTGAACATCGGCGCCTGACTTTCCAGCCCGTCCGGCAAAAAGTATTCTTCGTCGTTATACAGCTGCGGGTTTATTGGTGCGGGCACAGGCGCAGCGTCACTCGAGTCGCACTCTTGTACGCGGGCCCTTAAATGGTCAATTTGAGAGTTGAACTGAATAAAGTACAGGCCCAGAGCCAGACTCATGGCGATAATGAAGTACAGGCAGTGCGTTATAATGCTCGAGTGATTTTTAATGTTTTTTACATACATGGGCTCACCGTTTTTAACTAATGAATATTAGTCGTGAAGTTTTGTTGATCAAATGGTCAGGACTTACTGGCCGCTGCACTATCCTTCGTTCATCGAACCCGATTATCCAAAGCCGGACAGAGTTGGACTACCCAGGTTTTGGCGACCGGGTTGTCAATGAAACTGCCTGTAGTTAGTTCCACGTCTAATTCATGTTCCGGGGCGGTAGCCCACCAGGTGTTGATCATCGAAACATCTTCAATACAGCCTGATTGTTCAGCTGTGCAAACATCTGTACACAACTGCGGCGGGTCAGCGCGAGAAAAAGGGCTGATCATTAGCCCTATAATAATGAAAGCCAGTACCATCCAGTTGCCTGAAGCATTGTTCATCTCGACCTCTCTTTTGGGAGAACGCAGTGAACAGTAAAAGATCAGCGGTTACAGCCGGGTTAACGCTGGCACAAATGCACTTAATGCCCCTTATGCTGGTGTGAACAAACTGCTAAAGGTTTAAGGAAACACGCATGTACATCAACGTACTGTTGGTAGAAGACAATATTGACTTGGCAATTACACTCGTCGAGTACCTGAATATCAGCAACATTATTTGCGACCACGCCCGGGACGGAGTCAGCGGCCTGCAACTGGCGCGCGCACAGCGCTACGATGTCATCTTGCTTGATGTGATGCTGCCCAGGATGCATGGTCAGAAGGTCTGTCGCGCCTTGCGCGAAGATGGCGGACAAACTCCGATCCTCATGCTGACCTCACTGGATGCCTTGCAAGACAAGCTTGACGGCTTCGCGTCAGGTGCCGACGACTATCTGGTCAAGCCCTTCGATCTGCAGGAACTGGTCGCTCGTATTCGCGCATTGAGCCAGCGACGCAGTTGTCAGGCCAGTCTCCTGCAGGTTGCAGACCTGTGCTTGAACACCGCCAGCCGGGAGGTTTCACGCGATAACCAGCCTTTGCATCTTTCACCAACCAGTTGGCAACTTCTGGAATGCCTGATGCGCGCCAGCCCCGCGCCTGTTAGCCGTGAACGCCTGGAATTGGCGATCTGGGGTGATGATCCACCGGACAGCAATAGCTTGAAGGTGCATATGTGCCGCCTGCGGCGCAGTGTCGACAAGGGCTTCAAGGTGCCATTGATTCATACGCTGGCAGGTGTGGGATTCAAACTGGGGGTGATATGCGACAAGGCTTGAGCCTCAAGTACGTGATGGGAGGAGGTATCGGGCTGATGATTGGCGCGATACTGGTGGTCTGTGTACAGATATTGTCGACCTACACGGGGCACGGAGTGGACTATATCGGCAGCTACATCATGGAAGAGGAGGCCCTGTATTTCTCTGAACGATATGAAAAGGATCCGCTGACCCCGTTGCCCAAAACTGCTTTTTTTACCGGAGTCATTGGCAAGCAATCATTACCTGAAAATGTGCGTTTGCTTCTAGAGTCACCCCCTACGCGGGTAGTCGGCACGGTGCAGATATTTGAAGATACACCCGAGGCGCCTTTCGCTGTTTATCTGCAGATGCAACCACTGGATGATGGCAAAGTGCTTTATCTGTTTGAAACCCTGCGTGACGAGGACAGGGAAGAGGTTCCCCGCCTCTCCGAAGAGTACTTCGAGAAAAAAATCCGCGGGCTAATCGCCGTTGGTCTGTCAGTACCTCTCACTGCGTTGCTGGTGATCGTTGGCCTGGTATGGCTGATAATCAATCCGCTGCACCGTTTGACCCGCTGGTCGACCGCCCAGGGCAATCCTGGGGCAAACCCAGGCCTGCGGCCCAATTTCAGTTACAGGGAGCTCAATATTCTTGCCTCCTCGCTTGCGGACAGTGTGCAGCGGGTCAAAGCCGCGAGCCTTCGAGAGGAGCGTTTGCTCAGGTACAGTAGCCACGAACTGCGCACGCCTTTGGCCATTGCCAAAGCAAACCTGCAACTGCTGGCATTAAACGGTGAGCTCTCTCCACCGTTGCAACGCCTGCAGCGATCGGTGCAAAACATGCAGAACATCACCGAAACCCTGCTATGGATGAGCAAGGAACATTCTGCCGCTCCGGCCAGAGAAACTGTTGATATACGCTTGATGCTGGGGGAGTTGATGGAAGATCACGAGTACCTGGCTGGCTCCCGAAATCTCAAACTGATGATCACTGCCCAGGAAACCCTGTATTTATTGCCAGCCCAGGCTTGCCGCATTATTTTCGGCAACCTGTTGCGCAATGTGCTGCAATACGCTGATGAAGGTTATATAGAAATTGTGTGTACGCCACAGCAACTGAGCGTGATAAATCGCGTAGGGGTTTTACGGTCCGGGGATGACTCCGCAGATTTCGGCTATGGCCTTGGCCTGGAACTGGTTCAACAATTGTGTGAGAGGCTGGGATGGCAAGTTCACCTGCACGAGGAGGGGCACTGCTTTACCGCTGTCATAATATTCGCCCCCTATTAGCGGGAGATTTATTTGCATCATCCCGGGTGCCGGCCTACTCAGGTTTTCGACTATTGTTGATTCTGCCTTGGCCACTTCTCTTCATATAAGTACGCCGCTCCTGCAAGAGCTGAGCCGTGAGAGTCATGCGTGTGCCTGGCAATCTTCAAATCCCTTGGATGAGCTTCGTGTAGACCTGTGCTCAAAGACCCGTTAGTTACTTGAGTGATCATGGGGTATCACTGGTTAGCGTTATTCATCAAGTAGAAATTAGATGAGTCGCTGAAAATTTCGGAAGTTTCCTACATACAAATTCTTGTTAATAAAGATTCGGGATGTTTAGTGGTCTCTTATTATTTATTGTTTGTTTTTGGTGATCTGTACTGATTAGAATCGCCCCCGAAATTTTCAATCATGCGATACACCTGTCCTTAGCTTTACCCGCAATTGCCTGATTGGTAATGGGCTTTTCTGTGTCCGATGCCGCGGGCCGTAAAACGGTTTGCAACGCAGCTGCGCCAGGCGCACGTCAATATCAAGTTTGATGCTATAGCCTGTGCGAACTCGCATTGGCTATTGAAGGGATGTCATTAGTGATCCGTGGCCAAGGAGGCCTGAACATGTCTACTCAACTGCGCACTTTTTTTGACCACAGCCGCCATAAACTGTGGGTACGTAATGTTACTTCGCTGCTCGACGTTCTCGCCTTCGAGGGCCGCGAAGGCCTGAGCCAGGTGTTCAACTACCGGATTGAATTCACTTGCACCGACACTGATATCGCGGCCGAGTCCATGCTCGGCAAAGACGCCAGTTTCAGCCTCTACGCCCCCCTTAAACCGCTGCCTTATCGGGGTTTTGTCCGGCCCGAGATCAAGCCCTTGCGGGCATTGAACGGGGTGATCAGCAGCTTCAGGCGCCTGTCCGGTTCACGCGACGAAGGCCGCTACGAAATCACCCTCGAACCCCGCCTGGCGCTGCTCGGTCGCGGCCGGCAGTTCCGGATCTACCAGCACCAGACGGTGCCGGAAATTGTCGAAAGCATCCTGCGCAGCCGTCACGACTTTCGCGGCCAGGATTTTTTCTTCAACCTGCTATGGGAATACCCCAAGCGCCTGCAAGTGATGCAGTACGGCGAAAGCGACCTGGCCTTCATCACGCGGCTGCTGGCCGAGGTCGGCATCTGGTACCGCTTCACCCGCGATGAGCGCCTGAACATCGACGTAGTGGAATTTCACGATCACCAGCGCTTCTACCAGTTCGGCGTCGAGGTCGACTACCTGCCGCCCTCGGGCATGAGCAGCAGCGGCCACGACAGCGTCTGGGCCCTGCAATCGAGCCACCAGGTGGTGGAACGCCACGTCAACATCCGCGCCTATGACCCGCGCAACGTCCACGCCCATCTCGACGGCGAACTCGACCAGACCCGTGGCGCCAGCGGCACCTACGGCGAGGCCTACCACTACGCCGAGCCCTACACCGAAATGGGCGACCGCTACGCCTATGACGACGACCTGCCAACCGAAAGCGGCTACTTCTACGCGCGCATTCGCCACGAACGCTACCTCAACAGCCGCACCGGCCTCAGCGGGGTCAGCAGCAGCGCGACCCTGGCCCCCGGCCAGGTACTGACCGTCAACGGCGGCCCGCCCCAGGCCTTCCTGCCGCGCATAGTCATCACCCGAGTCACCACCCGGGCCGCCCGCGACCGCAGCTTCGAAGTCAACTTTGAAGCCATGCCGTACTCGCAAACGGTGTGCTTTCGCCCGCCCCTTGAGACCAAACCCCAGATCGCCGGCACCGTTGCGGCGCGGGTCACCAGCCCGCAGCCACACGACCCCTACGCCCACATCGACCTTGAAGGGCGCTACAAGGTCAACTTCCTGTTCGACCGCGACAGCTGGCAGCCGGGTGCAGAAAGCCTGTGGCTGCGCCTGGCCCGACCCTACGCCGGTGACACCCACGGCCTGCACCTGCCGCTGATCCCCGGCACCGAAGTGGCGGTGGCCTTCGAACAGGGCGACCCCGACCGGCCGTACATCGCCTGCGCGTTGCACGACAACGAGCACCCGGACCATGTGACGCTGGGTAAACGCGACTACACGCGCAACGTGCTGCGCACGCCAGCCAACAACAAGCTGCGCATGGAAGACCGGCGCGGGCAGGAGCACATCAAGCTCAGTACCGAGCACAGCGGCAAGAGCCAACTCAACCTTGGGCACCTGGTCGATGCGCAGAAGCAAAAACGCGGCGAAGGCTTTGAACTGCGCACCGATGGCCGGGGGGCGATTCGGGGTGGCAGCGGCATCTTTATCAGTGCCGACGCGCAGCCCAAAGCCCAGGGCCAGATGCTGGAAATGGATGCCGCCGTGAGCCGCTTGCAGCAGGCCGGCGAACAACTGCAAAAACTCTCCAGCGATGCCGTGGCCAGCCACACCGACCCCGCAGACCTGCAGGCCCAACTGGACCTGCTGAAACAGGATCTACAACAGCTCAAGTCATCGGTGCTGCTGCTCAGCGTCCCCCAAGGCATCGCCCTCACCAGCGGCAAACACCTGCAACTGGCCGCGCAAAACAACCTGATGATCAACGCCGGTGCCGGCGCCGACATCAGCGTGGTCAAGCGCCTGTTTATGGGGGTGGGGCAGGGCCTGAGCCTGTTCGTGCGCAAGCTGGGGATCAAGCTGATCGCCAATCAGGGGCCGGTGAGCATCCAGGCGCAGAACGACAAACTGCAACTGCTGGCGCGCCATGGGCTGGAGATCACCAGCACCGAAGATGAAATCCGCATCACGGCAAAAAAGAAAATCACCCTCAATGCCGGTGGCAGCTACATCACCCTCGACCAGAACCGCATCGAATCGGGCACGGCAGGCGACTACAACATCAAGTCGGCGCACTTCGAGTACAGCGGGCCGGCCAGCCTGACGGCCTCGCATCCGGAATATCCGCAGAGTCAGACCACACAAGCATTACGCCTCAGCGTGCCGCAATCGGCCAATGACTCTCGCCAAAACTGGGCCGGCATGCCCTACACACTCTACGCCGACGGTGCACGGCTCAAGCAGGGTGTGTTGGACAACAGCGGACATCTGCTGGTTGACCATCAGGTCGTAACCCGCAATTACCGGCTGGCCCTGAGCAACGGCGTGAGTTTCCAAATCCCGGTGCCCACCGATTACCGCAACCGCGAGCAAGCACTCCTGGCCAATAGCGGGATGCACAACCACCGCTCGCAGGCCGACACCGAGGTGAGCCAACCCTCATCCCACACGGATCACCGTGACCTCTACGCGGCACAGATGGATAGCTTTAACGACTCTCAAGGAAGAACCCCATGAACGATCCCGACATAGTGGTGCCGGTCGCACTCCAGCACACCAATGAAGCTGTCTGCAGTGCGCCCTGGTACGTGCAGAACACCGAATACCCCCCGGCAAAGGCCACCTATCAACCGCTGATCAACGGTGAGGAAGCCTTCAGGGCGGTGCACCTGGCTATCGCCAGCGCGACTACAACCATCGACATCATCTGCTGGGGGGTTCAGCCGTCGATGTATTTCATTCGCGATGGCAGTGCCCCGTGCATTGGCGAACTGCTGATGAGCAAAGCCCAGGAAGGGGTCAGGGTACGGCTACTGGGCTGGGAGATGCCGTTCAACTCGGCGGGCGTTGCGGGCGAGGCCAACTTGCCCGGCAAGGGCACGATCCGGATCAAGGACCGGGCGTTGCAAAGCGCTACAGAGGATCAGTACGCCTATGACCATCAGTGGTTTGCCGACTGCGCGGTCCCGGACAGCAAGGCCGCTGGGCGTGGTGCCGATGGCATGCCGGTGTTTGTCAGTCGCGGCTTCAGTTGGGACGAACGGGCCTAAATTGCCCATCAGGTGAAATACAGTGGCCTTGACCCGCAGATCAGCAGGCAGATGCGCAATACGCTGAGGTTTTCCGCGACCCACCATCAAAAGAGCGTTCTGGTTGATTACGGGCGGGTGGATAGTGCCGTTGGCTTTGTCATGGGCCACAACATGCTGGGCGAGTACTGGGACACAGATCGGCATTCGGCGCTGAACCGTTCCGGGAACCACAAGCCGGCTCCGAACCTGGGCCCCCGTGGTGCTCAGCCCCGCCAGGATATTTCCGGCCAGGTCAGCGGGCCGATTCTGGAGCACCTGCACCACAATTTCGCCACAGCCTGGCGCAAGGAAACCGGTGAGGACCTGCTGGCTTTACGCCAGGCCAAACTGGTCGGGCCACAGCTGCAATGCACCCCCGGCGCGACCCGCCAGATCGCCCAGATTGTGCGTACCCAGCCGCAAGACGGCAAACGCGACATCGAAAGGATTTACCTGAAAGCGGTTAACAACGCGACGCAGTTCATCTACATCGAAAACCAGTACTTTCGCTGGCCGCCGTTGGCCGAGGCGATCAAGAAGGCCGCGCTGGAACAGACCGGCAATGGCCGCGATCCGGGCCTGCATGGCGCCTTGCACCTGTTCGTGGTCACCAACGCCACCACCGATGGCGTGGGCGCGGGCACCCTCAACACCCAGCGCATGCTGGAAAGCCTGGGGCGTGCCGAAACCATTCCCGAAGTGACCAAGTTACTGCTCATCAAACAGGCACAAAAAGATGCTCCGCCGCGTCCACAACCCGACTCGCGTGACCAGGCGGGGCAGAGGGAGCTGGCGCAATGGCAGACCGATCGCGATCAGGAAGCAAAAAAAATCGTGGACAGCACGCTGGTCTTGCAACCGATTCCCGGCCTCAAAGTCCACGTCTGCTCGCTGGTCGCACCCGATTCACCGGCGGGTAAACCCTGGATGCCGGTGTACATCCATTCCAAGCTGATGATCGTCAATGACGTGTTCACCACCCACGGCTCGGCCAACATCAACACCCGCAGCATGCAGGTGGACAGTGAGCTGAATATTGCCCATGAGTGGGTGAGTGTGACCCGGGCGTTGCGGCGCAGATTGTGGAATCTGCATACCAATGGAATGGGGGCGCAGGATGATCCGGCGAAGGCGTTCAAGGCTTGGGAGGAGATCATCAAAAATAACAAAGATTCTCAATCAAGAAATTTGATGCCGACTGCTCCTCTTGTCGAGTTTTATTACGGTGAGAAGACCCTGAAGGACCTTGACTGATGCATCGATTCCTATTGCTGACAAGTCTGCTGCTGGCCGCCTGTGACAGCCGCAGTGAATTTACTTATATGAAGAAGGACCCTCATGTGAAATCGCTCAGCGAGATCAAGGCCAATCTGGCGTTCACCTGCGTACACGAAAAAATACCTGCGGCCACAGCCGAGTCTGAAGTTCTGTTTCAGTACGCGCGCTGGTTACAGAGAAACAACCAGCTAAAACAGGACCAAAGCGTCAATGCCGAGATCGAGCGGTTGTACCGGATTGCTGCCGAGAACGGCCATTACAAGGCCAATATCAACCTGCAGAACGGCACCATGCGTGGTCATTTCAAACTGCGGGGCGATGAGCATTTGCGCCTGAGCCAGCAACTGATCGATGCGGGTGTGGCGACGGGTTATTACTTTATTGGCATCTTCCTGAAGAACGGTTCTGCCGGGTTGCAGCAGGACCCGGAAATGTCATTGCGTTATTTCGCAAGGCAGCCGACCAGGGCAGTGCCCTAGCCCAGCCTGACAGCAGGCTGCACTACCTAGGGCAACAGGAAGACGTTGAACGCGCTGAACGCTATAAAACCATCTGGCGAATACTTGCCAATTACTCCTACGCCGATCCAAAAGTCCCTGAGATCAACGAAATCCTCCCTTTGCCACCGGCCAAGCTTCCTGCCTGGGACGCCAAGCTGCAATGGCTGGAAGCCCGGCTGGCCAATGTGCCGCCGAAAAAGCCCGGCGAAGCGCTTATCCAGCAGTTGGCCAAGGCCATGTTGCTAGAGCCAGCGACCGGCAGAGCCACGGCTGTTTCTTCCGCTCTTTTCAAAGCCAGCTACCCGCACCGACCTGTGCCAGCGGCTTAGCCCTCGTACCTCCAGGCCCTGAGGTTCTTCAGATAAACCGTGCACTGAGGATTACGGTCGCTGCGCGACCGGACGTAGCCTTCGGCAACTGCTACGAAAAGCGGAGTTGTAGTCGCTGACGAGGAACGAGGCTGCGATAAGGGCCGCAGGGCCTTCAGTTGCGGGGCCTGCTGCGCAGTCCATCGCAGCCTCGTGCCTCGTCAGCGACTACAGGTGGGCGGCAACGAGCGTGATGGTCACCCTTCGGCAACTGCTGCTACAAATGCACTTCAACCGCCAACGGCAGGTGATCCGATAAATGGGTCCACGGCTTGTTACCCAGGATGGTCGGGTTATGGCTGGTGGCATTGCGCAGGTAGATCCGGTCCAGTCGTAGCAGCGGCCAACGCGCGGGGTAGGTTCTGGCCAGCTTGCCGTGGTGGCGCTCAAAGACTTCGTGCAGATCGTCGCGCTGGGAAAGCATGGCATTGCCTTGCAATTTCCAGTCATTGAAGTCGCCGGCAATGATCACCGGATCGCCAGGCGGCAAGGACTTGAGCAATTGATTAAGCAGCACGATCTGCAACTGTCTGTGGCTTTCGAGCAGGCTCAAATGGACGCATATGGCATGCACGTTCTCGTGCCCCGGGACCTCCAGCACGCAGTGCAGCAGGCCACGCCGTTCAGGGCCGGTGATGGAGACATCGAGGTTGCGGTACGACTTGATCGGGTACTTGGACAACACCGCGTTGCCGTGATGACCGTCGGGGTATACCGCATTGCGCCCGTAGGCGTAGTCGGTCCACATGCTGTCTGCAAGGAACTCGTATTGCGATACCTGCGGCCAGGCGTCGTAGCGCGATGCGTGCTTCTCATGTTCGCCCTGTACTTCTTGCAAAAACACCAGGTCGGCCGAGGTGCTGCGTACGGCTTCGCGCAGCTCGGGCAGGATGAAACGACGATTCAAAGCTGTGAACCCCTTGTGCATGTTGACCGTGAGCACCTTCATTCGGTGTACATCGGGCACGGCGACCGGCGCTGGCGAGTCTATGTTGTTGCCGACAATATCAAGGGTCATGGTCTCTCCTGGTTGTCAGGGTCTGACTCGGTGCGAGCCTGGCCGTTCAACACAGGCTATTTATAGCGCACCGGGTCGAGAGTCCGGTTGATGTTGATCAGGCCCAGGCCCGGCCAGCAGTGACTTCAAGTAATCACCGAAGCCCCCTTTGGCGCGACAGTCCAGCCGGGCACTGGTGGTCACCCTGGGCCGATGGCTCCAGGCGATGGAGGCGCCACAGGCCTGGAACTGCTTCACCAGATGCACATCTTCATGGCATGCCAGCGGCTGAAAACCACCGGCCTGGCGATAAGCCCGGGCGCTGAAACCCAGGTTGGCGCCATGAATGTGCCGATGCCCGTCCTGGCCCTGATAGGCCGCCAGGTAACGAGCCTGGGCGGGCGTATCGATCAGGGTGCCCCAGTCCTCGATCCGCACCGTACCGCACACGGCATCGGCATTGAGCGCCAGTTGCGCCACCAGCCAGTCATCGGCTACCAGGCTGTCTGCGTCGGTGCAGGAGATCCAGCGCGCCCCCTGGTCGAGCAACCACTGCGCACCGGTGCCCCGGGCGATGCCGACATTGCGGGCCTTGATTGGCAGCACCTTGATGTCGTAGTTGGCGGCTATGTCTGCAGAATCATCGCTGCAACTGTCGAGTACCAGCGTCACCATGACGGCCTCACCGTTGAGCCCGGGGTGCCGGGCTGCCGCAAGTGCGGCTTGCAGGCATTGTGCGAGCAGGTCTTGCTCGTTGTGAGCAGGGATCAGAATGCCGATCATCGCAGGCCCTCCTGGCTTGCCACTGACATAGGGTCGCGGCCCCAGACTTCAAGTACAAAATCATCTTCCAGGTGCTGCGCGAGCCGGCTCAGCCCCAGGCGGGCATGCAACAGGGCATGCACTTGATCCCCGGTCAGTGCGCAGCCCTCGATGGCCGGGCGCCAGTGACAGGCCAGGACCTGACCCTGTTCTGCAAGGCTGTCCACGACCCGCTCAATCATGCGCTGCAACTCGTTGGCATCCAGGTAGTAGCCCAGTTCACTGAGTACGATCAGGTCAAAGCTGCCACTGGCCCAGTCCGCCGGTAACCGGCTCTGACGCACTTCAACGTTCGGGCAATGGTTCAGGCGTTGCTGTGCCAGTTCGACCGCCCTGGCGGCCGCGTCGCAGCACAACAGGCGGTCAGTGCGCAGGGCCAGGCCGGCACTCAACTCGCCATTGGCACAGCCCAATTCATAGATCGACCCATAATGCTGACGCGGTAAGCTGGCCAGGGTCAGTGCGCGTTTGCGCTGTTCGTACCAGCGCTCGCGAAAAGCCCACGGGTCCGGGTTTTGCTCATACAGCTGATCAAAAAAAGCAGTGGAGACACTCATGTTTCACTCCTGCACAAAGACTATTTCATAGGGGCGCAGCAGGCGCTCGAGTGCCAGGGCGGGCAAAATCGGGCCTGACCCGGTACTCGGGTCTTCCTGCAACTGACTGGTAAACGCACTGGCCGCATAACGTTTACGGGCCATGGCGCTGGGGCTGAGGTTGATTTTGTGCGCACGGGCCCAGGGCACCCGTGCATCGTCATCGCGGGCCCAGTGCCAGGTCCAGATCGGCAGTTCATGCAAGGTGGCACCCACGGCTCTGGCGGCCGTGCTACTGGCGCGGCCGACCGCATCATGATCGCTGTGGCCATCCTCGCGCCACGTTGCAAACACCACATCGCCTGGGCGTAACTGCTGCTCGATAAACATTGCCACCGCGGCTTCGTGGGTGGCGACCTGACTGTCCTCAAACCCTGCGCGCAGCCATTGCCACTCCGGTAGCGCGAGCCCCAGGCGGCGCAGCGCTTCTTCGGACTCCTGAACCCGTAACGCGCCCAGCTGCTGCGCAGGCCATCGAGTTGACCCCGGGTGGCTGGCAGTGCCGTCGGTGACCGAGATCAGCAGCAATGAACGCCCGGACGCGCCGATCATTTGCAGCAAGCCGCCGCTGCCCAATATTTCGTCATCCGGGTGTGGGGCAATAATCACGGCGCGGGCGCCTTCGGGCACAAGGTCCGAAAGCTGTATTTCCGGGAGCATGGCCAAGCGTTGAGAGTCGCTCCAGTGATCCAGCGATGTGCCGGCCCCTACGATCAGATTGGTTTTCATAGCGGCCACCTAGTGTCAGGTTGCAGCGCCGCCAGTTTGCCCAGCACTTGCAGATCGCGTTCGGCATGGCTCTGGCGCAGGTACACCGGCAGGTCGGCGCTGAGCTGTGCAAAGTGCGGATTCTTGCAATAAGGGCCCGCGCCAAGAGCACGGCCGACATGCTGAATCACCTGTTCGGCGCACGCTTCAATGTGCGCCCGGGCCTGGCGTGCCAGCCGTTGCGCATCGTCCCCGGGTGTTGCGTCCACCTGCTGCGCGCAGTCACGCAACACGCAGGTGGCGCTGTACAGTGCGGCATTAACGGCCCCCAGATGGGCCAGCGCATGGGGCTCTTCGCGCTGGCTGCAGTGGTGTTGCAGGTAACTGGCCAGCCGGCTGGCTGCACCGTGCCAGCAGGCGGCGATGCCGATGGCGCCGTGCCAGAAACCGGGGCGTTGCAAGTAGTCGCCGGGGCCTCCGACACAGGTGGCGGGCGCTTGTTCAAAGGTCACCTCAACGCTGGCGGTGGCGCGCATGCCTACCGCTTCCCAGCCGTGCGATGCGACGCTGATCTGTGGCTGGTGCATGTCCACCGCCACCAGTTGCACCGCGCCTTGCTCATCCCGTGCGGTGAGCAAGCCATAACTGACCACCGCCGCGCCCGAACACCAGGCCTTGCGGCCGCTGAGGATGGCCTGGCCATCGGTCATATGCACATCGACCCGCGCATCCGGCGGTTCTGCGGCCCACAATCCCCAGGTGCTGCCTGGCGCAGGCCGGGCGGCGCCCAGTTCGTGGAGGGTGGCCAGGGCATCGGTATGGCCTTCATAAAGCTTGCACAGGCCCAAATCATGGGCGGCGACCAACCCCAGTCGCTGCCAGCGCTCCAGAGTCTGGCCGCTGCCCGGCATCGGCAGTTGATCGAGGCCGGCCTGCACCATGTGCCGCAGGCAATCGCCCAGCGCCTGAGGGGTATCCAGGCGCGGCGCGTTGATGTCAAAAAATGCGTGCAGATCCATGTTCAGGCACCTTGTTCACGCATCAGCTCGAACAGCGCCATCGAGCGTCCATTGACGCAGTAGGTGCTATTGAAAGCGAGGGCATCCTGGCCCTTGATATCCGGGTCGAAGGTGTCGAGTTTACAAATCCAGCCCGTACCCTCGGGGACTTCTGGCAGGGTGAAGTCGATCCCGTCGTGGTGTGCGTTGACGGCAATCAACAGCGTGGCGTCGGCCCCGGCCCGTTGTACCCCCGAGACCCGTGCCCGGCCGTCCAGCAGCATGCCCAGGCTGCGGCCATTGGCGTCTTCCCACTGCTCGATACTCATTTCATTGCCATCGGGGGCAAGCCAGGTCACGTCCTTGACCCCAAGCTCTTCGTTGTAATGACCGACCAGAAACAGGTTGCGGCGCAGGATCGGGTAGCTCATGCGCAGTTTGATCAGGCGCTTGACGAACTTGAGCAGCGACTTGCCGTCTTCGTCCAGGTCCCAGTTGACCCAGCCAATCTCGCTGTCCTGGCAATAGGCGTTGTTATTGCCGTGCTGGGTACGGGCGAATTCGTCACCGGCCACGATCATCGGCGTGCCCTGAGCCAGCAGCAGGGTGGCAAAGAAATTGCGCATCTGGCGCAGGCGAAGGGTGTTGATTTCAGGATCGTCGGTAGGGCCTTCGGCGCCATGGTTCCAGGACAGGTTGTTGTTGCTGCCGTCCTGGTTGTTCTCGTCGTTGGCCTCGTTGTGCTTGTCGTTGTAGGACACCAGATCGTGCAGGGTAAAACCGTCGTGGGCGGTTATGAAGTTGACCGAGGCATAGGGCCTGCGTCCACGCTGGTCATACAGCTCGCCGGACGCGGTCATGCGCGCGGCGAAGTCGGCTAGCTGGCCTTCGTCGCCTTTCCAGAAGGCGCGCACGGTATCGCGAAACCGGTCGTTCCACTCTGCCCAGCCGGGCGGGAAACCGCCCACTTGATAACCTCCGGGGCCGCAGTCCCAAGGCTCGGCAATCATCTTCACCTGGCGCAGCAATGGGTCCTGACGGCAAGCCACCAGAAAGCTGTGCCGCTCGCTGAAGCCTTCGTGATAACGCCCCAGAATGGTCGCCAGATCGAAGCGGAAACCGTCCACGTGCATTTCCTGGGCCCAGTACCGCAAGGAGTCGGTGACCATCTGCAGCACGCAAGGGTGGCTCAGGTCCAGGGTATTGCCGGTGCCGGAATCGTTGATGTAGTAGCGATTGTCATCGGGCATCAGCCGGTAGTAGGAGGCGTTGTCGATCCCGCGCATCGATAAGGTGGGGCCCTGCTCATTGCCCTCGGCGGTGTGGTTGTAGACCACGTCCAGAATCACTTCCAGCCCGGCCTCGTGCAGGTGGGCGACCATCTCCTTGAACTCGGCAATTTTGCCGCTGGCGAGGTAGCGCGGGTCGGGGGCAAAAAACGCAATGCTGTTGTAGCCCCAGTAGTTGGTCATGCCTTTTTGCAGCAAGTGCTGATCGTTGACGAAGGCGTGTACCGGCAGCAGTTCGACGCTGGTGACCCCCAGCTTGCGGATGTGCTCGATAACTTCGTCCACCATCAGCCCGGCAAAGGTGCCGCGTACCTCATCAGGCACCGCCGGATGACGCATGCTGATCCCGCGCACGTGGGTTTCGTAGAAAATCGTACGGTCCCATGGCACTTGCACCCGATGGTCGTGGCCCCAGGTGTGGGCGGGGTCGATGACTTTGCATTTGGGTACAAAGGGCGCGCTGTCACGTTCGTCGAAACTCAGGTCGGCGTCGGGATGGCCAATGGTGTAGCCAAACAACGCTTCTGACCATTTCAGCTCGCCCACCAGTTGCTTGGCATAGGGGTCGATCAGGAGTTTGTTGTGGTTGAAGCGATGGCCATTTTGCGGGTCGTACGGGCCATATACCCGGTAACCGTAGATTTGCCCCGGGTGCGCATCGGGCAAGTAGCCGTGGTAGGTCTCGTCGGTGTATTCGGGCAGTTCAATGCGTTCAAGTTCGACTTCGCCGGTGGGGTCGAACAGGCACAGTTCGACTTTGGTGGCGTTGGCCGAAAACAATGCAAAGTTGACACCCAGTCCGTCCCAGGTCGCGCCGAGCGGAAAGGGCAGGCCTTCACGAATACGCGAGTGTTCGACATCCGGTGTAACAGGGGGGGCTGACTTGCGCTTGGTCATGACGGCTCCTGGTGGTGGGTGAAAGCATGAATGTGAATTTAGAAAAGTGACCGGTTTCGCCGACGGTGTTTTTTGCGGGCAACACGTGCCCGTCAGGCATTACCGGCCCGTTAAAAACAACATCAGCGATTAAGTGCGCAGTTGCGTCTGCGCACTCGGCGTCAGGGTTAAGGCGTCGCCGGCTTGCGTGGAGCCCGGGTTTTTTTCGCTGCAGGCTCCTTCGGTGGCGCTTTTGGGGCCGCGCTGGCCCCCGGTTTGGCCCGGGCCTTGCGGGGTTCGGCCTGGGTCGGGGCGAGCGCTTCGGCCTGAGCCAGTTTGTGCGCCATATCCCAATGCCGGGTTTCCTGACCTTCGGGTTTTCCTTCGGATTCCCATATTTGGTAGGCAAATTCACGGATGCGTTTTTCGTTGGTACTCATCGCAAAGCTCCTGAACTCAAGTGTTGATCATGAGGGTGACGGGGAAGGTGTCGAGAGCATCGCTGACCCGTAGCGTCTTACTTTTAATGACTACGGGTATTTCAAAAAGTCCCTTAAATTTGCAGCCGAATCGGTCAGACGGTAATTCGATGCAGGTATCTGCCCAAACTGAGGCTGAATTAAAGGTGGGTGTCTGTTGTTGAATGTCATGGGCGCACAGGCGGGGCACCACGATCACGGCTGTCTGGTCCTGCCATTGGCGGGCAAAAGCCAGTATTTGGCCGGCCCGCGGGCCGTTCACCGCAAGCGGGATGTAACTGCCGTGGCTGAACAATTGGGGATGCTGGGCGCGCAGATTCAGGGTGCGTGCAATCAACGCCTGTTTGATCGCGCCGCTGCGCCAGTCCTGCAGCAGCATCTGTTCGTCGGGGCAGGTATCGAGCAGTTGCCGGCGCTGTTGGAAATCCACCGCCCGCCGGTTGTCCGGGTCCACCAGGCTCAGGTCCCAGAGATCGGTGCCCTGATAGATATCGGGGACTCCGGGAGTTGTCAGTTTCAACAGGCATTGCGCCAGCCCGTTGACGGCTCCGGCACTGGCGATAGCTTCGCAAGCCCGGAAAAGCTCCATTCGCAATGTCAGGCCGGCCGGTTGCAGCAACAGCCTCTCAATAAAGGTTTTGACGGCGAGTTCATAAGGCTCATTGGGTGCGTCCCATTGGCTCTGGAGCTTGGCTTCGCGCAAGGCCTTGAGCTGCCATTGCCAGAGCCTGTCGTTGTACTGCTGCAAGCCGTGCCCGTCTTCAGGGCTCAGATCCAGTGGCCAGCTGCTGAGGATGACTTGATACAGGATCAACTCATCGCCGGGCGTGGGGCTTGCGGCGTCGGTCTTCAGAGCCTGCGCCAGCGGTAGCCAGCGCTCGACGCATTGCACATACCAGGTGCTGCGCTCACTGAGCACGGCAAGGCGTGCACGGCTGTCTTCGCCGCGCTTGTGATCATGGGTGGCGGTGGCCAGCAGGTTATGGGGGAAGTGTTTTAAGCGCTGGGCACAGGCGCGGTGAAAATCCTCGCTCGGGGCGCTGAAACGCTCAACACTGAAGCCCACATCGTTGCGCGACAACAACCGCCCATAGCGATAGAACGCAGTGTCTTCCACGGCTTTGGCGGCCGCGGGCGAGGTCAGTTGCTGAAAGCGCGCGCAGGCATGTTTGAGGCGTCTGCGCGTGCGTCCCGGCGGCAAGTTGCGCCAGGGATTACCGCCCAGCCACTGCTGTAAACAGTCCAGTACCGGCCAGTCCGCTTCACTCAGGTCTTCGCGGGCGCCGGCCAGCGCTTGCTGAAAGAAAACCTCATCGGCGGCACCGCGTCCGTCTGCACTGATGTAGGTGCGGTACACCGGAAAATGTATCACCAGGGCTTCCAGAGCCCGGCGTATGGCGCCCAGGGTCAAGTCGCGGCTCATGATGTCGTCGCGGGCGACGTCCAGCAATGCATGGGCCACGCTTGAGAAATCACCGGCCAGCGAACCTTTGAGGATCTGTTGGCGTGCCAGCAGCGCTTCGGGCTGGAAGTCGGCCGGCCTCTGGCTCAGGGTCGACCATAATTGAGCAAGGGGCTGCTCACCCTCGGGCTGATGCTGGAGCAATGACACCTGATCCATGAATTCATAACCGGTGGTGCCGTCTACACACCAGTCGTCAGGCAGTTGTTCGTCCATGGCGAGGATTTTTTCCACATGGATCGATACATGCTGGCCAGGTCTGAGACTGTCGACCCGGCGTCGTAATTTTCGGCAATACGCCCTGGGGTAGGCGAGGCCGTCAATGTGATCGATGCGCACGCCGTCTACCAGCCCTTCGGCAATCAGCTGGAAAATTTTGCTGTGGGTGGCTTCAAACACCGTCGAGCGCTCAACGCGCACACCTGCGAGTTCGTTGACATCAAAGAAGCGCCGCCAGTTGATGTCATCGGCGGCAGTACGCCAACTGGCGAGTCGGTAAGCCTGACGTTCGAGCAACTGGTGCAGGCGGGCAAAGCCTTGGGCATGGCGTGAATCGAAACGCGACAACAATTGCCCGATAGCCTCAGTGCAGTCCGCAGACTGGCTTAAGCCGGCCAGCTCCTGTTGCAGCGCCAGGGCCTGCTCCCGGGGGGAGTCACTGTCTTTGAGTGCGCCAAAGCGCTCTGCCAGTGCCTGCAATTGCGGCTGCGGGCTGTTGTCCAGCAGGCTGGGGTAATGCAGCGGGCAAATCGGGAAATGATGAGCGCCATACTCTGCGTGAAAAGCCCCCGTGCCGGGATTGAAACGCAACCGGATACTGCCTTCCTGCAGGCTTGCTCCATAGTCATTGCCCAGAAAGGGCAGCAATAACAGGCCATTGAGCAACGGGTCGGTGGAGTTCCACTGGATATCAAAATATTCGGCGTAGGGGCTGGCCCGGCCCCAGGCCAGCAGGTCAAGCCACCAGGCATTGTCGCTGCCGCCGACGGCCATATGATTGGGCACGATATCGAGAATCAGCCCCATGCCGTGGGCCCGCAACTCTGCCACCAGCCGGCGCAACGCCGGTTCACCGCCCAGTGCGGGGCTGACGTGGGTCGGGTCCACCACGTCGTAGCCATGCATCGAGCCTTCACGGGCGGTGAGCAACGGCGAGGCGTAAATATGGCTGATGCCCAGGCGAGCGAGGCAGGGCACCTGCAGTCGTGCATCGTCCAGGGTGAAACCGGCATGCAATTGCAAGCGCTGGGTTGCCCGAAGGGAGAGTGCAGTAGCCCCGTTCATTGATCGCGCTCCTGAGCTTGCAGCCGGGCGCAGGCAAGTAATTCCAGGCGTCGGGATACGTCCGGTGAATCAAGCAGGGTTTCGCCATCGGCGCCAAGGCGTCGGCACCAGTTGGGGTGGGTGCTCACGGTTCCAGGCAAATTGGCCTGCTCTTGCAGGCCCAGCGCATCCTCGATGGGCAGCAGCACCAGCGGAGCGCGGGTATGCCCGAGGAAGCGGGCGCTGGCGTCGAGTACCTGATCGGCGCCGGTGGATTCATCGATGAAGTTTTGCGGGTCCTGACCCAGGGCGTTGCGCAGGCCATCACGTTCCTGCTGGCGGTTTTCCCGCCAGTGCGCCTCAGTCACCTGATCCACCATGCCCAGCCGGGCATTCCAGTCGATATCGCGTTCCAGCCACCAGCCATTGAGCGTCGGTAAATCATGGGTGCTGGTGGTGGCCAGGGCGTTATCCGGCCAGTCCAGAATGGGCCTGAAACGTGCCCCGTAATCTTGTTCGAACAACAACACGCGCATGCCGAGGATTGAGCGTTCACTCAGTTTTTCGCGCAGTCCGTCGGGAACGGTGCCCAGGTCTTCACCCATGACGATGGCCTGGTGGCGTACGGATTCGAGCGCCAGCAGGCGCAGCATGTCTTCGACCGGGTAATACAAGTACGCCCCTTCATGGGCCGGAGCGCCCAAAGGGATGACCCACAGGCGTTGCAGGCCCATCACGTGGTCAATACGCAAGCCGCCGGCGTAAGCAAAATTGGCCCGCAGCATTTCAATAAAGGCGCGGAAACCGTTGCGTTTGAGGCCGTCAGGCGAAAAGGCCGAGATGCCCCAGCCCTGGCCCTGGCGATTGAGCAGGTCCGGTGGCGCACCGACGGTGAGCTGCGCCAGCAATTCATCCTGGCGGCACCAGGCCTGGCTTCCGCCGCCATCGGCGCCCACTGCCAGATCGGCGATCAGGCCAACGGCCATACCGCTGTCGCGGGCCGCTTTCTGTGCCTGTGCCAGACACCGGGCAATCAGCCATTGGCAAAAGGCGTAGTAGCCGATCTCGTGGGCATGTTCTTCGGCAAATATCAGCAGCGCCGGGCTGTCGGGGTCGCGCCATTGCTCGGGCCAGAGCCGCCAGTCGATGCTTTGATGTTCGGCGACATGCAGGGCTTGCAACGCTTCGAACCGGCAGTGGTTTTCAAGTGCTTCACCACCGCTGTCGCGAAACTGATTGAAGTCCTCGCTCAGCGGTTGCTCACCCAGCAGAAAGTCTTCGTAGAGCTGGCGCAGCAGCGTTTGTTTGGCCACCGTTGCCGCAGGCCAGTCAATCAGTGGCAGTTGTTCCAGGCGGTGCAGCTCGGGCCCCAGACCGCAGGTCTCAATCGCCCGTTGCACGGCCACCTCCCCCAAAATGCTGGCTGGGGCGGCGTACAGGCTGTTGAGAAACAGCCGGCTGGACGGTGAGTAGGGGCTATAGCGATACGGGTCGCAGCTGAACATGGCATGCATCGGGCTGATAGCAAGGGCGTCGGCGCCACGCTCACCCGTGACCTTGGCAAATATTTCCAGGGCCTGTGTGTCGCCAAAGCCGCCATCACCCTGGCGTCTGAGCGAATACAGTTGTGCACTCAAACCCCAGGCCCGGGGCGTCGCGTTGTCGACGGCGTCCGCCATGCTGTAGCACTGCGCGGGGGCGACGGCGAGGGTGAAGTGTTGATCATCAACTTGCGCCCGGTGATAACCGACCGGAATCATGCCTGGAAGCCAGGCGTCGGCGTCCAGTTGAACGTCCAGGGTGCCGCCGGTTTCCAGGTGGATGACACAGTGGCTATGGGGGTTGAAGTAGCGGGTCAGGTCCAGCCCTCTGCCCACATCGGCGGTCAGCAGGGGTGGCAGGCGTTTGTTTTGCTGTTCCAGTTGCAAATTGAGCAAGCTGGTTTCTATCGCTTCGGCCGTGTCGGCAGGCAATCCGAGCCCGGCCAGCACCGCTTCGAGTACGTGGGGCGAGACATGCTGAGGTGTACCGTTGGCATCGACCCAGTCCACTGCCAGGCCTGCACGGCTGGCCAGTATTTCAAGTTGCGCTTCACTCATGGGCGCTCTCCGGCGGGGGACGATTGATGGGGGGCACGAACCAGACTGACCAGCGCGCTATAAGGCGCCAGCAGATGCCGGTCGCGCAGTTGCGTGGCCACGTCGGGCTGGCTTTGAAACAGGAGTTCGGTGTCTGGCGCAGCCGTATGGCTCACCGGGCGGGGGCTCAAATTCAGGGCAATGTGCAGCACGCTGTTATCGCCCATGAGCCAGCGGGCGGCCACGGCACCCGCTGCCAGTGTATGGGCCCCCAGTGACTGGGCATCGGCCAGGCGTGGAATGATCGATTGGTGGCGTATGCGCAGTAATTGTTGATAGAGCGCGAGCATGTTGTTTCGCTGCCCGTCATCGGCCCTGGCCAGTGAGGGACGGGCGTGCTCAAAGGTAGACCGGACATTGGGGTCGGGAATTCCCGGCCCCGGGTTTTGCGAGTTGAAGCTGCTGAAATCGGCGAACTCCTTGCGCCGGCCCTCAGTGACGGCCTGCGCCAGTTCGCCGGTGTAGTCGGTGAAAAACAGAAAGGGCTCGGGCGCTGCACTTTCTTCGCCCATGAACAGCAACGGAATCATCGGTGATAGCAGCAGCAGGGCAGTCGCGGCGCGCAAGGCCTGGGGCGGGCAAAGTTCATGCAGGCGATCGCCAAGGGCGCGATTGCCGACCTGATCGTGATTTTGCAAAAACAGGACGAAGGCAGTGGGAGGCAAATGGCTGCTGGGTTCACCCCGTGCGTTTCCGTGGCGGTCGTTCTGGCCTTGAAAGATAAATCCCTCACTCAAGCAGCGGGCCAGCTTTTGGGTGGTGTCTTCGACAAACTCGGCGTAATAGGCGTCCGTCTCTGCCGTCAGCAGTACATGCAGAACGTTGTGGCCGTCATCATTCCATTGCGCGTTGTAGTCGTTTTCCAGCAGGAACGCCTGATTGGCCTCATTCTCCAGGGTCAACCAGACCTGGCGTGCCGGCTCTACATGCTGGCGCACCTGGTGTGCCAGTTCATGCATAAAACCCGGGTGATTGATTGCATGCACCGCATCCAGGCGCAGCCCGTCGAAGCGATACTCAAGCAACCACATCAGTGCGTTGCCAATGAAGAACTCACGTACCTCACGGCGTTCGTAGTTGATCCCTGCACCCCAGGGCGTATGGGTCTGTTCGTTGAAAAACGGGTTGGCATAGGTGGGCAAGTAATTGCCTTGTGGCCCGAAATGGTTGTAGACCACGTCCACAATCACCATCAGGCCCAGGCCGTGGGCCTGGTCAATCAACTGCTTGAGTTCTGCAGGTGAGCCGTAGGTGTCATGGGGCGCGTAAAGCAGGGCGCCGTCATACCCCCAATTGCGTTCGCCGCTGAATTGCGCCAGCGGCATCAGTTCTATGGCGGTGATGCCCATTTGCGCCAGACGCGGCAATTGTTTAGCCACTTCGCCATAGCCGCCCAGCACCCCGACATGCAGCTCATAGATCACCGCCTCATGCCAGGGCCGGCCTTGCCATTGATTGTTTTGCCATGGGTAATCGTCGGGGTCGACGACCACGCTGTAACCGTCGAGCCCGCCGTCCTGTGCGCGAGACGCCGGGTCCGGCACCTCAAACTCGCCATTGATGCAGTAGCGATAACGAGTGCCCTTCGGGCAGGGGGCATCCAGTAAAAACCAGCCTTCAGGGCGGGGCAGCATCTGCAGCGAGCGGCCATCCTTCAGTTCAACGCTGACCGAATGCGCGTCCGGTGCCCAGAGCGTGAAGCGCGTGTGGTGCGCGTCCAGCAACTGGGCGCCATGGGGCCAGGTTTTCAATGTCTGTGAAGGCATCGATTAAGGCCTCTTCAAGATTTTCCGGCGTTGCTCTGAGACGTGCTCACCAATTGTTCGTACAGCTCGGCATAGGGTTCCACTGCCTTGCACCAGTTGAACGGTGCGGCCATGGCGCGGCAGCGCATGGCGTTAAGCAGTCCGGGGTAAGCAAAGACCTTGAACGCACGGCGCAGGGCCTGTTCATAGCTTTCTACGGTGGATTCATCAAACAGGAAGCCGGTGACCCCGTCTTCTATGGTGTCGGCCAGGCCGCCGGTGTTGCGTGCCACGGGCAGAGAGCCGAAGCGTTGCGAGTACATCTGGCTCAAGCCGCAGGGCTCGTAGCGAGAAGGCATCAATAAGAAGTCGCTGCCGGCGAACATGCGCCGGGCATCGGTTTCGTTAAAGCCGATGCGCACGCTGACATGTCCCGGAAAGCGCTGGGCCAGTTCACGCATGGCCTGTTCTGCTTCAGGCTCGCCACGCCCGATGATGCAAATCTGCCCGCCCGAAGCGACGATAAACGCCGCCACGGCTTCAGTCAGGTCCAGCCCTTTTTGGTACACCAGGCGCGACACCACGGCGAACAAGGGGCCTTTGGACGGTTTGAGGCCAAACAGGTTGCGCACGTGATCTGCGTTCAGGGCCTTGCCTTTCCAGTCGCCCATGCTGAACGGGGCGATCAGGTGCGGATCGGTAGACGCTTCCCAGCTTTCATCAATGCCGTTGGGGATACCGCTGAGCAGGCCTTGCTGGGTTTTGCTGGCGAGGAATCCGTCCAGCCCGCAACCAAAGGCCGGGGTGGTGATTTCTGCGGCATAGGTGGCACTGACGGTGGTGATATGGCTCGAATACGCCATGCCGGCCTTGAGGAACGACAATTTTCCATAGAACTCCATGCCGTCCTGTTGCAGGGCATGGTCCGGAATCGCCAGCTCGGGGCAGCAGGCCCGGCTGAACACCCCCTGATAAGCCAGGTTATGGATGGTGAACAATGTGGGGGTGCTCTGGCCGCGCCAATGCATATAGGCCGGCGTCAGCCCGGCTGGCCAGTCGTGAGCGTGTACCAGGTCGGGCTGCCAGTGGATTTGCGCCAGGTTGGCTGCAATATCGGCCGCTGCCAGGCCCAGACGGGCAAAGCGGATATGGTTGTCCGGCCAGTCACGACCATTATTGGCGCCATACGGGCTCCCTTCGCGCTCATACAGTTCGGGGCAGATCAGCACATAGATGACCAGCCCGTCTTTCAAGTCCATGCGTCCGATTTTGCAGGCGGGCAAGGCTGCATGCCCGCTGAGTTCACCGATGACATGAATCGGATTGTCACTGTTGAGCACCTGGCGATAGCCCGGAATCAATACCCGTACGTCATGCAGGTGGCGCATGGCCCGTGGCAGTGCAGCGGATACATCCCCCAGACCGCCGGTTTTAACCAGATCTGCCAGTTCCGATGTAACAAACAGAACTTTCTTTTTGTTGGGGTTGGCATTCCCTGCCGGCAGTACTGCCTTTCCCGCAGGACCTGAATCTGGCAGTGAAACCAGATTGGAGGCCTGGGGGGCAAGCCGATCATCTTGTTGAGGCGCAGCAGCACTGATCATGACTATCTCCCTTTATATTTATTGATTCACTTTTGTCTGGCCGGCAGGGAAACAAGCATTTCCACAGGGGGCGACATTTAACTCCGCATTAATAAATAAACGACGACTGATGGCTTGCAAGCGCAAGCGGCTGACAGATCGCTGCAAGGAATGCACCATAACCGGTGCCCCGCCTTTAACTTGACCTGTGCCTGATGCAGAAGGTTCGGTTTATTTAAGCGCGAAAATCAAGCGTCGTAATTGCGACAGCCTGCAGTGTAGGAGGGATGCACTAAGGCTGTATGACAGGTGTCATGAATAAGCGCTGTCAGAGGGAGATTCGGCTGAGCGGTAAGGTTTCGCAGACGTGCGGCCAGGCCTGCAAACGCACTCACTTGGTGCGTTTGCAGGCGTGCAGATCAATTTCCCGGATATTGCGCAACCACCTCATCGCGGCCGTCGTTACGCAGGCCTATCACCTGATAGGCATCCTTGCGATCGCCCATTTCCATACCCGGGGAACCCACCGGCATGCCCGGAACGGCAATGCCCTTGAGGTCATTACGTTTGGTCAAGGCCACCACCTGATCGGCCGGCACATGACCTTCCACGAACTTGCCGTTGATCATGCCGGTGTGGCATGAGGCCAGTCGCGGTTCAACGCCTGCCTGCTGTTTAAAACTGCTCATGTCCGCTTCTACATGGTCATTGACCTTGAAGCCATTGGCTTGCAGGTGGGAGATCCAGGTTTTGCAGCAGCCACAATTGGCATCGCGGTGAACATCGATAGTCAGTTGCTCGGCAGCCTGTGCCATGGAGGTCAGCAACAGGGCCGAAAGGGCGACAAGACGTAATGGGGTTTTCATCGGGTTCCTCTTTATCCAAAAAGTTTCAGTCTGAGTGACAGCTACTGTCAGGCAGCTGATAACAAGATGACGAATTTGTCAGGCAAGGGCAGTTCTGGCGCCATCAAGACTTCAGTCTGGTTGTCGGGCAATGGCTTGGCTACCATGGCTCCTCACTTTTCTGACGTTTACTGCTCATGGCGCTTGCAGCCCCGCCTGATTTGTCTGATCCCGCCGTGCCGGTACAGCCGTTGGCACGTACGTATCCGCGCGGTTTATACATTGATCCCCACGAGCATGAGTGGGGCCAATTGTTATATGCCATGTCTGGGGTGATGTGGGTCGATACCCCGCAGGAGGCACTGGCGGTTCCGCCGCAACGGGCGGTGTGGCTTCCACCGGGGGTGCCCCACGGGATTCGTGTGGTCTCGGACTTGCAGATGCGCAATATCTACTTGCCCCCGGCACTGGCCAGAACCCTGGACAGCACCGTGCAGGTCATCGAAGTCGGCCGGTTACTGCGCGAGCTGATTATTAATCTGGTGGAGCAAGCCGACGGGCAATCGCCTTACACCGAGGCAGTGCTCAAGCTGACCTTGCTCGAGTTGCAACGGGCGGGCCGTACCCTGCTCAGGGTGCCGCTGCCCGACACGGCTGATCGGCGTCTGTTGCACCTTTGCCAGTCGGTAATGGCCAGCCCGACCCTGGACATCTCCTTTGAACAGCATGCACAGCACGCCGGGGCCAGTGTTCGCACCCTGGCGCGGCTGTTTCAGATCGAGCTGGGCACAGGCTTTGCGCAATGGCGGCGTCAGGTGCAATTGGCCACCGCTGCTGCCGAGCTGATTCAGGGCACTGGCGTCAATCAAATCGCACACTCGTTGGGGTATTCGCCCAGCAGCTTTAGTGACATGTTCCGACGCGAGTTGGGTATGAGTCCTTCTTTATATGCCTGTCGCCAAGGGGGCGGGATCAAGGTTTGACCGATAGGCAGAAGCCTTTGGCCGGCTGGTGTCGTTTATCGGTCATACACTGGGGCCTTCAATCCACCACCCGAAGGGCCGAGCATGCACGCACTGCAATTTTCCACAACCGGTGACCTGGCCGCACTGAGCCTGGTTGAACTGCCCGCACCTGTAGCCGCTGCAGACGAGGTGCTGGTGCAGGTCAAGGCCGCTGGCCTGAACCCCAGCGATGTGAAGAATGTGCTGGGGCGTTTCCCCTACACCACTTTGCCGCGTATTCCGGGGCGAGACTTTGCCGGGGTCATTGTCGATGGCCCGGCAGCACTGGTAGGGCAAGAGGTGTGGGGCACCGGCAAGGAGCTGGGGTTCTATCGTGATGGTTCCCATGCCGGTTTTCTGGTCTTGCCGGTTGAAGGCGTAGCGCTTAAGCCCCGGTCCTTGAGCTTTGTTCAGGCCGCCAGCCTGGGCGTGCCCTACACCACGGCCTGGGATGCATTGCAACGCAGCGGTGTAGGCACTGACACCTGCTTGTTGGTGATTGGTGCCAACGGAGCTGTAGGCCGCGCGGCCATTGCGTTAGCGAAAGTACTTGGCGCCAGGGTGCTGGCGGCGGTACGTGGCCCGGAGCAGGCCCAGACATTGCGTGAGCAAGGCATCGAAGTGATTGTCCTGGGCAAGCCTGAAGACCTGGCTGCTCAGGTCAATTCAGTGTTTAGCGGTGGGGCTGAAGTCATCTTCGATACCACCGGTCACTGGCTGCCGGCGACCGTCGGGGCGCTGCGGGTTTTTGGCCGGGTCGCCTTCATTGCCGCGCCACTGGACGGCCACGTGCACTTGCCAGCATTGGCGCTATACCGCAAGGGCGGAACCTTGATCGGAGTCAACTCGCTGCTCTACAGCTGTGGCGAATGCGCCCGGATGCTTGATCAATTTGGCCAGTATTTCGACCAGGGCCTGCTGCCCGTACCCCACCCGCTGCAAGAAGCGCGATTGGCCGACGGGCTGGGCAGCTATGCGGAGGTCAATGCAGGAACCTGCGCCAAAGTGGTTCTGATCCCTTAGGTGGAATGTGTTGGTGAATCCCCTTGTAGGAGCGAGCTTGTCTCGCGAGCTTTTCAGCGCGGTATCGGCGATCTGGAACAGGGGCGGGTTAGGAGGGTTCGTTTATTGGCTGGCCGGTTATTTCATCCATGAATTCATGCAGGAAGCTTTCCAGGCGTTGATGTCTGATTGCAGCCAGGCGGGCGCCTTCCGGGGTTTGAAAGCCTGAGGCCAGCCTGAGCAGCTTGGTATGAAAGTGTTCGATGGTGAAACGCTTGTCTTGATACTCACGCCCGGTCGCCAGCGGGTTGGTGTAGTCATACAGCGCCGACCCCATTCTTCCCGAGACGTAAAAGCAACGGGCTACGCCGATCAGGCCGATGGCATCCAGGCGGTCGCTGTCCTGCAGGATTTTTGCTTCCAGGGTCGTGGGTATCAGGGCCGCGGAAAAGCTGTGGGTCTGCACGGCATGGGCCACGGCGTTCACTCTCGAATCCGGCCACGACAGGCCGTTCAGGATCCTCGCTGCCCTGTCAGCCGACAGGGTGGACGCCTGAGCCCGTAAAGGTGAGTTCTTTTCGACGGGCACACAGTCATGCAGGAGGGTGGCAGCCAGCAGGATTTCCGGATCCCCGCCTTCTTTGGCCTGGATTACTTGTGCATTGGTCCACACGCGGTGGATGTGCGACAGGTCGTGGGAGCCGTCCCCGTTGTCTTCCGGCAGGAAGGGAAGCAAGGTGTCGGCCAGCGCCTGAAAGGGGAAAAATGGCTGTTTGTTCACTGGGCAGATTCCGGTCTGGACAAGTACAGGGTTTATGGCGTCAGCCGCAGGCTGGCCCGTATCCCCAATACTTCAGCTTCGTTGACTTTGTAGCCATCGGCCGGGCCGGCGTAGGAAAGGGCGTAGGCATTGCTGTCATGGGTGGCGGCCACCAGCGTCTGGGTGATCACGTGGTTGCCGTTCTGGGTGATTTTGCAGGTGGTTTCCAATGCATCCAGGCCGCCCAGGGTGCTGCTGTGAATTTTGTTACAGGCGCTCTGATAGCCGGCACCGGCGAAATTCTTTTGCAACGTCTTGCGCATCTGCAGCAGCACCGCCTCCATGTTGACCTTGTGGTCAGGCGTCAATGTGGTCTGGGTCAGTTCCATCACCATTAACGGATCACCGTGGGGGTCATTTTTTACCGCCCGCTGGCGCTGGCCATTGTCATCGGGTGCAGGCGGCACGGCCTGAACCTCCCAGTCGCCGGGCCAGATGATCGTCAGGCTTTCGGCATTCGCCATCGGTAGGGAGAGGGCGGCCAGCAGTCCGATCAATGCGGTGTAACGGTGCGAAACAGTCATGGGCGACAGGCCTTCCGGGCAGTTTTTTGGCAGACATAGTGTATCAATTGGTTTCCAACTGTTGCTTTGACGCGACAGATGATTTTCACCGTTGCTCAGCTAAACCTTTGCTTCTTATGGCGAATCCCCCAGAATCGCGCCCTTCTTATGGTCGGGGCGTTGTCTGTAAGGTGTGTTTTGTCCGCCCCGGCCGCGTGGTAACGACCGGCTAGCGGAGATTCGACCGGATGAATGACCAGGCTAACAGCGTCGATGAACGCTTTGACGCGGCACCTGCGACCCTCAGTCGCTGGAGTCGTCATGACACTACCTGGATGCTGGGCCTGTTTGGCACGGCCATTGGCGCAGGTACTTTGTTTTTGCCCATCAATGCAGGGCTTGGCGGCTTTTGGCCGTTATTGATTCTGGCACTGCTGGCATTTCCGATGACGTTTTATGCTCACCGTGGGTTGACCCGTTTCGTACTCTCCGGACGCGAAGGTTCAGACATCACTGATGTGGTTGAAGAGCATTTCGGTCTACGGGCCGGTGCGCTGATCACGTTGCTGTATTTCTGTGCGATTTTTCCGATTCTGCTGATTTACAGCGTTGCCCTGACCAACACGGTCGGCAGCTTTATGCTCAATCAACTGCATATCACGCCGCCACCCCGGGCTATTTTGTCGCTGGTATTGATTCTCGGCCTGTTGGCCGTGGTGCGTTGCGGCGAACAGGCGATCGTCAAGGCCATGAGCATGATGGTCTATCCGTTCATTGTCGCGCTGTTGTTTTTGGCGGTGTTTCTGATTCCACACTGGAACGGCGGGATTCTGAGCACGGCGAGCACCCTGCCGGCGCCGTCAGCGTTGCTGCACACCTTGTGGCTGGCGATCCCGGTGATGGTGTTTTCATTCAACCACTCGCCGATCATTTCGGCCTTCGCCGTTGATCAGAAGCGCCGTTACGGCGCCAACGCTGATGAGCGCAGCTCGCAGATCCTATCCCGCGCCCACCTGTTGATGGTGGCCATGGTGCTGTTCTTCGTCTTCAGCTGCGTGCTCACGCTGTCACCTGAACAGCTGGCTGAAGCCAAGGCGCAGAACCTGTCGATCCTGTCCTACCTGGCCAATCATTTCAGCAACCCGACCATTGCCTTTGCCGCACCGTTGATAGCATTTGTGGCGATTGCCAAGTCGTTCCTGGGCCACTACATCGGCGCCAGTGAAGGCCTTAAAGGTCTGGTGTTGAAAACCGGCAAGCGCCCGGCAGAGAAAACCCTGGACCGCATGACTGGCGCATTCATGCTGGTGGTGTGCTGGGCAGTTGCCACGCTTAACCCGAGCATCCTGGGCATGATCGAAACCCTGGGCGGCCCGGTGATCGCGGCCATCCTGTTCCTGATGCCGATGTATGCCATTCGCCGCGTTCCGGCCATGCGCCAGTACTCGGGCAAGATCTCCAACGTGTTTGTCACTGCAGTTGGCCTGGTGGCTATTTCGTCGCTGGTGTATTCGCTGATTCCTTGATTGTGCCCCGTCTGTTGCCGCCGTCCTGTGCGGCATCAGGCGGGTGATTGGCCCTCGCAAGCCGCTCAAGGCTTGAGTCTGGCAGGCGCTGCGAATATGATTGCGACCCATTCCTATTCGTAATTGTTGCCCAGTACGCCCCGAGGGTTCCCGTGTCGCCATCCCCGTCGAACCCGTCGCTGTTGTATTCAGACGTTCACGCCCTCTATAGCGACCATCACGTCTGGCTGGTGAGCTGGTTGCGCCGGCGCCTGCGCGATACAGACAATGCTGCGGACATGGCGCACGACACCTTTCTTTATGTACTGGGCAAACCGGAGCAGGTTGCGCATTTGCGTGAGCCCCGCGCCTGGTTGAGCAGCATCGCCAAAGGCTTGCTGATTGACCGCTTTCGTCGCCAGCAAGTCGAGCGCGCCTATCTGGACGCCATCGCCAATTTGCCGGAGCAGGATGTGCCTTCGCCCCAGGAGCGCCTGATCCTTCTGCAAACCCTGACCCGCATTGATGCTTTGCTCGACGGCCTGAGGCCCAGGGTGCGGACTGCCTTCTTGCTGTCGCGCCTGGAAGGCCTTGGCTATCAAGCAATAGCCGGGCGCCTGGGGGTCAGCGTGAGTTCAGTGGAGAAGTACATGGCCACGGCTATCCGCCACTGTTTTCTGGCGCGTAACAGTCTTTGAGCCGCAGGGAAACCGGTGGCCCGGTACAGGTGACGTTCACCCCGCAGGTGCTCGATCAGGCGATCGAGTGGTTGGTCAAAACCGGGTCCGGAGAGGCGTCACCCCGGGTGTATACGAAGTGTGAGCAGTGGCGTGCTGCAGACGCCAGCCATGAGGCCGCCTGGCAAGCGCTGCAAGTCGCCGAATCGACCTTTCGCCAGGCCTCGACGCTGCCCGGCGGCGTGGCCCTCGAAACCCTGGCCGGGAGCGACCGGCTGCGCTCGCGCCGCCAGACCCTCAAAGTGCTTGGTTTAGGCCTGCTGGGGGCCGGGGCGGGCGGGTTACTGGTGCAACAACCCTGGCGCACCTTTGGCGCCGATTACACGACCGGCGTGGGTGAGCGAAGGCTGTTCAACCTGGCTGACGGTACGCGTTTGCAGCTCAATACCGACAGTGCTGCTGATGTGCTGTTCAGTGAGCAACAGCGGCTGGTGGTGTTGCGTGCTGGCGAGATCTTTATCCGCACGGGGGGCGATTCTGACTTTGCCCCGGGCCGTCGACCGTTTTGGGTGCAGACCCGTGAGGCGCAATTACAGGCCATCGGCACGGCTTTCGATGTGCGTCAGGAGTCAGCAGGCACGCGTCTGATGGTCGAAGAGGGAGTCGTGGCAGTGCATCGGCCCCATTCCGGGCCGCCGCTGTTGGTGCAGGCGGGCAGCGAGTACCTGATCGATGCGCGCTCGGCACAGTTACAGGTCTCGCCCGGGTTGTATGCCAGTGGCTGGGCGCGAGGAGCACTGGTGGCCAGGCAAATGTCCTTGCAAGACCTGGCGGGCGAACTGTCACGCTATCGCCATGGCTGGCTGAACTGCGATCCGGCTGTGGCGCAGCTGCGGGTCTCGGGCGTGTTCCAGCTCGAACACATTGATCTGGCGCTGGATAGCCTGAGCCAGTCGCTGGCGGTACGCATTGAACGCAGAACGCGTTTCTGGACGCGGATCGTGGCGGCCTGAGGAATCAGCTTGCTGGCGATGGGATCAGCTCAATCCTGCAGGCAAACCCGGATCGGCTTTATGGGAATAGGAATTAATCGCAAATTTATTTGCGGGTTTTTGGGCGTCCTTCGACAAACAGGGCATAGGACCATTTAATTGCAGGAGCCCCACGCCAATGTCCCGTGTTTTTCGCAACCTTCCTTTGTCGTCGCGCAACCGTTTAGCCATCGCCTTGCACGCCGTTTTACTGGGCAGTGGCGTGCTGACGGTCACGCAGCCGGTCACAGCCGCGCCTGTCAGCGCGCAACGCAGCTTTGATGTGCCTGCCAGCGATCTGCAGGAGTCGTTAAATATATTTGCCCAGCAGGCCAATATTTCCCTGCCTTACGACCCCGCGCTGGTGAATAACAAACAGGCTCCTGCCCTGAGGGGCCGATTTGATGTGGCGCAGGGCTTGCAACGCCTGCTCGGCGGTAGCGGCCTGACTGCCACCGAAAGCGCCGAGGGTGTGTGGACTCTGTACCCGCTGACGTCCGGCGGTGCTGGCGGGCAATTGCAACTGCAAGCCACCAGCGTAACGGGGCAGGTATTGGGTGCCACCACTGAAGGCAGCCATTCCTACACCACCGGGGAAACAAGGACCGCCACCAGGCTGGCGCTTTCGCCGCGAGAAACACCGCAATCGGTCACGGTCATCACCCGTCAGCAAATGACCGATCAAGGCTTGGGCAGCATCGCCCAGGTGCTGGGGCAAACCCCGGGGATCACGGTGGTGCATGACGATAGCGAGCGATTCAACTTCTACTCCCGTGGCTTCACCCTGGATAACTTTCAATACGACGGCGTGCCGACCTCGGATTTCACCACGAATACCAATGGCCTGGGCATGCGCGACATGGCGATTTACGACCGGGTTGAAGTGGTGCGCGGCGCAACAGGGTTGATGAGCGGGGTGGGCAGCCCGTCCGGCGCGGTGAACCTGGTGCGCAAGCGTCCAACCAAAGAGTTTCAGGGGTATGTGGCCGGCAGCGGCGGCTCCTGGGACCGCTATCGCAGTGAACTGGACCTGTCGGGCCCGCTTACTGAAAACGGTGCGGTGCGCGGCCGGATTGTCGCGGCCCGTGAAGATGGCCGCTCCTTTATCGATCGCTATTCCTCCACCAAGGATGTGTTTTACGGCATCGGCGAAGCCGACCTGAGCGATGACACCACCGCCTATGCGGGCATCGACTATCAACGCATCAACTCCAATGGCTCAAGCTTTGGTCAATTACCGCTGTATTACAGCGACGGCAGCCGAACCCACTTCAAGCGCTCGACCAATCCGGCGGCGAAATGGGCGTATGCCGACAGCGAAAGCACCAAATACTTTGCCGGGGTAGAACAGCGTTTTGCCAGCGACTGGCTGCTCAAGGTCGAGGCCAGCCACTGGAAAGGCAATACCGAACAGCTACAAGGCAACATCGTGGGCTGGGGGCCGTTCCCGGACAAAACCACCGGTCAAGCGCAGTTCATGAGCGGTACCAAAACCTTCGAAATAAACACGGACACCCTGGACGCCTATGCCACCGGGCCATTTGAGTTGTTAGGCCGCAGCCATGAGCTGGTGCTGGGGGTTAACGTCAGCAACCGCCGTACCGACTATCTGGCCATGAATGCCGATGATGTGACCATCAACTATCAAGACTGGAACAACGACGCGCCACGCCCTGCTGATTTAAGCCGCGGCTTGAAGCAAAGGTATAAAACCAGAGAGTCAGCGGCCTACGGCGCGTTGCGCTTGAAGCCCACGGATGATTTGTCGGTCATTCTCGGGACACGGGTGGTGGACTACGACCGCAAGGGGTCCATGACCTACAACGCCGAGCAAACAACGCCGACCACGGATAACTCGAAAACATCTGGAAAAATGATCCCTTACGCGGGCATCGTCTACGACCTGAATGAAAACCACTCGGTCTATGCCAGCTATACCGATATTTTCACCCCGCAAAGTTACTTTGACCGTGATGACAAAGTCCTGGCACCGATGACCGGCCAGAGCTATGAAACAGGATTGAAGTCGGAATATTTCGGCGGTGCCCTCAACACCAGCTTTGCACTGTTCCTGATCAAGCAGGACAACTACGCCCAATACGACGGCGTGCGCTCCAACGGCGAAGAGGCCTACAAGGCCATCAGCGGGACCAAAACCAAAGGCTTTGAGGCTGAAATCTCCGGCGAAATCATGAGCGGCTGGCAGTTGCTCGCGGGCTATACCTACGCCCAGCCACGGGACAAGGACGGCAAACGGATCAACAGTAACCACCCTGAGCAGTTGTTCAAGCTGGCGACCAGTTATCAGCTTGACGGCGACCTTAAAGACCTGACGGTCGGCGGTAATGTGGCGTGGCAAGGCTCGACCTACACCGAGCTGGATTCCTCGATCAAGGCTGATGCCAAGGAGGGCAGCTTCGCGGTGGTGGGCTTGATGGCCCGCTATGAGATCAACCGCAACCTCAGCGCTACGGTCAATCTCAACAACGTGTTCGACCGCGAATACCTCAGCGGTTACGGGCTGTATTCGACCTATTACTACGGCGATCCACGCAATCTGATGCTGGGGATGAAGTACAGTTTCTGACGCAATGCTTTGCGCTTTCTGTAGGAGCGAGTTCGCTCATGCGGTGAGCGGCATTCAGCTATGGTTGGTTCAGCCAGGCGGCTGCAGGCGCAACATCTGATCTGCGTCAAGACTGTCTGAGCGCACCGGCATAGGCTGAGCTCAACCCATGGGAGGTAGTGACTGATGAGCATCATCGTAACCGGGGCCGCCGGTTTTATCGGCAGCAACCTGGTGAAGGCACTTAACCGGCGCGGTGAGCGTGACATCATTGCCGTGGACGATCTGACTGAAGGCGACAAGTGCCGCAATCTGGCGGACTGTGATATCGAGGACTACATCGATAAACGCGAATTCGTGCATCGTTTTTCCAACCGTCAGTTGGGTGATATACGCGCCGTGCTGCATCAGGGCGCATGCTCCAGTACGGTTGAAAGTGACGGCCGGTTGATGATGGACAACAACTACCGTTTCAGCTGTGACGTGCTGCAAGCCTGCCAGGAGCAATCGACTGCTTTTATTTATGCCTCCTCGGCTGCGGTCTATGGCGCCAACCGGGATTTTCGCGAAGTTCGCGAGTGTGAGCGGCCGCTGAACGTGTACGCCTACTCCAAATTTCTCTTCGACCAGTACGTGCGCCGGCTACTGCCCAGGGCGCGCAGCCAGATTGTGGGTTTGCGCTACTTCAATGTGTACGGCCCGCACGAGCAACACAAAGGGCGAATGGCCTCGATGGTCTGGCATTGCTTCAACCAGTACCGCGAGCATGGTCATGTCGAGTTGTTTGGTGAATACGGCGGCTACCCGGCAGGCGGGCACATGCGCGATTTTGTCGCGGTGGAGGATGTGGTCAAGGTCAATCTGCACTGGCTCGATCACCCGCACACCAGTGGCATTTTTAACCTGGGTACCGGTGTAGCCCGTACGTTCAACGATCTGGCGCTGGCGACAATCAACTGTTTGCGTGGGGCAGCGGGGCGGCCGCCCTTGACCCTGGAAACGGCAGCCCTTGAAGGGGCGTTGCGCTATTTCGAATTCCCTGAAGAGCTCAAGAGCAAATATCAGGTTTACACCTGTGCCGACCTGAGTCAGTTGCGTGAGGCGGGGTATGGCGAGCCGATGGCGGGTCTGGAGGCGGGCGTGGAACGCTATTGCAGGAGTCTGCTGACTCGCTGAACACCCCTGTGGGAGCGGGCAAGCCCGCTCCCACAGGTTGTGTGCTGCTGCGCCTGCGGGAGAGGCGCGGGTTACTTGGCCGTTAACAATGCCTCGAGTTTTTCCTGGTCGCGGGCGAACTGGCGGATGCCCTCGGCCAGTTTCTCGGTGGCCATTGCGTCTTCGTTGGAGGCCCAGCGGAACTGCGCTTCGTTCAGGCTCTGGCGTGGCTCGCCCTGATGGCCCGGGCTCAATTTGCGCTCCAGTTGGCCTTGGTCCAGTGCCAGTTTTTCCAGCAGGTCCGGGCTGATGGTCAGGCGGTCGCAACCGGCCAGCTGTTCGATCTGGTTCAGGTTACGGAAGCTGGCACCCATGACCACGGTCTTGTAGTCATTGGCTTTGTAGTAGTTGTAGATGCGGGTCACGGACTGCACACCCGGATCATCCGACCCTGTGTAGTCAATGCCGGTGGATTTTTTGTACCAGTCGTAGATCCGGCCCACGAACGGCGAAATCAGGAACACCCCGGCATCGGCACAGGCAGCAGCCTGGGCAAACGAGAACAGCAGGGTCAGGTTGGTTTGAATGCCGTCATTTTCCAGTTTTTCAGCGGCACGGATGCCTTCCCAGGTCGAGGCAAGCTTGATCAGTACCCGGTCGCGGCCCACGCCGGCCTTGTCGTAAAGCTCGACCAGCTGGTTGGCTTTTTTCAGCAAGGCATATTCGTCGAACGACAGGCGGGCATCGACTTCGGTCGAAATACGGCCCGGAATGACCTTCAAGATACCGCTACCCACCGAGACCGCGAAGTGGTCGCAGGCCAGGCCAACATCACCGTTTGCGTGGGCGATGGCGTTTTTCAGCAGCTCGGCATAACCCGGCATGGCTGCGGCTTTAAGCAGCAGCGATGGATTGGTGGTGGCATCAACAGGTTTGAGGCGGGTAATCGCGTCGAGGTCGCCGGTGTCTGCGACCACGGTGGTGAACTGCTTGAGTTGTTCCAGCTTGGAAGTCATGAGCGTCTCTGTCGGAAAGGTATTAATGGCTGTACAGATTGAGTGCGTAGTCGATCAAAAGTTCGTTAAACCCAAGCTGGCAGAATGCCGCCGAACACCTTGGTTGTGCAACTGATCGTGCGATTTAATCTGTGCAAAGGGCCATTCTCCTCGATTCAGAGTTCCAGCGTGTACCGGTCTGGCTTGCGGCTTTGTGGCTCGCTCATCTGCACTGCGTTGATCTTTTTGCCCGTGGCGCGTTCAACCCGGCGCGCCACTTCAGGGTCATCGGCAAAGGGGATCAGGCTGGCCTCGTCGATATCGCTTTGGGTTTTATGTTTCAAACACCAGCTGATGGCGCAATAGAGGCTGATGACGGCTGCGCAATTGAGGGCTATTTCGATCATGTCCAGCGCTCCTTGTTGGATAGCACCCGGCGCAGGTCCGGCGACCTGCGTCGGGTGAGGGTCAAGCTATCTGTGCCGTCAGCTCGGCTTGCTTGAGGTTGGCCACGCGTACTGTCCGCCACACGTTCCAGCACATCAGCAGCATGCCGCTGAGGAAGAACAGCCCGCCCACCAGACGAACGACGTAGCCCGGGTGGCTGGCGGTCAACGACTCTACGAACGAATAGGTCAGGGTGCCGTCGTCGTTGATCGCGCGCCACATCAGGCCCTGGGTGATGCCGTTGACCCACATCGAGGCGATGTACAGCACGGTGCCGATGGTCGCCAGCCAGAAGTGCAGGTTGATCAGCCCAATGCTGTACATCTGCTCGCGGCCGAAGATCTTCGGAATCATGTGATAGAGCGCGCCGAAGGTGATCATCGCCACCCAGCCCAAAGCGCCGGCGTGGACGTGGCCAATGGTCCAGTCGGTGTAGTGGGAGAGGGCGTTGACAGTCTTGATTGCCATCATCGGCCCTTCAAAGGTCGACATGCCGTAGAACGCCAGGGACAGCACCAGAAACCGCAGGATCGGGTCGGTGCGCAATTTATGCCAGGCCCCCGAAAGGGTCATCATGCCGTTGATCATGCCGCCCCAGCTCGGGGCCAGCAGGATGATCGACATGGCCATGCCTAGCGACTGCGCCCAGTCAGGCAGTGCGGTGTAGTGCAGGTGATGGGGCCCGGCCCAGATATAGAGAGTGATCAGCGCCCAAAAATGCACAATCGAGAGGCGATACGAGTAGATCGGCCGGCCGGCCTGTTTCGGCACAAAGTAGTACATCATCCCGAGAAAGCCGGTGGTCAGGAAAAATCCTACTGCGTTATGCCCATACCACCACTGCACCATGGCGTCGGTGGCCCCGGCATACACCGGATAAGACTTGAACCAGTCCACCGGAATCGCCAGGTGGTTGACCACGTGCAGCATGGCAATCACCAGAATAAAGGCGCCAAAAAACCAGTTGCCGACGTAGATATGTCTGGTTTTGCGCTGCACCACGGTGGTGAAGAACACGATGGCGTAGACGACCCAGACCACGGTCAGCCACACGGCACCGGTGAATTCTATTTCTGCGTATTCCTTGGTTGTGGTGTAGCCCAGCGGCAGGGTGACCAGCATGATCACGATCACCGATTGCCAGCCCCAAAAGGTGAAGGCCGCCAGCTTGTCGGAGAATAACCGTACCTGACAAGTGCGCTGCACCGCGTAATAGCTGGCGGCAAACTGTGCGCTGCCGGCAAAGCCGAAAATCACCAGGCTGGTGTGCAGGGGTCGCAGGCGGCCGAAGGTGGTCCAGGGCAGGTCCAGATTCATTTGCGGCCAGACCAGTTGCGAGGCGATCCACACCCCCATGGCCATGCCGACCACGCCCCATACTACCGTCATGATGGCGAATTGGCGGACGACCTTATAGTTATAGGCCTGCCCGTTTAGTGCTGTGCTCATGCTCAAGTCTTCCACGGTTCAAAGTCCTGCCAGGCCTGGTGGTCTGGCGCTGGATGAACTCTAGGAAGTTGGCGAGAAACAAAACAGATTCAGGGGGATAGAATTAATACGGAGCAGATTTCAATGCACATTTGAACGTTTTTTTAGAATCTGATCTGGTTTTTTTTTGGAATTGAATATTTTTTTTCTTCTGAGCTGTGCAGTTTTAGAGCTGACACCATGGAATATTGATCTGCGAGGCAGCGATTTTTCGCGGGGTTAGCTATACCTACACTCCGTACATATAAAGTTACGTCCTCACCAGGAGCTACAGCATGAAGCTTGGACTTATGATCGGTACGTTGTGTATTGCCTCAATCGGGGTAGTCGGTTGTGCAAGCAAGGTCCAGCAGCCGGATGAATACTCCGGTTTTTTGAAGGATTACAGCCGTCTTAAAGAAGCCAAATCGCCTTCGGGTGCTGAAGTAATGCGCTGGATCGATCCAAAGCTGAATGTGAACAAGTACACCAGCGTCTATATCGAGCCAAGCCAGCTCTACCCGGCGCCGAAACCGACGGAGAAGATCCCGCAAAGCACTTTGAACGGCATCACCAGCTACTACGATCAAGCGCTCAAGCGTGAACTCAGCAAGTCATTGCCCTTGGCCAGTGCCCCCGGGCCGGGCGTAATTGTGCTGCGGCCAGCGATCACTGCCGTGAGCAGCGAGACCGAGAGCCTGGCACCTTACGAATATATTCCGGTAGCGCTGGTGGCGGCTGCGGTCAGTACTGCGTCGGGTATCCGCGATCAGGAAACCCAGCTGGCAACCGAAGCCGTGTTTATTGACGGGCAAAGCCAGGACGTTGTAGCGCAGGTGGTGCGCAAAGGCATCGGCAAGCCGCTGGCGAACAGCAGCCAGCAAATGAAGCCCGATGATGTGAAAAAAGTGATTGATGGCTGGGCATCAGACGTTCATCAGTCGTATCTGAAGATCAAGAATCAGTAAAAACCCCGCGCTGTAACTAAAAACACCCCGGCTTGCCGGGGTGTTTTCGTATCAGCCCGTTATTTACTTGCCGAAGGTGACGTTAATCCCGGCAAACAGGGTGAATTGCGGCAAGTCATCGCCTTTGCGTTCTACGGTCCATTGCGGTTCAACGTAGGCGTTGAGGATGTTGCTCCCGGCTTTCCACGCCTTGCCGATACCCAGCCCTACAGGGATGTAGTGGGTGTTGTTTTTCAGGTCGTAGGTCCAGGTGCCGGTGGAGCGCAAATACCAGCCCTTTGGCAGGTTATGGATGATGAACGGCTGGAAAGTGGCGCTCTCGACATGCTGACGATCACTGTCGCCGGCGAACGAACTTTGGTACTGCACCAGAGCCCCCAGCAGGCCACGTGGTGAAGCGTCGATGGCAACTGCGGCCAGGCCTGCTTGCCACTTGCCGGTGCCCAGTTCGTCATGTTCGGCCGTTGGCGCCGTAATTTGCGGGCCGATGCCCAACTGCACACCGTCGGTTTTGAGGAGGAAAATGTCGAACAGGTTGAGATCGCCGATGCCCGTGCTGTAACCACTTTTGGGGTCAGGCCGGGTGCTGATCGGCAGGGTGGCGCGCAACAGTTGCGGTACGCCGATAAAATCGCTCGGTGCTACCGGTAGCGTGCCACGCAGCAGGGCATCATTAGTGTGGATGTTGCTGTCGTACACCTGGGGGGTGTAATAGTCCTGCAGGTTCATGCCCGGTGCCAGGTTCAGCGGGTTGTTACTTTTGTTGGCTATATCGGGGTTATCTGCCAGAACTGCAGTGGCCGGCGCCAGAGCGAAAGTCAGTAAAAGTCCAGAAGCAAGGCGTGTGTTCGACATGAATGTCCAATTCCCTGGAGGTTTTGAAAAGCAGGCTGAATCTGAACGCTAGCAGCTGATTGCAGCATCGCCACTTCCCGGACGTTTGCGACTGCTTTTTGTTTGAGGTTGGGCCTCGGTTGGCTTTTTCATTATTGGCACAGCCTTTTTGTAACCATGGCCATGACAATTTACGTGCGGGCCGTAGGTCGGCTGCCTGATTCGTGTTTAACTTCGGCCTCTTCAAAAACCGTTAAGAAGGACATCGTTCATGGCTCAAGTGACGCTTAAAGGCAACCCTGTTCAAGTCAAAGGCGAACTGCCAGCAGTAGGTTCCAAGGCGCCGGCGTTTTCGCTGGTAGCAGGTAATTTGTCCGATGTGACATTGGCCAGCCTTGCGGGTAAACGCAAAGTGCTGAACATCTTCCCGAGCGTTGATACTCCGACCTGCGCGACTTCGGTGCGCACGTTCAACGCCAAGGCCAACGAACTGGCCAACACCGTGGTGCTGTGCATCTCGGCTGACCTGCCGTTTGCCCAGGCCCGTTTCTGCGGTGCCGAAGGTCTGGAAAACGTACAGAACCTGTCGACCCTGCGCGGTCGTGAGTTCATCGAGAACTACGGCGTGGCAATCGCTGATGGTCCGTTGGCTGGTCTGACTGCCCGCGCGGTAGTCGTGCTGGACGAAAACGACAACGTGCTTTACAGCGAGCTGGTTAAAGAAATCGCTGAAGAGCCGAACTACGAAGCAGCACTGGCTGCTTTGAAGTAAGTCGCACCGCTACTAAAAAAACGGCCCGGCATTTATTGCCCGGCCGTTTTTTTGTGGGCTGCTACAAATAACTCTGCAGGCGTGGAGCCCGGCCCGGTGTAAATGTCACACCCGTCGGTTAAAACCGAACCGCCCCCCGACTGCTGCGGCAGACGATTCACAGGATTGCGGGGCAAACCCATGGCCTTGACACCGCTATAACGTAAATACCCGGTAAAGAACCTTTTCATAACCGTGCGCACTGCTTATCTTTCAGCCTCCTGATAATAAGCGCTCGCCGCCCAATGGTTGATCATTCAATGCAATCGTCTGTTTCCCACAAATCTCGTCGCTGGCTGTTTGGCCTGCTGGTCCTGTTGATCGTTGTTGCCCTGTGCTGGTGGCTGTGGCCATCCGCCTCGAAAAAGGCAGCGACTGCTCAGCCCGCCGGGCACACCAGCAAGTCGGGGATGATGCGTCCCGGATTCGGCGGTTCGACCCAGGCAGTGCCGGTTCGGGTTTCAGAAGTGACGCGGGGTGATTTTCCGGTCTACTACAAGGCGCTGGGCACGGTAACCGCGCTCAACACGATCAATGTACGCAGCCGGGTGGCAGGCGAGCTGGTCAAGGTCTATTTCAAGGAAGGGCAGATGGTCAAGGCTGGCGAACTGCTGGCTGAAATCGACCCGCGCAGCTATCAAAACGCCTTGCTCCAGGCCGAAGGCACGCTGTTGCAGAATCAGGCCCAGTTGAAAAACGCCCAGGTCGATGTTCAGCGCTATCGTGGCCTGTACGCTGAAGACAGTATCGCCAAGCAGACCCTGGACACCGCAGAAGCACTGGTCGGCCAGTATCAGGGTACGGTCAAGACCAATCAGGCAGCGGTCAACGACGCCAAGCTGAATCTGGACTTCACCAAGATTCGCGCTCCGATCACCGGCCGTGTGGGCCTGCGTCAACTGGACGTCGGCAACCTGGTGGCGGCCAACGACACCACCGCGCTGGTGGTGATCACCCAGACCGAGCCGATTGTGGTCAGCTTCACCTTGCCCGAGAAGGACCTTGCCCTGGTGCTTGAGCGTTATCGCAGCGGCGCCAAGTTGCCGGTACAAGCCTGGAACCGTGGCGACACCCAGGAGCTGGCAACAGGGGTGTTGAGCAGTATCGATAACCAGATTGATATCACCACCGGCACCTTGAAGTTCAAGGCCCTGTTCGATAACCGCGATCAGGTGTTGTTCCCCAATCAGTTCGTTAACGTGCACCTGCTGGCCGACACCCTGAAAAATGTGGTCCTGGCCCCGACCGCAGCGATTCAGTACGGCACCAACGGTTCGTTCGTCTATGTGATGGACGGCGACAAAAAGGTCAAGATTCGCAGCATCAAGGCCGGTGTCACCGACGGTGATGTGACGGTGATCGAACAAGGCCTCGAGCCCGGCGATCGCGTAGTGCTTGAAGGCACAGACCGCCTGCGTGATGGCGGTGCGGTGGAAGTGGTCAACGACAGCACCGAGGTGCCGGCCACTCCGGCGCAGCACCTGCAAGGCGGGTCTGAAGCCGATGCAACGGCTGATGGCAAGGGCAAGGCCCACGAATGAATCTGTCGCGGCTGTTTATCCTGCGCCCGGTCGCAACCACGCTATGCATGCTCGCCATCGTATTGTCCGGGATCATCGCCTATCGCTTGTTGCCGGTATCGGCCTTGCCCCAGGTCGATTACCCGACCATCCGCGTAATGACGCTCTATCCGGGTGCCAGCCCGGATGTCATGACCAGTGCGGTGACTGCACCGCTTGAGCGTCAGTTCGGGCAAATGCCGGGCCTGACGCAAATGGCCTCCACCAGCTCCGGCGGTGCTTCGGTGCTGACCCTGCGTTTTAACCTCGACATCAATATGGATGTCGCCGAGCAGCAGGTGCAGGCCGCGATCAATGCCGCCAGCAACCTGCTGCCCAAGGATCTGCCGGCGCCACCGGTGTACAACAAGGTCAACCCGGCGGATACCCCGGTGTTGACCCTGGCGATCACCTCCAAAACCATGCTGTTGCCCAAACTCAATGATCTGGTCGACACCCGCATGGCGCAAAAGATCGCCCAGATCAGCGGCGTCGGCATGGTCAGCATTGCCGGCGGTCAACGCCAGGCGGTGCGCATCAAGGTCAACCCTGAAGCGCTGGCCGCCAACGGTTTGAACCTGGCGGACGTGCGCACCCTGATCGGTGCCTCCAACGTCAACCAGCCCAAGGGCAACTTTGACGGCCCGACCCGGGTGTCGATGCTGGACGCCAATGACCAGCTGAAAACCCCGCAGGAATATGCCGAGCTGATCCTTGCCTACAACAACGGCGCGCCGTTGCGGCTCAAGGATGTGGCGGAAATTGTCGATGGCGCCGAAAACGAACGTCTCGCCGCCTGGGCCAACGAAAACCAGGCCGTGTTGCTGAATATTCAGCGCCAGCCGGGCGCCAACGTGATTGAAGTGGTGGACCGGATCAAGGCGTTGCTGCCAAGCATCACCGACAACCTGCCGGCCGGTATCGACGTTACCGTCCTCACCGACCGCACCCAGACCATCCGCGCCTCGGTGCGCGATGTGCAGTTTGAATTGCTGATCGCCATCGCGCTGGTGGTGATGGTGACGTTCCTGTTTCTGCGTCGCGCCAGCGCCACCCTGATCCCTTCGATTGCCGTGCCGCTGTCGCTGGTGGGCACCTTTGGCGTGATGTACCTGGCGGGATTCTCGATCAATAACCTGACGCTGATGGCCCTGACCATCGCCACCGGTTTTGTGGTCGATGACGCCATCGTGATGCTGGAAAACATTTCGCGTTACATCGAAGAGGGCGACAGCCCGATGCAGGCCGCGCTCAAGGGGGCCAAGCAAATCGGCTTTACCCTGATCTCGTTGACCCTGTCGCTGATTGCGGTATTGATCCCGCTGTTGTTTATGGCTGATGTGGTGGGGCGCCTGTTTCGCGAGTTTGCGATTACCCTGGCGGTGGCGATTCTGCTGTCGCTGGTGGTCTCGCTCACACTCACGCCCATGATGTGCGCGCGCCTGCTCAAAGCCGAACCCAAGGAAGAAGAGCAGGGGCGGTTCTACCGCGCCAGTGGTGCCTTCATCGACTGGATGATCGCCCGCTACGCCAGCATGTTGCAGTGGGTCCTCAGGCATCAGCCGCTGACCCTGCTGGTGGCCATCGGTACTCTGGCGCTGACGGTGGTGCTGTACATGGTGGTGCCCAAGGGCTTCTTCCCGGTGCAGGACACCGGGGTGATCCAGGGCATCTCCGAAGCGCCGCAGTCCATCTCGTTCAGTGCCATGAGCCAGCGTCAGCAAGAGTTGGCCAGGATCATTCTGCAAGACCCGGATGTCGAGAGCCTGTCGTCCTACATCGGGGTGGACGGGGATAACCCGACACTCAACAGCGGGCGCATGCTGATCAACCTCAAGCCCCATAGCGAGCGCAGCGAAAGTGCCGCGCAAGTGATTGAGCGCCTGCAGCCGCAACTGGACCAGCTGGTGGGTATTCGACTGTACATGCAGCCGGTGCAGGACCTGACCATCGAGGACCGCGTCAGCCGTACGCAATACCAGTTCAGCCTGTCCTCCCCGGACGCCGAGATGCTTAGCACCTGGAGCCAGAAACTGGTGACGGCGCTGAACAATCAGCCCGAGTTGACCGATGTGGCCAGCGACCTGCAGGACAAGGGCCTGCAGGTGTTCCTGGTGATTGACCGCGATGCGGCTTCACGCCTTGGTGTGTCGGTGGCCAACATCACCGATGCGCTGTATGACGCCTTTGGTCAGCGCCAGATTTCCACCATTTACACCCAGGCCAGCCAGTACCGCGTGGTGCTGCAGGCCCGGGACGGCGAGAAAATCGGCCCCCAGGCGCTGGAGCAGATCCACGTCAAAACCACCGATGGCGGCCAGGTCCGGTTGTCGAGCCTGGCCAAGGTCGAAGAGCGCCAGGCACAACTGGCGATCTCTCATATCGGCCAGTTCCCTTCGGTGATGGTGTCGTTCAACCTGGCGCCGGGCGTTGCCCTGGGGCAAGCGGTCGAGTTGATCGATCAGGTGCAGAAAGACATCGGCATGCCGGTAGGGGTGAAGACCGAGTTCCAGGGCGCAGCCCAGGCCTTCCAGGCCTCGTTGTCGAGCACCCTGCTGCTGATTCTGGCGGCAGTGGTGACCATGTACATCGTGCTCGGCGTGCTTTACGAGAGCTACATCCACCCGATCACCATCCTCTCGACCTTGCCCTCGGCAGCGGTCGGGGCCTTGCTGGCCTTGATCCTGAGTGGCAATGATCTGGGGATGATTGCCATCATCGGCATCATCTTGCTGATCGGTATCGTGAAAAAGAACGCGATCATGATGATCGACTTCGCCCTCGACGCCGAACGCAATCAGGGCATGGCCCCCGAGCAAGCGATCTATCAGGCCGCACTGCTGCGCTTCCGGCCGATCCTGATGACCACTCTGGCGGCGCTGTTCGGTGCCATACCGCTGATGCTGGCCACCGGCTCCGGCGCAGAGTTGCGACAGCCACTGGGGCTGGTGATGGTCGGCGGTCTGCTGGTGAGCCAGGTGCTGACCCTGTTTACCACCCCGGTGATCTATCTGTACTTCGATCGACTGGGCCGCCGCTGGCGGGGTGATGCGGCTTCGTCCGAGCAGGCGTCGGTATGAACCTGTCCGGTCCGTTCATCAAACGTCCCGTGGCGACCATGCTCCTGAGCCTGGCCATCATGTTGCTGGGCGGAGTGAGTTTTGGGTTGTTGCCGGTGTCGCCGCTGCCGCAGATGGATTTCCCGGTGATCGTGGTGTCGGCCAGCCTGCCGGGCGCCAGCCCCGAGGTGATGGCGTCCACGGTCGCCACCCCACTGGAACGTTCCTTCGGCGCGATTGCCGGGGTCAACACCATGAGCAGCCGCTCGAGTCAGGGCTCGACCCGGGTCATCCTGCAGTTCGATCAGGACCGCGACATCAACGGCGCCGCCCGCGAAGTGCAGGCGGCGATCAATGCGTCGCGTAACCTGTTGCCCAGCGGCATGAAAAGCATGCCGACCTATAAAAAGGTCAACCCGTCCCAGGCCCCGATCATGGTGCTGTCGCTGACTTCCGACGTGCTGTCCAAGGGCGAGCTGTACGACCTGGCCTCGACCATCCTGTCCCAGAGCCTGTCCCAGGTGCCGGGCGTGGGCGAAGTGCAGATCGGCGGCAGCTCGCTGCCTGCGGTGCGCATCGAACTGGAGCCGCAACTGCTCAACCAGTACGGTGTGGCGCTGGATGACGTGCGCAACACCATTGCCAACGCCAACGTACGCCGGCCCAAGGGCGCGGTGTCCGATGGCGATCGCAACTGGCAGATCCAGGCCAATGACCAGCTGGAAAAAGCCAAGGATTACGAACCGCTGATCATTCGCTACCAGGACGGTGCAGCCTTGCGCCTGAGCCATGTAGCCAAGGTTCAGGACAGCGTTGAAGACCGCTACAACAGTGGCTTTTTCAACAACGATGCGGCCGTATTGCTGGTGGTCAACCGCCAGGCCGGGGCCAACATCATCGAGACCGTGAACGCGATCAAGGCCCAGTTGCCTGCACTGCAGGCGGTGTTGCCGGCCAGCGTCAAACTGAACCTGGCCATGGATCGCTCGCCGGTGATCAAGGCCACCTTGCACGAAGCCGAGATGACCCTGCTGATTGCCGTGGCGCTGGTGATTCTGGTGGTGTTCCTGTTTCTGGGTAACTTGCGGGCCTCGCTGATTCCGACCCTGGCGGTGCCGGTATCGCTGGTGGGCACCTTTGCCATCATGTACCTGTACGGTTTCTCGCTGAACAACCTGTCGCTGATGGCCCTGATTCTGGCCACCGGGCTGGTGGTGGATGATGCCATCGTGGTGCTGGAGAACATCTCGCGGCATATCGATGCCGGAATCGCGCCGATGAAAGCGGCGATGCTGGGGGCCAAGGAAGTCGGTTTTACCCTGCTGTCGATGAACGTTTCGCTGGTGGCGGTATTTCTTTCGATCCTGTTTATGGGGGGGATTGTCGAAAGCCTGTTCCGTGAGTTTTCCATCACCCTGGCCGCCTCGATCGTGGTGTCACTGGTGGTGTCGCTGACCCTGACGCCCATGCTTTGTGCGCGCTGGCTCAAGCCCCATGTGCCGGGCACCGAAAACGCCATGCAGCGCTGGAGCATGCGCCTCAACGAGCGCATGGTCGCCGGTTATGCCCGCAGCCTGGACTGGGTGTTGCGCCACAAGCGCCTGACCCTGTTGAGCCTGCTGGTGACCATTGGCGTCAACGTGGCGCTGTACGTGGTGGTGCCCAAGACCTTCATGCCGCAACAGGACACCGGGCAGTTGATCGGCTTTGTGCGCGGTGACGACGGCCTGTCATTCAGCGTGATGCAACCGAAGATGGAAATCTTCCGCAAGGCGGTGCTGGCTGACCCGGCGGTCGAGAGTGTGGCAGGCTTTATTGGCGGCAATGGCGGCACCAACAACGCGGTCATGATCGTGCGCCTCAAGCCCATTTCCGAGCGCAAGATCTCCGCGCAAAAGGTCATTGAGCGTCTGCGTGACACCATGCCCAAAGTGCCCGGCGGGCGCCTGATGCTGATGGCCGACCAGGACTTGCAGTTCGGCGGGGGGCGCGAGCAAACCAGTTCGCAGTACTCCTACATCCTGCAAAGCGGCGACCTTGGCGAACTGCGGACCTGGTACCCGAAAGTGGTGGCCGCGCTCAAGGCCCTGCCCGAGCTGACGGCAATCGACGCCCGTGAAGGACGGGGCGCGCAGCAAGTGACACTGGTGGTGGATCGCGATCAGGCCAAGCGCCTGGGGGTGGACATGGACATGGTGACCGCCGTGCTCAACAACGCCTACAGCCAGCGTCAGATTTCTACCATCTACGACAGCCTGAACCAGTACCAGGTGGTGATGGAGGTCAACCCCAAGTACGCCCAGGACCCGCAGACCCTGGAGCAGGTGCAGGTGATCACCGCTGATGGCCAGCGGATTCCGTTGTCGGCCATTGCCCATTACGAGAACAGCCTGCAGGACGACCGGGTCGAGCACGAAGGCCAGTTTGCCTCCGAGACCGTCTCGTTTGACATGGCTCCCGGGGTATCGACCGAGCAGGGCACCGCAGCGATTGAGCGGGCCATTGCCAAACTCGGCCTGCCCGAAGACGTGATTGCAAAAATGGCTGGCACCGGCGATGCCTTTGCCGCGACCCAAAAAAGTCAGCCGTTCATGATTCTGGGCGCGCTGGTGGCGGTGTATCTGGTGCTGGGGATTCTCTATGAGAGCTATATCCACCCACTGACCATTCTCTCGACCTTGCCGTCGGCCGGGGTGGGTGCCTTGCTGAGCATCTACCTCACGGGGGGCGAATTCAGCCTGATATCGCTACTGGGCCTGTTCCTGCTGATCGGGGTGGTGAAGAAAAACGCGATTTTGATGATCGACCTCGCGCTGCAGCTGGAACGGACTGCCGGGTTCAGCCCTGAAAATTCGATTCGCAGCGCGTGCCTGCAACGTTTGCGCCCGATCCTTATGACCACCCTGGCGGCCATCCTGGGGGCCGTGCCGTTAATGCTCAGTACTGCCGAAGGGGCAGAAATGCGCCAGCCGCTGGGCCTGACCATTATCGGCGGGCTGATCTTCAGTCAGATCCTGACCCTTTACACCACCCCGGTGGTTTACCTCTATCTTGATCGCGCCCGCCATCGTTTCAACAAATGGCGTGGCGTGCGCACTGATGCTGCTCTGGACACTCCGTTATGACCTCTCGTTTGCTTAAACTCGCTCCGCTGGTGTTATCGGGTCTGTTGCTCAGCGCCTGTGCAATCGGTCCGGACTACCAGCGTCCCGAATCGGCGGCGCCGTCGGATTACAAAGAGGCTGCCGGCTGGACCCGGGCCAACCCCAGTGATGCGCTGGCCCGTGGAGCCTGGTGGGAGCTGTATGACGACGCTCAGCTCAATGGGCTGGTGGAGAAACTCAACAGCACCAACCAGACCGTGGCTCAGTCCGAGGCCCAGTTCCGTCAGGCCCAGGCTCTGGTGCGCAGCGCCCGCGGGGCGTTTTTGCCCAGCGCCGACTTGAGCGTGGGCAAAACCCGCTCCAGTCAGGGCACCGGCAGTTCCAACTCCAGTTTGACCAGCTCCAGCAGTGGCATTCGCGACACCTTGAACGCCCAGGTCGGGGTCAGCTGGGAAGCGGATGTCTGGGGCAAGCTGCGCCGCGGGCTGGAAGCCAATGAAGCCACTGCCCAAGCCAGCCTGGCCGACCTGGCCGCCATGCGCTTGAGTCAGCAGTCGGAACTGGTGCAGAACTACCTGCAACTGCGGGTGATCGATGAGCAAAAACGCTTGCTGCAAGCGACGGTCGAGGCTTATCAGCGTTCGCTGAAAATGAGCGAAAACCAATACAAGGCCGGGATTTCCGGCAAGGACGCCGTGGCTCAGGCGCAGACCCAGTTACGTAACACCCAGGCCAGCCTGATCGACCTGATCTGGCAACGCGCGCAATTTGAGAACGCCATTGCGGTGCTCACCGGTCAGGCGCCTTCGGGGTTTAGCCTGGCTGAAACCACAACCGTTCCCGCGCTGCCGCAAATCCCGCTGAGCCTGCCTTCGCAGTTACTGGAACGACGTCCGGACATCGCCTCGGCGGAGCGCTCAATCATCGCCGCCAACGCCAACATCGGCGTGGCCAAAGCCGCTTACTACCCCGATTTCAGCTTGAGCCTGCAGGGCGGTTACAGCAGCAGTCAGTACCAGGACTGGATCAGCGTGCCGAACCGTTTCTGGTCGGTGGGGCCCAAAGTGTCCTTGCCGTTGTTCGATGGCGGCCAGCGTTCGGCCGAGGTTGACCGCAACGAGGCGGTGTATGACCAGACCGTGGCCAAATACCGCCAGACCGTGCTGGATGGCTTGCGCGAAGTGGAAAACTACCTGGTGCAGCTCAAGGTACTGGGCGATGAGAGCGTCGTCCAGGAACAGGCACTGGAGTCGGCCCGCGAGTCGTTACGCCTGACCAACAATCAGTACAAGGCTGGCCTGATTGCTTACCTGGACGTCGTGGTGGTCCAGGCCACTGCCCTGAACACCGAACGCAGCGTGCTTAACTTGCAGCAAAGCCGCCTGATTGCCAGCGTCAAACTGATTGCCGCTCTGGGCGGTGGCTGGGACGGCAATACCGATCTGAGCGAAGACCGCTAATCAACCTGAACCTTGCAGGCGCGAGCTTTTCGCGGGCAGCTTGAACAGCTCGCGAGCTAGCTCGCTCCTACAGGGCCAGGCATGAGCCCTAACGAAAGGTAAACCGGTCCTTGCCGCTGTTCTTGGACACGTACAGCGCCTTGTCAGCCTTGGCCAGCGCCTGGTTCAGGGTGTCATTGTCTTCGACCCGGGTCAGCCCGATGCTGACGGTCACGGGGTGTGCATGGGGGTCTTCGCGTACTTGCCGGCATAACTTGTCCATCAGCGCCTCGACGTCACTGCGGCGCACCCCCGACAAATACACGGCAAATTCCTCACCACCCATGCGCGCGTACTCGTGGTCAGCCAAAACCGACTGGATGCTGGCTGCGGTGCGCTTGAGTACCTCATCACCAATGTCATGACCGTAATGGTCATTTACCTGCTTGAAGTTGTCGATGTCGATCATCGCCAGGTAGTGGTCATACACCCGGGGCCGGCTCTGTAATGTGCTGGTGGCCCGGGTCATGAAGGCGCGGCGATTGGGAATCTCGGTCAGGGCGTCAATGTAGGCCTGGGTCACCAGCAGCCGGGTCATGGTGAAGTTGTACAGCTTGATTTTGCGCAACTTGAAAAAGCTGTAGATGGTCAGGCTGCTGAGAAAAGCGAGGTAGCACAGGAGCAGGGTGCCCCGCAGATCCGTGACAGACTCTTGAGTCATCAGAAAAGGGTTGAGGGTCACCCAGGTGATCGCCACTACGGCGATAAATGCCCCGCGGCTCAGAGGCAGAACCGACGCGCTATAGAGGGTGCTGGACGTGACGAGAATCAGCCAGATCGGCTGCGCATCGGTTGGCAGGCCGAAAATGATCAGGCGGATACCGAGCGTAATCACCAGTACAAACATCACATTGAGTATGTCGAAGTGCCGGGACTTGCGGACAAAGCCCAAAATGATGGTGAGCACCACCATGACGCTGAGAAAAACCATCGAAGCGCCCGTAAACCCCTGGCCACCCTTGATGCTGACAATCAGGTCAAACAACAGCCAGATGAAGATGCTTGCGATATAGGTCAGGCGGCAAAAATTGCGCAGTTTCTCGAAATCATGTTGGGCGAATTCAGCTTGCAGGGCGGGAGGGGCCGCTTGATTCGAGATTTCTTTTTCAATGGTCTTGAGCATTACAGGCCTTGAACGCGGTCAACCGAGGGAATTCGGGCCACCTGCGTGACAAAGGCAGGGGCCTTTGCATCCGGGCGATCAGGAACAGTGAAAACCGGGTCGCCAGGACGTTGCACGGATAACCCTAGCAGGAAGTTCAGGGTAACAGTGCAATGCCTCCTGCCCGGCTGCGCATGCCGCTCAGCGGGCCTGGGCGAGCACCTCGCCGACACTGCGTCGGCGGGCATAGTGCTCACTGGCCCGAATCAGTTCTTCAAGGTCTTCGGGTGTCACGTCAATAAACGCGTCCATCTGTTCCAGGGCTTTTTGCAAGTCTTCAGCCTTGATCCCCGGGTCGCCGGCAACCTGCGGTGTGCTCGCTACCGGGCTCGGCTCGGCGGGTTTTTTCGGGTAGCGCACCCGTGTCAGGTTGTTATAAACCAGCGCTGCCAGCAGCATGCACGCTGCGGCGAGCATCACGGGCGCGAGCAAGCCCCAGCCCAGGTTTGCGCTGTCCGGGTCGGCCAGTACCACCAGCAGGGCCAACGCCCCGGCAGGCGGGTGCAGGCAGCGCAGCAGGCACATGACAATCAGGGCCAGGCCCACGGCCAGGCAAGCGCTGTCCAGGTTGCGGCCGAAAAAGTGCGCTACCGCCAATGACACCAGGGTTGCACAGCAGTAGCCGCCAATAATCGACCAGGGTTGCGCCAGTGCCCCTGAAGACACGGCAAACAACAAGACCGCACTGGCCCCCAGCGGGCCAATCAGGTGCATGGCGATCGGCAGGCCGAAAAACAGGCTGCAGACCCAGACACTCAAGAGCGTGCCAAGGGATACGCCAATGGCGGCGCGGCTCCATTCGGTGGGACGGGTATGGGTGGCCGCAGGCAATAGGCGGCTGATCCAGCGGGTTGGCATGGTGAGGGAAATCCGGTGTTGGCGACTCAAGAGATAAAAAAAGGGCTTAGCGGGTTTCCCGGCAAGCCCTTGAAAATGTCCCTTCATTTGGGGGAGGAACGGGCGCAGTGTGCAGCAGGCCGTTCCAGTCTGCAAATTCATAATAATGATGTTTAACTGCATTTATTTTGATGTTTAGAGCTGGGCGCTCTAGTCGTCAAACCCCACTTGCTCGTGAATTTCATCCACTTTCAGTTCCAGCCGGTAGGCCACGGCAATAAACAGGGCCTGGCACAGACACAAGGTTGCACTCAACGAGCGAAACGCAAACGAACTGCCCTCATTGACCAGCAACACGCTGTTGGCGCGCTTGGCCAGCGGTGACAGGTTGCTGTCGGTGATGATCAGGGTCTTGGCCTGATGCAGTTGCGCGATGCGCAGGCAATGCTGGGTTTCCTTGCCATAGGGGGTAAAGCTGATGGCAATCACCAGGTCGTTGGCCCGTACGCTGCGCATTTGTTCGCGGTAACTGCCACCCAGCCCGGACACCAGATGAATGCGCTTGTTGGTGTGCTGCAGGTTGTACACCAGGTAGTCGGCCACGGCGAAGGAGCGTCGCACGCCCACCACGTAGATATTGTCGGCATTGACCACCAGATCCACGGCTTTGTCGAAGGATTGGTCATCGAGCTCCAGCCCCAGACGCTCTATGCCCGACAGGGTCGCATTGATGCATTCGCGGGCCAGGTCGCCGCCACTGGCTTTTTGCGACTTGTTGGCAATCATGCTGCGAATGCGCTGCTGATAGTTCTGCGCCGGCGTGGCCTTGTGGGTGTAAGCCTCGCGAAACAGCGCCTGCATTTCACTGAAACCACTGAAACCGAAACGCTGTGAGAAGCGCACGATGGCTGAAGGGTGAACTTCGCACTCGCGGGCAATATCACTGATCCGGTCAACCATGATCCGGTCACTTTGCTGGCTCATGTAACTGGCAATACGTTTGAGCTGGCGCGGCAGGCTCTCGTACTCCTCGGTAATAAGCTGCAACAGGCGTTCGGCATTGATCGGTGGGCCGGCCTGTTCGCTCTCAGGCGTTTGCTCGATCGGGGCCGGCTGATCAGTGGAGGGCATAGGGAGTCCTTATGGATGGCTCTTCAGGGCATGGGGCAGTTTAGCCTGCAAAGTCTACAGGGTAGGTGCGCAAATAATCCTGACCTGGCGTTCAATGACCCGCTAGCTGAATCGCTACAGGGCCGAAAACTGATCACGTACGACCAGTATGGAACAAAAATTCTACATTAAAAAATTATGGAATAAATATTGTTTTATGTGGGGAGACGTTTTAGTCTTCATCTCACAAAGAGCGCTCAACCGTCGGGTGATGAGTGCAGGCTGATAAAAATAACAGGAGCCAGCATGGGACAGACTCGTTTTGCCACAGGGCGTGATTTGGATTTGATCTGCCTTGGACGCCTGGGCGTCGACCTTTATTCGCAGCAAGTCGGCGCGCGCCTGGAGGATGTCAGCAGCTTCGCCAAATACCTTGGCGGCTCATCGGCCAATATTGCGTTCGGCACTGCGCGTCTGGGCTTGCGCTCAGCCATGCTGAGCCGGGTGGGCGATGATCACATGGGCCGTTTTCTGACCGAGTCACTGGCTCGCGAAGGCTGCGACGTGAGTGCCGTCACCATCGATCCCCAGCGCCTCACCGCACTGGTGCTGCTGGGTCTTAAAGACCGCGAAACCTTCCCGCTGGTGTTCTACCGCGAAAACTGCGCCGACATGGCGCTGCGTGCAGAAGACATCGATCCGGCATTTATAGCGTCGAGCAAGGCACTGCTGATCACCGGCACTCACTTCTCCACCGAGGGGGTCTACCAGGCCAGCGTCCAGGCCCTTGAGTACGCCGAGCAGAACAACGTCAAACGGATTCTGGACATCGATTACCGTCCGGTGCTTTGGGGGCTGGCAGGCAAGGCCGATGGCGAAACCCGCTTTGTCGAAGACCGGAAAGTGACCGCACACGTGCAATCGATCCTGCCGCGCTTCGACCTGATCGTGGGCACTGAAGAAGAATTCTTGATTGCCGGTGGCGGCACTGACTTGCTGGCTGCATTGCGCGCGGTGCGGGCAGTGACTGCGGCAACGCTGGTGGTCAAGCTGGGCTCCCAGGGATGCACGGTGATCCATGGCGATATTCCGGCCCGGCTTGAAGACGGTGCGGTTTATCCCGGCGTGCGGGTTGAGGTGCTTAACGTGCTGGGCGCCGGCGATGCCTTTATGTCCGGCTTCCTCAGCGGCTGGCTCAAAGATGCCAGCGATGAGCGTTGCAGCCAGCTGGCCAATGCCTGCGGCGGGCTGGTGGTATCGCGGCATGCCTGCGCCCCGGCGATGCCGACCCCGGCCGAACTCGACTACCTGTTCAATAGCCCGGTGCCGATCACCCGTCCGGATCAGGATGTGGCTTTGCAGCGTTTGCATCAGGTCAGCGTGCCGCGCAAACAGTGGAAACAACTGTTTGTATTCGCCTTCGATCATCGCTGGCAACTGGTGGAAGTGGCCCAGCAGTATGGTCGCGATCACACCAGCATCTGCGCGCTCAAGCAGCTGTTTATCCGCGCTGTCGAGCGGGTTGAAACCGACCTGCGCCGCCAGGGTATCGACGCCGATGTCGGGTTGCTGGCCGACCAGCGTTTTGCCCAGGACTCACTCAATGCCGCCACCGGTCGCGGCTGGTGGATTGCCCGTCCGGTAGAGGTCCAGGGTTCACGGCCACTGGCCTTCGAACATGGCCGTTCGGTGGGCAGCAACCTGATTGGCTGGCCGCAGGAACACATCATCAAATGCCTGGTGCAGTTTCACCCCGACGACGAGCCGCTGCTGCGCCTGGAGCAGGAAGCGCAGATCAAGGGCTTGTACGAGGCGTCACTGGTCAGTGGCCATGAATTGCTGCTGGAAATCATCCCGCCCAAGGATCACCCCTCGACTTATCCCGATGTGCTGTACCGCGCATTGAAGCGCTTGTACAACCTGGGGATCTACCCGGCCTGGTGGAAAATCGAAGCCCAGACGGCACAGGTTTGGGAGCAGCTCGACGCCTTGATTCAAGAGCGCGACCCTTATTGCCGCGGCGTGGTACTGCTGGGCCTCAATGCCCCGGCGCAAGCACTGGCAGAAGGTTTCAGGCAGGCACGCCACAGCAGCACCTGCCGCGGGTTTGCCGTGGGCCGCACGATCTTCCAGGAACCGAGCCGGGCCTGGCTGGCGGGAGAGATCGATGATGAAACCTTGATTGAACGGGTACAGGGCACGTTTGTGCAGCTCATCGAATCCTGGCAAGCGGCAAGAAAGGCGGATTAAAACCCTGTGGGAGCTGGCTTGCCAGCGATGGCATCACTAGGTCAGCGCTGGAAGACCGGGTCGTCTGTATCGCTGGCAAGCCAGCTCCCACAAGCCATCAGCCATACCGCAGATTTAATTCAGAAAACAATAATAGGTGCAGCCATGCCCGCTATCCGTATTGGCATCAACCCGATTTCCTGGAGTAACGATGACTTGCCGTCATTGGGCGGTGAGACGCCATTGAGCACGGCGCTCAGTGAAGGCAAGCAAATCGGTTACGAAGGTTTCGAACTCAACGGTAAATTCCCCAAGGACGCCAAGGGCGTCGGCGACGTGCTGCGACCCTACGATCTGGCTTTGGTCTCGGGCTGGTATTCCAGCCGCCTGGCCCGGCGCTCGGCCGCCGAGGAAATCGACGCAATCGCCAGCCATGTGCAGTTGCTGGCCGCAAACGGGGCCAAGGTGCTGGTCTATGGCGAAGTCGCCGACTCAATTCAGGGCCAGCGCATTCCATTGGTCGAGCGCCCGCGCTTTCACACTGAGCAGGCATGGCAAGCCTACGCCGACAAACTCAATGAACTGGCGCAGTTCACGTTGTCCCAGGGCGTGCGCCTGGCTTATCACCATCACATGGGCGCCTATGTTGAGTCGCCGTCGGACATCGACACCTTGATGAGCCTGACCGGCCCCGACGTTGGCCTGCTGTTCGACGCCGGCCATTGCTACATGGGCGGTGGCGAGCCGATCGAGGTGTTGCGCAAACATATTGACCGGGTCTGCCACGTGCACTTCAAGGATGTGCGCAAGGCTGTGGTGCAACTGGCGCGCAACAACCTGTGGAGTTTCCCCGACTGCATCATCAACGGCACCTTCACCGTACCCGGCGACGGCGACATTGATTTCGCAGCGTTGCTCGATGTACTGCTGGCAGCCGATTACCACGGCTGGCTGGTGGTAGAAGCCGAACAGGACCCGGCCGTGGCGCCGAGTTTTGCCTATGCGCAAAAGGGTTACCAAACCCTGCGCGCGCTGCTGGATGCGAGGACTGGAAAATGAGCTTGCTGATCAAAGGTCGGGCCACGGGCAACACCTTGGTCGAACTGCCACAGGGTGCCCTGGAGTACGTGGGCTTTAGCGCTTATCGCCTGGCCCCCGGCGAGCAATTGCCGGTGAGCGCCGGCACTCAGGAACTGTGCCTGGTGCTGCTCAGCGGTCGGGTCACCATCAGTGGCGTAGAGCCGGGCAAGGGCGCTTTCAGCTGGGAGGATATTGGCGATCGCAACTCGGTTTTCGAGGATAAATCGCCGTTTGCGGCCTACCTGCCACCGGGCAGTCAGGCCCGGGTGCTGGCCTTGAGCGACGTGCAAATTGCCGTCTGTGCCGCACCCGGTTCGGCCACTGCCGGGCTGGCTGCACGCCTGATCACGCCGCCCAGCATGAAACGCAGTGTGCGCGGCAAAGGCGCCAATACCCGCTACGTGTGCGACATCCTGCCCGACACCGAGCCGGCGCATTCGCTGCTGGTGGTCGAGGTGCGGACTCCGTCCGGGCACTCGTCCAGCTATCCGCCGCATAAACACGACACCGACGATTTGCCGCATCAGAGCTTTCTTGAAGAAACCTATTACCACCGCATCAACCCGCCCCAGGGCTTTGTGTTCCAGCGCGTGTATACCGATGACCGCAGCCTCGACCAGGCCATGGCGGTGGAGAACAGCGACCTGGTGGTGGTGCCCAAGGGTTACCACCCGGTCAGCGTGCCCTATGGCTATGAATCTTATTACCTCAATGTCATGGCCGGTCCCAAGCGCGTCTGGCAATTTCACAACGACCCGCAGCACAGCTGGCTGATGGATCTTTAACGCTTTCGGAGAACAATAATGAGCACTACCCCGGTTATCGGTCACTACCTCAACGGCCAGGTCCAGGACACAGGCGGTGAGCGTTTCAGCGACGTATTCAATCCAGCCACCGGCGCCGTCCAGGCACGGGTCGCACTGGCCAGCCAGCACACGGTAGATGAGGCCGTGGCTTCGGCACTCAAGGCGTTTCCTGCATGGTCCGAACAGTCGTCCTTGCGCCGTGCGCGGGTGATGTTCAAGTTCAAGCAACTGCTCGATGAACACCACGATGAACTGGCCGAAATCATCTGTCGCGAACACGGCAAGGTGTTTTCCGACGCCAAGGGCGAAGTGACCCGCGGCATCGAGATTGTTGAATATGCCTGCGGTGCGCCGGCACTGCTGAAAACCGATTTCAGCGACAACATCGGCGGTGGCATCGATAACTGGAACCTGCGCCAGCCCCTAGGCGTGTGCGCCGGGGTAACGCCGTTCAACTTCCCGGTCATGGTGGCGCTGTGGATGATTCCGCTGGCGCTGGTGACCGGCAACTGCTTCATCCTCAAGCCTTCGGAGCGCGATCCTTCGGCCAGCCTGCTGATGGCCCGGCTGCTGACTGAAGCCGGTTTGCCGGATGGCGTATTCAACGTGGTGCAGGGCGACAAAAGCGCGGTTGACGGGCTGTTGCAGCACCCGGACATCGAAGCCATTTCGTTTGTCGGCTCCACCCCGATTGCCGAGTACATCTACCAGCAGGGCACTGCGCGGGGCAAGCGTGTACAGGCGTTGGGCGGGGCGAAAAACCACATGATCGTGATGCCCGATGCCGACCTCGACCAGGCGGCGGATGCATTGATCGGTGCCGCTTACGGCTCTGCGGGCGAGCGTTGCATGGCGATCTCGATTGCTGTGACCGTGGGCGATGTGGCCGACAAATTGATCGAAAAACTGCTGCCGCGCATCGACCGGCTCAAGGTCGGCAATGGCTTGCAGCCGGACAGCGAGATGGGGCCGCTGGTGACCGCAGAGCACAAGGCCAAGGTCATTGGTTTTATCGATCAGGGCGTGGCCCAGGGCGCGCAGTTGATCGTCGACGGTCGCGACCTGAAAGTGCCGGGCGCAGAACAGGGCTTCTTTGTCGGCGCTACCTTGTTCGATAACGTCACCACTGAGATGAGCATCTATCAGCAAGAGATTTTCGGACCGGTGCTGGGCATTGTCCGGGTGGCGGATTTCGCCAGCGCCGTGGCGCTGATCAATGCCCATGAGTTCGGCAACGGCGTGTCCTGCTTCACCAGCGACGGCGGTGTGGCCCGGGCCTTTGCCCGCACGATCAAGGTTGGCATGGTGGGCATCAACGTGCCGATTCCGGTGCCGATGGCCTGGCATTCATTTGGCGGCTGGAAGCGCTCATTGTTTGGTGATCATCACGCCTACGGCGAAGAAGGCATCCGCTTCTACAGCCGCTACAAAAGCGTGATGCAACGTTGGCCGGACAGCATCGCCAAGGGCCCGGAATTCAGCATGCCGACGGCCAAATAAACAACCACCCCACCTGACCTGCAGGAGCGAGCTTGCTCGCGAGCTTTTCAAGATCAAAAGATCGCGAGCAAGCTCGCTCCTACAGTCCGTAGTCGGGATATGTATTTATTCAAGGTGACAGCATGAGTACGACACGACTGACCATGGCCCAGGCCCTGGTGAAATTTCTCGATAACCAGTACGTCGAAGTCGATGGGGTCCAGAGCAAGTTTATCGCCGGTATTTTCACCATTTTTGGTCACGGCAACGTACTGGGGCTGGGCCAGGCGCTGGAGCAGGACAGCGGTGATCTGGTGGTGCATCAAGGTCGCAACGAGCAGGGCATGGCCCATGCTGCGATCGGGTTTGCCAAGCAGAACCTGCGGCGCAAGATTTACGCCTGCACCTCATCGGTTGGCCCGGGTGCCGCCAATATGCTCACTGCGGCAGCCACTGCCACCGCCAACCGGATCCCGCTGTTGCTGCTGCCGGGCGATGTCTATGCCAGCCGTCAGCCGGACCCGGTGCTGCAACAGATCGAGCAATTTCACGACCTGAGCATCAGCACCAACGACGCCTTCAAGGCAGTGAGTAAATACTGGGACCGCATCAACCGCCCCGAGCAGTTGATGAGCGCCGCCATCCAGGCCATGCGTGTGCTGACGGACCCGGCTGAAACCGGCGCGGTAACCCTGGCCCTGCCTCAGGATGTACAGGCCGAAGCCTACGATTACCCGGATTACTTCCTGCAAAAACGCGTACACCGCATCGATCGCCGGTTGCCGACCCCGGCGATGCTGGCTGACGCCCAGGCCATCGTGCAACGCAAGCGCAAGCCGCTGATCATTTGCGGTGGCGGGGTCAAGTACTCCGGCGCCAATGCCGCCTTGCAGGCTTTCGCCGAGCGCTTTGATATCCCGTTCGCTGAAACCCAGGCCGGCAAAAGCGCCATTGTCTCGGCGCACCCGCTGAACGTCGGCGGGATTGGCGAGACCGGCTGCCTGGCCGCCAACCTGCTGGCCCGGGATGCCGACCTGATCATCGGCATCGGCACCCGCTATACCGACTTCACCACCTCGTCGAAATCGTTGTTTCAGCACCCGGAAGTGGAGTTTCTCAACCTCAACATCAGCCCTTGCGATGCACTGAAACTTGATGGCGTGCAATTGCTGGCCGATGCCCGGGAGGCACTGCAAGCGCTGACCGGGATTCTCGAGCAACAGGGCTATCGCTCGAGCTGGGGCGATGCTCCCAGGCTGGCCCGGGCGCAACTGGACGCAGAAGTCGACCGGGTTTATCAGGTCGATTATCAGCAGCCGGACTTCGCCCCCGAGATCACCGACCACCTTGACCCGGCGGTACTGCGCGAATTTATCGAGCTGACCGGATCATGCCTGACCCAGAGCCAGGTGCTGGGCGTACTCAACCACAGCCTGGCCGACGACGCGGTGATCGTGGCAGCGGCAGGCAGCCTGCCCGGTGACTTGCAACGGGCCTGGCGCAGTAAGGGGGTCAACACCTATCACCTTGAGTACGGCTACTCGTGCATGGGCTACGAAGTCAACGCAGCGTTGGGGGTCAAGCTCGCCGAGCCCGGGCGTGAGGTCTACGCGCTGGTAGGGGACGGCTCGTACATGATGCTGCACTCCGAGTTGCCGACGTCGATTCAGGAGCGGCGCAAGATCAACGTGGTGCTGTTCGACAACATGACTTTCGGCTGCATCAACAACTTGCAGATGGGCAACGGGATGGACAGCTTCGGCACTGAGTTCCGGTATCGCAATGCTCAGACCGGCAAGCTCGACGGCGGCTTTGTACCGGTGGACTTCGCCATGAGCGCGGCCGCTTACGGTTGCAAGACCTACAAGGTCAGCACCCTTGAGCAGTTGCATGAAGCGCTGGCCGATGCGCGTTTGCAAACGGTATCGACCCTGATCGACATCAAGGTGCTGCCCAAAACCATGATTCACAGCTACCTGACATGGTGGCGGGTCGGCGTGGCGCAGGTGTCCACCAGCCCGCGCACCCATGCGGCGGCACAAAAACTCAACCTCGCACTTTCCAAAGCCCGGCAGTACTGATCGCAAACCTCTGATAAAAAATCCAACAGGAGCAGGCAAATGTCGTTGAACACTCAAGCACTGAAATTGGGCGTGATCGGTACCGGCGCCATCGGTCGAGACCACATCCGTCGTTGCAGCCAGACCTTGCTTAACAGCCAGGTGGTGGCCGTCACCGATATCGATTTGCAGCAAGCCGCCCGGGTAGTTGCTGATCTCGGGCTAACCGCCGAGGTGTATCCCGACGGTCATGCACTGATCAATGCACCTGAAGTCGATGCGGTACTGGTGACATCGTGGGGGCCAAGCCACGAAGAGTTCGTGCTGGCAGCGATCAAGGCCGGCAAGCCGGTATTTTGCGAAAAGCCGCTGGCAGTGACGGCGGCCGGTTGCCGGGCCATCGTTGATGCTGAGGTTGCCCATGGCAAGCGTCTGGTGCAGGTCGGTTTCATGCGTCCGTATGACGAAGGCTACCGGGCACTCAAAGCGGTGATCGACAGTGGCCAGATCGGCGAGCCGTTGATGCTGCACTGTGCGCACCGCAACCCGACGGTGGGCGAGAACTACAAGACCGACATGGCGATTACCGACACCCTGATCCATGAACTGGACGTATTGCGCTGGTTGCTGGATGACGACTACGTGTCAGTGCAAGTGGTGTTCCCGCGCAAAACCAGCAAAGCCCTGGCCCATCTCAAAGATCCGCAAATCGTGCTGCTGGAAACAGTCAAGGGCACACGCATAGATGTTGAAGTGTTTGTTAACTGCCAATACGGCTATGACATTCAGTGTGAAGTGGTGGGCGAGACCGGGATTGCCAAACTGCCAGAGCCGTCGCAAGTGCAACTGCGCAGCGGCGCCAAACTGTCCAACGCCATTTTGATGGACTGGAAAGACCGTTTCATCGGCGCCTACGACGTTGAGTTGCAAGCCTTTATCGACGCCGTGCGGGCCGGCCGTGTAGGTGGCCCGTCGGCATGGGACGGTTTTGCCGCAGCGGTGGCAGCGGATGCCTGCATCGAAGCGCAGCAAAGCGGGGCGATAGTTAAAGTCCAGCTGCCTGAGCGCCCACAGTTTTACGGCCCCGACGCCAAATAAACAACACACCAAATACCCTGTAGGAGCGAGCTTGCTCGCGAGCGCTTCAAGATCAACAGCTCGCGAGGCAAGCTCGCTCCTACAGGAATCAAGTTCGCCCAGGCGAATGGAGGCTTTATGCGTATTGGACTCGTCGGTTTTGGCCATGGCGGCCGCTTTTTTCATGCTCCGTTGATTGCCAGTTTGCCCGGGGTCACTTTCGCCGGGGTGGTTACCCGTTCGCCCGAGCGTCGCCAGTTGCTGGCCAATGAATACCCCGGCGTACCGGCCTGGGACAGTCTCGGCCAACTGGTCGAAGCCGGGGTTGACCTGCTGGTGATTTCAACCCCGCTGCACGGTCGCCCGGAGCTGATGATGCAGGCCATCGAGCTGGGCGTGCCGGTGGTCAGTGACAAGCCTTTCGCCGCCGACACTGCTCAGGCCGAACAATTAGTGGCCGCAGCTCAGCGCCAGAACGTGCTGTTGAGCGTGTATCAAAACCGGCGCTGGGATTCGGACTATCTGACCATCCGCAAGTTGCTGGATGCCGGGGCCCTGGGCCAGGTCAGCCGCTTTGAATCATTCGTCGAACGCTTTGCTCCCGACGCAGTGGGCGATGCCAGTGGTGGGGGCTGGCTCCGGGATCTGGGCAGCCACCTGGTTGACCAGGCGCTGCAGTTGTTCGGCCCGGTGAAGACGGTTTATGCCGAGCTTGCCGACAGCCCCGGGCATCCCGGTATCGACCACAGTTTCTTTATCGCGATGACCCATACCAATGGCGTGGTCTCCCATGTCGGTGGCAGTTGCCTGCAAAGCAGTCCGCGCCCCAGGTTCCGGGTTACCGGCACCCTCGGCTGCTATAGCGTTGAAGGCTTTGACGGGCAAGAGGCGGCAGTTCTGGCCGGGCTTTCGCCTAAAACCGAAGGCGAGCGCTGGGGCGCCGAAGAACATCGGCGCTGGGGCTGGTTCGAGCAGGGGGCTGAACGTGAGCGGGTACCCACTGAGCATGGCCGCTGGCAGCAGTTCTATACGCAAATGATTGACGCGGTAAAACACCAGGGAGCAGTGCCGGTGGATCCGCAGGATGCGTTGCAGGCTCTGCAGGTGCTGGACGCGGCGCGCTTGAGTGCTGAGCGAAAGCAGGTGATACGGCTGGACCCGTAAAGTTTAAATAGAATTATTTTTTCATTAAGTTCCAAATCATGTTGATATAGAAATTATTTTCCAATAGAGTCGATTCCAGTTCAGCGAGACCTTGCCTCACCCGTCATTCAAGTACGTACCGCATCTATAAAACCAACAAGAATGTGGAGACTGCCCTAATGAAACACCGCCTACGTTTTGCTTCCCTTGCACTGTCGATGACGCTGGCCAGCGGCGCCGCCATGGCCGATGTAAAAATCGGTGTGAGCATGTCCCAGTTCGATGACACTTATCTGACTTACTTGCGTGAGTCGATGAACGAAAGAGCTAAAAGCAACCCCGAAGGCGTGCAGTTGCAGTTTGAGGATGCGCGCGCTGATGTGGTCAAGCAGCTGAGTCAGGTCGAAAACTTTATCAGCCAGAAAGTCGATGCCATTGTGGTTAACCCGGTGGACACTGCTGCGACCCGCAAAATCACGGAAGCAGCGGTCAAGGCCGGGATTCCGCTGGTCTATGTCAACCGCCGTCCGGATGACGAAAAGCTGCCCTTGGGCGTTGCCACCGTAGCTTCCAAAGACATGGAAGCCGGTCAGATGCAGATGGAATACCTGGCGAAGAAAATGGGCGGCAAGGGCGATATCGTCATCCTGTTGGGCGACCTGGCCAACAACGCCACCACCAACCGCACCAAAGGCGTGAAAGAGGTGCTGGCCAAGTACCCGGATATCAAGGTCGATCAAGAGCAGACCGGCATTTGGTTGCGTGACAAGGGCATGACCCTGACCAATGACTGGCTGACCCAGGGCCGCAAGTTTGATGCGGTGATTTCCAACAACGACGAGATGGCCATCGGTGCGGCAATGGCCTTGAAGCAAGCCGGCATCGAGCCCGGGACTGTGCTGATTGCCGGTGTCGATGGCACCCCCGACGGCGTGCGCGCGGTGGAGAAAGGCGAGCTGGCAGTCACGGTGTTCCAGGACGCCAAGGGCCAGGCTTACGGCTCCGTCGACACAGCCCTGAAAATGATCAACAAAGAGCCGGTAGAGCAGGCGGTCTGGGTGCCTTTCCAGCTGATCACCAAAGACAATGCCAAGGATTTCAAGTAGTCGTCATCTCAATCCAATAACAACAATATGCGGCAGGGCTCACGCCTTGCCCGCTGTCTCGGACACTGCCCGAGGCATCTGAGGAGTACTGGCTATGCTCGCGTCAGCGACTGTTTCAAGCACCTCGACCATGGCGCCCGCGGCTATCGCTCAAGAGGTTCCCTACCTGCTGGAAGTGATCAATGTCAGCAAGGGCTTCCCCGGTGTGGTGGCGCTTGATGACGTGCAACTGCGGGTTCGCCCCGGTTCGGTGCTGGCCCTGATGGGCGAAAACGGCGCCGGCAAGTCAACCCTGATGAAAATCATCGCCGGTATCTATCAACCCGATTCCGGTGAGCTGCGACTGCGGGGCAAGCCGGTGACCTTCTCCGGTCCGCTGGCTGCATTGCAGGCCGGGATCGCCATGATCCATCAGGAACTGAACCTGATGCCACACATGAACATTGCGGAAAATATCTGGATCGGCCGCGAGCAGCTCAACGCGCTGCACATGATCGACCACCGCGAGATGTTCCGCTGCACCGCGCAACTGCTGGAGCGTCTGCGCATCAACCTCGACCCGCAGGAGCTGGTAGGCAACCTCAGTATCGCCGAGCGGCAGATGGTGGAGATTGCCAAGGCCGTGTCATACAACTCGGACATCCTGATCATGGATGAACCGACCTCGGCCATTACCGACAAGGAAGTCGCGCACCTGTTTTCGATCATTGCCGACCTCAAGTCCCAGGGCAAAGGCATCATCTATATCACCCATAAAATGAACGAGGTGTTCAGCATCGCCGACGAGGTGGCGGTGTTTCGAGACGGTGCCTATATCGGTCTGCAGCGGGCCGACAGCATGGACGGCGACAGCCTGATTTCGATGATGGTGGGGCGCGAGCTGAACCAGTTGTTTCCGGTGCGGGAAAACCCGCTGGGTGAATTGCTGCTGTCGGTGCGCAACCTGAGCCTGGACGGTGTGTTCAACGGGGTTTCGTTTGACTTGCACGCTGGCGAGATCATGGGCATAGCCGGTTTGATGGGTTCGGGGCGGACCAACATCGCCGAAACCATTTTCGGCATCACCCCCAGCAGTGGCGGTGAAATCCAGCTGGACGGGCTGCCCGTGCGTATCACCAGTCCCAACATGGCCATCGAGAAGGGCTTCGCCCTGTTGACCGAAGACCGCAAGCTGACCGGGCTTTTCCCCTGCCTGTCGGTGCTGGAAAACATGGAAATGGCGATCCTGGCGCATTACGCCGACAACGGATTTATCCAGCAAAAAGCCCTGCGCGCACTGTGTGAAGACATGTGCAAAAAGCTGCGGGTCAAAACCCCTTCCCTTGAGCAATGCATCGACACCCTGTCCGGTGGCAATCAGCAAAAAGCCTTGCTGGCGCGCTGGCTGATGACCAACCCGCGGGTGCTGATTCTGGATGAACCGACCCGGGGCATCGACGTCGGCGCCAAGGTCGAGATTTACCGGCTGATCTCCTTGCTGGCCAGCGAAGGCATGGCGGTGATCATGATTTCTTCGGAACTCCCCGAAATGCTGGGCATGAGCGACCGGGTGATGGTCATGCACGAAGGTGAACTGATGGGCACCCTGGACCGCAGCGAGGCGACCCAGGAGCGAATCATGCAATTGGCGTCCGGTATCACCGCGATTCATTAACGACTTCAGTGCTGCGGCCCGACAGGGCCAGTGGCGCAGCAGAACAAGAGAGAAAACGTCCATGAACGCAATAACTGAAAACAAGCCTGCCGTGGCCCCGCCCAAAACCAAAAGCCGTCGTCGGTTCCCGACCGAGCTGAGCATCTTTCTGGTGCTGATCGGCATTGGACTGGTGTTTGAAGTCTTTGGCTGGATCGTGCGTGACCAGAGCTTTTTGATGAACTCCCAACGTCTGGTACTGATGATCCTGCAAGTATCGGTGATCGGTTTGCTGGCGATTGGCGTCACCCAGGTGATCATCACCACTGGTATCGACCTGTCATCGGGTTCAGTGCTGGCGCTGTCGGCGATGATCGCCGCCAGCCTGGCACAAACCTCCGATTTCACCCGCGCGGTATTCCCTTCGCTGACCGACCTGCCGGTATGGATCCCGGTGCTGGCGGGGCTTGGCGTGGGGCTGCTGGCAGGGGCGATCAACGGCAGCATCATTGCGATTACCGGGATACCGCCCTTTATTGCGACCCTGGGCATGATGGTGTCGGCCCGAGGCCTGGCGCGTTACTACACCGAAGGCCAGCCGGTGAGCATGCTCTCGGATTCCTACACTGCCATCGGGCATGGCGCGATGCCGGTCATCATCTTTCTGGTGGTGGCGCTGATCTTCCACATTGCGCTGCGTTACACCAAATACGGCAAGTACACCTACGCCATTGGCGGCAACATGCAGGCGGCGCGTACCTCGGGGATCAACGTCAAGCGTCACTTGATCATCGTCTACAGCATCGCCGGGCTGCTGGCGGGTCTGGCCGGCGTCGTGGCTTCGGCACGGGCAGCCACCGGGCAGGCAGGCATGGGCATGTCCTATGAACTGGACGCGATAGCCGCGGCAGTGATTGGCGGCACCAGCCTGGCGGGCGGGGTAGGGCGCATTACCGGTACGGTGATCGGTGCATTGATCCTTGGGGTCATGGCCAGTGGTTTCACCTTTGTCGGGGTCGATGCCTACATCCAGGACATCATCAAGGGCCTGATCATTGTGGTGGCCGTAGTGATCGATCAATACCGCAACAAACGCAAACTCAAGCGCTAAGCGCACAACACCTGTAGGAGCGAGCTTGCTCGCGAGCTTTTCTGGCGCAGCCCCGAAGAGCTCGCTACTACGGTCAGGTCATGTACCTGGCCTGCCCAAAGAGGCTCAGTCCTGGCAGAAGCGGATGCGATTGCCGAACGGATCATGGACTTCCAGCACCTGGCCCCAGCCCTGCTGAACAATCTCGGGGCGTCCGTAGCCGTAGCGTTTGCCCTGCAATTCGTCCTGCAGCAACTGGATATTGTGCATCGGCACAAAGATCGTTGAACCGGGGCTTGCATCGCCGTGATGCTCGGAAAGATGCAACTGCAGACCGTTGCGGCTGATCCCCAGATACAGCGGCAAGTCAGCCTCAAACCGGTGTTCAAACTCGACACTGAAACCCAGAAAATCCAGATAAAACTCACGCGCCTTGCCTTCGTCAAACATCCTCAGGATCGGGATGGCCTTGTCGAAGGTAATCGCGGGCACAGGATCTTCACCGGGCAGCATTGCTGACGCCGTATTCCAGTCCTTGTGGCCCAGTTGGTGGGCCACGGTTTCCAGCGCCATGGCGTGTGTCATCGGTTGCTGGCGCAACTCATGCGAGGCACGCAGCCGCTTGGCCATCTGCTTGGCTTGTTCGATCGAAATCATGCTTGCTCTCCTGAGGTCGAGGTGTACGGTGCTCGCATTGCCAAACCTCGACTGTCAAAAGAAGCGGGAGGATTCGGGAAGAGAAGCAATACTTTCACCTTTCCTTACGGACGCGAGCGGCAGGCAGTATCAGCCTGCGCTGATAATACATAGGCCGCATCTGCTGCGGAAGAGGCGCGCAGTGGCCACTGCGCAATCCAGGCATGAGCGTCATCTTCAGGGGGGCGGTTATGATTGTCGGTCAGGTTTTGTCACAATGGGCAGCCACAACCAAACGTCAACAGACCCCTGGCCAAAGGTGTCGGACATTCGTGGTGAAAAGGAACTGCAGTTGAACGAACATACATTGTCCATGCGCCTTGAACGCGTGGCGGCGAATGTGCCAGCCGGTGCGCGGCTGGCCGATATCGGCTCGGACCACGGCTACCTGCCGGTGGCCTTGATGCGCCGAGGCATGATAGCGGCAGCGGTGGCCGGTGAAGTGGCATTGACCCCATTCAGCGCGGCGCAACGCACCGTGCGCGACAACGGCCTGGAGCAGCGGATCACAGTGCGCATGTCCAATGGTCTGGCGGCAATCGAGCCGGGCGACGGGATCACCGCCGTCAGCATCTGCGGCATGGGCGGCGAGACCATCCGCGACATCCTCGACAGTGGCAAGGCGCATCTGAGCGGCCAGGAACGCTTGATCCTGCAGCCTAACGGCGGTGAGCAGCCACTGCGCCAATGGCTGATGGAAAACGGCTACCGGATCCTCCGCGAGGAATTGCTGCAGGAAAACCGTTTCGACTACGAAATCATCGTCGCCGAACATGACGGGCCTGTGGTGTACACCGCCCGGGAGCTGTTTTTCGGCCCGCTGCAGATGCAGGCCCGCAGTCCGGCGTTCCTGCTCAAGTGGCAACGTATCCTGCGCCACAAGCAGCAGAACCTGAGCAATCTGGCCCGGGCGCAACAGGCCGTACCCGAGCACAAGGTGCAAGAGATCGCACGGGAAGCTGGATGGATTATCGAGCTGCTGGCAGGCGCCTGAATATCAGCTGCCCGCTTGGCTACGACGGCAGGTTGTTATCGACCCGCAGCGGTGATTCGCGCCTGGCACCTGATTCGATGGGGGTGTACCAGTGAACACTGGAGGCAACATGGAGGTGTTGTTGCTTTGGCGGCGTAAAGGGCGTGTCCAGTGTGCCCAGCGCTATCGAAACCCAGTCGCTGAATTCGCCCTCAGTACGTGACCAGAACAGGGTCGAACCACAGTGCGCACAGAACTCGCGCAGCACTGACTCCGATGAGGCATAGGAGGTGATGCTGGCGCTGCCACTGAGCATGCGCAGTGCGCTGCGGGGCACGCTGGCATAAGACGCGAATGCTGCGCCGTGGCCTTTGCGGCACTGGCTGCAATGGCAGTGACTGACCGCTTTTGGCGCAGTGAGCAGCGCGTATCTGACTGCCGAGCACAGGCAGCTGCCCTGGTGGGTACCGGTCATATATTTCTCCCTGAAAAGAACCCCAGCTTAACCATCCTGTTGCTCTCGCGGTCAACGTTTGTTCATCGACTATTCCTACATTCCCTTGGCGCGCTACCCGAAATTTGACCAGCGCTACCAGCCCGGGCACTCCACCTATCAACTGCTGCATGACGACTACGAGACCAGCGTGCGCAGTGACCGCAAGGTCATCGACGTATACACCGCCACCAAGGCCGAAGCCAAATGGCTGGGTTGCGAGCCCGGCGAGCCATTATTGCGCATCGGCAAAACCGCCTACGACCAGCACGGTCGTCCCGTGCACTGTTCCGAGCTTTACTGTCGGGCTAACCGGGTGAGTTTGACCATCGATAACACTTCCCGTTGAAGCAATTCTCAGCTCACCGCCGGTAGTACGTGCTGCGGGAAACCGGGCGGGTGGAATGAGCCGTGGATGTGTTGCGTTTCTGAAAACGCGAACGGGTGAGATGACTGCGGCGCACGTGCGGCCATCGCGGGCAAGCCCGCTCCCACAGGGTTTTATGCCGTCTCTGTAGGAGCGAGCTTGCTCGCGAGCTGTTTAAAGACTGGCGCAATGACTGCGGCGTACTTGCGGCCTGGGCCACTGTAAACAGGCTGCTATATTCAATCCAGCCGATCGCCCGCGTGTCCGCGGCCCCAAAAAAAACTGGATTTAAAACAGCATGATTGAATTGCTTATGGCTGTTCTGGAACTGCTGGGTCTGATTGATTCCCAGGCTAAAGAAGAGGGGCCCTTCAGATGGTATCGGCGTTATCCGAAACTGATACGCGGGGTTGTCATCACGTGCTGGACCCTGGTTTGTGCAGTGCTTTTGGTTTATCTGGTTGATTGGCTGGGCACGCTGCCCCTGTGGGGCAAGAGTCTGGTGATCGGGGTGATCGCAAGTCAGCTCGCAGGGCTTTTCATATTGCTGATTCGCCGGAACAAAGCTGGGCGCTGATTTCTCTGGATCATGCCACCTGAGCGGGAGTTTGTACCTTGGGCGAAGATGGAAAAATAAAAGGGCCAGCCTCGTAATTCCCGGCCATTGAAAAAAAGTATGGGCATCCCGTCACCCACTGGCTGAATCTGCTCGATACCGTAAAAGACATGAAGCATATGCACATGGTGGCCCTGCTCAATACAGAGCATGGCATGGCATGGGCCATGGCCATGCCAACGCGTTGGTTGCCTACTATTTGGCGGCCGGTAAACCCGGCTGAGTATCCCGGACCCCCGTGATGATCCGGTGTAACGGGGCTCGCCCCGGCTGACCTGAAGGCCTGCGCCCGTGGCCGTGGCAACCTGAGCAGGGGTATGCTTGGCCGCACCATAACAATACATATGCGCTGGCGTTTGCACATTGCAGCCGCATAAGGAGAGTCGTCATGTCCTTTCAGACCACGCAAACCGGGCCCGCTGACCTCAATGCATTTGTTGGGGACTATTTTGCCGACCGCAGCCTGCCGTCTGATGGCCTGATTGTTCAGTCTTGGTATCGCAGTGTCGTGGAGCACGGCCTGGAGCCAGCCGGGCTCGTCAACAAGGTCATTCTCAGCGCTGCCGAGATCCATCATCACCAGGAGTTCCACCACGATTACATGTCCATCGCCGGGCAGGGCGTAAGCGGCCTGGCCAGGCGGGTGGGGCAGGCCGGGTTTGCAGTGCTGCTGAGCGACGAGCGCGGTATCGCTCTGGACTCGCGGGTACCTGCAACCGGCAGTGTGTATGCCGACTCCGGGCTCATCGTCGGATCGCGCTGGGACGAAGCGCTGGTGGGCACCAACGGCATCGGCACCGGGCTGGCATCAGGCCGCGCGCTGATCATTCACCGCGATGAGCATTTTCTGCGCGAGAACGACCGGCTGAGTTGCTCGGTGTCACCGATCTTCGATTCACTGGGTAATGTGCGTGGTTGTCTGAATGCGTCCTGCCTCAACAGCAACGGCCCGAAGGCTGCGCAGTACCTGACCCTGCAGCTGGTGATCATGTACGCGCGGATGATCGAGAATGCGTATTTTCGCCACAGCCATCGCAATACCCTGACGCTTATGATCAAGCCCTGCGGGGAGCTCAGTGACCTGGCCAACGAGCAGCTACTGGCACTGGACGAGGAGGGCCGTGTCATCGGTGCCAATCGCTCTGCCTTCGTCGAGCATCAAACCCATGGCCAGGGCATCTTGCTGGGGCGCAAGCTCAGCGACCTGCTGGGGGTGGATGTAGACGAACTGCTGCGCCTGTGCAACGGCGGCGCCAACGTCGCACGGCTGCGGGCCGGGCAACAACGGCTGGTGGAGGTCGGTCTGCACATGCCAGTCAAAATCCGCCCGTCCCGATCCTCTGAACCCGCAGCGGCCTCACTTATCCACCGCGCACCGACCCTGCAACAATTAAGCGGTGACGATGCGCGTCTGCAGCAGAGCGTGGCGCGCCTGTACCGGGTGCTGGACAAGGATCTGCCGATCCTGATCAACGGCGAAACCGGCACCGGCAAGGAAGCTTTCGCGCGGGCGATCCATCTCGCCAGCCGGCGGCGCTCTGGGCCCTTCGTGGCGCTCAATTGCGCAGCCATTCCGGAAAGCCTGATCGAGAGTGAACTGTTCGGCTATCGCAGCGGCAGTTTTACCGGTGCCAGTAAAAAAGGCATGAAGGGCAAGCTGGAAATAGCCAATGGCGGCACGCTGTTTCTGGATGAGATCGGCGACATGCCCGCACACTTGCAAACGCGGTTGTTGCGGGTCCTTGCGGAGCGTGAAATCTCCCCCCTGGGGGCCGATACACCGTTGCCACTGGACATTCAGGTGATCTCTGCCACACACCAGAACGTGGCACAGATGATCGTCGACAAAACCTTTCGTGAAGACCTGTTCTACCGTCTTAACGGCATGACCCTGCAGTTGCCTGCACTGCGTGAGCGCAGCGATATTCAAGGGGTGATTGAAACGGTACTGCGCGAACAGCCCGGCGCAGAAAACTGCCGCATCGATGCCACCAGCATGGGGCTGCTGACCCGCTATGGCTGGCCGGGCAATATTCGTCAGTTGATCAACGTGCTGCGTTACGCCGTAGCCATGGCTGATAACAACTGGATCGATAGCGATTGCCTGCCCGTTGAATTGCTTGATCAGCCCGCCTATGGCCCGGGCCCGCCGCTCAGCCGCCCGCACCTGGTGGACGGTGGCGATGAGGGCCTGCGGTTGCTGGAGACGTTGCGCCGCCACCAGTGGAACATCACCGCCGTGGCCGATGAGCACGCAGTGGCACGCTCGACGCTGTACCGCATGATGAAAAAATACGCGATCGTGCCACCCAACCGCGGCATCTGAGGCTGTAGCGGGGCGGCCTCGATGTTTGCCCCGCTACGGATTCAACGCGTCAGATCTGGATATACACCACATGGGTATGGGTGAATTCGTAAAGCCCGTGCTTGCCATCGGCACCGCCGATTCCGGATTTCCGAACCCCGGCATGGAAACCCTGCATCGCCTCGAAATTTTCGCGGTTGATGTAGGTTTCCCCGAAGTCGAGCTCGTTGCTGGCGCGCAGGGCTGACGTCAGGTTACGGGTATAGATCGATGAGGTGAGGCCGAACTCGCAGTCGTTGGCCAGGGCAATGGCTTGGTCCAGGTCGTCGATGATCTGGATCGGCAACACCGGACCGAAGATCTCCTGGCGCATTATTTCCATCTCCTGGCGGCAGTTGGCGAGCACGGTGGGCTGGTAGTGAAACCCCTTGCCGTCACGGTCGGCGATGGCGCCGCCGGTAACCACCTGCGCGCCGTCTCCGACAGCGGTTTCAACCATGCGGGCCACTTTGTCGAGCCCGGCCTTGTTGATCAGCGGCCCCATATCCAGCCCTTCCTCGGCCAGCGGGTCACCGTATGTGGTGGCCGCCATGGCCGCGCTTATCTTCTCGACGAATTGATCCGCCACCGTGCGCTCGACGTAGACCCGCTCGGCGCAATTGCAGACTTGTCCGCTGTTGATCACGCGCGAGGCGGTGATTGCCTTCACGGCCAGATCCAGGTCGGCATCTTCCAGGACAATCGCCGGTGCCTTGCCGCCGAGTTCGAGGTTGAGCTTGGTGATATTTTGCGCTGCCGCCACCATGATCCGCTGACCGGTGGCGACGCTGCCGGTGAAGTTGACCATGTCCACTCCCGGGCTGGCACTGAGGGCATGGCCGACGGTGCCGCCGGTGCCGCAAACGATGTTGACCACGCCCTTGGGCAGATCCGTTTCGGCCAGCAGCCGGGCAAATTCGAAGCAGTTGATCGGTGTTTCTTCGCTGGGTTTGAGGATGATGGTATTGCCGGTGATCAGGGCAGGAGCGAGCTTGCGCGCGATCAGGAAAAACGGGAAGTTCCACGGCAGAATCCCGGCCACCACGCCCAGCGGTTTACGAAACACGAAGATGTTTTCGCCTGGTCGGTCGCTGGTGAGAATTTCCCCTTCCAGACGCCGGCCCCATTCAGCCATGTAATCCAGATAGTCGGCGGTGAAGTTGACCTCCACCAATGCCAGACCCAGTACCTTGCCCTGTTCGGCGGTGATGATCCGCGCCAGCCTTTGGGCATTCTCGCGGACCTTGCCGGCAATACGGTGCAGATAGCCTGCGCGTTCGTTGGCCGGCTTGCGGGCCCAGGCTTTTTGCGCGGTGCGGGCGGCGGTAATGGCACGCTCGACTTCGCTGAGGCTGGTTTGCGGTACCGCACCCAGCAGTTCACCGTTGGCCGGGTTGTAGACTTCAATCAGACTGTCGCCGGCGCTGAAGGCGCCGTCGATGTAGCTTTGATAGATGGGTAGCGGGCTGCTCATGGGTCTTGCCTCCGGGTTCTTGTTGTTTGTTGTGCACAGTGGCGGGTTTCTACTGCCGGGCTGACGTCTTTGCCGCCGCCATATCGCTCTTCAGATCATGGGCGCGCTTGATGATGTACTGGTGTACCAGCTCCACCTCATCCGGCTTGAGCTCTTCGGCGAACGACGGCATGCCGTCATTGACCCGGCCGCCGTAGACGATGCCGAGGAACATCTGGTGGTTCTCCTTGCTGAGCATGCGCAGATCTGGCAACACGCCGCCGCTGATGGCGTTAATGCCGTGACAGGTATCGCAGTGGCCGTTGAACAGCGCACGGCCCTGATCCACTTGTTCGGTGGTGCCGGTGAACGCCGGCGGGTCGACTTTGCGGTCGGCATATTTGTATTTCAGATCAGGCAGCCTGGCCGTGCCGCCGAGCTTGTAGGTCAGCACCTGGGCATTGGGCTTGACTCCGGCGCGTAACGACAGCGCCCCGGCAAAGGTGGAAAAAGCACCGCCCCAGCCCGCCATGAATGTCACGTACTGCTCGCCATCGACCTCATAAGTGACGGGCCCGGCCATTACCCCGGTGTTGGCCGGCTGCTCCCACAGGACGTCGCCCTTGTCCGCCGAATAGGCCACCACACGGCCGTCCGCCGTACCCTCGAACAGCAGATTGCCCGCTGTGCTCAAGGTGCCTCCGTTGAAGATGGTGGAGTACGGCACTTCCCAGCGAGCCTGCTGTTTGACCGGGTCCCAGGCGATCAGTTTGCCGGTCCAGGTATCCGCCAGCTTGCGCAGCCCCTTCGGGTCTTCAGGCATCATTCCGGTGTTGACCTGCAACTGGTACATGCTTTTGAATTTTTTGCGTGGAGGCTGGCCGTCGACGTCCTGGTACAACGCCGACATGATGTGTGCCGGGATGTAAACCAGCCCGGTCTGCGGGTTATAGGACATGGGCTGCCAGTCATGGGCGCCCCAGAATCCGGGCTGCACCCGCAGTGCTTTGTTCTGCGGATCGCGCCAATAGACGGCGGCTTTTTCGTCGACGATCGGGCGCCCGGTTTTCATGTCGACCCCGGTGGCCCAGTTGATAGGGACGATGTTTTTGGCTGACAGCAATTCGCCGGTCTTGCGGTCGAGAACGTAAAAGAAACCATTCTTTGGCGACTGCATCAGCACCTGGCGCTGTTTACCGTTGATCTTCAGGTCCGCGAGCATGATGTGGGCGGTGGCGGTGAAGTCCCAGGCGTCGCCGGGAGTGGTCTGGTAGTGCCAGACGTACTCGCCGTTGTCGGGGTTGATGGCGACGATAGAGGACAGGAACAGGTTATCGCCCTTGCCCTCGGAGCGCAGGCGCGGATTCCACGACGAGGCATTGCCGACGCCGATATACAGCAGGTTAAGTTTCGGGTCGTAGGACATCGAGTCCCAAACCGTACCGCCGCCCCCCTGCTCGACGAACTTGTCGCCGAACCAGGTCTTGCCGGCGATTTTCATGGCCCTGTTTTCGGGCGGCAGTTTCGGATCACCCGGGACGGTAAAGAACCGCCAGTCCTGTTTGCCGGTGTTGGCGTCGTAGGCGGTGATGTAGCCGCGCACGCCATATTCGGCACCGCCGTTGCCGATGATTACCTTGCCTTTGACCACGCGCGGAGCGCCAGTGATGGTGATACTGCGAGCGGGGTCGGAGCGGGTGTCCACCGACCAGACCTTTTCCCCGGTCCGGGCGTCGATCGCTTCCAGGCGCCCGTCGAGTACGCCGACGAAGACTTTACCGCCCCATACCGCCACGCCGCGATTCACCGCATCGCAACAGGCTTCGCCAGCACGACTGCGGTCGGAATGCGGGTCGTACTTCCACAACAGTTTGCCGTTACGGGCATCCAGCGCGTAGACCACCGAAAACGGTCCGGTGGTGTACATCACGCCGTCGACCACAATCGGTGTTGCCTCCACGCCACGGTCGATGTCCAGCTTGTAGGTCCAGGCCAGGCCCAGCCCCGCGACGTTGCTATCGTTGATTTTTTTCAGCGGGCTGAAGCGCTGCTCGTCGTAAGTGCGGCCGTGACTCATCCAGTTGCCGGGCTCCTGATCGGCAGCGCTGATGCGTGCACCATCCACGGCGGCGGGTTGATCGGCGGCGTAGCTTTGGGAGGTAAAGGCGACACTCAGGGCAATGGCAGTGATCAGCAGTCTGGCCGGTGCGCGGGGCAGACGAAGATATGGGCCGGATCGGTTCATGGGGCTCTCCGTTCTTATTAGAGCCGGGAGCGCATGTACTCCCGGCTGAACAGAGCAAAAGCAAAGGCTGTGCCATGCGAGACAATTGCCAATATTTCAAAGGCTTAAGAGATTTATGGTGTGGAGATACTGTCTTGTTGCGCTACACCTGTTGCGTTTCGCAGAGTCCGCAGCGCTACAGCTGTTTCACGGATAGTGTGTTTGTTCGGCCTTGCTCCGGCTGTCAGGTAGTCGATGTCTCAGGCGAGGCGAGCCTGATTTCTCGATGTGAACAAGGCCAACACCGCAGCGAGCACCAGCAACATAGCGCTTGCGAAAAAGGTCATGCGGTAGCCACTCCCGTCGAACAACAGGCCGCCGAGGGTAGAGCCCAGTGCAATGGAGAGCTGGATGACCGCCACCATCAGTCCACCACCGGCTTCAGCATCCTTGGGCAGCGCCCTGGCCAGCCATGACCACCACCCCACAGGTGCAGCCGTTGCAATCAGGCCCCACAGCCCCAGCAAAACAAAAGCTGCCACCACTGAGCTGCCAGCGACAATCAAGGAAAGGGCAATGGCGGCCATCAACAGTGGGATGCAGACCAGGACGCGGTACATGCCGGCTTTCAGGAAAGTACCGATCACAAGGGTTCCGACAACCCCCGCCACACCGATAACCAGCAGGATCATCGACAACCGGGAGACATCTACGCCTGTGACGGTTTCCAGGAACGGGCGCAGATAGGTGAACAATACAAACTGCCCCATGAAGAAGGTGCCCACACTCAACATGCCGAAACGGATCAAAGGGCTCTTGAGCAATCGAAAGACATTGCCAGCCCCCGTTTTACGCGGCGCCGCCGGCATGGCTGGCAGGCTGATCCACTGCCAGATAAACGCAATGATCGCTACCGGAATCAGGCAGAAAAAAGCCCCTCGCCAACCGATGACACTCCCCAGGTAGCTTCCCAGCGGGGCGGCCACTACGGTTGCCAAAGCATTGCCGCCGTTGAAGATTGCCAGCGCCCTGGGCACGCTACGGGGCGCAACCAGGCGCATGGCCATGGCTGCCGACATCGACCAGAACCCGCCAATCACCACCCCTATCAGCGCACGCCCCATCAGGTAGACCGTATAGTTTGGCGCCAGGCCGACCACCAGCCCCGACACGCACATGATTGCGGTCAGTAGCAGCAACAGCGTCTTGCGGTCCATAGCGCCCGCCAGCCTGGAAATCCAGAGGCTTGTCAGCACCGCGAAGGCACCGGAAATGGCAATGCCATACCCGGCCAGCCCTTCACTGATGTGCAGATCCGAAGCAATCGGTGTGAGCAAACTGACAGGCATGAACTCCGAGGCAATCAACGCGAATACGCACAGAGTCATCGCCAAGATGCCACCCCAGTGATCGGGGAGCGATTCAGTCTGCGGCGTGCCGGTGGCATCACCTGTGGGGGTGTCTAGTGGTTGAGCCGTCATTCAAAAAAATCTCATCAAATAGCTGTTGGCTTGTTCCTGGGAATCAAGTTCACGCGACCGTACAGATCCACGTGACCGGCGCCGATCAGGCTCTGCGGGGATCAAGGTTTTCATAGCTGCATTGAGGGGTGTCTCGCCATCATCAGTGTTGCGCTCCAGACAGGTGACAGAGCTTGACGTATTCGAGATATCTTGATTAGTAGGCATAATCTTCATGCAGTTTTGAGAAAAACTCAGCAATGGCCCATACCAAAGTCAATGATATCCAGGCGTTTCTCGCGGTAGCCCGCGATCGAAGTTTTACCAAGGCCGCCGCCAAACTGGGGGTTACGCCTTCTGCGCTGAGTCATACGATCCGCGCGCTTGAACAAAGACTGGGGCTACGGCTGCTGGCCCGCACGACACGCAATGTGTCGCCGACAGAAGCCGGAGAAAGATTGATGCACTCGGTTGCTCCGCTTTTTGATCAGATCAACGCCGAGCTTGAAGCGTTGGGTGAGCTGCGGGACAAGCCCAGTGGCACGATCCGTATTTCCTGTACCGACGATCAAATTGAGTTGTGCATTCGGCCAATGCTTGCAGGCTTCCTCAAGCGCTACCCGGATATCACCCTTGAGTTCTACGTCGACTATGGATTTACCAACGTGGTCGAGGAGCGATTCGATGCTGGCATTCGCATGGGCGAATCGATCAGCAAGGACATGATCGCGGTCCGCATAGGGCCGGACTGGCGGTTGGCGGTGGTGGGCTCTGCAGAATATTTCGAACGCAACCCGGCTCCGGCTACCCCCCATGAGCTGACCGGGCATGACTGCGTGAATATCCGGCACCGACCATCAGGGGCGATCTACGCCTGGGAATTTGAAAACAATGGTCAGGCTTTTACGGTCAAGGCAGATGGACAGCTGGTGTTCAACAGCATCATCCATGTTCTGAATGCCGCCGTTGATGGCATTGGTTTGGCCTACGTACCAGAGCAACTGGTAGCACCGTATCTGGCCGACGGTCGACTCCAGCAAGTCCTGGCCCACTGGTGCCCCGAGTTTCAGGGTTACCACTTGTATTACCCCAACAGACGCCAGGCGTCTCCCGCCTTTACTGCATTGGTTCAAGCATTGAAATATAGAAGCTGACCGTTCCATCCCCAGGGGCGCTCTTAGCGGATGCGGGCTTCCCTTGGGCAGCGCCCGGCGGGCGAGGGCAAATATTTCAAAATGTAGAAAAAATGTCGAAGGCTTGGTTGCTATTGAGTTAGATTATCATTAGCGTTATCAAGAATGACGTCTTCCTTGAATATTCAGCCGTAGGAATTTCAGCTTGAAACATCGTCTCCCCGCCAGCCTTTTGCTTGCCGGCGCTTGCAGCGCCATGCCTCTGGTTTATGCCGCTGAAGATTTGACGTTACCTGCCATGCAGATTGAAGGTAGCAATGAATATGTTGACGCTCCCAGCGTGGGCTACAAGGGCAATCCGGCTTCCAGCACAACCCGTCTGGGGCTGACCGACAAGCAAACCCCGCAGGCGGTGACCACCATTACCCGCCAGGCACTCGACGACTTCAAGATCACCGGCATCAAGGATGCGCTGCGCTCGGCACCTTCAGTGACGGTTGAGCAGACTGAAACCGACCGGACCGAATTCACTTCCCGCGGCTTCGATATCAACACCTTCCAGTACGACGGCGTGGGCATGCCGTTCGTGGGGACCGTGCTGGTGGGTGACCAGGATCTGGCCGAGTTCGAGCAGATCGATATCCTGCATGGCGCCAACGGCTTGATGAGCGGGGCAGGCAACCCGTCGGCCACGGTCAACTTCGTGCGCAAGCGCCCGACCGAGACGTTCCAGGCGCAAGTCGACACCCGTGTCAGCTCCTGGGACGGGCGTCGTGTGGACGTGGATGTGTCCGGTCCGTTAACGTCCACCGCCAATGTGCGCGGCCGGTTTATCTATTCCCATGACAAGGGCAATTCATGGATGGATCGCTACAGCCACGAGCGCAACGTCGCTGCCGGCCTGTTGGCGTTCGACCTGTCCGATGCCGACACCGTGACCGTGGGCTTCTCCCAGCACAATAGCGATTCCAATGGCAGCACCTGGGGTAACTTGCCGCTGGTCGATAATGACGGCAAGCCCATCCACTATGGCAGCCGCAGCTCCAGCATCGGCCAGCCGTGGAGTTACTGGAACCTGCATACCCAGCGCGCATTCGCCGAGCTCAAACATGAGTTTGGCAACGGCTGGAACGCCACGCTCACGGCCACCGGCATCAATGAAAAGCAAGACACCAACATGATGTATGTCGCCGGGGTCAGCGGTGACGAGGCCTCGGTGTTTGCCGCCCACACCACCAGCGAGGCTCATCAATTACTGGGGGATGCCAAGGTCTCAGGCCCGTTCAGCCTGTTTGGCCGCGAGCATGAGTTGACCCTGGGGGCTGCCTACGGCCGTACCCATCAAAAGGCCCGGGAATACGACGCGGTTGAAGGGGGCTACTACGACGTATCGTTCCCGGACGTGTTGGCGGGGAATCTGGCCCGTCCGTCCTTCCTGTTTACCAGCGATACCAACACCCAGAACTTCAGCGACACCCAGAAAAGCCTGTACGCCGGTGCCCGATTCAGCCTGGCCGACGACCTGCACTGGATCGTTGGCGCACGAATGCTCAGCCTGGATGCTTCTGGCGACAGCTACGGTTCCGATTACTACACCCGCGCCCACGGCAAGGTCACACCTTATACGGGCCTGGTGTACGACCTCGACAAGCAGTGGAGCGTCTATGGCAGCTGGACGAAAATCTACAGCGCACAGTACAACCTGGGCGCCGACGGCAAGTTGCTTGCGCCACTGGAAGGCAAGAGCATGGAAGCCGGCGTCAAGGGCAGCCTGCTGGATAACCGCCTGAACCTCACGGCTGCTGCGTTCAAGACCGAACAGCAAAATGTGGCGGAGTACGCAGGCCTGGTCGACGGTCGATACGTCTATAACCCCATGGACTACAAGAGCCACGGCGTTGAGCTGCAAGCCTCTGGCGAAGCACTGCCGGGTCTTGACCTGCTGGGTGGCTACACCTACGTACGCATCGACAACGACGATGGCGACAGGGCGCGTAAATATGTGCCGACCCATAGCGTGCGCGGCATGCTGACCTATCGCCTGCCGAGCTTGCCAAAAGCCAAAGTGGGTACCCGGGTCAGCTGGCAGAGCGCGGTGCAGAACGACAATAACAGCGCGATCCGGCAAAACGCCTACGCGCTGCTCGACTTCATGGCCAGCTATGACATAGACAGCAACTGGAGCACGTCGGTGAACCTGAACAACGTCACCGACCGCAAGTACCTGCTCTCGCTGTACAACAGCGCCACCACTGCCAGCTATGGTGCGCCGCGCAACGTGGTTGCTTCTGTCACCTGGAAATACTGATCGCTCCAGAGGGTTCAATCTGATTGAGCCCCCGCTTCTGCGGGGGCAGTGGTGGCTGCCTTGATCTGAGTGCGCTGCACCATTACCCCTGTGCTTTTTTCAGCCCTTTCAAGCGCACAGTCGCCCTCTGCACAGCGGCCATTTTTTCAGGCCGCTTCATGCGTTTCCACTTTCTGATGTCTTCCTTGCTTCGCCCGCAACTCACGCACAGATCGCCACTGATCTGGCAAATCGAGATGCAGGGGTTTTCGATTTCTTTAGCCATTGTCAGTCACCTTGCTTACATGTGATTGAGTCAGGCGACGGGCCCGTTCGGGTTTTCCTGGAGGCATTGCAGGTTCCTTTGAAGAAGGGTGGGGCGCTTGGAATCAGAGTGCTCGAAATTCGACCGTCAGGTGGCTGACTTCGTGAACCGGCTTGAGACGCTCACGAATGCTCTCGGTGTTTGCAGTGGCCTCACCCAGGACACTGACGATGGCCGCATGGGCTTGCGGTCCAACCCGCCAGACGTGCAAATCCGTGATGGTCGCATCCCCGGGTTTCTCCACCAGTTCGCGGATTTCCTCGGCAACGTGCACATCGGTCTGGTCCAGCAATACACCTGCAGTGGCCCCCATCAAGGTCCATGCCCAGCGCGCGATAACGATGGCGCCGACGATGCCCATGGCCGGGTCCAGCCACACCCAGCCCAGATAGCGGCCGGCGAGCAGAGCAGCAATAGCCAGAACCGAAGTCAGCGCGTCCGCGAGGACATGGACGTAGGCCGATTTCAGATTGTTGTCGTTGCCGTGATGAGCATGGTCATGGCCATGATCATCATGATCGTGGCCGTGGCCCAGCAGCAGGGCACTGACAATGTTCACGATTAATCCGGCAATCGCGATCAGCGTAGCGGTACCGAACTGAACTTCTGTTGGCTGCAAGAGGCGCATCACAGACTCAACGCCAATGCCCAGGGAGACCATGCCGAGAATCAATGCCGAGGCGAACCCGCCCAGGTCCCCGACCTTTCCGGTGCCGAAGCTGTAGCGCTGGCTGGACGCGTGGCGTTTGGCGTAAGCGTAAGCGAGGGCCGCGATGCCCAATGCCCCGGCATGGGTAGCCATATGAAAGCCATCGGCCAGCAACGCCATCGAACCCGTGAGATAGCCTGCGGTGATCTCGCCGACCATCATCACCACGGTCAGTGCCACCACCCAAAGTGTGCGCCTGGCATTTTCGTCATGCGCCGAGCCAAGGAATACGTGCTCATGTGTGTGGTTGATGCTGTTCATATTGTTCACTTGGAGTAACGGCGAATGGCTTCAAGCAGCTCTTCGACGCCCTTGTTGCGTTCTTCTTCGCTCAACGCAGGGTTAGCAACATGCTCGCGGGCGTGGTCCTCGATGATTTGCTCCATCAAGCCATTGATGGCACCACGAGTGGCGGCAACCAGGTGCAGTGTTTTGGCGCAATCGAGATCAGACGCCAAGGCCCGTTCTACGGCCTGGATCTGACCGGCGATACGTTTTACGCGTTTGAGAAGATCGTCTTTGTTTGCTGCGATATGACCCATGGGATACCCCTCCTGCCTATATGGCGAGCAGTATAGGTATACCCCCTATACCTATGCAAGGTGGTCGCGTGCAGTCATCGTCTACCGCTGCAGGCAGGCAAGGGCGGCTTAGATGGCTGGGGCAGGGTGGGTATGATTTGTAGGCTTATCTCAAGGAGGTGCTGAAGCGGCTGCCTGGGCAGCGAGCCAGAGAGATCGAGCAACTGCTGCCGCATCAGTGGGTGCCTGCCTGATCAAGGGGTGTTCGCTGGCCGCTCATACCGGGTCGTCTGAGCCCATGATATCTTCGACTATGCAACGCTGGCTTTTCTGGTTTGACCGCTCACTCACATCACCAAGGGCATCACATGCCTGCGATTATCCGCCTTGCTGTACCGCAAGATGCACAACTGCTGCCCGCCATTGAAACCTCTGCTGCTCAAGCATTTCGCATGATTGATGAGTTGAGCTGGCTGGCTGATTCGCCTCCGATGCCCATCGAACGTCATCGCCAACTCATTGCGCTATCGACATGTTGGGTTGCGCTTGATGCCGAAAATCGGCCGCAAGGATTTCTCAGCGGCGAGCGCCACGGCAATTGGTGAGCCAAAAACTCTCGCATTCAGACCTCTCGAAGATGAAGTTCGGCCAGCGTTTTCACCCTGATGAGCCTCCTGAGTCGCCTCTGACTTCATGGGCACTCTATGACGGCTTTTGGCCGGATGCTCCCGCTTACGAAAGGCAGCAATCGGCTAAAACCGGTCGCCAGCGCTGCCTACAGAAACGTGGGTGTGAAAAAAGGGACAGATCTATTTTCTTCGAAAACAAATCGGTCCCCTTATCTTGTGCAGCCGTCGTCACGACGCATTGCTCAACCGCGAATAAACGCCAACAAATCAGCATTGATCTGATCTGCGTTGGTCGTCGGCATTCCGTGAGGAAAGCCCGGGTACGTCTTGAGCGTGGAATGCTTCAAGAGTTTGGCCGAAAGCGGCGCAGAGTCTGCAAACGGCACAATCTGATCGTCCTCGCCATGCATGACCAGCGTCGGCACCTCAATCGCCTTTAAATCTTCGGTGAAATCGGTTTCGGAAAACGCCTTGATGCAGTCGTACTGAGCTTTTGCACCGCCCATCATGCCTTGACGCCACCAGTTGTCGATGACGCCTTGCGAGACCTTGGCCCCGGGTCGATTGAAGCCGTAGAACGGCCCCGCCGGCACGTCCACGTAAAACTGCGCACGACTGGCAACCAATGCCGAACGGAACCCGTCGAACACTTCCAGAGGTAAGCCTCCAGGATTCTTTTGCGACTTGACCATGATGGGTGGAACCGCGCTGATCAGTACGGCCTTGGCAACACGTCCCGGTTTGGCTCGCGCGGCGTAGCGTGCGACTTCACCCCCCCCGGTCGAGTGGCCGACATGTATCGCCCCCTTGAGGTCGAGCACATCGGTCAACTCGATGACATCGGCGGTGTAGGTGTCCATGTCGTTGCCCTCCCACGTCTGGGTCGAGCGCCCGTGTCCGCGGCGGTCATGCGCGATCACCCGGTAGCCTTTGAGCAAGAAGAACATCATCTGGTTGTCCCAGTCATCCGCGCTCAACGGCCAACCGTGGTGAAACACGATGGGCGACGCGTCTTTCGGCCCCCAATCCTTGTAGAAAATCCTGGTGCCGTCTTTGGTCGTAATTGCGTTCATGGCGTGTGTCCCCTCGCGATCTGTTTGGTGTGGGGTTGCAGGGTGCGTATCAGCGCCTGCGTCAACCCGCAACGGCTGGAAAGCGTTACCGGCAACGTGCAAAGACGGTGAGCCGAGGTCGTGACCAGCGCGGCACGAGCGAGCTTCGTCAGTGTAGAAGACGCACAGCAAGCAAGACTTTCAAGCGATAGATGGGGCTTGCCAGTTACAAACCGGCCGTTAATGACAGGCAGCTATCGGCCAAAAGTGGTCATAGGATGCTTATAAAAAGCGAGCCAATTCAATTGATGAGGTTGATTTTTCTATTCGATAAATTTACAACGCTATCGTGCACTGATTGAACTAAATTAAAATTTTAAAACCCTGCCTTAGGCGAGCTCATGAAAAATATTTTGATTGCATCTGTCTTGTTCGGCTCCGCGCTTTCTTTCAAGGTTTTGGCGAGCGGGTTAGACGTTGAGCACACATTAATTGAGCAGCGCTGGTATACTTTCGAAGACGTGATAGAAAAGAGGAGTAAATATAACAGGACAGATATTTCGCGAGGGTACATCGAATACTATTTCGAGGGTGATGAATATACCCCCAAGTATCCAGAAGAGAAATTGTCGCCGCGCCAAAAATTCTATTCCAATCATGGCAGCGTTGGAATATATGCGGCTGCTGATTATGAGGCCGAGCTAGACAAGGCGTGCATAGATGTTGTATCTGGTTCTTTAGGGTCATTTATAGGTGACTATGAGAACTTCAAAAGATCTGACAGGCAACACTATAAGCGTATGGTTGTTGGCATAAGGTCTTTAACGTACAAGGGCCCTGATTATAACTTCAAGAGCCCCTCATCTTGGTCGCCTGTGGCGTTACCCAAGGAAAACAGAAGTCTTCTTTGTGATATTTATGAAGTCAATAGTAAAGAGAGTGATGTGAAATACATTGTTTATGCGGCTTCAGTGGTAACCGCCATGTTTGACGAAATCCATACGGCCCCACTGCCAGATAATAAGATCGAGTGATTAAATCGCTACGCACTGATGCTGCGCCACCCATTACTGCGGCATTAGCGGGATCAACCTTGAGGCGGTGAACTGAATGATGGGTTTTGAGCAATTGGCTCAGCTACGTGACCGACTTCGGGTTGGGAGGGAGCAAGAGCTGTCTGGCACGATGGGCGGCAATTGGCCGATTGCTGCCCTTTGCTAGGGGCGGTAAGCGGCCATAAGTAGTCACTCCCATTTTCGCGGACTGCTTGATGGTATCGTTTCTGTTTGCCACGAGGGGTTGAAGTCTGCCAAGAGCTGGTCTTCGAGGGTACTTATTCAATCAGCGGCGACTCAACACTTTCAATCAAAACTGCTTTGTTGCACTGGCTATACGCCGGTACTTACGCAACTCCCGATAAGCGCTGCCGATATCCAGAAAAAATATCTCTGCGCTGCGCCAGAGCAGCATCCACACCGTAACGGTAAATACTGCCACCGGGATGGTGCTTTCAATCCCTAGAGCCCTGCCTGTTAGCCCCACCGCCAGTGCCAGGCCCAGGAGTGTCAGCGCTTCGAATCGCAGGATGAGAATATCCCCTCTGACTTGCTCGCTCTTTTCCGCAAAGGTATTGATGATGGCTTGCTGTAGGCGTTCTCGCTCATTTTCCGGACAGTTGATCTGCAGGCACAGCTTGGGGTAGTACCAGGCGCTATCCAACAGGTAGTCCGCCAGCTCCGGGCTTAGTTTGGGTGCGTCCAGCGAGGCAAATGGATTGAGGTAATCGTGGGTGATCGTCAAATCGATTTTTTTGAGCATTATGAACTTTGGCCTGGTTGAGTTGTGGGCGGAGGCTTCAGTGATTCAGGTAAAGCTAGTCCAAGTTAGCTGTTCTGCTTTGTCGGCACTCACTCGCGCTGTTGCAGGAGCGGATTTATTCGTAATGCGTTGACTGAATGTGCACCTCGAGCGCCTCCATCAACGCTGATTGTTATCGGTCTCAGCCTTGGGGGGATCAGGCAGCGGGCGACCCATTCGCGCAAAGGGCTCGAGGCAGCCATTGGCCGAAAGCTGCGCTTCGTGACAGGCTACTATCGGCCAGAAGCAGTCAATCCGATGTATTTAGAAAATCTGGAGCGATTCAAGGACACCGCCGGACGGATACAAGCACGCGCAACTAACGGAGTAGTCAAACGATGATTTTGGTTGTTGAAGGGATCAGTGCCAGCGGGAAAACCACGTGGTGCGCTAAGCATGGAGGGCAACATGTCATTGCTGAAAACGGTCGTTTTGAAAACGAGCCGGACCGGACAAAGGATTCATTGGGAGCAGCAACTTTTTGGGCAGAGCGAAACGTGGATCGCTGGCAAACGGCGCTGGCCATGGAAGACATTTCTTCGTGGGCTCTGTGTGACAGTGACCCTCTCAAACTCCACTACATTTGGTGCCTTTGGCAGATCGGTGAAGCGAGCGAACACGACTGGCAAATAGAGGTGCAAGCCACAAGAGAAACGATCGCACAAGGACGTATTGGCTTTGCTGACTGTTACATTGTTGGCCGCATAGATCCTCTGCTCGCGCGCGAACGAGCCAAAGCAGACACCACCCGCCGCCGGAGTAATTTCGAGCTACATGTGCGCCTCCAACAGGCTTTGCTGATCTGGTATGCATCTATGGACCAAGTGCTTCCCGGCAGAGTGCGATTTGGGTTTCCTTCCAAAATGCCCACTGTAGAAAAGCTTGAGGGCAGATATTCGTTAACGTCCTTTGATCAAATGATCGCATTGCTCCCCAGAAAATAGTCAGCCCTTTGGCAGGCAGGGATTTGGAAACCTGATGCATAACAACACTGATCAACAATGACTGAGGCCGCAGACCCGTATCGAGAAGAAGGGGTAATTCGAAATTACCCCTCCAGCAATCAGGCAATCTTGATAACGACCTTGCCAAAAGCTCCCCTCGCCAAGTGTTCATAGGCCTGGCGTGCCTCTGCAAACGGGTAGACCTTGTCGATTACCGGTCTGATCTGGTTCTCGTTGAGGAAAGAGTTCATGCGGTCGAACGACGAGCGAGGCGCGACTGCGATGCCGCGAATGGTTGTCTGCCGGAAGATCAGTGGCATCAGCCCTAGCTCGGTGGTTTGCCCTGTCAAAAAGCCGATCTGTGCGATCTTGCCTGCGGCCCGGGTCGCTGCGATTGACTGGTTCAGGCCATTGCCACCGGCAACGTCCAGAAGCAGGTCGACCCCTTTCCCGTCGGTGAGCTTCAGCACTTGCTCGGCCCAATCCGGGTGGGTCCGGTAGTTCACCCCAGCGACTGCGCCCAGCTTCATGGCAGCTTCCAGATTCGCGTCATTGCTTGATGTGACAATGACTTTGGCGCCCAGCGCGGTAGCCAGTTGAACAGCAAAGATCGATACGCCGCCCGTACCCTGCACGAGCACGCTTTCTCCTGCCTTGATCTGGCCGTAGTCCACGAGAGAGTACCAGGCAGTAAGTGCGGCGATAGGCAGTGTCGATGCTTCTTCGTCCGACATGTTATCGGGTGCGCGCACAGCGCTATCCTCGTGAATGATCATGTATTCGGCCAGACCGCCAGGCAGGGGCGAGCCAAAGCAGTAATCGGGTTCGTCGGGGCCCGGGGCGCCATCAATCCAGCGCGAATACAAATGCGAGTTTACCCGGTCGCCTACGTTGAATCGGCTTACCCCTTCACCAACAGCCACCACGGTTCCAGCTGCATCACTTACGGGTATCAGTGGTTTTGGCACCCTATGTGGCTCATAAATACCGTCGACAATGGCTTTGTCGCGGAAGTTGAGCGAAACGGCGCCAACCTTGACTAGCAACTCTCCGGTCTTCGGTTCCGGAGCAGGGGTGTCACCAAGGACTAAATTGTCGAGACCAAAATCATGCAGAAGCCAGGCTTTCATTTCGTTTCTCCTAAGAGGGCACCAGTCATGTCTGGTGAGGTGCAGCCATTGTTCCTTGAGAGTCGACAACAATAAATGCGCCAGCCAGAACAGGACTGTTGTCTTTAAAGGCAACAATAGCCTAGGGTTTGTACCTATAGCGGCAACAAAAACAGGGCGAGGGTGTATGGAACTGCTTCAATCAATGCAGGTTTTTGTTCGTGTTGCCGAGCTTGCAAGCTTCACGAAGGCCGCCGATGCCACTCAACTGGGGCGCCCTCAGGTCACCAGAGCCATACAGGATCTGGAAGCGTCTCTTGGGGTCAGACTTTTTCAGCGTACGACCCGACAAGTCCGGCTTACGACAGAAGGGGAGCAGTTTTACGAACGGGTCATGGATATTCTCGGTCGTCTGGCTGAGACGACGTCGATGTTCAATACGGCGGGGGCTTGCCTTCGAGGAAAGCTACGGGTTGATATTGCGTCGGCGCTTTCCCAGCCTGCATTCATCACAAGCTTGAGAGAGTTCACCCACACTCATCCGCAAATCGAAATGGCTTTGGGGGTGACCGACCGCACGGTGGATCTGGTTGCTGAAGGCGTGGATTGCGTGCTCAGGATCGGAGAGTTACCGGACTCCAGTCTGGTGGCCAGACGTATAGGTATGGCAATCATGGTGACGTGTGCGGCGCCAGGATATATCCAGGAGTTCGGGGCGCCGGATACTCTGGAGGGGCTGGATACTCACCGTTGCATAAGTTTTCTTTCCGGCCAGAGCCACCGGCCGCTCCCCTGGCAATTCTCCCAGGGCGGCGTCGACAGGGGTTACATCAGCCACCGCGGCATCGTTGTCAATGAGTCCAATGCCTATGTGCAATGTGGCGTAGCCGGTTTTGGCATTCTTCAGGCACCGGGGATCACGCTGCAGCGGTATCTGGCTGACGGATCTTTGGTGGAAGTACTTGAGCGCTTTCGGCCAAGACCGCGCCCGGTGTCCGTGTTGTACCCGAGCAGAACGCATCTTGCTCCGCAGGTACATGCTTTTGTCGACTGGGTAAGTCAGCGGTTTGCGCTTATTTATCCTGCGTGGCTTGAATAAAAGAGTACCGGGGATCAGGCGCGCAGTTCGCAACTACAGCCTTCGCTCAAGACAGCGCAAAGCCGACGGCAACTCCTTAAACAGTTTCTGATATTCCAGGGTGAAATAACTCGAATGGCCAAACCCCCAACGTTCGGCGATATCGGCAATGCTTGCATATGGGTCCTCTTTCAACGCGCGGCGCGCACCGTTCAAGCGAACAGACCGCAGATACTGCACAGGTGTAACCGCGGCCACCGACTGAAAACTATATTGAAGTGTGCGTCGTGACACTTTCAAACGTCGACAAAACTCAAGCACGTTCGTTGGCGCTGCGGGTTCTTCAATCAACCACTGATGACAACGTTCAACGATGTAATTGTGGGTCCCAGGCCGCGGCGTTTCCTGAGGTACATCAATCACTTGCTCCAGCCACTCGACGGCCATGAGAGTCAGCGACTGCCATGTCGAACTGGTCGGCGAGCCCTCCATCAAAGCCTTGAACATCACTATGCCAGGGGCCAGGCGGTGTGTTCGCAGACACACGCGCTTCGGTCGATCCAGTTGCATCAATGCATAGAGCACCGCTTCGTCCAGCAGCCCGCGTAACGTTGCATAGGGAATCGACATGCACAGCACATCCATGCCAGCCGGCGTGAACACGCGATATTCGTCGTTCGGCAGCAAAACAGTGGCGCATTTTTCCGCCATCGTCCCTTGATAATCCACTGCAGGCCAAGCCAGCGGGAACAATATGTTGACCGCATTGCGCGGTAGACAGATGTGCTGGATAACCTGCTGATTGAGACACTCACGAAACAGCTGAACTTCACCCGCCTGGACCACATCCAGCCAACCTTCGAGGCGGCCGCAACTGAGCTGGTCATAGCGCTGACGCCAGCCTGGCAATGCGTTGGCATGCTCGAAAATATCGGTTGTATGAAGGGATTGACGCACGCGGTACCTCTACGGGAAAAACGCTGGAACGGGTAAATGTTACAAATTGTTAGCAAGCGTTGTGCCAATAAAATTCCTCCCCCCAATGCATGCTGAAGGACCAATTAGTGCCGTTTAAAGCACTAACTTGCAGCATGCCTGCGACAAGTTAGTGCGCCGCTCTGGCGCAACTTTCACTGCTAGCCCCTGGCGTGATCAATTGCCAATTTGTGTTAAAGGACGCCAACAGCTTCGCCTTACAGTGAGTGTGCCTGCCGGCTCCCGACTACTTCGCCCTCCTGCATAGAACGCTGTTTGGCTCGCCCGCAAAATGGAAAAAACCCGTTGGCGAAAGAAACATGCCTCATGACTTTGCTGGGCACTTTAAGGACTTCACTGATGAGTCATACACTCAAACGCCGTCAATTTAATTTAGCGCCGCTGGCCTTGGCATTAACCCTTGCCGGCCTTGCCTCCACCGCCCATGCCCATGGCGGCGCGGCGCAGATGGTGCCCCTGAAGTCGACCCTGGAAAATTTCGGGGCCACTGTAAAATGGGACGACTATGCCAACCTCTTCGTTATTTCCAAAGACGGGGCATATATCAAGGTAAAACCGAACAGCAAAGTGGCGATGCTCAACGGCAAAAGGCTGGAACTTAGCGTTCCGGTGGTTTTCAAAAAAGATACGGCACTTATGTCGAATAACTTTATCAATGAAGTATTCCAGTCGGGCCTGGATAAAACGTTTAGCGTCGAAACCCGGCCTCATCCACTTAACGCTTTGAGTGCAGACGAAATCAAGTTGGCGGTCGAGGTGATCAAAGCGTCGCAGCACTACAAAAAAGACTTCCGGTACACGGCAATATCGCTCCGGGGGCCGAAAAAGAGCGAAGTCTGGGACTTCATCTATACCGGAAAACCCGTAAGTCAATCTCGCGAAGCCGATGTGACCGTGCTCGATGGCAGGCACGTCGTCGAAGCCGTGGTAGACCTGGGCAGCAAAAAACTCCTGAGTTGGGAACCGACCAGCAATGTTCACGGGATGGTCTTGCTGGACGACTTCGCGACCGTGCAATCGGTCATAGAAGGCAGCACTGAATATGCTCAGGCGCTGGCCAAACGTGGCATCAAAGACGTCAAGAAGGTCGTCACTACGCCGCTCACAGTGGGCTACTTTGATGGCAAAGACGGCCTTGTTCAGGACCAGCGTCTGCTTAAAGTGGTCAGCTATCTGGATGTCGGCGATGGTAACTACTGGGCTCATCCGATCGAAAACCTGGTGGCCGTCGTCGACCTGGAAACCAAGAGCGTGATCAAGATCGAAGATGGCGTGATAGTGCCGGTGCCAATGAAGCCTACGCCTTACGACGGGCGAGGGCGTAAAGCGGCGACCGTCAAGCCACTGGAGATCATCGAACCCGAGGGCAAGAACTACACGATCACCGGCAACAGCATCCACTGGCAGAACTGGGACCTGCATTTGGCACTGGATTCGCGGGTAGGCCCGGTGATTTCCACGGTCACCTATAACGATCAGGGCAAGAAGCGCAAAGTCATGTACGAAGGTAACCTGGGCGGCATGATCGTGCCCTATGGAGATCCGGACGTGGGCTGGTACTTCAAAGCCTATCTCGATTCCGGAGACTACGGCATGGGGACTCTCACCTCCCAGATCCAGCCTGGCAAGGACGCGCCTCAGAACGCGGTGTTTGTTGACGCGACCATCGCCGACTATGCCGGATCGCCCATCAATATCCCGCGCGCGATGGCGATATTCGAACGCTATGCGGGACCTGAATACAAGCATCAGGAAATGGGCCAACCCAACCTCAGCACCGAGCGCCGGGAACTGGTCATTCGCTGGATCAGCACCGTCGGCAACTATGACTACATTTTTGACTGGGTCTTCCAGGAGAACGGGGTGATCGGTATCGACGCAGGTGCAACTGGCATCGAGGCAGTCAAAGGTGTGAAGTCCACCACCATTCATGACGCCACAGCCAAAGAGGACACTCGCTACGGTACCTTGATCGACCACAACATTGTCGGCACCACTCACCAGCACATCTACAATTTCCGCCTGGACATGGACGTAGATGGCGAAAACAACTCGCTGGTCGAACTAGATCCCGTAGTTGCCAAAAATGACCGTGGCGGGCCGCGCTCCAGCACCATGCAGATTGACCAAAAGGTGGTCAGCACTGAACAGCAAGCTGCACAAAAATTCGACCCCGCGACTATTCGCCTGATCAGCAACACGAGTAAGGAAAACAAGATGGGATACCCGGTGTCCTACCAACTGATCCCTTATGCGGGTGGGACTCACCCTGTGGCCAAGGGCGCCAATTTCGGTAGCGACGAATGGCTGTACCATCGACTGAGTTTCATGGACAAGCAGATATGGGTGACCCGTTACGATCCACTGGAGCGCTATCCAGAAGGTAAATACCCGAATCGTTCTGCAACGGATACCGGTCTGGGCCTATTCACAGCCAACAACCAGTCGATCGAAAGCAGTGACAATGTGGTGTGGCTTACCACCGGCACCACTCACGTGGCACGCGCAGAGGAGTGGCCGATCATGCCAACCGAATGGGTGCACGTACTGCTCAAGCCTTGGAACTTCTTCGACGAGACACCCACGCTGAACCTCAACTCACCGAAATAAGCCCAGCCTCTGTAGCCGTTTCCAGCTACAGAGGCTTTTCCCTGGTTGTGCTCGTAACAAGTAATCCTTACCCAGCCAGTGATGGTGCACGACCTCCTGAAAGGGTTGGACGTGACGCTCCAGGTGAACGATTGCGAGTGTAGATTGAACGCGCTCGCATTGGGCGAGCAGTAAAAACCTCATAATGGTTGCGGCGCCTGCAGAGGCCTCACGTACTTTTCCACTCTTGCCAGGTACTCAATTAAATGGCGCCAACATGGTGCAACTCAGAACTTCTTGCACCACCGTCTCGCATGAAAAAACCGACCGGAAATCTCAAAGATCAAGCATGCCCGTTTGGCGATACATTATGGCCTTCCAGGGATAGAAGTCCTGCATCCAGAAATATAATATTAAAGCCCTCGATAATTTATTATTAAATACTCATTTGATTGTTACTTTCTGCGGCGATAGCGGAATAAATGATTGTGCCTGCTAATAATTAAGTTCTGAACTTTTTATCTATCTCTTCCGGCACTTAAAGCTTTTGGCATGCGCTTTGCTCTCACTCATTGTGACATTAACTTGGTTGCGAGTGCCGTCCAATGAATAGAGAACAATATTTAACAGAAAGCACCAGGGTTGAATTATTCAGTGCCCGTGGCTATCAGTTGGTCATTGGTGTTGTTTGTATGATGGCAATTTCCAGTCCGCAATATGTCTGGACACTTTTCACCGCGCCGCTTACTGAAAAACTGGGTGTTTCGCTGGCGCAGGTTCAAATAACCTTTTCATTGTTGATTATCCTGCAGACTTTCTTTTCGCCAGTGCAGGGGTATCTGGTCGATCGTTTTGGTATTCGTACACTCGTGGGTCTGGGTTGTGCGCTGTCGGGCCTCAGTTGGATTCTGGCCAGCCAGGCCTCGTCGCTGAGCATGCTTTACCTGAGCTATGGAGTGGTAGGGGGCCTGGGTACCGGAATCGTTTATGTCGGCATCATCGGCCTGATGGTGCGCTGGTTCCCGGATCGCCGCGGGCTTGCCGCCGGGGCTGTTGCTGCCGGGTATGGCATGGGCGCCATGATCACCACCTTTCCTATCAGCAACAGTCTAAAAAGTGCAGGTATGCAAACCACAATGCTGACCTTCGGCCTGGCGCTAGGGCTTGTGGGGCTGGTGGCATCGCGCTTTCTGCGCCAACCCCCGACATCGCAGAGTGATGATCTGCTGCCAAAAACGAAACAAATCGTAGTCGATGTGCCACCGCGAGAAGTGCTCAAGACACCTGTGTTCTGGCTGATGTTTGCCATGTTCACCATGATGTCGACGTCAGGCCTGATGGTCACTTCGCAAATGGCCAGTTTTGCCGAGGACTTTGGGATGACCTCCGTGATGGTGATGGGTATGGCTGCCTTGCCACTGGCCCTGACCATTGACCGGATATGCAATGGTCTGACACGGCCGTTGTTTGGCTGGATCTCCGACCGCTACGGCCGCGAGAACACCATGGCCTTCGCGTTTTTCTTCGAAGGTATCGCCATGACCCTTTGGCTGCTGACCAGCGATAACCCAGTGCTAGCTTCTACCGGGGTGCATTGGCCGACTCTATAGCCAAAGACCTGAGCGCGCTGGGCGCACCGGTCACCCGTGAGGATTTGGCCAACTACCGAGCCAAGCGCGTGCGCCCTCTGGAGTTGGAGCACAGCGCTGGCACCGTCTACAACCTGACACCGCCCAGCCAGGGGCTGGTATCGCAACTGATCCTGGGCATTGCCGACCATGCCGGTCTTGGTCATTACTCTGCGGACGGGGCTGATCATGTCCATACCCTGGTCGAAGCGACCAAATTGGCCTTTGCTGTACGCGACGCCCATATTACCGATCCTGAGCATATGACGATTGACCCGCAAAGCTGCCTCGATCCAGCCTACTTGCAAGCCCTTGCGGCACAAATCAACCCTCAGAAAGCCGCGCCTTGGGGCGAAGGCAAAGGCCCCGGCGACACGGTCTGGATGGGTGTGATCGATAACGACGGGCTAGCCGTATCGTTCATCCAGAGTATTTATCACGAATTCGGCAGCGGCATCGTGCTGCCGGAATCGGGGCTGAACTGGCAGAACAGGGGGGCTTCATTCAGCCTGGATCCGCAGCACCTTTTGACCCTGAAACCCGGAAAGAAGCCTTTCCATACCCTCAATCCTGCTGCGGCACGCCTGAAGGATGGCAGCACCATGGGCGGTGATGGGCAACCGCAGACGCAAGCTGCTGTGTTCAGTCGCTATGCCGTATTTGGTCAGCCGTTACAGCAAGCCGTGACGGCACCGCGCTGGTTGCTGGGGCGTACCTGGGGTGAAAGTTCCGACACCTTGAAAATGGAGTCGCGTTTTAACGATGAAGTTTTGAATGAGCTCAAGAGTCGAGGGCACGAAGTAGAGGTATTGAACCCTTTTTCCGAAACCATGGGCCACGCGGGAGCAGCGGTTCGGCGCGTTAATGGATCATTTGAAGGTGCATTTGACCCGAGAGGCAATGGAGCTGCTGCCGGTTATTGACAACTGTTAGCGAAAGCCCGCGACTGAAGCATGGCGCAATGGTGTTTTGGGATCATCTGCCGAAACGATTGTTTCAGCTTACGCTTGAAAGAAATTCCCTGGCGTCACGCTGAAGTGCTGCTGCAATGCTGCTATGAAGGCAGAAGGGGAGTTGTAACCGCAGTCAAGGGCGAGCAGGGGGAAGGGCAATGGTTGCATTTGGAGGGCTGACGCTAGCGCCTTTGAATTTGTCCGTTTGCAGACATTTTTTGCCCCTGTCGCGTTAGTCGGCATTCATAGCCAGGGTTAAAGTGGCCCGAGCTTCAATGACAACTATTGGATAAACACCATGGCCCGCTCCCGCTTGCTCCCGGACAACTTTACCCTGACGCTGATCGCCGTCGTCGCTACCGCCACTTTGTTACCCGCACAGGGACAGGTGGCAGTTGCCTTCAACTGGATCACCAACATTGCCATCTCTCTGCTGTTTTTCTTGCACGGCGCCAAACTGTCTCGCAACGCTGTGATTGCAGGTGCTGGCCACTGGCGCCTGCACCTGCTTGTATTCATCTGTACCTTTGGCCTGTTCCCGCTGCTTGGACTGGCCCTCAAACCGCTACTGGTGCCGATGGCAGGCGCTGAACTCTATGCAGGCTTCCTGTACCTCTGTGTCCTGCCCGCCACGGTGCAATCGGCCATTGCCTTCACCTCCATGGCCCGGGGCAACATCCCGGCGGCGATATGCAGTGCCGCTGCCTCCAGCCTGGTGGGCATATTTATCACGCCGGTACTGGTCGCCCTGCTGATGGGCGTACACGGAGACGGGGGTTCAACGATCGAAGCCATCCGCAAAATCAGCATCCAGCTGCTGCTGCCCTTCATTGCAGGTCAGGTTGCTCGCCACTGGATCGGTGACTGGGTGAACCGTAACAAGAGTTGGCTGAAGAACGTCGACCAGGGAAGTATCCTTCTGGTCGTCTACACAGCGTTCAGCTCCGCGGTGATCGGTGGTATCTGGCAGCAGGTTCCGGCCCCGAAACTGCTGGGCGTATTGTTCGGCTGCAGCCTGCTCCTGGCTCTAGCCCTGCTGTGCACTTATCTTCTGGCCAAATGGCTGGGCTTCAACCTGGAAGACCGTATTACCATCCTCTTCTGCGGCTCGAAGAAAAGCCTGGCCACCGGGGTTCCTATGGCACAGGTTCTGTTCGCCGGCAGCAGCATCGGTGTGCTCATTCTTCCGCTGATGCTGTTTCATCAGATTCAACTTATGGTCTGTGCCGTCTTGGCAAAGCGCTTTGCAAAGAGACCAGAGTTTCCACCGAGCCTATCTCCAGTTGAAACGTCTGCCCGCTCTTAGAGGGGGTAGGCAAAATCATGTCGTCAGTCGGCGCGCGAGCACGCGTGCCTGGGCCTGACTCTGCCGCCCCCCACGCTAGACTCAAGATCGATTGCTGCAAGAGGATTGGCCAGTGGCATTTGAGTGGTCGTGCCAGCCAATCTTGCATCTTTTGAAGAAACAGCGGCGCCTGCCGGCATTCGCTCTCAAAACTATATTGAGATACTCATTGGGAATGTAGGTTGCGCTTATAAAACTAGGCGCAACTCATTTAACTGCTGCTGGAGCACGGTTGCCTACCAGTCGACCGGCCAACATGAACGCTATCGGCGACACAACCATGGAAAAGCTGAAAGCTACGGGCCAGGCAATCACTAACGAGCTGATCCAAGCGTCAACCATTGCGCTCGTTAGACCGAGATGAAGCATGGCGAAAAATCCGGTCATTAGAAAGGCCATCATCCCGGAGATGAAAACTTGGGCGGTGATTATTACTTTCTTGCTATGCATGCAATTGTTCCTTTAATTAGAACGGGGTGAGCATGGGCAGCAAATATCACCACCCACAGCATCGCCCCAAGTTTACTAGGGAGATGCCGTGGGTTCTGAAGTCAGACTTTCTCGTGGGTTACGAGGGACGGAATAACCACACCGTCCAATAATTTTTCGACGTGCGGATCGTAAGTGCCCTCCCGGAGTAGGTCAAGGGTAGCGTTACCCTTTGCCAAGTCTGAAAATTCGGATCCACTATTTCGTAAGCAACTCTAAATGCCGCTGTTGCCATGGAGGCGACCATGGTGATAACGGCCGCTTTTGGCCGATTGCAGCCTTTCGTGACTGGTAGCAATCGGCCAGACAGACTCTCGATCATGCCCCTTCCAATGCACCGATGATCGCTCAGGAGGCATTTGAAAACAGATCATGGTATTGATGCACTCCCCGTATCAATTGGCCCGTGACACCCATGAGCATCAACTTCGACCTCAATGATCTTCAGGCTTTTCGTGCTGTCGTCGAAAAAGGCAGTTTTCGCAAAGCCGCCGACGCGATCCGTATCAGTCAGCCGGCTCTGAGCCGGCGTATCGAAAAACTTGAGTCAGCGCTCAACGTCAGACTGTTCGAACGTACGACGCGCAAAGTAAGCCTGACCACGGTGGGTCTGGCTTTCCTGCCGCAAGTGGAACGGATGCTCGATGATCTGGATATAGCCCTGATGAGCATCAGCGAAGTCGCCTCCACGCGCATGGCCAGCGTGACCATCGCCTGTGTTCCATCAGCTGCCTATTACTTCATGCCGCAAGTAATCAGCGCCTTTCACCGGCTGTACCCGAAGATCAAAGTCAAACTGCTGGATGCCAGCGCCAACGAGGTTAATAGTGCGGTTGCCCTCGGCGAGGCGGATTTTGGCGTGAGTTTCAGCGGCACCCTGGCACCGGAAGTCGATTTCGAGTTGTTGCTGCAAGAACGTTACGTGGTGGCCTGTCGACGGGATCATCCTCTTGCGGCTCGCGACTGCGTGAGCTGGGAAGATATGTACGAGCATGACTACATAACCTTGGACAAGACCTCTGGCAACCGGTTGATGCTGGACCAGGCACTGATGCGTCTGCACCCGAAAAAGCCGAGCATCTGCGAGACACGTCATGTCACCACTATGATCGGACTGGTCGAGGCCGGGCTGGGTGTGGCAGCAGTACCATCGATTGCCATGCCCGGACCGACTCATCCTGTTTTGGTCGGTGTGCCGCTGGTAGAGCCGCAAGTAATGCGCAATGTCGGGCTAATTAAGCGCCGCGGGCGGACATTGACGCCTGCGGCCATTGAACTGGAACAGTTAATCCGAGAGATGCCGATGCGCTCAGTGGGGAACTGAATCCAGACCTGTGGACTGCACCTGGGCCTGGACCTTGGCCGAAGACAGATAATTGAGCAGCGCTCTGGCCTGTTGCGGGTGTTGGGCGTTGCTCGCAATCCCGGCAGCGAAACGTGTCACCGACTGGACGCTTTCCGGAATTTTTCCAACGAAGATCACCCCGGGTACTGGCAACAACTCCGCCACTTGCTGAAAGCCCACTTGGTAGTCGCCCCTGGCAACTGCCGAGGCCACCGGAGTGCGTTCGATCATTTTGCCTTTGGGCCCAACCTGTTGCTCGATACCCAGTTTCTTGAACAGCTTGTTCTGGATATACACGCCGCTGGCACTGTCGGAATAGGCTACTGACGTTGCCTTGAGCAAGACGTCCCTGAGCTGTGCATCAGTATCGATCAGCGGCTTGTCGGCACCCTGTTTGACCACCATGCCGATCCGCGAATCAGCCAGTTCCACCCGGGAGGCCGGATCGACCTTGCCTTGCTTTATCAACTCATCCAGCGCATAGCCGACCATTATCACCACGTCGGCATGCTCGCCCCGCGCCAGGCGATTGGGAATTGCCTCGGGGGCCTTGCCCATCGACGGGCCAAGAATCGTCTCCAGGGTGTCACCGCTGGATGCAGCGTATTGCGGGCCCAGCAGTTTATAGGCCGCGGTGAAGCCTCCGGAGGTCATGACCTTGAGTTCCTCTGCCTGGGCAACGGCGTTGAGGGTAAGGCAGGCAACGCAAAGCGCAGCCAGTTGCTTGAATAATGTATTCATCTTCGGGACCCTCGATCACATAGCCGGTTGCAGGCGGGCTGAAATGTTGCGGTACAGCACCAGTGTGGCGCAGAGCGCGCAGACGGCAGCGAAGGTCATCCAGTACGCCGGTGCCGCCTTGTCGCCGGTGAGGTGAATCAGCCAGGTCGACACAGCAGGCGTGAACCCGCCGAACACCGCCGTGGCCAGGCTGTAGGCCAGAGAAAAACCGGCGACGCGCACTTCTACCGGCATGATTTCGGTCAGCGCCGGAATCATTGCGCCGTTGTACAAGCCGTACAGGAAAGAGAACCACAACAACACTTGCAGCATGTGGCTGAAGCTCGGCGCCTGGGCCAGGAACGACAGGGCTGGATGTGCAGAGACAATGGTCAGCAGGGTCATTGCCAACAGCAGTGGTTTGCGCCCGAAATGGTCGCTTAACACCCCGCCGATCGGCAGCCAGACAAAGTTCGAAACCCCCACCAGCAAGGTCACCAGCAGTGCATCTGCGGTACTCAGGTTGAGTACGGACTTGCCGAAGGTTGGCGCATAGACGGTGATCAGATAGAACGTCGTGGTCGTCATAGCCACCATTAACATGCCAGCAACAACAACACCCCAGTTCTGCAATAGCGTGGCTATCACTTGTTTCATGGTCGGGCGATGGGTGCGGGTTGCGAACTCTTCGGTTTCTTGCAGGCTGCGACGCAGTATGAAAATGAATGGAATGATCATGCAGCCTATAGCGAACGGAATGCGCCAGCCCCAATCGGCGACTGCGCTCGGCGCCATCCACTGGTTCAGGGCATAACCCAACGCAGCAGCGACTACGATTGCAACCTGCTGACTGCCTGATTGCCAACTGGTATAGAAACCCTTTCGACCGGGTGTGGCCATTTCTGCCAGATAAACCGAGACACCGCCCAGTTCGGCACCGGCCGAGAAGCCTTGCAGCAATCTCCCTAAAAGCACCAGCGCCGGAGCCCACAGGCCAATGCTTGCGTACCCGGGCACCAGCACAATCAGCAAGGTGCCACTGGCCATAATAGACAAGGTGATGATCAGGCCTTTGCGGCGGCCGACGTCATCGATGTAGGCACCCAGAATGACGGCTCCTAACGGGCGCATCAGGAAACCGGCACCGAACACGGCGAAGGTCATCATCAATGAAGCGAATTCGCTTGAAGCCGGGAAAAACGTGCCTGCGATCTGAGTGGCGTAAAAACCGAAGAGGAAGAAGTCGAACTGTTCGAGGAAGTTACCTGAAGTGACGCGAAATACGGCACCGGCTTTGGACTTGGCGGACGTCGCCCGCAGATGGGGTGAGCCTTGCATAATTATTCTCCAGCAATCTTGTTAATGTGCTTTTCAGCGCTTTATGGTTGCGGAGTTTGCTTGACACACTTTGAAACGATAAGTGCTATGTTTCTATCGATTGATGCGCATTACTTATCAATGCCACGACAGATATTCTGCAATTTCAATTCAATCGCGAACTTTTCTGGCGTCTCATCTGAACATGATCGCCGCCGCAGTTCTGATCGGCCATATACGGAGCTTCAGGCCAAGGAAAATCAATCTGTACCGTTGTTACCGCATCGCTTATCCGACCCGAAGCGGGCTGTAGACAGATAGCTGGTCAATCCAACAACCGCACAACGCTGGCAAGGAGCATTCATGTCTTTTCACAAATCAAGGCTGGCAATGAACCCTGGGCTTGAAGGGGGCTGCCTGCCCATCAAGGAGGCATGAAAAATATGAATACTCAGGTCGTCTCTCAACGCATACGAAATCGTACCGTCGAGCTGCTCGAGTGGCTGATTGAATGTGAGAACGAGCCCCCGCGTTTGGGCATGAATGAGTTAATCAATTCATGGGCAGACTGGGTGCCGGTTTCTGTGGCAAAGGACCATTTCATTGCTCAGGGCTTCACCCCGCTGCAGAGCGATCTTGTGCAAAAAGTCAGCGCCGCCATCGATGCTTTTTGCCAGGCTACACCTCAAAACATCGGGGACGACGCGGCGGTAATCGCGCTGCCCCAATGGGGCATTGTTGTCGCCGCTGCCAGGCAAGCGTTGATCGCTATAAATGTGAAAGAACAAAAACTCAACGGCTGATCCCGGAGCTTGCCTCGTGTAGCTCAGTCGTAAAAAAACTTAAGATCTGGCGAAAGCCGCAATGGAATATCTTGACCAAAGGACCCAGCATTTATGCAAACCCCTTGTTCTCAAATCAGCGAGCGTTTGAACGATCGCCGATTCACGGTAGCGGGCAACACCCACGGGTTATCCGGCGCCGGCACCGTATTTCATTACCAGGTCGAGGGTGATGCCGTTTGGGGGACTTATCAGGGCGGCCGCATCCGCATGGGGCATCAGGTGGGGCGTGTGACAGGCGCTGACACCCTTGAGCTTCTTTATCATTGCTTGACTACGGACGGTGAGATTCTTGCTGGCTGGTCTCGTGGCACAGTAGGCATTGATCACGCAGGGCGTACTACTTTGAGTTTTGTCTGGGGCTGGCTGTCGGGGGCAACGGGAGGAGGGGAGTCGAGCTACGTCGAGCTAGATGCGTAGCGGGTGGATCCCCTCGGCCATGGGGTAAAACGTTTTGCCTGTTGTGGCTTCGGCATTCTTAAAACCAGGTCTCCATCTGTACACCCAACTGCCAGTTGCCACCGGACTTGAAACCCTTTTGCCCAAAATCGTCTGTTGCGCTGAAGCTGTCCAGGTCCCTGGACCAGTTCATGTAAGTGGCGAACAAACGCAGTTCCGGGCGGATGAAAAAGTCACCGGTCCGGGCCTTGAAGGTCGGGCCGAAGGTGAATTTCCAATAGTCGCCATTGGCTGACTGGCGGCCATCGTAGCCCAGTGCATCCAGATCCATGGTCTGCCAGCTCAGCTCATATTGCATTTCGAAGTTACTGCTCAGTTCGTTGGCCAGGCGTACGTTGAGTGTCATGTAGCGATAGTCGTCGCCGGGTACGTAACGGTCCTTGCTCTGCTCGGCAATCAGGGCCGGTGCGATGCGCCAGTCCTGACTCAACCGGGTATGGCCATAGAGCGCCAGACGCACTGTGCGGGCCTGGTCCAGCAAGTCGCCGTCGGCACCGATGCTATTGACCTCCGCCCCCAGCCCCTGGCCATACAGCAGCGCGGCCTTGAAGTAGCCTTCCTGGCCAAAAAAGTCGGGTTGGTGGTAGGCCAGCATGCCGTGGGCGCCACTCAAGGCGGGGCTGAATCCGGACTTGTTTACCCGGCTGTCCCTGGCTTGTTCTTGTCGGTGCCGCTCGTCCAGGCGGGCATCGTTTTGGGCCGAGGAAATGCCATTGAGCATGACCTGCCAGCGGCCCTCGTCGAAAAATTGATTGAGGGTGGCGACATAGCTGCGGATGTCCTTGTTTTCCTCAGTGCCGAAGTCACCGTAGGAACGGCTCATCAGCGATGCATTGAGGCGCCAGTCTTCGCCCGGTTTTACGTCGTAGATACCGCCGCCGGTTCCGGCCAGGAACACGATTCCCCGGTCCATCCAGTGGATATCGGCATTGTCCCGATCAAAGCGCTTGCCCGCCCACAGGCTGGCATCGCGCAACATGGGACTGTCCTCAAAGGACGCCAGGTGGCCAAGTTCGGCGTAGGCCTGGCGCACATTCAGCGAGCTTTGTGCGGCGGTCCAGTCGTTGGGGGTCTCCAGGCCGTCGGCGAGCATCAGCGTGTACTTGGCGCGTGTTCCGTTGTCGGTCTGGTTTTGTTGGGTGAATTTGGCTTCGACGTAGGTATCGACTTCATTGCCCAGGCGACCCACCGCGCCACCTACAGAGCCTGCGGGGGTCAGGTACGGGCCGCCGTGGCCGGCACCCGATCCGTTGCTCATGAATCCCGAACGGGCATAGCCGCCGAAGCTGAAGCCATCGCTTAGCTGTCCATTTGTGGTGGCTGGCGTGGCCTTCGCTGCAGGAGAGCTTGCAAGGGCTTGTTGGTTGGCTTCTATGCGCGCGACTCGCTGGTCGAGGGCGCTTTGCACTGGGGTCTGCGGGCTGGCGATAATTTGCCGGTTGAGGCGTTCGACCTGCTGGCGCAATTTCGCTGCATCGGCTTCGGCCACCGAGGCCCGGGCTTCGGCGGAGGAGGTCCTGGCTTCAAGTCTGAGCAGACGCTCCTCGATGCTTTGCGCCGCCCCGGCCAACAGTTGCGTGGAGACCATCAGCAATGAAATGCCGGCCCAAGGCCGGTAAACCGCAGAACGCATAAATCACCCTTTTTTTTGTTGTATTCGGGTACCGCAAACGCTTTTGAGCAGTCGCCGGGCGTTGGCCGGGCTGCATTTTTTTGCCGGACCCCGCAGCAAGGGATTTGCGCCTTTTGCATGGCGTACCACTTGACAGCAAACCGGTCGAGGCCTCGTAATATGTTGCAATGTTAACGTTAACTTAAATAAAAACAAGAGGGGCGTCACATGCAAATTACAGCCAAACGTGAGTACTGGCTTATCAGTGGTTTGTTGTTTTTCTTCTTCTTCTCGTGGTCTTCCAGCTACTCGCTGTTCTCTATCTGGCTGCACCGGGTCATTGGCCTCAATGGCACCGAAACCGGGTTTGTTTTCGCCGCCAACGCCATTGCCGCTCTGCTGATTCAGCCGTTCTACGGTGCTCTTCAGGATCGCCTCGGCCTGTCGAGAAAACTTCTGGTGTGGATTGGCCTCCTGCTCTGTGCCGCTGCTCCGTTTGCGATTTATGTATATGCCAACCTGCTGGCGCAAAACGTGGTGTTGGGGGCCGTGGTCGGCGCGGCTTTCCTGGCGTTGGCGATGCTGGCGGGCGTGGGCGTGATCGAGTCCTACACGGAGCGGCTTTCGCGTCACGCAGGCTTCGAATTCGGCATCACCAGAATGTGGGGTTCGCTGGGTTGGGCCAGTGCGACGGGGATCGTCGGCGTGGTATTCAACATTGATCCGGACATCGCGTTTTATATGAGCAGCGCTGCCGGTGGCGTATTCCTGCTGATCTTGTACCGGCTCGATCTGAGCCGCTTCAGCCAGCCGCAGATGCAGTCAGGAGCTGCTGCCATCCCCGTGCGCATGCACGATCTGTGGAAGTTGCTGGCACTCCCGCGTTTCTGGGCATTCAGCATCTACCTGACCGGGGTGTGCGGGATCTACATGATTTACGAGCAGCAGTTTCCGGTGTATTTCTCTTCGTTTTTTTCGACCCCGGAGCAGGGCACACGAGCCTATGGCTACCTGAATTCATCCCAGGTTCTGGTCGAGGCAATTCTGATGCTGTTCGCCCCCTGGGTGGTCAGCCGCACGGGCGCCAAAAACGGGCTGATCCTGGCCGGCAGCATCATGTTCGTGCGGATTCTCTGCTCCGGGCTGGCCACTGAAGCCTGGACCATCGCGGCCTGCAAAATGCTGCATGCCCTGGAAGTGCCCATCCTGCTGGTTTCGGTATTCAAATACATTTCGCTCAACTTCGACTCCCGGCTGTCCGCCTCTATTTATCTGGTGGGATTTCAGTTCGCCCAACAATTGACCGCTATGCTGCTCTCGCCGCTGGTGGGCTACGGCTACGACCATTTCGGCTTCTCCAGCGTTTACGTGCTAATGGCTGGCCTGGTGGGCGCCTGCCTGTTGCTGTCATGGAACCTGTTGCGCAAGGACCCTGCGCGCAATCCCTCTAAAAACACGGTTGCCGAAGCGCTGGAGCTGCCTGCCATTGCTCAGTCCGTCACCCGTTACGAACCCTAGAAAGGATCAAGCCATGCATGCTGTACTGCTGGACGAAGCGAATCGTGCCATCGAAAAAACACTCCCCGCACGGGGTAACGACTATCGCCCCGGCTATCATCTGGCGCCGCCTGCGGGATGGATGAACGACCCCAACGGGCTGGTCTTTTTTCGCGGTGAATACCACGTGTTTTACCAGCATCATCCGTATTCGGTGCACTGGGGGCCGATGCACTGGGGGCACGCCAAGAGCAGCGACCTGGTGCATTGGGAACATCTGCCCATCGCACTGGCGCCGGGTGACAGCTATGACCGTGACGGCTGTTTTTCAGGCTCGGCGGTGGTCGCGCACGACAGGCTTTATCTGATCTATACCGGGCACACCTGGTTGGGTGCGCCGGGCGATGACAGCAATATTCACCAGGTCCAGTGCCTGGCCAGCAGCACCGATGGCCTGTCGTTCAGCAAGCACGGGCCGGTTATCGAGGCCGCGCCGGACCCGCAGACCCTGCATTTTCGCGACCCCAAGGTGTGGATGCGCGAAGGGCAGTGGTGGATGGCGCTGGGGGCTCGTCACGGCGACGACCCGCAGCTGCTGCTCTATCGTTCAGATGACCTGTATCACTGGGACTACCTGGGCTGCGCCTTGCAAGGTCAGCGCGAGGCCGATGGCTACATGTGGGAATGTCCGGACCTATTCGAGCTCGATGGCTGCGACGTATTTCTCTATTCGCCCCAGGGGCTCAAACCCAGTGGCTATGACAACTGGAACAAATTCCAGAACAGCTATCGAATGGGCCAGCTGGACGACAGGGGGCGTTTCAGTGAATGCGGGAAGCTCTACGAACTCGATCACGGTCACGATTTCTATGCTGCGCAGACCCTGCTGGCGCCGGACGGGCGCCGCCTGCTGTGGGCGTGGATGGATATGTGGGACAGCCCGATGCCGAGTCAGGCGCATCACTGGTGCGGCGCGCTGTCGTTGCCTCGGGAGTTGAGCCGTCATGGCGAACGGTTGCGTATGCGTCCGGCCCGCGAGCTCCAAGCGCTAAGGCGCGAACATTGGGCGCTGCAGGTCGGCGCGGTCGAATCCTGCAGCCACACCCTCCAGCTTCGGGGGGCGTTGCTGGAGATTGAGCTGGAACTGGATCTGGCCGCCAGCAACGCAGAGCGCTTTGGTCTGGCGTTGCGCTGCAGCGAGGACGGGCGGGAGCAGACCTTGCTGTATTTCGACGCCATGGCCCGGCGCCTGGTGCTCGACCGGCAACACTCGGGAGCGGGAGTGAGCGGTGTTCGCAGCATTGCGGTGAGCCTGTCGCAGACGCGGATTGCATTGCGGATTTTTCTCGACCGGTCCTCGATCGAGGTGTTCGTCGATGACGGCGCCTACAGCTTGAGCAGCCGGATTTATCCCGGGCCGGACAGCCTGGCGGTCCGTGCTTTTGCGGTCAACGGGGCAGGGGTACTGGGTAACGCCCAGGCCTGGGAACTGGCCGACCTGCAACTCTGAACCGCCTGACGGGCCGTTCGTGGCTGCTGCTGCCGGCAGCGTGTTGTCATGCTTTTGCCAGACATGACATGATGCCCGGCCTCATAAGCAATGGCACCCGCGAATGGCTTCAGTTAAAGATGTCGCACGGCTGGCGGGGGTTTCCTTCATGACAGTGTCCAGGGCGCTCAATACCCCGGAAAAACTCAATCAGGAAACCCTGACCAAAGTTCGTCAGGCAATCGAGACTCTGGGCTACGTTCCCAGCCTTTCTGCCCGCAAGATCCGTGGCGGTCATTCCAGCGGCAAGACCATCGGCGTCTTCGCACTGGATACCGCGACCACTCCCTTCGCCGTGGAAATGCTCCTGTCCATGGAGCGCACCGCCCGTGAAAACGGCTGGAACGTTTTCATCCTCAACGTGTTTGAAACACCGCCGAGCCAGCAGGCCATCGACCTGATGCTGGCCCATCAACCCGACGGGATCATCTTCAGCGCCATGCAGTTACGCACCGTCGAGATTCCTGCGGTACTGCGCAGCCTGCCGCTGGTGCTGAGCAATTGCATCAGTTCAGAACCCGGCGTGGCCTGTTACATACCCGATGATGCAGACGGTCAGTATCAAGCCGTGCGCCAGGCGCTCAAACGCGGTTACCGCAAACCGCTGTGCATCAACCTGCCGCACGCCAGCCTGGCCTGGGAGCCGCGCCAGCTGGGATTGCGACGTGCCCTGACAGAGGCTGGCATGTCTGGCGATGACGTTGCTCAATTCAGCCTGTCGACCGATGACGCCTACCAGGAAACGATTGCAGTGCTGGAGCAGCAATTGCAGGGGGTAAACGCCAAACCGCCTTTCGACCTGCTGGTGTGCGGCAACGACCGCATTGCTTTGGTCGCTTATCAGTACTTGCTCAGCCGGGGTTTGCGTATTCCGCAGGATGTGGCGGTGCTGGGTTACGACAACATGATCGGTGTTGCCGAGTTGTTCTATCCGCCGCTGAGTACGGTGCAATTGCCCTATTACGAGATGGGGCGCCGGGCCGCCCAGTATGTGATTGAAGGCAGCAACGAGTCGGTGATTCACCGGGTTGAATGCCCTCAGGTTGAGCGTGAGTCCTGTTGAGCACGATGCTGCATGGCCTTGTCCATTCAGCGTGCAGGTTTTTTCGCCGGGCCTGAGGTTGATTCTGCCGGGCAGCGGAGTAATAAAAAAATCGCCGCTACTGGCGCCCGGCAAGCGTATCTTCGAGTTGTTCGCCCATCCTGAACTGCACGGCGCCAGTGCAATCCATATAGGTTGGTGAACCGCGCAATTGAACCCCGGGAGTATCAAGCATGACTGATTACGTACCACCCAAGGTCTGGACCTGGAACAGGGAAAACGGCGGGGCATTCGCCAGTATCAACCGGCCGGTGGCCGGCGCTACCCATGACAAGGAGCTGCCGGTGGGGCGGCATCCGCTGCAGTTGTATTCCCTGGCAACGCCCAACGGCCAGAAGGTCACCATTTTACTGGAAGAGCTGCTGGCCCTCGGTCATCAAGGGGCGGAGTACGACGCCTGGCTGATCAAGATCGGTGACGGCGATCAGTTTGGCAGCGGCTTCGTCGCAGTAAACCCGAACTCCAAGATTCCGGCGCTGATGGATCACAGCGGGGCAAAACCCGTGCGCATCTTCGAGTCAGGCGCGATCTTGCTGTACCTCGCCGAAAAGTTCCGGGCGTTTGTGCCAACCGAGCCGGCGGCCCGTGCCGAGTGCCTTTCCTGGCTGTTCTGGCAGATGGGCAGTGCGCCTTATCTGGGAGGCGGTTTTGGCCATTTCTATGCTTACGCGCCGGTGAAGATCGAGTACGCCATCGACCGCTTTGCCATGGAGGTCAAACGTCAGCTGGACGTGCTGGACAAGCAGCTGGCAGTGAACGAATACGTCGCGGGGGATCAATACACCATCGCCGACATGGCGATCTGGCCCTGGTACGGCGGCCTGCTCAAAGGCCGGTTGTATGAAGCCGCGCAGTTCCTCTCGGTGCAGGACTATCGGCATGTGATGCGCTGGGCCGATGCTATTGAAGCGCGGCCTGCGGTCCAGCGTGGACGCCGGGTCAACTGTACCTGGGGCGAGCCTTCGCAGCAGTTGCCCGAGCGTCATGAGGCAAGTGATTTCGACGCGGGCACCTGATCGGTCATCAGCCGTCGCTCGACGCTTTATTGACCTGACGGGCAGCCGCTTCCAGGCGCTGCCCACATAAACGGATCAAGCCCGGGCCGGCGCTTACCCTTGCGGACCGTCCGGGTTTTATCCTTGCAATCAGGGTTTTTATCCCTTATAGCTAAAAGGCATTCATAACTAAAAGAGGCTGGATCAGCCCCCATGCACGAGAACACACGTATCTTTCGCTTTTCAGCCCCCCGTCCTGCGCATCGCAGTGATGGACATGGGCCCAACCTGAAATCCTCTGCGTTTACCGCTTTTCCTTGTGCCAATGCACAGCTCTCCAGACGCTATCAATACCAGCCAATTCTGCCACACGACGTGCTGGTGGCCTTTAAACGCAAGCGTTCGTTCCCTCCACCTGCAGCTTGACGCCTGAACTCTTTCTCCCGTTGCCTGCGGCTATAGCCGTGCGGGTCGGGTGTGTTTTTTCTGCGTTTATCTGTCGAGGGAATTCAATGTCTATTCGTGTCGCTATTATCGGTGCCGGCCCTAGTGGCCTGGCGCAACTGCGCGCCTTTCAATCCGCACATGCCAAAGGTGCACCCATGCCGCATGTGGTTTGCTTCGAGAAGCAGGCCGACTGGGGCGGGATGTGGAACTACACCTGGCGCACCGGCCTTGATGAGCACGGCGAGCCGGTCCACGGCAGCATGTACCGCTACCTGTGGTCCAACGGTCCGAAGGAATGCCTGGAGTTTTCCGACTACAGCTTCGATGAGCATTTCGGCCGCCCGATCTCTTCTTATCCACCCCGTGAAGTGCTTTGGGATTACATCCAGGGTCGGGTAAACAAGGCCGGTGTGCGTGATTACATCCGCTTCAATACGGCGGTCAAGCACGTCAGTTTCGATCAGGCCACCCGGGAATTTACCGTCACATCCCACGACTACAGCCGCCAGCAGAACGTGACTGAGACCTTCGATTTTGTGGTCGTGGCCAGCGGCCATTTCTCCACGCCGAATGTACCTGCCTTCGAGGGTTTCGAGCGCTTCTCGGGGCGAATCATGCACGCTCACGACTTCCGCGAAGCCACCGAGCTCAAGGGCAAGGACCTGTTGATTGTGGGCAGCAGCTACTCGGCTGAAGACATCGGCTCGCAGTGCTACAAGTACGGTGCGCGCTCGATCACCAGTGCCTACCGCACCCAGCCGATGGGCTATAAGTGGCCCAAAAACTGGGAGGAACGCCCGCAATTGAGCAAGGTGGACGGCGACATGGCGTACTTTGTCGACGGATCGAGCAAGCGGGTGGACGCAATCATTCTGTGCACCGGCTACAAGCACCACTTTCCCTTCCTGTCCGAGGAACTGACCCTGCAGACGGCCAACCGGCTGTGGCCCGCAGAGCTCTATCAAGGGGTGATATGGGAAGACAACCCGCAATTGATCTACCTCGGCATGCAGGACCTCTGGTACAGCTTCAACCTGTTCGACGCCCAGGCCTGGTTTGCCCGTGACTACATGCTGGGGCGTATTACCCTGCCTGAGCAGGCGGCCATGAAGGCCGACAGTGCCCGCTGGCGTGCCCGGGAAGAAAGCCTGGAGTCCACGGCCTCGATGTACGAATTCCAGGGCAGCTACATCAAGCACCTGATCGACCAGACCGACTATCCAAGCTTCGATATCGATGCCGTCAACCGGATATTCCTCAAGTGGAAGACCGACAAGAAGCACGACATCATGGGTTATCGCGACAAGTCCTATCGTTCGGTGATCACCGGTACGGCGGCGGTCCCGCACCATACCCGCTGGTTGCAGGCGCTGGACGACTCGATGGACGAGTACCTGCGCGAAACCCGGGCCAAGGGCGACGTCAACGCCCTGTATCAGCGCTAAGCCCGGGCGAGCCCCCTGACTTTGGCATATTCTGTCCCGCAGAAATTTACCGCTGACTGCCTGCGGGATGAATCTATCAAGGGGGTTTCACATGGTGCGCATTGAATGGCTCGACCGGCAAATGGCCCAATGCAACGAGATGGCGCAATGGATTCATCAGGAATTCAGTTACGAGTATGCCCATCAGTCTCTTGCAAGCTGGCAGCAGGAGTTCTCTGCCGGTCAGCAGGACGGCCGCTGGAAGTGCCTGGTCGCCATGGAGGGCGACCAGCTGCTGGGGGGCGCTGCGCTTGCCAGCAATGACTTGGCCGACCGGCCCGATCTTGGACCGTGGCTGGCGTGTGTATTCGTCGCGCCAGAGGCCCGCAGGACCGGGCTCGCAGCGCAGTTGATCGAAGGGATCTGCGACCATGCAAGGGACACCGGGATCACTACCCTGTACCTGCACACTCACAGCCAGAGTGATTACTACGCCCGGTTTGGCTGGGAAGTAGTGGAACATTTCCAGGCCTGGGGTAAAGAGCAATGCCTGATGTCCCGCCGTTTAAAGTGATCGGCTGCGCCCCTCAATCGCCCGTTACTTGCCGGTTCTCTTCATAGCGCAGCCAGCCGGCCAGCAAAGGGCCTTTGTCCGCACGGTCGTTTGGGTGGGCACGACCTTCAAGCACGGGCACTTCTGCGAAATCAAAGGGGCTCATGTTTTCGATACAGGCAATGTTCACCCCGTACTGATGGGGTGAAGAGCGGCGCTGGTGAAAGGTATAGATGCCACAGCGCGAGCAGAAGTAATGCCGCGCTTCTTTCTTGTTGAACTGGTAGAGCGTCAGCGCATCCTTGCCCTGCAGCACCTCGATGTCTGCCAGGTTGGCCGACACCGCTACCGAGCCGCGCATACGGCAATAGGAACAATTGCATCGGCGTACCGTGTTCAGGCCATCGGTCAGGCGTAGCCTGAAACGCACGGTGCCGCAATGGCAGGCGGCCAGGTAAACAGGGCGGTTATCGACGGTGGTGGTGCTCATGACAGGCCTCGCTGGTAACAGGAAGATGGACTCGGTGCTCGCTGGCCTAGGGTTACATGGCCAGGAAGCGCAGCCTGCGGACTGATCACGCAGGTATTTTCACCCTTCGGCAATCTGTCATATCCGGTGTCACTTCACTACAGGCAGTAGGCAGTCCACCCTTTTTCGTTCCGGCAGGAATTACTCAAGCTCAGCGCTATTCAGTGCGTCCAATCCCGAATAAAAATATTGAGTTCGGACGCGCACTGAATCAGTTTGTTACTGGCGCTACCCGCATAGGGAGATGAGCACTGTTTAGGTTATTTAAAGCGCATCTCGTTCAGTCGTTGTTTCATTTGGGTGATGCGGTGTTGGTGGTCGTCGTTGCGGCGCAGTGCCACGGCGGTGGACAGTACGTCTATGACCACCAGTGCCGCAATGCGTGAAATGGTCGGGGTGTACAGGCTGGTGTTTTCCAGGGTCTCGACCACGAGCGAAACGTCGCAGTAGCGCAGCAGCGGTGCTTCTTGCGCGCCGACAATCCCGATGACTTTCGCGCCGTTCTCATGTGCGGCGCGGGCCACGTCGCCGAGGGAGAGGGTCATGCCGGTGTTGGAGATCAGCACCGCCACATCGCCGGGCTTGAGCATCGAGGCGACCATAATCTGCTGGTGTGCGTCGGTTTGTGCACCGCACGGCACGCCGAACAGTGGAAACTTTTGCGCACCATCCAGTGCAACGATGCCAGAGGCGCCAAAGCCGAAGAATTCGATGCGCTGGGTATCGGCCAGCAGTTCAATCGCTTTGCTCAGTTGCTCCTTGTCCAGGTGATGGCGCGCCCAGTCGAGGCTGGTGAGGGTGTAGTCGAAGATCTTTTCCACGACTTCATCGGCAGTGTCGCTGTCGAGCAGCACCGAATGCGTAGCGGGCGTGCCCAATGCCAAACTTTGGGCCAGGCGCAATTTGAAGTCCGGGTAGCCCGAGCAACCAATCGCATTGCAAAAGCGCAGCACGGTCGGCTGGCTGACCAGCGCCTTGCGGGCGACGTCGGCGACGGTGTCGGTGAGGATCTGTCGGGGTTCGGCGAGCACCACATCGGCGACCTTGCGATCAGACTTGCGCAGTTCCACGCGCAGGGTGCGGATCACGTCGAGAATGTTCTGTGTGGGATCACGGGCGAGCGTGCTTTCGCGTGCCATCAAGTTAGCCTTGGGCGAGCAGATGCGCTCGATCGAGTGAAATTGAATTGCGTATGCAGTTGTGCTCGCAACAGGTTCAGGGGCAACACCTGGGGGATCCAGCCGTCAATCGTTTCTGGATCTGCCGTGTTAAACGCAAATAGGCCGTAGTGGTGGGCGATCATAAACGGTATCGCGCAATCTTGGCAAAGCTTGACCGCCTCCTGCAGGTCGAGGTTTCCCGGCACGCCACGGGCACTCAGTTCGGCGCAGCGACCGTTGACCGGCAGCAGTGCAATGTCGGCCTGCAGGGCACGCAGTTCCTCGACTTGCCCCGGATACGGGATGGTGTCGCCAGAATGGAAAATCCGCACGCCATCGATCTCGATCAGATAACCGAGAAAGCGATGGTTGCCCTGCGCATCGCGCTCCAGGGTTTCATGGCAGGCCCGCGCGGCACTGACCCAAACGCCCGGCAATGCTTCGATGCGTTCACCGGCCTCAATGTCCAGCAGCTGCGAATCGTTGACGCCGATGCGTTGCCGCGCTTCGTCCAGAGAGGCACGTGGTACCACGAATGACACCTGGGGATTGGTCTGCGCCAGCGGCGCCAGAGTGAGCGGGTCCATGTGGTCGCTGTGGTGGTGGGTGGACAGCACCAGGTCGACCCGGCCCAGCCCGTCGACGCTGATCGGCGCCGCTTCCATGCGCTGATGGGCGAGGGGACGTCCCTGGTACTTCTGCGCCAGGTAGTCCGACAGATAGGGATCAATCACGATCCGTCGCCCACCGCTCTGAATAATGAATCCTGCCTGCCCCAGCCAATAAAGCGACACGCCGCTGGACGACGTTTGCAGGTGCTGCGCCAAGGGTGCGTTGAATGCCGTGCGGCGATAGGCAATGGTCATGGTCTCAGCCTTCGCCGCGCAGCGCGGTCAGCAGGTTGGCGACGGCAATTTCCGTGGCGCGGTTGACGCTCTGGGTGGTGAAGCCGCCGATGTGGCTGGTGGCGATGACCTTGGGGTGGCTGGCCAGGGTCAGGGACTTTGGCGGTTCTTCCTTGAACACATCGGTTGCGTAGGCAGTAAGCCGACCGCTATCGAGGGCGGCGATGATCGCTACTTCATCCACCAGCGAGGCCCGTGCCGTGTTGATCAGAATCGTACCGTCACCCATCCGTGCCAGTTGCGCGGCGCCAATCAGCGGGCTGCCATCGCGAGGCGGCGGGCAGTGCAAGCTGATGAGTGTGGCCTGTTCCAGCAGTTCATCAATGCTCGCCCATTTGAAGCGCTCGGCGGGCAGGCCCAGGTCCGGCTGCATCGGGTCAAAACCAATCACATGACAATCCAGTGCACAGGCCAGGCGCGCGACTTCGCGACCGATGGCGCCGCAACCAATGATGCCAACGGTTTGCCCGCGAATTTCCGTGCCCTGGTTGCGTGGCCATTGCCCGGCCTTGATGCCGGTATTGGCGGTGTGGATATGCCGCAGGCTGGCGAACATCAGGCCGATGGCCAATTCCGCCACACCTGATGCATTGGCGCCGTCGGCGGTGCACACCTTGATCCCGCGCTGCTGGATGATCTGCAGCGGTAAATTGTCGGTGCCCACGCCGTTGCGACTGATCGCCCGCAATTGCGGTGCGGCTTCGATGACCTTGTCGGAAACCGGTTCGACACCTGCCAGCCAACCGACGCAACCGGGCAGCAGGCTGGACAGCTCCAGTTCATCGGGCAGCTTGCCGGGTGTGCAATACAGCACGTCAAAGCCGGCAGCGCGCAGATGGTCGAGGGCGGGATGGCCCGCAGATGTCAGTGAGCGAGGGGTGACCAGTACACGTTTCATTATTGTTGTCCTTGGGTGTGTAGACCGTTCAGCGTTGGGAGAAGCGGGCCGCGATCTGCGAAAGCGCGTCGAACTGCTCGCCGCTCGGGGCGATGGCGATATCGAAGACTTCGGCGATCACCTGGGTCCAGCCATGAATGAAGTAATTCCAGCCGTCCTCGACCTGCAACTGGCGGGCCTCTTGCTGGTGGCGGGCCTGTTCGAGGAACACCAAATCGCCGCGGTAATTGAGTTCCCAGACGATGCCGCGCTGCGGGAATATAGCCTTGCCGCTCAGGGGCGAACCCGGCGCGTCCTTGCCCAGGCCGGTGGCATTGATCACCACAGCGCCCGGTGAAAGTTCGCTGAGGATTTGATCGTTATCGCTGGCGTCTACTACCTGGCGGTACTGCACCGCGAATTGCGGATTGAACAGCCTGTGCAGACGGGCGATTTCTTCCAGGCGCGCGGCATCGCGGTCGGCGACAATGATTCGTGATGGGCGGTCCAGACCACGACTGGCTTGCATCAAGTGCCAGGTCATGGCAATGCATGAACCGCCTGCACCCATCACAAACACGTCGGCGCCGCTGGTTTCGAAGTGCCGTGGAGGCAGGAACGCATCCAGGGTCAGGCCTGAAGAAATCGGGTCTTTGGCATGGCAGACCAGGCGCCCGTCACGCTTGGACAGGCAACTGGTTTCGCCCATCAGCGCAGCGTGCGGATCAATCTCGTCGAACAGGTCCTGGCAGGCGTCGAACAGGTCGATCTTGTGGGTCGTCACCAGCGCGCCCAATGACAGCGGATCGTTCTTGATGAATTCCACGGCCTCACGGTAAGCCGCGGGCGCGGCATGCACCGGAAAGTCGATGCCCTTGATCTGCGCGAACGCCAGGCCAAGGAACTGCGCCCAGGCGGGAAACACTTTCATGATCGAACTTTGGCCGGTGGTAACGCCGATGAAGTACAGCGTCGGCTGCTGGGCAGCAGTCATGGCGATCACGCGCTGCGCTCCCGTACTCGTTGAGCCGCTTCGACTGCCGCTTTTGCCTTGCGGGTGATCTCTTTGAAATGCCCGTCGCGAATGTCTTCGGTACGGGCGATCCAGGTACCGCCAATGGCCAGCACCATCGGCAGGCTCAGCCAGTCGCCCAGGGTTTCCAGGGTGATGCCGCCGGTGGGGATAAAGCGAATGTCGCGATGGGCAAACGGTGCATGGATACCGCGCAAGGCGTCCGGGCCACCCGCGATGCCGGCCGGGAAGAACTTGACGATGCGCAGGTCGCGCTGCACCGCCAGTGACAGGTCGCTGGGTGTCATCACGCCCGGTGCGAAGGGCAGGTCATGCACCTGGCAAGCGTCGACGATGACCGGGTCGTAACCCGGCGCAAGCCCGAAGCGCGCACCACTTTCCTTTGCGGCGGCGACCGACGCGTTGTCGAGCAAGGTGCCGGCGCCGACGATCAGTTCGGGCCGTTCGGCGCGGATGCGGCTCATTGCCTCGGCAGCGGCGGCGGTGCGGAAGGTGATCTCGGCCACTGGCAGGCCGCCTTCGAGTAGGGCGTCGGCCAGGGCGATGGCGTCCTTGGCATCGTTGATTGCAATGACCGGGACGACGCCCAGGTGGGCGATGGCTTCAAAAGGATGGGTCATGGGTAATTACCTGGCCGCAGTGAGCTGGAAAATGTGGCTGATCTGTTCCTGGCTGCGTGGCCGGTAGTCGGTGTTTTCCACCTCCGTCCAGCCACCCTTGCCGTCATCGACGATGCGGGTTCGCATGCCGCCCGAGCGGGCGATGATGTCGTAGTCCTGGCCGGCGTCCGTGGGATAGACGAACACCATCACCAGGTCGTCGTCGCCGACGTTCACCGAGCGGTGAATCCAGTACGGCGGTACATAGCAGATGGTGTGCGCGCTGATTTCCACGGTGCGGGTTTCGCCGTCCGGGGATTCCATCAGCATCACGCCGCGGCCACTTTGGCCGTAATAAATTTCCGGGCGGTCGGCCCTGGCATGGATGTGTCCACGGGTAATGAAAAACTCGTTACCGATTTTGCCGGGGCTCATTCTCGTGACCCCGAAAATCAGATCGCCAGCCTCGGTGGTCGGGCGTTGCTCGGTGACGTCGTAGACGATGCGCCCGGCCTCGCGAGCTACGTGCTCTGCAAAGGCCTGGCTGTCGGCGTACAGGCCTTCAAGGTCTGCAAGCTTCTTGATATAGGCGCCACTGCTGTTGAGCAATCGGCCGTCAGGCACGTCCACTTCGCAGGTTATGGGCTCACGGATAGTCATTACTGAGTTACCTTTTTTTGTACTAAAATTACGTTATGGAAATTTTAAGCACATTTAAATCGGTTTAAAAAGCCTTATTTTGCCAAATCTTTCAGCGATAGGCGTTTCAATCTGTTGACGTGAGAACGTTTTACGTAATAAATATACGTAAACCGCAGGCCGCGATGCCTGATGCCAATAACAAGATCGATCCCGGGCAAACCACTTAAGGGCTGTTCGCCGGATCAATAAAAGAGGTAGTCATGTTCAGTCCACTTCGCCTTACCTGCTCCGCACTGGCCCTTGCCGGGTTTCTCAGCCACACGGTGCAAGCCGCCGACGAATGCATGGTGGGCATCTCGATGTTCACCCTGGGCGCACCGTTCTATGCCGCTCAACAGGAAGCAGCCTCGAAAAAAGCCAAGGAGTTGGGCTGCAAAGTGACCACCGCCGACGGCCAGAACGACATGGCCAAACAGATTGGTGACGTGGAAGACATGGTCGCCCGTGGCATCAACGTACTGATCATTGACCCGCGTGACCCCGAAGGCCTGGTACCGGCGGTTAATGCTGCCGCCAAGGCCGGCGTCAAAGTCGTGGTGGTGGACAGCGCACTCAACCCGCGCGCCAATTACGTCACCTTGATTCAATCCTCCAACGACCAGAACGGCCGCCTGATCGGTACCTGGCTGGCGAAGAAAACCAAAGGCAAACCACTGAAAATCGCACTGATCTCCGGTGCCAAGGGCAACGTAGTCGGTGAAGAGCGCCGCCTGGGCGTGATTCGGGGGTTGGTCGAGGCGCAACTGCAACAGGGCAGCTCGTCCAACGCGAACATTGTTGGCCAGGGTTGGGGTGGCTGGACCAACGAGGGCGGCTTGAAAGCTATGGAAGACTTGCTCGTCGCCCACCCGGACATCGACGTGGTGCTGGGTGAAAACGACGCCATGGTGCTCGGCGCACGCAAGGCGCTGGAACAGGCCGGCAAGCTGGACAAGGTGCTGCTGGTGGCGGCCGCCGACGGGCAAAAAGAGGCGTACCGTCTGATCAAGGACGGCAAGTACGGCGTGACCGGCCTTAACGATCCTGACGTGATCGGCACCCTGGCGGCGGAATACGGCATCCAGGCGGTACAGGGCAAACTGCCTGCCGACTTCCCGCGGGTGTATTACACCGAGCCTGCGGCGGTGAGCATCGACAACGTCGACAAGTACTACCGCGCCGACTCGACGTTCTGAAACAACGCGTGCGCTGAGGCGGTGCCTGCGGGCATCGCTTCGCTTCATTCATGACAAAAACAACAAAGGAAGCACTCACGATGTCGCAATCGTTGATCGAGCTTCGCGGGATCACCAAGTCGTTCGGTGGGATCCACGCACTCAATGGCGCACAGTTGCAAGCCCACGCAGGCGAGGTTCATGCGTTGCTGGGTGAAAACGGTGCGGGTAAGTCCACCTTGATGCGCGTGCTGGGCGGCGAGCTGCAACCTGATCAGGGCCAGTTGATTATCGGCGGCGAAGTCTTGTCGTTGAAGGGCCCCGGCGATGCGATGTCGCGTGGCATCACCATTATCCACCAGGAAATGGCCCTGGCCGCTGACCTGACCGTGGCGGAAAACATCTTCCTGTACGACCTGCCGCGCTTTATTTCCTGGGGCAAGCTGCGGGCGCGAGCGGGTGAAATTCTTGATCGCCTGGGCTTCTCAATCGACCCCTCGGCGCTGGTCAGTGACCTGAGCGTGGCGCACCAACAAGTGGTCGAGATTGCCAAGGCGCTGTCCCGCCAGGCGCGGGTGATTGTCTTCGACGAACCCACCGCCGTGCTCTCGACCCAGGATGCCGACCGCCTGCTGGAAATCATCGACGGCCTGCGCAAGCGCGGGGTGGCGGTGATCTATATTTCTCACCGTCTGGACGAGGTGTTCAAGATCGCCGACCGCATGACCGTGATGAAAGACGGCCAGTGGGTTGCGACCGTGACGCCCACCGACACCTGTGTTTCCGAGGTGATCCGGCTGATGGTCGGGCGCCCGGTAGACACTCTGTTCTGCGACCGCAACGCCCGCCAGCACGGCAGCGAAGTGCTGCGGGTGGAGAACCTGAATGCCAGTCGCAAGGTGCGTAACGTCAGTTTCTCGGTCAAGGCCGGCGAAGTGCTGGGGCTTGGCGGGTTGGTCGGTTCGGGCCGCACCGAAGTTGCACGCCTGATCTTCGGCGCCGACCGTTGTGAGAGCGGCGCGGTGTTTCTCAAGGGCCGCAAGCTCAAGCTCAGAAGCCCGCAGGATGCGGTGGCGGCCGGCATCGGCCTGGTGCCCGAAGACCGTAAAGGGCAGGGCGTGATTCTGGACATGCCGATTCGCGCCAACGTGACCATGGCCAACTTCTCTTCAGTGCTTAACCTGTTCGGGTTTATCCAGTCGGATCGCGAGCGTGGCGTGGTGGAAAAACTCGCCGGGCAGATGCGCCTGAAGTCCTCCAGCATCGACGCCCCGGTGTCCAGCCTGTCGGGCGGCAACCAGCAAAAAGTGGTGCTCGCCAAATGGTTTCATCTGGGCGGCGACGTGATCATTCTCGACGAGCCGACCCGTGGCGTGGACGTCGGCGCCAAACGCGAAATCTACGAATTGATCGAAGGCCTGGCCGCCAATGGCCTGGCGGTGATTGTCATTTCCTCTGAACACCATGAGTTGTTCGGCTTGTGCGACCGCGTGCTGGTCATGTCCGAAGGGCAGATCTGCGGCGAGCTGCAACCTGATCATTATTCCGAAGAAAACCTACTGTCGATGGCCATGACCCATCGCCCGGCACTTTCCCATGTGGAGATCCGCACATGACTTCGCTTTCTGTCAAAACCGTGCCCAGCAAATCCAAGTTCGACTTCGGTGAATTTTTCCGGCGCTACGGCACCGCCGTCATCTTTCTGTTGTTGGTGGTGTGCGCCACGATGCTCTCGTCGTCGTTCCTGAGTGAACGCAACATCATGAACGTGCTGCGCCAGGTCTCCGGCACGGGAATCATGGCGGTGGGCATGTTGCTGGTCATCCTGACCCGTGGCATCGACCTCTCGGTGGGCTCGATTGCCGCGTTGGGCAGCGTGTTGTCGGCGGTGATCGTCGCGCAATACAGCACTGGCGCTTCGATCGCCATGGTGATTCTGGCGGGCGCCGCCTGCGGCATGATCAGCGGCGTGCTGGTGGCTTATGTGCGCTTGCAACCGTTCGTGATGACCCTGGCGATGATGGCGATTGCCCGTGGCATGGCGCTGATCATTTCCAACGGCCAGCCGATCATGATGGGCGAGCGGGGCGACACCATCACCGATTTCGGCACCTCGTTTGTGTATGGCGTGCCGATGCCGGTGTTGCTGATGCTCGGGGTGTTCATGGTGGCCGCGCTGGTGCTGAACTTCACCAAGTTCGGGCGCCTGATCAAGGCCATCGGTTCGAATGAAGAAGCGGTCAGGTTGTCGGGGATTCCGGTTGCCCGCTACGTGCTGGCGGTGTATGCCATATCCGGCGCTTTGGCGGCGGTGGCCGGGATCATTTCCACCAGCCGCTCGGGCGTGGGCTCGGCCACTGTTGGCGTGGGCTCGGAGCTGGATGTGATTGCCGCAGTGGTCATCGGCGGCGCCAGCCTGATGGGCGGGCGCGGCAGTGTGTTCAATACCTTGCTTGGCGTGCTGGTGTTCGGTGTCATCGGCAACATCATGAACCTGATCAACGTGCCGGGTTATCACCAGCAAGTGTTCATGGGCGTCATCATCGTTGTCGCGATGCTCCTGCAAAAGGGCACGGGTTGGCTCAAGCGCTGAGGCACACAGCACTCAGGGTTAAAGAGGATAAAAATTACAATGTCTCAAGACCTATACCTTTCCATCGACGTCGGCACCGGCAGCGCCCGTGCCGCCCTGGTGGATACACGCGGCACGATCCTGGCGATCGTCAGCCGCGAGCACGAACAGATCGTGCAGCAATACGGCTGGGCCGAGCAGCGCCCGGAAGACTGGTGGGCCGGGGTGATCCATGCGATTCGCGGGCTGCTCGATGCGCACCCTTATGCCCGCGAGCGCATTGCCGCCATCTGCGCCTGTGGCCAGATGCACGGCACCGTATTGATTGATGCCAACGGTCAACTCACCAGCCCCTCGGTGCTGCTGTGGAATGACAAGCGCACCGCGTCGCTGGTCCAGGCGTTCGAAAAAAACAATCGGCCCGAAGATTACCTGAGCCGCAGCGGCAATCCGCCGACCCCGGCCTGGCCGGCTTTCAAGCTGCAATGGCTGCGCGACAACGAGCCTGACGCGTTTGCGCGCACGGCGGCAGTGATGATGCCCAAGGACTACATCAACTATCGCCTGACCGGTGAAATTGCCCAGGACTGGACCGAAGCTTCGTGCAGTTTCCTGATGGACCCGCAAACCCGTGACTGGTCGCCGCAGATGCTCGACCGGCTGGGGATTCGCGCGCAGATCCTGCCGAAGATTCGCTCGCCCCAGGAAATTCTGGGAAGCATCAATGCCGTTGCGGCGCAGGAAACCGGGCTGGCTGTGGGCACCCCGGTATTAGTCGGCGGCGGGGATTACCCGGTGTCATTGCTGGGTTCCGGTGTCTGCCGGCCAGGGCTGGGTTCGGACGTGACCGGCACCTCGTGCATCATCACCACGGTTGCCCGCCAACCACTGCTCGACCCGGAAATCTCCAACGTCGCCTGCGTCAGCGATTGGGGGCCGTTCGTGTTGCTGGAATCCGGTGGCGACGCGATGCGCTGGGCGCGCCGGGCGTTTCACGAGAACAGCCTGAGCTACGCCGATATTTCCAACCGCGCCGCCCAGGCGCCGGCTGGCAGCAATGGGTTGTTGTTTGCGCCGTATCTGTCCGGTGAGCGCCTGGGTGATCACCGTAATGCCCGTGCGCAGTTCTTCGGGATCGCCGCCAACCATGGCCTGGCGCACCTGCACCGCGCGGTCCTGGAAGGCGTGGCCTTCGCGGCGGCGCGCCATATCGACATCATGCAAACCGCTACCGGCCAACCGCTGCAACGGGTCGTCGCTTCCGGCGGCGGTGCCAAGTCGGCGCTGTGGCTGAAGGTCAAGGCGAGTATCTACGGGATCCCGATTGCCGTGCCTGAAGAGGCCGAATGCGGCGTGATCGGTTGCGCGGCATTGGCGGCGGCAGCGGTGGGGCACTTCTCGACGCCAGAGGATGCCGCCGAGCATTTCGTGCGCTACGCCGACGACGTGCTGCCGGACCCGGAATGGGTAGAGGTGTATCAGCGCATGCAGCCGATTTTCAACCGGCTGTACCTGCACAGCCAGCAAATGTATGACGACCTCGACAGGCTCGCACTATGAAATTTCCAGCGGTTCTATGGGACATGGACGGCACGCTGATCGACAGCGAGCCGTTGCACTTCACGGCCCTGATCCAGGTGCTCGGTGAGCTGGGCCTGGCGTGGCCTGAAGATTTGCAGCAGCAACTGGTGGGGCGTTCGGCCCATGCGGTGCATGCGCTGCTGGTCGAAGGTTTGGGCCTGACACTCGACTACCCGCAGTTCACCCGGCGCAAGTACGCGGCGTACCTCAGTGGCGCGTCCACCTTGCAGGCCCGCGCGCCGGCCGTCGCGTTGTACCGGCAGCTCGCCGCGCTGGGTTGCCCGCAAGTCATCGTTTCCAATTCCGACCGAATGCTGGTGGAAGCCAACATTCAGGCGCTGGGCCTGAACCAGGTGGATTTACTCAGCGTGACCCGCAACGACGTGCGCCACGGCAAGCCCGACGCCGAGCCTTACCTGCGTGCAGCGTGGCTGGTGGGCGTCGAGCCGGGGCGCTGCGCCGTGGTGGAAGACAGCCCGACCGGCGCCGCCGCCGGGGTGGCGGCGGGCATGACGGTGTTCGCCCTGCCCGAGGCCGAAACGGCCGGCATGCAGTTCCCCGACACAGTGATTTCAGTGACCTGCGCCGAACAACTGGCGCAGCTGTTAGGTGTGCAAATAGATGGGCGCCAAGCCTGGTCCCAATAAGGAGTTGCGGTATGTATCTGCAGAAATTCGATTTGAGCGGCAAACTTGCGATCGTCACCGGTGCCGGCCGTGGTATCGGCCTGGCGACTGCCCAGGCGCTGGCCGAGGCGGGCGCGCGCCTGGTGATCACCGACCTGAACAGCGAACTGGCGGAAACCGTCGCGGCCAATCTGGTGGAGCAGGGCCACTGGGCGGTCAGCCATCGCCTGGACGTGACCGACCCCAAGGCCATCGACCAGTTGCGCGACCAACTGGTGGCCGAGTACGGCAAGATCGATATCCTGATCAACAACGCCGGCATCGCGATTTCCCAGCCCGCTGAAGACATGGATGACGCGACCTGGCTGAAGGTGATGGACGTCAACCTCAACGGGGTGTTCTGGTGCTGCCGTGCGTTTGGCAAGGCCATGCTCGAAGCCGGTGGCGGAAATATCGTCAACGTCGGCTCGATGTCCGGTTTCATCGTCAACCGGCCCCAGGCCCAGGCCCAGTACAACGCCTCCAAGGCGGGCGTGCATCACCTGACACGTTCGTTGTCGGCCGAATGGGCCAGCCGTGGCGTACGCGTGAATGCGGTGGCCCCGACCTACATCGACACCGACATGACCGCCCACGTGTACCAGAACGAAGAAATGTACCGTTACTGGGTCGGCGGCACGCCCATGAACCGTCTTGGCCGCCCCGATGAAGTGGCCTCGGTGATCCTGTTCCTCGCGGGCGAGGCCTCCAGCCTCATGACCGGCTCAATTGTGTTAGTGGATGGTGGCTATGTCTGCTGGTAAAGAAGGCGCCCTGAAGGGCGCACGTTTCCCCGGCCGTTATCTGCAAGGACCGGGCTATTTGGCGCACCTGGGCGATGAAGCAGCGATATTCGGCAGCTCGGCGCTGATCATTCTCGACGCGGGGATTTATTCGCTCTACGCCGACGAGGTCACCACCGCCTGCAAGCTGTTCAAGCAGATTGACCTGCAACGCCATGGCGGCGATTGCACCGAAGCGGAGATCGCCCGCCTGGTGGATCGCGCCAGCACCCGAAGTGCCGAAGTGGTCATCGGCATCGGTGGCGGCAAGGCGTTGGACACCGCCAAGGCCGTGGCCCATCACCTGGAGTTGACCTGCGTGGTGGTGCCGACCATCGCCGCTTCCGATGCGCCGTGCAGCGCATTGGCCGTGGTGTACGGTGAAGACGGCAGCGTGGCGTACGACCTGTTCCTGCCGCGCAACCCGGACTTGGTGATTGTCGACACCGCGCTGATCGCCAAGGCGCCGCCGCGCTTTCTGGTGGCCGGCATGGGCGACGCGCTGGCGACGTTTTATGAAGCCGACGCGTGCCGTCGCAGCGGGGCCAACAACGTGCTGGGCCTGACCGGTTTGCCGGTGGCTTACGAGCTGGCGCGGTTCTGCCGTGACACCCTGTTCGAACACGGCTTTGCCGCCTTGCAGGAATGCCGCGAAAAAACCGCAGGCCCGGCACTGGAGCGTATTGTCGAAGCCAACATCCTGCTCAGCGGCCTGGGTTTCGAGTCCGGCGGTGTGGCGGCGGCGCATGCCATCCACCATGGCCTTTGCGAGTTGCACGAGACCCATGGTTTCCTACACGGTGAAAAGGTCGCCCTCGGTGTATTGGCCGAGTTGCTGTTGCAGGAGGTCCCGCCTGCAGTGTTCAGCGAGGTGTTGGCGTTCTGCCTGAAGATTGGCCTGCCCACGCGCCTGGCTGACCTGGGCATCGTCGACCCGAGCCTTGAGATGTTGCAGCGGATTGCCGCCCGGGCCTGTCGCGAGGGCGAAATTATTCACAATGAACCGTTTCCGGTGACGTCCCAGCGGGTCGTGGAAGTCTTGCAGCGGCTGTTGTAAGTCGACGCTCATGCAACCAGTGATGCACCGGCGTTCGGGCCGGTGCGCAGGTAAATACTCATGTCTATGATGTTGAACGAGGTGCAGGCCATCCCGGATGTGCTGCGCCGAATGTTGGACGATGATGCGGCGGTACTCGACTTGGCTGCGCGTTGGGCGGTCGATCAGCCGGGGCTTTTTGTCAGCGTCGCGCGGGGCAGTTCGGCCCACGCGGCGGAGTACTTTCACCATGCTGCGATGCGCCAGTTGGGGATTGCATCGTTTGCGGTGCCCTTGTCGCTGGTCAGCCTCACCCCTGCGCCGCTGCAACTGGCAAATGCCTGCGCGTTGGGGTTTTCCCAATCCGGTAAAAGCCCGGATCTGGTGGACAGCCTGCGCTATTTGAAGCAACGCGGTGCGCGCACCACGGCCATCGTCAACACGCCGGACTCGGCACTGGCGGCAGTGGCTGACAACGCGATCCTGCTGCCTGCGGGAAACGAGGTCAGCGTCGCCGCCACTAAAAGCTGCGTCGCGATGATGATGGCGAGCGTCCAGTCCATAGCGTTCTTGAGCCATCACCGTGGCCACGGCAAAGCGCTGCTGGAGGCCTTGGCGCAACTGCCGGACCAGATGAGCGCCGCGCTGGACCTGGATTGGTCCGCTGCCCTCGAGTTATTGCTGAACTCCGATACCGCGATGGTGGTGGGGCGGGGCGGGGCCTTGCCGATGGCGCGCGAGGCCGCGCTCAAATTGCAGGAGACCTGCGCGATTCAAACCGCCTGCTACAGCAGCGCGGAAGTGCGCCACGGACCGATGGAAATCATCGCGCCTGGGTATCCGCTGGTGGTCTTCGCCCCCAATGGCCCCGAGCAAGGTGAAACCCTGTTGTTCGCCGATGCGATGCGTGAGCGTGGTGCCAAAGTGCTGGTGATTGGCCCGGCAAAAACCGAGGGCGTCGACTTGCCCTATGTCACCACCCAACACCCGCTGCTCGAACCCTTCACGCTGATCCAAAGCTTCTACGGCGTGGCCGAGGCTCTGGCCATTGCCAGGGGACGCAACCCTGACCAGCCGCAGTTCCTGCAAAAGGTCACTGAAACCCGTTAAGCCCTTTTCTCACTTCGCGCTAGACCCAGGAGTACTCATGCACGACTTTCTGCAAAGCTTCAGTTCGAACCTGTTTGCCGACAAGACCGTCCTGGTCACGGGTGGCTCCAGCGGCATCGGCCTGGAAATCGCCCGTGGGTTCGCCCACCTTGGCGCCAGGGTGATCGCGGCTGGCAGCTCCACGCAAAAAATCCAGGCACTGGCCGCGCAAGCCGCTACCCCAGGCTTGAGCTTCAAACGGCTGGACGTGGGCGACCCGGGCGCGATTCTCGACTTCGTGCAAACCCTTGGCACGCTCGACATCCTGATCAACGCCGCAGGCATTGCGCGCCCTGGCGACGAGTACCTCGACGAGGTGTTCCAGAACGTCATCGACATCAACCTGACCAGCGCCATGCGCTTGTCCATGGCGGCCTTGCCGCTGCTGGAAAAATCCCGTGGTTCAATCATCAACATCGCCTCGATGCTCAGCTACATGGCCGACGCCGACGTGCCCGCTTACTGCGCGAGCAAAAGCGGGGTGGTGGGGCTGACCCGTGCGCTGTCCCATCGCTTCGGCCCCAAGGGCATTCGCGTCAACGCCATCGCCCCCGGCTACCACCGCACCGACATGACGCGCGGGCTGTGGGAAGACGCCAAAGCCGCGGAAAAAATCGAGCAACGCACGGCGCTCAAGCGTTGGGGGGAAGCCAGCGACCTCGTGGGCGCGGCACTGTTCCTCAGTGGGCCGGCAGCGGCTTACATTACTGGCGTGACCTTACCGGTCGACGGCGGGTACGTCAGCGGGAGCTAGCATAATCGTCAGGCAGGTGCCCTCGGACGGCTTTTGCCGGGGAGTGGCTTTGTTCGGCAACTCATTGGGTCTCAATCCGCACATGCCAGGGAAGGCTTGCGACAATTGAGTTTGATCGAGCATTCGCGGCTTGTGCGCGCATGGCCATCGATATCCGTGTAAGGCTTGCTGGCCAGCACTGTCTGGTCATGCAGCGTTGTTTCAAGCGCCTCCAGATATCTCGACAGGATATTTATCGATACGCTGAGGTGTGCAGGGTCGAATGGGATTTTTCAGTTGGCAATGAGCACCTTTGCCAGTTCACAGGCTCGCTGTGAGTCATTCATCAGGCAACCGCCCTTTCAACGTTTACGATTTTCGGCGCATCAGCCATCGAGATGGCTGGTGCAGCGATCTACCACTGCCATATCTCCGGTTATCTCAATCGGATTCAGTCCGGCCGACGGCCTGAGCGTGAGGCCCCGGTAACGTCGAGTTGATGAGGCTAACAGGCCGTTTGGTTCCGGACTTCAAAACGATTGCCAACTTTCGTAAGGATAACGAAGGCTATTCGCAGTCTCTGCCAGCAATTTGTAGGGCTTTGAAGTAGTTCTTTGTCGCAATCTCTTCTCTAACCAGGCGGTATTCGTCGATGGAAGACGGCATGTTATTGCATTGTTACTACTTTTCGGACGCCAGTCCTGCGCAATGCAAAGCAATGGACGATGGGTAAGGCGCGCCGTGTGAATCGCTGGGAACATGAGGTCGTAATCGATGCAATGCAGACTCGGCTGACCGCATCAACGTTAAGAGAATTCTCCTTGGTACCCAGGGGTAGCGTGTGTGATGCGTGAGTGTCTGTCCATCGATGATGGATTACGCGTCAGTTGGCAACTGTCGCTGCTTTGGCAATGTTGGCTGCGCTGTCGAGTTGCTCCACGTCCCAGCACGTCGCGATTAGCTTGCGTACCTGTTCGTCCGGTAAAATGCCTTTGGCCAGGTCGATAAACTTCGCCTCCAGCTGTTGATCGGTCATCGGCACTTCAAGGCTGCCGATGGCATGCTGGATAAACTTGTGAAGTGTGCGCCCATCTTTCAAGGTAATGGTCATGTCTACCTGCTCTGGCTTGATGGCGGGGTCAATGGTGGCGATCACCTTGTCACGCAGGGCAATAACAGTCGGGTCAAGTACAGCATTGTCGCTGTATTGGCGTTCCCCGGCTGCCCCTTGGATGATGGCGACCGCCACCGAATGGTAGACACTGAACTTACCCTCAAGACCTATCTTCGGTGTTTTTTTGCCGGTCAACTCAAGCACGAGAGGATGCACTTTGAGATCGACTCGAGCAATCTGCTCGGGGGTCAGCGAGTTTTCATTTCGCAGCTCAATAGAGGCGTCGATGGCGGGATGAATCACGATGCCGCATGCGAACGGTTTGTAGGTGTTGAGAGCTGATTCATACCGGCTGCCCAGGCCGTCGGTGATCTCGGAGAAGTCCTGCTTTGTGCTGATGGTATGCGCCCAGCCGCGCTTGGCTTCAATCATCGCGTATGAGCTAGTGAAATCCTTGGCCGCCAGCAAGGCCGCGAACAACCCATTGCTGGCGGCTCGCCCTGGGTTGAAACTTTTATTCATCGAGCCGAAGGATTCACGCAACCCCACCGGCTGGGATGCAGCCAGGCCCAGCGCCCAGACCATCTGCTGTTCAGTCAGGCCGAGCAGTTTGCCGGCCGCCGCGGCTGCGCCAAATACACCAGCCGTACCGGTGATGTGCCACCCGATGTCGTAGTGATCGGGGTAGACCGAATTGCCAATACGCCACTCTGTTTCGACACCCAGGATCAGTGCATTAAGAAATTCCTTACCTGTCACCGGGTGATATTCCGAGAGCGCCAGAATCGCCGACACTACCGGACCGGCGGGATGGATGATGGTCTTGAGGTGGGTGTCGTCAAAATCGTATATATGGCCGGCGACGCCATTCAAGAACGCCGCATTCATGACGTCGAAGCGTTCCGAGCGGCCCAGCAGGCTCGACTGCGCGGGCCCGGAAAATGGATTCAAGGCCGCGATGGCGCGGTCGAGGGTTTCGTGGTGTGAGCCGCCGACGGCTACGCCCACCCAGTTGAGTAAGGTCCGTGTACCTTCCTTGCGAACGTTAACGGGAAGATCCTCGTAACGCGCTTGCACAATGTAGCGCGCAAGGGTGCGGGTGACACCCTGGCCATCATTCCCGGGTATGGCGACCGGATTCGTGGGTGCCTGCTTTGCAGCCTCGGCTGCAAATGTCAGACCTGGTGTGGCCGCAGCGATTGAGGCAAGAGCCCCAACCTTCAAAAGACTGCGGCGATTGAAAGAGTTCATGATGCGCGTGCTCCTTTGCTTATCGTTGTCCGGTGGCACATGCTGGATGCGCACTAAACGATCATGAAGGAAACGGATCATTATGTTCATTGCATGAATCGGATGGACTTATGCGCGGCGGACATAAAATAGAAATGAGTGACCTGCGCTCGTTCGTGACTGTGGCCGAGCGTGGCAGCTTCAGCGCCGCCGCACTGGATCTGCGCCTGTCGCAGCCTGCTCTCTCCCGCCGCATCGCCAAGCTGGAGAGCACCCTAGGCGTGTGCTTGATCGAACGAACCACACGGCGGGTCGACCTTACGGCTGTCGGGCGTGATTTCGCCCGCAAAGCGCGGGAGGTGCTAAATACCTTCGAGTCTTCGCTCCTAGGGATCAATGAGGGAACCAGCCATCTTTATGGCGAAGTGAGCGTTGCCTGCGTACCCTCTGCTGTCATCCATTTTCTGCCCGACGTGCTCAAAGAGTATCGCGCGTCTACCCTAGAATACTGGTCCGTGTGATGGATGAGGGTGCGAGCCACGCACTTTCAAGCGTCGTTCGAAGTGAGGCGGACTTCGGAATTAATTATATCGGGGCGCAAGAAATCAACATCGAATTTGAGGCGATGTTCAAAGAGCGCTTTGTACTTGCCTGCCGTTATGATCATCCGCTGGCCGCACGCACTTCTGTGACCTGGGCAGATATACAAAAATACGATTACATTGCCGTCGCCAAGGCCAGTGGTAACCGCTTTCTTCTTGACCTGGCACTGGCGGACGTTCCCACAATGCCACACCCAGTCTGCGAAGCGCGGCACGTTAGAACCGTGGTCGACATGGTAGAGGCAGGACTGGGAGTCGCCGCTGTACCGCTCCTTGCAATGCCCCGACCAGGCGCGCACTCCAAGTTGCGCAGCGTTCCCCTGGAAGCACCGCAGGTTTTCCGTACCCTGGGTCTAATTCGTCGTCGAGGGCGAGTGCTCTCTTATGCTGCCAAACAGTTGTACGGGATGATCCAGAAATGGTCGATGGAGAGCAAGGACTGAGCCGATCAGGGAGGTCCCGGCTCAATGCCCCGAAACAATGCGTGTTGGCGCTGACGCATTTTTCACCCATCTGCCGAAATTTCATTGACCCAGTTTCAAAAATACAACTCATTGTTGAGTTTCGTTTTTAGGTCGATGGATTGGGGCACAATAGCGTCGGCCCCTGGGTCAAAAATCCATTGGCGGTAACATCGATATGTATCGAGATCGCGATGGCCAGCCGATTGGCCTGACACGAGCGCCCGCGGATCAGAAAGGTAACGCCACTGGCTTTTACCTAATGGCGCAACAACAGGTCTGTCAGGACTCGTCAAATTCAGCTCGCGGCCTTTTGTTGTTTGCCAACGTCATCCAGACCGACCTCGATGTGTTTTATGTCGAGCAAGCCTGGCAGGCCGGGTTATTTCTGAGCGCACCCTTCGACGCTCGCCCGAAGGATGAGATCGGTTTGGCTGTGGGTGGCCTTAAGGTCAACAGCATGCTGCCGATCGGGGTAACAGAGCAGTACATTCCGCACATCGAGTACCCGGCTGAGTTGTATTACGGCGTCAGCACCGGTCATCACGGTCCAGCCCAATGTGCAGTACGTAAAAATCCGGGCGACTTTCGGGTGAGACGGGTGTGGTGGTATTTGGTCTGAAAACCCTTATCAATTTCTAAGACCAACATAAAGCGGAGCAGTCCGCAAAATCATCGATATTTCAGGGTTGAGTGAACTATGGATGCAGAGGCTGCGGAGCTTTCCCAGGCGGCGGTAGCGGGTGCAATTGCTGATCCGTCACGCTCAATAATGTTGTGCGCGCTGCTGGATGGCCGTGCTCGCACGGCCACTGAACTTGCCGCACTGGCCGATATTGCGGCGTCCACCGCGAGCGGTCATTTTGCCCGTTTACGCGAGCAGGGCCTGGTGCAGATGTATGTTCAGGGACGGCATCGTTACAACCGTCATCTCAATTCCAGGGCATTTACCCTGACTGCCTGGGGCGCAACCGCGCTGGCCAAAACATTCGGCGCCTGACAGGGGGTGTAGCCGCTTCGGTTTGAACCCGCCCGGGCACAGGTAATGGGTGACCGGGACCAATAACCCGGAGATCGGACCTGCGCTCGGGTTTATACTCGCCGCCCTTGCAATTAATCAAAATCAAACGAACCGAGATTCTTCATGAGCAGTTCTCTCTCTATGACCCCCGCGCGCAAGTCGTTTGCGCCGCTGGTGGCCTTTATCTTCCTGGTGCTTGGCGCCGTGTTCCTGCAAAACAGCGTCGGCTCGCGCCAAGTGCTGTTGCTGGTGGTCGGCGCGGCACTGGGCTTGACCCTTTATCACGCAGCCTTCGGCTTTACCTCGGCCTGGCGGGTGTTCATCACGGATCGGCGCGGCGCAGGTTTACGCGCACAAATGGTGATGCTGGCGCTGGCGGTGGTGCTGTTCTTCCCGGCGCTGGGGGCGGGAACCCTGTTCGGTCAGCCGGTGGTCGGGCTGGTGGCGCCGGCCGGCATTTCGGTGGTGTTCGGTGCGTTCATCTTCGGTATTGGCATGCAACTGGGCGGCGGATGTGCGTCAGGCACCCTGTTTACCGTGGGCGGCGGCAATGCGCGCATGCTGGTGACCCTGTTGTTCTTTATCTGCGGTTCGCTGATCGCCACTCAGCACGTTGACTGGTGGTTTGCATTGCCGTCGTTTCCGGCGGTTTCCATCGTCAAAAGCTTCGGCGTGATCCCGGCATTGCTCTTGAGTCTGGCGGTGTTCGGGATCATTGCAGCGGTGACCGTACGCCTGGAGAAGGGCCGTCACGGTCAGCTTGAACAGGGCGTGACCAGCGAGCACCCGGGGCTGCGCCGTTTTCTGCGCGGGCCGTGGCCGCTGGTCTGGGGGGCCATTGCCCTGGCCTTGCTCAACTACGCGACCTTGGCGTTGGCCGGACGGCCGTGGGGCATTACGTCGGCGTTCGCCCTGTGGGGTGCCAAGGTGGCCAGCGGGCTGGGGGTTGATGTCGCAAGCTGGGTGTTCTGGCAGGTCCCGGCTAACGCCAAAGCCCTGGCCGCACCGGTGTGGGAAGACATCACCAGCGTCATGGACATTGGCATCATGCTCGGTGCGCTATTGGCCGCCGGGCTGGCCGGACGTTTCGCCCCCAGCCTGAAAATCCCGCCGCGCTCGCTGGTGGCGGCGGTGATCGGCGGCCTGCTGCTCGGTTACGGCTCGCGCCTGGCGTACGGCTGCAACATAGGCGCGTACTTCAGCGGTATTGCCTCGGGCAGCCTGCATGGCTGGGTATGGCTGGTGGCGGCGTTTATCGGCAACAGCGTGGGCGTGCGCCTGCGGCCTTTTTTCTTTGCCGGTGAGCGTCGTCCGCAGGCATTGAGCGGTTGTTAGTACACCTGCTGTGAGTGTGCTGGCGCTTTACTGCCGTGGACCCTTCCGGACCTATGCTGGAGGCAGCGAGGCAGCAGTTGGAGGCCCGCGGTTTGCTGGCAAGTACCGATATGTACCTTGGGCATATCGAGGATCTGGCGCCAGACGATACTCACGACGCCGCCACTCTGATCGGTGTGCTTCACCATCTTGACGGGGACGCTGCCAAACGCGGCATTCTTCACGCCATCCAGGCTCGTCTGAAACCCGGTGCGCCGCTGATTGTGGCTGGCAACCACCATGCCTATGCCAGCCAGCCGTTATTGCTTGCAGCCTGGGGGCAGCGCTGGCGGCAACACGGAGCGAGCCCGGATCAAGTGCAGGTCAAACTCGGGAAAATCCTTCAGGGCGCGGACCCGCCGCATTCCGAGGCTGCGGTGCAAAAACTGTTGCATGAGGCCGGGTTCGGCGAGGCTACCCGTTTCTTCAGCAGCCTGTTCTGGGGGGCTTGGATAACCGTTAAGACGGCCTCAACCTGACCACCCGCAGGGCAGTGAAAACGCCGATGACCGGGGCCAGCGCGAACACCCCGAATAGCCAGCCTGCAGCATTCATCATCCCGGCGATACCGCCGGGATCTGTGAGGCCTGCGAGGTTGGCGACCATCCCCGCCAGCGCCGCGCCGAGGGCGGTCGCGAACAACTGCACGGTGGTAATGGACGCGCTGGCCAGGTCCTGCTCGCCAGCGGGCGCGACCTGGAACACCCGGGTCAGCAGATGCGGCCATGCCAGGCCAACCCCCAGTCCGATGGCAACCAGCGCCAGGCAGATGGGTATGAGCGCCTGCCAGTCCCCGCTACTTTGATTAGGCATCAGCACCGCAAGCGCCAGCATCCCGGCCAATCCAAGCGCCGGGCCGGCGAGGATCGCGCGGCGGATGCCTTTGCCGCTCGCTCCTGAACTTGCGATTGACCCCAGCGTCCAGCCGGCCCCCATGAGCGCCGCGAGATAGCCGGCCACCAAGGGCGACTGATGGTGCAGGACCTGCAGGAACAGCGGCACGAATATTTCGCCACTGGTCACTGCGCCCGCAAGCAATGCCATAGTGGCGTAAAGCGCGCCCAGCGCGGTGCTGATGCGCAATGCGCCCGCCGGCAGCAGCCGGTGGCGGGCGCGGCTTTCGGTGCGTATCAACAGAACGCTGAGGATGGCGGCGGCGCCAAGCCCCAGAATATTGCGCGACAGAACAGGCGCGACACTACCGGCCGAAACTGCGAGTACGGCTGCTGTCAGGAGCACCAATTGGGCCAGAGGAAGCGGCGAGCCGGCAGCTTTGACACCGCGTTTGGGCAGTACGGTCGCAGCGAGCAGGGCGAACAGTGCTGCCACCGGGATCAGCGACCAGAATGCCGCCCGCCATACCCCGAGTTCGGCGAAGATGCCGCCTACCGCAGGGCCCACCAGGGTTGCCACCCCCCACATGCCCGAGACCAGCGCCATCGCCCGCGGCCACAGAGATTCATCGAATACCAGACGGATCATTGCGTAGGAGAGCGCGAACAGGAAGCCGCCCCCCAGTCCCTGAATCAGACGGCCACCGAGCATTACCGGCATGGAGGGGGCAAACGCACAGATCAACGCGCCTGCTGCAAATACCAGGGTGGCGCTGATGTAAACGCCACGGGGCCCGGTGCGGGCGAGCAATCTGGCCGACAGCGCCGAACCGAGGATGGAGGCTGCGACGAACAGGGTGGTGTTCCAGGCGTAATAGTCGATGCCGCCAATGTCCTGGACCACGGATGGCAAAATGGTGGTGGCAATGTAGACATTGATCGCATGGAGGATGACGCCGCCGGCCAGAGCCAGTGAGCGCACGCCATTGGCGCCCGAGAGCAGGGCGGCCCAGCCGGTTCTGGCGGGGCCGGCACAAGTCTGCGGCGTGGCTGCCGGTTGCGCGTGTTGATCGGACGGGACGTGACGCGGGTCCATGTTAGCTCCACTTCAAGAGGTCAATCGCAGCCGCGAATGAAGGCTTGCAAAGGCAGGCCGACAGTCTTTATAAGACCTCATGTAAAGGTGAGGTCAACAGGAGTCCGCTACCCATGATCGATGTCCGAGTGCCGCTTGCGGTAGGCGAAGTAGCCCGCCGCTGCGGTGTCACTATCGCTACCGTGCACTTCTACGAGGCCAAGGGGCTGATCCATGGGCAACGGAACGCGGGCAACCAGCGCCGTTATTCACGGGATATTCTTCGTCGGATAGCCATCATCAAAATCGCACAGCGTGCCGGTATCCCTCTGGCAACCATCAAGGGGGCGCTGGACCAGCTTTCATTCGGGCGGCCGCTCACGGCCAGGGACTGGACGCAGCTCTCGACAATCTGGCGGGACATGCTGGATGAGCGTATTCGTAGCCTCAGCCAGCTTCGCGACCAGCTCGACGGCTGCATCGGCTGTGGCTGCCTGTCCATGGACGATTGTCCGCTGCGTAATCCTGGCGACCATTTGCAGCAGCTCGGGGCAGGAGCCGTCCTGCTGGAAAAAGACCCCGCGCCACCGGGAGACTGAAGGTCTGCGCCGGGTGAAATCGCGGCGTGGTTTTCAAGCTGCTTCTGCTAGTCTGGGCGCCCCGTAATTGATCAGGAAAGGCCGGTCAATGTTCACTATCCGAGTCATGACCCTGGACGATTACGCTGCGGTGATCGCCCTGATAACACGAACCCCCGGTGTGTCCCTGCGTGATGCCGACTCCCGCGAGGCCACCGCCAGATACCTGGCACGCAACCCCGGGATGAGTTTCGTTGCGCACATCGACGGCGTCATTTGCGGTTGCATCATGAGCGGGCACGACGGCCGCAGAGGCTACTTGCAGCATTTGGTGGTGGTTGCTGACTGTCGCCGGCAAGGCATCGGCAAACAGTTGGTAGAGCGCTGCCTGTCGGAGCTTGAGAAGCACGCAATCCACAAATGCCATGTCGACGTGTTCAAGACCAATGAATCGGCTGCCAGATACTGGCAAAGCCAGGGCTGGCAGTTCAGGTCGGACATCGACAGGTATTCGTTTACCCGATCAGAGAATGAAAATATATGACCGCCCCCGACCGTGGAGGCATGCCTTGCACAGGGTGAGAGTCATTCGTCGCGCCCGTCAGGACGATGTTGAAGCCATCGCGGTGCTGGTCAACCAGGCCTATGCGCCCTGGATCTGCAGGATCGGCAAAAAGCCGGGCCCCATGCTTGAGGACTACCGCCAGGTGGTGGCTGATACCCATACCTTCGTGCTTAAAGAAGGGCCGGATCTGTTGGGGGTTCTGGTGATGGGCCTGGAGCACACAGAATTGCTTCTGATCAACATCGCCGTGCTGCCTCGCCATAAAGGCAAAGGTATCGGGAAAATCCTGATGGCGTTCTGTGAGCGCCATGCACTGGGCAATGGGTGTGATGCCATACGGCTCTACACCCATGAACTGATGACCGAGAACATCGAAATCTACAAAAAGCTTGGCTACCGGCATACCCATAGCGCTAAAGAGAATGGATTCGCCAGGGTATTTATGGTCAAGGCACTGCCCGTTCGGTGATCAGCTGACAGGCACTTCATCCGCCAGCATGATCTCGATCCGCTCCTTGCCCCGACCGGTATTTTTGCGCTTGAGCTTTATTGCGCCTATCTCGCGAGTTGATTTGGGATGGGTACCGCCACAGGCCATTTTCGCGAAACCCTCAACTTCCCAGTACCTGCGCTGGCCCGGCACATCGCTGAAACCTGTGACTACAGGCAGGTCGCGGGTGATCAATTGTGCGGCCGCCGATTCGATATCCGAAAACAGCGGTGCGAGGCTCTGATCACTGGCGAAATCTATCCGGGCCTTATCTTGTGCGATGTGTGCACCCATGCGCTCGATGCCGGGGCGCAACTGATAAACCATTTGCAGGACCATTTCTGCGGCGAAGTGCAGGCGCATCAGCCGGTATCGGCGCGCCCACTCAACTTGCCAGGTCACCCTGTCGTTCACTTTCAGCTGATGGTCATGGGGCAGGCTGTAGATGATCTCCAGGCCACGCTTTTCGGCCTTGAGCACCCGGTATCCGGCCAGTGAGCCATAATCGCTTTCCTGACCGCCGGAGAAGGCAAAAAAAATCGTCGCATCGACCTGTACCTGCTCGCCGTCTACGCGAGTGACGAGGGTGTCCAGGGTGACTCGATAGGGATCTTCCCAGAATATTTTCCGCGTCATGGTCAATGATCCTTTTGGGCCGCAAAGTGGATTAAGGTAATCAATGCGCATGCAAATATCTTGTACGATCTTGCTATCCAGGACCTGGTCTGGATGGATGAACGGCGCAGTACTGCACCGTTCAAACTCCGCGCCTTTTACTGCATCCGAATCAGATTTGCGTGCTGGGCAAGCTGATTACGGTGACGCCACAAGAGGTCTTCCAGGAAAAGCGGGTGTTCAACCAAATTCTCAGCAAAGGGCGCTGCGCCGCCTACCCGTTGCAGTTCCTGAGCTTCGTAATAAAACGGATCAAGGTGTTGAATCTTGTTCGGATCTATTCCTGCCTGAGTCAATTGATGGGGGTAAAAGTCCGGGTGTTGCCCGGATGCAATACGTCTTACTTCGCGTACAAAATTGGGGTTTTCTATTTGTGGATAACCGCCCCGGGTGGTCCTTATGCCGTTGTGCTCCCAGGCTAAAAGCCTCCCATCCCTGATAGGCGTGGCTCGTGGAGGTAATTGCAGTGGGGTGATCGGCTTATTGGCATAAACGGCAAGCCTGTTAGCCGAGTTGGTTTGCCCTATATTTTGCAGATCACCACGGGACAAACGCGGCAAGAAACTATCTCTGGTCGGTCCTTGTTCCAGCAGGTAGGACAGGTCCATATCGCGCATGGGGGCACTCGATCCTACTCGTTGAGCCTGTCCCGGTATGCCTCGGCTTCTTCCCCCGGCGTTCTGCAACTTCTGCTGCCAGGCACCGACAAACTTGCCCGCTTTCTTGACCCCCTTGGCAGCCGCTCCGGCAATCGACGGCGCAGCCGATGCCAGACCTGTGGCCATCCCGACCCAGCCCAATATCCGCCCTGCGTTTTCATTGCCGGTGGCCAGCAAGGCTATCGAGGCGACGTCTGCGGCCAGCGACACCGCGCTCAATGTCGCAGTGGTGACTGCCGTTACATAGCTGGCAGTCAGCGCCGCAGTGGGCGCTGCCAATGCACCGAATGAGGCCACGGTGCCCACCAACGCGAACGCAATCCCCACCGCCGGCAGCAACCAGTCCAGCCACGAATGGCCCGACGGGTCGATGCGGTTGACCGGGTCGCCGGCGCAGTAGGCGTAGCCATTGAGGCCGCCTTCACCGAAGGGGCTGAGGCTGTCACGGCTGTGAAAACGCATCAGCGCCGGATTGTAGATGCGGTAATCACCGAGGAAGTACCAGCCGCTGTCTTGTTCGCGCAGGGCTCCGGCGTAGCCCAGGCGGCTGGCGCCGGGCTGGCTCTGGCCGTAGGCGCCGTAGACCGGGGTATTGATCCCGTCCTCGGCCTCAGTAGTCACAGAGCCCTGGGCATCGGTGCCCAGCAACATGACTTTGCGCACCGCTGAGGCCAGCCGGCTTTCGGCCACCGGCACCGCACCTGCCCGTACCCAGCGGGTTTGAGTGTCTTCACCCAGCTCGCAACTGAGCTGGCCGCTGGTGTGGTAACGCCAGCGGGGGCCGCGCAGATCCTCGGTCTTGATGATGTTGCCCGCCGGGCCGTAGTGCCAGCGGCGTTCTCCTGTAGGCAGGGTGACGCCAATGAGTCGGCCCAGGGTGTCGTAGTGCAGTGGATTACCGCGCTCGTCGCGTTTGAGATTGCCGAGGGCGTCGTACTCCAGGGTTACCGGCGTCGGGTAATCGCTTCGGCTGTGGCTGATGTTTATCAGCTGGGTGAGGTCAGAAGGGTTGTAGGTAAATGTGGTGACATTGTTTGCGCTGGCATCGGCAAATAGCGTTTCCAGACTGCGCACATTGTCCAGCGCATCGTATTCAAAGTGCTGTTCGCGGTAGGTTTGGCCGTGGGCGTCTTCGGGCAACTCCTCGCCCACGAGCCGCTGGGCGACCATGCGGCCACGTATGTCGTAGTCGAAGGTTTCACGACGTATCAGAACACCGTCACGGGTCAGTTCGCGCTGGGTCAGCTTGCCGTCTTTGCGCCATTGCTGAGTCTGTACTTCTACATGTTGTGCGCTCGGTGTGTGGGTTTCGGTAGTGCGACGGGCGGGACGGCCGAGGTTGTCGTAGCTCAGGGTCACGGTCATGTCCCGAGCGCCGTCTTTTGACTGGGTGCGCTGCTGGTGGATGCGCGAGGCCGCATCGTAAGTGACGCTAATGGTGACGTCGGGACCTTGCTGCACGCTCAAACGGCCGAATTCATCGTACTGGCAGCGCTGTTCGGCGCCGTCGGCATCGGTCAGCCGCGTGACCTTGCCCGCTGGTGTGGTGGTTTGCTGTTGTGAACGAGGTTGATCGCCTTGCCAGTTGTAGTCCGCCTTGGTCAGCAAACCTGACGGCGACCAGTGATCTTTTTGCATGCCCAGGTTGCCTTGGGCTTCCAGCAACCGGCCACTCAGAGGATCGTACTTGTTGAACACGCTGATGCCGGGGGCTTCTAGTGACAGCAGCGCACCGCCCAGTTCCGGCTGACGTTCGGTCTGGACCTGGGTGCCGTCGGGCAGCGTCTGGGTATGGGCGTGGATTTGTCCTTCGGCGTATTGCCATTCAGACACACTCTGGCCGACCTTTTCCCACACCAATCGGCCAAGACCGTCGTATTTGCGCTCGCCCAGCAGCACTTCATTGCTGCCTAGCGAAGGATGGGTGATCGACACCGTAGCCGGTAATTCACCGTCATGGCCTTCGGCGTAGGTGCGCTTGATCAGGCTGCCGTCGGGTAGCGTGGTCGACACCAGTCGATCGCGGGCATCCCAATCCTGACGCGTCTCCCGGCCCATGGCATCGGACTGGCTGATGCAGCGACCCAGCCCGTCGTAGCTCCAGCTCAGCTCATGCTGCAGCACGCCGTCGGCGCTGTACAACTGCTCGGTCAGCGGCTTGCCATCGAGGGTGTGGGTCGTCACGGTTTTGGCCCCGTCCACGCCATTGGCGTCGGTCTGCCAACGGGTGCCGGTCAGTGCCACAGGGTCGGCTTGAGTGTGTTGCGTCACCCCATCAGCTCCGGTTTCCGTTAGCACATTGCCCCAGTCGTCAAAGGTACGTTCGGTGCTCAGGCTCAGGGCCGGAGTGTCTTCGTTACCGGGGTCGTAGCTGGTCTCCCGAAATACCCGGCCCAACACGTCATATTCGCCAGTCCAGGCGGTATAAGTCTCACCGCTGTCGGTCTGTTTTTCTCGACGAATTTCCCGGCCCATACCATCTAGCCAGACCGTTTCCTTACGCCCCGAAGCGCCTATTCGGCTCTGGCAACGCTCGCTTGCTGACAACGAATAGGCCCAATTGACCTCGGCCTCGAACGCCGAATCCGGGGCGGCGACCTCTTGTACTACACGGCCCAGGGCATCGTGGGCAAAGGCGATGCGCATTTGCTCATCGGTCTGCTCGGTGACCATCAGGCCCGAGTAAATATCCTGCGAGGATTGGGAGCTGGATTCATGCCCGTCGTGGCCGGTGAAGGTGACGTTTTCCTGAAGCACCGCATGCTCAAGCGACCGTGCATTGCGGGCTTGGTTGAGCTGGTAGCTGTAGGAGCGGGTGGTGCTTTTACCCTGCACGGTCTGAGTTTCACTGAGCATGCGACCGTGGTGGGGCGATGCTGGATCGACGATAAAGGTCTGGCTGGAACGGCCCAGCTCGGTACGTTTTTCGCCCTCCACCAGCAACAGTTTCTCCTCGCTGCTCTGGATAAAGGTCGGCAGTGCAAACTCGGGCGCATCCTGACGTACTGGCAATGATTGATAGCGATATTGAGTCTGCTTCACCGGACCCTCGGTGCCGGGTGGCGGACTCACTGTGCGACTTTTCAGACGGGTAATCCTGCCCAACGGATCGGCCGGGCAGTTGTCGGTCTCACCACTGACCGGGTAATACTCCGACGCTTCAATGCCACCCAATGCATTGCGGTGCCACACCGGGTTGCCCAAGTCGTCGTAACGGGTTTCTTCTTCAGTGCTCAGTTCACGCAGCACCCGCTGCCCGTCCAGCCGCGCCTTGCGGGTAATCACCTTGTGCGGGAACTGGAAGTAAGGCAGTTGCCGGGCAATGGGCAGCCAGGGCTCGTCGTAATAGGTGGTCTCGGTTTCCTGCAAGGTCTGGCCCTGTAACGTGCGTTCGCGGGTCAGCAGATGGAAACGGTTAAAGGTGCGGGATACCGTTTGCAAAACAGTACCCCGGGCATCCATCAGAGTTTCGGTAGAGCCATAAAGGAAATCGCCACCCCCTGTCAGGTGGTAAAGATTGTCCTCACGGTTGCGCCACTGGCGCACCGCCGGCCAGCCGAAGTAATTGTTGGAGCCATAAAGGCCGTAGTCATAACGAACCAGCTGCACCGGCTGGCCGTCACCCGGATCCTTGCGGGTCTGACTGACCACCGGCATCCGTGGGAACGGCGCGCCCGGCGGCAACGCCAGGCCGTTGGCCTCGCTGTAGGTCACTTCCTCGGTACTGCCGGTGGGCTGGGTGCATTTGCTCAGCAACAACAAGCCCGAGCTCGCGGTGCTGTAGTCAAACTGCCAGCCGTTATTGGGCAATCCGTCCACCGTCACCCGGCGCAACTGCCCGGAGATGCGCTGAAAAGTCATCACCATCTGTGAGGGAGTGTCGGGTTGCAGAGTCAGATGGGTAAGCTGGCCTTCGTAGGCAAGTGCCACCAGTGTACGGCCCTGGGCATCGCTGACTTGCTGCAAATAAGCCGCGTTGCCGATCGAGCGCCAGTCAAAACTCAGGGCACTGCCATCGGCTCCCACCAGGGTGCTGACCACCCACAGGCTCGGATGCCCGGCCAATGGAATCAGGCGCTCACAGGTGCCGTCGTTATGCCGCACCCACATCTCCTGGCGCTGAACCGTAACCGTCACCACCGGCAAGCGAACGTCCGGGAAGCGCATGCCCTGGCCAACAATCTCGCCGCGAAAACGCTCGCCGGAATTGAGCTGCAACTGCTGACTGGCGCCGTCCCAGGACGTGGTGCCGAGCATCCAGCCCAGGCCAAAACCCTGATCCTCGGTCATCAAGGGGCTGTAACCCAGACGCAGCTGGCTGATCGGCCCGCGCAGATCGTTGGCGGCGCCGGTGGGCAGGCTCACCGAGGCCGAGAATGAACCGGTGCGTGGGTCGACCCCGGCACTGATGCTGCTCATGAAGTTGTAGGCACCGGAATAAACGTCGCCAGTACTGAACAGGCTGGCGGCGGATCGGGTGTCGGGGGTGTGGTCAGTTGGATTGGTCATGATGGCTATTCCCTGGTTGGCTGGAACGGAATAGCAAAATAGGAGCGCGCAGTTGAGGCGAACAATGAGCACGGGCTGTAAGGGGCGCCGGCACAAAAAGCCACGTCGGCAGGGCAGGGCAGGTGCTGTCTGGGAGTATTGCGGCGGCCATCGAATGGCTCGGACCGGTAAGCGCACCGCGCTGGTTGTTGTCATTTTCAGCGCGACAATTGAATTTCTTGCTATAAACGCACTCCATTAGCCCCTGCGTGACACGTTTTTCGTCGTTTTCCATGTTTTGCTGGACAAATAGCTGTCATTTCAGTTGCTGACTCGATAAGTCGGCCTTAGACTGCCGCCCCTCGTAAATTGAGTGCCGGGTGGCGCTTGAAATAGATAGCACCTAACTGGTTGGGATGAAGAACGGTCAGGACGCTCCCTAATTCGCCTTAATGCACGTATTTTTTATAGAGAAATCAATGACAAAGGATAAGTTGCTGGCCATGCCGGCGGATGACTACATGAATGCCGAGCAACATGCTTTTTTCAGCGAGCTGTTGCAAAACATGAAGGTTGAAACCCACGAGCGTATTGAGCAGAACCGCATCGCCATCGAAAGCCTGGACACTCCGGCCGACCCTGCGGACGCCGCTTCGGTTGAAGAAGAGCGTACCTGGCTGGTGAACTCTATCGATCGCGATCAGCGTATGCTGCCTCAGCTGGAACAAGCGCTGGAACGCATCAAAGATGACAGCTTCGGCTGGTGTGATGACAGTGGCGAGGCAATCGGCCTTAAGCGCCTGCTGATCAGCCCTACCACCAAGTACTGCATCGAAGCTCAAGAGCGTCATGAGCAAATCGACAAGCATCAGCGTCAGGCCTGATTGTTTGGCCTTGCAGCAGCCGCGCCACGCGGCTGTTGCAGGATGCAGGCGTTCGCTCTGCATCTTTTTGTTGTAAATCCCCCCCCAACATCCTGTGAGCATTGAGCTGGTCGGGCTTGTTGCGTCTACTTATATTTGGCGCGGCATTTTTGCGCGCAGCCGAAATAATCGAGGACAGGATTGATGAGCAATACAAGCAACGCAGGACGAGTGTTGCGGGTCGGTATCTTTTTTGATGGCACGGCCAATAACCAGTTCAATAGCCTGCAGGGACAGCAGCGCCAGGAACAGGGGCTGATGATTGATGCCGGCAGCAGCTATGCCGGTGTACCGACCAATATTGCCAGGCTGCTCCAGTGCTACCCGGCGCAGTCCGGGTTTGATCCCGCAGGCTGCGCAGTGACCTCGCTGTACATCGGTGGCATCGGCACCACTACCGGCTGGCCCGATACTCCGTTTCCGGGGCAGACCTATGGTCGTGGCAAAACTGGGGTGCTGGGCAAGGCCGAACAGGCTCTGGCGCAGCTGACCGAATGCTTGAAGCATTTTGTAGCGCTGCTGGCACCGCAGACCCTGAACCGCCTGCAGCTGGATCTGTTTGGGTTCAGTCGTGGCGCTGCGGCGGCCCGCCATTTTGTAAACCTGTTCAACGCCGACGGATTAAAAACGCAACTGGCATTAGCCGCCGATTTTGAGTGTGCCATCCACTTTATCGGTTTGTTCGACACCGTCGCCGCAATGGGCGGGCTGGAGGATTGGGGCGATGTCGGCGATGACGTTAACCCCGGACTCAACCTGTACCTGAGCCCGGATTGTGCGCAGCAGGTCGTCCAGCTGAGCGCACGGGATGAACAACGGCGTAATTTTTCGTTGACCCGTATCGCCCCGCAATGGCCCATGGATGTTGCGGTACCAGGGGCGCATGCCGACGTTGGCGGCGGTTATCCGCTGGATATGCAGGAACAGGTTTTTTTGACCCGCTGGCAGAGCAATCTGGTGCCGCCGTCCACTGCCATTGAACAGACCCGGGCCTGGAAGTTGACCCAGGCTCAGTTACTGGCCTGCCAGGCCGAGGACTTGATTGACCCTCTGGCTCCGGATGATTTTCTGCGGCTACGCACTGTTGAGCGCAATGAAGGCTCGCGCGAGGACCCGATGAAGCGGGTGCAGGCTGCGGTGTTTATGCAGCGCAGGATAGATGGCCGTCTGGCACGGGTGTACTTGCGGATCATGCATGCTCTGGCTTGTGAGCACGGTGTTCCTTTCAGGGCATTGCCCGGTGAACAGGCCGAACTGCCTGATGAGTTGCTGGCGATCATGGCCAGGCTTGCGGAGCAGGTGCGCCAGGGAGCTGTCCAGCTCACAGCCGACGAAGAGCGCTTATTACGCCAGCGTTACATCCACCGGTCTGCTAACTGGAATGCGGGTGTGGGGGCGGGTGAGGCAGCGGTGCAAAGGGCTTTTTTCAACATTCCCCAGGAAGGCGGACGCTCGGTCTACGATCAGAAAGCCCCGGATTACGCGTAGGCAAAACAGAGATTGTTACGGTTTATGCAATTGATCTATGCCGTACATAGCTTTTTCCGATGGGTATTTGCCACTACCATAGGCAACATCGTTAGGTTGCTAACTAATTGCTGGAGAAATCATCATGCCTAATCAGGTTGATGTTGCCGTAATGATCGGCAGCGGTGTTCCCAAGGGCTTGCGAGAAACGGGGCAGAAGGTCTGCTGGGTGGTGCTGGTCAATGGCGAGCAGCGCGGTACGGCTTTTTCCAATCGCCCGGAAGCCGAAGAGTGCCGCGCTGCATGGCTGGCGCAGCTGGGCACAAGCCATGAGTGCAATGCGGGGCATGCTCAGCGCGCTTGATGCAATACAAAGTGTTGGATCTAGGAATTGAGGGCGCCAGCGTCCACTGCGGCTTTTAATTCTTTTGCCGATTGCCTGGCGGCATCTGCGGCCTGTTCGGCTGTCTTGAACCAACGATCCTTCTCGACCTGATGGTAGGTGACTGTTGTTAGCGGTGGTTTGGCCCGCATGATGATCACTGCCTGAAATTCGCCGTCAACGTCTTTGGACTCACCGCGGATAAAAAATTCGCCAATATCAAATTCCGTCACGTGTCGCTTTCCCTTGGAGGTAATGGAGCCTGCATAACCGGGCGGCATGGGCCAGGTCGATTTTTACGCGAGTATGGCAGCAGTTGACTGTGCGTGGCGCAGTTAACTCATCCATGCGACGAAAGCCCTGTCCAGCAGGGACTCAATCGGGCAGAAAATGCATTGATTGCTGAACAGACAAGAGGATGTCTATACCCAACTTCGCGTATGACCCGTTAGAATGGCGCCCCCGGCTATATTTTTCAGCCAGCTTTAGCTGATACAGGCGCTGCTTCAATCTGTAGTGCCTGTTCGCCGGGTTAATCATGGCGGGGTCTATCAGTCTGAATGTTACATGCCACTCCTGACTCGAGCAGTCAGGAGCACTTGTCGTACTTTGTTTTTAATCAAGTAGCTCTGGTCTTTTTTTCTGCTGCCGGTGGTTTGCCCCGGTCAGTTTCATTTCAGGTTTTCGAGGGTTTTGCGTTGGCAGTCAGTAATTTGGAAATGCACGCGTTGTTTGTTCTGGGTGACTTGCGGGCCCGCTTGGTCAAGCTGTTCCATTCACGCTTTGTATACGTCACCGAGCAAAATGCTGAAGGTATTTACATCGCTGAAATTGATACTGAAACAGCGCTGGTGGTAGATGACAAGCCGGGCCTGGAACTCAAGGTAGGTGATCATTTTCGCGCTGCAGTGTTGCCCAGCCGCGAAGGTGGCAAGTTCGAAATAAAATTTCGCGACATCAAGATGACCATCTACGGTATCGGTGAATACGCCTATGTTGCCTCACCACTGGGTGAAGGGGTGGTATTCAAGGAAGGCCAGACCGTCATGTTGATCTTTGCCGCCAAAGAGCAACTTACCGAAGGTTTGAGCAAAACACTCAAGGCCGTGACCGCCAAAGCCGCCAAATGGCCCAAGGGCGAATTGACCTTCAAGGCCAGCAAAGAGTGACACGCGTCGCTGACAAATACGCCGCCCGCTGCTGCGTCCCTGCGCATTACGATTGCTTCGCAACCGGACGTAGCCTGCGGCAACTGCTACATCTGTAGCAGCTGACGAGTGAAACGAGGCTGCGTTCGAGCGCAGCTCGCAAAACCTGGCGCCCCCTCATCGTTTAGATGCGCCGCACGTTGCTGCGTCCGTCCGCTGCGGCCCTGCGCATTACGATTGCTTCGCAACCGGACGTAGCCTGCGGCGACTGCTACATCTGTAGCAGCTGACGAGTGAAACGAGGCTGCTTTCGAGCGCAGCTCGCAAAACCTGTAACCCCTTTTTCGACTGCTGCGCACTCGATCGCAGCCCCGTGCCTCGTCAGCCACTACCCAGTCCCTCCCTCAAATAGCCTAGGCCTTATGGACGATGTCCGGGTCCCGGGCCAGCTTGATGATCGATCCCACTCAAGAGGGGCTGATAAACCGGCCGCAACCAGAAAAATAATAAAAATGTGCGAGGGATCGTGAGCATGAGCGCCATCGTCTTTTCATTAGCTGTGCGAGGTCGAAATGGCCGACGCTCATAAAACTCCTCCCATGCAGCGTTTTGTGAATCGATGTGCCGACCGGTTAATGGCGCGCCGTAAATGCCTGCTCGGTTTTTTCCTGCTGATTACCCTCGGCCTGGGGTACAGCGCCACCCATGTCAGGCTGGATCCGGGGTTTAACAAACAGATCCCCGTGCGACATGCCTACATGCTCAACTTCCTGGACTTCAGCCGGATTTTCACCGGGGCCAACCGGCTGCTGGTGAGCGTGCACTGGAAGGGCGAAGGCGATATCTACAACCCTGAGTTCCTGCAGACTTTGCAGCAGGTCACGGACGACGTGTTCTACATCTCCGGCGTCAGCCGCCCCAGCGTGACTTCGCTGTTCACACCCAATGTGCGCTATATCGAAATCACCGAAGAAGGCTACGTCGGCGACCTGGTGGTGCCGCCGCAATATGCGGCGACGCCTGAAGACCTGCAGCAAGTTCGCAGCAATGCCGCCCGCTCCGGGCAGATCGGCCGATTGCTGGCCAATGACCTGAAATCGGCGATGGTGCGCGCCGATCTGCAAGACATTGATCCCAAAACCGGGCAGCCGGTGAGCTATGTACAAATCGCCCGGCACCTCGAAGACATTCGCGCCAAATACAGTAATGCCGACATCGAAATCAACATCGTCGGTTTCGCCAAGCTGGTGGGCGATGTGGTCGAGGGGCTGAATACGGTGATGGGCTTTTTCGCCGTCGCATTCCTGATCACCGGTTTACTGCTGTGGGTCTATTCACGGTCGTTGCGCCTGACCCTGGTCGCGCTGTTCGTGGCCTTGTTGCCGGTCATCTGGCTCCTGGGGTTGCTGCCCTTACTGGGCCTTGGTATCGACCCGATGTCGATTCTGGTGCCGTTTCTGATCTTCTCGATTGGCGTATCCCATGCGGTGCAAATGACCAATGCCTGGAAGCAGGAAGTGCTGGCGGGCAGCGATTCGGTGAGTGCGGCCAAGGCCGCCTTCAGCAAGATATTCATCCCCGGCGCCCTGGCACTGCTGATGAATGCCCTGGGCTTCGGGGTAATCATGCTGATCGATATTCCCATCGTTCACGAACTGGGCATCACTGCGTGCATCGGCGTGATGCTGATGATCATCACCAACAAAATCATGCTGCCGCTGATCATCGCCCACCTGCAACTCGAGCCGCATCTGCTCGGCGCCCGGACACAGCAATCGACCCGACGCCACCCGCTATGGTGGCGGCTATCGGCCCTGGCCACCCCGGGCCCGGCACTGTGGGTGTTTGCCATCAGCCTGCTGTTGCTGGCAGCGGGGGCGTACAAGGCCCGCGAACTGCAGATCGGTGACATCGGCTCCGGGGCCCCGGAACTGCGGGCCGACTCGCGCTACAACCAGGACAACCAGAAAATCATCGGCAACTATTCCATCGGGCTGGATGTGCTCTCGGTATTTTTGACCATCGGCGGGCGTAGCGAAGCCTGCCTCGACCCGGCGGTCATGCGTGCTGTCGAAACCTTCGACTTCAAGATGCGGGAAGTGCCCGGTGTGCAATCGGTGCAAAGCGTGGCCGGCATGAGCAAGCAAGTGATTGCCGGCAACAACGAAGGCAACCCGCGCTGGGCAGCGATCCCGGGTTCCGCCCAGGGCTTGCAGCAGGGCGCCTATGCCTATTCGCCGGATTCGGGGCTGGTAACTGACAGCTGCCAGAAAATGCAGATTCTGGTGTTTCTGACCGACCACGAAGGCGCCACCGTGGCTCAGGTGTTGAGGGAGGCCAAGCGCATCATTGGCGCGATCCAGGTACCGGGTGTGACGTTCCACCTGGCGGGCGGCAACATCGGTGTGATGGCCGCTTCCAATGAAGCGGTCAAGCAGGCCGAGGTGGTGATGCTGGCGGCGCTGTTCTTCTCCGTGGCGCTGTTCTGCCTGCTGACCTTCCGTTCATTGCGCGCCGTGCTGTGCATTCTGGTGCCGCTGGCGATTGTAGCGGTGCTGTGCAATGCCCTGATGGCGATGCTGGGCATTGGCCTCAAGGTTGCGACCTTGCCGGTCATGGCGCTGGGGGTGGGGGTGGGCGTGGATTACGGGATCTACCTCTACGAGCGCATCGAGCACGAGATGCAGGCCGGGCAAGACCTGCGCGAAGCCTTCTACCGCGCCATGTGCCAGCGCGGTACGGCGGCCGTATTTACCGCCATCACCATGTCTCTGGGGGTTTGCACCTGGGTGTTTGCGCCCCTCAAGTTCCAGGCCGACATGGGTGTGCTCCTGGCCTTCATGTTTCTGGTCAACGTACTGGGCGCGATCTTCCTGCTCCCGGCGCTGGCCGCGTGGTTCGACTTGGGCAAGCCGCTGGTGAACAGACAGCGGCAGGTGTGTGAAACCGGCAATTTCAGCACTGCGCAGGTTAACCGGCTTTAGGTGGGAGCGGGCTTGCCCGCGATGCGTTAAACCCAGTTTTTACTGTAGTGCGCGGTGATGCTATCGCGAGCAAGCTCGCTCCTGCAGATCGGCATGAACGTCTAATAACAAGGAGATCCCCCCATGCGACGACTCACTCAGGTGGGCGGCTGGCTGTCAGTCGCTCTGGTTTTGCACAGTTACAGCGGGCCGCTCCTGGCCCAGGCACCCGCCGACCAGATCGCCCGGCTGGGCAAGGATCTGACCTGTGTCGGCGCCCAGCAGGCGGGCAATGCCGAGGGCACTATCCCGGCATTTGGCGGCCAGTGGCTGGGCGCGGCACCCGGCATGAAATTCGAAGGCACCGGAAAACACCCGATAGACCCGTACCCCAACGAAAAGCCGTTGTTCGTGATCACGGCGCAGAACCTGAGCCAGTACGCAGCACACCTGTCCGAGGGCCAGAAAGCCCTGTTCAAGCTCTACCCGCAAACCTTCCGCATGCCCATTTACCCCTCGCACCGCGACTTCCGTTTTTCCGACACGGTGTGCAAGGCCACCCTGGAAAACGCCGCGGTCGCCAAGCTGGTGGATGATGGCGAAGGCGTGGTGGCGCGAACCGGCGGGGTGGCATTCCCGATCCCGCAGAACGGCATTGAACTGCTGAAAAATGCCTCGTTGTTCACAGTGCGTGCCTGGACCGAGGAATACACCTCGGACAACGCCTATGTGCTCAAGGACGGCAATATCAACTGGGGCCGCGTGCACTCGCGCAATCTGGCGCCGGGGCTGGAGCCGGGCAAGATCGGTGATACCGCCGGCAACTCTTCGTTCTACCTCAACGAAACCCTGTTGCCGCAGCGCGACAAGGGCGAAATCAACACCGGTACCGAATACTGGAACGACAAGACCGAGCCGCGCCAAAGCTGGCGCTACGACCCGGGCACCCGTCGCGTGCGGCAGTCGCCCGGCTACGGTTTTGACATGGCATTCCCCGGCTCCGGCGGTTCGATCACGGTCGATGAAGTGCGGATCTTCAACGGTTCGGCCCAGCGCTATAACTGGAATATCGTTGGCAAAAAAGAGCTGTACATCCCGTACAACACTGCGCGTTTGCACGCCAGTAATCTCAAGTACGCCGACCTGCTGACGCCGGGCCACATCAACCCTGACGACATGCGTTACGAACTGCACCGGGTATGGATCCTCGAAGGCGTGCTCAAGCCAGGCAACCGTCACCTGTACGGCAAACGCACGATGTACATCGACGAAGACAGCTGGTTCCCGATCATGGGTGACAACTACGACAACCGTGGCGAGTTGTGGCGCACCTCGATGGTCAATTACTTCTACGCCCCGGAAACCCAGACCTGGCAGGCAGGCGTAGGCCTGTACCACGACCTCAATGCTGGCAGTTACCTAGCCTTCAACCTGATCAATGAGCAGCGCAACGGCTATGTGCTGAACAAGGGCGGCTTTGCCCCGGGCGACTTCGGCCCCGAGGCGGCGCGCCGGGCTGGCAAATAACCCCTTGACCCCCTGACTTTACCCGTCTGCCACAGGCTTGCCGGTGGGCAGGCGGGCGGGTGATGCACAACAATAAGAAACAAGGAGCACGGCATGCTGAAGCACTACACGCGTTTTGTGGGTACCGGTTTACTGTCGGGGTTGAGCACCCTGGCGGCAGCGGCGCCGACCATTGATCTGGGTGAAAACACCACCCTCGACTCATCGCTGACGGTCAACTACACCGCCTCCATGCGCACAGAAAAGCCCGATCACGAATACCTCAACAGCATCAACAACGACGATGCCACCCGCAACTTCAAACGCGGCTCGTTGATCAACAACCGGGTCAGCGTGTTTGGCGAGTTGATGCTCAAGCACGACAACCTCGGTGCCGTAATGCGTGGCAGCCACTTCTATGACGAGGTGTACCACCAGCGCAATGACAACGACTCGCCGGACACGGTCAACAAAACCGGGCGCTACAACGACTTCAGCCGGGACACCCGCAAACTCAGCGGCAGCAAGGCCCGTCTGCTGGACGCCTATGTCTATGGCGACTTCACCGTCAACGACGATCAATACGTGTCTCTCAAGGCCGGGCGGCACCTGGTGGCATGGGGTGAGAGCCTGTTCTGGCCCAACATCAGCCAGGGCCAGGCTCCCGTAGACGCGACCAAATTCAACGTCCCGGGGACCGAAGCCAAGGACGCCTACTTGCCTGTAGGGCAGGTATCGGGCTCGTGGTCGATCAATGAAGACCTGGCCTTGCTGGGTTTCTACCAATACAAATGGGAAGAGACCCAGCTCAATCCGGTGGGTGATTATTTTGGCAGTGACACCTTTGGTCCTGGTGCCGAGTTCTATCGCCTGGCCCCCGGTATCGTCAGCACCCTGCCCGATTCGGCAGCGGTGGGCTACGGCGGTTCGGTCAAGCCGGGCGACAGCGGCGAGTGGGGCATCGGCACCCGCTACCGGATTACGCAAAACACCGAAATCGGCTTGTTCCACTATCGCTACCATGACCGCGTACCGTCCCTGTTTTTCGACTTTACCGGGCAGACCCATTACTCCTCACTGAATAAAGTCGGGGGCAGTGGCAACGGTCCGAGTTACCAGCTTGGCTACTTCGACAACATCAAGCTGACGGGCATCAGCTTCACCACCAAAGCGGGGGACTCGGTACAGTTTGCCGGCGACCTGAGCTACCGCGACGGTGCGGCGGTGTACCTGAGCAATGGCGCACCGGCCCGGGGGCAACTGTGGCAAGGCAACCTCAACGCGGTGTACATAATCGGCCCGACCTTCATGGCGCAGCAAACCACCCTCATGACCGAAGTGGTGCACCAGCGGATTCAGGGGGTTGATGACCTGACCATCACCGGTGGCGGGGCGGGCACCGACGGTACATTCAACAAATACGTGTATGACGGCCAGACCCGTGGCTCCAGCCTGCTGGGGATTGGCGCGTACTTTGATCATCCGAACGTATTCAATGGCTGGGACCTGACCACTAAAGCCACCTGGACCCAAAACATAGATGGCAGCGCCTACTCCGGTTTGGGCCGTGCAGAAAAGCGCCTGACCCTGGGCGGGGATTTCAAATACCTGGGCAACTTCCAGCTGGGGCTGACCTACGTGGCCTACCTGAGCTCGGCAGACCTGGCCCAGGGCCGGACCATGGCAGACAGGGATTACGTGTCGTTTAACGGCAAGTACACGTTTTAGTTCTGGCTTCATCGCCGGCAAGCCGGCTCCCACAAGGTCAGAAGCAGCACTGTCATTGTGGGAGCCGGCTTGCCGGCGATAAGGTTTCAAAGCCAGACAGCATCCCACAAAGGGTAATCCCCTACCCGATTCACCAGGCCTGCCCGTAAAGGATTGGCCACCACATAGCGCGCCAGATTTTTCAGATCTTCTTCGCGACGCAATGCATGATCGTGAAACCCTTTTTGCCAGCGCCTGCCGGTTCTGTCTGTCATGCGATTGATGGCACGAGCACTCAATGACTTGGTGCGCCCCATGACCTTATCAAGTGAAGCGCTTTGCAGCTCTACCAGCCAATGAAAATGATCGGGCATTACAACCCATGCGAGTGAATTGACCGAACCTTGTGTGTGCTCATGACGAAATTGAGCAACCACTAACCTGCCAACGCGCCAGTCAGAGAACAGAGGTTCCCGATCCAGCGTATTGGCGGTCAACAGGTGGATGCCATTGGCCTGGGAAAATCGGCCGCGTCTTAAGCGGCTGGAAGCAGGTAGTTGGGTCATGAGCTCTACTCATAAGTCAGAGCTGCAAAGACTAGTTTCTGAGGCAAGCGACTACCGAGAGTCTCTGGACCAAATATTTCATGGCTTGATGCATCGCCGGCAAGCCGGCTCCCACAATGGTAGGGTTGCGTCTGACCTTGTGGGAGCTGGCTTGCCAGCGATACGAGCCCCACGGTCTATCTGGCCTCGCGCGGCATTCCCAGCGCCCGTTCGGCAATGATGTTGCGCTGTATTTCGCTGCTGCCACCGTAGATGGTGTCAGCCCGGGTAAACAGGAACAGTGCCTGCAGCCGTGTCAGTTGATAGGGCGCTGCGGCCAGCAATTCGGCGTCCGGCCCCAGTACATCCATCGCCAGTTTCCCCAGCTCCAGATGCCAGGTCGACCACGCCAGTTTATAGATGGTCGCCTCCGGTCGCAGGCTGCCATCCTGTACCCCCGAAAGCATGCGCAGCGAGTTGTAGCGCAATACCCGCAGCCCGCTCCAGGCCTGGGCGATGCGCTGGCGCATGATCGGGTCTTGCGCCGCACCGTTGGCCTTGGCTATGCGCACCACTTCGTCCAGTTCGTTCTGAAATTGCATCTGCTGGCCGAGGGTCGATACTCCGCGCTCGAACCCCAGCAGGGCCATGGCGATTTTCCAGCCGTCACCGGGCTGGCCAATCATGTTCTCGGCCGCGGTGCGGGCCTGGTCGAAAAACACTTCGTTGAACTCGCTGGTGCCGGTCAGTTGCCGGATCGGCTGCACCTCAATACCCGCCTGAGCCATCGGTACCAGCAGGAATGACAAGCCGCGATGCCCGACACTGCCCGGCTCGGTACGCGCCAGCACAAAACACCAGTCCGATTCATGGGCCAGCGAAGTCCAGATTTTCTGCCCGCTGATCAGCCACTGCCCACTGTCACTGTCGAAGCTGGCGCGGGTCTTGATATTGGCCAGGTCCGAACCGGCACCGGGTTCCGAGTAGCCCTGGCACCAGAAGTCTTGTCCGGCCAGGATGGCCGGTAAAAACCGCTGCTGTTGCTCAGGTGTACCAAACGTTGCCAGCGTGGGACCGACCAGCCCTTCACCGATGTGGCCCATGCGCCCCGGACCACCGGCGCGGGCGTACTCCTCATAAAAGATCACTTGCTGGTTGATGCTTAACCCCCGACCGCCATGCTCTACGGCCCAGCCCGCACCAATCCAGCGGCCCGCGGCCAGTTCGCGTTCCCACTGCTTGCGCAAGCCGGGGGCGAAGTCTTCGTCTCCCGGCCCACCACGAAAGCGCAGTTCGCTGTATTGCCCGCTCAGGTGCTCCTGCATCCACTGCGCCACCTGCTGGCGAAAATGCTCATCTGCCGCGCTGACACCAATGTTCATGGGCGCTCTCCGAAAATATGCCTGGCCAATTGCTCACGATGAAAGGCTGGCGTGCCTAATAGTTGTTCGCTGGCCCGTGCCCGCTTGAAGTACAGATGCGGGTCGTACTCCCACGTGAAGCCAACCCCGCCATGCAGCTGGATTGATTCGGCCGCGCATTTGAAAAAACCTTCGCTGGCATGGATTTTTGCCGTGGCCGCTGCTTCCGCCAATTGCAGCTGTGCACTGGGGTCGCCGTCGATATTCAGGCACTGGTCGGCAATACAGGCGGCGTAGTAACTGGCGGACCGGGCGCACTCAACCTCCAGCAGCAGGTCGGCGCAGCGGTGCTTGATCGCCTGAAAGCTGGCGATGCTGCGGCCAAACTGTTCGCGCCCGCCGATATAGCTCAAGGTCAGCTCCAGCACCTTGCGGGCACCGCCAGTCTGCTCGGCCGCCAGGCCGATACAGGCCATGTGCAGTACGTCGCGTAACAGCGGCCAGCCAAGACCGGGCTCGCTGAGCAGGTGCTCATCATTCAGCACCACGTCATTGAGGGTGATGGTTGAAAAGCGCCGGGTCTGATCCAGCGTTGGCTGCTGCTGGCGGCTGATGCCGGGGGTCAGGGCGGGCAGGGCAAACAGGCGGATGCCGGCCTCACCGATACTGCCCGGGGTACGGGCGGCAATGATCAACAAATCACACTCGGCGCCGTCGATCACATACTGGTACTGGCCGTTGAGGCGATACCCTGCGGCACAGCTCTGGGCATAGACCTGCACGCCGCTGTCATCCCAGCGCGGGGCGCTGGTCCAGGCCAGGCTGGCGCTGATTTCACCGGCTGCCAGTCCGGGCAGCCACAGATTCTTGAGCGCCTGATTGCGGCTCAGCAGCAACGCCGGAATCGCCATACAGCAGGTGGCGAAAAAGGGCGTCGGCAACAGGCTGCGGCCCAACTGTTCCTGTAACAGGCACACCTCGACAAAGCCCAGGCCCAGCCCGCCATATTCCTCGGGGATCGCCAGGGCCGGCCAATACAGCTCGCGCGCAATGCGTGCCCAGGCGGCGGAGTCCTGACCGGTCTCGCCAGCCATTGCCGTGCGCACCGAGCCTGCGCTGGCCACCAGCGCCAAAAAACGTTCGGCAGACTCTTGAATCATTCGCTGCTCTTCGGTCAGGGCAAGCTCCATAGGGCTTCTCACTCTATAAGCGGATCAAGGCTTGAGCATGCGAGGCCACCACCACCGCGTAATCCCTGAGCCGGACTAGTCCATTTGGTGGTCAGACGCAGCGCCGGGCCGTGCCCGCAGGTGTTTAGTCTCAACGGACGATGATCGGCCCCCGGTGCATTCCCATACTGCCCGCATGCCTTTCGCCAATTGAGGAGCACCTGTGAACAGTGCAGCCCCCACCGCAACCCATTCCGCCTTTCACACCCGTCTCGAGGCGGGGATCGCTGAGCTTGTGATCGACCGGCCACCGGTCAATGCCCTCAATAGCCAGGAATGGCTGGATCTGGCACGTACCCTCGAATCCCTGGGGCAGGACCCGCAGGTGCGGGTCATCGTGATTCGTGCCGATGGCCGCGGATTCTGTGCCGGCGTCGATATCAAGGAACTGGACGCCCACCCCGAGCGAATCGTGGCCGTCAATGCGGGCAACTACGCGACCTTCAAGGCTGTGCATCGCAACCCGGTGCCGGTCATCGTGGCGGTGCATGGCTATGTACTGGGGGGCGGGATTGGTATTACCGGCGCCGCCGACATCGTGGTGGCGTCCGATTGCGCAACGTTTGCCCTGCCTGAAGTAGACCGCGGCGCCATGGGCGGCGGTGCGCATTTGCAACGCCTGTTCCCGGTGCAAAAGGTTCGTTATCTGTTTTTCACCGGCGACAAGATCGGCGCGGTCGAGGCCCAGCAGTACGGCTTTATCGAGCGGGTAGTGCCCCGTGAACAATTGCGCGAAACCGCATTGCAGATCGCCCGCAAGATCGCCAGCAAAAGCCCGGACATGATCCGCATCGCCAAAGAGGCGTTGAACGGCATCGAAGACGGCAACCTGGAAGACAAATACCGCTGGGAGCAGGGCTTCACGCTCCAGGCATACAACAGCGCGGACTCTGCCGAAACCCGGCGTGCCTTTGTTGAAAAACGCGACGCCACGTTCTGAGGAGCTGACGATGGACCTGACTTACTCCCCCAAGCAAAAGGCCTTTCGCCAGGAGGTGCGCCACTGGTTGGCGGCTAACCTGCCGTCCGAGCCATTGGCGAGTTACGACACCCGCGAAGGGTTCGAGCAGCACCGTCAGTGGGAAGCCAAGTTGTTCGACAGCCGCTTCTCAATGGTGATGTGGCCGACCGCGTTGGGCGGGCGTGGCTGTGACCTGATCGAGTGGCTGATTTTCGAAGAGGAATACTACGGCGCCAATGCGCCGATGCGGGTCAATCAGAATGGCCAGTTATTACTGGGCCCGACCTTGATGGAATTTGGCACCGAGGCGCAAAAGAAGCGCTTTTTGCCGCGCATGGCGGCCAGTGCCGACATGTGGGCCCAGGGCTGGTCCGAACCCAATGCCGGTTCCGACATGGCGGCCATCACCAGCAAGGCCACCCGCGACGGTGACAGCTATGTGCTCAATGGCCAGAAAACCTGGTCGACCCGCGCCATCTTTGCTGACTGGCTGTTCGGTCTGTTTCGCAGCGACCCCACCTCCAGCCGCCATCACGGCCTGTCATTCGTGATGGTGCCGCTCAATGCACCGGGCGTCACCGTACGTGCGATCAAGGCTTTGAACGGCAAGGACGCATTTGCCGAAGTGTTCTTCGATGACGTGCGCATCCCCCTGGAAAACCGTATCGGTGACGAAGGGCAGGGCTGGAACGTGGCGATGGCCACTGCCGGTTTTGAACGCGGTTTGCTGTTGCGTTCACCGGCGCGGTTTCAGTACACCGCCCGCAAGCTGGTGGAGCTGTACCAGGCCAATCGTGCCGGCGCCGACCGTGATCCGAGCCTTGGCGAAGCGGTCTGCAAAGCCTGGTCGGACGCCCAGGCCTATGCCTTGTCCGCCTATCACACGGTTGGCCGCCTGAGCCGCGGTGCGCAGATTGGTCCCGAATCGAGCACCAACAAAATCATCTGGTCGGAACTGGATTTGCGCATGCACGAAACCGCCATGCGGATACTGGGTGCCAATGGCGAACTGACCGGCAAATCGGCAGACGGCCACGACTGGCTGGAGGGCTTCCTGTTTGCCCAGGCCGGGCCGATCTATGCCGGAACCAACGAGATTCAGCGCAACATCATTGCCGAGCGCATGCTCGGCCTGCCGAAGTGAGGCCGGGTATGGACTTTACCTTTACCGATGACCAGCAAACCTTCCGCGAAGCCATCAGCCGTTTCTTGATGACCGAAGCCGCACCGGAAATGCTTCGTGAAATCTGGGAGACCGACGTCGGCCGCTCGCCGGATTTGCGCAACAAAATTGCCGAGCAGGGCCTGACCGCGCTGTCGGTGCCCGAAGCCTTCGGCGGGCTGGGCATGGACGATGTGGCCTGGGCCCTGATGACTCAGGAGCTGGGCTACTACGCCATCCCTGACTCTCTGGGCGACACCGCTTATGTCGCCAGTGCACTGATTGCGCAACTGGCAGCCGACACCCCGCAACGCGGCGAATGGCTGGAGCGCATTGCCGAAGGCAGCCTGCGGGTTGCCATTGGCCACCCGGTCAACCCGCTGGTGGCGGACGCCGCCCATGCCGACCTGCTGCTGTTGGCCCATGGCGATGAAGTCCACGCCGTGCCCCGCAGCCAGGTCGATGTACAAGCCCACAGCAGCATTGATGCGTCCCGGCGCCTGGCGCAAGTCAGCTGGCAACCGGGCCCCGCCACATTGGTGGCCGAAGGTCAGCTCGGTCGTGAACTGTGGGCGCAGACCCTCAACCGTGGCGCCTTGCTGGTGGCCGGGCAACTGGTCGGCCTGGCCCAGCGCATGCTCGATTTGTCAGTGGATTACGCCGCCCAGCGCAAGCAGTTCGGCAAGCCGATTGGCAGTTTTCAGGCGGTCAAGCATCACCTGGCCGATGTCGCCACCCAGCTCGAGTTCGCCAAGCCGGTGCTGTATCGCGCCGCTTACGCTCTGGCCCACGGCGAGAAAAACGCCGGGGTATGGGTGTCCCAGGCGCGTCTGGCCTGTTGCGAAGCCAGCTGGCTGGCGGCCCGCCACGGCATTCAGGTGCACGGTGCCATGGGATACACCTGGGAAGTCGACCTGCAAATGTTCATGAAAAGGGCCTGGGCGCTGGATAACGCCTGGGGTGATCGCGCCCTGCATAAAACCCGGGTGGCCGAACATGTACTCAGTGGCGCCACGCCTTTGGGCCCTGGCCATACCTTCGAGGATTGATTGATGCCCCAAGCCTATATTGTTGATGCCTTGCGCAGCCCGACCGGCAGGCGCAAGGGCGGTCTGGCCCATGTCCACGCGATGGACCTGGGCGCCCATGTGCTCAAGGCGTTGGTTGAGCGCAACCAGATTCCGGCCGACGAATACGACGACGTGATCTTTGGCTGTGTCGATACCATTGGCTCGCAAGCGGGAGATATTGCCCGCACCAGCTGGCTGGCCGCCGGTTTGCCGCTCAATGTGCCCGGCACCACCATTGATCGTCAGTGCGGCTCGTCGCAACAGGCGCTGCACTTTGCCGCCCAGGCGGTGATGAGTGGCACCCAGGATGTGATCGCGGTGGGCGGTGTGCAAACCATGACCCAGATCCCGATTTCCTCGGCGATGCTGGCCGGGCAGGCACTGGGTTTCAGCGATCCGTTTTCCGGCAGCAAGGGCTGGCAGGCGCGCTTTGGCAACCAATCGGTCAACCAGTTTTATGCGGCGCAGCGAATAGCCGACCACTGGGATATCAGCCGCCAGCAGATGGAAGCCTACGCGCTGGAAAGCCATCGCCGGGCACTGGATGCCATCGCCGGGCGCCGCTTCGTCAATGAAATCGTGCCCTGCGAAGGGGTGTGGGACGATGAAACACCGCGCCACACTAGTCTGGCCAAAATGGCCGAACTGGAGCCGGTGTCTGCCGAGTTCCCTTCGATTACCGCAGCGGTTTCCAGCCAGACCTGCGACGCCTCGGCGGCCTTGCTGGTGGTCTCGGAAGCGGCGCTCAAGCGCTACAACCTGACGCCTCGGGCACGGATCCATCATCTCTCGGTGCTCGGCGACGACCCGATCTGGCACCTCACGGCACCCATTGCCGCGACCCGTGCCGCGCTGAAAAAAGCCGGCATGAACATCAACGACATCGACTTGGTGGAAATCAACGAAGCCTTTGCCTCGGTGGTCATGGCCTGGGCCAAAGAGCTGGATTACGACCCGGCCAGGACCAACGCCAATGGCGGGGCGATCGCCCTGGGCCATCCGCTGGGTGCCAGCGGCGCACGGTTGATGACCAGCCTGCTGCACCAGCTTGAGCGCAGTGGCGGCCGTTACGGCTTGCAGACCATGTGCGAAGGCGGCGGGCAAGCCAACGTGACCATCATTGAGCGTCTCTAGGAGCATTGACATGGCAATTTGTGCAAACCGTACCGTGATCATCACCGGCGCTGGCGGCGGCCTGGGCCGCGCCTATGCGCTGGCTTTCGCCGGGCAGGGCGCCAATGTGGTGGTCAACGACATACGTCGCGAAGCAGCAGAAGACGTGGTGGCCGAAATTCGCGAGGCTGGTGGCCAGGCCATCGCCAACGCCGATGACATCACCACTGTAGCCACCGCTCAGCACATCGTTGATGCCGCTCTGGCGGCATTTGGCGAAGTGCATGTACTGGTCAACAACGCGGGCATTTTGCGCGACCGGATGTTTATCAGCCTGAGTGAAGACGACTGGGACGCAGTGATGCGGGTCCATCTCAAAGGCCACTTCTGCCTGGCCAATATCCTCGGTAAACGCTGGCGTGACCTGGCCAAGGCCGGCCAGCCGGTGGCCGCGCGCATCATCAACACCAGCTCCGGGGCCGGCTTGCAGGGCTCGGTGGGGCAGTCCAACTACAGCGCTGCCAAAGGCGGAATTGCCGCCTTGACCCTGGTGCAGGCGGCTGAACTGGCGCGCTACGGGGTGACCGTCAATGCACTGGCCCCGGCGGCCCGTACATCGATGACCGAAAGCGCGATGCCGGACGTGGTGAAAAAGCCTGACGACGGCGGCTTCGACGCCTGGGCCCCGGAAAACGTCGCACCGCTGGTGGTGTGGCTGGGCAGCAGCCTGTCGAGTCATGTGACCGGGCAAATCATCGAAAGCCAGGGCGGCCGATTGTCCCTGGGCGATGGCTGGCGTACCGGCGTGACCCGGGACAAGGGCGCGCAATGGCAGCCCGAAGAAGTGGGTGTAGCCATGGCCCAGATCCTCGCCGAAGCCCCCGCCCCGCAGCGGGTCTGGGGTAGCTGACACGAATGCCCCTGTGGGAGCTGGCTTGCCAGCGATGCAGGCAACCCGGTGTAGCTCAATATCCGGGTGATCCAATCGCTGGCAAGCCAGCTCCTACAAGGTTGCGCATGTTGTTTCGTTAGAACAAGAGAATTTCTGCCATGAGACAAGCTCCTCCTTACGTGCCGGGTCACCAGTTGCTGGCCGGCAAGTCGATTTTGATTACCGCCGCCGCCGGTGCCGGTATCGGTTATGCCGCTGCCAAACGCTGCGCCGAAGAAGGCTGCCGCGCCCTGATGATTTCTGATATCCACCCGCGTCGCCTCGAAGAAGCGGTTGAGCGTCTCAAGGCTGAAACCGGGTTGCAGGCGGTGTACGGGCAGCTGTGCAACGTCACCGTCGAAGCCGATGTACAAGCCCTGGTGGCAGCCGCTGAAGAAGCACTGGGCGGGGTCGACGTGCTGATCAATAACGCCGGGCTTGGCGGCCAGGTTCGGCTCACCGAAATGACCGATCAACAATGGTCTTCGGTGCTCGACATCACCCTGACCGGCACCATGCGCATGACCCGCGCCATGCTCCCGCACATGGAGCGCCGGGGCGCTGGCGCCATCGTCAACAACGCCTCGGTGCTGGGCTGGCGTGCGCAAAAGGAACAGGCCCACTACGCCGCGGCCAAGGCCGGGGTCATGGCCCTGACCCGTTGCAGCGCGCTGGAAGCCGCGGAGAGCGGGGTGCGGATCAACGCCGTGGCGCCGTCGATCGCCCTGCACGACTTTCTGAAAAAAGCCTCCAGCAGCGAACTGCTGGAACAGCTCACCAGCCGCGAAGCCTTTGGCCGCGCCGCTGAGGTCTGGGAAGTGGCCAACGTGATGGTGTTTTTGGCCAGCGACTATGCCTCGTACATGGTGGGCGAAGTGCTGCCCGTCAGTTCGCAACAGGCTTGAGGTGAGGCAATGAGCACGCTATTTAGCAGCGCCGGGCAGTTACTCGCCGCGCAAGGGCTGGATCTGGGACGCACCGACTGGCTGCTGCTGACCCAGGAGCGGATCGATCTGTTTGCCGAGGCGACGGGCGATCACCAGTGGATTCATGTTGACCCCGTACGCGCCGCCAGCGGCCCCTTTGGTGCCTGCATTGCCCACGGCTACCTGACCCTGGCGCTGGCCAATCTGTTTATGCCGCAGTTGATGCAGTTCGCCAATCTGGCCATGGGCGTCAATTACGGCAGCGACCGGCTGCGCTTCCCGGCGGCGGTCAAAGTCGGTTCCCGAGTACGCGGGCATGGCCAGATCGTGGGGGTCGAAGTCATGGGCAGTGCACTGCAGGTGGTGGTGCGCATCAGCGTCGAAATCGAGGGCAGCGAGCGCCCCGGCTGCGTGGTGGACACCATCAGCCGCTACACCTTCAACCCTATTGAACAGTGAGCCTTGTACATGAATTTAAATGACGTTGTGATCGTCTCCACGGCCCGCACCGCGCTGAGCAAATCCTTTCGCGGTTCGTTCAACGACACCGAAGCGCCGGTGCTCGGCGGCCATGTAGTGCGTGCGGTAGTTGAGCGCGCCGGTATCGAGCCGGGCTCGGTAGAAGATGTGATCATGGGCGCCGCGGCACAACAGGGCACCCAGAGCTATAACATCGGCCGCCTGTGCGCCAATACCGGGGGGTTGCCCAATACGGTGCCGGGCATGGCGATTGACCGCATGTGTGCCTCGGGGTTGATGAGCATCGGCGTGGCCGCCAAAGGGATCATGACCGGCGAAATGTCGATTGCCGTCGCCGGCGGTGTCGAGTCGCTGTCCCTGACCCAGAACAAATACAAGAACACCTACCGCGCCCAGTCCGAAGCAGTGCTGCAATGCATGCCCACCGCGTACATTCCGATGCTTGAGACGGCCGAAATCGTGGCCCGTCGTTACAACATCAGCCGTGAAGTGCAGGACCAGTACTCCCTGCAAAGCCAGCAGCGCACAGCAGCTGCCCAGGCGGGCGGGCTGTTCGCCGATGAAATCGTGCCTTTGGCTGCGCGCAAGCTGCTGTTCGACAAAGAAGGCAAGCCCAGCGGTTATCAGGACGTGATTGCCGATCGCGACGAGTGCAATCGTCCGTCAACCACCCTTGAGGATCTGGCGGCCCTTAAACCGGTCTGGAAAGACGGCAAGTGGGTGCAGCAGGGCGAGTTCATCACTGCGGGCAACGCCTCGCAATTTTCCGATGGTGCCGCGGCCGTGCTGCTGATGAGCCGTGCCGAAGCCAGGCAACGCGGGATCGAAGCGCTGGGCACCTATCGCGGGATAGCCGTGAGTGGTTGTGCACCGGAAGAAATGGGCATTGGCCCGGTGTTTGCGATTCCCAAATTGCTCAAGCGCTTTGGCCTGACCGTGTCCGACATCGACCTGTGGGAGATCAACGAAGCGTTTGCCTGCCAGGTGGTGTACTGCCGTGATTTTCTGGAAATCCCCAATGACCGCCTGAATGTGAATGGCGGGGCGATTTCCATTGGCCATCCGTTTGGCATGTCGGGAGCGCGGATGGTGGGCCACAGCCTGCTGGAAGGCCGCCGCCGTGGCGCCCGGTTTGTCGTGGTCGCCATGTGCATCGGCGGCGGAATGGGCGCGGCGGGACTGTTTGAATTGAATTGAAACCGGGCCTGGTACCGGACCTGGACCTGTAGGAGCGAGCTTGCTCGCGAGCTCTTCATAGCCACATGGAAAATCTCGCGAGCAAGCTCGCGCCTACAGGAAAAGCAGAAATCATACGCCTGGGTTATGGGAGACATGTTTGGTAACGCTTTTTGCGACCTGTGGGGTATAACGCCTTATGGCTTTTCAATAAGGACATCCCGTTATGCAAACCCCTTCACAAAGGCCGCTGTGGCAGATCTACCTGATCTTTCTGGCACCGATGGTGCTGTCCAATTTCCTGCAGGGGTTTTCCGGCACCCTGAACGGTATTTATATCGGGCAAATGCTGGGTACTCAGGCACTGGCGGCAGTGTCGGGAATGTTTCCCGTGCTGTTCTTCTTTATTGCCCTGGTGATCGGCCTGGGCGCCGGTGCCTCGGTGTTGATCGGTCAGGCCTGGGGCGCCCGCGAGACGTCGATGGTCAAGCAGATCACCGGGGCCACCTTGACCCTTGGCGCGTTGGTCGGGCTGATCGCTGCGGTGCTGGGCAGTGTGTTTGCCAGACCGGCCATGCAGGCCCTGGGCACTCCGCCTGATGTGCTGGATGAAGCGGTCGGTTATGCCCAGGTGATGATGCTGATCCTGCCGCTGCTGATGGTGTTCATTCTGTTTACCCAGCTGCTGCGCGGCGTGAGCGATACCGTGTCGCCATTGCTGGCCCTGATGGTGTCGACGGCCGTAGGCCTGTTACTCACGCCTGCCTTGATCAAGGGCTGGGTCGGGCTGGCGCCGATGGGCATTCAGAGTGCGGCGCTGGCCGGTCTGGTGGGTAACGCGCTGGCCATGCTGTTTCTGGTGTATCGCCTGCGTCATAAAAACAGTGTGATGGCGCCGGATCGCGAGCTGTGGGCTGCGTTGCGGTTGAACCGGGAGATTCTGGGCAAGGTGTTGCGCATCGGTTTGCCGACCGGAGTGCAGATGGTGGTGTTGTCGCTCTCGGAGCTGGTGATTCTGGCACTGGTCAACAGCCACGGCTCCCAGGCCACGGCCGCTTATGGTGCGGTGACCCAGATCGTCAACTACGTGCAGTTTCCGGCGCTGTCGATTGCCATCACGGCCTCGATCCTTGGTGCCCAGGCCATCGGGGCCGGGCACCTGGAGCGCATCGGGCCGATCCTGCGCACGGGCATGCTGATCAACCTGTGCCTGACCGGTGCCCTGATCGTGCTGGGCTATGCGTTGTCGGACTGGCTGCTGGGGCTGTTCATTACCGACGTCGATGCGCGGATCCGGGCCGAGCACCTGTTGCACATCATGCTGTGGAGCATTCTGGTATTCGGTTTCCAGGCGGTGATAGGCGGGATCATGCGTGCCAGCGGGGTGGTGCTGGTGCCGATGGGCATCACGATTTTCTGCGTGTTGTGTATCGAGCTGCCGGTGGCCTATGCCCTGGATGCCCACTTCGGCCTTGAGGGCGTGTGGATGGCCTTCCCGGTAACCTACCTGGCCATGCTGGGGTTGCAGACCGCGTATTACCGGCTGGTATGGCGGCACAAGCAGATCCAGCGCCTGGTCTGACCCCCGTAACCCTGTAGGAGCGAGCTCGCTCCTACAGTGAGTCATCCGGGCTAGGCCATTTGGACGATGTGCCCGTGACCCACCAGTCCGAAGATCGAAGGCAGGTTCTAGGCACCTCGCCGCCGAGGTAGCCAGAGCATCCACGATAATAAAAAGAGGACTGGCTGCATGAACTCTGCCCAGCAACTGAATCGTGCAGCGAGGCTTCGACCATGCGTGCAATGATCGGCTATCTGGTTTGCCTGATTGTCGCGGCAACCGTCGTTTTTACCTTCACTCCCCATCCCGCTGCTTCTCTGGACTCTGCGCAGTTGCGCCCGGACCGCCTGCAAATCAACGGCATGCTGTATCTGGATCAGCGCGTGGTAGCGGTGGGGGAGCGCGGCAATATTTTGCTCAGTGACGATCAGGGGCAGACCTGGCAGTCCGCGGTGGTCAAGCCACAACGTGACTTGACCCTCACCGCACTGGTGGCGCTGGCCGACAAGAGCCTGTTGGCGGTCGGTCACGATGGCTGGATTCTGCGCTCCGAAGACCAAGGCGCGAACTGGACTGAAGTGCGCCACGACGATGAAGTCGCCGAGCCTTTGCTGGGTATCTGGAACGCCGGTGGCAAGCGGGTGCTGGCATTCGGCAGTTTTGGCAAGTTTTACCAGTCCGATGATGACGGTCGCTCCTGGCAGGCGCAGCCGCTGGAAGTCGACAGTGCCCACCTCAACGGCATGGATGGCGGTGCGGATGGCCGACGCATGCTGGTGGGCGAGCAGGGGCTGGTGATGCGCAGCGAAGATGGCGGGCGCCACTGGCAGAAGTTGCCCGGGTTCTATAACGGTTCGCTGTTTGGCGTGGTGCGTTTGAGCCCTGATCGTTGGGTGACCTACGGCATGCGCGGCCATGTATTTGTCAGCCAGAATTTTGGTCAGAGCTGGGAGCCTGTTGAAGTGGGCAATCAGTTACCGCTCTACGGCCATGTCCTGTTGCCTAACGGCGGCGGGCTGTTGATCGTTGGGGCCGGCAGCTCATTGGTGCGTCTGGATGCCAAGGGTCATTTGGTCAGCGCCACGCGCTTGCCAGGATTGGGCACCTTGACCTCAGCGGTACTGGTGGGTGGCGAGCGGTTGCTGGTGGGCGGTGAACGTGGGGTGTTCCAGGGCTCGGATGGCAGCGTTGCTGCGTTGGCAGGTGCCAAATGAGCAGCGCTAAATCTGCAGTTAACCGTGTGGTTGAACGTATCGCCGATCTGTTGATCGCCTGGCGCAAAGGGCTGCTGGCGCTGTTCGTGCTGCTGACCCTGGCGCTGGGTTACAGCGCCACCCACACCCAGCTCGACCCGGGCTTTAACAAGCAAATCCCGGTGCGCAACGAGTTCATGGTCAACTTCCTCAATTTCAGTCAGTACTTCACCGGGGCCAACCGCTTTCTGGTCAGCGTAAAGTGGAAAGGCGAGGGCGATATTTATAATCGCGAGTACCTCGAGACCCTGAACAAAGTCACCGGCGATGTGTTCTTCATCAACGGTGTCAGTCGCGCCAGTGTCACCTCCTTGTTTACGGCCAATGTGCGCTATATCGAAATTACCGAAGAAGGTTTTTTCGGCGATGTGGTGGTGCCGCCGCGCTTTACCGGATCGACCGAAGACCTGGCGCAGGTACGCAGCAATATTGCCCGCTCGGGTCAGATCGGGCGGCTGGTGTCCAATGACCTGAAGTCGTCGATGGTGCGTGCCGACTTGCAGGATCTGGACCCGCAAACCGGCAAGCCGGTGTCCTATGCCGAGGTCGCCAAGCGCCTGGAGGACATTCGTGCCAAGTACAGCAACGATGATATCGAGATCAATATCGTCGGCTTTGCCAAGCTGGTGGGCGATGTCATTGAAGGTTTGACCACGGTGATCAGTTTCTTCGTGATTGCCTTTGTGATCACCGGGTTGATGCTGTGGCTGTATTCCCGCTCCTGGCGCCTGACGCTGGTGGCGTTGGCCGTGGCTTTGTTGCCGGTGGTCTGGCTGCTGGGGCTGCTGCCTTTGCTGGGGCTGGGGATCGATCCGATGTCGATACTGGTGCCGTTTTTGATTTTCTCCATTGGCGTGTCCCACGCGGTGCAGATGACCAATGCCTGGAAGCAGGACGTGCTGGCCGGCAGCTCCTCGGTACAGGCCGCCCATAGTGCCTTTTGCAAGATCTTCATTCCGGGTTCGCTGGCGTTGCTGATGAACGCACTGGGCTTTGGCGTGATCATGCTGATCGACATTCCCATCGTTCATGAGCTGGGGGTGACCGCGTGTATCGGCGTGATGCTGATGATCATTACCAACAAGCTGATGCTGCCGATCATCCTCTCCTACCTCAAGCTTGAACCCAGTGCTTTGGCCCGGGGCCTCAAGGCCGTCGGGGGCAGACATGCACTGTGGTGGCGCCTGTCGGCGCTGGCTGAGCCTAAACCGGCGCTGAGTGTATTTGTGATCAGCCTGTTGCTGCTGGGCGTGGGCGCCTACAAGGCGCGGGATCTGGCTGTGGGCGATATCGGCGTCGGGGCACCGGAGTTGCGCGCCGATTCTCGCTACAACCAGGACAATCAGAAAATCATCAACAGCTATTCCATTGGCCTGGATGTGATGTCGGTGTTTGTCCAGGTCAAAGGCATTGAAGAAGGCTGTCTGGCGCCGCAGGTGATGCGGGCGGTTGAGTCGTTCGACTTCCAGATGCGCAGCGTGCCCGGGGTGCAGTCGGTGCAAAGTGTGGCCGGCATGGGTAAAAACGTGATTGCCGGCAACAACGAAGGCAATCCTCGCTGGTCGGCGATTCCGGGTTCCGAACGCGGTTTGAGCCAGGGCGCCCGGGCTTACATGCCGGACGACGGGCTGGTGACTGAAGGCTGCCAGCGGATGCAGATTCTGGTGTTCCTGACCGACCATGAGGGGGCGACTGTCAGCCATGTGGTCAAGGAAACCCAACGCATCATTGCCGCTCTGCAAAGCCCTGAAGTGCAGTTCCTGATGGCCGGCGGCAACGTGGGCGTGATGGCGGCATCCAACGAGGCGGTCAAGCAGGCCGAGGTGGTGATGCTCGCCGCCCTGTTCGGTTCAGTGGCACTGTTTTGCTGGCTGACCTTCGGCTCGTTTCGGGCTGTGCTGTGCATTCTGGTGCCATTGGCGATTGTGGCCATTCTGTGCAACGCCTTGATGGCGACCCTGGGCATCGGCCTGAAAGTCGCCACCTTGCCAGTCATGGCGCTGGGGGTCGGGGTCGGGGTCGACTACGGGATTTATCTGTATGAGCGCATTGCCCATGAGATGGCTGACGGCAAAGACCTGCGTAACGCGTTTTACCAGGCCATGTGCCAGCGCGGTACGGCAGCGGTGTTTACCGCGCTGACCATGTCCATCGGTGTGTGCACCTGGGCCTTTGCTCCGCTCAAGTTCCAGGCCGACATGGGGGTGCTACTGTCTTTCATGTTCCTGGTCAACGTGCTGGGGGCGATCTTCCTGCTGCCGGCCCTGGCCGCCTGGTTCAACCTGGGACGCCCGCTGGTCAGGGTCAGGGCTGCATCTGACAACTCGGGCCACGGCACCCATGCCGGGCATTACCCGCTCAAACAGAGCGTAGCTGCGAAGGACCTCTCAAACCGTTGAAACAGACCGCTGAACGGGCTTGTATGGCGGTCAACATAAAGAAATACTGGGCCGCCTTTGTGCAGGGTTGACGGAACATCCCGATTCCGTGCAAAGGCAAACCGCAGGCGATAAAAACAATAATGAGGGCAGGTCTTTGAATCTGGCCCGATGCGAGGAAATGTCCGTGGATACAGTGACCCTGAATCACCAAACGTTGGCCAGTCTGGGACTGGACCTGGCCGATTACGATCAAATGGTTGGCAAGTTTTATGATGGCGCGCTGGATCCCAAAGTCATGGGTCGCACCCTGTGCTCCGTGCGTGAAATGTTTGCCGCCAACTACGCCACGCTGATCCTGCGGGTACCGGATCAGCCGGATCTGGGCCTGATGATTGTGGCCGGGGACATCGAAGGTGAAGGTGAGCTGACCTACCAGACTTACCCGCAGACCAACACGCCGTTTGCCGGCCAGGCGCTGGATCAGGTGTTTACCGTAGAAGACCTGATGAGTGAGTCGGACTGGACCCACTCAGCCTATTTCAAAGCTTATTGCGGCCCGCAAAACGTTTACCACGTGATGGGCGCCGACATCTCCACCCCTGACGGTGGCAAGCTGCGCTTCCGTATCACCCGGCCCAAGACCTCGCCCAAATTTTCCAGTGCCGAACGCGCCCTGTGCAGCATGTTCTTGCCGCATCTGCGCCGCGCCCTGCACCTGCACAACCTGCTGGACCGCAGTGAGTCGATGAGTGAGCTTTACGCTCAGGCCATTAGCCGCCTGTCAGTGGCGACCATTGTGCTCGACGAAACCGGCAAGGTGCTGCGCCTGAACCCGGTTGCCGAAGAAATCCTTAAAAGCGCCGATGGCCTGAAACTGGTGGGCGGCCGGCTGGAAGCCACCTATCCCAGCGATAACCGCGAATTGCAGCGCCTGGTCAAACACGCCTTCAGCGCCGAGGTACGCGAAGGCGGGCTGACGGCCGATGCCATGTCCGTGACCCGACCTTCGGGGCAGGTCAGCCTGGGCCTGGTGGTCGAGGCGATTCCTTCACTGGAATGGGCCGAGGGCAAGAGCAAGCCGGCAGCGGTGATCTACATCCGCGACTCGGTGGGCAAGTCGCTGGCCAGTGAAGTGGTGACCAAGCAATTGTTCAATCTGACCAAGGCCGAAACCGCGCTGGCCATGGAGCTGGCGAACGGCTTGTCCCTGGAAGAGGCGGCCGAGAACCTGAACATCCGGCGCAATACGGCACGGGCCCATTTACGTTCGATCTTTTCCAAAACTGGTGTGCGCCGTCAGACCGAGCTGGTAAGGATTCTGCTGAACAGCGTGGTCGCGCTGGGAAAGCCCAAGTGCGCCTTGCGGGGGGCTGAGTCGGTGATCGTACCGGCGCCGCAGTTGGCGCGGCCAGTGCGCAAGAGCGCTTAAGCACCCACGTCAGTCAGGCTCGCGGTGAGCCTGCATCATCAAGGAAAGTCTTATGCCAGTTACAGCTGTCAGCGGTTCCGCTTCCGGAATCGGCGCCGCCGTGTGCGCGGTATTACGGGATGCGGGGCACCGCATCATCGGGATCGACCGGGCCGGTGCCGAGGTGGTCGCCGACCTCTCAACCGGTGACGGGCGCCGGGCGGCAGTGGCCCAGGTGCTTGAACAGTGCGACGGAGTGCTCGACGGCCTGGTGTGTTGCGCAGGGTTGGGCGTCACTGCGTCTTCAAGCAGTCTGGTGCTGGCGGTGAATTATTTTGGCGTCAATGAGTTGCTTGACGGTCTGGCCGATGCGCTGGCCAAGGGTGAAAACCCGGCGGCGCTGGTGATCGGTTCAGTGGCGGCCACCCAGCCCGGTGCGGACCAGCAGCCAATGGTTGCAGCGTTGCTCGCCGGTGACGAAGCGCAGGCCCTGCAATTGGCCGATGCCCTCGGCCAGCCGCATATCGCGTATGCCAGCTCCAAGTACGCGGTGACCTGTGAGGCCCGTCGTAAATCGGTGCAATGGGCCATTCAAGGGGTCCGTTTGAATGTGGTGGCGCCAGGAGCGGTGGAAACCCCGCTGCATCAGGCGGCCAAGGATGATGCACGGTTTGGCAAGGCGGTCAGCGAATTTGTCGCGCCACTGGGGCGCGCCGGGCATCCCGAAGAGATCGCCCGGGTGGTGGCGTTCCTGCAGTCCGCCCAGGCCAGCTTTGTCACCGGCAGCGTCATCTTCGTTGATGGCGGGATGGACGCGATGGTGCGCGCGCAACGTTTCTAATTCTTGAGGAACCGCTATGAATAAAGTGGCATTTATTACCGGCGCCAGTCGTGGCATCGGTCGTGAAACCGCTCTGGCATTTGCCCGCGCAGGTTTTGATCTGGCCATCAGCGCGCGCAGTCTGGATGAAGGCGAAAGCCACCGGCACGGCTTGCGCAACCCCGATGGCACGGCGCTGCCGGGCAGTTTGAACGCCACCGCGGCCGCGATCCGCGAACTGGGACGCAAGGCCCTGGTGGTGCCTATGGACCTGCTCGACAGTGAGTCAGTGCTGGCGGCCAGTGAGGCGGTGTTTGCCGAATATGGCCGGGTGGATGTTCTGGTCAACAATGCGATTTACCAGGGCAGTGACCTCAACTTGCCATTTATGGAGTTGCAGCCCGAGACCTTGCAACGGGTATTCCAGGGCTATGTGCTGACCCCGTTTTTGCTGACCCGGGCCGTGGTCGCACGCATGCTGGAGCAGGGTGGCGGGGTGGTGATCAACGTGACCTCGGGGGCCGGTGAAACCGACCCGCCGGTGGCTGCGGGCAAGGGCGGCTGGGGCTATGCCTATGGTGCCGGCAAGGCCGCGGTATCGAGGCTGTCGGGCATCCTGTCGATAGAGCTGGGCGAGCAGGGGATTCGTGCCTACACCCTCAACCCCGGTGTGGTGACGACTGAGGCACTGCGCGCGACTATTGGCGATAAAGGCGTGATTGCCTTGCGCGCCGGTTCCGCGCCGCCTGAGGTTCCGGCGGCGGTCATGCTGTGGCTGGCGACCCACGAAGCGGCGCGCGATTACCAGCGTCAAACCATTCACTGCCAGCCGTTTGCCCGTGAGCACGGGATAGTTGCCGACTGGCGCTGACAGGCCACGGGGGCGGCATCGCTGGCAAGCCAGGCTCCTGCAGGGGGGGGGCGCTGTTTCTGGCTTGCCGTGTTGCCTGCATCACCGCCAAGCCGGGCCCCCACAGGATTTGTGCAAGTCCTGTCTCTAGTCCATCTGAACGATGAGCCCGTCTTACGCCTCGGTGAAGATCAGTAAGGCACGCGCCCTGGTCCCTAACCTGAGGAATAATAAAAATGACTAAACTCGCTGAAATCCACGTCGAGAATGCGTTAGCTCCGCGCTTTGGCCGGGGATGGCATTGCCTGGGCGAGGCGGATGAATACCGTGACGGCAAGTTGCATACCCTGAATATTTTTGGTTCCCGCTTGCTGGCATTCGCCACTTCGACGGGCCAGATCAGTGTGCTCGACGCCCATTGCCCGCACATGGGTGCCGACCTGTCCCAGGGCACTATCGAGAACGACCGTGTGGTCTGTCCTTTTCACCATTGGCAGTACGAAGCCAGCGGTAAATGTGTCGAGATCCCGTACTGCAAGCGTATTCCGCCCAAAGCGAAAACCCGCGCCTGGCTGACCTGTGAAGTCAACAGCCTGCTGTTTGTCTGGAACAACCCGGAAGGTAAGCCGCCCGCTGCTGATGTGGTGATTCCGCACCTGCCGGAAATGGACAGTGATGAGTGGCTGCACAGCTGGCATCTGGACAAGATGATCATCAACACCAACCCCCGCGAGCTGGTCGACAACCTGGTGGATGCGCAGCATTTCGGCCCGGTGCACGGCACGCCAACCAAGTATTTCCACAACGTGTTTGAAGGGCATATTGCCGAGCAGATCTTCCATGGCGACTCCGAGCGCCTGGGCGGGGATCTGGTCGCGGAGTCGGCCTATTACGGCCCGGCCACTCACCTGACCCGCATGCGCGCTATGTTCGACGGTCAGGAAATCAAGTCCATTCTGCTCAACTGTCACGTGCCGATCGGCCCCAACAGTTTTGAACTGCGTTTTGGCTGCATGGTGAAAAAAGTCCCGGGCTGGAGCGATGAGCAAAACGAAGCCCTGGCGCTGGATTACGTGCAGCGTAACCGTGATTCGTTCTATCAGGATGTTGATATCTGGACCCACAAAGTTCGCGTCAATAACCCGGTCCTGGCAGAGGGCGATGGCCCTGTGTATCAACTGCGCGAGTGGTATCAGCAGTTCTTCACTGACGAAGCCAGCGTGCCGGCGAGCGTTGTCGAACGCCGTGAAATCACGACCGTTGATCAACGCTGATTGATCAACTGAACCACGGGCGCGGCCAATGATGTTGAGTCAGCGTAAACCCTGATCTTTATGCCAGCGGCGAGTCTGGCATCCACCCTTGGCGGTTTGCCCTTCAAAATGCTGCCTGTTTTGCAGGGTTCGCTGGCGGACAGCGTTGGCTTTGCGCCAGTGGATTGAGCCGGGCTGGTGGCACGGGTGCTGTTTGTGCTGCCAGCGCGAGTCATTGCAGGCATGACCCCTGACGTCGTTCGATCATGCTGATCCCGGCTAAGGTACTACTGGCTTTTTGATCTGTGCTGCTTAAGATGTCCGACAGCTAAAAGTCATCGGGCTTGGATCAGGGTCAATGCTCAACAAAGACACTATCTCTATTCATCTGGTGCGTGAGGCGCTGCTGCAGAGCTGTGGGCCGGGTAGTGCCACGGATGAAGTACTGCATAAGGTCGGGATCGACCCGCAGTTGCTCAGCCAGGCGGATGCCCGTGTTCCTGCCGTTGTTTATGCGCGGATGTGGCGGCTATTGGCGCGTCGCCAGGATGATGAGTTCTTTGGCATGGACCCGCGCAAGCTGAGGTTCGGCAGCCTGGCGTTCATGTGCCGCTCGGCCATGGTCCAGCCCACCCTGGCCCAGGGGCTGGAGCTGGTGCTGGGGTTCTTGTCGTTGATGCTCGAACGGGTACCGGCCCGGTTGGTCCGTCAGCAGAGCCTGGCGCAAATAGTGCTGCATGAACCGGATGCCGGGTCGGGCCGTGCTTTTACCTACTTCACCTACTGGATGATCGTGCATGGCATTGCCTGCTGGTTGGCCGGGCGGCGGATTCCGATCATGGCCATCGAGCTGCGCTGCGGGGCGCCGGATTATTGCGAAGACTACGAAGTGATGTTTTCCGCCAATCTGCGTTTTGACCGCCCGCGTACACGGATGATCTTTGCTGCTGATTGCCTGGCAGCGCCCATCAAGCGCAGCCTCCAGGAGTTGCAGCGTTTTCTGGCCCAGGCGCCGGCCAATATTCTGGTCAAGTACCGTGACCCGCAAAGTCTGGGCAGCCAGATCAAACAGGATCTGCGCCAATTGCCTGCCCATCAATGGCCGGAAACCGGGGGCATGGCCCAGCGCTTGTGCATGTCGGCGTCGACCTTGCGTCGGCGTCTGGCGGAGGAAGGTCAGACCTGGCAAGGGCTCAAGGACAGTGTGCGCAAGGAGTTGGCTATCGGCTGGCTGGCGGAGCCGCAACTGAGCTTCGCCGACATTGCCCTGCGGCTGGGCTTTGCCGAGACCAGCTCGTTTTACAAGGCATTCCGCAAATGGTCCGGGACCAACCCCGGGCATTACCGGAGTTTGATTTTGCAGGGGGCCGAGGCGCAGACGGCGTAATGCCGGATAGCCCGGTTCGCAGGGGTTGCGATCGCTGCGCAATCGATCGCAGCCTCGCGTAGCTCGTCAGCGACTACGAAGGCTGCGATCGGCGACGCAGTCGTCGTTAAGCCGAGCCTAACCCTGTAGTCGTGCGTATCCTGCCTTCCAGGCGTCGTTTCAGACCCCGCGGTTCGATCATCAGTCTGGAGCCCTTGGCCGCATTGGCCCGGCCCCATTCTTCAAAGAGTTCCAGGCATGAGTGGTCGATATAGCTCAGGTTGTTGAGCGGTACATGCACGGTGCTACCCGCAGGCACCCGCGACAGGATCTGGGTCAGGGCCGGAACTTTGAGGAAGGTTGCCGCGCCAATCAGGCGCAATTCCATTTCGTCTGCTCCGGGCAGGTCAATCAGGCTGATCTTTAACCTCGATGCCTTCCACGCCAGTTTCGCCAGGGTCAAACCAAAACCCACCAGTACTCCGGTCAGCAAGTCGGTAAAAATGATCGCCAGCGCAGTGGCGCCATAGGTAAACATCGGCATACGTCCATAGCGCCCAAGGCCGCGAAACGCCTTGAGATCCACCAGTTTGATCCCGGTATAGACCAGTACGCCGGCCAGGCTCGCGACCGGAATGCTCTGCAGCACACTGGACAGCAGCAGCACAAATGCCAGCAGCCAGACACCATGGAATATCGCCGAAAGCCGCGTGGTGGCGCCGGCCTGTACATTGGCCGAACTGCGTACGATGACGCCGGTCATCGGCAGGGCACCGACCAGGCCGCACAGCATGTTGCCAACACCCTGTGCCGACAGTTCCTTGTCAAAATCCGAGCGCTGGCCATTGTGCATGCGGTCAACCGCTGCCGCCGACAGCAGGGTTTCAGCGCTGGCGATAAATGCGACGGCAAATGCCGCAATCAGCAGGTTGGGGTCGGCCAGGTTCAACAGGTCGGCAGGGCGCAACCAGTCGATGGCATCTGCCAGGTTTTCGGGGACTTGCACACGTTTGACCTGCAAGGCCAGCAGCAGGCTGGCGCCTGTGGTCAGACCCACGCCCAGCAAGGCGCCGGGTATAAAGCGCAATTTGTGCGGGCGTAATTTGTCCCAGGACCACATCACCAGCATTGTGGCCAGGCCCAACAGGCCAGCTTGCCAGCCAAGACCTGGAATGGCCTTGGCTACGGCGGCGGGGAAGCCTGTGAGGTTGTCCAGCCCCGAAGGCTGGGGCGCGCCATCCAGCATTACATGCACTTGGGACAGTACGATCAGCACCCCGATCCCGGCGAGCATGCCGTAGACCACTGCCGGGGCCGTCACGCGAAACCAGCACCCCAGGCGCAGGCGACCGGCCAGCAGCTGTAAAAAACCCGCCAATAGCAGGATAGGGCCCAGCATGGCTATGCCGTGCTGGCGCACCAGTTCGAAGACCAGAACGGCCAGCCCGGCAGCCGGGCCACTGACTTGCAGCGGTGAACCGGCCATCCAGCCCACGACCAGACCACCGATGATGCCGGTGATCAAGCCTTTGGCCGGCGGCATTCCGGAGGCAATGGCGATACCCATGCACAAGGGCAGGGCGACTAGGAACACAACCACCGAGGCCAGCAGCTCCCGTGGCAATACAGCTTTTAATTGCGCAGCACGCATGATGATTCTCCCTGAGTTTTGTTGAGGCGCATCCAGGCCTGGCTGCACCGGGTTATCCGGTGACAAGCTTTCAGAAGCGCGCTCTGGGAGTCGCGCAGGGGATTGACTGCAGGTTATCCAGCGGCAGGAAGCATCCGCGTTCTGCATCGTAGGCTTTGATTTGGCTGGTTTCGATGTTGTAGACCCAGCCATGGATAAACAATTGTCCGTTGGCCATGCGCGAGGCCACGGACGGGTGAGTGCGCAGGTGCTGCAACTGGGCAATCACGTTTTCTTCGGTGAGGACGTGCATGCCTTCGGCTTCATTGGCGCAGGCACAGTTCTCCTGAACCATGGTTTTGGCCACTTCGGCATGGCGCAACCAGGCCTTGACCGTCGGCATTTTGTCCAGGCTGCGGGGGTTTAGAACCGCACGCATGGCGCCACAGTCGGAGTGTCCGCAAACGATGATGTGTTGCACGCCCAGCGCCAGGTTCGCGTATTCGATGGCTGTTGAAACGCCGCCATTCATCTCGCCGTAAGGGGGCACGACATTGCCGACGTTGCGGGTCACAAATAAATCCCCGGGGGCACTCTGGGTGATGAGTTCGGGGACGATACGGGAGTCGGCGCAGGCAATGAACATCGCCCTTGGGCGTTGGGCCGTGGCCAGTTTTTTGAACAGGTCTTTCTGTTGCGGAAAGACCTCACGATGGAAATGTAAAAAACCTTCAACGATTAGCTGCAATGCTGCGTCGGCATGTTCCGATTCGGGCGGGGTACATGCTGCAGCCAACGACTTTGTGAGTTTATGATCCATCATTCAACCTCTGTGGCGTAGCAGTTTATGCGAGCCATTTGTGACTCGCCGGTCACACTAGCGTGCGAAACTTAACTAAACCTTAATGGACCGCTCTAGCACAGGGGTTTGGTGATGTTAAAAGGCAACTACCGAGGCTGTTTTTTGTAGGAGCGAGCTTGCTCGCGAGCTGTTTAAAGAGCTCGCGAGCAAGCTCGCTCCTACAGGGGGGGACAGGTGTTAGAGCAACCACATTCCCGCCAGGCCACTGATCACACCGACCAGCATGGTCATCAATGCCACGCTGACCAGGACCCGGGTGTCGAAGTCTTTGCGCAGCATTAACAACGACGGCAGGCTCACGCTCGGCAAGGTCATCAGCAGCGCGACTGCTGGGGCTGTGCCCATACCCAGGGCCATCATGGTTTGCACAATCGGAATTTCAGCGGCTGTCGGGATGACGAACAGGGTGCCGACGATGGCCAGCGGTACCAGCCACATCAGGCTGTCGCCCATGGCGCCGTCTACATGAGGGAACAGCCACACACGTGCCGCCCCCAGCAACAGTACCGCCAGCAGATAGACCGGGATGGTGTTCCAGAACAGTTGCCACAGGGTGCGGCCCCAACGGCTGAAGAAGTTTTGCTGATCGACCGTGCTGGCTTCGGACACGGCGTCCAGTGCTGCGTCAGGGATGCTTTGCGGGCGAGAGATGCGTTGCGCTATCAGTGATACGCCGATCACCAGTACCAGCCCCGCCACCAGACGCAGCGCGGTGAAGCCCCAGCCCAGGACAAAGCCCATGAACACCAGGGTGGCCGGGTTGAGGACCGGGTTGGCGATCCAGAAGGCCAGCGCCGCACCCACCGAGACGTTTTGGCGACGCATGCCTGCCGCTACGGGGGCCGCGCAGCAGGTACACATCATGCCGGGCAGAGCGAACAGACCGCCGCGCAGGGTCGAACCCAGACCGGCCTTGCCAAACAGGCGCAGCAACCAGTCGCGGGGGATCAGTACTTGAATCAGTGAGCCGAGAATGACCGCCAGGACCGCAGCTTTCCAGATCGCCAGGAAGTACACCTTGGCGTAGGCCAGTGCAGCAGCGAGGGGTTCTCCCTGATTGTCATTAAGGATCGACGCACCGATGCTGTGGTTGTCGGCAGCGACAAATGCCTTTAAGTAGTAGGGCGACCACTTGACGTAGTACAGACCGATCCCTGCGACAAGCAGAAACAGTAGAGGCTTCCACCAGAATGACCAGCCTCGGGTGGGCCTGGCTGAGGAAATACTGGACATAAAGAGTTACCGAACGCTGGGAAATAGCGCGGCATCATACCTGAGCGCACCGCCCGCAGGTTGGATGCTTGCTGAGCCCCCCGGACCGTTACAGGGTGCAGATCGAGCGGCTGATGGAGCGGGCGCACTGGACCACGGCCGGGGCAAGTTTCAGTTCCGCGTCGGCCATGGTCCAGCGGCTGGCGGGTACCACTGCATGCACGGCGGCAACGGGGAGGCCGTTGTTGTTGAGAATGGGCGCGGCAATGCTCAAGTCTCCGAGGACCATTTCTTCATGACTGGTTGCATAGCCCTGTGTACGACAGGCCTGGATGCGCTCAAAAATGGCGGCAACTTCGGTCAGGGTGTATTGCGTGAGTGCTGTGGGTTCGCTGTTTTGCAGCATGCTGTGAATCTCTTCGTCCGGCAAACCGCTCAGGTATGCCCGGCCGGCCCCCGTGCAGTACATGGGGATACGACTGCCAATGGGCATATGGATCGGGATGAAATGGGGGGCGACGAAGCGTGCGACACAAATCATGTCCGGGCCATCAGGCTCCGTCAGATTGATGGTCTCACCGGTGATTTGATTGAGTTCGGCCAGATAGGGCGTTGCTAGACCGACCAGGATGTCGGCAGCCAAATAGCCGTAGCCGATTTCCATGACTTTTGGGGTTAGCTGAAAGCGTCGGCTCTGTGCCTGCTTGCGCACGTAGCCGAGCGCTTCAAGGGTATGAATCATTCGTTGCGCAGAACTTTTGGCGATGCCTGCCGCCTGGGCAACTTCAGCCAGGTTCATGCTGCTTCGGGACGGCCCGAAGCTGCGTAATACAGCAAGGCCCTTTTCAAGTGACTGGTTGAAAAGAGGATTGTTGCTATCGCTCATGGCCCTTCCTTGGCATTAATAAGTGAATAAATATCGATATTCGATAGCCATGAAACTCTCTTCGATTTGATTAAATCGGCTATAGCACATAGTTGGTTTTTTGCACCCCATGGCCTGATGGGTGGCTAAGTGATGTCACCATAAAGACAGATTAAAAGCGACCGGGAACACGCCTTTTGTTCAAAATTTTGCACGCGCGGGTGCCCGCGTTTACTACAGGTGATCATTGATTGGGGGAGGGGTTATCGAGTATTGCGCTGTCGGACGAGCAAGGATGAACCCGTTCGCGCTGCAGCATGAGCCAGAGCGGGATGGTTGACTGCGTCGGGTTGGCGCGCCATGGACATGTCGTCCATGGCGGTGAGGTCTATTGCGCGGTCATTTGGGCGGGGCGTTGAAGTGATGAGTGGTTCTAATGTGCTTTAGCAGCAAAAACAGTAGCGCTCGCTTCAGTCCGCTTTAACGGTTGCGACGTCATCGGCCTTGACCTTGATGTGCTTGCCGGCAATGTCCACGAATTCGTAAAAGCCGTCCTTGTTGGTGGTTTTTGGCAGGTCTTTGGTCAGGTATTGCGTGCCGTTTTGCAGGGTCACGACTGTAGGTGATGCACAGCCCGCCAGGCCCAGAAGGGCGGCCAGGACTAAAGGCAAACCGATAACGTTGATCTTCATGCAAATACCTTGGTTTTTTCGCAAATAAGTTGTTGAGCGTGCCGGGTTGAATCAATGTCCAGCGCTGAAAGTGGTTGCATCATGTGACTGCATTTTGCGCCGAGAGTGCGTCTGGCGCAGTGATAAATTTTTTATCGGCGGCCACATCGTTCCGGGCGTGGAGTGCGCATTTGCCGGGGATGTAGCGGGTTGAAGCGACCGGGCGATTGCATCCTGGGGCGCATTAAACGCCAGCCGCCGCAGGAAAAGCCAGAGGCTGCGCTGCGCCAGCGGGCCCGGTCACGGCTTGATCAGGGGCAGCCGATCAGCTCGGGCAGCCTTTTTCGCCGTTGTTCAGCCCTTGTTTGTCGATGCGGCTCAGGAGGGTGGCTTTGCCGTCTTTCCAGGTCAGTGTCAGTACATAGAGGGAGTCAAAGTCACTGCCGGACCAATCTTCAGTCAGCGTGGTCTTTTCCCCCAAGGCCTTGCTTGCGACGCTGTTGATCAACTCGGGCAGGTAGCCATGGGACCACGCGGTGTAAATGGTTGAGCTGTGATACTTGTCGTCGGTCAGCTCATTGGCCAAGGCGCGCGTGTCGTTGGCCGAGTATTCCAGATTGATCGGCAACCCCAGTTTGATAGCGCTGGGATTAATGGTCATCAGCGGCCGGACATAGCTGTAGGCGTCATCGTCGGCGCCTTCTTCAACCTGGCGCGACGGGTCGGCAGCAAACACGTAGTCGGCCTTGCCATAGCGCTGTGGCAGCAGGGTGGCCAGATCTATGGCGCGGTTCAGTCCCTGGCAGTTGAGTTGCCCGAGACCGTCGGCAGGTTTTTCGGCATGGCGCATGAAGACCAGTGTTTGCACACCGTCTATGGGCCGGGCAAAGACTTTGTCGGCGTGGACTGCCAGACTGATGGCGCCGGCGATTAGCAGCGCAGAGATTGTGCCGAGCAGGTAAGGCTTGAGATGAGGTTTATTGCTGACAGCGTTGGTCATGGGGCTCTTCTGGTTAGATCCATTAAGGCTGACCTGCCTGGACGCAGCGAGTGGGGGGCTCGAGCGTTGATCCGTGTCGTGTGTAAACGTCCTGTGATTCTCCTCCATGAGTCAAAGTGTCTATTAGACGCCTTTTTCGATATTGGTTCGGTTTTACATGGGCTATATGGGAATTTTCTTACAATTTAAGCCGAGGGCTCGATCAATGCTTCCTGTGCCACTTAGAAGGTCCGGCAACCCCCTTCACCTGCGTGTGCGTGTGTGGCGCGGCCGGGTGGGGCTGGGGCTGGTTGCCAGTTTGTCAGTGCTGGCGGGCATGACCGACGCCATCGGTTTTCTGGCTACCGGCGATTTTGTCTCGTTCATGAGCGGCAACACGACCCGAATGGCGGTAGCGATAGGCGAGGGTGATATGTCCATGGCGATACGCCTGGTCTTCGCCGTGCTGGCGTTTATTGCGGGCAACGCATTGGGTGTTTTACTGGGGCGTTTGAGCGGGCGGCGAGCGTTGCCTTTATTGCTGGTGATTGCAGGATTGTTGTGCACGGCGGCGCTGCTGCCGTTTGATACCCGGGTCCCGGCGTTGCTGGCGGCGATTCTGGCAATGGGCATGCTTAATGCGGCCGTGGAGCAGGTTAACGGTTTGCCGGTGGGGCTGACCTATGTGACCGGGGCGTTGTCGCGTTTTGGCCGCGGGCTGGGGCGCTGGATGCTAGGTGAGCGGCACAGTGGCTGGCGGGTGCAGCTGGTGCCCTGGACGGGAATGTTGCTGGGCGCGGTGATGGGGGCTCTGCTGGAGGCGCACTTCGGGCTCAAAGCCATGCTGTTCAGCGCGGGTTTTGCCACCGTTCTGGGGCTGCTGTCGTTGAAGATACCCCGGCGCTGGCAGCGCGACTACATGCCGCGCTAGGCACCATGGTCTAACCCGAATGGTCGATACGCGCGCTCATGCCTGCACGGTAAGCTGGCGTACCAATACCCATCGGGGGAGAAATAATGAAGGTGCTGGCCTGTATCAAACGAGTGGTCGATTACAACGTCAAGGTTCGCGTCAAAGCGGACAACTCCGGCGTTGATCTGGCCAACGTCAAGATGTCGATGAACCCCTTCTGCGAAATCGCTGTGGAAGAAGCCGTACGCCTGAAAGAAAAAGGTGTTGCGACTGAAATCGTCGTCGTCTCCATCGGCCCGACCACGGCTCAGGAACAGCTGCGTACCGCGCTGGCTCTGGGTGCCGATCGCGCCATCCTCGTCGAATCCGCCGAAGACCTGACCTCGCTGGCCGTGGCCAAGCTGCTCAAGGCCGTGGTCGACAAGGAACAGCCGCAACTGGTGATCCTGGGCAAACAGGCCATCGACAGCGACAACAACCAGACTGGCCAGATGCTGGCTGCGCTGACCGGTTACGGTCAGGGCACCTTCGCTTCGAAAGTTATCGTTGCGGGCGACAAGGTTGCCGTGACCCGTGAAGTCGACGGCGGCGCGCAAACTGTTTCGCTGCGCTTGCCGGCCATCATCACCACCGACCTGCGTTTGAACGAGCCGCGTTATGCGTCCCTGCCAAACATCATGAAGGCCAAGAAGAAGCCGCTTGAAGTGCTGACGCCAGACGCGTTGGGTATTTCGACCGCTTCGACCAACAAGACCCTGAAAGTTGAAGCGCCGGCTGCACGCAGCGCCGGCATCAAGGTCAAGTCGGTGGCTGAACTGGTCGAGAAACTGAAAAACGAAGCGAAGGTGCTCTGAATTGGAGAGCTTAAAGATGACTATCTTGGTAATCGCCGACTTCTTAGAAGGAAAGGACGGCAAGACGCTGGCAGCGGCTACGCTGAACACCGTAGCCGCTGCCGCAAAAATCGGTGGCGAGATCAACGTTCTGGTTGCAGGCCAGGGCATTGGTGCTGTGGCTGAAGCGGCCGCGCAAATCGCCGGTGTGGCTAAAGTACTGGTTGCTGACAACGCGGCTTACGCCCACCAGTTGCCGGAAAACGTTGCGCCGCTGGTGGCAGAGTTGGGCAAGGGCTATAGCCACATCCTGGCTGCCGCCACCTCCAACGGTAAAAACATCCTGCCGCGTGTTGCTGCGCAGTTGGACGTCGACCAGATCTCCGAGATCATCTCGGTTGAAAGCGCTGACACCTTCACGCGTCCGATCTATGCCGGTAACGCCATTGCTACCGTACAGTCCACTGCGCCAGTCAAAGTGATCACCGTTCGCGCCACCGGTTTCGACCCGGTTGCCGCACAAGGTGGTTCGGCAGCGGTTGAAGCGGTTGCAGCGGTTCACGATGCAGGCACTTCGTCGTTCGTTGGCGAAGAACTGGCCAAGTCGGACCGTCCCGAGCTGACCGCTGCCAAAATCGTCGTATCCGGCGGTCGCGGCATGCAGAACGGTGACAATTTCAAATACCTGTACGCCCTGGCCGACAAGTTGGGTGCAGGTGTCGGCGCCTCTCGTGCGGCGGTTGACGCAGGTTTTGTGGCGAACGACATGCAGGTCGGCCAGACCGGCAAAATCGTTGCGCCACAGTTGTACATCGCGGTGGGTATTTCCGGCGCGATCCAGCATCTGGCCGGCATGAAAGACTCCAAAGTGATCGTTGCAATCAACAAGGACGAAGAAGCACCGATTTTTCAGGTGGCCGATTACGGTCTGGTGGCGGACTTGTTCGAAGCAGTGCCCGAGCTGGAAGCCGCGGTCTAAACATCGACAATAAAAAAGCCCCGGAGATTATCCGGGGCTTTTTACATTACCGAAGGTTATCAGCTGTAGCTGTTAACCTTGACCAGTGCAGGGGCTGTTTGAGCCTTCTCCCAGGTCAGGGTCAGGGTTTGCAGAACGCGCGCCATGTAGTCGGTATCGGCGGCGGCCTTTTTGCCCACGTAGCCCTGGCCACGGCGGTACATTTTGAGATGGGCACGCATTTGTGGGCGGTCCTTCTCGAATTCGGTTTCTTCCTTGCAGGCAGCGACAGGGTCGATGCGTACATCACCGGCTTCGCTGATCCACAGAATGTGGTCGTTCAGCGTGTCTTTCTGGGCGGCGAACAGTCGAGCCAGCTCATTAACAGTCGGTTGATTATTCAGGTTCATAGCTAACTCCTTGACCACTTGTTGATCTGTCTAATTGATTCGCGCAACTGCACCTGCAGCGCTACGTAGTGTCCATCTAAAGCAGATCCGGTCTTGAGTTCGTCCTGTGTAGTCGTAATTCAAAGCACTACACAAACAGCGTACAGCGAGGGAGAGCAGCGTTAACCAGGATGCAAGGGTGATATGACACATCATCCACAAGCGCCTTGAAGTCGTTTCGCTAGCAACTCACGCCCTGAACATGGACGATCAAGCCAGGTCAGCTTCATCAATTCTGCCTTGTGGGCAGTACCTATCCCGGAACAGCTCGACAGCTCGTCGAACATGCTTACAACAACCCTTTCCAGCGCTTCCGGTGGGGAAGACGTCTGCATCATGCTGGGGGAAAACCGCGTCGTCAATACATATGTAGTGTTTATTTTAAGGCACTACATATGTGACTCGCCGGTCTGTTTTCAGCATGCCGGTCATCAGTACTGACCTGAAAACAGGCAGGCGCGAGCGGGCCCCGCGATGCCGTTAACCGGCTGAAAGTGCCCTGGTCCGCGAGCCCGTCGGGCATTGTGAACACCTGCCGGTGCCCGCTCTGCTAGTATCTGGCGCTTTGACATTGACCAGAGGTACCCATGAGCGAGCCGATTCGTCTGACCCAGTACAGCCACGGTGCGGGCTGTGGCTGCAAGATTTCGCCTCAGGTACTGGAAGTAATCCTTGCCGGCAGCGGAGCGCAAAATCTTGACCCCAAGCTCTGGGTAGGCAATGCCTCCCGCGACGATGCAGCGGTCTATGCACTGGATGATGAGCGCGGCGTGGTTTCGACCACCGACTTTTTTATGCCCATCGTTGATGACCCTTATGATTTCGGGCGGATTGCAGCCACCAATGCCATCAGTGACATCTACGCGATGGGCGGCGATCCCTTAATGGCGATTGCGATTTTAGGCTGGCCGGTTCATTTGTTGCCGCCAGAAGTGGCCCGCGAAGTGATTCGCGGTGGCCGCGCGGTATGCGATGAAGCGGGTATTCCGCTGGCTGGCGGTCACTCCATTGACACCCCGGAACCGATTTTCGGGCTGGCGGTGACCGGTGTGGTCAACAAGCGCCACATGAAGCGCAACGACACGGCCGTCGCCGGTTGCCTGTTGTACCTCACCAAGCCCCTGGGGATCGGCATCCTTACCACTGCCGAGAAAAAGGGCAAGCTGCGCAGCGAAGACGTCGGCGTGGCACGGGACTGGATGTGCACCCTTAACAGGATCGGCAGCCAGTTCGCCAAACTCGAAGGGGTCAAGGCGATGACCGATGTCACCGGTTTCGGCCTGCTCGGGCATTTGGTGGAAATGGCCGATGGCAGCAACCTGACAGCGAAAATCCAGTACGCCAAAGTGCCGCAACTGGCCTCGGTCGAGTACTACCTGGAACAAGGCTGTGTGCCCGGCGGCACCTTGCGCAATTTCGACAGTTACGCGAGCAAGCTTGCGCCGCTGCAACAACTGCACAAGCTGGTACTGTGTGATCCGCAAACCAGCGGTGGACTGCTGGTGGCCGTCAGCCCGCAGGGCGATCAGGCGTTCCTGGAGATGGCTCGCGAGCACGGGCTGGAGCTGGAGTCCATCGGCCAACTGGTTGAGCGACAGACGTACGCGGTTGAGGTGTCATGATGGCTCATGACGTAACCGACTTCCGCGATCTGTTCCTTAATGACCGGCCGATGATGGACACCCGCGCGCCGATCGAATTCAACAAAGGCGCCTTCCCTGGCGTGGTCAACCTGCCATTGATGACCGATCACGAGCGTGAGCGCGTTGGCACCTGCTACAAGCAGCAGGGTCAGCAGGCCGCCGTGCTGTTGGGCCACCAACTGGTGTCGGGCCAGACCAAAGCCGAGCGTCTTCAGGCCTGGGCCGACTTTGCCCGCGCCAATCCCGACGGTTGCCTGTATTGCTTTCGCGGCGGCATGCGCTCGCAAATCGTCCAGCAATGGCTCAAACAGGATGCAGGGATCGACTATCCGCGCGTTACCGGCGGCTACAAGGCATTGCGTGCGTTCCTGATCCAGACCGTCGACGACGCTGTGCAGCAGTGCGACCTGATCGTGCTGGGCGGGATGACCGGCACCGGTAAAACCGACGTGCTGGTGCAGCTCGACAATGCCCTGGATCTGGAAGGGCACGCCAATCACCGTGGTTCAAGCTTCGGCAAGCGTGCTACTGGCCAGCCCTCCAATATCGACTTCGAAAACCGTCTGGCAATCGATGTGTTGAAAAAACGCGCCAGCGGACACGAGTGCTTCGTGCTGGAAGACGAAAGCCGCACGGTGGGCAGTTGCGCGTTGCCCTTGCCCTTGTATCAGCGCATGCAAGATGCCCCGATGGTCTGGCTTGAAGACAGCCTTGAAAGCCGCGTCGAGCGCATTTTGCGTGATTACGTGGTGGAACTGAGCGCCGAATTCACTGCGAAAAACGGTGACCACGGCTTCACCCTGTTTTCGCAACGCCTGCTCGAAAGCCTGGCCAATATTCAGCGCCGTCTGGGCGGTGAGCGGCATCAGCGTTTGCGGGCAGTGATGGAGGCTGCGCTGCAAGAGCAGGCGAGTTGCGGGGCGGTGGACCTGCACCGGGTCTGGATCGAAGCGTTGCTGCGCGAATATTACGACCCGATGTATGCCTTTCAGCGCGAGAAAAAAGGTTCGCGCATTGTCTTCGCCGGCGATCAGGCGGCAGTGCAGGAGTACCTGCGAACCCGGTAACGCATTGGCCAAAGCAGTCACTCAGCTTGAGCGGTTTGACTATTGTTGCGCAGCCCTCGCAAGGCGATGATCAGCAGGATTTTTCACGGTTCCCATCCTAAAAATAAAGACCGAGGGATTCTGCTGATGCGCGACTATCAGACCACGATGGCTGATTTTGATTACCAGCGTACGGTGACGCACGCACTGGCCGGCCATTTAACGGCACTCAATGCATGTGTCGAGTGCTGCGACCGCCATGCCTTGGCGGGTCGTATTGCCCTGTTCTGGGAGGGTCGCGACGCCACCGACGCGACCTATACCTTCAGCCGGTTACAGGAGCAGGCAGCACGCTTTGCCAACTTTTTGCTGGCTCAGGGCGTCAAGCGCGGCGACAAAATAGCGGGCTTGCTGCCACGTAATGTCGAACTTCTGGTCGTGGCCTTCGCCGCCTGGCGAATCGGCGCCATCTACCAGCCCCTGTTTACTGCGTTCGGCCCCAAGGCCATCGAACACCGCCTCAACAGTTCGGGGGCGGCGCTGGTGGTGACCGATGCGGTGAACCGTCCCAAACTCAACGAAGTCAATGCTTGCCCGCCGATTGTCACGGTGGCCGGGGCCAAAGGGCAGGGCCTGGTTCGCGGTGATTTCAGTTTCTGGGCCGAGCTGGATAACTACCCGCCGGTTTGTGAACCGCTAATGCTGACTGGCGAAGACCCGTTTTTGCTGATGTTCACCTCGGGTACAACCGGGCCGGCGAAACCGCTTCTGGTACCGCTCAAGGCGATCGTCGCGTTCCAGAGCTATACCCGCGACGCGGTGGATCTGCGCCCTGAAGATTCGTTCTGGAACCTGGCCGATCCGGGGTGGGCCTACGGCATTTACTTCGGGATTGCCGGGCCCCTGTCGATGGGCCATCCCATCACTTTCTACGATGGCCCGTTCACGGTTGAAAGCACCTGTCGGGTGATCAAAAAATACGGCATCACCAACCTCACCGGCTCGCCCACGGCATATCGCATGCTGATTGCCGCCGGCAGTGCATTCTCGAGCAAGGTCAAAGGCCAGTTGCGTGCCGTCAGCAGCGCCGGTGAACCGCTGAACCCGGAAGTGATTCGCTGGTTTGCCGATGAGCTCAACGTCACCATCCATGATCACTACGGCCAGACCGAAGTCGGCATGGTGCTGTGCAATCACCACGGCCTGGATCATCCGGTACACCTGGGCGCCGCCGGCTTCGCTTCGCCGGGTCACCGGATTGTGGTGCTCGATGACAACCATCAGGAGCTACCGGTCGGCCAGCCTGGAATTCTGGCCGTGGACCGCAGCCAGTCGCCAATGTGCTGGTTCGCCGGGTACCAGGGGTTCAGTACCAAGGCGTTTGTCGGCAACTACTACTTGAGCGGCGACACCGTGGAGCTGAACCCGGATGGCAGCATCAGTTTTGTCGGCCGCAGCGACGATGTGATCACCACTTCCGGTTATCGGGTCGGGCCTTTCGATGTCGAAAGCGCCCTGATCGAACACCCTGCGGTGGTCGAAGCCGCCGTGGTGGGCAAACCGGACCCGGAGCGTACCGAACTGGTTAAAGCCTTCGTGGTGCTCAACCCGCAATATCTGGGCGACGCCCAACTGGCTGAGACCCTGCGCCTGCATGTACGCCAGCGTCTGGCGGCGCATGCCTATCCCCGTGAAATCGAATTTGTCAGCGAGTTACCGAAAACCCCGAGCGGCAAACTGCAGCGCTTTATTTTGCGCAATCAGGAAATCGCCAAGGCTGAACTGGCCGCAAGCGCCAGGGTCACGGCTTAATCGTCAGGCTTGAATTTCAGGACATATCATGCAAATCGAGAACAAGGTTTTTATCGTCACCGGTGGTGCATCGGGGCTGGGCGCGGCAACGGCCGAGATGCTGGTCAAGGCCGGTGCCCGGGTGATGCTGGTGGACATGAACGCCGATGCCGTGGCCGCCCAGGCGACCAGGCTGGGCAGCCAGGCGCGTAGCGCAGTAGCCGATATCAGCCAGGAAGGCGCAGCACAGGCGGCGGTTGAGGCCACGGTTGCGGCCTTCGGCGCAGTTAACGGGCTGATCAATTGTGCGGGCATTGTGCGCGGCGAAAAGATCCTCGGCAAAAATGGCCCCCATGCCCTGGAAAGCTTCAGCCAGGTCATCAACGTCAACCTGATCGGCAGTTTCAATATGTTGCGCCTGGCAGCCGAGGCGATTGCTCAAGCCACTGCCGATGCACAGGGTGAACGCGGCGTGATCATCAATACTGCGTCAGTAGCGGCCTTTGATGGCCAGATTGGCCAGGCAGCCTATGCCGCTTCCAAAGGTGCAATCGCCAGTTTGACCTTGCCTGCCGCCCGCGAATTGGCGCGTTTCGGCATTCGGGTGATGACCATCGCCCCGGGCATTTTTGAAACCCCGATGATGGCTGGCCTGACACCCGAAGTGCGTGCATCGCTCGCGGCTGGCGTGCCGTTCCCGCCGCGGTTGGGCAAACCGGACGAATACGCCTCGCTGGTGCGCCACATCATTGAAAACAGCATGCTCAATGGCGAGGTGATCCGTCTCGACGGTGCCTTGCGCATGGCCGCCAAATAAGAGGTATGAAATGACAATTACCAACGATCCAGTCGTCATTGTGAGTGTCGCGCGTACGCCCATGGGCGGCTTTCAGGGCGACTTTAAAGGTCTGACGGCACCGCAACTGGGTGCCGCCGCCATACGGGCAGCGGTCGAACGCGCAGGTGTGGCGCCCGATGGCGTGGAAGAAGTGTTGTTCGGTTGCGTGCTGTCGGCCGGTCTCGGTCAGGCGCCTGCCCGCCAGGCCGCCCTGGGGGCAGGCCTGGACAAGGGCACGCGTTGCACCACCCTGAACAAGATGTGTGGCTCGGGTATGGAGGCCGCCATTCTGGGGCACGACCGGCTGCTGGCCGGCAGCGTCGATGTGGTGGTGGCGGGCGGCATGGAGAGCATGTCCAACGCGCCTTATTTGCTCGACCGTGCCCGCAGCGGTTACCGCATGGGTCACGGCCGGGTGCTGGACCACATGTTTCTCGATGGACTGGAAGACGCTTACGATCGTGGTCGCCTGATGGGCACTTTTGCCGAAGATTGCGCCCAGGCTCATGGCTTCACCCGTGAAGCCCAGGACGCATTTGCCGTGGCTTCGCTGACCCGCGCGCAGCAAGCGATCAAGGATGGCCGTTTTAGTGCCGAGATCGTGCCGGTGGCGGTGACTGTCGCCAAAGAGCAGCGCCTGATCAGTGATGACGAGCAGCCGCCCAAAGCCAATCCGGCAAAAATCCCGACCTTGAAGCCGGCCTTCCGTGACGGCGGAACGGTGACTGCGGCCAACTCCAGTTCTATTTCCGACGGTGCGGCGGCCCTGGTATTGATGCGCAGCTCGCAAGCGCAAAAACGCGGTCTCAAACCATTGGCGGTCATCCACGGCCATGCGGCCTTTGCCGACGAGCCCGGACTATTCCCCACGGCACCTGTGGGCGCGATCAAACGGCTGATGACCAAGACCGGCTGGAACCTGGGTGATGTCGACCTGTTTGAAATCAACGAAGCCTTTGCGGTGGTCAGTCTGGTGACCATGAGTGAGCTGCAGATCCCCCACAGCAAGGTCAATATCTACGGCGGCGCCTGTGCCCTGGGCCACCCGATTGGTGCTTCAGGGGCGCGGATTCTGGTGACTCTGATTTCTGCCCTGCGCCAGCAGCACCTCAAGTGTGGCGTCGCAGCGATCTGCATTGGCGGCGGTGAAGCGACGGCCATTGCCGTTGAATGTGTGTACTAAGGAATTCCTATGCTTGCCACATCAGAACAATTACAGATTCGCGACGCGGCGCAGCAGTTTGCCCAAGAGCGTTTGAAACCGTTCGCGGCCGAGTGGGACAAGCAGCATCGCTTCCCGCGCGAGGCCATTAACGAGATGGCCGAGCTGGGTTTCTTCGGCATGTTGGTGCCGGAAGAGTGGGGCGGTTGTGATACGGGCTATCAGGCTTACGCCATGGCCCTGGAAGAAATTGCCGCTGGCGATGGCTCCTGTTCGACGATCATGAGCGTGCACAACTCGGTGGGTTGTGTGCCGATTCTCAAGTACGGCACCGAGCAGCACAAACGCGAGTTTCTTGTGCCGCTGGCCAGTGGTGCAATGCTGGGTGCCTTTGCCCTGACCGAGCCGCAAGCCGGCTCTGATGCCAGCGACCTGAAAACCCGGGCTCGCCGTGAAGGCGACCATTACGTGCTCAACGGCTGCAAACAGTTCATCACCTCGGGGCAAAATGCCGGTGTAGTGATTGTGTTTGCCGTCACAGATCCTGCAGCCGGTAAACGCGGAATCACGGCCTTTATCGTGCCCACGGATTCCCCGGGCTACAGCGTGGCGCGGGTTGAAGACAAACTGGGTCAGCACGCATCGGACACCTGTCAGATTCTGTTCACTGACCTGAAAGTTCCGCTGGCCAACCGCCTGGGGGAAGAAGGGCAGGGCTACAAGATTGCCCTGGGCAACCTGGAGGGCGGTCGCATCGGGATTGCCTCACAAGCCGTCGGCATGGCTCGCGCAGCCTTTGAGGCTGCCCGCGACTATGCCCGCGAGCGCGTGACATTCGGTCAGCCGCTAATTGAGCATCAGGCGGTCGCTTTTCGCCTGGCAGACATGGCCACCGAAATCGCCGTGGCCCGGCAAATGGTGCGCTACGCCGCTGCTCTGCGTGACAGCGGGCAATCGGCGTTGGTCGAGGCATCACAGGCCAAACTGTTCGCCTCGGAAATGGCCGAGCGCGTGTGTTCCCGGGCGTTGCAAACCCTGGGCGGTTATGGCTACCTGAACGACTTCCCGCTGGAGCGGATCTATCGCGATGTGCGGGTATGCCAGATCTACGAAGGCACCAGCGATATCCAGCGCATGGTTATTGCACGCAATCTTTGAATTGAGGACCTGAACGATGAGCTACGAAACCATTCTGCTGGACATACACGGGCATGTTGGCCTGATTACACTGAACCGGCCGCAGGCACTCAACGCCCTGAATGCGCAACTGATCAATGAAGTGAACCATGCGCTGGACAAGCTGGAAGCCGATAACGCAATTGGCTGCATCGTTATCACCGGTTCAAGAAAATCCTTTGCTGCGGGCGCAGACATCAAAGAAATGGCCGACCTGACCTACCCGCAAATCTATCTGGAAGACCTGTTCTCGGACAGTGATCGAGTGGCAACACGACGCAAGCCGATCATTGCGGCAGTCGCCGGTTTTGCTTTGGGCGGCGGCTGTGAACTGGCGATGATGTGCGACTTTATACTGGCGGGCGACAACGCCAAATTCGGGCAGCCGGAAATCAATCTCGGGGTGCTGCCGGGCATGGGCGGAACCCAGCGCCTTACCCGTGCAGTGGGCAAGGCCAAGGCGATGGAAATGTGCCTCAGCGGGCGTTTGATCGGTGCTGAAGAAGCTGAGCGTTCAGGTCTGGTGGCCCGCGTAGTGCCGGTGGATGAACTGCTGGAAGAAGCCTTGAAAGTTGCAGCAACCATTGCCAAAAAATCGCTGCCGGTGCTGATGCTGACCAAAGAAAGCGTCAACCGTGCATTCGAAGTCAGCTTGTCGGAAGGCGTGCGCTTTGAGCGCCGGGTATTCCACTCGCTGTTTGCCACCCACGACCAGAAAGAAGGCATGGCAGCGTTCGTCGGCAAGCGCGAAGCGCAGTTTAAAAACCAGTAACCCCCCCCCGGCTGTAGGAGCGAGCTTGCCTCGCGAGCTTTAAAGGCTCGCGAGGCAAGTTCGCGCCTACGGGTTTTTGTCAGATCAGATAGTTCTTCAGCTCCCGCGCGATGACCATGCGTTGAATCTCGCTCGATCCTTCATAGATCTGGGTGATTCGCGCGTCGCGGTAGTAGCGCTCTACCGGATAGTCTTCGAGGTAGCCATAGCCACCATGGATCTGTATGGCTTTGGAACACACAAATTCGGCTATTTCCGAGGCAAACAGCTTGGCTTGCGAGGCCTCTGACAGGCACGGTTTACCCGCGCTGCGCAGTCGGGCTGCATGCAGGATCAGCAGCCGGGCCGCGTTGAGCCGGGTTTGCATGTCGGCCAGCATGTTGGCGACGCTCTGGTGTTCGATGATCGCTTTGTCGAACTGCACCCGGTCACGGGCGTACCCCAGTGCTGCTTCAAACGCTGCACGGGCAATACCCAGTGCTTGCGCTGCAATGCCTATGCGGCCGCCTTCAAGGTTGGACAGGGCGATTGCCAGCCCTTTGCCGCGCTCACCCAGCAAGTTGGCCTCAGGGACCGTGCAGTTGCTTAACGTTACGGCACAGGTGTCCGAGGCGCGGATGCCCATTTTGTGTTCAGTACGGTCGACGATAAAACCGGGAGTGTCGGTGGGCACCAGGAATGCCGAGAGGCCTTTTTTGCCCAGTTGCGGATCGGTGACGGCAAACACAATGGCCAGTTTTGCGCGTCTGCCATTGCTGACGAATTGTTTGGCGCCGTTGATTACCCATTGACCGTCACGCAACTCGGCGCGGGTGCGCAGGTTGTGCGCTTCCGATCCGGCCTGGGGTTCGGTCAGGCAGAAACAGCCGATGGTCTGGCCGCTTGCAAGGTCCGCCAGCCAGGTTTCTTTCTGCGCCTGACTGCCATATTTGAGGATGGGGCCGCAGCCAACCGAGTTGTGGATGCTCATCAGTGCGCCCGTCGCACCATCACCGGCAGAAATCTCTTCGACAGCCAGGGCGTAAGCCACGTAGTCGACGTAGGTGCCGCCCCATTCTTCGGGCACCACCATGCCCAGAAGGCCGAGTTCGCCCATCTTGGAGACCAGTGCGTCGTCGATCCAGCCGGCCTTTTCCCAGGCCTGGGCGTGGGGGGCTATTTCGCGACGGGCAAAGTCTCGGGCCATGTCGCGGATCATCACTTGTTCTTCTGTCAGTTCGAGGTCTTGCATGGCTCAGACTCCTTGCTGTTTGAAGTGGGTGAAGAAGCTGGCCACATGGGCCGGATCAAGTTCGTCGAGGGTGGCCGGGTTCCAGTGCGGGGTCTTGTCCTTGTCGATAATCAGCGCGCGTACGCCTTCGATCAGATCGCCGCGATCAAACCACTGGCGGTCAAGATGCAGTTCAAGGGCAAAGCACTGTTCAAGTTTGAGTTCGCGGCCATAGCGCAGCATCTGCAGGGTCACAGCCATGCCCAATGGCGAGCGCGTCTGTAGCAGGTCGGCGGTTTCAAGTGCCCATGCCCGGCTTTCGGGAGCTGTTACCGCGCGCAGGCCGGCGACGATGGCGGGCACGCTGTCGAGGGCGAAAACCTGATCAATCAAGGGGCGTAATTTGGCCAGCGGAGCGTCGGGCAACGTTTGCATGGCGAAAGTGGCCAGCAGCTGCTGGAGGTCTTCAAGCGGGGTTTGGTGCCATTGCAGCGAGTCGAGGCTTTGATCCAGCTCAGGCAGTCTGGCGCTTTCGGTGTACCAGTCGGCAAGGCCGCAATACAGTGCATCACTGGCGCGGATCTGGACACCGCTGACCCCCAGGTAGGTGCCCAGCTGGCCAGGGGCTCGGGTCAGGAAGTAGCTGCCACCGACGTCCGGAAAATAACCGATCGCGACTTCGGGCATTGCCAGGCGGCTGCGCTCTGTTACCAGCCGCAGATCTGCGCCCTGGGCCAGGCCCATGCCGCCGCCCAGGACGTAGCCGTCCATCAGCGCGAGTACCGGTTTGGCGTAGTGATGCAGGGTCAGGTCGAGGGCGTACTCTTCTTCAAAAAAGGTGGTATGCAGGCTGCCACCGCTCTTGTAGCTGTCATACAACGAGCGAATGTCGCCGCCGGCGCAGAAGGCTTTTTCACCTGCTCCACGCAACACGACAGCCTTGATTGTTGAATCCTGAGCCCATGCATCGAGATGCTGCTGAAGGCTGCGCACCATATCCAGGTCAATGGCGTTGAGGCCGCCGGGGCGGTTCAGGGTCAGGTGGCCAATATGGTTACGTACCTGGGCCAGGACCGTGTTTTGAGCCGGCTCGATATCCTGTGTCGGTGAGGATGAAACCTGAGCAGTCATCACTAACTCCCTGCTTTGTCTTGTTATTAGGGGGTGTTCGCGGGCGAACGATAGACGATGCTAACAGTGCAAATTTGCACTGTACAACCCTGATAAGTGCAGGGCTGGTGTGCATTTTTGCATGTCGGGAGTGCAGTAATGTGCAGGGTTACTGCGCCAACCAGCCACCGTCGACATTCCACGCCGCGCCGCGTACCTGACTGCCGGCCTCGCTGCACAAAAACAGCACCAGCTCACCCAGTTGCGGCGGGGTGACGAACTCCAGCGAGGGTTGCTTCTCTGCCAGCAGGTCATGTTGCGCCTGATAGGGGTCGATACCCTGGCTGATACGTTGATCAATCTGTTTCTGGACCAGCGGGGTCAGCACCCAGCCAGGGCAAATCGCGTTGCAGGTGATGTTGCTGGTGGCGGTTTCAAGGCCCACGACTTTGGTCAGGCCGATCACGCCATGTTTGGCTGCTACATAAGCGGCTTTGCCGACCGAGCCAACCAGGCCATGCACCGAGGCAATATTGACGATGCGGCCCCAGCCGCGTTTGCGCATGCCCGGCAAGGCAAGGCGGGTGCTGTGAAATACCGCAGACAGGTTGATCGCGATGATTGAGTCCCAGCGTTCTACCGGGAACTCTTCAACGCTTGAGACATGTTGAATGCCAGCGTTATTGACCAGAATGTCGATGCCGCCGAATTCGCGTTCGGCATAGCTGAGCATGTCGGCGATTTGCGCGGGGTCACTGACATCTGCCGGATGATGGCCAACCTTGCCACCGAATTGTTCCAGCTCGGCAACGACTTTGCTGGCGTCGCCAAAACCGTTGAGTATCAGGTCGGCGCCAGCCCGGGCCAGACTCTGTGCGATGCCCAGGCCGATGCCGCTGGTGGAACCGGTAACCAGTGCAGTTTTACCCTCAAGGCTCATGATCAATTCCTCAGGTGAGACACGATGGATTCGTGGATGAGGAAACGTAGCACGAGGTTTGCAATCGCGGATACGAAACGGCCCGCCAAAAGGCGGGCCGTTTTCACGCAGGGCCGGGATCAGTCCTGGCGGCTGGTGACTTCCAGCAGGTGATAGCCGAACTGGGTTTTAACTGGGCCTTGCACCACGTTGATTGGCGCGCTGAAAACGACAGTGTCGAATTCCTTGACCATTTGGCCTGGGCCGAAAGAACCCAGATCGCCGCCTTGACGGCTGGACGGGCAAGTGGAGTTGGCTTTTGCGACTTCGGCGAAATCAGCGCCGCCTTCGATTTGTGCTTTCAGTTCGTTGCACTTGTCTTCGCTGGCAACGAGGATGTGACGGGCTGTGGCTTTGGCCATGGGGGAGTACTCCTTTCAAGAAAGTGCTGAGCCTACCGGATTCAACAGGTTTTTTCCTGGCAAAAGTTGATGGGGGAGGCATTTTCGCAGCCGCCCCCCGGTCTCTTAAGCGATAGCCAGGGCGGATTGGCGCTGTGCCTGCAATTTCCCGGCTGCGCCGCGCAGCAATTGTTCGGTCGCATCCCAGCCCAGGCAACCGTCGGTCACGGAGACGCCGTAACGCATGGTTGCGCTCAAGGGCTGGCAGCCTTCGAACAGGTGGCTTTCGAGCATCATGCCGATCAGCGAACGGTCGCCCTCCAGGCGCTGAGCGAGCACGTCATTAAACACCTCGGGCTGGCGCAGTGGGTCCTTGCCGCTGTTGGCGTGGCTGCAGTCGACCATCAACCGGGCGGGTATGGCATTTTTCTCAAGCCCGGCCCGGGCCTTGGCCACGCTGGTGCGGTCGTAGTTCGGGCCGCTGTGGCCTCCGCGCAGAACCAGATGGGTGTCGGGGTTGCCGGGTGTCTGGACGATTGCCGGATGGCCCTGGCTGTCGACCCCGAAGTGGCGATGGCCATGGGCGGCAGAACGCATGGCATCACTGGCAATTGCCACGCCACCGTCAGTACCGTTTTTGAACCCTACGGGCAGAGCAAGGCCGCTGGCCATTTCGCGGTGAATTTGCGATTCGGTGGTGCGTGCGCCAATGGCCACCCAGCCCAGCAGGTCGTCGAAGTAGCCGGCGGCTATGGGTTGCAATAGTTCTGTAGCAATCGGCAGGCCCATGCCCAGCATTTCGAGCATCAGTTCACGCGACAGGGTGAGGCCGTGGGCCATGTCATCGCTGCCATCCAGGTGCGGGTCGTAGGCCAGGCCTTTCCAGCCAACGGTCGTGCGTGGTTTTTCGATGTAGGCGCGCATCACCAGCAGCATGTCATCGCGCAGATCGTGGGCAAGAGCTGCAAGGTTACTGGCGTATTCGAGTGCGGCGAGCGGGTCATGGATAGAGCAGGGGCCGACCACTATCAGCAAACGGGAGTCGTCACCGTTCAAGATGGCGCGTATGGCCTGGCGTTGCTGGCTGACCTGACGTGCAAGAGCGTTGCTGAGGGGCAACTGCTGCTTGAGTTGCGCTGCGCTGGGCAGGCGTTGGGTCAATACCGTTGCAGGGGCGAGATGGACCGGCAGAGCAGAGATGGAGGTGTTCATGGTGTGCTTCCTGGGCAGGCGGCGGATTGATCCGCGCGCGCAGCCCTACTGGGGTGTTCGACAATTGGCCAGACTGGCTGTGAGTGCATGCGTGCCACCAATGTGGGTCCGTTCGGAGGCGGCAGACTGTCCCGAACGGCGGCTGATAAATCGCCATGCAGTGCAAAGGTCGAAGCGGTAATAAGTGATGTAGTTCATGGGGTAATTCCTTCAATAAATAATGTGTGGGGCCTGAAAAAACAAAACCCCCGGTCGGGAAGCCGACCGGGGGTGAGAATTCTCTGGTAGGCGACCCCTAAAGTAGTGGGCGCCGTGTGGGTATCAGGCGCGCCAGTGGCTAAACCAATACCCAAAATAAAATCGTGCAGCGTTCGCGCACACAGATTCGGCCACGCGTGTTTCGCGGGTGGTCTTACAAATGGCTGTGGGGGCGTTATGCAACATGTGCTGTCTCCGATGAGTGGGGGGAGCTTACTCGAGTCCGGCTCACGGGTTCAATCAAAAATTGCTATGGATGCGGGTGGTCAAGGCTATTGATGCAGCGGTGCCGCCTGGTCGATGAATGGTTTGCAACCATTGGCGCTCAGCGCCTTTGAAGCCTGCAAGGCGTCGGGTTTACAGGTTTTTACGGTTTGGCTATGGATTGCAGGCTCATGATAGGTAGGTTGGCCCAACAGTTTTTTGCTAAGGTGTCGACAATCAGCCAAGACCAAAAATTTGCGAGGTATCGACTTGATTCGGGTTCTAGTGGTCGATGACCACGATCTTGTGCGTACAGGGATCACCAGAATGCTGGCCGATATCGAGGGCCTGCAGGTGGTCGGTCAAGCCGAGTCTGGAGAGGAGTCGCTGCTCAAGGCACGTGAGCTGAAACCGGATGTGGTCTTGATGGATGTCAAAATGCCCGGCATTGGCGGCCTCGAAGCTACCCGCAAAATGATGCGCAGCCACCCTGACATCAAAGTGGTTGCCGTCACCGTGTGTGAAGAAGACCCGTTCCCGACACGCCTGCTGCAGGCCGGTGCTGCTGGCTACATAACCAAGGGTGCAGGGCTGGCAGAGATGGTCCAGGCCATTCGCCTGGTATTCGCCGGTCAACGCTATATCAGCCCGCAAGTGGCTCAGCAGCTCGCGCTCAAATCTTTCCAGCCTGCCAGCGACTCTCCGTTTGACGCCTTGTCAGAGCGGGAAATCCAGATTGCCTTGATGATTGTCGGCTGTCAGAAGGTTCAAGTCATTTCCGACAAGCTTTGCTTGTCCCCCAAAACGGTAAACACCTATCGCTATCGGATTTTCGAGAAGCTTTCAGTCAAAAGTGATGTTGAACTGGCCCTCCTGGCTGTTCGTCACGGCATGGTAGATGCTGGTTAACGATGACTGACAAGTTCGATGCAAGTGCATTTCTTTCGACCTGCAGTGGTCGGCCCGGTGTGTATCGCATGTTTGATGCCGATGCCCGTCTGCTTTACGTGGGTAAAGCCAAGAACCTTAAAAAGCGCCTGGCCAGCTACTTTCGTAAAACCGGCCTGGCGCCTAAAACTGCGGCGCTGGTGGGGCGTATCGCGCAAATTGAAACCACTATTACCGCCAACGAAACCGAGGCGCTGCTACTTGAGCAGACACTGATCAAAGAGTGGCGCCCGCCGTATAACATTCTGTTGCGCGATGACAAATCCTATCCCTATGTGTTTCTGTCGGACGGCCAGTACCCGCGCCTGAGCATTCATCGTGGCGCCAAAAAACTGAAGGGCAAGTATTTCGGACCTTACCCCAGTGCCGGCGCCATTCGCGAAAGCCTGAGCATCCTGCAAAAGACCTTCATGGTGCGCCAGTGCGAAGACAGCTACTTCAAGAACCGCACGCGTCCTTGCTTGCAGTATCAGATCAAGCGCTGCAAAGGCCCTTGCGTCGGGCTGGTTGATCCCGACGTGTATGCCGAAGATGTGCGCCACTCAGTGATGTTCCTTGAAGGCCGCAGCAGTGCGCTGACCGACGAGTTGAACAGCGCCATGGAGCAGGCCGCCAGCACCCTGGACTTTGAGCGCGCAGCCGAAGTGCGTGACCAGATATCGCTGCTGCGCCGGGTTCAGGATCAGCAAAGCATGGAAGGCGGCAACGGGGATGTCGATGTCATCGCCGCGTTCGTCAACCCGGGCGGCGCCTGTGTTCATTTAATCAATGTGCGTGGCGGACGAGTGCTGGGCAGCAAGAACTTCTTCCCCAGGTGGGTATTGAGGAGGATGTTGGCGAAGTGATGGCGGCTTTCCTCGGGCAGTACTACATCAGTAGCCCTGAGCGCGATCTGCCGAGCGAGCTGATTGTTAACGTCGAGCATGAAAGTTTCGATGCGATCATTGATGCAATTGAGGCCTTGCGCGGCCGTGAGCTGGCCATCAGTTACCGTGTGCGCGGCACCCGTGCCCGCTGGCAGCAACTGGCCGTGACCAATGCCGAACAGGCCCTGGGGGCCCGTCTGGCCAATCGCTTGCATGTGGCAGCACGTTTTGAAGCGCTGGCAAAAGTACTCAAGCTCGATGAGATCCCGCAGCGGCTCGAGTGCTATGACATCAGTCACTCCAGTGGCGAAGCAACGGTCGCTTCCTGCGTGGTATTCGGTCCCGAAGGCCCGATCAAGTCGGATTACCGGCGTTTTAACATCGAGGGTGTGACACCCGGTGATGACTATGGCGCGATGCATCAGGCACTGATGCGCCGTTTCAGCCGGCTGAAGGAGGGTGAGGGCAAGTTGCCAGACATCCTGTTGGTCGATGGCGGCAAGGGGCAGTTGTCGATGGCTCGCGATGTCATCAATGAATTGGCAATTCCAGACCTGATTCTGCTCGGTGTGGCCAAGGGCACAACCCGCAAGGCTGGCTTCGAAACCCTCTATTTGAATGACGCGGCCCATGAATTCACCTTGAAGGGTGATGATCCGGCCTTGCATTTGATCCAGCAAATCCGTGACGAAGCACACCGCTTCGCCATTACCGGGCACCGTGCGCGACGTGGCAAAACCCGCCGCACCTCAACCCTGGAAGGCATAGCCGGAGTAGGGCCGACCCGTCGCCGCGACTTGTTGAAGCATTTCGGCGGGCTGCAGGAACTGACTCGCGCCAGCATCGAGGAGATCGCCAAGGCCCCCGGGATCAGTAAAAAGCTCGCAGAGCTGATTTATGCGAATCTGCACAGTGAATAAATAACCCCTTGGCCCCCGGTTCTCTTCACAAGACCTCAACCGTGCCCTTGTCGCTCAAACTGGCTGCTCAGCAGGGCAGCCGATTCTGGTATGGTTGGGGTCTGTCACATAATCAGACTCGTGTTGGAACTCCGTTAGACATGCACCGGGAATGGTCCTAGAATTTGTCTTTCAGACCGCAACACCGAGTAGACTGCCCCCTCACCTCGTAGCCAGTTGTGCCGATGAATATCCCTAATTTGATCACCGTTCTACGCGTTCTGCTGATTCCTTTCTTCATTCTGTTGTTCTATCTGCCCTACAGCTGGAGCTATGTGGCCTCCAGTTCTGTCTTCGCATTTGCGGCGGCGACGGACTGGCTCGATGGTTACCTGGCGAGACGGCTGGAGCAAAGTACGCCGTTTGGCGCCTTCCTCGACCCTGTAGCTGACAAGCTGATGGTGGCTGTGGCCTTGGTCTTGCTGGTGCAGGAACATCACAATGTGTGGCTGACCCTGCCTGCTGCAGTGATCATCGGCCGCGAAATCGTGATTTCTGCGCTGCGTGAATGGATGGCAGAGCTGGGTGCACGGGCACAGGTTGCCGTGTCCAACATGGGGAAATGGAAGACTGCGGCGCAAATGCTGGCGTTGATCATCCTGCTGGCCAATCCGTCCGGCTTCAGCTTCTGGGTGGTGGTGGGTTATGCACTGCTGCTGGTTGCGGCAGGGCTGACGTTGTGGTCGATGGTTCAATATTTGCGAGCCGCCTGGCCGCATTTGAAGACCACCTCGACCAAATAAATAAAACTTTTTGAATCAATGGCTTGACGCATTCTTCGATCCCTGTAGAATGCCCGGCACCAAGACGCGGGAATAGCTCAGTTGGTAGAGCACGACCTTGCCAAGGTCGGGGTCGCGAGTTCGAGTCTCGTTTCCCGCTCCAAACATAGCTCTACGAATTCATGGCAATTCGATAGAGCAAGAAAACAGGACCTTCGGGTCCTTTTTTCGTTGCGGCAAAAAGCACTGACGTCCTGCAGTGTCCGGTGTGTCCAAGTCCTGGATCCGGTCCGGGAGGCTGGCGCGCAGTGAGCAGTTTGTTGCTGGAGCCATTCGGCTAGCAAAAATAGCCTCAGGCTCTGGCTCTGATCGAGTCTTCGCGCGGGCACTCTCAGAAATGTCTATTGGGTGCGTCCGCATCACGGGTATGGACTTCATACTCGTAAACTAACCTCAAAAAAGCGCGCGTGCCCTGGTTGCCCGAAGCATCAATTTTTGTGCGCTTCATACACAACAGGGTCATGTTATGTGTAGTGTGCCCCGGCTTTAATCTGTTGGCAGGGCAGTAACGCTTGCGAACAGATGCCAGACTTTATTGCGCGCATTGCAGTGTTATTCTTTTTAATATGATGAGCTTTGTAGTTTGCTTGATGTGTACTTATATCTTCGATCAATCTGTTGTTTGTTGCGTTTAAAATAGGTGGGCCGGGTTTAGCAGGGTGCATCGTTTAAATTAATAGTGTGTTTTATATCTAAGTAGTCGTCCCGGAAATCGTATTGATAAATCATGGAGTTAGGGGAGGCTAGGCGCTGCATGCAGGCGCCATGATAGAGCGGTGCGTAATTGATGAGATTTTTAAGAGTGTTCCGATTGTTATATTTTTCTGCTTGTAGTGTTACTGCCAGGTAGTAATGTGGAGTTACATAAATCAACGTTGCTTAGGTGTTTTTAATGTTGGGCGAGTCGTGCACTGCTTTAGACTTTTCGCCGTTAATTCTAACGCTGCGTTATCAGCTGATAATGGCCAGGGTAATTAACGTGCGATGTTTTTAAAACGATAAGGGTCTATATAAATGGCAACTCCGAATACGCCTGCTTTCATTACGCAAATAGTTGATCAAGACATTGACTACACTGGCGATATTTATGACCGCGACATCACGGTCGACCCAACTCCCCAATTGAGCGGCAGTGCGCCTGTCAACAGCCATGTCTACATATATGACGATGGAAAACTGATCGGTAGTGTCCAGGCGGACGGTGAAGGAAACTGGAGCTTCACTCCTGATCGCGATCTCGGCACTGGCTCTCATGCTCTGACCGTTATGGCTCACGGCAAAATGAGCGAACCGGTAGTTATTACGGTGCAGGCAAGCGGGGCTTCCACTGGTCGTCCAGTCATTACCAGTGTTGTCGACAATGAAGGTGAACCGGGTCAGGTGGAGCACGGCGCGACCATCAGCGACAAACCGCCAACCCTGTCCGGTACTGCCGCCCCCAACGCCTATGTCGAGATTTTTTCCAGCGGTCGTTCCGTTGGCTTTACCCAGGCCAATGCAGAGGGGCACTGGACCATCACCCCAACTCTTCCAGAAGGGCTGAATATCCTTAGCGTCAAATCCCAGGGACAACACAGCGACATCTTCACACTTACTGTTGAGTCGGCGACATCGGTCAAGCCGATCATCGAAAGCGTCCACGATAATCATGGTGAATCGGCCATGGTGGGCGATGGCGGCAGCACAGACGACAACACCCCTACGGTCTCGGGTACTGCGCGGCCGGGTGCAATCGTTCAGCTGTACGCCAACGGTCGTGAAGTAGGGCGGGCCCAGGCCGACAGTAACGGCAACTGGAGCATCACCAGTTCCGCTCTGGACAATGGCGAGCAGGTGCTGAAAGTTACCTCCGACGGGAAGTTCAGCGACGGCTTCACCATTAATGTAGAGGCCTCCACAACTCCCGAGCTTCCTGAACTGAGTATCCAGACTGTCTACGACGATCAGGGTGAGTCGGGCATGGTGGGCGATGGCGGCAGCACTGACGACAACACCCCTACGGTCTCGGGTACTGCGCGGCCGGGTGCAATCGTTCAGCTGTATGCCAACGGTCGTGAAGTAGGCCGCGCCCAGGCTGACAGCAACGGTAACTGGAGCATCACCACGTCCGCCCTGGACAATGGCCAGCAGGTATTGAAGGTCTCCTCAGAAGGGAAATTCAGCGACGGCTTCACCATCAATGTCGAGGCCTCCACAACCCCTCAACTGAGTATCCAGACTGTCTACGACGATCAGGGTGAGTCGGGCATGGTGGGCGATGGCGGCAGCACTGACGACAACACCCCTACGGTCTCGGGTACTGCGCGGCCGGGTGCAATCGTTCAGCTGTATGCCAACGGTCGTGAAGTAGGCCGCGCCCAGGCCGACAGCAACGGCAACTGGAGCATCACCACGTCCGCCCTGGACAATGGCCAGCAGGTATTGAAGGTCTCCTCAGAAGGGAAATTCAGCGACGGCTTCACCATCAATGTCGAGGCCTCCACAACCCCTCAACTGAGTATCCAGACTGTCTACGACGATCAGGGTGAGTCGGGCATGGTGGGCGATGGCGGCAGCACTGACGACAACACCCCTACGGTCACGGGCACCGCGCGGCCGGGTGCAATCGTTCAACTGTATGCCAACGGTCGCGAAGTAGGTCGCGCCCAGGCTGACAGCAACGGTAACTGGAGCATCACCACGTCCGCCCTGGACAATGGCCAGCAGGTATTGAAGGTCTCCTCAGAAGGGAAATTCAGCGACGGCTTCACCATCAATGTCGAGGCCTCCACAACCCCTCAACTGAGTATCCAGACTGTCTACGACGATCAGGGTGAGTCGGGCATGGTGGGCGATGGCGCCAGCACTGACGACAACACCCCTACGGTCTCGGGTACTGCGCGGCCGGGTGCAATTGTTCAGCTGTATGCCAACGGTCGCGAAGTAGGTCGCGCCCAGGCCGACAGCAACGGCAACTGGAGCATCACCACGTCCGCCCTGGACAGTGGCGAGCAGGTGCTGAAAGTGTCCTCCGAGGGTAAATTCAGCGACGGCTTCACCATCAATGTCGAGGCCTCCACAACCCCTCAACTGAGTATCCAGACTGTCTACGACGATCAGGGTGAGTCGGGCATGGTGGGCGATGGCGCCAGCACTGACGACAACACCCCTACGGTCTCGGGTACTGCGCGGCCGGGTGCAATTGTTCAGCTGTATGCCAACGGTCGCGAAGTAGGTCGCGCCCAGGCCGACAGCAACGGCAACTGGAGCATCACCACGTCCGCCCTGGACAGTGGCGAGCAGGTGCTGAAAGTGTCCTCCGAGGGTAAATTCAGCGACGGCTTCACCATCAATGTCGAGGCCCCAACAACTCCGGAGCTTCCTGAGCTGAGTATCCAGAGCGTCTACGACGATCAGGGTGAATCGGGCATGGTGGGCGAGGGCGGCAGCACTGACGACAACACCCCTACGGTCTCGGGTACCGCGCGGCCGGGTGCAATCGTTCAGCTGTATGCCAACGGTCGTGAAGTAGGTCGCGCCCAGGCCGACAGCAACGGCAACTGGAGCATCACGCCATCCGCCCTGGACAATGGCCAGCAGGTATTGAAGGTCTCCTCAGAAGGCAAATTCAGCGACAGCTACTTGATTGATGTTCAAGTACCAGCCGAAGGGGGAGAGCCTGTTCGCCCTGCTATCGAATACGTCTATGACGATTTCGGCAGTGATGTCGGTCAACGCTTCAGTGGCAATACCACCGACGATCGCTCGCCCTTGTTGGCCGGCACCGCAGGCCCGCATGCAATCGTTGAGATTTATTCTAACGGCCAGTTGATTTACACCCTGCAGGCCAGTGAAACAGGGCATTGGGTCTACACGGCTTGGTTGCCTTATGGTGAACATACGCTCACAGCGGTGGTCGGCGGCGTCAGCAGTGAGCCGTTCGACCTTATTGTTGTCGACCCATCGCAAGCGCCCGTAGCGGGCGAACTCAACAACGCGCTGTCACTCGACAGCTTATTGGCCGATAGCCATCTCGATGTGTTTGGCGAAATCACTGAGCCTGTGGCCGAGCTGGATCCTGCCCAGACCCTGCAATTGATGGAGGCCTTTATGTCCGAACCTGCAAATGCGCTGGGCGGTAACGTTGCAGACCTCGGCTGCATGCCATTGACAGCGGAGCTGGTACTGCCGGTTGAGGAGTTGCTGCAACCGCCGCTGTAATGGTTAGAGCGTGAAAACATGCTGCAGGTCGGCCAGTCTTTGAACGCCGACTCAGTTGCATAAACGGGCTGAATTGCGCGATGCCGGTTGCCGGCATCGCGGTTTTTTTGCCTTGAGGTTCTCCAGGCTCAACTGCCAGCCGCCCATGCCGTTCAGCGCTAGGGATCACCGCTTGTTTAACCACTGCCAGCATGTCTTCACACCTTATTGAACACCATTCCCAACGGACCCAAGGTCCCCCGGGAAGTGATCCCCCGACAGTTGCGGGCGATCGACCAATACCCATTTCGCCGTCTGGCGAGCCCTCTTCAGGAAGCATGTGATGGCCAGAGACATGCCTGTCAATTCAAGCATGGAGGCTCGGGCGGTGCCTGAGTCTTCAACCATTGTCCAGGATTCGCTCTTGCAGAGCGTGTCATGGATGTGTGACCACTATGGTTTGGGCAAATCGCCCCAGGCTCTCACCGCCGGCCTGCCCAAGGGCAGCTTGCTCTCGCCGTCGCTGGCCTTGGCAGCGCTGGCCAATGCCGGGCTCACGGCCGGTCTGGTGGACCGGCGTCTGCATGCCCTGCCCAAGCAGTTGATGCCAATGATCCTGCTACGCAAAGAGCAGGGTGGCTGCATTTTGCTGGATCGACGCATTGAAACCGATAGCGAAAAAAAAACCTGTTACCGCTACCAGCTGGTTTTGCCGGAGCTCGGTTACGAGCCTGTCGAACTCGGCCAGGCAGAGATGGACGCGATGTATGCCGGCCATGCCGTTCTGGTCAAGCCAACAGCCAGGATCGATACCCGCGCCGGCGATCAAACGCCGCGGGCTGCCGGCCACTGGTTGTTCAGCACTCTGTGGCGCTACCGTCGCTACTACCGCAGTGCGGCCATCGGCGCGGTACTGGTCAACGTGCTGGCGCTGGCCAGCATCTTTTTCACCATGAACGTCTATGACCGGGTGGTGCCCAACCAGGCCTTTGTCACCTTGTGGTCGCTGGGCATCGGTGTGGCCATCGCGATGATCTTTGAGGCAGTTGCACGCTACGTGCGGGCCTACCTGCTGGACGTCGCCGGGAAAAAGGCGGACCTGGTGCTGGGCAGCCTGTTGTTTCGCCAGGCGCTGTCAGTGCAGATGGAACATAAACCGGCGTCATCCGGCTCATTTGCCAACCAGCTGCGTGAATTCGAATCGGTGCGTGATTTCGCGACCTCGGCAACCCTCGCGACTATTTCTGATTTGCCGTTCGTGTTGATGTTCGTAGCGGTGATTTTTGCCATCGGCGGCCCAATGGGCTGGATTCCTCTGATGTTGATTCCGTTGATTCTGATCATCAGCATTGCCATTCAATGGCCGCTCGCGCGCACCATGAAAGAAAACCTGCGTGAGTCGTCGCTCAAGCAAGGTGTGCTGATCGAATCGGTAGAAGGCCTGGAAACCCTGAAAGCCGTAGGCGGTGAAGCCTACATGCAGCGGCGCTGGGAACATTTCAGCGCACTGGCAGCCAATACCTCGCTTAAATCGCGCCAGATGAACAACTCAGCCACCGGCATGGTCGCGTTTTTCCAGCAGTTTCAAACCGTGCTGCTGATCATCACCGGGGTTTACCTGATTGATGCCGGTGACCTGAGTATGGGGGCGTTGATTGCTACCGTGATGCTGGCTGGTCGCGCGACTGCACCGCTGGGTCAGGTAGTAGGGCTGGCCATACGTTTTCAGCAGGCCAAGGCAGCCATGCAGTCGCTGAACAGATTGATGGACATGCCCGTGGACCGGGACCCAAAGACCGAGTACCTGGCCAAGCCGCACCTGACTGGTCAGTTGACCCTCAAAGGTGTCGGTTTTTCTTATCCGGCGCCGCCGATGCAACCCAACCCGCCGATACTCGAAGGCATCAACCTGAAGATCCGGGCCGGTGAGCGTGTGGCGATTCTGGGACGCATCGGCAGCGGTAAATCGACGCTGTTGCGGGTCATGGCGCGCCTTTACCAACCGGTCAGCGGGCAGATGTTCAGCGATGGTTTAGACGTTAGCCAGATCGACCCGGCCGACTGGCGCCAAGCGGTAGGCTATGTGGGGCAAGACGCCCGATTGTTCTATGGCACCTTGCGTGAAAACGTGATGATTGGCCGTCCCCAGGCCAGCGCCGGAGAGTTTATGCGAGTGCTGCGCCTGACCGGCCTGGACCATGTTGCATCCCGGCATCCCAACGGTATCAACCTGCCGATCGGCGAGATGGGCGAAGGCCTTTCCGGCGGGCAGCGCCAGCTGGTTTCGCTGGCACGCAGCCTGATTGCCCGTCCGCAATTGCTGTTGCTGGATGAGCCGACCAGCGCGATGGATTCCCAGACTGAAGTGCTGTTCCTCGAGCACCTCAAGCGGGCCACCGAAGGCCAGTCCATGGTGGTCGTTACTCACCGGCCATCACTGTTGGCCCTGGTCACACGCATCATCGTGGTCGACGACGGCAAGGTGGTCGCCGACGGTCCCAAAGACAAAGTCCTCGCGACCTTGTCGGGCAACGCCCACGGGCAGTGCGCAGCCAGCGGCGAGGCACAAGGGGTGCCTGCTAAAGCCAAGGCCGGCCCGCAACGGCCAGTCACTGCGCCAGCCCCTGATGCGGCCAGTCATCCAGGCCGCGTACCAGCGGCTGGCGAGCCCGTGCGTACAGCGCCTGCTCAACAGGATACGGAGCAATGATCAGCAAAATTTTCCGCCGCAAGGGGGGCGAGGCAGCGCTGGCACCCGGCGATGCGGCGTTCATGAATGACATCCAGGAATCGTTGCTGGCCCAGACGACGCCTGGTTCCAAACTGGTGCTGTACCTGATCCTGGGGGTAGTGATCAGCGGGCTTGTCTGGGCCAGCTATGCGCGGGTTGAAGAAATCACCCAGGCAGAAGCGAGAGTTATTTCCATGAGCCGTGAACAGATGATTCAGAGCCTGGAAGGCGGGATCCTGGCACACATGTATGTTCGCGAAGGCGCGGTGGTCGAGAAGGGTGAAGTGCTGCTCAAAATTGACCCGACCCGTGCCCGGTCGAGTTACCGCGAGGCCTTGTCCAAAGTCATCGGCCTGCGGGCCAGCATCACTCGTTTACGCGCTGAGGCGTATCAGACTCCTCTGGATTTCGATGACATGGTCAAGCAGGACCCAAGCATCGTGGCCCAGGAAACCCAAGCGTTCAATGCGCGCCAGCGAGCGCTGAATGAAAGCGTGTCCGCGCTGGAGCGCAGCCATACCTTGACCCTGCGTGAGATCCGCATGGCAGAACCGCTGGCAGCCAAAGGCCTGATGTCGGAGGTCGAGTTGTTGCGTATGAAGCGTCAGGCCAATGACATCCAGTCGCAAATCGTCGAGCGCACCAACAAGTTCCGTGCAGACGCCAACTCCGAGCTGAGCAAAATGGAAATGGAGCTGGGTCAAACCAATGAAAACCTGGTCGGTAGAGCGGATATTGTTGATCGCACCACGGTCACTGCACCGGTGCGCGGCACGGTAAAAAACGTGCGGGTCAATACCATCGGCGGGGTTATCCAGCCAGGGGAAAATATCCTCGAAATCGTACCGCTGGAGGAGCAGTTGCTGGTCGAGGGCAAGATTCGTCCCGGCGACGTGGCGTTCCTGCACCCAGGTTTGCCGGCAACCGTAAAGATCACGGCCTACGACTACGCCATCTATGGTGGCTTGAAGGGCGTTGTCCAGTACATCAGCCCGGACACGCTCAAAGACGATCAAAAAGCCGCCGCAGGACGTGCCGACGACACCTATTACCGGGTGCTGGTACTGACCGACAGCAGCACACTTGAAGCCGGTGGCAAGAGACTGCCGATCATTGCGGGCATGCTGGCGTCGGTGGAAATCCGTACGGGTGAAAAAACTATCCTCGATTACCTGCTCAAACCCGTATTCAAGGCTCGCGAAGCCTTCCGGGAGCGCTGATCATGATGTTCAATTTCGCCCGTGCCGGGCAGTCTCGACACACGGCTCCAGGCCGCTTGGCGAGCAAGTGTCGCGCTCCCCTGAGATGGTCCTTCTCGATCTGCCTGTCGGCCAGTTTGTACTCGATCACCTTGCACGCTGATGACCAATCCCCGGGGTTTGACACGGTGGTGCCAGTGGCCGCTATCGGGGCGCTCAAAGGGTCGGCTGCTACGGGCTTGAAGGCACTGCCGGTTGAGGATCAAACGCTGGCGGGCGTATCCGCCGTCGCGCTGGCAGCGTTACCGCAACGTCTGGCTGCGCGTTCGGGCAGTCCTGTAGCGGGCCCGTCGGAACATGAATTGCGGGCAATATTTTGGCGCGCCGTACAGGCCGCGGCCGAGCGCAGCCCGCTGGTCCGTCGCATGCAGGCCGAACAGCAGGCCGCAGTGGACGATATCGATGAAGCCAAAGGGCAGCGCTGGCCGCAGCTGGGTATTGCCATGCAGTCTCAGACGGCCAGGCTCGGCCCGGGGAAGGACAACGTCAGCACCAGCACACAGGGGATCAATTTCAATGTAACCACGCCAGTGTATGACTGGGGCCGTATTGGCAAGACCATCGAGAGTCGCGAGCATCTGGCGCAGGCCGCTAATGCGAGTATTGAGGCGGAGCTGGAAAACTCGGCATTCGAAGTGCTGGCTACGATGGTCGAATTGGGCAAGCAGCGCATCATCATCGATCTTGGCCAGCAGTACGAAAATCGCATGAGTGATCTGGTAACGATGCTCGCCGGGATCGTTGCGGTCGACAAAGGCCGTTCCAGCGAACTGACTCAGGCCAAGGCGCGTTTGCTCCAGGCGCAGTCGGCGCGCGATAACGCGCAAACCCAGGCCACGGGCGCCGAGATACAGTTGCGCAAACTGGTCGGTGAACGGCCGCTCATGATCCCTCGCACCCGCGAATGGAACATCCGCCTGGCCAGCCTGGACGGGTTGTTGCAACGCGTGGATGACCATCCCAATATCCAGCGGGCTCAATCCAGCGCCGAGGCTGCGCAATTGCAGGCGCAAGTCGTACGTTCAACCTCGTTGCCACAACTGAACTGGGTGATCAGCAAGACCACTGCCGAAGATGGCATGGGCCGCAACCAGCCATTACAAACCTCGCTGGCGGTGAGTTGGGCAGCATTCCGTGGCGGGTCGACACGGGCCGCCGAGCGCGCAGCATTGCAGCGTGCCGAGGCCGGCCGCCAGGAAGCCGGGCAGCAGCGTATGGATCTTGAGTACTACATCCGCAATGCCAGTCACGATGCCCGAACTTTGCTTGAACGCGCCGAGCTATACCGGGACTTGACGGCTGAAACCGATCAGATACGCAAGGCGTTCTACGAACAGTGGTACCACTTGGGTAAACGTACGCTTCTGGATGTACTGAGTGCTGAGAGCGATCACTTCAGCAACCAGGTCAGTGAGATCAGCAGCCGTTTCGACGGCTACCAGGCAATTGTGCGGCAATACGCAAGTGCCGGCATCCTGGTGCAATGGTTGAGCGCGCAGCACTGAACCGCGTTCTGAGCTGGCTGATTCAACCTGTTGCGCGCCAGGCATTGGCAAAAACAATGCCGCTGACTTAAACGACTGCTATCTCAACGGTAGGAGCGAGCTCTGTGGGTCTTGAAAAGCTCGCTCCTGCTAGGGGGCGTGGTACGAGCGTCTACCTGCCGGTTGAGGCTGCAACCTCAGGCTGAACATGTACCGGGGCTGGCGTTGCAGCATGGGCGATTTCCCAGGCATCACGGGGCTCGTCCAGATCGCGGTTCAGGGTTTCCGGGGTCTTGTATGTGGTGTAAAGGGTGATCAACGTGAGCAGGGTCAGGTAGCACGCTATCGGCAGCCAGGCGCCGACACCGGCGTTGGCATCGCCGTCGTGGCTGGCCACCACCAGGGCGATAAGGCCGGCACCGATCAGCGGCGCAATGCCGCCCGCGATCACTGCCGAGGCTTCCCGGGCAATCGATACCCCCATATAGCGGTGGCGCGAGCCGAACAGCTCGGGCATCAGCGCCGCCTGGGTGCCGAACATGCCCCAGGTACCGATGCCCAGTGCGATGGAGATGGCAATGATGCTCGCCATTACGTTGCCCAGGCTGAGCACCCACCAGACCGGGAAGGCCAGGGCCAGTTGCAGAAATGCGAAGGAGCGGTACACCACGACGCGGCCAAAGCGGTCGCTGAGCTTGCCGGCAATCGGTACGGTTATTGCGCCCAGGCAGGCTGCGCAGATCAGGGTCAGCACGCCCACAGGCCCTTGCAACCCCACCACCCCAACGATGTAGCTCACCGCCAGCGCCTGGTAAATCGACGAGCCACCGTTTTCCCCCAAACGCAGGCCGATGCCGATCAGCAAGGTGGCCCTGGAGTGTTTCATCGCACTTTTCAGCGGGTTGACGCTGACGCGCTTGAGCGCCTTGAGGCGCAGGAAGGTCGGCGATTCCTTGAGCGACAGACGCATGTACAGGCCCAGCCCGACGATCACCACGCTGCTGAAAAACGGCACGCGCCACAGCCCGCTCTCGATCACGTTGTCATTGCCGCTGACCACCAGGAAATACACCACCGCTGCCAGGATAGTGCCCAGCTGGATGCCGAGAAACGGCAGGGCGGCGTAGAACCCGCGTCGCCCCTGGGGGGCATACTCGGTCATCATCACCGCTGCACCCGCCTGTTCGGCACCGGCACCCAGACCCTGCAGCAGGCGCAGAACCACCAGCAATACCGGGGCCAGATAGCCGACCTGATGGAAGGTGGGCAGGGCACCGATCAGGGTGCTGGAAACCCCCATCAGCAGCACCGTCGACGCCAGCACGAATTTGCGCCCGACGCGGTCACCGATCATGCCGAACAGCACGCCGCCCAGCGGCCGTATCGCAAAGCCCAGGAAGTAGGTGCCGAAACTGGCGATCAGGCTCATGGCGCGGGTTTGTTCGGGGAAGAACAGCGGCCCGAAAATCAGCGCCGCGGCCAGGGTATACAGCGCAAAGTCGTAATATTCCAGAGCGCTGCCCAGGGAGCAGGCCCAGGCGGCACGGTGCAAATCTTTCTTGCGCTCTTGCCCGTCAGGGATCTGGGCGGTGTCGGATGCAGCATGATCGTGAGTCATCTTGGTAACTCCAGGTGCCTTTACGGCATCTTGTTATTGACAGGTAGTCGGGGGCTTACAATTTCAACCGCTGTATTTCCTCAAGCATGGCCTGCTCCATGATGTCGATGGGTGCAGTTTTGCCGGTATAGAGCTCGATTTGTCGACACGCCTGATGCACCAGCATGCGAGTGCCGGCCACGGTGCAGCAACCCAGGGCTTTGGCTTGCTGCAACAACGCGGTCTGCACCGGCATGAACGCCACATCCATGACAACCAGATGGCTGGCCAGGCGGCCATCGAGCGGGTTGTTGTCCGGCTGCTTGAAGCCCACCGAGGTGGCGTTGATGACAATATCGAAGTGGCTGGCCGTGAAGGCCTCGACGCTACCACCCCAGCCGGCACCCAGATCCTTGGCCAGGGCCGCACCGCGTTCGGCACTGCGGTTGAACACCGTGACCCGAGCCGCTGCTTGCACGCAACCGAAGACCACCGCGCGGGCTGCGCCGCCGGCACCGATCACAGCAATCCGCTTGCCATCCAGAGCAGTGACTTCCTGCAGGGCGCGAATGGCGCCCAGGTAGTCGGTGTTGTAGCCGGTCAGTACGCCGTCCACGTTATTGATGGTGTTGACCGCGCCAATCACCAGTGCTGATTCGTCGATTGCATCCAGGTGAGGCATTACCGCCGTTTTGTAGGGCATGGAAACATTCATGCCACGCACGCCCAGCGTGCGGATGGCCGCCACCGCGGCTACCGGATCTTCGACGCCAAAACAGACAAAGGTGTAGTCCAGGCCCAGGGCCGCGTAAGCCGCGTTGTGGATCCTGGCCGAAAGCGAAAATGCTGAGCCCATGATTGAGCCGCAGAGGGTTGGCAGGGAGTGAGGCATATTGGAGTCCTTGGCGTGAGAGTCGGGCGGCGCGGGTAAGGCCGCCACCGGGGAACAAGGGCGGGGCGCTGACCAAACCGGACGCTGGGCAGGCGCGGCAAGCTGCTGCGCCGCGCAGTGACTCAACGTTGCCCCGGCGCACGTTCGGGTGAATGTGGTTGATCATGCCTGTCTCCTTCCTTGGATTCATGAATGGTTCAATGGCGCCACTTTCAACTGCTATCTCCCTGGCGTGCCAATCGTTTATGGTGATGCCGTGATCACCGCTGGTGATCACCAAAGACGCATTAGCGAATCGGAGGATCAGTGGAACTCAAACATTTGCGGGCTTTTGCGGCCTTGGCCGAAGAACTGCACTTTGGTCGTGCGGCGGTGCGTCTGCACATTGTCCAGCCGGCCTTGAGTGCGCAAATACGAGCCCTGGAGGAGGATGTAGGGGCGCAATTGTTCGAGCGTGACCGGCACGGGGTCGAGCTGACCGAGGAGGGCGCACTATTTCTGCCTGAGGCCCTGGCGACCCTGCGCCAGGCCGGGCGCGCCCGTGAGGTGTTGCAGCAGGCCGCGGCCGGAGAGGTGGGGGTGCTGCGTCTGGCATTTGTATCTTCAACCCTGTCGCACCTGTTGCCGGTGCTGATACGCACTCTGGAGGCGCGTTACCCGCGCATCGAACTTGACCTCAAGGACATGCCTTCGCAGCTGCAGATCCGCGGCCTGCTGGACAATGCTCTGGATTTTGGCCTGGTACGCCTGCCCTTGAATGTGTCCGGCGTGCACACCCGCATGCTGTTTGAGGAGTCGCTGGTGGTGGCGCTGGCTCAGGACCACCCGCTGTGTGCCAAGCGTCGAATACAGCCGCAGGATCTGCTCGGGTGTCCGCTACTGGTGCTGGGGCGAAAGTTTGCCCCCGGTTTGTATGACCAGATGCTGGTGGGGTTTCACCGGCGCAAGATAACGCTGACGATTGCCCGGGAGATGGGCGAGTTTCCCACCCTGTTAGCGTTGGTGGCCGCCGGTCTGGGAATTGGCATCCTGCCAGATGGTGCTGCCTCGGCGCTGCCGGCCGGGGTGGTGATCCGCCCGCTGACACTGGCCATGAGCGGCGCGGGCATAGGGGTTGCCTGGACGGGCCTTGAGAACCCGCGCAAGCGGGCCCTGATGCAGGTGCTCGACGAGCTCTATCGCGCGTCGGGCCCGGCGTCCGTTTAGGGCGCCAGGCACGCCAGGGTCAAGCCCGCGCAGTTATCTGCGCAGCTGTTCTTCTTCGCGTAACTGAGCGCTCATGTCGTCGCAACTTTTCGCCCAGGCTTGCAGCCATTCGGGCATCGCTGGCGATACCTCCGCCAATCCCAGTTCACGGACAAAATCTGCGGACGGGATGGTGCCCTTGGCCGAACGAAACAACCCGCGCATCACCACAACCCCGACCACTCGGCCCCGGCTGATGAAACGATGCTCCATCACGCTCCATTTTTGATCCCAGCCCAGTAGGCGGGTGTGGATTTCAAAGGCTTCGAACAGCTTCAGTTCGCGGCGGAACTTGCCCCAGGTATCACCCACAATCGGCAGTGCCTTATTGCGCATGGCCACGCGAAATGCGCCGCTGCGCAGCACGAAATCCATGCGCCCGACATCGGCCAGGGTGAAATACCTGCCATTGGTGACGTGGCGGTTGAAGTCCAGGTCCAGCGGCCAGACACGCATCCGTACCACGGTACTGTCCAGACCATCGACAGGCTTGCGCCAGGGGCGCCGAAACAGCATGAGCAGTAACCGAAACCAGAGATTCATAAGTACGCCGGGCAGTGATTGAAGGCTGCACTGTAGCGGGGAGGAATCAGGTCAGGTAGGTGCGCAAATGACTTATTACATGCGAAAAGCGCAACCTGGATCTTTCATGCACATTACCTTGCTCCTGGCCGACCAATGCTCGGCTGCAAGCGCCACGCTCGCCCTTGAAATGCTCGGTGCGGCCAATCTGTTTGCCGGCAGTGCGCAGGCGCCTTTTACCGTGGTGGTCGCTTCGCTTGATGGCCAGGTCGTCACTGCCTGGGGCGGGCAACAGTTGCAAGTTGACCGGTCGACGGCCCAGGTCGGGCAGACCGATCTGGTGCTGATACCGGGGTTTCTGTTCACCTTGAAAGAGGCTTTGCCGGGGTTTTCGGCCTATGGCCCGTGGCTGCGCAGCCAGCACACGCAGGGGGCGGTGATCGCATCGATGTGCACCGGTGCATTCATGCTGGCCGAGAGCGGTTTGCTGAAGGGTTTGCGCGCCACCACGCACTGGGCTTTTGCCGAGCTTTTTGCCCGGCGCTACCCCGCAGTGATATTGGAGGAGGCGCAGATCCTCTGCGAAGAACACCGGCTAATCACCAGCGGTGGTGCGAGCGCCGCGATGGATTTGATTTTGCACCTGATACGCCGCTTCGGTTCTGCGGAACTGGCGCACACCTGCAGCAAGTACTTGCTGATTGATAACGTGCGCAGCGAGCAGTCGGTATACGCCATGTGGTCGTTGCCCAAGAGCCATGGCGACGCAGAGGTCCTGCGGGTCCAGCATTGGCTGGAGCAACACTTCGCCGGGCCGGTGCTGATCGACGATCTGGCCCGGCGTTTCGGTTTTGGCATCCGCAATTTCAAGCGTCGCTTCAAGGAGGCCACCGGGCATACCCCCATTGCCTATCTGCAAACCCTGCGTCTGGAGCGGGCCAAGCAACTGCTGGAGTCCACCCGCATGACCCTGGACAGCATCACCTATGCCGTGGGCTACGAAGACAGCAACTCCTTGCGCCGCTTGTTTGTGCAGCGGGTGGGTCTGTTGCCGGTGGCTTATCGCAAGAAATTCCAGCCAGCCCAGAGCGATTCAGCGCCGTAAGTGCGGTTCGCCCTTAATGCGCTTACCAGAAACGCCATCGCGAGCCAGCGGGACCTGACCCTGTCAGCGGTGCCCCCCGGCATCGCCAAAGTTCGCGCCCGGTGCCGGCGCGAGTCTCAATGCGCCGCCAGCGGCTGGCACTCGGCTGCCTCGGGCCGGGGGCGAATGATCAGCAGGCCTGCCGTTGCAATCACCAACGGCACCACCAGCGCGCTGTAATAACCGGCGGGGCCGCCGTGTTCGAGAAACCAGCCTCCGCTCGCAGAGCCGATGATCGCTCCCACACGCCCCAGCGCAATGGCCCAGCCTGTCGCGGTTGCGCGTAATGCGGTGGGGTATGCCTGGGCAACCATGTAGTTCAAGACGATTTGCTGACCGCCAATGCCCAGGCCTGCGCAACCGGCGAGGGTAAATACCAGTGCCCAGTGGTTGCCACTGTTAGCCAGGCCCAGGCAGAGGGCAATACCAAATACAAATAGGATCAGCAGCAATAGCCGGGTATTGATTTTCGGCAGGATGATCGACAGCGGGATCGCGCAAACCACAAACACCGTATTGACCGCCACCGTGCCCATGGGGGCCTGCTCTGCCGGCAGGCCGGTGGCTTTGAGGACGGTAGGTAACCAGGACAAAAGCATGAACCACGCAACCCAGTTGAACAGGTAGACGGTCCAGATCCCGAGCGTGTTGCGGCCCAGCCCTGCGCTGAACAAAGAGCTCACCCCGGTTTTTACCTCCAGTTCCGGAACACTGTAGGTACTGTCCGGGGAAATCCGGGTTTTGCTGATGGCACCGAGGATTTTCCCGATCTTGTTGCGGCTGACATTGCCTTGGCGTCTGGTTAAAAAATACAAGGATTCCGGAAGGGCGAAGATCAATACCGCCAGCAGCAACAGCGGCACGATGCCGCCCACCGCAAAGATGCCTTGCCAGCCAATGGACGGCAGCATCCAGGCGGCCAGCAAACCGCCCAGAATGGCGCCGGCAGGCAAACCCAGCAGTACCGTGGTCATGATCGTGCCGCGTTGTCTGGCGCTGCCGTACTCGGCCGCCAGCGACAGCACCACGGGGGTCGCGCCGCCCATGCCGATGCCTGCGATAAACCGCAAGACCAGAATCTGCTCCGTGGTCCGGGCAAAGGCTGTCGCCAGGGATGCAACGGCAAACAGTGCGACTGCCGCGATAATAATCGGCCGGCGACCGAACTTGTCGGCCAGTAAACCCAGAGCCATCGCCCCGAGCACCATGCCGACAATCCCGGCGGTCAGGATCGGCGCCAGCGCACCTGCTCCCAGTCCGAAGGCCTGAATGATCGAAGGACCGGTGAAGGCAATCGCCTGGGTATCGAAACCGTCGAGGATGGCAACCAAAAAACACAGTGCGAAGACCCGCCATTGAAAGGCGCTGATTTGCCTGCTGTCGATCAACTCGGGAATGGAATAGTGCGTGCTCATGGCGGCTCCGGCGGCTCCAGATTTTTTATAGTTATGTGCAGGCGCAGCCTGCCGGAGCAGAGGCTAAAGGCGGGGGGTGTCAGCGTCTAATATCATTTGGGTGCCGTGCAATACCCCCAGGGTATGGCTGGCGGGGGAGGAACTCTAGATACCGGCCATTGAGCCCGGTTCAGGTGCAGTGAGGCCGCGGGCGACCTCGTGGGGGTGGGCGGGCTGTGGCTTATTGAAGCAATGGCACGCCGCTGAGTTCCTGCAAGGCTTCGAAGCTGATGTCCGCGAGGATCTCACGCACTCGCAGGCCCTGGGGGGTAACGTCCAGAATCGCCAGGTCGGTATAGATGCGGCTGACGCAGGCGATGCCCGTCAGCGGGTAGGTACACTCCGGCACCAGTTTGCTTTCGCCGCTCTTGGTCAGGTGATCCATCATCACGAATACCTGGCGTGCGCCGGTGGCCAGGTCCATCGCGCCGCCCACCGCCGGTATCGAACCCTCGGCTCCGGTATGCCAGTTGGCCAGATCGCCTTTGACCGAAACCTGGAAAGCACCCAGTACGGCAATGTCGATGTGCCCGCCGCGCATCATCGAGAACGAGTCGGCGTGATGGAAATAGGCGCCACCGGCCAGCAACGTCACATGCTGCTTGCCGGCGTTGATCAGGTCATCATCTTCCTCTCCAGGGGCCGGGCTCGGGCCCATGCCCAGCACGCCGTTTTCGCTGTGCAGGAACACCTCCTTGTCCCCCAGGTAGTTCGCCACCAGCGTCGGTACGCCAATGCCCAGGTTCACATAAGCGCCCTCGAGAATATCCTTGGCCACGCGCTGGGCCATTTCGTTGCGCGAAAGTTTGTTAATGACGGTCATGGTGGGCCTCAGTTGACGTTGGCGATCGGAGAGCGGGCGGATGGCACCGCAACCACGCGCTGGACAAAAATCCCCGGGGTGATGATGTGTTCGGGGTCCAGTTCGCCCAGCTCGACGATCCGGTTGACCTGCGCAATGGCCGTGGTCGCCGCCATGGCCATGATCGGTCCAAAATTGCGCGCGGCTTTACGGTAGGTCAGGTTGCCCCAACGATCACCTTTTTCGGCTTTGATCAGGGCAATGTCTGCGCGCAACGGCATTTCCAGTACAAAGTTGCGGCCCTCGATTACCCGGGTTTCCTTGCCCTCGGCCAACAATGTGCCGTACCCGGTCGGCGTATAGAACGCACCGATTCCCGAGCCGGCCGCCCGGATGCGTTCGGCCAGGTTGCCCTGGGGCACCACCTCCAGCTGCACTTTTCCAGCCCGGTACAGTTCGTCAAACACATAGGAGTCGGACTGGCGCGGGAACGAGCAAATGACCTTGGCGACACGCCCGGCCTTGAGCAGTGCAGCCAGGCCGATTTCACCGTTGCCGGCGTTGTTGCTGATGATGGTGAGGTCGCGAGCGCCCGATGCAATCACACCGTCCACCAGTTCCGAGGGCATGCCGGCGGTGCCGAAGCCCCCCACCATGATGATCGAGCCATCGGCAATGCCATCCACTGCGGCAGCGATGGATTCGAAGGTTTTGTTGATCAAGGCGTGCTCCTGATTTTAGGTTGAATGAACAGATCAATGTGCTGGCCGACCGTTCGTGCAACGGTCCGGCATGTGCATAGGGTGCCAAACATCGAACCCGAGAGGGCGACGCCACATGCGATGTCGTGCGATTAACGAACGCTTGGTGAAATTGCCCTCTGTGCACCTGCGCCCTGAGGCGCGATCTGTTGCCCGCACCCGATAACGCACGCCCTCACTGTGTACAGCTAGGCCACCGTGGCGTTTTGCACAAAGCGGATAACGGTCTGCACGCAACGGATATTGCCGCACGCACAGGTCGGTGACACTGCCACAACCACATAACAACAATGGAGTCTCAGGCCATGTCCATAGGCGTCGAGTACCTCAATTCCTTGCTCGAAGAAAACCGCGATGAAGGCCTCTACCGCTGCAAGCGTGAGATGTTTACCGACCCCCGCCTGTTCGACCTCGAAATGAAGCACATTTTCGAAGGCAACTGGCTGTACCTCGCGCATGAGAGCCAGATCCCGCAGAAAAACGATTACATCACCCTGCAAATGGGCCGCCAGCCGGTGTTTATTGCGCGTAACAAGGACGGGGTACTCAACGCCTTCCTCAACGCCTGCAGTCACCGCGGAGCGATGCTGTGCCGGCACAAAAGCGGCAACAAGTCGTCCTATACCTGCCCGTTCCACGGCTGGACGTTCAACAACTCGGGCAAGCTGCTCAAGGTCAAGGATCCTGGCAACGCAGGTTATCCCGCCAGCTTCAACTGCGAAGGCTCCCATGACCTGACCAAAGTCGCCCGCTTTGAGTCGTACCGTGGTTTTCTGTTCGGCAGTCTGAATGCCGATGTGGTGCCGCTGGCCGAACATCTGGGTGAGTCGGCAAAGATCATCGACATGATCGTCGATCAGTCCCCCGATGGCCTGGAAGTCCTGCGCGGCTCCTCCAGCTACATCTATGAGGGCAACTGGAAACTGACCGCCGAAAACGGTGCCGACGGTTACCACGTCAGTTCGGTGCACTGGAACTATGCCGCCACCCAGAACCAGCGCAAGGAGCGCCAGTGCGGTGATACCAACCCGACCATGAGTGCCGGTGGCTGGGCTAAAAGTGGCGGCGGCTTCTACTCGTTCGACAAAGGTCACATGCTGCTCTGGACGCGCTGGGCGAACCCGCAGGACCGACCGTTGTACGAGCGCCGTGATGAGCTGGTCAATGACTTCGGTCAGGCCCGCGCCGACTGGATGATCGGTAATTCGCGCAATCTGTGCCTGTATCCCAACGTCTATTTGATGGACCAGTTCAGCTCGCAGATCCGGATTGCCCGGCCGATCTCGGTCAACCAGACCGAGATCACCATCTACTGCATCGCCCCGGTGGGCGAGAGCGCAGAAGCCCGTTCGCGGCGCATTCGCCAGTACGAGGACTTCTTCAACGTCAGCGGCATGGCCACCCCCGATGACCTGGAGGAATTCCGCTCCTGCCAGATGGGTTATCAAGGCAGCGCTACGGCCTGGAACGATATGTCGCGTGGTGCCGAACACTGGGTCGAAGGGCCGGATGAAGCGGCGCTGGAGATTGATTTGCAGCCGTTGCTCAGCGGCGTGCGCACCGAAGACGAAGGGTTGTTTGTGGAGCAGCACAAGTACTGGAAAGACACCATGTTGCAAGCCGTGGCCACTGAACAGGCAGGAAAAATTCCTGCGTGGGAGGTCCAATGAGCCTGTCATACGATACCGTGCGCGATTTTCTGTTCCGCGAAGCCCGGTACCTGGACGACAAACAGTGGGACCAGTGGCTGGAACTCTACGCCGCCGATGCGACGTTCTGGATGCCGTCCTGGGATGACGATGACGAGTTGACCGAAGACCCGCAAAGCGAAATCTCGCTGATCTGGTACGGCAGCCGGGAAGGTCTGGAAGACCGTATTTTCCGGATCAAGACCGAGCGTTCCAGTGCCAGCATCCCGGACACCCGCACCTCCCATAACTTGAGCAATATCGAGATCATCGAGCAGCGCGGCGACCAGTGCGTAGTGCGCTTCAACTGGCACACCCTGAGCTTTCGCTACAAGACGGTCGACAGCTATTTCGGCAGCAGTTTCTACACCCTCGATACCCGCGGCGAGCAGCCGTTGATCAAGGCCAAGAAAGTCGTGCTGAAAAACGATTATGTCCGCCAGGTCATCGATATTTACCACCTGTAAATCGGGCTGCATTCCAGCGCCCGCCCAGTATGCGGGGGGAGTGCAGTCATGCGAGGTATGCCATGAGCCACAAGATTGCCCTGAATTTTGAAGACGGCGTGACCCGTTTTATCGACGCCAACGCCAGTGAAACCGTTGCCGACGCGGCGTACCGCCAAGGGATAAACATTCCCCTGGACTGCCGCGACGGCGCCTGCGGTACCTGCAAATGCTTCGCCGAATCCGGTGAATATGATCTGGGCGAGGAATACATCGACGATGCCCTGACCGCTGAAGAGGCTGGCGAAGGTTTTGTCCTGACCTGCCAGATGCGCGCCAAGGGTGACTGCGTGGTGCATATCCCGACGTCTTCTGAGGTTTGCAAGACCGGCCAGTCCTCCTATGAAGGTGCCATCCAGGAAGTGCGTCGCCTGTCCGACAGCACCCTGTCGTTGTCGATTCAGGGGCAGGGGCTGGCTGACCTGACGTTCCTGCCGGGTCAGTACGTAAACCTGAATGTGCCGGGCAGTGATCAGACCCGTGCCTATTCTTTCAGCTCGGTACAGAAGGACGGGCGTGTCAGCTTCCTGATTCGCAATGTACCCGGCGGCCTGATGAGCCACTTTCTCACCGAGCTGGCCAAGGTCGGCGACACCATGAGCCTGGCCGGTCCACTGGGCAGCTTTTACCTGCGCCCGATCAAGCGGCCCTTGCTGTTGTTGGCCGGCGGTACCGGTCTGGCGCCGTTTACGGCGATGCTTGAGACCATCGCGCAAAAGGGCAGTGATCATCCTCTGCACCTGATTTATGGCGTGACCAACGATTTTGATCTGGTGGAAATCGACCGTTTGAAAGCGCTGGCGGCGAGCATTCCCAATTTCACCTTCAGTGCCTGCGTGGCCAACCCGCAGAGCGAGTGGCCGCAAAAGGGCTATGTCACCCAGCACATTGCCCCTGAGCATTTGAATGGCGGTGATGTGGATATTTATCTGTGCGGACCGCCGCCTATGGTTGAAGCCGTGAGCCAGTACATCCGCGAGCAGGGCATTTCCCCTGCCAACTTCTACTACGAAAAATTCGCCGCCAGCGCTGCTTGAACACGCGGCTACGATAAAGGTCTGGAGATCATCATGAGCATGAGATTCAACGATAAAGTCGCGTTGGTCACCGGCGCGGCGCAAGGCATAGGCCGCGGGGTTGTGGAGCGCTTGCTGCTGGAAGGGGCCAGGGTCGTTGCGGTCGATCGCAGCGAACTGGTGCATGAACTGGCACCCGAAGTGTTGGCGCTGACCGCAGACCTGGAACGCTATGAAGATTGCCAGCGGGTGGTTGCCCGGGCCGTCGAGCACTTCGGCAGGCTGGATATCCTGATCAACAACGTCGGCGGCACTATCTGGGCCAAACCCTTTGAACATTATCTGCCTGCGGAGATCGAGGCGGAGGTGCGTCGTTCGCTGTTCCCGACCCTTTGGTGCTGTCACAGCGCGCTGCCGCATATGCTGGAACAAGGCAGCGGGGTGATCGTCAATGTGTCCTCCATCGCCACGCGCGGGGTCAACCGTGCGCCCTATGGCGCAGCCAAGGGCGGGGTGAACGCCCTCACGGCCTGCCTGGCATTTGAAACCGCCGGGCGTGGTGTGCGCGTCAATGCCACTGCCCCCGGGGGCACTGATGCACCGCCGCGCCGGATACCGCGCAACAGCGCTGCCGCCACCGAGCAAGAGCAGCAGTGGTACGCGCAGATCGTCGAGCAGACCAAGGACAGCAGCTTGATGAAACGCTACGGATCGATCGACGAACAGGTAGGGGCCATTCTGTTCCTGGCGTCCGATGACGCGTCCTATATCACCGGCGTTACCTTGCCCGTAGGCGGTGGCGACCTGGGCTGAGCCCGATACACAGTGGTACCCGAAACATAGGCGCCCCATAACAACAAGAGAATAAAAGCGATGGGAACTCTGGATGTTCACGCAATTGTCGACAATGCCCGGTTTGGCCGATTCCACTGGATGGTCATGCTGTGGTGCGCTCTGCTGCTGATTTTTGATGGTTATGACCTGTTCATCTACGGCGTAGTACTGACGGTGATCATGCGGGAGTGGGGGGACGCCACTACAGGCCGGGGCGCTGGGCAGTTATGCCTTGTTCGGCATGATGTTCGGGGCACTGGTGTTCGGCAGCTTTGCTGTCAGCACCAGGCGGCGCGCGTTTCCCGCGGCGTTGCCTGCTCAGGCCTGAGTGCGGCGTGACAGGCCCGGGCAAAATAAATCAATAAAAGAGGTAGTCAGAATGACCGTGAAAATTTCCCAGACCCCCGAGCTCCAGGCCTTTTTCAAGGAGGTCAGCGGTGCGAACAGCGATCAGGGCAGCCCGCGGGCCAAACAGTTGCTGCTGCGTCTGGTCAATGAGGTGGCGCGCATCGTCGAAGACCTGGAGGTGACGGACGATGAGTTCTGGGCTGCGGTGGATTATCTCAATCGCCTGGGTGCCCGCAACGAGGCAGGGCTGTTGGTCGCAGGTCTTGGCATCGAGCATTTTCTCGATCTGTTGCAAGACGCCAGGGACGCCGATGCGGGATACGTGGGCGGAACCCCGCGCACCATTGAAGGCCCGCTGTACGTGGCCGGGGCACCGCTCAGTCAGGGCGAGGCGAGGCTTGACGATGGCAGTGAAGAGGGGGGTGCGACGGCACTGTTTCTGGAAGGTGTGGTGCGCGATACCGACGGTAACCCGGTCCCGGGGGCGATTGTCGATCTCTGGCATGCCAACACCCGGGGTACCTATTCGTACTTCGACTCCAGCCAGTCGGAGTACAACCTGCGCCGACGCATTGTCACCGATGCCGAGGGCCGCTATCGCGCGCGTTCCATCGTGCCGTCCGGCTACGGCTGCAACCCGGCCGGCCCGACCCAGGAGTGTCTGGACCTGCTCGGACGCCACGGCCAGCGGCCGGCGCATATCCACTACTTCATCTCGGCTGCGGGCTACCGGCACTTGACCACCCAGATCAATCTGTCAGGGGACAAGTACCTGTGGGATGACTTTGCTTTCGCGACCCGCGACGGCCTGGTGGGTCAGGTGGTGTTTGTCGACGACCAGGCGGCTGCCCGCGCCCGGGGAGTGGACGGCCGTCATGCAGCGCTTGAGTTCGACTTTCAGTTGCAGCCGGCTGCCAGTCAGGCAGGCGAGCAGCGCAGCCAGCGCCCGCGGGTATTGCAGGAAAGCTGAGGCCACGCCAAATGTTTTACCCGGCCGGGTGAGGGTGCGCCGGCACTCAAATCCCGGCGACGTTGAGGTACACATGCCAACTCTGTTTCGCGACCTGTCATTGTCGGCTGTGATTGCCGGGTTCATCGCTACATTGATTTCCTACGCGGGCCCGCTGGTCATCATTTTCCATGCGGCTGAACAGGCGCACCTGTCAGCCATTGAGCTGTCGTCCTGGGTATGGGCGATTTCCATCGGTTCTGCCGTGCTCGGTGCCTTCCTGTCCCTCAAGTACAGGGTTCCGGTGGTGGTGGCCTGGTCGATTCCGGGTTCCGCGCTGCTGGTAACGGCGCTGCCCGAGATCGGCCTGAATCAGGCCGTGGGTGCCTACCTGGTGGCGAACCTGTTGCTGTGGGTGATCGGCTATAGCGCAGTGTTCGATAAATTGCTGGCCCATTTGCCGGGGTCGATTGCTGCAGGGATGCAGGCCGGCATTCTGTTCAGCTTCGGTATTCAAACCTTTCGCTCGGCACCCGAGGCGCCGGTGATGATCGGCGCGATGTTTGTGACCTACATCGGTTTTCGCAAGTTGTGGCCGCGCTATGCGGTGGCGGCTGTGCTGGTGGTGGGGGCGGGCATTGCCCTGGTCAGCGGTGAATTTCGCCGCGAAGCCCTGGTGTTTGCGTGGGCGACCCCGCAATGGATCGTGCCCGAGTTCAGTCTGTCCGCCACCTTGAGTCTGGCGTTGCCAATGCTGCTGGTGGCCCTGACCGGGCAGTTCATGCCCGGGATAGCCGTCTTGCGCGGCGCGGGCTATACCACGCCTGCCAGCCCGATGATCACAGCCAGTGCGCTGGTCGGAGCACTACTGGCCCCTTTCGGCTGTCACGGGCTCAACCTTGCCGCCGTGACAGCCAGCCTGTGTACCGGGCGTGAAGCCCATGAGAATCCCCGGCGCCGTTACGTCGCAGCGCTGTCGGGCAGTTTGCTGTACCTGTTGCTGGGTATGGCCGGGGCCACGGTGGTGTCGGTATTCGCAGCCTTTCCCCACGCGTTGATCGCGGGCCTGGCCGGTCTGGCGCTGTATGGCGCGATCAATGATGCGCTGGTGCGCAGCGTGTCTGATGCCAAGGACCGTGATGCCGGCCTGTTCACATTTCTGGTGACCGTGTCGGGGGTTTCTTTTCTGGGCTTGTCAGCACCGTTCTGGGGCTTGCTGCTGGGGTTGACGGTGCATGTAGTGATGCTCAAGCGTCGCCCGGTCAGTGTGTGCGCAACATCGACCGAGGGTTAGCCCTTGCGTTTTTTGCAGCGCATCCGGGCTGTCCGAATACCTTACAGGTATGGTGCCTAACCTTATTTGTATTGGTATTGCAACGGATCGTGGTCGAGAATCGCAAGGCCTGCCTGTACCTGTCACAGTTGTACTGCGCCTGATTGATAAAAATAATATAAGAGTGACCGCCATGAATATGCCCCTGCTAAGCGAGCGCAGTGAGGTGTTCAAGAACGCCGACCCGCATGCCGTATCCGGCTATGTGAATCAGCATGTCGGCAGCCATTGTATTCACCTGCCGCGCAAAGCCAGTGCCCAGGCGCAACTGAACCACCGCAAGTTTGCCAGCCTGGACCTTTGCCGGATCAGCTACGGCTCCAGTGTGCGTGTGGTATCCGATGCGCTGGAGGACATCTTCCACTTGCAGGTTCTGCTGCGCGGCGACTGCCTGTGGCGTAGCCCCACCGGAGTGCACCATCTGGTGCCCGGGGAGCTGCTGCTGATCAACCCCGATGATCCGGTAGACCTGACGTATTCCCATGACTGCGAAAAATTCATTCTGAAAGTGCCGACCAGGCTGCTGGAGTCGATCTGCCAGGAGCAGCGCTGGCTTTATCCGCGCGAAGGCATCCGTTTTCTGCAACAGCGCTATGCGCTGGATCAACTGCAAGCGTTTGTACCGTTACTGGCCACCATCTGCACCGAGGCCGAGGACGGTGCTGCACTGGCCCGGGTCCAGGAGCACTACGCGCATATAGTCGCCAGCAAGATGTTGACCCTGATGCGCAATAACGTGCGGCGCGAACACCTGGCCTGTTCCAGCAGCACCTTCGAGCGTCTGCTGGATTACATTACTTGCAACCTTCAGCACGACATCAGTGTCCAGAGCCTGGCCGATCAGGCGCAGCTGAGTGTGCGCTCGTTGTACGCCCTGTTCGAGAAGCACATGTGCACGACCCCGCAACGTTTTATCCGTGAGCAGAAGCTGTCACGGATCCAGGCGTGCCTGGCCGATCCCAGCTGCAACGTGCGCAATGTTACCGAACTGGCCCTTGATTATGGTTTTGTCCACTTGGGGCGATTTGCCGAACAATATCGCAAGCAATTCACCGAGTTGCCTTCCGACACCTTGAAGCGCCGCGCGCAACGGATGGCCATCGGTTGAGGCCGGGGCTGGACTGAAAGCCCGGCGCCCGGACAGTGCTTGAAACGCTGCCCGCGCTCTGGACGTTCGCGGCCTGGTGGATCCATCATCCCGAGCCCATGATTGATGGCGCTGACTCACTTCAGGCATTGTGCCCCGGCGCTGGCGACCTGGGCGTCATGCTCGGCCTTGACCCCCGATACGCCGACTGCGCCGATCACCTGGCCGTCAACAATGATTGGCACGCCGCCTTCCAGCGAGGTCAGCAGTGGCGCCGACAGAAAGGCATGGCGACCCCCATTGACCATGTCCTCATAACCCTTTGATTCACGGCGGCCTAAAGCTGAAGTGCGGGCCTTTTCCATGGCGATATAGGCGCTGATCGGGGCACAGCCGTCGAGACGCTCGAGGGCCAGCGGATGGCCGCCGTCGTCGACGATGGCGATGCTTACCGCCCACTGATTGTTCCGCGCTTCTGTGCGTGCAGCGCCAAGGATCTGACTGACTTCGGTCTGGCTCAATACGGCTTTGGTTTTCATGGGGCTCTCCAATGGGCGCTGTTGGTTCGGTTAAATCAGGGCCTCTTCGACCAGTTCGATCCAGTGCCTGACCGGGGTGCGACCGGCGCCGTCGAGGTGGATCTGGCAGCCGATGTTGGCGGTGACGATAAGTTGCGGCTGGCCGCTTTCCAGAGCATTGAGCCGGTTGTCGCGCAGTTGGCGCGATAGCTCGGGCTGGGTCAGCGACCAGGTGCCCGCCGAGCCGCAGCACAAATGGCTGTCCGGGACCGGCGTGAGGTTGAAGCCCAGACGGTTCAGCAAGGCTTCTACCGCGCCGCCAAGTTTTTGGGCGTGCTGCAGGGTACAGGGGCAATGGAAGGCGATGCGCGTTGCAGCGTTGACCTTGAATTGCTCAAGGGGCTCGTCACGCAGCACCTCCACCAGATCCCTGGCCAGGGCACTGACCCGGCCAGCCCTCAAGGCATAGGCCGGATCGTGGCTTAGCAGATGCCCGTAATCCTTGATGAAGGCGCCACAACCGCTGGCTGTCTGCACGATGGCTTCGGCCCCGTTTTCGATGCTCGGCCACCAGGCGTCGATATTGCGTCGGGCGCGATTGAGGCCGGCCTCCTGGGCATCCAGGTGATAGTCCACGGCACCGCAGCAGCCGGCCTGGCTGACCGGTATCACGCCGATTTGCAGGCGGTCCAGTACCCGCGCCGTGGCCGCATTGGTGTTGGGCGACAGGCTCGGCTGCACGCAACCTTCGAGTATCAGTACCTGTCGCGGATGCCGCGCCGTCGTTCGTTCCCCGGCAGGACGCACGTTGCGCGGCAACTTGGCCTGGAGCGCTTCGGGCAACAGGGCGCGCAAGCGTTCGCCGGTGTTGATCAGACGCTTGAACAGTCCGGGGTTCGGCACGACTGCGCGCAGGCTCTGGCGCAGCAAGCGCTGGCCCGCAGGGCGCGGCACGGCGGCGTCGACCACCGCGCGGCCGATATCCAGCAGGTTGTGGTAATCGACCCCGGACGGGCAGGTGGTTTCACAGTTGCGACAAGACAGGCAGCGGTCCAGGTGCAGTTGCGTCTTCGCCGTGGGTGCATGGCCTTCGAGTACTTGCTTGATCAGGTAAATCCGCCCGCGCGGGCCGTCCAGTTCGTCGCCGAGCAATTGATAGGTGGGGCAGGTGGCGTTGCAGAAGCCGCAATGCACGCAGCTGCGCAGAATGCTTTCGGCCTCTGCTGCGCGGGGCAGAAGTCTGGCCTGTTCACTCAAGAGGGTCTGCATGGTTCAAAGCTCCGCGTACATACGGCCCGGGTTGAAGATCCCTTGCGGGTCCAGTTGCGCCTTGAGCTGGCGGTGATAGCGCAGCAGCGCAGCGGGCAAGGGTTGAAAGGGGCTGTCGATGAGGCCGTGGCTATAACAGGTGGCATGGCCGCCCACCGTTCGGGCCAGGGCGCGAATGACCTCTGCATCGGCGTCGGATTTGAGCCAGCGCTGGGCGCCGGACCAATCGATCAACTGCTCGCCGGGCAGGTCGAGCACGCCCGTATTATTGGGCACTGAAAGGCGCCACAGCGGCTGGCCGACGTCGAAAAAGGCCAGTTGCTGTTCATTCAGTTCGGCCCAGAAGCCGGGGTCGAGCGCTTCGCCGCCGAGACGGTCATGGGCCCCGGTCACCGAGCCTTCGCCACCTTCCAGGCGCAAATGCAAACGCTGGCCGTCATGGCAGGCGGCGCTGATGGGCAGCGGCTGCTGGCCCCATTGGGCGAGATTGCTCAATGCCCGGGCGCGGTCCATCTCCAGGGAAATGCTCAAACAGCGACGGGGCACTGGCAGCACCTTCAATGACACTTCCGTCAGCAGCCCAAGGCAGCCGTAACTGCCTGCCAGCAAGCGCGACAGATCGTAACCGGCGACATTCTTCATCACTTCGCCGCCAAAGCGCAGGTGCTTGCCCAGACCGCTGATTACCCGGGTACCGAGCACGAAGTCGCGCACTGAACCGGACCAGGGCCGACGCGGGCCGGACAGCCCGGCCGCGACCATGCCGCCGACTGTTGCTGCCGGGCTGAAGGAGGGTGGCTCGCAGGGCAGCATTTGCCCGGCTGCGGCCAGGGTTGCGGACAATTCAGCCAGCGGGGTGCCGGCGCGGGCGGTGATCACCAGCTCGGTGGGGTCGTAACTGACGATGCCACGGTGCCCCCGGGTGTCGAGGACTTCCCCGGCCACCGCACGCCCGAGAAAGGCCTTGCTGTTGGACCCCTGGATCAGCAGCGGGGTGGCATTGGCCAGCGCCCGGTTGACCTGCTCCAGCAGCGCCTGGCTGTCATCGACATTGTGTTCAGTCTCCATTAAAAACGCTCCAGTTCAGGGAAGGGCAACTGGCCCATGTGCACATGCATGGCTCCGAACTCGGCGCAGCGATGCAGGGTAGGGATATTTTTGCCGGGGTTGAGCAGCCCGCCCGGGTCGAATGCGGCCTTGACCCCATGGAACAGGGTCAACTCATCGCTGTTGAACTGGGCACACATCTGGTTGATTTTTTCGCGCCCGACCCCGTGTTCGCCGGTGATGCTGCCACCCACCTTGACGCACAGCTCGAGGATCTTGCCGCCCAGGGCTTCGGCGCGGTCCAGTTCGCCGGGCTGATTGGCATCGAACAGAATCAGCGGGTGCATGTTGCCGTCACCGGCGTGAAACACGTTGGCGACCCGCAGCCCGTATTCGTCGGCCAACTCGGCGATCCTCTTGAGCACGCCGGGTAACGCGCGGCGGGGGATGGTGCCGTCCATGCAGTAATAGTCCGGCGACAACCGGCCCACGGCCGGAAAGGCGTTTTTGCGTCCGGCCCAGAAGCGCACCCGTTCGGCCTCGTCCCGGGCCTGGCGTACTTCGGTAGCACCGGCCAGTTCCAGGACCCGCCGCACCCGTACGCAATCGTCATGCACATCGGCTTCGACGCCGTCCAGCTCGCACAACAGAATGGCCTCGGCGTCTACCGGGTAGCCGGCATGAATGAAATCCTCAGCGGCTCGGATCGCCAGGTTGTCCATCATCTCAAGGCCGCCGGGAATGATGCCCTCGGCAATGATGTCGGCCACTGCACGCCCGGCTTTTTCCACGCAGTCGAAAGCTGCCAGCAGTACTTTGGCAACTTGCGGTTTGGGCAGCAGTTTGACCGTGACCTCAGTGATGATCCCGAGCATGCCTTCGGAGCCGGTGAAGAGCGCCAGCAGGTCGAAACCCGGTGAGTCGAGGGCATCCGAACCCAGGGTCAGGTGTTCTCCCTCGACGGTCAGAATCTCGACCTTGAGCAGGTTGTGCACGGTCAGTCCGTATTTCAGGCAATGCACGCCACCGGCGTTCTCGGCCACATTGCCGCCGATGGAGCAGGCGATCTGGGAAGAAGGGTCCGGCGCGTAATACAAACCAAAAGGGGCGGCCGCCTGGGAGATTGCCAGGTTGCGCACACCGGGCTGAACCCGTGCGCTGCGGGCGGCAGGGTCGATATGCAGAATGCGGTTCAAGCGCGCCATCACCAGTAGCACGCCTTTCTCCAGCGGCAATGCCCCCCCGGAAAGCCCGGTACCGGCACCCCGTGCGACCACCGGCACCCGGCGTTCATGGCAGAGTTGGAGCAGGCCTTGTACCTGTTCGAGGGTGCTGGGTAACGCCACCAGCATCGGTGTGGTGCGGTAGGCCGACAGGCCGTCGCACTCGTAAGGCTTCAGATCTTCTTCCTGATGGAGGATGTCCAGATCGGGCAAGCGTTGTTGCAGAGCCTGTAGCAGCGAACCTTTATCGACGGCAGGCAGATAACCGTCAACGCGTTCGTCGTAGAGAATATTCATCGGCGACCAAGGACCCCAGGTTGTTTTTATTAGAGGTCTGTTCACGGGAACAGTTGCCTTCATCATTGGCTCCAGGGGGCCTGCTGTCCATGTGTTGTGCGTCGGGGGTAGCGGTTTTTTAAAATTCGAATTTAATAGTCATATTATTCAGCCGGTTGCTGATTTCGCCCGGCCGCCTCAAGGAACGCGCTCAGCAAGGGATGGGGCCGGTTTGTCCGCGAGCCTTGTTCCGGGTGGCCCCAGCTGCGGGGCGAATTCGCTTGGCAAATGCAGCAGCTCGCCTTGCTGGCGATGGGCAACGACAGCAGCCATGGCGCCGAACAGGGCCGGCTCGTCGGTGGTGTGGGTCACTATGGTCAAAGGGATATGCCGCTCCGTCAAAGGGTTGATCGCCGAGGCTGGGGGCCGTTATTTCGAGTAAAGACTGTTGCTGTCGGTGAAACCCTTGATCTCTATCGGGTTGCCCGAGGGGTCGAGAAAGAACATCGTTGCCTGCTCGCCCGGTTCACCTACGAAGCGTCTGGTCGGCGCCAGCACGAACTCGATGGCGCGAGACTGCAGGTGTTCGGCCAGGGCTTGCCAGTCGGGCATTGGTAGAATGATCCCCAGGTGCGGCATGGGCACCCAGTGGTCGCCGACCTTGCCGGTGTTGGTCACGGTAAATGGCTCTCCCAAGTGCAACGACAACTGGTGCCCGTAGAAGCTCACATCCAGCCAGGTGTCGGTACTGCGCCCCTCTTCACATCCGAGCAGGTCGCAGTAGAAATATCGTGCCTGCTTGAGGTCGCGAACGTGGTAAGCCAAATGAAACAGTGCCTGCATGGGGGGTCTCCTCGGTGATCAATGCCGATTGCCAGCTGCCGCCAGAGTGTTGCTTTTGGTTCGATAGAGATAGCATGTAATTTTATCTGTATTCGAAAGGGATTCTTATGGATAGCCGTTACCTCAAGAGCCTGATCATGGTCATCGATTGTGGCTCTATCGCCGATGCGGCGCGCAGCGAGGGGCTAACGGCTGCAGCAGTCAGCCAGCGGATACAGGCGCTGGAGCGTCAGCTCGGATTTGCCCTGTTGTCGCGTGCCGGTCATGCGGCCATGCCCAATCCGGCGTGCCTGGCGCTGTTACCACGGGCACGGCGGATCGTCCGGGAGGTGAGCTTGCTGGCCGGTGATGCCGATCTGGACGGTCTGACCGGTACCCTGCGAATCGGTGCGATTTCGACCATGCTCACGGGGCTCCTGCCCAGAGCCTTGCTAGAATTGACCCGGCTGGCCCCGGGTATCAAGCCCGCGATTGAGCCAGGTACTTCCCGTTCGCTGTACCAGGCACTGCAAGCCGATGAACTGGACGCCGCGATCCTGGTGGCTCCGCCGTTCGAATTGCCAAAGTTATTGCGCAGCGTGTCGCTGCATAGCGAAAGCCTGGTGCTGCTGTCGCGGCATCCGCCAGCCGGCAGCATCGCCCGGGCGCTGCAAACTCAGGCGTACATCCGCTATGACCCCAGTTCATGGGGCGGGCGCCACGCCGAGCGCTACCTGAACGATACCGGCCTGGCGCCGACCTCACTGTTCGACCTGGACGGGCTTGAGGCCATTGCCATGTTGGTGGCCGACGACGTAGGGGTGAGCCTGGTGCCGTCGTGGTCCGGGCTGGATAGTCTGAGTGACAATTTCACCTTGACCCCGGTCGGGACGGGTTATGACCGGGAGATCGTGCTGGTCACGCGGGTACAGACCGAACGCCCGCAAATGATCGCTGCGCTGGTGCAGGCACTTACCCCGCGTATCGTCGGGTAAATGCTCTATAAACAGCAGTGCGCCTGGCGGGTTGAGCGGTTTTCAGGAAGCCGTGTCAAGCAGTGAGCGGCGATGGTGCAGCAAGGGAGCTTGCTCGATTCTGGTGTCGCCCGGGGAATAAATCCCGCAGCCGGCGTCCCGGTTCACTGGCTGAAGATTTCCATTTTCTTTTTCGGCATGCGTGAGAGGCGAATCTTGGCCCATCTGTTTTCACTTTTGACATGCCCGGTGTCACCGCATACGAGATACAAGGTTGCCTTGTAGCAGGAGGTGATGCGGGAGCAATGATGACGGCGAAGTTTTCGGTAAGCCCAGATCCACCCATGATGAGTCGTTTTATACATACTGCTCTCTACGTGACTTAGTGAATATGCACGAATGCCTTAACGACATTCCTGCTGGCCACGCACAGTAAAGGGGAACGATGTATTGGTATGTAAGACAAGTCTTAAAATGTAAGAGTTGGATGTTTTTAAGGCGCGGTACGGATATTAATCGGCAACACTCAGCACGGTGTAATGCGACATTAACCAGCGGTTATAAAACATCTGTATTTTCGGGTCGGCTGGCATTATTGAAGTCCCGGTTTATTAATAAAGCGGATACTACTTGCGCCGTTGCGCCAAGTTGCTAAAACGGCGGGTAGAGGGGGGTTAAAGTGGCGATCGAGTGTAACAACTGTCGATCGCTAAAAGGTTGATTTGTTTAAGCCGCGAGCCTGGTGTCGCGGTGGCCGGGCGGTCCGGGCACTGACAGTGCAGGCCCGGTGTTTTTGTATCAGGCGCCGGCGCCGAGGAACGGCAGCAACAGGTACAACTTGATCACAATGACGTTGATGATGTCGATGAAGAACGCCCCCACCATTGGCACAACCAGGAACGCGAGTTGCGAAGGTCCGTAGCGCTGTGTCACCGCTTGCATGTTGGCGATGGCGGTAGGTGTGGCACCCAGTCCGAAACCACAATGGCCTGCCGCCAGTACTGCGGCATCGTAGTTGCTGCCCATGACCCTGAAGGTCACGAAAATGGCATACAGGGCCATGACCAGGGTCTGTGCCAACAGCAGGATGAAAATAGGCAACGCCAGGGCGGCCAGATCCCAGAGTTTGAGCGACATCAAGGCGATGGCCAGGAACAGCGACAGGCTGACGTTGCCCAGGACCGAGACTTCACGCTCGAACACTTGATACAGACCCAGCGCCGAAAGGCCGTTGCGCAATATCACGCCCACGAACAACACGCAGACGAAGGTCGGTAGCTCTAATGCGGTACCCAGCAGCAGGCCACTGAGCAGGGAACCTGCCAGCAGGCTGACGGAGATCAGCGCCAGGGTTTCGATAAACGAAAACGGGGTTATCGAACGTTCTTCGTTGGGTTGCTCAAAGCCCTTTGGCAACTGCACCTCTTCATGGCCAAGACCGGGGGTCTTGACGCGCTTGATCAGCAGGCGCGCAACCGGGCCGCCAATCAGGCCACCCAGCACCAGACCGAAGGTTGCAGAGGCCATGGCCAGTTCCGAAGCAGAAGCCAGGCCGTATTTTTCACTGAATGTCGCACCCCATGCAGCCCCGGTACCGTGGCCGCCGGACAAGGTCACGGAGCCGGTCAGCAGGCCCATCAGGGGGTCGAGCCCCAAAGCCGTTGCGAGGCCGATCCCCATGGCGTTCTGGACGATCAGAAGTCCTCCCACCACCAGCAGGAAAATGCCTACAACGCGTCCGCCTTTTTTCAGGCTGGCGAAATCGGCATTCAGGCCGATCGTGGCGAAAAAAGCCAACATCAGGGGCATCTGCAACGACGTATCAAATTGCACTTTAATGTCGAACAGACGCAGGACCAGAAGTAACAGAGCAACCACCAGGCCGCCTGCAACGGGTTCGGGAATATTGTAGGTACGCAAAAATCCGACACGAGACACGAGTCCGCGTCCCAGTAACAGCACCAAAGAGGCAGCCACAAGCGTTCCATAAAAATCAAGCTGAAACATCGAGGCATTCCTATTATTCGTTCACAAGCAGACAGTCCCTGGCCATGCTTGCAGAGCGGACTGAGTGGCCTCAGCCCTGATTGATATAGAGATTCAAGCCGCCATCACTGGCCTGCCTGGTAAATTGAAGCGCGCGATAATAGTGGAGTGAGACTAGTTGTGACTTAACTTAAGTCAAACAAAATGTTTCCATGAGGAAAATGTAGTTTGTCCCTAAGCAAAATCAATAACCACGCATCGGATTTAATACCCGTAAATGGAGGCGGTTACAGTCGTTGCAACGCCTGAGGTGGTCGTGTCTAAAACAGGGTATTAACTGGCCCCCGGCTGGGGGCCATATTCGAGAAGTGAGGGTGTTTGAAGTTAGTGGCTATATATTTAAAGCGTATTTTTAGGAGGTGTCTTATGTGCAAATTATAAAAAATCAGGATGCCGGTACCTGATGGCGGTGCTTTAAACGACGCTTTACAAACACCGCAATGAAAATCAATCCCAACGCCAAAAAACTCAAGAACAGGGTATTGAACCAGGGGAAGGGTTCAGCGCGGCTGTTGGTGGACTCAATCGCAGTGATATTCGGGAACACCGACAGTATTTTGATGCGCCACCCGTAATATCGGATCAGTGCCAGTTGCTCTGGATCACGGGAGTAACCCTGGGCCTTGGCCTGGATGTCGGCCGAGTCGAACTTGAAGTACCAGGGGAAAGACCAGCCCGTGTCCTCGTTGCGATAGACCATGACATTTTTGGTATCAGGGCTCTCGGTATTAATGAAATACACATCACGGGTCGGGCCATCCGCCGGGTTTTCAGCATTGATGACGCCATTGTGGTCGACCCGTTTGACTTCAACCCCCGTGACCATCACCACATCGTGTTGCGGTAAAAAGTAGAACAGCCCCAATGCGACAGCGCCCACTGCCAGCAGTGCTGTACCCAGAATTATTCCCTTGAGCCACTTCATGCAATAACCCTGTACATAGTGTTGATTCTCGATTGCCGTTGATTAAATGCAGTGCGCCATGAACCCTGTTTGATCGGCCTTTGTAGAGGCCGGCAAAGACTGTGAACGATCCTGCAGGAAAACTGAGTGATTAAACCCGGATTTGCGCCGGCTCTTATCGCAGTCTGCGGCATCGACTACAAGTTCGGCGCATAGCTCCTACATAATTTGTTTCAGTTTACCTGGTATCGAGCGCGTTTCCGGACGGGCCCTCATGGGGTTATCGGCGCCACGCCAGCAGCACCACACCGGCGGTGATCAGACTAATACCCGCCCATTGTCGCAGATCGAGCTTTTCGCCCAGCAGGGTCACGCCCAGTACCGCCACAATCACCACGCTGAGTTTGTCCACGGGCGCGACCAGGGATGCCTGGCCCAGTTGCAGGGCGCGGTAATAGCAGAGCCAGGAAGCTCCCGTGGCCAGGCCGGACAGCACTAAAAACACATAGCTGCGGGTCGAGATTGAGCCCAGTGACTGATATTGGCCGGTGGCATACACGATCAACCCCAGGCTCACCAGGACCACGATGGTCCGGATAAACGTAGCGAAGTCGGAATTGATCCCGGTGATGCCGATTTTTCCAAAAATGGCGGTCATGGCGGCGAACACCGCAGAGAGCAGTGCCCAGAAGGTCCAGGATGAAAAGAAAGACGAGCCCATCGGGTCAGCCTGTGTGAGGGAAGGAGGAAGGCTGAGCATACGCCAGCTTTCAATGCGTGGCGGTGTTCACCCAGACCGAAACGCACAGGCCGGTTTTATTGATCTCATCCGCAAACCCCAATTCAACCCGGGCGCCACTGCGCTGCGCGATTTCCCTGACGATTGAAAGTCCCAGGCCAGATCCCGTCTCGCCTGAGCCCAGGCAGCGATAGAACGGATCAAACACCCGGGCGTATTCGTCAACACTGATGCCCGGGCCGCAATCCTTGATCTGCAGGCGGGCAGTGCCTTGCTCAAGCGTCACCCAGAGATCGATTTTTCCGCCCTCGGGGCTGTAGCGGATCGCGTTATCCACCAGGTTTTTAACCAGGGTGAAGCCGTCCATCGGGTTAATCAGGACCTGCACGTCCTCACCTTCAACCCCGATGTCCAGATGTTTGCGCTCGGCCAGCGGCAGTAAGTCTTCCAGTACTTGTCGATAGATGTCGTGCACTGAAACGGTGGCCTGTGGACGCTGCGCAGCAGATTGCGCGGCGGCCAGGCTCAAGAGTTGGTCGATCAGTTTTCTGCTGCGCTCAATGCCCCGGGACAACGCCAGCAGACGTTCACGGGCCGCGGCCGACATGTCTGCCGTAGCCAGTCGTTCGGCTTGCAGTGACAGTGCGGTCGTGGGTGAGCGCAGTTCATGGGCAGCATCTGCGACGAAGCGGCGCTGGCTGTCCACAGACTGCGCCACCCGCCCCAGCAAGCGATTGATGGCTACCACAAACGGGCGGATTTCAGTGGGCAGATGCTGTTCGTCAACCGGGTACAGTTCCTGCTCGGCACGTCGGTCGACTTCTGCGGCAAGGCTGGCGATGGGGCGAAACAGCTTGCGCACCAGGTCGCCGATCACCAGCAGCAGGACCGGAAATAAAATCAAAAATGGCAACAAACTGCGCCAAGCACTCTCCCGGGCGTCCTTGTCACGGGCACTGACTTCCTGAGCCACGGCAATGCGCTCGCCATGGACAGTAGTCCTGACCAGTACCCGAAAGGCTTCGCCACCGATCTGCAGCGTCGACAGGCCATCGACCAGATCAGTGGGTAAAGGCAACGGGATAACCTCATCAGTGTTGCCCGTGGCATTTTTGCCATCGGCCAGGTATTGAATGATCAGTCGGGACTCTTCGTCATCACCCTCGATGCGCTGGCCTTCGGGGTACTGCAAGGTCATCTGCTGGCGATCGAACAGGACTGCCACCTGATGCAAGGTATCGTCCTGAAGCTCATGGGCTTCGTCGAAAGCTGATACGAAGGCAAAAATACCGGCGAGCACCGCCACCAATAAAATCGCCAGCGACAGGGCAACCGATAATCTGAGCTGAACCGACTCGCTCAAACGTTTTTTGAAACCATCCATCCCATTCCCCTGACGTTCTTGATCACTTGGCTTCCCAACTTGCGGCGCAAGGCGTGAATCAAAAACTCGACGGCATTGCTTTCCACCTCATTGCCCCAGCCGTAGAGACGGTCTTCAAGCTCGCTGCGAGAAAGGATCGCCCCGGGATGAATCAATAATGCTTGCAGCAGGGCGAATTCCCGGCTGGTCAGGGCGATTGCAGTTTGCTCCCCGGTGCTGGCCTCTTTGGACAGCAGATCCAGCGATACCACACCGTTACTCAGCAAGGGCAGAGCGTTACCGCCCTTGCGGCGCAGTACGGCACGCATTCGTGCCAGCAGTTCGGCCATGTCGAAAGGCTTTAGCAGATAGTCATCGGCGCCGCCGTCCAGACCGCGCAGGCGGTCATCGAGACTGTCCCTGGCGGTAATGATGAGCAGGGGCACCGGGTTGTTGCGCGCCCGGATACGGCTCAGTACTTGCAGTCCGTCCTTGCCGGGCAGGCCCAGATCCAGCAGCACCAGGTCGTAGTGTTGGGTGTCCAGCGCACTCAGGGCACTCAGGCCGTCCTGCACCCAGTCGGCGGCATAGCTGGCATCGGTGAGTACGCCCTGGATTGCATCACCAATCATGGAATCATCTTCGACCAGCAATATGCGCATGTCCGGCTCCAGAAAATACAGACGCAACGGTCATGGCCGTCGCGTCTGTATTGAAGCACCTGCGCAGCGGTTTGTCCGTGTTAGCCGCGCATCGAATCAAAGGCCTTAAGCAGATTATCCATGGCCGCCTTGCAGTCGCCAGGGTTCGGGGTGCTGGCGCGCAAGGCATCCAGTGCGTGGTCAATTGCCTTGTCCAGCACATGCCAGTCACCTGCTGCGCGTGGCTTGATGCCGGCCTCGGCGGAATCCCAGCTGGTTTCGAGATCCTTGATCCGGGTTTTGGCGCCGGGTAGATCATTGTTGTCGACGTGTGCGGCAACGTCTGCGGCGATGCTGCGAAACTCGGACAGATCACCCAGTTTCGAGGCCGCATGGCCCTGAGTGCTGGCTGAACCCGGTGCGACATTAGCGGGTTTGTCAGCCGTTTTTGAGCAGCCGGTGGCGATGCCCAGTAAAAAAATAGCCGAAATAATGGCGGTGTGACGGATGAAGTTTTTAACCGGTTGCATACGGATGTCCTTGATTGACGGGTAAGGGCTTATTGAGTGACAGCTTTGCGGTTGTCGACACTGATTTGCGCGGCAGCCACCAGCAGCACGATCACGCAGAGGAACATGGCGCTGGTCCAGGTGGCACCCAGGCCCAGGCCGCCGTAGGTCTTGGCCTGGGTCAGCAAATCGCCCAGAGAGGCGCCGAATGGCCGGGTCAGAATGTAGGCGATCCAGAAGGTCGGTACTGCATTGGCACCCATGCGCCAGGCCATCAGGGTGGCGGCGATCAGCGCTGCGAAGATCACCGCGCCAAGGGTGAAGCCCAGGCCCAGGGCTTCGGTCGCCAGATCGCCTGCAGCCGTACCGAGGGCAAAGGTGCAGAGCACCGTTGCCCAGTAAAAAATCTCGCGCCGGGGAGTGACGATGTCGCGAATCGACAGGCTGTGTTCCGTGCGGTACCAGAGCGCAAAGTTGGCCGCCAGTAACACTGAAAACAGCGCGGTACTGGTGTACAGGCTGACATCCAGCTGATCGGTGAGAATATCGGTGATCTGGGTTCCTGTAATGCTCACCAGAACCACGGTCAACCAGTAAATCCAGGGGGTGTAGGCCTTGGTGCGCAATTGGAAGAACAATGCGATACCCAGCAGAGCGGCCATGCCGATGCTGGTCCAGGTGGCGCCAAAGCCGGCATCCACGGCGAGATAATCGGCGCCGGTTTCGCCAACGGTGGTGGACATTATCTTGATCACCCAGAATGACAGCGTCACCTCGGGCACTTTGCTCAGCCAACGGGCTGCTGTGGCATTCATCTGAATCACCTGTGCTGTATGGCGCCGCGGTTGGCGCAGGGCACAAGGTACGAGACAAAACTTAGCGCTGACTGAGCAACAACTAACCCTGTAGGAGCGAGCTGGCTCGCGAGCTCTTCGTTGCCGGGTTGAAAAGATCGCGAGACAAGCTCGCTCCTACAGTCGAGGAAGGAGTTATCCGGCCTTCAGGTTATTACCGATCTGCCACACATACAGCGGCTCGGTCCCGTTGATTTTCCAGTCGCCGACAATCCGTGCCTTGTAGATCCACGGGTTGTGCGAAGCGGCGGTGCGGGCGTTGCGCCAGTGACGGTCCAGGGACTTGCTGACGCTGACACCCGAGGCGCCCAAGGCATTGAACAGGTCGCTGGCCGCTCGCAGAATCAGCTCTGAGATCACCACCTGAGCCTTTGCTGTTTCGATTTCAGCATCGATATTGGCCTGGCGCTCGAGCGCTTCATCATTGCCAAACCGCGCGACATAAGCCCGCTGCAGCGGCAAGGCGCAGCGCAGGGTCGCGGCTTCGGCAGCGTACACCTGGGCGGATATCTGCCCCACCACCTGCTGGATTTGCGCGTCACCCCGGGCAGTGTCGGCATTGCCATGGCTGAACACCCGTTTGCGCTCGCGTATCTCTTGCGTCACATCGCGTTCTATCGCACGGCCGATTCCGGCCAGCACGGCCAGGAGTACCAGCTGGTAAAAGGCGGTCTGGTACTTGAAGCGGGTTTCGAAGGGGATCACGTGTTCGGCGGTCAACGGCACGTCGACATACACCGAGGTGCCGCTGCCGGTGGTGCGCTGGCCAAAACCGTCCCAGTCATCGCTGTGGGTGACGCCGGGGTGGCGGGCATCCACTACGGCGATAACATCAGCGCCGTTATCCGAGCGCCGGGCATACACATCAATCCAGTCGGCGAAGATACTGCCGGTGCTGTAGTACTTGGCGCCGTTAAGCACAAAGCCGGCGGCCTGCGGGCTGACTTTGGTGATGACTTCGCCCAGCTTGACCGAGCCCACTTCAGTCCAGCCATTACCCACCAGCTCGCCTGCCACGAAACGTGCGAACCAGGCATCCCGGGCCGGACCTGGCGGTGCATTGAGACGATCTTCGACAAAGGCAAAGTGGGCACGCAGTGCTTGAGGGATATTGGAGTCAGCTTCGGCCAGCTCGATCAGCAGCTCAAACAACTGGGTCACCGAAGCACCGGCGCCGCCGTACTCGACCGGTACCCGTACCGCGCCAAAACCGGCCTGCTTGAGTATCTGGATGGATTCACGGGGCAGGTCACGGCCCTGTTCGCGCTCGACGTTGCCGGCGGCGATTTGCCGAAACAGCGGGCGGAAGCGATTGGCCAGGGTTTCGTAGTCGGTGCCTACGGACAGAGGTGAGGTGGTCATGGCAGTACTCCTGAAGAAAATGATTCCTGCCAGGGGGATTGCATAGTCTGTGCCGTTTGCCCGGGCCTTTAAAAACACGGTATGTGCATAGCGAACTGCCCGCCAGCCAACAGCGCTGCCACAACCTGTACGCAAATCGCACAGCCCAAACCTGTGGCCGCTGACGAGGCTGCGTGCGGCAGCGAAGCTGTCGTTGACCCTGGCACCAGGTTTACCAGATCCATTGAGTGCCCAGGTTTGCGACTGCTTCGCAGGCGATCGCAGCCTCGTGCCTCGTCAGCGACTACAAGGCAGGTGTTGCCGGGGCAACAGTTGCCCGGATAACAGTGATTTTCTAAGGGTATTAAAAACCGGCACGCCCTGTGCAATAGCCTCCTGGTGATTTTCATTGTCTTAACGGCGTTGCAACGCCGCAGTTCCAGGAGTAACCCGATGTCCCGCGAAATCCGTCTCAACGCTTTTGACATGAACTGTGTCGGCCACCAGTCGCCCGGCCTGTGGGCGCATCCCCGAGACCGTTCGTGGCAGTACAAGGACCTCGAATACTGGACCGATCTGGCGAAAATCCTCGAGCGTGGCAAGTTCGACGGGCTGTTTATCGCCGATGTGCTGGGCATCTATGACGTTTACCGCGGCAACGGTGATGCGGCTATCCGCCAGGGCGCGCAGGTGCCGGTCAATGATCCGTTGCAGCTGATCCCGCCGATGGCTCTGGTGACCGAGCACCTGGGGTTCGGCCTGACCGCCTCACTGTCGTTCGAGCATCCCTATCCGTTCGCCCGGCGCCTGTCGACCCTGGACCACCTGACCAAGGGCCGTGCCGGCTGGAACATAGTGACCTCCTATCTGGAAAGCGGCGCCAAGAACATCGGCCAGCAAGCCCTGACCGAACACGATGCGCGCTACGACTATGCCGAGGAGTACCTCGAGGTTTGCTACAAGCTGTGGGAGGGCAGCTGGGAGGAGGGTGCCATCTTGCGCGATCGCGAACGGCGGGTATTCAGCGACCCGAGCAAGATTCATGAAATCCGCCATGTCGGCAAACACTTCCAGGTGCCGGGGATTCACTTGTGCGAACCCTCGCCACAGCGCACGCCGCTGCTGTATCAGGCCGGCGCTTCGAGTCGCGGCCGTCAGTTCGCCGCCGAGCAGGCGGAGTGCGTATTTGTCGCCGCGCCGTCCAAGGTCTTGCTGAAGAAAACCGTCAGCGATATTCGTCGGCGTGCAGCCGAGGCGGGCCGTGATCCGGCAAAAATTCTGATCTTCAACCTGCAGACGGTCATCCTCGGTGAAACCGATGCGCTGGCCAAAGCCAAGTTTGAAGAATACAAAAGCTATGTCAGCTACGAAGGCGCGATGGCCTTGATCTCGGGCTGGACCGGCATCGATTTCAGCCAGTTCAAGCCTGATGATCCGCTTAAAAACGTGCCCACCAATGCGATCAAATCAGCGGTGGAAACCTTCTCGACAGCTGATCCGAACACCATCTGGACCCCCAACGCGCTGGCCGACTGGGTCGGTATCGGCGGCTTTGGTCCGCTGTTCGTCGGCGGCCCTGAAACCGTAGCCGACCTGCTTGAAGAATGGGTCGAGGAAACCGGAGTCGACGGCTTCAACCTGGCCTACGCGGTGACCCACGAAACCTTTATCGACGCTGTGGAGTTGCTGGTCCCGGAGTTGCAAAAACGCGGTGTGTACAAGAAGGAGTACGCCACGGGCACCTTGCGCGAGAAGCTGTTTGGCGAAGGCCCGCGCCTGGCCGACGGGCATCCGGGTGCGGCGTACCGCAACCTTGGCGAATTGAATCGCGCGCAACAAAAAGAGCGCGCCTGAGCCCCAGCGCTGGACACCACAGGATCAGCAGCAGATCCTGCCGGTCGCACTGTATAAATCCAAAAGCGAGTGAATATCATGAGCGAGCCACAAGCCGGACAGGCAACCCCTGCCATCCGCGAGGCCGATATGTTGATTGTTGGCGGTGGCCTGAGCGGCACCCTGTTGGCCATGCAACTGCTGCGCCTGCCGGGTGCCCGGCGCATCGTGCTGGTTGAACCCAGGCCTGAACTGGGACGCGGCGAGGCCTACAGCGCCACGCAACTTGGGCATACCCTCAATGGCAACGCGGCGCGCATGAGCGTCGAGCCCGACGACCCGGACGACCTGACCCGCTGGCTTGCGGCGCACATCTCTGACGGCGGCTGGCCCCAGGCCGATAAACAGCTTGTGCCGGTTGCCGAGCTGTTCCCGCCACGGGGGCTGTTCGGGCTGTATGCCCAGCAGCGCCTGGCGCAAGCACTGCAAATCGGTACCGCGGCAGGTTCAACCCTGACCCACGTCCGTGATGCGGTTGTGGACCTGCAAACCCATGAACAGGGGGTCACAGTGACCCTTGGCGACGGCGGCCAATGGCAAGCCGCTGCAGCCGTGCTGGCCACTGGGATGTTCCCGGCCGCCCGTACTGCCCAGCGCCAGTCCAGCGGGCTGAATGCGGCGGCGCTGGACCCTTGGGATGTTGAAGCCTTGCGAGGCCTGGCAGTGGATGCGCGGGTGCTGATCATCGGCTCCGGGCTGACCATGGTCGACGCCCTGGAGTCCTTGCATCAGGCCGGGCATCGCGGGCCGATCCAGGTCTACTCGCGCCACGGGCTATTGCCGCAGGTTCGACGCCAGCCGCCGGTTTGGGAAGACTTTCTGACCCTGTCACCACAGCTGCGCAGCCCCCTGCAATTGTTCCGTGAACTGCGCCGCCAATGTCGCCTGGCACAAGCCCGGGGTATCGACTGGCAAGCTCCGCTGGATACGGTGCGGGTGCATATAGGCCGGCTCTGGAGCCAGGCCAGCGATGCGCAGCGGCGCCAGTTTGTGCGTCACGTACGGCCCTGGTGGGAAAGTCATCACCACCGCTCGCCGCCCCAGGGCAATGCGTTACTGGAACGCCTGCTCAGCGAAGGCCGTCTGACGATTACGGCGGCCTCCCTGCAAGGGGTGGATGCGGCGGGTGGTCGGCCACGGATTCGTCTGCGCTACCGGGGGCAGGCTGAATCGGTATGGATCGAAGGTGATGGGCTGATCAACTCCACCGGCATCGAGTACGACTGGCGCCGGGTGGACAAACCATTACCGGTACAGCTGCTGCGACGTGGGCTGGTGCAGCCCGGAAATCTGGGGTTGGGGATTGCCGCCGATGCTTCAGGTGCAGTGCTGGATGCCGCCTCGCAGCCTGCGCCACGGCTGTTTGCCATGGGCCCGCCATTGCGCGGAATGTGGTGGGAGAGCACTGCCGTGACCGACGTTGCCCTGCAGGCCAAGGCCCTGGCAGAGCGGTTGGCCAGGCTGGTTTGAACAAGCGATATAGCAGGAGCGAGCTTCTCAAGAAGGCCGCGTTCACTCGGTCATCGATACAGGCTCGATAAAAAGCTCGCGAGGCAAGCTCGCTCCTACAGGGGGGCGGGCAGCAGGGCGTTATCTGTAGGAGCGAGCTTGTCTCGCGGGCTTCTCAAGGTTGAAGGTTACAGAACCTGTGGGGGCCGGGTTATTCGGCCAGCGACGGTTTCTGCCAGAGGTTGATCCCGCCTTCCTGGGCAAAACGGTCGATTTCGGCCAGTTCCAGTTCGCTGAAGCTCAGGTTCTGCAAGGCGGCGACGTTCTCGATGATTTGCTCCGGGCGGCTGGCACCGATCAGCGCTGAAGTGACCCGCGGGTCGCGCAATGTCCAGGCCAGCGCCATCTGGGCCAGGCTTTGACCTCGGCGCTTGGCAATCTCGTTCAGTGCACGCACATGGGCGATATTGGCGTCGGACAGATGCGAGGCTTGCAGCGACCCACCCCCGGACGATTGACCCGTGCATCGGCCGGCACCCCGTTGAGGTACTTGTCGGTCAACAGGCCCTGAGCCAGGGGAGTAAAGGCAATCACGCCGGTGCCCAGCTCCTCGGTGGTGTCCAGCAGGTCCTTTTCAACCCAACGATTGAGCAGGTTGTACGCCGGCTGGTGGATCAGCAACGGTACTTTCCACTCTTTGAGCAAGGCCGCCATCTCGCGGGTTTTTACCCCGGAATACGACGAGATCCCGATGTACAGCGCCTTGCCCTGTTGCACGGCGGTGGCCAGGGCGCTGGCGGTTTCTTCCAGTGGCGTGTCGGGGTCAAAGCGGTGCGAGTAGAAAATGTCGACATAGTCCAGACCCAGGCGCTGCAGGCTCTGATCCAGGCTCGCCAGTACGTACTTGCGCGAACCGCCACCCTGGCCGTAGGGGCCTGGCCACATGTCCCATCCGGCTTTGCTGGAGATAATCAGTTCGTCGCGGTGGTGCTTGAAGTCTTCGCGCAGCAAACGGCCGAAGTTGATCTCGGCGCTGCCGTAGGGCGGGCCGTAGTTGTTGGCCAGGTCAAAGTGGTTGATGCCCAGGTCGAAGGCCGTGCGCAACAACGCGCGCTGGGTGTCGATCGGCGTACTGTCGCCAAAGTTGTGCCACAGGCCCAGAGACAGTGCTGGCAGCAGCAGCCCGCTGCGACCTGTACGGCGATAAGGGATGGAATCGTAGCGGTTTTGGGCAGCGATATAAGTCATCGAATCCTCATGGGGCAGGTGTTTGGACAGGTCAGATGCACAGGTTTAGCATTCTTTCGCTTTGCGGTGTGTCATTGGTGCGGCGTTTGTTGACCGCCAGTTCACCGATGTTGATCAGCCGGGTGCGGGTGACGTTGCGGCTCAGGCCCAGCAGGTTGGCGGTGTGGACCTGATTGTAGTGACAGAACCGGTAGGCCGCGCGGAACAGCACGTCTTCGACTTTTTCGTGCAGGGCTCCAGGCTGTTCTTCAAACAGTTGCTGGAAAGCACGCTCCAACAGGCCCTCGGTAGAGTTGTCAGTGGCCGTGGCGTCTTCTTGGCGTTCGATGCGCATGTTGGACAGTCGCAGGTCATCGCTCTGGATCAGGCCATCGCGGCAGATCAGCAGTGTGTGGTGGATCACGTTCTCCAGTTCGCGGATGTTGCCTGGCCAGCCATAGGCCTGCAGCTTGTTTTCCGCTGCCGGGCTCAGGCGGACTTCGCCATAGCCCAGGCGCTTGCTGTAGGCCTCGATAAAGTGCCGGATCAGCGGCAGGATGTCGCCGGGCCGCTCGCGCAACGGGCTGAGTTCAAGGTTTACCACGTCCAGGCGATAGAACAGGTCCTCGCGAAAATGCCCGGCATTGATCGCCTTTTCCAGCTGCACGTTGGTGGCCGCCAGTACCCGCACATCGATGGGGATGCTTTTGCGCGACCCCAGGCGCACCACCTCGCGCTCCTGCAGTACGCGCAGCAGCTTGACCTGGATGGCCATCGGCAAATCACCGATTTCATCGAGAAACAGGGTGCCGCCGTTAGCTTCTTCGAACCAGCCGGCCTTGGCACTGAGTGCGCCGGTGAAGGCGCCTTTCTCGTGGCCAAACAGCTCGGCTTCTACCAGTGATTCTGAGAACGCGCCGCAGTTGACCGCAATAAACGGACGGTTACGCCGTGCGCTCAAATTATGAATATGGCGGGCGACCAGTTCTTTGCCGGTGCCGGTTTCGCCAATGATCAGCACGCTGGCTTCACTGGGTGCGACCTGCTGCAAATGCGCCAGCAAAGCCTTGGATTTCGGATCTTCGAACACTTGCGCGGTGGCGCGGATCGACGTGGCCAGGGCGGGTGAGGGCGGTAGCGTCAAAAGCTGCATAGGCATCTCTAGGAATAGAAAGTGGGAGTCGGCAGGTTCTGGTTCAGTGCCCAGTCGCCCAATTCTTGAAGCTTGTAATCCAGCGGGTCATGCAGGCTTTGGGTGCGCAGGTTGCGCCAGTGTCGGTCCAGACCGACTGCGGTGTGCGTGGCACGGGCTCCCGTGACTTCAAACACTTTGCTACACACCTCCAGGCCGTGGCGGTTGGCGGCGACTTTGGCGGTGGCGATAGCCACTGCCACCTGGCCGCGCTCAGCGCTGCTGAGTCTCGAACCCTTGGCCCAGGCTTTGTCCAGCAGGCCTGCGGCATGCTCGACCAGTAGCCGGGCACTTTCCAGGCCAACCCAGAAGTCGCCGTAGTGCCCCAGTACGTAAGGGTCCTGATGGTTCTGGGTGGCGCCGGATTTAAACCACGGGCGGGTTTCGGTGAGGGTGTACTGGCGCGCCTCTTCGAACGCGCCCTGGGCGATGCCGAGAAAAATATTGGCGAAATGCAGCTGTGCAATCAAAGGCCGCAGGCAGGCGAACGGCGTGCTCAACGGACCCGGATCGAGCAGCAAGTCGGACTCTTCGACCCTTACCCGCTCGAAGGTTGCGCTGCCGCTGTCGGTCTGGCGCTGGCCCATGTTGTCCCAGTCATCGTGCAAGGTAATGCCGGTCCGACTGCTGGGAATGGCGGCAATCAACAGCTTGCCGCCGGCGCTTTCATCCACCGCCGAGGCGATCAGCATTTGTGAATCGCTGGCCCCGGAACAGAAACTTTTTTTGCCGGAAAATTCGCGCCAGCCAGCGAAGTTACGCACGGTGGTGCGGGTGTCCAGGGGGTTGAGGGCGTTGCCCCAGAACCAGTTTTTGCGTGCTGTGAGCTCGAACCAGGGCTGCCATTGCTCGGGGCGTGCGAACAACCTGACAGTGGCGAGCATCAAGTGATGAAAGCCGAATACGTGGGCAATGGAACTGTCGACGCGGGCAAACTCGCGCACCACCTCAAAGGTTTCACGCCAGCTGGCCCCCAGCCCGCCGAACTGGACGGGAATGCTCAAGGCCAGCAGGCCGCTGGCACGCAGGGCATCGCGTTGTGCAATTGGCGTACCGCCGCGCTCGTCACGTTCGACTGCGCTGTGAGCGAATTCGCTGGCCAGCTCCCGGGCAGTTTGCAGCGGTGAAAGAGCTGCGTCTTGTAGATGGGCTGTCACGGGTTATGGCCTCCATTTCAAATAATCCTGCCCCAGTGTTTCTGTAGGAGCGAGCTTGCTCGCGAGCTGTTTGGGGCAGTTTGATATCTGCGGCGCTGCTTTGAAGAGCTCGCGAGCAAGCTCGCTCCTACATAACAACTTCGTTCCTACAGTTGGTTCGATCCAGGGCTGGCCTCATGCCTTGGCGGGCAGGACGTCGTTGGCGATCATTTCGCCAAACGGGCCCGTCAGGTTGGTGATGCCGCGTCCAGCCAGGCTGGCGTAGGGCTCGGGCAACAAGGGGAAGACCAGTTCGGCAAAACGGTAGGCCTCTTCCAGATGCGGGTAGCCGGAAAAGATGAAGCTCTCGATGCCCAGGTCTGCGTACTCCTTGATCCGTGCCGCCACTTGTTGCGGGTCGCCCACCAGCGCTGTGCCGGCGCCGCCACGAACCAGGCCGACACCGGCCCACAGGTTGGGGGCGATTTGCAGGTTGTCGCGGCGTCCGTCGTGCAGTGCCGCCATGCGGCGCTGGCCTTCAGAGTCAAAACGCGAGAAGGATTTTTGTGCGGCCGCAATGGTTTCGTCGCTGATGTGCTCGATCAGTTTGTCTGCCGCAGCCCAGGCCTCCTGTTCAGTTTCGCGCACGATTACATGCAGGCGGATACCGAAGCGTACAGTACGGCCCTGGCGGGCTGCGCGCTCGCGCACATCGGCCAGCTTCTCGGCCACGGCCGCCGGTGGCTCGCCCCAGGTCAGGTACACATCGACCTGCTCGGCAGCCAGATCATGGGCCGCTTCGGAAGAGCCGCCAAAGTACAGCGGCGGATAAGGTTTCTGCACGGGCGGGTACAGCGCCTTGGCGTTCTGAACCCGCAGGTGCTTGCCTTCGAAGTCCACGGCTTCGCCTTGCAGGACCCGGCGCCAGATTTTCAGAAATTCGTCGGTGACTTCATAACGTTCGCTGTGATCGAGGAAGCTGCCGTCGCCACGGTTCTCATCGGGGTCGCCGCCGGTCACCACATTGATCAGCAGGCGCCCGCCGGACAGTCGGTCCAAGGTAGCGGCCATGCGCGCCGAGACCGTCGGCGAAATAATCCCCGGACGGATGGCCACCAGATAGCGTAAACGCTCGGTCAGTGGCACCAGTGCCGAGGCGATCACCCACGAGTCCTCGCACGAGCGGCCGGTGGGGATCAGGACGCCGTGGTAGCCCAGATCGTCGGCCGCCTGGGCGACCTGTTTCAGGTAATTGAGAGTGACCGGGCGGGCCCCCTGGGTCGTACCCAGGTAATGGCCGTCGCCGTGGGTGGGAAGAAACCAGAACACATCCATGACAGAGTCCTTAAGCGGTTTTAAGCAGGTGTTTGGCAGACACGCCGAACAGGGGCGCGGCACGTTCTGCAGCAAGGCGGATGCGAGTCTTCAGGGGCTCACTGGTTATCTGGTAGTTGGCAAAGTCGGATTCGACGGCATACACCCCGATCGGCAGGGTCAACGCCTGAAAGAAACCGAACAGCGGACGCAGCTGATGTTCAAGCACCAGGGCATGACGTTCACTGCCGCCGGTGGCGGCGAGCAATACCGGGGTATCGATCAGGCCGTTGATGTCCACCAGGTCGAACAGGTGCTTGAGCAGACCCGGGTAGGAGCCGCGATAAACCGGAGTGGCAACGATCAGCAGGTCGGCGTTTTCGATGGCCTGGATTTGTGCTTCGACCTCAGCACCCAGCTCCGCGCGTGACAGGGCACCGCCTAATTGCCGGGCGATATCGCCCAGCTCGATCAAGTGACTCTCGATGCAGAGCCGGGTTTGCAGCTCGTCGAGAATCGCCTGGGCCAGAACCAGAGTGCGTGAAGGGCTGAAGGCTCCTCCAGAAACGACAACGACTTGCAGGGCGTGAGACATGATTGAATCCTTTGGCTGTTGTTCAGCGGACTGTGGACAGGTAATACCCTTGAGCAAACTCCGTACCAACAGGCCAAACCCCTGAATACAGGGGCTGAGCAGGCGCTTGCTGTTGTCGTGGCAGGTATTTGCTGATCCGCTGTTGCTGTGGCAACAGTTGCTGTAGCAACACCAACGGCTGGATCCGGACATAAACATTGGCCATAACTGTCCCCTTTTGGCCTGTCTCCCACTGTGCTGGGCCAGGGCTGTCGGCAAGAATCAAAAGCACCCGCCCTATAACAAGAAAGTTTGCCCAGCTTGCCCTTGGCCATTTGCAGGCCGCTGCCGTGTACAGAACATAAAAACTATCGATCTCACGCCAACTTCGGGGAACTCACGCATGCACACAATCAAACGCTTACTGGGGGCCGGCCTCTGCGGGCTGACCCTGCTGGCCAGTGCCGTACAGGCCGAACAGCGCGAATTGCGGGTGTACAACTGGGCGGACTACATCCTGCCGAATGTACCCAAGGACTTCGCCAAACAAACCGGGATCAAGGTGATCTGGGACACCTTTGATACCAACGAGTCCCTGGAGGCCAAACTGCTGACTGGCAACTCGGGGTATGACCTGGTGGTGCCGTCCAATCAGTTTCTCGACACTCAGATCAAGGCCGGTGTGTTTCAGAAACTGGATAAATCCAAACTGCCCAACTGGCAGCATCAAGACCCGGCCTTGCTCAAGCTGTTGCAAACCAACGACCCCGGCAACCAGTACGCAGTGCCCTACATGTACGGCACCGTGCTGATCGGTTTCAACCCGGCCAAGGTCAAGGCCGCGCTGGGTGACAACGCACCGGTAGACAGCTGGGACCTGGTGTTCAAGCCCGAGAACATGGAGAAACTGAAGTCCTGCGGCGTGGCCATGCTCGACTCACCCTCGGAGATCTTGCCACTGGCCCTGCATTATCTGGGGCTGGACCCGAACAGCCAGAACCCGGCCGACTATGAAAAAGCCAAGGAACTGATGTTGAAAGTTCGTCCTTACATCACCTATTTCAACTCGGCCAAGTACATGACCGACATTGCCAACGGTGACATCTGCGTGGCCATCGGTTATTCCGGCAGCTTCTACCAGTTCGGCAACCGGGCCAAAGAGTCGGGCAATGGCGTAGTGGTTGACTGGCGCTTGCCTAAAGAAGGCGCGCCCATCTGGTTTGATACCTTTGCCATCCCTAAAAGCGCGAAGAATGTCGCCGAGGCCCATGAGTTTCTCAACACCCTGCTGGACCCCAAGGTCATTGCCCCGATCAGCGACTTTCTCGGTTATCCCAACGCCAACAAAGATTCGCTGCCTTTGATCAGCAAGGACATTACCGGTAACCCGGACCTGACCCCGACCAGCGAGGCCCTGAAAAACCTCTATGTGGTGCAGCCGCTGCCGCAGAAACTCGAGCGTGTACGCACACGGGCCTGGACCAGTATCAAGTCGGACAAATAAAGGCCCGGATCTGCCTTCATACCCCCTTCGGGGTAGTGAATGGAGGGTATCGTCAAGTGTTGCCCGGGTTCCTACACTGGGCGCACTTTACTGACGATAGCGAGAGCAGAACGATGCGTATCCGTGAGCTTGGCGTAACCATTGGCTCGGGCACCCCGGGCCTTTACAACGCAATTACCGATGTACCGGGTGTGCGAGTCGGGCATCACACGCTGAATGTCGAAACCGCCGAAACTTCCATCCATACCGGTGTCACCGTGATCGAACCGCGTGCCGGTGCGGCGCATTTGCAGCCGTGTTTTGCCGGGGTCCATGTGTTGAACGGCAACGGTGACGCAACCGGTCTGGAGTGGATTCGCGAAGCCGGTTTGCTGACCACGCCCATTGCCTATACCAACACCCACAGCGTCGGTGTCGTGCGCGATGCGCTGGTGGCCGCCGAACGTGAAATGGGCAAGAAGCATACGTATTGGTGCATGCCTGTGGTGCTGGAAACCTACGACGGCACCTTGAATGACATCTGGGGCCAGCACGTGCGCGCCGAGCATGTGCAACTGGCGCTGCAGGATGCAACTTGCGGCCCTGTTCAGGAGGGCAATGTGGGTGGCGGTACGGGCATGATTTGCCACGAATTCAAGGGCGGTATTGGCACCTCTTCGCGGGTGCTGACGGCGGAGCAGGGCGGCTGGACCGTTGGCGCCCTGGTACAGGCCAACTACGGGGTGCGTGAAGCGCTGCGGGTGGCGGGGTATCCGGTCGGCAGAGTGCTGGATGATGTGCCGTCACCGTTCAAGGGCGAGGTCAATGTCGGCGAGCCGGGCATGGGTTCAATCGTGATCACCATCGCGACCGATGCGCCTTTGTTACCGCATCAATGCACCCGGCTGGCACAGCGGGCCAGCGTGGGTCTGGCGCGGGTGGGCGGGGGCACCGAGGATTCCAGCGGCGATATTTTTCTGGCCTTTTCGGTGGGCAACAGCAATTTGCCGGCTGCCAATTTTGGGCACCCCGGGGCACCGACTACCGGGTTGCACATGGTCAATAACGATTACATCTCGCCGCTGTTCGTGGCTGCCGCAGACGCGGTGGAGGAGGCCATTCTCAATGCCATGCTGGCTGCCACAGACCTCAAGGGCTGTGCCAGCCAGGCTTTTTCACTCAAGCCCGAGCGTCTGCTTGACGCCCTGGCCAAAGTAGGCTGGCAGCCCTGAGCCCCCAGTAGTGATGATTCGCTGGCCGGGCGGGTGGGCAGGTAGACCTGTAGGAGCGAGCTTGCTCGCGATGGCAGCGGCGCGGTGTACCAGGCCAATCCCGGTGTGTGCATCGCTGGCAAGCCAGCTCCCACAGAGGCGTGTCAGAGGTTCGGCAGCTGGCCGATGCGCGCCATCATTTCGGTCACGATCTGCAAGTCGAGCATGAACTGGTTCACTGTCTTGAACTCGTTGTCGTTGTGACCAGTGTATTTGACGCCCGGCATCGCCAGGCCGAATTGCACACCATTGGGCAGTTCATGGACCGAGGTTGCCCCCGAGGACGCGCCGAACTTGTGCTCCATGCCCAGGTTTTCGGTGGCCACCGCCAGCAGCGCCTTGACCCATTCGCCTTCAGGGTTGCGGTACATCGGCTCGGCAATGGAGGTCTCGAGGGTCAGCGGGATATGGTTGCTCTTGCTCCACTGGGTGAGTTTTTCGGTGATCTTGGCTTTTAGCGCCTCAGGGGATTCACCCTTGGGCACGCGCAGGTTGACTGCGAGTTTGAAGCGGTTGTCGTCCATCCCGACATAGGTCAGAGATGTGGTCAGCGGCCCCATGAAGTCATCGGAGAAACCGATCCCCAACTTGCCACCCAGATAATCCAGGCCCCAGTTGTCGGCTGCATAACGGGCCGCGTCAGTGATGTGGTTGTGCTTGAGCGCCACCTGACCTTCGAGGCTGTTGATGAAGTCCAGCATGCGCGCCACCGGGTTCACCCCGGAGTCGGGTTTGGAGGAGTGGGCGGAAACACCGGTCACGGTCAGCACCACGTCCTTGCCCACCACATTGGCGCTCACCTGGAAGTTGTCACCGTTGCGCTTGACGTATTCAGTGCCGGCTTTTTGCAGGCTGGCAGCCAGCTCGGCAGGCTTGTCAGTGACAAAGGTGGCGACTGATGTCGAGGGGATCTGGTTGGTGGCAAGGCCGCCGGTCAGCGAGGTGATTTCTGCGCCCTGGCCTTCAGCTTGGCGCCGTGCAAAGTTGGCCATCACCGTGCCGTAGCCTTTCTCGGCAATGACCACCGGGTAGCCGCCATCCAGCGCCAGGTTGTAGTTGGGCGTAGGGTTGCGTTCGAAGTAGTAAGGAATGGCGTCGCCGCTGGTTTCTTCGGTGGTGTCCACCAGTAGCTTGAAATTGCGCGCCAGTGGCAGATTTTCTTCCTTGATCACCTTCATCGCGTACAGAGTGACCACGATGCCGTTCTTGTCATCTTCGGTGCCGCGCCCGTACATGCGGTCGCCGATCAGGGTGACTTTGAACGGGTCAAGCCGGGTGCCGTCTTTCAACACCCAATTCTGCGGACTCACGGGCACTACGTCGGCATGGGCGTGGATACCTACTACTTCATCGCCTTTGCCTTCGAGGGAAATTTCGTAGACCCGGTCATCGACGTTGCGATAGTTCAGGTTGAAGGCCTTGGCCAGGTCCCTGATCTTGTCGCCGATTTTGATGAATTCAGGGTTCTTGTAGGTGGGGACACCCTCCACGTTTACGGTGGGGATGGCCACCAGTTCGATCAGGGTCTGGGTGGCCGCGCTGCCGTACTTGATCCGGGTATACAGGCCCAGCAGGCGATAGATCTCGTTCTGCTGGTCGGTGGACAAGGTTTTGTTGTCGAGAAAGGCATTGATCGCAGGGCCCAGGTCATCGGTTTTAGCCAGATCGCTCTTGGCCAGGCTACTCAGGAATTGCCTGAAATCCTTAACCGATTTATCACTGAAGGACTTGAGAATGATCTCGCTCTGTTGCGGGGTGATATTGGCCAGAGCTGGCGCAGTGAACGCTGTGAGGCTGGCCATCATCAGGGTTGCTGCGGCCAGTTGCTTGAGTGAAAAATCCATTGTGCAAGGCATTCCTTTGCTGGTGAGTGAGAGTCAGAAGCGGATGAATGTAACAAAACATCTCGCCGAGTTGGCGGAAAAATAGGTTGGGTGGATGGCCACCTGTAGTCGCTGCCGAAGGCTGCGATCTGGCGCGCAGCGCCAGCATCGACATGCTGTCTCAGGCTTTGCCCGCTGCAGGCATCGCGAGGCAAGCTCGCTCCTACAGTGGTTCCTGCGCCTGCAAGAACAGGGAAAACAGTTCCGACTGGGACTTGATCCCCAGCTTGCCGTACATGTGTTTGCGATGCACTTTCACGGTCTCGGCAGAGATAGCCAGTTTGCGGGCGATCTCCTTGTTCGAGCAGCCACTGAGCAACAGCCGTCCCACCTCCATCTCCCGGGCAGTCAGGGGCGAGCTCAACTGCGCAGTGGCTGCTTCCAGGCGGTCCTGCCAGTTAGGCGCAAGCTCCGGCGATTCACCGGGTTCGCGTTCAAACAGCAGGCGTTGGCGCATCAGCGCCGCGACCCACGGCCGCACCAGCCCCAGCAGGGCGGTCTGCTCCAGGCTGAATCGGCACTGACTGCCCAGGGACAGGCTCAGGGTGCGCTCGTTGTCCAGTTGCAGGTTGATATGTACTTCGTCGGTGACGATGTTGAGGCGGAAATAACGCTGGTAGTAGTCGGTCTGCTCAAAGCATTCCGGGGCCACGTCCTGCAGGCGGAACAACCCGCTTTGCAGAGACTCGCGGTTGGCGATGTAGAACGGGTCCAGCAGGTACAGGCCCTTGAGGTAGTCCTGGAACAGCGGGTCCACAGCACCGTCTTCACCGGGGGATTCGGCCAGCACCCGGGGCTTGCCGGCGCCGTAAATCAGCACCACCCAGTTGTCCACGGGCACGTAGTTGGCAAGCAAGCGCACCAGCGCGGTCCAGAAATGGGGGCGGTCGAGGGTTTCGATAATGCGGCCCATCGCGTCATGCCAGGCCACATCCTGCAGTGTCAGACTCATCTTTCTACCTAGTGGGGGTTACCCCATCGATGTCATTTATTGGCGCGATAGCGCGTTCCATACTCGGCTCATCCCCCGTGCAAGGATCAGAGATGAAGATTGAACTGATGCAACTGGCAGGCCGTGACGGCGACACCGCTTATAACCTGACGCGTACCCTCAATGCCATCGCCACTTGTGATGCCGACACCGAGCTGCTGGTGTTCCCCGAGACGCATCTGACCGGCTTTGTCGGCGCCGGTGAGCTGGCGCGCGTTGCTGAACCCTTGCATGGCCCGAGCCTGCAAAAGGTCTTGCAGGCCGTGCGCGAACGCGATGTTTCGGTGGTTGTGGGCATAGCTGAAAAGCATGACGGTAGTTACTACAACACCTCGGTGCTGGTGACCCCCGAGGGCATTGCGCTGGCTTATCGCAAGACGCACCTGTGGCCAACCGAACGCGGGGATTTTGCCCCGGCGATCGGTTGGCCACAGTGTCATGGCGCGGGATTCGCATCGGCCTGCTGATTTGCTACGACATCGAGTTTCCGGAAACCAGCCGTGCGCTGGCGCAACTGGGGGTTGATCTGATTATCGTCACCAACGGCAACATGGACCCCTACGGTCCGGTACATCGTACTGCGATCATGGCGCGGGCCCAGGAGAACCAGGCCTTTGCCGTGATGGTCAATCGCGTCGGGGCAGGGGATGACGGCCTGGTATTTGCCGGCGCCAGTACAGTGGTCGATCCGTTTGGCCGGGTGTTGTTTGAGGCCGGGCGCGAAGAGCTGCGTCAGGGGGTGGCGCTGGAGCTGGATCAGCTCAAGGCTGCCCGCCGTGATTACGACTATCTCCAGGACCGCCGTCTGTTGCTTGCCGGCGAACAGATCGACCACGCAGACGGGCGCCGCGAGCTGTTGACTGGAGTCGCAGGATGAAGACCAAGTGCAGCGTTAAATGGGCCCTGGCGACTTTGTTGAGTGTGGGGCTGGCCCAGGTGCAGGCGGCTGATACCCGGGTGCATGTCTACAACTGGTACGACTTTATCGCCCCGGATGCGATGAAGAATTTCCAGGCCGAAACCGGCATCGGATCGGTGTATGACGTATTCGACAGCAGCGATGTCATGCAGAGCAAACTCATGGTGGGGGGCAGCGGTTACGACGTGGTGGTTGCCAGCAACGATGTGCTGCCCAACCTGATAAAAGCCGGGGTGCTGAAGGCGCTGGACCGCTCGCAGTTGCCCAACCTGCCACACCTTGACCCGGCCATCCTGGCGAAGATGCAAAACAATGACCCCGGCAACCGCTATGCGGTGCCGTATCTGTGGGGCACCACGGGCATTGGTTATGACGCGGACAAGGTCAGGGCGATTCTCGGACCTGACGCTGCGGTTGATTCCTGGGACCTGATCTTCAAGGAAGAAAACATCAGCAAGCTGAGCCAGTGCGGCGTGGCCATGCTCGATGCCTCCGGCGATATTATTTCCATTGCCCTGCATTACCTTGGGCTGCCTCAAAACAGCAGCAACCCCCAGGATTACCAGAAGGCCGAGGCATTGTTGCTCAAGGTGCGGCCGTATATTCGCTACTTTGACTCGTCCCGGTTTATCACCGACCTGGCCAATGGCAATGTCTGCGTGGTGGTGGGTTGGGCAGGCGGGGTGCAGGACGCGAAGACCGCGTCGCAAGTGGCTGGCAATGGTCGCACCATTCGCTACAGCATCCCCCGCGAAGGGGCGCCGATCTGGATCGAGAACATGGTGTTGCTCAATGATGCGCCCAACCCGCAACAAGGGCTGGCGTTTATCAATTACATGCTGCGCCCCGAAGTGATCGCACAGACCTCTAACCACCTCAAATACCCCAATGGCAACCTGGATGCCAAGGAGCTGGTGGACAAAAACATTCGCGATGACACTGATATTTACCCGACCGAAGCGGTGATGGCGACCTTGTTCCCGCTGCAGCCCCTGGCACTCAAACTGGAGCGTATCCGCACCCGGTTATGGAGCAAGGTGAAAAGCGGGACCTGAGCGCCAGCCTGTAGTCGCTGACGAGGCACGAGGCTGCGATGGGCTGCGCAGCAGACCCGCAGATTGAAGGCCCTGCGTTCCTTATCGCAGCCTCGTGCCTCGTCAGCGACTACAGGCGGCGGTGCGTGCGGCGACCTGCCGGGCCCTGGGCATTGCCGGCAGTACGGCTTCTTGCAGGGTGCGCGCCTCGGGATGCTCGAAATGCATCCCTGGCGTCACTTCCCGGTCCTCCACCAGCATGCCGTCGGCCAATACCACTACCCGCTGGCAAAAGCGCCGGACCAGGCTCAGATCATGGGTGATCAGCAAGAACCCGGTCCCGGATTCGCGCCGCACGTCTGTCAGCAAGTCGAGAATTTGCACCTGCAGCACCCGGTCAAGGTTGGACAGTGCTTCGTCGAGAATTATCAACTGCGGGCCAACCGCCATGGCTCTGGCGATCCCGGCTCTTTGCAGTTGTCCGCCACTGAGTTGCGCGGGCAGTTTGTCGATGTCACCCGGCTCGAGTTTGACCTGCTGCAACAGTTGCCCGACCCGGGCCTGGCACGCCTCGCTGTCCATGCCTGACAGGTGGCGCAACGGTTCGGCGATGCTCCAGCCAATGCTGCGCTGGGGGTTGAAGGCACTGAGGGCATCCTGAAAGACCATCTGCACCTTCTGCAAAAATTGTGGGCTGGTGCCCTGCAAGGCCTGGCCGTTGAAGTGGATGCTGCCCTGGTCGGGTGTTTCCAGGCCCATCAGCAGGCGGGCGAGGGTGCTTTTGCCGCTGCCGCTGCCCCCCAGCAGACCCAGGTTCTGGCCCTCGGGCAGGTCCAGATTCAGTTGGTTGAGCACCTGGACCCGATGCCGTTTGCTGAACATTCCGCCAGCGGTGTAGCCGTGGCTGAGGTTGCGTACCTGGATAAAACTCATGCTGGGCAGTTCTCCATCGTCAACGAGTGATGCGCGGCAAGCAGAGTGCGCGCCTCCTGGCTCTGTGGGGCATGGAACAGGGTGTGCACATCGGCCTGCTCGACGATCCGGCCGTGGGCCATCACCGTTACCTGATCGGCGCAGCGGGCCACGACCCCCATGTCATGGGTGATCAGCAGCACCCCGAGATGACGCTGTGCAACCAGTCGTTCAAGCAGGTCCAGAAAGCGCGCCTGAGCCACTACGTCGAGATCGCTGGTGGGTTCGTCGGCCAGCAGGAAGCGGCTGTCGGCGAGCAGCGCCAGGGCAATCATCATCCGTTGCAACATGCCGCCGCTGAGCTGGAAGGCAAATGAGTCGAGCACTCGCTGGCCGTCAAACAGCCCGACCTCGAGAAGGGTGGCGTGGATCAGTCGCTCGGCTTCGGCTCCCTGTATGGATCGCGCCTGCAGGGTTTCCAGAGCGTGCTGGCGCAGGGAGCGGACCGGGTTGAAAGCACTGCGCGGGTTTTGCAGCACCAGTGCCACTTCGCGTCCGCGCAGGCTGGCGGCTTCTACCCTTTGCCCGTCCAGCAACAGGCTGGCGCCGCTGCTGTGCACGCCGGGCGGCAGCAGGTCGAGGATGCCAAGGCAGGTCAGGGATTTGCCCGAGCCGCTGGCCCCGACCAGGGCATGCACCTCGCCGGCCTTGAGGGTCAGGTCGGCCCTGTCGACCAGGGTACGTTGCCGGTGCTTGAGGGTCAGGTCGCGTATTGCCAGGGTATGTTTCATTCCTTGATCTCCGCCAGCACGCTGGGGTCAAGCCGGTCGCGCAGTGCGTCGCCCAGCAGGTTGAAGGCCATGACCGAGATGAAAATCATCAGCCCGGGCCACAGCAACAGCTGCGGCTGGGTCCAGATAAATTCCTTGGCGTCATTGATCATCACGCCCCATTCGGGAGTCGGCGGGCTGACGCCCAGCCCCAGGAAGGACAGGCCCGAGACGTGCAGCATCATGTGGCCGATATCCATCGAGGCCAGGACCAGCAATTGCCCTACGACGTTGGGCATTACGTGCTGGCGCAGGCGGGTGAGGCGCGAAGCCCCGGCCAGCCGTGAAGCCAGTACATAGTCGCGGTTACGCTGGGCCAGCACCATGCCGCGCACCATGCGTGCATACCAGGCCCAGTGCGACAGGGCGATGGCAATGATCACGTTGGTCAGGCCGGTGCCCAGCAGCGCAATCAGGAAGAACGCCAGCACCAGCGTCGGGAAGGTCAGGAACATGTCGCACAGGCGCATCAGGAACATGTCGACCTTGCCGCCGACAATCCCGGCAATCCCGCCAATCACCACGCCCATGATCAGTACCAGGCCCAGCACCAGAACCACGCTGCCCAACGACAGCTGCGTGCCGACGATCAAGCGTGACAGCACGTCGCGCCCCAGATGGTCGGTGCCCAGCCAGTGGCTGGCGCTGGCGGGCAGCAGGCGCTGATCCAGACTCACCAGCGTCGAGTCGTAAGGGGCAATCCAGGGCCCGAACAGCGCCATCAACATCAGCAGGCCGACCAGTAGATAGCCGACCCGCATCCCGTGTTTTTTGCCGGTGAAGGCCATGGCTGACGTGCTCATGCCATCACCCCCGACAGACGCGTACGTGGATCGAGCCAGGCGTAGCAGATGTCCACCACCAGATTGCACAGTACCAGCAGAGTGGTGAGCAGCAGGGTGAAGCACTGCATCACCGGGAAATCGCGGTTGAGCACGGCACTGACCGCAAAGCGCCCGACGCCGGGCCAGGCGAAGATGGTTTCGATCACTAATGCCCCTCCCAACAGTTCGCCGATATGCATGCCGGTGGCGGTCACCAGCGGCATCCAGGCATTGCGCAGGATATGGTCGCGCCACACCCGCCGTTCGCTCAGGCCACGGGCCCGGGCGTAGAACACATGCCGGTGCTGGCGCACATCGAGCAGGCTGGCACGCAGCAGGCGGGCGTTGATCGACATCGACATCAGGGCGATGGCCAGGACCGGCATCAGCAAGTGCTGCGGCCCGCCACGCCCCATCGGCGGCAACCAGCCCAGCCACAGGGAGAACAGGGCGATCAGCAAAAAGGCCAGCCAGAAGTTGGGCATCGAGACGCCGATAAAGGTGATGAAACGCACCACCTGATCCGGCCATCGGCCTTTCCAGCGCGCGGCAGCCAGGCCCAGCGGGATGCTCATGACCAGGGTGGTGAGCAGCGCCAGGCCACCCAGTTGCAGAGTGGCCGGCAGGTAATACAGCAGGTCATCCAGCACCGGGCGGCCGGTGATGTAGGAGGTGCCGAAATCCAGATGCAGGGCATTCCACAGCCAGCTGATGTATTGCTCGGGCAGGGGGCGATCCAGCCCCAAAGCCCGGCGTGCCTCTGCCAGGGCGATGTCGGTCGGCGGGATCTGCGACAGGCGCAGATAGTCCAGGGCCGGGTCGCCATTGCCCAGGTGCAGGAGGATGAACACGATCAGCGACACCCCCAGGAGCACCGGGATCAGCAGTACCAGACGCAAAATGATATAGCGCAGCATGGCTCAGGGCTTCCCGGTGGCTGGGTGCATGACTTCAAACGGCACATCGAACAACGTGCTGCCGAACTGGACGTTACCCACATTGTTGCGGCTGACGCTGATGGCGGTCAGATAGGAGATCGGCAAATACACCGCCTGATCGTGCAAGGTGGTGAGGATCTCGCGGTAGCCCTCGGCCCGCTGTTGCTCGTCGGTCTGGCCCAGCACTTCGGCGATCTTGTGGTCGATGGCATCCTTCATCGGCAGGCCGCGCTGGGCCATGTAGTCAGCGTGCCCGGCATAGCGCATGGAGCTGACAAAGGAGTGCGGGTCGTAAGGCGCGCCCCAAGTGTCGGCGAAGATCATGCCGAAGCGGCCCTCACGTTGACGCTGTACCAGCGCGCCGTCTTCCTCGGCCCGCAACTTGATCTCGATCCCGACCTTGGCCAGTTCGCCCTGAAGGATTTCGGCCAGGCTTTTTTGCAGGGCACTGGTGCCCAGAAACACCAGTTCGATGCTCAGGGGCTGGCCGTCTTTTTCGCGTATGCCCTTGCCGGAAGCCGTTTTCCAGCCGGCGGCCTCGAGGGTTGTGCGCGCCTGTTGCGGGTCGTAGGGGCGGCCTTGAGGCCAAGGTCGGTGTACGGCATGTTGTTGGAAAACAGGGCGTCGGCTCGCGGCTCCAGACCGTGCAGGACCTTGGCGATAATGGTGTCCTTGTCCACGGCCTGGTTGATCGCCTGGCGCACCGCCAGTTCGTTGGTGGGGGCCAGGCCGGTGTTCATCGCCACCGAGCGGGTGGCCAGTGGCGCGGAAATCGCGGTGTTGAAACCTGAGTCGCGCAGACGCACAAAGGTCCCGGGAGATATTTCGCCTTCAGCGCCCTGAATCAGATCCAGTTCGCCGGTCTGCAAGGCAATGGCGCGGCTGTCGGGGTCGGAGATGACTTTCACCAGCACCGAGCCGTAAGCCGGTTTTGGCCCCCAGTAGCGCTCGTTACGCTCGAAACGGTCGTATTCGCCGCGCCGGGTTTGCGCCAGGGTCCAGGGCCCGGTGCCCACCGGAGCCCCCGGTTTGGCGTGCGGCGCGCCAAAACGCAGCGGGCGCACTTGCGCCAGCTCCATCAGGGTCGGGTAGTAAGGGTGTTTGAGCTTGAGCACCAGGGTGTGCTCGTCCGGTGCCTCGACACTTTCCAGAGTGGAGACCAGTTCCATCCACTGATGGCGCTTGCCGTTGGCCAGTACAGCGTCCAGATTGGCTTTGGCGGCGGCCGCATTGAACGGGCTGCCATCGCTGAAGGTCACGCCTTCACGCAGGGTAAAGGTGTAGGTCTTGCCGTCCGGCGATACTGTCCACCGGGTCGCGAGCCAGGGTTCGAGGGTGCCTTTGTCGGTGTAACGCACCAGGGGTTCATAAACCATGGACTGGGCGTACATCTGGTTCGGCGAGTAGCCCCGGGGGTCAAGCGGCCCGGCGTTGGTGGGCCACGAATAGGTGAGAACAGGGGCCGGCTCTGCGGCTGATACGCTGGTGATGCCAGCACTCAGGCAGGCTCCAAACATCCATATGGCAAGTTGTTTTTTCATCCATGACTGCTCCACACTGCGTCTCCCTCAGGTTGATGGCCGCTGGCCTGTCCACTCATTGGGTATGAAGTCTATGTCAAAAGATCATAACTGCGAGGCCAATTAGATGCAGAGGGTCACCATCACGCTGGACGATGCCTTGTTGACTGCGATTGACCAGCGGGTTGGCACCCACGGGTATCAGGGGCGCTCCGAAGCCATTCGCGACTTATTGCGCGCCGGGTTGCTGGAGCCGCAAAACTGCAACCCGCAGGATCCCTGCGTGGCCACCTTGAGTTATGTCTACGATCACGGCACCCGGGAACTGTCCAAACGGCTGAACACAGCCTTCCATGAGCACCATGACCTGACCCTGTCGACGCTGCATGTGCATCTGGATCAGGGCAAGTGCATGGAAGTGTCGGTGCTCAAGGGCAGCATTGCCGAAGTTTCGGAACTGACGCGGCACATCATGGCCGAACGCGGGGTCCGGCATGGCAACGCGCAGATCATTCCGCTGGGAGAGATTGAGGGCGATCAGGCCTGACGCTTGCTGCGCATCAGGCTGATCTGTTGCGCACACGCTTCATGCGAGCAGCCTTGATTCTGGGCCGGCAGCATCAACTGCTGCACGGTCTGCGCTGCCAGACCGTGCAGCGGCGGTCGGTATCGAGAAGTGCTCGGCGCCGGTCATGCTTCACCCACTGCCAAAGGGGCGTCCGGGCGCGGGGTCGATCCGTCACCACAGCCCATCACCCCTTGCTCCAGGTCAATCACCGAGCCGGTCATCATCCCCGATTCAGCGGACAGCAAAAAAGCTACGCTGCGGGCGACTTCTTCAGGCTTGAGCAGGCGCCCGAACGGCATCGACTGTTCGACTTCGGCCAGCCATCCATCCTGTGCGCCATGGTATTGGCGCTGGATCTGGTCTTCGTGGGGCGTGTCCATCCAGCCGATGTTCAGGCCGTTGACCCGAATCCGGTTGCGCAGGGTGCTAAAGGCCACGTTTTTGGTGAGGATCGCCAATGCACCCTTGGAGGTTGAGTAAGCCGAGAGAAACGACTGGCCGCCATGGCCGCTGACGCTCTGGATATTGACAATGGCGCCTTCCACACCCTGGCGGATCATCAGTCTGATGGCTTCTTGCATGAGGAAAAACGGTGCCCGAACATTGACCGCGAAAATGCGGTCGAACAGTTCTGGCGAGGTGTCGAGAATGCTCCCTCGATCGGACATGCCCGCGCAGTTGACCAGCCCGTGCAAGGTGCCGAAATGCTCGCGGGCGGCATCGATGACGGCGCGGCAATCTTCGACACGCTCCATGTCGGCCTCGACAAAAAAGGCCTGGCAGTCGAGTTGTGCCAGCTGGCGCACCTGCTCGGCGCCTTTGTCGCGGCTGCGCCCGCAGATAACCAGCCCGGCTGCACCGCGCCGCGCCAGGGTGTGTGCAACGGCTGCGCCAAGGCCTTGAGTACTGCCGGTAACGACAAAAAAACGGCCTGCGAACTGAGTGGAAAAATCGGCTTCAGACATGAAGGGCTCCTGCGGGTTTTTATTGTTTTCGAGATCGTCGGGTGACACCTCGTGAAACCGAGACTAGCATCAGCCAAGCCTCAGAACTGGTAGAAAAGACCTCATAAAAGCCTCAAGAAAAAGGTCCGTGATCATCATGCTCAGCCGTGCCAAGCGTTTCTCGATCAAGCAAATTGCCACCCAGGCCGGGGTCAGCAAAGCCACGGTCGACCGCGTGCTGCACCAGCGCGGCAGTTTTCATCAGCAGACCAGCAGGCGTATCGAACAGGCCCTGGGCGAGCTTGAAGCACAGGAAAAAAACGGCCTGGCGATGGGCCGCACTTTTTATGTCGACGTCATCCTGCACACCCCGGAGCGCTTCAGTAAGGCGGTTAAAGAAGCCATGACGGCGCAGTTGGGCAGCATGGCGCCGTTTCGCATTTCGCCGCGTTTTCATCTATTCGAAGAGATCGACCCGCAGGCCATGCACGACCTGATCCGGCGTTGCGCTGAAAAGGGCAGCCAGGGGGTGGTGCTCAAAGCGGCCGATGAGCCGCCGATTAACCTGGCTGTCAACCGGTTGGTGGCGGCCGGGATACCGGTGGTGACCCTGGCTACGGACTTGCCGCAGAGCAATCGGATTGCCTATGTCGGTATGGACAACCGTAACGCCGGGCAAACCGCGGCGTATTTGCTGTCACGCTGGCTGGGTGCGGCGGCGCAAGAGGTTGCGGTGGTCATCAGCAGCGAGCGCTTTCGTGGCGAGGAAGAGCGCGAAATGGGCTTTCGCATGTGGCTGCGCGGGCGGGCGCCGCACTTGCGGGTGCTCGACATCAGCGAAGGGCTAGGCGTGTACGGGCCGACCTTTGCCCGTATGACCCAGGCCCTGGAACAGCACCCGGGCTTGAAGGCGGTGTATAGCGTGGGGGGTGGGAATCGGGCGATTGTCGATGCTTTTGCGGCACTCGGGCGACCGCTGGAAGTGTTCGTCGGGCATGATCTGGATGAAGAAAACCGGCAGTTGCTGGCCGAAGAAAAAATGGCCGCGGTCATTGATCACAATCTGCAGGTCGATGTCCGGCAGGTGTTTTTGCACATCCTGCAGTTTCACCGGGTATGCCAAGCCGGCCCGGTCATGCCGTCACAGGTGCAGATCGTGACGCCGTTCAATTTGCCGCAGGCGCACTGATGTGGCGCGCAGATGCGTATCTGCGGCCTTGAACCCTGACGCTCATGCCTGTGTAAGCGCGTGGAGCATCAAGTGTCGGGCCAAGCATAACTTGGCCCAACAGAGGCTACATCTGGCGGAATTCGATCATGAAGTTATTAAACCAAGTGTTGTTATTTGCGGAGCTGAGCCCTTGCAACCAACTACGATCCCACGTCGTGTAGGTATATGGATGAGGCATGCTCATCAGCTCTGGCGTGTTCCACGCCATATTCCAGGCACTCCCATTGTAGGATCCGGCCATGACCTCGGGTGACGTGATCATCAACGAATTAGCATCAATCCCCGCTGCGTTTAAACTGGAAGGGAGGTAAGTCGGGTGATGATTTGAGGCAATCAGTCGGACCTCGTTCACATAATCCGGATTATTGGCAAAAAACGGAATGGGCTGTGGGTCTATTGCGTTCCTCGGCACGGTTACTGAAGGGACATTATTGGCAGGTAATCGTAATGGCGTGGGATTGGATGCTGCATAGCTTCTGGCGGCATTAAACGTACGTGAATCAACGACGGCGTGGCGATTGATCGCGCCAATAACATTTCTCATGGGGCCATCAGGGTTCATTGCTCGAGTCGCCTGCCAAAGTTCAACATGATCGGTAGCGCGTGATGCTTGTATTTGTAGGCTTAAAGGATTGCGTGTGCGCCCCGGTCGCCCTCCCGCATGCTGCAACTTGTGCTGCCAGCCACCGACAAACTTGCCTACTTTTTTCACTCCCTTGGCCGCCGCCCCGGCGATTGACGGCGCCGCCGACGCCAGACCTGTGGCCATGCCCACAAAACCCAGAATCCGACCCGCGCTTTCATTGCCGGTGGCCAGCAAGGCTATCGAGGCCACGTCTGCGGCCAGTGACACGACGCTTAAGGTCGCGGTGGTCACTGCGGTGATGTAACTGGCGGTCAACGCCGCAGCGGGAGCCGCCAGGGCACCGAATGAGGCCACCGCGCCCATCACCCCGAACGCAATCCCTACCGCTGGCAGCAACCAGTCCAGCCATGAATGGCCCGACGGGTCGATGCGGTTCACCGGGTCGCCGGCGCAGTAGACGTAGCCATTAAGGCCGCCTTCACCGAAGGGGCTGAGGCTGTCGCGGCTGTGAAAACGCATCAGCGCCGGGTTGTAGATGCGGTAGTCGCCCAGGAAATACCAGCCGGTGACGTCCTCGCGCAGGCTCCCGGCATAGCCCAGTCGGCTGGTCCCGGCCACGCTTGAACCATAGGCGCCATAGACCGGGTGGTTGATCCCGTCCTGGGCTTCAGTGGTCACCGAGCCCTGGGCATCGGTGCCCAGCAGCATGACTTCACGCACTGCCGAAGCCAGCCGGCTTTCGGCCACTGGAACATTTCCGGCACGGACCCAGCGGGTTTGAGTGTCTTCACCCGTCTCGCAGCTGAGCTGGCCGCCGGTGTGGTAACGCCAGCGCGGCCCGCGAGCATCCTCGGTCTTGATGATGTTGCCACCGGGGCCGTAGTGCCAACGACGCTCGCCTGTAGGCAGGGTTACCCCGATCAGTCGGCCGAGGGCGTCGTAGTGCAGTGGATTACCGCGTTCGTCGCGTTTGAGATTGCCGAGGGCGTCGTACTCCAGGGTCACCGGTGCCGGGTAATCGGCGCGGCTGTGGCGCACGCTGAGCAGTTGCGTGAGGTCGGCAGGGTTGTAGCCAAACAGGGTGACATTGTTTGCGCTGGCGTCGGCCAATACCGTTTCCAAACGGCGCACATTATCCAGCGCATCGTATTCGAAGTGCTGCTCGCGGTAGGTTTTGCCGTGGGCGTCTTCGGGAAGCGATGGGCCTGTAAGGCGATGGGAAATCATGCGGCCACGGATGTCGTAGTCGAAGGTTTCACGACGTACCAGAACACCGTCACGGGTCAATTCGCGCTGGATCAGCTTGCCGTCCTTGCGCCATTGCTGGGTCTGGATTTCAAGAGACTGTCGGGTGGGCGTACGGGTAGCAGTTTCACGACGGGCCGGACGGCCAAGGCTGTCGTAGCCCAGGGTCACGGTCATGTCCCGCGAGCCGTCTTTTGATTGGGTGCGCTGCTGGTGAATCCGCGACGCCGCATCGTAGGTCACGCTGATGGTGACATCGGCACCTTGCTGCTGGCTCAAGCGACCCAAGGCATCGTACTGGCAGCGCTGCTCTGCGCCGTCGGCATCGGTCAGCCGTGTGACCTTGCCCGCTGGTGTGGTGGTTTGCTGTTGTGAACGAGGTTGATCACCGTGCCAGGCGTAATCGGCTTGGGTCAGCAAACCCGACGGCGACCAGTGATCTTTTTGCATGCCCAGGTTGCCTTGGGCTTCCAGCAACCGGCCACTCAGAGGATCGTACTTGTTGAACACGCTGATGCCGGGGGCTTCTAGTGACAGCATCGCACCGCCCAGTTCCGGCTGGCGTTCGGTCTGGACCTGCGTGCCGTCGGGAAGCGTCTGGGTATGGGCGTGGATTTGTCCTTCGGCGTATTGCCATTCAGAAACACTCTGGCCGACCTTTTCCCACAGCAGTCGGCCAAGACCATCGTATTTACGCTCGCCCAGTACTACTTCGTTACTGCCCAAAGAGGGGTGAGTGATCGACACCGTGGCCGGTAATTCACCGTCATGGCCTTCGGCGTAGGTGCGCTTGATCACACTGCCGTCGGGCAGCGTGGTCGACACCAGCCGATCGCGGGCATCCCACTCCTGACGCGTCTCCCGGCCCATGGCATCGGACTGGCTGATGCAACGTCCAAGCCCGTCATAGCTCCAGCTCAGCTCATGCTGCAGCACGCCGTCGGCGCTGTACAACTGCTCGGTCAGCGGCTTGCCATCGAGGGTGTGGGTCGTCACGGTTTTGGCCCCGTCCACGCCATTGGCGTCGGTCTGCCAACGGGTGCCGGTCAGTGCCACAGGGTCGGCTTGAGTGTGTTGCGTCACCCCATCAGCCCCGGTTTCCGTCAGCACATTGCCCCAGTCGTCAAAGGTGCGTTCGGTGGTCAGGCTCAGGGCTGGAGTGTCTTCGTTACCGGGGTCGTAGCTGGTCTCACGAAATACCCGGCCCAACACGTCATATTCGCCGGTCCAGGCGGTATAGGTCTGACCGCTGTCGGACTGTTTCTCACGTCGTACTTCCCGACCCATACCATCCAGCCAGACCGTTTCCTTACGCCCGGAAGCGCCGATTCGGGTCTGGCAGCGTTCGTTCGCTGACAACGAATAGGCCCAATTGACCTCGGCCTCGAACGCCGAATCCGGGGCGGCGACCTCTTGTACTACACGGCCCAGGGCATCGTGGGCAAAGGCGATGCGCATTTGCTCATCGGTCTGCTCGGTGACCATCAAACCCGAGTACAGATCTTGCGAGGATTGGGAGCTGGACTCATGACCGTCGTGCCCGGTGATGGTCACGTTTTCCTGCAACACCGTACGCTCAAGCGACCGTGCATTGCGGGCTTGGTTGAGCTGGTAGCTGTAGGAGCGGGTGGTGCTTTTACCCTGCACGGTCTGAGTTTCACTGAGCATGCGACCGTGGTGGGGCGATGCTGGATCGACGATAAAGGTCTGGCTGGAACGGCCCAGCTCGGTACGTTTTTCGCCCTCCACCAGCAACAGTTTCTCCTCGCTGCTCTGGATAAAGGTCGGCAGTGCAAACTCGGGCGCATCCTGACGTACTGGCAATGATTGATAGCGATATTGAGTCTGCTTCACCGGACCCTCGGTGCCGGGTGGCGGACTCACTGTGCGACTTTTCAGACGGGTAATCCTGCCCAACGGATCGGCCGGGCAGTTGTCGGTCTCACCACTGACCGGGTAATACTCCGACGCTTCAATGCCACCCAATGCATTGCGGTGCCACACCGGGTTGCCCAAGTCGTCGTAACGGGTTTCTTCTTCAGTGCTCAGTTCACGCAGCACCCGCTGCCCATCCAGCCGCGCCTTGCGGGTAATCACCTTGTGCGGGAACTGGAAGTAAGGCAGTTGCCGGGCAATGGGCAGCCAGGGCTCGTCGTAATAGGTGGTCTCGGTTTCCTGCAAGGTCTGGCCCTGTAACGTGCGTTCGCGGGTCAGCAGATGGAAACGGTTAAAGGTGCGGGATACCGTTTGCAAAACAGTACCCCGGGCATCCATCAGAGTTTCGGTAGAGCCATAAAGGAAATCGCCACCCCCTGTCAGGTGATAGAGATTGTCCTCACGGTTGCGCCACTGGCGCACCGCCGGCCAGCCGAAGTAATTGTTGGAGCCATAAAGGCCGTAGTCATAACGAACCAGCTGCACCGGCTGGCCGTCACCCGGATCCTTGCGGGTCTGACTGACCACCGGCATCCGTGGGAACGGCGCGCCCGGCGGCAACGCCAGGCCGTTGGCCTCGCTGTAGGTCACTTCCTCGGTACTGCCGGTGGGCTGGGTGCATTTGCTCAGCAACAACAAGCCCGAGCTCGCGGTGCTGTAGTCAAACTGCCAGCCGTTATTGGGCAATCCGTCCACCGTCACCCGGCGCAACTGCCCGGAGATGCGCTGAAAAGTCATCACCATCTGTGAGGGAGTGTCGGGTTGCAGAGTCAGATGGGTAAGCTGGCCTTCGTAGGCAAGTGCCACCAGTGTACGGCCCTGGGCATCGCTGACTTGCTGCAAATAAGCCGCGTTGCCGATCGAGCGCCAGTCAAAACTCAGGGCACTGCCATCGGCTCCCACCAGGGTGCTGACCACCCACAGGCTCGGATGCCCGGCCAATGGAATCAGGCGCTCACAGGTGCCGTCGTTATGCCGCACCCACATCTCCTGGCGCTGAACCGTAACCGTCACCACCGGCAAGCGAACGTCCGGGAAGCGCATGCCCTGGCCAACAATCTCGCCGCGAAAACGCTCGCCGGAATTGAGCTGCAACTGCTGACTGGCGCCGTCCCAGGACGTGGTGCCGAGCATCCAGCCCAGGCCAAAACCCTGATCCTCGGTCATCAAGGGGCTGTAACCCAGACGCAGCTGGCTGATCGGCCCGCGCAGATCGTTGGCGGCGCCGGTGGGCAGGCTCACCAAGGCCGAGAATGAACCGGTGCGTGGGTCGACCCCGGCACTGATGCTGCTCATGAAGTTATAGGCCCCGGAATATACGTCGCCGCTGCTGAACAGGCTGGCGGCGGATTGGAGGTCGGGGATGTGCTCAGATGGGTCAATCATGTTTGCCACTCCTTGGTTCTCTGAAAAGGAGTGGCAAAATAGAAGCGCTGACTTATGAGAAACAATGAGCAAGGGCTGTAGGTGTCTTCGTGACAAAAAGCTGCATGAATACCGCTAAGGCACAGCTGCAAAGCTATATGGATGTCGCACTTTGGTTGCTCGCGATGGGCGCGTCACAGGTTCTCGCTGGTGACGATCTGCAACGGCACATGGATGCGGTGACGCAACGGATCAAACTGCGGCGCGGTTTGCAGTTCTACCAGCAAGTCCATCAGCGCCGCCGCAATCAGCTTCGGCTGGGAGTCTACCACCAGGCTGATCAACCCCTGTTTCAGCGCCTGATGCGACAGTTCGGTGGATTCCGGCAGGATGCTGCACAGACCCGGGCGCCCGGGCAGTTGTGCCAGCGCGCGGATAATGCCGTCGCCACCGCCACCCACCACGCACAGGCCGCGTAAATCGGCATGCCGGGCCAGCAGATCGAGTGCTGCTTCTTCGGTCACGTCATCGTTGTCCATGTTAATCAGTGGATCGAGCAGTTTGAGCCCAGGTGCGTGTTCCGTAAGGTAGCTGCGCAAGCCATCGATCCGCGCCTGGTGCCCCTGGAACCGGTGCCCGCCCAGCATCACGCCGATGCTGCCCTTGCGTGCGCTGCAGGTGTGCGCCAGCAACCAGCCCATAGTGCGCCCCACCTTGTGATTGTCGACGCCGACGTAGGCCTCGTGCCCTTGCTCATGAATGTCGGACAGCAGCGCAATGACCGGCACGCCGGCTTCGCGGATCTGGGCAAGGCAGGCATTGATCTGCGGGTGGGTGAAGCTGACCACCGCCAGGCCATCGTATTGCACGGCCATGTGCTCGATTTGCGCCACGATGGCGGCCGGGCTGCGGTCGACTATGTACTCGAAGTGGCAGCTCAGGTTGGCCTCGAGCTGGCGCCGGGCGGCCTCGGTAATGGCAGCTGCCAGGTTGCCGTAGAACGCTTGGGCGGTGCCCAGCAACAGAATGCCGAAGCGATAAGCGGGGCGCCGCTCGCGGATGCGCTGGCCAATCAGGCGGGCGGCGAAATAGCCGACCGCTTCGGCGGCCTGGAACACCTGTTCGGCAGTGTCCGGATTGACCGGCGCCCGGGCGTTGAGCACCCGGTCTACGGTGGCCACACTCAGCCCCGCATGGGCGGCGACAGTGGCGATAGTCGGGCGTTTATTGTTGTTCATGATCAGCCCTGAAGGAGGCCTTGATAGAAAACTATCAAGCTGCACTGGGGCTCGATGATAGCTTGAAAGGGAATCTATTCAAGGCATTGAGGGCCATGGCATGGCTGCTTATATTTTCCCCAGAACAATAAACAAGCCTGCGGAGAACCTTCCATGTCTCAATCCAGTTCAACCGAACGCCGCGACTATCGATTGACCGGCCCTGAAGCTGCGCGGGCCGCCGACAAAGGCCTGGTCTCGGCCAGTTGGTATCAATGCCCGATTTCCCGTAAACGCCTCAAGGAGCTGATGCAGCGCCGCGACGGCCCGGCCCTGCGCGACACTGCATTGTGGGTGCTGGCTTTGCTGGTGACCGGGTTTGGCGGCTACTGGTTCTGGGGCTCCTGGGCCTGCGTTCCATTCTTTATGGCCTATGGGGTGCTGTATGGCACTGCCTCCAATGCGCGCTGGCATGAAATGGGCCATGGCACGGCATTCAAAACCCGCTGGATGAACGACGCGGTGTATCAGGTAGCGAGCTTCATGTGCCTGTTCGAGCCCCATGTCAGGCGCTGGAGCCATACCCGTCATCACACTGACACCATCGTCGTGGGGCGCGATCCGGAAATCGTCGAGCCGCGTCCGCCAAGTCTGGTACGTATGGCCCTGAGCCTGTTCAACCTGCCCCATGGGTTCAATACTCTGCGCTCGGTATTTCGCCATGCAGCCGGGCAGATGGATGATGAAGAGAAGACCTATATTCCTGAATCCGAATGGCCGGGGGTGGTGCGTACAGCGCGGATCTGGCTGGTGATTTACGCACTGGTGATCGGCCTGGCGCTGTATCAGCACAGTTGGTTGCCATTGATGTTTATCGGCCTGCCGAGCCTGTATGGCGCGTGGCTGTCCTACCTGTTCGGGCTGTCGCAGCATGTGGGGCTGGCCGAGGACTCGCTGGATCACCGCAGCAACTGCCGCACTATTTACATGAACCCGCTGCTGCGCTTTATCTACATGAACATGAACTATCACCTCGAGCATCACATGTACCCGATGGTGCCTTACCACGCACTGGCGCAGTTGCATGAGGAAATCCGCCACGACTGCCCGCCGCCGTATCCCGATCTGCTTGGCGCTTTCAAGGAAATCATTCCGGCCATCCTGCGCCAGCGCAAAGACCCGGGTTATTTCATTCGTCGCCCCACAGGGCCACGCGCTGATGCTGCACCTCAAAGCCAGGCCGTGACCGGCTGATCGCAACCACAACGACAAGAGAGAAGATCATGAGCGAGCAATGGATCGACGTCTGCGCCGTGGACGATATAGATGAAGAAGATGTGATGCGCTTTGACCATGGCCCGCACACCTATGCCGTGTACCGGTCGGCCGAGAGCGAGTTTTTCGCCACTGCCGGCCTGTGCACCCACGAGTCCATCCACCTGGCCGACGGGCTGGTGATGGACCACGTCATCGAGTGCCCCAAGCATAACGGGCGTTTTGATTACCGTTCGGGCAAGGCGCTGGGTGCTCCTGTCTGCGTCAACCTCAAGACCTATCCGGTGCGGGTCGAGGCCGGTCGTTTGTTTCTTGCCGTACCGGCTTGAGAGCGGGGAGCCAGACCATGAATACAGCCAACGCTCCACTGGTGATTATCGGTGCCGGGCATGCCGGCGGGCGTGCGGCCCTGACCTTGCGCAGCGAGGGATACGGCGGGCGGCTGATCCTGATCGGCGACGAAGCCCATGCACCTTATGAACGGCCACCACTGTCCAAGGGGTTGCTGCAAGGCACCACCGATCTGGCGGGGTGTAGCCTGTGCGACAGCACCCGGCTGGATGAGCTGGAAATCGAGCACTGGACCGCCAGGCCGGTGCAGTCTCTGGCGCCGCAACAGCACCGGCTACAACTGGCCGATGGCAGCTGGTTGCCCTATGGGCGGTTGTTGCTGGCAACCGGCGGCCGGGCACGGCGCCTGCCCAATGTTCCGGAGCATATGAGCAATGTGTTGTATTTGCGCACCCACGATGAAGCCCTGGCCCTGCGCGGCGGCTTGCACCCCGGCGCCCGGGTGGTGATTGTCGGCGGCGGCTTTATTGGCCTGGAAGTGGCTGCCACGGCTCGGGCCCTGGGCTGCAATGTGACCCTGCTTGAAGCGGGGCCGCGCCTGGCCGGGCGGGTGCTGCCCGAGCGCTTGTCCGGCGTATTGCTGGACCTGCATCGGGCCCGGGGTGTTGACGTGCGCCTGAACGTGGTCATTGAAGCGGTGCTGGGTAGCGAGCGTGCCGAGGCCGTGCAATTGGTCGACGGCCAGCGCTTGCCCTGTGATCTGCTGGTAGTGGGCATCGGCATGCAACCCAACGTCGAACTGGCCAGGGCTGCCGGGCTGGAGGTGGGGCAGGGCATCCGGGTCGATGCCCGGTTGCAGACCAGTGCGCCGGACATTTTTGCGGCGGGTGATGTGTGTGAATTCCGTTTGCACGCGCAAGGTCCGTACCAGCGTCAGGAAACCTGGCGCAATGCCGAACATCAGGGCCATCACGCGGCTCTCAATCTGCTGGGCGCCGAACTGCCCTTCGACAGCATTCCGGGGTTCTGGTCCGATCACTATGACTGGGGTTTGCAAACCTGTGGCCAGATCAGCAGCGCCGAACCTTCTGCCCTGCGAGTGACAGCAGACGGCGGATTTCTGATGTTTTACCTCGATGCCGAGCAACATTTGCAAGGTGCCTGCAGCTGGGGCCAGGGCACCAGCATGGCCCGGGACATCAAACTCTGCGAACGCCTGATCGCCAGCCGCACAGTGCTGCTGGTGCCTGGGCTGATGGACGCCAATATGTCGCTCAAACAACTGTTGAGGAACTGATATGCGTGAATTTCTGGTGTTTCAGTCTCTCTGGGCCATGCAGGACCACAACGGTCAAACCGACCAGCCTCTGGAAGCCCAGCTGGATAAAATAGTGGCCGCCGGGTTTGATGGCGTCACCGATCACTTTTGGCTGCCACAGCCTGCTGCGCGCCTGCACCAGGCAGCCAGAGACCGGGGGTTACAGATCGAAGGTCAGGTATTTCCGCGTTCGGTGGATGATCTGGCGGCAGCACTCGACGTGGCCACTCAATACGGTTGCCATCACCTGACGCTACAGGCCGATGTGCGCCCGCGCAGCCTGTCGCAGGCAGTCAAACTGGCCGAAGGCTGGCAGCGGCTGGCCGAGCAGGTGGACTTTCCCGTACTGCTGGAAACCCATCGTTATCGCCTGACCAACGATCTGTTCTTTACCCTCGATCTGCTGGCCGAAATGCCGGATCTCAAGCTGCTGGCGGACTTGTCCCACTACGTGGTGGGGCGTGAACTGCCGGTGCAGGCCAGCGCCGAAGACGACGCCATGATCCACACCATTTTGCGTAATAGTTGGGGCTTTCACGGCCGTGTCGCCTGTAGCGAACAGGTGCAGGTCCCCATCAGCTTTGCCCAGCATCAGCCCTGGTTGCAGCGCTTTTTGGGCTGGTGGCAGTACGGCATAGAGGACTGGCTGGCCCGCAAGGACACGCCGCAGAGCCTGTCCTTTACCTGTGAGCTGGGCCCGCCGCCCTATGCCATTACCGGGGCGGACGGGCGCGATATCAGTGATCGCTGGGCTGAAGCCCTGATGCTCAAGACGCTGATGCGCGAGGTTTGGCAGGGCTGCCGCGCTCGTTCAGAGCAAGGCGTCGCCACAGCAACCGACCGAGGGTAATCGACCAGTTGCACAGGGCAATCATCAGAATGATCGACAGCAGTGCAGGGATGCCGTAGTCGACGATCACGTGCCCGGCCAGCCATGGAAAGCCGAAGACCCCGACAAAATAAGCCAGGCTGAACAGCACCAGTGATTGCGCCGTGTGCCCGGCGGGTGCCTCGTTGGCGGCCAGGCCATTGATCACCGAGTAGGTCAGGCCGTATCCGACACCCAGGGTCATCGCGGCTAGCAAGTAAGTGCTGGCCGAACTGACGCAGAACATGAACATCAACACCGCGGCTACGATCATGGCCGTCAGAATGGAGGCCATCACGTAGGGGTCGCGCTTGACGATAAAGCCTGCGATCAACAGCCGGCACGCGATGGCTGCGCCCATGAACCCGAGGAAGAACAGCGAGTAATCCAGATGATTGAGGCTGGCGTAAGACGTTTGAAAACTCGACAGCCCGCCGAAGATGGCACCGCCCAGGCCGACCATGACAATCGCGAATACAGCCTTTGAGCGCAGCACCAGGCGGGCGGCCGGCAGGGTGATTTTGCACACACTGACGGGGCCGACGGCGGCGCTCTGGCGTTTGATTTTCGGGCCGATCAGCACAAACACCAGGCCGCCCAGCAGGCTGGCAACGGTAGCCACTACAAAGGCCGATTCCACTGGATACCCCAGTGCCTGAGCCGCGCGTCCTGTCAGGGGGCCGCTACCGATGCCGCTCATCATGCTGCCAGACAGCAGGGCGAAGTATTTAACCCGGCGCGCAGGCTCAATCATCATCGCCACGATGATCGGCCCCAGGGTGTAAAACACCCCCCAGCCAAAGCCCAGCAGCAAGCCGGATACCAGCACCGCAACGCCATAGGCCGGAACCGTTGCGAAGCCCAGGCACGCTGCCGCCAGCAACACGGCGCCAGCGGCAATCGCCTTTGGTGCACCGAACAGATCGGTCAGATGCCCGGAAAAAATCACCGCGCCAAAGGTACTGAGCATGGCCAGCGAAATGATCGTGCCGGCATCGGACTCGCTGCCGCCGTGGGCGCTGAGCACCATGGCCAATAAAAACGTGGTGCCGTAAGACACCGACAGTAAGTAACTGCCCAGGCAGAAGAGGCCGAACACACCATGGGTTGGCGGCGGAGCAGCAGATGCAGTGGATGGCATTCAGGGTGATCCTTGGGGTTCGGTTTTTGTTGTACGTAAGCGTCGAACCTTAATAGCAGACAGCAGCGCGAAGTCAGGTTGCAAACCTTTGGATCCTGACATCGCCAAGCTCTAAACAAAGCGGATTTCTTCACCTCTGACACCACCTTTTTCGGCTGCGATCTAACCAGTGGTTCAGGTTTAGTGGATCCAATTGGCCGGGATGTCGGCCTGAAAACCTGGCGATATCGCCCTTTGCCCCGAATATAAGGAGATTGGTCGATAATCGCACGCTAATCGTGAGGATTTTGGCTTTGTTTAACCTGTTGAAAAGTATAATAAATATTGATTTATGTTTTCAGTAAAGGCCATTTTTTTGAAGTAAATTCAGTCCATACACGGTCGCCTCATATTGCCTGTGGATCCATTAACGGGTTGACTAGCGCAAGGTGATGGCAGGATCCCCTCCTGAACGTCCCCCATAAAAACTACAAAAAAGGGTCTCGTCATGAATGGCTTATCCAGGGCGCAGAACTGCCTGAGTTCTGCTGACTTTACGTCGGTGTGCACTACCGTTTTTTTCGTGGTCCCGGTCTTTAGCGACACGGAGGCACAGCCATGTCTATGGATCTGAAAGCCGCCGTGGATAACGGTCCGATGAGTCGCTTTCAGTTGCTGGCGATCGGAATTTGCATTGTGTTGAACATGATTGACGGGTTTGACGTGCTGGTGATGGCGTTCACGGCGGCTTCGGTATCGGCCGAGTGGGCACTCAACGGTGCGCAGATCGGTTTGCTGCTCAGTGCCGGTTTGTTCGGTATGGCCGCAGGTTCCTTGTTTATCGCGCCCTGGGCTGACCGCATCGGTCGTCGGCCTTTGATCCTGTTGTGTCTGGTGATCTCGGGCACCGGCATGCTGCTTTCAGCCATGAGTCAGAGCCCGGTGCAACTGGCTTTGTTGCGTGGACTCACGGGGCTTGGGATTGGCGGGATTCTGGCGAGCAGCAACGTGATTGCCAGTGAATATGCAAGCAAGCGCTGGCGCGGCCTGGCAGTCAGTCTGCAGTCCACCGGCTATGCCCTTGGGGCAACGCTGGGCGGCTTGCTGGCGGTCTGGTTGCTGACCCGTTGGGGCTGGCGTTCGGTGTTTGTATTCGGCGGGCTCGTCACCTTTGCAGTGATTCCGCTGGTGCTGTTGTGGCTGCCCGAGTCGCTGGATTTTCTGCTGGCGCGCCGTCCGGTCACCGCTTTGCAACGCATCAACCGTCTGGCCCGGCGTTTGGGGCAGCCCGTCCTGAGTCAAATGCCGCCGGTGGTCGCAAGCGCGTCCGGCAGCCGTAATGCCCTTGGTGCTCTGCTGGGGCCTGCAATGCGCCGCACCACGCTGGTGATCTGGCTGTTGTTCTTCCTGGTGATGTTCGGCTTCTACTTTGTGATGAGCTGGACCCCCAAGTTGCTGGTGTCTGCCGGGCTTTCCGCGCAACAGGGGATTACCGGGGGCGTACTGCTGAGTGTTGGCGGGATCTTCGGTGCGGCATTGATTGGCGGCTTGTCATCGCGCTGGCCGCTGGCCCGGGTGCTGTCGCTATTCATGCTGATTACCGCCGGTTTGCTGGTGCTGTTTGTCGGCTCGGCGTCTTCGGTGATGGCTGCCCTGGGGCTGGGCTTGCTGATCGGGTTGTTTTCCAACGGCTGTGTTGCCGGCCTCTATGCACTGTCGCCGGTGGTGTATGACGCCTCCGTGCGGGCGACGGGGGTGGGCTGGGGCATCGGGATTGGCCGTATCGGCGCCATTGTGTCGCCAGTCGCTGCCGGGTTTTTGCTGGATGCCGGCTGGCAGCCGCTGCACTTGTACGGGGTGTTTGCCATCGTATTTGTGCTCGCCGCGGGCTGCCTGTTGCTGCTCAAGCCTTCGACCGTGCAGACGCAGCCGGTGCTGGCGTCGGCTTGATCCTGTTTCATCTGTAGAAGCGAGCTTGCTCGCGAGCTTTTAAATCGCACACGGCTCGCGAGGCAAACTCGCTCCTACAGTTTTAAATAACAATAAAAACGGGCGGGCTGTATCAGCTGCGGGGAGCGGCTGCGCCCGATAATCGGAGAACAATAATAATGAAGATGATCACAGGCTTGCTTTCGTTGACCTTTTGCACCTCGGCGCTGGCGCAGCAAGAGGGTTTTTTTGAAGGGGCCACCACCGATTTGCTGCTGCGCAATTACTATTTCAACCGTGACTTCCGTGATCCGGGCGCCACTAAAAGCAAGGTGGATGAGTGGGCGCAGGGTTTTATTCTCAAGTTCAACTCGGGCTACACCCCGGGGCCGGTGGGCTTTGGTCTGGAGGGGATAGCCATGTTCGGGGTCAAGCTGGACAGCAGCCGGCTGGCCAGCGGTTCGGAATTGCTGCCGGTACATGATGACGGTCGCGCCGCTGACAATTTCGGCCGTGCCGGTGTGGCGGCGAAGGCGCGTTTTTCCGCGACAGAGTTGAAGCTCGGTGAGCTGCTGCCGGATGTTCCAGTGTTGCGTTACGACGATGGTCGCTTGCTGCCGCAGACTTTCAGCGGTGCCATGCTGGTTTCCAAAGAGATCGAAGGGCTGGGGTTGCAGGCGGGTCAGTACAGATCCGTCAGCTTGCGCAACTCTTCGGATATGCAGGACCTATCGGCCTGGGCTGCGCCGGGCGTCACCTCCGACCGCTTCAATTACGCGGGTGCCGAGTACCGTTTCAATCAGCAGCGCACCCAGGTGGGGCTGTGGCATTCGCAGCTGGAAGATATCTACCAGCAAAGCTATGTCAATCTGCTGCACAAACAACCGGTGGGCGACTGGGTGCTGGGGGCCAATCTTGGTTACTTCATTGACAAGGACGATGGCAGTGCCCGCATCGGCAAGGTCAGCAGCCACACGGCCTATGGCCTGTTTTCGGCAGCAACCGGCGGCCATACCGTGTACCTGGGGTTGCAGCGGGTGAGTGGCGACACCGGCTGGATGTCGGTGTACGGCAGCAGTGGGCGTACCCTGGGCAACGATATGTTCAACGGTAACTTCAGTAACGCCGATGAACGTTCCTGGCAGGCGCGCTATGACTACAACTTTGCCGCACTGGGAGTGCCGGGGTTGATGGCCATGGTCCGTTATGGTCATGGTGACAACGCTACCACCAGGCAGGGCACCAACGGCAAGGAGTGGGAGCGTGATACCGAGGTCAGTTACACCTTTCAGAGCGGTGCCCTGAAAAACCTCGGCCTGCGCATCAATAACGCCACCAACCGGCGCAGCTTCAACAGCGACTTTGACCAGACCCGGGTGATCGTGAGTTACCCATTGTCGATATAACCTCGACAGGCCCGTAGGAGCGAGCTTGCTCGCGAGCTCTTCATCACGCAAAGCTCGCGAGCAAGCTCGCTCCTACGGGTTTTTGGGTGTGCCTGTTACTATGGCCGCCCCTGTTTTCTGGAAGTTGTCTGGATGAGCAAGCCCGGTCAATTAGTGCTGATCGCACTGCGCAAAATGATTGCCTCAGGCGAACTGGCCGCAGGCGAACGCCTGATGGAAATTCCTACCGCTGAATTGTTCGGTGTGTCCCGGATGCCGGTGCGCATGGCATTTCGCACCCTGGAGCAGGAAGGCTTGCTGGTGCGTTTTGGCGGTCGCGGCTTTCAGGTGCGCTCGGTGAGTGCCGATGATATTGCCGGTGCGGTCGAGGTGCGCGGTGTGCTGGAAGGGTTGGCGGCACGCCAGACCGCCGAGCGCGGGCTGTCGGCCGAAGGGTGCAAGGTCCTCGAACTGTGCCTGATGCAAGGCGATGAGCTGTTTGAAAAGGGCTTTGTGACCGAAGACGATCTCGAGATCTATCACGATCTCAACATGCGTTTTCATCAGGTGATTGTCGAGGGTAGCCATAACCCGGCGATTGCCGATGCGCTGGCGCGCAATGATCACTTGCCGTTTGCTTCGGTGACCGCGCTGGCGGTCGATCGCAAGGACATGGTGCGCGAGTACCGGCGCTTCAACTACGCGCACATGCAGCATCATTCGGTGTTCGATGCCCTGGTCAGTGGCCAGGGTGCCCGCGCCGAAGCCATCATGCGCGAGCACGCCAACGCGACCTTGCGTTACGCCGAAATCTTTGGCTCGGCAGTGGCCAGTGAGCGGATGAAAGTGATTCACCGCCCGGACTGAGTTTAGAGATCCAGCACCAGCAGCGGCGATTTCGAGCGTGAGCAGCAGGGAGTGAACTGATCGTTGCAGGCTTGCTCCTGCTCGGTGAGGAACATGTCGCGGTGATCCGGCACGCCCTCAAGTACGCGGGTCAGGCAAGTTCCGCAGACGCCCTGTTCGCAAGACATGGGGATGTCGATGCCATGGCTTTCCAGGACCTGGACCACGGTTTTGTCGGCCGGAATCTCGAAGACCTGGCCGCTGCTGCCCAGCTTGACGGAAAAACTGCCGTCGTTGCTGCTGTCCATGGGGGCTGCGGCGAAATACTCGCGGTGCAGCGCCGCTTCCTCCCAGCCCTGGGCCCGGGCGCTGTCCAGAATGTGCTGCATGAAGCCCCCCGGGCCGCATACATAGAGGTGAGTGTCGTGCTGCGGGTCGGCCAGTACCTGGGCGGCGTTCAGAGCGGTTTCGGCCTGTTCGTCGAAGTGCAGAAACACCCGGTCTGCAAAAGGCGAATTGCGCAGGCGCTCAACAAAGGCGGCGCGAGCACTGGAGCGGGCGCAGTAATGCAGTTCGAAATCTGCACCGCTATGGGCCAGGCGCTCGGCCATGCACAGAATCGGGGTAATCCCGATCCCGCCGGCGAACAGCAGGCTGCGGCGGGCATCGCGGGTCAGCGCGAACAGATTGCGCGGCTCGCTGATGCGCAGGCGATCGCCGGGCTTGATCTGTTCGTGCAGGCGTTGCGAACCGCCCCGTGAAGCCGGGTCCTTGAGCACGCCGATCACATAGCGATGGCGCTCGTCGGGATGGTTGCAAAGGGAGTACTGGCGGATCAGCCCGCCGGGCAGATGCACATCAATATGCGCGCCGGCGCTGAACCCGGGCAGGGCGCTGTCATCGACACTGGCCAGCTCATAGCTGCAGATGTCTTGTGCTTCGTTTTTGCGTGAAATCACCACCACATCAATCATGCCGGTTCCTTGTTCTTATGAGGGGGCTGGCACGCCAGCGAGTGCCGAGCGCGGGTGTTTACTGTGCGCTGGCGATCAGTTGTGGTTCGGGGGAGCGTTCGCTGGCGATGATGCGCTCCAGTACCCGGCGTGACTGCACACCGCCCGAGTCGATATTGAGTTTGAGCAGGGCGCGGTGTGGATGGTCCAGCAGGTTTTGTTGCTGGCGCTCGAGCATTTCCAGGTCTTCGCTGAAAATCTGCCCCTGACCTTCGCGGATCGTATCGGTGAGGGTCTGGTCCCGGGGGTTGAAGTTGCGCGCCATGCCCCAGAAGTACCAGATCGAGGTTTCGGTTTCGGGGGTGATGAAGTCGACCACGATGCTCGACGCCTTGAACTCGGGGGCTGCGTGATAGCCGCCTTTGCCCGCGTGGGCCACGCCCACTTCAATCAGTACATGGCTGGGCGGTGAAAAGCGGCAAATCTGCCAGCGGTCCACGGGTACGTCGTCAGCCAGGTCATTGCCGCGCAAGGCCATGCGCCAGAAGGGTGGAGGCATGATGTTTTCCATGTGCCGCGCAGTGACCACCTCATGACCTTCGACGGTGGTGGTCGGGGCAACTTCGTCGATTTCTTTCTGGCCGATGCTGGAGGCGTGAACGTAGGTCTCGTGGGTCAGGTCCATCAGGTTGTCGATCATCAGGCGATAATCGCAATGGATATGAAACAGCCCGCCGCCGTAGGCCCATTCATCGCTAACAGCCCATTCCAGATGATGGATCAGTGCGGGGTCGGCCAGGTCCTGATCGCCGGGCCAGACCCAGACAAAGCCATAGCGCTCGACCGCGGCGTAGGTTTTGTTGCACGGAAAACCGCGAACCCGTTGCCCGGGCATCTCGACGGTCTTGCCGTCGCAGCCCATGACCAGGCCGTGATAGCCGCAGACCAGATTGCCGTTATCGACATACCCCAATGACAGCGGAGCGCCGCGATGGGGGCAAAAGTCCTCGACCGCGGCAACCCGGTTTTCTGCGGCGCGATAGAAGACGATTTTTTCACCACAAATTTGCCGGCCCAGGGGTTTGTCGGCAATTTCATCGGGGGTGCACGCGACGTACCAGGTGTTTTTTGGGTACATGACCAATCTCCAGATCAGGTGTTATTGCTTTTATGGATCCATTAAGAATCACGCCGGCCTGTCTGGTCAATGTTGTTTGTCGTTAATAGCCGATTATCGAACGGATAATCTTTTTTTTTTGGGTTTAATGGATCCATTAGGCGATATTCTGGTCTTGGATACATTCTGTAAGCATTGCCGTTTGCACTGATACGACCGGGTTGTCAGGCTCGCGTGCAAATCGGTCTCGCCTGCGCCAGAGTGCGCGAGTCAGACGTATAGGCTTATGGCAGGAGTAGACATGTTTCATATCATCACCGCGTTCATTGCTCTTTATGTGATCTGGCGCTTTGTCTGGCCGCTCCCGATAAGCAAGGCCTGCAGGTCCGGTTTGGGCGTTGTGCTGCTATTGATCGCCGAGCACCACCTTGTCACCCGTACCTTCTTTGGCAGCATGGCGTCGCCCGAAGTGCCGGGTGAGGTGCTTGTGGTGTTGGGGTGGGCATTTGCCAGCCTGATACTGTTGGTGCTGCTGTTGTTGATTCGGGACCTGGCGGGCATTGCGGTCTGGCCGCTGTCGCGTAAAACCGCTCGGGCCTTGCTGGGCGGGCGACGTCTGGGGATTGCCCTTGGCCTGATCAGCATGGGCTTGGCGGCTGTCGGTGTGTGGCAGGCGATTCGCGTGCCTGAGGTCAAGACCATGGAGATCGTGTTGCCGAGCCTGCCTGAAGAGCTCGACGGGTTGCGCATTGTGCAGCTCACCGACCTGCATGCCAGCCGACTGTTGCAAGCGCCCTGGCTCCAGGCCGTGGTGGACAAAACCAATGCACTGAAACCGGATCTGATCCTGATCACCGGCGACCTGGTGGACGGTTCGCCCCAGGCCCGGGTCGAGGATGTTCAACCGCTCAAAGACCTGCGCGCCCGCCATGGTGTGTTTGCCATCCCGGGCAACCACGAATACTACGTCGACTACGTGCACTGGTTGCCGGCCTTTGAGCACCTGGGTTTGCATATGCTGCTCAACGAACATGAGCGGATCACTCATAACGGGCGTGACCTGATACTGGCCGGGGTCACCGACAAAGCGGCGCAACCGTTCAAACTGCCGGAGCCGGATATCTTCAAGGCCCTCAAAGGTGTCCCGGCGGGTGATCCGGTCATATTGCTCAGCCATCGACCGGGCGGTGCGCTGGCCAACGCGGGGCAGGGTGTTGACCTGCAATTGTCGGGGCATACCCATGGCGGGCAGATACTGGGTCCGCATGTCATTGCAAAGTGGGCCAATGAAGGCTTTGTCTCGGGCCTGTATCAAGTGGACGGCATGAAACTTTATGTGAGTAACGGCACAGGGTTGTGGAACGGTTTCCCGGTTCGACTGGGTCGGCCTTCAGAAATCACCGAGATAGTGTTGCGTGCGCCGAAGGTGCAGCCGGGGTCATCCGTTACCGGCCCCGGGTTGTAGTCGCTGACGAGGCACGAGGCTGCGATCGGCCAAGGCCCGTAGTCCTCCAGCCTTGATGTACCTGACACACCAGGGATGGACGGTTTGCGAAGGCTACGCCGTCGATCGCAGCCTCGCATAGCTCGTCAGCGACTACAGGGTCGTTTTTCCGGCATGTGATGGGCCTGCGGGTCGCTACGGATATTGAGTGGTCGCAGCAGCACCGTCTTTTAAAGCACAAACCGGCAACAACACCTAACCTTGATCCAGAACCGGGCACTGCAAATACCTGGCTGAACTTCACCCCTCGGGTGCGGCCATATGTCTCGGTTTTGAATTTCGATGTGCTCCAACTGTCACTGAATAAGTCTATAGAATGCCGCCCCTGTGGTTCGGGCCCGAAGCGTCCAGATGGCGCCTGTTGTGTATGCAACATGGCGCATCAGGGCAGGTCGGATCCCGGGCCTCTCATACCATCGCTAGCGAGTAGTTCACCCCTTAAATGAGCAACCCCACTTCTGCATCCCAGGCTAACTGGCAACCGGTCATCGCACTGGCACTGGCCGCGTTCGTGTTCAATACCACCGAATTTGTCCCGGTCGGGCTGCTGAGCGCGATCGGCGCCAGCTTCGACATGACCACGGCCAGCGTCGGGCTGATGCTCACGATTTATGCGTGGGTGGTGTCGCTGGCCTCGCTGCCCATCATGTTGCTGACGCGAAATGTCGAGCGCCGCAAGCTGCTGCTCATCCTGTTCGGGCTGTTTATCGTCAGTCATGTGCTGTCGAGCCTGGCCACCAACTTCGGCATTTTGTTACTCAGCCGAATAGGGGTAGCGTTGTCTCACGCCCTGTTCTGGTCCATTACCGCCTCCCTGGCCGTGCGTCTGGCCCCCGAGGGCAAGCAGGTTCAAGCCTTGGGTCTGCTCGCCACCGGTACCTCGCTGGCGATGGTGCTGGGGGTGCCGCTGGGTCGTTTGCTCGGTGAAGCCATGGGCTGGCGCACCACGTTTATTGTGATTGCCGGGCTGGCCGGATTGCTGGTGTTCTGGTTGACCCGCACGCTACCGCTGTTGCCGAGCCAGAACTCGGGCTCGCTCAGAAGCCTGCCGATCCTGTTCAAGCGTCCGGCGCTGGTGGCGATCTATGTGCTGACGGCGGTGGTGGTGACTGCGCAGTTCACGGCTTACAGCTACATTGAACCCTTCGTCCAGGGCGTTGCCGGCATGAGTAGCAGCATGGTGACGTTGATCCTGTTGCTGTTCGGCGGTGCCGGAATTATTGGCTCCCTGTGCTTCAGCTGGTTCCACAAGCACAATCCGCAGCGGTTCTTGCTGGGGGCAGTTGGCTTGCTGACGTGTTGCCTGTTGTTGCTGCTGCCTGCCAGCGGCTGGATTGAGTCCCTGGGGGTGCTGAGCATTTTCTGGGGCATGGCGATCATGGGCTTCGGCCTGGCGTTGCAGTCCAAGGTACTGACGCTGGCGCCAGATGCTACAGATGTGGCGATGGCGATGTTTTCGGGGATTTACAACATCGGTATCGGCGGCGGCGCATTGCTGGGCAGTTATGTCGGCGGCCATCTCGGTTTTGCCTGGATCGGCCTGGTGGGCGGCGCGTTGGCTGGCCTGGCGCTGGCCTTTTACAGCTGGTCACTGTATCGCATCAACCGTACTGCCACGGCGGACTGATCAGCACCGGTATCTGACGCAACGCCTGCGTCAGATACCGGTGAGGTTTAAACGGCGCTCAGGTGTTCATAGAGGATCGTTGCACCCACGATAATCAGCACCACGCCACCGACGATTTCCGCGCGCTTGCCCACCAGACTGCCGAGTGCTCGCCCCAGCATGGTGCCGATGATCACCATGGTCATGGTGGCCAGACCGATGGCCCCGGCGGCCATCCAGATATTCACGTCGACAAATGCCAGGCCAACCCCGACCGCCAGCGCGTCGATGCTGGTGGCGATGGCGGTGATCACCAGAATCCAGAATGAGTGCTGCGTCGGTTTCTCTTCGGCTTCTTCTTCATCGGGTTTGACCCCGTTGTAGATCATGTACAGGCCCAGGCCCAGCAGCAGGGTGAAGGCGATCCAGTGATCCCATTGGGTGACATAGCTGCTGGCGGCGTTGCCGATGGCCCAGCCGATCACCGGGGTAATTGCTTCAATCACGCCGAAGATAAGGCCGGTGCGCAGGGCTTCTGTGAAACGTGGTTTGTGCAGGCTGGAGCCTTTGCCGATGGCTGCCGCGAAGGCATCTGTCGACATGGCGAAAGCGAGGAGAATCAGGGCAATCGGGTTCATGTTTATTATCCAGTCGGGCTCAAGACAACGGCATAACACTGTGCGCCCGACTTCAGCACAGGTATGTCGTTGGTCTCGCAAATCCTGACGGATGCCATGGCCACGGCAGGTTGCCGAGAATGTTGACCAGAGCGCCGCCACACGTGTGACGGCCAGCTACTCCCCAAAGAGGCGCGCAGGATAGCAGCTGAATGTGAAAAAAACGTGAAATCCTTGATTGCCCTTGTCTTCTGTAGGAGAGAGCTTGCTCGCGAGCTGTTGGCTGGTCGAAAAGCTCGCTCCTAAAGGTTGCGGTTCAATGGCGCAGGTAGTTGAACCGCGGGTCTTTGAGCCATTCCTGCAATTCGATCTCGGCTTGCTCCAGGGCCGTGCGGTTCAGCAGTTTGCGCAGCAGTGCCACGTTGACTGCTCTTGAGCGCAGGTTGAAGGCCGGGGTGCTGTCGCTGTCGGTCGAGGGCTGGCGCACGCCGAGCTTTTCATACAGTTGCTGCAGGCGGTTTTGCACGCTGCGCAACGACAGGTTGCGACGCTGGGCGATGATCCGGTCTGTCAGGCCCAGGGCGATGTCCTGCAACACTTCGTATTCGGTATCGGTCAGGCCCAGCAACTGGTTCTGGCTCTTTTGCTGCACACCGCGCACTTCGCGATCGATCACGCATTGCTGCTCGATAAACAGGCTGCGCAGCGCCAGACGCAGGCGATCCTCGCTAGCGGTCTTGAGGATGTAGCCGTACGCCGCACCCTCGGGAACGATGCGCGAGATGCCCCGCACGTAGGCTTCGTCGGCATAGTTGGACCAGAACATGATGGAGGTGTGCGGGCGCTCGCGCCAGATCGCCCGTGCGGCTTCGACCCCGGTGCGCTTGGGCATTTGCAGGTCCATGACCACCGAGGCAATGGCAAATTCATGGGCCAGACGCTCGCCGGCCAGACCGTCTTCGGCTTCATGCAGGCGCTCGCATTCCGGCAGCGCGACCTCGATCACTTCCCTGAAAAAGGCGCGATGCACCGGGTCGTCTTCGATCAACAGGATTTCCATGGTGTCTTCTCTACCTATTCGGCCTGCGCTGGCAGTGGCAGGCTGACTTGCACGCAGGTGCCTTTATCATGCGGACCTTTCTCGATCTGCACCTGCGCGCCAAGCAGTTGTGCGCGTATGCGCATGTTTTTGATGCCGCCGGTTTCCAGTCGACTGACGCTGTCCAGCCCGGGGCCGTCGTCAACAATGGTCAGTTGCAAGTGGCTGCCGGAGGCGGTGATTTCGACGATGATCACATTCGGTGCCGCATGCTTGATCGCATTATTGACCGCTTCCTGAATGATCCGGAACAGGGCGATCTGCTGGGGTTCAGCCAGGTCGTTGGCCAGCCCGCCGGTGTTGTCACGCAGGCGCGTGACAATGTTTAAACCGCTGTTGCGAACGCTGCGCAGCAGCAGGTCTTCGAGCCCTTCGACAAAACCGAACAGCTGCAACACGGTAGGTTTGACCGCATCAATGATCAGTCTTAGCTCCTGCATGCTTTCTTGCAGGGCCTGGCCGACCGGGACCAACTCTGTCGCCGGGATCTGCTCCAGCAGTTGCAGGCGGGCAATACGCCGGTGCAGGCGGGTCATGTCGGCCAGGGTCTGGTCGTGAAGGTCCATGCCGATGCGCTGTCGCTCGTTTTCCAGTTCTTCGGTCAGGCGCAGCACACCCAGGCGCAGGCCTTCTTCGCGGGCCCGGATCTGCGCTTCGGCGATTGCCAGGTGCTTGGCCTGTTCGGTCTGGCGCAGGGCATATAGATAAGACGCCAGCAAGTCGGCTACATGCTGGGTGTGGCGCACATCATCGAGGGTGTAGAAGTTGGCAGCGTGGGTTGAGCAACTCAGGGCGCCGATCACTTCTCCCCGGGCACGCAACGGGACGTGCAGGCGGCTGCGTAAATTGGCATCGAAAATCGGGTGATTGAGCGCACCGGGGAACTGGAAGCGTTGGTCATTCATCGCATCATCGCTGAGGATATACGGCTCCATTCCCAGCAACAGCGCGCGGATGGGGCTGCGGGCAATCTCCAGCGGATGAAATGCAAAATCGCTCCAGGAGGTGTGCAAACCCGTTTCGTAGGCCGACAGGTGACTGTCGTCATCCAGCAACAGGCTGACGTCAAGATGATCGTGGGGCAGGATAAAACGGATCTCTTCGGAGACCGCTTCGATCATTGACTGAAAGTCCAGGCGCCCGGCCAGCGCGCGGGAAATCCCGAGAAAATGATGCAATACGTTTTCAGCTGCAATGGGGACTCTTTGGCTCATGTGCTGCAATCCGTCAGAGGCACACCCGCTGGCGGCCCGATACCCGAGTATGACCCAAAGCAGCGTCCGGTCAGGGGCAATAACCCTGCACATTTACGCGTTTCTTTTGCGGGTTCCCGCAGGTTATTTGCGCGCAAAGGGTATCAAGTGTGCATCAACGCCCCAGACAGAGGCCCGTGGCCCGATCAGACTGAGGGTGTCAATTAGCCCACAAAAATAACAAGGGTCATGTCATGGAACGTCACACGCTGCGTTGCGCCTTATTGTCCACTGCCTTGCTGATTACCCCCTTCATGCACGCCCAGGCCGACACGGCCGACAAAACCATCGCGCTGTCCAATAACTATGCCGGTAACTCCTGGCGCCAGAGCATGCTCAACAGCTGGCAGCAGACTACTGATCAGGCGGTCAAGGCCGGGATCATTGCCGGTGCGGACTCCTTCACCACGGGTGAAAACCAGGCCACCGAGCAGGCGGCGCAGATCCAGAATCTGATCCTGCAGGGCTACAACGCCATCGTGATCAATGCGGCTTCGCCCACGGCACTCAACGGTGCGGTCAAACAGGCCTGCGATGCGGGAATTGTTGTGGTGTCTTTCGACGGCATCGTCACTGAACCCTGCGCCTACAGAATTTCCATGGATTTCAAAAAAAGCGGCATGGATGGCATGGACTACCTGGCCAAGCGCTTCCCCGACGGCGCCAATGTGCTTGAAGTGCGCGGCCTGGCCGGGGTCTCGGTTGACGAGATGATTCACTCCGGGGTCGTTGCCGGCGCGAGCAAGCACCCGCAGTTGAAGGTCGTGGGCTCGGTCAACGGCAACTGGTCGCAGACCGCGGCCCAAAAAGCGGTGGCAGGTATCCTGCCCAGCTTGCCGAAAATCGACGCGGTGGTGACCCAGGGGGATGACGGCTTCGGTGTGGCCCAGGCCTTCACTGCAGCGGGCCGGCCACTGCCTGTGATCATTTTCGGTAACCGCGAAGAAGAACTGGCGTGGTGGAAAAAGCAGACAGACGCCAACGGCTACGAGTCGTTCTCGATCTCCAGCGCGCCGAGCATCTCCAGCCTGTCGTTCTGGGTCGCCCAGCAATTGCTCGACGGCAAACAGTTGCCCCATGACCTGCTGTCGCCCGCGATCAGCGTCACCCAGGACACCCTCGAAAGCTCGCTCAAAGGCCTGGAGAAGGGTGGGATCGTCAGTCACGTCTACAGCGTCGACGACGTTGCGCAACTGAAGAGCCCTGCACCTCAATAAGCGTGGCCGGTCGAGGAGAGTGCAATGACTGTTACTCAAGCAGCGCTGGTTGACCTCAAGGGGGTCGGCAAGCGTTTTGGCGCCGTGCGCGCATTAAATGACGTAGATCTGATGTTTCACTCCGGCGAGTGTCTGGGGCTGATCGGCCACAACGGCGCGGGCAAGTCGACCCTGATGCATATTCTGGCGGGGACGCTGGGAGCCGATAGCGGCGCGGTGCTGATGGGCGGTGCGGATGTGCGCAGTGGCTACTCGGTACAGGTGGCCCGGCAACACGGGATTCGCTGCGTGTTTCAGGAACTGTCGCTGTGCCCCAACCTGACCGTGGCCGAAAATACCCGGTTGATGTGCCCCGGCCTGCGCGGCTTTGGCTGGCGGCGCAAGGCGGGGGCATTGATTGTGGCCACTCTGGACAGCATTTTTCCGGGCCACGGGATCAGCCCGGGCGATGTGGTGGCGGATTTGCCCATCGGTCAGCGGCAAATGGTCGAAATCGCCCGTGCTTTTACCTGTGTGGATGAGCATCTGGCGCTGGTGATTCTCGATGAACCCACCTCGTCGCTGGATGCGCGAGTCGCCGAACAATTGCTGCGCCACGTGCGGTGCTACGTCGAGAGTGGCGGCTGTGTGGTGCTGATCAGCCACATTCTGGGCGAGATGCTCGCCACCTGTGACCGCATTGCGGTTATGAGCGATGGCTGTGTGGTCGAGGTGCGGGCTGCCAGTGCTTTCACCCACGCCTCACTGGTGGAGTGCATGGGCACGGTGAGCAAACCCCAGGATCAGGCTCAGGCGTTTATTTCCAGGCGCAACGGGCAGGCACCGGTGGTCGAGCAGTTGCCGGCACGCCAGCAGAACGGGCAGACGGTGGCCGCCTGGCCCGGTGAGATCGTCGGTCTGGCCGGGCTTGCCGGCCAGGGCCAGAGCCAATTGCTGGTGCAGTTGCTGCGCGAGCGGGTTGCCAGCGGGCAGCGGGTGGCCATGGTGGCAGGCGACCGGCAGACCGACGGGGTGTTCAGTTTGTGGTCGATTGCCGAGAACATCACCATCAGCTCTCTGGCGGCGCTCAGGCGCGGGGTGTTGATCGACCCGCAGGCAGAACAGGCGATGGCGGCCAAGTGGCAGCAGCGGATGAACATCCGCACCCCGGACATGAACAATCCGATTCTGTCGCTCTCCGGCGGCAATCAGCAAAAGGCCCTGTTTGCCCGGGCACTGGCCAGTGACAGCGAGCTGATTCTGATGGACGACCCCATGCGCGGGGTCGATGTGGGCACCAAGCGCGAGGTCTACGCCATCATCAAGGAAGAGGCGGCCCGCGGGCGCACCTTCATCTGGTACTCCACCGAACTTGAAGAGCTCAACCACTGTGATCACATCTACGTGTTTCGCAACGGTCAGGCTGTGGCAGACATGCCGCGCAATGAACTGAGCGAAGCGCAAATCCTGCGCAGTTCCTTTCAGGAGGAGGTGGCATGAACGCGCCTCAACCCATGACGTTAAAAAAACCAGCTGCGCCCAATGTTTCGGGATCGGCAACCGGGGCGGTGAATCGCGCCCGCTGGTTGCGCAACGCCTTGCCCGCCATTTCTCTGGTGGTGCTGCTGGTGACGATTTTCATCATGCAGCCACGGGCCATGAGTTACATGGGCATGAACCTGATGCTCAACCTGGCAGTGCCGATTGCCCTGGCCACCATCGCGCAGATGTTGATCATCACGGTCAACGACCTTGATCTGTCGCTGGGCAGTTTCATCAGCTTTGTGGCCTGCGTGGCAGCTACCTTGCTCAACGATCACCCGCTGCTGGGATGCCTGGTGCTGCTGGGCTGCATCGGGGTTTACGCGTTGCTCGGGGCGCTGATTCACACTCGCCGGTTACCGGCCATTGTGGTGACCCTGGGCATGTCGTTCATCTGGGTCGGCGGCGCCGTGCTATTGCTGCCCGCACCCGGCGGCAGTGCGCCGCAATGGTTGCAGGCACTGGTCAAAATCAAGACCCCGGTACTGCCGTTCGCCATTGTGGTGTGCGTGGTACTGGCCGTGGCGGTACACCTGTTTTTGATGCGTTCCAGGTTTGGCGTGGTCTTGCGTGGCGCCGGCGGTAACCCGCTGGCGATGGCCAAGGCCGGCTGGTCGCTGTTGCGGATCAAGGTCACGCTGTATGCCCTGGCAGGAGGCTTCGGTGTGCTTTCCGGGTTGTTCCTGGTGGGCCTGACCACCTCGGCCGACGCCAACATGGCGTTGCGTTACACCTTGCTGTCGATCGCCGGAGTGATTCTGGGCGGTGGCGAATTTACCGGCGGCCGGGTATCCCCCGTCGGTGCCGTGCTGGGGGCGTTGACGCTGGTGCTGGCCGGGTCACTGCTGTCGTTTATACGCATATCCCCCGACTGGCAGATCGGTGCCCAGGGCGCGATTTTGATCCTGGTGCTGGCCCTGCGCACTGCCGTCAACCGTCTGGAGGTACGTCCGGTATGAACCTGCCCATTGCTTTGAACCGTATTCGCAGCAAACCCTGGTTGTGGTCGTTTCTGGCGGCCTTGCTGGTATGGCTGGCCACCCTGGCGTTTACCGCCGGTGAGGGCGCGGGTGCGCTGACCTCCAGTGCGCTGTCGTTCTCGGCATTTTTTGTCATCGTCGGCGTGGGGCAGATGTTTGTCATCACCACCGGCCCCGGCAATATCGACCTGTCGATTCCGGCCAATATCGCCCTCAGTGGTGCGGTCGGCATGAAGTTGATGGACAGCCAGAACGGCCTGATTGCCTTGGGTGTGGCCGGGGTGCTGGGGGTTGGCGTGCTGGTGGGGTGCGCCAACTACGCGCTGATTCGCCTGCTGCGTATCCCGCCGATCATCGCCACCCTGTCGGCAAGCTTTCTGTTGCAGTCCATGGCCATTGCCTACGGGCGCAGCGTGCGGATCGCGCCGCCGGAGCTGTTCTACCAGTTCTCTACCGGCAAGTGGCTGGGCATTCCTTATCTGGCGCTGGCCGTCGCCTTGCTTACGGTACTCGCCGGTTACCTGTTGACGCGCACCCGCTATGGACGCTGGACCCTGGCCATCGGCCAGAACATGCGTGCTGCCGAACTGGCCGGCGTACGAGTCGAACGGGTGCGCTGGGCCACCTATGTGCTGAGTGCGGTGTTTGCCAGTGTCTGCGGGGTGCTGCTGGCCGGGTTTTCCGGAGGCGCGTCCCTGAGCATGGGCGAGGAATACCTGCTGGCATCGATTGCGGTGGTGGTGATTGGCGGCACGTCGGTAGCGGGCGGGTTTTCCAACGTGCCGGGCCTGTGGGGCGCGGCACTGTTTCTTTACTTGCTGGTGAGCATGCTCAACACCTTTGGCGCCAGCGCCGGTGTGCGGCTGATCCTCACCGGCGTCATCATAATCGCGGTAATTGCCGCCGTCAGCGGGCGCAAGACGCTGCGCAGCCTTTGAGGACAGAACCATGAATGATGATATCTACGAGTTTCACGACAAGCGTTTTCGCAGCCTGACCCTGCCCAACACCCAGCTTGAGCGCCTCTACGATAAGTGCCGCTGGGCAGAAGGCCCGGTGTGGTTCAACGACGGCGGCTACCTGTTGTGGAGTGACATCCCCAACCAGCGCATCCTGCGCTGGACCCCGGAGCAGGGAGTTTCGGTGTTTCGTCCGGCGTCCAATTTCGCCAATGGCAACACCCGCGACCTGCAGGGGCGGCTGGTGACCTGCCAGCACGGTACGCGCAGCGTCACCCGCACCGAACCGGATGGCAGTATCACCACCCTGGCCGATCAATATGAAGGCAAACGCCTGAACTCGCCCAACGACGTGGTAGTCCATCGCGATGGCAGTATCTGGTTCACCGACCCCACCTACGGCATCCTCAGCGATTATGAGGGCTATCAGGCCGAGCCCGAGCAGAGCGGGCGCAACGTGTTTCGCATCGACCCCGATACGTTGCACATCACCTGCGTTGCCGACGACTTCGAACAACCCAATGGCCTGGCCTTTTCGCCGGACGGCAAAACCCTGTACATCGCCGACTCAGCCCGTTCCCACGACCCGGATGCAGCCCACCACATCCGCGCCATGAACGTTATCGACAACTGCCGGCTGGGGGAGTCGAGGGTGTTTACCCATATCGAACCGGGGATTCCTGACGGGCTTCGGGTTGATGTGCAGGGCAACATCTGGACCAGCGCGGGGGATGGCATTCAATGTTTTGATGCCAACGGGGTGATGTTGGGCAAGATCAAACTGCCGGAAACAGTGGCCAATCTGACCTTCGGAGGGCCACGGCGTAACCGGCTGTTCATTACGGCCAATACCTCGCTCTACATGATTCATGTGGCAGTGGCGGGGGCGCAGTTTCCCTGACGGAGTCAGCATCCTGGTGTTGGTGGTCAGGTGCAGTGCCTGTGTTGCAGGCGCTGCGGTTGTTGATGCCCCTGCGGGGTGTATTGCACCTCCAGTCTTGCCTCAGCACGGGTTCATAGCGATAGCTGTTTAGCCCTGCGGCCAGTTTGAGCGGGTCGGGGCTCAGGTAGCGCCCTGTGCTTGGGTTGTAGTAGCGATGGCGGTGGTAATGCAGCCCGCTTTCGTCGTCGTAATACTGGCCCTGAAAACGCAGGGGATTGCTGATGTCGGCGATGTCGAATGTGTGTACGTTGCCGTAAGCGCGGTAGCAGGCCGACCAGACGATTATTGCGCACGGGTCGGTCAGCTCCAGGGGCGTGCCGAAAGGGTCGAGCTGATAGTGGAAAATTGAGCCGCCCGGGCCTTCGCCCTGGAGCAGGGCCAGAGGTTTACAGGTGCCTGGTTCATAGAGATAACTGCGGTAACAGGTACTTGCTGGTAAATCTTTTTGGCTGCTGCTTTCGCTGAGCAGGCACTCGCCCAGCCAGACAAACCGGGTGCTCCGGTCATCGACCTGTTTGGCGATGCGCCGGCCCAAAGCGTCATAGAGGTACTGGATTTCGCTGCCTTCAGGCAGGGTGATAGCCGTCAGCTGGTGCTGGCAGTCATAGCGGTAATGGCGTACCAGACGCTGACCTGCGCCGCGTCGCTCCTGGATCAGGTTGCCGTAGGCGTCGTACACGAAATGGCAGTCGCCCTGTATGAGCAGACGGTTGCCTTTGACATTGGCCGGGCTGCTGCGCCCCCTGCCGCTGGCGCTCTGGCGCAACAGGTTACCGGCCGGGTCATGCTCGAAACACTCTTCAGCCTTGCCCCTGACTGCGATCAGCCGCCCCTGGGGGTCGTAGCTGTAACTTTGCTGGCCATGACGGCTATCGCCAAGCAAGCGCAGATTGCCGCTGGCGTCGTATTGGTAATGGCGGCTGTAGAGCGGCCGGGTACCGAAGCCATGGTCGGGGCTGCGGGAGGTGATGGCATGCTCTTGCAATCGTCCTTGCTGGTCGTAGCGGTACTGGCTGTGCAGGTTGCCTTGCTGGCGGGAAATTTCGCGGCCGGCTTCGAATTGGTGTTCGCTGAGGCGTTCGCCATTGAGGTCAATGGCGCACAGGCCAGCGCCTTTTTGATAGTGATAGACCAGTTGGTTGCCGTCTGGCAGGTGGCAGGCGCTTAGCTGGCCAAGAACATCATATTGATAGCGCAGGATGGCCGGGCCCTGATGCTCGGTGATCAGCCGGTCCTGCAGGTCGTATTCGTAAACCAGCGGCCATTTGCCGTCGGTAACCCGGGTCAGACGGCCCAGGTTGTCGTAGGTGCAGGCGATCGTGCTGGCGTCGGGCAGGGTTTTGAGGAGCAGGCGCCCGGCGCTGTCACGCTGATAAAGGGTGATCAGTGGTTGTTGGTCAGGGTAATCCGCATCCGGGTATTCGATTTGCTCCAGCAGGCGGCCGTTGAGGTCGTAGCTGTAGCCAGTTTTGGTTCCATCAAAGCCGACTTCCTGACGGACAAGGCCGCCGGGATGGTAGTCGAGCAGGTAGTGTTCGTTACGTTCGTTTTCGATGCTGGTGAGCAACAGCAGACAATTGTCATAGCGGTAATTGAGCTGGCTGCCATCGGGGTTGATGCGGCTGCTGAGCATGGGCAGGTTGTCGGCATATTCGTAGCGGGTAATCTGCCCGCGCTCGTCCCGTTGGGCGACCACCTTGCCATAGGCGTTGTAGCTCCAGGCGCGGGTTTTGCCGCCGGGCAGGATCATTTGGCTCAGGCGTCCAAGGGCGTCCCACTGGTAGCGGGTGATGGCGCCGTACTGATCCTGAGCGGTTGTTTTTCGACCCCGCAGGTCATAGCTGTAACGCTGTTGCGTGGCGTCGGGCAGGGTCTCGTCCAGTAGCTGGCCAAGGCGGTTCCAGGTGAGCCGGTGATAGCCACCGTCGGGTAGCACCCTGGCACTGATTTGCCCCCTGCAGGTGTAGCTCCAGGTCGTGACATTTCCGTCGGGGTCGATTTGCCGGGTGATGTCGCCCCGGGCGTTGTGCTCGTATATCCAGCAGGCCAGGCCGCGTTGCACCTTGTGCAGGTGACCGTTCAAGTAGCTGTAAAACGTGGGTTCGTCGAGGGCCGGGATGACCGCCGAGAGTTGCCCGGCTTCGTTGTAGCGGTATCGGGTGAGGGTGCCCGCAGGGTCCTTTTCAGCAATCAGCCGGCCTTCCTCATCATGGGAGTAATGGTGTTCGGCACCGCCCGGTCCTGTGTGGCTGACGAGGCGGGCGTTGGCGTCATGGACCCAGGTGTGCTGGCTGCCATCCTGATGCCTGACCGTGACGGCGCCCCGGTCATCCCATTGATAGTCCACATGCATCTGCCCGAAGTTGGTCGTGTGGTGGATGCAGCGCGAGTGTTTGCCTGCGTGTTGCCAGGTCCAGAAAGACACTGCTCCGCCGGCCAGTTGCCGCTCCTGAATCACGTGCCAGGCGTCGTAGCGATACTGCTCGGTTTCTTGCAGTGCATTGCTGGCGCCGGTCAGTTGCCCGGCGTCGTTGTAGCGGTAAGTGACGAGCGTGTGCAGGGTGCTCCAGCGATCGGCCCGGGGCTGACCCCGGGCATCGCCGGATTCATGATTGTCGTCATAGTGCTGATAGTCCACTGCGCACAGCAAACCTTGCTGGTAGCGCAGCAACAGGGCGCGCCCGGCGCCGTTGTCGATGCGCTGCAGGCGTCCGAGGTGCCAGTCAATGTTCAGGCGATTGCCGTAGGCATCGCTGATGGCGGACAGTTTGAGGTCCTGAAAGTGAAAGAAACGGCAGTGCTTTCCCGCCTGGGCGATGATCAGTTCACCATCGGTGTCGCCCAGGTAGATGGTAGCGTTGACCTGCGCGCAGGTGATTGCCGGACGTTGCGCGCCGGGCCACACGAAGCGGGTCTGGCGATTCTCGCTATCGATCCACAGCAGACCGTCGTCATCCCGTTGCAGGTGGTGGCACAGGCTGTGGCTCCAGCCAAAGCCCAGATCACTGGCCGTGTCTACGAAACGGGTGCAATACAGGCGCGTCCATTCAAACGGCAGGGGCCCGTCGAGTGTGCCATCGCTCAGCCTGAGCCGTACTTCGCCGGTCACCATTGATACCGAAGGCCAGTTGCTCGGCTCCTGCTCGATAGCACCGGGGGGGCGGTCAAAAGAAGGGGGTTGAGGAGCCATGCCAAAACCTTCAGGGCTCAGGTTGTAGCGAGGCTGGGGCAGTGAACGGTACATCCGCTTTTCCTTGCGCTGCGGTCGTCCTGACGCAATTGAGCATCAGGATTTTTCGGTTACGCAAGTGTGCAAGGCTGCGTTGAGTCTGGCTGCAGGCCGTGTCTCTGAGATTCTAGGAATTGAGCGAAAGTTATGTAGGTAATTGGTTCTTCAAGTGTGGGATGCCCAGCCCAGGGCCACTGCTGTCAGCACCAGATAACGGGCGCCTTTGGCCACTGTGACAATTAGCACGAAGCGCCATAGCGGTTCGCGCATGACGCCGGCGATCATGGTCAGTGGATCGCCAATGATCGGCACCCAGCTCAACAGCAATGACCAGCGGCCGTAGCGAAGATAGAACTGTTGGGCCCTGGCGAGCTTTTGTTCACTTACCGGGAACCAGCGTTTGTGCCGAAAGTGTTCAACCGAGCGCCCCAGCAGCCAGTTCAGTATCGAGCCCAGAACATTGCCCAGGGTGGCCACGATCAGCAGGGTGGTTACCGCGTACTTACCGGAAAGCAGCATGGCGACCAGTACCGCTTCAGATTGCATTGGCAGCAATGAAGCGGCACCGAAGGCGGCCAGAAACAGCCCTAGATAGCTGGTGATTTCAAACACTGGGGTGTCCACAGGTGATGGGGGTACACACACTTGTTGCAGGAGCTTTTGTGAGGCTGCTGCGCCGCAGGGGTTTTAACATCATCCCTGAAGAGATACCGGGGTTTGTAGTGGGGTAGCAATATCTTGCAGCACATATGAAGCGGAATACGCCGCAGTTTTTTAGGAAGGGGCCTACAGCCATTGCTTCATACCTCGACAGCGACGGCACACCGCCAGACGTAGCCTTCGGCAACTGCTACGCAAAGCGGGTATTCCTGTAGTCGCTGACGAGGAACGAGGCTGCGATGGACTGCGCAGCAGGCCCCGTAACTGAAGGCCCTGTGGCCCTTATCGCAGCCTCGTGCCTCGTCATCGACTACCCACCGCCAAGCGTCCCGTCGAAAAGCCGTAAACACCGAATTAATCATTGGGCTGCAACGTATAAGTTCGATTGAAGTGTATATATCGCAACCACTTTCATAAGACTTCGTGGATATATATAGGAAAAGTCTCAGGTGATTTAAGAGAATTCCTAAGATGCAAAATCTGAATGTATAAGTCCTCATGAAAATTTATTATTTATTATTTGTTTTTAACGATCTGGACTGATTAGAATCCCCTCCGAATTTTTGTCATGCAACAGGCCAATCGTTGTATTTCTCCTTAGCCATCGCGCTTGAGGCTAAAGCCGTGAGCGTGCGTGCGCCGGCCCCTATAGAGCTGCTACTCGAAGTTGCGCCGCCCCCGTTTTCCATACCCGCAATACCACAGTTAACCAACACAACTTCGTCATTACCTGAAGCAGGCTTTGGCAACTGAAGTTACAGGATTTATTAGTCGCCAAGGAGGCCTGAACATGTCTACTCAACTGCGCACTTTTTTTGACCACAGCCGCCATAAACTGTGGGTACGTAATGTTACTTCGCCGCTCGACGTCCTCGCCTTCGAGGGCCGCGAAGGCCTGAGCCAGGTGTTCAACTACCGAATTGAATTCACTTGCACCGACACTGATATCGCGGCCGAATCCATGCTCGGCAAAAACGCCAGTTTCAGCCTCTACGCCCCCCTTAAACCGCTGCCCTATCGGGGGTTTGTCCGGCCCGAGATCAAGCCCCTGCGGGCATTGAACGGGGTCGTCAGCGGCTTCAGGCGCCTGAGTCGGATTTTTCTTCAGTGCGATGGAATGCCAAGGGGTTTTCCATTGAGTGGTTTGACAATGTCGACGCCCGCGGGCGGCCGTTAAGTTCAACTGACTACGTATTACAGAACGGGACTTTCTCGCGGCATGAAGTTGTGAGCCAGCAAAGCCAGAACCCGTAGTTATCCGGTTTGTTTTTTTAGAAGGAATAAGACATGCAGGGCATCATTCGCAAGGACGACAAAACAACCGGTGGCGGCACCGTTCTCGCTGGGTCCAGCGCCATGAAGTTCGGCGGTATCGGAGTGGCCCGTGAGGGCGATCCGGTGTTCTGCCCTGTGCCGGGCCATGGCCGCACGGTGATTGCCGAGGGCCATCCGGTATTTCGTGACAATGGAGTTCGGGTCGCATTTCACGGGCATCGCTGCGCTTGCGGTTGCACGTTGATTTCCTCATTGCCTGCTGCGGGGGCGAGCTAGCCATGCCGGTCAGACTGGATCAAGTCCCGGCTCTGGCTCCACGCCCGGCACGGCCCAGAGGCTGGCTGTGGCTGGGTGTACTGCCACTGCTGCTGTTACTGGCGGGCGCTGCGTTTTTGTTCGGGACTCAAGCATGGCGTCAACAGCCGGTCAGTTTCTGGGGCCTGGCATTGGGTCTGCCGCTGCTGGTCTGGTGCCTGCTCGGTTTCGCGCGGGTTTTGTTGTACTTCGGTCAGCAGCAGGTCGCTGACGGCTGGGACAAGGCACGTGAAGAGGGCTTGATTAACAAGGTCAGACGAGGTCGCCGGGTTCAGCAGGTACTGGCTGTCAGTCTGCACACCGCTCTGCAAGAACCGGGAGGGGTGCCGGCAGTACAACGGGATGCATTGTTGAGCGGGACCAGCGCTCTGGTAGCTCAGCCGTCTGTGCCGGGTGGCGCAGCGCTGCGTCAAAGTCGCTTGTCAGGCGACACCGATGAAGGCCCTGAACACCTGTTGCTGCGAGTACTGACGCAGGTACTTGCCGACCTTGCGCAACCCCTGACTCAGCTACCTGACGATACACCGCTGGGCTTGTTGCTGGAGGTCGAGAGCGGCTTGGCGCAGAACCTGTTGCAGCGGGTATGGCGACAGGCCTGGAGCGAGTCCGGGATCCGCCAGTCGACCGTGCCGGTTGAAGGCGGCGGGCTGAAGGCGCTGGATCAGTGGCTCGACCACCGTATAGGTGATCAGGCGTTGCTGTTGGTGGTGGCGTTCCAGTTTATGCCGCAACAGCCTGAAGGGACGGCTGAAGCGATGGTGGGGCTGCTGCTTGGCAACCGCCTGACGCAATCCACCCTGCCATCTATAGCCTGCCTGCATCGCCCGGAGCAGGAGCGCCAACCCACTGCAGACGCCTTGCTCCATGCCGCACGCCAGTCTCTGGACTGGGTACCGCTGGACGCGCCATCCATCAAGCAGACGTGGCGGGTGGCGGTTGCTGCACAGCGTGATGCCGGCGTGTCCTCGGTCATGGCAGCTGTGCCGCTCCCGGCGAAGTACAGCGAAGGGGCTTGCAACCTGGATACGGTGCTGGGGCACCCGGGCAAAGCGTCGCCCTGGCTGGCGATCGCCGCTGCAACACAGTCCATTCAATGCGGCGCCGGGCCGCAGTTCATTTTCAGCGGGGGCAGCTGTGTTGATACAGGGCTCTGGAGCACGGTCGTGACGCCTGTGCCATCGCTTTCGAAATAGGAATTTCCCATGCAGTTTCGACGTGTTGTGTGGTTGGCAATCCTACTGATCGTGGTGTTGCTGATCGGTACGAGCCTTGGTGTATTGGTCTGGCATAACCCGCAAGTGGTGGGGTTCAAGTCTGGCAGTGAACGCCAGGCAATGGGGTTGTGGGTGATCGGCGCCACGACCTTGCTTCTGGTGATGTGCATCGCTGGCTACCATTTGTTGGGGCAGCAGTTGGGGCGCTCGGCTTACCGCGAAGTGGAGGCGGATAATGTGCCACCGCCTGCACCGGCTGGCGGGCCTGAATCTGAAGAAATGGGTTTGCTCAAGGCTCACCTGCGTGATCAATACGGCCTCTTCTGGCGCTATAAAGTCCGGCTGTTGCTGGTGGTGGGTGAGCCGGCAGAAATCGAAGCCGTGGCTCCGACCCTGGCCGCGCAGAAGTGGCTGGAGGGGCAGGGCACCGTGCTGTTGTGGGGTGGCAGCGCGCTGCTGGCGGCAGAGTCGTTCCAGCGCAATTGGGCCGGGCTCAGCCGCTGGCGTGCGCTGGACGGGGTGGTCTGGGCATTGACTGCAGCCCATTACGCCGATGACGGGGCAACGACCTCGGGTGCGCGGCAGTTGCAGAGCCTGGCCCGCAGCCTGCACTGGCAGTTGCCGTTGTACCTGTGGCAGGTCTGCGAGAGTGCCTGGCCGCAGCCCTCGCGCAAGCTGCAGGAGGTCGGTTGCCGGTTGCCTGCACGAGACAGCGCTGCGGCGCTGGAAACTGCGCTGAATACCTTGCTCGAGCCTCTGCGTCGTGAGGGGCTGGAGCAGATGAACACCGACAGGAGTCACGATTTTTTGCTGCGTCTGTCGCGGGATTTGCAGGTCGGGGGCATTGCCCGCTGGCGGTGTACCCTGGCGCGGCTGGCCGCCTGTTTCGGCCATGGCGTGCCGTTGCGCGGGTTGTGGTTCAGCCTGCCGCTGGCGGCCCCGAGCCATGAATCGAAACACGACTGGCTGGCGCCTGCGGCGTGGCACGGGGTGCTGGGCGACAAGTCCGGTCGCCGTCGATTGGGCTGGAGCGTTCCGCGGGTTGCTTATGGCCTGGCGCTGGGTCTGGCGTTGGTGTGGGGCGCGGGGTTGTTGCTGTCGTTTATCAGCAACCGGGTGCAGATCGCCCAGGTGCAAAGCGCCTTGGCGGCGTTGCAGCAGCCGGGCAATGCGGACGAGCAACTGAGGGCGTTCAACGATCTGGTGCGCGAGCTGGGACGCCTGGATTATCGCGCCGAACATGGCGAGCCCTGGTATCTGCGTTTTGGCCTGAGCCAGAACCAGCACCTGCTGGACGTCATGTGGCCGCGCTATGTCGAGGCCAACAATAGCGTGCTGCGTGACCTGACGACGGCCAGGTTGCAGCGCCAGCTCAATGCCTTGATCCGCTCGCCGGCGGGCAGCCCGCAACGGGCCGAACGGGCGCAAGGCGCCTATGCACAATTAAAGGCGTACCTGATGCTGGCGCGCCCGGAAAAAGCCGATGCGAGCTTTTTGGTCAAGGCGCTGGGCACCGCCGACCCGCTGCGCGAAGGGGTGTCGCCGGGGCTCTGGCAAGCGCTGTCGCCGAGCCTGTGGCAGTTCTACGGTGAGCATCTGGCGGCGAATCCGCAGTGGGCCATCAAGGCCGACCCGGGGCTGGTGGCGCAGGCGCGCCAGATCCTGCTCAGCCAGTTGGGCCAGCGCAATGCCGACACCCACTTGTACCGTCAGGTGCTCGACGCGGCGGCCCATCACTACCCCGATTTGAGCTTGCAGCAGATGGTGGCTGAAACCGACGCGGCGGCGCTGTTCTCCACGGCGGCGCGGGTGCCGGGGGTGTTCACCCGCCAGGCCTGGGAGGGTCAGGTGCGCCGGGGGATTGAACAGATCGCCGACGCCCGGCGCGAGGAAATCGACTGGGTGCTCAGCGACAATCAGGCCGAGATCGCCCAACAACTGACCCCTGACGAACTGCGTGAACGCCTCACCGAACGCTACTTTCAGGACTACGCCAACGCCTGGCTGGATTTTCTCAACAGCCTGCGCTGGCAGCAGGCCGCCAGCTTGCCGGGGGTGATCGATCAATTGACCCTGATGAGCGATGTGCGCCAGTCACCGCTGATTGCGCTGATGAACACCCTGGCCTATCAGGGCCAGGCCGGCACCCGCAGCCAGGCCCTGGCTGACTCGCTGATGAAGTCGGCGCAGCAGTTGATGAACCAGGACAAGGTCGAAGCGATCGACCAGCAAGTCCGGGGCCCGGGCAGCCCGCTGGACGCCACGTTCGGTCCGCTGCTGAGCCTGCTGGGCAAGGACCTGGCGGGCAATACCGAGACCGAGCGCTTGAGCCTGCAGGCCTACCTGACTCGGGTCACCCGGGTGCGCTTGAAACTGCAGCAAGTGAGCACCGCGCCCGACCCGCAGGCCATGACCCAGGCGCTGGCGCAAAGCGTGTTTCAGGGCAAGAGCATCGACCTCACGGACACCCGGTCCTACGCCAGCCTGGTGGCCGCCAGCCTGGGCGAACAGTGGAGCGGCGTCGGCCAGACCCTGTTCGTGCAGCCGCTGGAACAAGCCTGGCAACGGGTGCTGCAGCCCTCGGCGGCAGGGCTCAACAGCCAGTGGCAGCGGGCGATTGTCAGCGACTGGCAGGCGGCTTTTGTCGGGCGCTACCCGTTTGCCGACACCCGCAGCGATGCCTCGCTGGCGATGCTGGGGCAAATGATTCGGGCTGATTCGGGGCGCATCGAACGCTTTTTACAAAGCCAGCTGAGCGGGGTCTTGCGCAAGGAAGGCAGCCGCTGGGTGGCCGACCCTCAGCATGCGCAGGGCCTGCGTTTGAACCCGCAGTTTGTGGCGGCGATCAACCAGCTGAGCCACTTGGCGGATGTGCTCTACACCGACGGTGGCATGGGCCTGAGCTTTGAGTTGCAAGGCAAAGCGGTGCGCGATGTGGTGCAGACCACCTTCATTTTCAACGGGGCCAAACATGAGTACTTCAACCAGCGAGAGTTCTGGCAGCGCTTCAACTGGCCGGGCAGCAGCGACCATCCGGGGGCGAGCCTGAGCTGGATCAGCGTGCGCACCGGCGAACGTTTGTTTGGTGATTACCCGGGCACCTGGGGGTTGATCCGCCTGCTGGAACAAGCCCGGGTCACGCCGCTGAATGATGGAGAGAGCCGCTACCGGCTGGTGCTCGATGCCCCGGACGGGCTGGGTTTGACCTGGCACCTGCGCACCGAACTGGATGCCGGGCCGCTGGCCTTGCTCAAGTTGCGCAACTTCACGCTGCCGGGGCAGATATTCCTTGGCGAGAACGGCGCAAAAACCCTTTGAAACCCCTCGTAGCAGCTGACGAGTGAAACCGGAGCCATTGTGCACGCTGGATTACGGTCGCTGCGCGACCGGACGTAGCCTTCGGCGACTGCTACGAAAAGCGGAGTTGTAGTCGCTGACGAGGAACGAGGCTGCGATAAGGGCCGCAGGGCCTTCAATTGCGGGGCCTGCTGCGCAGTCCATCGCAGCCTCGTGCCTCGTCAGCGACTACAGGTGGGCGGCAATGAGCGTGATGGTCGCTGCGCGACCGGACGTAGCCTTCGGCGACTGCTACGAAAAGCGGAGTTGTAGTCGCTGACGAGGAACGAGGCTGCGATAAGGGCCGCAGGGCCTTCAATTGCGGGGCCTGCTGCGCAGTCCATCGCAGCCTCGTGCCTTGTCAGCGACTACAGGTGGGCGGCAATGAGCGTGATGGTCGCTGTGCGACCGGACGTAGCCTTCGGCAACTGCTACGAAAAGCGGAGTTGTAGTCGCTGACGAGGAACGAGGCTGCGATAAGGGCCGCAGGGCCTTCAATTGCGGGGCCTGCTGCGCAGTCCATCGCAGCCTCGTGCCTCGTCAGCGACTACAGGTGGGCGGCAATGAGCGTGATGGTCGCTGCGCGACCGGACGTAGCCTTCGGCGACTGCTACGAAAAGCGGAGTTGTAGTCGCTGACGAGGAACGAGGCTGCGATAAGGGCCGCAGGGCCTTCAATTGCGGGGCCTGCTGCGCAGTCCATCGCAGCCTCGTGCCTCGTCAGCGACTACAGGTGGGCGGCAATGAGCGTGATGGTCGCTGCGCGACCGGACGTAGCCTTCGGCGACTGCTACGAAAAGCGGATTAAGCATCCCTTCCTCAAGCTACAGGCTGGGAGCGGTGGGGCTACAGCGGGTATGACCAACTACAGGTCGGATTCACACAAAAAAGTCAGCTTTTTATCTGTTCGAATGATCCTCAACGACCCGCTTGACGGCGGCTTCGAAGTTCGATCACAGACCAGGGTAACTGACATGCAAATGCCGAAAACCATTGAGATCAAAAACGGTGAGAAAGTCACTGCAACGTTCTCTGCCCAGGAATATGCCAATCGCCAGGCCAAGCTGCGCGCGTATATGGCGCAGAACAATATTGATGCGGCGGTGTTTACCTCGTATCACAACATCAATTATTACAGCGATTTCCTGTACTGCTCTTTCGGGAGGCATTACGCGCTGGTCGTGACCCAGGATGGTGCGGTCACCATCAGTGCCAACATCGATGGCGGCCAGCCATGGCGCCGGACCATGGGTACCCACAATATTGTGTATACCGACTGGCAGCGCGATAACTACTTTGTCGCGATCCAGCAGGTACTACCGAGTGCAGGGCGCATCGGTATCGAGTTTGATCATTTGAACTTGCTCAATCGCGACAAGCTCGCCAGCCGTTACCCGCAGGCCGAACTGGTGGATATTGCCGCACCGTGCATGCGTATGCGCATGATCAAGTCAGCAGAAGAACACGCGATTATCCGTCATGGCGCACGAATTGCAGATATCGGCGGCGCTGCCGTTGTTGAAGCCTTGCGCGACCAGGTCCCGGAATACGAAGTGGCCCTGCATGCAACCCAGGCGATGGTGCGCGAAATTGCCCGCACCTTCCCGGACTCCGAGCTGATGGACACCTGGACCTGGTTCCAGTCGGGGATCAATACCGACGGCGCACACAACCCGGTGACCACGCGCAAGGTGAGCAAGGGCGACATTCTGAGCCTCAATTGCTTCCCGATGATTGCCGGTTATTACACGGCTCTGGAGCGCACGCTGTTTCTGGATCACTGCTCCGACGAGCATCTGCGCTTGTGGGAGGTCAACGTCAAGGTGCATGAAGCCGGGTTAAAGCTGATCAAGCCGGGCATGCGTTGCTCGGATATTGCGCTGCAACTCAACGAGATATTCCTGGAGCACGACCTGCTGCAGTACCGGACCTTCGGCTACGGCCACTCGTTTGGCACCCTGAGTCACTACTATGGCCGCGAGGCCGGGCTGGAGCTGCGTGAAGACATCGATACGGTGCTCGAACCGGGCATGGTGATCTCCATCGAGCCGATGATCATGATCCCTGAAGGGCGGCCGGGGGCGGGCGGCTATCGCGAGCACGATATTTTGATCGTCAATGAGCAGGGCGGGGAAAACATCACCCGTTTCCCATATGGCCCGGAGCACAACATCATCAAGAAATAGTTTTACGACGACTGCGTCGCCGATCGCAGCCTTCGGCAGCGCCTACAGATTGGCGCATGTGTAGGCGCTGACTCGCAGAGCGAGGCTGCGATCGATTGCGTAGCGATCGTAAAACCGGTCAATCGCTTTAACGGTCGTTGCCAAGAACCCGCGCATGCGTGCCCAGACGCGCAGCGCTTGCTGACCCATTACCCCTGCCAAGAACAACACAATGAGGGTATTTGTCATGTCCCATGTCCCGGCTTTGCTGTCCGTTTTCCACGCCGCCACCTCTTGTTCGGGAGGTGCCCGATGAGTACTCCAGGTGCAATCCTCACCCTGACTGCAGCACAAAACACCGAGCGTCTGAGCGAGCGCAAGGCCCTGCGCCGCGCCGCAGTAGCAAGCTTTATGGGCAACTTTGTAGAGTGGTTTGACTACGCAGCCTATGGCTACCTGGCGACAGTGATTGCGCTGACGTTCTTTCCCCAGACCGATGCGGCCACCGGTTTGCTGGCTACCTTCGCGGTGTTCGCCCTGTCGTTTATCGTGCGCCCGATCGGTGGCCTGGTCTGGGGGCATTTCGGCGACAAGTACGGGCGCCGCAGCGCCTTGTCGTGGTCGATTCTGATCATGACCGTCTCGACCTTTTGTATCGGTATTCTGCCGGGCTACAACCATATCGGTCTGTGGGCCCCGGCCTTGTTGCTGCTGATTCGTCTGGTCCAGGGTTTTTCGGCTTCCGGTGAATATGCCGGGGCCTCGGCGTTTCTGGCGGAATATGCCCCCGACGGCAAGCGCGGGTTTTATACCAGCATCGTGCCGGCGAGCACGGCTGCCGGCCTTCTGTTCGGCGCGGTGTTCGTTGCCGGCATGCACAGCCTGATGACCGTCGAGAACCTGCATGACTGGGGCTGGCGCCTGCCGTTTTTACTGGCCGCACCCTTTGGTCTGGTGGGGCGTTATATCCGCATGAGTTTGCAGGATTCACCCAAATTCCTGGAGATGGAGCAACGGCTGGAGGCCAAGGAGTGCGCGACCCATGCGCCGATTCGTGAGCTGCTGACGGTTCACCGCCGGGCTGTGATGATCGGAATTGGCGTGACCTGCCTCAATGCCGTGGCCTTTTACCTGTTGCTCAGTTACATGCCCACCTACTTGTCGACGGAAATGGGCATGAGTGAGAGCGATTCATTTATCGCCTCGACCGTATCCCTGGCGACCTATATCGGTCTGATCTTTTTGATGGGCAAGCTGTCCGACCGCTTTGGCCGCAAGACCATGCTGGTGACCGCATCGGTGCTGTTCCTGCTGCTGACGTTTCCGCTGTTCGGCATGCTCGGCAACCCGTCGCTGGTGGTGATTTTGATGATCCAGATTGCCTTCGGCGCCATCCTGGCGATGAACGACGGTACCTTGCCGTGCTTCCTGGCCGAGATATTCCCGACCCGGGTACGGTTCAGCGGTTTTGCCTTCAGTTTTAACGTGGCCAATGCCTTGTTTGGAGGCACCGCACCGTTTATTGCCACCTGGCTGATTCACCTGACCGGCAACAAGATGGCTCCGGCCTGGTATTTACTGGCGGCGGCCGGCGTGGCGCTGGTGGCGATGCTGGCCAGCCGGGAGACTGCGCACAAAGCCTTGCAGGACTGATACCCGGCTTCTACAGAAGCGGGCTTGCTGTCGTCAGCAAGCCCGCTTTGTGCTTAATGCACCGCAACCTGTTTGCGTTCGCCAATGGGTGAAACCCCGAACAGGCGGCTGTAGCACTTGGAAAAATGCGCGGCCGAGACAAACCCGCAGGCCAGGGCGATATCGCGGACCTGGGATTCGCTGCGCAGCAACAGGCTGCGGGCCCGGGCCAGGCGCAGTTCGAGGTAGTACTGGCTTGGCGTACGCTGCAAGTGCTTGTGAAACAGGCGCTCCAGTTGGCGCACCGACACTTCGTTCAAGCGCGCCAGATCCTCAAGGCTCACCGGTTCTTCAAGGTTGGCTTCCATGATGGCGACTACCTGGCTGAGCTTGGGCTGTGAGGTGCCAAGCTTTTGCCGCAGCGGCACGCGCTGTTGCTCCTGGGCACCACGGGCGCGATCGCATAGCAGCAGTTCGGCGGCATGGGCTGCAATCTCCCGGCCGCCCGGTTCGCGGGCAATCAATTGCAGGGTCATGTCCATCGACGCCACGCCGCCCGAGCAGGTGTAGCGATCACGATCCAGTTCGAACAGCTGGTTGGAGATGATGATGCCCGGGAAGTGGTCCTTGAGGGTTTCAATGTCTTCCCAGTGGATGGTGCAGCGATAACCCTTGAGCAGACCCGCACGGGCCAGCCAGTAACTGCCGGTGCAAATGCCGCCCAGTGCCACCTGCTCATGGGCCAGCTTGCGCAGCCAGTTGAGCACGGGCCGGCTGCTGAGGTGGGACACGATGGGGTTGGAACCGACCACCAGCAGAATATCCAGTTTCGGGGTGTCGCCAACGGCATGGTCGGGGAGGATGCGCATGCCGTTGCTGGCGATGACCGGGTCCATGTTCGGGGCAATGATCACACTGCGAAACATCTCGCGCCGCGCCGCCATATTGGCCATGCGCAGGGTCTCGATGGCCGAGGCAAAACCGATGGTGGTGAAGTTTGGTATCACCAAAAAGCCCACGGTTTTCACTGTGGGCTGATTGATGGTTGATGCTGTTACTGGTGTAGCCATCCTCAGGTTCCTCCTTATGCTCCGGGACGCGTCTGGCGTCGGGGTTCACACGGTTCATTACAGCCGGGGGGACGTTCAGCCCCGGGTATGAACCATGCTTTGCAAGCGAAGGAAGCATTTGTTATGCCAGTGATTAACCGCTGGTTATTCAGGCAGATATTTATCGCTGACATAGCCTGAATAGTCCGGCAATACGCTTTCGATCTTGCCTTGCTCCTTCAGGAACAGGGCCGTCTGGGCGATGTCTTTGGCGGTGCCACCGCCCAGCAGTTGCGGGGATTTTTGCTCTGCGGTTGAAGGAAAGTGCGCGCCATGGAGCAGTTCCGGGATGTCGGCGGCATTGGCACCGGTCAGTGCGGCGATTTTCCGTACCTGATCCGAATCTGCAGTCCAGGCGGCCTGGTTAGCGTTGTAGTCGGCAATGGCATCCAGGCTGACTTTGGCGAACTTCTCCACGATTTCCGGGTGCTTTTCGGCAAAGTCCTTGCGCGCTACCCATACTTCAAAGGTGGGTGCGCCCCATTCGCTGACCTGGCCCGCGTCGGTCAGTATTTTCCCGGTTTTGCGGATCTCCCCCAGTGCAGGTGACCAGGTGAAGGCGCCGTCAATATCGCCGCGTTTCCAGGCTGCGGTAATTTGCGCCGGGCTGAGGTTAACCACTTTCACCTGTTGCGGGCTCAGGCCCCAGTGTTTCAACGCCCCCAGCAGGCTGTAGTGGGAGGTGGAGACAAACGGCGTGGCAATGGTTTTGCCGATCAGGTCTTCGGGCTCCTTGATCCCGCTGCCATCGCGCACTACCAGGGCTTCTGAACCTTTGATTTGTGCAGTGACGATAAAGGTCACCAGCGGCACGTTGCGTGAGGCGCCAGCGGCCAGCGGGCTTGAGCCCAGATTACCGATTTGCAGGTCGCCGGAGGCCAGCGCGGCAACCACGGCTGGGCCCGAGTCGAAGCGTCGCCAGTCGATTTTCTGGCCAATGGCCTTGTCGTAGCGGCCTTCAGCCTGGGCCAGTTTGGTCGGGTCGATACCGGTGATATAGCCGATGGTCAGGTCGGCGGCTTGAGCGCCGAGGCTCAGGCCTGCGAGTGACAGGGCAACGAAAAGGGTGCGCAGGGACATGGGCCGGACCTTGTTGTAATGGACTGAAAGTGAGGTTCAAGTAAAGCGCCGGCGGTCCGGTGGGCTGAATCTAAGTGCTTTAAATAAAAGGGGAAAATACCGTTTTGGAACTAGCTTAGAGCGTTGGCTCACACGGCCTGAAGGCCTGTGGCTGAGCCGGGTGGAACACCGCTGGTTGAAAACCGGCTACAACTGAGTGTGAGGCGTTCGTCACAAAAAACAGCAGGGCCGAGGGGAGCTACCCAGGCCGTTGCCTTAAAGGAATAACGCATGGTTTTTACCCTTCCACGTATGGCGCTCGCCGGCCTGACACTGTTGTGCACGGTTCAGGCCCTGGCCATCGAGTCGCTAATGGCAGCTGACGCCGATCCGCTGCATGAAAATGCCTTGATCGAACGGGGTCTGTATGTGGCCCGGCTTGGCGACTGCATTGCCTGTCATACCGCCAAAGGCGGGGCTGTGCTGGCGGGCGGGCTGGAACTGAAAACCCCGATGGGCACGATTTACTCCAGCAACATCACCCCTGATCGCGGGACCGGGATTGGCCAGTACAGCTTCGACGAATTTGACCTTGTCATGCGTCAAGGCATGACCCCTGCCGGCAAGAGTCTTTACCCGGTCATGCCGTATCCGTCCTACGCAAAGATGAGCCAGGACGATATGCGTGCCCTGTACGCCTATCTGATGCGGGGTGTGACTGCTGTCAGGCAGGCGAACCTGGAGGCCGACATGCGTTTTCCGTTCAATCAGCGTTGGGGGCTGGCGCTGTGGAACCTGATGTTTGTCGATAGCCAGCCGTTCGTACCCGATCCCCAACGCAGCGTGCAGTTGAACCGCGGGGCCTATCTGGTACAGGGGCTGGGGCATTGTGGTTCGTGTCATACCCCGCGCGGGGCAGCTTTTCAGGAGAAGGCCATGAGCGATGCCGGCAGCAGCGGCAAATACTATCTGGCCGGGCAAACCGTTGAGGACTGGCGCGCCCTCAGCCTGCGCAACGTGTGGACCGTTGAAGACACCGTGCAATGGCTTAAAACCGGGAAAAACCGCTTTGCCACGGTATCGGGCAACATGGCCGAGGTGATTCATCCAAGTACCCGGCATTTCATTGACGCAGACCTCACGGCGATCGCCAGTTACCTGAAGTCACTGCCTGCGGGCAAGGACGACGTGCCAATGCGCGGCACGGTCGTTTCCGGCGCTCGATGAACGGCAGCCGTTGCCTGTGCCGCTACTGAGCCCAGTGATTTCCTGTAGGAGCGAGCTTGCTCGCGATCTGTTTAAAAGCTCGCGAGCAAGCTCGCTCCTACAGAGATCCGGGCGTACCGGTTCGAGAGATCATTCAGGCATGAACTCGATCACACATGCGGGTTTGGATGGGGCTTGACCTGCGGGCTGGCATATTGCGGTTTGAGCACACCCTGATTGTCGAGCAGCCAGGCGTCCATCACTTTGCGCACTACCGGGCCTGCTACACGGCCACCGGCCTCGCCGTTTTCGATCATTACCGAGATCACAATCTGCGGGTCTTCGGCCGGGGCGAAGCCGACAAACAAGGCGTTGTCGCGATTGCGTTCCGCAGTTTTCAGTCGGTTGTAGCGCTCGCCTTGCTTGATCGCCACCACTTGCGCGGTACCGCTTTTACCGGCAATCCGGTATTGCGCACCCTGGGCGGCCGCCCGGGCAATACCGCGCGGGTCGTGCATGACCAGCTGCATCGCATGGTTGACCTGGTCCCAGCCCCTGGGGTCATGCAGCACGATATTGGCGATCGGGTGCTCATCAACAGGCGGCGTACCGTCGATGGTTTTGGCCAGGTGCGGGCGGTTCCACACGCCTTTGTTGGCAATCAGCGCGGTGGCTTGTGCCAGTTGCAGGGGGGTGACCTGCATGTAGCCCTGGCCAATGCCCAGAATCACCGTTTCGCCGGGGAACCAGGCCTGGCGGCGGGTGCTGCGTTTCCATTCGCGGGACGGCATCAGGCCCGAGGATTCTTCAAACATGTCCAGTGAGACTTTCTGCCCCAGCCCGAACATCGCCATGTAGTCGTGCATGCGGTCGATGCCCAGTTTGGACGCCAGGTCATAAAAATAGGTGTCGTTGGAGCGCATGATCGCCGCGTTCAAATCCACCCAGCCGTCACCGCTGTGGTTCCAATTACGGTATTTGTGATCGACGTTGGGCAGCTGGAAATAACCGGGGTCGAATACCCGGGTAGAGGCCGAGATCACGCCACTGTCCAGACCTGCGATCGCGACTTCAGGTTTGATGGTCGAGCCCGGGGCATACAGGCCGCGCAAGGCACGATTGAACAGCGGCTTGTCGACTGAATCGCGCAACCCCGAGTAATCCTTTGAGCTGATGCCGGTGACGAAGAGGTTGGGGTCGAAGCTGGGTCTGCTGACCATCGCCAGCACTTCCCCGGTTTTCGGGTCCAGGGCGATGATTGAGCCGCGGCGGTCACCCAAGGCTTCCTCGGCGGCTTCCTGAAGTTTGATGTCCAGGCTCAGCACAATGTTTTTGCCGGCCACCGCATCGGTGTGGCGCAGCACCCGCATCACCCGGCCCTGAGCATTGGTCTCGACTTCTTCAAAGCCGACCTTGCCGTGCAGTTCAGGCTCGTAGAAGCGCTCGATGCCGGTTTTACCGATAGATTGCGTGCCGCGGTACTGGGTGGGATCGAGCTGTTTGGCTTCTTTCTCGTTGATTCGACCGACGTAGCCCACCGAGTGGGCAAAATGGTCGCCCTGGGGATAATGGCGCACGAACTGGGCTTCGACATCGATGCCCGGCAGGCGGAACTGATTGACCGCCAGCAGGGCGATCTGTTCTTCGCTCAATTCATACAGCAGGGTCGAAGGGTCGAACGGGTGGCGAGCCTGCTTCATTGATTTGGCGAAGACCGCGCGGTCTTCTTCCGGCAAATGCAGGATGCTCATGACCGAGTCCAGCACTTTGGCGGTATCGCCGGCACGTTCGCGGGTGATGGTCATGTTGAAGCTGGGCTGGTTGTCGGCCAGCAGCACGCCGTTGCGGTCGTAGATAAAGCCGCGTTCCGGGGGGATTGGCAGCACGTGCACCCGGTTGTTCTCGGACACCGTCGAGTTGTAGTCAAATTCGGTGACTTGCAAAAAGTACATTCGCCCAATCAGGGTGCAACTGACCGTCAGCACCAGCAGGGCGCAGGCGATCAGGCGTTTATTGACCAGACGCTTCTCGGTTTCGTGATCTTTAAGAGGGATCGGCTCGGGCATTTCTGGGGCGTCTCACGTCAGTAAACACAAAGCAGCGGCCAGCGGGTCGTTAGCTGGCTACGAAAGTCGGCGCACACCTTACCAAGAAGCCGGGTGTCGAGTCGGTTTATTGGTCGACTGGCATGCGAAAACCGACAGGCTGCTCGGGGAAGCAGGTGCTGTAAACTGGCTTCCTTTTGCATGGAATCTGCATTGATGCTGCCCTTGATTGACTGGCACCCCCGAGCCACGTTGCAGCCTGTGGACTTTGACTGGCTGCAGCGGGCCGGGGTCGAGGTGGCGGTGCTGCGTCTGGACCGGATTGATCCGCTGATCAGCGGCAACAAGTGGTTCAAACTCACCGGGTATCTGCAGGCGGCGCACTCTGCAGGGGCCCAAGGCCTGATCAGTCTGGGCGGTGCCCACTCCAACCATCTGCATGCCCTGGCGGCGGCAGGCAAGCGCTTTGGTTTCGCGACGGTGGGCCTGTTGCGCGGGCATCCCCAGCAAACCCCGACCACCCTCGATCTTGAGCGCTTTGGCATGCAGTTGCACTGGCTAGGGTTTGCCGGGTACCGGGCGCGGCATGCCCCGGGTTTCTGGGAGCCCTGGCAGGCGCAGTATCCGCTGCTGCATAAAGTGCCCGAAGGCGGCGGGGGACTGGCAGGTGCAGCGGGCTGCATGCCACTGGTGACGCAGGTGCGCGAGCAGTTAAATGCCCTGGGTTGGGACGATTATGACGGCTGGTGGCTGGCTGCCGGCACGGGCACTACGCTGGCCGGGCTGGTACTGGGCGAAGACCCGCAGCGAACGGTTTTTGGCGCACTGGCGGTGCCGGATGACCATGGAGTGGCACCGCAGGTAGAGCAGATTTTGTGGGCGGCCGGCCGGGTGCAGCGCAGTTTTGAACTGATAGATGCCAGTCGCGGTGGTTTTGCCAAAGTCGATGAGGGGTTGCTGAACTTTATCCGCGACAGCGAAGCGGCCAGCGACTTGCCGCTGGAGCCGTTGTACACCGGCAAGGCGTTGATGGCGCTCAAGCAGGCAGTGGAGGCGGGGCGTTTTACCCCAGGTCAGCGACTGGTGTTTGTGCACACCGGCGGCTTGCAAGGCCGCCGGGGGTTTGAAGCCCTGCAGTAGGAGCGCACACGTCTGGTGCCGGACCATTACTGTAGGAGCGAGCTCTTCAATGACGAAGAGCTCGCGAGGCAAGCTCGCTCCTACAGTTCACAGTTCACAGTTCACAGCTGGTTTAGCCGCGGCGGGGCAGCATGCGCAACAGGGTGTTGTCCTTGATCAGGTAGTGGTGCGCCAGGCCCGCCAAGGCGTGCAAACCTATCAGCCAGTAACCGATGGTGCCGCCCAGTTCATGCCACTCCTTGATTTGCTTGGCGAAGTCCACGTCTTTGGCGGTCAGCGGTGGCAGGTCGAAACCATAGAAAAACACCGATTTGCCGTTGTTGCTCAAAATCAGATAACCCAGCACCGGCATCGCGATCATGAACAGGTACAGCGCCCAGTGCATCAGGGTGGCGAGGGCTGTTTGCCAGGCCGGCGGCGTCGGGGTGATTTTCGGTGCAACCCCCAGGGTTCGGGCCAGCAACCGCAGCCACACCAGCACAAATACCGTGAGGCCGAGCATGAAGTGCGCGTCTTTCATCAGATTGCGGCCATCGCTGTCTTTGGGGAATATCCCGCGAAACTCGATGGCGGCATAAATCAGTACAAACAACAGCACCATGAGCCAGTGCAGGGCGATGGACATTCGACTGTAGTGATCGGCGGTGCTTTTCCAGGACATGGTGTTTCCTCACAGTTCAGGTCTTAAACCTCCGTTCTAGTTCGACGGAGTGGCTTTACTTTAAACGGGTTGTGCCAGCTTGCACTTGTGATGTGTCAGTTTTCCGGGGTTCCCGGCACATTTGGCCAAAGATCGGCCACCAGAAACAGCCGTTCGGCTTCTTCCCAGTCGCCCCGGGCGTTTTCTGTCAGGCGTACCATCAGTTGGGCAGGGGCTTGCGGGTGCAGTTCTTCAAGCCAGACCTGCAGCTGTTGCGCGCTCCATAACCTTTGCGGGTCATAGTGCGCCGGGGCAAGCCAGGCATGCCGGGGCAACGGTTGCCAGCAACCGGGTGCGCTTTGCCGGATAAAAGCAGGCCAGTCACTTTGATGCAGCCATCTGCCGCGCAAGTGCTGCGGGTTGGCGCCGGCCGGTGATTGCGACAGACCGGGCCATGGATAGAGCAGGTAACCGCCCAGCCACATGTGGGCGCTGAAGGTCTGTACGTCCAGCCCGGCGAGAATCTCGCGGCTTTCAGGGCGCTGCGACATGGGCAGCTGGTGCTGGCTGAAATGCTTGAGCTTGCGGTCCAGCCGGTCATTGCTGCCGGGGCCCAGCCACTGCGCAGGGTCTCTGCCATCACCTTGCTGCGGGCCCAGGTAGAGCTTGATCGCCAGCTCCAGGTGATGCACGCCCTCGCGATCACGCAGCACCATGTCCAGTTCGCCCAGGGTGTGCCCGCCCAGGCGGATCGGCAGGTTGGCGGCGATCAGTTCGACCCCGGGTGCATGCTCCACGGCAAACTGCCAGAGCCGTTCGTAATAACGGCCCAGGCGCCGGGTGGTAGCCAGGGCCAGCCACTGCTGCAAGGGTTCGCTGTTGCTGTCCAGTGCCCGCAGCCAGTGTTCCAGTTGTTCAGGGGCCTGGACCCAGTCACTGCCGGCAAGGGGATGACGCTGCGGCCAGGGTGTCTGTTCGAGCATGGGCGGGGCGAGAATCACCCACGCCAGATCACGCACCTCGGGGTGACGCAATTGGCGGGGCAGGTTGAGCAAGTCGGGGAAGAGGATCATTGTGCGAGCATAGCTGTTTGCACACTGACTGAAAGGGTTTTGTCTATCGTCCCGTTTCGCCCATAATCGCTGTTTTCGCACGCCTAGAACCTTGCAGGAGCCTCATGGAGCAATTTCGTAATATCGGCATCATTGGTCGTTTGGGCAGTTCACAGGTGCTCGATACGGTTCGCCGACTGAAAAAATTCCTGCTTGAGCGGCACATGCATGTGATCCTCGAAGACACCATTGGCGAGGTTTTACCTGGCCATGGCCTGCAAACCTCTTCGCGCAAGATGCTCGGTGAAGTCTGCGACATGGTGATTGTGGTCGGTGGCGATGGCAGTTTGCTGGGCGCGGCCCGGGCCCTGGCGCGGCACAATGTACCGGTGCTAGGGATCAACCGTGGCAGCCTGGGCTTCCTGACCGACATCCGTCCCGACGAGTTGGAAGTCAAGGTCGCCGAAGTGCTCGATGGCCACTATCTGGTGGAAAACCGTTTTCTGCTGCAGGCCGAAGTACGCCGCCACGGCGAAGCCATTGGCCAGGGCGATGCCCTGAACGACGTGGTGCTGCACCCCGGCAAGTCAACGCGCATGATCGAGTTCGAACTGCATATCGACGGTCAGTTCGTGTGCAGCCAGAAGGCCGACGGCCTGATTGTGGCCACTCCCACCGGCTCGACCGCTTACGCCATGTCGGCCGGCGGCCCGATCATGCATCCCAAGCTGGACGCCATCGTCATTGTGCCGATGTACCCGCACACCCTCAGCAGCCGCCCGATCGTGGTGGATGGCAACAGCGAACTGAAAATCGTGGTGGCCAAGGACATGCAGATCTACCCGCAAGTGTCTTGCGACGGTCAGAACCATTTCACCTGCGCGCCGGGTGACACCATTACCGTCAGTAAAAAAGCGCAGAAGCTGCGCCTGATCCATCCGCTGGACCACAACTACTACGAAGTGTGCAGGACCAAACTCGGCTGGGGCAGCCGTTTGGGCGGCAGGGCTGACTGATGCTAGATCCTGCGCGCAGTTACGATTTGATCGGTGACGTGCATGGCTGTGCTCATACCCTTGAGCACCTGCTGGAGCGTCTGGGCTATCGCAAACTCGCCGGTATCTGGCGACACCCGCAACGGATGGCGGTGTTTCTCGGTGACATCATTGACCGCGGCCCGCGCATTCGCGAGTCGCTGCATATTGTGTATGACATGGTCCGGGCCGGTCAGGCGCTGTGCCTGATGGGCAACCATGAATTCAACGCGCTGGGCTGGTGCACCCCGGCTCCTGCGGGCAGTGGCAAGCAGCATGTGCGTGAGCACACCCCGCGCCATGCCCGGTTGATCCACGAAACCCTCGAACAGTTTGCCCCGTATCCAGACGAATGGCGCGAGTTCGTGCAGTGGTTTTACGACATGCCGCTGTTTGTCGACGCCGGGCGCTTTCGGGTGGTGCATGCCTGTTGGGATGCGCAGGTAATCGCAACCTTGCGCGCACAATATCCCGATGGCTGCATTGACGAGCACTTCCTGCAGGCCGCAGCCATACCTGAAAGCTTCGCCAACATGAGCTTCAACCGATTGCTGCGCGGTACCGACATGCGTTTGCCGGACGGCATGACGCTGACGGGCGGCGATGGCCTGACGCGGGCGTTCTTTCGCACCAAATTCTGGGAAGACGACCCCAAGACCTACGGCGATATTGTGTTTCAACCTGACGCACTGCCCGAGGGCGTGGCGCAAAAGCCGCTGTCCAGCACTGAAAAGGGAACGTTGTTGCGTTACCCCGGCCATGAACCGCTGTTGTTTGTCGGTCATTACTGGCGCAGTGGCAAACCCGCTCCTATCCGCCCCAACCTGGCCTGCCTGGATTACAGCGCGGTGCTGTACGGCAAGCTGGTGGCTTATCGCCTTGACCAGGAAACCCGACTCGATCCGAACAAGTTCGTGTGGGTAGATGTAGAACGCCCGGAGGCGATTCAATGAGTGCTGTTGCTGTTTTACGTTTGCCGCTGTCCACCGACCTCAGCGGTTTTGTTCATTTGCTCAAACGCATGCAGGTGCCCCACCGGGTCAGCGAAGAGGCGGGCGAGCTGGTGCTGTGGGCGCCCGAAACCATTGCCGATGATGTGCGCAGCCTGTATCAGCGCTTTCCGGCGGGTGACCCCGAGCATGAACTGCCCATTGTCGAGCGCCCGCCCGCCATGGCCCGCCCGGGGTTCGTCCAGCAAGTACGCGACAGCCCGGCCACGGCCATCGTTCTATTGCTATGCCTGATCGTGGCCGCCGTGACGCAACTGGGGGACAACCTGTCGACCCTGAGCGCGCTGACTTTTGTCGATTTCAGCATTCACGGGCAGTACATTCGGTTCACACCATTGTCGGATAGCCTGGCAGCGGGGCAGTGGTGGAGATTGTTCACGCCGATGCTGATCCACTTCGGTTTCCTGCACATTGCCATGAACGGCATGTGGTACTGGGAGCTGGGACGACGGATTGAAATGCGTCAGGGCAGCATCAACCTGATCGGCCTGAGCCTGTTGTTCAGCCTGGTCTCCAACTTTGCCCAATACCTGTTTGGCGGCCCGAGCCTGTTTGGCGGGTTGTCCGGGGTACTGTACGGCCTGTTGGGGCATATCTGGATTTACCAGTTGATGGCGCCCAACCCGATGTACCACCTGCCGCGCGGAGTGCTGGTAATGATGCTGGTGTGGCTGGCGCTGTGCATGTCCGGGCTGGTGTCGATGATAGGTTTTGGCCAGATCGCCAACGCAGCCCATGTCGGCGGCCTGTTGATCGGCTGCCTGACCGGTTTGCTGGGCGGCCTCTGGGCCCGGCGCAAACCGGCAGCATAAAACACGGCAACCTTGTGGCAGCTGGCTTGCCAGCGAATGCATCACTGCGGTTTATCCGTACATCGGGCTGTCTGCATCGCCGGCAAGCCGGCTCCCACAATTGAATCCTGTTTGTCATATCAAATTTTAGAGCGGAAACAGAACTATGTCCTCCTTCAACGAAATGATTCAAAACATCACCCCCGAGATTTATCAGAGCCTGAAACTGGCCGTTGAAATCGGTAAATGGGCAGACGGCAACAAACTCACTGCCGAGCAGCGCGAGCTGTCGTTGCAGGCGATGATCGCCTGGGAAGTCAACAACCTGCCTGAAGACCAGCGCACCGGCTACATGGGCCCGCAAGAGTGCAGCTCGAAATCGGCACCGGTGCCCAACATCCTGTTCAAGTCGGATGCTATCCATTGATTGAGATTGGTCGCGGTGCAATCAGCAAAATGTCGGCACGCCTGGAGTCGCCGACCGTTCAATATGCGTTTCGTCTGGGCGATACCGAGCTGCCGGTCAATCCATTGATCGGTACCCGGCTGCGTCTGGAATACCTGGGTGAGATCAACTGCACTCACTGTGGACGCAAAACCAAGAAAAGCTTCAGTCAGGGCTACTGCTACCCGTGCATGACCAAGCTGGCGCAATGCGACATGTGCATCATGAGTCCGGAGCGTTGCCATTACGATGCAGGCACCTGCCGTGATCCGTCGTGGGGCGAGCAGTTCTGCATGACCGACCACGTGGTGTATCTGGCTAACTCCTCGGGGATCAAGGTCGGCATCACCCGTGCCACCCAGTTGCCGACCCGCTGGCTCGATCAGGGCGCCAGCCAGGCGCTGCCGATTGTGCGAGTGGCAACCCGTCAGCAATCGGGTTTTGTCGAGGACCTGTTTCGCTCGCAAGTGGGCGACCGTACCAACTGGCGTGCACTGCTCAAGGGCGATGCCGAGCCGGTTGATCTGCTGGCGGTGCGCGATCAACTGTTCGAGAGCTGTGCCGAGGGCATGAAAACTTTGCAGGAGCGTTTCGGGCTGCAAGCGGTCCAAGCCTTGCATAGCGTCGAGCCTGTCGAGATTCGTTACCCGGTTGAGCAGTACCCGAGCAAAATCGTGAGTTTCAACCTGGACAAAGATCCGATCGTTGAAGGCACGCTGATGGGGATCAAGGGGCAGTACCTGATCTTTGACACCGGCGTTATCAATATTCGCAAATACACGGCCTACCAGCTGGCCGTGCATCAGTAAAAGGACTCCAGCATGCGCACCGAACAACCGCAAATGATCTACCTGAAGGACTATCAGGCTCCCGAGTATCTGATCGACGAGACGCACCTGACCTTCGAGTTGTTCGAGGACCACACGCTGGTCCATGCGCAACTGGTGATGCGCCGCAACCCTGCACGTGGCGCGGGCTTCCCGGCACTGGAGCTGGACGGTCAGCAACTGGAGCTGTTGTCGGTCAAACTCGACGACGCCGAGTTGACCGAGGCTGATTACCAGCTCACTGACAGCCACCTGATTTTGCACCCGGCAACCGAACATTTCGTGGTTGATACCAGCGTCAGGATCCACCCCGAATCCAACACTGCGCTGGAAGGCCTGTACAAGTCCGGCACGATGTTCTGCACCCAATGCGAGGCCGAAGGCTTTCGCAAGATCACCTACTACCTCGACCGCCCGGACGTGATGAGCAAGTTCACCACCACCGTAGTGGCCGAGCAGCACAGCTATCCGGTCCTGCTGTCCAACGGCAACCCGATCGCCAGCGGCCCGGACGAAGACGGCCGGCACTGGGCGACCTGGGAAGATCCGTTCATGAAACCGGCCTACCTGTTTGCACTGGTGGCCGGAGATCTGTGGTGCGTTGAAGACAGCTTCACCACCATGACTGACCGTACTGTGGCACTGCGCATCTATGTCGAGCCGGAAAACATCGACAAGTGCCAGCACGCGATGACCAGTCTGAAAAAGTCCATGCTCTGGGACGAAAAAACCTACGGCCGCGAATACGATCTGGATATTTTCATGATCGTTGCCGTCAATGATTTCAACATGGGCGCCATGGAGAACAAGGGCCTCAACATCTTCAACTCCAGCGCCGTGCTGGCCCGTGCCGAAACCGCCACTGACGCCGCTCATCAGCGGGTCGAGGCGATTGTTGCCCACGAATACTTCCACAACTGGTCGGGTAACCGCGTGACGTGTCGCGACTGGTTCCAGCTGTCGCTCAAGGAAGGCTTCACGGTATTCCGTGATTCCGAGTTCTCGGCAGACATGAACTCGCGGGTGGTCAAACGCATTCAGGACGTGGCGTATCTGCGTACCCATCAGTTTGCCGAAGACGCCGGCCCGATGGCCCACGCCGTGCGCCCCGAGAGCTTTATCGAAATCTCCAACTTCTACACCCTGACCGTTTATGAGAAGGGGTCGGAAGTGGTGCGCATGATCCATACCCTGCTCGGCGAAGCGGGCTTTCGCAAAGGCAGCGACCTGTACTTCGAACGCCATGATGGCCAGGCCGTGACCTGCGATGACTTTATCAAGGCCATGGAAGACGCCAACGGCGCCGACCTGAGCCAGTTCAAGCGCTGGTACAGCCAGGCGGGCACTCCACGTCTGGCGGTCACTGAGCACTATGATGCAGCCCAGAAAACCTACAGCCTGAGCTTCGCCCAGAGCTGTCCGGCCACCCCGGACAAGGTCGAGAAACTGCCGTTTGTGATTCCGGTACAGTTGGGTCTGCTGGATGCGCGGGGCGCTGAAATCGCGCTGCAACTCAAGGGTGAGCCGGCGGCTTGCGGCACCAGCCGCGTGCTATGCGTGACTGAGGCTGAGCAAACCTTCACCTTCGTTGGCATCAATGAGCAGCCATTGCCTTCGCTGCTGCGCGAGTTTTCGGCGCCGGTCAAACTGCAATTTCCGTACAGCCGTGACCAGTTGATGTTCCTGATGCAACACGACAGTGATGGTTTCAATCGCTGGGATGCCGGCCAGCAATTGGCCGTGCAGGTGCTCCAGGAGCTGATTGGCCAACATCAGCGTGGCGAAGCACTGGTCATGGACCCGCGTCTGGTCGAAGCACTGCGCACTGTGCTGGGCAATCAGCAACTGGATCAGGCAATGATTGGCGAAATGCTGTCGTTGCCGGGTGAAGCCTATCTCACTGAAATCAGCGAAGTGGCTGACGTAGAAGCTATCCATGCGGCCCGCGAGTTCGCCCGCAAGCAGCTCGCCGATAGCCTGTATGACGGCCTGTGGGCGCGTTATCAGGCCAATCGCGAAGTGTCGAAAGTCACGCCGTATGTGGCCGAAGCCGAGCATTTTGCCCGTCGCGCCCTGCAAAACATCGCACTGTCGTACCTGATGCTCAGCGGTAAGCCGCAAGTGCTGGCGGCAGCGCAGGATCAGTTCGAACACAGCGACAACATGACCGAGCGCCTGACGGCTCTGGCGGTGCTGGTCAACTCGCCGTACGAGGCAGAAAAGGCGGCGGCGCTGGCCAGCTTTGCCGATCAGTTCAAAGACAATCCGCTGGTCATGGACCAATGGTTCAGCGTGCAGGCGGGCAGCGGTTTGCCAGGTGGTCTGCAGCGGGTTCAACAGTTGATGGAACACCCGGCCTTCAACATCAAGAACCCGAACAAGGTACGGGCGCTGGTCGGTGCCTTTGCCGGGCAGAACCTGATCAACTTCCATGCGGCCGATGGTTCGGGTTATCGCTTCCTGGCGGACCTGGTGATTCAGCTCAATGGCTTCAACCCGCAGATTGCTTCCCGGCAACTGGCGCCACTGACTCGCTGGCGCAAATACGACAGCGCCCGTCAGGCGCTGATGAAAGCAGAGCTGGAGCGCATCCGCAGCTCGGGCGAGCTTTCCAGCGACGTGTTTGAAGTGGTCAGCAAAAGCCTGGCCTGAACCGACCTTCTGTTGTAGGAGCGAGCTTGCTCGCGAGCTTTTTAAACAGCTCGCGAGCAAGCTCGCTCCTACAGGTTTACAGGTTCACGGATCTAAAGATGCTGTCCCAACACCACATCCAGCGCGGTGCGCGCATCGTCCAGCTGTACCAGGGTGGCATGCCGGGCGCCAAGGGCGTCGTGGTTTTCTATCGCGGTCAAAATCGCCTTGTGCCGGGGCAACGCCAGTTCGTGCAGGTTAGGCCGGCGATTGGAGTGCTTGAGTGCTTCGCGCAACGCTAGCGACAGCATGTTGCACAGGTTGGCCAGCAGGTCGTTGTGAGTTGCGTCGGCGATCCGGCTGTGAAAATCCAGGTCGGGCTGCAACAACGCTTCGGGCGTTTGTGCATGCTCCATGCGCTCATAGGCTTCGCGGATCGAGGCGACTTCATCATCGGTGGCATGCTGGGCAGCGAGAGCGGCTACAGCAGGCTCGATAATGCTGCGCACGCTGGTCAGCAATGCAAAGAACTCGTTTTGTGGCGAACTTTGCATCAGCCAGTGCAACACATCGGGGTCGAGCATGTGCCATTCACGGCGCGGCTTGACCACGGTGCCCACCCGCGGCCTGGAATACACCAGCCCCTTGGCCACCAGCACCCGCGTGGCTTCACGCAATACCGGGCGGCTGACGGCATATTCTTCGCACAACAAGGCTTCGGCAGGCAGCTTGTCATCGGGTTTAAAACGTCCGGAAACAATCTGCATGCCGAGTTCCTGAACGATGCGCGCGTGCATGCTTTTGCGCTCGGAAGGCTGACGGTAATCCATTGGGAGCGGGTCGGTCCTGTGGCTGGAAAGCGCCGATCATAGCAGGGAGGGGTTTTGTAAGTGGCACAAAACCTGTCGAACAAGCTGTAGGAGCGAGCTTGCTCGCGAGCTTTTCTCTGGCGCGTTGAAGAGCTTGCGAGCAAGCTCGCTCCTACAGGGCTTAGTGCGAGTGGCGCGGCACTTCTGAACCGCGGCAACCTACCAGGAAGTCAAAATCGCAGCCTTGATCGGCCTGCATGACGTGGTCGATATAGAGCTGGCGATAGCCACCAATCAGCAATTTTTGTGGCGGTGCAATATCGGCCAGGCGTGCCGCCAGTTCGGCATCGCTGATGTCCAGATGCAAGCGCCCGCTGGCGCAGTCGAGCTCGATCCAGTCGCCTTCCTGTACCGCCGCCAACGGTCCACCGGCTGCAGCTTCCGGGGCCACATGCAAGACCACGGTGCCATAAGCGGTGCCGCTCATGCGGGCATCGGAGATGCGCACCATGTCGGTCACGCCCTGGGCCAGCAGCTTGGCCGGCAAGCCCATATTGCCGACTTCGGCCATGCCCGGATAACCTTTGGGACCGCAGTTTTTCATCACCAGAATCGACTCGGCAGTCACCTGCAGATCCGGGTCGTTAATGCGCGCCTTGTACATGTCGAAGTTCTCGAACACCACGGCCTGGCCGCGATGCTTCATCAGCGCAGGGGTTGCCGCCGATGGCTTGAGTACGGCGCCCAGTGGCGCCAGATTGCCGCGCAGCACACAGATACCGCCGTCAGCCACCAGCGGGTTTTCAATGGCACGGATGACTTCGTCGTCGCCATAGATCGGCGAGTTTTTAACGTTTTCCCACAGGCTTTTGCCATTGACGGTCAGGGCATCGGGGTGCGGGATCAGGTTGTTTTCCCCCAGTCGACGCAGGACCGCAGGCAGGCCCCCCGCGTAGTAGAACTCTTCCATCAAAAACCGCCCGGAAGGCTGCAGGTCTACCAGGGTCGGGGTACCGCGGCCGATGCGGGTCCAGTCGTCCAGCTCCAGATCGACGCCAATGCGCCCGGCGATGGCTTTAAGGTGGATCACTGCGTTAGTCGAGCCACCAATGGCGGCGTTGACCCGAATCGCATTCTCAAAGGCTTCTTTGGTCAGCACTTTAGACAGGCGCAAGTCTTCGCGAACCATTTCGACGGCGCGCATGCCGGACATGTGCGCCAGTACATAGCGCCGTGAATCCACTGCCGGGATCGCGGCGTTGTGCGGCAACGACGTGCCCAGGGCTTCAGCCATGCAGGCCATGGTGGAGGCGGTGCCCATGGTGTTGCAGGTGCCTGCCGAGCGCGACATGCCGGCTTCCGCGGAAAGGAACTCGTCAAGGCTGATGTTGCCGGCCTTATAGGACTCGTGCATTTGCCAGACGATGGTGCCGGCGCCGATGTCTTTGCCCTTGTGCTTGCCATTGAGCATCGGCCCGCCGGTCACCACGATGGCCGGCACATCGCAACTGGCTGCGCCCATCAACAGGGCCGGGGTGGTTTTGTCGCACCCGGTCAGCAGCACCACGCCATCAATCGGATTACCGCGAATCGCTTCTTCCACGTCCATGCTGGCCAGGTTGCGGGTGAGCATGGCGGTAGGGCGCAGGTTCGACTCGCCGTTGGAAAACACCGGGAATTCAACCGGGAAGCCGCCAGCCTCGATCACGCCGCGTTTTACGTGTTCGGCAATAGTGCGGAAGTGGGCGTTGCACGGGGTCAGCTCTGACCAGGTATTGCAGATGCCGATGATGGGCTTGCCCTGAAACTGGTGGTCGGCGATGCCCTGATTCTTCATCCAGCTGCGGTACATGAAACCGTTTTTATCTGCGCTGCCAAACCATTGGGCGGAACGCAGTGGAGGGGTTTTGTCAGACATTGCGGTCTCTCTTATTGTATGACTAATTAGTTTTTGATGGTCTAAGTTATCCTCAAACTAGGCGCTTTGGAAGTGTTGTTGGGTAAATAGTATTACTATATAGTCCGCTTCAACTGAGAGCTGTTCCTGGCGTTCTTCCGCCTGAGGCCACTCCAGAGGTTCCATAACAAAAACAATGGGAGACCGTCATATGAGCCAGGAATCCGGGCTTATTCGTCGCATTACGCTGAAACTTATTCCGTTTCTGATCCTGCTGTACCTGATTGCCTATTTAGACCGCTCTGCCGTGGGCTTCGCCAAGTTGCATATGGGCGCAGACATCGGCATTGGCGATGCGGCCTACGGCCTGGGTGCGGGGCTGTTCTTTATCGGTTACTTCTTGATGGAGATCCCCAGCAACCTGATGCTGGAGCGTTTCGGCGCAAGGCGCTGGTTTGCCCGGATCATGCTGACCTGGGGCGCGATTACCATCGGCATGGCCTTTGTCCAGGGGCCGCACAGTTTCTACGTGATGCGCTTTTTGCTCGGCGTTGCAGAGGCGGGCTTCTTCCCGGGTGTCCTGTACTACATCACCCAATGGTTTCCAGTTCGCCACCGCGGCAAGATCCTGGGCCTGTTCATTCTCTCGCAACCCATCGCCATGATGATCACCGGCCCGGTGTCCGGCGGCCTGCTGGGCATGGACGGAGTGCTGGGGCTGTATGGCTGGCAGTGGCTGTTCATCGTTATCGGCCTGCCGGCAATCCTGCTGACCTGGCCGGTGCTGCGCTACTTGCCGGATGGCCCGCAACAGGTCAAATGGATGACCCGCGACGAGAAAGAGTGGCTGGCCGGCGAGCTGGAAAAAGACTTGCAGCAATACGGCCAGACCCGCCACGGCAATCCGCTGCATGCTTTGAAAGACAAGCGGGTGTTGCTGCTGGCGCTGTTCTATCTACCGGTCACCCTGAGCATCTACGGCCTGGGCCTGTGGCTGCCGACGCTGATCAAGCAGTTTGGTGGCAGCGATCTGACAACCGGCTTCGTGTCCTCGGTGCCCTACATCTTCGGCATCATCGGCCTGCTGATAATCCCCCGCAGTTCCGATCGCCTGAATGATCGTTATGGCCACCTGGGCGGCCTTTATGTACTGGGCGCGATCGGCCTGTTCCTGAGTGCATGGTTGACGGTGCCGGTGCTGCAACTGGGAGCCCTGTGCCTGGTGGCTTTCTCGTTATTCTCCTGCACGGCGATTTTCTGGACATTGCCCGGGCGCTTCTTTGCCGGTGCCAGTGCCGCCGCCGGGATTGCCCTGATCAACTCGGTGGGCAACCTGGGCGGCTATATCGGTCCGTTCGTGATCGGTGCGCTCAAGGAATACACCGGCAACCTGGCCTCGGGCCTGTACTTCCTGTCGGGGGTGATGGTGTTCGGGCTGTTTCTGACGGTGGTGGTGTATCGCACTCTGGAGCGCAAACATGCGCTTGAATCCGATGAATTTGCGACCTGTGCACGTCCTGTCACCGGTCATTAATCAGCCGGCAGAGTTATTCATCCGTGGGTTAGTGCGCAGGTTTGACCTATCATTACGCCTTTCAAACAGGTGAATGATTAATGAGCGATTCAAACCAGACCTTGCGTGCAGCCCTTGAAACCAGTGACATGCTGGAAATTGACGGGCTGCATGCCTGGGATTTTTCTCTGGACGATGTGCAGTTGCTCATCAAGTGCATGGATGGTCGTGCCGAAAAACGTTGGAGCTTCACCCTCGCACAGCTGGATGCAGCCGTGTTTGACGAAGCGTTGAAAAGCTGGACCCTTACCGGCGACTCGGGTGAGCACCGCCTGGTTTGCCTCAGCGCATTTAGCGCGAGCAATGACGACGATGACACTGAGGTGGTTGATGAAGTTTAAATGGTTACCCTTGTTGATGGCTTCAAGCATTGGCGCTATGTCGGCACAGGCGGCTTTCGGGTCTGAGGTCGAGTTGCTGGTGGGTTCCTATACCCAGGGCAAGAGCCAGGGCATTTACCGTTTACAGTTCGACAGTCAGAGCGGGCGGCTCACACCCGAGCCGTTGCAAGTGTTCAAGGCCGCCAACCCTTCGTGGCTGACCTTGTCCCGTGACCAGCGCCGCCTGTTTGTGGTCAATGAGAACGGACAGGGCCAGGCCGATGTGGTGGGGCGTGTCAGCAGCCTGTCGATCGACCCGAAAACCAACCAGTTGAGCCTGGTCAACCAGGTCAAAACCCTGGGCGAAGAGCCGACCCATTCCAGCCTTAGCGGCGACGAGCGCTACCTGTTTGTCGCCAACTATGGTGTGCACGCCGAACCGGGCGGCAGCCTGGCCGTGGTGCCGATAAACGCCCAGGGCGAGTTGCAACCTGTGACCCAGATGAGCAGCCACCCGTCCAGCCGGGTAAACCCTGAGCGCCAGATGTCGGCTCATGTGCATTCGGTGGTGTCTTCACCGGACGGCAAGTTTGTCTTCGCCAGTGACCTGGGGGCCGACAAGATTTTTGTCTATAAGTACGATCCGGCTGCCAACCCCGAGCATCCTTTGGTGGCTGCCGATCCGGCCTACGTCCAATTGCCAGCGGGCAGTGGTCCGCGTCACTTGTTGTTCTCCAAGGACGGCAAACACGCGTACCTGACCACTGAAATGAGTGCCCAGGTATTTGTGTTCGACTATGCCGACGGCCAGCTCAAGCAGCGCCAGGCGCTGGAACTGGCCTACGGCCAGCCAGCACAAAACCGTGCCGCAGGTGCTGTGCATGCTTCGCCCGATGGCAAGTTTCTTTACGTGAGCAATCGCGGCAAGGCCAATGAAATCCTGGTGTTTGCGATCAATCCGGCGAACGGTGAGTTGACCGAAATTCAACGTCGTTCGGTTGAGGGTGATCATCCTCGCGAGTTTGCCCTGAGCCCCAACGGCAAGTTCCTGTTGATCGCCAACCAGATGAGCAATGCCATCGTGGTGCTGGAGCGCGACCCGCAGACCGGCAAGCTGGGTAAAACCCTGCAAACCCTGGCCATGGATGCGCCTTCAGATCTGAAGTTCATCAATCGCCCGTAAACACAGGCTTGCAGCCCTCTATTAATCGCGCTGATAGAGGCTAGTGCTGCAATGAATTTCTGTGCGATGACCCTTGGCGTTAAGTTGGCTTCACGGCCTGAAAAGGCAAGCAAGCCAACTGAATCGTCGAGGGTTACCGCCATGAATTTCAATCTTTTCTCCGTGATTGCTGCTTCCGCCATCTCTGCCACCGTAGCCCTGCCTGCCAACGCCAGCGTGCTCATCAGCGACAAAAAATCCCCCAGCTATACCCAGAAATACCTGCAGCAAAGCGCCAACTTCTATGCCGCCCTGGACCATAAAACCCAATCCTGAAAAGACCTGCCCCCCTGTAGGAGCGAGCTTGCTCGCGAGCTCTTCAGCTTTGCCGGGAACAGCTCGCGAGCAAGCTCGCTCCTAAAGGTTGTGTCCTGTCTCTAGCAATTTTGCCGTTTGGCCGTCGACCGTACCGACCATGGCGTAGTTGTAGCCAGGGCCGGACCAGTATTGAGCCTCTAAATCTCCATCGCGCCGACTGCCCCGTGGCAGCAGGTTGTTGTGCGGGCCGGGCGGGCGGATGTAGAAGCTGATTTGTTGTCCCTGGCCGTTTTCGTACAGCACCATCGCGGCACCGCCCTGATCGGTGGTGAGCAACCGGCCGCTGACTGGCCTGAACCCCGAACCGGCTAAATCCGGCAAGCGTTGGGCCTGATTGAAATACCCGTCCAGCCAGCCCTGAATGTCATGGCTTTGTTGCACGTTGTAGTCGGCAGGCAGAAACCCCTGTTGCGCAAACATGCGGTGTGCCGCCAGTGCATCGGCCATGGGCAAGCTACTGGAAGGCTGAATGATTTGCCTGGCCTGCCAGCCGCCGAGACCACCGACGCTGACGGCGATCAACAGCACCGCAGCCGTGGCCCAGTGGCGACGTGACTGCTGGCGCCGACGCTGGCGTATGGCGCCGGGGTCGAGTGCCGGATTGTCCGGCTGCTGCAGGCTTTGCTGCAGGGCGGTACGCAGCGCCTGTGCATCGCGCTGCCAGGCTTGCACCCGGGCGGCGACTTCAGGGTTGGCCTGCAGGTACTGCTCAACTTGATGGCGTTCAGCCTCGCTGAGCGCGTAATCGACATAAGCGTGCAGGTCGCGCTCACTGGGCGGGGTGGTGATCATTTCAGTCTCCGCAGGGCAGGGCGGGTGATTTCGCCTTCGCTGAGTTGGCGCAAGGCCTGGCGTGCGCGTGACAGGCGCGACATCACGGTGCCAATCGGCACCTCAAGAATGTCGGCCACTTGCTGGTAACTCAACCCCTCGACCGAGACCCACAGCAGCAGGGCGCGTTGCTCGGTGCTCAGGCGTTCGAATGCCTGTAACGTCGACTGCGCGATGACCGTGCGTTCGGTAGAGGGCTGTGTGTCATCGCGCCCGGTAAAAAATTCGAGCATGCGGGCATAGCGCCGCGAACGCCGATGGCTGTCGACAAACTGGCGATACAAAATAGTGAACAGCCAGGCCCGCAAATCGCCGTCAGGACGTTTGCTGGCAACACTGCCCAGTGCCCGCTCCAGACAGATTTGCACCAGATCGTCGGCATTGCTGGAGTGGCGCGTCAGCGACAGTGCAAATCGCCTGAGGCGCGGGATGAGCTCGCGCAGTTGCTCGTCAAAGGGTGGCATGGGCACCTGCAAGGCGTTGGTCTGTTAGTCGGGGTTAGAGCCCAGTAGACGACTAGGATTGAGGGTTATTCCCGAGGCGCAAAAATAAATCCCTGAAAAATTATCCTCTACTGCGGGAATAAGCCTGTCCGGCCTTCGTCTCATAGGCAATGCACCTTGACGGCCCCGTGGCCCTGGAGTTTTTTATGGTAGATCAATTGCCGCCCGTGGGGCCTGGCAAACCACCGCTGCGCCCCGTCAGTGTGATGCTGCGCCTGGCGGGGATAGGTGTGGTGGTGGCCGTTATTGCCGGGGCGTTTTATTACGTCAACGGTACGCTGGATTCGCAACGTCTGCGCCCTAAAACCCTGGTGAAGGCCCTGGAGCACAATAATGGTGTGTTTGCAGGGTATCGACGCAACCATGCCAAGGGCATCTGTGTGGTGGGGTATTTCGAGAGCAGCGGCAACGCCCATGGCTTGTCCAGAGCCCAGGTTTTCGAGACGGGACGCACGCCGGTGGTGGGGCGCTTTGCCTTGCCCAGCGGCAACCCGTACGCCCCCGACAGCAGCGTGCCGATCCGCAGCCTGGCTTTGCGCTTCACTGAAGCCAACGGCCAGCAGTGGCGTACCGGCATGAACAGCATGCCGGTGTTTGCAGTGGGCACCCCCGAGGCGTTCTACCAGATGTTGCAAGCCGGCGCGCCGGATCCGGCAACGGGCAAGCCCAAGCCGGGTGCCATGCCTGGTTTTTTTGCGGCGCACCCTGAAACCGCACCGTTCCTGCAGTGGGTCAAAACCGCGAAGCCTTCTGCCAGCTTCGCCACTGAAAGCTACAACGGCATCAACGCCTTTTATTTGGTTAATGGGGCCGGGCAACGTCAGGCCGTGCGCTGGGGCGTGGTACCGCAAGGCCAGGACGCCCCGGGTGCCACTGCGCCCGATAATGCGGACTATCTGGAGCAGGACCTGACCCGGCGCCTGGCCGCAGGGCCGCTGAAATGGCAGTTCAACCTGACCCTGGCCGAGGCCGGAGACCCGGTCAATGACGCCAGCAAGGCCTGGCCTGCCGGGCGCAAAGTGATCAACGCCGGCACGCTGGTGTTGCTACAGGCCGAGCAACAGAACTCGGGTGAGTGCCGCGACATTAACTATGACCCGCTGATACTGCCCAGCGGGATTGAAGGCTCGGATGACCCGTTGCTGGCGGCGCGTTCGGCGGCCTATGCCAGTTCGTATCTGCGGCGCACCAGTGAAGTCGATCAGCTATCTCAGGAGAAACGGCCATGAGCGCCCCTACCTCACACTTCGCTCCCGTGGCGCGTTGGCTGCACTGGCTGATGGCGGTGATGATTATCGCCATGTTGTTTATCGGGGCGGGCATGGCGGCATCGGTGTCCGAGCGTCATGAGTGGCTGTTGAATCTGCACAAGCCTTTGGGCATTGCGATATTGCTGCTGGTGGTCGTGCGCCTGTTTGTGCGCTTTAGCACCCGTCAGCCAGCGTTACCGGCGGATTTGCCGGCGGTTCAGGTATTGGCGGCCAGGCTGTCCCATGTGCTGCTGTACGGATTGATGTTCTGCCTGCCGATTGTGGGCTGGGCAATGATTTCGGCAGCGGGCGATCCGGTGATGCTCAGCAGTTCATTGCAACTGCCTGGGATATTGCCGGCCAACCCCAGTACCTTTGCCTTTTTGCGCAAGGCCCATACCTACTTGGCGTATCTGTTGTTTTTTACCGTACTGCTGCATCTGGCAGCGGCGCTGTTCCATGGCTGGATACGCCGGGACGGGGTGCTGCAAAGCATGCTGCGCGCCAAGGACTGAGACACTGGGGCCCCCTGTAGGAGCGAGCTTGCCTCGCGAGCTTTTGATCCTGGAAAAGCTCGCGAGGCAAGCTCGCTCCTACAGGTTTGGGGTTCAGGATTTGGTCATGATTGATGTGAATAACTCGCTTGCCAAAAACCGCTCCAGCCAGGCTCTCAGGCGCGGGTAGGGAGCCTGCTCGAACCAGTCGCGGTCGACGTGGGCGAACTGGCGCACAAATGGCGCCAGGGCCACGTCCGCCAGGCTCAGGTTCGGCCCTGCCAGGTAGGGTGTCTGTTCCAGCACATCTTCCAGCCGCTGCAAGAACGTCTCCCCCATGGCCCGATAGTGCTCCATCGGGTACTCGGGATAACGGTTGGCGTATTTGTAGCGATCCAGACTGGCCTTGAAGCGGGTGTCGTTTTCTTCAATCAACGGCCCGCAGATCCCTTGCCGCCAATGGTCCGGGTCATGCTGATCCAGCGCCCAGTGCATGATGTCCAGGCTTTGTTCGATCACCCGGCCATCGCTACACACCAGCACTGGCACCGTGCCTTTTGGCGACGCTGCCAGCAACCCGGACGGTTTGGCCTTGAGGCTGACTTCCACAATCGAAACCGGCACGCCGCTGTAGTGCAATGCCATGCGCGCCCGCATGGCATAGGGGCAGCGGCGGAAGGAATAGAGCAGGGTCATTTGACCTCCACGGTGCTCAGGCCGTTGCCTTGACGACGTACCTGGATCTGTACCGGTATGCGCTCGTGCATTTCCTGGACATGGGAGATCACCCCGACTTTGCGGCCCTGGGCCTGCAGGCCATCCAGTGCATCCATCGCCAGTTGCAGTGACTCGGGGTCGAGGCTGCCGAAGCCTTCGTCGATAAACAGCGATTCGATTTTCAGCGTGCTGGAGGCCATCGACGCCAGACCCAATGCCAGGGCCAGCGATACGAGGAAGGTTTCACCGCCGGACAGGGAATGCACTGAGCGCAGTTCGTCGCCCATTTCGGTGTCCATCACCAACAGGCCGAGCATGCTGCCGCCGCGTTTGAGGCGATAACGGCGCACCAGTTGGCGCAGTTGCGCATTGGCGTGATGCACCAGCAGGTCGAGGTTGTAGGCCTGGGCGATTTTGCGGAAGGTGTCGCCGGTGGCTGAGCCGATCAGCGCATTGAGCCGCGCCCAGCGCTGCCATTCGTCGTAGGCCTGGCTGATACGTTGTGCCAGTGCCTGATTGGCTTCCTGGCGGCGTTGATCTTCGGCTTGCCGGGCGCGCAATTCGGCAGATTGCTGCTCGCTGGCGTTTATCAGGCTGTGCAGTTCATTCAAGGCGCTGTCCAGCGCCTGGGCGTCAAGGTTGCCATTGGCCTGGGCCTGATGCTGGTTCAGGCGTTGCTCGCGCTCCTGCAGCAGGACGCGGGCTTGCTCGACTGCTTTTTCGCTGTTTTGCAATTGCACGCGCAATTCGCGCAGTTGTGCTTGGTCAATGCTCAGCAACTGCTGCAAACGGCTGTCATCCAGTTCGCTGTGCTGCGCGCGCCATTGCGCAACCTGAGCGCTGAGGCTGGCGTGTTCCTGTTGCAGCCCGTGCTGGCGCTCCTGCTGTGCCTTGAGTTCGGCTGCCAGTTGCAGCAACTGGTTGGCACTGGCTTGCAAGGCCTGTTCGGCTTCGGTCTGGGCCACGCGGGCCTGTTCCACTGCCTGCTCCAGACTGTGCTGCCACCGTTGCGCGCTGGCGTAATCGCCGAGCAAGTCGGTGAGGGCCTGCTGGCCTGTCTGCTGTTGCGCGGTCAGTTCGAGCACGCTGCGTTGCAGGGTTTCGAGCTCTTTAGTGATGTTGGCTTGCTGATACTGCGCCCGCTCGATTTTGCTCGCCCGTTCAGTCTGTTCCGATTGTTCATCGCGCTGTTGATCCAGCTGCGCCAGGCGATCCGCCACTTGCTGGTCAAGCGCCATAAAACAGGCTGATGCGTTATCACGCAGCGCCGCGAGAGTCACCGCTGGCAGCAGGTTGGCGAATTGCGCCAGCTCATCTGCCAGCCGCTGGTTATCGGCATTAAGGTGCAGGCGTTGTTCGGCCAGTTGTTGCGCGGCAACCTGACTGGCTTCGTGACTGCGCTGCACCTGCCCCTGTAACTGCGCCGCTTCTTTTTGCAGGGCGAGCAGGGTGTTCTGGCGCTGTTGATCCTGATTGATGCTGTGTTGCAGCCCGCTCAGGCGCTGGCTCAGCCACTGTTCGCGCCTGGCCGGGTCTTGTGCCAGCCATTGTGGATACAGTGCATGGGCCTCAAGGCTCGGAGCCAGGCTCTGTTGTTCATCGAGAATTTGCTGGTGTTGCTGCACAAACTCGCGGTGCTGGGCATTGACCCCGCCCACTTTTTCACGCAACTGAATCAAGGTTTCCTTGAGGCCGTCGACCACCTTGCGGGCGTTGGCCTCTTCTTCCTCGTCAAAGCGCGAGAGGCTCTGCAACAGCGCTTCTGGCTGGTGATAGGGGTGCTCATGGCTGCCGCAGACCGGGCACGGCTGATCGTCTTGCAGCTGGGCGCGCAGCTCTTCGACGCTGGCGCTGCGGGCCAGTCGCTGACGTTCGAGCAGCTGTTGGGTGACCAGCAGGGCTTGCTCGGCAGACTCGAATTGTTTTTTGGTCGCGGTGCCTTGTGCGATCAACTGTTCGCGTTCGGTCAGCAGAGTCTGCAGCTTGAGTTGTACCGCCTGCAGGCGGGCATCCAGTGCGAGCTGGCTGCTGCACAGGCGCTGCAAGTCTTCAAACGCGCGCTGTTGCTGACGGTTATCAGTGAGCAGGCTACCCAGGGTCTGGATTTGCTCGTTGACCGCCTGTGGCTCTGCTTCGGCTTCCTGGAACAGTATTTCCAGGGTGTTGCGCAGCTCGTTCAGTTCCCGGGCAGCCCGTTCGGCCCTTTGTTCGAGGGCGGGTAGTTCCTTGTGTCCGGTGCTCAGGGTGTTGCTCAGTCGAACCAGTTGCTGCAACCGTGGGCGATAGGCGTCCCAGGCATTGGCCAGGGGGGCCTGGTCAGTGCTTTGCTCCAGTTGGCGGGCTATGTGCTCAAGGCGTTCGGCGCCTTGTTGCTGGCGCTCATTCATCTGGTTCAGGGCTTGCTGACCCTCGGCACAGGCCTGTTGAGCCTGCCGGGCCAGCGCTTGCTGGTCACTGAGGGTCTGGGTCAGGCGGTCCAGGTTGGCATGGGCCAGGTGCGCCTGCTGTACCAGTGGCGCGGATTCACGTTGCCCGGTCTGGGCTTGGGTGGCCGCCAGCCGGGCGGTTTGCAGGGCCTGCTGCAGCCGGGTTTGTTGTTCGCCGAGCACGCTTTGCTGGCGAAGGTGGGCACTGATCTGTTCGGCCAGCGGGCTTGACTGGGCATCCAGTTCGGCCAGCCGGGCAAATTGATGGCGTTGGGGCGCCAATTGCTCCAGCAGGTTGAGGCTGTGGCGCTGGTCGGCCTGGCTGTCCCACCGGGTTTGGGCGTGTTGCAGTTGCTCGGCGGCGCTGAGCTGTTGCTCTTGCAGCTCGCGCAGGGTTTTAAGCCAGGTGTGTTGTTGCTCCAGCTGTTTGAGCTGGATTTGGCGATTAGTCAGCTGTTGCCGGGCCTCGTTGTAGTGCTGGTCCAGCTCGGCGCGTTGTTGCGGCGCAAGCGGGGTAACGCCCACCGCCTGATCCTGCAGTTGCTTGTGGATGTCGCGGGCTTCTTTAGCCTTGTCGAAGGCGCGCTTGCCCAGGCGGGTATAGAGCGCGGTGTCGGTGAGTTTTTCCAGCAGCTCGCTGCGCTCGTTGTCGTCGGCTTTGAGAAAGGCACTGAATTCGCTCTGGGCCAGCATCACGGCGCGGGTGAACTGCTCGAAGTTGAGCCCCAGGCGCGCTTCCAGCTGCACTTTGTAATCGCCTTTCTGGCTGGCCAGCAATTGGTCGCTGTCCAGGTCGCGCAGGCTTTGGCGGCTGGCCTGCAGCTTGCCGGTGGCTTTCTCACGGGCGCGATTGGCTTCCCAGCGGGCCCGGTAACGGCGGCCGTCGATGCCGACAAAGTCAACTTCGGCATAGCCTTCGCCGGTACCCCGACGCAGCAGGGTACGAGGGTCGCCGGTGGCCACTTCGCCATCGGCATCCGGGACCTTGGCATCGCGCCCGGTGTTGCTCAGGCGCGGTACGGCACCAAACAGCGCCAGGCACAAGGCGTCGAGCAGGGTGCTTTTACCGGCTCCGGTGGGGCCGGTTATCGCAAACAGCCCGGCACTGGCCAGGGGCTCGGCGGTGAAGTCCAGTTCAAAAGGACCAGCCAGCGAGGCGAGGTTTTTCAGGCGGATGGCGAGGATTTTCATGGCTGTTCACCTTCCAGCTGTACTTCTTGCAGCAACTGCGCAAAGTCCTTGAGGGTTTGCTCGTCGGCTTCACTGGCGTAGGTCTCTTGCCAGGCACGGCTGAACAGTTCCTGGGGGGTCAGTTGATCGAGTTCGATCAGGCGCGCGCTGTCTTCATCTTCGCTGCGCTTGCCACTGCCGGCGTATTCGGCAGCGATGCGCACCAGGCGCACCGATTTGCCCTGTAGTGCGGTTTCAATCTGCTGGCGCAAGTCTGGCTGCGGCTCGTCGAGCGTTACCCGCACTTCGAGCCAGGGCTGGCGCAGGGCGTCGGCCAGCAAGTCGATGTCGGGAAGTTCGGCCAGCTGGCTGAGGATTTGTGCCAACGGTGCCGGGCCTACGCGTCGCAGGTTGACCGCGCGCGGGATCAGTAGCGGTTCAACGCTGACCAGGGTTTCGCCATCGAGCTGCACATCGAGGATCTGATGCTGGTAGCCGATTTCCGAGAACGACAGCGGGATCGGTGAACCGCAGTAACGAATGCGCTCTTCACTGTTGACGCGCTGTGGCTTGTGCAAATGCCCCAGCGCCACATAGCTGATGCTTGGACCAAACAGGCTGGCGGGCAGGGCTTCGGCGTTGCCGATGATCAGGCTGCGCTCGGAGTCTTCCGAGACTGAACCGCCGGCCATGTGCGCGTGGCTGATGGCGATCAGGGCCTGGCCGGGCTTGCGTCTGGCGTTGGCCGCAGCGATCAGCCATTCATGGACCTGGCCGATGCCGCGCAGGTAGTCGTCGCCCAACTGCGCGCCAGTGACTTCGGCGGGTCGCAGAAACGGCAGCGCCAGACACCAGGCGGCCACTTCACCAGACGCATCGGGCAGCGGGATCAGCAGGCGTTCTGCATCCAGCTGGCCGTCATCGAGCCACAGCACCCGGCCCAGCGCGTGGGTGCGCAGGCGGCGCATCAAGGGTGCCGGCAACTCGATCCGCGAACCGGAGTCGTGGTTGCCGGCAATCATGACGATCGTCAGCTTGGGCTGTTGCTCGTGGGCGCTGACGATAAAGTCGTAGAGCCGTTCCTGGGCTTTGACCGGCGGGTTGACGGTGTCGAAGATGTCACCGGCAATCAGCAGCACGTCCGGCTGCTGCTCACCCAGCCGGTCCAATAGCCAGCTCAGAAAGCAAGCGTGTTCGAAGTCGCGTTCCTGGCCGTGGAGGTTTTGCCCCAGGTGCCAGTCGGAAGTGTGAAACAGGCGCATGACAGAGTCCGTAAAAAATGGGCTTCGTCCGACATGGGCCGGACGCGACAGCAACCCGGGCGCACAGGTCGGCGCGGGGTTGCCTTGAAATTATTTGGGGTACAGCGGTGGCAGGCTGCTGGGTTCGCTGCCCGCATCTTGCTCGCGCTCGGCGGCAGGGATGCTGCGAATGGCTTTCCACAGCTCTTCGCCTTGCCAGTGCTGGCCGGTTTCGCTGTAGAGCGCGCCATTGAGGCCATCCAGGGCATCGGACAGCAATACAAAGCGCGCAGCCATCTCGGCCAGGGTTTCCGGTTGTTGCCGGGCCCAGGCATCCAGTGCCTGGCGGGTGGCCTGCGGGTCGTTGGCCAGGCAGGCACGCTTGAGATCATCGAGCAGGGTGCGGGGGCTGGGGCCGGTTTGCGCGGCCCGCAAAATGGCCGGCTGCCAGCGCGCGCGCCACCACAGGCCGAAACCGGCCAGGGTCGAGCAGGCGAGGATCAAGGTGCTCAGTTGCCACAGCCACAACGTCGAGTCGGTATTCAAAGTCGCGGGGATGTTACCCACGGGGGTGTCGACCGTCATGTTCGGGTTGGCGGCCACCTGCAGGGTGCGGGCCGGCAGGTAGCTGCGTTCCAGACGGTCTTCATGGGTGTTCCACCAGACCACTTCGACAGCAGGCAGTTCTACCTGGCCTACCCGGGCCGGAACCAGCGCCTCGCGTTCTTCGCGAGTACCCACCAGGCCGTTTTCGGTGATCTGGTTGCTCAGCTGCGGCAGGTCGGGGTAACGGCGCAATCCGCTGACGTCCGTGGCGGGCAGCGGGGGAATCTGGGCGCTGGACAGACCTTCAGCCTTGAGGGTGAGGGTGCGGGTCAGTGAGTCGCCGACCTGGCAGTGGTCCGGCTCGGGGTTCCAGGACTCGCTGACACTCAGGCTGCGCGCCGGGAGCCAGGGGGAGCTCACCGGGTAGTCGGCAGGCTTGGGTTTGACTGTCAGCGGGATGTCCGTGGACGTCACGTGTACCAGTTTTCCGGGCTTGGGGCCCAGCGGGGCAGGGGCCGTGGCTTGCTGGCTGTCCACCAGGGTGGCGCTGAAGGTCTGGGCCGGGATGACCAGCTCGCCGCTTTTTTGCGGGTAAATGCCGTAGCGCAGTTCAATCACGCCGTGGCGAACACCGTTGATCAACTTCTCGTAGGTCCGCGATTCGCCCAGTTGCTCGACAATGGCGTCAGTCAGGTGCAAGGGGGTCAGGCTGCTGTCGTCGTACAGCGCGACCGAGTGATAAATGCGCAAGGTCAATATCGCCTGGGCCTGTACGTAAACGTCTGGCTGGTCGAGGCTGGTTTCGATAAATACCGGGGCCAGTTCGTTGTCGCTGCTGGTGCTTTGCGTCACCGTCAGGCTGATGGGCAGGCTGTGATAGGCGCCGACTTGCAGGGGTGGAATGATCACGCTGCCGGTGCGTTTTGGCTGCAAGGTGATAATCCAGCGGGTGTTGGCCTTGTTCTCGTCGTTGAGGTTGGTGAACTGGTTGACCTGGCGCGTCCCCCGTACTTCGAACAGTGCCTGAAGCGGCGTCAGGTCCGGCTTGCCGAACAGGGTGGCGTCGTTTGACTCAAGCGTCAGCTCGACGGTTTCGCCGGAGTTGAGCTGATTGCGGTCAACACTGGCAACCAGCCCGAGCGCGTGGGCTGGCAAGGTCCAGCAGCAGAGCAAAAGAAGCAGGGCGCAAATGCGGTTCATTGAGGCGAGTCCTGATGTTGCTGCTGTTCGTACCAAAATTTTCTGCGCAACAATTCGCTGGGGTTATCGGGGATCTGTCTGAGCCATTGTTCCAGTGCCTGGCGATGCTCCTCGTCCAGATGATCTGAAGTCGGGGCTGGCGGCGGCGTGGTGGGGCCGTCCGCGGGTTCGTTGCCAGGTCGTGCATTATCGGCTGCGGGAGGCGGTTCGAGCGAGTCGTTATTGTTGCCCGCAGCCTCCGGCTCGGTGGCCGAGCTGTTTTCCTGTTGCTGCGCCGCATCGCCCGTGGCACTGCTGTTGCTGGAACTGACAGGGGGAGTGGGGGGCGGCTGCGATGCGGTCTCGGGTGTCTTGTCGTCCGGCGGCGTGGCTTCGGCGCGTTTTTGTTCAAGCACTTGCTCGACCAGGGTTTTGTTCTGTGCCGCCACCTGCAAGTCCGGCTGCAACTCCAGGGCTTGCTCGTAGGCGTCGATAGCCGCTTCCAGTTCACCGCTCATGGCCAGCGCGTTGCCGCGGTTAAAGTGGGCACTGGCGGTGTTGGCCTCGGCAAAGCGCCGCGCCGCAGCCGCGTAGTCTCCCGCCTGATACAACGCGTAGCCTTGCCACTGCGAGTCTTCGAAGTGTTCGACAGCTTGCAGCGGTTTTTTCTGCTCCAGCAAACGCTGGCCCTGCTGGTCCGGGCGCAGCCACAGGTCGGTAAAGCTCATGGCGTAGCCGGGCTGGGGCAACATGAAAAGCAGCGGTAAACACAGCAGCCAGCCACGACGGCCTGCACAGGCGGCCAGTAACAACAGTGGCAGCAACAGCCAGTAACCCTGATCGGCCCAGGTGTCCAGGCGCAGGGTCTGGCCGTTATTGCGCACATGCCGGGGGCCATCGAGCAGGCCCAGGCCACGCAGGTCGTTGTCATCCAGTCGTGCCTGGCGGTAGCTGCCGTCAACTTCGAGGGCGAATGCCCGCAAGCCCTGGCTGTCGAGACGCGGCATGAGGATGGCGCCCTGATCGTCCTTGAGGAACTGGCCGTTTTCGTCAACCACAGGCGCGCCATCACGGCTGCCGACACCGAGGATCAGCAACTGCGGTGTATGGCTGTTTAATCGCTGGGCAATCCCCAGCTGTTCTTGCTCGCTCAGTGAGGAGGTGATGAGCAGCAGACGGCCTTGCCCCAGAGACCCCTGATCCAGAAGCTTGAGGGCCTGGTCCACCGCCAGGTCGGCGCGATGGCCCGGTTGCGGCATGATTGAGGGCTTCAGCGCTTCGATCAGGTTGCGGCTGGTGGCCAGGTCGTCGGACAGCGGCACCAGGGTATGGGCGCTGCCGGCGTAGACAATGATTGCGGTTTGCGCATCGCTGCGGCTTTGCAGCAGGTCGTAGAGCTTGTGGCGTGCTTGCTCCAGCCGATTTGGTGATTTGTCGGTAGCGAGCATTTCGGGCGTCAGTTGCAGCATCACCACCAGCGGGTCGGCAGGTTTGCGGGTGGACTGTTCAACCCGCTCCCAGCTTGGACCGAGCAGTGCCAGCAGGGCCAGCAGCCATGCGAGGCCAAGGGCGACCCAGGGCAGCTTGCTGTTGCGGCCGTTGCCGCCGCTGAGCAGCACGCGATGGAAGGCCACTGGCAGGATCATCTGCCAGCGTCCGGCGCGCTTTTGCCGATGCCAGAGTTTCCACAGCAGCCAGCCGAGCAGTGGCAACAGCAGCAGCCATTCGGGACGGAACCAGTGGGGCCAGAGCGTACTCATCGGCGCCTCCGCAAGCGCAGGCGCTTGAGCCTTGAACGCCAGTCAGGATGCTGTAGCAGAAAGTGTTTTTTGCTCAGCCAGCGCTGCAGCGGATTGCCGGGCCACAGTTCATGGATCACTAGCAGCACGCTGAGCAAGAGGGCGCCAGCCAGTGGCCAGCTGTAAAGCGCGTGTGCCGGGCGGGCCTGGGTGGGTTGCTGGGCGACGGGTTCCAGCCGGTCAAGGGTGTCCTTGATCGCAGCCAGCTCCTTGCCGTCGCGGGCACGGAAGTACTGGCCTGCGGTGACTTTGGCGATTTCTTCCAGGGCGGGCTCGTCCAGGTCCACCCCGGGGTTGATGCTGAACATGCCTTTGGCGCTGCTTTCAGCCGGGTCGGCGCCTATCCCGATCGGGTAGATTCTGACGCCTTCCTCGGCGGCAAGGCGTGCGGCGGTCAGCGGGTCGATCTGGCCGCCGTTGTTGGCCCCGTCGGTGACCAGGATCAGCACTCGACTCTGTGCCGGGCGCTGGCGCAAGCGTTTCAGGGCAAGGCCAATGGCGTCGCCGATGGCGGTGTTTTTACCGGCGATGCCGATTCGCGCTTCATCGAGCCAGGTGCGAACGGTGTGGCGGTCGAAGGTCAATGGCGCTTGCAGATAGGCCTGACTGCCGAACAGAATCAGGCCGACCCGGTCGCCTTCGCGGTTTTCGAGAAAGTCGCCGAGCAGGCTTTTGACCAGGTCCAGGCGACTGATGTCTTCGTCGTGCCATTGCATGTCCGGGAAGTCCATCGACCCGGATACATCCACCGCCACCAGCAGATCCCGCCCGCTGGCAGCAATCGGCAGTGGCTCGCCCAGCCATTGCGGGCGTGCAGCTGCGGTCAGCAGCAACAGCCACAGGAGCACATAAGGAATTTGCTGGCGCCCTGACGGCATCGTCGCCCGGGCCTTGCGCCGGGCCAGTTCTTCCAGGTCCGCCAGAAAACTGACCTTGAGGGCGGCCTCGCCACTGTCGGCAGCGGGCAGCACAAGGCGCATCAGCCAGGGCAGCGGCAGCAAGACAAAGAGCCATGGCCAGGCGAACTCAAACATGTTTGCGAATCCAGGTTTCAACCGCTTGATTGAGGCCGGCAATCGCCTTGTCATCAAGCTTGCATTCGGGCTTGTAGGCCCCTTCAACCAATACCATCCAGCGGGTCAGGCCGGCAGCCGGGCAACGGTTGTCGAGGAACGCCAGCCATTTGCGGCCATTGAGGGTGTGGCTCTGGCTGTAGGGGTAGTGGTTGCGGCACAGGCGTTTGAGCAGGCCGTTGAGTTGTTGCAGCCAGGCCCCGGCGGGGGCGCCATCGTAGGGCTTGGGGAAAGCGGCAAGCTCTTCAAGCGCCGCCAGACGTACCGGGTCCAGAGGTTGCTCGGCCCTGCGGGGCAGGCGTTTGACCGGCAGATAACGGCGCAGCCACCACAGGCCCCAGCCCAGGGCCGCAAGCAGGATCAGCAACAGCCACCAGCCCGGCGCGGGCGGCCAAAAGCCGATCAGCGGTGGCGGGATCAAGGGCTGCAGCTGTTCAAGGTCTTTCATAACGGTTTGCCGGGGCGTTTGGCGTTCAGGTATTCACGCAGTTGCTCGATCATTTCACTTTGCGTGCTCAGCGGCATCAGCATCACGCGCAATTTTTGCGCCAGTAGCTCCCAGCGCGCAATGCGTGCTTCGCCCTGGGCACGATAGGCCTGACGCAAGTCGTAATTGAGGGTGTCCAGCTCCAGTTGTGCGCCGCGCTCGGCAAAGCGCAACAGCCCGGCAGCGGGCAGGGCGTGGTCCAGCGGGTCGGACAGCGGCAGCAGCATCAAGTCGCAATGACGCGCCAGCAGGCTCAGTTGTTGTTCGGCGGCGTCGGTGAGTGCGCGCTCATCGCAAATCACAATCACCAGACTGCCTGGGCGAAGGACCTCCCGTGCACGGATCAGCGCCATGCCCAGGGCGTCACGGTCAGACTGTACTTCGGTGTGCAGTGACTGGTTGACCCGTACCAGCCGGTTAAGCAGTTGCAGCAGGCTCTGTTTACTGCGCCGGGGTTTGATTTCGTAATGTTCGTGATCGCCGAACACCAGCCCGCCCACCCGGTCGTTGTGGCCCAGTGCAGCCCAGCCGATAAGGCTGGCGGCCTGGGCCGCAAGCACCGACTTGAACATCAGGCCCGAACCAAAGAACAGTCGACGGCTTTGTTCTGCGAGGATGAAAATCGGCCGTTCGCGCTCCTCATGGAACATTTTGGTGTGCGGCTCCTGGGTACGGGCCGTGACGCGCCAGTCGATGGTGCGCACATCGTCACCGGCCTGATACACCCGCACCTGGTCGAAATCCACCCCGCGCCCGCGCAATTTCGAGTGATGCAAGCCCGCCATCGGGCTGCGCTGGCCAGGGGAAGAGAACAGTTGCACTTCGCGCACCCGATGCCGCATCTCGATCAGTTCGGCAAGGGTGACGCGAATGCCGGGTTCGGCGGGCAGAGGGTTGTTCATCGTCAGGCAACGGCAACGACATCGAGGATGCGCTGCACTACGCGGTCCTGGTCGATGCCGGCGGCTTCAGCCTCGAACGACAGGATGATGCGATGGCGCAGTACGTCAAACAGCACCGCCTGAATGTCTTCAGGGCTGACAAAGTCGCGCCCGGCCAGCCAGGCGTGTGCCCGGGCACAACGGTCCAGGGCAATAGAACCGCGCGGGCTGGCACCATAGGCGATCCAGTCGGCCATTTCCGGGTCGAACTTGCCCGGCGTGCGGGTGGCCATGACCAGTTGCACCAGGTATTCCTCTACCGCATCGGCCATGTACAGGCCGAGTATTTCCTTGCGTGCCGCGAAAATGGCTTGCTGGCTGACCCGGCGCTCCGGTTTGGTTTCACCGTTGAGTGCTTCACCGCGGGCCTGTTGCAGGATGCGGCGTTCGACGGCCGCGTCGGGGAAGCCGATTTTGACATGCATCAGGAAGCGGTCGAGCTGGGCTTCGGGCAACGGATAGGTGCCTTCCTGCTCGATCGGGTTTTGCGTGGCCATCACCAGAAACAACGGCGACAGTTCGTATGTACTGCGCCCGACGCTGACCTGACGCTCAGCCATGGCTTCAAGCAAGGCCGACTGGACCTTGGCCGGGGCGCGGTTGATTTCGTCCGCCAGCACCAGGTTGTGAAAGATCGGACCTTGCTGAAATACGAAGCTGCCGGTTTCGGGACGATAGATCTCGGTGCCGGTGATATCGGCGGGCAGCAGGTCGGGGGTGAACTGAATTCGATGGAACTGCGCTTCAATGCCTTCAGCCAGCTCCTTGATGGCCTTGGTTTTTGCAAGGCCGGGCGCACCTTCGACCAGCATGTGGCCGTCAGCCAGCAACGCGATCAGCAGGCGGTCAATGAGTTTTTCCTGACCGAGGATCTGCGTTGAGAGAAAGGTTCGCAGCGCAAGCAGCGCTTCACGATGTTCCATCGTTGACTGTTCCTGAAAAGGACACCGACGGCGCAAGAGTTACGCCGGGGCTGGGGCCGTTACTTTAATCCATTGCAGGGGTCGGGGACTAATCGCAGGGGGAGCTTTTTAAGGAAAAATCTGAAAATTAAGAAAAAATCCGAAATCCGTCGGGTTGTTGAGAATGGTGCTCATCTGCGCGGGTTTATAAACATCCATTTCTACAGCTGGACCCTCATGAGTGCGCCTGGCCCCTGCAACAGACTCTGGAGGCGAATTCAAAGTCCTCTGCGCCTCGGGTTTACAGGCGCCTGGCCAGCGCCACCACGGCGACGCCAATCAAGGCGGTCAGGCCGCTCAACAACAGGATTACCGTCTGCGTGCCCAGCGGCGCTGCCAGCAGGGCAATCAGCAGTCCGGCTACCGGTTGGGACAGGTTGTTGAGCAGGCTCACCACGCCGACGGTTTTGCCAAAATCCTGTGGTGGAATGACCTTCTGACGAACGCTGCGAAAGTAGATATTGAACATCTTGTCGAAGCCGGTAATCAGCAAAAAGCCCAGGGTATACACCCAGATATTCGGGCTCAGGGCGGTGATCAGTGCGCCGCAGGCGATCATGCAGTAGGACAGGCTGCCCAGTACTTTTAGAGGCAGGGTCGAGCGCGCGAGATAAAACAAAATGGCAATGGTCACCAGTGCGCCTGCGGCCTGCAGCCCTGCATAGCTCTGCTTGCCGGCCGCATATTGGCCGATGACCATGGCCGCCGAGGTGGCCAGGGTGACGCCGATTATCAGGTTGACGCCGACTGCCAGAGCGATGATCTTTTTCAGCTCTGCCAATTGGCGGATATGCCTGAAGGCGATGCGCAGAGGCTTTAGCCAGACGTCCTGATGCTGTTCGAAGGTTGGCAGGTTGACGTTGGTATTGCGTTGCCAGAAGAGCATCGCCAGATCGGCCAGGACAAATAATCCGGCCACCGCGATGACTACCCAGTGCCATGCCCAGAACTCGAGCAGCAATGCCGCAACCAGTGGCCCCAGTACCAGGCCGCTCTGGTCGGCGATTTGTGAGTAGGACAGGGTTTTGCCGTAGGTGTAGTGCTTGAAGATATGCGGCATCAGAACCTCCCGGGCCATGACGCCCTGGGTGGTCAGTACCCCGCAAAGTGCTGAAAGGATGACTACCCAGTAAATCCCGTCGAACACAGTGTAAAGCGCTACGGCAATAACGCAGGCCACGGCGCGATAGATCTGGCTGATGTGCAGGATGCGGACCGGGGGGTATTTGTCACACAGTGCCCCGCACACCGGGAATGACAGATAGCGCGGCAACGACTCGACAAAAAACGCCAGCCCGGCCCACGACACGCTGTTGGTGGTCTGGAACACAATCAACGGCACGATAAATAACAGAATCTGGTCGGCAAGCCGCGAAACAAACAGTGAAATGAAAAAAGCCAGGTAATCCTTACGCATGCTGTTCTCGTGTCAGTGGCTGAACACCCTGTTTAGCTCAAGCAATAAAACTCCCGGGCGTTCTGCCACAGGACGCGGCCTGCGCCGTCCTCGCCCAGGGCGTCAATCAGCAGAACGATATCGGTATCTTCAAACGGGCGGGGCGCGCGGGTTGACGGCAAGTCTGTGCCAAACATCAGGGCATGGGGGTTGGCGCTGTGAATCTGTTGCAGTACGCCGGGAACCGCAAAATCCACCCGGCCAAAACCGCAAGCCTTGATTCGAACACCGTGCCCGTCCAGGCGCAGCAGGCTGGGCAAGCCTTCATGGCTCAGGCCCAGGTGATCGATGCTCAGGGCCGGCAAGCGCAGTAGCCGGTTTTCAATGGCTGGCAGTTCTCGAGAGTCGATATACAACTCGCAATGCCAGCCCACGCAGGCGTGCACCCGTCTGGCCATTGATTCGAGCTGGTCGAGCTGCTCGGAACCGCCGCGCTTGAGATTGAAACGCAAAGCGCGAACACCTTGTTGGTGCAGGGTTTCAAGCTCGGAGTCGGTGACGCTGGCAGGCAGTTGCGTGACCCCCACGAACCCCGGTCCAAGGCGTTTGAGTGCAGCAATCAGGTAAGTCTGATCGAAGCCCTGAAAAGAGCCCGAAACCACCGCCCCGCCGATGATGCCCAAGGCGTGGGTACGTTTTTGGTAATCATCGACACTGAAAAACTCGGGCGTATAGCCGTTGTTCGGAATCAGCGGATAGGCACTGTCAATGATATGGCAGTGAGCATCGAAGATCGGGCGCATGGCGACAGTACCTGGGGTAAGCAGTTGTTGTGGGGGGCTTGTTCAGCCCAGTTCGCTGACGTACGTGCCGGTGCCTTTAAGGATGTTTTTCAGGGTTTCTTCGATTTCGGCCAGGTCGCTTGGGTCTGCGGTATGAAGAATCTCAAGATGATCGGCGCCATTGAGGGCATCAGCGTCAGACGCACTGACTTCAATCAGCAGGCGGGTAGGGCTCAGGGTGACCTTAACCCCTTCAAGAACCGAAGGTTCGTCAACGTCGCCGAAAGTGATTTCCAGTTCGTCTTCGTCCGGATAGCGGGTCATCAGGAACATTTCGCCCTGTTCGCTGTGGCAACACAGCATGGCCATGTTGTCTTCTTCGTCGTCACACGGGTTGGCCATGAGGAGTGGGGTGGTGATTTGCATGGGGAATTCCTGGCGCTCTGGGCGCATGTATCTGCTGGATAAAAGCTGATTTTGCCAGCCTGAACAGATTTATGCTGGCCTCATTGAATATGTGTCAAAGAGTTCAGACTGCTTCCCGCCGGTCATTTTTGAGGCGGGTAAAGGAAACTCAGGTGCTTTTTGGAATATTTATCCTGTGCCAATGCTAGGGTTGTTCGTTATCAGGTCATATGGATGCGTCCCCATGACCGAATATGTCGCAGCATCGCAAGCAGGCTGGACCGCTCAATCGTTAAGCTGCGCGGGTGATAGCTATCTCTAAAGGCACAGCCTGTTCATTCGGCAGTCGTTTTTGTAGATACCCATCCTGGAACGTGAATGTGACCCCCGGGTCGCGGCCAGCTTCACCTCCCTGTCATGCTGTGCTTTCAAGGTAAACTGCCAAGATATGCCCTTGCACAGTATTGGCAGCTTCCCACGCGGGAATAGCACGCGACGCGTCTCTCAATAACAAGCCCAAGCGGAGTACCACAGATGGCGTTCTTCACCGCAGCCAGCAAAGCCGACTTCCAGCATCAACTGCAAGCAGCTCTGGCCCAGCACATCAGTGAACAGGCATTGCCACAAGTAGCCCTGTTTGCCGAGCAATTCTTCGGCATCATTTCCCTGGACGAACTCACGCAACGTCGTATGTCAGACCTGGCCGGCTGTACGCTGTCAGCCTGGCGTCTGCTTGAACGTTTCGATCCGGTGCAGCCTCAGGTACGGGTCTATAACCCCGATTACGAGCGTCATGGCTGGCAATCGACCCACACCGCTGTAGAAGTACTGCATCACGATTTGCCGTTTCTGGTGGATTCGGTCCGTACCGAACTGAACCGTCGCGGTTACAGCATTCACACCCTGCAGACCACGGTGTTGAGCGTTCGCCGCGGCAGCAAGGGCGAGCTGCTGGAAATTCTGCCCAAGGGCACCAGTGGCGAAGGCGTCTCGCAAGAGTCGCTGATGTACCTGGAAATCGATCGTTGCTCCAATGCCGCTGAATTGAATGTACTGAGCAAGGAACTGGAACAGGTTCTGGGTGAAGTGCGCGTCGCCGTGGCTGACTTCGAGCCGATGAAAGCCAAGGTCCAGGAGCTGCTGGCAGGTATCGACAACTGCCAGTACGTCGTCGATGCCGATGAAAAAGCCGAGATCAAGAGCTTCCTGGAGTGGCTGGTGGGCAACCACTTCACTTTCCTTGGCTATGAAGAGTTTGTGGTACGTGACGAGGCGGATGGCGGTCATATCGAATATGACCCGCAATCGTTCCTCGGTCTGACCAAGCTGTTGCGGGCCGGCCTGACTGCCGAAGACCTTCGCATTGAAGATTACGCCGTCAGCTACCTGCGCGAACCGACCCTGTTGTCGTTTGCCAAGGCTGCGCACCCGAGCCGTGTGCATCGCCCGGCTTACCCTGACTATGTCTCGATTCGTCAAATCGATGCAGACGGCAAGGTGATCAAGGAATGCCGCTTCATGGGTCTGTATACCTCTTCGGTATACGGCGAGAGCGTGCGGGTTATTCCTTATATTCGCCGTAAAGTTGCAGAGATCGAACGCCGCTCCGGCTTCCAGCCCAAGGCTCACCTTGGCAAGGAGCTGGCCCAGGTGGTCGAAGTCCTGCCCCGCGACGATCTGTTTCAGACCCCGGTCGATGAGCTGTTCACCACGGTGATGTCGATTGTGCAAATCCAGGAGCGCAACAAGATTCGCGTGTTCCTGCGCAAAGACCCGTATGGCCGTTTCTGCTACTGCCTGGCATACGTGCCGCGTGACGTGTATTCGACCGAAGTGCGGCAGAAAATCCAGCAGGTGCTGATGGAGCGCCTGCAAGCGTCGGACTGCGAGTTCTGGACTTTCTTCTCTGAGTCGGTACTGGCCCGCGTGCAGCTGATTTTGCGGGTCGATCCAAAAAACCGGATCGATATCGACCCGCTGTTGCTGGAAAAAGAAGTGGTCCAGGCCTGCCGCAGCTGGCAGGACGATTACGCAAGCCTGGTGGTAGAAAGCTTCGGCGAAGCCAATGGCACCAAGGTGCTGTCGGACTTCCCGAAAGGCTTCCCGGCCGGCTACCGCGAGCGCTTCGCCGCGCACTCGGCCGTGGTCGACATGCAGCACTTGATGAGCCTGAGCGAGAAAAACCCGCTGGTGATGAGCTTCTATCAGCCGCTGGGTCAGAGCGCCGGTCAGGAACTGCATTGCAAGCTGTATCACGCCGATACGCCACTGGCGTTGTCCGACGTGCTGCCGATTCTGGAAAACCTTGGCTTGCGTGTACTGGGCGAATTCCCGTATCGCCTGCGTCATGCCAATGGCCGTGAGTTCTGGATCCATGATTTTGCCTTTACTGCGGGCGAAGGCTTGAACCTGGATATCCAGCAACTCAACGACACCCTGCAGGATGCATTCGTGCATATCGTGCGCGGCGACGCCGAGAACGATGCGTTCAACCGACTGGTGCTGACTGCCGGTTTGCCTTGGCGTGACGTAGCGCTGCTGCGCGCTTATGCCCGTTACCTGAAGCAGATCCGCCTGGGCTTCGACCTGGGCTATATCGCCAGCACCCTGAACAACCACACCGACATCGCCCGCGAGCTGACCCGGTTGTTCAAAACCCGTTTCTATCTGGCGCGCAAGCTGACGGCAGAAGATCTGGAAGACAAGCAACTGCGTCTGGAACAGGCGATCCTGACGGCGCTGGACGATGTTCAGGTGCTTAACGAAGACCGCATCCTGCGTCGTTATCTGGATCTGATCAAAGCCACTCTGCGGACCAACTTCTACCAGCCGGATGCCAATGGCCAGAACCGTTCGTACTTCAGCTTCAAGTTCAACCCGCATCTGATTCCAGAGCTGCCAAAGCCGGTGCCGAAGTTTGAAATCTTCGTCTACTCGCCACGGGTTGAAGGCGTTCACCTGCGCTTCGGTAACGTTGCCCGCGGCGGATTGCGCTGGTCGGACCGCGAGGAAGACTTCCGTACCGAAGTGCTGGGCTTGGTAAAAGCCCAGCAAGTGAAGAACTCGGTCATCGTGCCCGTTGGTGCCAAAGGCGGTTTCGTGCCGCGTCGCTTGCCATTGGGCGGTGGACGTGACGAGATTCAGGCCGAGGCGATTGCGTGCTACCGGATCTTTATTTCCGGGCTGCTGGATATCACCGACAACCTCAAGGACGGCGCGCTGGTGCCGCCGCTGAACGTGGTCCGTCACGACGGCGACGACCCGTACCTGGTAGTAGCAGCCGACAAAGGTACTGCGACCTTCTCTGACATTGCCAACGGCATTGCCATTGATTACGGCTTCTGGCTGGGTGATGCGTTTGCTTCGGGCGGTTCGGCCGGTTATGACCATAAAAAAATGGGCATTACCGCCAAGGGCGCCTGGGTGGGTGTGCAGCGCCACTTTAAAGAGCGCGGCATCAACGTTCAGCAAGACAGCATCAGTGTGGTAGGCGTCGGCGATATGGCCGGTGACGTATTCGGTAACGGCTTGTTGATGTCTGACAAGCTGCAACTGGTCGCGGCATTCAACCACCTGCACATTTTCATCGATCCGAACCCTGAACCGGCCAACAGCTTCGTCGAGCGTCAGCGTCTGTTCGACTTGCCGCGTTCGGCCTGGTCGGACTACGACACCAGCATCATGTCGGCGGGCGGCGGTATTTTCTCGCGCAGTGCGAAAAGCATCGCTATCTCGCCCGAGATGAAAGAGCGTTTTGCGATCACTGCCGACAAACTGACGCCTACAGAATTGCTCAATGCCTTGCTCAAAGCGCCGGTAGACCTGTTGTGGAACGGCGGTATCGGTACTTACGTCAAGGCCAGCAGCGAAAGCCACGCCGATGTAGGCGACAAGGCCAACGATGCGCTGCGTGTAAACGGCAATGAGTTGCGCTGCAAGGTTGTGGGCGAGGGCGGTAACCTGGGCATGACCCAATTGGGTCGTGTCGAATTCAACCTCAATGGCGGCGGCTCCAATACCGACTTCATCGACAACGCCGGTGGTGTGGACTGCTCTGACCACGAAGTGAATATCAAGATCCTGCTCAATGAAGTGGTGCAGGCTGGCGATATGACCGAGAAGCAGCGTAACCAGCTGTTGGGCAGCATGACTGATGAAGTCGGCGGCCTGGTGTTGGGCAACAACTACAAGCAGACACAGGCCATTTCCCTGGCGGCGCGCCGTGCATACGAGCGCATTGCTGAATACAAGCGCCTGATGAGCGATCTGGAAGCCCGTGGCAAGCTGGACCGCGCCATTGAGTTCCTGCCGTCCGAAGAGCAACTCAACGAGCGCGTAGCGGCTGGCCATGGCCTGACCCGTGCCGAACTGTCGGTGTTGATCTCGTACAGCAAAATCGACCTCAAGGAATCCTTGCTCAACTCTCAGGTGCCGGATGACGACTACCTGACCCGCGACATGGAAACCGCGTTCCCGCCCATGCTGGTCAGCAAGTTCGCTGCGGCCATGCGTCGTCACCGTCTGAAGCGTGAAATCGTCAGTACCCAGATTGCCAACGATCTGGTCAACCATATGGGCATCACCTTTGTGGAGCGCCTGAAAGAGTCGACCGGCATGAGTGCAGCCAATGTGGCGGGTGCTTATGTGATCGTGCGCGACATTTTCCACCTCCCGCACTGGTTCCGTCAGATCGAGGCGCTGGACTATCAGGTCCCGGCCGAAATCCAGCTGGCGTTGATGGACGAGTTGATGCGTCTGGGTCGTCGCGCTACCCGCTGGTTCCTGCGCAGCCGTCGCAATGAACTGGATGCTGCACGCGATGTGGCACATTTTGGTCCGCATCTGGCGGCGCTGGGTCTTAAGCTCGACGAGCTGTTGGAAGGCGCAACCCGTGAAGGCTGGCAGACCCGCTACCAGGCTTATGTCGAAGCCGGTGTCCCGGAGTTGCTGGCACGGATGGTGGCCGGTACTACGCACCTGTACACCTTGCTGCCGATTATCGAGGCTTCGGATGTAACCGGTCAGAATGCCGCGGATGTGGCCAAGGCGTACTTTGCCGTCGGCAGCGCGTTGGACCTCACCTGGTACCTGCAGCAGATCAGCAACCTGCCGGTGGAGAACAACTGGCAGGCGCTGGCCCGTGAAGCGTTCCGCGATGATATCGACTGGCAGCAGCGTGCAATTACCGTTTCGGTACTGCAAATGGCTGATGCCCCTGCCGAAATCGAAGAGCGGCTGGCGTTGTGGCTTGAGCAGAACAACTCGATGGTTGAGCGCTGGCGCTCGATGCTGGTGGATCTGCGAGCCGCCACGGGCAATGACTACGCGATGTATGCAGTAGCCAACCGTGAGCTGCTTGACCTGGCGTTGAGTGGTCAGTCAGGGCTCTGACAGCCTGAGCAATAAAACAAAGCCCCGGCTCGGATGAGTCGGGGCTTTTTTGTGTCCGGGGTGGGGCGGGGAAGTCAGATCCCGATATTGCCCAGGGTTTGAACGATATTGCGCAGGGTGCCGGCCAGGGCAGGGTGTTCAACCTCGAAGCGTTCTACCGCCAGATTAACGTTGTCGACAAGGCTGGCGTCCTGGGTTGCCGTTTCTACTTTGATCTGGGCATCAATCTGTTCGGCGAGCTTGTTGAGTTCGGCTCGATCATCAAATGAAAGCGGCGGGGTTTTATCGAGCTGCTCGCGCAGGGAGTCGAGTTGTTTTTGCAGATCGCTGGCAGGCATAGCATTCATCCTTTATTGATAGGCTCTGTATAGACCTTCGCAGTGCACAAAAGGTCTGTGACTGGGCTCTAGATTAATCCACTGGGCTCAAGCATGCATGATCTCGATCAAAATCCCTATTGCGGGTTTTCGGAAGGAGGGCGCGCATTTCATAACAAATGTAAATATTTGCGGAACGCCTGGTACAAACTCCAGTCAGTTGAGGGCGTTTCTATGGGTGCCTGAAATCCAATTGCCGTTATACTCTGCGCCTGACCCGGGGCGTAGCGCCCAAGAATTAAGTATTTTTTAGGAGCTTTGCTATGCGCTGGACTGATCGTCTTGCTCACATATGTGTTTGTGCCGGTGTTGCAATGGTCCCATTCACCGCCAATGCCGCCACCGAAGATGACCCGTGGGAAGGGGTAAACCGTGTCATTTTCAAATTTAACGAAAAACTCGACACCTATGCCTTGAAGCCACTTGCCCAGGGCTACCAGTTCATCACTCCGCAATTTCTGGAGGATGGCATCCACAACATGTATCGAAATATCGGCGACGTGCGCAACCTGGCCAACGATGTATTGCAGGCCAAGCCGCATGCAGCGGGCGTGGATACAGCCCGCCTATTGATGAACACCACCCTGGGTGTGGCGGGTTTCTTTGATGTGGGCACTAAGATGGGCCTGCAGCGCAACAGTGAAGACTTCGGTCAAACTCTCGGGTATTGGGGCGTGCCTAGCGGTCCTTACGTGATGCTGCCGCTCTTGGGGCCGAGCACCGTACGTGATGCGGTTGCGATTTATCCGGATGGCTACGCCGAACCGTACCGCTACATGAATGACATCCCGGCCCGTAACATGGCGATCGGCATGGACATTATTGATACCCGCGCCAGCTTGCTGTCTGCTGAAAAGCTCATTACGGGTGACAAATACGTCTTTATCCGCAATGCGTATCTGCAAAACCGCGAGTTCAAGATCAAAGACGGTCAGGTTGAAGACGACTTTTAACCCTTGCGATTTTGATTCGGAAAAACGGCCCTCGGGGCCGTTTTTTGCATTATCGGGATCGGATAAAGATAGGTTTTATCATGTCTCAGACCTTGGTTTTAGTTGCCGTTCCCTTGGTTCTTATAACCCGCAGGAATTTAACTTGACGAAGACCTGCGGCCACCATCGGCCTGAGCTTGAAACCCCCCGCGGATGGGAGTACCGTCTGCGCCTTACACGGGCACCTTTGTAGGATCGAGCGATAACATCGATTTGAATCAGGGATGTTCAAAAGCCAATTCAGTCGTTGAGCCCGACCCGTTCGAGCTCCTACGCCAACCTAATTCTGGCGCCATTTGCCCACATGCAAAAAACCAGTGCCACGTTGCTGATCATTGACGACGACGAAGTAGTACGCGCCAGTCTGGCTGCCTACTTGGAAGACAGCGGCTTCAGCGTCCTGCAGGCCAGCAATGGCATCCAGGGTCTTCAGGTGTTCGAGCAAGAGCAGCCAGATTTAGTGATCTGTGACTTGCGCATGCCACAAATGAGTGGCCTGGAGTTGATTCGCCAGGTATCGCAACGCTCCTCACAAACCCCCGTAATCGTAATCTCGGGTGCTGGCGTGATGAGCGATGTGGTCGAGGCGCTGCGTTTGGGTGCTGCCGACTACCTGATCAAGCCGCTCGAAGATCTCGCCGTTCTGGAGCACTCCGTTCACCGGGCTCTGGATCGTGCCCGGCTTTTGGTAGAGAACCAGCGCTACCGCGACAAGCTGGAGTCTGCCAACCGCGAACTTGAAGCGAGTTTGCATTTATTGCAGGAAGACCAGAATGCGGGTCGGCAGGTTCAGATGAACATGTTGCCGATCAGTCCTTGGTCCATTGATGATTTTCACTTTGCTCACCAGATCATTCCTTCACTGTATTTGTCCGGCGATTTCGTGGATTACTTCAGGGTCGATGAGCGACGAGTTGCGTTCTATCTGGCTGATGTTTCCGGTCACGGTGCGTCATCCGCGTTTGTAACGGTGCTGCTCAAATTCATGACCACGCGCTTGTTGTTTGAGTCCAAGCGCAACGGCACCCTGCCAGAATTCAAGCCTTCAGAGGTGCTTGGCCACATCAACCGTGGCCTGATCAATTGCAAGCTGGGCAAGCACGTGACCATGGTGGGCGGTGTCATCGATGAAGAAACCGGCGTGCTGACTTACAGCATTGGCGGGCACCTACCATTGCCGGTGCTTTACACGCCTGACAGCGTGGGCTACCTGGAAGGGCGAGGGCTGCCCGTTGGCCTGTTTAACGAAGCCACGTATGAAGATCATGTCCTGAAATTGCCGGAAGCCTTCAGTCTTACTCTGATGTCGGATGGAATTTTGGACCTTTTGACCGAGCAGACGCTCAAAGAGAAAGAGGCAGCTTTGCCACAACTGGTAAAAGCTGCAGGCGGCAGCCTGGATGGTCTGCGCCGAGAGTTCGGATTAGCTACGCTAGGGGAGATGCCGGATGATATCGCCTTGTTGGTGTTAAGCAGGAATCTTAAATGAGTACCGGTAGAATTCAGTTCGCCGAACAGGACGGCACCTTCGTCCTGAAGTTTGTGGGTGAAGTGCGTCTGACACTGTGTTCCGCTCTGGATGCGACAATCGAGAGGATTTTCACGGCGCTGAACTTTAACGCCATCGTGATTGACCTCACCGAAACCCGCAGTATCGACAGCACCACCCTGGGTTTGCTGGCGAAACTGTCGATTCTGTCGCGCCAAAAAATCGGTCTGTTGCCGACCGTAGTCACCACCCATGAAGACATTACGCGGCTGCTGCAGTCCATGGGTTTTGATCAGGTGTTCAACATCATCGGCAAGCCGATCCCATGCCCTGAGTGCCTGACAGACCTTCCCTCCCAGGACCAGTCCGAAGAAGTGGTGCGAGTGAAAGTGCTTGAAGCACACAAGATCCTGATGGGCCTGAACGATTCCAATCGTGAGGCTTTCCATGATCTGGTGAATGCACTTGAGCGTCATTGACCCTTGAGCGATAGCCGATCAAAAAAGGGGCCGTCCTGTGCAAGGAACGGCCCCTTTTCAATTGCGCGCGATTCAGCGGCCTTCCAGCAACTCTGCGGCTTGATCCAGCAACGCCAGTGGGTCTTTGGCTTTATGGATGTCCACCGACAGCAACTGACGGAAACGCCGTGCGCCAGGGAACCCCTGTCCCAACCCCAGAACATGCCGTGTGATGTGGTGCATCGCCCCGCCAGCAGCAATATGCGCCGCGATATAAGGCCGCAATAAAGCCAGCGCCTGGGCCCGTGAAACAACCGGCTCGGCACTGCCAAAAAGCAACTGATCGACTTCAGCCAGAATGTACGGGTTGTGGTAAGCCTCGCGACCGAGCATCACCCCGTCAAATACCTGTAAATGTTCCTGACATTGGTCAAGCGTCTTGATCCCGCCGTTGAGAATGATCTCCAGCTCCGGGAAATCAGTTTTCAGCTGCGCGGCGATGTCATATCGCAGAGGTGGTATATCGCGGTTTTCTTTGGGTGACAGTCCTTCGAGAATCGCTATTCGGGCATGCACAGTAAAACTTTCGCAGCCTGCATCCCGAACGGTACCGACAAAGTCACACAGCTGCTCATAGCTATCGCGCCCGTTGATGCCAATACGGTGCTTGACCGTGACCGGAACCGAAACGGCATCGCGCATCGCCTTGACACAGTCTGCAACCAGCGCCGGGTGCGCCATCAGGCAAGCGCCAATCATATTGTTCTGCACCCGGTCACTCGGGCAGCCGACATTCAGATTCACTTCGTCATAACCTGCGGCCTGGGCCATGCGCGCGCAAGCTGCCAAATCAGAGGGCACACTGCCGCCTAACTGCAAGGCCAGCGGATGCTCAGCGTCGTCGTGGCGCAAAAAACGTTCGGCATCACCATTAATCAGAGCGCCAGTAGTGACCATCTCGGTATAAAGCAGAGCGTTTTTCGATAGCAGGCGCAGGAAGTAGCGGCAGTGACGATCTGTCCAATCCATCATGGGCGCAACAGAAAACCTCCTAGATACCGGATTTGCTGCTGAGGCTAGGTTTTCTGCGGGTTTGGTGTGCATTCGGGCAACTCTCATTCACTACTGTTTACCGCTGTTTTTGCTTGTTTTTGAATGCTCGTTGCTACAATGTAGCAAATCCGAATATTCGTGTAGCAAAATCATGGGCACTATCACCGTTCGCAAGCGCAAGGATGGATCGACGGGTTACACCGCGCAGATCCGCATCATGCAAAAGGGTGTGACAGTTTATCAGGAAAGCCAGACGTTCGACCGCAAGGCGACCGCGCAGGCCTGGATCAAACGTGTCGAAACTGAAATGTCAGTTCCTGGAGCAATCGAGAAGGCCAATCGATCAGGTGTTACGGTCAAGGAGATGATCGAGCGCTACCTTTTGGAGTATGAAAAGCTGAGGCCGCTAGGTAAGACCAAGCGCGCCACGCTCAAAGCTATCGGTGAGACTTGGTTGGGCAAGCTAGAGGATAGAGAGATCACCAGCCAGAAGCTGGTGGAGTACGCTGATGGACGAATGATGAATGACGGCATACAGGCGCAGACTGTGGGCAATGACTTAGCTCACTTAGGTGCCGTGCTTTCTGTGGCGCGGCCGGCCTGGGGCTACGACATAGATCCGATGGCCATGCCCGATGCCCGTAAGGTTCTGCGCAAGATGGGTGCGGTTACTCGCAGCAAGGAGAGGAACCGTCGCCCCACACTTGAAGAGCTCGACAAATTGTTTGGGTATTTCAGCGAAATGCGCGATAGGCGCAAGCAAGAAATCGACATGGTGCGCGTCACCGCGTTTGCTTTGTTCTCTACCCGCCGGCAGGAAGAGATCACTCGCATCAAATGGAATGCCCTGGACGAGGCCCGTCAAATGGTTCTGGTCACCGATATGAAAAACCCGGGCCAGAAGTACGGCAATGATGTTTGGTGCCATGTTCCTGATGAGGCGTGGCGAATCATGCAGTCCATGCCGAAGGTTGCAGAAGACATTTTCCCCTACAACTCCCGATCAATTTCTGCGTCCTTCACGCGTGCCTGTCACTTTCTTGAAATCGAAGACCTGCACTTTCACGATCTTCGACATGATGGCGTGAGTCGTTTATTTGAGATGGGGTGGGATATCCCGAAAGTCGCCTCTGTTTCCGGCCACCGGGATTGGAATTCGATGCGTAGATATACGCATTTAAAGGGGGAGGGAGACCACTATAAAGACTGGCCTTGGCTGGAGCGGATAATAGCGGGCCCCATTATTGAGGCCCGGAAGCGAATCAAGAAACGCGGCGAAGACTAGAGTTGCGCATCAGCTTGTCATGCTCGGTGCGCGCGCGATTGTGCTGAGCATCGAGATACGCCGCCAAGTCATTAAGGTGAACCCCTCGCGCGGATTTCTGGCTGCGTTCCATCGGTACCAAGGGAAGGTCGATTTGGCCAGACGCCACTTTCATTTTCATCTTCTCGGGCGTCAGGTGGCTGAAGTAATCAGCGCATATCCGTTCGAGTGGGATGATCGCTTGGCCACCGTACTGCGCCAAAAGCAGGAATTGTGTGTTCATGGCTATGTCTCCATGCCGCTTCGATTGTCGGTAGTGGGTTATTGAGTTTTTTCAGGTTTGTCGCTTGAACTCGGTGCACCTCACGATGACTGTGCTGATGTCTCGCTGAATTGGCGGTATGGCTTTAAAGGGAGGGACCCTGCAGTCGTGGCGGGCATGTTGGCAAGAGCAGCACATGCCGGCTTTGGGGTGTTGGGTCATGGGTTCACTTCCCGTCGCGCCCAGCTCACACATGGTCCGCCTTCGGTATCGAAAATCCCGAGGAGGAACCACTCCGGGCCAGGCGCTTCCGGATTCCAGCCGAGGCAGTGACACTTACCGTCGTCATAGGGGTGATGACCGTCGATATCAGCCTCCATGTGCCACTGCTTTAGCACCAGGCGCTGCTCAGCTATCCAGTCTTTGAAGACGGCGTAGTCCTCATCGAAGTCGGGTAGATCGGGATGATCCCACCAGCCGTCTTCATCCCGCACGACAGCAACAGGCTGGATCAAAACAGTTTCTTCAGTCATGAGTTCGTCCTTGCCGCTACCGCGGCTGATTTTGTAATGGGGATTCGGCGTTATCGTTCAGAAATGGTTTTTATGTTGATTCTTCCAGCTGAAACCAGTCGGCAACCCCGGGAAATTTAGCTACTGATATAAAATGATATTGAAATGCCACCTATCTGCTTTAGACTCTCTTCATCACGTGAGAGAGAACAAGCATGGACGCACAGAAGATTGATGCTCTAAAGCTAGAAGCGCAGCGCGTTGCCCTAGAACGATTTGGCGCTACCTCATCTGCTGAGATCGAATCGATTCTTGCGGTGCTGTCCTATGAGCAGACGTTGTTCCAAAAACATGGCAAGCGACAGCAAGCTGCTTACACATGGCGCATGCTGCGGGAGCACGGAATCATTCCAGGCGTCGAAAGAGTCGTAACTAGGGAAGCAGAAACGCAAGGCTACAAAGCACTCACCAGCCTCGGCTTGCAGGATTTTGCTTTTGAAGCTGTGGTCGTTCGACATCCGGAGATCTTCTCTAAGGATGCCGTTGAAGATTCAAAGTCACGTCTTCGAAACTTCGAAGATGCGTTAAGTTCTCGTCATCAGTATTGGTGGGTGAACCATAAACAGACTTTTAAAGCTGAGTTTGAGGGTGGCTATATTTGGTCGCCAAAAGCCAATGCTAATGGGGCTCGCAATAGAACATATGACAATCTGACTCATGTGGCCCCCGGAGATATTGTTTTCTCTTATGCGGATGGGCTTATCAAGGCAATAGGTGTTGCAAGCAAGCGCCACTCTGAGTCTATAAAGCCAGAGGCCTTTGGGTTGGCAGGTGCCAACTGGGCTGATAGCGGGTGGCTTGTGCCAATAGAATGGACGGCGTTACCTTTGCCTGTTGCGCCAAAAGCATACATTGCACGTATCCAGCCGTTATTGCCGCAGAAGCATTCTCCCTTGCAGGCTAACGGTAATGGAAACCAGGGCTGCTACCTTGCTGCGATTTCTCCAGCGTTAGGCCGGCTGATTCTGGATCTAATCGGGAAACTTAGCCCTGATGCGGTAGAGGCTGTTCAGGACGTTACGCAACAGATAGAGACAGACCTAGCTGAAATTGAAATCCTAATTGCTGAAGAAATTCCTGAGACAGAGAAGGAGCAACTGGTCCGGTCTCGCCGCGGGCAGGGGGTTTTTCGGCAACGAGTTTTGCTAATCGAGTCGCAGTGCCGGCTCACAGGTGTTACTGATCAGAGCTTTCTGATTGCCAGCCATATTAAACCGTGGAAAGACTGCGTTAATGCTGAGCGACTGGATGGAAGCAACGGTCTGATGTTAGCTCCACATATCGACAAACTATTTGATCGTGGGTGGATTTCTTTTAGCGACAATGGCGACGTGCTTTCTGCCCCTGGTGTTGAAAAGGTAATGGAGGCATGGAATATCGGCTCGATTAAAAACGTTGATCAATTCAGTCCAGGACAATGCCAGTATCTTGATTACCATAGAAATAGTGTGTTTAAGGGGCGGGACTCCTGAAGTACCTCGCAGTAGCTCAGGAATACTACTTCTGAGTCCACGGCTTGGCTGATGGCAACAATGATCGTATTGGGTTTTATAATCGATGGTGTGTCTCTTCTGGTGTGCGGACATTGGTGGCTTCTCGCAGTTATATTGCGTTGTGATTTTTAAAGGAGGCTTGTAAATGGGTGTTTTCAACGATGCACAGGTGCAGCTTTCCGAATTTCTCGGAGCGGCTCAGCCACTAGATAGCAAAAATGGTGTTCGATTTAGATCAGGGTCCAAGGGTTTAGCTACCCTCTACTCGCGTAACCTTGCCTCTGGGAATCTGGCGGAAGTAGCTTTCGAAGTGGCGAACTTTGCGGCTAAAGCTGGGAAGTCAGAGGCTTCCATTATCTCGCTAATAGACAGGCTTCGCCTTGAGACTGGTCAGTTAGTAAAAATAGACCCGACTCATGAATGGCCAAGAGTGGGGTTGTCAAAGAAAGAACATGTGGACATCTTGATCTCTGCTATTTCGTTGATTTTTGGTCAGGGGAAGTAGCGACCATGAACTCGTTGGCTGACGTACTTTGTTGATATGGGGTATTACGGGTAGTCGCCATGGAACCGGACAGGGAGAAGTAAATGGTTGGAGTTACTGAACTCAAAGCGTTTCACCAGCTCAGCCAGAAGGCTCTGGAAATCCATCGGAAGTGGGATGAACTAGACGCCCATGCACTGCTTTCTCTCGCAATCTCATTAAAAGAAGCTGCTCAACCTCTCAGCACATTGGGTGGCAAGGATTGGCACCGCAAGAAGGATATGAGCCGGCATCTAGCATGCCTCGAGAGCTACCTTAGAGATGACATCAAAGATAGGTGCTGGTCGGATATCAAAGATTTGATCTATGCAGACCTTCCTGCTCTAGGTTACCACCTGCTTACTTTGGCAGATGCACAGCGTTAAGAAGCCCGCTTTAGTTGATCAATGAGCTTTGTTGGCAGGCTACGTAAAATAAGTGTCCCTGCCTCCTTGTCGAACTTAATTTTGGAGCCGAGCAGGTGTGCCTCGAAGCTGATCGACAGCCCGTCAGTACGCCCGGTAAAGCGCCGGAACTGGTTCAGGGTACGCTTGTCGGCTGGAATCTCCGGGGGCAGGCCATAGTCGTTGTTGCGAATGAAGTCGTAGAAGGCTTCCGGGCGGTTTTCGTCGAGCAGCTCTGATAGCTCGTCGAGGGTGATCGGTTCTCCGATCTTGGCTTGGGCTAAGGAGTAATTGACCAGGTTGGTCGTTTTCTCGCGGGCTGACTCGTTGCCCAGATCCTCGCTTTCCACAAAGTCGCTGAATGCCTTCAGCAGGGTGCGAGTTTCACTAGGGCCGTCTATTCCTTCCTGGCAGCCGATGAAGTCGCGGAAGTAGTCGTTCAGGCGCCGGCCCTGCTTGCCTTTCAGGTACGAGATGTACTGCTTCGACTGGCGGTTGTTCTGCCATTCGCTGATGTTGATGCGCGCGGCCAAGCGGATGTGATCCAGGTCCAGGCGATTCACCGTCATCAGGACCAGTTCTTCGGTCATGGCCACCGCCTCGGTTTCCTGCACCAGGGCGATGACCAGGTAATCGCTCATTCCTTGCTGGTAGTGGCAGAAGAGGGCGTGCCCACCGGTGGTGAGGTTCGACTCTTCCATCAGCTTGTTCAGGTGTTCGACGGCCGTGATGCTGAACGACAGGAAGTCGGTAGCACCGGCCAGGTACTTGCCGAGCCAGCCGCTGAAGGGGTAAGCGCCGGACTCCTGGTGAAAGAAGCCCCAGCCCTTGCCGGTGGTGGTGTTGTAGCTTTCGTTGAGTTGGCCTATCAGGTCGTCGCGGGCGCCGCTTCCTTCCTGTTCATCGCTGGCCAGGTACAGAGCGGCGGGGGTACCGTCGGACTTCTTGTCTATCTTGTGAATGACGCTATGGCGTACAGGCATGTTTTTTACCTCAGTCAGGCGCCGCACTCCGTGACCGAATGCAGCGTAGTGGCTATTTGGTTTCGGTTGGGGTATTACGGGTGGCCGGCATGGAGCCGGACCAAGGAGATTTAAAAATGACAGAAGTTAAATTGGCCGAAGACCGCCCAAGGGATATCCATTACAAGTCAGGCGACTTCGATGTTTCGTTGATATTCGGCTGGCTTGATGCGGGTAAAACTCCATCTGGGCTGCGTGTTCACGTTGCAGAGACTGGCCAGCCAAACAACTTCGCGCAGTCAACAGGCTCAATCGAAAAGGATTGGTCCACGTTTGAAGAGGCTGTAAATCAGGGTGAGAAATTCGCATCCGGGCTCATCAATACCTGGCCTAATCGGAAAGAAAAAGCGGGCGTTGAGGCCGGCTAATTTGGTTCGATAATCTCGTCCCCCGGGTCTTTCTGGATTGCGAGCAGGCTTTTGATGCGAAATTCCCGCGCCACAATTTCCGTAGGTTCGAAAACGTGGCGCGGAGGATTCAGCAGTAGCTGGCACTTCGCTGAACCCATTGTATGCAGGTGCTGAATCATCAGCGTCATTGCCTCGCCCTGCTCAGTAATGCCTGCCCATTCCATCAGGTCGGCCAAGGCCTGGCGGGTGCCGGGGCGAACCCTGAGCCTCAACTCTTCCTCGGCGACTGCCACTCGTTTCCTGGCAGTTTTGGCTGAGCGATCTTTCTGTGACACTGCCATGGCCTACCTCTTCAATTCCGCTGGCCGGCAACTCCAGCCATGTTTGATGTTTACGTTGCTGGATGCGGGTTATGCGTTTCATGCCGCGACCTTTTGCTGACTCCAAGCGCCGACTGCTTCAAAGATCTGCGCTGCATGATCTTCTTCGAGCGATATCGTCTCTGGAATGGCAATCCAGCCAGAAGCAACCATCTGGCTTTGGTTGGCCGAGTCGCGCAACTGCTTGTAGCAATGCTCGATCACGTCTTCCAGGTGGTCAGAGAGGTAGACGCCATTGGGCGCAATCTCCACTGACTTGTTGTAGCGGTCGCCGCGGGCATCAATACAGAGAACGCTTAGGTAGATCGTCCAGCGGTGGGCAATGCCGCACACGGCCTGCCCAATCTTCCCGGGTGCGATGTTCTTCAGCGACTTGTAATTGATCATGCCCTGGTAACCACTAGGGTCGATGTTAACCACGGCGGCGTGGTTTATGGCCAGCAGCGAACGACACGATCGGTCGATCCGGGCCTTGAGGTTATGCGGTTTACGTTTACTCATTATGCGGCCACCTTCACCAGCCTCACGCCGGCCATGCTGAACCAGGCGCCCTGGTCCGCGACAAGCGCGTCGAGATTTTCCCAATCCACTTTCAGCATCGAGATTGGGGCTTGGCCGTAGGCGACAGCCTTGATCAAAGCTTCTAAGTCGTAGACGTCAGCCTGCATCGCTACCGTTTGAGTGGTTTGCGTTGCGGTAGGCTTCTGGGCTGCCTGTGATACCGGCGCGGCTCTGGTCGGGGCCGACGTCGCGACAGGTGCAGACTGAACTACAGGTTCGACGACAGCCTTGGCTTTCGCTTCATCTTCGATCCGCTGCAGCTCTTCGTTTCTAATCCTCGTCCGGGTGGCTTCTGCTGTCACTTCTTCGGCTTTCTGATGGTCAGAGATTCGCACCTTGATCAGCGCCACCAGGTCCTCGTTGGCCTTCAGAACAAGCTGCTGGAGGTCATTGAACAAAAACGTGTGGTCTACGGCGAGCTCTCCATAGCTCGCCAGGTTGGCGCGAATGCTGTCACCGATCTGACTGGCGGCAATTTTGGCCCGTGCCAACTCCGAGTCGGCGGCGTCGCGCAGGCTGCTGATCGATTTCTTACCCTTGATGGCCCCGGCGAAGTCGGCAGGAACGGCCGGGATGCGGGCCTTACCGTCCAGCGAGGTGTTGATTTGGTCTATGTGCGCCTGCAACGCTTTCGCGGCATCCATGACGATATCTTCGCGGATGCTCACCTTGCGGGCCTTCACCAGCTTGTCGAGCATAAGGCGCTTTGCGCGCGCCTCGGCGCTGATCTCGTCGATGGTTCGGAAAAGGGCGTCGATACTTTCGGTCTGGCTCAGCGCATGTTGTTTGGCCGCGGCTAATCGCTCTTCGACGTCACCGCACCATTTGACGGTCTTCTCGGCGTCGGCGAAGTGCTGGTCCGTTTCCAGCTCGGTGTTGATCGATGCGAAGACAGCCAGCGAGTGCACCTTGAACTGCTCCAGGTTACTGGAGGTCACCATGCCGGTGACTTCGATGCGTAGCGCTGGAAGGCTATCCGGCGTCTTGCCGATCGCTTCGGGCGCGACCTCGGCCGGAGTGAAGTCGAGCAAATCGGCTTGGAACTGTTTCCAGCCGGCAACGAGTGTCGTGGCGCGGCCGGGAATTGGCGTGTATTCCATCGACACGAAGTTGTCTTCTGTGCCGTCGGAGCAAACGAAGATCACTTTCTCGGCGCCGCTCACCAACAGCTGCTGCTCGAGCTGCCAGTAATAGTGCGGGTCAAGGTTCTCGGCCAGCACATCGGCGGCGAGCTGCTCGTTCCACATTTTGTGCTCGAACAGCGTTTCGCCGAGCATGGTGCAGCCGTCGAGCGAGGCGAGCAGGTCGCCGTGGGTCCCGACGATGGGGAACAGGTCTTCGCCGATCCGACCTTCCAGAATTGGGCGAGCCATCGCTTCAGCTTCGTGGCCTTTGTCGAACAGGTATTTCTGCACCCACCACGACACATCGCGGTCGAGGCCGGTCTTTTTGGCGCTGAGTAGTTCGGTGCGCTTCATCTGCTTCGATGCACCCATCATGGCCGGCGCCTCGGAGGCGGTGAAGTAGTTGGCGCGGAGCGCATGCCAGGCTTCGGAGCCCTGAGCGACGTTATGGATTTTCATTCTTGCTCTCCTTCAATGGGGGCGAGCGCTTTGATCTTTACGATCTGCTCTTCGCTCAGGGTGAATTTGCTGCTGACGGTTGCAATCAGGTGGTCAGGTGCTGACCTTCCGGAGTCGACCGCTACGCGCCACTTGGGCAGGTTCTCGGCAAACTTGTCGTCGGGGTAGGGTGTAAGCTCTGCGGTGGCCCGGCCCTTAGGCGGCGAGACATCGCGGATAACCGGGGCGGCTTCTTCGAGCTCGTCCGGGCTGTACACGCCGAGAATCACATCAGGGCAATACAGGCGCGACCAGCGTTTGGTGGCGAGGTAGGCCAACTGCTGGCGAGGATCATCAGCCCACAGCGTGCTGTTGCGGGTGCGGGCCTGGGCCAGCAGTAACTCAAGAACGCGGGGCTCATCTTCGCCGCGGAAGGTGGCCCAGACTTTGACACCCAGGCCTTCCTCATCTTCGAGTTTCCAGCCTGGCTGACGGTATTGTTTGCCTTCGCTATTGGTCTTGATGTCGAACTTGCCGATCACCTTTTCCCAAGCGCCGTACCACTCGTAGTGCAGGCGATCCAGAACCGGTGCGCAGGTGGTGATGACTGCATTCACAAGCTGGGCTTCGTAGCCGAGCACGCCATTCACCAGGTGCGTTTTCTGCGCAACCGCGAAGGGGTTCATTTTCCACTGCATTGATTGCATGACGACCGCCAGGCAATCCGCCGAGTTACCGTTGAAATGCTTCGGCACCGTGGCGCGGCCGGCGGCCATGACGTCGGCAAGGCGCATCATCTTGTCCAGGCTGTCGCCATCGAGCACCAGTGCGCTGGTACTGGTCGCAGCATGAGGGAGGATGTGCAGGGTTTGTTCGTGCGCCACCGGCGCCATGCTTTGTGCGGACATGACAGTTCCTTGCCGCGCACTAGCGCAGCTTTCGAAAGATGTGTGCTATTGAGGGACTGGCGCTGAGAGGGCGCCGAACAACATGAGTGCGGTGCAGGTGCCGTGCGCGAAGAACGAGCTGCGCCAGAATACGAAGCGTCTGACGCGTTGTTGGACTGTCATGCTGCATCTGCCTTGCGCTGTTCCGCCAGATCCGCTGCTCGATCTACCTCCAGTTCTTCGGCCCGGGCAAGGCCGTATTCGTTGGCGTGTGGCCGTATCAGAGCCTCGGCTACATCATGCAGCGCGGTGGGGTGATGCTTGGCCTTGGGCTGGCCCAGAGCCTTGCAAGCCAGGTCGTAGGCGTTGCCGTGTATGCGGCGCCCGTCGGCAACTATCTCGCAAAGCAGTTGTTCTATCGGATATTCACGGTTGTCAGTCAGCAGCGGAGCGATGTGCTCCTGTGCGCCAAGGTGTTCGGCCAGCGCTTCCCACAACAACTGCGGAGTGACCAGGGCAATCGATTTGCCGTGTGCTCTAGGCGCCGTGACATTGTCGCCGCAGATCAGCGAGTTGATTGCATCGTGGAGCCAATCTGGCCCTTCTGGCGTATCGAGAAAATCAGTCATGATTGGCTTCCTTCCAGGCGCCGAGCAAGTACGCAGGCTTCGTTGTGGTCGCGGCGAAAACCCATGACCTTACCGGTACGGTTGTCCACCACATGGAAGAAGTCGCGTCCCGCCGGCTTCACTATCATCCGGTAGGTGACCACCGGTGCCGGCCGACCAATCAACCTGTAGAAATCTGCAGTGGCGATACGGGAGCGCTGATGCAAGCCGTCGACGATGTCGCGGCGCGATTGAATGCTGTGATGCATGGTCGCCTCCAGAGTGGCGGGTATGGGTTCAACAAAATTCGGTTGCACTCTTCTGTTCCGCTGGTTGCCGTTAGGCGCGGAGGGGAGTGCATGCGAGTAAATTGCAGGACGAGAGAGCCCGTGATCAGGCTTTAAACGTAGTGTTGGCCAATGAATCATTAAGGCGTTCTGTAGTCATATCCATGACCTTAATTTTCAGGACGCTCAAATGAAGCGCACAGCCATAATGATCTTGGCCATATCAGGCTCTCTCTTGCTGGGTGGCTGCGTGCCTATCTGGGATGACGGAGGGAGACATGGTCATGACCGTGATCGAGGCTACGACAATGGCCGTGGGTACGATCGAGGGCATGATGATCGGGGTTATGACCGCGGGTATGATCGTGGTGACAATGATCGACGGTATGACCGCAATCGTGATCGTGACGATAGGGACGACTGATCCTTTCAGGCTTTATCTCTGAGCACGTTTAACACGTGCTCTTTGCCGCTTTATACTGCTGCCACTAGTAAGTGGCAGAAGTGACACTTTCTAATCAAGCCGCCTTTACTGACTCGCGCTCTGCTTGAATCCTCAGATATATCTCTTCCCGGTGAACCGCAACATCTGTCGGGGCGGTGATTCCTATCTTCACTTGCTGACCGCTAACGCCCAGCACCTGGATGCTGATGTCGTTGTTGATGCGGATTGTTTCGCCAACGCGGCGGGTGAGTATCAACATGGTCCTTCTCCCTGGTTGTTTTCCCAATGCACCCGGGTAACCAGGTGCATCAGTGAAAATTTCCATTTGCACTGGCCGACGTTCGCTTTCACGTCGATTCCCGTCAGGCCTTTGGCCGTCCAGTCATCACGCAGCCTTTCCAGCTACGCCCTCCGAATGAGGTCTCCTGTGCCCAGCGCCGACATGAGGTCGAATCGCTGCGTACCGTTGCGCGGTACGTCCGCTGGCTATGCATCGGCCAGCTCGGCGTTCATCTGGTTGTTAAAGAGCGGTTGGCTTCGCTTCAGGGATAGTGATGCTTGGCTTGGGATCGAATATGTACCATTGGTTCATATTAATCAAGAACCAAAAGTACATAATTTTCCCGTGGGTACAAAAAAACCGCACAGGGCGGGCTTCTCAATTCGAAAGTTAATAGCTCAAGGCTAATGGATTTCCTCTATGTTGCCGAGGACGCCTTTTTCAGTGACTGGCATAAAATCACCTGCTTCCTGGTTTCTTGAAAGGTAACCGTCTGGCCAACACGTCTTCCTGCGGAAAAGTATATGTGCCATGCGCTTTACCCTAGGGAACGCGCTGTGGCGTGCGAATCGGGGCCACGTTAGGATTGTGCTCTTTTTGGAGACGCTCATGTCAGCACCAGTTTTTGCAGCAGCCCAATGCGCCATTCGTGCTGGCGATATCAGTGCCAACCTGAAGCTGCACATGGATTTCATGCAGCACGCTCGTGAGCACGGGGTGGGGCTATTACTCTTTCCCGAGTTATCGCTCACAGGATATGAACCAACCTTGGCTAAAGCCCTGGCGCAGGATATAGATAGCCCACTTCTCTCCCCCTTGCGACACCTTGCGCGGGAAGCCTCCATGACTACGGTAGTGGGTTTGCCGTTGCGCCTACCCAGTCATGACAAACCGCTAATTGCAGCTTTCATACTCCACCAAGATGGCTCGATTGGTGTCTATACCAAGCAGCATTTACACCCTGGCGAAGAGCAATTCTTTAGTGCGGGTAATGGGGGCGATTTGATGCTTATCGCCGACTTACCCATAGCCCTATCGGTGTGTGCTGATTTCAGTCACCCGGAACATTCATCACACGCTGCAAAACAAGGCGCGCAGTTGTATGCCGCTAGTGTGCTCATCGGTGAAACCGGTTATTCACGCGATAGCTCGCTATTGCAGAACTGCTCAAAGCGTCAGGGAATGGCCGTGCTCATGGCGAATCATGGCGGCCCGACCGGTGGGTGGGCTGCTGCTGGGCAGAGCGCGTTTTGGAATGAGCAGGGTCAATGCGTTGCGTCCACGGACGGCGTGGGGAACCGGTTGCTGATCGTCTCGAAACAGCTTCATGGGTGGCAAGGTTTCGAAACTCCAGTATCCGTTACTTCCTAAATTCGGTGATGCGTTTGAACGCACCTACGCCGCTAAGAGGGCGACCACTTATGCGGCAGCAACTCGTCAATCTCACTCGCCCGCTGCGTCGTAAGCGTCCGGTTAAGTCGCCTTGACGCAAGGGATTGAAGGTAAAGGCGCTGATGCAAGCGTGAGAAGTGGCCAGATATCTATCCAGTTTTTGGACTTGAACCGTTCTTGATAGATCTTTGTTTTCTCCGTGGCAAACTTCCCTGCTGGCCTGATAACCAACCCAAACAGATCATCGAGGCCCAATGGCGCTGCGACCTCGCATGAACCTGACTCTCCTAGTCTGACGGCTACCGCCGTTGCGGTTTCCGGCCAGTAGCGCATTGCGTCGGTCGTTGAAAGGTATGGTTCATCCCCATTCTGAACATGCATTCTGGCTTGGTTTTTTACAGACCACATTGCAGTCGGGTCTAGCCCTCTGAGGAGCGTCTCCAAGGCTTTATCTTCCTCTGGAGAGCAACGTTTATGATCAAACCAAATGACGTCGACGTCTGTTGATACAGGAGAAGGACTGCGCCCGTGTAAATAGTCCCAAACCGCGTTTCGGAGGAAACCTGCTCCTATCCAGCAGTCTGGCAAATTGAGGGAACGCACCATTTTCAGTAGTCGCCAGCGGATGGGATCTTCTGAAATAAGCGCTTGGATTATTGATATATCGTCCACGAGAAACTCCCCTTTTCAAGCTATGCAGATATCCACTGATGCTGCAGCAGTTGCTCGATCTCGCTGGCTCGCTGCGTCGGCAGCCGCGTCAGCACATCCTTGAGATAAGCATAGGGATCATGCCCGTTGATGCGCGCCTACTGGATCAGGCTCATGATCGCCGCCGCTCGTTTGCCGCTGCGCAACGACCCAGCAAACAACCAGTTCGAACGCCCAAGCGCCCACGGCCGGATCAAGTTTTCGATCTGGTTGTTGTCGATGGGCACAGTACCATCTTGCAGGTAGCGCGTTAGCGCTACCCAGCGTTTAAGGCTGTAATCCAGGGCCTTGGCCGTGGCCGAACCCGCGGGCACAAGTTCGCGTTGAGCCAGCATCCACTCATGGAGTTTTTTAGCGATGGGTACCGCTGTTTCCTGGCGTAATCGCCAACGGTCTTCGTCGCTCATGTCCTTGGCGTGCCGCTCGACTTCATACAGCGCGCCAATCGAGTGCAACGCCTGTTCCGCCAACTGACTTTTATTCGCCACGTGCAGGTCGAAGAACTTGCGACGAGCATGCGCCATGCAGCCGATTTCGGTGATACCCAACTCGAAGCTGGCCTTGTAGCCGGCGAAGTCATCGCAGACCAGCGTGCCGTTCCAGGTGCCCAGGAAGTTGCGTGCGTGTTCACCGGCGCGGCTGGGGCTGAAGTCGTATACCACAGCCTTTAGGGCCGAGAACGGCGTAGAGCTGTAGGCCCAAACGTAAGCGCGGTGAGTTTTCTTCTCGCCGGGCGCTAGCATTTGTACTGGCGTTTCATCGGCGTGAACCACGCGCTGGGCCAGCACCACTTCGCGCAGTGCATCGACCAGGGGCTGAAGCTGCACGCCGATACGCGATGAGGCATCCCGTATGCTAACCACAAGGTGTGTTGGGCAGACGCTTACGACGCAGCGCGCGAGTGATATTGCGCAGCTGTTGCCACATAGGTTGCAACCGATAATCGAATCGGTCGCGTTTCGACCAGAGAATTCGTGCGCCTAATCTGTCGTTTCTAACAGTTCAATCTTGAGCCACTCTATAAGGGAGTTGGTTTCTCTTCGCTCGGCATTAACAGGCCGTTTAAAAACAGATATCGCCTGCGGTAAAACTACGCTTTCCGCGCAAGGCTTTGTCAATTCTCCGCTTTCAACCAATCTCCCGGCAGTTCGAGCCCAGCCGACGGCAATACCATGTCCTTCCACTGCGGCTTGAAGCATCATCGGGTAGCTGTCGAAATAACGATTTTTGGTGCGGCCATCTAGAGTGATGCCGAACTCGGCTAGCCAACTGTCCCACTCCATCAAATGAGGAGGCGTAGCCCGGTGGTGCAAAAGTGTGTGGTGTGCCAAATCTGTGACTTTCAATGCCTCCCCCCCTTGTTTATTGAGATAATCGGGACTGCATACGGGGAACACTTCGTCAGAGGCCGTGAATAACAGATGATTCAATCCGCTTGCACGACCAGTGCTCTGGAGAGCAACGTCAAAATGACCACCGAACTCCGTCAACGGTTGGGTAGTGGTAACGACTTGAATCTCGATATCCGGATGTCGTTGGTGGAAGCGAGAAAGGCGCGGCATTAGCCAGTAAAACGCTTCACAAAGCTGAGAGAGCAATACGACCTGATGTCTGCGAGCCGCGCCTCGCAAGCTTTCGGCGACTGAACTGATTTGGTTTAACGCGGCATTCACGACAAGCCCAAGCTGCCGTCCTTCTGGCGTTAAAAAGACCGCACGATTGCGCCTGTCGAAGAGTGATACACCAAGATCCTCCTCAAGCCCACGAATCTGGCGGCTCACTGCTGCTTGAGTGATGTGAAGTTCGTCAGCAGCTCGTGAAAAGCTTTCCAAACGGGCGGCCGCTTCAAAAGGCAACAAGCTGGCGAGTGGAGGAAGTGACTTGCCGAGTAAATTCATAACCGTGGATTATGCATTGAGGGCTGAGAACTCGTTTGTAGCATACATACGGGAACGTTCAAACTTGCGATTACTCAGCCTTGGTGTCGACTATGAACACATCAGCCCATCCTTTCACCCTCGGCGTATTTTTTGCGGTATTCGCAACATTATGCTGGGGTTCAAATTTTATCGTTCCATATGTCACTGGGAACTACAGCATATTTGACTTTCTGGCCGTTAAATTCATGATCGTTGGAGTAATCGGTGTCGTTTGGATGATCGTCGACCGTACCAATGTTCGAGAGTTGACACTTCCTATGCAGACTGTGGCGCTGACACTGGGAGCCATAGGCTATCTAGGGTACAGCGTCTGCATTGCATGCGGAGTTAAGATCAGCGGCCCCGTCCTGACGCCAGCATTCATCGCGGTAGTGCCAGTGATGCTGGCACTGCTTGGAAATGCGCAAAACAAGATATTGGCGTGGCGAAAACTGGCATTGCCTTTATCCATGCTGGTTTTCGGCCTGCTGCTCATCAATATTTTTGCGAACGACACCCCACTCGCCTCGCAAGGGGCCGCCGTGTTCGGGGTGTTTTTTTCTGTTTGTGCCGTGGCGTTTTGGTTAGCGTTCAGTGTGCTGAACCAAAAAGGCCTGAGCAAAATCCCAGCACATTCAACAAGCGCGTGGACAGGACTCATGATGGTCGGGAGCGCGCTGGGCATGCTTCTGATGATGCCTTTGGGATGGGCGTTTAACCTTTTTGAAATGCCATCTCAAGGCGCGAGCTTTGCCAACGCTGGAGGCCTTTATGTGTGGGCATTTCTAATTGCAATTTTGTCGTCCGTATTGGGGGCATGGGCGTGGAACAAATCGTCTCGGTGTTTACCCATGGTGCTTTCGGGGCAACTAATTGCTCTCGAATCCCTTTTCGCGACCCTATTTGGATTGCTTTTTGAACAACGTTTACCAACGCAGTATGAAGTCCTAGGTATGACAGCGGTGTTGGCAGGCGCAGTGCTGGCCATTCGAATGCTCTTCGCATCTCACGAGATGGGGCGAGATAAGCTATCGGCGTCTTAAGCCAACCGCGAGCATATGACACCAAAAGAGTTAGACGACCAGTTGGTGGGAGCTACAGCCCCCAATACCTGTCCTGAGTTGTATTGGCGGGCGCTACCCTGGTTATGCGGGGGTGAGTAGATGACATGGCCGGACGGATACAGCTCGCCTACCAAGAAAGCAGCAGGCACAAAAAAGCCCGCTTGTTGTGGCAGGCGGGCCAGTGCCGAGAGAGTGGAGCCTCGACTCGGTGTTTGGCCTCTAGGCGGGGTGCGGGGTATTGCAAGGGTGGCAGATACAAGAAGCCCGGTGCTGGGCCGGGCTAGCTCATCAGTTACCTTATCAAACGACCCTTAAGCCATGAGCGTCAGGTCTGGCTGGGCCAGTTCTTTCCCTAAGCACGCCTTGCAGAAGGGAGTTCATCTCGTCAAGCGGGAGGTTGAGCCGGATGGCAATAGATTCTTTGGCCAACCGACCCTTTCCAGCATGAAACACGGCGCGCATTTTCAGCACTGCCTGTGCATCCGCCTCATGCCCCGACTGACTCAGTCGCTCAGCGATCCTCTTCAGCTCTACGGCGGACCATTTCAGGTCTGATGCGATACCCTGTAGGTCGCGGTTGAGGGCTTGGTTGGGTTTGGTGAGGGGTATGAGGCGATCTCCTAGATTTAAATGACAGGGATAGGATCAGTGGCAGTGCCGAGTTCCGGCTTTTTTATCGTTATGGCATCCCTGCTTATTGGTTCGAACGCCGTGAGCGATAGCGGATACAGATGTGATTACCAGTGCAGCAGCCAGTATCAATGTGAAGATTTTCTCGACGCACTTCCTGTGGATATTGAAAAACTACAAATCCCCGCCCCGCCAGATTACCCGGCCCAGAATGCGGTGCTCGTTGATTTCTTCATCTGATAGATTTTTGTCTGGGTACTTCGATTTGTCCGGGTTATCGCTGCTAATGATCCATCCATCACCAGCTCTCACCAGGCGCTTCACGATGTTGCCTTCGAGATTGCCCATGACAAAAATCTGACCACTCACTGGCTCTACACGCGACTTATCCATCAGCAACACATCATGGTCGGTGATGGTTGGCCACATGCTCTCGCCGTGGGCATAAATGACTTTCAGATTTTTCGCTTTAACCCCTTTTGCTCGCAACCATTCAGTTTTGAAAGCCAGGGTGTTTCGTACCACCACATGAGGGTTTTCACAGCCAGTTCCAGCAGATGCACGAGCATCGTATTGATCGATGAAAGTGTATTTCTCTCCATCGTTGTCCGAGAGCACGCAAGGCTGGGAAACCTGCGGAACGGACAATGCCTCTTTAGATTTAGAGGATTCGATTACTTCTTGAACTCGCTCTCCGGGACCTGGGCCGGCTCCGTGCTGAAGCCATTCAACGTTCACGTCGAGTGCAGTAGCTAGAGCAAGCATTTTGGCAGCTCCGGGAATGGACTCTCCGTTCATCCATTTACTGGCTGCTTTAGGTGTGACTTTAGCCATTTTGGCCAAGCGAACACCTGCCCCCCACTGAGGGATGTCTTTTGCCACTAGGGCTTTTTTCAGGCGCGCGACGAAGGCTGCCCTCAAATCTTCTATATGAACCATAGGTTCAATATCTCATGAGCTTGCATGTACTTTCAGTTCCGACTTAATATGTACTAACAGTTCATATTGGCCGGAGGGCCATGCCATGAGTGCTCTCAAAGATTCAATCACCAAGGTCGGAGGGGTAGCAAAAGCTTCGGTCATTTGCGGCGTCAGCCAGAGAGCTATCTACAAGTGGATTGCTGCCGACTCTCTACCTCGTACCGAGTACTCAGGTGAAACCCGTTATGCCTATGTGTTGGCTGCTGCTTCGTCAGGCCAGTTCACGGCCGAGTGGCTGCTTTCGGCCGCAATTCCTGGGCAAGCTTTAAAGCTCGCCAGCTAACAGCTTTCCGGTACTTACCCATACAACAAATTTTCGCCCACTCCCCCGATAGGGCGCCACGGAAATAGAGCAGAGGTTTTACGAATGGAAGATTTCCTGCGGGCCTGCCAAAGCGCTGTTTTAGATAACGAGGCGAAACCGCTAGCAGCAAAGATGGGTGTTTCGCATGTGAGCCTGCTCCAGCGCGCAAACCCGGATAACGACGCCCACCACCTGACAGTTGAGCATCTGTTCGGGATCTTGCTGCACACCGGGGATATGCGCCCATTGATAGCACTGGCAGATGAGTTCGGGTTTGACCTAATGCAGAAGATCCCACCACAAGCTCAGGGGCTCACTGCGTCCTTGGCCAGCGTTGGGAAAGAGGTAGCGGAACTCACTATTGCTATCCACACAGCGCTGGAAGACAACCACGTCAACAGCGGTGAGAAATCTCGGATACGCCAAGAGATTAGTCACGTTCGGCAGAGCCTAGATGTAATGGATGCGTCGGTTAAGGCTGCCTGAATTACAGGCAAAAAAAAGCCAGGTTCGTGGCCTGGCTCATTGCTACAACTTGCGAGGCAATCATGAATCTACAAGTCATCTCCGTCAATACCCCTACAAGTGTCGCGACACGTTTTGGTGATTCTGAAAGCGTGTCGCGCTTGAGCTCGCCGATCACCAAGAGCATCTCGATGGTCTTTGACTCAGTCGCATTGGCCGGGAAGGCGTGACATGCAATACACCGTCACGATTAACCAGGTGAAAGCGCAGGAGTGGGGTTTGAACTCACAGCAAGCTCTGCTGTTCGCTTTCGTCTACGAGTGCCCAAGCTGGGCCAATCCAATCAAGACGGACACCGGGATCTATTTTGCGCTCAGCAAGGCAAAGATAGTTGAAGAGTTGCCATTGCTTACTGACAAACCGGACACCGCTTACCGTCTTCTCAAGGCCTTGCGTGATGCAGGCCTTATCGATTTATCCAGCACTTCCAGCATCACTTTGGTTCGGCTTACTGAGAAGGCGAAAGAGTGGAATCGCAAAATCGACGGGTCGGAAAAATATCCGACCTCAGATGCTATCGATGGTCGGATAAAAATCCGATCTACCACGGATAAAAATCCGAGCAAGGTCGGAAATAAATCCGAGCCAGGGTCGGATAAATTTCCGATAAATCAGGGTACCAATTATCAGGGTACCAATCAGGTAACCAGTAATCAGGATTTGCAGAACGGCTCGGGCAAGCCGAACCGATCCGGCCTGAAACTCGTTGTTGATCGTTCTGAAGCGCCACGGGTTGAAATCCCGGCCGACATGCCAGGCCCGAAAGACCAGGCCTGCAAGACCTTCAAGGTATGGGCCAATTATGCCGTGGCTTACCGCAAGCGCTATGCGACGTGGCCGGTCTGGAACGCCAAGGCCGGTGGCCAACTGGGTCAATTGGTTAACCGTCTCGGCGTCGATGTCGCCCATCACGTTGCTGCCCACTACCTAAAAACCAGCGATGCCGCCGTTCTGCGCAAGTGCCATAGCCTCAACGAGCTGTTGGCCAACGCTGAGAGTTACCACACCCAGTGGGTGACCGGTCAGCGCATCAACGGGACCACCGCCCGCCAGATGGAACGCACAGAGGCGAACGTCACAGCTGCGGAGCAGGCTGCGCAAATGGTGCTGGCCAAGCGACAAGCAGGTGACCGCAATGAATACCTCTGAAATGAACGATCAGCAGGTCGCTGGGCTCGCTGCCGCAATTTGCGCGACTGCAGAGGCCATGGGGCAGGAAATGAACCCGGGTACTGCAGCGATGATGGCCGAGGATCTCTGTGTGTACTCGGTGCCTGTGGTCAAAGCTGCGCTGAAGGCTTGCCGCTTTGAGGTGAAAGGTAAGTTGGCCATGACTGACATTCTTCAGCGGGTGCAATCCGCAGACGGTCGTCCGGGCAAGGATGAGGCATGGGCCATCGCAATGACCACCAACGATGAATTTGAAACCGTGGTGCTGACTGACGAAATCCAGCTAGCGCTGGCCGCCGCAAAACCTGTTCTCGATGCTGGCGACAAGGTCGGTGCCCGCATGGCATTTATCAGCGCTTATGAGCGATTTGTGAGGCGGGCCCGCGAAGACACGAAGCCGGTCAACTGGCACGTATCCGTGGGCTTCGACGCCGACCGCCGTATTCAGGCCGTCACCCGGGCTGTGCAGATGCAGCGTATCCCCCAGGAGCGCGGCCAATTGAATCTAGCCGACCTGACACACGAGCCTGTCAGCGAGGATGGTCGTGCCATTGCCGGGTTGCTCACGGGTTCACCTTGCCAGCCTACCGGTGAGGTCCGCACCAAGCTGGATGCGATTCGCGCCGACCTGGCCCGCAAGCGAAAAGAAAAGGCGGATGCTCGTGAAGCAGAGCGTTGCCGAGCTCTGACTGAACTTAATCTTCGTAAAACCCATTTGATCAGCCAAGCGGCTGCCATCCAATCCAAGGAGGCCGCCCATGGCCGATGATGTCGATTTTGCAGATGCGCGTATTGAAAAAGAGCTGGCGTCAGCTCTTGCGGCTCGTGTGATTTACAGCGGTGAGAGCGCCCTTGAATGTGAGTGCGGGGAGGAAATCTCCGAAGGACGCCGTCTCGCAGTTCCAGGTGTTCGTGATTGCATCACTTGTGCTGAGCTATCGGCGTTGAGATTGCGGGGTGTTCGCCGTGGCTGAAGTCGCATTGATCCGCACTGCGCAAGGGCTGGTACCGGCAACTGAGGCGGACCGCGAACTGACCCAGAAGTGGAAGTTGGGCCAAGTCATTCACGGCAAGTTCACCAAAATGCGCAACGCGAAATTTCATGGCAAGTTTTTCTCCATGCTGGATCTGGCATGGGAGTACTGGGAGCCTGTCGGCGGGCTGATTCCGCGGCAGGAGCTTCGCGGTATCCAAGGGCTGGCCAAGTTCTTCGAAGCGCAGAGTGGAAAGCCCGGGCAGTTATCGGATGCAGTGGCGGCGTATATCTCAGGTCTTGAGTTTGCCCGGGCTGAGCGCTTCCCAGCGGTTGATAAAAGCCGCGAAGCCTTTCGTGAGTGGGTGACGATCGAAGCTGGCCACTTCCACCTAGTGCATACCCCTGAGGGTATTCGCAAAGAGGCCAAGTCGATCAGCTGGGCCAACATGGATGACCTCGCATTTGAGCCGCTTTACCGCGACGTGTTCAACGCCTGCTGGCGACTGGTGCTGTCCGCGCACTTTGAAACGGAGCAGGACGCTTTGAGTGCTGCGGATCAGATTGGGGGTTATGGATGAGCATCTCCTCAAGGCAGCCCAAGCCTAAGAAGTGCCGAGTTGCCACGTGCGGGGCTTCATTCAATCCTGCACGTTTGGGCCAGGCCGTATGCAGTCCTGCCTGCGCGATTCTGGATGCTCCGATGAACCTGGAGAGGGCGCGCAAGTCGCTGGCAAAGGTCGAGCGCCGGGAGATCAAGGTTCGTAAGGAGAGGCTGAAGAGCAGGGCGGATCACCTGCGCGAGGCTCAAGCCGTATTCAATGAGTGGGTACGGCTGCGCGACGCCGATCTACCTTGCGTTAGCTGCGGTCGCCACCATGACGGCCAATACCACGCAGGCCATTGGCGCTCTGTAGGAGCGAACCCAGAGTTACGTTTTGAGCCACTGAACGTATGGAAACAGTGCGCTCCATGCAACACGCATCTGTCCGGTAACCTGGTGAATTACCGAACTTCGCTCCTAGAGAGGATCGGTGCTGAAAAGGTGGCTTGGCTGGAGAGGCCTCATCCGGCCCGTAAGTACACCGTAGATGAGATCAAGACAATTAAGTCTGATTACCGAGCAATGATCAGAGAGCTGAAGAGGGCGGCAGCATGACCTATCGCAACGTGGTATCTGCAGTAGTTCGGGCGCTCGCCGCCGAAAGCATCAACTCCACAGGTGGCTGTGACTTTGAGCCCAAGGTGCAATGCGCAAAGCAGAAAGGTCAAATCGTTGGCAAGGAGGCTTCGTTTCTTCTGGATTGCTGGGTGTTCGGGCGTCTGCATAAAGCGCTTAATCAGCAGCACTGGCGTGTATTGGTGGCAAAGTACTCGACGCATGTTGAGCGCAAACACACTGCTATCGCGGAGCTGACACGGTCTGTAGGATCGCCAGCACCTAAACGCTTCCTGCACTGTGCCGTGGTGACCTGGGCACTACCTAAGCGTCCCGGAATGGACGGAAAGCGCTCCACGAACGTATTGCCCGCAGGCTGGTACGAGATGGACAATTGGTCCGACGAGCCTTATCCGATCAAGACCCAGGAGCGGTGGCGGCGAGAGATTCGCAAGGCACTGGAGCGAGAGGTGGATGAGGCTTTGTTGTTGGCTCAAGTGCTACTGGATGCAGAAGGACTCATTGAAACAAAAGCTGCTTGACTTAGATTGAGCCACTGATCCAATATACATCCATCCTGTTATTCCTGCGTGTGTAGGAGTAAGCCGAAAATAGCCTCGCCAGAGAAATCTGCCGGGGCTTTGTTGCATTCGGCCTAGGAGGTTTTATGCCAAGAGCACAACGTCGACACGACACTTCACGTATCAAGGCGCGTTTTTACAGAAAGCAGCGGGGGAATGCCTGCTGGACAACTGACCCGCGCAATGCCGGGCTGTTCTCCAATCATGGCAAAGTTTGCTCCTGTTGGATGTGTGGCAATCCGCGCAAGCAGGGGGAGCTCACACTTCAGGAAAAACTTGCGAATCTACAGCACGGCAATTGATTTTTGCCCGACTCTATTGTCGGGTTTTATATGCCTCAACGTAAGCCTAGATGGTATCTCAACTGTGCCCACCGTGGTGATACTCCGATAAGGTTAACTGCATTTTCTGTCGTGCCATACTTGTCAATTGGATCATCATGTTGATCAGGCCAAGTGGAAAATCCGCATACAATAACGGCAGAGGTCAACTCAATCCTTCCATTGGCTGACTGCCTGAAGTAGTCAGGGTGAGATGTGCCCAATTGCTCCAGTTTTAAAGAAAATTGATTGCGCCAGTGCATTTCATGGCTCGCACATTCTTGAAGCAAAAGCGGATCATTTATCCTTGACTTTGTACTTTTGAACTCTTCGATGAGTCTTGCAGATGTCAGCCAATTGAAGCGACTCCGGGGCGGGACATTTAATGCGCTGTTGCCTCCCGTAAGTGCCGCATAAGCGCGCTCAAGCGTAGTCGTCGCATGGTTTAAAAGGCGCGAATTTTCTTGTTGTGAGTCTTCTCTTTCTCGAATAGAGGTGGACAGTGTTTCATTCTGTTGAATCGCTTCGCGGGCGGCCTTTGCGCTAACTGCACTAGTAATCGCTGATGTCGCGGCAGCCACTGCTGCTACAGCAGTAACTACTAACGTCCAGTCGTTAACATCCATTCTATTTACCTTAGATTCGTCTCGTCCTTTGAGCCTGCTTCAAAATCTCAGCCATCGTCAATAGGTCCGAGTATGGATTTTTTTCACCGCATGCTCGACAAGCTCGATTGGGCAATTGCTGGGCTACTCGGGGCTGTAGCTGCCGCTTGGTGGCACCGAGACGACTTAGTTAACCGTAAAGCCTGGGCTGTATTTATCTTTTCGGGCGCTGTCTGCGCTCATTACCTGACCGGTCTAGTCAGTGCTTACTTCGAAATTGATGAGCCTCGCAGCGTGGCCGGTGTCGGCTTCCTGCTGGGTACCTTCGGCGGATCGCTGATTGCTGCGATAACCCGAGCTATCAAAACTGCTGATCTGTGGGCGTTGATCCGCCAGCGGTTCGGGGGAGGTGGTCCATGATCCTCGAATACATCAACGCCTATTCCGCTGGCGTCATTGCGCTATGGGCTACCTGGTGCATCTTGAGCGGGAAGGTTCGCGACGGGGTGGTGGGCAAGATCATCTACGCGGTGATTGCCTTGAGTGGCTACTCGATCCTGGCCCGCAATGAGCGAATGTTCTTTTCGCCAACGATTGCCGGGACGACGCTGTATGTCTCGCTCGCTCTGGCGGGTACCCGGCATTGGTTCATGGTCATGTACTGGCCACAAACCAAAGCATGGCTTTGCCGCAAGCTTCACTGCGAGCACTGCTTGCGATGTGACAGGACAACAGGAGGTGTCGAGCAACCCAACAAGTAATCCGCACCTTGAACACATAAAAGGCAATATGCCGGCATTGGCTGTTTTTTGATGCGCGCCTTGGTGACATCAAGCTACGACTGTTTATTCTTGAAGAGGTGATGGTGTAAAGTCCCCACTACAGAAATCATAGGAGTGAGCGAACCTGGCAGAACACGACCTGCACCACGGCACCTGTTACAACGGTGATCGGGAACTACGCCCCAGTAACCATTAACCAGACCAACGTCAGCAAATGTGAAAACCAGGTAGGGGATTCAATTTCCCCTAGCGAAAACAAGAGAAACACATCACCTACTAAATCCCATCATGGAGGGACGAAGATGAAAAAACGCACCCAAGGTAACAAGTCGAAGTTTAGAAATGTAACCGCAGGCGTTGTGATGCTGGGATCGCTACTGGATGTGTTTGGTGTACATTCCGCTCAATCCTATGATTTTTGATTTAGAACTTCTCCTGCCTCGCTAAGCCCCATCGAGGCCCTGCAGAAATATGGGGTATGACCATGACGAGGCCATACCCCAGCGCCATTGCTGGGCCTATCCGATCTGTCCGACTTTGGTATCCGCTTGACCCCGGCCTCCGATGTTTGGGGATGGCTCCAAGCCCAGATTCTTACCGACTCCGACAGTAACCATAACGAAGACCATGCCCACCTATTGGATGCCGATATCCGAGTCACGTGGGCGTCGTCTAGTGCTGCTGAGGCTGTGCGCATGCTCAAGAAGCGTGATACCGCAACTGGCGGTCCGGTAAGAATGCTGGTGAGCAGACGAGGAGCTGGCGCTTGTTGATGTGCTGCCGGATACCAGAAAAGGGTAGGAGTGCCGCAGGTAAGTGCGGCACTGTTGATTCACTCTGTGTCGAGCATCCGTTGCGCCACACCTTGCAGGTAAGTGATCAGGTGTTCGACCTGGTCAAATGAGGTTGCTAGCGGATAGTCACCGAGAACAGCCCTCAAGATGTCGTGGTGATCAACATAGAGAACATCGCCATCGATGTAAGAGATGTACTCAGTATTCGAAAGGCCGCGCATCGTTGGGATGTCTATCGCATTGGCGCCATATTCGATCGTCACATCAAGCTTTATGAATTCACCTTGCCAGTCAGTAGGGGGGCTTCACCAATATCGGCAAAGCACCACCATTTCAATCCCCTCCCAAGCTCTACCTGAGATATTTTATGATAATCAAACAACCCGACTGGGAGGCAATCGAACGTGCCTACCGGGCCGGGTTGCTTTCCATCCGAGAGATCGCATCCACCCAGGGCATCACCCATGGCGCAATCAATAAGCGCGCAAAGCGTGATGGCTGGGAGCGAAACCTCAAAGCTAAGATCCAGGCCAAGGCTGATGCGCTGGTATCCAAACGCGCGGTATCCACTCTGGTATCCACCAAACAGGCGGATACTGAAAGAGAGATCATCGAGGTCAACGCAGAGGTCATTGCGAGCATCCGCATGGCTCACCGTGGAGACATCTCCCGCGGCCGGCGACTCACCAACAAGTTGCTGGATGAGCTGGAAGGCCTGACCGACAACCGTCATCTGTTCGATGAACTGGGTAAGTTGATGCGTTCCGAGGACGACAAGGGCCAGGACAGGCGCAATGATCTTTATCAGAAGATCATCGACCTACCCGGGCGCTCCAAGACCATGAAGGAAATGGCTGAGACGCTGAAGACCCTGATCGCGCTGGAGCGCCAGGCCTATGACCTCGACACCAAAACCGGCAATAGTGATGCCGACGAACTCTCGAAACTGATGGACGATCTATCGAAGGAAGCCTGACATGAAGCCCGAGCACTTGAAGCTGCTCCGGGACAAGCGTTGGCGGATCAACAATCTCTACTTCATCACCGACAAGCAGGGCAAGAAAGTCCGCTTCCGGATGACGGACGAGCAGATCGAGTACTTCGAGGGGATGCACACCCGCAACATCATCTTGAAGGCTCGCCAGCTTGGCTTCACCACAGAGTGCTGCATCATCCAGCTCGACGCCGCGCTGTTCGAATCGGCCAAGTGCGCCCTGATCGCTCACACCCTGAACGATGCCAAGCGCCTGTTCCGTAAGAAGGTCAAATACGCCTATGACAACCTGCCTGCCGAGATACGCGCTGCCAACCCTGCTTCTAACGATGCTGCTGGTGAGCTTGTCTTCAGCAAGGGCGGATCGCTCTACGTGTCCACATCCTTCCGGGGCGGGACTCTACGGTTCTTGCACGTATCCGAGTTCGGGAAGATTTGCGCCAAGTTTCCTCACAAGGCCCGAGAGATCGTCACCGGCGCCTTCGAGGCTGTCGCCACGGATTGCTTCGTCACGATTGAGTCGACGGCGGAGGGCCGGGCGGGCTATTTCTTCGATTACTCGCAGAGCGCTGAGCGTCAGCAACTGGCCGGTATTCCCCTGGGCCTGCTGGACTGGAAGTTTTTCTTCTTCTCCTGGTGGAAGAACAAGGCCTACTGGCTTGACCCAACTGACGTGGTCATCCCGCAGCGCCTGACCGACTATTTCAACGAACTGCACGTCAAGCACGAGATCGTCACTAATGATGGCCAGCGCGCCTGGTACGCAGCCAAGGAGAAGACGCTCGGCGACGACATGAAGCGGGAGTACCCATCGATCCCTGTCGAAGCCTTCCAGCAGTCGGTCGAAGGCGCCTATTACGCCCAGCAACTGACCAAGCTTTACGCTCAGCAGCGTATCGGCGTGATCCCGAGCAACAGCCACTTGCCGGTGATGACCTTCTGGGACATCGGCGTCGGCGACTCCACGGCCATCTGGTTCGTGCGCCAGGTAGGCGAAGAGTTTCACATCATCGATTACTACGAGAACAGCGGCGAAGGTTTGCGGCACTACATGAAGGTGCTTAAGGGTAAGGGGTACACCTACTCCGAGCACTGGGGGCCACACGACATTGATAACCGGGAATTCGGCAGTGATGCCAAAACTCGCCGGGAGCTGGCCCGCGAGGGCTACGACATCGACGGACAGAAATACAGCATGTCGTTTCAGGTCGTACCGAAGCTCGGAATCAACGATGGCATTGAGCAGGTACGCGAGATCCTGCCCAAGTGCGTGTTCGACGAATCGAAGTGCGAGGAAGGTATCGCCTGCCTTGAGAACTATCGCAAGGAATGGGACGACAAGCGCGGCTGCTGGAAAGACAAGCCGCTTCACGACTGGACCTCTCACGGCTCAGACGGATTTCGGTACTTCGCTGTCGCCAAGAGCGCGAGAAAGCCGGTCACATCAATCAAAATGGGATACGCCCGATGAGCAACGACGTCTCCTTCAAACGGGCGGAATACATCGAAGTGCTGGATCGGTGGGCTTCAGTACGCGATGTCTGCGCAGGTCAGCACCGTGTTGTCTCTCGGCTGCCGTACATCAACGCTCACGACAAGTCGCCTGAGAACGCTGACCGCAACAAGGCCTATCGCGAGCGAGCAGTATTCAAAAACGCCACGGGGCACACGCGTAACGGGTTGTTGGGTCTGGCATTCCACAAAGACCCAAACCTCACAGCGCCGAAGAAGCTTGAGTACCTTCAGGACAACGCCAACGGCTCTGGCGTGAGCATTTATCAGCACTCTCAAGGCACGCTGGAAAAGGTGCTTGAGGCTGGTCGTCATGGTCTCTACGTTGATTACCACCAGGACGAGGGGGCAGGTGGTCACTCAGTGATTCTGTCGTACTGCGCCGAGGACATCATCAATTGGCGCACCGCTATGGTGAACGGTCACAACGTTCTGACACTGGTTGTGCTGCGGGAGTCGCCAGAAGTCGCTGACGGGTTTGGTTACAAGACTGTTGAGCAATACCGGGAGTTGGCCCTGGAGCCCGATGGCTTCGTTTGCCGCGTCTGGCAAAGAGCCGGGCCGGAAGGTGGTGGCCCGCTGGCGGTTATCGATACGTTCACCCCTACGGGTGTTGCAGGACGGTTGAAAGAAATCCCGTTCACCTTCGTTGGTGCACAGAACAACGATCCAACCATCGATGAGTCACCGCTCTACGACATCGCCATGATCAATCTGGGGCATTACCGCAACAGCGCTGACTACGAAGACAGTGTCTTCTGGTGTGGCCAGGCCCAGCCATTTATCTCGGGGCTTGATGAGAACTGGCGCGATCATATGGAGAAAAACGGCATCTACGTTGGCTCCAGGGCGCCGATGTTGCTTCCCGCGGGAGGAGCCTTCGCCTATGCACAACCACTGCCTAACACATTGGTTAAAGAGGCCATGGCCGACAAGAACCAAATGATGATCGAGCTGGGCGCCCGAATGGTTGTGGCGTCGATGTCGTCCAAGACAGCTACCGAGGCTCGCAGCGATCAGTCCGCATCAACATCCGTTCTGGCCGGCTGCGTAGCCAACGTCAGTGAGGCTTACACCCAGGCAATCATGTGGTGCGGCGCTTACATGGGCATTACCGAGGAAGTCGCCTATCAGATCAACCAAGAGTTCGTGGAGCTGACGGCTGATCCGCAGATGATCACAGCGTTGGTTGGGCTGTGGCAGAACGGCGGGTTCGCCAAAGCAGACCTTCGGGCCTACCTGCGCAAACTTGGTCTGATAGCCCCGGAGCGCACAGACCTGCAGATCGATAGCGAACTGCAAGAGCAGGGCGATGGTCTTGGTCTGGATGATGAGGATCAACCTAATGGCAGCAAACCAAGCGATCTTTGACGCGACGATCCGGCACGCGGTGTTCCTCGAAAAGCTGAAAGCAGGAGAGGTCGTTAAGTTCGCTCCTTTCCTCAAGGAGATTGACCGGGCAATACGTGAAAGGCTCACCAAGTCAGATTTGACCGAGTACAACGTCAAGCGGCTCGAGGCGCTGCTGAAGGAAGTCGACAGCTTGCTGCTGGCTATCTTCGATCGCTACAGCGCGCAGTTAAATCTCGACCTGGTGGACATTGCCAACTACGAGGCTGAGTTTGAGGCTACAAGCCTGGTCAGATCCGCACCGGTGGGTCTTTCATTGGAAATGGCGGTACCGACTGCTGCTGCGATCCGCGCCGCAGTTCTGACGAATCCCCTCAGTGTGCGTGGTACCGCTGGTGGGAAGCTGCTTAAGACCTTCATCAAGGGCTGGATCGTCGCGGAGCGCGAGCGTGTGGCTGGCACGATCCGGCAAGGCTTTTTCGAAGGGCGGACGAACTTCCAGATTATTCGTAACGTTCGCGGTACCAAGGCGGCCGGCTACAAGGATGGCATCCTGGCGACCACCAACCGCAATGCAAGCACGGTCGTGCACACAGCAATCCAGCACGTGTCGTCACAGGCGCGTATGGAGGTGGCCAAGGCGAATACCGACGTGGTGCTTGAGATCCAGATGATTGCCACGCTGGACAGCAAGACCAGTCAGCTGTGCCGCTCGATGGATAAGCGCAAGTTTCAGGTTGATGCCGGGCCAAGGCCCCCGTTCCACCCGAATTGCCGCACAACCTTCATTCTGCTCACCAAGCTCAGTGAAATGTTCGTAAAGGGCGCAACGCGGGCTTCAGTAGGTACCAACGGAGGTCAGCAAGTAGGTGCTGACCTGGACTATTACCACTGGCTTCAGCAGCAGCCAGCAGCGTTCCAAAGCGAAGCCCTTGGGCCAACCAGGGCTAGGCTGTTCCGTGAAGGTGGCTTAAGTGTTGAGCGTTTCGCAGAGCTACAACTGGATCGCAACTTCGCCCCCCTGACATTGGCGCAGATGAAGGGGCTAGAGCCGCTGGCATTTGAGCGAGCCGGGATCTGAGTCACTCACATTTTTGGCGCTGTTTATCGAGCGCATTTAGCGCATCGTAGAAAGCTGTGGGCCACTTTCCAAAGGACTCATCGATTGTCTCCATCGCCGCGTCCTCATCTAGCTTGTGCATTGAGGCAAGAGCTCCCGCGCGAACTGAGTTGGAAATCATCATTGATCTGAGTCCAAGTTCCGGCGGGGCATATGCCGCCATCACAATCCCTGCCTTGATGAGCGGGCCCGCATTCTCTGAAAGTTCACGGGCTGTAGAGGTTTTGGGAAAAATTGAATAATTGAGCATGTCACCCATTGCGGCAAGAAAAGTCTCACCTTTCTCCCGGAGAAGTTTTTCCTGTGTGTCTATCCGCTGGATGCACGCGTTCTTCTGACTCAATGATGCTGTTTGATAGCTTGTTAGCCAAGTAAAGGTACTTGTGGCAAAGACTCCAATCAGCGTGCACGCGACGGGAAATATGATACTGAATTTGCTGGAGTTTGCTGCTTCGCTCATTGGATTTCTATCCGACTGCTCACTTTATTAAGCATAAGTGAAACCGAGATTCTAATTAAACACGCTCGCACTTAGCGAGTTCTTTTGTGCCCAAAAAACGGGCCGACCATACCCAAGGGGTGCATCAACGTGGCAGAAGAAAACGAAATCGACCTGGAAAATCCGGCAATCAAGGCCGCTATCGCGACTGCCGTTGAAGCCTCCGTAACCGGGCTGAAAACCAAGAACACCGAACTGCTGGGCAAGCTGAAGGACACTTCCACCAAGCTGACTCAATTCGAGACCCAGTTTGAAGGCATCGATATCGACGCCGTCAAAGGCCTGCTCAGCCGCGCCGGCCAAGATGAAGAAACCAAGCTGCTGACCGAGGGCAAGGTTGACGAGGTCTTCAACCGCCGCACCGAGCGCCTGCGGGGTGACTACGACAAGCAGTTGAAGACCATTACCGAGCGCGCCGAGAAGGCAGAATCCTTCGCCGCCAAGTTCCAGGGCAAAGTCCTGGGCGACTCGGTCCGCGGCGCAGCACTGAAGGCCGGCGCACTGCCGGAAGCAACCGACGACATCATCCTGCGCGCCAAGGGCGTGTTTACCCTCAACGAAGATGGCGAAGCAGTCGCCGTTGATGATTCCGGCCAGACCATCCTCGGCAAAGACGGCAAGACCCCTCTGACTCCGCTCGAGTGGGCGGAATCTCTGCGTGAAAGCGCACCTCACTTGTGGCCAAGGGCTACAGGCACATTTGCCCCGGGCGGGGGTAGCGGCAAGGCTGCATTCAAGCGCTCCGAAATGACCTCCGAGCAGAAGCGCGACTACCAGCGCAAGCACGGCCAAACCGCATACCTGCAATTGCCCAAGTAAGGGGATTGACCCATGGCTACAACTGTTAACAGCGACCTGATCATCTACAACGATGAGGCGCAAACCGCATACCTGGAGCGTGTCCAGGATAACTTGGACGTGTTCAACGCATCTTCCAACGGTGCGATGGTGCTCGACAACGAGATGATCGAGGGCGACTTCCGCAAGCGAGCCCTCTACAAGCTCAATGGTTCCCTGGAACACCGCGACGTCAACTCTGAAGGCAAGGTAACCGCCAAGAAGATCAGCGCCGGTGAAGCGGTTGGCGTTAAGGCTCCCTGGAAGTACGGCCCGTACCAGACCACCGAAGAGGCTTTCAAACGCCGCGGTCGTCCGGTCGAAGAGTTCTCCCAGATCGTAGGTGCCGATGTTGCCGATGCGACCCTTGAAGGTTTCATTGAGTACGCTACTGCCGGCCTGCGCGCAGCGATCGGCTCCAACGCTGAAATGGTGGTTGAAGCCAATATCGAAACCGACGGCAAAAAGACGCTGACTCGCGGTATGCGCAAGTTTGGCGACAAGTTCGGCCGCATCGCGCTTTGGGTGATGCACTCCAGCGCCTATTTCGACATCGTTGATGAAGCGATCACCAACAAGATCTACGAAGAAGCTGGTGTCGTGATCTACGGCGGCCTGCCGGGCACCCTTGGCAAGCCGGTTCTGGTGACCGACAAAGCCCCAGTGGACGTGATCTTCGGCTTGCTGCCAAACGCCATCACGATCACCGAATCCCAAGCTCCAGGTTTCCGTTCGTACGAAGTGAACGACGAAGAAAACCTCGGCATCGCTTACCGCGCTGAAGGCACCGTGAACATCGATGTGCTGGGTTACAGCTGGAAAGCCACTACTGGCGGTTCCAACCCAACTCTGGCTGCCGTTGGTTCCGCGGCCAACTGGGTCAAACACGCGGGCAGCAACAAGGTCACTGCTGGCGTGATGATCAAGCTGACTGCAACGCCTCCTGAGGCCGCCGCTTAAGCCCCAAACTCATTGCGCGGTCAGCGATGGCCGCCTTGGAGATATACATGGAACTGACTTACAGCAATCAACTTCAGGGCTTCGATCCGGACAAGCGTTATCGAAACCCGGAACACTTTGATAAGCCAGAAGCTGGTGTTACCAGCGTAATCGTAATGGGCAACTGGCCCAATGTGGTTGCTGCTTATGAGGCAGTCGGCATCGAAGTAGCGGTAGAAGACTGTGCGCCGGTGCTGATAGTTGATGGCGACTGTCAGCTGGATCAGGCAGAACTGATTGGCATGCTGCGCGCAGAAAGCGACACTCTTCGAACACTGATTGTCGGTCTTGAAGCAGGAGAGATGGAGCGGCCAGAGGCTGGCGAGCTCGCGATCCGTCTGTTTGATGCGCTCGACGTGATTCGCTTGCAGATAAACGAGCTTGCAGATCAGCGCAATCACCTTGCACAGGAAAACGAAAGGCTCAAGGCCGAGGTAAACGCTTTCAAGCCTGCCGAAGGTGGCGAGATAGAAGTGCTGAAGGCGAAGCTCGACGCCGCCAACGTGAGTTACCGCGCCAACGCCTCTAAAGACGCACTGGAAAAGCTCGTTGCTGATCTGCCCAAGACCTAATCATGCGAGGAGTCGGAATTTCCGACTCTCCAGTTTTTAAATCCATTCCAGCGAGTTGGATCATGACGCTCATCATTGAGGACGGTACCGGCAAGCCTGACGCCGAAAGCTATGCAACCGCCGACGAGTTGGCTCTGTACGCAGTGAAATTTGGCGTGGTGATTCCTGCTGACGTTCCAGCGCATGAGGCATTGTTGCGTCGGGCTGCTTTGGCTATGGATGGCATGACATGGAAGGGGCGCAAGACAAGAAGTGAGCAGGCTTTATCCTGGCCGCGCAGGGAAGTGCATCTGGATGGTGAGAACAAGGCAGCCAATTACCTACCCGCGCGTATCCAGTACGGGCAGTTGGCCTTGGCAGCTGAGATCCATCAGGACGACATTGACCCGGTGGAAAAGCGCAAAGGGGCCGTGACCTTGGAGCGTGTTGAAGGGGCTGTGACACGCGAATATGCAACGATCCCGAGTACCAGCAAGCGGCTATTGCCTGCCGCACCGGACCGGCCCAGTGCGACTCAGTTTGCTGATTACTTACAGCGACGAGGCTTGTATGCGGTGCGCTGTTAGAGCGCTACACACCCAGTTGTTCGATGAAGGCTTTCCCTTGTATTAAATTCGGAAGGTAATCCGAGTGACGCCATTCTTCGGCCAGGTCCAGCATATTTTGGGCGTCAAATGGAAGGCAAAGAGGAACATAGGTATTACAAATAGTCCGTATGTTGGGCTCTGCACGGGTGCCCAACAACGCCGACTCAATCACATCCCTTAGTTTGAGTTTCAAGGGCAACTTATCGCTTGAGTTTGCAATGGTGGCTGCCTGTAACCGGTGACATGCAGCCGCGATCAGGTCGGCCTTTTGTTGATTGTTCATTTGGTACCAAGAGCTATCGAAGATATGGCATTTTACGAAGAAATGGCCGTAATGGCTCTGGAGATGATCCCGGAGTTCGGCCAGCCCGTGACCCTCATCAAGACGGAATCGGGCGAGTACGATCCCGAGACGGGTGGAGAATCGCCGGGCGAAACTTTGGAGCAGATCGCCCAAGGAATAATGCTCGACTTCACCGGCCAAGAATTTCAGAGCAACAGCCTCATCAAGCAGGGCGACAAGAAGCTCAAGATCGCCGCGCAGGGGTTGGAGTGGGCGCCTGACTTGCTCAACAAAATAGTGGTTCAAGGTCGCGTCTGGTCAATCATCCCCCCTCTGAAAGAAATCAACCCTGCCGGAACGCCAATTCTCTACGAGTTGCAGGTGCGATCATGAGCAATCGTTATGCGGGTAAAAACGGTAGCTTCTCTGCTCAAATTCAGGCTTTCGCGGATCGCGCAAAAGGTGCGATCGATGGTGCGATGCGCGACATCATCATCAACATAGGCAACAGCGTTATCACGATGTCGCCTGTAGGCAATTCTGATATCTGGAAGATCAACAAGATCAGTAGCGAGTACAACCAGGCTGTCGCCGAACACAATGAAAACCTGCGCCAAAACCCGCAAAACTTCGATAGGCGGGGCTACCTCAAGAGAGGTCTGAAGCTCAAAGACGGCATGGGAATACGCGCTCCCCTGGGCTACATCGGCGGTCGCTTTCGCGGTAACTGGATGTTCAGTATCGGTTCGCCTGACACCTCGACGGTGGACCAGGTCGACCCAGGTGGTAGTCGTTCCATGGCGCGCATCGTCAACGGTGCTTTGCATTTCAATTCAGGGGAGACGGCTTACATCACCAACTCTCTGCCGTATGCCATTCCGTTGGAGTACGGGCACTCGACACAGGCGCCGAATGGCATGGTGCGTATCACCTTGGCCAACTTCCAGAAAATAGTCGAAGAAGCCATCAGGAATAATCAGGCATGAGCCATAAGATCGTCCGTTCGCTACTCGAGGCGCGACTGGCTGCTTGGGCAAAGTTGCAGAAGCCGGCGCTGCGTATTGCCTTTCAAAACGTGGCATTCAAGCCTGTTGAAGGCGAAATCTACCTGCGGGCTTTCTCGATTCCTGCCCGTACAGGGAGCGACGACATCGCCGGGAAGCATCGGGTTTATACCGGGCTGTTTCAAATCACTATCGTCACACCTGCCGGAATCGGTACCGGTGCGGGCGAGGGACTGGCAGAGGACTTGGCTGCTTTGTTTGCACTCAATGATCGATTAAGTCGGGGGGACTTCACGGTGCTGGTGATGACCCCTGTCGAGCCTGGTCCTGAGCAACAAGAAGACACAGGCTATGCGCTACCTGTGTCGTTTCAGTACCGGGCTGACACCTTTTAACCCGCCCATTGGGCAACTCCGTAACCCGCCTTGAGCGGGTTTTGTTATTTCTGAGAGAGGTAAAAACCATGGGCTACAAACTCCCCAACGGCGGCACATTCCAGCACGCCGCCACCTATGCTGCGGCGCTGGCGTTTACCGCAATCAGTAATGCCACCGAGGCTGTGGCCACCGTGGCAGATGCCGATCTGGAAGTGGGTGATATCGTGTTGGTCGAGTCCGGCTGGAGCACTCTTAATGGGCGAGTGGTGCGCGTCAAAGCCGCGACCGCGGTGTCGATCACTCTTGAGGATATTGACACTTCGGACACGCAAAGCTTCCCGGCTGGCTCCGGAGGCGGAACCCTGAAGAAGATCGAAACATGGGTGCAGATTCCGCAAGTCTCCGACGTGGCGTTTTCCGGTGGCGAGCAGCAGTACACGGATGTGGTCTTTCTGGAAGACAAGCAAGGCCGCCAGGTGCCTACCGATAAATCGGCAGCTAGCATGACGTTGACCATTGCCGATGACCCGGGCAAGCCTTTTGTGAAGGTTCTGGAAGCCGCGGACGCTGGTCGCAAGATCGAAGCTGCGCGTCTTAACCTCCCGGGCAACGATACCATTTTCTATGGTGCCTACACCTCGTTCTCCAAGCAGCCAACGGTGGCGCGCAACAACGTGCTGACCCGAACCGTCAACTTGGCCCTGCAGGCCGAACCTACTCGTTACATGGCGTAAGGGGCAGTTATGGCCAAGTTCAAAATTGCACAGAACCCGACCTTCAAGGCAGACGTAGAGATTCCGCGTGTGGGCGGTCAGGTGATCAAGGTCCCGTTTGAATTCAAATATCGCGACCGCAAGGCGCTGGCTGCGCTGTTTCTCAGTTGGCAGGAAACCTTGAAAGCCGACGAGGCCCGGTTCAAGGAGATGGGAGCTGAGCTGACCATCGTTGACCTGACCGAGGCAGGTATCGAGCGTCAGGTCGAACAAGTCGAAGCGCTGGTGGCTGGTTGGGGGTTCGATGACAAACTCAGCCAGGCTTCAATTCGGGCCCTGGTCGAAACATCGGCCGGCGCCGGGGACGCCATCGTCAAGGCCTATCAGCAGGCCTTCGACCCGGCCCGCCTGGGAAACTGATCGAGGTCGGTCGCGCTCTGTACGAGCCATCTATTTCGGCCACGCAGCTCAGCATGTTCGGGCTTTCCCCGGGCGACTGCGACGACACCTTTGAGGTGTGGTCCGACAACTGGCCCGCCTTCCGGCTGTTCGAAGCAATGACCACTCAGTGGCGGACAGGGGCATGCGGCGCGACCGGCCTCGACTACTCGGCGATCTACGACACGGCAAGCCTTTCGGGTTTTACCAAAAAAGCCACCATCAAACTCTTCCCTGACCTTCGCGTATTGGAGGCCGAAGCCATGCTCGCCATGTCTGAGCAAATGAACAAAGGATGACGGCATGACCGATATTGCTAGCCTCGGCATTGAAGTCCAGACCGGCGATGTCACCAAGGCCGGCGCCGAACTCGACAAGTTCGCCCAGGCTGGCGAGAAAGCGGAAAAGGCTGCAGAAGGGATTGGCCAAAGCTTTGCTAAGGCTTCGACGGCAGCAACCGGATTGGCTGGCGCCGAAACCAAGCTCGGTGAAAGCACAGAAGATGCGAAAGTTCGACTGCTGGCTATGGCCAGGGCTTCGCTGGATTCCAGCGAGTACCTGAAGAGTCTGGCATCCAGTGTTAGCTCCAGCACTTCGGCAATGGACGCCGCCCGTGCGACCACAACCGACTATGCCGCGCTTAATCGAAGACTCAAGGCCGACTCCGATGCACTGGTTGGCACCGTCGACAAGCAAGCAGATGCCAGTCGCTTGGCTGCTGCTACAACTGGCGTACAGGCAGAAGGCTTGGCGAAGTTGCTGGGTCAAATCAACCCGACCACGGCAGCACTGGCGCGTCTCGACGAACAACAGCGTCAACTCAACCAGCACCGGGCCGCGGGCAATATTGATAAGGACGGGTTTAAAGCCTACTCGGCGGATATCGAAGCCGCTCGCGGGAAAATCAAAGGTTTCAATGACGAATCCGTCAAAGCCAAAGACGCCACCGACAGTTTCGGCTTGAGTACCCGCGGCGCCCAGCAAAACGTCCTGCAACTGATCAATGCGTTGTCTTCGGGCAACTGGAGCAGCGGTCTTCACGCCATCGCCCGGCTTGGGATCGGTGCCGGTATCTCTGGCGCGGGTATTTCCTCGCTGTTCTCAGGCGGTGCTGGCGCTGCTGCTTTGGGCGAGTCGCTGGCGAGCATTGCGGACAAGTCCAAGGATGTTGCTGAGAACGCAGGGGAGGCCGGAGAGAGCATTTCCGATCTCGCTGAGAAGTCCAATACCGCAGCCGAGTCCACTGAAAACGCCAAGAAGGCACTGGAAGCGCTCAGTGTCAGCACCGGCCCCGTCGGGCTTGGAATGGCTGCACTGGTGGCAGGTACGCTTGCGGCGGCTGCCGCCGTCGGGGTATTGATTTATGGCTACTACCAGGGTAGTAAAGAGGCTGACGAGTACAACAAGTCGCTGATACTGACTGGTAGCTATGCAGGTATGACTGCTGGGCGACTGGCTGATTTGGCCCAGCAGGTCAGCGCTACAAATGGTACGACTGGCGAGGCGGCGGCCACGCTTGCCAAGCTTGCGGGCAGCGGGGTGATTGCCGGTGATAGCTTTAAGGACATCGCTGATGCTGCGGCCGCAATGGAAGATGCAACTGGCAGGTCTGTCGATGCGACGATTGCCGAATTCGTCAAAATCGCCAAAGACCCTGTGGCCGCTGCCAAGGATCTCAACGATCAGTACCACTTCCTTACGGCGTCCGTTTACTCCCAGATCGTCGCGCTAAAGGAGCAGGGCGATCATATTGGTGCGGCCAAATTATTGACCGACACCTACGCCGATACAATCAACTCTCGATCTGGCCAGATTACCGACAACCTGGGCTTTATCGAAAAGGCATGGAAGGGAATCACTGACGAGGCGAAAAAGTCGCTCGATGCTGTTAAAAACTTTGGTCGTGATGCGGGATCATCGGAAAGAATAGCCGAGCTGACCAAGATCGTTGCCTATGGCCGAAGCGCGGTTGATGCTGATCCGGATGACACTGATGCCGCCAAAAAGCTTGCGGCTGCCGAGAAGGAGTTAAAAGCCCTTACCAAGCTGCGCGATACCAAGGAAAAAGAGGCTGTCGAGCAAGCGAAAACACAGGCCATTCAGGATAAAGCCCAGGATTCTCAACGCGCCTTCGACGCTCGCGAAAAGTCATTCCGCACTAACAAGCAGAAGCGTGATGAGGAGTTGAAGCAGCTTGATCGGGAGCTTGAGTCATTCCGTGCCGCCGACCCCAAGGACCCTAGGCTTGAGCAGTCGCGAATTGATCGGCAGAGAGCCAATATCAAGGCAAAGTTCAAAGACCCCAAGGCAGCATCTGCCGGCGCTGTCGATCTGACCGAGTTCAGTGCCTCTCAAAACGCCATCAAAACCATTCTGGCCGAGTACTCCAACGCCCAAAAAGAGCTGGATGCTCTGCAAAAGGCCGGCCTGGTTTCGCAGGAAGAGTACAGCTGGAAGCGCGCGGGTCTGATCGGTAATGAAAAGGACGAGATCACAGCCGCGTATGAGGCTGAGATTTCTGCGCTCGAGTCGGCCAAAGCCAGAAAAACTACTACAGCCGCTCAGGCTATCGAACTGGACAAGAAGATCGCCGACGCCAGGACCGATATGGTTAAGGCGCAGCAGGATGCTGACAGCCAGCTCAAGGTGCTGGAGATCAATCAGGAGGGACGTCTTAAAAAGCAGACCTTGGCGATCGACAGCTACATCGATGCACTGGCGCGGCAGAACCAAGCGCTACAGCAGGCCGGTCAGCGTGCGGCGGCAGGTGTTGGTCAAGGTGATCGGCAGAACGCACTCAATGGTGAACTCAACGGCATCGAAGACCGGGCCAACCAGCAACGACTGGATCTGGCACGGGACAAGGCTGACGCCGCGCGCAACATGAGCGCGGATGAGTACATCCAGAAACTGGCCGCGATCAACAAAAGCGAATCCGACCTCAAGGAAACCACCCTCAGCAACTACCAGGAAATGTCTGCTGCTCAAAGCGACTGGCGTAATGGTGCTACCTCGGCTTTCCAGAACTATCTGGACAGCGCCCGGGACGTTGCCGGCCAGACGAAGGCTCTCTTCAGCAACGCGTTCAACTCAATGGAAGAAGCAGTCGTCAATTTCGCCATGACCGGCAAGCTCTCGTTTGCTGACTTCACCAAGTCGATTCTGGCGGATATGGCTCGTATTGCTGCGCGGCAGACCGCCTCAGGGGTGTTGAGCGGTCTCATCGGTAGCGCATTTGGTTCGTACTTTGGAGGTGGCGGCTCAACCGTAGGCACATCGGGTTTCAGTGAGAATCTGGCTCCTGTGAGCTACGGCGGCGGCCGTGCCGCGGGTGGTGGCGTTGCGCCGAACACCTTGTATGAAGTGAACGAGAAGGGACCTGAGCTTTTTAACCAGGGTGGCAGGTCGTTCTTGATGACAGGTGCCGCGGGCGGCAGCGTGACACCTCTGAATGCTGGTGGTGGCCCAGGTATCGCTGCAATGAGCGGTGGTGGAGGAACCACGGTCAATCTAAGCCTGCCGATCATGGTGATGACCGATGAAGAGTCAGGCCGGCCGGAAGGTGCAGAACTCGACACCGAAGCTTTCCAGCGCAACATGCAGGAGCGGATGCGTACCGTAGCCAAGGAAGAAATTGCCAAATCTTGGCGTCAGGGCGGAGTCAGTAGCCGCAACGTAAAAGGATGATTTATGGCGATCGAAACCTTTATCTGGCAGAGCGAGAAAGGCGAGGGGGAGATCAGGCAGCGTGTTCGTACGAAGAAATTCGGCGATAACTACGAGCAGTCTGTTTCAGACGGGATAAACAACAAATCCCAGACCTGGCCGTTCATGCACACCGGCCCCAAAGAGAGGATCAAAGCCATCATGGCGTTTCTTGATCGACACCAAGGAGCAAAAGCTTTTCTCTGGACGCCGCCGCTTGGCGAGCTAGGTCTGTACAAGTGCAACGGCTACAAACCATCGCCCCGTGGCGGTCAGGTCTATTCCCTGTCGGCCACGTTTGAGCAAGCGTTTCACCCCTGAGGTAACCCCCAATGGCATTAATCACGGACATCCAGAAACTGGAGCCCGGCGGCGAAGTGCGCCTGTTTGAAATCGATGGCAGCGATTATGGCGCAGATATATTGCGCTTCCACGGGCATGCAATTCCGCACACCCCGGAAGAGTTGGCCGCTGCAGCCGACTCACTGGGCGATTTGCCGGCCAAGTCGATCTTCTGGCAAGGCAACGAGTACGCCGCTTGGCCGGTGAATATCGAAGGTATTGGTGCTGAGAGCGACGGCAGTGCGACGCGCCCGACCTTTGTCGCGGGTAATGTCAGCGGCCGGATCACAGCGCTTTGTCTGGCGTTCGAAGACTTGCTCAAGTTCAAACTCACTGTGCGCGAGACCTTGGCCCAGTACCTGGATGCGGAGAACTTCCCTGAGGGCAACCCGACTGCCGACCCGACTCAAGAGGCTCTGGAAGTCTGGTTTATCGACCAGAAGACCGGTGAGGACGGCGAGCAGGTGCAGTGGGATCTGTCCTCGCCGGGCGAGATCGACAACCACGGGTTGCCGGGCAGGCAAATGACGACGTTTTGCCACTGGGCCATGACAGGTGGCTATCGCGGGCCGGACTGCAGTTACACCGGCGGGCTGATGTTTGATGACGAAGACGTCCCGACCGACGACCCCAGCAAGGACATCTGCAAAGGCTGTCTGTCGTCCTGCAAATTGCGCTTCGGCGAAAACGAAGAGCTGCCCCACGGTGGATTCCCCGCTGTGTCCCTCATTGCCCGGAGCTGATCATGCGCAAATACATCCTGAGCGCGATACAGGCGCATGCGGCTGCCGAGTACCCGAAAGAGTGCTGCGGCCTGCTGCTGGCAATCGGGCGCAAACAGCAGTACTTCCCGTGTCGGAACATTGCCAGCGAGCCAAGCGAGGAGTTTCGTCTCGATCCCGAGGACTACGCAGCGGCGGAAGACTTGGGTGAGGTGATCGGCATTGTCCACTCTCACCCGGACGCTACCAGTCGGCCGTCACCGCATGATCTGGCCATGTGCGAGGCCACGGCCTTGCCTTGGCACATTCTGAGCTGGCCTGAGGGCGACTTGCGCACTAATACGCCGACCGGAAACACGCCGCTGCTAAGACGGCCGTTCGTTCATGGCGCCTGGGATTGCTGGCAGGTATGTGCGGATTGGTACAAGCGTGAGTGGGGGTTGGAGTTTGAAGATTTCAAGCGGAAGGACGGCTGGTGGGAGAGTGCGGACAACATCAGTTTGTACGAAGCCAATTACGAGGCGGCAGGTTTTGTTCGGGTCGACCGGCCACAGCGCGGCGATTTGATCGTTATGGAAATCGGGCGAACGGCTCACCCGAATCATGCGGGGATTTATCTCGGTGATGATCCGGAGCTGCCTGAAGAAGAGTCGGGCGTGTTCGGGGCAGGGCCGTTTTTGCTCCACCACCTGTATGGGCGCCCGTCTGAGGTGATCGTTTATGGCGGGCCTTGGCACGACCGAACAAGGATTATGCTCACATACCGAGGCTGGCCGTAAACAAGGCTCCCTTTAACTGATATGTAGGCTTCACTGATGGGTCTGTATCCACGTGAGAAAGAAAATCTGCAAACGCTAGGAGTTGTTCTTCATTGTTAGGAGTAAGGGATTGGTCAAGTGGTGCGAGAAAGCAACAAATAGCTCCTACGTCCAGTATTTCAGGTAGTGCTCCCTTGGCTGTGTATTGATTCATTTCTTTACGTATAGCAGACCGGATAACCGATGTTTGATGGGGGCCGCGATGAGAGTTACTCAATGCTTCTTTTAGAAAGTCGCCTTTGGGCATAATCTGTGCTTCTGCAGTGAATGAAGGCAGAATGCTACTACCTGCTTGAAAAAGGCGTTACTGGGGATCCATACAGCTTAGCGCTATTGGTTACATTTCTATGCATTATCAAGCTTTGATTGTGGCGCTTCGATGGTGTTAAATGCCCTCCTCGTGAACCATAGTGATCTACAGTGATCCTATAAAGGACACGAAGATGTGCGGTAAGGCATGCACGCCACTGATGATGTAAGCCTGTAACCTGCTAAATTTGCAGAATTTTTATACGCGGAGAGAAGTCATGTCTAAAGGCAATGTCGTCTCGTTTACCGAAAGAAAGGCGGAGCTTCAAGCCGGGATTGAGTTTCTGGATCTGCTTGACCAGGACATCAAGGATCATCCGGAGGTGATTCAGCCAATCCCTCGCGGCTTGCTACAGCGAATTCAAGCGATTCGCAATCATGCAGACGACAATCGTCGTCGCGAGCTTCAAGAAGGCTAAGCGTGACAGAAAGAACGATTCATATCGAGAACGGGTGGGCCCTTTATGCCCACCCGTTGTTCGTTTCGCGTCTGGAAGAAATCACCGCAGCCATCGAACGAGCCATTGCCAGCGACCCGGATGGATTTCATCACCATCCGGCTTACAAGCTTTTCGACGCAGTTACGTCAAATATTCTAATAAACGTGCCTTCCAATCCAGCGCATCCGTGTTACCGACAAGGTAAAACTTTGGGGCGTGATCTTTTGCACTGGTTCAGGGTAAAGAAGCAGGGAATGCCTCCCCGTTACCGCTTGTTCTTCCAGTTTAGGTCAGAAGCACCTAAAACTATCATCTATGCTTGGTTGAATGACGAAAGAACGATGCGTAAAGAGGGTGATAAAAAGGATGTCTACGCTGTTTTTACTGCAATGATCAGAGGTGGAAAAATGCCTAACTCATTCAATGAGTTGATGGCGGCATCTGACTCCCTGGAGTGCGAAAGTTCAATAACGGGCACTGAAGAAGAATGATTGGACTTGGATGAAGTACCACGTCAAAGCATCCGAAAGGGAACTGTGTAGAAAGCGGCTATCCGATCCTAAGTGAAGCGACGAAACGATAGATGAAAAGACGCGATCTTTTTGCCGAGCTGACGCAAGGCGTGAACGAGATGGGCGAACATCGCGAAGGGAAGATCACCCTTCGCCAGTACGAAGTGGAGGCGATGCCGGCTCCCGAGGTGACTGCTGCAGAGATCGTTTCTCTGCGTGAAAAGTTGCACATGTCCCAGCCAGTGTTTGCCCGGCAGATCAGAACCAGCCCGGACACACTGAAGAACTGGGAGCAGTCGAAGTCAAAGCCGAACGCCCAGGCTGCGTTGTTGATCAAGCTGGTTCAGCGCTTCCCGGATATGGTTGATCGGCTCAACGCTATTTAAGTTAATGCGTATTCCGAAGCCCAGCCCTCGCGCTGGGCTTTTTGCATTAGGAATAGCTGTCGTTCAGGCGAGGTGATGAGCAATAACCTGACTATATAGCCGCACTATGATTCTGGAGTGACGTCTACTCTGCCTCCTCGCGAGACGCAGGAGGCGGCGGGTGAAAAATCAAAATCCCAGCCTCAGTCAACCGGTCGGGCGTGATTCGCGACCTATTGACTCTGTTAAGAGCAGTTGTTTCCTGGGGAGTTAAAAGTACTAGGCGATAATTTTCCTGAATGAAGGAAATTATTCCTTCGTCTGTGATGTTGCTGGTTACTAGCCGGATCACTTCTTGAGCAAAAGCTCGTTGTGGCATTACATGTTCAACTAGCACCTTTTCCCCACGTTCTCTGGCGTGGTGAGCCTCAACACTGCACTCAGCTCTCAAATCTTTCTTCAGGCTGTTGGTATGTCTAAGGTAGGGGTATTTTACACGCTGACAAAGTATGTCGAGTATTCGTTCTACGGAGTGGATCGCGCCACCATTGTCAGTAAAGCCGGTAGCGATCGCTGAATTTCTTGCATCGATGAACAAACGTAGTGCGGGCAAGAGCATGGCTGGGTTGTATTTACCTTGCATAGTTCTTCGACCATCTGCGCACATTGAAAATGTTGGCGTCTCCTACCATATCTCTGCTCCGGCGTTCTGATATGACAAAGCCCACCTAAATGCTGGGCTTTCTGTGTTTGGTCGCTTGCTATCCGCGTTTCAAAGACACCATCGCATCCACAAAACGCTCAGCTTTCTTCTGTGTATCTACAAGAGAGCTGTTCATGACGTTCCCGCCAGTGCTCCGGGTCTGTACAACCCATCGGCCGCGCTTCGAGTAGAGGGCCACGCTACCGATTGAGTTGTAGTAAATACGAGTCTGAACGGCTTTCGACGATGTTCGTGAGCTACCTGCTGCTATCGCTACGCCACCGAGAGGGACTGCACTGGCAAAGCCGCTGGTGGTCGAAAGTATGCCGCTGCCGTAGCCGATGTACTCATCAGTAAACACAACCTGTTCCGGCCTGGTCTTGAGAGGTTGTTCCATCAGCACCTGCTCAATTACTGAGCGTGCCTGCTCTGGGCTGATCTTGGCCGGAGTGTACTCAACGACCTTTGACACGCATCCTGTGAGCAGAAGCATCAGTGCAGCTATTGCGAAGGGTCTCATCACAGGCTCCGTTATTGTTGGCGGGGCATTCTGCCATGACAGCGTTGCTGATGCTAAAGTCCCGCCAAATCAATTAAGGGAACGACATGCGAATTTTGATAGGCGCTCTAGTGGTGGGGCTGTTGGCGGGGTGTTCAACACCCGGCGATCTAAAGAGCGGGAAGCCGAGCATCAGCGCCGCATCCTCGAAAGCGCCGAAGCAGTATGCCCTCTGCGTCATGCCTAAATGGCAGGATGCCCGCACAGGAGCAGCGATGTCTGAAACCGAGACCGGCTACAGGCTGATCGTTGCTACCGACACGACCGCCGAGGAACTCCTCGAAGTTAATCGCTCTCAGACCGGGAGTAACGTGGTGCTCTACCAACGCTTGTCTTGGGCTCCCGGCTACGGTCGAGCAGCTATCGAGAAGGCGGTTCGTGACTGCCTGTAAGCGATCAACAACATCAAGCCGCCTTCGGGCGGTTTTTTATGGTCTGGAGAAAGCTATGTCGAAGCACGCCATGGAATACCAACCCCTTACAACCATCAAGCTATATGGTGCACTTCGTAAGTTTGGTCGAGAATTTAAGATCAGTGTCCGCTCACCCGCTGAGGCGGTAAAAGCCTTATGCGTTCAGGTTCCAGGCTTCGAGAGATTTCTCTCAAATGCCAAGTCCAGAGGAATGGAGTTCGCTATTTTCAGAGGGTCTAAAAACATCGATGAAAAGGAGCTGAGTTACAGTGGCAGCGGTGATATTCGCATTGCGCCGGTAATTACAGGCAGCAAGCGCGCTGGCGTACTACAAACAGTTGTTGGCGCTTTACTTATTGCTGCTTCGTTCTTCACCTTCTGGGCGCCGCCGGTAGCCGCCGGACTTTTCGCAACAGGGGTGGGCATGGTCGCTGGCGGCGTAATCCAAATGCTCAGCCCTCAGGCTGGTGGTCTCAAAACCAGCGCAGCCCCCGAAAATACTCCTGGCTACGCCTTCGGCAGCGCCAAAAACACCACGGCTTCCGGCAACCCAGTGTCTCTGTGCTACGGCCGCCGACGATGGGGTGGGGCAATCATCAGTGCCGCCATCTACGCCGAAGACCAGATATAGAAACTCACGAACACCGCACCGCCCATGAGGCGGTTTTTTATTGCCTGGAGAAAAGCATGGGCGCAGCACAGCTAATTGATATCCACGGTGCCAAGGGTGGATCAGATAAGCCAAAGACCCCGACTGAAGCCCCGGACAGCCTGCGCTCTATTGCCCTGGCGAAAATGCTAATTGCAGTGGGCGAGGGAGAGTTTGACGGGACGCCTACGGCCAAAAACATCTTTCTCGACAACACTCCGCTGCAGGACGAGCAAGGCAATCTCAATTTTCCGAATGTGAAGTGGGAGTGGCGCACCGGCTCCGTGGAGCAGCCCTACATCCCTGGGATACCTTCGGTTGAGAATGAGACCAGCCTGGGCATTGAGCTGCGTAGCGGCACGCCGTGGGTACGGGCTATCAGCAATATCCAACTTTCCGCTGTGCGTCTTCGCTTTGCTTGGCCGATGCTGCAGTCAATTGATGCCAACGGGAACATCAACGGCTACCGGATCGAATACAAGGTTGAGTTGGCCACGGATGGCGGCGCTTACACGCAGGTTCTGAGTGAGGCAGCAGACGGCAAGACCACCAGCACTTATGAACGTACTCGGCGTATTGATTTGCCCAAGGCGTCGAGCGGCTGGCTGCTGCGCGTTACTCGCATCACTGTGAACCAGAACAACAACAAAATCGCCGACACGATGCAGGTTGCCGGCTTCACCGAGGTTATCGATGCAAAGCTGCGCTACCCGAATACGGCGCTGCTCTACATAGAGTTTTCTGCCGAACAGTTCCGCAATATCCCGGCGATCACGATTGAATGTGATGCACGCAAAATGTCAGTGCCGAGCAATTACGATCCTCGCGCCAGGTCCTACATCGGAATCTGGGATGGCACCTTCAAACAGGCATGGACTGATAACCCGGTCTGGATGACCTACGACATTACCGTCAACGATCGTTTCGGTCTCGGCCGCCGGATCAAGCCGTGGCAGGTCGACAAGTGGGAGCTGTACCGCATCGCTCAGTACTGCGATCAGCTTGTGCCGGACGGCAAGGGCGGGATGGAGCCGCGGTTTGTCTGCAACCTGAACCTGCAAGGCAAAGCAGATGCCTGGACGCTGCTGCGGGACATCTCTGCGATTTACCGCGGCATGACCTACTGGGCGCAGGGCCAGGTCGTTTCGCTATCAGATATGCCCCGGGCAACCGACTTCGATTTTGCCTACACCCGGGCCAACGTCATTGATGGCAAGTTCACCTATGGCAGTGCCTCGGAACGCACACGCTACAGTCGCGCACTGATCAGCTACGACAACCCGGCCAACAACTACGACACCGACGTCACAGCTGTGACTGACAGCAAGCTACAGCGTCGCTATGGAGATAACCCGCTGGAAATAAGTGCCATAGGCTGTACTCGTGAGTCCGAGGCGCAGCGCCGAGGTAAATGGGCGCTGTTAACCAACGCCAAGGATCGGGCGGTGACGTTCAGAACAGGGCTGGCCGGGCGCATCCCGTTGCCGGGGTATGTGATCCCGATTGCTGACGAGTTGATCGCCGGTCGGCCAGTGGGCGGACTGGTGGCGGCGGTTGGCGGCAAGGTCATTACCCTGGACCGCGATACCTCGGCCAAACCCGGCGATCGCCTGATCCTCAACCTGCCCGACGGCAAGTGTGAAGGCCGCACGATTCAGCTGGTCAGTGTGCGCAAAGTTACGGTCACCACTGCGTACTCCGTCGCGCCTGAACCGGAACTGGTCTGGTGCCTGGACGCTGACGATCTCGCGGTACCGCTTTACCGGGTCACCAGCGTGTCGCGACCAGAGCCCGGCGTATTTGAAATCTCGGCCGTGCAGTATGACCCGAGCAAGTTCGCGCATATCGACACTGGCGCCCGACTGGAAGAACGCCCCATCAGCGTGATCCCGATCACCGTGGTGCCGGCGCCGGCCAGTGTCACACTGACGTCGAACTCGTCGATTGCTCAAGGCCTGGCAGTGACCACCATGACCATTGCCTGGGAGTCAGTGGCAGGTGCCGTCGCTTATGACGTTGAGTGGCGCAAGGACAGCGGAAACTGGATCACGGTGCAGCGCACGGGGTCGTCCAGTGTGGATGTCACCGGCATCTACGCGGGTGCTTATCTGGCCCGGGTGCGTGCGGTCAGCGCGTTCGATATCTCCTCGATCTGGAAGTCGTCGCAGCTGACTCACCTCAAAGGTAAAGAGGGCCTGCCACCGGCTGTCAGCTATTTGACCGCTCAGAGCAGGCTCTTTGAGATCGGGTTGAAGTGGGGCTTCCCGCCAGGTGCAGAAGACACCCAGCGGACCGAGATCTGGTACGGCCCGTCCAATAGCCTGGAAAGTGCCGCCAAGCTGTCGGATTTGGCCTACCCGCAAAATGATTACAGCCTGCAGAGTTTGACCGCGGGCGCGCAGTTCTTCTTCTGGGCGCGACTGGTGGATCGCACTGGCAATATTGGACCGTTTTACCCGGTCAAAGACGGGGTGATGGGTCAGGCCAGTGCTGAAGCGGGTCCGATTCTGGAGATGATCGCCGGCAAAATCGGCGAGACCGAGCTGGGCAAACACTTGCTCGACCGGCTTGAATTGATTGACGGTACCGGCCCAGGGTCTGTGAGTGACCGGCTTGATGCTGCCAAAAAGGAACTGGAAGACCTGATTGGCGAAATCACTGACGCGCTGGAGTACGACAACACCAAGTCCTATACCTCGGGCGAAGTAGTGCGCCTGGGCAATCGGCTGTTTCAGGCGATCGCAGCCACCACCGGCAATCCACCGCCCGACGCGACCTATTGGCTCGATATGGGCACGCTGGCCGAAACCACCAATGCCCTGGTGCTCCAGGTGCAGAAGAACTCGGCCAGCATCGTCGAACAGGACGGCAAGATAACGGCTCAGGCCGAGCAGCTCAGTGCGATCAACGCCAAGGTCACTGATCCGGAAACGGGACTTGAGGCCACTGCCGGCGGCTTGAGTTCTCTCAAGGGTACAGTTGAAACCCTCGATGGCAAGATCACGGCCACCGCAGAAAAGGTGGAGGGCGTGTACGCGTTTATCGACTCCGGCTCCGCAGGGGATGAGAGCGGCAGCGCCGGCGATGAGACTTCTTCAGCGGGTGTCTGGTCGATCATGTCCGCGATTGCCGAGCGTGACTTTGCTCAGTCAGTCAGGACAGACGTGGTTGAGGCCAAGGTAGGCCAGAACGCAGCGAGCATTATCGATGTTTCCACAGCAGCTGCAAACGCCACGTCAGCGATGGCGTCACGCGTAACTCAGCTAGACGCCAAAGTTGATAGCAATGCGGCGGCCTTCAAGTCTGAAACGACTGCGCTGGCTGATGCGGACAAGGCCCTGACGCAGAAAACGGATGCACTCCAGGCGGTAGCAGGGGAGAACACCGCTGCAGTTGAAACACTCAGCAAGGCTCAGGCAGACCTCGAAGGCAATCTTTCGACCATGTGGTCGGTAAAAATGCAGGTCAACGCGAATGGGCAACTGGTCACGGCGGGCATCGGGCTGGGGATCGAAACCAATGCTGAGGGTGTGACGCAGAGCCAGTTTCTGGTCAGTGCCGATCGCTTCGCAGTAGTTAGCGCTTTGGCGGGTGGTCAGGTGTTTACGCCGTTTGTGGTGCAGAACGGGCAGGTGTTTATGCAGTCGGCATTTATTCAGGACGGCACGATTACCAATGCCAAAATTGGTGAGTACATCAGCTCAATCAATTATGTACCTGGTATTTCTGGATGGAGATTGGATAAGGCAGGAGGGCTTGAGATTAACGGAGTCGTTGAGGGAGGTGGCCGGCTAACGATCAACAATAACGTGATTCAAGTATTTGATAGTGCAGGAACTCTGCGTGTGCGCATGGGGATATGGGGATGACGGCAGGTTTTCAATGCTTCAACGCGCAAGGGCAACTGATCGTCGATATCACGGATAACCTTCCTCGGTTCATTGGCTCAGTCTTCACCGGGACCGCCGTAGGCGCGTTTGCGATACCTGCGTTTGCGGGCGGGCGTGGTTTTGCCTACAGCACGGACACAACTGACACGTATCCAGGTGATGCGGTAAATCGGCCGATCTTTCAAGTCACTCCATCAGGAATATCGTGGTCGTGGGGAAGCGGCCCACCGATCCGGCGTCCGACGACCATTTTGTATGGAGTTTACTGATGGATGCGGGCCTCCAGATTTTCAATCAGAACAACAACCTACAGATTGACTCTGCGTATTCCAACTACGTGATGACGACCAAAGGATCTGCCGTGAGCAGGCCAAGGTCGCCTGATGCAGGCTATGGGGTCGATATCGCAAGTGGCAAGAAAAATAGCATCATCGCGATTCGTTCCGGCACATACGCGGCAGTGTTCAATAGCTTGGACCCTGCGGGCAACGTCGTTCACCGAGTAGTTACTGAAACAAATGGCGCGGCGTTGGATTACTGGATATTTGCAGCTGATCCGCCTGGAGATACTTCTTTTGGGCTTGAGGTCTATAACGCAGCTGGGGTCAGAGTATTTCAGTCAACAGCGAAGTATATGCGGCTGCTTAACTTCAGCACTGTTCCTGTGACTGCCGGTACCAGCGGAAGTATCGCGACCGCAGGCAAGAGCCCAGCATGGGTTTCGGCGTCATATTGCGCGCTGTGGGAGGGCGTAACTGTACCAAACCCCGGTGGCTCGCCCATATCTCGTGGGGTTTTGAGGACGCTGATGGGGAGAGGTGTCGTTGGCGGTGCTCAGTACCGGTCAGCGATCATATATGAGTTTGGAGCAAACCGAGGGACCTCCAACAATGCTTATGGGTCATTCTTTCTGGTCGATGTAGACAATCTTTAATGCCGTGAACTCGGCAACGCAGCCCGCCACTGAGCGGGCATTTTTTCGCCTGGAGAACAGCATGGCACGACAAGAAATCATCCTGGGTACGCCGCCCTCAGGGCTCGGTGGCGATCCGCCGCGAGTGGCCAGTCAGAAAATTAATCACATGACGCAGGAGCTCTATGACAATTTTTCAGTGATTGGGACGGCGGCTTCAGCTGATCTACAGACTAAAAATAATGACTTGGCCGCAGGCAAAGTTCTGGTCGTAGGCGCTGCCGGCTGGAATGGAGGGGCTGCAATAATTATGGGGTCTGGCACTGATCTTAACGCATTGGTTACTGCCGGTATTTATGCCCTAAACGGAACCTATACAAACGGTCCGCCCGGAACCTCAGCCGGTTATTACCCTCCGCTCTATGTCCGCATAACTGTACATGGGCAAGGGGCTTGGACCTTGCAGGAAGTATTCGGGATTACTGGAGATACGAGTGCTATTCGATATCAATCTGTTGGTGAGTGGGCACCATGGAGAGTCGTTTACACCTCTTCCAATGTCGCTGGCAGTATGTCGGCTGGCGCGATTATTGAGCGAGGAGATAACGCCAGTGGGAGCTACGTCAAGTTCGCCGACGGGACCATGATGACGTGGGGGCAACAGATCATTAACGCGACTGTTTTACCTGGGCAGGCCGTTGCATGGGATGTGGGCAGGCAGCCAATGCCATTTGTTGGTCAGCCTTCACACAAGATAGATATGGCATACATGCATGGCGCTAACGGTACAGGCGATGTCATTTACACCTGTATACAAACCTATGCCACCAGCGGTAGACCGATCGTTGCAGGAGTGAATATGGGCGTCCTGCCCAGCCTGTCCCACCCCAGCTTTACATATGGCACGGTGGTATCTGCATCTCACTTTGTGTACTTCCAGTCAGTCGGGCGGTGGAAATAATGAAAATAGAATTCTTTCCTCAGCGCCTCGATAACGTGTCGGTACTTTACGAAATCAAAGGCGAGTCAGTGGTTATTGCCAATGGCGAGGCATTCGACTTTTCAAAAGTAGAGGAGGGTGATTTCCTGCCCAGAGAAGCCATCAACTCCCCGTGGTTCATGGGCTCAGTAACGCGAGTGAACGGTGAACTGGCGCTGACTTTGTTGCTACCCAACCCCATCAACTACAGCCCGGAGCAAGCATTTCCGGCGCCCATTGTGGTCAAAAAAAGCGGTCCTTTAGTCCTGCCTCAGCCCCTCCCGAAACCCTTGCCCTTTGAGCCTGTGGAGCTTACTGATGAGTAACATTGACTGGTCAAAATTGCGTAAGGCGGCCGACATCAAAGCAGAAGCCGACGCGGCACGTTTAGCTCCCTTGATTGCTGCAGAGTCTGAGTGGGTAGAGCAGGAGCGTCAGTTCGTGGCCGAGCAGCTGGAAGCCATTGAGGATGGTGAAGAGGTCCCTGGCACGGAACGCGAGTGGCGTGATTACCGGATTCTGGTGCGAGCCTGGAAAGCCGGCGCAGATGGTTATCCTGATTCAAGCCTGCGACCAGCACGCCCAAGCTGATTGATCCGCAACATCGAACCCCGCCGAGTGCGGGTATTTTTTTGTCCGGAGAAAGCCATGTCCATCACTGTGCAGCAACTGCTGCAGATTCTTCCGAACGCCGGCCAAGTTGCCGGCGTTTTTACACCCCTACTAAACACCGCGATGGTGCGGTACCAGATCGTTGGCCCGAAGCGAATCGCAGCCTTCATCGCCCAGGTTGGCCACGAGTCAGGCCAGCTCAGGTATGTGAAAGAGATTTGGGGGCCAACCAAAGCACAGGCCCGCTACGAGGGACGTAGTGATCTGGGCAACAACCAGCCGGGCGACGGTTCGAAGTATCGCGGCAGAGGTCTGATCCAAATCACCGGCCGGGCTAATTACATGATGTGCAGCGAGGCGCTGGCACTGGACCTCATCAAGCAACCCGAGCTGCTGGAAAAACCACAGCACGCCTGCATGTCAGCAGCGTGGTTCTGGGATTCCAGAGGACTCAACACACTGGCCGACGCGAGGCAGTTCGACAAGATCACCCAGCGTATTAACGGTGGCCAGAACGGCGCGGCTGATCGGCAGGCGTTGTATGCCCAGGCATTGAAGGTGTTGGCGTGAAGGTTGAGGCGGTGAAGTGGGGAGGGGCGCTGCTGTTGATGTTCGGCTTAATGGCAGGCAGTGCCTGGGCCGCATGGGAGTGGCAAGCCAATACCTACGGCCAGAAGTTGGCCTCGCAGGAAACTGCACACCAGACCGTGCTCACCAACCTGGCCAACGCCAATTCCGCGCTGATTCTGGCGGAGCAGGACAAACGCATTGCCATGGAGCAATGGCTGGCAGCCAGCGACCAAGCCCATTACCGAGCCCTGACCAATGAACAAACCAAACAAGCACGCCTGCGTGATCGCCTTGCTACTGCTGACCTGCGGCTGTCAGTCCTACTCGACGCCACCGAGTCAGTTGGTCGTGACGGAGTGCAGGCCACCACCGGCGCCGGCGGCGTGGTTTATGGAGCCCATAGAGCCCAACTTGACCCAGCGCATGCTCAACGAATTATCGGAATCACCGGCGACGGCGATCAAGGACTGATCGCGCTGCAGGCCTGTCAGGCCTACGCGAGAGCAGTCGCACGATGAGCAACGCTAGTTAGTTCGTTCTTTTGCGCATTAAAGAGTGGCAAACTCCCTGCCGGCCGGGGAGGGTCGATCATGAAAACTGTAATGCTGTCTTTTTTGCTGATATTTATTGCCGGGTGCGCTAACCACCCACTGGACTGCGCAACGGGACTCATTGCCTGGGATGACTGCTTGCCAGGAACAAAAGGGTATGAAATTCGGCAACAGAGCTTGAAGAACCTGTCCGACGCCAAGGCAGGTAAAGACTATGTGGATGATGCCAAATGCCGTTCCTACGGAGCAGTACCTGGTAGCGATGCATATGTGAGCTGCCGCGTTCAGTTAGGTAAGTAATGGGGAACGCGTTAAGCGTGATCGAGGCGTGACTGCGTGATTTCACAGGTGTACGAGCGTGCGTAAATGAAACGGACAATATTGGGCATAATCGAAGCGGGAGAGCCATTGATCCAGCAGGCTATCGAAGCCATGCGTCACCATCGCGAGGCAGAAGTTGCAGGCAAATCTCCAGATGAATTGGCGCGGCTCCGCTTGTTGGCTGACTCGCTCTACCAGGCGGTTGTCGACTATCACCCCCGAGCGATTGCAGATGGATCGCAGGCACTGCATTAGAACTGTCTCACCCCACAGCCTCTGTGAGTTTTTACGTTAATGGCTTCAGCGGCCTGACCAGTTCGGGCCCTTGGTTTTTCACATTCCCCACCGCGTTTCCAACCGGGTACCACTCAAAGTCCTCAGTTGGCTGGCAACAGCTCAACACCAATTCTTCAGCGATTTTTTGATCGAGGTCGTTTCCCAACCACTCTCGCGCATGCTCGGGTGAGAACACCACGGGCCGTCGATCATGAATGTCGACCATCCCCTGATCACTGGCAGCAGTGATAATCACAAACCCATCCCCTTCATGAGGCTCCAGGCCCGTGTGAACTTCGGCCAACGCCGCGAAGAACATCGGCATCTGACTTTTCAGACGAATGAAGTAGGGCTGTTTCTTCTTGAGATCATCCGGATCCTTGACCCACTCATACCATCCATCAGCCATAACCAAGGCGCGGTCTTTGGGCCAGAGTTGTTTGAAGAACTTCCCGGTTGTGACTGTTTCCACTCTGGCGTTGATCGGGTCAGGGCGTTTGCCCTTGGCCCAAAACGGCGCCCAGCCCCAGTGGACGGGATCAATCCGCAGCCCCTCATCTGTGCTGTGAAGAATGCTTACGCGCGTGCCAGGAGCGACGTTGTAGCGACCTATGGGCTGATTGTCATACCCGCTCACGACGACCCGGTCAGGTGCCAACACCTCCAGATAATCAGAAATGCCCTGATACTGCACAAATCGTCCGCACATGGTGGTGACCTCTTGCAAAGGGAACCTTCGCAAAGCGTAGCTCGAAGTGCTCGGGATGTTCCTCTCGTCGAAAATCCCCACAGACAAATTGACCAAAATCACGCACCACAGTTAACTGTACGTACATACAGTTAACTTAAGGCGTGCGTCATGAGCTTCACTTCTCTGGGTCCAATTGCTGAGGGGGGCATTCGCCTGCCTCTTGGTTCTTTCAAGGTCCCGGCCGGATTCCCGTCCCCAGCTGCAGACCATCTCGAAAAGGAAATCTCGTTAGACCAACTGCTGAACATCCGCGCTCCGCATGTTTACCTGGTATCAATCGATGGGGATAGCATGCAGGGAGCTGGGATCTATTCCGGGGATGTGGCCGTTGTCGACCGCTCACTCGAACCGGTCCACGGCGATGTGGTTGTAGCGTTGCTCAATAACGATCCGATTTGCAAACGTCTTTGCTTGCGAGAAAAGAAGGTCATTCTTCAGTCTGAAAACTCGAAATACCCAGACCGGCACGTGCTCGAAGGAGACGATCTCTCCATTTGGGGAGTGATCACTTACACAGTGCGCAGCCATGGCAATTAAGCCAGATCCAGTATTCGCGCTCATCGATTGCAACAGCTTCTATGCCAGCTGTGAGCGTGTGTTTCGTCCTGATCTGGCCAAAGTACCCATCGTGGTACTGAGCAACAATGATCTGAGGGGTGGGAAATGTTAGTAATTCGTGTACAGCCCGCGTAACTCGTGACGTACTCCGGAGCCCCCATTTCCGACCCTACGAAAACCCACGCAAGATAACGAACCGAGAAACGTAAAATTTTTGCTTCTAGGTCTTTATTTGGAAATGTTTATTTCCTATACTGGCCCCATGGTCACCAAATCTGAAATTTCTGCCCGCCCCGGCCGGCCACGCGAGTTCGACACCCAAGCGGCGCTGGACAAGGCGATCACGCGTTTCAGTGAATATGGATTCCACGGCACCTCGATCTCGGACTTGAATGCGTGTCTGGGGCTCACTTCGGGCAGCATCTACAAGGCCTGGGGCGACAAGCGTGGCCTGTTCCTGGCAGCGCTTGATCGGTATATCGCGCTCCGTGCAGAAGCTATTGCTGCTTGCCTGGCGAGCGCACACTCGGGCCGTGACAAAATCGAGTCCCTACTCACTCACTATGCACGCCTTAGCTGCGAGGCGACAGGCCTTACAGGATGTCTGGTGGTCGAAACCGCCGTTGAGCTTTCGTTGGCGGATAAAGAGATTGCAACCTTGATCGCTGCGCAGCAGAACAGGCGAGAAGCCCAACTGCGCCGTCTGATCGAGGAGGGCCAGCTTGATGGTTCTATCCGTAAGGAGCTCGATCCCGCCAATATGGCAAAATTGCTTTTGACCCTTCAGCAGGGTATGCGGGTGGTCGGCAAAACGAAAACTGATGCCAAGCGAATGCTTGGAATGGTTTGCGAGCTGATGCAGTTGCTTTAATAGTATTTTACTTAATTAGGAAACGATCAATTCCATTTAGGGGGAGTCATGAACGTTCGATCAGAGCAGCCGCAGTACGTTGGCGCAGATTTCATGATGCGCACCGATTTCTGGAAGTGCTTTCACCATGCAAGTGCGCGAGTTGGCGATGTCAATCTTCACTACGTTGAGGGAGGTGAGGGCCCGCCTGTATTGCTGATTCCTGGCTGGCCACAGAGCTGGTATGCATGGCGCTATGTAATGCCCCAATTGGTGGATGCCGGTTATCGAGTCATTGCGGTCGACCCTCGCGGTATGGGGGAAAGTGATGCACCGATAGATGATTATGATCTGGGTACTGTAGCCGCTGAACTGCGCTCATTTGCTGAAACAATAGGGCTATTCGAAAGAGGGCCTATCGATGTTGTGGGGCACGACGTAGGCGCTTGGATTGCTTATGCGTGGGCTGCAGACTGGCGCTCGGATATCCGACGCATCGCATTGCTTGACGCTTTGATTCCCGGCGTTTCTGCGCCGCGTACTGACCTGTCCGTCGATGAGGCTAACCGACGTAGTTGGCATTTTGCGTTCAACCAACTCGACGATCTCCCAGAGCTGTTGATTAGCGGACGCGAAGACGTGTTTCTCACTTGGTTGTTTCGTGTCAAGTCACTGCAGCCCTGGACTATCACTGCCGAAGACATCGCCGTTTATGCACGTCAGCTGGCCGCACCTGGCGCATTACGAGCCGCGACCCGCTACTACCAGTGCGCCTTGTCGCCAGAAGGAGTTGCCGCAAACCGGCTTCGCGCTGAGAAGCCACTTGATATACCGGTGCTGGCGTTGGGGGCGGATCGAGGGGTCGGCGATCATATTGTCAAGGCGTTGCAGGCCTTGGCGACTAATGTTCAGGGTGATGTGATCCTTGACGCCGGCCACTATCTGCCAGAAGAAGCCGCCAATCGAATAGCCGATTTGTTGGTGGACTTCCTCAAGCCGCAAGGGAAATAACATGCCTTTGTTCCTGTTTCTCCTAGCCGCCGCCGCTGGCGTGATGCTGCCCCTGCAGGCGGTCGTGAATGCCCGGTTGGGACGGGCAATAGGCGGCCCTCTGTGGGCAGCAGCGCTCTCGTCGGTGGTTGTAGCGACGATACTTGCCTCCCTCGCGCTGGCCTCAGGGAAGCCTTGGCCAAGACTTTCTCAGATGACAGGCCTACCTTGGTGGGCCTGGATCGGAGGGCTATGCGGCGCTGTTGTGCTGTCCGCAATGACCGCCGTCGCTCCTCGTATTGGCGCCGCCAACATGATCGCATTGGTCATGACAGGGCAGGTTCTTGCGGCCATGACTCTGGATCGCCTGGGTTGGTTCGAGATGGCTATACAGCCCTTTAGCGTTCAACGAATGGCGGCGGCAGTATTACTAATTGCTGGTGCGGTGCTGATGAGTGTTTAGGTTTCCAAAAAGCTCTGAGGCGTGGGCGCGCGATATTTGCTGCCGATGAGGAGTTGGTCGTAAACGCTCATCACATCGGAGCCGTTTACGGCCTTAACATTACGATTTAAAGGTAGAGCATATGAAGAGTCTGGAAGGAAAAGTGGCACTCGTTACCGGTGCATCCAAAGGTATTGGCGCTGCCATCGCGAAGGCACTGGCCGCGCAGGGCGCTGCAGTGGTTGTTGGTTATGCCAAAAGCCAATCGGCAGCCGAAACGGTAGTTGCTCAAATTACAGCGGCAGGAGGACGGGCAACGGCGACAGGTGGCGACGTCACTAAAGCTGAAGACGCCGAGGCGTTTGTTCAGTCAGCCATTGACGAATTTGGTCGCTTGGATATCGTGGTCAATAACTCCGGGATTTATGCTTTTAGCCCAATCGAAGAGGTTACTGAGGACGATTTCCATCTTCAATTCAATACCAACGTGCTAGGCCTACTCCTAATGACTCGTGCAGCCGTCAAACACCTGGGCGAAGGCGCCAGCATCATCAACATCAGCTCGAGTATCACCTCCCTGTTGCCAGCAGACTCCGTTCTTTACAGCGGCACAAAAGCTGCTGTCGACGCCATTACCGGGGTGCTTGCTAAAGAGTTAGCTCCGCGCAAAATCCGCGTAAACGCGATTAATCCGGGATATACGGAAACCGAGGGCACCCATCGCACCGGTATCACCGGGTCGGATATGGAAAAAAATCTGATTGCCTCGACGCCTCTAGGTCGGGGCGGAAAGCCCGAAGATATTGCCGATGTGGCCGTGATCCTGGCTTCGGATGCTGCGCGTTGGCTGACGGGGGAGCGGCTTTTCGCCTCCGGAGGGATGCGTTAGCCCGCATAGATTCGAATAACATGAGAAGGGTGCCGTGCTTATCAGTCATCTGAGACTGGTTACAGGCATAAAGCCTGGCACGATATTGTATTGATATCGCACCTGCGCTCTCAACGGGAAAATGTTAGGAGCTTATTGTGTTGTAGAATCAACAGGTTGTGGCTTACTAACAGTTAGTATCATTCAGATCGACTGACGGCTGCGTAATTGCTCGCAGCTATGACGCCAAGCCCCACGTGAAAATGGGGGAGCCGTATTTCCAGATAAAGCATCGCCTGGAGAAGCTGGGCATTGTGGCCTTCTCATCGAACTATGCGCTGTATGGCGACATGAGCGAGCGGGTCATGAGCTTGATCGAAGCGATGGTGCCGGCGGTGGAGGTCTACAGCATTGATGAGTCATTCGCTGATCTGACCGGCATAGCTGATGCTTCGGCCATGGGGCGGAAAATACGCAGCCGCATATTTCAATGTACCGGCATCCCCGTCGGCGTAGGGATCGCGCATACCAAAACCCTGGCCAAGCTAGCCAACCACACTGCGAAGCGATTACAGGCCCAAACCGGCGGGGTCGTGAACCTATGCGGGGACTTTGAACGCGATTGGGTGCTGCGTAATACAGACGTCTCTGAGGTGTGGGGGGTAGGGCGGAAAATGACTGCACACCTGGAAACAATGGGCATTCGTACTGCCATGGACCTAGCCAAGGCTGATCCGTGGACGCTGCGCAAGAAATTCAGCATCGTTATTGAGAAAACCGCCCGGGAGTTAGCCGGGACGCCTTGTCTTGAGCTGGACGAGCCTGATCCGCCAAAGCAGGAAATCTGTTGCAGCCGCATGTTCGGCAAACGACTGACTGAGCTGGCACCCATAAAAGAGGCGGTGGCCACTTACATGATGCGTGCCTCAGAGAAGCTGCGCGCCCAGAAGTCCTACTGTAAAAAGGTTCGGGTCAGTATCCGCACCGGTATGTTCAATCCGGATGAGGCCAAATACGCCAAGGGAGTGGTGGTAACGCTTCCTTATCCCACTGACGATGTACGGCTGCTGACAAAGGCTGCAGTGGATGCACTCGATCATGTATTTCAACCCGGATTTAAGTACAGCAAGGCTGAGGTCTTGCTGCTGGACCTTCGGCAGCCTGGTGAGTTTTCAGATGATCTGTTTGCAGTTAACCAGCCGGCAGAAGCATCCCGGGTGATGGCTGTGCTGGATGAAATCAATGGTCGCTGGGGAAGGGGTACGCTGCGTGCAGCGAGTGTGCCGAGCAACCCCGATTGGGGTATGAGGCGAGAGATGATGAGTCAGAGCTACACGACACAGATTCAGCAATTATGGCAGGTGTCTTGTAGGTAGATGGGAAGTGGATTTTCAGTTGGCAGGACGCCAAGGAAGGTTGATATGTGCGTCGGGAGATATTCGGGGAATTGCTACTCAGGGTCAAGCATCGTGGGGCGTCGTTGCAGCGAGCGCGAGATGCAAAGCCCTGATTTCATTGGGCTTTTAGGAGTTATGCAAGCATGGGGTGCTAGGGGTCGAGTGTTGGAATCACTCCGTCCCGACCATGTTTTTCAATGACTTAGACCAACTTTCGCGAGTTGGGCTTTTTCATGTGCGTGACTTTTGCGTGGCTTCTCCAAATCTACGCCTGCTTCCTCTTCAGAATCGTCAGCACCGGCCCGCGCGAGTCAGTTGCTGATACCTTATTTGCAGCTTATATCAGCTGCCCCAGTTCAGCGCCGGAGTAGTGGCTGGAGATGTCTAAAATACCGGGCGCTATTCAGTCGCCTGTGCCAGTCCAAAACCTGCCGTTGGTTGCATTCAATAGTCATCGAAGACGGCTGGAAATAGGGCTAAAAGTCACACCAGTCTGACCACATGCCGGGGGGAGCGGTAGTGATGTGGTACAGCCAATTGTTTGAGCCGACCTCGTTTACTAGCCGAATCGTCCCAAGACTGACTTTCGCCAATTAATCCAATTCTTCCGGGCGCCTGTGGCGGCAGGCAGAATAAATCATTCCAACTCAAGCTTCATGTGAATGATTTCTATGGGTAGCCCACCCACACCGTGACTGAAAAAACCGTGCTTTTGTGCCACAAAGCCATGCTTTTTATAGAAGCCTTCTGCGTTTAAAGTCGACTCTACCTTTATAAAGCGGATGTCAGGCCCACGTGCATTATCAATACCTGTCTTGAGCAAATGCGCACCAAGCACCTTACTGGAGGCCTCGCGAAGAAGAAAAAGCGCGTCACTTCTCCTGGCTCTGAATCGACAAAGCCAACGATCCTGCCCAGTTGCAGGGCCACCACCAGTTGCCCTTGTTTTATCAGTCGCTCATAAAACTCTGGGGTCCTTTCGCCCATCCAGCCATTGAGTTGCTCTGGGGTATACAGTCCGTTCGACAGCTCGGCTATCGACTGCCGAGTGACATGGAAAATAGCTTCGCCATCTCCTGGTTGTGCAGTTCGAAGGGTAAATTCCTTTTTCATGTCCGCTGCTTTTTTTGTTTGGATTTATGGTGCCCTTGAATCTTGTTCGAAGGTCCGTTTTTGGCCGAAAGCAGACCCTCTTACAACACTGTCAGTTTTGGAGTTCTAGGAAAAATTATCAGTCAGCAGAACTCCGTAGGAAACGACAAGGACTCGTACTGTCTTTGATTGGACGGATCGGGGGAGAGCGCTTAAGTCGCAGTTTCAATCAAGTCTAACGGGCTGCTTTAATTTTGCTACAGCAATACTGAAATAAAACATAAGTTATTGATTAATAATGATTTTTTAAGTCAGTGGCTTCGATCCATCATAGGGGCCACGCTAAAGCGTCTGGACACCGCAGAGCCCGTGTTTACGTGGGGTGCAACTGAATTCTGTACCATTTTGCTCTACGTGTTTTAGGCGTGTTTTAGGGGGTAAAAGTGCGTTTTTGATGGCTCGCTGGTACAAGGTACCAACTCATTTTTGAATTGTACCAGTTGACCATGGCCACGATCAGAGCACGGATATGCACCGACGGCAGCATCAGTTAGACGGCCCAAATACGCCTGATTCGTGAAGGGGCGCAAGTCTACCAAGAGTGACTGACTTTCGCCCGTAAACAGGCTGCCCAGCCACGGGGGGCAGGCTTCTGTTTGAGATAGATTGGGACACTCCCAGGGTTGCAAGCGTCTCAGGTCGTCGCGACTGGAACTCGATGCGCGGCTACACACTTCATCGTGGGCGATGGGGATGCTGACTGGCCGTCCATGGCCGGATGTTTTGGCTGCAGGTGGATATTGCTGGATGTTCTAGAAGGGCGGTCTAGGCACCATAAAGGCACTTTGATATCATTTTGATACCGCATTAACGCCACAACAACAGGATTTTTTTGTGCCTAAGTTCTTTACTTCGGACTGTGTGATTTCTAACTTGAGCCGGATTGAGCCCGGTAAAGATGTGTTCAAGGCGACCATTGATGGCCGGCAGATTGAGCGTTTGGTAATGGAGCCTGAGGTTCATCAGTACCTGACGGGTGTCGGTAAGGATACAAAAAACCGCGTGTGGTTTTTTGCGCCGGGATTCAAAAAAGCGCTGATCATTGGCGGCATAGAAAATGCCGCCGGTGAGCGTCAAGTCATCAAAAGCAAGCTATCGCACAAATTGTATAATCTGACGATTCGTCCAGCCTGTGCGGGTTTTCTGTTCTGGTTTGCGAGCTGGTTAGTGTTAGTCATTCCGGTTGCACTGTATGCCTACAACGTTGCCGAAAAATCATGGAAGGGGCCGGGTGCGACCATCTACAACATCATTAATCCGATTGGGATCTATGGTGGTATCGCTGTCGCCATAGGGCTTAGCTTTTCAGCCTGGCATCTGTATAAAAAACTGGCCAACCTGGAAGCTTGGCAGTCCGGTGACACCACCGCTTACACCAAGGTCGTTAAACCGGCATTTGGCTCGGGGCTGGCTGCAAAATCCAGGGCCGAAAGCATCGGTTGATTAAAGTGTTCCCGACAAAAAAAGCCCGCTGATAGCGGGCTTTTTCAGGTCACATCAACCAAGGCGTTATTTTTGGTTAATGGTGTCCGGCAATGCATAAGCGATGATGTAGTCACCCACATCAGGCGAGTGGCTCATGCCACCTGCCGAGATGACCACGTATTGCTTGCCGGTGGCGGGGGATTTGTAGATCAGCGGGGCTGCAACCGCGCCAACCGGCAGGCGTGCTTTCCAGACCTCTCTACCGGTGGCCGAATCGAGGGCTCTGAGGTAGTAGTCCTGGGTACCGGCGAAGAACACCAGGCCAGATGCTGTTGAGGTCGGGCCACCCAGGGTCGGCATGCCCAACGGGATCGGCATATGGGTTTTGATACCCAGCGGGCCGGTGTCCTGGACGGTGCCCAGTGGGACCTGCCAGACCAGTTTCTGGCTGTTCAGGTCGATTGCGCTCATGCTGCCGAAGGGCGGGGTGTTGCACGGTACGCCTAGTGGTGACTGCAGAATGTCGATTTTTACACCGCCATAGATACCGGCAACTTGTGGCCGAATGGTTCCCATGAAACCAGGCACTTCATCGCTCGAAACCTTGAACTTCTTGGTGTCTTCCTTAGTGACCAGTGACATGCGCAGCGGCATACGCATGTCGTTGACGAACATCATGCCGGTGTTTTCGTCGATGGAGATGCCGCCCCAGTTCATGCCGCCCAGCAAACCTGGCCATTCGATGTACGGTTTTTCACTTGGAGGTGTAAATGGACCCAGGTACACGGAGTCTTTGAACATGATCCGGCAATACAGTTGGTCGAATGTCGTCACGCCCCACATGGACTTCTCTGTCAGCGGGTCGACCCCAATGGTCGGCATCCCTACGGAGAAGGGTTGGGTAGGCGAAAGATGCTCGCCTTCGGCTGCTGGCGAGGTAGGAACAGCGCGTTCTTCAACTTCTGTGACTGGCTTGCCGGTACGACGATCCAGCACAAAAATGTTGCCGGTTTTGCTGGTCTGGATCAGGACTGGAGTTTTCACGCCCTGGGCGTTTTTGATGTCATAGAGGACCGGCTGCGAAGGCAGGTCATAATCCCAGACATCATGGTGAACGATCTGATAAACCCACTTGGCTTTACCGGTTGATGCATCGACTGCAACGACCGCTGTACCAAACTTTTCTTTGACCTGGTTGCGATCACCACCCCAGTAGTCGGGCGGGCCATTACCCGTAGGCAGGTAAACCAGATTCAACTCTTTATCGTAGGTCGGAACAGTCCAAACGTTAGGCGTCTCAAGGGTGAACTGATGATCGGCTGCTGCTGTGTCCTTGGCCTCTGGAGCGCCCACATCCCATGCCCACACCAACGCACCGGTCAGGACGTCGAATGCACGCACGGCGCCGGAAGGCTCGCCTGCCACAATGTCACGTACCCAGCCACCGACCACGGTGAGATGGCCCATGACTACTGGCAGTGAGGTTGGGTGATAGCGCTTGCTGTGTTCTGTCGGGCCCATGCCTTTCTTGAGATCAACGTAACCGTTGTCGCCAAAGCTCGGGCACAGGGTGCCGGTATGCGCATCAAGTGCGAACAATCGGGCATCTACAGACGACACCAGAATACGCTGGCGGCACTGCTGTTCAGTGCTGTATGACGCCTTGACCTCAGCGCTCAGGCTGTCGTCTTTATCGATGTCGTAATAGCCCACACCGCGGCAAGTTACATGCTCTTCGCTTTTGGCGTGGGGATCGAATTTCCAGATCGGGGTCCCGGTATCACCGTCCAGGGCGGTTATCAGGTTTTCCGGCGTGCACGAGTACAGAACGTTACCGATCTGTAACGGTGTGTTTTCGTCTACACCCGCGCCAGCACCCGTGGTGCGACGGCCTGTTCTGTAGGTCCATGCAACCTGCAGATCCTTGACGTTGTCCGGTGTGATTTGCGTGTAAGGGGCAAACCTTGTTCCCGATGCATTACGCCCAAAGAACTCCCAGTTTTGATCGATGCCGGAGGGCTCTTCGGCCTTGGGTGTGCCAGTGGCAGCGACCGGGTTGGAGATCCCTCCGTGCGGGTAGAACGCAGCAATAAAGGTCGCGATCAATGCCAGGAATACGGCGATCCCTAAGCGGTTGGCAACGCGTCGAGTATTCAAGGACGTGTCCGGCAACGCGGCGCCCACCCACAAGCTGAGCGTCAGGATAATGGCTGGCACGACCAGGCGTGGCAACAGTTCCCAATAGCTGAACTGACCGACCTCATAAAAGGCCCAGGCACAAGTTGCCAGGAAGATGGCAACGGAGAGGGTAATGCCAAGGCGCTTGCGCAACAGAAAGAGGACGGTAAGCACCAGATAAGCCAAGCCTGCAATCAAGTAGTAACTTGAGCCGCCCAGTGCCACTAGTTGGATACCGCCATAAATCAAAGCGATGCCCACGGTAAATACAAACAGGGAAAACAGGACCCTCGCGATATTGCTCATGGAGAGCCTTGCAGTTGGAGATGGATTGTCATTCGTCATTTTCGTGAATGCTCTGCTAGTGGATACAAGACTGTTCGCGCCGGGTGCGAACAGCTGAGTCGAATGTTCAGTTCGATCCGTAATGCACTGATGGTGGCGCGTGTTGGATTGCGCATCTTGTCGACAACAAGTGAGCACTGGACATCAACGCCGAGGACTCTACGAAAAGTAAGGCAGGTGTTTGCTTGGGTATTGAGGATTCTCGACGCTCTGTTCGTTGCCCAGAGACGCTGAGTCAGTTTATACGGGGGCGGATTTGGATAAATCCAACAGCAGGAGAAACATTGTTCAAAAAACAGTAACAATCCGTGGTGGCCTGGAGGTTGCTTATTCTCCAAGTCCTCTTTTGGCTCGATCCACTAATGATCTCAAGAGCAACTTGTTCAGAAAATGATCGCCGCTTTTGCAAGCGAAAGTCCGTAGATTACCGGTGGATTATTGCCTCATCACCCACATAATTTTTCAATTTCGTGGATATATCCAAAAAATCATCCGCTTAAACTTGCCCTCACGACTCGCGCCCGATGACATCTGTAGTTCAATAACTTTCAGGGCGACGATGCCACTGTAAAGCGAAGTTCCCGGCGGCTTCGAGCACCCGTAATCACGTTGCATTGACGGGGCTGCCCCTCAAGAAACCAGATCATGGACCCCCCTTGATGCCGCCGGTAGAAACCGGTTCGGCCCGGGTTTTCAATGGCTGGCCAGCGCCCCGGTTCTGACGAAACTTTCAGGCGTTAAGCAGGAACGGCCAGCCTGCTGCCAGGTCCGCGCGTGGTGGATCAGTACACCAACATTTTTTACGGAGCACAGCCCAAATGCTTTTTTCTTTGCGCACCCTGCTGGCACACCAGCCTGTGCGGCGGTTTGTCATTAAGTATCTTGACTCCATCCTGGGCACTGGCGGACTCATCCGCCCTGATGAATCGTTCGACACTTACCGGTGATTGGGGCGGTGAGCGTCGAAAGCTTGCTGACAAGGGAATCACGATTACCGGTGATTACAGCTCAGAAACAATTTCTAACCTGCATGGGGGGATCAAACGCGGTACGCGTTATGCGCAGCAATTACGTGTGGCTGTCAAGTTTGATCTGAGTAAATTGCTCGACACTCCGGACGCCGGATTTGTGCAGATAATGGTTAACGACCGTCGCGGCAATAGCGCCACGGAAGACTTGCTCGGCAATCGGCTGTCAGCACAAGAAAACTACGGAGGGGAATACACCCGACTGACTGAGTTCAGTTACCAGCGCAATCTGTTCTCTGCAGCGGTGTCCGCCACAGTCGGTTACCTGGTGATGGGCACCGATTTTGGTGGCATGCCGATTTTGACCAATTTTGTGAGCGCCGGCTTTTGTGCGCATCCGTTGACCATGTCCAGCGGAAGTGGGTGGGGCAACTATCCCACGGCCCATTGGGGGGCAGAGTTACGCTATGACGTTAACGACTCACTGACGTTGCAAACAGCGGTATTCCAGGTCAACCCGGAGCACAACAGTCTTCCCTCTGAAGCGTTTTCAATGCCCAGACACGATACCACCGGGGCCATTTTGCCACTGGAAGCTATCTTCAATAACCACGCCTTTCTCAGTGGCTAATACAAAGCAGGTTGGTACTACGACAGTTCGCACTCGCCAAAAATTGGCAGCATCGAAAAAAGCAGCAACCGCACCGGTGCTTATGTGCTGATGGACCAGGCTATCTGGCGGGATGAGCAAGACCCTGAAAGTGTGCTGCGTCTGTTTGGCCAGGCGGCCACCAGCAACGCGGCAACCTCGCCGATGCGGCGCTGGTATTCGGTCGGCCTGGTCAAGCAAAAGCCATTTGCCAGCCGCCCGCATGACACCATCGCATTTGGCTACGGTCGAGCCGTGCTCAATTCGCGAGCGCGGGACCTACAAGAATCGGCTGCAACCAGCCTCGGCGAATCCGAAATTATCGCCAGCCTCGACAATGGCGAGCAAATGCTTGAGCTCAATTATGGTGCGCAGGTCACCCCATGGCTGTTGCTGCGTCCGGACCTGCAGTATTACATCGAGCCGGGTGCTTTCTCCGGTAAAAAAAGAGCCAACGCATTGGCCGCTGGCCTACAGGTCAAAGTGACGTTTTAAAAGAGTCGTTTGGGTGAGCATTCAGCGAAAACCCTGCGCCAATCAAGCTATGCATCACTGCTTTGCCTTCGACACTTTATGATTGAGTATGATTATTTCTAAAAGGAGGTTTTGCAGTATGGACAAGGCATTCAAGCAGCCATTATTCGTGGTCGGGATATCGATGTTTACTACAGGCCTGGCGACTTCAATTCCCGGACTTTGGATACCCGGTAGCGTATTCATGGCCATAGGCTGGTCGCAGAAGTCGAAGGATTGAGGCTAGCCAAGGTCGAGCAAGTCCCGCCGGTATTCCTTATGGCAGTGCTGCTGCTTATCGGCGCAGGCCCGAGCGTGATCACAGCGCTCAGGCCCGAGGCTGGCTCGGGTCGCGGATGACATCCAGTATGCGGCGCAACAGAGATGTCACCTTCTAGCCGGAGTACAGGGCAGCTACGTCTGGACAGCCACTCTTGATGTCTGGCCAGGCTGCGGCCCGGAGCGCTGTCATCCTCGTACTGAGCCGCCCACTCCAGGAACTCCGGTTTGGCGCGACCGAAGCGTTCGATTTCCCGACGTTCGAGTCTCTCCAGCCGCAGTTCCACAGGCAGGGCAAGAAATACCACGAGATCAAATATATCTTCAAGGGCCTGACCCCAGCCCATGATGGAGCCGGCAACCACGGCCCTGGCTGCGCAGCGCATTTGCACAAGCAAGTGCTCATCGCGCAGGTCTTTATCAGCCAGATGCTGATAGGGCGGGTCACTGGGCAGCCACAAATAATCATCTGCTTCCAGATGCGCCAGCTGCCACTCGGCTGCCAAGGCCCGAGCCAGGGTGGTTGTGCCTGTACCTGCGGCACCAGTAATCAGGATGTAGCGTGGTGGCTCTTCGATCATTTTGTTTAAACCGTCTTGAACCTGCGCCGTCTTCCACCAGAAGCCAGAACCCCGTCCAGTTCGGTGCAGGTGTCGTTTTCACTTCATTCTGGCCGCAAAGGGCAAGCGGTTCCTCAGGTTCATCCTAATGGATGCTCGATCACCATCACGGCAGTCGTATCCGCCTCGAGGGCTTCGAACACGTGGGGCGCATTGGCGAGGTAACTGATGTAGTCGCCGGCATGCAGCAGCACCGGCTCATTGGCCGGGCCGATATTAGCGCTGCCGCTGCACAGCACCACATGTTCCACAGTCCCTGGCGGGTGGGGTAGAGACTGGCGCAATGCGCCGGGCTGCACCTCGAGCCGATAGATATCGCGCCGTACCCCTGCCGGGCAGTCCGCCAGCAGGGTCGCCGCGTAGTTGCCGTTCTCGGTATAGGCCGTCGAGCCCTCATTGGCACGAATGACCCGCGTATTCTGCCGCGGTTGCTCGAAGAACCGGGTGACCTGCAAACCCATGGCCATGGCCAGCGCCCACAACGTTTCGATGCTCGGATTGCCGAGGCCGGACTCCAGCTGGGACAAGGTCGATTTAGCCACCCCGGCGCGTTTTGCCAGCTCTGTCACTGAAAGCCCGGCTGCCAGGCGCTCGCGTCTGATCGATAGAGCCAGTTGATCTATTCGACTCAGGTGGATTGCGAGTTTATCGTTCGTTATATCGGTCATTTGTTTTTCAAATCGTCCTTAATCGGGTTGACGCTCGGGTATGCAGTGTTCAGTATGGCGGTCATTCGTTCATTATATTATTGGTGTTGCCGTGCGATAGCCAGCACGGGGTGGGCCTGAGTTCACGGTGATGCCAGCGCCAGGGAAGCAATGGGTAATGAAGTCACACACTCGTCATAGATATGATTCCAGCGGGCAGGTCCCGTGAGCTGGTTTGTGTTGCGACTTTGCTGCTTTTGGGTGTACCTGCACTGGCAGGAGCCCGAGGGCTGGCGGTCGTTGCTGGTTGCCACGCAATTGGCTGAACAACATTGCCAGCGGTTATTCTGCGGACCGCTCTGAGTGTGCACAGCCCGTAGGCAGTTACCTGTTCAGCGATTTATGTTCACGATATTCATGGAGGATTCTGACTGATGGCACGTGTGAGTTTGATCTTGACCCCCGGTTTTGCGGACTGGGAATACGCTTTGATCGCAGGAACCGGTTCTGCGTTTTATGGAATCGATGTCAGGTTTTTTGCTCCCGCTACGGGAGAGTTCCGATCGCAGGGTGGGTTGGCAGTCACCGTCGAAGGCACCTTGCAGCAATGTCTGGACTGGAATCCGGACGTAGTTGCCGTCATTGGGGGAATGATCTGGGAAAGTGCAGATGCACCGCATCTTGGAGATTTTCTACACGCCAGTCGATCAGGTGGCGCCATCTTTGCGGGTATCTGTGGTGGAACGTTGGCACTTGCAAGGGCAGGGCTTCTCGACACGGTGACCCATACCTCGAACAGTGCTGAGTTCTTGCAACACAACGCCGCTGATTATAAAGGGGCAGGGCTTTATACAAGCAGCCCCGCAGCGGTGGCCGCTGATCGCATCATCACGGCCCCTGGCACTGCTCCGGTGAGCTTTACCTGCGCAGTGTTTGAAGGTGCCGGGCTATCGACAGAGATCATTGCGCAATTCAGGTCAATGCTGGCGGCGGAACATGAGTGAGCGCCTGGTCATCCGCAGCGCCGATCAGATGCTGCTTTTAATTAGCCACTCTTGCGGGTCGTGTTGAAAAATCCGGTTTTTGACTCGTTGCTGGCACCCATGAGAATGCTTTGTTTATCCGGACTATTTCTTGTGTCGACTCCCGCTGTGGCGTCCTGACCCTGGCTGGACGACAGGGCGTTCATGCAACGCAAACCTGCCCGCCAAGTGTTCAACTCCTGTGATCTACCCGCCAAATGTCCGCCGTAATCAGGCACCGCTGTAAACTGCCTGACCCACAGGCGGTTTAATTTATCGGGCTCCAGGGTGCCGCATGCGCTTACATCCCGTTCAGCCAGGCGGCACCGGGAACTGGTTTTTGCTCTTTCGATATCCTGTTAGTGAAGGCACAATGCGCATCCTTTTTTGGCTGGCCTTGCTGGAGGCGCCTCGAAATGATCAAAACGCCGTACTACCTGATTGATAAACAGAAACTGCTGGCGAACATGCAAAAGATTGCCTATGTGCGCGAACAGTCCGGGGCCAAGGCTCTGCTGGCTCTCAAGTGCTTCGCCACCTGGTCGGTATTCGACCTGATGCAGCAATACATGGACGGCACCACTTCGTCGTCGCTGTACGAGTTGAAGCTGGGCCGCCAAAAGTTCGAAGGTGAGACTCACGCCTACAGCGTCGCCTGGGCCGACGATGAAATCGAAGAGATGCTCGCCAACTGCGACAAGATCATCTTCAACTCCATCGGCCAGCTGCAGCGTTTTGCCGAGCGCTCCGAAGGCAAGATCCGTGGTCTGCGGGTTAACCCGCAAGTCAGCAGCTCCGACTACCTGCTGGCCGACCCGGCGCGTCCGTTCAGCCGTCTGGGTGAATGGGACCCGGTGAAGATCGAAGGCGTCATCGATCAGATTTCCGGTTTCATGTTCCACAACAATTGCGAGAACGGTGACTTTGGCCTGTTCGACCAGATGCTGTGCACCATCGAAGAACGCTTCGGTGAGCTGCTGCACAAAGTCCAATGGGTCAGCCTGGGCGGCGGCATCCACTTTACCGGTGAAGGCTATGCACTGGACGCGTTCTGCGCCCGCCTCAAAGCGTTCTCCCAAAAGTACGGCGTGCAGGTCTACCTGGAGCCGGGCGAAGCGGCGATCACCAACAGCGCCTCGCTGGAAGTCACCGTGCTCGACACGCTCTACAACGGCAAGCACCTGGCCGTGGTAGACAGCTCTATCGAAGCTCACCTGCTGGACCTGCTGATCTATCGCCTCAACGCCAAGCTGGCACCGAGCGACGGTGAACACACCTACATGGTGTGCGGTAAGTCCTGCCTGGCCGGGGACATTTTTGGCGAATACCAATTTGATCGTCCGTTGACCATCGGCGATCGGCTGTCGTTCATCGACACAGCGGGCTACACCATGGTCAAGAAAAACTGGTTCAACGGCCTGAAAATGCCGTCCATCGTAGTGAAACAACTCGACGGTACAGTCGAAGTGGTTCGTGAATTTGGTTACGAAGACTACCTGTCCAGCCTTTCATAAGCTGGCGGATAAAGGAGAGATAAAGCAATTGAAAAAGAACGTTCTTATCATTGGTGCAGGAGGTGTCGCCAAGGTGGTGGCCCACAAATGCGCGCAGCACAACGACGAACTCGGTCGTATTGCTATCGCGTCGCGCAACATCTCCAAATGCCAGGCCATCATCGATAGCGTCAAGGCCAAGGGCAGCCTCAAACTGCCTGCCGAAATCAAGGCTTACACGCTAAACGCCCTGGACGTGGAAGCGACCAAGGCCCTTATCCAGGAAACCGAATCGCAGATCGTGATCAACGTTGGTTCCTCGTTCCTCAACATGTCGGTGCTGCGTGCCTGCATCGATACCGGCGTGGCCTACCTGGACACCGCCATCCACGAAGAGCCGGGCAAAGTCTGCGAGACGCCGCCCTGGTATGGCAACTACGAGTGGAACCACCTCGAGGAATGCAAAGAGAAGAACATCACCGCCATCCTCGGTGTAGGTTTCGATCCGGGCGTAGTCAACGCCTATGCTGCGCTGGCCAAGCAAAAGTATTTCGACAGCATTGATTCGATCGATATTCTCGACGTCAATGCCGGTTCACATGGCAAGTATTTCGCTACCAATTTCGACCCTGAAATCAACTTCCGTGAATTTACCGGACAGGTCTGGAGTTGGCAGAACAGCCAGTGGACGAGCAACACCATGTTCGAAGTCAAGCGCACTGACGACCTGCCGGTCGTAGGTGAGCAGAACCTGTACCTGACCGGCCACGATGAAGTGCATTCGCTGTCGAAGAATCTGGACGTGCCTAACGTGCGGTTCTGGATGAGCTTTGGCGAACACTACATCAACGTGTTTACCGTGCTGAGAAACCTCGGCCTGCTCTCCGAGCAGCCGGTCAGGACCGCCGAGGGCCTGGAAGTGGTGCCGTTGAAAGTGGTCAAGGCCGTCCTGCCGGATCCGAGCTCGCTGGCTCCCGGTTATACCGGCAAGACCTGCATCGGCGATCTGGTCAAGGGCACCAAGGATGGACAGCCACGCGAGGTGTTCATCTACAACGTCGCCGACCATGAAGAAGCCTACGCAGAAACCGACAGCCAGGGCATCTCCTATACCGCTGGCGTGCCGCCTGTAGCGGCAGCACTTCTGGTCGCCCGTGGCGAATGGGACGTGCAGCGCATGGTCAACGTCGAAGAGCTACCGGCCGAGCCGTTCCTCAACGCGCTGGATGTGATGGGTCTGCCGACCCGCATCAAGGACGAGAATGGCGATCGTCCATGGAACCGCAACGCCTGAGTCGCCTGAATAACAGGTGAGCCTCAGACCCGGGTTCCACGATACGCAAAACGCCGCTTATTAAGCGGCGTTTTGATTGAAGCCGATTGTTAAATGTATGCAGCCTTGAGTTTTGCCCCCCCTGAGCAGTGATCTTCTGTCCTGCTACCGCCAACCTCCCCCCAGTACTGCAGCAGGCGCTGTCCTGCGTGGCCTGATGCGGCGCTGTAAAGTGAACCAAAAGCGTATTACAGGTTTACATTACAGTGGTTAACCCGCTTTCTCAGGATGTGCATATGTCCACTTCTCGTAAACTGATTTCAGCTTTCACCTGCCTTGCATTGGCTTGCAGCTGCGCTGGCGCATTGGCCGACCCCGGTAACGGTAACGGGGGCGGGCAGGGCGGCCCGCCAAATAGCCAGGGGCATGGCAACCAGGACAACCCTGGCCACCCGGACGACCACGGCAAGCAGGGCGGGCCAAGTGGGCATGACGCCAACGACGGGCATCCGGGAAAGGGCGACCGGGGCCATGGCCCGAGCGTCAATTATGAAAGTGCCCGGGGCATTATCGGTGGTCATCGGGACTACTGGCGCCCGGGTCCGGCCTTGCCACCCGGCATTCAAAAAAACCTGGCGCGAGGCAAGCCTCTGCCGCCCGGCATCGGCCAAAGGCTTGATTCCCGGCTGGAGGGTCGCCTGCCGCGTTATGAGGGCTACGAATGGCGCCAGGCAGGCACGGAGCTGGTGCTGGTGTCGCTTGCATCCGGGCTCATCTATGAAATTGTCAATGGCGCGTTCAATTGAAACAACGGGCCATCCCCGCCGCAGTAGTCATGCACCGGGAGCGCAGGAGCCGGTGCATGACCTGTTCAAAGGTGTACATCACAAACCCCGGCTATAGTGAAACTCCACTCCTTGAATTATCGAGAGCCTTATGAAACGGTCAGTTTTATTTGTTCTGGCGGGCCTGGTCGCAACTCCGATTTTTGCAGCCGAAGATTTGTGCGCCATCAATCTGCAGAAATTATCCGATTACAAAGCCACAGCCAGCACGCTGGGGCAGCCACTGCTCGGGCAGATACGTGATGCGCGAGTTGAGGCACAAAAAGCACAGGCTGAAGGTGATACGCAGAAGTGCATCAGCCTCACCAATAAAGCACTGCAGGATGTTGTGAACTCGCAAAAAGGTCAGTAGCCGAAGAGGCGGGCCCGCAGTGAACCCTCAGTGAAGCGTGCGGCGATTTTCGCCAATCCGGATCCTGTCCAGAGCCCGATTTAAAGCGTCCAGGGCATCAAGCAGGGCTTTGGCCTCGGCTTCTCTGCCATCCCCCCAAAGGCGCTCAGCCATTTTGTTGAGCGCCTGTATCGATCTTTCTATATCGGCAGCGGTTACTGTCTTGGCGGGCGGCTTGTTTGGCATGGGTGATTCCTGCTGGTGCTGCCCCTAACGTCATGGCCGCTGAATATCGGCTGTGCTGCGGTTTGCTTCGGGGCGACTATCGAGGGGGCTTACTGCTTGCTGCGCAGGCGTTTGAAAAGCTTCACCAGATACCAGGGGGTGGCAAGGATCAACACCAGAATGGCTGCGAGCGGCAGAGACTCGAGCCAGAGGGATGCCATAAGCCTGGACTGGATCAGCCATCCCTCAGCGCTATTGGGATCGGTCTGGGCATACGCCGAAAGCAGTGAAATCACGCACGTGATCAGCGCCAGCCAAATGGCGGTACGAACCTGCTCTCTATTCATGTTTTTTCGATTCCCTTGGAGGCTGAGTAAAGCGCGCGATGCTATCAACATCGATACCGAGCCGGACAGAAGAATATTGTCATGCACCCGGATGCCAAAGTCGTCCACCATTGAGGAAACGCCGTTTGTGGACATAGCCTTTGCGGCCCGGATTTCACGAGCATACGCCCCCCTGTAGGAGCGAGCTTGCTCGCGAGCTTTTCAACGCGCAGAGCACGGCTCGCGAGCAGGGGGGCGGGTATCTTGGGTATCAGTTGTCAGAAACCTCGCCAGCCGGCAGGGCTTCCTTGCTGCGCCAGTGCGGCAGCGAGTTCCAGTAACGCTCGCCCTTGGCGTCGTCGTACATGCCTTCCCAACGCGAAATCACCAGTACCGCCAGGGCGTTACCAATCACGTTCAGGGCGGTACGCGCCATGTCCATCACACGGTCAACACCGGCGATAAAGGCCAGGCCTTCAAGCGGAATACCCACGCTGCCCAGGGTTGCCAGCAGCACTACGAAGGACACGCCCGGTACGCCGGCGATGCCTTTGGAGGTGACCATCAAGGTCAGTACCAACAGCAATTGCTGGCTGATCGACAGGTCGATGCCATACAGCTGCGCGATAAAAATCGCCGCGATACTTTGATACAGGGTCGAACCGTCAAGGTTGAACGAGTAGCCGGTCGGTACCACGAAGCTGCAGATAGCCTTCGGTGCGCCGTAGGCTTCCATCTTCTCGATCACCCGCGGCAGCACGGTTTCAGAGCTGGCAGTGGAGTAAGCCAGAACCAGCTCGTCCTTGAAGATGCGCATCAGCTTGATCACCGAGAACCCGAACAGACGAGCAATCAGGCCCAGCACCACGAAGGCGAAGAAGGCAATGGCGAAGTAAACCAGAAGCACCAGCTTGGCCAGCGGCACCAGCGACGCAAAACCGAAGTTGGCAACGGTCACGGCGATCAGCGCAAACACACCGATTGGCGCGTAGTTCATGATCATGTGCGTGACTTTGAACATCGACTCGGACACGCCCTGGAAGGTTTTCACCAACGGGTCACGCAGCTCGGCGTTCAGGCTCGACAGGCCGAGGCCGAAGAGTACCGAGAAGAAGATGATCGGCAGCATCTCACCGCGAGCCATGGCAGCGAAGATGTTCGACGGAATCAGATTGAGGATGGTTTGAATGAAGGCGTGCTCATGGGTCACTTCAGCGGCAGTGGCCTGATACTTGGAAATATCGACCGTGCCCAGTGTACTCATGTCGATGCCGGTGCCCGGCTGGAACACGTTGGCCAGCACCAGGCCGACCAGAATCGCGATGGTGGTCACCACCTCGAAGTAAAGGATGGTTTTAAGACCGATACGCCCAAGCTTCTTCGCATCACCGACGCCTGCAATCCCGACAACCAGCGAGGAAATCACGATCGGGATCACGATCATCTTGATCAGACGGATAAAGATATCACCGGCAGGTTGCAGAACGTTGCTGATCCACCAGGCCTTTTCGGCACTGAAATGGTTAAGCAGGGCGCCGATTGCAATCCCCAGTACCAGACCGATGAGGATTTGCCAGGCGAGGCTAAGTTTTGCCTTCTTCATATTATTTTTCTTTTACCTTTACTTCAGTTTTACGTAGGTGGGTGCCCGAGCCGGAACGCTCTTTGGCGCAAAAATCTGAGTATGTGCCCCCGGACAGGGTCGCCTGCAGCTCTCTGGCAGGTGCCCAGGGCGGCGCGACTATTCCAATGCGCGAGGGCGCCGTCTAATGCTGTAAATGCCTACCCCATGCTGAAACTGCATGGGATTTGTCCAGCAATACCTCTGCCGGCAACGGTTCGAATACGCCATTTCGGGGGGCATAAGTGCCGGAATCCGGCCATCGCAGATCAGGGTGAAGCGTTTTCTGGTTGGCCAAATCAAGGGCTAAAGCCAAGGCCGATGAGCCCTGCACAAAGGCCTTTATGTTAGTTTTTGGCGGTATTGCCGCTGCCCGATCCGGTATTTGCAGATGCTGAAGCCATCAGCAGGGTTGCCGATGACATGTTCGACCATGGCCTGAACACCGCAAAGCTGGCGAGCGCCAGCAACAATACGCTGCTGGCGCCATACACCAGTACCCAGCCGAAACCCTGGTTCAGGGCCGCGTGAAAGATAGCGGCTGGCACTTCGATCTTGCCGGCCGCCAGGGTTTGCGCTGCGGCCTGTAATGCCAGCGGGTCAGGCGTACCAGGTAAGGTCTGGCGCAGGCTGGCAGCAATCCCTTCCACCAGTATCCAGCCCATTACGGCGATGTTGATCGCAAGCGATATCATCCGCGCGCTCATGTCCATGCCGGATGCCATGCCTGTCCTGGCCGGGGGCACGGACCCGGTACTGAGATTGGTCACCGGGGTATTAGTCAGGCCAAGCCCGGTACCCGCCAGCAAGCAACCGGCGGTCATGCACGCCAGCAGCCACTGCGGGTTCGCGACACCTGTAGCCATCACTATCAGCCCTGCACCTATGGCCAGCATTCCGGCGGGAATCATCACCCCCGGGTGGAGGGTGAGCATCAGTCGCTCAGCCAGCGGTGGAATCAACAAGGTCGGGAGGGTGTAAGCCAGTAGCAGCAATCCACCCTCGAGCCCGCTAAGCCCCATGCCTGTCTGGACGTAGATGGGCAGATAAATCATTAACGGCCAAAAGCTGAAATTCATGCCCATGGATCCCAGCAGTGCCCCAGAGAATTGCCGGATCCGGAATACCGAAAAGTCGATCACCGGTTGCGGGTTGAGCTTTTGTGAAATCAGAAAAACCATGAAGGTCAACAGCGTGGCCAGTGCTGCCCAGCAGACCGTCGCTCTCGACATATCGGGCTGGGGGCCTTGAATAATCAGGTAGGTCAAGCCAAAAACGCTCAACGCCAACAGCACGATACCGAGGCTATCAAGCTTGCCTGCGGGAGCATCCCGTGACGACTGCACACCTGCCCGGCCGAGGGCTGCGGTCAGCAGTGCCAACGGCACATGCACCAGAAACACCCATTGCCAGCTCGACAGGGCAACGATCCCCGCGCCGATCACAGGCCCCAATCCCAGCCCTGCGCCAAACACCACACCCCACCAGGCAAAGGCTTTGCTGCGGCTGACGGGATCGGCGAACTGTCGGGACAGAATGGAAATCTGGCAAATCAACATCGCGCCCCCGCAGGCTCCTTGCAAAGCCCTGGCGACAATCAGCAGTGGCGCGCTGTCGGCAAGCCCGCAGGCCAGCGAGGTCAGACCGAACAGCGTCACGCTGGTTAAAAACAGGGTTTTGCGACCGTAGCGGTCGAGCCAGGCGCCGACCGCCATCAACACCGTGGTACAGGCCAGGGTGTAGGCATTCATGACCCATTGCAGGTCGCTGAAACGGGCTCCGAGCTGGGTGTCCAGGGTTGGCAGGATCACCGGCACGCTGGATATTTCCAGGCCGAACATCATCGCCGCCAGGCATACCGCCGCCAACGTTACTGGCGCTCTCATCGATTCCTTCATGCTGCATGACTTCCATGGGTTCAAGTTCAGGCAGCGATGATCAGGGGAGGGCGCACGGGTGGAAATCGGCATAAAGGCCATGTATCGTCAATTTCATGCCAAAACTCATTGATGACACTCTTGCCCCCTTTAACGCCATGCTGGTGGTACTGGCTTACGATCAGCTGTGCACTTTCGAGTTCGGCACCGCCATCGAGGCATTCGGGCGCGATGATCCGCAGCGCAAGGCACCGCTCTACGATCTGCGGGTTGCTGCTGTGGAGCCGGGACCGCTGAGGGCCTTCGGGGGTGTGCAGATCGTTGTGCAAGGAGGGCTTGAGTTACTGGCGCAGGCCGGCACCATTGTCATCCCGGGCTGGCGCGACCTTGCACCGGACGTGCCCGCAGAACTGCTTGAGCAATTGAGGGCGGCCAGTGCCCGGGGCTGCCGGATTGTCACGATTTGTGCCGGCACCTTTGTACTTGCAGCCACCGGCTTGCTGGCGGGCAAGCGTGCCACTACCCACTGGCATCATCACCTGGCCCTGGCCCGTGCCTACCCGGATATCCAGGTTGAGCCCTCGGTGCTTTACGTCGATGAGGGCGACATCCTGACGTCCGCGGGCAGCTCCTCCGGGATCGATGCCTGCCTGCATTTGATCCGCCGCGACTTTGGCCCTGACGCTGCGAACCGCGCCGCCCGGCGCATGGTGACGCCTCCGCACCGGTTGGGGTGTCAGGCGCAATACATTGAGCAACCCGTCAGCGTCAAACCCGGCAGCAGCCTGGCGCCCCTGCTGGATCAGTTGCGGGCGCACCCGAACAGCGAAATTGATATTGCGCATTTAGCCCGCATCGTCAACATGAGCCGCCGCACCTTCCTGCGCCGCTTTCACGATGCCACCGGCACCACTCCCGGCGACTGGTTGCTTGGGGTCCGGCTAGAGCGTGCCAAGGTCTTGCTGGAGACCAGCGTATTGTCCATACCGCGGATTGCCGAACAATGCGGGCTGGGTTCGGCAGAGAACTTGCGCCACCACTTTCGCAACAAACTGGGGAGCAGTCCTACCTGTTATCGCAAACAGTTCGGGCGGGCAGTGCCGGCTGATTGAATAGAGCGCGCCAAGGCGGTTCACCTCGACAGGTCATTAAACGGGATCTACATGGACGAGCAAGAGGTTTGCAGCAACAGCCACTGGGCAGTGACTCATCGGCGAGATGCCCGTTACGACGGCTACTTGATCATGTCATCGGTACAGGTCGCATCCGACCTCAGCGATTTAAGCGACCAGGCGCTGTCATCCCTGGGGCTAATGATGAAAACCCTGGAGTGCCTGCTGGTAAAGGCGTATTCGCCCTACAAGGTGGTGTTTTACAAATTGGGTTTCTCCCCGGGTTTCAACGTACATTTTCATGTTGCTCCCGTCTCCCGGGCCTTGCTGTCAGAGATAGCAGAACACCCCGCATACCCCGACGAGCCTGACGGAAATGACGTCATCCTTTATCTGAGTCGGCACTATTGCGAAAGACCTCTGCGCGCAGAGGAAACCGCAAAACAGCGCTCGGCGGTTCGTCTGCTGCGCACTTTTGTGTGAACAAATACCCATCAGTGGAGGGTTGCAGTCCGGTGCCTTGTCGTTTCTTCAACTGTGTTGCTATGTGGTTTGTTCTCTCATATCGGGCATAAAATTTGTATTTATTGACCGGTATCGACTGAGGCGTGCAGGTTCGGCCATGTAGTTCGATCGCAGAATTGTGCGTTACGCCAGTGCCGCTTCAATCTGCAGTCCCGATGAAACAAGGCTTATAGCCTTAAAAGTGTGCAAAGGTAACGACTGCCTGCTGCGTTGTGTAGCCTCGTAACGCTTCTTTGACCTATTGACTGATTCCACATAATTGTTGGCGTCGCTGGGTTTTGACTGAGTGACACTCCGGTCTGGCGATCTGCTAAGCATGCTGTTAGCGCTCAAAAATCTCCTCTTGGACCCTCTGCACGCAGTAACCATTGGCTATTGAGAGAGACTTGATTGCGGCCCCGGCATCACGGCATTCCAGGGGCGTTCGTTTGGCGAGTGAATAGTGGCTGCCAATCGGTCATTCCAACCCCGAATCGGTCAATGGCATATGCAATGCAGTCTTGCAGGCATTACAGATGCTGCCACTTCACCAGACAGGCTTGATCATGACGAAACCATTCCCGAATCAGACCGATGCCTACGACGTTGTCGTTATTGGCGGCGGCGTTGTGGGATGCGCGATGGTACGGCGCTTTACCCTCGAAGGCGCGCGGGTGCTCCTTCTGGAGAAAAGCCCTGACATCCTTTCCGGCGCCAGCAAAGGCAACAGCGCCATTTTGCATACCGGCTTCGATGCGCCGACCGCAAGTCTCGAACTGCAGTGCATGAAAGACGGCTACCGGGAATACCTGGATATTCGCTCGAAAATGTCGCTGCCCCTGCTGGAAACCGGGGCAATGGTCGTGGCCTGGAATGAGGCTGACCTGCACAAGCTGCAGGGGATTGTTCAGCAGGCCCATGACAACGGTGTCGCGGACGTCTCGTTGATCGATCGCCAACAGGTGCACGCCCTGGAACCGTACCTGGCACTGAACGCACTGGGGGCGGCCAGGGTCCCGGGTGAATTTTTGATTGATCCGTGGTCGGCCCCGTTGGGCTATCTGCTGCAGGCGCTGATGCACGGCGCTGAAGTGAAATTCAATACACAAGTCGACGGCGGCCGGTTTGATGGTCAGATCTGGTCTCTGGAGACCACTGCCGGGATGATCCGTGGCAAGACCATCATCAACTGCGCCGGTTTGTTCGGCGATGTGCTGGAGCAAAAGCTGCTGGGCCAGTCAAGCTTCTCGATCCATCCGCGCAAGGGCCAATTTGTGGTGTTCGACAAGGCAGCAGCCCGCTACCTGACGAACATCATCTTGCCGGTTCCGAATGAACGAACCAAAGGCATCGTCCTGACCCGCACGGTCTACGGCAATCTGCTGGTCGGGCCTACGGCCGAAGAACAGCAAGACCGGATTCATGCAGGGCTGGACAGCGAGGTGCTGCAACAGTTGGTGGATGCTGCGGTTGAGCGTATTCCGCAACTCGAGGGCATGCCTGTCACGGCAACCTACGCCGCGCTGCGACCTGCAAGTGACAAGAAAGAGTATCGGGTGGGCCGGGTCGAAGGTAAAAACTGGATGACCGTCGGCGGCATTCGCTCAACGGGGCTGACCGCTGCGCTGGGGATCGCAAAGCACGTGTTCAGCCTTTACCAGGAACACCATGTGCCGCTCCCTGCTACCAGCCTGCAATGGCCGGCGCTGCCTAACCTTGCCGAACATTTGCCGCGGGATTATCAGCGCCCCGGCTACGGGGAAATCATTTGCCACTGTGAAATGGTCACCCTCAGAGAAATCGAGAATGCTCTGGCCAGTGCACTTCCACCCGGCGATCTGGGGGGGCTGAAGCGCCGCACCCGTGCCTGCATGGGGCGCTGTCAGGGTTTTTATTGTGGGGCCCGGGTAGCTGAGCTAAGCGCCGGCCATCTGGCCATTCCCCTCGCTACAGGTGTTTGTCATGAATCCCATTGAAATCCAGTACGTTGATGTCGCCATTGTCGGTGGTGGCCCGTCGGGCCTTTCGGCTGCGATAGAGCTGCGCAGGCTTGGCGTATCCAGAGTGGTGGTGATTGAGCGCGAGCCGCAAGCGGGCGGCATACCGCGCCATTGCGGGCATCCGCCTTTTGGCTTGCGCGAATACGCAAGGGTTTATACCGGTCCCGATTACGCCCGGCGCAACGTGGATGAGGCGTTAAAGGCCGGCGTGGATATTCGGCTTCAACACTCGGTAACCCGGCTGGGGGACGATGGCCTTCTGGAGGTTGCAACGCCCGACAAGGCAATCATTATCCAGGCCGGTCGCGTGCTGATTGCCACAGGCGCAAGGGAAACCCCGCGTTCTGCCCGCCTGGTAGGGGGCGATCGCCCGCTCGGGGTCATCAATACCGGGGCCTTGCATTCCTATCTCTACCTTGAACACCTCAAGCCTTTCGAGCGGCCATTGATTGTGGGGACCGAGCTGGTCAGTCTGTCTGCGGTGCTGAGCTGCCGTCGTGCCGCAATCAAGCCCGTGGCGATGATCGAGAGCAATGCTAGGGCCACGGCCCGCTGGCCGTTGTCCCTGTTCCCCAGGCTGTGCGGGGTACCCATGTACTTCGGTGCGCAGTTGCTGGAGATCCACGGCACCGGCCGGGTAGAGGGCGCAAGCGTGCGGCTGGCCAATGGCAGTGTCAGGCAACTGGACTGTGACGGGGTGTTGCTTACCGGGTGTTTTATCCCTGAGTCCAGCCTGGTGCGAATGAGCAATCTGAAGCTGGATCTCAAGAGTGGCGGGCCGGAAATTGACCAGTACGGTCGCTGTTCCGATCCGGTGTACTTCGCTGCGGGCAACCTGTTGCGGCCTGTCGAAACCGCAGGCTGGTCGTTCCGTGAGGGCCGTAAAATAGCCGCCATGATGGTCAAGGACATGCACGGCCAGCTTCCGGATGCAGAGCATGGGGTGCCAATCATCTGCAAGGGCGGGTTGAAACTGTGTGTGCCACAACGCTTGAACCTCTCTTCAGTAGCCGGTATGACGCACCTGCAAATGAGGGTGGGCAAGGCAGTCAAAGGGCGTCTGGTGGTGCGCGCGGATGGCAAGGAACTTTGGTCGCGTGCCGGCTCCTGCCTGCCGGAGCGCCGGCTGCTGGTGCCGATTGCAAGTTTGAATGTGCCAAAGGGCGTGCAGCAACTCGAAGTCGACTTTGTCGGCCAATAACAACCCATACGGCGAGGAGACTTTAAATGCGTATTGCCGCTCTCGATCAAGGCACCACCAGCACCCGGGTGCTGGTGGTGACCGAAAATGGCTCGGCCGACATCCAGCTGTCGCTCCGTCACCAGCAGCACCATCCACAGCCGGGCTGGGTAGAGCACGATCCGCTTGAGTTGCTGAGCAACATTGAGCGGTGCCTGGAAGCCACGGGCCAGGTGGACGCCATCGGGATCGCCAATCAGGGGGAGAGTTGTCTGGCGTGGGATGCCAGGACCGGAGAGCCTTTATCTGCGGTCATCGTCTGGCAGGATAATCGTACCTCTGCACAGATCGCCAGGCTGCGCAGTGACGGCGGCGAGACATTGACCCTGGAGCGGGCCGGGCTGCCGCTGGACCCTTATTTTTCGGCCAGCAAACTCGCCTGGATAGTACAAAACCTGCCCGCCGCCCAGAACGCCCTGAAAGCGGGCCGGTTGCGTCTGGGTACCACGGATGCCTACTTTCTGGATCGCCTCACCGGTGTCTTTGCCACCGATGTCACCACCGCATCGCGAACCTCGCTGATGAATCTGTCTACCGGGCAATGGGACAGCGAGCTGTGCGAATTATTTGGCGTGCCCATTGAGACGCTGCCTGAAATCCGCGATACCGTCGGCCACTTTGGCGAGATTGGGGTGACCCCGGTAACGGCATCCATTGTCGATCAGCAGGCCTCTCTCTATGGTCACGGTTGCCGTGAAGAAGGCGATGCAAAGATTACCTTCGGTACCGGTGCATTCGCGCTGACCCTGACCGGCGAGCAAATTATCAGGGCTCCGGAAAAGGGACTTTTGGCAACCATCGCCTGGCAGATAAACGGCAAGCCGACCTATGCCATGGATGGCGGCGTTTATGATGCGAGCGCGGCGGTCGAATGGGCAGGGCGGCTCGGCTTGTTCTCGGACTTTTCGCAGCTTGCGGCTTTTGATCAGCCGCCAGCCATTTCCCGGCAGCTGGCATTTGTGCCTGCGTTGTCCGGGCTCGGCTGCCCGCACTGGGATCGAAGTGCAGCAGCGCTCTGGGTCGGCATGAATGGCGGTACGACACGCGAGGACATGTGCCAGGCATTGCTTGAAGGCGTTGCGTTGCGCAGTGTTGAAGTGATCACGTCCATGGATGATTTCTTGAATGTGACCGATCATTTATCCATCGACGGCGGGCTGGCGCGCAGCCCCTATTTTGCCCAGTTTCTCGCGGATACCTTGCAACGCAGCATTGTCACCCAGCGTTTTGACGAACTGACTGCCTTCGGTTGTGCCGCTCTGGCCGCTAAAGGCATAGGTGTCGAACTCAAAGCCCCGCGCAACACCAGTACCACGTTCCGACCCAAAGCCAGCGCCGGGGAGGCGCTGCAATGGCGAGCTACCTTCGCCGATGCCGTGAAGCGCTGCACCCACTGGCGTTAGATGCCGGGCAACCGGATTCAGCGAGGGGCAGACAACCGCGTTCGCCCCTCGATCATTCATGGCCAGTCGGGTTTGTTCAGGGCGGGGGCCTCATGCACCTCAACCCGGGCGTCGGCCAATGCTTTGGCAAGTTCACCCATGGGTTTTCGATCGATCACAAGCCGGTCAATCCGCTCCAGCGGGAACACCTGGAACAGCGCTCTTTTGCCCAGCTTCGAAGAGTCTGCAATGACGGTCAGGTAGCGTGTACGCGCAATCATCGCCCGGGTGATTTCCGCTTCCTCAATCGAAAAGTCAAAAGCCCCGTCCGTGCTCAGCGCACCAATCGTCACCACGGCATGTTCGGCGTTAAATCTGGCGATTTGCTCCATGGCCAGTGCGCCGGTGTTCTGCTCCGATTCGGGGCGATATTCCCCTCCGATCATAAATACTCGATTGCCGCTTGCGCCAATACTAGCCGCGATTTGCAGTGAGTTGGTAATCACCGTAATGCGATTGAGGCGCGCCAGGTCCCGGGCAAAAAACAAGGTGGTGGTGCCCGTGTCGATGAGGATGCTGTCGCCGGGTGCGTAGAGCCCTGCCGCATATTTGGCCACTGCCCGTTTTTCCTGGGAGAACTCGTTCATCCGTGTCTGAAACGCGTTTTCGTGTTCGCCGCAGGGTGGCAGCGATGCACCGCCATGGAATTTGGTGACTTGCCCATCCTCGGCCAGAGAGGTCAAATCCCTGCGAATGGTTTCCTGTGACGTGCTCAGGGTTCGTGCCAGTTCGTCGACCGAAATCCGCTCGCGCTGACGAAGCAGTTCAAGGATGTGTTGTCGTCTTTCGTTGGGGCGCATGTTCAATCCTCTCAGTGCTACGCGAATGCTCTTTGGCCGCGCATTGCTGTTACCCGGGCACACAAATGATGCCGGGGTAACGACGTCAGTGAATAGCTGCTCGCCATGGAAGACTTCAGCGTTTGGTATTCACCTTTGCCGCCACACATCGCTGGCCCATTGCTTTCAAGGGGTCGCTCAAGAGTACGGAATAAAAATGACCGATTCCAGTGGGTTTAACGATCAAAACCACATCAAAACAACAAATGGCATGCGAAGTGGTTACTAATACGGCGTGAGTGAAACCTTTGGGCGCAGATACACAGCGTGCAGACGATGAAGCACAAACAAAACAGGGTATTTGAGTCCTGGTCGCTTCGGTTGATCCCCGGTGGATTTTCGCGAACGATCCAGCAATCGGTTTATGAGCCTCAGCGCTCATTCGTTGGTGCGACCAGCTTTGGCTGCGCCCGTTCAAGCATTTGATTCAGCACAGGTGATGGCAATGGCGGAATTCGGGAATTACGTAATTTATCTGATCATGATAGGTGCCGTTGTCGGGGCTTTCGCCTCGGTGCTCAAGCCAGAGAGCGGCCTTGGTAAAGAGTTCGTGAACGGCATTCACTCGATCGGTCCTGTGTTTCTGGCGCAGGCAGGGATCATGGTGGCAATCCCGTACCTGTCGAAATTCATCGAAGTCGCTCTGGGGCCTTATTTCGGTGCAATGGGCTCGGATGTCTCGATTGCCGCGCTGTCCATCATTGCCGTGGACATGGGCGGGTACCAGTTGGCCGATGCTCTGGCGGCGAACCGCGACATGTGGATTACCGCAATGATTGTCGGCTACACCTCGGGCGCCACCATCGTTTATCTGATCCCGGTCGGCTTGATGATGCTTGACCGTAAAGACCACAAGTATCTGGCGTTGGGTGCGATGGCCGGTTTGATCAGCATCCCGTTTGCAGTGCTGGCATCGCTGATGATGATCACCGCATTCAATCTGCCGGTACGTGAAGTCGTGTCCACCACCGCCCCCGCACTGCACTACCTGACACTGGACTTCGTCGGCTGTCTCAAGTTGCTCGCGCCGCTGTTTGTGTTTTGTTTTTTGCTGGCTGGCGGGTTGCGCTACAAGGCCTCGCTGATGGTGTCCGGCTTTCTGATCTTCGGCAAATTGATGGATGCTTTCATCAAGATCGTATTGGCCCTGGCAATCGTGGAGCACTTCACCGGTTTCTTCATGAAGAATTTTGGCGTATGGGGCTTCGATCCGATGTTTGCTGATCAGAAGGAGCTGTTCCGCGCCATCGAAATTGCCGGTTATATCGGCATCATGCTCGCGGGCACATTTCCGATCTGCTACCTGTTTCAGCGCTACTGCAAAAAACCGATGGAAGTGCTGGGCAAGCATCTCGGGCTTTCGGCCAATGGTGCCGCGGCATTCATCATGGTGTTCGCCAATATCATTGCGGTGTATCACCTGTTCAAGAAGATGAATGCCAGGGACAAAGTCCTGTGTGTGGCGCTGGGTGTTTGCGCTCAGGCGACCATTGGCGATCACCTGGCATTCACCGCGAACTTCCAGCCGACGCTGATCATGCCGATTCTGCTGGGCAAACTTTTCGGCGGCCTGCTGGCGGTCGCGATCGCGATCCGTATCTCCGTGCCAGCCGCTCAACGTTATGAAGCCGAGGAGCAGGCACGGGCGCAAATTGCCGATCAGTTTGGTGTTGCGTCGATCCAGCCTGCCTGAAACCGGACATCCGTAGTCGGGGAGGGCACAGGCTCTCCCGTTATAACGAGGTAAACATGAGAAAGATTTTTCTGGCCTGCCCTTACAGCCATGCAGACGCATCGGTCACCCATAATCGTTTCATCGAGTGCAACAAGGTGGCAGCAAGGATCATTGAGTCGGGCAACGTGGTCTTCAGCCAGGTTTCAATGTCCCACCCGATCAACCTGGCATTTGCAGGCAAGGACAGCGCCACCATCGGCAAGCTGTGGGCGCCGGTGGATGCGGTGTTCATGGACATGATGGAGGAACTGATCGTTCTTGATCTCGTAGGTTGGGACCTGAGCTCGGGGATCAAGCGTGAAATCGAGTTCTACAAAAACCGTGGGCAGAAGGTAAGCCTGTGGTCGGAAGTGCAAAGCGAATTTAACTGACGCTCCTGCAAGCAGTCCGGGGCCCTGCAAGGGGCCCTTTTTTATGGGCACCAGTGTGCATTTACGGGCGGTCGGGTTTTTGCCGTGGCTGCGCTTGACACAGAGACTGATTAGACGATAAATATGAAGCGCTTCATAAAACGACTTGGTAAAAAATAAATCTAATAAATTGTTTCGTGTCAGTGCTTATTTTAATTGGCTATAGCCGAGTGGCATGCATCTGAAGCGATTCATTTAGTGTCGAGGCATCGGCACTGAACCAGGAGAGAATAATGAATAAAAAACACTGGGTTGCCTCTGTCTGCGCGCTCTTGACGGTCAGCGCATCGCTTGTAGCCCATGCCGATGTAAAGCTGGGCGCGCTGTATCCCTTCAGCGGTTCCCTGGCCCTACTCGGTGACGAGAGCTATCGCGGACTGGAAATCGCCATCGCAGAGCGCAATGCTTCAGGGGGCTTGAAGGGCGAACAGATCAAACTGCTCAAGGCGGACGCGGTAGATGCCGGTCAGGCCGTGGGGGCTGCGCGCAAGCTCACCTCGGTAGAAAATGTTACGGCAGTGTTCGGCAGTTATTCTTCAGCCCTGGCTTTTGCCGCGACCCAGGTCACCGAGCTGGCAGGTGTGCCTTATTTCGAGTTGGGCGCGGTGTCGGACAACATCACCGAGCGCGATCTTAAATACGTGATGCGCAGCAATCCCACCGCGCGCAATTTTGCTGAAGGCACCATCACGGCGATCACCGACGTTGCGGCTCCCGCACTGGATATCGACCCGCAAAAGCTAAAGGTCGCAATCATTCACGAAGATGCCCTGTATGGCACCACGATCGCGAACTTCCAGAAAAAAATTGCCCAGGAAAAAGGCTTGAATGTGGTTGAGGTGCTGCCCTATTCAGCCAAGGCGGTCGATCTGTCTTCCTTGATTCTGCGCCTCAAGGGCTCACAGGCCGATGTGGTTCTGCAAACCAGTTATCAGAATGATACGACCCTGTTTTTCCGTCAGATCCGCGAGGCCGGTTTCAAGCCCAAGGCCGTAATTGGCGCGGGTGGCGGCTATTCCATGCAGGACACGCTCAAGGTCGTGGGTGCAGAAAATATGGAAGGCATCCTGGACGTGGATTTCCCGCAGTTTCAAACCAACGAGGCAGGCGCGCCGGGGATTGCTGCATTCGCCCGGGTCTATAAAGAACGCTACGGCACGGACCCGCGTTCAGGGCACAGTCTGATGAATTACGTGGGGGCAAAGATCTTTCTCGACGCCATGGAAAGCAGCGAGTCTCTGGACGCAGATGCCATTCGGGCGTCGGTGTCCCGGGTCGACATTGCCGTGGGTAATACCGCCGCCGGGGTCGGTGCAAAGTTTGCCGATAACGGACAGAACGAGCGCGCCAGTACCGCCATCATGCAATGGCAGGACGGTGTGTTGAAAACGGTTTATCCAGAGTCTGCAGCTGTGGCCAATGTGCGGTTTATCGACCCCCAGTAATGCACTGACACTAGTAGTGTTGCCTATTCGTTCGCTCGACAAGAGGGCGCTCCGTGGATATTTTTCTGCAGCTGGTTCTGAACGGCTTATTGCTGGGAGGAACATTAGCCATCATCAGTATCGGCCTGACTTTGATATTCGGCATCGTGCGCGTGGTCAACTTTGCCCACGGCGAATTTTTAATGATCGGGCTGTACGCCGTTTATTTCATGAATGCCAAGTTCGGGATTCATCCCTACGTTGCAATTATTCCGGCGACGATAGTGTTGTTTGCGGCAGGCGCGGCGATGCAGCGCTTCATCATTGAGCCGCTGCTGAGCGCTGAGGGGCATATTCAAATCTTCGCCACGGTAGGCGTCTCCATCGCGCTGATGAACGCAGCGCTGCTCATGTTTGGCGCTGATGTGAGGACGGTGCAGGACGTTTCATTCGGGACCGGGTCCGTGACCCTTGGCCCGTTTCGCGCCAGCAGCGGGCAGTTGATTACCTTTGCCGCTTCGCTGGTGATGGTTGCCGGCCTGCACTGGTTCTTGCACAGCACATTTCTGGGGCGGGCCGTACGGGCAACCGCCCAGCATCGCGACGCTGCCCAGCTGATGGGCGTGGATGTGAAAAAAATCTACATCTTTGCCTTCGGTCTCGGCTGTGCATGCCTGGGCGTGGCGTCCGGCCTGATTGCACCGCAATACCCGGTATTCCCTACGGTGGGTACTTTCTTCGTGCTGACCGCTTTCGTCATCGTTGTTCTCGGCGGTCTGGGAAGTTTGTCGGGAGCGCTGATGGGCTCCATGGTCATTGGTGTGGTGGACAGTCTGGCGGGTTATTACATTGCCCCGGACTTGAAGGAGGTCGTCTACTTTTCGATCTTTCTGGCCATTCTGGTTTTCCGCCCGACCGGGCTCTTCGGCGCCGGCCGCGGGTCTGAATAGGAATTAGGCTGATGAATATCTTGCATCCCCGCGTCTATATGAGTTTTTTGCTTCTGGCGCTGTTGCTGATCATCCCGATCAGTGCCGGATCGCCCTTTGTTTACCACCTCTTCATCTTGATTTGCAGTTACGCGGCGCTGGCCAGTGCCTGGAACATAGTGGGCGGTTTTGCCGGCCAGCTGTCTCTTGGGCACGCGGTGTTTTATGGCGTCGGCGCCTACACAACCACCTTGCTGATGATCAACTTTGGCTTGAGCCCGTGGATCGGCATGTTTGCGGGGGCCATTCTCTCGGCGCTGGTTGCGATAGTTATCAGTTGGCCGTGCTTCAGGCTGCGCGGGCCATTCTTTGCCCTGGCAACCATCGCCGTACTTGAAGTGGTGCGGCTGGTAGCCATCAATCAGCACGATGTCACCGGCGGCGCGGCAGGGCTGGGGGTGCCCCTCAAGCTGGGTTTTGAATGGATGTTGTTTCGGCCTCGCTGGCCGTACCTGTTAATAGCCTTCGGGTTCTTGGTCATCACCCTGGCAGTGTCCTGGAAAATCAAGACGTCACGTTTGGGCTATTACCTCATCGCCGTGCGCGAGCGTGAAGACGCGGCGCATGCAGTGGGGGTCAACTCGGTAAAAGTGAAGCTCATAGCAGTGGTGCTGTCTGCTTTCCTGACCAGTCTGATCGGCAGTTTCCATGCGATGTACCTGACGTTTATTGAGCCGGGGTCCATGTTCTCTCTCGACTTGTCGATCCAGATTGCGATGTTCGCGCTGATCGGTGGTCTGGGTACGGTTTCGGGGCCGCTGATCGGCACTCTTCTGGTTCTGCCGCTGGCCGAGCTTGCCCGTGGCTGGCTCGGAGACATGGGCAGCGGTGTACATGGCCTGGTGTACGGCATTGTCCTGGTGGTGGTGGTACTCACTATTCCCCAAGGGCTTGTGGGCAGGTTCGGCGCGAGAGTGTTTGGCTGGATCGATTCGTTACCTGGCGGCAAGACACCGCAGCGCAGGCCGGCACCGCTCGCAACTGTTTCGCCGACGCCACAGCGCCCGGTGACAAAGGGCGAGCCGATTCTTGTTGCAAAGCATTTGCACAAGTTTTTCGGCGGTTTGCACGCCACCAACGATGTGTCATTGAGCCTGGCCGAAGGTGAGATCGTCGGGGTTATCGGCCCGAACGGCGCGGGTAAAACCACCGTGTTTAACCAATTGTCAGGCTTCCTCTTGCCGTCCGAGGGGAGGGTCAGGGTGCGCCTGCCGGACGGTGAGTGGGTGACACCCGCCAGCCCGGCAGAGTTTGCAAGGGCAGGAATCGGCCGGACCTTCCAGATCGTGCAGCCATTTGCTGATCTGAGCGTGAGTGAAAACATCATGCTCGGTGCGTTCATGCATACCGCCGACACGGACGAGGCCCGGGCTATCGCCAGCCAGGTCGCGCAGTTGACGGATCTGGCAGCCTTGCTCGACACCAGGGCCCGAAACCTCACCGTAGGCGGCATGAAGCGCCTTGAAATGGCCCGGGCACTGGCGACCCGTCCGCGAATCCTGTTGCTTGATGAGGTGATGGCCGGCCTCAATCCGACCGATGTGGTCAAGGCCATCGAAGTCATTCGCCGGGTTCGCGACTCCGGTGTGAGTGTGCTGATGATTGAGCACCTGATGCAGGCCACCATGAGTCTGTCCGATCGAATTATCGTCATCAGCTCAGGCTCGATGCTGACCCAGGGTGCGCCTCAGGATGTGATCAATGATCCCCGGGTAATCGAGGCCTATCTGGGCAAGGAGTACAGCCATGCTTAAGTTGACTGATGTGCATGCCGGGTATGGCGGTACCGAGATTTTGCGCGGTGTTTCATTTGAAGTGAATGCCGGTGAAGTCATCACCATTGTCGGTGCCAACGGTGCCGGCAAAACCACCACGCTGCGCAGCCTTTGTGGTGTGGTGGAGCCCACCCGGGGCACCATCGAGTTTGAAGGCGAGCGCATTGACGGGCGCCGTCCCGACCAGATTGTTGCAGCAGGTCTGACCCTTATCCCGGAAGGGCGACAGCTGTTTCCTTTCTTGAGTGTGCGCGACAATTTGCTGATGGGGGCCTACAAGCGCAGCGCACGTTTGAATTACAAAAAGCAGCTGGATGATGTGCTTGATCTGTTTCCTCGAGTACGCGAACGGCTGGAGCAAAATGCCGGGACCCTGTCGGGCGGTGAGCAGCAAATGGTTGCCATTGCCCGTGGCCTCATGGCGCAACCCAAGTTGCTGATGTTCGATGAACCGTCCCTGGGCCTCTCGCCGCTGCTGGTTTCCCAGGTCTTCGACATCATCAACAAGATCCTGGCGCTCGGCACCACGGTGCTGATCGTCGAGCAGAACATCGTTCACACACTGCGCATCGCCGATCGCGGGTACGTACTCGAAAACGGCGAAGTGGTACTCAGCGGGACGGGGCAGGAGTTACTCGATAACCCCCACGTCAAGCGCGCATACCTGGGGCTGTAAGCCGGTGACCGGGTCACCTACGATTATCAAGTAAGAGGCGGGTCATGAAAAATCTCCGACATGCCGGACGTGTAGTCCTGGTCACGGGCGCCGGTGGCGGAATCGGCGCTGCTATCGCCCGGCTGTATTGCGAAGAAGGCGCCAGTGTTGCACTGGTTGATTTTGATGAGGCCAGTGTGCGGCAGCAGGCGGCTTTGCTGCGCGAGGCCGGACATACGGTTGAATGGGCCAACGCCGATGTCGCGCAGTATGACGCGTGTGCAAGGGCTTGCGCTCAGCTCGCGGCGAAGCTCGGCCCGATCGACACGCTGATCAACAATGCCGGGGTGTCGCCCAAGCACAACGGTGCTCCGGCGCCGGTCTGGGAAATGCACCCGCAAGAGTGGGAGAGGGTGGTCGGGATCAACCTTACGGGTTCTTTCAATCTTGTACGGGTGCTGACGCCGTCGATGGTCGAGCGCCGCTTCGGGCGCATTGTTAACATGTCGTCCGTCGCAGGGAGTGCATACCTGCCCATAGTGGCGGTTCATTACAGCGCTACCAAAGCGGCGATTATCGGTTTTACCCGGCATTTGGCCGGTGAGCTTGGGCCATACGGCATTACGGCCAACGCCCTCGCGCCCGGCCGGATCGAAACGCCAATGCTCAAGACGGTGTCTGCCCAGGCTAACCAGGCGGTGGCTGCCGAGACTCCGCTGCGGCGTCTCGGCACGCCTCTGGAAGTGGCGAAGGTGGCGTGTTTCCTGACCTCGAACGAAAGTGATTTTGTGACCGGGCAGGTTGTTGACGTAGCGGGTGGCTGGTTGATGCGTTAAGGGTCTGCCGCCGCCCGGGCAAATTGCATAAGCTGATTGCGGGGGCTATGGTCCGGTGGTCCCCGGCCACATTTTTTCCGGCGTGTTGATCCAGGAATGCAGATCTTTAGATGAAAAATAACCAAAAGCCCAAGCTCAAGGATGTCGCTGAACTGGCGGGGGTTTCGATTGGCAGTGCTTCCCGGGCCTTGTCCGTACCGCACCTGGTAAAGCCTGTAACGTTAGAAAAGGTTTCAGCGGCTGTATTGAAGCTTGGCTATGTGCGCGATGGCGCAGCGCGGGCCCTGGCGTCACGGCGAACCCATAGCATCGGGGCGATCTTTCCGACCTTCAATAACCCGGCTTTTGCCGAAGCGGTGCAGGCCCTTCAGCAGCGACTGAGCGAGCTTGGCTACCACCTGATCATTTCTTCGCACGAGTATGATCAGGGCCAGGAACTGATCTGTGTCAGGAACATGATCGAGCGGGGCGTGGAAGGGTTGCTGCTCGTGGGTACAGAGCACAGCCAGTCGGTGCATGATGTATTAAACAGCTCCAAATGCCCGTTTATCCTCATGTGGTCCCTGGATGGCGCGCACCCCCATCACTGTGTCGGTTTCAGTAATGAGGAGGGCGGGCGCATGATCGCGCGGCATTTGATCAGCCTTGGGCACAAACATATCGCCATGATTGGGGGTGTCGCTGCCTACAACGAGCGGGCCCACTACCGAAGGGTCGGCCTGGTCGGCGAACTCCTGCAGAGCTCGATCGAACTGCCCGGCTCGCGGATCATTGAACAGCCCTTTACCCTGGAAGGCGGGCGGGCAGGTCTGCGGATTGCCATGGAGATGACGCCCAGGCCAACAGCGATTGTCTGCAGCACCGATGTGACCTGTATGGGGGCCATCGCCGAAGCACGGATCATGGGGATCAAGGTACCCGAAGAGCTGTCCATTACCGGTTTTGACGATATCGACTTTGCGGCTGTATCGGTCCCGGCGCTTACCACGGTGAACGTACCGTCTTCGAAAATCGGCATCAGCAGTGCCAACAACATTGTCTCGTTGATTGAAGGGCGCCCGTTTGCCCGCCGCGAGCGCGTGCAAATAGAGCTGATTGTTCGTCAGAGCACTGCTGCCTGTCCTGATTGAATCCCTTTCCATGCGGCCACGAAGAGCTCGCTCCTACAGGGTGTTTTCAGCCATAAAAAACCTCGCTTCCTTGACAGGAGGAGAGGTTTTTTTATGGTGCTGTCTTATGCCGAAGTGGGCGTTTTCGGACGGCGTACATCAGGCTGCTTCCAGGACTCGGCCGAGGCTTCGTCGATGGCTTGCTGGATGGCCTTTTTGCGATGCTCTTCGGCACGGCGGCTGAAGAACCACACCAGGAAGGTCACCAGCGACACCGCCAGCAGAATCAGGCTGGCCACGGCGTTGATCTCGGGTTTGACCCCCAGACGTACCGCCGAGAACACTTCCATCGGCAAGGTGGTGGAGCCCGGCCCGGACACGAAGCTGGCCAGTACCAGGTCATCCAGCGACAGGGCGAACGACATCATGGCGCCCGCCGCCAGTGACGGCGCAATCATCGGGATGGTGATCAGGAAGAACACTTTCCACGGTTTGGCACCCAGGTCCATGGCCGCTTCTTCGATCGACAGGTCCAGCTCGCGTAAGCGCGACGACACCACCACGGCCACATAGGCCGAGCAGAACGTGGTGTGGGCAATCCAGATGGTGACGATGCCGCGTTCCTGCGGCCAGCCAATCATCTGCGCCATGGCCACGAACAGCAGCAACAGCGACAGACCGGTGATCACTTCGGGCATCACCAGCGGTGCAGTCACCAGGCCGCCGAACAGCGTGCGGCCCTTGAAGTGGCTGATCCGGGTCAGCACGAAGGCTGCCAGGGTGCCCAGCGCCACCGCCGCAATCGCCGTGTACAGGGCGATTTCCAGCGAGCGCATCACCGAGCCCATCAGTTGCGTGTTGTCCAGCAGGCCCACGTACCACTTCAGCGACCAGCCGCCCCACACCGTCACCAGCTTGGACGCATTGAACGAGTAGATGACCAGAATCAGCATCGGCAGGTAGATGAACAACAAGCCTGCGACCAGCATAAAGCTGGAAAAACGGAAGCGATTCATACCTTGCCCTCCAGTTCTTTAGCCTGGCTGCGGTTGAACAGAATGATTGGCACGATCAGGATCGCCAGCATGACCACGGCAAGCGCAGAGGCTACCGGCCAGTCACGGTTGTTGAAGAACTCTTGCCACAAGACTTTACCGATCATCAGGGTTTCCGGGCCGCCCAGCAGTTCCGGGATCACGAACTCGCCCACCACCGGGATAAACACCAGCATGCAGCCAGCGATGATGCCGTTCTTGGACAGTGGGACGGTGATTTTCCAGAAGCTGTTGAAGGTGCTCGAGCCCAGGTCGGACGCGGCTTCCAGCAGGCTGTGATCGTGTTTGACCAGGTTGGCGTACAGCGGCAGGATCATGAACGGCAGGTACGAGTAAACGATGCCGATATAGACCGCGATGTTGGTGTTGAGGATCTGCAGCGGTTCGCTGATCCAGCCCATCGACATCAGGAAGCCATTGAGCAGGCCGTTATTGCTGAGGATGCCCATCCACGCGTAAACGCGGATCAGGATCGCGGTCCAGGTCGGCATCATGATCAGCAGCACCAGCACGGTCTGCATCTCTTTGCGCGCATTGGCAATGGCGTAGGCCATCGGATAACCGATCAGCAGGCACAGCGCCGTGCTGAAGAAAGCCATCTTCAGCGAGCCCAGATAAGCGGCGATGTACAACTCGTCGTCACCCAGCATGGCGTAGTTGCCCAGGTTCAGCAGTAGCTGAATTTTTTGGTCAACGTAGCTGTAGATCTCGGTGTACGGCGGAATCGCGACGTCGGCTTCGGCAAAGCTGATCTTCAGGACGATGAAGAACGGCAGCATGAAAAACAGGAACAGCCACAGGAATGGAATCCCGATGACCATCTGGCGGCCACCGGGGGTTATTCGTTGCAGACGGCGTTTGAGTTTTCGAAGGTTCATGAGCGCAATACCACGCCGCTGTCGTCTTCCCACCAGACATAGACTTCGTCGTCCCAGGTCGGACGCGCACCGCGGCGTTCGGCGTTGGCGACAAACGACTGCACGATCTTGCCGCTCGGCAGTTCGACGTAGAACACCGAGTGGCCACCCAGGTAGGCGATGTCATGCACCTTGCCCCGCGACCAGTTGTATTCGAAGACCGGCTTGACGGTCGTGACCAGCATTTTTTCCGGGCGGATTGCGTAGGTGGTCGACTTGTCCTCCAGAGAGGTGGTTACGCCGTGACCCACATAGATATTACGCTCCAGTTCCGGGCAGTGAATGATTGCGAACCCTTCCTCGTCCTCAATCACGGAGCCTTCGAAGGCATTCACGTTGCCGATGAATTCACACACCATCCGGCTCACCGGTGCTTCGTAGATATCCACCGGGCTGCCGATCTGGGCAATCCAGCCCAAGTGCATGATCGCGATGCGCTGGGCCATGGTCATGGCCTCTTCCTGATCGTGGGTCACCATGACGCAGGTCACGCCGACGCGCTCGATGATTTCCACCAGTTCGAGCTGCATTTGCGAGCGCAGTTTTTTATCCAGCGCCCCCATCGGCTCATCGAGCAGCAGCAGCTTTGGACGTTTGGCCAGCGAGCGGGCCAGGGCCACACGTTGACGCTGGCCGCCGGACAACTGATGCGGCCTGCGCTTGGCGTATTGGGTCATGTGCACCAGCTTGAGCATCTCTTCAACGCGGGCGTCGATTTCGCTGGCAGGCAGGCGGTCCTGTTTGAGGCCGAAGGCAATGTTTTGCGCCACGGTCATGTGCGGGAACAGGGCATAGGACTGGAACATCATGTTGATCGGCCGCTCGTAGGGCGGCATGTCGGTGATGTCGATCCCGTCGAGATAAATCCGTCCTTCTGTCGGGCGTTCGAAGCCTGCCAGCATGCGCAGCAGGGTCGATTTTCCGGAGCCGGAACCGCCGAGAAGGGCGAAGATTTCGCCTTGATGGATCTCCAGGGACACATCGTCCACGGCGGTGGTTTCGTCGAATTTTTTACTGACCCGGTCGACTTTCAGCAGCACCTTTTTGGGTGTGTGCTGGCCTTCAAGTGCCTTTCTGTAGAGGCTGGAGGCGTTTGCCATGTGAAACTCCCAACAGATTTCAGTCGTCAGGCCAGAAGGGCCCGACTTAATAATGGATTGCAAGCCGGCTGTGAACGGGCTTGCCCGGCGCCGCCGTCCTGGCTGTCTGGTTGTACTTTTTTGTTATTGCGGTTTGTTGTTGTGCGGGGCGGGCGTGCACAGGCCCGGCCGTCCCTCACAAGGGCAGCTAACTATTGAATCGGATTGTGGGGTTTTCAGTCAGCGGGCTTCATGGGGCGCCGCCCGCTGCAAACACGGCATGCATAAGAGGAAGGGGGTGGTGATGGGTGCCGCAAACACCTGGATCGCGACTCTGACAACACACAAATGCGGGGCGCCGCTGACATGCCAGGGATGCAGGCCAGTCTGTTTTGACGCACGCAGTAACACCGGTCAATGGCTTGATTGCCATTTTTATCACCTCGAAGTTTCACACTTGAACGAGCTTTTTCGGAGCTTAGCCTTGTTGATTTTAATTAACAACTCCCATGTAAAAAATTCTAAACACGCAACGTCTAACTTTCATAATTAACCGCTAGGCCACGATTCAATGGGCTCAATTTGACCCAGAAATTGCCTAAAAAATAACAATGGAGGGCGGGGTGTTCGCTATTGACTTCACTTTGCCTTTCGGATTGACTGAGTTCCAGAAACGGCTGTGAACATAATAATTAACATAATAGGTGCCTCATGTCGGTCCCCCTGCGTGCCATTCAGCTCAATGAAGCGAACGCATTCCTTAAGAAATATCCTGAGGTTTTGTACGTCGACCTTCTGATTGCAGATATGAACGGTGTGGTGCGCGGCAAGCGCATCGAGCGCACCAGCCTGCACAAGGTCTACGAAAAAGGCATTAACCTGCCGGCATCCCTGTTTGCTCTGGACATCAACGGTTCTACGGTAGAAAGCACCGGTCTGGGCCTGGACATCGGTGATTCGGACCGCATCTGCTACCCCATCCCGAATACGCTTTGCATCGAGCCCTGGCAGAAGCGCCCGACGGCGCAACTGTTAATGACCATGCATGAACTCGAAGGCCAGCCGTTTTTCGCTGACCCGCGCGAAGTGTTGCGTCAGGTTGTCAGCAAGTTCGATGACATGGGGCTGACCATTTGCGCCGCCTTTGAACTCGAGTTCTATCTGATCGACCAGGACAACGTGAACGGTCGTCCGCAGTCACCACGCTCGCCGGTATCCGGCAAACGTCCAATGTCGACCCAGGTGTACCTGATCGATGATCTCGACGAGTACGTTGACTGCCTGCAGGACATTCTCGAAGGTGCCAAAGAGCAGGGCATCCCGGCTGACGCAATCGTCAAGGAGAGCGCCCCGGCGCAATTCGAAGTCAACCTGCATCACGTCAACGACCCGATCAAGGCGTGCGATTACGCGGTGCTGCTCAAGCGCCTGGTGAAGAACATCGCCTACGACCATGAGATGGACACCACCTTCATGGCCAAGCCGTACCCGGGTCAGGCGGGTAACGGGTTGCACGTGCACATTTCGATTCTGGACAAGGAAGGCAATAACATCTTTGCCAGCGAGGATCCCGAGCAGAACGCCGCACTGCGTCACGCGATCGGCGGTGTGCTCGAGACCCTGCCGGCGCAGATGGCGTTCCTGTGCCCGAACGTCAACTCGTACCGTCGTTTCGGTGCGCAGTTCTATGTGCCCAACTCGCCGAGCTGGGGCATCGACAACCGTACCGTGGCGGTGCGTGTGCCTACCGGTTCTGCCGATTCGGTGCGTATTGAACACCGGGTTGCCGGTGCAGATGCCAACCCGTACTTGCTGATGGCTTCGGTACTGGCCGGTATACACCACGGTCTGACCAACGAAATCGAACCCGGCCCGCCGGTGGAAGGCAACAGCTACGAGCAGAACGAACAGAGCCTGCCGAACAACTTGCGCGATGCCCTGCGCGAGCTGGATGACAGTGAAGTCATGGCCAAATACATCGACCCGCTGTACATCGATGTATTTGTCGCCTGCAAGGAAAGCGAGCTGGCCGAGTTCGAGAACTCAATCTCCGACCTTGAGTACAACTGGTACTTGCACACGGTTTGATTGGCCGAGCCGTCATTCAGAAACAGAACATAGCGCGGTTGGCGGGTGGTGCAGAAGCTATGTCCACCGCGATCAGCTGTGCTCTCGCTTGCGCGCTGCCGGCGCCGGGGTCCACCGGCGCGACGGCGGCGCCCATCGGAGACATTCATGAAGTACACCCATGTAAACAGCTATTACGCTGCGACCCGAAACCTCACGACTGACTTCCCGGCACTTGAAGAGTCGGTGGAATGTGATGTCTGTGTCATCGGCGCCGGGTACACCGGCCTGTCATCGGCCCTGTTCCTGGCTGAAGCAGGCTACAACGTGACGGTACTTGAAGCCGCGCAGGTCGGGTTCGGTGCCAGCGGTCGCAATGGCGGTCAGTTGGTCAACTCCTATAGCCGCGACGTCGATGTCATCGAGGCCCGTTATGGCGAGAAGACCGCCCGGGTGCTCGGCAGCATGATGTTCGAAGGCGCCGATATCATTCGCCAGCGCATCGGGCACTACGACATCCAGTGCGATTACCGGCCGGGCGGGATCTTTGCTGCGCTGAATAAAAAACAGCTAAAAGCCCTGGCCGAGCAGAAAAGCAGCTGGGAGGCGTACGGCAACCAGAACCTGACAATGCTCGATGCGGCTGACATCAAGCACGAAGTGGGCTGCGCCAACTACGTTGGCGGTCTGCTGGACTTGCAGGGTGGCCACATCCATCCGCTGAACCTGGCACTGGGTGAAGCCGCGGCCTTCATCGGCCTGGGCGGCAAGATCTTCGAGCAGTCGGCTGCCGTGGAAATTACTTACGGCGAGCCGATCACTGTGCGTACCGCCAGGGGCGTGGTGCGCGCCAAGTACCTGCTGATCGCCGGTAACGCTTATCTGGCGCAGAACCTCGACAATCGCGTGACCGCCAAAAGCATGCCCTGCGGGTCGCAAATTGCCGTGACCGAACCACTTCCCGAAGATGTGGCCCGCAGCCTGATCGCCAACAACTACTGCGTCGAAGACTGCAATTATCTGCTCGATTACTACCGCCTGACCGCCGACAACCGTTTGTTGTATGGCGGTGGTGTGGTCTATGGCGCCCGCGAGCCGGACGACATCGAGCAACTGATCAAACCGAAAATCCTCAAGACCTTCCCGCAATTGAAGGACGTCAAAATCGACTATCGCTGGACCGGCAATTTCTTGCTGACCATGTCACGCATGCCGCAATTCGGCCGTATCGAGAAAAACGCCTACTACATGCAGGGTTACAGCGGCCACGGTGTTACCTGTTCGCACCTGGCCGGCAAATTGATCTCGGAAATGATCCGTGGCGATGCCGAGCGTTTCGACGCGTTTGCCTCCTTGCCGCATATGCCGATGATCGGTGGTCGCACCTTCCAGGCGCCGCTTACAGCCATGGGCGCGGCGTATTACGCCCTGCGTGACCGGTTCGGGATCTGATCCCGAACTGGCCACGTGGTAGCGGGGGTCGTCAGCGCGCTGCCACTCAGTTATTGATCGGCCATTTAGCGAACCTGCTGAGCAAGAACCGCAAACGTGATTTAATAGCCGCCTTTCACGTTTGTGGTACAGGGGTACGGTGCGCTCAACGCCCTCCGTCGCCCCCCCATTACCCTTAAGTAGTTCACGCATAAGGCTGTCATGGACACGGGCTCACGACTCAAACTAGTACGCGAAAGCTACAAAATGTCCCAGCGCGAGCTGGCCCGACGTAGCGGCGTCACCAATGCCACAATCTCCCTGATCGAGCAGAATCGCGTCAGCCCTTCTGTCAGCTCCCTCAAGAAACTGCTTGAAGGCATCCCCATGTCTTTGGCGGACTTCTTCACCTTCGACCAACCGCCCCGCGCCCACCAGTATGTTTTCCGCGCCAATGAGCAGCCGGATCTCGGGCGCGATGGCTTGCGCCTGTTGCTGATCGGCGCTTCGGTACCGGGCCGGCAGATGCGCCTGTTGCGCGAGCAATATGCCCCGGGCGCAAGCACGGGGGCAGAAGCGATCGTGCACGCCGAAGGGGAGGAGTGCGGGCTAGTCACCCGTGGTGTTATCGAGCTCACCGTGGACGGTATGAGCAGCATCTTGAATGCCGGGGACGGCTACTACTTCCCGAGTACGCTGGCGCACAGGTTCAGAAATATCGGCGCCGACGAGGCAGAAATCATCAGTGCCAACACCCCGGCCAACTTCTGATGTGAAAGCATCCGGATGGCCTCGTTTGGCACTTTGTGCGCAAGCCTTGCGCTAATAAACGCCAGGAAAGTCTTCCATGAACATACCGCCAATCTGCTCGTTTATTGCTCGCTGGCCCGAACTGGGGCTGGTGCCATCCGTTGCGTGGCAAATCACCCGGGACTGTGAAAACCAGGTGTTGTTTTTACTGGCCAGGCTTGGGCCGGGTTATCAACGCCAAGGGGTTTGTGCAATTCACGAAACGGCGGTGGTGGAGCCGGGTGCCGTATTGAAGGGGCCGATCATAGTCGGCCCCGGTGCTTTCGTTGCGGCGGGTGCTTACCTGCGAGGCGGGGTATATCTGGGGCGCAACTGCATCGTTGGCCCGAGCTGCGAAGTGAAAAGCAGTTTCATGCTGGAAGGCAGCAAGCTGGCGCACTTCAACTTTGTTGGTGACTCGTTGATTGGCGAGAAGGTAAACATCGAGGCGGGTGCGATCATTGCCAATTACCGCAACGAGCTGGACGGTGCGCCGATCAACATCCGTCATGCGGGCTATGTGATCGAGACCGGAGCCAATAAATTCGGGGCCTTGATTGGAGATGGCTGCAAAATCGGGGCAAACGCAGTGATTGCCCCCGGCGCGCTGCTACTGCCCGAGACACGAGTGCCGCGACTCGGTCTGATTGACCAGTTTGCCTATGTTGACTAATACCCCCGCCAACTGCTGACAACCCCCTGTAGGAGCAGGCAAGCCAGGCTCCTACAGATCTGCTGCGCTCCCTGTGGGAGCTGGCCAGTCTCAGAACTTCAATGCATTGGTCAGGTCGCCCATGGGCGTTTGTCCGCGGGCTTTCATTGCATCGTCACGCGCCTTGAGGCCATCAAGCATTTCCAACTGATGCACCCGGGTGATCAGGCGCAGGATCGAGGCGGTGTCATACACCGTGTGGTCCACCGTGCCCTTGCGAGCGAAAGGGGAGACCACCAGCGACGGGATTCGTGTACCCGGGCCCCAGCGGTCGCCTTTGGGCGGCGCCACATGGTCCCACCAGCCGCCGTTCTCATCCACAGTGACCACAACCACCATGTTCTGCCATTGCGGGCTGTTGCGCAGCACCTTGATGACACGGTCAAGGTGCCGGTCCCCGGCCGCCACGTCGGCATAACCGGCATGCATGTTGAGGTTGCCCTGGGGTTTGTAGAAGGTCACCGCGGGCAGTTTGCCGGCCTCGGCATCGGCGACAAACCGGTTGGTAGCAGATTCGTCCCCCAGGCCGCCGTCACGCAGGCGCTTGCTGCGCTCGAGCGGGTTTTGCGGACCTTGCTGCACGAAGTAGTTGAACGGCTGGTGGTGGTACTGGAAGTTTGGAATCTTCGGCAGGGTGCCCGAGTCTTTGAACTGGTCCAGAGTGGCTTGCCAGGCACCGGCGTACCAGGCCCAGTCGATGTTCTTTTTGCTCAGTTTGTCGCCAATGTGCTCGTGGGTCTGGGGCACCAGCACGCTGGGCAAATCAGGTTTTGAGTAATCCGGATGTTCGGGGTCGCGGATCCAGGTAGGCCAGTAGGGCGGGGCCATGGTGTTCACGGCAAAACCGTCCGGGGTGAGGGCGCTGGGGCCGAACTGCGGGGCGCCGGTCATGGCGCTGGCCGGGGATTTGTCTAACGGTTTGAGGCGCGTGCCGGTGGGGTCGTCGCCTTGTAGCGAGGCGATCTGGGACTCGGCCACCGAGGTGCTGGCGTTCGGATAAAACGGTACTGCGGCGCTGATCAAGTACTGATGATTGAGGTACGAGCCGCCAAAAGCACCCTGGAAGAAGTTGTCACACAGCACGAACTCCCGGGCCACGTCCCACAGGCGCAGGGAATACTGGGTCTGGGCGTAATAGCCCATGGTCAGGCCGCCCGAGTCGGCCCAGGCGACGAACCGGTCGTTCTTGCCATCGTTGATCTGCATCTGGTTCTGGTAGAAGACGTGCCATAAATCGCGGGTCACCAGATTCAGCGGCAGGTCTTCCCGGTTCGGCCCCTTCAGGGCAAACGGGGCATTGGGCAGGTTTTCCTGGTACTGCACTCCGGTGGCATAAGTCACGCCGTCCACTGTCTGTGGCCCCACCTGAACCACTCCGCCCCAGGCGGGAGGCAAGGTCTGTAACAGGCTGCCATCACGGTCGCGTTGCTGGTAGTCGGCGGGTTCGAGTGCCGACAATGGCCGCTCTACGCCAGGGAAGTTGGCGAACAGATTGTTGAAGCTGCGGTTCTCGGCATAGATCACCACGATGGTCTTCACCTGCTCCCCAAGTTTGTTGTCCAGTTCAGTCGGCGTCAGCGGCTGCGCTTTGGCGCCGCTGTCCTGCTGACTGCCCCCGCAAGCGCCCAGAGCGGCTGCGCCCACCCCCAGCGCCGCAGCACCGGCAAGGAAATGACGGCGGCTGGTACTGGCGGGCAGTCGGGTGTCCTGGTCTTTCTGGTCGCTCATACGGGTTCCTGATCAGATGTAACAAAATATTATCGGGCCGGAGGCTAACAGGGGATTGTGACGGCGCCGTGGCAGCAAGTCGACCTTGAGGAAGATTTCATCCCATATATAGGGTTATTAAGCCACATATTGAACTGTCGTCGAGACTGGTTTATGGTCTGGCCATAACCAAGGGATCAGGCGGCTGTCGGGTTCCGAAAATAAATACAACAAGAGGTTTTCCCCATGACAGGTCCTTCGCTGGACAGTTGTCTGCATGCCAGCACCATGAAGAAGCTCAATCTGAAGCTGATTCCCTTCCTGATGCTGTTGTACATGGTGGCTTACATTGATAAGTCGAACATTTCGGTGGCGGCGTTAACCATGAACGCCGACCTGGGGCTCAGCGTGCGGATGTATGGCATCGGCGTGGGTCTGTTCTTCCTCACCTACATTCTGTTCGAAGTGCCCAGCAGCATCATCCTGACCCGGGTCGGTGCACGGCGCTGGATTGCCCGGATCATGATCACCTGGGGCATCATCGCTGCCGGCATGAGCCTGATCCAGAGCGCCAACCAGCTCTACGTCATGCGCCTGTTGCTGGGCGCGGCCGAAGCCGGTTTCACCCCCGGCATCATCTACTACCTGTCGCAGTGGTACCCGCGCAGTGACCGGGCCAGGGCCATGTCATGGTTCTACATCGGCGCGGCTCTGGCGTCGGTGATCGGGTTGCCGCTGTCGGGTGCCTTTCTGCATCTGGACGGTCTGCTGGGCATCAACGGCTGGCGGTGGTTGTTCTTTCTCCAGGGCATCCCTGCAGTGGCACTGGGCATTGTGGTATTGCGCTACATGCCTGACTCCCCGGCCTCTACCAACTGGCTCGACAGCGCGCAAAAAGCCTGGCTCAGCCGCACCATGCAGGCCGAACAGGCGACCACCGTCATCTCGCACAAGGACGCCTGGCATGTGGCGTTTCGCAGCCGGCAGGTGTGGCTGCTGAGCCTGTTCTGGTTGCTACAGGCGTTCGGCACTATCGGGGTCACCCTGTTTTTGCCATTGATCGTGCAGTCGGTGTCCAAACAGGGGTCGTTTATTGTCAGCCTGCTGTCGGCGATGCCGTTTTTCCTGGCTTGCGTATTCATGTACGCCAACGGCCGTCATTCCGACCGCACCGGTGAGCGCGGCTGGCACCTGGGCGGCCCGCTGTTGCTGGCCGGGATCATGCTGGGCCTGGCGGTGTTTACCGGCAATCAGTGGCTGGCCTACGTGATGCTGGTGGTGGCAGTTGGCCTGAACTGGGCGGCGACTCCGGTATTCTGGGCCACCACCACCGAGTATCTGTCCGGGCCTGCAGCCGCTGTTTCAATCGCCTTGATCAACTCCATCGCCAACATCGCCGGGCTTGGCCTGCCGCCCGTAATGGGCTGGATCAAGGACACCACCCATAGCTATGACTACGCCTTGTTGATGGTCGCCGTCGCCTTGTTGGCCGGTGGCATGCTGGGTCTGTACCTGGGCGGTCAACGCAAGCGCCAAGTCATGCGTGACGCCATCCTGGAGGGCCACAAAAATGTACACAGTGCTTAAAGTTGCGCGTTTGCCGGACATGCTCAGCGAGGGTTTACATGCCCGATATGAAGTATTGGAATGCAGTGAGAGCGGCAGCGAACTGGATGCGTCAAAGGCCCGGGGGATCCGCGCTCTGGTTGCCAATGGCGAGTCGCGGGTGCGGGCCGACTTGATCGGGCGGCTGCCCGACCTGCAAGTGATCGTGGTGTTCGGCGTCGGCTACGACGGTATCGATGTGGCGGCTGCCAGGGCTCGGGGCATTGTGGTGACGCACACGCCGGACGTGCTCACCGACGACGTGGCTGATTTCGCCATTACCCTGATGCTCGGCACTGCCCGGCGCATTGCCAAAGCCGATCAGTTCGTGCGTAGCGGGCAGTGGCAGCAAGGTCCGTTCGGCTTTACCCGCAAGGTCAGCGGGGCGCGGCTGGGCATTGTTGGCCTGGGGCGGATCGGCATGGCGATTGCCCGGCGCGCGGCGGCGTTCGACATGCGCATCAGCTACCACGGGCGTCGTCCGCTGGCGGTTGATTACCCGTACTACGCCTCGTTGACCGAACTGGCCGCCGCGGTGGATTTTCTGGTGATTGCCGTGGGCGGTGGAGAGTCGACCCGGCACCTGGTCGATGCCAAGGTGCTCGCGGCACTGGGCAGTGAAGGCATCCTGATCAATGTGGGGCGCGGTAGCGTGGTTGACGAGGCCGCGCTTGCCAGTGCATTGGCCCAGGGGCGCCTTTTGGGGGCCGGGCTGGATGTATTCGAGGATGAACCGCGGCCCCATCCCGGCTTGCTGGCGCTGGACAATGTGTTGTTGGCGCCGCATATGGCCAGTGCCACCTGGGATACGCGGCGGGCGATGTCCGACCTGACCCTGGCCAATCTGGCCGCGCATTTTAGCGGTGCTGCTTACCCCACTCCGATCCCGGATTGAACTGCCATTTTATGGCGCGAGCCCTTGCGCTTGTTCTTGCAGACCGGTTTCGATCAAGCCGGCCAGGTGTTTGATGGCAGGTGCCTGCAGCTCGGCGCCGGCATGCAGTACATAACCCAGGGTCGGCATTGGCGGTAAGCCGTCAATGACCTTGAGGTTGCCCGGCAGCCCGATACGGGTACGCAGGGTTACCCCAAGCCCGCCAGCGACAGCTGCCCAGAGGCCACCCACGCTGGGGCTGGTCAGGGCAATTCGCCACGGTATATTGGCTGCATCCAGCGCCCGGGTTGCAGCACTGCGCAACAGGCAGGGGGCATCGAACAGGACTAATGGCAGCGGGGTGTCCGTGAGTTGTGGCGCCGGCATGTCCCGCGGCCCTCTCACAGAGCCTGCACGCTGCCTTGGTCGAGAGCTTCGACGTACCGCCGACAGACCGCTTTCAGGTGATCCATCAGCACGAAGCCGGCGAGTTGATATTTGACCGTCATTACCCGCGCAGCGACGATTTTCTGCTGATCGAAATCACTGCCGGGCGTGTACGCGATACCGCGACCAAACAGCGCTTCTATCGATCCCTGGTCCAACGGTTGCAGCGTGAACCGGGTATCGATCCTGAGGACGTGATGGTGGTGATCACTACCACCGATGCCCAGGCACGGTCGTTTGGAGGAGGGCGGGGCAACTAGCGCCGGTTTCAGGCTGTATCAGCTAAATGCGCGCCAGCTGTGACTGTCGACAGGACTGGCGCAATGCTAGGGTCGGCATTCAATTCCCGGCCGATCAAAGCCAGCACAGACAAGGAACCCTTCCATGGCGCTACCGACCCTGCATCTTTTATGCGGCAAGATCGCTTCCGGCAAATCGACCCTGGCCAAAACCCTTGCCGTCGAGCACCGGGCCATTGTGCTGAGTGAAGACCAGTGGTTAGCCCGGCTTTACCCGGGTGAAATCAACTCGATCGCTGACTATGTGCGATACGCACGGCGGATTCGCGAGGTGCTGGGCCCTCTGGTGATTGGGGTGCTTGAGTCGGGTACCCCTGTGGTGCTGGATTTTCCTGCCAACACCGTCGCCGATCGTCAGTGGCTACTCAGCCTGGCGCAAGCGGCGCTGGTGCCGCACCGCTTGCATTATCTGGAGGTGGATGACGCTAGCTGCAGGGCCCGGCTGCATGCTCGCAATGCGCAGGGCGAGCATGACTTTGCTGCGACTGATGCAGAGTTTGATCTGATCACCCGCTACTTCAGTGTCCCGCAAGCAGATGAGGGGCTGGTTATCGTGACTCACCGCCCGTAGTCATCTCCAGTGGCCGGTAGTGCTGTTGGTCTGCTGCGCCCGGGGTTGCGGCACCGGCCTCATGCAGGGAAATCCTAGAGGTCTCCGGCAACGCCAGGCCACCGAGCAATGCCAGCAGGGCAACGGCGATCAGGTAAAACGCCGGTGAAAGGTTGCTGCCGGTGGTGCTGATCAGCCATGTCGCCACCAGCGGAGCAGTGCCGCCGAACAGGGTGTAGGCCATGTTGTAGGTAATGGCCGACGCGGTATATCGGGTGCGGGTCGGGAAGGTTTCCGAGAGCAGGGCGGCAGTTACCACCCCGCATAGCACCGCACCGACCGCCAGCAGCATGACGCCGATGATGGACGCCGCGAAGCCGCCGGAACTGGCCATCAGCAACGATGGATACACCACGACAATCAGCAGTGCACACGCCGTCATCACCGTGACCCTGCGCCCGACCCGGTCTGAATACAGCCCGGCCAGCGGGCAGATCGCGGCAGCAAACAGCAAGGCAATCAGCGATACCAGCAAGGCCGTTGCACGACTCAGGCCCCCGGCCACTTGCAGGTAAGTCGCGAAGTAAGTGGTGAACATATAGAAAGACAATGCCGTCAGCGACACAAAGGCGCCCAGGCCACAGATAGCCCCGCCATGGTTGCGCAAGGTTTCCTTGAGCGGGGAGTGGGCCACCGCATGTTCCTCGGCCACCGCCTGGAATGCAGGGGTTTCATCCAGCTTCAAGCGCATGTAAAGCCCCACCAGACCCAGTGGCGCAGCGATCAGGAACGGCAGGCGCCAGCCCCAGTCGGCCATGGATTGTGCCGATAGCGACGCTTCGAGTGCATAGGCCACCACGGCCGCTGCAGCGAAGGCGCAGAAGGTCGATACCGGCAGGAAGCTGCCATACCAGGCCCGTTTATCATTCGGCGCGTGTTCCATGAGGTAGGCACAGGCACCGGCGTATTCACCCCCGGCGCTAAAGCCTTGAGCGCAACGGATCAGGGTCAACAGGATGGGGGCCATCACGCCAATGGCGGCATAGGCAGGCAGTACCCCGATCAGTGTCGTGGCCCCTGCCATCAACAGGATTGTCATTGCCAGGGTTCTTTTGCGACCGATACGGTCACCCAGCATGCCGAAGAAAATTCCGCCAAGGGGACGGAACGCAAAGGCTACGGCGAACACGGCGAAGGTCTTGAGCAGCGCGGCACTGGCATCGCCGCTGGGGAAAAACTGCTGGGCGATGGTGGTTGCCAGAAAGCCATAAACCGCGAAGTCGAACCACTCGACGAAGTTACCGATGGCCGCGGCGGCAATGACTTTTCTCAGGGTTTTGGGGCTGACCTGCCCGGTGATGGCACTCGTCATGCTGAACCTCGACATTTCATCAGAATGCTTTCGATTATCGAGGCAGCCAGTGAAAGGGTTCGCTTCAAAAGTGTCATCGGCATAGTCAGCACCGACGCTTTGCTGCCTAGCCGCCTTTGGTCGAGACGATACTCGCCACCAGCCGTGGCTTGCAGTTCAGATAAGCCGAAGACTGCAGCCAGTGCTGGTCGGGGTACCAGGCAAACATGAACTGACCGTCCTTGAGTTTGTCTACCACCTGGCGCGCCACTTGCGGGCGTACGGCAGGGCAGCCCTGGCTTCGGCCGATGCGGCCCTGGGTCTGGCTCCACAACGGGTTCACATAGCTGGCGGGGTGAATCACGATGGCCCGCTCACGGGCACTGTCATTGATACCCGGCTCCAGGCCGTCCATACGCAGCGAGTAACCGTTGGCACCCTGGTAACTCTCCTGGGTGCGGAACAGGCCAAGGCTGGATTGATGACTGCCTTCATTATTGGAGAATTGAGTGGCGAAGTTTTCCCCGGATTTTTGCCCGTGGGCCACCAGGTCGCGCAGCACCAGGGTCTGTTTACGCAAGTCGAAGATCCACAGGCGGCGGGCCGTGGAAGGTTGCGAATAGTCGATGACGGCAAGGTTCTGTGCGGGGCTGGCGCCATTGCTGACGGCGCATTGCATGGCACTGAGGGCGCTTTTAAGTGCCTGGGGATTGAGTTCCGGAGCGGCCTGGGCGAGGCTGTTGTAAAGCCCTGGTGAGGAAGTATTGGCGGCGAACGCTGGGCTGCACAAGGCTCCCAGGGTCGCGGCGACCAGAAAAAGTCGTCGCAAAGAAATCAGCATAGATTAAGAGTTTCCACTATTGAATTAGCTCCTGACGCTGCGTCGAGTTAATAGCGATCCTGTTTAGCTGCTAGCCTTCAGGACGGCTGTAATGGTGACCCCCAACGTGACGGCCATGGATTGGAGTAAAGCAGTTGATCAAAAAACACGCATGTTACTTGAGCATTGCCTTGCTCGTAGCGCCATTGGTCGCGTGGGCCGATGTGCTGCCAGACCCGCCTGCCAACCCGTTGCAGCAGACCCTGCTGCAACTGCCCCAGGCCTGCCCGACACTGGCACCCGGCCTGACGCCTCAGACCCAGGCACTTTTGCAGGCCTTTTATGAGGGCCAGAACTACCAGCCGGTATGGGCGCAAGAAGGGCGCCTGACGGCTTTGCAGGCAGCCTTGTCACAGCTGGCCGACGACGGGCTGGACCCGCTCAATTACCGGTTGCCCCAGGGCCAGGACCTGTGCGCCGACATCGGTACCAGTCGTCAATACCTGCAAGCCCTGCAGGACTTGCGTTTCGGTCGCCTGGCACAAAACCGTTTTGAACCGGTCTGGCACGCCAATACTGAAGAGCCTGACCGTCAGGCCGAACTCCTGGCAATCGCCGGGCCCGGGGTACAGAACGTAGCCGGTGCTTTCGAACTGGCCCGCCCCGCGCTGGCGCAGTATCAAGACTTGCGCCGGGTCTATGCCCGGGAGCGCCAACAGCCGCTGCCCCAGTGGCAGTCGATCCCGGATGGCCCCTTGCTGCGCCCCGGCATGCAGGATGCACGGGTACCGGCACTGGCCAGGCGTTTGGCCAGCGAGGGTTACCTGAGTGCTCAGACGCAAACTGACAACAACACGTACTCCAATGAACTGGCCTCCGCGGTCAAGAGCTTTCAGCTCGATCACTCATTGCAGGCCGATGGCGTCATCGGGCCAGGCACCGTTAAAGAGTTGAACGTCAGTCCGGCAACCCGCCGCGAACAGTTGCGGATCAATCTGGAGCGTTTCCGCTGGATGGCCCGTGACTTTGAACCCACCAGCCTGCTGGTCAATGTTCCGGCGGCACAGTTGACCGTCTACCAGAATGGCCAGCCGGTGTGGCAGACCCGCACCCAGGTAGGGCGGGCCGACCGCCAGACACCGTTGCTCAAATCCCGGGTGACGCGCCTGACCCTGAACCCGACCTGGACCATTCCGCCGACCATCTTCAAGGAAGACAAGTTGCCGCAGATTCGCCGCGATCCGTCCTTCCTGAGCAAGCATGACCTGCAGGTGCTCGACAGCAGCGGGCAGCCGCTGGCGGTGCAAAGTATCGACTGGGACCGTCCGGGCAACATCCTGCTGCGCCAGGGTGCCGGGCCACGCAACCCGCTGGGGCGTATCGTTATCCGCTTCCCCAACCCGTTTTCCGTGTACCTGCACGACACCCCGAGCCAGGCCCTGTTCAGTAAAGGGCCGCGTGCCTTCAGTTCAGGGTGCGTGCGGGTGGAGTCGGTGTTCCAGTTGCGCGATTTGCTGGTGACCCCGGCGGAGAAGGCCCGGACCGAGGAATTGCTGGCCACCGGGCGCACCACCGAGTTCAGGCTGTCCAACCCGGTGCCGATCCTCATGACGTACTGGACAGCCCATGCCGATAAAAACGGCAAAGTGGTGTACTCGCCGGACATTTATAATCGTGACCCGGCATTGATATCGGCCCTGTCTGCCAAGCGCTGATGCCCGTTTCAACCTTGAATTGATCTGCGAGACCTGCAATGACTCAATGGCCCGACTCCTGTTTTACCGACCTGGTTGGCATTGCCCACCCGATCATCCAGGCCCCGATGCTGGGCGCGGGGGCGCCAATGATGATCGGCGTGGCCAAGGCTGGTGGGCTTGGCTCACTGGCCTGCGCCACGCTGACCCTGGACGCGGTGCGCGCCGAAGTGGCGGCCTTTCGTGAAGCCTGCGATCAACCGTTCAATCTGAATTTCTTCTGCCATCAGGCCCCGGAACCCGACGAGGCCCGGGCCCGGCAGTGGAAGTCTTTGTTCAAAGATTATTACCGCGAACTGGGAGTGGACTATGACGCGCCAACCCCGGTGTCGAGCCGTGCACCCTTTGATGAAGCCACTTGCGCACTGGTTGAGGAACTGCGCCCACCGGTGGTCAGTTTTCACTTCGGTTTGCCGGCCCCGCATCTACTGGCCCGGGTCAAAGCCTGTGGTGCCAGGGTTTTAAGTTCCGCCACCACCGTTGAAGAAGCGCAGTGGCTGGAGCGCAACGGCTGTGACGCAATCATTGCCATGGGTTACGAAGCCGGTGGCCACCGCGCGATGTTCTTGAGCAATGAGCTGACGACCCAGATCGGCACCTTTGCCCTGGTGCCGCAGATTGTTGATGCGGTATCGGTGCCGGTGATTGCCGCAGGCGGGATCGCGGATGCGCGTGGCATTGCGGCGGCCTTTGCTCTGGGCGCCAGTGCGGTGCAAATCGGCACAGCATACCTGTTCTGCCTGCAGGCCAGACTTGCCCGGCCCCATTACCGCGCCTTGCGTGAGGCCGGTTCCAGCGAGACTGCACTCACCAACCTGTTTACCGGCCGCCCGGCCCGCGGCATCGTCAATCGGGTGATGCGTGAACTGGGGCCGATCAACCCCCAGGCCCCGGAGTTTCCGTTGGCGGGTGGCGTACTGCTACCGCTCAAGGCCAAAACCGAGCCTGCCGGCTCCACAGATTTCATCAACCTGTGGGCGGGTCAGGCTTTCGCACTGAGTCCTGGACGCAGTGTCGAATTGTCGTCCGAGGAACTGACCCGCAAGTTGGTCGATGACTACACCGCGCGTTCCACATGTAAATAACGGGTTTGCGCGGCATGGGTGGAGGTGCGAATTAAAAGCATGATCGCACCCACCACCGGCAGGCTCACCAGCAGCAAGCCGTAGCGCAACGATTCATTGCCAAAGCGCGGCAGCAGTGCATCGCTGAACAAACCGGCGAGCAAAGGCCCGACACCGACCCCCAGCAGTGTCGAAATGATCGTCTGCAAAGCCATTGCTGTGCCCCGGCGATTGGGCGGCACCAGTTGCGTGACCAGGTTGTAGGACGGCGCCACCCACCACACCACAAAAAAACTGTACAGCGCACACCACAGCATGGCGCTGGGGATCGGCACCCCTGCCACCTGCGCCCAGATCGTGTTGGGCCACAATAAATAAGCGAACAGTGCGCTGATCGCGGCCACGTGCCCGATCACCGGAATGCCCACTTGCCAGTGCGGGTTGCGGGGCGTCAGGTGGTCGCTCAACCAGCCGCTAAATAACGCGCCGATGCCGGCAAAACCGCCACAAATGAACCCGGCCAACAGTCCGGCATGCTGCAACGACAAGCCATGGGAGCGCACCAGAAAACTGGTGTTCCACATGCCGATTGCATAGGAGCTGAGGGTGCTCAGGCCGCCGGCCATGATCAGGCAACGGTAAGCGGGCAGGGCCCAGAGCTTGCGGGCTTCGCTGCTCAGGCTTTGCAGGGGATGCGCGGCATGGGCATTGGCCAGGTCCCAGCGTCCACGGTCCGGATCCTTGGCCACCAGCGCCAGCACCAGTGAAAACAGCAGCGCCGGCATGCCAATCACGATAAACGCCGTGCGCCAGCCATAGTGTTCGACCACCCAGGCGCCAAGGCTCAAGCCGATCACCGCCGAGAAAGTCGGTGCGGCGGTGAAGCAACTGATGGCAAACGAACGGCGATGGGGCGGGTACAAGTCGGCAATGATCGACATCGACGCCGAGGTGGTAGGCGACTCACTCACTGCAACCGCCATGCGTGCCAGGGCCAGCATCCAGAAACTCACGGCCAGGCCGCAGACCATGGTAGCCACGGCCCAGAGCAGGCACGCCATGGCCAGCAAGCGGGTGCGCGACATGCGATCGGCCAGGCGTCCGGCAGGCAAGCCGAGCAGGGCGTAGACCCCGGCAAATGCCAGGCCGGAAATCAGCCCCATGGCTGTGTCACTGACACCGAATTCGAGTTTGATCGGTTCAATCATGACCGCCAGAATCTGCCGGCCGACAAAGTTGTCGGCAAACACCGCAGCCAGCAACAACAGCAAGGCATGGCTGCGCCAGCCGACGTGAGCCTTGGACATATTCGTTTCCCTGTCAGATAAAAATGCCAAAGGCGCTGACACGCAACGCGTCAGCGCCTTTGACAAACCCCTGCGTCAGCCGCGTCGGCGAGCCAGGGTCATGGCGGTGTCTTCGATCATGTCTTCCTGGCCGCCGACCATGCCGCGTCGGCCCATTTCCACCAGAATTTCCCGCGCCGGTACGCCGTACTTCTTCTCGGCGCGCTTGGCGAACAGCAGGAACGAGCCATAAACACCGGCATAGCCCATGGTCAGGGCATCGCGATCGCTGCGGATCGGGAAGTCCATGATCGGCACTACCAGGTCTTCGGCCACGTCCTGGATACCGAACACGCTGACCCCGGTTTCAATGCCCATGCGGTCACAGACCGCCACCAGGATTTCCATCGGCGTATTGCCCGCACCAGCGCCAAGACCTGCGGCGGCCGCATCGATGCGCGTGGCCCCGGCTTCGATCGCGGCGATGGAGTTGGACACCCCCATCGACAAGTTGTGATGCCCGTGAAAACCGATCTCGGTGTCCGGGTGCAGGGCTTCACGCATCGCCGCAACCCGGGCCTTGATGTCGTGGGGCAGCATGTAGCCCGCGGAGTCGGTGAGGTAAATACAGTTGGCGCCGTAGCTCTCCATCAACTTGCCTTGCTTGACCAGCCCTTCAGGGCTGTTCATGTGCGCCATCATCAGAAAGCCCACGGTGTCCATACCCAGCTTGCGGGCATAGGAAATATGCTGCTCGGAGACGTCCGCCTCGGTGCAATGGGTGGCGACCCGAATCGTGTTGACCCCCAGCTCGAAGGCCATTTGCAGGTGGTCCACGGTACCGATACCCGGCAACAGCAGGGCTGAGACTTTGGCCTGCTTCATCATCGGAATCACGGCCGACAGGTACTGCTCGTCGGTGTGCGCCGGAAAACCGTAGTTCACAGAGCTGCCGCCCAGGCCATCGCCGTGGGTTACTTCAATCAGGGGTACACCGGCGGCATCCAGACCGCAGGCGATGTCTTTCATTTGTTGCAGGGAAATCTGGTGACGCTTGGGGTGCATGCCGTCGCGCAGGCACATGTCATGCACGGTGATTTTTTTGCCGCGAAGATCCATGGGTAGCTCCTTAAGCGAGGGCAGATTGAGGGGCAGTGGCCTTGAGTTGCAGCTCGCCCTTGAGGATTTCCTCGGCAAACATCTCAGCCGTACGCGCCGCCGCAGCGGTCATGATGTCGAGGTTGCCGGCGTACTTGGGCAGGTAATCGCCCAGGCCTTCGACTTCCATAAAAATCGATACCCGGTTGCCGTCAAAAACCGGACCGTTCACCAGTTTGTAACCCGGTACGTACTTCTGTACCTCCTGGATCATGTCGGCGATCGCCAGGGTGATCGCAACCTTGTCCGGTGCGGTTTCGGTCAGGCAGTGCACGGTGTCACGCATGATCAGCGGCGGCTCGGCCGGGTTGACGATAATGATTGCCTTGCCTTTTTTCGCGCCGCCGACCTGCTCGATGGCACTGGCCGTGGTGCGGGTGAATTCGTCGATGTTCTTGCGCGTGCCCGGGCCCACCGACTTGGACGCTGCGGTGGCCACGATCTCGGCATAGGCCACGGGTTGCACGCTGGACACCGCGGCTACCAGCGGAATCGTTGCCTGGCCGCCGCAGGTCACCATGTTGACGTTCATCACACCGCGCTTGAGATTGGCCTGCAGGTTGACCGGCGGCACGCAATACGGGCCGATGGCGGCAGGCGTCAGGTCAATCATCAGCACTCCCAGCTCATTGAGCTTGCGGCTGTTTTCGGCGTGCACGTAGGCAGAGGTGGCATCGAAGGCGATCTGGATATTGTCCGCCAATATATGGGGCAACAGGCCGTCGACCCCGTCACTGGTGGTTTTGAGCCCCAGTTCGCGGGCGCGGGTCAGGCCTTCTGAAGTGGCATCGATACCGACCATCCACACTGGCTCCAGCACCTCGCTGCGCAGCAATTTGTACAGCAGGTCGGTACCAATGTTGCCCGGCCCGATCAGGGCGCATTTAATCTTTTTGCTCATGGGAAGGCTCTCGAACGGGTTTAGGACACAAAGCGCAGACGTGCAGAACCCAGGCCGCTGAGGGTCAGGCTGACCTCGTCGCCGGGTTGCACCGGTACCAGCGGCGCCAGGGCCCCGGACAGAATGATTTCGCCTTTGCGAAACGGAATATCGAACTTGCCCAGGGTGTTGGCCAGCCAGGCCACGGCGGCACACGGATGACCTTGCACCGCCGAACCGAAGCCGTTACCGGCCGGCTGGCCATTTTTCAGCAAGTGCAACTCGACCTTGGCCAGGTCCAGTTCACGGGGATCGATGCGTTGCTCGCCGAGGGCAAAAACGCCGCATGACGCATTGTCGGCCACGGTGTCCTGAATGCGGATTTTCCAGTCGGCGATACGTGAGTCGACGATTTCGAAACACGGCATCACCCATTGGCTGGCGGCCATGACGTCTTCGGCGCTAATGCCGGGGCCGTGCAGGTCCTCGCCGAGAATAAAGGCGATTTCACCTTCGGCCCGCGGCTGCACCAGCAGCTTGGCGCTAAAGCTGACATCGCTGTTATCGGCGACCTGCATGCGGTTGGTCAAAAAGCCGAAGTCGGGCTGATGCACATCGAGCATGTCCTGCACGGCGCGGCTGGTAACACCGATCTTTTTGCCGATGACCTGTTCCCCGAGGGCTTCGCGCCGTTGCAGAAAACGCAATGAAATCTGATACGCCGTCTCCAGCGTCAAGTCGGGATAACGCTGGGTCAGCGGCTGCAGGCTACGGCGTTCAAGCAACGCGTGAAACAGCTCATCGCCCAGGGCTTCAATCAACTTGGGGTCCATAAACACTCTCTCTAAAATCCGGACTATATGAGTCACTGTGGGAGCTGGCTTGCCAGCGATGGATTGCGCGCGGTCTGACTGCAAAACCCAGTCGTGTGCATCGCTGGCAAGCTCGCTCCCACACGTTCATGGGTACAGCGTCAGCCCGGCCAGACGCTGGACTCGGCGCCGCCGTCCACTTCCAGGATTTTGCCGGTTACCCAGCGTGACGCCGGGGTGGCCAGGTACAGTGCGGCGGCCGCAATATCCTCCACCTCGCCCAGACTCTGCAGCGGGGTGGCCTTGACCATGGCTTCACGCATGGCCACCGGCAGGACGCGGTTCAGGGCGTCGGTCAGAATGGGCCCCGGGGCAATGGCGTTGACCCGCACCAATGGCGCGAAATCCTGGGCCAGCAGACGGGTCATGTGGCTCAGCGCCGCTTTGGCGGTGCCGTAGGCGCTGAACTGGGTTTGCGCATAGCGCGCCGCACCCGAGGTGATATTGATGATGTTGCCCGCGCCGGCAGCACGCATATGGGGCACGCAGAGCTGGCACAAGTGATAAGCCGAAGACACATTGAAGCGCATGATTTCTTCAAACCGCTCGACGCTCAGGGTCAGCGGATCGTTCGGGCCGGCGCCGCCGGCGTTGTTGACCAGATGCGTGATACGGCCCATGTGCTCACGTGCCTGCATCACCAGAGCCGTACGCTGCTCGGTGTCATTGACGTCACAACTCATGGCCAGGGCGCGACGGCCCAGCAGACGGATCTCTTGGGCAACCGCTTCGACATCGTTCAGGGTACGTGCCGCCAGCACCACGTCGGCGCCGGCCTCGGCGTAGGCCAGGGCAATGGCCCGGCCGATTCCGCGGCCACCGCCGGTAACGATGGCCACACTGCCGGTCAGGTCAAATCTGGAAATAATGCTCATAAATAGTCCTTTATTAGCGAGGGGCCCACAGGTCGGGCAGCCCTGGGTCGCTGGCGCTGATCAGCCGCTTGAGCAACACCTTCAGCGCCTGGGCATCGCCGGGGCCGAGTTTGGCCGAAACGTTTTCCTCCACCGCCTTGGCCAGGGCCAGCTGTTGCAAGGAGGCCTCCCGGCCGGTCGCGGTCAGTACATAACGCGGTTCATGGGTGCTGCCCTCCAGTGCCACCAGATTCTGTTTTTCCAGAAAACGCATGCTGGCAACCGAGACCTCGTGGCCGGTGTAGCTGACGAAGGTGTTGATCTCGTCCAGGCTCATGTTGTCGCGAATGCACAGCACGGAGAGGATGAAAAACGCGTGTTCGTCCAGTTGCTGGTTGCTCAGCAGGCGATGCAGCGCGTCCAGTAACTGGTAGTGCGCGCGGCCCAGCAAATAGCCCAACAGGTCCTCGGTGTAGCTGCACTCGGGCGGCGGCGGGGTGGTAGCCAGGCGCAGTTCACTGCGTGGCTTGCGGGTGGCCAGTGCGTATTGACCGCTCTGGAACGCCAGCGGTGCGCGGTCGCTGTGATCAAAGGCGAGCACCTCGCCGACAAAAATCACATGGTCGCCGCCTTCATATTGAAAGGCCGTACGGCACTGAAAGCGTGCGGTGCAATCCTGTAGCAGCGGTGCTTCGCTGATACCGCTGTCGAGTTCGATTTCCGCGAACTTGTTTTCGCCCTGCATGGCAAAGCGTCCGGACAGAGGTTCCTGTTCGGTCGACAGCACGTGCACGTTCCAGTGTTTGCCCGAGCTGAACACCGGCAGGCTGCGGGCGGACTTGGCCAGGCTCCACAGCACCAGCGGCGGGTTGAGCGACACCGAGTTGAAGCTGTTGGCGGTGATCCCGATAGGTGAGCCGTCTTCAGCCTGGGTGGTGATGATGGTCACCCCGGTGGTGAAGGTACCGAGCGCGGTACGGAAAGCCTGGGGATCGAAACTGCTTTGCATTGCCATGACGAACCTCATGGATTGAATTTTCGTGCTCGCAGTATTCCTCTCCAGGTGGGGCGCTACATCGTCTTAATGGACTAACGAATACAGCCGATTATCGTCCGATCGGACGAGGCGTACGGGGCCGTAATTGGCTAGCGTCGGGGCCTTGAAACGATGCCAAGAGGACTCATCCATGACGTGCAGCAGTACGGCCCCAGAACAGCTGTCCAGCCTGTTGGCAGCGCAAAAAAAAGCCTTTATCGAGGCGGGCCCGGTAAGCGTTGAGCAGCGCCGGCAACGGATTCAGCGGGTGATAGAGCTGTTGGTGCGATATCAGCAACCGCTGGTTGAAGCCATGGATGCGGATTTTGGTGGCAGGCCCCAGGGCTTTTCGTTAATGAATGATGTGCTGGGCTCCCTGGCATCGCTCAAATATGCCCGCGATCATCTGCCGCACTGGGTCGAAGATGAGCCGCGTCAGGTATTCGCGCCCTATGACCAGCTCGGCGCCAAGGCCTGGGTGATGCATCAGCCCAAGGGCTCGATCGGCATCATGGGCACCTGGAACGCGCCGCTGTTCACCCTGCTCAGCCCGCTGGCCTGCGTGCTGGCCGCGGGTAACCGGGCCATTCTCAAACCTTCGGAAGTGGTGCCGCTGACCGCCAGTGTGCTGGCCCGGGCCTTTGGCGAAATGTTCGACCCGCTGGAAGTGGCGGTGGTGCTCGGCGATGCAGACGTGGCCCAGGCGTTTACCGCACAGCCTTTTGACCACCTGGTCTTCACCGGCAGCACCGCCGTGGCGCGCTCGGTGATGCGCAATGCGGCTGAAAACCTGGTGCCGCTGACCCTTGAGCTCGGCGGTAAATCGCCGGTCATTATTTCCCGCAGTGCTGATCTGGCCAAGGCTGCATTCAGCATTGCCGTGGCCAAAGCCAACAACGGCGGGCAGATTTGTATCAACCCGGACGTGGTGTACGTGCCCCGCGAGCAAATGGCTGACTTTATCGGCGCCCTTGGCGCGGCCTACAGCGAGCTGCTGCCGACCGTGGAAGACAATCCGGATGTGGTGTCAGTGGTTAACGACCGGCACTTGCAGCGCGTTGAAAGCTACGTGCAGGACGCCCGGCAGCGGGGCGCCCGGGTTGAAAGTTTCCCGCGTGCGCTCAAGGCAGCCCCCCAGTCGCGACGTCGACCGCTACAAGTGGTGATCGACCCGCCGCGTGACAGCCTGATCATGCACGAAGAAATCTTCGGCCCGGCGCTGGTGCTGCTGCCCTATGAAAAGCTCGACCGGGCCCTGGCGGACATCAACTCACGGGAGCGGCCGCTGGCCTTGTATTACTTTGGCCAGAGCGAAGAAGAGCGCCGGCATGTGCTGCAGCACACCCTGTCGGGCGGTGTGACCATCAACGACGTGATGATGCACGCGGCCATGCACGACGCACCGTTTGGCGGGATTGGCGCCTCCGGCATGGGCCATTATCACGGCCGCGAAGGCTTCCTGGAGTTCAGTCACATGCGCACCGTATTCAAGGCCCCGGCCCATGATCCGCGCCGCGAATGGGGCATGCTGCCGCCGTATGGCGAGCACTTCCAGGCAACCATGCAGTCGATGGTTACCCCCGACTGATCCCCCCAGAAGAACCCTGCAGGCGCGAGCTTGCTCGCGATGCCGCCGGCCCCGGTGATGCTGTCGCGAGAAAAGCTCACGTCTGCCCATAAAACAAGAAGTGATCCGGAGATAAATTTTGCCAATTCCTGCCGCTACACCCGAAGACAGCCAGACCCCTGAAGGCTGGCAGCGCCGCCACGTACTCAAGGCGGCAGCCCTGGCTGCCGGCGCCGGGTTGCTCGGGCGCTATGCCAGCGCTGCGGGCTCAAGTGCCGTATCGCCCAGCGAATACCTGGCGCTGGACGCCACCGACATGGCCCGAGCCGTGCAAAAGGGCGAGCTGACCCCCGAGCATCTGCTGGCTGCGGCCATGGCCCGTTGTGATGCGGTCAACCCCAAGGTCAATGCGGTCAACATGCGTCATGACGAATACGCCCAGGCGCTGCTCAAGACGCGACGCGCAGCAGGGGCATCCACCACGGGTGCGCTGGCCGGTGTGCCCATCCTGCTCAAGGACCTCAACACCTACCTTGAAGGTACCCGCACCACCAATGGTTGCCGCTTGTTCAAGGATGCACCGCCGGCGCCACAAACCAGCACTCTGATAGCCCGCTACCAAGCGGCTGGCGCCGTGCCGTTCGGCAAAACCGCGTGCCCTGAGTTCGGCCTGACCACCACCACCGAATCCCTGCTCTGGGGGCAAACCCGCAATCCGTGGAACCTGGCCAGAAGCGCCGGCGGCTCTTCCGGTGGTGCGGCTTCAGCGGTCGCCGCAGGCATTGTGCCGGTGGCCCATGCCACCGACGGCGGCGGCTCGATTCGTATCCCGGCCTCCTATTGCGGCGTGGTCGGCCTCAAACCCACCCGTTACCGCACCCCCAGCGGCCCGGGCAAATATGAGGGCTGGTTCGGTGCCAGTGTTGGCAACGTGGTGTCGCGCAACATCCGCGACATGGCGTTGTTTCTGGATGTCGGCCAGGGTCATGAGCAAGGCAGTCCGTACTGGGCAAAACCGCTGGTACGCCCTTATATCGAAGAGCTGGGCACCGCTGCGGGGCGCCTGCGTATTGGCCTGGTGCGAGACTCGCTGACCAGTTCGCCGCTGGACCCGGCCGTTGCAAAAGTGCTGGACGACACGGCCAGACGTCTGAGCGCGATGGGGCACAACGTTGAAGAACTGCGTTTGAACATCGACCCTCGGCAGTTGTTCGGCGCCCATGGTTCAGTGATTGGCGATGCCTTGCTGACCCTGGTCCACGACCGTGAACAGGCGCTGGGCCGAGCTGCCACTGCCGATGACTTCGAGCGCATCACCCAAGTGGTTCTGGACAATGGCAAGAAAGTCACGGGTGAAGGCCTGTACCGCGCGCGCCAGTCGTTTGAAAGCATTGGCGGTTACATGGAACAGCAGTTCGACACCTTTGACGTCATCCTGTCGCCGGTCACTGCCAACGTCACACCGCAGCTGGGGTTACTGAGCCTGAACCAGCCATGGGACAGCTACGCCCACAACGCCATGGGCAGCGCAGCCTTTACCGTACTGGCCAACGTCAGCGGGCAACCGGCGATCTCGTTGCCGGTGGGAATGAGCGAAAACGGCTTACCGATCGGCATGATGTTTACCGGGCCATTGGGCGGGGAAGACGTACTGCTGCGCCTGAGTGCGCAAATCGAGCAAGACCGGCCGTGGGCGAAATTACCGACCGTTTGATAACCCATCGCGACGCTTGTCGTCGCTGACGAGCAGCGCGAGGCTGCGATCGGCGACGCAATCGTCGTAAATCCAGACACACCCGGTCCAAAGGATTCACGATCGCTGCGCAATCGATCGCAACCTCGCGCTGCTCGTCAGCGAATACGGGTTTCGTTGGTACAGGCTTTTGCCTAGTCCGCTTTGACGATGATCAGTAGCGCGCCAGGCCGGATTATTCGTCATACAGCGCCCGCGCATTCGCGCAGCGAGAGACTGACGGAGAACAGACGGATGGATCAGATACGAGAGAAAAGTCCGATAGAGCTTGAGCTGCTGGAACGCGCGCGCAATCTGATACCTGCGCTTAAAAGCCGTTCAGCCCAGGCGGACAAGGATTGCAAACTGCCCGATGAAACCGTTCGCGACATGCAGGAGGCAGGTTTGTTTCGCGCCTTGCAGCCGAAGATGTGGGGCGGCCACGAAGTCGATCTGCGAACCTTTTTTGAAATCCAGATGCTGCTGGCCGAGGGCTGTATGTCCACTGCCTGGGTGTTTGGTGTGGTCGGCGTTCACCCGTGGCAACTGGCACGCTATCCGGTAGAAGCACAACGTGACGTCTGGGGCGAAGACAGCTCCACGCTGGTGGCTTCTACCTATATGCCAGTGGCCAAAGTCACCCCGGTCAAGGGCGGCTACCAGGTCAGTGGGCGCTGGGGGTTTTCCAGCGGCAGCCAGCATGCGCAATGGTGCCTGCTCGGCGGTATCGTGCCGCAAGACGAAACCGGCCCGACCGAACACGGCACCTTCCTGATCCCGGCCAGTGACTATCGCATCGAGCAGAACTGGGACGTGCTGGGTCTGCGCGGCAGCGGCAGCCACGACATCATCGTCGAGGACGTTTTTGTCCCGGCACATCGGGTACAACGCACCAATAATTACAGCCTCGAAGCCACACCGGGACGGCTGGTCAACACCAACCCGATGTACTCGATTCCATTCGCCCAGGTGTTCGCTCGCGCCGTATCGACGTCGGCCATTGGTGCGCTGCAAGGGGCAATCAACGAGTTCCGCAGCAACGCCGCCGCGCACATTGGCAAACATGGTGCCAAAACCGCCGAAGACCCGGCAGCACAGGCCGCCGTCGCCGAGGCCACCATCACCGTCGATTCACTCAAGCTGGTGTTGATGCGCAATTACGCAAACCTCATGGCGCTGGCCACTGCCGGCGAGTATCCGGATGTTGAAACCCGCTTGCTGTATCGCTACCAGTCTTCCCATGTCACCAATGTCTGCGCCGACCGGGTCAGCGACCTGCTGCGCTGCATGGCGGCTTCGGGTTTGTACAGCACCAACCCGGTGGCCCGATATTTCCGCGACCTGCACCAGGCGCGCGGGCATATCGCCAACAACGAAGCGGCCTATCGACGCAGCTATGGCGTAGTGCAATTGGGTTTACCCAACTCGGACCCTTTTGTTTGATCGAGTAATGAGTTTCTGACCTCAGCGGATGGCATAACAATAATGACGGCTCAAGTTCAGTCTCAGTCCAGCTATGACGTAATCGTGGTCGGCTCCGGTGCGGGGGCGATGACCTCGGCCCTGTTTGCCGCCGACCAGGGCCTTTCAGTGCTGATTGTCGAGAAAAGCGACAAGTACGGCGGCACTTCGGCGATTTCCGGTGGTGGTATCTGGATCCCGAATAACCATTACTTCGCCGCGATCGGCGGGCGGGACAGCGCTGAGCTGTCAATGCAGTACCTGAAGGCCGCCACCGGTGAACACGGTGATCCGGTGCGCCTGCAGGCGTATCTGGACAACGCAGCACCCATGATCAAAAAACTCACCTCCAACAGTCGGGTGCGCTATGCCGTGGCCGACAAATACCCGGATTATTACCCGCAATTGCCCGGCGCCCTGCCGGGCGGGCGGACCCTGGACCCCGAGCTGTTCGACACCAGCTTGCTTGAGGAAGAACTGCCCAATCTGCGCAAACCTTCACCCTCGACCCTGCTGATGGGGCGTATTGCGTGGACTGCCCGTGACGCGCACAAGGCCATGGCCCGCAGCTTCGGCTGGCAATGGCTGATTTTCAGATTGATGGCCCGTTACAAGCTGGACTTCAAATGGCGACGCAAGAGCAAATATGACCGTCGGGCGGCCCTGGGCAGTTCGCTGGTGGCGTCCCTGCGCCGTTCGCTGATGGATCGCAATGTGCCGCTGTGGCTCAACACCGACTTCCAGGACGTGCTGCTGGACGGTGATCGCGTTTGCGGGATCAAGGTTGCAACGGGCGGCAGAATTCTTGAACTCAAGGCCCGGCGCGGGGTGATCTTTGGCTCGGGCGGTTTCGAGCAGAACCAGACCCTGCGTGAAAAATTCCTGCCGCAACCGACCAAAGCCAGCTGGAGTGCTACGCCACCGGGCAACAACACCGGGGCCGCACTGGAAGCGGGGCTCAATATTGGCGCGGCTACGGCGTTGATGGACTGGGCGTGGTGGGCGCCGACCATTGCCGTGCCCGGCGAAGAAAAACCGCGCGGGGTGTTTGCCGAGCGTGCGTTTCCGGGGGCCATTGTGGTCAACAGCCTGGGCCATCGATACGTTAACGAGGCAGCGCCGTATCTCGAATTCGTTGACGCCATGTACAAGGACAACCGCAAAACCGACGGTCGCACGGTGCCGTCATGGGTGATCTTTGATGGCCATTTCCGCTTTCATTACGCCATGGGCCCTTTGATGCCGGCCCAGGTGATGCCCGATAGCCGCTTGCGCAAGGAATGGCTCAACACTGTGTACTGGAAGGCTGACAGCCTTGATCAGTTGGCCATGCAAATCGGCGTGGATGGCGCCGGGTTAAGCAACACCGTAAGCAAGGTCAATCAATACGCGAAAACCGGGGTCGATCTCGATTTCGGGCGCGGTGGCAATGTGTTCGACCGCTATTACGGCGACTCCAATATCACACCCAACCCGTGTCTGGCGCCGATGCGCAAAGGGCCTTACTACGCCATGCGCCTGGACGCCGGAGACATCGGCACCAAGGGCGGGCTGCTGACCAACAGGCACGCGCAAGTGGTGCGGGAAGACGGGCGGCCGATCAGTGGCCTGTATGCCATTGGCAACTGCTCCGCCTCCGTCATGGGCACCAGCTATCCCGGGGCCGGGGGCACTCTGGGCCCGGCCATGACCTTTGGCTATATCGCCGCCAACCATATCGCCAGCAGCGTGCCGGTGGCAGCCAGCACTGCGCCAGAGGCGGTGTCATGAACCGGCCCCGGACCGCCAGCATCACTGAAATCCTGCCCCCGCTGCACCTGGACCGTCTGGCGGATCGGGACTGGGACCAAAGCTGCGACGTACTGGTGATCGGTTGGGGGGCTGCCGGCGCCTGCGCCGCACTGGAGGCCCGTAGCCAGGGGGCCGAGGTGATTGTCGCCGACCGTTTTACCGGCGGCGGCGCCAGCGCCAAGAGTGGCGGCGTCGTGTATGCGGGCGGCGGTACCCGACAGCAGCAGGACGCAGGTTTCAGCGACACCCCGCAAGCGATGTTTGACTACCTCAAGCACGAAACCCGTGGCGTGATCAGCGACGACACCTTGCGCAAATTCTGCGATGACAGTGCCGACAACCTGCGCTGGCTCGAAGGCCACGGCGCACGCTATGCCCACAGCATGCCTGCGGGCGGCAAAACCTCGTATCCCGCCGATGGCTATTTTCTGTATTACTCCGGCAACGAACTGGTGCCGTCCCATGGTGGCGAGCAACCGCCGGCACCACGCGGTCATCGCACGGTGGGCAAGGGGCAATGCGGTGCTGTGCTGTATGGCCATTTGAAAGACGCCTGCCTGCGCGCCGCAGTGCAGCCCTTGCTGCAAACGGCGGCGCGGCGCTTGGTGGTCGATGACACCGGGCGCGTGGTCGGTGCCCAGCTTTGGCGTTTGCCGCCGGGCTCCCGTGAAGCCCGTGAGCATGCGCGTCTGGCGGCCCGCGCCGAGCGCTGGCAAAACTTCGCTCCCGGTTATTGCGATCGCCTGCGACAAAAAATCAGCCAGCTGGAGCGAGATCATGGGCAACCGATACTGGTCCGGGCGCGGCGCGGGGTCATCCTTAGCACCGGTGGCTTTATCTTCAATCGCGACCTGATCCGCGAACATGCACCCAAATTTCGCCGTAATTTCAAGGTGGGCGCTACCGGTTGCGATGGCAGTGGCTTGCGCCTGGGGCAATCGGTCGGGGCGCAAAGCGAACGCTTGAGCCGTGTGTCGGCCTGGCGCTTTATCAACCCGCCTTTTTGCTGGCCCAAGGGGATCGTGGTTAATGCCCAGGGGCAGCGCTTTTGTAACGAAGAAGTGTATGGCGCCACCCTGGGCCAGCCATTGTGTGAAGAGCAGGGCGGTCAGGCGTGGCTGGTGCTGGATGCGCGCTTGCGCAAGCAGGCCATCCGTCAGGCCTTGTTCGGGGGGTATTGGTGGTTCCAGAGTTTGCCTGCACTGGCCCTGATGCTGCTGAAGGTGCGCAAGGGCGAGAACCCTGATCGGCTGGCCCAGGTATGCGGTATGCAGTCCGGGGAGCTGAGCGGCTCGTTGCAGGCGTATAACGCAGCTGCCCGGGGCGAAATCGCGGATGCCTTCGGCAAGTCTGAGAGCAGTCGCCAGGTGCTGGATAAAGGACCGTTCTATGCCTGCAATATCAGTGTCGACAACCCGGTATTTCCGCTGGGGGCGTTGACGTTGGGCGGGCTGACAGTCGATGAAAACAATGGCGCGGTGCTGGACGACAACGGCCGCCGGATTGCCGGGCTGTACAGTGCCGGGCGCACCGCCATAGGCGTGGCATCACACCTGTATATCAGTGGTTTGTCCCTGGCCGACTGCGTGTTTTCGGGACGCCGGGCAGGGCGGGCCTGCACCGGTATTGACCGCAATGCAGACCACTTTATTGCTGATCCGCTCGTGAGCCATCAAGCGTCGGCCGGCGCGCCTATAGAACAAGGATCGCCCCATGAGCGCACGTGTTAAAGGCAAGGTCGCGCTGATCACAGGCGGCGCCAGTGGCGTGGGCAGGGCCAGTGCCCTGTTGTTGGCCCGAGAGGGCGCGCGCGTGGTGATCAGCGACATAGATGTGGCCTCGGGCCGTGCCCTGGCTGAAGAAATCGGCCCGCAGGGGCTTTTTATTGAACAGGATGCCGCCAGTGAAGCGGACTGGGCCCGGGTAATACAGACGATTGGCGAGCACTATGGCCAGCTGGATATCCTGTTCAACAATGCCGGGATCTTGCTCAAGGGCGATATTGAAAACACCTCCCTGAGCGATTGGCAGCGGGTGCAGCGGATCAACTCCGACAGCGTTTTTCTGGGTTGTCGCGCTGCCATTGGCCTGATGAAACAGGGCGGCGGCTCGATCATCAACATGTCTTCCATCGCCGGTGTGGCCGGGCGTGATGACTACGCAGCCTATAGTGCCTCCAAAGGCGCCGTCGCTGCGCTCTCGCGTACCGTGGCGGTGATGTGCAGGCGGCGTAAATATCGCATCCGCTGCAATTCCCTGCACCCGGACGGCATTCTCACACCCATGACCACGGCTACTCTGCCGCCAGGCTTGGACCCCTGGAGCCTGACCATTGATGCAGACCCCATGGGGCGCATGTGCCTGCCTGAAGATGTCGCCGCCAGTGTGCTGTTTCTTGCCAGCGACGAGTCGCGCGCCATCAACGGCATCGAACTGCGAATCGACAGCGGCCAGTTTGTAATGAGTATTTGAAATGAATTCACCTGCCTATTTCTCCTTGCGCGTCGCGCAAATCGTTACTGAAACCCCGGACTCCAAATCGCTGGTGTTTGAGGTACCCCAGGCCCTGAATGAGCAGTTTTCTTATAAAAGCGGCCAGTTCCTGACCCTGCGGGTGCCCTTTGAAGGCGGCTGGTTGCCACGTTGCTATTCGTTGTCGAGCACACCGCTGGTGGATGAGCCACTGCGGGTCACGATCAAGCAAGTACGCGACGGCAGGGCTTCGAACTGGTTGTGTCAGCAGTTGCGCGAGGGCGATCAACTGCAAGTACTGGCCCCGGCCGGGGTCTTTGTGCCGCGCCATTTTGACGATGACTTCGTGTTGTTCGGCGGCGGCAGCGGGGTAACCCCGGTGTTGTCGATTTTGCGTTCGGCGTTGATCGCAGGCAGCGGCCGGGTGCTATTGATTTATGCCAACCGTGACGAGGCCTCGGTGATCTTTGCCGGCGAGCTCAAAGCGCTGGCCAGCGCCTACCCGCAACGCCTGCAAGTGATTCACTGGCTCGATTCGGTCCAGGGGATTCCTTCGGTGGCACAACTGGCGCACATGGCCAGGCCGTTTGTGCATGCCCAGGCCTTTATCTGCGGTCCGGGCCCGTTCATGGACGCGGCGGTCAGCGCCTTGCATGAAGTGGGCATGGACCATGGGCGCATCCACGTCGAACGTTTTGTCTCCCTGCCTGAAGAGGGCAGCGTGGAGGCGCTGGCGCCGGTCAATACCGATGTCATCGCCAGCCAGCTCTCGGTACGTCTTGATGGCGAGGAGTTCGAAGTGCCGTGTGCCGAAGGCGAAACGGTGCTCAATGCCATGCTGCGCGCCGGGCTGAAACCGCCCAGCTCGTGCCTGGTGGGATCTTGCGCCACCTGCATGTGCACCGTGGAGCGGGGCAGTGTCGAGATGCTGCGCAACGATGCCCTCGACCAGCAGGAACTCAATGACGGCTGGGTACTGGCATGCCAGTCCGTGCCCAACAGCGAACACCTGCGGGTGTGCTTCCCCGAATAATCAGCCGGACGAGTGATCGATGACTTTTAGCCCCATGACTATTCCCCAGCTACTGATTGATGCCGCACAGCATCATGCAGGGCGTACCGCTATCGAAGAAAACGGTGAGTGCACCGACTACCGCGACTTGCCGCACCTGGCGCTGGCCGTGACCCGCAGCCTGATGGCCCGGGGTATCGGCAAGGGTGACCGGGTGGCGATCTGGGCCCCCAATGGCCGGGACTGGATCATTGCGGCACTGGGCATTCATTGCGCAGGGGCGGTGATGGTGCCGGTCAACACCCGTATGAAAGGCAACGAGGCGGCTGATATTTTGCAGCGCAGTGCCAGCCGGCTGTTATTTGTCCAGCCGAAGTTCTTGGGCAGTGACTACCTGGCCTTACTCGCCCCCCATCGTCCCGATACCCTCGAGGGGCTGGTGCTGCTGGGTGACGCCCCGGCGTGGGATGAGTTTCTGGCCGGCGGGTCAAGCGTCAGTGAAGCCGACGCCCGGCAGCGGGCAGCCGGGGTCCGTGCCGATGACTTGAGCGATCTGCTGTTCACCTCGGGCACCACCGGTAAACCCAAAGGGGTGATGAGCGCCCACGGGCAAAACATCCGGGCGTTCAGCGAATACGTGAAGGTGATTGGGTTACGTGCCGGTGACCGCTACTTAGTGATCAACCCGTTTTTCCATGCCTTTGGCTACAAGGCGGGCTGGCTGACGTGCCTGCTGGCCGGGGCCACCATTTTGCCGCACCCGGTGTTCGATGCCGAAGCGGTCTTCCAGCGCATTGCAGCCGAGAACATCAACGTACTGCCGGGGCCACCGACCCTGTATCTGTCGATGCTGGCGCACCCCAAACTGGCTGAAACCGACCTGTCGAGCTTGCGCATTGCCGTTACGGGGGCCGCGACCATCGCCCCGAGCCTGATCGAACGGATGCGCCGCGAACTGGGTTTTTCGGTGGTGACCACGGCCTATGGACTGACCGAGTGCGGCGGCCTGGCGACCATTTGCAACCCGGCCGATCCGGCGCAGACCATTGCCAGCACCAGCGGGCGGGCGATTGCCGGTACTGAAGTGAGCATCCGTGACCCGCAAAACCGAGCCCTGGCGGCGGGTGATACGGGCGAAATCTGCCTGCGCGGCTTTCACGTGATGCAGGGTTACTTTGAAGACCCGCAAGCCACTGCCGAAACCATCGACACTGAGGGCTGGCTGCACACGGGTGACATTGGCCAGCTGGATGCCGCGGGCAACTTGCGCATCACTGACCGCCTGAAAGACATGTTTATCGTCGGTGGCTTCAACTGCTACCCGGCGGAGATTGAAGCGGGCCTGATCGAACACCCGGCCATCGCCCAAGTGGCGGTGATTGGCGTACCGGATGAGCGCATGGGCGAAGTGGGCTGTGCCTGCGTGGTGCTGCGCCATGAACAGCGACTGGACGAAGCGGGGCTGATCCTGTGGGCCCGGGAGCACATGGCCAACTACAAAGTGCCGCGCATGGTGCGGTTCTACGAGGCATTGCCGGTCAATGCATCGAACAAGGTGGCGAAGAATGAATTGCGATCATTGATTATGTAGTGGCATTGGCCAGCGCTCCCGCAGGCTGAGCGTTGGCCATCACAGCCATTGGGTTCGAATAGCGTGATTACTCTGTTTTGATTCTGTCCGGGTTGGAGAATACATATCGAGTGCCGGGAAATTCGTGCTGGATGTTCCCGTCAATGACACGGTGTTTGTTACTTGCCAGAACATGGTTCGAAATATACTTAAAGGGCGGGTAGTAGAGAATGTTGTCTTTAGGGGCGTCCATCCAGCAGAAAGAGATATTTTTGTTAAGGAATGCGGATCTCGCCAACTTGAGAAAATCGGGATCGAAGCCAGCGCGACAAACATTAAATTTGACTACACCCACCTCTCTTAAGTTATTTCGACTCAGGTAATCGGCTAGCTCATTAATGCTGAGGCTAAACATTCCGTCCTCATCGCCGTGAGCAAAGATGTCAAGTCTGTCCAACCGATTGATATCAGCATAAAAGTGTTGATTCTGAATTAATGGGGTGTGTTCCTGTTCTAATGTATGTGCATGCAGATAATCATGAGTGCCATAGTAACTTTTCAAATATTCCAGCTCATAGGCCCCGCGCTGCCCAAGGAATGCCGATGCAAACACCGGGAAAATTCTGCCGTGAACCCAGTTTTTGGAGTGGATTAAAGGTATTTTGCCAGCGACAATATAAAGCGTTGTGAAAATTCCCATGTTCATCTAGCCCCGTTTTATATTGTCTGAAACAATCACTGGAGTCGCATAGGCATTGTGAGAACGTCTTATACCACCGCGGGCGAAAAGAACGGCATGCTCCGCCGAAAGATTCATTGCTTTAATGAAGACGTCCTTGTGTCTATAAATGGTACCGCCCATATTTATCTCCTGAATTATATTTGCATTTGTATGTGGTGAGATTTCGATTGGGTGTGCAACTTTTGGTAAATAGTTATTTGGTGCTGTGACAAATAAGCAGGCATGTTTAAATAAGAATAATCTCAAATCCCGCAGGGGGATTTATCCTAAACTTTACATTCAGCGTGCGACTGCTCTCGCACGCATGCCGTTCTGTAGTTGCACCCATTACATCTCTTACTCATTGTTGGTCTCAAGTCAGCGCTTCTATTTTGCCACTCCTCTTAAGCGAACCACGGAGTAGCAAACATGCTTGACCCATCTGACCCCACCCCCGACACCCAATCCGCCGCCAGCCTGCTCAACAGCGGCGACGTCTATTCCGGTGCCTACAACTTCATGAGCAGCGTCAGTGCCGGGGTTGATCCGCGCACCGGTTCGTTCTCGGCCTCGATCAGCCTGCCCACCGGCGCCGCCAACGACCTGCGCGGGCCCATCAGCCAGCTGCGCCTGGGTTACAGCCCTTTGATGACTGAAGACCAGGGTTTTGGCCTGGGCTGGGGGCTCGGCACCACCTCGTGGGACGGTGCCAGTCAGCAACTTCAGCTGAACTCCGGCGAGCGTTTTCGCGGTGAAATTGTTGGCCAGGGCATGCGCTTTCCCGATGTGCGCTTGCCGGTGGTAACAGTCACGGTGCAGCGCCAGGAGATGTGGGTCCGCCACAACGACGGCACCTCTGAACGCCTGACGCCGTTGGCCGGGCACCCGAGCCTGTGGGTGGTCCGCACCCTGGTCGGCGCTGATGGCAGTGCCCTGAACTTTGACTGGCGCTCGATTGGCAACGCGGCTTATTTGCAGCACGTCAGCGATGCCCAAGGGCGAGTCGTTGTCGCGCTGGACTATGAAGGCCCGACCCGTCTGACCTTGCAACCGGGCACGCCCTCACAAGTGGTGATGACTTTTCTGCGTATCTCCGGGCAGTTGCGCCGGGTAACGGTGGACGGGTTGCCTGACAATGGCTGGCAGTTTGACTACAGCACTTCAACCTCGGGCCTGTTGCTGCTGAGCAAATGCACCCAGCCTACCGGCAGCACCGAGGAGGTGACCTACAGCGAGGCCAACGGCCTGAACCTGCCTGCAGGTGCGCCCTTTGCACGGATGCCGGTGGTCAGCCAGACCCGCAAGGACCCGGGCGATGGCCAGCCGGTGCAGCTGGTTGGCTATGACTATGGGCTTTATGGCAGCAACAATTATTTCGGCTGGCCAGCGGTGCGCCAGTGGCGCAACCGCGAGGACAACCTCTACCACCTGACCGGGGGCGGTGATTTTCTGTATGGCTCCACCGAAACCCTGATGGATGCCCGGGGCACGCCGCTGCAAACCATCAGCCGCACCTTTAACCGTTTCCACCTGCTGACCCGCGAGCGCACGCTGCAGGGCCAGACGATGCAGGAAACCGAGACCACCTATTACGACGAACCCTGGCTGCCGATTGCCCGGCAACTGCCTTATTTCCAGTTCCCGCACAAGGTGATTACCCGCAAGGCGCAGCTGGACGGGCAGCGGGTTTTGCGTGAATTGAGTACTGAGGAAGAGACCCGTTACGACGACTTGGGCAACCCGATTTGGCACCGCAATTCCCTGGGCGCGGTTGAGGTGTCCGAGTACTACCCGGTCAGTGGTGAGACCGATAACTGTCCGGCTGATCCGTTGGGCAGGATTACCCGTCTGAAAAGTCGCACAGTGAGTCCACCGCCCGGCACCGAAGGCCCGGTGAAGCAGACTCAATATCGCTATCAATCATTGCCAGTACGTCAGGATGCACCCGAGTTTGCACTGCCGACCTTTATCCAGAGCAGCGAGGAGAAACTGTTGTTGGTGGAGGGCGAAAAACGTACCGAGCTGGGGCGCTCCAGCCAGACCTTTATCGTTGATCCTTCGTCGCCCCATCACGGGCGCATGCTCAGTGAAATTCAGACCGTACAGGGTAAAAGCACCACCCGTTCCTACAGCTATCAGCTCAACCAAGCCCGCAATGCCCGCTCGCTTGAGCATGCAGTGCTGCAGGAAAACGTCACCGTCACCGTCACCGGGCACGATGGGCATGAATCCAGCTCCCAATCCTCGCAAGATCTGTACTCGGGTTTGATGGTCACCGAGCAGACCGATGAGCAAATGCGCATCGCCTTTGCCCACGATGCCCTGGGCCGTGTAGTACAAGAGGTCGCCGCCCCGGATTCGGCGTTCGAGGCCGAGGTCAATTGGGCCTATTCGTTGTCAGCGAACGAACGCTGCCAGACCCGAATCGGCGCTTCCGGGCGTAAGGAAACCGTCTGGCTGGATGGTATGGGCCGGGAAATTCGTCGAGAAAAACAGACCGACAGCGGTGAGACTTATACCGCCTGGACTGGCGAATATGACGTGTTGGGCCGGGTATTTCGGGAGACCAGCTACGACCTCGGTAACGAAGACACTCCGGCCCTGAGCCTGAGCACCGAACGTACCTTTGATGACTGGGGCAATGTGCTGACCGAAACCGGGGCAGACGGCGTCACCCAACACACTGTTGCCGACCCGGTAGCCCTGACCGGCACCCGCTGGCAGACCGACGCCAATGGCGTGGCCGGGCCCAAAACCGTGACCACCCAGGGTCTTGATGGACAGCCTTTAAAAGAACAGGTGTTTTGCGCCGATGGCCTGCTCCAGCACGAACTGAGCTGGAGCTATGACGGGCTTGGACGTTGCATCAGCCAGTCCGATGCCATGGGCCGGGAGACGCGTCAGGAGTGGGATGCCCGCGATCGACTGGTGTCGACTACGTTGCCCGACGGCAGTGTGATCAAGCGCACCTACGCCGAAGGGCACGACGGTGAATTACCGGCCACGGTCTCGATCTCTCATGCTTCTTTGGGCAGTAATGAAATCGTATTGGGCGAGCGCCAATACGATGGTCTTGGCCGACTGGTATGGGAAAAGGTCGGCCAGAGTGTGTCTGAATGGCAATACGCCGAAGGACAAATCCACGCCCATACCCAGACGCTGCCCGACGGCACGCAGGTCCGGACCGAACGCCAACCGGAACTGGGCGGTGCGCTGCTGTCGATGCAGGCGCCCGGAATCCGTGTGTTCAACACGTACGACCCGCTCAGCGGCCGGTTGCTGGAATCACAGGGCAATCTGGGGCTGCAAAAAGATCATTGGTCGCCGTCGGGTTTGCTGACCCAAGCCGATTACGCCTGGCAAGGCGATCAACCGCGCTCGCAGCAACAAACCGCCACGCCATCGGGCAAGGTCACGCGTCTGACCGATGCCGACGGCGCCGAGCAGCGCTGCCAGTACGATGCCTTGGGTCGCTTGAGCCAGCAGCAAGGTCCCGACGTCACGGTTACCGTCACCTACGATGCCGCGTCGCGCATTCACCAGCAGCGCACCCAATCAAAAGATGGCTCGCGGGACATGACCGTGACCCTGGGCTACGACAGCCTCGGTCGCCCGGCTCGGCGCACTACCGATACCCGCACCCCGACTGGGCAACAGGTAGAAGTGCAAACCCAACAGTGGCGCCAAGACGGCAAGCTGACCCAGCGCGAACTGACCCGTGACGGTGTTCTGATACGTCGTGAAACCTTCGACTACGACATCCGTGGCCGGATGATCGCCCAGCAGCTAGTGGGCGAGAAATTACCCGAAGACGCCCACGGCAAAACCTACCGCGAGCAGCACTTCGAATACGATGCGCTGGACAATGTGCGCCGTTTGGAAACCGTATTAGCCGACGGCAGCGCAAACAACGTCACCACATTTACTTACAACCCCTCCGACCTTACCCAGCTGATAAACATCAGTCACAGCCGAAGCGATTACCCGGCGCCGGTAACCCTGGAGTACGACGCCCTCGGCAATCTCAAACGCGACGAGCGCGGTAATCCACTGCACTACGACACCCTGGGCCGACTCATTGGCGTCACCCTGCCTACAGGAGAACGCCGTTGGCACTACGGCCCGGCGGGCAACATCATCAAGACCGAGGATCTGCGCGGCCCCCGCTGGCGTTACCACACCAGCGGCCAGCTCAGTTGCGAGCTGGGTGAAGACACTCAAACCCGCTGGGTACGGGCCGGTGCGGTGCCGGTGGCCGAAAGCCGGCTGGCCTCAGCGGTGCGCGAAGTCATGTTGCTGGGCACCGATGCCCAGGGCTCTGTGACTACTGAGGCCGAGGACGGGATCAATACCCCGGTCTACGGCGCCTACGGCCAGAGCCAGCCCGGCGCCAGCCGCCTGGGCTACGCCGGAGCCCTGCGCGAACAAGACAGCGGCTGGTACTTCCTCGGTGATTACCGCATCTACAATCCGGCGCTGATGCGTTTTCACAGCCGTGACAGCCTCAGCCCCTTCGGTGAAGGCGGCCTCAATGGCTACGCCTACTGCGCCGGCGACCCGGTCAACCGCATCGACCCGTCGGGCCATTCGTGGCTGGACTGGTTGCTGCCGGCGGTAGGGATTGCGTTCGCGTTGGTGGGCACCGTGGCCTCATTCGGTGCATTGGCAGCGCCCACTGCGGCGCTGACTGCCAGCTATGTAACGGCAGTCACCACTGCGACATTGAGCGCGGTGTCGCTGGCCGCAGACGTCGCCTCGATAGCCTTGCTGGCCACCGGCAATGAAAACGCGGGTCGGATTCTGGGCTTTGTGGGTATGGCCACAGGTCTGGCATCAGCGGCGCCGTCAATCGCCGGGGCGGCGGCCAAGGGGGTCAGCAAAGCGGGCAAGTTTGTCGGTGGGTGGCAGAACAAACTGCAAAACGCCGGGGGACGGGGTCGGGGATTTCCTGCGCCCCGGACATACCAGGTGCCAACCCTTCAATCCTTGGCTAACAATGCTGCTGACCCGGGAGACGTATGGCGTGCGACCCGCCACATGGACTTTCCCGGCTCAGCAGACCGCCTGAGCCAAATAGCGCCAGAGGCGGCAAATCGGTATGGCAGTACCAGCGGGCGAGCGTTTAACGAGGTTCGAGGCTATTACCAGAACGCCAATCCAAGGGTCCCGGTGGTCCTGCCAGCCAACAATGTTCCTGCTGGTCAATTACATATCGGAGACGCCATAGCCCCGTTATACGCAAATAATCCGGATTATGTCCGTGAGGTCAGAATGATTGCATCTGATCGGCGCGCAAGATTCGATTACACGGATTTGATCAACGCCAATATACGCCCTGAGAACATTAGAACGGTTTCCAGAGAGTTTTCTAATAATGTGGCTAACTTGACACAGAGACAAAGGGCGCGACCACGTATACGGGAGCTTGTAGATCATTGGGGAGAAGACAGGACTTGGGCTGCTTTCAATGATGTCTGGAGCAGTGTCTATATGTTGCTACGTCAGTAGCAGCTGATTTTGTTACCCGATTAACCCGTTGTCGTTTGAAAGCGCGTGACGGGTTTTGTGCAACCAACCTTCGATAATTGCGTCGGGCGCCGGGGCCCTGGTATTCAAGACAACCGGCGCCACCCCTTACTTGCCCTCAAACACTGGCGTACGTTTTTCAATAAACGCCTGCATCCCTTCTTTCTGGTCCCGCGATGCAAACAGCAGCGCATTGGCTTTGCGCTCCAGGGCCAGGCCGGTCTCCAGCGGGGCATCGACCCCGGCCAGAATCACTTCCTTGATTTGCTCGGCCGCCAGCGGCGGCATGGCCGCAATCAACGTCGCCATCTTCAGTGCTTCGGCTTGCACCTGATCATCATCCACCACGTCACTGACCAGTCCGGAAATCCATGCTTCCTCAGCGGTGATCGGTTGCCCGGTCAATGCCATGCGCATGGCTTTGGCCTTGCCCACTGCCCGTACCAGACGTTGGGTGCCGCCGATGCCCGGCATGATCCCGATGCGGATTTCCGGCTGGCAAAACTTCGCGCTGCGCCCGGCCACAATAATGTCGGCCAGCATCGCCAGTTCACAGCCGCCGCCATAGGCGTACCCGCACACGGCCGCGATCACCGGTTTGGGGCAATGCTGGATGGGGGCCCAGACCCGCTCGGTATGGCGCTGGTAAATATCGATCGGACCGACGCCGGCCATGCTGTTGATGTCGCCGCCTGCCGCAAACACCTTGTCGCCGCCGGTCAGCAGGATGCAGCGCACCTGCGGGCTTTCGGCCAGCTCTGTGAAATAGCGCGACAACAACGCTTGCAGTTCGAGACTCAAGGCATTGGTGGCCAGCGGCCGGTTAAGCCGCAGCAAGGCGACGCCCGGGGTCGGAAATTCAAGCAATACCGGCGCGGCGGTTGGGTCTGACATGGGGTTCCTCATTAACAGGAGCTGTTGCTACAGCGTGCGCTGGATTGTTGCTTTGGCAAGGTGAGGCTTCATCGTCCGTTCAGACGACGAGCAGCCCCGGCATTGCCCCTAGAGTGGCCCCATCAGTAGAAAAAGGAGCACGTCATGGGCCAACTCTCTGGGCTGGACTACAGCGGTAAAGTGGTGCTGGTCACCGGCGGCACCAAAGGCATCGGTGCAGGCATTGCCCGCAGTTTTCTGGAAGCCGGGGCACAGGTGATCGTGTGCGGCAGGACTGCACCTGAGGCGCTGCCGCAAGCAGGTAGCGCACAAGCGATTTTCATGGCCTGCGACGTGCGCGATGTGGAGTCGCTTAAAGCCTTGTTTGCAGGCATTGCGGCTGACTTCGGTCGGCTCGATGTGGTCATCAACAACGCCGGAGGCAGCCCGTCTGCCGATGCCGACAGCGCCTCGCCACGTTTTCACGAAGGCATCATCCGCCTCAATCTGATCGCCCCGCTGAATGTCGCGCAACAGGCCAATGTCTTGATGCAACAGCAGGATGGCGGCGGTTGCATTGTGTTCATCGGCAGTATCAGCGCCTTGCGTGCTTCTCCGGGAACAGCGGCCTATGGCGCCGCCAAGGCCGGGGTGTTGGCGCTGGTGCAATCGCTGGCAGTGGAATGGGCACCCAAGGTGCGGGTAGTCGCGGTGAGTCCGGGGCTGGTACGTACCGAGCAGGCGCATCTGCATTACGGCGACGAACACGGCATTGCAGCGGTCAGCGCCGGAATTCCCGCAGGGCGCATGGCGCTGCCCGAAGACATCGGTAATGCCTGCCTGTTTATCGCATCGCCCATGGCGGGATATGCCAGCGGCTGCAATCTGCTGCTGCACGGTGGCGGCGAACGCCCGACTTTTTTGAGTGCGGCGCAAAGCGCGGCTCACTGATCGACCTTCAGCGGCGACCAGTGGGTTGCCGCTCTCAACACGCAGGAGACGAACTTGGCTGATTCTCAATTGCTAACCGACGTGCGCGCCCTGGTGGGGCGTGAATATGGTCGCGTCTACGCCTGGGACGAAGTCAACGCCCCGATGATCCGCCAGTGGTGCGAAATCATGGGCGTGGACAACCCGCTGTATACCGACCCGGTATTTGCCGCCAACAGCGTGCAGGACGGGCTGGTGGCGCCGCCTGCAATGCTGCAGGTGTGGTGCATGGAAGGCTTTCACCTGAACAACTATGCACCGGGCTCGACCACCGAAAATCCGTACGAAGTGCTCAAGCTGATTGAGTCGTATGGCTACGGCTCGGTGGTGGCGGTCAACTCCGAACTGACCTTCAACCGTAATCTGCGTCCGGGCGAAAAAGTCTATTACACCACCCGGCTGGAGTCGGTGGGCGATGAGAAAACCACAGGCCTGGGCACCGGTTTTTTTGTCACCCTGGTGATGAGCTATTTCGTTGAACACAAAAGCGGTGACGAGGCGGTCGGTGAGTTGCTGTTCCGGGTATTCAAGTTCCGTCCGGCCAACACTCACACCCCTGAAGCCGCACCGGCAAAAGATCAAGCCAAGCCTGTGGCCAAGCGCCCCAAACCGGGCATGAGCGATGACACGCGGTTTTTCTGGGAAGGCTGCGATGCGGGCAAGTTGCTGATCCAGCGCTGCACGCAATGCCAGACCCTGCGCCATCCACCGGCACCGGTATGCATCGAGTGCCACTCGTTCGACTGGGACAGCGTGCAGGCCAGCGGCCGCGCCAGCCTCTATTCGTTCGTGATCATGCATTACCCCGAAGTTGCGCCGTTCGACCATCCCAACCCGATCGGCCTGATCGAGCTGGAGGAGGGCGTACGCCTGGTTGCCGGGCTGGCGGGCGTCAAGCGTGAGGACCTGAGCATCGGCATGCCTTTGCAACTTGAGTTCAAGACCTTCGACGGCGAACTCACGTTGCCGCTGTTCCGGGCACTTTCTTTACCGTCGGCCGAGTAAGGAGCGAGCATGGATTTCGAATTCACCGAAGATCAAAACGCTATCGCCGAAATGGCTGGCAGCGTGTTTGCCGATTACTGCACCGATGACCGCCTGCGCCAGTTCGACACCTGCGGAAATGCCTTTATGGAGCCGCTGTGGCAGCTGTGCACAGAGACCGGGCTGCAGGCTTTGGCCATCCCTGAAACCCATGGTGGCAGCGGGCTGGGCATGACCGAGTTGCTGGCCGTGCTCCAAGCGCAGGGCAGGGCGCTGGGGCAGGTGCCGTTGTGGCGCCATCAACTGACGGCCGCGACCCTGGCCGCATGGGCTGACCCAGTGTTGCAGGGCTGGGCGACAGAAGCGGCTGCAGGCCGCGCCTTGTTGACCCTGGACCTGAGCGGCTTAAGCACTGCCCGTGGCCTGCAATTGCTGGCCACACCGCACGGTCAGGGCTGGCGACTCGACGGCCGTGTTGCAGCTCTGGCACTGGCAGAGCAGTCACAAGCGGCGTTGTTGCTGGTGAGTGTCGACGGTCAACCGCGTCTGGCATTTGTCGAACTCGACGCCGCGCCGATCACCCGTGTCCCGGGCCGCATGACCCACGGTGAAGCGGTTGCTGATTTATCAATCGACGGCTTGTTGATCGACGCGCACCAATTGCTCCCGGCTGCCGCCCTGGACTGGCTGGAACCGCGCAGCATTGCGGCCCTGGCGGCCTTGCAACTGGGGGTCAGCACCGAGCAGATCCGCCGCACCGTGGAGTACGTCACCGAGCGGCGCCAGTTCGAACGCAGCATCGGCAGTTTCCAGGCGGTGCAAATGAGCATGGCCAACGCGCACATCGCCCTTGAGGCCTTGCGCAGCAACCTGTGGCAGCTGTGCTACCGCCTGGATGCCGGTTTGCCCGCGCCGTCCGAAGCGCTGGCCACTGCTTGGCATGCCTGCGAAGCCGGGCATCTGATCGGGCACAACGCCCAGCACGTACACGGCGGCATTGGCGTCGATCTGACGTACCCGATGCATCGCTTTCTCTACTGGAGCCGCGCTTTGGGCTGTGCCCTGGGTGGATCGGCAGCAAGCCTGGAACGCCTCGGCGACTGGCTGAGCCATAACGACAAGCTGGGATGGAAATATGACCTTGCAGAACACCAAGCGCTTTGACGATGTGCGCCCCGGCGAAACCCTGCCGGAACTGGCGATCCCGATCACCGTGGGCCTGGTTACCGGCGGCGCCATCGCCACCCGTGACTACTTCCCGGGCCACCACGATTTGAATGCTGCCAAGGCCCTCGGCTCGCCGCACATTTTTATGAACATCCTTACCACCAACGGTCTGGTGCAGCGTTATGTCGAACAGTGGTCCGGCCCCGAGGCGCGTTTCACCTCGCTGAAGATCAAGCTTGGCGCACCGAATTATCCCGGTGACAGCATGACCTTCAACGGCGCGGTGACCGCGCTGGATGCTGCCACCCGCACGGTGGAAATAACCCTTGGCGGCAAAAATTCGATGGGCAACCACGTGACCGGTACGGTCACGCTGGTTCTGCCCTGATAGCGGGAGACAGCACACATGACGCAATCGTCCCTTTCCGGTAGCGCCGCCATTGTTGGCCTGGGTGCGACCGAATTCTCGAAAAATTCCGGGCGCACCGAACTGCGCCTGGCCCTCGAAGCGACTCTGGCCGCCCTTAAAGATGCCGGTATCGACCCCTCCGAGGTTGAAGGCTTCAGCTCGTACTCGGTGGATAAAGTCCCGGAATACGAAATCGCCCGCCTGCTGGGTTGCAAGGACGTCAAGTTCTTCTCCCAGGTGCCCCACGGCGGCGGTGCCGCCTGTGCGCCGATCATGCATGCGGCCATGGCCGTGGCCACAGGTGTGGCCAAGGTCGTGGTGGTGTATCGCGCCATGAACGAGCGTTCGTGGTATCGCTTCGGCAGCGGCAGCTATGGTTTCGCCTCGACGCCGATCTTCGAAAACGTCAACTACGGCTGGTACATGCCCCACGGCCTGCACACCCCGGCGTCATGGGTGGGCATGTTCGCCCAGCGCTACATGCACACCTACGGCGCCACCTCCGAAGACTTCGGTCGCGTTGCGGTGGCGGTGCGTGATTTTGCCGCGACCAACCCGGCCGCGTTCTTTTACGGCAAGCCAATCACCCTTGAAGAACACCAGGCTTCGCGCTGGATCTGTGAGCCGCTGCATTTGCTCGACTGCTGCCAGGAATCCGACGGCGCCGTGGCCATGGTGATCACCTCTGCCGAGCGGGCCAAAGACCTGCGCCAGAAGCCGGTGACGATCAAGGCCGGTTCGCAGGGGATTACTTCGGGCCAGCAAATCATGACTTCGTTCTACCGCGACGACATTACCGGTCTGCCGGAAATGGGCGTGGTGGCCAAAGAGTTGTATCGCCAGTCGGGGCTAGGCCCGGAGGCACTGCAAACGGCGGTTATTTACGACCACTTCACGCCGTTTGTACTGCCTCAGCTCGAAGAGTTCGGCCTGTGCGAACGCGGCGAAGCCAAGGAATTCATTCGTGCCGGTCACCACGCCCGTGGCGGTAAATTTCCGATCAACACCCACGGCGGACAATTGGGCGAGGCCTACATCCACGGCATGAACGGCGTGGCTGAAGCGGTGCGCCAGGTGCGCGGCACTGCGGTCAACCAGGTCGACAGCGTAGAAAACGTGCTGGTGACCGCCGGTACCGGCGTGCCCACCAGCGGCCTGATTCTCGGCGTCTAAGGAGCTCACATGTTCGTCGACCTCACACCTGAACAACACGCCCTGCGCCACAAGGTGCGGGACTATTTCCAGAACCTGATGACCCCGCAGCTGCGAGAACAACTGCGCGGCAAAGAGGGCGGCGAGCTGTACCGCGACACCATCCGCCAGATGGGCCGTGACGGCTGGCTGGCCGTGGGCTGGCCCAAGGAACATGGCGGGCAGGGCTACGGCCCTACCGAGCAATTCATCTTCTTTGAGGAAGCCAATATTGCCGGTGCGCCGCTGCCGTTTGTGACCATCAGCACGGTGGGGCCTGCGTTGATGGCCTATGGCACCGAGCTGCAAAAAGCCAGGTTCCTGCCGGGCATCGCGGCAGGCGAAATCATTTTCGCCATCGGTTACTCCGAGCCGGATGCCGGCAGCGACCTGGCGGTGCTCAAAACCACTGCCCGGCCCGAGGGCGATGATTTTGTGGTCAATGGCACCAAGCTCTGGACCTCGGGTGCCGAGTCGGCCGATTACATCTGGCTGGCGGCCCGTACCGACCCTGAGCGACCACGGCACAAGGGCATATCGATCCTGATTCTGGAGACTGCGGCTGAAGGTTTTACCACCACGGTGATTCCGACCACCAGCAACCCGACTGCAGCCACTTACTACGACAACGTGCGGGTGCCCCGGGACATGCTGGTGGGCGAGTTGCATGGGGGCTGGAAGTTGATTACGGCGCAGCTCAACCATGAACGGCTGGGTCTGGGGGCATGGTCCGACAAAGTGGTGGGGCTGTTTCGCCGGGTCTTCATGTGGGCCCGCGAGGCTGATGAGCAGGGGGTTCGTGCCACTGACAAAGCCTGGGTGCGTGCCGGTCTGGCGCAATGTTATGCCCGGCTTGAAGCCATGCGCCTGATCAACCTGCGCATTGCCGCCGATCTGGAGCGTGAGCGCATGGACGTGGCGCTGGCATCGACCACCAAGGTCTACGGCTCGGAATCGGCGATCGAGATCCTGCGCCTGCTGAGCAATATCGTCGGGGCCAATGGCCTGATCCGCGGCGGCTCGGCGGCTTCGTTGCTGCAAGGCGAACTGGAGTACGAAGTCCGTGCCTCGGTAACCCTGACCTTTGGCGGCGGCACCAACGAAATCCAGCGCGAGCTGATTGCCCAGTTCGGTATGGGCATGCCGCGTACCCAACGCTGAGACCCATCACCAAACCGCAGGAGCGAGCTCTTCTCGACAAATAGCTCGCGAGCAAGCTCGCTCCAACAGGTGGTGTGTTAGCAGGCGACCATTTACAGGTGAAACACATGAACGCCATTGATCAGTTCAGAGAGCAAACCCGCAGTTGGCTTGAGGCCAACTGTCCGCCGTCGCAGCGCAAAGCCATTCCTGAAGGCGAGCTGGTGTGGGGCGGTAACCATGTCGAGTTTCCAAGTGCCGATGCACAACTGTGGTTCGAACGCATGCGTGACAAGGGCTGGTTTTGCCCGGACTGGCCGCAGGCGTATGGCGGTGCAGGCCTGAGCGATGAATACAACGCGGTCCTCGAAAGCGAACTGCGCCGGCTTAAATGCCGCCCGCCGCAAATCAACCTGGGTATCTGGATGCTCGGCCCGGTCTTGCTGGAGTTCGGTACTGAAGAGCAGAAGAAAAACCTGCTGACCCCGATGACGCGCGGCGAAGTGCGCTGGTGCCAGGGGTTTTCCGAGCCCAACGCCGGTTCGGACCTGGCGAGCCTGAAAACCTCGGCCCGCGATGCCGGTGATCACTTCGTGGTCGATGGCAGCAAGATCTGGACCTCCTATGGCGACAAGTCGGACTGGATGTATGCCTTGGTGCGTACAGACCTTACGAGTAGCAAACATGCGGGTATCAGCCTGATCGTGCTCGATATGAAAAGCCCCGGCGTCAGCGTTGCGCCGATTGATTTGATCAGTGGCAAGTCGGCGTTCTGCCAGGTGTTTTTCGACGCCGTCAAAGTGCCTAAAAGCCAGCTTATTGGGCCGTTGCACGGCGGCTGGAACCTGGCCAAGCGTTTGTTGCAACACGAACGCAAGGCCATGTCCAAATTCGGGGAGTTCAGCCTGCCGTCGCATTTCCATTTGCTGCCACTGGTCAACGAGTACTTGCCCGAGCCTGCCGGCCAGAGCGAGCGGGCTCTGACGGCCCGCGCCGTGGCCTGCGCCATGAACGAACAAAGTTACAACCTGACCGTCCAGCGCATGGGCCAGGAGGCTCGCGCAGGGCAGGACGTCAGCGGGGTGATGTCGATCATGAAACTGGTGCACACCGAGCAGGAGCGCGACAAGTTCGAAGTGTTGCTGGACGTGATGGGGTATCACGCACTGGGGTGGGACAAGGAGGCTTTCGGCCCCCAGGAGCAGGCCATTACCCGCGGATGGTTAAACAGCTTTGCCCTGACCATTTCCGGCGGCGCGTCGGAAATCCAGCTCAATGTCATTGCCAAGCGGGTCCTTGGCCTGCCTGACGTGAAGTAAGGAACTGACCATGAACCTGGTTTATAGCGAAGATCACCGGCTGTTGGCCGACAGCGCCCGAGAGTTTCTGGCCGCGCGCAGCCCTGTCTCGCGTCAGCGCGAGCTGCGTGACAAGGGCAGCGCCACAGGGTTTGACCTGCAACTGTGGCAGGACGCCGTGGCGTTGGGCTGGAGCGCAATTCCATTCCCGGAAAATCTCGGCGGGCTGGATTTCGGTTGCATGGGGCTGGGACCGATTTTTGAATCCATCGGCAGCAACCTCAGCGCTTCGCCGCTGCTCTCGAGTGTTGTGCTCAGCGGCTCGTTGCTGCATCTGCAGGGCAACCCGCAGCAGCAGGATTACTGGTTGTCGGCGGCTATCAGTGGCGAGCGCCGCCTGGCTCTGGCGCTGGACGAGCGGGCCCGGCACAACCCGGCGCAGGTGGCGTTGCAAGCGGTGCCGAATGCCGATGGCTACAGCTTGAGCGGCGATAAATTCTGCGTGATCGACGGGGTGGGTGCTGATGCCTACCTGGTGGTTGCACGCGTGCCGGAGGCGGGGATCAGCCTGTTTCTGGTACCGGCCGATGCGCCGGGGCTGAGCGTCAAGGCACTGCCACTGATTGACTCGCGCAACCATGCGCAACTGCAACTCAGGCAGGTACAGGTCGGGCATGACGCCCTGCTGGGAGAGGCCGGATCGGCCACTGGCGCACTGAACATTGCACTGGATCGCGCACGCGTGTGCCTGGCGGCGGAAATGCTGGGCATGGCCGAAAAACTGTTCGCCATGACCCTCGACTACCTCAAGACCCGGGTTCAGTTCGATGTGGCGATTGGCTCCTTTCAATCGTTGCAGCACCGCTCGGCTCAGCTTTACGTGCAGTTGCAGCTGGCGCGCAGTGCGGTCATGGCAGGGCTTGCGGCGCTGGACGATACAGGCCTGAGCGATGTCGAGCGTCAACGCCTTGCCAGCCTGGCGAAGTGGAAAGCCGGGTTGATGGCACTCAATGTCGCCAATGAAGCGGTGCAAATGCACGGCGGGATTGGCGTAACCGATGAGCTGGATGTGGGGCTGTTTCTTAAACGTATTCGGGTAGCCCAGGCGAGTCTGGGGGATGCCGATTTTCACTGCGAGCGTTACGCAGATCTGATGCCCGCGCACGCCTAGGCCAATTGCCAGTCAGGAGAATAATAAGATGAAGCTTGAACAGTGGCAGAGCGCCTGGCAGCAATTGACAGGTGCCGGTTCACCTTTTGAAGTGGTCACGCAAGTGCAGGGCGGCGCGAAACGATTTCGTCATACCGCGCCCCACGTCTGGGCCGTTATTGACAGTGGCCGGGTGCACGGCGAGCGCGAATTTCTGGTGTGGGAACAACAGCGTCTGACGTTCAGTCAGTTTTTTGATCAGGTGGACCGCCTGGCGGGTCAACTGGTAGAGCGTTTTGGCGTGCGTCAGGGCGATCGGGTGGCGATTGCCATGCGCAACCAGCCAGCGTGGCTCGTGGCGTTTGCCGCCATTCAGCGCTGTGGTGGCGTGTGCGTGCCCCTCAATAGCTGGGGCCTGCGCGACGAGCTGTTCCACGGCCTGCAAGACAGCGGCGCGCGCTTGTTGTTGTGTGACGAGCCGCGCCTGAAGTTGCTCGACACCGATTTGCGCGAACAGGGCCTGGCGACGATTGTGGTCGGCCTGTCGGCCGGTCAGGCCCTGGCGCAACACTGTCAGCGTCTTGAAGACCTGCTGGCAGCGCCGGCGCTGGACGCACCGGCCGTTAAAGTGACAGCCGATGACCCGGCCATGATCCTCTACACCTCGGGCACCACCAGTTTGGCCAAGGGCGTGTTGTCGACCCATGGCGCGGTGTGCCAGGCCCTGGTGGCGCTGGAGTTTCAGGGCGCGTTCTGTGCACTGAGTTCGCCTGAACGCATCAGCGTCGTGATCAACAGCGGCTATGCCCCGACCACCCTGATGGCGGTGCCGTTGTTCCATGTCAGCGGCTTGCATGCGCAATTCTTGCTGGCCTTGCGCAGCGGTCGCCGCTTGTTGCTGATGTACAAGTGGGACGTGGAAAAGGCCTTCGACCTGATCCGTGATGAGCACTGTACCCAGTTCAATGGCGCGCCGGTGATGATGCAGCAACTGCTGACCTCGCCGCGTTTCGGCAGTGCCGATACCAAGAGTCTGTTTGGCCTGGGGCTGGGGGGGCGGCACCGTCCAGCAGCTTGTTGGCGCACTTGACCCAGCGCAAACCAGAAGCGGTCGGCGGCAGTGGGTACGGCCTGACTGAAAGCAACGGTATTTGCGCGGCCATTGGCGGCGATCAATTTGTCTACAAGCCGGCGGCGGCCGGCTGGCCATTGCCGATCGTCGATGTGCGCATCGGCGACAGTCCGGACCAGCCGTTGCCCGCTGGTGTCAGCGGGCTGATCTGGCTGCGTTCACCGACCTTGATGAGCGGTTACTGGAACCTGCCCCAGGCCAGTGCCCAGACCTTGCGCGATGGCTGGCTCGACACGGGTGATATCGGCCTGCTGGATGACGAAGGTTTTCTTTACATCACCGACCGGGCCAAGGATTTGATCAACCGTGGCGGCGAGAAAATATCCGCGGCCGAGGTTGAGTCCTGCGCCTGCGAAATGCCTGGCGTGATTGAAGCCGCGGCCTTTGCGGTGCCGGACGACGTGCTGGGCGAAGTGGTGTTTCTGGTGGTGCGCGGTGACCCGTCCGACGCTCCGGACAGTGAGGCGGTGCGCAGTTTCATTGCCCGGCGTCTGGCGAGTTTCAAGGTGCCGGCGCAGATCCATGTCCAGCACGCACCTTTTGCCCGCAATGCGTCGGGCAAGATGCTTAAAGGTTTGCTCAAAGAGTTGTTGGTAACGCCCTGAGTAGTCTTTGTGGACGATGTAGTCGCCGGCAAATGGCGAAGAATGGACCCCTAACAAGCCTTATTCGCGTAGGAGGCAATACATGAAAATAACAAGAACAGGCGTAATGCTCGCAGCCGCCATGGCCGTCAATGTACTGGCCGTCGGCCCTGCTTTGGCCCAGGTATCAGCCGCAGAAGCGGCCAAACTGGGCAAGGAGCTGACCTGTGTGGGGGCTGAGCAGGCCGGCAATGCGGCGGGCACCATTCCGCCTTACACCGGTAAATACCTGGGCGAAGTACCGGGCTGGAACCACGTTAAGTTTTCCGGTGATCAGCCGGTTGATCCCTATGCTGCTGAAAAGCCGATCCTGGTGATCACTGCGCAAAATATGGCGCAGTACGAAGACAAACTGACCGAAGGCCAGAAAGCGCTGCTCAAGCGTTATCCGACCACCTACAAGATGAACATTTATCCGGGGCACCGTGATTTCCGCTACCCGGACTACGTGTGCCGCCGCGCCATGAGTAACGCCCTGAATGCCAAGCTGGTAAACGACGGCATGGGTGTTGAAGGGCTGGGTCAGGTGCCGTTCCCGATCCCGAAAAACGGTATGGAAGTGCTGTGGAACCACCAGCTGCCGGCCCGCGCCTGGACCGAAGAAAAAACCAGTGACCTGGCCTCGGTACTGCCCAATGGCAGCATTGGCTGGGGGCGTGCCTATGGACGGGGGCTGTCACAGGCCAACTCACCGACGGTTGAACCCAAAACCGAAGACAAGATTCAGGCCATGGGCAACAACACCACCCTTAAACCGGCGCGTGACAACGGTGTGATCAGCATCTCCCACGAACCCTACGACTTCCAGACCAACCCGCGTCAGGCCTGGAGTTACAGCCCTTCGACCCGCCGCGTGCGGTTGTTGCCAGGCTATGGCTATGACCAGCCGATGATCGGCACCAACGGCACCATGACGGTCGATGAAGACCGTCTGTTCAACGGCTCGCCGGAACGCTACACCTGGAAACTGCTGGGCAAACGTGAAATCTACAGCCCGGCCAACGCCTACAAACCGAACGCGGGCACGGTCAAGTACGCCGACATGCTGACCCCCAACCATCCCAACCCGGACTTGATGCGTTATGAATTGCGTCGGGTGTGGGTAGTGGAAGCCGACCTGAAAGAAGGCTATCGCCACCTGTACGGCAAGCGCGTGCTGTTTATCGACGAAGACACCTGGAACTCGGTGATGGCGGATAACTACGATGCCCGTGGGCAATTGTGGAAGCACGCGATGATCAACTATTACTACCACCCTGACATGAGTGGCTGGCAGGCGGGATCCCAGTTTTTCATGGACTTGAACTCGGGGCAGTACACCGGTTACGGCATGACCAACGAAGCCAAGAAAGGCCCGATCCTCAACGAAGGGAAGTTCACGGCTGATCAGTACACAGCCGATGCTGCACGGGCGATGGGACGTTAAGACGCTGGATTAAACCTGCAACAAACTGAAAAAGCCCTGTCGGTTAACGACGGGGCTTTTTGTTTTAACCGGTGCTGGCCAGCCAGCTTTGGGGGTGTAGGAGCGAGCTTGCTCCTACAGAGGGATGTGTGGTGGGTTACAGAACCTGTGGGAGCTGGCTTGCCAGCGATGGTCCTGGCGCAGTTTTACATGTTAGCCATGGGTCCAGACCGCCAGTTCATAGCCGTCCAGGTCGGTGAAGTGAAAGCGGCTGCCGCCGGGGAAGCTGAATTCGGGGCGGCAGATGCTGCCACCGGCCCGGGTGATGGCCTGTCGGGCCAGGGCCAGGTCGTCGGCGTAGAGAATGATCAGCGGGCCACCCGCACGCACCGGTTCACCGGTGGTGAAGCCGCCGCTCAGGCGACCGTCGCTGAACTCGGTATAGGCAGGGCCATAGTCAGTGAAGGTCCAGCCAAACACGGCGCCATAGAAGGCTTTGCTGCGCTCAATGTCGTGGACATTGAATTCGATGTTGTCGATTTTGTAGGGGCGGTTGTCGGTGGTCATGCTCATCTCCTTGAGAGGGAGCACTATAGCTGCACTCAGGAGGTAGAACAGATCAATGCCGGGGGCGGGATGCCGCCCCCGGCGTGTTCAGGCTTCGCGACCGGCCTTGTGTCCGGCACTGATTGCGCCTTCGATATAGCCAATGCTGTGGCAGTCACCAATGCTGCTGGCAGGTAAACCGGCGCGGGTCAGTTCATCGAGCAAGCGGGTGTCGGGTTGCGCGCCAATGGCCAGTACCACTGAGTCGGCCTCGCTCTGTCCTGTGCCGCCATCTGCCAGTTGATAGCGTACGCGGTTGCCTTCAATGGCCGTGACACTGGCCCCGGTGAGCAACTGGCCGCCATGCACGCGTATCTCGTGCAGTACTCGCCAGCGGCGCACAATCGCCAGTTCGCGGCCAAGATGGGTACCGCTTTCGAGCACGGTCACCTGGCGCCCGCGGGCAATCAGGAACTCCGCCAGTTCCAGGCCAACCAGACCGCCGCCGATGATGGTTACGCGCTTGCCCAGGGGCATCCATACCCGTGACAGCTTTTGCATGGCTTCACTGCTGTCGGTGACGCCCGCCAGGCTCCCGGCTTTCATCAGGGTGCGCTGGGTGAAGGACAATTTACGTTTGGCAATTTCTTCCGCGCGGTCGCCGGTCATCAAGCGCCGCAGTTCGTCACCGCTCCAGACGTGGTCCTGATCGGCGCCGGGGATGTCCGGCGCCGCGCGTTCGGCGCCGACCGCCACCAGCACCTGATCGGCGCCCAGGTCGCGGAGCAGGGCAGGGCTGGCCACAGTGTTGAGGCGGATATCAATCGAAGACTGCTGCACCTGGACCTTGAGGTTGTCCAGCAGGCGGGCGTTTTCGGCGTAGGCCAGCCCGGCAAAGAACAAGGTGCCGCCCAGCCGGTCGCTGCGTTCCAGCAGGGTTACCCGGTGTCCGCGCAGGGCGGCGATACGGGCGGCCTCCATACCGGCCGGTCCGGCGCCGATTACCGCAATGTGCCGGGGGGTGGCGGCGGGGCTGATGACGTATTCGAATTCATGCCCGGTCATGGGGTTGACCGCGCACTTGACCCGCTCATTGATGAAAATCTGGCTCACACACACGTAGCAGTAGATGCACGGGCGGATGGTGTTTTCCTGATCATTGAGCAGTTTGTTCGGGAGCTCGGGATCGGCCAGCAGCTTGCGGGCCATGGCGATAAAGTCGCAGTCGCCGCGCTTCAGGGCGGCCTCACCGGCTTGCGGCTCGATACGGCCTACGGCAATCACCGGTATCTGCACACTGCGCTTGATAGCCGCCGTCCACTCCATGAACCCGCCGGGCTTATGCACCAGCGGGGCTTCGGTAAACACCACTCCGCTGGTAATCCGGGCACTGGCGGACACACTGACCGCATCCACGCCTGCGGCTTCGGCCATGCGCGCCACCGCCTTGGCGTCATCCAGGCTGATGCCGCCGGGGGTATGCAGCTCTTCGGCGTCCAGACGCAGCCATACGCCAAATTGCGCACCGACTTTGGCCCGCACCGCGGCAATGATCTGCAGCAGCAGCCGGGCGCGGTTTTCCAGCGACCCGCCGTATTCGTCGTCACGCTGGTTGTAATAGCCCGACAGAAAGCCGGCGATGATATAGCCGTGGGCGGCGTGCAGCTCAACCCCGTCGAAACCGGCGCGTTTGGCGCGATCGGCCGCGCCGGCAAACCAGTCAATCATTTGCGCAATGTCGGCACTGTCCATTACGCGGATCGGTGAGCCTTCGGCGCGGCGCTTCATGGAGCTGACGAAGTTGGCCAGCTCCTCGGGTGTGAGGGCCGCCATCATGTCGCTTTGCAGCACCGGTGGCACCGACGGTACCCACAGTTGCCGGCCTTCGGCCATATCGCGAACCGAGGTCTTGCCCGCGTGCTGCAACTGCATGGCGATTTTCGCGCCGTGGCGGTGGACGCGCTCGGCCAGGCGGCTCAGGCCCGGGAGAAAGTCATCGCTGGACACACCGACCTGGAACGGCTCTGCGGTGCCCGCCGGAAACGCCACCGAGCACACGCCCATGATCAGCAGTCCTGCACCGCCTCGGGCCCTGGCTTCGTAGTAGGCCTGAATCCTTTCGCCACAGTGGCCATCGGCTTCGGCATAGTTGGAGCCCATGGGCGCCATGATGATGCGGTTGCGCAGTTCGATTGAACCAATGCGACCGGGTGCCAGCAACTGAGAGAATTTTGTCATTGTTGTTTTTCAGTCCGAGCGGGATAAGAAGGGCTGAGGGCGACCCGCAGGCCGCCGTCAATGTTGCCTGTTCAGTTTTTCAGGAAGTCCAGGCACGCCTTGTTGAACAACTCACGGTGCTCAACCTGGACCCAGTGGCCGCAGCGGTTGAGCATGATAAAGCGCGCGTTCGGTGCATGCTTGAGTACTTTGAGCGCGCCGCTGGCCGGGTTGAAGTTGTCGTCAGAGCCCCAGAAACCGAGGATCGGCACTTGCAGCTCTTCAAGGCGCTCGGTCATGTTCGGCACCATCATGGTGGTGAACAGATTGCGCGGCTGGTGCACGGCCACGGCCACGCGTTCGGCCAGCAGACTGTCTTCCAGTTGCGAGCTGTCGAACAGTTGCAGGCTCATGATCCGGCGCATCTGTTCGATGCCCAGTGGCCCGGCGTTGTACAGCTCGACCATGCGCTGAATACCGACCATCTTGAAGTAGGTTTCTCGATCTTCGACGCCGCCGGGGGCCATCAGAATCAGCTTCTCGACCCGCTCGGGCTCGGCCAGCGCCAGGCCCAGGGCAATTGCACCGCCCAGGGAGTTGCCAAGCAGGGTGGCGCGCTTGACACCCACCGCCTTGAGAAAACCCGATATCGCGTTAACGAAAAAGTCCAGGTCGTATTGCGCGTCTTCAGGTTTGTCGGAGCGCCCGAAGCCCGGTAAATCCACCACCAGGTTGCGAAAGCCGGCGGCGACAAATTGCGGGTAGTTGCCTTTGAAGTTGCTGTAGCCACTGGCACCCGGGCCGCTGCCGTGCAGCCAGAGCACTACCGGGCCGCTGCCTTCATCGAGAAAGTGCAGGCGCAGGCCGCTATCCAGTGTCACGAAGTGGCCAACGGGCAGTGGCAGGTCTTGTTCAGTCATCACTCTATCTCCGGAAATTCAGGCACTGACCGCTACGGCCAGGGGCGTAGGGGCAGGGGTGTTGTTCAAATGGTTGCGATAACGCGGCAACGCCATGGCCAGAAATATCGAGGCCAGTACCAGCAGCGAGATACAGGACGCCAGTGCATAGCGCAGACCTTCGTTACCCAGGGTGTGGGCAAAGCCGTCGCTGAGCATGCCGATCAGTAGCGGGCCGACGCCCACTCCGAGCAAGGTCATGGCCATCACGAAAATCGCAGTGGCCTGCGCCAGGCGGGTGGCCGGGAACAGGTGCGAAATGGCGCCCAGGCAGGGTGTTGCCCACCAGGTCCCGAAGAAGCTGAATACGCCGTAGAAGAGGAATGCAGTGGGTACGGGTGTAGTGCCTACATGGAACGCAGTACCGGTCGGCCAGAGGAAATACGCCAGGCCAAAAGGGATGCTGATGAGTGTGCCGAGCAGTGGCACACCGATTTGCCAGCCTTTGTCGCGGCGGGCCAGGCGGTCACACAAAATGCCGCAGGTCAGGGTGCCGAAGGTGGCACCTGCACCGCCCGCAACGCCCGCCAGCAGCCCGGCGTCCTGCAGGCTCAGGCCGTGGGAGCGGATCAAAAAGCTGGGGCTCCAGGTACCGATGGCATAACCGGCAATGGCCGCCGAGCCGCCAGTGAGCACGATCCATAGAAACGAAGGCGTCTGGAACAGTTCGCGCACCGTCACCGCCCAGTGTGCTTGCGCCACTTGATTGGACTTGACCAGTTGCGCAGGCTTGGGCGCGCGTACGGTGAACATCAACAACAGGCCGAGAAAAATCCCCGGTGCGCCGATGACGATAAATGCGAACCGCCAACCATAGTGCTGGGCGATCCAGCCGCCCAGGCCCAGGCCGAAAATCGCCCCCAGGCTTGAACCCAGCATCAGCACCGACAGCGCCGTGGAGCGGCGTTCCGGCGGGTACAGGTCGGAGACCATGGCCATCGACGGCGCAGTGCCGCCGGCTTCGCCGATAGCCACCCCGATCCGGGCCACCACCAGCATCATGAAACTGGCGGCGAAACCACAGAACATGGTCATTACGCTCCAGGCGATACAGCTCAGCGCGATCACCGGTTTGCGCCCGATGCGATCGGACAGGCGCCCCAGCGGAAAGCCGAACACGGTGTAGAACACCGCGAACGTCACGCCCGAGAGCAGGCCGATGCCGGTGTCGGAAATACCGAATTCGGCCTTGACCGGCTCGATCAAAATGGCCATCAGCAGCCGATCGATATAGTTGAAAACATAGATGGCAGCCAGTACGCCTAACGCGTAGTGAGTTCGCCAGGTGGGACGCAAAGTTATCGACACGACGGGTTCTCCCGGTTTTGTTCTAGTGAGCGAGTTATTCCACGAACCCGTCGCCAGGGACATCGTCCATTCAGACCAGCTGTGTGGGCTGGCCCGCTGCAACGGGTTCAATGCTTAGTCCCATCGGACGATGTTCAGCTTTTTCCCGCAGTCAATGATTGCCCCATACACCGCCCAGGGCTTACGGGCGGCCGACATCTGGCAGGCGGGAGAAACACCATGAAGTTGTTGAATAAAGTTGCGTTTGTGACCGGTGCAGGACAAGGCATGGGGCGGGCGATTGTGCGCCATTTCGCCGAACAGGGCGCTGTGGTAGTAGCGGCAGATATCAATCTCGATGCCGCAAACCAGAGCATCGAAGGGCTTGGCGACAAGGCGCTGGCTGTGTGTTGCAACGTGGCCGACAGCGACTCGGTCGCCACTGCCATGGCTGCGGTCCAGGCGCGCTTTGGCAGCCTCGACATTCTGGTCAATAACGCCGGTATCGGTTCCATTGATGCATTCGCCCAGACGCCGGACGAAAACTGGCAGCGGGTGATCGGGGTCAACCTGACTGGTACTTTTTTCTGCAGTCGTGAAGCCGTGAAGCTGATGCTCAAGGCGGCCACCCCGGGTGTGGTGATCAATATCTCCAGCACCTCGGCCCTGACCGGCGAAGGTCCAAGCCACTACTGCGCGGCCAAGGCCGGAGTGATGGGGCTGACCCGCAGCATGGCCCGCGAGCTGGCCGGCAATGGCATTCGCGTCAACACCATCGTTCCCGGCCCGACCAACACCCCGATGATGGCCGGCATCCCCGATGACTGGATGCAAAGCATGCTCAAGGCCATCCCTCTGGGCCGCATGGGTGAAACCGATGAAATCGCCCGGGTTGCAGCCTTTCTGGCCAGTGACGACGCCGGCTTTATCACCGGGCAAAACCTCGCGGTCAACGGCGGCATGGCGTTTATCTGATGGCTGGCACAGACAGGGGAGAGCAGAGCATGGGTACTCGTTTACAAGGCAAGGTTGCATTTATCACTGGCGCAGGTTCGGGCATCGGGGCGGCAACCGCATTGCGGTTTGCCCAGGAGGGCGCGCTGGTGGTGCTCTGCGGTCGACGCATCGAGCCGCTGGAATCCGTAGCGGCACAGATTCGCGATGCCGGTGGCCGTGCTGAATGTGCGGTGGCCGATGTCAGCAATGAGGCCGCCTATGTCGGTGCCATTGGCGCCGCCGCCGAACGCAATGGCCGGCTGGACATTCTGGTCAATAACGCCATGGCCTATAGCTGGGGCGCGATTGACAGCACCTCCACCGCCGACTGGCATTCCAACTTTGCCACCACGGTCGACGGCACGTTCTGGGGTACCCGCACGGCAATGGGCCTGATGCGTGCCCAGGGCAGCGGTTCGATTATCAACATTGCCTCGATCTGCGGGCTGTTCGGCACGCCCTGGATGGCCGGTTATTCAGCGGCCAAGGCCGCGGTGATCAACTTCAGCCGCGCCGCCGCCAGTGAAGGTGCCAGCCACAACATCCGCTGCAACGTGGTGATTCCCGGCATCGTCGAAACCCCGGCCACCGCCGGCATGCTGACTGACGACAAGACCCGGGTGAATACCGAAAAACTGATCCCGCTCAAGCGTGTCGGCCAGCCGCTAGAAGTGGCCAACGCCATTCTGTTTCTGGCCAGCGATGAAGCCTCGTACATCACCGGTGCCAGCTTGCCGGTCGATGGCGGGCGCAGCAGCGAGCTGTACACGGTTTTGGAATAAGGACACTTTTATGGAACAGAACGCCTTGCTTGCCCGCCTTGACCGACTGGAGTCGATTGATGAAATCCGTCAGCTGGCCGGCAAATATTCGTTGTCGCTGGATATGCGCGACCTCGATGCCCACGTCAATCTGTTTGCCGAAGACATCCGTGTCGGTCGCGAAAAAACCGGGCGCGCGCATCTCAAAGCCTGGGTCGACGACACGCTGCGCGACCAGTTCCACGGCACCTCGCACCACCTGGGCCAGCACCTGATTGAGTTCACTGACCCTGACCATGCGGTGGGCGTGGTGTATTCCAAGAACGAGCACGAGACCGGCCCCGAGTGGGTGACCATGCAAATGCTTTATTGGGATGACTACGAGCGCATGCAGGGCCGCTGGTATTTCCGCCGCCGCTTGCCGTGCTACTGGTACGCCAGCGACCTCAACAAGCCGCCGATCGGCACGCAAAAGATGCGCTGGCCGGGGCGTGCACCCTACGCCGGTACATTCCACGACCTGTTCCCGTCCTGGACCGAGTTCTGGGCCAATCGCCCGGACAAGGATCAGTTGCCGCAAGTGGCCAGCGCCGCTCCGGTCGAACAGTTTCTTGCCACCCTGCGCCGTGGGGCTGGCGCACCGAAAATTCGCGTGCGCTAAGGAGCCCGTTATGAGCATTTTGTTTGAACCCGTACGATTGGGTGAGCTTGAACTGGCCAACCGGATCGTCATGGCTCCCATGACCCGCAGCCGTGCCGATCAGCACGGGGTGCCGACCGCAGAGATGGTCGAGTACTACCGTCAGCGCGCTTCGGCCGGGCTGATCGTGGCCGAAGGTACCGCGCCTAGCGCCAGTGGCCTGGGCTACTGCCGCACCCCGGCTATCTACAACGCCGAACAGATCGCAGCCTGGAAAGCGGTGACCGATGCCGTGCACGCCGAAGGCGGCCTGATCGTGCTGCAGTTGATGCACGTAGGCCGGGCTTCCTGCGCCCAGAACAAACCCGCAGGTGCTGCAACCGTGGCACCGTCGGCATTGCGCGCACGCACTCAATTGTTTACCGATCAGGCCGGGCTGGTGGACAGCGACGAGCCTCAGGTCATGTCGCTGCAAGACATCGCCGAGGTGATCGGGGAGTACCGTCAGGCGGCCTTGAATGCCCGTGAAGCGGGTTTTGACGGCGTGGAGTTGCACTGCACCAGCGGCTATTTGCCGATGCAGTTCATGGCCTCGGGCAGCAACCTGCGCGAAGACCGTTATGGCGGCAGTGCCCAAAACCGCGTGCGCTTCCCTGCCGAAGTGCTGGCAGCCATGGCCTCGGCCATCGGTTCCGGGCGTGTGGGGCTGCGCCTGTGCCCGGGCAACCCGTTCAATGACATCAGCGACGAAGACCCGCTGGTCACCGCCGAAGCCCTGTGCCGGGCGGCCGAGCCGTTGAATCTGGCGTATGTACACATCATGCGCTCGCCCCTGCCCGAGCTGGATGCCTTCGCCCTGGCGCAGCGTCATTGCAGCAGCGGGCTTATTTTGAACGACGGTTTTGACGGCGCCTCGGCCGAGGCGGCCTTGCAGGCCGGGCAGGGTGAGGCGGTATCGTTTGCCCGGCATTTTATTGCCAACCCGGACCTGGTCGAGCGTCTGCGCAAGGGGTTGCCACTGGCCCGCTTCGACCGCAAAACCCTGTATTCGCCGGGGCCTGAAGGCTACAGCGATTACCCGCAGTGCGAAACGGTGGCGCCATGAACGATATGTCGCGTTTCAGCACGCTCGGGGCAACCCGGCAACTGCCCGTGCCGCGGGAACAGACCCAGCAATTGCTGGACCTGCGCTCGGCCGCCAGCGCACAGATCAAGCCGGCAGACCTGTACACCCTGGCCGATCGTCTTGAGGCCCAGGCACAGCGTTTCCCGGATCAGCCTTTTTTGATCTACGGCACTGATGTGTATAGCTATGCCCAGGTCGACGCGCAGGCCAACCGCATGGCCCACGTGTTTTACGACAAGGGTCTGCGCCCCGGTGATGTGTGCGCGATTGCCATGGAAAACCGGCCGCAGTTTTTCTTCTGCTGGTTCGGTCTGGTCAAGCTTGGCGCCGTGGTGGCGTTTATCAACACCCAGGTCAATGGCAAGCCGCTGGTGCATGCGCTGCAGACCACTGATGCCAAGGCCGTGGTGGTGGGTGAGGAGTGTCTGGACAACCTGCTGGCTACAGACGGCTTGCCGGGTGTGCCCTGGTGGCTGATTGAAGACCTTGAGAATCCACACGATCGCGTGTTACCGGCCTGTGTCGACCAGAGCCTCAGCGAGCAGATTGCCCAAGCTGCGCCAACCCCTTTTCCCCGTGAAGTGCGCGCCGCGATTACGGCTGAAAGCACCACGTTGCTGATTTTTACCTCGGGCACCACCGGTTTGCCCAAGGCTGCGCGCTACAGCCATATGCGCTGGATGTCCTCGGGTGACGTGATGGAAGTCACCATGGGCGCCACCGCCGCCGACGTGTTCTATTGCTGCCTGCCGCTTTACCACGGTGCAGCGGCGACCTCGGTGACCTCTACCGCACTGCGCGTGGGTGCAAGCATCGTGGTCAGGCGCAAGTTCAGTGTGCGTGAGTTCTGGCAGGACGTGCGCCGCAACCACATCACGGTGTTCCAGTACATCGGCGAAATTTGCCGCTACTTGCTCAACCAGCCCGTGGTGGCCGGGGAGCGCGAACACAGTTTGCGCTACATGCTCGGTGCCGGTCTGACGGCTGAGTCATGGCAGCGCTGGCTTGAGCGCTTCGGCCCGATCCAGGTATTTGAAGGCTGGGGTGCCACTGAGGCCAACGCCAACCTGATCAACGTCGACAACTACGTGGGCTCGTGCGGCCGGGTGCCGGACTGGAGCCGGACCAATCTGCGGCTGGTGCGCTATGACGTCGAAAGCGATACCCATCCGCGGGACGAGCATGGCTTTTACCAGCTCTGCAAGCCGGGAGAAGTGGGCGAGGCGATGGGCTTTATTGTCGATCATCCGCAAATCGGCGGAGGGCGCTTCGAGGGTTATACCAGCGCCGCTGCCAGCGAAAGCAAGATCCGCCGCAATGTGTTCCAGGCCGGGGATGCCTACTGGAGTTCGGGGGATCTGTTGCGTTATGACGACGATGGTTATTTCTATTTTGTCGACCGGATTGGCGATACCTTCCGCTGGAAAAGTGAAAACGTCTCCACGCTGGAAGTCGCCGGCACCCTCAGTGACTTGCCGGGGCTTGAGTTGATCAACGTGTATGGCGTGCAAGTGCCGGAGCATGAAGGCCGGGCAGGCATGGCGGCGATCCTGATGCAGCCCGGGCATACCTTTGATCCCCAGGCGTTCTATGACCTGACCGAAGCGCGCTTGCCGCGTTACGCCGCGCCGATGTTTGTACGGGTGTCGGCAACCGCCGACATGACCAGCACCTTCAAGTTGCGCAAGGTTGATTTGCAGCGTCAGGGCTATGCGCCGGGGCTGTTTGCCGACCCGCTGTTTGTGCGTGACGAAAGTACCCGCACCTATCAGCCTTATTCGCTGCAAGTGCTGGCACGGGCTGGACTGGCACCTTTTGCTGGCCACAGCCATGAGTGATATCGACGGCCAGGGCCACGAATGGCGTGACGGCTTACGCTACCCGTGGCCGCAGGCACCGGCCAACGGGCAGGTACAGGAGGTGGCCGAGGGCGTGTTCTGGCTGCGCATGCCGCTGCCCTTTGGCCTGGACCATATCAACCTGTACCTGTTGCGCCATGGCGATGGCTGGGTGGCGGTCGATACCGGCCTGAACAGCGATCAATGCCGGGCGGTCTGGGAGCAGGTGTTTGTCGAGGTGCTCCAGGGCTTGGCGCTCAAGGCGGTGATCTGTACCCATTACCACAGCGATCACACCGGTGTGGTCGGCTGGCTGGCCGAGCGTTTTCGTTGCCCGGTACTGATGACCCATGGCGAGTTTGAAGCACTGCACCATGGCCCGCCGAGGGCGAAGACACCCGATTGGGCGTTTGTCGATTTTTATCAAAAGGCCGGTTTCAGTGCTGAGCGCACGGCTTCGTTGTTGCCGCTGATCCAGGGCGAACATTTTCGGCCGCAGTTGGTCGCCGGGTTCACCCGGTTGAGTCATGGCAGCGAGCTGACCATTGGCGGGCGGCGCTGGCAGGTAGTGGTCGGCAGTGGTCATTCGCCCGAGCACGCGTGCCTGTATGCCGCTGATGACGGCCTGCTGATTTCGGGCGATCAAGTGTTGCCGCGCATCACTTCGACCATTGCGGTGTATGTCATCGAGCCTGAGGCCAACCCGCTGCGTGACTGGCTGGAATCCATCGAACGGTTGCGGGTCATCCCCGACAGCGTGCTGGTGTTGCCGGCCCATGAACGGCCGTTTTTTAACCTGCATCTGCGCCTGGACCAACTGCGTGACCACCATCTGAACCACTTGCAGCAACTGCTCGACGCCTGTGCGCAACCGCTTACGGCGCTGGAGATGATGGGGGTGCTGTTTAAAAAGCTGTCAGGTCGTTTTGACGAGCTGATGGCAGTTGGGGAGACGTTGGCGCACGCCAATTACCTTATGGCCGAGGGGGCGCTCGTTCGTGAGGAACAGGGAGGGCTGCATCGCTATTCGCAGGCCCGGACAGGAGTCGTGAAGTTCGACCCGCTTCAGTTGTTATGAGCAGGGGCATAGGCGCCGCAAACGCAATGACGCTTGAACCCATCGACGCGACCACCGGGTCGCTAATCAGGAGAGGCAGAGTGATCAATAAAAATAACAATAAATGTCTTGGGCACAGTTTTCAGGTCACCGGCCTGGCGGTTGCCGTCGCGCTGGTCACCAGCCCGGTGTGGGCTGGGGACACTATTGAGTTTGAAGACGGCACGACCATCGACTGGTCGGTGACCACCAGTTATGGCATCGGCATGCGTCTGGGGGACCCCAGCAGCAGGTTGATGGGGATCAACGTCGATGACCCGAACCGTAACTTTGATCAGCACAGCCTCACCACCAACCGTGTGGGCGCACTGGGCGAGATGATCCTGCGCAAGGACAACTACGGTGCCGTAGTGCGCGCCAGTACGTTTTACGACGATGTGTATCACCGCTCCAACGACAACAACTCGCCGTCGACGGTCAACAAAACCGGGAGCAACGACGAATTCACCAGCGACACCAAGTATTACAGCGGTGGCCGCACGCGCTTGCTCGACGCTTATGTGTTCGGCGGCTGGCGTTTTGAAAACGACACCATGCTTGACGTCAAGGCCGGGCGGCATATCGAGTCGTGGGGCGAGAGCCTTTACTACCCGGGCGTGAACGGGGTGCAAAACCCCTCCGACGCAGTCAAGGCGGCGCAGCCAGGGGTTGAGGTCAAGGAAGTGCTGCTGCCGGTGGGGCAGTTCTCGGCGTCTTACCGGATAAACCCGAAAATCACTCTGGGCGGCTATGTGCAGTACGAGTGGAAGGGCACCGAATTGCCGCCAGTGGGCAGTTACCTGTCGACCTCTGACGTGATTGGTCCCGGACGCGAATTCATCCTCGGGGCCAACGGCTCGCGGATTAATTACCAGGGTACGGACGAGCCGCGCAACAGCGGCCAGTGGGGTGCTCAAATCCGCTTCCGTCCCACTACCGACCTTGAACTGTCGCTGTTCCATGTGGTGTATCACGACAAAAACCCGGCCACGGCTCTGGTTGGCTATCAACCCCTGGCCTTGGGCAACGGGCAGTACGCGTACACCACCAACGGCTACAAAGTTAAGTATTTTGAAGACATCAAACTGACGGGTATCAGTGCTACCACCAAGTTGGGTGAGTACCAGCTGGGTGCCGAATGGTCTTACCGTGACGGTGCCCCGGTGATGGTCAATACCGGCCTGGGGCCAGTGCCGACCCGGGGCAAGGGCCAGCAGATGCAGTTATCGGCCATGCGAATTCTGGGTGACAGGCCGTGGGCCAGCCAGACCACGCTGACCGGTGAAATCGTTACGGTGCGTGTGGATGATGTGGACGATGTATCAGGTGCCCCGAACCTGTTGGGCCTGCCAATTGCTCCAGCGTATGCAGGGGCGATTCAGCCGTCCAATGACTACACCTACAAAACCTCTTCAGCCTGGAAAACCCGTTCTTCCAGCGCTTACACCGTGGGTGCGTCGTTCAGTTATCCGGGGGTGTTCCAGGGCTGGGACCTTGAGGTGCCGTTTACCTTCTCTGACGTGTTCAGCGGTGCGGCGCCCATGTCCGGGACTATCGCCGGGGTCGCCGGTGACCGCCGCCTGAGTGCGGGTACCACCTTCAAGTACCTGAGCAACCTGGAAATGTCGTTCAAGTACATCGCGTATCTGGGCTCACCTGACCCGATTTACCGTCCGCTGGCAGACCGTGACTACGCCACGTTCTCGATGAAGTACACGTTCTAAAGGTAGTCGCTGCCGCAGGCTGCGATGGGTTGCGCAGCAGCCCCGCTAAAACGAAGGTCCTGCGGCCCTATCGCAGCCTTCGGCAGCGACTACAACGTTTGATGAACCGATAAAAGAGAGAAACCTATGGGTCTTAAAGGTCACGCGGCCATTGTCGGCAGCGCTCAGTACAAACCGGAAAAATACGCCACGGCGCCGCGCATGTTCCATCTGGAGCAAGTTGCAGATCTGGCCGCGCAAGCTTTGCGCGATGCCGGTTTGCAAGCCTCGGACCTCGACGGGCTGGTGATCAACGGCCCGCAATTTCATGAGGCCTCGGTGTTCGTGCCAGCCATGGCTGCCGAATACCTGGGTTTGCGCCTCAACTTTGCCGAAGTCGTCGACCTTGGCGGCTGCACCTCGGTGGGCATGGTCTGGCGCGCTGCAGCGGCGATCGAACTGGGGCTGTGCCAGGCGGTGCTTTGTGTCTTGCCTGCGCGCATGGCGCCAATGGGCCCGGATGAAGATCCGAGCTGGATGGCCCGGGCCATGCGCTTCGGCGGCCACAGCACGGCCTTTGGTGCGCCCGAAGCCGAGTTCGACTTGCCTTACGGGCACATGGGCCAGAACACCGGCTACGCCATGATTGCCCAGCGGTACGCCGCGCAATATGGCTACGACCCGCGAGCGCTGGCCAAAATCGCTGTCGATCAGCGCACTAACGCGCAGTACAACCCGCAAGCGATGTTTTACGGTCAACCGTTGACCATTGAGCAAGTGCTGGCAAGCAAGAAAGTGGCCGATCCGCTGCATGTACTGGAGATCGTGATGCCGGTGGCAGGCGGTGCGGCGCTGATTATCGCGTCAAAGGAAGTGGCTGCCCGCGCCCGCAAACGGCCGTCGTATATCACCGGTTTCGGTGAGCATCTGGCCTTCAAATCGCCGTCCTATGCCGCCGACATGGTGCAAACGCCAATCGGTCCTGCTTCGCGCCGGGCGTTCGACATGGCCGGGCTCAAGCCTGCGGATGTGGATGCCGTGCAAATCTACGATTGCTACACCATCACCGCCTTGCTGACGCTGGAGGACGCGGGTTTTTGCGCCAAGGGCGAAGGCATGAGTTTTGTCCGCGAGCACGACCTGACCTGGCGTGGCGATTTCCCGATGAACACCCACGGCGGCCAGCTCAGCTTTGGCCAGGCCGGTTCTGCCGGCGGTATGTCGCAAGTGATTGAAGCAGTTACCCAGATCGCCGGGGAAGCAGGCGAGCGTCAGCTTGCACAGTGCGACACGGTGTACGTGTCAGGCACCGGCGGGGTGATGAGTGAGCAGGGCGCATTGATACTTCAGGGAGCATGAATCCGATGTCGAACAACAAACCAATGCCGGTCCCGACCGAGATTTCTGCACCGTTCTGGGAAGGCCTGAAGGCCGAGCGCCTGTTGATTCAGCAATGCAATCAATGCAGCCACTGGGTGTTTTACCCGCGCAGGCATTGCCCGCAATGCCTGGCCCATGAATTGACCTGGCGTGAAGTTAACGGGGAGGCGACGTTGTACAGCTTTACCGTGACGCGCATCGCCACCCTGCCGGACTTTGCCGATGAAATGCCGCAAATGCTGGCGGTGATCGAGCTGGCTCAAGGGGTACGGATCAACAGCAATCTGGTGGGTCTGGACGAGTCTGAAGTCAAGATCGGCATGCGTCTGCAGCCGGTGTTCGCCGAGGTGGACGCCAAGGGGACGCGGCTGTTGCGCTTTACCGGGCTGGATAAAGACCCGCAGGCCCTGAAGACCTTGCCGGCGGCAGTCGAGCAGCCTGCGGTTGCAGCGCCGTCGGTACGCCACATTGCACTGGATGACGAAGCGGCGTTGCAAGCGCTGGTCAGCGATACGTTCAGCCCCTGGAGCAACCAGATTGTGGTTGATCAGGGTTTGATCGACGCCTTTGCCCTGCTGTCGGGGGATGACTACTGGATTCACACTGACCCGGAACGGGCCCGCAAGCAAAGCCCGTTTGGCGGCACCATTGCCCATGGAGCGCTGGTGCAGATATTGCAGTCGCGCATGCAATTGAAGCTGGATTATGAGATCACCGGTTTCAGCAATATGGTCAATTACGGCTCGGACCGTTTGCGCTTTCCGGCGCCGGTGCCGGCAGGCTCGATCATTCATTCACGGGCGCGGGTAAAGCGCGTGGAACGGGTTAAAAGCGGCACCCAACTGACCCTTGAACTCAACACCCACGTGCTGGGCAGCGAGCGGCCGTCAGTGATCAATGAACTGGTGATTCTGTATATGTAATCCCCGCGTTACCTGTGATGCCCTGTAGGAGCGAGCTTGCCTCGCGAGCTGTTAGCGGTAGAAAAGCTCGCGAGGCAAGCTCGCGCCTACAGATATGAGGTGTAGAGGCGTTGCGGTTATGCAGTGTCGCCAATGGCTTTAGTCTCAACGGACGATGAGCCCGGCAACCTTCCTTCCCATACTGCTCCAAGCCAACAAATACAGGCTTTGAGGAGCAGGCACATGATCGACATTCGTGGTTTGAGCTACTTCGTTGCAGAGTCCGCCGACCCGGTACAGTGGCAGCGTTATGCCGAAGATGTGCTCGGGATGATGGTCACTGCAGCACCCGCTGGCGGTTTGTACGTGAAGATGGACGAACGCCCGTTCCGGATGTTGATCGTGCCTGGCGGTGAGTCACGCTATCTGGCATCCGGCTGGGAGCTGGCCAATGAGAAGGCATTCAATGCCGCTATCGAAACCCTGGATCAGGCCGATGTCAGCTGGCGCCCGGGTACCCCCGAGCAATGCGATCAACGCGGTGTGCAAGCATTGCTGCACGTCACCGACCCTTCGGGCAACCGCCATGAACTGAGCTGGGGCCATCGCTCCGATTGCCAGACCTTTGTTTCCCCGCAAGGGGTTCCGGGGTTCATCACAGGTGATATGGGCCTGGGGCACACCGTTCTGCCTGCAACCAACTTCGATGCCACCCTGGCCTTTGCCAAGGACGTACTGGGCTTCGAGTTGTCGGACATTTTCAACTTCCGGCCCGACCCGTCGGCGCCGCCGATCCGTATCCACTTCCTGCATTGCAAAAACAGCCGTCACCACAGCCTGGCCCTGGCCGAGTACCCGGTGCCGTCCGGCTGCGTGCATGTGATGGTCGAGGTCGAGTCGATGACCGAGGTGGGCCGTGCCCATGACCGGCACCTGGCGCACAACGTGCCGCTGTCGGCCACGCTGGGCCAGCACCTGAACGACCGCATGACCTCGTTTTATATGAAAACCCCTTCAGGCTTTGACCTGGAGTACGGCTATGGCGGCTTGCTGGTGGATTGGCAAGACCACAGCGCTTTTGAATTCACCCGGGTCAGCCTGTGGGGCCACGATTTTTCAGTCGGCCAGCAGTAACAGACCGGTAAAGGAGTAACCCATGAACAAGCAAATGACAGCGGCAGACGTGGTCGGCCAAATGCGTGACGGCATGACCATCGGCTTTGGCGGCTGGGGGCCACGGCGCAAGCCGATGGCAATAGTGCGCGAGATCCTGCGCTCGGACGTCAAGGACCTGACCGTGGTCGCGTATGGCGGCCCTGAAGTGGGCATGCTCTGTGCGGCCGGCAAGGTCAAAAAGCTGGTGTTCGGTTTTGCCACCCTCGATGCAATCCCGCTGGAAGCCTACTTTCGCAAGGCGCGCGAGGCCGGTGAGCTGGAGTTGATGGAGCTGGATGAAGGCATGCTGCAGTGGGGCCTGCGGGCCGCCGGCATGCGTTTGCCGTTTTTGCCGACCCGTTGCGGCCTGGCCACCGATGTCAGCCGCCTGAACCCGGACATCAAGCAGGTGCAGTCACCCTATGACGACGGTGAAGTACTGCTGGCGATGCCCGCGCTGAACCTCGATATGGCCTTTTTGCACGTCAACGTCGCGGACCGCTTGGGCAACACCCTGATCACCGGGCCCGACCCGTATTTTGACCATCTGTTCGCCCGTGCCGCCAGGCAGTGCTTTGTGTCGTGCGAAAGGATCGAGGAGCGCTTGAGCCTGGATGCCGCCCAGGCCCGCTTCAATACCTTTGAACGCTATCTGGTCAGTGGTGTGGTGCATGCGCCGTTTGGCGCACACCCGACGTCGTGCCCGTCCGATTACGGCTGGGACATGAGTCATCTCAAGCGCTATAGCGCCAGTGCCGGTGAAGACGGCGGCTGGCAAGGCTATGTCGCAGAGTTTGTGACACCGGGCGAATCCGCCTACCAGGCCAGCAATGGCGGTGCCGACCGGCTGGGCGCTTTGCCGCTGCCAGTGTTTTGAGGAGTATGAACATGACTGCGACCTGCGAATTTACCCTTGCCGAACTGTTGATCGTGGCCGCCTGTGAAGCCTGGCGCGATAACGGCGAAGTGATTGCTTCCGGCCTCGGGGTGATCCCGCGTCTGGGCGCTAGCCTGGCCAAACTGAGCCACAGCCCGGAACTGTTGATGACCGACAGCGAGGCCTTTCTGGTGGAAGAGCCGGTTCCTTTGGGGCCGCGTGGTGATTATGTGCCGCGTTACTCGGGCTACCTGTCGTTTGAGCGGGTGTTTGAGTGCGTGTGGGGCGGACGGCGTCACGCCATGATCGGGCCGACCCAGATCGACCGCTGGGGCCAGACCAACCTGTCGTGCATTGGCGACTATCAAAAGCCCAAAGTGGCCATGCTGGGGGTGCGCGGCCTGCCGGGCAACAGCATCAACCACATCAACTCGTTCTTCGTGCCGAGCCATAACACTCGTGCATTTGTGTCCGGTGAAGTGGACATGGTGTCTGGCGTGGGGTTCAAGCCAGAGCGTTGGGAAGAAGGCATGCGCCGCGACCTGATGGACATCCGCCTGATCGTCACCGATCTGTGTGTGATGGACTTTGGCGGCCCGGACCACGCGGTTCAGGTGCGCTCGCTGCACCCGGGAGTGAGCTTTGAACAGGTGCAGGACAATACCGGCTTCCCGCTGCTCAAGGCGGCCGATATCAAGCAGACCGTGGCGCCTACCCCGGAACAATTGGCGCTGATCCGTCGACTGGACCCGCATGACTATCGCGCAGCCGCGCTCAAGGGTAATCCACCCGGCATTCGTCAGGCCTGAAGGCAAGGACTCCAGATGAACAGCGACAGCGAATTTGTGCAGCGGGCTGATACCGCTGTGTATGAGACTGAAGAACCGGTGCTGTATGGCGTGGCGGATGGGATTGCCACGCTGACCCTTAATCGGCCGACGGTGAACAACGCGCAAAACTCGCAGATGACCTACGCGCTGGACGATGCCTTTCGCCGGGCGGTGAATGACGATGCCGTGAAGGTCATCGTGCTGCGCGGCAACGGCAAGCATTTTTCGGCCGGGCATGACATCGGCACGCCGGGGCGCGACATCAACAAGCCGTTTGAGCGTGCGCACCTGTGGTGGGATCACACCAACAAGCCTGGTGGCGAGTACCTGTACGCCCGTGAGCAGGAGGTGTATCTGGGCATGTGCCGGCGCTGGCGCGAGGTGCCCAAGCCGACCATCGCGATGGTGCAGGGCGCGTGCATTGCCGGTGGGCTGATGCTGGCCTGGGTGTGTGATCTGATTGTGGCCAGCGACGATGCGTTTTTCCAGGACCCGGTGGTGCGCATGGGCATTCCGGGGGTGGAGTACTTCGCCCATCCCTACGAGCTGAACCCGCGCATTGCCAAGGAGTTTCTGTTTACCGGCGACCGCATGAGCGCCGAGCGCGCGTATCAGATGGGCATGGTCAATCGCCTGTTCAGTCGTGATGCGCTGGAGGCGGGCACTTATGCGCTGGCAGCGGCCATTGCCAAACAACCGCGCATGGGGCTGGCACTGACCAAACAAGCGATCAATCACGTCGAAGATTTGCAGGGCAAGCGCACGGCGATGGATGCGGTATTTGCCTGGCACCACTTCGCCCACAGCCACAACGAACTGCTATCGGGCGACAAGCTCGGTGGCTACGACGCCAAGGCCATGATCGAGGCGAACAAGACGGCTGCCGGAGAGCGTCGATGAGTGGGTATCTGCAAACGGCGCTGACCGACGCACTGGGCTGCCGCTACCCCATCGTGCAGACCGCGATGGGCTGGGTGTCGGACGCCAATCTGGTGATCGCCAGCACCCGCGCCGGGGCTTTCGGGTTTCTGGCGGGGGCGACCATCGCTGCCGATCAACTGGAGGCCGAAATCCAGCGCGTGATCGAGGCCACCGGTGGCAGTAATTTCGGCCTCAACTTTCATATGTTCCAGGAGAACGCGGCGCAGTGCGTGGACCTGGCGATCGAGTACCGCTTGCGTGCCGTCAGTTATGGGCGTGGGCCGGATCGCCACACTATTGAGCGCTTCAAGCAGGCCGGGGTGCTGTGCATTCCGACGGTGGGGGCACTCAAGCATGCGCTCAAGGCGGTTGAGTTGGGCGCGGACATGATCACGGTTCAGGGCGGTGAAGGCGGCGGGCATACCGGCGGGGTGCCGAGCACCATTTTGCTGCCCCAGGTACTGGATGCGGTACAGGTGCCGGTGATTGCCGCCGGAGGCTATTCCACCGGTCGCGGCCTGGCCGGTGCATTGGCCAGCGGGGCGGCCGGGATTGCCATGGGCACGCGGTTTTTGATGACCCGGGAGTCGCCTACCCCTTTGGCGACCCTGGAACGCTATGTGAAAGTCAAAGATGCGCAGCAGATTCGCGTGACTTTGGCGGTGGACGGGATGCGCCACCGGATGATCGAAAACGCCTTTATCAACCGTCTGGAAAAGGCCGGAGCTTTTGGCCGCTTGCGCATTGCGCTGGGCAGTGCCTGGCAATGGAAGCAACAGACCGGCATGAGCCTGGGGCATATGTTCAGTGTGTTTGCCCAGTCGGTAAAGGAAGACCCGGGCGCCTTGTCGCAGACCGTGATGGCGGCCAACCAGCCGGTGCTGTTGCAGCGCTCAATGGTGGACGGGGTGCCGGATGAAGGGATCTTGCCCAGCGGGCAAGTGGCGGCGGCGATTGGCGAGCTGAAAAGTTGCGATGAGGTGATTCAACAGATGGTGCTTGAGGCTGAGCGTTGTTTCAGTGCCTTGCGCCATGCCTGATGTACTGTAGGAGCGAGCTTGCTCGCGAGCTGTTGGCGGTTATAAGAGCTCGCGAGCAAGCTCGCTCCTACAGGTTTTGGGGGGTTAGAGGGTTACCCAGCGGTGTTGCAGTGCCGCTTCGCGAATGGCCGATGCCAGCCGTTCTACCTGCCAGGCTTCTTCAAAGTCGGGGCCCGGTGCGGGGTTGCCGGCGCAGGCCTGGATCAGTGCATGCACTTCCAGGGTTTTCAGTTCGTTGTATCCCAACTGGTGGCCTGGCGCAGGGCTGAACGCGGCATAGCCGGGTAATTGCGGCCCCGCCAGAAGCCGTTCAAAGCCTGCCTGGCCGGCTTTGCACAGGTGCAGTTCATTCAGGCGCTCCTGATCGAATTTAAGGGTGCCGCGGGTGCCGCTGATCTCGAAACTTAGGTGGTTCTTGTAACCGTGCTTTAGCCAGCTGCTGCTGAACGTGCCCCGCGCGCCATTGCAAAAGCGCAGCAGGGCGTGGGTCTGGTCGTCGATCAGGATGTCGCGCAGTTCGCGGCTGTCGCGGCTGGCCGGGCGTTGCGGGTGCACGGTCTGGCTGTCGGCGCACACAGCTTGAACATCCCCCACCAGGTAGCGCGCCATGGCCAGCAGATGGCTGCCCAAGTCGGCCAGGGCGCCGCCGGCATGACCCGGCTCGCAGCGCCATGACCAAGGCTGCGCCGGATCGGCCATGAAGTCTTCGCTGAACTCGCCCTGAAAACTGATGATGCGGCCCAGGTCGCCGCGCTCAATCATCTGTTTTGCCAGCACCAGCATCGGGTTGTGTTGATAGTTGTAACCCACTCGTGTGACCACGCCTGCGACTCTGGCGGCGAGGTGCATGTGCTCGGCCTGTTGCAGGCTGACCGCAAGGGGTTTTTCGCAATACACCGCTTTGCCTGCCGCGATGGCGGCCATGGCCATGGGGAAGTGCAGGTGGTTGGGGGTGGTGATGGCGACAATGTCCACGGCCGGGTCGGTGATCAGCTGTTGCCAGTCGCCATGGGCGCGGGCAAAGCCCCAGGCGTTTGCGCAATGTTGTGCGCGTTCGGCGTCTGCATCGGCCAGGGCTGCAAGGTGCAATTGCACCGGCAGTTCAAACGCCGCGCTGACATTACGAAACGCCAGCGCATGGGCCCGGCCCATAAAACCGGTGCCAATCAAACCAATACCAAGTGCACGCATAGCCTGGATCCTTTGAATTGTTATGTTCAGGGAGGGCTATTAATGGAATAAATATTCCGAAATATAAACTGGTGGAACTGGATTATTGCCTTGGGTCTGTAGGAGCGAGCTTGCTCGCGAGCTTTTGGGGGTTAAGAGCTCGCGAGCAAGCTCGCTCCTACAGGGGGGGGTTGGGTTATGAGAGGTAGCCGCCGTCTACGTTCAGCGACACGCCGGTGGTGTAACTCGAGGCGTCGCTGGCCAGATACAGCACTGCACCGGCCATTTCGCCGGGTTGTGCCACGCGTTTGAGCGGGATTTGTTGCAGTGCGGTCTTGAGGATGGCGTCATTGCTGACCAGGGCCGAGGCAAATTTGGTGTCGGTCAGGCCCGGGAGCAGGGCGTTACAGCGAATCCCGTACTGCGCGCACTCCTTGGCAAACACCTTGGTCATGTTGATGACTGCGGCTTTGGTCATTGAGTAGACCCCCTGGAACACGCCCGGCGATACGCCATTGATGGAGGCTACGTTGATGATGCTGCCGCCGCCGTGGTCGCGCATCAGCTTGCCGGCCTCAACCGACATAAAGAAATAACCGCGAATGTTGACGTCCACGGTTTTCTGGAACGCACTCAGGTCTGTGTCCAGGACGTTGGAGAATTGCGGATTGGTCGCCGCGTTGTTGACCAGAATATCGATGCGGCCAAATTCTTCGCGGATCCGGGTAAAGGTGCGGGTGATCTGTTCCATTTCGCCGATATGGCAGGCGATGGCCGTGGCTTTGCCGCCCTCGGCGATGATCGCATCAGCCACCGGCTGGCAGCTTTCGAGCCTGCGGCTGGAAACAATCACATGGGCGCCCTGTTGGGCCAGCAGTTTGGCGATGGCCTCACCGATGCCGCGACTGGCTCCGGAAACAAATGCAATTTTGCCATCAAGGTCGAACAGTTGAGTCCTGGACATGTTGATTCCCTGGTTGTCGCGGGGTTAGAGGCTGGATGAGTGGATGAGGTTGAGGCTCATTTGCTCAAGCAGCGCATTCATCTGCACAAAGGACGCGAAGCGCTTGTCCCGGGTCTGGCCTTGGTAATAGCGGTAATAGATTTGCTGAACGATACCTGCCAGACGGAACAGTCCGTAGGCGTAGTAAAAATCGTAGTTGTCTATCTGAATACCGGTGCGCTCGGCGTAGTAATCGACGAATTCGCGGCGGGTCAACATGCCCGGGGCGTTGCTGGGCTGGCGCCGCATCAGTTGAACCGGTGCCGGGTCGCCGGCTTCAATCCAGTAGGCGAGGGTGTTGCCCAGATCCATCAGCGGGTCGCCCAGGGTCGTCAGCTCCCAGTCCAGCACGCCGATGATTTGCATCGGGTTGGCGGGGTCGAGGATCACGTTGTCGAAGCGGTAGTCGTTATGAACGATGGCCGGGGTTGGGTGATCTGCCGGCATTTTGGCCTGCAGCCACTGCTTGACGGCTTCCCAGCGCGGGGCATCCGGGGTCAGGGCTTTTTCATAACGCTCGCTCCAGCCGCTGATCTGGCGCTGTACATAGCCTTCAGGTTTGCCCAGGTTGCCCAGCCCGCATGCGTTGTAGTCGACCTGGTGCAATTGCACCAGGGTGTCGATGAAGCTCTTGCACAGGGTCTGGGTGGCGTCGGCAGTCAGCGCCAGTTCATCGGGCAGGTCGCAGCGCAGGATGATGCCCCGGACCCGCTCCATGACGTAGAACTCGGAGCCGATCAGGGTTTGGTCCGTGCAGTAGGCAAAGGCTTTGGGGCAGTAAGCGAAGGCATCCTTGAGCTGGTTGAGAATGCGGTATTCGCGGCCCATGTCGTGGGCCGATCTGGCTTTTTGGCCAAAGGGCGGGCGACGCAGTACCAGCTCCTGATCGGGGTATTGAATCAAGTAAGTGAGGTTGGACGCGCCCCCCGGAAACTGGCTGACCACGGGTAGCCCCACAAGCCCCGGGACATGGGCCTTGAGGTAGGGGTCGATGCGGCTGATGTCGAGTTCTTCACCCGGGCGGATGCCGGTGGAGGAGTCAGTTAGCGCCATGTTTATCTCTTCTGCTTATATTTGTGGCTGGGTAACATTCGCTAATCTAATGGTCGGCCGGGCCCGGGACAAGCCGGGTACGGCCTTAATAGGTGCGGGTGTTGATGGGCGATCAGCGGGATTGATAAGCGTTGAGTAAAGCGGGGCGAAAAAAAACCGAAGCGCGTGGTCTTCGGTTTTTTGCTGTTGCGTGTGGCTTACGAAGGGAACAGTTCGCTCAGCTTCATGGCCAGCATCATGTCGCCTTCAGCGCGCAGTTTGCCGCCCATGAAGGCTTGCATGCCATCGGTTTCGCCGCTGACGATGCCGTCCAGGGTTTCACCGTCCATGACCAGTGTGACTTGGGCGTCCGGGTTCTCGCCTTCCTTGAGTTCGCAAGTGCTGTCTTTAACGATCAGCGAGAAGTTTTTGGTGTCATCAATGCGAAAACCGAATACCAGGTCCAGACCGGCAGCAGCGGCTGGGTTGAATTTGGCTTTCATTGCTTGAACGGCATCAGCTACAGAAGTCATGGTTCGATCCTTTTAGGTTGGGTTACTGCGACCCGCAGGTCGCGGTTGCCGACGCTCAACGATAGGTGATGAGTGACGGCGTCTTCAACAGTTGCAGGTGCACATGACTGTTGAAGGAAGCCAGTACGACCTCGCGGCCATGGAACTTGAGCTGGCTGAGCGAGGTGTTAGCAATTTGCCAGGTCAGCTTGAAGGCATCGCTGGCCGGAATTTGCGTCAGTATGTGCAGCAAAGCAGTGATGGTGCCACCTGAGGTGAACACGGCGATGGTCTGCTGGTTGCGGGCCAGGTCGAGAATCCGGTTCAGGCCTGCCTGAACCCGTTCTACAAAGCCCAGCCAGGTTTCAAGTTCGGGGGTGTCATAGGTGCCGCTGAGCCAGCGCGCGATGATCAGTTCAAAAATGCGCTGGAACTCTGCCGGGTTGTGGGCGGCATTGTTCATGGCCGTTATGGCGTCAGGTTCATCTGGCAACAGGCCAGGAAGCAGGGCGCCAAGCACCGCGAAAGCGTCAAATTCGTTGAATGCCGGGTCAATCTCATGGGCGGGAACGGGCAGTCCGGCAGCCGTGAACTGTGCCAGTGCATGACGCGCGGTGTCTTGCTGGCGCAGCAGATCGCCCGAGATGCAGCGATCAAAGCGCAGGTCCAGGTCAACCAGATGCTGGCCTACGACTTGTGCCTGGCGCACGCCCAGGGGCGACAGCCTGTCGTAGTCATCAGCACCGAAGGAGGCCTGGCCATGTCTTATCAAATAGATGCTGCCCACTTTCGCGTCATCCCGCTCAGTTGAAAGTGTGGCGAGGTTAGGAGGAAGGCAAGAACCTGTCAATGAAAAAACATACGCTCGTTTGAATCGCCTGTATGGGCTTCCCTTGGCCCTGTATCGCGGCTGGCAGGGCGAAGGTCACGCCGGTATGCTGGGCGTCATTACGCGGCCCTAACCCGAGGGTCGTACGCTAATTAAGGAGAGGCTGTGGAATTTTTTGCCGATTACGCCAGTTTTCTGGCCAAGACCGTGACGCTGGTGATTGCCATTGTGGTGGTGCTGGTGACGATTGCGGCATTGCGTGGCAAAGGTCGCCGTCGCTCTGCAGGGCAGTTGCAGGTCAGCAAGATGAACGAGTTTTATAAAGGCCTGCGCGACAAGCTGGAGCAGTCGTTGCTGCCCAAGGATCAACTCAAGTCACTGCGTAAACAGCAGGCTAAAACCGACAAGAAGTTGAAAAAACAACCGGAAGAAAAACCGCGTGTATTTGTGCTGGATTTCGACGGTGATATCAAGGCTTCGGCCACTGAAAGCCTGCGTCACGAAATCACGGCCTTGCTGACCTTGGCCACCCCGGCCGATGAGGTGGTGCTGCGTCTGGAAAGTGGCGGCGGCATGGTGCACAGCTATGGCCTGGCGTCGTCGCAACTGGCGCGTATCCGTCAGGCGGGGATTCCGCTGACCATCTGTATCGATAAGGTCGCGGCAAGCGGCGGCTACATGATGGCGTGTATCGGTCAGAAGATTATCAGCGCACCCTTTGCGATTCTGGGTTCGATCGGGGTTGTGGCGCAGTTGCCCAACGTCAATCGCCTGCTGAAAAAGCACGACATCGATTACGAAGTGCTGACCGCCGGTGAGTACAAGCGCACCCTGACGGTGTTCGGCGAAAACACGGAAAAAGGCCGGGAGAAGTTCCAGCAGGATCTGGACATCACCCATCAGTTGTTCAAGAACTTTGTCGCCAAGTACCGTCCGCAACTGGCGATCGATGAAGTGGCCACCGGCGAGGTCTGGCTGGGGGTTGCAGCGGTCGACAAGCTACTGGTGGATGAGCTGAAAACCAGTGACGAGTATTTGTCGGAGCGTGCCCGGGACGCTCATCTTTACCACTTGCACTATGCACAGCGTAAAAGCTTGCAGGAGCGCGTTGGCCTGGCAGCCAGCAGTTCGGCAGAGCGGGTGGTTGACTCTTTGTGGAGCCGTTTGACTCAGCAGCGGTTCTGGTAAGTCTGCTGTCTTTCGGGACTCTTTGAGCCACGTAAGGACTCAGGAGTTGCCCGTGTCACAGGCATGCCATGTGACACGGGCGCGTCAGGCGATCAACGACGACGGAACAGCGGCATCGGTTCATCGGTGGAAGACTGGTAGGTCACCGAAAAATCTTTCAGGCCTTGCAGTGCTTCATACGGGTCTTTGTCGGCACGAATGGCAAACGCATCGAAGCCGCAGCGGTGCAGGTAGAACAGCTGGTCGCGCAGGACATCGCCAATCGCCCGCAATTCGCCTTTGTAACCATAACGGTCACGCAGCAAGCGGGCGTTGGAGTAGCTGCGGCCATCGGTGAAGGCGGGGAAGTTCAGGGCAATGACCTGAAAGTTAGCCACGTCCTCGCCCAGTTCTTCGGCTTCTTCATCGCTGTCCAGCCATACACCGAGGCCGCCATCACGGGCCTTGAGTGCCGGGCCATGTTCGCGCCACAGCGCCAGCGGCACGATCAGGTCGTCGCAGTTGGAGATGTCATCAAAGCTGACGTCCTTTGGCAGCAAGTGCCAGGTTTCGTCGATCACTTCGTTGTTTTTAATTATTCGCTGCATAGACGCGCTCCTTGAAAGGGTCGATGCCGATACGTTGGTAGGTGTCGATGAAGCGCTCATCTTCGGTACGTCTTTCAACGTACACATCGATCAGCTTTTCGATCACGTCCGGCATGGCGTCCTGGGCGAACGAGGGGCCGAGAATTTTGCCCAGGCTGGCATCACGGCTGGCGCTACCACCCAGAGAGACCTGGTAGAACTCGGCGCCTTTTTTGTCTACGCCCAGAATCCCGATGTGACCGACGTGGTGGTGACCACAGGCGTTCATGCAGCCGGAGATGTTGAGGTCCAGTTCGCCGATGTCGAACAGGTAATCCAGGTTGTCAAAGCGACGCTGGATCGATTCGGCAATCGGGATCGACTTGGCATTGGCCAGCGAGCAGAAATCACCGCCAGGGCAGCAAATCATGTCGGTCAGCAGGCCGATGTTCGGCGTGGCGAAGCCTTGCTCGCGCAACTCGCCCCACATGGTGAACAACTGGTTTTGTTCGACGTCGGCCAGGATGATGTTCTGTTCGTGGGAGGTGCGCAGTTGACCGAAGCTGTAGCGATCGGCCATGTCTGCGATGCCGTCCCACTGTTTGTCTGTCACGTCACCCGGCGCTACACCCGTAGGTTTGAGCGACAGGGTAACGGCGACATAGCCCGGCTTTTTGTGGGCCAGGGTGTTGCGGCTGCGCCAGCGGGCGAAACCCGGGTGCTGCTGGTCGAGTTCAGCCAGTTCAGCGCTGAAGTCGGGCAGTACTGTGTAGTCAGGGTCGACGAAGTGCTTGGCGATGCGCTGGACTTCAGCCTCGGTCAGGGTGTTCGAACCACCGCGCAGGTGAACCATCTCGGCTTCAACGCGCTCGGCGAACACTTGCGGGGTCAGGGCTTTTACCAGGATCTTGATCCGGGCCTTGTACTTGTTGTCACGACGGCCGTAGCGGTTGTAAACCCGCAGGATGGCTTCGAGGTAGCTCAGCAAGTCTTGCCACGGCAGGAATTCGTTGATGAATGCGCCGATCACCGGAGTACGGCCAAGACCGCCGCCCACGAGTACGCGGAAGCCCAGTTCGCCGGCGTCGTTGAATACCGGCTCAAGGCCGATATCGTGCACTTCAATGGCGGCACGGTCAGAGGCAGAGCCATTGATGGCGATTTTGAATTTACGCGGCAAATAGGCGAATTCAGGGTGGAACGTGGTCCACTGACGAACAATCTCGCACCATGGGCGCGAATCGATCAGTTCATCGGCAGCCACACCGGCAAACTGGTCGGTGGTGACGTTACGCAGGCAGTTGCCGCTGGTTTGAATGGCGTGCATTTGCACAGTCGCCAGTTCTTCCAGGATGTCCGGCACGTCTTCCAGCGCCGGCCAGTTGAATTGCACGTTCTGGCGGGTACTGATGTGGGCGTAGCCCTTGTCATAGTCGCGGGCAATTTTGGCCATCATTCGCGCTTGACGCGAGGTCAACTGGCCATAAGGCACGGCAACCCGCAGCATCGGGGCAAAACGTTGAACATAAAGGCCATTTTGCAGGCGCAGGGGGCGGAACTCTTCTTCGCTCAGCTCACCTGCCAGATAGCGTCGGGTCTGATCCCGGAACTGCTTGACGCGGTCCTCGATGATCCGCTGATCGTACTCGTCATATACGTACATATAGGTCCTGTTCTCAGGCTGCTAACAGCTTATCTGCGCGCACGGCCGCGCACTCCCCACGGAGCGAGGCACGATACCAGTTTGTAGTTATGCGCAAAAGTGATGTTTAAGCATATGCAAAGAACCAAAACGACTATAAGAGTCTGATTCTCAATGCCTTACTTGTGAGAAGGACATTACTGAACTTAACTGAGCGCAAGTCTTCAAGCATTCACCCATAAAACCGAAAAAAGGCGATGCGATGAGTACTCCAGTCAAAGTGCGTAAAAGCGACAGCAAGGTCGATGCATGGGCCATTCTTTTTCTGATTATTCTGGTGGTCTCAACGGCCATTTTCTGGGTGAGTCACCAGTAGTCAAACCCCTGCCAGATACAGCACCAGCTTGACGATCCCGAACAGGGCGAGCGCGAAGCACAGGGTAAACAACAAGCCCAGTGTCAGAAACTGACCGGGCTTGCCGTGGGTGAAATCACGGGAGCGGTTTTTCGCGCTTTGCACGCCAAAAGCTGCAGCCATCACGCTGTGCAGCACTTGCCAGAAGGTAGGTGGCTTGTTGGCTGGATCGTCCATACATCCCTCCACTATTGAGTTGCTGTGAGCACAGCATAGTTCAAGGGATGCATACCACTTGACTGCAGGAGCGAGCTTTAACGGCTCGCGAGCAAGCTCGCTCCTGCAGAGGCAGGGGTTTTAGTTGTCGTAACCCAGATTCGGCGCCAGCCAGCGCTCCGTCACGCTCAGGTCCTGACCTTTACGGGCCGTGTAACTTTCAATCTGATCCTTGTCGACCTTGCCCACGGCAAAGTATTGCGCTTGCGGGTGAGCAAAGTACCACCCGCTGACCGCAGCAGCCGGGAACATGGCGTAGTGTTCGGTCAGGAAAACACCGCTCTGGCCTGCGCGCATCTCTTGTGCTTCAGGGTCCAGCAGGGCGAACAGGGTGCCTTTTTCCGTGTGGTCCGGGCAGGCCGGGTAGCCCGGGGCAGGGCGGATGCCGCTGTATTGCTCTTTGATCAGTTCGTCGTTGGCCAGTTGCTCATCCTTGGCATACCCCCAGTACTTGGTCCGCACTTGTTGATGCAACCATTCGGCGCAGGCTTCGGCCAGACGGTCTGCCAGCGCCTTGACCATGATCGAGTTGTAATCGTCGCCCGCTTCCTGATACGCCTTGGCCACTTCTTCGGCACCAATACCGGCGGTGGTAATAAACCCCCCTACGTAGTCGGTGACGCCGCTGTCTTTGGGCGCGACAAAATCGGCCAGCGAGAAGTTCGGCTTGCCGTCGGTCTTGATGATTTGCTGGCGCAGGTGGTGCAGTTTTGCCAATGGCTGGCCATCGTCGCCGTACAGCTCCAGATCATCATCGTTGACCTGGTTGGCCGGCCAGAAGCCAAATACCGCACGGGCGCTGATCAGCTTCTCGTCGATCAGCTTGGCGAGCATTTCCTGAGCATCGGCATACAGTGCGGTGGCAGCTTCGCCGACCACTTCGTCGGTCAGGATGCGCGGGAACTTGCCCGCCAGGTCCCAGGAGATGAAGAACGGCGTCCAGTCGATGTACTCGGCCAGCACTTTGAGGTCGATATTGTCCAGCACCTTGGCCCCGGTAAACGTCGGTTTGACCGGCTCGTAGGTGCTCCAGTCGAACTGTGGCTTTTTGGCAATTGCTGCTGGGTAGCTCAAACGCTCCGTACGGGCACTGCGGTTAGCGGTGCGTTCGCGCACTTCAATGTATTCAAGGCGGGTTTTCTCGACGAAACCGGGCTTCAGTTCCTTGGACAGCAACTGGGTGGCTACACCTACGGCGCGCGAGGCATCGGTGACATAGATCACGGCATCATTCTGATACTTGGGCTCGATCTTGACCGCCGTGTGAGCCTTGGACGTGGTTGCGCCACCGATCATCAGCGGCAGATGGAAATCCTGACGCTGCATCTCGCGGGCCACGTGGACCATTTCATCCAGTGACGGGGTAATCAGGCCGGACAGGCCGATAATGTCGCACTTCTGTTCCTTGGCCACCTGCAGGATTTTTTCTGCCGGCACCATCACGCCCAGGTCAACAATGTCGTAGCCGTTACAGCCCAGTACCACGCCGACAATGTTCTTGCCGATGTCGTGCACATCGCCTTTAACGGTAGCCATCAGGATCTTGCCCTTGGCTTCTGGCTTGTCGCCCTTTTCCAGTTCGATAAACGGGATCAGGTGCGCCACTGCCTGTTTCATCACGCGGGCGGATTTCACCACCTGAGGCAGGAACATTTTGCCCGCACCAAACAGATCGCCCACGATGTTCATGCCAGACATCAGTGGCCCTTCGATGACTTCGATCGGACGCTTGAACGACTGGCGCGACTCTTCGGTGTCTTCGACGATATGGGTGGTGATGCCCTTGACCAGCGCGTGCTCAAGGCGCTTGTTGACTTCCCAGCCACGCCACTCTTCGGTCTCGGCCTCTTTGACGCTGCCGTCACCTTTGTACTTGTCGGCGATTGCCAGCAGGTTATCGGTGCCGTCCGGGGTGCGGTTGAGCACCACGTCTTCCACGGCGTCGCGCAATTCAGCCGGGATCTGGTCGTAAATCTCCAACTGGCCGGCGTTGACGATGCCCATGGTCAGGCCATTGCGGATCGCGTGCAGCAAAAACACCGAGTGGATGGCTTCACGTACCGGGTTGTTGCCACGGAACGAGAAGGACACGTTGGACACGCCACCCGAAGTCAGAGCATACGGCAGCTCGTCGCGGATGTAGGCGCAGGCGTTGATGAAGTCCACGGCGTAGTTGTTGTGTTCTTCAATACCGGTGGCCACGGCAAAGATGTTCGGGTCGAAAATGATGTCTTGCGGCGGAAAGCCGACTTCATTGACCAGGATGTCGTAGGAGCGTTTGCAGATTTCTTTTTTGCGCGCTTCAGTATCGGCCTGGCCGGCTTCGTCAAACGCCATCACCACCACGGCAGCGCCATAGCGCTTGCACAGTTTGGCGTGATGAATGAACTGCTCAACGCCTTCCTTCATGCTGATCGAGTTAACGATGCCCTTGCCCTGAATGCACTTGAGGCCCGCTTCGATGACTTCCCACTTGGAGGAGTCGATCATGATCGGCACGCGGGAAATATCCGGTTCGCCGGCAATCAGGTTGAGGAAGGTGACCATCGCCTTCTTCGAGTCCAGCATGCCCTCGTCCATGTTGATGTCGATGATCTGCGCACCGGCTTCAACCTGTTGCAGCGCCACTTCCAGGGCTTCGGTGTAATTGTCTTCACGGATCAGCCGGGCGAAGCGGGCCGAACCGGTGATGTTGGTACGCTCGCCGACGTTTACGAACAGTGAGCTGCGATCGATGGTGAACGGCTCAAGACCGGACAGGCGGCAGGCTTTCGGGATATCCGGGATCTGGCGCGGGGCATAGCCGGCCACCGCCTTGGCGATGGCTTCGATATGGCCCGGGGTGGTGCCGCAGCAGCCGCCCACAATGTTGAGGAAGCCGCTTTGGGCGAACTCTTCAATGACCTTGGCAGTTTCAGCCGGCAGTTCGTCGTATTCACCGAACTCGTTGGGCAGCCCCGCGTTGGGGTGGGCCGAAACATAGGTATCGGCCTTGTTCGACAGCTCTTCGAGATACGGGCGCAATTCACGGGCACCCAGGGCGCAGTTCAAACCGACCGAAATCGGCTTGGCATGGCTGATGGAGTTCCAGAATGCTTCGGTGGTCTGACCCGACAGCGTACGCCCGGAAGCATCGGTGATGGTCCCGGAGATCATGATCGGCAATTCGACACCCAACGTCTCAAACACGCCCTGTACGGCAAAGATCGCGGCTTTGGCGTTGAGGGTGTCGAAAATGGTCTCGATCAGAATCAGGTCGGCGCCGCCTTCGATCAGGCCTTTGGTGGCTTCGGTGTAGTTTTCTACCAGCTCATCGAAGGTCACGTTGCGATAGCCGGGATTGTTCACATCCGGCGACAGCGAGCAGGTTCGGCTGGTCGGCCCGAGCACGCCAGCGACAAAACGCGGCTTGTCCGGGGTTTCGAGAGTTTTGGCGTCGGCCACCTTGCGGGCCAGGCGTGCGCCTTCTACGTTGAGTTCGTAGGCAAGCGCCTGCATGCCGTAGTCGGCCTGGGACACCTGAGTGGCGTTGAAGGTGTTGGTTTCGAGGATATCGGCCCCGGCATCCAAATACGCCTTCTCAATGGCCCCGATTACATCCGGGCGGCTGAGGATCAAAAGGTCGTTATTGCCTTTGACGTCACTCGGCCAGTCGGCGAAGCGTGTTCCACGATAGTCGTGTTCCTCTAGGCGGTAGCTTTGGATCATAGTGCCCATGCCGCCATCGAGAATCAGAATGCGCTCTTTGAGGGCTTGCTGAAGTGCTTGGAGACGAGCGCTGCGGTCAGACATAGGACTACCTGTTAGAGCCATGCAAAAGATGCGAAATCATAACAAACCTGCGTGGGATTTGAGCGTTCGCTAATTTACATGAATTTGATTCATGTTGAAGCGACGGCTCCATGGGTAGAATTGCTCTATATTTTGATATCAGGACAATGGCACATGTTTTTTCGCCTACTCACCGGCGTCGTGACGCTGGTGGTGTGCAGTACAGTGTTGGGACAAACCCCGCTGGTCAGTCCGGCTATTTCCTACACCCGGGACATACAGCCGATCCTCACTGAGAAATGCGTTGCCTGTCACGCCTGCAACGACGCCGCCTGCCAGCTCAACCTTGGCAGCGCAGAAGGTGCCACCCGTGGTGCCAGCAAAGTCCCTGTGTATAAGGGCGATCGAAGCACCGCAGTAACGCCAACGCGAATTTTCTATGACGCCAGTGGCCCCTCAGAATGGCGTAACAAAGGCTTTTACTCGGTTCTTGATGCCCAGGGCGCGCAAGCGGCGCTGATGGCACGGATGCTGGAGCTGGGCCACAGCGCACCGCTGACACCCAATGCCAAATTGCCTGAAGAGATTGTGCTGGGCCTCAATCGCGAGAACTCCTGCCCGGCGCCGGGTGAATTCAATGCTTATGCGCAAAATCATCCCAAGGAAGGGATGCCATTAGCCGTGACCGGGCTTACCGATCAGCAATATATGACCGTGCAAACCTGGCTCGCCCAGGGCGCGCCGGTGGATCAGAACGCAATCAAGCCAAGCGCCGGTGAGGCGGCACAGGTCGCGCAGTGGGAAGAGTTGCTCAATCGCCCGGGCTCCACTGAAGCCCTTGTCGCGCGCTGGTTGTATGAGCATTTGTTTTTGGCCCATGCCTATTTCGACAACGGTGTGCCGGGTCATTACTTTCAATGGGTGCGTTCGCGTACGCCCAGTGGCCAGCCGGTTGACCTGATTGCGACACGCCGTCCGAATGATGATCCGGGCACCGGTTTTTACTATCGGTTGATGCCGGTCCAGGGGGTGATCGTCCACAAGACCCACATCACTTATCCGATGGGCTCGCGCAAGCTGGAGCGGGTCAAACAATTGTTCTACAGCGGTGATTGGCACGCCACGTCATTGCCGGGCTACGGGCCGCGCGGGCGGGCCAACCCGTTTGAAACCTTCGAGGCGATTCCGGCGGTTGCGCGTTATCAGTTCATGCTCGATAACGCGGAATATTTCGTACGTACCTTTATCCGCGGCCCGGTATGCCGGGGGCAAATTGCGACAGATGTGATTCGCGATAACTTCTGGACCGTGTTCCAGGAGCCTGCCCGCGATCGCTATGTCACGGATGCAGTTTATCGCGGCAAGGCTACGCCGTTACTGGCCATGCCAGGGCAAATCGACGATGTGGGCAGTGTGATTTCGCTGTGGCACAACTATCGCGACAAGCGCAACGACTATGAGAAGTTGCGCCAGCAAGCTTACGCCGAGATGCCGCCGCCCAGCTGGTCGACCTTGTGGGCGGGTAACGACAACGCCTTGCTGACCATCTTTCGGCACTTTGACAGCGCGAGCGTCAGCAAGGGCCTGATCGGTGACGTGCCGCAAACCATGTGGCTGTTCGACTACCCCTTGCTGGAGCGCACCTATTATCAGCTGGCAGTCAACTTTGATGTGTTCGGCAATGTGTCGCATCAGGCGCAGACGCGTTTGTACTTTGACCTCATCCGTAATGGCGCCGAGGTCAACTTCCTGCGTTTGATGCCGGCTGATTCCCGCTCGGCCATCTTGAGCGACTGGTATCAGAACAGCGGCAAACTGAAGATGTGGATGGACTATCAGAAGATCGATACCGACACGCCGACGGGCATGAAGCTGGATTCGGTCGATCCCAAGCGGGACTTTGCGCTCAAATTGATTGAGCGCACAGGCACCCTGAATGCGCGGCCGGACCCGATCAACCGGTGCTCGGGGGCGTATTGCTCACGGCCCGATATCGCGCAGGAGTTCAAATATGTCGAGCAATCCCTCAGCCACCTGACCTCGCGTCCCGCTGCGGGCCTGGCAGTGATCAATCAGTTGCCCGAAGCCAGCATGCTGCGGATCGAGGGTGCCAACGGCAAACGCGAGATGTACAGCATGCTGCGCAATCGTGCGCACACCAACGTTGCGTTCATGCTCGGTGAGGAATACCGGCTGCAGCCGGGTCTGGACACCTTGACCATCTACCCGGGGGTGCTCAGCAGTTATCCGAACTTTATGTTCAATATTCCGGCAAGCGAGGTGCCAGAGTTTGTTCAGGCGATGGAGCAATGCAAGGACCAAGAGACCTTCGACACCATTGTCGAGCGCTGGGGGATTCGCCGCAGCAATCCGCAGTTCTGGCATTACTTCCATGATATTGGCCAGTACATCAATGAGACCGACCCGGTCGAAGCAGGTGTGCTGGATATGAACCGCTACGAAAACCTGTAGCCGTACCGATTATTCAGAACTGGACGGGGGCGCTTTCCTGACAAAAATACTAGGACTTTGTCAGGCGCGCCGATTGGCGTAAACTGCCCCACATGTCTGCGAGGAGATTCCATGAGCGCCATAACGATTACCGACGCCGCCCACGATTACCTGGCTGATCTGCTATCCAAGCAGAACACCCCGGGTATCGGCATCCGCGTCTTCATCACCCAGCCCGGCACCCAGTACGCTGAAACCTGCATTGCCTACTGCAAGCCAAATGAAGTGAAACCCGAAGATACCGCCCTGGGCCTGAAAACCTTCACGGCCTGGATTGACTCGGTCAGCGAGCCTTTCCTTGACGATGCCGTGGTGGACTACGCCACTGACCGCATGGGTGGTCAACTGACCATCAAGGCGCCAAACGCCAAGGTGCCGACGGTTACCGCCGACAGCCCGATCAACGAGCGTATCAACTACTACCTGCAGACCGAGATCAATCCCGGCCTGGCCAGTCACGGCGGTCAGGTCAGCCTGATTGAAGTGGTTGAAGACGGTATTGCTGTCCTCAAGTTCGGCGGTGGGTGCCAGGGCTGTGGCCAGGCTGACGTCACCCTGCGTGAAGGCATCGAGCGCACACTGCTCGAGCGTGTGCCGGAGCTCAAGGGCGTACGTGACGTGACCGACCACTCGCAGAAAGAAAACGCCTACTACTGAGTTATCGGTAACAGGGCGTCCGCTGCGAAGCTGATGAAAAAACGGTGCCCCGTGAGCACCGTTTTTTTATGCCCGCGATCCGCGACCGCTGTGGTTCCCGTAGCGGCTGACGAGGAACGAGGCTGCAATCGTTCCTATCATGGGCGATAGAGGTGAGCATGCCCGGCACGGTACAGCGATGAATCGGAGAAGTTGTCATTGGACAGCACCCGGCCCACCAGAATCAGTGCCGTGCGCTTGAAACCCTTGGCCTGAACCTTGGCCAGAATGTCTTCCAGGGTCCCTTGTACCCAGTCCTGATCCGGCCAGCTGGCGCGATGAATGACCGCAATCGGGCAGTCGCTGCCGTAATGCGGGCTCAATTCATCGATGATTCTCTGCAGATTCTTGACCCCCAGATGAATCGCCATGGTCGCTTTGTGTTGCGCCAGGCTGGCCAGCTCTTCGCCCGCAGGCATTACGGTCTTGTCCGCATAGCGGGTCAGAATCACCGTTTGTGAAATGTCCGGCAGGGTCAGTTCCGCACCTAAAATGGCCGCGCAGGCTGCGGTAGCGGTGACACCCGGAATGATTTCAAAGGCGATGCCAAGCTCCCGTAGACAACGGATTTGCTCGCCAATGGCGCCATACAGGCTCGGATCACCGGAGTGCACGCGGGCCACATCCTGGCCTTTGGCGTCTGCCGTCTTGATCAGGCTGATGATTTGCTCAAGGTGCAGTTCTGCACTGTTGACCACCTGCACCGCCTGATGGCCGTCAAGCACGGCGGCCGGCACCAGCGAGCCGGCGTAAATAATCACCGGGCAACTGCGGATCAAACGCTGGCCCTTGACGGTAATCAGCTCTGGGTCGCCGGGCCCGGCGCCGATGAAATAAACAGTCATGGCAGTCTCTTGAAAGGGTCTGGATAGAGCTGTTCGTGAACAACGCTCATAGTGAAGCGGGAGAGTATCGCGGTTTTTAACCGGTGCAGGCCAATGCAAAGGTGGCCGCAGAGGAGTTCTTGCGGGTGATCAGCAGTCTGGCCGTCGCGCCACTTAGCTGTTCGGCAAGCGCCAGTGCGGCACTTTCGGCGATGCCAAAACAGCCGGTGGCCGCAAACGCCCGGGCCGATTGCTGGCTCAGTTGCGACGCAAACGGGGCCAGTTGCCGGGCGCTGAACACCTCAAACTGAAGATTCAACTGCGTCGCCAGCTGGATTAACCCCGTTTCATCGCGCTTGAGATCAATGCTGGCCAGGGCGTGAATCGATTGCAGTGCGATCCCCGCCTGGCTCAGGGATTGTTCAATCAGGGCCAACAGCTCATCGACGCTGCAGCCCTGACGGCAGCCCAGGCCAATGACCAGAATTGGCGCTGTGCCGGCAGCAATCATGCCGAGTACTGGCCTTCAGACTTGCGGCGGAACAGCCAGGCGCTGATCACACCCAGTGCCAGCCAAAAGGCGAAGTTGGTCAGTTGCGAAGCGATCTTGAACTGCGATTCCAGTTCTTGCGGTGCCAGGCTGGAATGCACAAGCGGCTGCGGCGCACCAAAAATATGCGGCACCAGCACAATCGCAACGCCCAGCACTTTCAGTGCCCAGTGCTTGCCGAACACCAGCAGCGCGATGGCCACTGCAGTGGATGCAGCAGTAGTGACCCACCAGATTTGACGCTGCAGTAAATCGGCAGCGGCGGTACCCGGCAATTCAGGCGGCAGGCCAAGGGTAGGCGCCAGGCAAAACACGGCATAACCGGCCAGCCCCCACAGCAGACCCTGGGAGGTGCGGCTAGGGGTGCGCAAGGTATACAAGCCCGCCAGCATCAGGGCAAAACCGACCGCCACCACCAGATTGCCACCCGTTGTCGACAGTACGCGCTGCCACCCGTCTTCAGGCTCCCAGGCTTGTGCGTCGTGGGTGTGGCCAGCCATGCTGGCGGGTTCGTGCACTTCACTGGCAGCGGGTTTCTCGTAGGTCTCCGCCTGCAGGATCAGCGGTGCGACCCAAAAGCTTTGCAGCAGAGTGAGCAGCAAAGCGCCAAGCAATCCGGTGAAGCCTGCGGTTTGAGCAATACGCTTAATCATGGCAGGCAATCTCAATGGCACGGAAAGGCTGAACTGTGGCGGGTGTCATGGGCAGCATTGTGCACCGCTGCAATATGCGAGAAACCGGCGAAGTAAACCAATAAGGCACCCAGCACGGCAGCGCCGACAGCGACTACGATTCGTTGGCTTTGGGTGGAACTGGTAGCAGCGGAGTGTGTACGGCTGGTGCTGATGGACATGGCGCTTCCCTCTGGTCAGACAGCGGGCGTGCAAGCGCAAGAAAACCCCGCGAACGAAGCTCGCAGGGTTTAACAGCGCCCGCCCACCGCGGGTTTGTTTTTGAAATGATCAGGCCGGTCTCCGGGCTTGCGAGGGGCTCACGTGCCGTGGGCCTGCAAACATCTCCTTCCCATGCAGATGCACAGTGGTTGTGATGTTTCTCTCGCTTACCGTTGCGGGGGCAGCACCGGACTGGTCGGACAATTAATGCCTGACGCACCGGTTTCCCGTTTCACCCTGTGAAGGGCACCTGATACAAGATGTGTAGGAGAGCACAGCTGCGCGGGAGCCGTCAAATCAGCTGCTGGTGCAATGGGTAGCGGTTACAGATTTAACTTCAGACGACCAGGATGCTTTTGACCTTGTCGCGCAGTTGGTCGATGGAAAATGGTTTGCCGATCACAAGCATGCCGGCAGGCACATCGATATTCTCGGCATAGCCGCTGGCAAACAGCACGGGTAACTGTGGTCGCAGCTCCCGGGCTTTATTGGCAAGGGTCTTGCCATTCATCCCCGGCAGGCCCACATCGGTCATCAGCAAATCTATCGTGTTGCCCCGGTCTTCGAGCAGAGCCAGGGCGCTATCGCCATCCTCGGCTTCGAGCACGTTGAACTTCAACTCTTCCAGTACGTCAACGATCAACATACGAACAATGGCGTCGTCTTCGACTACCAGAATGGTAGAGGGTGTTGCAGACATAATGGTTATCCCGAATGAAAATTGAGCGCGGGTGGGGGCAAACCTGAATTTGCTTGCTCTATCAGTAAGCTGGAACCCCAACCAAGTTCCGCAGTTGTACAAAAAAATGGCTGTACAAGTTTTGCTAGGATAGTCGTTGCAAGCAGCTAAATCCTTTTTCACTGTAGGAATTGGCTATTACTTCATAAGAAAATAGAATTTTTACTCGAGAATCCGTCAGACTCTCGATTTTGACCACCGTACACGGGACTGAAATATGAATGCACCAGCATCGGTAGATGAGCAGAGCTTTCGCAAGCTCCTGAGTCGCAACGTCGGATTGCCCTTGGGGGTAGGTGTGCTCAGCGCCGTACTGTTTGTGGCAATGATCAGCTACCTGCTGTCGGTCATTCAGTGGGTTGAGCACACCGACCGGGTGATTAACAACGCCAACGAGGCTGTAAAGCTCACCGTGGATCTTGAAACCGGCATGCGGGGTTTCCTGATCACTGGTGATGAGCATTTTCTTGACCCGTATGAAGTGGCAAAACCACAAATCATGGCCCAGCTACAGGGTCTGGAACAGTTGGTCAGCGACAATCCGCAGCAAGTTGATCGGCTCAAGCGACTTGAAGCCCTGCAGTCGGACTGGAGTGCCTATGCCCAGTCGATGATCGATATGCGCCGCCAGAGCGGTGACTACAAAGGGGCGGTGCAATCCGGACGTGGCAAGCGCCTGACCGATGAAATCCGCAGAGAGTTCGATGAATTCATTGCCATGGAGCAGCAACTGCGGGTTGCCCGCAATGAAAGTGTGAGTAGAACCACGATCGTCAGCATCGGTCTTTATCTGGTTTTTGTACTCGGTTTGAGTGGTTTTCTGGCTTACAGAGGTCGTCGTGACTTACTAGATCTTTCAAAGAGTTACGGTGACAACCTCGAGTTGAAAATGCAGACCGCGCAGCGCCTGGAGCAACAGGCCTGGTTGCGCAACGGCCAGACTGAACTGGCGGAACAGGTTTTGGGTCGACTGACGCTCAATATGCTGGGGCGCAATATTCTGCAATTTTGCGCCCAGTATCTGGGTACTGTGGTTGCCGCCGTGTATGTGCGCGAAGACCACGGCGGCCTCAAGCGGGTGGCCAGTTACGGTTTTTCCCGCGAGGAAGAAGCCCGGCATCAACTGATCCATAATGAAGAAGGCCTTGTCGGGCAGGCCGCTCAGCAAGACAAGCTGATACGCCTGGATGATGTGCCCGAGGACTATTTCCTTAAAGTTAGCTCCGGCCTGGGGCAAGGCACTCCGCGCAGCGTGCTGGTGGTGCCGACCAGCGACGATGATCGGGTCAATGGCGTGATTGAACTTGGCTTCCTGCGCCCGCTCACTGAACGTGACGTAGAACTGTTTGAATTGATTGCCGACAATATCGGCATGTCGATTGAAGCCGCCCGTTATCGTCAGCGCCTGCAAGAAGTGCTGGCCGAGACCCAGCAACTCAATGAAGAGCTGCAAGTGCAGCAGGAAGAGTTGAAAACCGCGAACGAAGAACTCGAAGAGCAATCGCGGATTCTCAAGGAATCCCAGACCCATCTTGAAACTCAGCAGGCGGAGCTTGAGCAAACCAACGAGCAGTTGGCGGACCAGGCACTGGCGCTGGCCGGTCAACGTGACGCGATGGACCTCAAGAATACCGAACTCAATCACGCCCAGGTGCAACTTGAAGAACGGGCCCTCGAGCTGCAGCGTTCCAGCAAGTACAAGTCCGAATTCCTGGCCAACATGTCCCACGAACTAAGAACTCCACTCAACAGCTCGTTGATTCTGGCCAAGTTGCTGTCGGAAAACCCGCAAGAGAATCTCACCGCCGAGCAGGTCAAGTTCGCCGAGTCGATCTATTCGGCGGGTAATGACTTGCTCAACCTGATCAATGACATTCTGGACATCTCCAAAGTCGAAGCCGGCAAGCTAGAGGTGCGTCCGGAAAACACCAGCGTCATCCGTGTGGTCGAAGGTCTGCGGGGAATGTTCGAACCGTTGGCGGGGGACAAGTCCCTTCAGTTCCAAGTTGATGTACAGCCAGGTACACCGGCCATGATCTACACCGACAGCCAGCGTCTGGAGCAAGTCCTCAAGAACCTGTTGTCCAATGCGATCAAGTTCACTGCTAAGGGCCAGGTCAGCCTGAGCGTCTCCCGTGAGCCGGGGCAAGGGATAGCGTTTCGGGTCCAGGACTCCGGAATCGGAATCGCCCCCGAGGAGCAGCAAAGCATTTTCGAAGCGTTCCGCCAGGCCGACGGCACCACCAACCGGCGTTATGGCGGTACCGGGCTGGGCTTGTCGATCTCCCGTGATCTGGCGACCTTGCTCGGCGGCTCCATCACCGTCAGCAGCACGCCGGGGCAGGGCAGCGTATTCACCCTGGTCATGCCTGAACAATTTGTGGAGCACGCCGAACCTGAGGCTCCAGTGCCTGTCAGCGCCGCAGCCAGAGTGGTCCCGGTCGTAGTACAACCGCATGCACCGCCTGCAATCGTTACCCCTCTGGACATACCGCGGTTCATGGATGACCGGGAAAAGGGCCCTTTTACCGCCCGTTGTATCCTGGTGATTGAAGATGAGCCCAACTTTGCTGGCATCCTCTTCGATCTGGCGCATGAACTGGGTTATCACTGCCTGGTGGCCCATGGCGCTGATGAAGGCTTCAGCCTGGCGACACAGTTTATTCCCGATGCGATTTTGCTCGACATGCGCTTGCCGGACCATTCCGGGCTGACAGTGTTGCAGCGTCTGAAGGCGCTGGCCCCGACCCGGCACATCCCGGTTCACGTCATTTCCGTCGAAGACCGGGTCGAGGCGGCGATGCACATGGGCGCCGTGGGCTATGCGGTCAAGCCGACCTCCCGCGAGGAGCTCAAGAATGTCTTCGCACGCCTGGAAGGCAAGCTCACGCAGAAGGTCAAACGGGTGTTGCTGGTCGAGGATGATGATCTGCAGCGCGACAGCATTGCCCGCCTGATCGGCGACGATGATATAGAAATTACCGCCGTTGGCTTGGCCCAGGAGGCGCTGGACCTGCTGCGCAACCACATCTATGACTGCATGATCATCGACCTCAAGCTGCCTGACATGCTGGGCAACGAATTGCTCAAGCGCATGTCTACCGAGGATATCTGCTCGTTCCCGCCGGTCATTGTCTACACCGGGCGCAACCTGACCCGCGATGAAGAGGCAGAACTGCGCAAGTATTCACGCTCGATCATCATCAAGGGCGCGCGCTCACCCGAGCGCCTTCTGGATGAAGTGACATTATTTCTGCACAAAGTTGAATCCCGGTTGTCCCATGAGCGCCAGGCAATGCTCAAAACCGCCCGTAGCCGGGACAAGGTGTTTGAAGGGCGCAAGATCTTGCTGGTGGACGATGACGTACGAAACATCTTCGCCCTTACCAGTGCGCTTGAGCATAAAGGAGCTATCGTGGTTATTGGCCGTAACGGCCGGGAAGCCATCGAACGCCTGAACGAGGTGGAGGATATCGACCTGGTGTTGATGGACGTAATGATGCCGGAGATGGATGGCTATGAAGCCACTGTCGAAATTCGCAAAGACCCGCGTTGGCGCAAGCTGCCGATCATTGCGGTCACGGCCAAGGCAATGAAGGACGATCAGGAACGGTGCCTGCAGGCAGGCTCCAATGATTACCTGGCTAAACCGATTGATCTGGATCGACTCTTTTCGTTGATTCGTGTCTGGCTACCGAAAATGGAACGACTTTAAGTGCAGCGAAACACCGACATCGAGTTACGCCTTCTGATCGAAGCGATCTATCTCAAATACAGCTATGACTTTCGCGATTACTCCGGCGCGTCCATCAAGCGCCGGGTGCAGCATGCGCTGCGCCAGTTCGACTGCAATACCATTTCGGCCTTGCAGGAGCGGGTTCTGCATGACCCGACGATGTTCATGCAATTGCTGCAGTTTTTGACCATTCCCGTCAGCGAGATGTTTCGCGACCCGGAACACTTCCTGGCCATTCGCCAGGAAGTGGTGCCGATCCTCAAGACCTATCCCTCGCTGAAAATCTGGATTGCGGGTTGCAGCACCGGAGAAGAGGTTTACTCAATGGCCATCTTGCTGCGTGAAGAGGGCCTGCTGGACCGGACCATCATTTACGCGACCGATATCAATCCGCGGTCGCTGGAAAAGGCCAAGCAAGGGATATTTTCTCTTGAAAATATTCGTGCCTATACCCAGAACTATCAGCAATCCGGGGGGCAGCGTTCGTTTGCCGATTACTACACCGCGGCCTATGACTACGCGATTTTCGACAAGACGCTGCGTGAGAACGTGACCTTTGCCGATCACAGCCTGGCGACCGATAGCGTGTTCTCAGAAACACATTTAATTTCGTGTCGCAACGTGTTGATTTACTTCAATAAAAATCTTCAAAATAGGGCGTTTGGATTGTTTCATGAGTCATTGTGCCACCGAGGTTTCCTGATGTTGGGCAGCAAGGAAACCCTGGATTTTTCTGACTACAGCAAGCAATTCACACCCGTGCTCAAACATGAACGGATCTACCGAAAGCTATGAGTGTCTTAACCGAAGAGACTTCGCGCTTGAGACCTGTGGATGCCGTGGTAGTAGGGGCATCTGCCGGCGGAGTTGAAGCCTTGCTGGCTATCTTCAAGGACCTGCCCGGCGATTTCGGCCTGCCGATCATTGTGGTTCTGCATTTGCCCGATGAGCGCCGCAGCCAGCTGGCAGAGGTGTTCGACCGGCGCTTGTCGATAGCGGTCAAGGAAGCGGGCGACAAGGAACCGATCATCCCCGGCACCTTGTACTTCGCAGCCCCCGGCTATCATTTGTCGGTGGAGGACGATTACAGCTTTTCCTTCAGTCAGGAGGCCCGGGTGCATTATTCACGGCCCTCGATTGACTATTTGTTTGAATCAGCGGCCGATGCGTATCAACAGCGCCTGGCCGCCATATTACTGACTGGCGCCAATCAGGACGGTGCTCAGGGCCTGGAAACGATCAAGCTGCGTGGCGGTTTGACCATAGTTCAGGACCCTGAAGAAGCGTTGGTTGCAACCATGCCGCAAGCGGCACTGGATCGCATCCAGCCGGACTACATCCTCCCTTTGTGCGGCATCGGCCGTCTGCTTTGCGAGCTGGAAAGAATCGAATGCTGATAAGTGATATTCAAACCAAGTTGCTGATCGTCGATGATCTGCCGGAAAACTTGCTGGCGCTGGAAGCGTTGATCAAACGCGAGGACCGCACTGTCTACAAAGCGTTGTCTGCGGACGAAGCATTGTCATTGTTGCTGCAGCATGAATTCGCCATGGCCATTCTTGATGTGCAAATGCCCGGCATGAACGGTTTTGAACTGGCCGAGTTGATGCGCGGTACCGAAAAAACCAAAAGTATCCCGATCGTGTTTGTCAGCGCCGCCGGGCGCGAGATGAACTACGCCTTCAAGGGCTATGAAAGCGGGGCCGTGGACTTCTTGCACAAGCCGCTGGATATCCATGCGGTGAAGAGCAAGGTCAACGTGTTTGTTGACCTTTATCGCCAGCGCAAGGAGGTCAGGCAACAGGTCGAGGCCCTCGAGCACAGCCGGCGCGAACAGGAAGTGCTGCTGGCGCAACTGCAAGTCACCCAGGTCGAGCTTGAGCATGCGGTACGCATGCGGGACGACTTCATGTCGATTGTCTCCCATGAGGTGCGCACGCCGCTCAACGGCCTGATCCTGGAAACCCAGCTGCGCAAGATGCACCTGGCCCGCGATAACGCGGCTGCCTTCACGCTGGACAAGATGAAGGCCATGGTCGAGCGCGATGAACGTCAGATCCAGAGCCTGATCCGGCTCATAGAAGACATGCTTGATGTGTCGCGGATACGCACCGGCAAGCTGTCGATCCGGCCTTCAAGGTTTGACTTATCGGTTGCTGTAGGCAATTTGCTGGAGAGCTTTGCGGCCCAGGTCAGCGCAGCGCAATCGAGCGTCAACTACCGGGCAGGGCAACCGGTGATCGGGCAATGGGACGAGTTCAGAATTGAACAAGTGGTGTCCAACTTACTGACCAATGCCTTGCGTTATGGGGCAAAAAAGCCGATTGATGTGTCTGTGTATGCGCAGGGTGATCAGGCAGTTATAGAAGTCACTGACCAGGGCATAGGCATCAGTGAAAAAAACCAGCAACGAATTTTTCAACAGTTTGAGCGTGTTGCTGGCAGCCATGTGGTCACCGGGCTGGGCTTGGGGCTGTTCATCTCGGAGCAGATCGTGGCCGCCCACAACGGGCAAATCACGGTTCGCAGTACATTGGGCGAAGGCGCCATGTTCAGGGTATGTCTGCCCCTTGAACAAAAGACTTGAATTTGTCGCAACCTATGGCCCGTCCGGAGGTCGTAATTGCAGCTATTGTCCGGATTAAGGTTTCCCATGAGTGAAGATGCGCAAGATGTTGTTCTGATTGTCGAAGACGATCCCTCGATCCTGATGGTTCTGAGCGCCTATCTATCCGGTGAAGGATATAGAGTGCTGCAGGCAGAAAACGGCGAGCAGGCATTCGAAATTTTGGCGAGCAAACCGCATCTGGACCTGATGGTTACTGACTTTCGCCTGCCCGGCGGGATTTCGGGGGTGCAAATTGCCGAACCGGCACTCAAGTTGCGTCCCGACCTGAAGGTTATCTTCATCAGTGGTTACCCGGCAGAAATACGCGAAACCGGAAGCCCTATTACCCTGACGGCGCCGATCCTGGCCAAACCGTTCGACCTCGACACCCTTCAAGAACAAATCCAGAAACTGCTGGCCTGACAAGCCCACTCCGACTGTAGGAGCGAGCTTGCCTCGCGAGCTTTTAACCGCTCGCGAGGCAAGCTCGCTCCTACAGGTACAGACGGGAAGAGGGGGGGTCAAAGCCCTTGCTGCAGTGCCGGATCATCCGGGTTCAACTGCTCCATCTGCGCCAGCAGCACCTGCACATTCTGGATCTGCCCCGACTCTTTCCAGTAGCGAATCAACATCACGCGCGCCTTGCGATTGGCGGGCTGGCGCTGTAACAGCTCTTCGAGCTGACGTTGCGCGGCTTCCAGTTGATCGAGATCGTGCAGGGCTATCGCGAGTCTGTAGCGGTACTCACTGTTGTCAGGCTCAAGTTCCACGGCTTTGGCCAGGCCGAGCAGGGCGTATTCCGTCTGCCCGTGGTTAAGCAGCCAAATGCCAAGCGCATGCTGCAGATATGCAGACTCGGGATGGGCTTCGAGCTGTCTGGCCAGCAGTTGACGTGCGGTGTCGGTCTGGCCGCGTTTATCCAGCAACTCTATCTGAGCCACCACGGCCTTGAGATTCTGCGGGTCCAGTGCCGTGACTTTTTCCAGTGCAGCCCGGGCCTCATCCAGTTGACCTTCATGCAGATAAAGCCGGGCGAGCTGGCCCTGGGCCTGCGGGTCGTCGGGACGGGTTTTGAGTTCGCGTTCGAATTCGTCGATGACCTGCTGCAACGGCCCGAAGTAAAGGCCCTGCTCATCAGGAGACAGGCCCAGCAGTGCATTGGCGGCGGCAAAACGTACGCTTTGCTCCGGATCATCGAGCAACGGGCCAAGCAATAGTGTGCGCTGAGCACCCGGCACCAGGCCGACAATGCTCTGGATGGCCGCCTGGCGTACCTGCGGTGAAGGGTGCTGCAAGTCCGCGTCTGCCAGTTTCAACGCCTGGGGGCTGGGATAGTTGGGCAATTCTGCATGCAGGCTCACGCGCCGGGTATCGGACAGGTCAGTGCGGGCCAACTGCTGATAAAGCACTCGGGCGGCTCCGGGTTGACCGTTATGTGCCTGAGCAAGGGCAGCCGAATAACTGCTGCTTGCAGCGGGGATTTTTGCGCTGGGTGCGGGGCGCATCCAATACCAAAGACCGGCTGCGATAAGCGCTGACAGAAGGCTGATAGCGAGGTAACGGCGAGGCTGGGTCATGCAATATCCAGAAACAGGCGTGCGGATGAGGGACAAGATTGGGACAGTAGCCGGTTGGAGTCAAACCCTGATCCGGCAAAGCCGTGCTGGGGCTACTCGCCAGATCACAGCCTTTGGCAGCAACTACAGGGTTGCGAACAGTAAAAACCAGAAGCAAAAAAAAGCCCCGTGACCGAATGAACACGGGGCTAAAAATGGCTGGATGCGACCAACCAAAGGAGCTCTTGAACCTGCTGTTAAATCAATGGGCGCTGGCGACGGTCTCTGCCTGCCAACCGCCGCCCAGGGCTTTGTAAATAGCCACTACGCCGCGATACAACTCAACCTCGGCTTGCGCCTGGCTGTCTTCGGCCGCCAGTCGCTCGCGCTGGGCATCGAGCAACACCAGAAAATCCACCGTCCCTTCGCGGTAGCGAATCGCCGCCAGGTCCGCTGCCGTGCGGCTGGACTCGCTTTGACGAATCAGCGAAACCAGGCGCTGCTGACGTTTGCCGTAGTCGCTGAAGGCATTCTCTGACTCCTCCAGCGCCAGCAGAACTTGCTGCTCGTAACTGGCCAGTGCGCCATCGGCCTCGGCGTCCGCACCGCGCAAACGTGCCCGCACGCTACCCAGATCAAACGCCGGCCAGGTGATGCGCGGGCCCAGTGCCCAGGCATTGGCCGCGGCCGAGCCGATCTGCGATCCACGCCCGGCAGTAAAACCGAGGAAGCCGCTGAGGCTGACCCGAGGGAACAAATCAGCCTTGGCTACCCCGATCCGGGCAGTGGCTGCCGCCAGCTTGCGCTCGGCGCCCATGATGTCCGGCCGACGCTGCAGCAGGTCGCCGGGGTTACCGATATTCAGCGCCTTGGCAATGGCCGGGAGCTGTTTAGGGCTCAAGTCCACGCTCAATTGCTCGGGCCTCTGGCCCAGCAAAGTGGCGATCCGATTGCGCTCGCGCACTTGTTCGGCCTGCAGTTGCGGCACGCTGGCCTCAACTGCGGCCAGGCGCGCATCAGCCCGCATCACGTCCAGTTCATCACCGACCCCGGCATCGCGCAGGCTTTCGGTGATGGCTTTGGAGTCTTGCTGGTTTTTCAGGTTGTCCAGGGCGATCCGCTCACGCAGTTGTGCGCCGCGCAGTTCTCCATAGGCATCCACCAGTTCGGCAATCATGGTCACTTGCAATTGATACAGGTCGGCAGCTGCAGCTTGCTCGTCGGCGTCGCTGGCTTCCAGCTCGCGCTGGATACGGCCAAACAGGTCGATCTCCCAGGCCATGTCCAGCCCCAGGTCATAACGCTCACTGTTGACCCGCTTTTCAGTCTGGCCAGGTACCTGGCCTTTGCCCAGATCGCTGCTGGCACGGCTGGTAATGGTCGGCATGGCGTCGTTACTGACGTCATCACGAATGGCCCGGGCCGCGCGCAGGCGGGCAAAAGCCACGCGCAGCTCGCGGTTACCGTTGAGCGACTGAGTCACCAACTGGTTGAGAGTGGGGTCGTCGAATTGCTGCCACCAGATGCCTTCATAATGGGCCCGGTCAAAACCCTTGAGGTAGTCGGCACTGATCTGTGCCGGCGCCGTTGCCGGTGTCTTGTAGTCCGGGCCAACGGCGCAGGCACTCAAGGCCAGCACCAACAGACTTGGCATAAAGACTTTCAGGCTCATTGTTGCGACTCCAGCTTGAGATGCCTGGCCGCCTTGCGCGCTTCACTGCGCTCCACATAGCGGCGGATCAATACATAAAACACCGGCGTCAGCAGCAGACCGAAGAAGGTCACCCCCAACATCCCGGAGAACACCGCGACACCCATGGCGTGGCGCATTTCAGCACCGGCACCGCTGGAGAACACCAGTGGCACCACACCCATGATGAACGCGAAGGAGGTCATCAGGATCGGCCGCAACCGCAGGCGGCAGGCTTCCAGCACCGCATCCAGCGGGCTCATGCCTTCTTCTTGCTTGTCCTTGGCAAACTCGACAATCAGAATCGCGTTCTTGCATGCCAGCCCCACCAGTACGATCAATCCGATCTGGGTGAAAATGTTGTTGTCACCCCCCGTAGCGATCACCCCGGTAATGGCCGACAGCAGGGTCATGGGGACGATCAGGATCACCGCCAGCGGCAAGCTCCAGCTTTCGTACTGGGCCGCGAGGACCAGGAACGCCAGCAATACGCAGAGCGGGAACACCAGCAGCGCAGTATTGCCGGACAGAATCTGCTGGTAGGTCAGGTCGGTCCATTCATAGGTCATGCCGTTGGGCAGTTCTTCCTTGAGCAGTTTTTCGATGGCTTTTTCGGCCTGGCCAGAGCTGTAGCCGGGGGCCGCGGCACCGTTGATCTCAGCGGTGATAAAGCCGTTGTAGTGCATCACCCGGTCCGGGCCCGAGGTGTCGCTGACCTTGATAAAGGTGGCCAGCGGGATCATCTCGCCCTTGTTGTTTCGCACTTTTAACTGGCCGATCTGATCCGGTTCCAGGCGGAACTGCTGCTCGGCCTGAACGTTGACCTGGTAAGTACGGCCGAAGCGGTTGAAGTCGTTGGCATACAGCGAACCCAGGTAGATCTGCAGGGTATCGAAGATGTCGCTGACGGCCACGCCGTGGGTCTTGGCTTTTTCCCGGTCGATGGCAGCATCGACCTGTGGCACGTTCACCGTGTAGCTGGTGAACAGCCCGGCCAGTTCCGGCACGTTGTGGCTTTTGTTGATGATGTTCATGGTTTCTTTGTACAGCTCGTCATAGCCCAGGTTGCCCCGGTCTTCGAGTTGCAGGCGGAAACCACCGATGGTCCCCAGGCCCTGTACCGGCGGCGGCGGGAAGATCGCCATATAGGCTTCTTCAATGCCGCTGAACTTGCCGTTCAGGGCGCCGGCAATGGCCCCGGCAGACATGCTCGGGTCTTTGCGTTCGTCGAACGGTTTAAGCGTCACGAACACGATGCCGGCGTTAGGGCTGTTGGTGAAGCCATTGATCGACAGACCCGGGAACGCTACCGCACTTTCAACGCCGGGCTGTTTCAGGGCCAGGTCGGACATGCGTTTGATCACGTCTTCGGTACGGTCCAGGCTGGCCGCATCCGGCAATTGCGCGAAGGCCACCAGGTATTGCTTGTCCTGGCCGGGGACGAAACCGGTCGGGGTATTGGCGAAGCCGAAGAAGGTCAGCACCATCAACCCTGCGTACAGGATCAGGGCAATGCCACTGCTGCGGATCACCCGCGCTACGGTGCCGACATACGTATGGCTGGCACGATCGAAGAAGCGGTTGAACGGGCGGAACAGCCAGCCGCCGAACAGCTTGTCGAGCACTTTGGAGAAGCGGTCTTTCGGCGCGTCGTGGCTCTTGAGCAATACCGCTGCAAGGGCTGGCGACAGGGTCAGCGAGTTGAAGGCCGAGATCACCGTCGAAATCGCGATGGTCAGGGCGAACTGCTTGTAGAACTGCCCGGTCAGCCCGGAGATGAACGCGGCCGGGATAAACACCGCACACAGCACCAGTGCCGTGGCAATGATGGGGCCGGTCACTTCACGCATGGCGCGCTTGGTCGCTTCGACCGGAGTCAGGCCCAGTCCGATATTTCGTTCGACGTTTTCCACCACCACAATCGCATCGTCGACCACGATCCCGATCGCCAGCACCAGCCCGAACAGCGACAGGGCGTTGAGCGAGAAGCCGAACATGTGCATCACGGCAAAGGTACCAATCAGCGATACCGGCACCGCCACCAGCGGAATGATTGAGGCACGCCAGGTCTGCAGGAACAGGATCACCACCAGCACCACGAGGATCAGTGCTTCAAACAGGGTGTGAACCACCGCCTCGATAGAGCCGCGAACAAAGATAGTCGGGTCATAAACGATGCTGAAGTCCATGCCCTGCGGGAAGCTCTTCTTCAGTTCAGCCATCTTGGCGCGAACTTCATTGGAGATATCGATGGCGTTCGAACCCGGGCGCTGGAAAATCGGGATCGCCACCGCAGGCTGGTTGTTCAGCAAGGAACGCAGCGCGTACTGGCTGGAACCCAGTTCAACCCGGGCAATGTCTTTGAGGCGAGTGATTTCACCGTCATCGCCTGCGCGAATAATGATGTTCTCGAACTCTTCTTCGGACACCAGGCGGCCCTGGGTATTAACCGAGAGCTGGAAGCTGGTGGCATTCGGGGCAGGGGGCGCGCCCAGGGCACCGGCAGCCACCTGACGGTTCTGCTCGCGGATCGCGTTCACCACATCAGTGGCTGTCAGATTGCGCGAAGCGGTCTTGTTCGGATCGAGCCACACCCGCAACGAGTAATCGCCCATGCCGAACAACTGCACATCACCAACCCCGCCCAGGCGGGCCAGCTCATCCTTGATGTTGAGAATGGCGTAGTTGGACAGGTACAGCATGTCGTAGCGCTGGTCGGGCGAGGTCAAGTGCACAACCATGGTCAGGTCGGGCGACGCCTTGTCCACCGTGATCCCGATGCGCGTCACTTCTTCTGGAAGCTTGGGCTCGGTACGGGTCACACGGTTCTGCACCTGCACCTGAGCGTTGTCCAGATCGGTGCCCAGGGCAAAGGTGATGGTCAGGGTGATCTTGCCGTCAGCGGTGGACTGAGAAGACATGTACAGCATGTTCTCGACACCGGTAATCGCCTGTTCCAGCGGCGCGGCGACGGTTTCGCCGATCACTTTGGGGTTGGCCCCCGGGAAGTTGGCCCGGACCACAACGGTCGGCGGCACCACTTCGGGGTATTCACTGATGGGCAACTGGAACAGCGAAATGCTGCCCGCAATCAGAATCAGCAAGGAGAGTACGGCGGCGAAAATCGGCCGCTGAATGAAGAACTGAGAAAAATTCATCGGAGTTATCGTCCCTTAACCGCGAGGAGTCGCGACACTGGCCAGCTTCGGCGCGCCATTGGCGGGCTTGGCAGGGGACAGGTTGCTGGCTTCCAGGGCTTGTCGTTGTTGTGCCAGTGCGGCGAGGGTCTGTTCGCTGGCCATCGGAATCACTTCAGGGGTGACTGAAGAACCGGGGCGTACCCGTTGCAGTCCCTTGACGATGATGGTGTCGTCTTTGTTCAGGCCGCTGCGAACAATGCGCAGGCCTTCGATTTTCGGTCCCAGGTCAACGGAGCGGTAAGCGGTGTTATTGGCGCCGTCCATTACCAGCACGAACTTCTTGCCCAGGTCGGTGCCGACCGCTTCGTCATTGATCAACACCGCGTCGTAGGTGCCGCTGCCGACCAGCTTGAGACGCGCATACAGGCCCGGGGTGAAGCTGCCGTTGGCGTTATCGAACACGGCACGGCCGCGGATGGTGCCGGTCTTGGGGTTGACCTGGTTGTCGACGAAGTTCATCTGGCCCAGGTGCGGGTTGCCGTCTTCGTTGGACAGGCCGAGGTAAACCGGGGTGCTCTGACCGCGCTGGCCCTGGCGGGCGAGCTGGGCGTATTTGAGGAACACGCGCTCGTCAGCATCGAAATAGGCGTACACCTTGTCGGTAGAGACCACACTGGTCAGGGGCGTGACATCAGCGGTGACGATGTTGCCTGCGGTGATTTCGGCACGGCTGACCCGGCCACTGATTGGTGATGTGACGCGGGTAAAGCTGAGGTTGAGCCTGGCCAGGTCAAGTTGTGCCTGAATGGCCGAGACACCGGCGCGGGCGGCTTGGGAGGCGGTGGTGCGCGAGTCGGCCAGTTCTGCGGAAATCGCATTGCTCTGGCGCAGGCGTTCGCCACGCTGGGCTTCGTTGTCGGTGCGGGTAGCGGTGGCGCGGGCCTGTTGCACCTCGGCTTCAAGACGTCGCACTTCGGCCTGGAACGGGCGCGGATCGATCTGGAACAACAGGTCGCCCTTTTTCACCAGGGCGCCCTCAGTAAAGGCGACCTGATCAATCTGGCCCGACACGCGCGGACGAATTTCAACGGTTTCAGGTGCTTCAAGCCGCCCGGTGAACTCGTCCCATTCATTGACCGGCTGTTCAAGCACTTTGGCCACACTGACTTTGGCAGCGGGAGCAGGAGCAGTCGCTTGTGGAGTTTTGCCGCATGCGCTCATCACCACGATGGCCAGGGCCGCGAGTGGGAAGCGCAAATGTTTAAGTGACTGTTCCATGGGGGGAGTCCGCCAATCTATTGAGATGGGCGGATAATGCTGGCGCGAGGGCTGATGGACGAATCGAACCCAGCGAAGATCAATATCATTCGGAATGATACAAAGCGCGAGCAAGCCCTCTAGCCTGCGCCTTTTGTTAGGGTGCTATCAATTAAATTCTTCGTCATGCGCACGAACGACCTGTAGGAGCGAGCTGTTAAAAAGCTCGCTCCTACAGTCAGGGCTTCTGTCAGATATTGATCGAAGCACTCAAGCGTGCAGTCAGCGGCGCGCCCTGGAACAGGTAGTTGTCGCCCATGTACTCACCCACATCGCGCCAGTAGCGCTTGTCGAACAGGTTGTCGACAGTCAGCCGGAACACGGTGTCATAACCCTCGATACGGGTGCTGTAACGGCTGCCGATATTGAAGATGGCGTAACTGGCGGCCTGCACACCGCCCTGTTGGCTGGCGTATTTTTTGCCGCTGTATTGCACGCCGCCGAGCACGGCCAGGCCATCGACCCAGGGCAGGGCGTAATCACCATAAAGGCTGGCACGCAGGGTAGGCACATTGATGGTTTGATGGCCTTCATACTCCGCTGTGCCACTACCCGTGACCCGCGAACGGATCGCCGCCACACTGGCTGAAATCTGCAAGCGCTCGCTGGCCCAACCGTTGGCCGCCAGTTCCAGGCCGGTGTTTTTCTGTTCGCCTTGCTGCACGTAGGTGAACGTGCCGTCGTCATTGGGGCGCGAGTATTGGTAGGCCTGACGGATCTGGTACAGCGTGGCGCTCAGGCTGATACGTCGCCAGTCGTACTTGATACCTGCTTCAATTTGCCGTGACACAGTGGGCGCAAGGATTTCAAAAGCATTGCTGGCAAACCACGGAGCCGTACCACCCAGCGACAAACCCTTGCTGTAGCGGGTGTATAGCGACAGGTTCGATACCGGCTTGTAGATCAGGGCAGCCTGGGGCAGGAATTCATAGCGCCGGGTGTGGCGGTTGGTGTCGCCCTGATCGTCGAAGGTGCGTTCGTCCAGACGCACTTCACGACCACCGAGCACGGTCTGCCATTGCTCGTTGAAGCTGATCCGGTCATTGAAAAACAGCCCGTACTGGCGGCTGTCGAGGCGGCGATGGCTGTCGTTGAGCGGGCCATCATAGCGGGCAAAATTGTCAGGCTCGCTGTCGATGTTGCCGCTGCCGATCCATTCATTGATAGCGGTGCGGTTATGCACCACGCGGCGAAATGCGCTGGTGCCTACTGTCAGTTCATGCCCGATTGCGCCCGTATCAAACAGACCGCTGAGTGCTGCCTGCACCTCATCATTACGCCGTGTGTCGTCGGGGCTGCGGAAGTCATATATGTCGTAGTTGCCCTCTGGGCTGAAGTAGTTGCCGACATCAGGCTTTACGCAGCCGACCGTGCAGCCGCCCCAGGCAAACGAGCTGTAATCATCGATCACCACTTTGCTGCGCGAGGCGCTCAGGCTGCCTTTCCAGTTGTCCGTGAAGCGGTATTCAAAGTTGCCGTTGATGTTCAGCGAATCAATGGTCACCGGTTTGGAGCCGCTCTGGTGGGCCAGCAGTTTCTTTGGCGAGGCGTGGTGCGGCAACTCGGTACCGCCGAGCAATTGATAGCCCGGTACCGAACGCTGCTCCTTGTTCTGATACTCCACATCCAGTTGCAGCAGGGCATCGGGGCTGATGTTCCAGTCGAAGGCCACAGAGGCGAAATCACGCTGGCCATTGGCATGTTCGACGTAGGAGTGCAGGTCTTCGTGGGCGAAGTTGGCGCGCAGTCCGAACTGCTGTTCGCTGCCGAACCAGGCCCCTACATCGGTGGCCAGGTATCCGCTGCCGCGGTCATCGGTGGAGACTGTGACCGAGCGTACATCCGCCGCGCGCTTGGTCACGTAATTGACCACGCCGCCGGGTTCGGAGACGCCGCTTTGCAGGCCGGAAAGGCCCTTGAGCAATTCCACCTGCTGTTTGTTTTCCAGGCCAACGTTTTGCTCACCGGCGATGGTGCGGCCATTGATCTTGTAGCTGCTGGCCGAATTCAACGAGAACCCTCGCACCACGAAGTTTTCGTAGTAGCCAACCGGCGCATAGCTTTCACCCACCGACGCGTCGTTATTCAACACATCGCTGAGCAGGCGGGCTTGCTGATCCTTGATCAGTGCATCGGTAAACACTGAAATGGCTGCCGGGGTATCGAGCAGGGGCGCCGCCTCAAAGCCGCCAACCCAGGCACTGTCGGCCTGGTAGCCGGTGTTGTCTTCGGCGGTCACTGACGTCGCCGGCAGTTCGGTGTTGGCCGCTTGTGCCACCGGTATTGCGCTGGACAGCAACAGGCCAAGGGTCAGCAAGTTGAGCGTGAACCGCGGTGCGGACTCTCCCTCGTTGAAAGTCCGGTGAAGCATGTTCATGCAAAGCTCCTGAATGATGGGCGGGCTCGAGACCAAGGCCTTTTCTCAAGCGCGCCATCATACAGACGCTACTTAACCATGGGTTAATAGTGCAATGTGAGGCTCCCGACTTTTGAGGAACTGCGCATGCCCTTTTTTCGACGCTCATGCCTGGCTCTGGCCTGCAGCTTGCCGTTGCTGGCGATGGCGGCGCCTTCCGCTCCCGGCCCGGTTTACGGCGAGCAACTGCAAGGCTTCGAGTACCCGTACCCGCTGCATCACTTCAACTTTGAGTCCCAGGGTCAGGCCCTGCAGATGGGCTACATGGACGTCGCCCCAACGGGTCCTGCCAATGGCCATACGGCGGTGCTGTTGCACGGCAAAAATTTTTGCGCGGCGACCTGGGGTGACAGCATCAAGGCCCTGAGCGAGGCGGGCTACCGGGTAGTAGCGCCGGACCAGATCGGTTTTTGCACGTCGAGCAAACCGGCCAGTTATCAATACAGCTTTCAGCAGTTGTCGGCCAATACCCATGCCTTGCTCGATAGCCTTGGGGTGGACAAGGCCAGCATCATCGGGCACTCCACCGGTGGCATGCTCGGCACTCGCTATGCATTGCAGTACGCGCCTCAAACGGAAAAACTGGTACTGGTCAACCCGATCGGCCTGGAGGACTGGAAAGCCCTCGGCGTGCCATGGCGCAGCGTTGACCAATGGTACGAGCGCGAGCTGAAACTCAGCGCCGAAGGTATTCGCCAGTACGAGCAAAGCACCTATTACGCCGGGCACTGGAAGCCTGAGTACGACCGTTGGGTGGACATGCTGGCGGGGCTGAACAAGGGCCCGGGGCACAAACGGGTGGCGTGGAACTCGGCGTTGATCTACGACATGATTTTCACCCAGCCGGTATTTTACGAACTGCCGGATCTCAAGGTCCCTACCGTATTGTTGATCGGCGATGCCGACACCACGGCCATCGGCAGCGATATTGCTTCGCCGCAGGTGAAGGCCAGAATCGGTCACTACAAAGTGCTGGGCAAGCAGGCCGCCGGGCGGATTCCCGGGGCGACGTTGATCGAGTTTCCGGGCTTGGGCCACGCCCCGCAAATGGAAGATCCGGCGGCTTTCAACAAGGTGCTGATAGAACAGTTGACCCTTGGCCGCCCCGTGTAGTCGCTGACGAGGAACGAAGGCTGCGATAAGGTCCGCAGGACCTTGCTTGACGATACCAGGACCTTGCTTGACGGTCCCAGGCCCTTGCCTGACGGTCCATAGCCCAAACCCAGCGCTGTCCCAACGGCTCGCAGCCTTCGTGCCTCGTCAGCGACTACGCATGATCAAACCAAGCGCAAATCAGGCGCAAACCAGGATCAAACCTTGATTTAGAGCCTCCAAGTACGTTATAGCTAAAAGGGTATCCAATCGTATTACAGGAAATTACAGCTCCCTATGGATGGAATCACACGTATCAATCGCCAGTCCGGCTCACATTACGCATCCCTGATTGCGCAGTGTGGGCCTCACGTCAAAGGCTGCAGCATTGCAGCGACAGGGTTTGTCTCCCGCCTCTTTGCACGCTTCGTTCCACCCCGTTGTTTGCCAGCCAGCTGCGCCGACTGGCGCCACTGCTACGTCCCCCCTCCAGATTTTTTCTGATCGCCAGCCGTCCAGGCGCGTTCGCATCCGTTTTAACGGCATGTGCTGTTGCCCGGCTTTTTTATCTGATCCCCTCATTTTCTGACCCGACACCCCTGGCGCCAGCCAGCTGCAGGTCACGACAGCGTTTAGTCAGCCATGACCGGACGCCTGCGCTACAAGGACTCACGACCAATGATTTATTTCCAGGGTAAAAGAATTTTCAGTGCCATCTTCGATATGGACGGCACGATGTTTGACACCGAACGCCTGCGTTTCAAGACCCTCAAACAGGCAGCTCTCGAGATTTACGGCACACCGCTCAGTGAAGAAACCCTGATCGGGTCATTGGGCCTGAGTGCCCGAAAAGCCGAAGCGCTGGCCAAGGCCAATCATGGTGAGGATTTCCCTTACGCTGCAGTCCGCCAACGGGCCGATGAACTGGAACTGGCCCATGTGCGCAATCATGGCGTACCGATCAAGGACGGCTTGCTCGAAGTGCTTGAGCGCTTGCGCAAGTATGGCCTGACCATGGCCGTGGCCACCTCGAGCCGCCGTCCCATCGCCGAGGAATATCTGATCAATGCCAACGTGCTCAAGTACTTCGACGTCACTGTCTGCGGTGATGAAGTGGAGCAGGGCAAGCCTCACCCCGAGATTTTCCTCAAGGCGGCCAGCGCGCTCAATTGCCTGCCGGATCATTGCCTGATGCTCGAAGACTCCGAGAACGGCCTGTTGTCGGCGATTCGTGCCGAAGGCCAGCCGATCCTGATCGAAGACATCAAGCCGCCAGCAGCCGAAGTCAAAGCCGGTGCGCTGAAGGCGTATCAGAACATGCATGAGTTTTTGGGCGACCTGAACGAATGCATGCCGGACCTGGGCACCCCCGAACTGAACGAAAGCTTCCCCCAGGCGCTCAATCAATTCAGTGTCGGTATCCACGGTTTCGGGGCCATGGGCGGTGGCTACCTGACACAGATTTTCTCCCACTGGGATGGCTACACCCGGCCCTGCGAGATCATCGCGGCCACCCGTTCGCGGATGCTGCGCGACACCATCCAGGCCTTTGGCCGCTTCAGCGTGCGCTATGGTGCGACCTCGTTCGACCAGACCATTGAAAACCTCAGAATGATCGACATGGATGACGCCGAAGAGGTGATCCGCATGTACGACGTGGCTGAAATTGTCGGGCTGAGCCTTCCGGAAACCGCGATTCGCAAACAGGCAGACGTGATTGCCAAGGGCTTGATCCGGCGCTTTGAGCGGCGCGGGCGTGAACTGACGATTCTCATCGTGTTGAACAAGGTCGGTGGCGCGGACTTTGTGCGCCGCCATGTGCAAGCCCAGCTTGAACGACTGGTTGCACCGCACATGTGTCAGAAAATTCTGGATAACACCCACTTTGCAGAAACCGTGGTCAGTCGCATTGTCTCCAAGCTGTCCAACGAATCGCTGGTGCGCCAGTTGCGCATCAAATCGAAGATTTTCCAGAACAGTCTGACGGACGAGACCGCCGCCCCCACGGCCAACCCGAAAACCCCGGTGCCCGAATACGAGCGGCTGATCAGCCGTTTCCGGCCATTCGCCCAGTCCAGCAATGCACTCAGCCAGTTGCACCTGATCCTGTTCAATAGTGAGTCGGACATGCCGTTGTATGCCGAGCGCTGCAGCAACCTGCTGGAGCGTCTGCGCCAGGTCAAGACCGTCGACGACATCACCCAGACCCAGGTGATGAAAAACCTGTTGTGGAACGGCCCTCACGCCATCATTGCCTGGTACGCGAGCCGCCTGGGCTATTCGTGGCTGGGGCAGGCCATGGGCGATCCGCGGGTCAGCGCACTGGCCGAGCGATTGATTCGCCAGGAAGTCGGCCCGGCACTGGTGGCCGAATACCCGCACATGGCTGAAGCGGTCGAGAGCTTCTCGAAAACATTTCTGGAGCGCTGCAACACCTCGTTCAAGGATCCCTGTACCCGCGTGGGCCGTGACCCGCTGCGTAAACTGCAGCGCAATGAGCGGATTTTTCGCAGTATCGATCTGGCCAAAAAACATGGCATCAACTGCAGCGCCCTGGAGTTTGGCAGCGCCCTGGCCCTGCACTACGCGCTGCGATCCACGGACAGCAAGGATCAGGAAAGCCAGTTGATGCGCAACCTGTATCAAGACAACGGCAGTGTCGAAGCGGTGCTGACCTACAGCGCAAGCTACAACGGCCGGCCGTATCCGGGCCTGGACCCAGTCACCGATGGTGCGTTGATCGAGGCCATCTCCGGGCATTTCCGGGACCTGGCGGCGATGGAGCCGGACTGTGCCGAATTCGTCATGACCGGAGCCTAAAGCAATCAAGCCCGCAGCACCTTGAATGGGCCAGTCTGGACGGTCTGTTCAAGGAGCTGATCATGGTCCGACTGTCCATGGCTCAAGCCTGAGAGCTGGCCGAATCCATCCTGTTGCATAACGGTTTCAACCCGTCTCATGCCCCTGCGGTGAGCGACACCGTGCTTGCCGGGGAGCGCGATGGTTGTGCTTCCCACGGCCTGTATCGGCTGTTGGGCTGTGTCAATTTTGTCTTCGACTTTGCCACCAGCGCCATCGCCCGTGGCGATATCGAGTTGCACCGGAGCACGGGTAAAGCGATTCCCCAGGGCTCGGCGCTGGCGGCGATGGGGGAACTGATTGCCGGGCCCTTGATCGGTGATCTGACCAGTGCCGAGTCGCTGGCGTAGGACGCGGGCAGCAAGTCGTCGCCGTACCATGGTGAACTGATCACAGCGCTGGATCCGCAGCGTTTTCTGGCGTCTGCTACCTAGTAACACCTGGCCAGGGCCCAAATGCTGTTTGCGAGCATCGAAGGGCAGGGGGCGCGTTTGCCGTCGCAACGTCGTTATGAACCGCGGGGGCGAAGCCTGGTGGAAGGGTACAGATACCGCAAGCCCTGTACCGCGACCTGCTGGCGCTTGAATCCTGATCCATCAACCCCAATCCGTGCAGGAGCGGGCTTATCTGTAGGAGCGAGCTTGTCTCGCGAGCTTTTTGTCATTGCGATAAAAAGCTCGCGAGACAAGCGCGCTCCTTATCTGATGCAGATATGTCAGATTAGGTGCCGAGAGTCGACGTGGACGATCGCTCGCTCCTAGATTTCACCGATCGTACTGTAGCAAGGTCTCCACGCCGATCTCTCCTCAACCACGCCCGTACAGTTGCCCGAGTAGACACTCGTAGATAAGGCTGGGCTGACGAGGAGAACTCTCGACGTCTATAGACTAAAGGAGATTCCCATGAGCTGCATAGGTGCCGGTATCGACGTGAGCAAGGACACGCTGGACGTGGGGGGGCATGGCCATAAGTTGCAGTTGCATGCTCCCAATAATCCAGCAGGCTGGCAGCAGGTCATTGAATGGCTGGCGCCCTTTGCACCGGAGCAGATCGTTCTGGAGGCTACGGGAGGTTATGAGATCAAGGCGCTGCAGTCTCTCTATCGCGAAGGCCTGCCCATGGTGCGGGTTAATCCTCGCCAGGCACGAGACTTCGCCAGATCTACCGGGCAGTTAGCCAAAACTGATCGTCTGGATGCCCGCACACTGGCGCATATGGCAAGTGTCCTGGATCTGAACCGTTATCAGCCGCGGGATGAAAAAGCCGAGTTGCTTCACGAATATCATCGCCGCCGCCAGCATGTCGTCCAGATGTCGACGGCAGAGAAACAACGGCGACGCCTGACACAATCACCTGTGATGCGTCAGATGCTTGAACGCCATATCGAGCAGCTGGCTGCAGATCGCAAAGCACTTGATACGTTGATAGCCGAACAACTTGAGGGCACGCTGCAGGCTGAGGTCGCAGCAACGATCAAGGGCGTGGGGCCGGTGATGATCTCAACACTGGTCTGCGAAATGCCGGAGCTGGGCCACTTGAATCGCAAGGCAATCGCCAAGCTGTAGGGTGTGGCGCCTCTGGCCAAGGACAGTGGTAAATCCTACGGCAAGCGCACTACCTGGGGAGGTAGAGCCTCGCCTAGAGCCGCCCTATACATGTCAGACCTGAGTGCTGTACGTCACGACCCTGCCCTCAAGGCGTTTTACGATGGACTGGTGAGCCGTGGTAAACCGAAGAAATTGGCCTTGGTAGCGGCAATGAGAAAGCTGGTTATCACCCTGAACGCAAGAATGCGCGAAGCCTTACAGGCCTGCGCGCAATTTGCATGAAGAACACAGTTGCTACAGTTCAACGTTTCATAGGTTTCAAAGCAGTACTTCAGGCCAGCCAGTCGCCACGCCGGGGCGTGGTGCAAGCAGCGCCGTCCAGCGCGGACAGGCGCGCTTGCGATTCAGCATCCACCTGATGCAGCGACTTGCCCCGGGTTTCACGGGTCAGTCCTACGGCCACAATCGAGATCAGTGCCGCCCCCACCCAGTACACCGGTTTACGCCCCATCAGGTCAGACAGGTACCCCATCAGCGGGATCATGAAGACGTGCAGCAAGTGGGCACCCAACATCAAAAGCAGAATCTCGGTCGTATCCTTGTGCGCCACCCGTTTCAGATAGGTGATCGAGAAGGTGATATCGGTGTAGTACAGAGTGTTTTCTGCAAACCGTGCACCGATGCCCACCAGCACCGAGCGCCAGTGGTGACGCAGAACGTCCGAACACCAGTCCCCCCCAGGGGGCGGGCAATCACTCAAAGTCCGACGTCAGGCAGATGCGGACGGTTGGCCAGGGCCTTGGCCATGATCTGTTCCACATACTCACGATCAGCCTGAGGCAGGGCCAGGAGTGGCGGACGGGTCAGGGCGCTACCGCGACCGGCAATGGCTTCGCACAACTTGATGCATTGCACCAGATCGGCACGGGCGTCCAGGTGCAGGATCGGCATGGCTTCGGCAAAACGACCGGCCTTGGCCAGGCGCAAAATGGTCTCGCCTTCCTTGGGGAATACGTTGGACATGCCCGAGACCCAGCCTTTAACACCCACGGCCAGGTTTTCCAGCACCACGTCGTCGAGGCCGGCGAACAACACAAAGCGGTCGCCGACCTGATTGCGGATGTCGATAAAGCGGCGGGTGTCTGCGGATGAATCCTTGAAGCACACCACGTTGTCGCAGTCAGACGGGGTGATGAGGATTTTAAGATTTCGTATACGATTTTTTGCAATTGATGTGACGGTTTTTTGCGTGCCCTTAATTAATGGCACGCCTCGGTATTTGAAAGGCTTGTAGGGGGTGGTCGGGCAGGCTGTGGGGGCGAGGTGGGTGTTACAGAGGGAGCATTGACCTTGCCCCATAAGGAAACACTTGCTCCTTTATGGGGGCGGGCGTTAGCCCAGGACATTGAAAAGCAAAAAAAGTCGTTGATACCGGCCAATGCCAGTCACCCAGCAAACTGACAATCCCGTGCGCGAGCCCGGTTAGCCAGTTGTGCCAATACCAACGACTTTTTTATTTTCTGTTACCGGACCCAGATGGGTCCGGATCGGCATCAGTCCTGTTCAAGGGAGTGAGTGCGGGCAGTGCATATAGTTTTAATCCAGTCGTATCGAGCGCAGGGCTGTTTCCCACTCGCGTAGTTGTGCCTGAGTGTTTCTGGAGTGGATGAGACTGCGGTAGGCATTGTCTGCCTGTATGTCTGCAACAGTCGCATATCCATACCCGTCTGTTATGTTCGCAACAAAGGTGGTTCTGGCAGGTGAGATACCTGCCTGGGGAATTTGCTCCGGTAAAACACCGTTAGTATTTCCCAGCCACGTCTGTTGTACATAGTTGACATAGGCCCGGTTTGCTTCCTGGTGTGTCTGGTGCAATGTTGGCAACTGGTTAAAGACAGGTTGCGTATTGCCACGCACCATGCGGCTCATTTCACTGGATGTTTGCGACAGCGAGACCAGGTCCGAACCGGGTAGCTGGCGCACAATATTTTGCATCACCACGTCCGGCATTTCGTTCAGGCGTCGATTAAGTAAGGGTGCAGGCATCGGAAAGTTCTGGCGAGCGTGCTGCAAGTCATTCACTGGCAACGCGTGGCGAGCCATCTGATCCAGTCGAGGTTCTCGTCTGATCCCCTCATAAAATGCCTGACCTCTGCCCGGCACCCCCCCGGCATTCTGTAGTTTGTGCTGCCAGGCACCGACAAACTTGCCTACTTTTTTCACCCCCTTGGCCGCCGCCCCGGCGATTGACGGCGCCGCTGATGCCAGACCTGTGGCCATACCGACAAAACCCAGAATCCGACCCGCGTTTTCATTGCCGGTGGCCAGCAAGGCTATCGAGGCCACGTCTGCGGCCAGTGACACCACGCTTAAGGTCGCGGTGGTCACTGCGGTGATGTAACTGGCGGTCAACGCCGCAGCGGGGGCCGCCAGGGCACCGAATGAGGCCACCGCGCCCATCACCCCGAACGCAATCCCTACCGCTGGCAGCAACCAGTCCAGCCATGAATGGCCCGACGGGTCGATGCGATTGACCGGGTCGCCGGCGCAGTAGGCGTAGCCATTAAGACCGCCTTCACCGAAGGGGCTGAGGCTGTCGCGGCTGTGAAAACGCATCAGCGCCGGGTTGTAGATGCGGTAGTCGCCCAGGAAATACCAGCCGGTGACGTCCTCGCGCAGGCTCCCGGCATAGCCCAGTCGGCTGGTCCCGGCCACGCTTGAACCATAGGCGCCATAGACCGGGTGGTTGATCCCGTCCTGGGCTTCAGTGGTGACCGAGCCCTGGGCATCGGTGCCCAGCAGCATGACTTCACGCACTGCCGACGCCAGCCGGCTTTCGGCTACCGGCACATTTCCGGCACGGACCCAGCGGGTTTGAGTGTCTTCACCCGTCTCGCAGCTGAGCTGGCCGCCGGTGTGGTAACGCCAGCGCGGCCCGCGAGCATCCTCGGTCTTGATGATGTTGCCACCGGGGCCGTAGTGCCAACGACGCTCGCCTGTAGGCAGGGTTACCCCGATCAGTCGGCCGAGGGCGTCGTAGTGCAGTGGATTACCGCGTTCGTCGCGTTTGAGATTGCCGAGGGCGTCGTACTCCAGGGTTACCGGCGCCGGGTAATCGCTTCGGCTGTGGCTGATGTTTATCAGCTGGGTGAGGTCAGAGGGGCTGTAGGTAAAAGTGGTGACATTGTTTGCGCTGCCGTCGGCCAATACGGTTTCCAGACGGCGCACATTGTCCAGCGCATCGTATTCGAAGTGCTGCTCGCGGTAGGTTTGGCCGTGGGCGTCTTCGGGTAATTCCTCGCCCACGAGCCGCTGGGCGACCATGCGGCCACGTATGTCGTAGTCGAAGGTTTCACGACGTATCAGAACACCGTCACGGGTCAGTTCGCGCTGGGTCAGCTTGCCGTCTTTGCGCCACTGTTGGGTTTGCACTTCTACCTGTTGCCCAGTCGGGGTGCGGGTATCGGTAGTGCGCCGAGCCGGGCGACCGAGGCTGTCGTAGCCCAGGGTCACGGTCATGTCCCGCGAGCCATCTTTTGATTGGGTGCGCTGCTGGTGAATGCGCGACGCGGCATCGTAGGTGACGGTAACCGTGACGTCGGGACCTTGCTGCTGGCTCAAGCGACCCAAGGCATCGTACTGGCAGCGCTGCTCGGCGCCGTCGGCATCGGTCAGGCGCGTGAGCTTGCCCGCAGGGGTGGTGGTTTGTTGTTGCGAGCGCGGCTGATCGCCTTGCCAGGCGTAATCGGCTTGGGTCAGCAAACCCGACGGCGACCAATGATCTTTTTGCAGCCCCAGATTGCCCTGTGATTCCAGCAACCGGCCACTCAGAGGATCGTACGTGTTGAACACGCTGATACCGGGGGCTTCTAGTGACAGCAGCGCGCCGCCCAGTTCCGGCTGGCGCTCGGTCTGCACCTGGGTGCCATCGGGAAGCGTCTGAGTATGGGCGTGGATTTGCCCTTCGGCGTATTGCCATTCAGAGATACTCTGGCCGACCTTTTCCCACACCAGACGGCCCAGGCCATCGTATTTGCGCTCGCCCAGCAGCACTTCATTGCTACCTAGCGAAGGATGGGTGATCGACACCGTAGCCGGTAGTTCACCGTCATGGCCTTCGGCGTAGGTGCGCTTGATCACACTGCCGTCGGGTAGCGTGGTCGACACCAGCCGATCGCGCACATCCCACTCCTGCAAGGTTTCCCGGCCCATGGCATCGCGCTGGCTGATGCAACGTCCAAGCCCGTCGTAGCTCCAGCTCAGGGTGTGCTGCAGCTCCCCTTGCGCACAAAACAACTGCTCGGTCAGCGGCTTGCCATCCAGCGTATGGGTGGTCACGGTTTTGGGCCCGGCCACGCCATTGGCGTCGGTTTGCCAGCCGGAGCCGGTCAGGGCTACCGGGTCGGCAACAGTGTGTTGGGTGACGCCGTCAGCACCGGTTTCGGTCAGCACATTGCCCCAATCGTCAAAGGTGCGTTCGGTGCTCAGGCTCAGGGCCGGGGTGTCTTCGTTACCAGGGTCATAGCCGGTTTCCCGAAATACCCGGCCCAACACGTCATATTCGCCAGTCCAGGCGGTATAGGTCTCACCGCTGTCGGACTGTTTCTCACGTCGTACTTCCCGACCCATACCGTCAAGCCAGACGGTTTCCTTACGCCCGGAAGCGCCGGTTCGGGTCTGGCAACGCTCGTTCGCTGACAAGGAATAGGTCCAGTTGACCTCGGCTGCGAACGCCGAATCCGGGGCGGCAACTTCCTGCACCATGCGGCCCAATACATCGTGGGCAAAGGCGATGTGCATCTGTTCATCGGTCTGCTCGGTCACCATCAGGCCCGAGTACAGATCCTGTGAGGACTGGGTGCTGGATTCATGCCCGTCGTGCCCGGTGACGGTGACGTTTTCCTGCAGCACTGCACGTTGAAGAGAACGGGCATCACGCGCTTGGTTGAGCTGATAACTGTAGGAACGGGTGGTGCTTTTACCCTGCACGGTCTGAATTTCACTGAGCATGCACCCGTGGTGGGGCGAGGCCGGGTCAATGATAAAGGTCTGACTGGAGCGCCCCAGCTCGGTACGTTTTTCGCCCTCCACCAACAACAGTTTCTCCTCGCTGCTCTGGACAAAGGTCGGCAGTGCAAACTCGGGCGCATCCTGACGTACAGGCAATGATTGATAGCGATACTGCGTCTGCTTGACCGGGCCTTCGGTGCCGGGCGGCGGGCTGACGGTGCGACTTTTCAGACGGGTGATTCGACCCAGCGGATCGGCCGGGCAGTTTTCAGCTTCGCCTGTCACCGGGTAATACGCGGACTCTTCAACCGCACCCAATGCATTGCGGTGCCAAATCGGATTGCCCAGCTCGTCGTAACGGGTCTCTTCTTCAGTCACCAGCTCTCGCAACACCCGCTGCCCGTCCAGTTGCGCCTTACGGGTGATGACCTTGTGCGGGAACTGAAAATACGGCAGTTGCCGGGCAATCGGCAGCCAGGGCTCGTCGTAATAGCTGGTCTGGGTTTCCTGCAGCGTCTGGCCCTGCAGCGTGCGTTCGCGGGTCAGCAGGTGGAAACGGTTAAAGGTGCGGCTGATGGTCTGCAGCGGCGTGCCCCGGGCATCCATCAGGGTCTCGGTGGAGCCATACAGAAAATCGCCGGCCCCGGTCAGGTGGTAGAGGTTGTCCTCGCGGTTGCGCCACTGGCGCACCGCCGGCCAGCCGAAATAATTGTTGCTGCTATGCAGGCCATAGTCATAACCCACCAATTGCACCGGCTGGCCGTCACCCGGGTCCTTGCGGGTCTGGATGACCACCGGCATCCGTGCGAACGGCGCTCCCGGCGGCAACGTCAGACCGTTGGCTTCGCTGTAGGTCACCTCCTCGGTGCTGCCGGTAGGCTGGGTGCATTTGCTCAGCAGCAACAGGCCCGAGGTTGAAGTGCTGTAGTCAAACTGCCAGCCATTGTCAGGCAACCCGTCCACCGTTACCCGGCGCAACTGCCCGGAGATACGCAGAAAAGTCATCACCACTTGTGAGGGCGTGCCCGGTTGCAAGGTCAGACGGGTCGGGCCTTCATAGTCCAGCGCGACAACGACTCGCCCTTGGGCATCGCTGACGTGCTGCAAATAAGCCGCGTTGCCAATCGAGCGCCAGTCAAAGTTCAGGGCGCTACCATCAGCGCCGACCAGGGTGCGGACCACCCACAGGCTCGGGTGCCCGGCCAACGGCGTCAGGCGTTCAGAGGTGCCGTCGTTGTGGCGGACCCACATCTCCTGGCGCTGCACCGTGACTGTTACCACCGGCAAGCGCACATCGGGAAAGCGCATGCCCTGGCCGACAATTTCACCGCGAAAACGCTCGCCGGAGTTCAGCTGAAGTTGCTGACTGGCACCGTCCCACGAGGTGGTGCCGAGCCCCCAGCCCAGGCCAAAACCCTGGTCTTCAGTCATCAAAGGGCTGTAACCCAGGCGCAGCTGGCTGATGGGCCCGCGCAGGTCGTTGGCGGCGCCGGTGGGCAGGCTGATCGAGGCCGAGAACGAACCGGTGCGCGGATCAACCCCGGCACTGACGCTGCTCATGAAGTTGTAGGCACCGGAATAGACGTCGCCGCTGTTGAGCAGGCTGGCGGCGGACCGGGTGTCAGGGGTGTGGTCTGAAGGTTCGATCATGATGGCGACTCCTTATCGCGCTATAAAGGAGTCGCAAAATAGAGCCGCCCAGTTGAGGCGAACAATGAGTGAGGACTGTAGGAAGCGTGGCGACAAAAAAGGGTATCAAACTTGTGGCGGGTGTGAATGTGACTGTGGTTCGGCGCTTGACTGAATGAGCGCTTGAATAGCCGCTTTTACGTTCAACCAGATGACAAGATTACCGCCCATCCCATACGCATTGTCACCCCCGCCGCCCGCGGGCTCTCTGCCTCTCACTTCAAGCATTGCACTTGTTTCATGAGTTCAGGATTAATTAAGAAGTGCACAAGTCTGATTGTGAAGGGCCACCGATTTTTTGAGTTCCAAATGGCTGGAATATCAAAAAACGGTGGCGACTTCAGCGTTACCCTATATGCGCCAACTCACGAAACTCTTAAATCTTTCGTGCCACCTAGATCTGTCAATCATCCATAACCCATCGTGGGTCATATATTGATAAGAATCACTCATGGCAGGCAAATCCCAGCGTTGCGATCTAACATATGTCATCTCTGTAAAATCGGGGGCGGTTATCTTTAAAGAGTCGACATTTATATTTAAGTCGCCCAGGATGCTTGCCGGATAGGATGGGTGTTGGTCTATCGCTATCTGCCTGACTTCATTAACATAATCGGGATTATTCTGAAAGATAGGCACTGTGACACTACCGTCCAAATTGGTAGCGGTAGCTGATGGAACATTATTCTGTCGCAAAATGACTTTAGTCGGATTGCGACTGTAAAAACGTCTAACTTCTGTAGATGTTTCCCCGCTGACCATGGCGTACCGCTCTGCAGCAGAGCGCATAATGTCACGCGCGCCTCCTGAAGGGTTCATATTGCGAGTTTCAAGCCACGTACCCCTAGGGTCGCTCTTATTGAAAGCCAAGTCCTTAAGTGATGCGGAGTTATATACCCGCCCGCCCCCCGGTAGTCCCCCCGCATGCTGCAACTTGTGCTGCCAGCCACCGACAAACTTGCCTACTTTTTTCACCCCCTTGGCAGCCGCCCCGGCGATTGACGGCGCCGCCGACGCCAGACCTGTGGCCATACCCACAAAACCCAGAATCCGACCCGCGTTTTCATTGCCCGTGGCCAGCAAGGCTATCGAGGCCACGTCTGCGGCCAGTGACACCACGCTTAAGGTCGCGGTGGTCACGGCGGTGATGTAACTGGCGGTCAACGCCGCAGCCGGAGCCGCCAGGGCACCGAATGAGGCCACCGCGCCCATCACCCCGAACGCAATCCCCACCGCTGGCAGCAACCAGTCCAGCCACGAATGGCCCGAGGGGTCGATGCGGTTGACCGGGTCGCCGGCGCAGTAGGCATAGCCATTGAGGCCGCCTTCACCGAAGGGGCTGAGGCTGTCACGGCTGTGAAAACGCATCAGCGCCGGGTTGTAGATGCGGTAGTCGCCCAAGAAATACCAGCCGGTGACGTCCTCGCGCAGGCTCCCGGCATAGCCCAGACGGCTGGTCCCGGCCACGCTTGAACCATAGGCGCCATAGACCGGGTGGTTGATCCCGTCTTGGGCTTCAGTGGTGACCGAGCCCTGGGCATCGGTGCCCAGCAGCATGACTTCACGCACTGCCGAAGCCAGTCGACTTTCAGCCACCGGCACCGCACCGGCCCGCACCCAGCGGGTTTGAGTGTCTTCACCCGTCTCGCAGCTGAGCTGGCCGCCGGTGTGGTAACGCCAGCGCGGCCCGCGAGCATCCTCGGTCTTGATGATGTTGCCACCGGGGCCGTAGTGCCAACGACGCTCGCCTGTAGGCAGGGTGACCCCGATCAGTCGGCCGAGGGCGTCGTAGTGCAGTGGATTACCTTTCTCGTCGCGTTTGAGATTGCCGAGGGCGTCGTACTCCAGGGTGACCGGTGCCGGGTAATCGCTTCGGCTGTGGCTGATGTTTATCAGCTGGGTGAGGTCAGAGGGGTTGTAGGTAAATGTGGTGACATTGTTTGCGCTGGCGTCGGCCAATACCGTTTCCAGACGGCGCACATTGTCCAGCGCATCGTATTCGAAGTGCTGCTCGCGGTAGGTTTTGCCGTGGGCGTCTTCGGGAAGCGATGGGCCTGTAAGGCGATGGGAAATCATGCGGCCACGGATGTCGTAGTCGAAGGTTTCACGACGTACCAGAACACCGTCACGGGTCAATTCGCGCTGGATCAGCTTGCCGTCCTTGCGCCACTGCTGGGTCTGGATTTCAAGGGACTGTCGGGTGGGCGTACGGGTCGCGGTTTCACGACGGGCCGGACGTCCGAGACTGTCGTAGCCCAGGGTCACGGTCATGTCCCGCGAGCCATCTTTTGCCTGGGTGCGCTGTTGGTGAATCCGCGAGGCCGCATCGTAGGTGACGCTGATGGTGACATCAGGCCCCTGCTGCACGCTCAAGCGCCCCAAGGCATCGTATTGGCAGCGCTGCTCTGCGCCGTCGGCATCGGTCAGCCGTGTGACCTTGCCCGATGGCGTGGTGGTTTGTTGTTGCGAGCGCGGTTGATCGCCTTGCCAGGCGTAATCGGCCTTCATCAATTGGCCTGACGGCGACCAATGATCTTTTTGCAGCCCCAGATTGCCTTGCGACTCCAGCAAACGGCCACTTAACGGATCGTATTTGTTGAACACGCTGATGCCGGGCGCCTGCATCGACAGCAGCGCCCCGCCCAGTTCCGGCTGGCGCTCGGTCTGCACCTGGGTGCCATCGGGCAAGGTCTGGGTATGGGCGTGGATTTGTCCTTCGGCGTATTGCCATTCAGACACACTCTGGCCGACCTTTTCCCACAGCATTCGGCCCAAGCCATCGTATTTGCGTTCGCCCAGGACGACTTCGTTACTGCCCAAAGAGGGGTGAGTGATCGAGACCGTAGCCGGTAGTTCACCGTCATGGCCTTCGGCGTAGGTGCGCTTGATCACACTGCCATCTGGCAGCGTGGTCGACACCAACCGATCGCGCACATCCCATTCTTGCAAGGTCTCGCGGCCCATGGCGTCGGACTGGCTGACACAGCGGCCCAGCCCGTCATAGGCCCAGCTCAGTTCGTGCTGCAGCACGCCGTCGGCGCAAAACACCTGTTCTTTTAAAGGCTGTCCATTAAGACCATGGGTGGTCACGGTTTTGGGCCCGGCCACGCCATTGGCGTCGGTCTGCCAGCGGGTGCCGGTCAGGGCTACCGGGTCGGCAACAGTGTGTTGGGTGACGCCGTCTGCCCCGGTTTCGGTCAGCACATTGCCCCAGTCATCAAAGGTACGTTCGGTGCTCAGGCTCAGGGCCGGAGTGTCTTCGTTACCGGGGTCGTAGCTGGTCTCCCGAAATACCCGGCCCAACACGTCATATTCGCCAGTCCAGGCGGTATAAGTCTCACCGCTGTCGGTCTGTTTTTCTCGACGAATTTCCCGGCCCATACCATCCAGCCAGACGGTTTCCTTACGCCCCGAAGCGCCTATTCGGCTCTGGCAACGCTCGCTTGCTGACAAGGAATAGGTCCAGTTGACCTCGGCCTCGAACGCCGAATCCGGGGCGGCAACTTCCTGCACCACCCGGCCCAATACATCGTGGGCAAAGGCGATGCGCATCTGTTCATCGGTCTGCTCGGTCACCATCAGGCCCGAGTAAATATCCTGCGAGGATTGGGAGCTGGATTCATGCCCGTCGTGGCCGGTGACGGTGACGTTTTCCTGCAGCACCGCATGCTCAAGCGAGCGGGCATTGCGGGCTTGGTTGAGCTGATAGCTGTAGGAACGGGTGGTGCTTTTACCCTGTACGGTCTGCATTTCACTGAGCATGCGCCCGTGATGGGGCGAGGCTGGATCGACGATAAAGGTCTGGCTGGAACGACCCAGCTCGGTACGCTTTTCACCTTCCACCTGTAGTAAACGTTCTTCACTGCTCTGAATAAAAGTCGGCAGCGCAAACGCCGGTGCATCCTGACGTACTGGCAATGATTGATAGCGATATTGAGTCTGCTTCACCGGGCCTTCGGTGCCGGGCGGTGGACTCACTGTGCGACTTTTCAGACGGGTAATCCTGCCCAACGGATCAGCCGGACAGTTATCGGTCTCACCACTGACCGGGTAGTACTCGGACACCTCAACCGCGCCCAGGGAATTGCGGTGCCAAATCGGGTTGCCCAAGTCGTCGTAACGGGTCTCTTCCTCAGTACTCAATTCACGCAAAACCCGCTGCCCGTCCAGCTGCGCCTTGCGGGTAATCACCTTGTGCGGGAACTGGAAATAAGGCAGTTGCCGGGCAATCGGCAGCCAGGGTTCGTCGTAATAGGTGGTCTCGGTTTCCTGCAGGGTTTGCCCCTGAAGGGTGCGCTCGCGGGTCAGTAAATGAAAACGGTTAAAGGTACGGCTGATGGTTTGCAGCGGCGTGCCCCGGGCATCCATCAGGGTTTCGGTAGAGCCATAAAGGAAATCGCCACCCCCTGTCAGGTGATAGAGATTGTCCTCACGGTTGCGCCACTGGCGCACCGCCGGCCAGCCGAAGTAATTGTTGGAACCATAAAGGCCATAGTCATAACGAACCAGCTGCACCGGCTGGCCATCGCCCGGGTCCTTGCGGGTCTGGCTGACCACCGGCATCCGTGCAAAGGGCGCACCTGCAGGCAGGTTCAGGCCGTTGGCCTCGCTGTAGGTCACTTCCTCGGTGCTACCGGTGGGCTGGGTGCATTTGCTCAACAGCAACAACCCCGAGCTCGCAGTGCTGTAGTCGAACTGCCAACCATTGTCGGGAAGCCCGTCCACTGTCACCCGGCGCAACTGCCCGGAGATACGCTGAAAAGTCATCACCATCTGCGAGGGGGTATCCGGCTGCAGGGTCAGATGGGTTTGCAAACCTTCGTAGGAAAGCGCCACCACAGTTCGACCCTGGGCATCGCTGATCTTTTGCAAGTAGGCGGCGTTGCCAATCGAGCGCCAGTCAAAACTCAGGGCACTGCCATCGGCCCCCACCAGGGTGCTGACCACCCACAGGCTCGGGTGCCCGGCCAACGGCGTCAGGCGTTCAGAGGTGCCTTCGTTGTGGCGGACCCACATCTCCTGGCGCTGCACCGTGACTGTTACCACCGGCAAGCGCACATCGGGAAAACGCATGCCCTGGCCGACAATTTCACCGCGAAAACGCTCGCCGGAGTTCAGCTGAAGTTGCTGACTGGCACCGTCCCACGAGGTGGTGCCGAGCCCCCAGCCCAGGCCAAAACCCTGGTCTTCAGTCATCAAAGGGCTGTAACCCAGGCGCAGCTGGCTGATGGGCCCGCGCAGGTCGTTGGCGGCGCCGGTGGGCAGGCTGATCGAGGCCGAGAACGAACCGGTGCGCGGATCAACCCCGGCACTGACGCTGCTCATGAAGTTGTAGGCACCGGAATAGACGTCGCCGCTGCTGAGCAGGCTGGCGGCGGATTGGATTGCGGGGGTGTTGCCAGAAGGCTCGATCATGATGGTGACTCCTTGGCTAGCTAGAAAGAGATCGCAAAATAGAGTCACTGACTTGAGGCTAACAATGAGTAAAAACTGTAAGAGGCGTGGCGACAAAAAACGCTGTCACAATTGTGGATGATGCGAAAGTGGCTTTTGATTATGGGAGGGGGCGTCGGTGATGCGTAAAATCACGGAGAAAGGGGCTATTGAAGAAAAATATTGAATTAAGAAAACCTCAAGGAAGATGATTGCTGGCAGGCCACCGAGTTTTGAGCTCCAGATGGCTGGAGTATCAAAAAATCAGTGGGCACTTTAGCGCCACCCTAAGGGGTTAATTCAGTTGCTGTGGACGTTGTGATTTGTGCGGTAAGGCGCAGTGCACGTCTGATGTCTGTATTAATATCTTCACTGTCTTCCAAGCCTACAGAGATTCGAACCAAACCGTACGGCACACCCATCTTTTCCAGATCTGTACTGCCTTCTCGGGTAAAACTTCCGTAGTGATAGCATAAGGACTCTATATTGCCAAACGTTGTACCTGTGCGTATCAGTTGCAAATGACGAACAAAGGTTGTGCCCGCTTGCTGAGAAGGAAACACAATGGCAATGAGGCCGGTGTGCAGGGATGAAACAATTCCGTTGGCCTGCGCACTTTTAGTCGACCATACTGCGCGCCATTCTAGCTGAGGGAACTCTTCACGTATCATTGCAATGACAGCATGTGCATTATCGGTATGCTTTTTTAACCTCAATGGCAGTGTTCTCAAGCCCCTTATGGTGAGCCATGCCGAAAACGGGTCCAATATAAGGCCTGCACTTTCCCTATGGTATTTCAACGCCTTGAATAGAGTCGGGTCATTGGTGCTGACCATGCCGCCCATTACGTCGCCATGACCATTGATGTGTTTGGTAATGGAATATAAAGTTACGGCAGCCCCCAATGACAGTGGTTTTTGGCAGACAGGCGTCAGGAAAGTATTGTCGACAACAAGAATAATATTTTTTTTAGCGCAAAGCTTTACCAGGCTCGGGATGTTGATGTCCAAAAAAGCCGGATTGGTGGGCGCTTCAATAAAAATCATTTTCGTATTCGGCCGAATGGCAGCCTCAAATGCGACGGCTGCGTATTCGTCGATAATCGATATTTCTATGCCACGTTGGCTGGCTTCATAATTGAGCTGGTCAATGACTTCATAAAATATACTGTGGGGCACAATGATATGATCGCCTGCTTTCAATAGCGCACGAAAAACCAGCAGGCAGGCTGTCATTCCGCTATTGACTGCCAAACTATAGGTGCAGTGTTCAAGGGCGCGGAATTTCGCTTCTAAAATTGAAACCGTAGGGTTGGCGTAACGCTGGTATGCAAAATTTTCCATCTCTGTATTGCCCTGCATTTCTCTGCCTTCTTCAATCGAATTCAGCAGTACTGCAGAATTGCAAACGAGGGCCGGAACTGGAAACTGACCCAGTCCAGCCTCATGTTGTCCTAAGTGGATGGCCTTGGTAGCGGCGCCTAGAGGAGAGGAAAGAAAATAATCACGATCACGTGAGCTTTTGTTTTCTGTTGGACTCATGAAGGGCCGGGTTCCGAAAAATAATGAGAGACAAGTACGTCGCCGGCAGTTCGGTCATGGCTTGTGGCAATGCTTGGCGTGATACTCATGAGTGCTGCACTGTTTATTCGTATGTGTAGCAGGGCACAACTTTGCCACCGAGCGAAACGATAGAGAATCTTTCCATTTTTGGCATGACGGCACAGGCCAGGCTGACCTGGTTAGCGCTGGTATGCAGTTCTTTTGTCCAGAGGGGGTGGCCTGCCTTAAAGCATGCAGTTTTTAAATGGAACAAGTGTTGATGCAGTGGCATTCTTTCTGGATCTTGAGGCAGGGAGCAAAGCGTCATTTTAGCGCGCTGGTGGGTGTCAAACGCCATGCGTAAACACCGTAGCAGCCTGGGCTGTTGTGCCAGATTATCCGTTGATTTTGTCCACTCTTGTGTGACGTGTTCAATACCTTCGGCTACTTTATATTGTTGCACCAATTCCTTGATCGCACGTGCTGCGGCATGGCTTGGATACAATGAGCAGCCGCCGCCAATCACATGGACATCGGCAATCGCCTTGTCCGGACAATAGGCAATAAAAACGGGATAGGGGATTTGGCTAGTGGCATTGAATACCTCAATGCTGGCACCAATGGTAACTTCTGCATCGCGCAGGGTTTGTAATAGGTGATCTGGCATTGATTCAAGAATGATTTTTCTGATGGGTTCTTTTGAGTCGTAAAAGAAATGCTGTGCGATAAAACGCCCGATGCCATGGCGTTCAATCACTTCACTGGCAGCATGTATTGCCGCTTCCGTAAACCCGAACCCTGCTGCCACACCCGTGCCGCAGGAATACCGGCGCGCCGCCCCATAGTCAGTATCATCTCCGGGAATGGGTTCATTGGCATATTGATGATTGATCAGGAATGACGGGTAGAGCAGTTCAACCCCACCTGATGCTTCATCCGCTTCAAAGTTCAGTACCGCTATCTGTGAGGCGCTTGAATGGCGAAGCAGTTGCATCGGCAGTGTGCTCTGCAAGGCCGGTTGAGTAATAACTGAGGCGAAACTTTGCAGTGCACTAAAGGTGCGCAGGCGCAGTGGCCCCATATAGTGCTCATAAGCTTCATATTTTGCGCCGACGCGCGCTTCTGCTTCATACCCTTTGCCGCAACCGACACATTCCTTGCCGGTACTGTCATAGGGGAGGTCAAGTGTCGCAACAGTGCTTGACAGCGGGCTACCGTAACGACAAAGGGTTAAATGTATTCCTTCGCTCAAAAAATGCTGATCGATCGCACTTTCTGCATCTTGCAATGACAGCGTACGTTCCGGGGCAATTGTTTTCATAGGCAAGAAGCTTCCATATAAACCAAAAAAATGAGGCGAATAATTCGCCTCATCTTATGTTTGTTACTCAGCCAGTACCGCAGCTTCTTCTGGTGTGAAGTCTTCTTCTAGCTTGACGACATCTCGCTCTTCGTCAGTGGAGGGTTCAACGTTGAATTCATTAATATACATGCAGCAAAACATACCCATGGAAATATCCTTTTCATATTGGTTTTTAGTGTGCACTTGTTTATTCAGTGCAATAAGAGATTAGTGCGGGTAGTCAGGGGTGTACCTAGGAAAATTCCTAATTCCAGGATTGCTCCTATTAGTTTGGACGCTGTTTAATTTAAGGCAGGCTCATAAAAGCCACCGGCTTAGGTCGAATAACGGTCTGGCCCGGGCACGACAGTTGGGCCGCGCTCATACCAGACATCCTTTACCGATGCTGAGAATGCCGGCAAACCTTGGGAGATGCGTGGCGGGCACTTGCTGATCGATTTGGAGCAAGGGGGCCGCAAGAGCCTGTATTTTGGCGAGCCACTCGCATTAAGGGTTAGCGCCGCAATACACGTCACCACTGCTTAGCAGGCAGAATGTGCAATGGGCCCGGGGTGCGCTCAGTTGGATCGGTCAGATAGCTATTGCTTATTCGCGAATCATGGAAAGGCGCTGAAAAGCCCCATCACTGAAAATAGGGGCTTTTCAGTGTTTCCTCAGGCCAGCGTCAACTCCAGACGCTCACGGTCCTTGGGATCAAAACGCAGTGACAAATCATGTTGATTGCCATAGACATCCACCAGGCTCATAGCGCATGGGCCACGAAAGCCGCCCTGTGCTTGCTTGAGGTCGACCCGACCACACAGCACCAGGCTACCCTTGTCCCGAATGGCGGCCGGTAGGGTCGGTAAAGGGATCACACTTTGCGGGAGCGCAGGGTTCCACTGAATCTGGGTCTTGCCCGGCTCGACATAGCCGACAAAACTGCACAATTGATCATCGGGCAGGTTGCTCTCCCACATGATCATGCCCTTGGGCATCAAACTCATGCTCTTGAGCGCAACGGTCTGGCTCACACCAGTCTGAAGCGTCAAGGTGCAGCGGCGATTAAAAATCCCTGCGTGGAGTTGCGTGGCAGGCAGATCAAAAAACTCCGAGAGGATAAAATTATCCTGTGAATAGCGGGGTGGGCGATGCACCGTAATATTGGCATCCGGTTTATCATGGCTGGTCCCTCGATCCGGGGTGCCGTCCTCGTACCAGCTCGAGCCATTGGAGCAGAAACGCCGGCCATTATCTCCCTTCACCATAAAGGCCAGACCAATAGTCTGTCCGGCTGCACCTAAAGATTCACACGCCACATAAAATTCAAAGTATTCAAAGCCGGCCTTTGGCCCGATCGAAGCCTTGAGATTAGTCGTCGGGAAATATTCATAACCCTTGTACTGATAGGAAGCAGACCAGCCGAGCGAATCAAATTCATCGAAGGGAAGGACTTGATTGGCATTGCGGTACATCACAAGCCGTAGATTATTCTTTTCGTTTTGGGTTAGGCCAACTTCAGTGCCGCGACCGTCGAGCGCCTTGACGCCCAGGGTAATCTTCACTTGTTGCAGACCATTGGCATAAATATGAGGTGTCGTGTCGGTGTGCACCTCCATGTCGTTGATGTACCAGTATGGATCTGATGCTTTAGTCATGATTTTAATTCCTGACAAGGCCCCGTATTAACGGAGCATAGTTAATAAAAACACTTGCTCTCCAGAACAGGTGTTTAAGGCTGTTGTAGTTGACTCTCTAAAGGTATGGAGCAAAGTCATGTACGTGAGGTGAGGGCTTTAAAGAAGGATGCTCCGGGCACGCTTAAACTTTGTTGAGTATCAGGTTGCTATAATCGCCACTTAACGAAAGCGTAAAATTATGCTGAGTGCCGTAGATGTCGATGACACTAAGTGGCATCGACAGTTTGGCATGAATTTGACTTCCCGGATTAGCGTTACGGTACATGTAAAAATAAACGTTTACACTGCTGGTGAAATGCCCAATGACCACCTCGCCGGCGCGAGGGTTAGCAATGCGTGTCTGATAATTTGGAAAGGCTATTGTCAGAAGATCGGAGAACGGCCAAAAACTATCTGACCAGCTATAATAGTTAGGCGGCTGAGACTGTCGCGTGTGCGTTTCACCTGGATATCCCATGTACGTATGGCTTATTCTTGATTGGCCGCTTTTACCATGGCCCCAGATAGTATTCGCCCCTAGGATTGGATGGAGCTCAATGGGGTGGACTACCGACTTAATAGGAACCTTGCGCCCGCTGGGCATACGAATATTAAGATGATTTTCAGTGGCGTGATAATTTTGCTTGTCGAACCTATTTGATGACACGGGTGTGTGTTTAAGGTAGCCGGTGCCATCAGGTTTGCGGTCACCAAAATTTTCGTTCGGCAGATGTGGAAAACTAATAGGCTCCACTTCAAACGAAGAGTTGAATTTCCCCAGCCGGTCACCTTGGCCCGTGTCGTCACCGACTTCAGGGTAATTTGTACGGAACGTTGTACCGTCACCGTTGATGATACGGGCTGCCAGACGACGCGGTGCGCGTGCACCGGTTGACACATAAAACTGTATGCACTGATAACCGTTGGGGCATTCAGCTGTGGTCTCTGTGTTATAGAGGGTCAGACTGTCAGAACCTTGACGTTCAAGTTGATCTTGAACCTGGAGAGGCAGGTTTACTTCCAATGGTTCGGCGATGTCAGCGCGGTGCTGATTGTCGCTGAACAACGCGGGCTGTTCCAGTTTCAGCGTTCTGATTGAATCAAGAAAGCCGCGATCCCAAGTATAACCTTGATGAAGCCGTGAGCTGGTCCACTCGCCGCTAAAGTTATTGGTGAAATCAATAAGAGCCGACGTGTTGTAGTCGATCAGCCGAATATTGGCGAGGTCGCTTTGAGGGATGATGGCAGGATTGCCGGATGCATCCTTGGCCGCCAGGCGAACGGTGACAAGTATCTGTTGGCGTTTGTTGTTGAGAATAGGGTAGCGGGCATTTTGCAAATGAGCATCGTTTTCAACGAAAACCCTGAAATAGGCCAACTGCTTCCAGTTGGAAGCCTGGGGCAATGTTAGATTTACTGTGTTCATGGGCGCCCTTTAATACGAGAAAAGTTGCAGAGATTAGTTTCTAATAAGCGTGCAGCGCTTTTTATCCGCACGGGTTAGAGAGTGACCAGTCCTCTCTGGGATCAGATGTTGTCTGATGCCGCTTTAACATAAGCGTCATGTGTCGAGGTAACAATGTGCAGGGAATGTAAGTCGTGTGTTTACATGTAAAAGAGCAGTGTATGCCTCGCACTAAAAGAGGGTCTGAATCCTCTCGATGAGTTGAGGCTCTGAAGGGGGGCACATGGACGGCGTTGCGTTTTTTAGCCTGAACGGGACCAACAATCGGTGAGTGAAGTTGCATGAGCGAACGTCATCGCTGCTGCAAGGCATGAAATAAATTTCGACATCGATAGATGAAAAGCCTCAGGTCAGAGTGACACCCATAGACGTCCCATGGCGTCACAGTGCGCGGCGGCTATCTCGATACTTGTTGGGCGCTAGGCTGGTCAGGGCGCGGAACTGGCGACTGAACGCGCTGTGGTCCGTATAGCCGCAACGCAAGGCAATTTCAGTGATGGGCAGGTCGGTGTGCAGCAGTAGCCGCGACGATTCTTCAAGTCGCACTTTGTGAATCATCTGCCGTGATTTGAGCTGGAACACCCGTTTGCAATTACGCTCCAGTTGCGCCACCGAAACACCGGCAATCGCAGTCAATTCAGCCAGGCTCAGGGGGCTGGATAAATGTTTACGTATATGTGCATCCACTGCCGCCAGTTTCTGAAAGGCCGGATGGCTAGATTGCGGCAATTGCAGATCACGGGATATGCCCGCCAGGCCAACAATCAGGTTCTACGTGTCGCGCAGGGCCAGCTTATGGGTCAGGCATGGTCGGTCAACTCTCGGCCACTGGCCAGCACCCGGCGGTCCTGCTCGGTGTACTGCGGCCCGAAACGCCGGGAGAAGACCATTGCGTGTGACCATCGCTCCGCGATTGCGCTGGAATATCACCAGGCCTTCGGCTTCGAGACGCTTGAGGGCTTCTCGTACCGGGATTTTGCTGACGTTGAACGGGCGGGCAATATCGTCCTGGCGAATCGGTTCATGTTCATCGAAATGCCCGGCGACGATAGCGTCGCGCAGATGCAGCATTGAGCCTTTCATTCGTCCACCGGGTACAGGGTGATTGATAGATCAATGCCCAAAACCTGCATTCGGGCCAAGGTCCGTAGGGATAGCTGATTAGAAAGCGTGCCGGGTGCAATCGCACTGCGATAACCGATGTCCAGGGTCTTTGTGGAGCATGCCTGCCACAGGGCGTGTAATGGCGGGTCAAGCTGCTCGATGGCACTGAGCAAGGCATTGATACTTTGTTCCGGGGTGTCGTAATTTCCCTCGGGGCCAAAAGCTTCAAACCTGGCGTGATAGCCAAGAGGATCCATGTCGCCCACATGCAAACAGCAGATTGACGCAGCCTTGATGTGCGAAGGGGCCAAGGCTTGTGCGAGTGAAGCCAGATCGGTCGTGGCAATGAGTTCCAGATCGGTATTGAGGTATTGCACTGGGTGTTGATTGTCCATATGCGCAGGGCTCACTGGTTGGTAAGTGACAGGCAGCAAACCGCAAGATACGCGGATTGGTCGACAGGCATCCGGCAAGAATATTTCAAGAAACAACAGTGGCATGTTGAACCGCTGATAACCCCTCGACCACTCTGGGTGGGCCTTGCAGCCATGTTTGTGCGGTGTCTGTCACACAGCCTGATCGCTGTGACCGTGATGCCGGGGGGCGTATTGGCGCAAGCGCCGGAGCTGTGGGCTCAGTGGGAGGAGGTGGCCGATTTACCCGCAACACATGCCGGCGAGTCAGGCATTTGTCGCAGTGTGCCGGCCCAGAATCCCAGGGCCAGCACACTGACTGCGGCGCCCAGCAGGCATACGCCCGACCAGCCGGACGTGGCATACACCGAGGTTGATGCGAGCGCCCCCAGTCCGCTGCCTGTTGCGTAAAACAGCATGTAGCAGCCCACTACCCGGCTATGGGAGTCGGGGTGCGCACTGAAAATCATGCTTTGATTGGTGACATGAATGGCCTGCGCACTAAGATCCAGAAGCACAACGCCGACTATCAGCCACACCATCGAGCTGCGGGTGAACCACAGTGCCAGCCAGGCCAGGATTAACAGCCCCAGTGACAGGCCGCTGGTCCACTGGCCCAGCCCTTTGTCGGCCCAGGCTCCGGCCCGCGCGGCAGCGAGTGCGCCCACCACGCCGACCAGGCCAAAGGTGCCAATAGTCGTGTGTGAATAACCGTAAGGCGGGCTGATCAGGAGAAACACCAGCGCGCTCCAGAAAATGCTCAGTACGGCAAATATCAACAAGGCGATGACGCCGCGGATCTGCAGTACCCGGTCCTGAATGAGCAGGGTAAACATCGACCGCACCAGCCCGGGGTAAGACATCGTCAGCGCCCTTGGCCGCTGCGCGGGAAGAACCCGCCACAGAATCACGCCCAGTGCCAACATTGCCAGCGATGACCCCAGGTAAACCCAGCGCCACCCGGCCAGGTCAGAGATCAGCCCGGCGGCCAGACGGGAGAGCAACAGACCGATGACAACCCCGCCCTGAACGGACCCCACCACCCGGCCCCGTTCCTGCGGCAAGCAGGCGGTGGCGGCATAGGCAATCAAACCCTGGGTCATGGCAGTGCCCAGCAAACCGATGGCCAGCATGGCGCAGAACATCACTGCCGGGGAGCGGGTAAGGCCGACGCACACCAGGCCTGCGATCAGTACCGCCAGTTGGGCCAGCATCAAGCGGCGGCGATCCAGCTGATCGCCCAGTGGCACGATCAGCAGCAATGCCAGCACGCTGCCGATTTGCGTTGCAGTGATCACGCCACCGACCCTGGCATGACTGATCGCAAAGTCGGTGGCCAGTTGATCCAGCAGCGGTTGTGCATAGTAAACATTGGCCACGCTTAGCCCGCTGGCACAGGCAAATAACCGGACCAGCGCCCCCGGCATGCGCTTGCCGGTGGTCTCGAGCGCTGCTGGATCGGGCCGGGGAACTTGATCAAGGGCCAAGAGCGGATCTCCGTTCAATGTAGTTTCAAATAAAGACTTGTTTGATTCTAGGGCAACTAGTCTTAAAATGAAACTTGTTGCACAGAGAAGACCCGAAACTGTATGGAGCAACCTATATGACCAAGCATCAGATGCGCCCGGCCCCCACGTGCCCGGTGGCCCGTTCTGTGGAGGTAATCGCAGATCGCTGGGCGTTGTTGATTGTGCGTGACGCATTTGACGGCGTGCGTCGCTTTGGTGATTTCCAGCAGGGCCTGGGGGTGGCGCGCAGCGTTTTGGCGAACCGGCTCAAGAGCCTGGTAGAGGCTGGTATTTTTCAAGTACAACCGGCTTCTGACGGCACCTCGTATCAGGAATACGTGCTTACCCCGCAAGGTCAAAGCCTGTTCCCGGTGGTGGTGGCGTTAAGGCAATGGGGCGAGCGCTACCTGTTCGGACCGCACGAAGAGCACTCGCAACTGGTGGACACGGCCACCGGGCAGCCCTTGCCTTTGATGCAGCCCCTGGCAGCAGATGGACGGGCGATCGCGCCTGAACAAGCCCGGGTCAATAAAGTTGTGTGAGTCATGGCGGCTGGCGGGTGACCTGTACCGCGCCTAGCCGATATAAGAAAAAACCGCGTACTCAAAACCGTTGAACTCGAATGAGGCGACTTTTTTCATGCCCATTTTCAAATGCGCCCGCAGCGACGGCTGGTTGTCATTGCGGATGAAAAGAATCCCCTCGCGCCCGGGTTCAAGGCGCCGCAGTTCAGCGAACATTATTTGCGCCAGGCCCTTGCCGCGTTCCTCTTCCCCGACACAGACCGGACCATATACATAGGCATCGGGCGTGCCGTGATAGGCGTTGAACATAGCCTTTACAACGGGGATGTCCGCGTTCACCTCCCGGGAGGAGGTTAACAGGAAGCCGGTGACGCGCCCGTCACGGCGGGCAACGATCAGTGGCATGTCCTGCATCATTTTTGCCAGGCGCTCCGCTGACAGACTTGCCGCCAGTGCTCCGCCCCGTGCTGTCTGATTGGCGGCCTGAAGTTCGAGAATGCCGTGCATATCGGCGATGTCGGCTCTGCTTACACCGGTGTCATGTCCGCTCATACCGATATCCCTGTGGGTTGAAGTGGCGGGGCGCTATGTAGTGTTGCGCATCAGGCTAGCAGGTAAAGAAACCGTGCAAGCCCTGGAACCCGGCCTATGACCGGGCCTGGGCGATCAGGCAATCACCGTGAGCGTCTTGCTCAAGCAAAACCAGCGCTCCGACGATGAGTGCGTGCATGCCCTGGGCCAGCTCGGCCTCCATCTCGGCTTCTTCCGCTGCACGTTCAGCCTCTTCGGCCCCCCGGCCGGTAACCGAGTACACGGTGTCGGCCACGGCAATACCGTGGAAGGCCACCGTCGCCAGCAACCAGCGCGCGTGTTGCTTTGAAATGCCATAGACCTGAGCGATATGGCTCTGATGCTCTTCGATCTTGGCGAGCATCGGTTGTGTCGCGGCCAGCCTGCGGATGACGTAAGGCGTCAGCCCGGGGTGGGCCTTGACGAACACCCGCACCGAGGTGGCAAACACAATCATGTATTCCTTCAAGCCGCTACGCCGCTCAGCGTCGGCCCGGGGGAACTGCCAGCGGGTAAAGATCTCCTCTGCGACCATGCTTTTGAGGGCTTCCAGGTTGGCAACGTGCTTGTAGAGCGCCATATGACTGACCCCCAATGCGGCAGCAACGCCGACAAAGGTAATGCTCGGCAAGCCGATCTCGATGCCTGCTTCGACAATACGTTCCCGGGTGATGGTGCGGGGACGGCCTCGGGTAGCGGGTGGTTGTGACGCTGTCATGACGGATCCTTGAACGGTGGTGACAGTCTTGTAGCTGTCTTGCCAGTATTTCGCAAATTAGTTTATAGTCATGCAACTAATTAAGTTTCTGATTCAGGAGCCCGTTTCATGTGAGCCAGCGCGCCTTGTATTGCCCCAAGGGCAGGCGCGAACCATCCCTCTCTTCTGAATTTCCGGACATCTGAATTCTATGGACACTCATGACAAGGCCTCGACCAGACCCAAGGTGCGCGGCCCGATCAGCCAGATACTGCAGCCTGTGCGTGGGCGACTGATCGTTGCCGGCCTGCTCGCGGCAGCGGGCGCGATGCTGACGCTGGTGCCGCTGGCCGGTATCGCCCATATCGGCAAAATGGCGTTGGCTGATAACGGGCTTGACCCGGCACAGGTGTGGTGGGCGCTGATGGCAGGAGTGGCCAGCCTGTGCGCCGGGATGTTGCTGATATCCGGCGCGGAGCTGCTCGCCCACCTGGCGGACAACCGCATTACCCATCACCTGCGCCGGGCGCTTGTGCAGCGACTCAGCAGCGTGCCCCTGGGCTGGTTCACCAGTCGGGCGTCGGGCGAGGTCAAGCAGGCGATGCAGGACGACATCAACACATTGCACAGCCTTACCGCGCATTTCTTCACGACATCGGGGCGTGCGCTCGGCGCAGTTCTGATCTCGCTGATCTACCTGTTCACCATGGACTGGCGCATGGCAATTGTCTCGCTCCTGCCGTTCCCCGGATTCTTCCTGTTTTTTGCCCGGGCGATGAAGGCCAGCCAGACCAACATGCAGGCGTTCACCGCCGGTATGGGGCGCATCGATAACTCGGTGGTCGAGTTCGTCAACGGCATCGCGGTGGTCAAGTCATTCAGTACCGGTACCAGGGCACACAGCAGCTACCGCGAGGCAATTGATGCCTTCGCCCTGGCCTTTATCGGATTCACCCGGCCTCTGGTGGCTCCGATGGCCAATGCTAACGCAATGATTGCCCCGGTGACGGTACTCGGCGTGGTACTGGTTTTCGGCACGTTGTTCGTGGGGCTGGGTTGGATCGCGGCGCCGGATGTGCTGCCGTTTGCCCTGGTGACTCCGGGGCTGTGCGGGCCGCTGCTGTTGCTGCACTACATCACCCATGACCTCAACCACGCCACCGGTGCTGCCCGGCGCGTTCAGGCCCTGCTGGATACCCCCGTGCTGGAGCAACCGGCGCCCGGCATGCCGCAGTCGCCTAAGGGTAACGAGATCCGCTTCGAAGGTGTTGGCTACGGCTATGACACCGGGCGCCGGGTACTCGCGGATGTCAGCTTCACGCTCAAGCCCGGTACCACCACGGCCATTGTCGGGCGCTCCGGTTCCGGTAAGTCGACCCTGGCCCGACTGCTGCTGCGCTTCTTCGACCCCACGCAAGGGCGCGTCACACTCGGAGGTGTGGATCTGCGCGAGATTGAAACCTGCAGCCTCTACCGGCATATCGGTTTTGTTTTGCAGGAGGTGCGCCTGATCCATGCCAGCGTGCGCGACAACATTGCGCTGGGCAGACCATCGGCCAGCCAGCAGCAGATCGAGGACGCAGCGCGCACCGCCAACATCCACCAGCGCATTCTGGAGTTGCCGCGCGGCTATGACTCGGTGGTCGGTGAGGATGCACAGTTCAGCGGCGGCGAGCAGCAGCGCGTGAGCATCGCCCGCGCCGTGCTGCTCGATCCGCCCGTGCTGGTGCTTGACGAAGCCACGGCGGCGGCCGATGCACAAAGCGAAGTCGCGATCCAGGATGCGTTGTCGCGCTTTGCCGCAGGCCGAACCCTGTTGGTCATTGCCCACCGGCTCGACAGCATCATGCACGCCGACCAGATCATCGTGCTCGACAACGGCATTGTTCATGAACAGGGCCGCCATGACGAACTGCTCTTGCGCAAGGGGCTCTATGCGCACCTGTGGGCGCAGGGTGGCTATTCACAATCTGCAGATCTGGCGGTGTCGTCATGCTGAAACCCCTTGTTCAACTATTGGATAAAGATGCGCCGGTCTTGCACCGCTACGTCTGGATGGCAGTGGTGTATGGCCTGTTCAGCGGCTTGACCCTCACCACCCTGGTGCCGGTGCTGGATCACTTGCTGGCCGGCGATGTGCGCGGAGCTGCGTTGTGGCTCGGTCTGATGCTGGCCGGCGTGGCCGTTTGCTGGGCGTGGCGGCGCCAGCTGGACAGGGCAGGGGTGGCAGTCGGCGTGGCCATACTGCAGGGGGCACGCCAGCGCATCGGCGAGCATGTCGCGCGCCTGCCAGTGGGCTGGTTCAGCGCGCAAAATACCAGTCGCCTCGGGCATGTGATTACCCAGGGCATGATGGCGGTGGCTCAGTTGCCGGCGCATGTGTTAACGCCCGTGATCAGTGGCGCCGTGACGCCACTGGTGGTCGTGGCCGCACTATTTTTACTGCACGGGCCGCTGGGCCTGATTGCGTTGCTCGGCCTGCCCGTTCTGTGCGTGGCATTGTGGTTGACCGCTCGCCTGGGACAACGCGCCGACCGTACGTACCAGCACCATTTTGCCGACGCCAGCCAGCGCATGGTCGAGTTTGCCCAGGCCCAGTCGGTACTGCGCGCCTTCAATGGCGAGGGCGCCAGTACGCAACTTCTGGAACAGGCCCTTGACCAGCAGCGCCGGTCCGGCATGCGCCTGATCTATCAGTCCACTCTTTCGGTGGTGCTCAACGCCTGGGTGGTGCAGGCCGTTTTCGCGGCCCTGCTGATCGCCGCATCCCTGTGGCTCAACGCGTATACGGGCGTTGCACAGCCAACCGGTCCGGTGATTGCGGTGGTTGTTGCGTTGTTATTGACCAGCCGCTTCATCGATCCGCTGCTGGAGGTGGCCAGCTATGCCGAGATCCTGCGGGGGGCGTACGGCCAGCTTGCAGAGGTGCAGAGCATTTTCGCGGTCGAGCCCTTGCCGGAGCCGGATCAGCCATTGGCCCCGGCGGACAGTTCTGTCGAGTTTCGCCAGGTGAGCCTGCGTTATGCGCATGATCAGCCGGATGTGCTGAGTGGCATCAGCCTGCGCATCGAGCCCGGCAGCATGACCGCATTGGTGGGCGCTTCGGGCTCGGGCAAGACCACCCTGGTACGTTTGATCGCGCGGTTCTTCGATGCAACCCAGGGCAGCGTACTGATCGGCGGCGTGGACGTGCGACAGATGTCCAGTACACAACTGGCCACCCGGATCAGTCAGATTTTCCAGGACACTTATCTGTTTCAGGGCAGCATTGCCGACAATATCCGCATCGGCAGACCTGCCGCCAGTGCTGGCGAAATCCTCGACACTGCACAGCAGGCCGGTCTGGGTGACCTTATCGAACGTTTGCCCCTGGGCATCGACACACCGGTCGGCGAGGGCGGTGCAAGGGTGTCGGGTGGCGAACGCCAGCGCATCACCATTGCCCGTGCGCTGATCAAGAATGCGCCCATTCTGCTGGTGGACGAGGCCACCGCCGCCCTGGATGCGCAGAATCAGTCAGTAATTGCCCGGACGCTTTGCAGTCTGCGCGGTCGACACACGGTGGTGGTGATTGCCCACCAGCTATCTACGGTGTCGATGGCAGACCAGATTGTGGTGCTCGACAAAGGCCAACTGGTTGAGCAGGGCACGCCTGCGGCATTGCGCGCCAGTGGCGGGCGTTATGCCCGCTTCCTGGAACAGCGCCGGGTTGCCGGAGGCTGGCGTATCGCCGTGCCGCCGAACGGCGAGCAAGCCTGATGCCCGCACGCTGGCTGTGCTTGTTTGCCATGTTGTGCGGGGCGTCGCTGCTGGTCGGGGCTCGTCAGCTGGAGTGGGGGCAGTTGTTGTCGTTGTCGGGCGATGTCTGGCTGACGCTCACGGCCAGTCGCCTGCCACGTCTGGCGGCGCTGGTGCTGACGGGGGTTGGCCTCTCTGTGTGCGGGGTGATCCTGCAGCACATTGTGCGTAACAAGTTCGTCGAGCCGGGGACCACGGGTGGGCTGGATGCGGCCAGGCTCGGCATCTTGGTGTCACTGGTCATTGCGCCCGGCGCCGGGGCCCAGGTCCGAATGCTGCTGGCGTTGCTGTTCTGCTTCGCTGCCGGCCTGATTTTTGTGCTGATCATAAGGCGCATCCAGTTCAAGGGCTCGGTACTGGTTCCGGTTATCGGCCTGATGTATGGCGGCGTGCTGAGCGCCATTGCCGAGTTCTATGCCTATAGCAACAACATCATGCAAAGCATGCAGGGCTGGCTGCTGGGGGACTTTTCCCGGGTCGTGCAGGGCAGTTACGAAATCATCTACCTGATCTTGCCGGTTGTCGGGTTGACCTACCTGTATGCCCGGCGTTTCACCCTGGTGGGCATGGGGGAGGGCATGGCCACGAGTCTGGGTCTCAACTATCTGGCCTGGGTGGCGCTGGGCTTGCTGCTGGTGGCCGTCACCGTATCGGCCACCGTGATCACTGTCGGTTCGATCCCCTTTGTCGGGCTGGTCATTCCCAATCTGGTGGCGCTGCGTTATGGCGACAACCTGAGGCGCACGCTGCCCATCGTTGCGCTGGGCGGCGCGTGCCTGCTACTGGCCTGCGACATCCTCGGGCGGCTGCTGATCTACCCGTTCGAGGTGCCGATCGGCCTGACCGCGGGCAGTGTGGGCGGGGTGCTGTTCCTCGCGTTGATCATCCGGAGGCACAGATGATGCGCCTGCAGCCCCGGCACGCGGTGTGGATTGTGGTTGTGATGCTCGCTCTGGTCTTCGTGTTCCTGCGCTCGGGCCTGGACTTTGACTACGTGATCCCCAAGCGGCTCGCGCGGCTGACGGCCATGCTGATCGGCGGTGGCGCTATTGCCTGGTCGTCGATCACCTTCCAGACCCTTACCGGCAACCGGATACTGACCCCGGCAATCATGGGCTATGAGGCTGTCTACTTGCTGTGGCAGGCCTTGCTGATTCTGTTTCTGGGCAGTGCCAGCGTGGTGCTGCTCGGCTTCAACGCCAACTTCCTGCTGTCTGTGCTGCTGATGCTCGGCTATTCATGGGGCATACATCGCTGGTTGTTCCGGGATGCCAAGAGCAACCTGTATTTGCTGCTGCTGGTCGGGTTGGTACTGACCCTGTTGATCAGCACCTTTACCCAGTTTGTCCAGCTCAAGGTCAGCCCTGGCGAGTTCTCGATCCTGCAGGGCTTCAGCCAGGCCTCTTTCAACCGGGCCCAACCCTTGCAGTTGCTCTTTTCGGGACTGCTGGTGGGGGCGATTTGCCTGCTGGGCCGCAATAGCCTGCCGACCCTCGATGTGCTTTCTCTGGGACGCGACCAGGCCATTTCTCTGGGGGTCGATTATCAGCGCAACGTTCGCCTGCATCTCGCGCTGATTGCGATCCTGGTCGCAGTGTCCACCAGCCTGCTCGGGCCTACGGCTTTTATGGGGGTCTTCGTGGCGAACAGCACCTACGCCCTGGCACGCACCTTCAGACACCGGGTCACGCTGCCACTGGGGTGCGCAATCGCTACCGGCATGTTCATCGCCGCCCAACTGCTGGTCGAGCATGTTTTCAACTACAAAACCACCGTCGGCATTCTGGTCAATCTGGTCTGCGGCGGCTATTTCCTGGCGCTGATGGTTCGTACCCGAGGAGCCCCATGATTTCTGTCCACGATATTCACCAGGCCTATGGCGCCAAGGCCGTACTGAAGGGCGTAGATGCCTGTTTTCCGGCCCGCAGCCTGACATCGCTGATTGGCCCCAATGGCGCGGGCAAGACCACACTGTTGATGATGATCGCGCGGCTGATGGCGCCTGGCTGTGGTGAAGTACGCATCGAGGGCCGCCCGGTTGCAGGCATTGATATCGGTGAATACGCCAGGCGGGTTGCGACCCTGCGCCAAGCGCCTGACTTCAACTTGCGCCTGACGGTGGAGGAGTTGGTCGCGTTCGGGCGTTTTCCCTACAGCCGTGGTGCGTTGACCCGCGAAGACCAGCGGGTGATCGACGAGGCCATTGCGTTCCTGTCCCTGGAACCCCTGCGCCATGCCTACCTCGACGAACTCAGCGGCGGGCAACGGCAAATGGCCTTTCTGGCGATGACCATCGCCCAGCAGACGGACTACCTGTTGCTGGATGAGCCGCTGAACAACCTTGATATCAAGCACGCCGTGCAGATCATGCGTGCGCTGCGCCGCCTGTGCGATGAGCAAGGGCGCACCGTCATCCTGGTGGTGCATGACATCAACTTTGCCGCCTGCTATTCCGACCACATCGTTGCGATGAAGGAGGGTGCGGTGTTTTGCGCCGGCAGCGTCGCCGAGGTGATTACCGAGGCGCGGCTGGGTGAACTGTACGGGCTGGCTTTTGATATCACCGATGGTCAGCGCGGGCGCCTGTGCAACTACTTCAACCCATAAAGAGACCCCCAATGACCTGTCATCAAACACACCGCAGGTGGGCGTCGGCCTTGCTGATCGCCGTGACTGCCGCACTCTGTGCATGTAATGAAAAGTCCGCCCAAACGCCATCCCCACAATCATCAGCAGCGGCTTACACCCCTGTCACAGTGCAACACCAGCTGGGTACCACCCGGATCGGACACGCGCCACAACGGGTGGTCGCACTGGACATGAACGAGGTCGATTTTCTCGACCAGCTGGGGGTGCCAGTGGCGGCCATGCCGAAGGATTTCGTCCCGCATTTTCTTGCCCGCTACAAGGATGCAGTGAGCGTCGAGGACGTGGGCTCGATCGTGCAACCCAATCTGGAGCGCGTTCATGGCGCCCGGCCCGATCTGATACTGATCACATCGCTGCAGGCCAATCACTTTAAGGAATTGAGCGAGATGGCCCCGACCCTGCATTTCGATGTTGACTATCGCGATAGCCAGGCGCGCTACATCGACGTCATCAGGGAACATCTGCTGACGCTGGGGGACGTCTTCGCCAGGCAGGCACTCGCCCGGCAGAAGGTCAGCGAACTGGACACCCGGGTCGAGGAGGTCAGGCGTATCACCGCAGGGCGTTCCGAAAAAGCGCTGGTGGTTCTGCACAACAATGGCGCCTTCAGCTCCTTCGGCGTGCAGTCGCGCTACGGCTTCATTTTCAATGCTCTGGGGGTTAAGCCGGCCGGCCCGAATGCCGAAACCGGCCTGCATGGCCAGCCGGTTTCCAGCGAATTCATCCTGCAGGCCAACCCCGACATCATCTACGTCGTCGACCGCACGGCGGTGATGGAGCGTCGGCCGGTGATGGACGCCCGGAACATGGATAACCTGCTGCTGCGCCAGACCAACGCCTGGAAAAACGGGCGGGTGATCTTTGTCGATGCCCAGGCCTGGTACGTGACCGGGGCCAGTCCGACCTCACTGAAATTGATTATCGACGACGTCGAAAAGGGCTATCAGCGCTAAAGGGTGCCAGGCCGTAGCCGCTTACGCCTTTGATAGTTATCGATTCTCATTAAAACCATTCTTTAGATTCAGATTCAACACAACAAATACCTTCTCAATTGAACGGAGTCATAGCGTGCGTAAACGCCACTTTCAAACCCGCATTGCGCCACCACGCGCAGTCTTTGCCTTGAATCGCACTGCCGCCGCCGTACAGGGTGTACTACTGGGCCTGACCCTGGCCGCAACCGGCTTGCCGGCTTATGCCCAGAGCACGACCAGCGAAGAAGAGGGTGTCTCCACGCTGCCCGCCACCCTGGTGGAGGGCGAAATGCTATTGCCTTCCGGGCTGCCGCCCACCTATGCCGGCGGGCAGGTGGCGTACGGCAGCCGTGTCGGCCTGCTGGGTAACAAGGACTTCATGGAAACGCCGTTCAGCACCGTCAGCTACACGGAGAAGTACATCGCCGACCGTCAGGCGCAAAACATTACTCAGGTGATTGCTGTCACTGATCCTTCAGTGTTCAGCAACGGCCTGACCGGCACCTTCAGTGAGAACTACTCCATCCGTGGCTTCGCCAGTGACATCAGCGACGTGACCATCGGTGGTTTGTATGGCGTCGCGCCGTACTACCGGATTTCGCCGCAAATGTACGAGCGCATCGAGGTGCTCAAAGGCCCGTCTGCACTGCTTAATGGCATGCCGCCCGGCGGCTCGGTAGGCGGCAGCGTCAACCTGGTACCCAAGCGTGCTGGCGATGAACCCTTGACGCGGCTGACCGGCACTTACATGTCGGATGCCCAGTTTGGCGGGCATCTGGATGTGGGCCGGCGGTTTGGCGAGGACCAGCAGTTCGGCATCCGTTTCAACGGTGTTTACCGTGATGGCGACGGAGCGATCAATCACCAGGAGCAGAAGGCCGAACTGACGTCGCTGGGCCTGGACTGGCGCGGCGAGCGTGCTCGCCTCTCCGCCGACCTGTATGAAAGTGAAGACCGTATTCGCGGGCAGAACCGGGGGATCAACCTGGCCTCCGGCGTGGCAGTGCCCAAACCGCCCAAGGCCGACACTCTGCTGAACCCCGACTGGGCGTATGTGCAGACCAAAGACCGGGGGGCGATAGTGCGCGGTGAGTACGACCTGACCGACAGCCTGATGGCTTATGCGGCCTACGGCGCCAGCAGGACCCGCTACACCTACAGCGGCACGATGCTGGCCACTGTGTTTAACGATGCGGGCGACTTCAGGACCAGCATGGGTCAGTTGAAAATGGAACTCGAGAAGACCTCGGGCGAGGTTGGCTTGAAGGGCCACTTCCAGACGGCGGCCATCAAGCATCAATGGTCCTTGAATGCCACGCACTACGGCGATACCCAAAAGGACTTCGGGCGCCGCTCGGTGCCGGGTGCAGACTGGGTGACCAATATCTACAACCCGGTCTGGGGCCCGGCTGCGCCCACCGATTTTCCCTACATTGCCCATAACGAAAGCCGTCTGACCAGCTACGGCGTGGCGGATACGCTGTCGGTCCTGGAGGAACAGGTGCAACTGACCCTTGGCGTGCGCCGTCAGCAAGTGCTCACCGACAGTTTCAGTGTGACTACCGGGGCGCGCACCGGCCGTTATGACGAAGAGGCCACCACGCCTGCGGCGGCGTTGCTGGTCAAACTCAGCGAGCATGTGTCTTTGTATGCCAACTACATCGAAGGCCTGAGCCAGGGGGCGACCGCACCGATGACGGCCGCGAATGCGGGAGATGTATTCGCGCCCTACAAGTCCAAGCAAAAAGAGGTTGGGCTCAAGGTCGATCTCGGTGACTTCACCCACACCCTCAGCCTGTATGAAATCAAGCGTCCCGGCAGCTATCTGGACCCGAACAGCAATATCTTTTCGTTTGGTGGCGAACAGCGTAACCGGGGTGTCGAGTGGGGATTCTTCGGCTCACCGCTGGACAATGTGCGCCTGATGGGGGGCGTGGCTCACGTGGACCCGAAAATCACCAAGACCGAGGGCGGCGTCAACCAGGGCAAGACGGCCACCGGCTTGCCCAAGCTGCAAGGCAAGCTGGGCGTGGAATGGGACACGCCGGTACTCGACGGTTTAACCCTGACCGCCAATGCGACATCAGTGTCAAAGCAGTACATCAGCGACGACAATACGCAGTCGATCCCTGGCTATACCATCTTTGACCTGGGCACACGCTATGCCACCCGCGTAGCCAGTCGCCCGCTGACGTTGCGCGCCAGTGTCACCAACCTGACCGACAAGGCCTACTGGGGCACGCCGTTGTTGTCCAGCCTGGGCCTGGGGGCGCCACGTACCTTTGAGCTCTCCGCGTCGGTGGACTTCTAACTGACAGGCGGAGCAAAACCTCTGGCGGCATCCGCCGCCAGAGTCCGCTTCAACAGCGATCGGACTCGAGCCGATACGCCTGACGCTACCGGCAAAGCTGCAAAAAGCTCACTTCGCCACCGCCTGCATCAGCAACTTGCGAATCTCCCCGGTAATCGCACTTTTGGTGCCTTGCTCCAATATCCCCACCCGGCGTACCGCCAGGTCGCCCGGCAACGGCAGCACCCGCAGGCAAGGGTCTTTGTCCCAGTCAAAGTTCTTCAGCAACGGCACTATTGCCACACCGACTTGCTGGCGAACCAGGTCAGCGATGCCAATGATCGAGTTGAGTTCCAGAATCTCCAACGGCTCGATGGATTCGCTCTTGATGATCGACTGCACTTTGCGGCCCACTGCCGTGGACCTGTCGTAGCGAATAAACGGCTGGGTTCTGAGCAGTTCCACGGCGTCGTTGATGCCGGCGGTTTGTGTAGCGTTGGCAAGCATGACGATGGGTTCGTTGTAGAGCAGGGTCCAGCTCAATCCATCGAAATTCTGCCGCGCGGTTTCGATCAGCAAGGCGGCGTCGAGCTTGGCGGCATGCACCAGGTTGACCACTTCATCGGAGCGGGCGGTCATCAGGTTGACCGATATCCGCGGGTGCAGCTTTTTCAGTTGCACCAGGCAATTGGCGAGCAGGCCCATACCGGAGGTAATGCCGCCAATGGACACTTCGCCCTCCATGGCCAGCCCGTCAGGGGCTTCGGCGATCATCTGCTCGTAGTCCTCCAGCAAGCGCTTGGCTTTGGGCAGCAGCAACACGCCATCGCGGCTCAACTTGATCTGTCGCTGGCTGCGGTCAAACAACGGCCGGCGCATCTCTTCTTCCAGAGCACGCATTTGCTGGCCAACGGCGGCGTTGGTGAGGGCCACGCGGTCGGCGGCGGCAGCGAAGCTGCCGTACTCGGCGACGGCGATAAACGTCTTGAAAAAACGCATGTTGCTCATGGGCAGACCTGTAGCGAGGCAGGGGTTGATAGTAAAGATAATGTTTACTATTGATAAAGTTAAATTAGTTTTTCTTTTTATAGCCGCCGAACAATACTCAGCTCCGAACTGATTCGGCGAACTTTCCACATGAGCAATCTTGATAACAACACCCCTGAAGCGGCCTTGCGAGCTGCCAAAAACATCTATCACCTCGGTGCGACTACGGTTTACTCGCACCAGCAGGACAGCCGCTTTGCCTACACCCTGTATGTGCCAGAGGCCATCGAAGACAGTACCCGGCCAGTTGACCTGGTGGTCTCGCTGCACGGCTCTACCCGTTCGATGGAGATTTATCGCAATGGCTTCGCGGAATTTGGCCGCTGGAACGATTGCGTTATTTTGTCTCCGCTGTTCCCGGTCGGCGTGCTGGGTGACGACAACGGCGACGGTTACAAGCAGATGGTCGAAGGTGATATTCGCTACGACAAGGTCCTGCTCGACATGATCGCCAGCGTCGGCAAACGCTACGGTCGCCGCTTTGATACCTTCGCGCTGTTCGGTTACTCCGGCGGCGGGCAATTCAGCCATCGCTTCTGCTATCTGCACCCCGAAAAACTCTGGGCGGCATCCATAGGTGCGCCGGGTTCTGTCACCTTGCTGGATGCCGACCAGGACTGGTGGGTCGGGGTGCGGGACTTCGCCGCGCGCTTCGGTAAACCGCTCAACCTGCAAGCCTTACAGCAACTGCCGGTGCACATGGTGGTGGGCGATTCCGACCTTGAAACCTGGGAGATCACCCACCGCGAAGGCGGCAAACACTACATGGCCGGCGCCAACTCCGCCGGACGTACTCGTCCGGAACGCCTGGCCGCGCTCAAGGCAAGTTTTGAAGCCGCTGGCGTGCAGGTGCACTTCGACCTGCTCCCCAATGTGGCGCACCAGGGCATCAAGGCCATGCCGGCTGCCCAGGATTTTTTCGCCAGGGTCTTGCGCCATAAACGCAGCCTTGGCTGATACAACGCTGGTAGATGCACTCAGAACAGACCGTATAACAATAACCAAGGATTCACTCATTCTGATGCCGGTCCTGCCTTGGCTCTCGCCACCGACCGGAATATTTCTTCAAGGAGTCTTTCTCCCGTGAACAGTTACGTAAAGACGGCGCTGGCCGTCGTAATGTCGGCGTGCACAGTGTCGGTGGCAGTCGCGCAAGACAAGGTCATCAGAGTTGGCCTCAATGGTGACATCCGCAGCACCGACCCGGGCGTCAACCGCGACGACAACACCGATGCGGTGATGATGCATATCGTCGAAGGGCTGGTGGCGTATCGCGAAGACACCAGCATCGCGCCACTGCTTGCCAGTGCGGTCGACATATCGCCGGACGGCCTGCGCTACACCTTTACCCTGCGTGACGGGGTGCGCTTTCAAAATGGTCAGTCATTGACGGCCAGGGATGTGCAATGGACCTGGCAACGTTACCTGGACCCCAAGACCCAGTGGCGCTGTCTGGCGGAGTTCGATGGCCGCGGGGCGGCGAAAATTGTCGATGTGACCACCCCCGACCCGAAAACCGTGGTGTTCCAGCTAGACCAGGCCAACGGCTTGTTTCTGGCTGCAATGGCCCGCCCGGATTGCGCCGGCAGCGGCATAGTGCACCCGGACTCCCTGGCCGCCGATGGCAGTTGGCGCGCACCGATTGGCACCGGGCCGTTCAGCCTGGGCAAATGGCAGAAAGGCCAGTACATCGAGCTGGATCGCTTCAAGGACTACACCCCGCGCGCCGAGGCCGAGGCGGACGGTTACACCGGCAACAAGCAGGCGTTTGTCGACAAGGTGCGGTTCGAGGTGATCCCCGATTCGGCGTCGGCCAAGGCCGCGTTACTGTCAGGTGGCGTGGACCTGCTGCCGGACGTGACGGCGATGGATGCTGCACAGCTCAAGCAGGTCAAGAACCTGCAGATACAGGTCAGCCCGATCATGACCATCAGCGGCCTGCTGTTCCAGACCACTGACCCGCTGCTCAAGGACGTGCGTATTCGCCGTGCGGTGGCGCTGTCCCTGGATTACGCGCAGATGGTGGCGGCGTTGTCCGATGGCTTGTCGGTGGTCAACAACTCGGTGATTCCTACTGCCAGTCCCTATTACGACGCCACCGCCCACCAGGGCTACACCTACAACCTCGACGAGGCCCGACGCCTGTTGAAAGAGGCGGGTTATGGCGGCGAAAAAATCCGCATGCTGGTCAACAAGCGCTACCCGCAGATGTTCGATATGGGCTTGCTCAGCCAGGCCATGGCCCAGGCGGCCGGGCTCAATATCGAGATGGAAACCCTGGAGTGGGGCACGCAACTGGAGCGCTACCAGACCGGCAGTTACCAGATGATGTCGTTTTCATATTCGGGGCGCTTTGATGCGGCGCAAAGCTATGAGTCTGTCATCGGCGACAAGCAAAAGGAGCCGCGCAAAGTCTGGGACAACCCCCAGGCCCTGGCGATATTGCGCGAGGCCCAGCGTGAGGTAGACCCCGCCAAACGCCAGCCACTGTTCGACAAGCTTCACACCCTGATGCTCACGGATGTGCCGATGGTGGTCATCTACAACGGTACAGCCATCGGCGCCATGGGCCAGCGCGTTGAAGGTTACCGCTCCTGGCCCGTTGCCAAGCCGCGCCTGTGGGGCGTGAAGCTGGCCGACACTTCCAAGTAAGGCGTACAGCTATGTTTCGATTCATATTGCACAGGCTCGGCATGGCGGTGCCGACCCTGCTGCTGATCTCGGTGATTGTATTTGCCTTGATCCGCCTGATACCCGGCGACCCGGCGTTGCTGATGCTCGGTGACATGGCCGACCCGCAAAGCCTGGCCGACATGCGCAGCAGCCTGGGGCTGGATCACTCGGTGGTGAGCCAGTACCTGATCTGGATCAAGTCGGTGCTCAGTGGCGACCTGGGGGTGTCCATCAGCAGTCGCCAGCCAGTGCTGGAGTTGCTGGTTGAGCGCTTCAGCGTCAGCGCCACGGTGGTGCTGGTTTCGGTATTGCTGGCGACCCTGCTCGCAGTGCCGGTGGGCCTGCTCGCGGCCTGGAAGCAAAACAGCGCGATGGACCTGGGCCTGGTGGCAACGGCGACCTTGCTGTTGTCGGTGCCCAGTTTCTGGCTGGGATTGTTGCTGCTGTATGTCTTCGGCATTCAGTTGGGCTGGTTGCCGGTGATTGGCTACGTCGGCTTCGCCAGCGACCCGCTGAAAGCCGTGACCTATGTGGTGCTGCCGATCATCACCCTGACCCTGGTGGAGTTCGGCGCCATTGCGCGGATGGCCCGGGCCAGCACCATTGAAGTGCTGCGCCTGGAGTACATCGCCCATGCACGGGCCAAGGGTTTGTCCGAGAGTGCGGTGTTGTGGAGGCACGCCTTGCGCAACGCCTTTGCGCCGACCTGGACGCTGATCGGTCTGATCCTCGGCAATTTGCTCGGCGGCATTGCGGTACTGGAGACCGTGTTCACCTTGCCGGGTATCGGGCGGCTGATGGTGGATGCGATCTTCTCCCGCGACTACCCGGTGCTGCAGGGCTGCCTGCTGCTGATCACCTGCATCTACGTGTTGGTCAACCTGTTGGTGGATCTGCTGTATCCGTTGTTTGATCCAAGGGTGAAGCTATGAACCTCAAGACTCTTTCCTTGCCGGCCGGGCCGGCTTGTCAGCCCCGGCGGCCCTGGCGTTACCCGCCACTCAATGCATTGATTGGCGGCACCTTGCTCGCGGCACTGGTTTCTCTGGCGCTGCTGGGCGTGGTGTGGACCCCGTACGACCCGCTGAAGCTGGATCTGTTGTCGCGCCTGCAGCCGCCGAGCGCAGCGCATTGGCTGGGCACCGACGAATTCGGCCGTGATGTGTTCAGCCGCTTGATCATTGGTGCGCGTACAAGCCTGTGGATCAGCTTGCTGTCGGTCGCTGTCGCGGTGATCTGCGGCACGGTGATCGGCATGCTCGCCGGTTATCTGCGGGGCTGGACTGACCGGGTACTGATGATGCTCAACGATGCGTTGCTGGCGTTCCCCGGCATTCTGATGGCCCTGGGCATCATGGCGATCATCGGTGCCAGCCAGTACGGCATCGTGCTTGCGCTGGGCATTGCCTACACCCCCTCCGTGGTGCGGGTGGTGCGTGGCAGCGTGCTGTCGTTGCGCGAACTGGAGTTTATCGAGGCGTCGCGGGTGATTGGCAACTCGGAGCTGTACACCATGTTCCGGCACATCACCCCCAACTGTCTGGCGCCGTTGTGTGTGCTGGCCACCAGCATGTTCGGCTGGGCCTTGCTCTCGGAGAGTGCGCTGAGCTTCCTCGGCCTCGGGGTGCCACCCCCCGCGGCCACCTGGGGCAGCATGCTGTCGGCAAGCCGCACCTATATATCCAGTGCGCCGTGGCTGGGGATCTTCCCGGGCATCTTTATCAGCCTGACGTTGTTGGCTATCAATCTGTTCGGCGATGCCTTGCGTGATCGTCTCGACCCGCGCATGAGGACATGAGCATGAGCGCTCCAGTTACGTTACTGGCTGTTGAAAATCTACAGATTCGCGTCGGTACAGAGGGTCCGCTGGCTGTCGATGACTTCAGCTTCAACATGGCCCCCGGCGAGATCGTTGCGCTGGTGGGCGAGTCGGGCAGCGGCAAGACCATGGCCGCCCGCGCTGTCATTGGCTTGCTGCCGACGCCGATGCAGGTGTGCGGCGGTCGCATCACCTTTCAGGGCAAACCGCTCAATACCGCTGATACCAAGGGCATGCGCGAGGTACGGGGGGCGCGGATCGGCATGGTATTCCAGGAGCCGATGGTGTCGCTCAACCCGGCCCTGACGATTGGTCGGCAGATGAGTGAGGCGCTCAAGCTGCACACCACGCTGGACGCCGCAACGATCCGCGAGCGTTGTATCGCAATGCTGCAGCGCATTGGCATCAAGGACGCCGAGAAATGCCTGGCGTCCTACCCGCACCAGTTCTCTGGCGGCATGCGCCAACGCATCATGCTCGCCTCGGTGATGTTGCTGCGCCCGGCACTGCTGATCGCCGACGAGCCGACCACAGCGCTCGATTGCCTGGCACAGCTGGAAGTGATCGAGCTGATGCTGGAACTGACCCGCGAGCAGGGCACCGCGATCCTGTTTATCAGCCACGACCTGTCCCTGGTGGCGCGTTATGCCCACAAGGTGGTGGTGATGCGCTCGGGCAAAGCCGTGGAGCAGGGCCGTATCGAAGATATCCTGTTGGCGCCAAAGGCTGACTACACCCGCCAACTGCTCGAGGCACTGCCACGCCGCGGGGAACTGGTGCCAGTGCCGGCCTGCGACAACGCGTTGTTGCAGGTTCAGGATGTGTGTATCGAGCATCCTGGCCCCCGCAGTTTCTGGGGGCGCAGCGTGCCAAAGCGCGTGGTGCATTCGGTGAACCTGAGCATCGCCCCGGGGGAGACCCTGGCCCTGGTCGGTGGCAGCGGTTCGGGCAAAACCACCCTGGGACGTGCGGTGGTCGGGCTGGTCACGCCATGCGCCGGGGCGATCGTGTTTCAAGGGGTGGACATCCTCAAGGCCGCCAACCGTGCGCACCGCCTGCAATGCCAGATGATTTTCCAGGACCCGTATTCATCCCTGGACCCGCGCATGACCGTCGGCCAGATCATCGCCGAACCGTTGCGCCACGAACCGGGGCTGACGCCTGCGCAAAAACGTCAGCGGGTTACCGACACCCTGCTGGACGTGGGCTTGCCAGAGCAGTTCCGCGAGCGCTTTGCCCATCAACTCTCCGGCGGTCAACGCCAGCGCGTGGCAATTGGCCGGGCGCTGGTCAGGCGGCCCAGGCTGGTGATCGCCGACGAGCCGATTTCGGCGCTGGACATGACCATCCAGAAGCAGATCCTCGAACTGTTCGAGCGCTTGCAACGCCAGTACGGGTTTGCCTGCCTGTTTATTTCCCACGACCTCTCGGCGGTGGAGCGCATCGCCCATCGTGTGGCGGTGATGAACCAGGGCGAGGTGGTTGAAATTGGCTCGCGCGACAGTATTTTCGACACCCCGCAACACCCCTATACCCGTCGGCTACTCGCGGCGGCCAGCCCCTTGGAGAAGCGTGCGGATGGCAGTTACCGGCTCCGTGCCAGCGTGATTTAGCGACTGCTGCACCCCAGGCCATGGCGTTCAAACCCCACCCTTCGCAAATCGGTGATTGGCGAAGCGGGCGAAGCCATGGCCGAAGAAAACAAAAATAACCCTACTCAACCTGTCTGCCAGGAACGTACACATGAACAACCGCATCAACAAAGTCGTCACCAGTGCCGCAGTCATGGGCGCCAGTTTCATGCCCGTGTTTGCCCAGGCCGACTTCGTCTCCGACAGCAAAGCTGCACTTGAATTGAAGAACTATTACTTCAACCGCGACTACCGCGAATCCAGCGGGCAGAACAAGCGCGAGGAGTGGGCACAGGGCTTTATCCTCAACGTTGAGTCGGGCTTCACCGAGGGGACAGTCGGATTTGGTCTCGACGTGGTCGGCATGCTGGGTCTAAAGCTCGATTCCAGCCCCGACAATTCAGGCACCGGGCTGCTGGCGCGCTCAAGCGTGGCCGAGCCGGGCGCCCCCAGCTATGCCCGCCGCGCCCATGACAACTACTCCAAGCTCGGTATCACCGGCAAGGCGCGCCTGGCCCAAAGCGAGCTGCGGGTGGGTTACATGGTGCCCGACCTGCCGACCCTGCAACCGAACCTCAGCCGTCTGTTCCCACAGAGTTTCAGTGGTACGGCGCTGACCTCCAAAGACATCGACAACCTGACGTTGAGCGTGGGGCAACTGGACCAGGTCAAGCAGCGTGACTCGACTCACTACGAGGACATGGGGCTTACCAGCCAGTACGGCGCCTACAAAAGCAGCGCCAAGAGCGATGAATTCCGCTACGCCGGCGGCGATTACAAGCTGACGCCGACCACCGTGGTCACCTACCAGTTCGCGCAACTGGAGAGCCTGTACCAACAGCATTATCTGGGGTTGAAAAACAGCTTCAAGTGGGGCCCCGGTACGTTCAAGACCGACATCCGTTACTTCAGTGCCAGCGAAGACGGCGCGGCGCTTGCCGGCAAAGTGGATAACCGTGCGTTGAGTACCCGGGTGGGCTACGGCCTCAATGGCCACAACCTGAGCGGCGGATACCAGCAACAGTACGGCGCGACACCGTTCACCTATGTCGACGGCACCAACACTTACCTGTTCACCGAGTACCAACTGGCCAACTTCTCCCAGACCAACGAACGGGTGTGGCATGCCCGCTATGACTATGACTTTGCCGTACTGGGCGTACCGGGCCTGCTGTTTTCGACGCGTTATGCCAAGGGCGATAACGCCAAGGTCATCGGCTTCAACGGGGAAGGGCGTGAATGGGAGCGTGATTTAAGCCTGGGCTATGTGGTGCAGAGCGGCACCTTCAAGAACGTGTCGCTGCGTTGGCAGAACGCCAGCGCCACCAGCAACTTTGCCCGCGACACCAATGAGAATCGAGTGATCCTGGGTTACAGCCTGGCGCTCTGGTAGTGGTAACGGCGTGCGACAGGGTGAGCCTGTCGCGCGCCCAAGCAGTGGAATGAGGGGATAGATCAGATGACGAGTTTGCCGTTGCGGCGGGCATCGCCCAGTCAACAACGCGTATCGGCGCGTGGCGTGAGTGATTTCATCGATGGGGTGAACGCTGCGGGCCTGGAATTGCACAGCTTCATGCTGTATCGCGACGGCGCGGTGGTGGCCGAAGCGTTTTGGGCACCTTACCGTGCCGACCGGCTGCACGTTCAGCACTCGGCCACCAAGAGCTGGGTATCGATGGCCATCGGGCTGCTGGTGGATGACGGCTTGCTGTCGCTAGACGCCAGGGTTGTCGGCTTTTTCGCCGCCGACTGCCCGGCACACATCAGCGAGCACATGGCGGCCATGACCGTGCGCGATTTGCTGACCATGCGCACCGGCCATCGCCAGGGGATTTCTGGCGGGGCCTGGCGTGGGCGCAGTGAAAGCTGGGTCAGATTGTTCCTCAACGAGCCGGTCGAAGACCCGCCAGGACAGCGCTTCATCTACAGCAGCGCGTCGAGTTTCATGCTCTCGGCGATCGTCAGCGTGGTCAGCGGCCAGACCGCCTTTGAACTGTGCAACGCACGCATCTTCCAGCCCATGGGCATGGGCCGCATTGACTGGGACCTGGCGCCTGGCGGCTACAACACCGGCGGTAACGGCTTGAGTTGCAGCACCGAAGATTTGCTCAAGTTCGGCGTGCTGCACTTGCAGCAAGGCAACTGGCAAGGGCAGCAACTGCTGTCCAGTGAGTGGGTGGCCGAGGCCACGCGCGGGCATGTCGAGGATGTGTGGATGGGCGCCTTCGATGGCAAGCGCTACCTGGGCCGCGACGAGTCCGGCGACGCCGGTATCACCCGCCGCGAGGGCTACGGCTACCAGTGGTGGATGACCCTGCACGGTGGCTATTACGCCTCCGGGGTGTTTGGCCAGCAGTGCATTGTGCTGCCGGAGCAGAACGCGGTGATTGCCTTTACTGCCGGGCTGCCATTGGGCGAACGGCGCTTGCACAGCCTGCTGTGGGAACACCTGTTGCCTGCGCTGGACGGGCCGGCCGACAGCGCGGCAGACCCGGGGCTGGCGGCGCTGTTGGCCCGCCAGCAGCGGCCGTCTCTGTCTGGCGCATCGACCTCATCGCGCCAGGCCGGGTTCAGCGGCACGTTCGTGATGCAGGCCAATGAAGATCAGGTCAGCCAGGTGCGTCTGGTGTTTGGTGCCGGCTTCTGCGACTTCTACCTCACCGACCCGCGAGGCACCCACTGCATCCGCGCCGGGTTCGCCGACGCCATCGAAAGCCGGACCAGCATGACCGGCCACTATCTGCATCACCAATACCAGCCGGACATGACCCCGGTAGTGGCGCAAGCGGTCTGGACCGAAGACGGGGCGCTGAGCATGAGCTGGCAATTTGTCGAAACGGCCTTTTGTGACCGCGTCATCTGCCGGCTTGAGCACGGCACCTTGTCTGTGGACCGCAGCGTCAACGTTAACGCAGGTCCGTTGCAGCGCCCGACGCTGAGCGGACATCCCGCAACCGCTTTTCAGGAGTCACCATGAACGATCTTTCCCACCCGGCAGGTACCGCGAGCAGCGCGTTCTGGGCGCCGTTTACCCCGATGCGCCAGTTCCAGCAACAACCGATGATGTTCACCAGCGCCGACGGGATGTACTACACCACCAGCGATGGCCGTCGCGTGCTGGATGCGATGGCCGGGTTGTGGTGTGTCAACGCCGGGCATGGCCAGGCAAAAATTGTCGAAGCCATTCGCGAGGCCGCGGGGCGCCTGGACTTTGTTTCGTCATTCAAGATGAGTCACCCCCAGGCCCTGGAGATGGCCGAGCGCCTGATCGAAATCAGCCCGGCGGGTATGGAGCAAGTGTTCTTCACCAATTCGGGTTCCGAAGCGGTGGACACCGCCCTGAAGATCGCCCGGGCGTATCACCAGGCCCGAGGCGACAGCCGCCGCACCAAGTTTATCGGGCGTGCCAAGGGCTACCACGGCATGGGTTTCGGTGGCCTGTCGGTGTCGGGTATCGGCCGCCAGAAGCGTGACTTTGGTCCGCTGCTGGGGGAGGTCTCACACCTGCCGCTGCCGTACGACGCGGGCATGCGTTTCAGCGCGGGGCAGCCGCAGCAGGGCGAGAGTTATGCCGATGCGTTGACGCAACTGCTGGATATCCAGGACCCGGGCACCGTGGCCGCCGTCATCGTCGAGCCGGTGACGGGCTCGGGTGGGGTGTATCCGCCGCCTCTGGGGTATTTGCAACGCTTGCGCGAGATCTGCACCCACCACGGCGTGCTGTTGATATTCGATGAAGTAATTACCGGCTTTGGCCGCGTTGGCGCCAGCTTCGCCGCCCAGGCTTTCGGCGTGACGCCGGACCTGATCACCACAGCCAAAGGCTTGACCAACGGCGCCGTACCGATGGGGGGCGTGCTGGTCAGTGGCGCGGTATACGAAGCGTTCATGGCCGGGCCGCCGAACGTCATCGAGCTCATGCACGGTTATACCTATTCGGCGCACCCGCTGGCGTGTGCGGCCGGGCTGGCGACCATCGAGGTGCACCGCGAACTGGGCATCAATGAGCACGTCAACGCGGTCAGCGGCCTCTGGCAGTCTACCGCGCTGGCACTGCAGGGCGTTGGGCCGGTACTGGATGTGCGCGCCATCGGCTTGCTCTGCGCCGTCGAACTTGAGCCGCGCCCCGGTGCTGGCGGCGCCCGTGGCAGCGAAGTGGCGCAGTGGTGCTTTGAGCATGGCGTGCTGGTACGCGGCTCGGGCGACACCATCGTGATCTCGCCGCCGCTGGTGATCAGCCCGCAGGAGATTGCCCAGGTGTTTGACACCTTGGCAGGTGCTTTGAATCAGGTGGCCTGAGGGGAGTCGACGGCATGTCCGATCTGTTTGAGTTCTATATTGACGGCGCCTGGGTCAAACCCCACGGCGAAACCGTCGAAACGGTGGTGAACCCGTCCACCGAACAGGTGGTCGCGCGCATCATCCTGGGTGACGCGCAGGATGCGGACCGTGCAGTCAGCGCGGCCCGCCAGGCTTTCCCGGCGTACGCCGGCAGTTCACTTGAGGCACGCATTGACCTGCTGCACAGCATCATCGAGGTCTACAAAGGCTACAGCGAAGCGTTGATCGAAGCGGTGCACCTGGAGATGGGCGCGCCGCTGTCCCTGGCGCGCAGCGCCCATGTACCGGCGGGCCTTGGCCACCTGGTGCAGGCGCTGGAGGTGTTGCGCGAGTACCGTTTCGAACGTCGCCTGGGCAATACGCTGGTGGTGCGTGAGCCCATTGGCGTGAGTGCCCTGATCACCCCGTGGAACTGGCCGCTCAACCAGCTCACCTGCAAGCTCGCGCCAGCCCTGGCGGTGGGCTGCACCCTGGTACTCAAGCCGAGTGAGCGTGCGCCTTTGTCGGCGCATATCCTCGCTCAGATATTGCATGAAGCCGGCGTGCCCAAAGGGGTATTCAACCTGGTCCACGGCGACGGCCCTGGGGTGGGAGCCGCACTGGCCCGTCATGCTGACGTGGATATGGTGTCCTTTACCGGCTCGACCCGGGCCGGTATCGCCGTGGCCAGGATGGCCGCCGATACGGTCAAGCGTGTATCCCAGGAGCTGGGCGGCAAATCCGCGAATATCCTGCTCGACGATGCCGACCTGCCGAGTGCGGTGCGCCACGGCGTGCTGGGCTGTATTCGCAACAGCGGCCAGTCGTGCAATGCACCGACGCGCTTGCTGGTGCCTCGTGTGCAGCAACAGGCGGTGATTGATATCGCCCGGCAAGTGCTGGACCAGGTGTGCTTCGACGACAGTGAGCCGACCTCAGCCATAGGCCCGGTGGCTAACGCCATGCAGTTCGAACGGGTACAGGCCATGATCGCGCAGGCCATTGCCGAGGGGTCGCGGTTGGTCGCCGGAGGACCGGGACGACCCCATGGGATTGAGCGTGGCTACTACGTGCAACCGACGATATTTGCCGATGTCACCCCGGACATGCTGGTGGCGCGAGAAGAAATCTTCGGCCCGGTGCTGGCGATCATGCCGTACGACAGCGAAGCCGAGGCCATCGCCATTGCCAACGACAGCCCTTACGGCTTGTCGGGGTACGTCACCTCGGCAAGCCTGGAGCGCAGCCGCCAAGTTGCACGCCAACTGCGCACCGGCATGGTCCACCTCAACGGTGCACGGGCCGACCAGGCCGCGCCGTTTGGCGGCTATAAGCAGTCGGGTAACGGGCGTGAGTGGGGTGAGTCGGGGTTTGACGAATACCTGGAGAGCAAGTCGCTGTTCGGGTATTAGCTGCACGTCAGGTCAGACCGTGTGTCCATCGGCAGTGGGAGGCCTGCTTTTCATTTGCAGGGCAAGTGCGCCGATGGCCACACCTGCTGCAGCGGCGCCTGCTATGGGGATATAGGCGAGCCCGAAATGGGTAATCACCCAGCCTGCACCTATGCCTCCCAACGCCGTTCCGAGGTTGAACGACGCAATATTAAGCCCTGAAGCCACTGCACTGGACTGCGGAGTGTAGTGGTGTGCCAGGCGCAGCATGCGCAGGGTCGACAGGGTCACTATGGCAAAGAACACCACTCCCAATAGCCCCACCAGCGTTAACGTGGCAATCATCGAATCGCCCCAGAGGTACAACCCCAACAGATTAAGCATCAATGCCGTCAACCCGCCGAGCAAACATCGATCGGCGTCGAAGGCATCCACGAGATAGCCGCCCAGCAAATTGCCGAGAATGGAGCAGATTCCGAACACCAGCATCGCCAGGCTCAGAACCTGCGGCGGGACACGGGTGATGTCCAGCAGGAACGGCGATACGAAGGTAAAGAATGAAAAAGTCGCCACGCTCACCAGCATCGCGATCGTGGCAGCCCCCAACAGTTCAGGGTGCAACAGGGCCGCGAGGCTTTGTTTCAGGTCTGTGGTGCGGGGACTCGCGCAACGGGGTTGCTGGCGCATCAGCAGCACCAGGCCCAGGGTGCTGATCAGGCCCAGGCCGCCGATGGCCAGGAACACCATGCGCCATGACCAGTAGCTGGCGAAGAAGGTGCCCAGAGGCACGCCAAAGGCGATTGAAAGGGTCAGGCCCATCCATACCAGCGATAGCGCTCGCCCTGCGCGCACCGGGTCGACCCGTTTGACCGCCGCGTTGGAGGCCACGGCCATGAATACCCCATGCGCGAGGCCGATGATGAAACGCACGCCATGCAAGGTCAGTACATCGGGCGCCAGACTGATGGCCACGCTGCCGGCGGCAAGCACGCCGAGGGTCAGCAACAAGACGGTTTTGTCGCGCCAGTTGGCCAACAGGGCGGTGATGATCGGGGCGCCGATGGCGGCGCCCAAGGCATAGGCGGCGATGGCTGAGCCAACTTGCGAGATGGACTCATGCAAGTCCATCGAGATCGCCGACACCAGGCCGGCAACAACGAATTCGGACAAGCCGAAGGTAAAAGTACAAAGCGAAAAAATGTAGATGACGGCTGGCATAAAAACTCGGTTGTGGGGGAAGGGCGCAACCCGTGCTTGCAAAGGTAGGGGGATAGTGCGGCGCCAAAAGTCAGATGAGAAATACTTTAAAAGTCTCTGTTTAATACTATTGGCGGGGCTTAGTTGTTTTTTGATGGCGCGAGTATTAATCCGCGGTGAATGGCTGGTTTAGTTGTGATGTTCGGCAGGTTGGCGTATCACGGGGCGGCACGATCCTGAATAAATAACAGGTCGATTACTCAAGTATCGGTTTTTCTCGCTGACAGCTGCAGGCGCTTGCCAATAGACGTGAAAGTAGTTTGCTTTATCGGTCGGCTCGCCAATGTTCGCTGGGGCTTTTTAACGGGGAGCAAGTGCATGTCCGTTCATAACCATTATCTGCACCGTTGATGACGGCCGGGCCGCCAGGTTATTGATCCCGCGCACTGGCGTCGCGAGCTTGAACAGCCTGCTGGCACTCTAACTGACCTGGGTGGCCAGCATCCCCTCGACACGGGGACCGGCGTTGAAGTCGAGCATTGAAATGAAGCTGTCCATCAACGGTGATTCGTTGTCGATGTTCCAGCTCATATACAGGCCGATGGCCGGGTTGGGGGAGGCGGTCACGGGGTTGATCCGGCGGAACAGGACCTTGTCGCGCATGATGGAGCCGGCAATCGACTCAGGCACCAGTGCAACGCCGAAACCGCAGGCCACCAAGCCGATCAAGGTCTGGATCTGCGCAGCCTCCTGCACCACCCTGGGGTAAAAACCGGCGGCTTCACACAAGGCGATCAACTGACTGTGATAGCCGATGCCCAGGGCTTGGGGGGTGAATACGAAGTCTTCCCCGGCGAAATCCCTCAAGTCAATCCGACCTTCCTTCGCCTTCGGGTGATCGGCGGGCAGCGCCATCACGATCTCTTCGTCCAGCAGCAGGCGTGACTGGACGTTTTGCGCCGAGATCGGCAACTTGCGCATGAAGGCAATATCCGCTTCACCCGACAGAATGGCCCTGGCCTGGCTGGAAGAGGGCATCTCCTTGATGATCAACTGGACGTTGGGGTAGGACTCGCGGAACTGGCGCAAGGTACTGAGCAGTGACTCGTAGTAGGCGATCGACAACGCAGTCACCGTGAGTTTGCCGGCAATGCCCTGGGACACCTGGCGGGCGTGAACATCGCCACGTTGTACGTTTGATCCAAAAACTTGCAAGTGCTGTGGAGCAGGCCAGTATGCCGCGGGGATGTTTGCGGATGAGCCTTGCGATAAATAATCGTCAGGGGATCATTTGGATTGAACATCAGCTTGATATGAAGCATGTATCAATTTGCGTCGCCGTTAGTATTAAACAATGTGCATATACATTGTCAGGCTGAGGCAGCACCCAAGAACAAACCGATATCTTGATTAACAACGTCGGTCGGGTCGGTTATCAAGCAACTGAAGAGGCCGACCCAACAACTGGAAGTGAATGGAGCTTCATGGTAGGTGGAAGGGCAGAAATGATCAGATAACAGCCTGTCCGACGACACCTACAGACTCTCCGGGTCACCAAAGAACATCTGAATTCTCGAGCGCAACCAGCGCTCTCCGGGGTCGTTGTCCTGGGCGCCGCGCCATGCCATGTGCAGTTCAAAGGCCGGGGTGTCCAGCGGCGGGTCTTCAGCGCGAACGCCGCCGGCGGCGGTCAGGGCTTCGGCGGTGTAGTCGGGCACGGTGGCGATGATGTCGGTCCCGGCGAGCAGGGTGCTCAGGCCATTGAACTGCGGCACGGCCAGCACCACGTGGCGCTTGCGGCCCATTTTTTCCAGCTCGGTGTCCATGAAGCCGCTCAGGTCGCCGGCAAAGGAAACCAGGGCATGGGGGCGGGCGCAGAAGTCGTCCAGGCTTAACGGGCCGGGTACGGTGTCTGCACGCAACAGCTTGGGTTTGCTGCGGCGCAATACCTTGCGCTTGGCATTGGCCGGCAGGTCGCTGGTATAGCTCACGCCCACTGAAATTTCGCCGGAAGCCAGCAGCGGCGGCATCAGGATGTAATTGACCCGGCGTACTACCAGTACGATGCCGGGCGCTTCTGCGCGCAAGCGCTTGAGCAACATGGGCAGCAGCGCAAATTCCACATCATCTGACAGGCCAATCCGGAATACCGAGGTGCTGGTGGCCGGGTTGAACTCCGAGGCGCGGCTCACGGCCGTGGAAATTGAGTCCAGGGCCGGAGACAGCAGGGCGAAAATTTCGATCGCCCGGGCCGTCGGTTCCATGCTGCGCCCGGTACGCACGAACAGCGGGTCGTCGAACAGGTTGCGCAGGCGTGAAAGTGCCGCACTGATGGCCGGCTGCCCTAGAAACAGTTTCTCGGCAGCGCGGGTCACACTGCGCTCATGCATCAGGGTTTCGAAGACGATCAGCAAATTCAGATCGACGCGACGCAAGTCGTTACGGTTCATCTGGCAGGCTTCACAGGCGGTTCAACACAGGGGTAGGTAACGGATCTTACTGGCAAAACTTGTAAATCGACACTCGGTAGATTGGCTTTCTGCGTTTTTACTGGGCGCAGTGCGGTTTGCGGACGGACAAAATGGCTGCCGATCAATGTCAGGCATGTCGACTATTAATGCTGTCTGTTAGTCTTGTGCACAAAGCCCGGATAAAGTCCGTGGCATTAGCGATTAATTAGGCGAGGTTTGTAATGTCGCGCACGATCCGTTTTCACAAGTTTGGCCCGGCCGAGGTACTCACGTGCGAAGAGCACGAGGTCGCTGCGCCTGCGGCTGGCGAAGTGCAGGTCCGTGTCCAGGCCATTGGTATCAGCTGGTATGACGTGCTCTGGCGGCAGAACCTGGCCCCGAGCCACGCCCGTTTGCCTGCGGGTATCGGCCATGAAATGGCTGGTGTGGTGACTGCGGTCGGCCCCGGTGTTACGGATTTGTCGGTAGGTGACAAGGTCGCGAGCTTTCCCGGCCAGAGTCCCAACGACTATCCCACCTATGGCGAACTGATCGTGATGCCGCGTTCGGTCCTCACGCGCTATCCGGATGTGCTGACCCCGGTTGAGGCCAGTGTGCATTACACGCCTTTGCTGATTGCCTACTTTGCCTATGTCGATCTGGCGCGGGTCAAGCCCGGGCAGACCGTGCTGATCACCGATGCCAGCCACTGTGCCGGCCCTTCGTTCGTGCAGTTGGGCAAGGCCCTGGGGGTCAAGGTCATTGCGGCGACCCGTGATGGCGCTGAGCGTGAAGGTTTGCTGGCCCTGGGTGCAGACAATGTCATTGTCACCGAGGAGCAGGACTTGCTGATGCAAATCAACAAGATCACTGACAACAAAGGTGTCGACGTGGTACTTGATGGCCTTGGCGGCCCGCAAATGTCGTTGCTTGGAGACGTGCTGGCACCCCGAGGCAGTCTGGTTCTGTATGGCCTGCAAGGTGGCAATAACACGCCGTTCCCGGCGTGTGCGGCGTTCCAGAAAAACATCCAGTTCTTTGTGCACTGTATTGGTAACTTCACTGGCAAGCCGGAACTGGGTATTGCCCAGGACGAAGAGGCGATGCAACGGGCGCTGCGTGAAATCAACCAGTTGACCGCCGACCGGGTGCTGTTGCCACTGGAGGTACGGGTATTCCCCTTTGAAGACTTCGTCGAGGCGCATCGCTACATGGACGATTGCCCTTGCCGCGGGCGGGTTGCATTACAACTGGCCAGCGACTGAAACAGCAACGGCCCTGAGTGCAAGGCTCAGGGGCGTTGATTTTGCTGGAGCAAGCTTGGCCGCGATGCTGGGTCAGACGCAACACCGCGTGGCCTGGATCGCTGGCAAGCCAGGCTCCCACAGGTCATTGCGCCAACCCCCCCCATTTTGCATTCACAACCCGAACCACTCATCCAATAGGATTTGCCAGAGCACCGGGCAAACTGCTATCTGTACGCATATCCAGTACTCAACATCAGTGGTTTGTTCTGCCCGTGATTTCCGACCCTCTTGAAGACCCGCTCTATTACCTTAAAAACTTCCAGCACGTGCTCGACTGGATCGCGAGCCGGTACAGCGATGTATTAAGTACCGAGGAGCAGCAGTTCATTGCCGGCTTTGCCTTGTTGCCCAACGCCTCCCGGGCGCTGTGGGTGCGCATGGTGATGCGAAAGGGGCAACATTTTCGCGCAAGCAAACTCGCCTATCCGGAAATCGGCGATCCCTGCCAGGCGGCAGCCCCCCTGATCGCGCTGGGCTGGGTGGATGATCAGGCGCCGCTGGCCCTGACGGATCTGTTTGACGTGCTGACCAAGCCGGAAATTCACGCCCGGTTCGGCGCCCATCTCACCCGGCCCAAGGGTAAAAAAACCGATTGGCTGGAGGACCTGGCGGGCGACTTCCCGCACATGCAGAGCCTGTGCGCATGGCACCCCACGCTGCAAGAACCGCTTTACAGCCTTGGTAACCGGGCGCTGGGCGATCGCTTGCGGCTGATGTTCTTTGGCAACCTCAGCCAGGGCTGGTCAGACCTGGTGTTGGCCGATCTGGGGCTGTTCACCTACGAAAAGGTTGATATCAGCCCCGAGTCACGGGCCTTGCGCTGCCGGGCCGATATTGACGGTTATCTGCATCTCTATGCCTGTCGCGAACAGTTTGAAAGTGCTGGCGATGTGAATGCCGTGCTGCCAGCGGTGCTGGACTACGTGGCAGACAATCCCTGGCTACAACGGCGCCGGGCCCGCTTGCTGTTCCAGTTCGGCCAGCACCACGAACGGGCAGGGGAGCTGGCGCGGGCACTGGAGGTTTACCAGCACTGCGGGCACCCCGAGGGGCGCCTGCGCATGATCCGGGTACTTGAATTGCTGGAGCAATACCCACAGGCCATGACCCTGGCAGACGCTGCGCAAGGTGCGCCGTTCAACGACGCCGAGCATCAGCAATTGCAACGCATGCTCCCGCGGCTGCGACGCAAGCTCGGCATGCCGGCGCTGGTGCGAACCAAACCCAGGCCCCCTGAACGGTTGGACCTGAGCCTGGAGCGCATTGAGGCAACCTCGGTCGAGTTCAGGGTGGTGGCACATCTGCACACGCCGCACGAGCCAGTGCATTACGTTGAAAACACCTTGATCAACGGGTTGTTCGGGCTGCTGTGCTGGCCGGCCATTTTTGCACCGCTGCCCGGGGCATTTTTTCATCCGTACCAAAGCGGCCCGGCCGATTTGCTGGAACAAGACTTCTACCTGCGCCGCGCCGCCTTGTTCGAAGCCTGTCTGGCGCAGCTCGATAACGGCCAGTACCTGAAGACTGTCCGCGATGTGTATAGCGCCAAGTTCGGCGTGCAATCACCCTTTGTGGCCTGGAACTATCTGAGCGAGGCGCTGCTGGAAGACGCACTGACGTGCCTGCCGCCCGCGCATTTGAAGGTCTGGTTCCTGCGCCTGCTGCAGGACATCAAGGCCAACCGCTCGGGCATGCCGGACTTGATCCAGTTTTGCCCGGCGCAAAAAACCTACCGCATGATCGAAGTCAAAGGCCCGGGTGACCGCTTGCAGGACAACCAGCTGCGCTGGCTGGACCTTTGCGAGCAACATCAAATGCCAGTGACCGTTTGTTACGTGCAATGGCAGGAACCGGGCACTTGAGCTATCGCGTTGCAGTCCGTGCCTTGTGCGAGTTCACGGCCAAGGCCGGCGACCTGGATTTGCGCTTCACCCCGTCGCCTACGGCCCAGCAGGGGATTGCCGGGCACCGCACCGTAGCTTCCCGGCGCAGTGCCGGGTATCAGGCCGAGTTGAGCCTGGAAGGTGAGTTCGGTGCCTTGACCGTGCGGGGCAGGGCGGACGGCTATGACCCGGCGGCCAATGTTCTGGAGGAAGTCAAAACCTATCGCGGCGATTTCACGGCGATACCGGCCAATCACCGCCACTTGCACTGGGCTCAGGCCCGGGTCTACGGCTGGCTGTTGTGTCAAAGCCTGCAGTTGCCCGAGGTCAACCTGGCGCTGGTGTATTTCGATATCGTCAGCGAGCAGGAAACCCGGCTGCAGGAAACCTGGAGCGCTGCCCGGCTGCAGGCGTTCTTCAATCAGCAATGCACGTTGTTTTTGACCTGGGCCGATCAGGAAATGGCCCATCGTCAGGCGCGGGATGCGGCTGCACGCACCATGGCGTTCCCCCACGCGCAGTTCCGTACCGGGCAAAGGGCCCTGGCCGAAGCGGTATACAAGACGGCCAGCGGCGGTCGCTGCCTGATGGCCCAGGCGCCCACCGGGATTGGTAAAACCATCGGCACCCTGTTCCCCTTGCTCAAGGCCATGCCTGCTCGGCAACTCGACAAATTGCTGTTTTTGACGGCCAAGACCCCTGGGCGAAAGTTGGCTCTGGATGCGGCCCGGGTGCTCTATCCGCAAGCAGCCAACACACCTTTGCGGGTTCTGGAACTGGTGGCCCGCGACAAGGCCTGCGAATACCCGCAGAACGCCTGCAATGGCGACTCCTGCCCGCTGGCCAAGGGCTTTTATGATCGCCTGCCCGCCGCGCGGCTGGCGGCGGTCGCACATTCGCCACTGGACCAGCAGACGTTGCGCGATGTCGCACTGGCGCATCAGGTCTGCCCTTACTACCTGAGCCAGGAGATGGCGCGTTGGGCAGACCTGGTCATTGCCGATTACAACTATTACTTCGATTTCACCGCCTTGCTGTATGGCCTGGCCCAGGCCAACCAGTGGCGGGTCGCGACGCTGGTGGATGAAGCGCACAACCTGGTGGAGCGCGCCCGCCAGATGTACAGCGCCAGCCTTGACCAGCAAACCCTCAACAGCGTGCGTCAGGACGCCCCGGCCGCGCTGGACAAGGTGTTCAAGCGCCTCAATCGGGAATGGAATGCCCTGCACAAGGAGCAGGTCGGGCCTTATCAGGTACACGGGCAATTGCCGGCCAAATGGCTCAATGCCTTGGCGGGCTGTATCACCGCCATTGGCGACTACCTCAACGATCACCCCCAGGGCCTGGCCGGCAATCTGCAAGGCTTCTACTTTGACGCACTGCAATTCAACCGCGTGGCGGAGTTGTTTGATCCGCACTTTCTGTTCGACGTCAGCCTCACTGAAAGCGGCAAAAAACGCCTGTCACAACTCAACCTGCGCAATATTGTGCCGGCCCCTTTTATCGGGCCACGACTGGCCAGCGCGCAAAGCAATGTGTTGTTTTCCGCCACCCTGAGCCCGCGCACGTATTACACCCACTTGCTGGGGTTGCCCACCGATGCTGTGTGGATCGATGTCGAGTCACCGTTCCATGCCCGGCAACTGGCGGTGCATGTGGTGAGCCGGATATCCACCCGGTTTGTGCATCGCCAGGCCTCGCTGGAACCCATAGTGGAGCTGATCGCCACACAGTTTGCGCAGCGCCCCGGCAACTATCTGGCCTTTTTCAGCAGCTTTGATTACCTGCAACAGGTGGCCGGGCTGCTTGCCGAACGCTACCCGCACCTACCGCAGTGGGCGCAGTCGCGGCGTATGGATGAAGCGGCGCGCCAGGGGTTTCTCGATCAATTCACGCTCACGGGCCAGGGCATAGGTTTTGCGGTGCTGGGCGGGGCGTTTGGTGAAGGTATCGACTTGCCCGGAGCACGGCTGATCGGCGCCTTTGTCGCGACCCTGGGGCTGGCACAGCTGAATCCGGTCAATGAGCAGATCAAACAGCGCATGGCCGCGCTGTTTGGCGCCGGCTATGACTACACCTACCTGTATCCGGGGCTGCAAAAAGTGGTTCAGGCTGCCGGGCGGGTGATTCGCACCCAGGACGATCAAGGCACGCTGTTTCTGATTGACGACCGTTTTGCAGAGGCCAAGGTGCAACAGCTGTTCCCGCGTTGGTGGCAGTTGGGTTGAGAGCACAACCTTATGGCACACTGCTGCGCCAGGGTGCATGAGGCGCCTTGTTCAAGCAGTGGAGTTTTTTCGATGAGCATCAAACGTTTCGGTACCGGCGCAGTTGGCGCAGGTGGTCAGCCTTTACCTTTCGCCCGTGCTGTTGAAGCCGATGGCTGGCTGCATGTATCTGGCCAGGTGGCCATGGAAAACGGTGAAATCATCAACGGCGGGATTGTTGAGCAAACCCACAAGACCATGCAAAACCTGATCGCGATTCTTGAAGAAGCCGGTTATGGCCTTGAAGACGTGGTGCGTGCAGGCGTGTGGTTGCAGGATCCGCGTGACTTCTGGAGTTTCAACAAGGTGTTTGCCTCGTACTTCAAAAGCGAACATGCCCCGGCCCGTGCTTGTGTCCAGGCGATGATGATGGTGGATTGCCGGGTCGAAATCGACTGCGTCGCCTACAAGGCCAAGCGCTAAGCGCTAAGCGCTAAGCAGCTCGCAATAAAAACAAAACGTGAGGAATTGAGTGTGTCGATGAAGTTGAACAAAGCCCTGGTACTCAAAGGCGCTGCCGACCCCGCCGACCATCTAGTCCGAGATGTCAGTTTGCCGGCGCTGGTGATTCACCGTGATCCCCTGGAGCACAATATTCGCTGGATGCAGGACTTCGTCTCCCGCAGCGGCGCGCAACTGGCCCCCCATGGCAAAACCAGCATGTGCCCGGCGTTGTTTCGCCGCCAGTTGGAGCAGGGCGCCTGGGGCATGACCCTGGCCAGTGCGGTGCAGACCTGCACGGCCTATGCCGGGGGCGTGCGCCGGGTGTTGATGGCCAACCAATTGGTCGGCCGCGCCAATATGGCGCTGATCGCCGATTTGCAGCAAGACGTGACCTTCGAATTTCACTGCATGGTCGACCATCCGGATAACGTGCAAGCGCTGGGCGCATTTTTTGCCGAGCGTGGTCAGCGCCTGAACGTCATGATCGAATACGGCGTGGTCGGCGGACGTTGTGGCTGTCGCACCGAGCAACAGGTACTCGACCTGGCCGCTGCGATCAGGGCACAACCGGCGCTGGCCCTGACCGGGATCGAAGGTTACGAGGGGGTGATTCACGGCGATCAGGCGGTCAGCGGCATTCGTGCGTTTGCCGCGTCCCTGGTACGCCTGGCCCTTGAGCTGCAACAGGATGGCGCGTTTGCGCTGGACAAGCCGATCATCACGGCGTCGGGTTCGGCCTGGTATGACCTGATCGCCGAAGGTTTTGAAGCCGAAGCGGCCAGCGGGCGTTTCCTGAGCATCCTGCGCCCCGGCAGTTATGTGGTGCACGACCACGGGATCTACAAGGACGCCCAGTGCTGCGTACTGGATCGACGCAGCGACTTGCATGAAGGCCTGCGCCCGGCGCTGGAAGTCTGGGCCCATGTCCAGTCGTTGCCGGAACCGGGCTTTGCCGTGATAGCGCTGGGCAAACGCGATGTGGCCTACGATGCGGGCTTGCCAATGCCGTTAAAACGTTACCGCGAAGGTGTACTGCCGGCGGTCGGTGATGATGTCAGTGCCTGCACGGTCACGGCGGTGATGGATCAGCACGCTTTCATGACCATTGCTGCGGGCACTGAACTGAAGGTAGGCGACATCATCAGTTTTGGTACCTCGCATCCTTGCCTGACGTTCGACAAATGGCGTACGGGCTGCCTTGTGGATGAGCAACTGAATGTCGTTGAGAGCCTAGAAATAGTGTTCTGAAACCTGCGCACCAGGCTTCTGTAGGAGCGAGCTTGTCTCGCGAGCTGTTAGCGGCAGAAAAGCTCGCGAGCAAGCTCGCTCCTACAGGGGGGCTAGCGGTGTTTCAGTCGCGGTAGAACACTTGCACCAGGTGATAGCCGAACTTGCTTTTGATCGGTCCGTGCACCACCCGCAACGGCTTTTTGAAGATGATCTGGTCGATAACGCCCACCATCTGCCCCGGCCGAACCTCCCCCAAATCACCCCCACGCTTGCCCGACGGGCAGGTGGAGAATTTTTTCGCCAAAACGTCAAAGGCTTCGCCCTTGGCGATGCGTTGCTTGAGCGACTCGGCTTCTTCGGCGGTTTTCACCAGGATATGGCGGGCTTGAGCTTTCATGGGGCGTATACCTTGAAACTGTGGGGCAAATTGCGCGGTCGCGGATTATGCCTGAGTTTTGCTGTCGTAGCGCGGCAGGTACAGGCGCACGCAGGTGCCGTTGTCGATTTCGCTGCTGATCGTCACATGACCGCCAGACTGGCGGGCAAAGCCGTAAATCATTGATAGCCCCAGACCGGTACCCTGACCCACAGGCTTGGTGGTGAAAAAGGGGTCAAATGCCTTGGCCAGGATGTCCGGCGACATACCGCTGCCGTTATCGCAGACCTCAAGCAACACATACTCACCGGACTTGACCGCTTCGAGGGTGCTCAGATGACTGGCATCCAGGTAGCTGTTAGCGGTTTTGACCACCAGTGTCCCACCCTCGGGCATGGCATCGCAGGCATTGATAATCAGGTTGAGCAGGGCGCTTTCAAGCTGGCCGGTATCGGTGTTGACCGCCCAGATGTCTTTGCCCAGTTCAACCTTCAGGTCGATGTGTGAACCCTTGGTACGGCTGAACAGCTCCTGCAGTGAAATCACCAGAGCATTAGGGTCCAGAGGTTTACGGTCCAGAGCCTGGCGGCGTGAAAACGCCAGCAGGCGATGGGTCAGGGCGGCTGCCCGTTGCGCTGAAGCGACGGCGGCATCGGTAAAGCGGCCTATCTCGTCACTGCGTCCGGCCGCGATATAACGCTTGGCCAGGTCCAGGCTGGCAATGATGCCGGTCAGCATGTTGTTGAAGTCGTGGGCGATACCGCCGGTCAACTGGCCAACCGCCTCCATTTTCTGCGCATGCCGGAGGGTGTCTTCAATCCTTTCGCGTTCGATCATCTCGCGCTGCAGTTGATCGTTGGCTTCGGCCAGGGCTTGGGTACGCTCCGTGACACGCTCTTCAAGGGTGTCATTAAGTTCACGCAAGGCTTGTGCGGTGCGCTTGATTGCCGTTCGGCGCCGGGATGTCTGGACCGCAATCATCAAAATACCGGCCACCTTGTCCGCTTCATCGAAAACGGGACTGAAGGTCAGGTCCAGCCACAGCTCGGTTGCCAGATGCTGGTCCGGGAGCACGTAGTACTGGTCTGTATACGAACGGTTTTCACCTGCCAGTACGGCGTCGATGATCGGCTGGCTGTATTCACGGAACTCCGGCCAGCAGCGCTGCATGGGCTGGCCAAAGACGCCCGGGTGCTTGTTGCCCGCCAGCGCTGCAAAACTGTCGTTGTAAATCTGGGTCAGTTGCTCGCCCCAAAGCAGCAACATCGGCAGCGGGGAATTGAGTACAAGCTGCGCGCTGGTGCGCAAGCTCTGAGGCCAGTTTGCGACTTCACCCAAGGGGCTGCGGGCTAATGCCCCACGTTGGCTGACAGTAAATACGGCGCTCATGGATAAGTCCCGAGGTTGAAACTGAAAATGTGCCCATTAGAGGCTGAATGAAGGCGAAAGGCTATCATTGGTGCTGAGAAGCCCGGCTTTGACAGTACGACTAAGGTCGAGTGAGGCTCAGGCTTAGCCTTTCGTACAATTGCGCCCTCTTTTTTGATCGAAGAATCCCGTTTGGGTGGTTAACCCCGAGCGCGTCTTCGATTGTTTCTGTTTTGCGCGTCATTCGCTGCTGGAGCTTGTCCATGGTTGTCCCTTTTTCATTGTTGACGCATTGCCGGGTTGCACGTGTCGGCGCACTGGCGGTGTGTACCGGTCTTGCAACACAGGCCCAGGCTGGCGGGTTCATTGAAGACAGCAGCGCCAGGCTGGAAGCGCGAACGGTGTATTTCAACCGCGACTTCCGTGATGGCAGCACTTCAAACCCCCAGGGCGCCTCCAAGCGTGATGAGACGGCTCAAGGCTTTATTCTCAATCTGCAATCGGGCTACACCGAAGGCACGGTGGGCTTCGGGCTCGATGCCTTGGGCATGTTGGGGCTGAAAATCGACTCCAGCCCCGCTGACAGCAACAGTGGATTGCTACCTTCGACCGGAAGTGATCCCCGTCGTTCCAAGGATCAGTACGCCAAATTCGGCCTGACCGCCAAAATGCGTGTCTCACACAGCGTTCTCAAGTACGGCGCGCTGTTGCCCGACCTGCCTTTGCTCAAATACAACGACGGCCGTTTGCTGCCAAACATGTTCAATGGCGCGATGCTGGTCTCTGAGGAATTCAAGGACCTGAAGTTCATGGCCTCGCGGCTTGACCGCTACACCGCGCGCGACTCCACCGACGCTCAGGACCTGCGCCTGAACTGCAAGAACAAGCGTTTTACCTGCAATGTCACCGCCGACCATTTCAATATGTATGGCCTGGACTACAAGGTTAACGAGCGGCTGACAGCGCAATACCACTATGGCGAACTGGAAGACATTTACCGCCAGCAGTTTGTCGGTGTGCTGGCCAGTCAGCCTGTCGGCCCGGGCGTGCTGTCGGCAGATGTGCGCTTGATCAAGAGTGATGACGCAGGCTCGGCCAAGGCCTCGACCATCGATAACCGGGCGCTTGGCGCTATGTTCGGCTACGCAGTGGCCGGCCATAAAATCAGCGCCGGCTGGCAGCGCATGAACGGCGACACCTCGATGCCGTACCTGGATGGCAGCAACCCGTATCTGGTCAACTATTTGCAGGTCAACGACTTCGCCAACGCCCAGGAGCGTTCGTGGCAGCTGCGTTATGACTATGACTTCAAGGCGGTAGGCATTAACGGTTTGTCGTTCCTGACCCGTTATGTCAATGGCGACCACATCAAAGTGGTGGGTCGCAGCGAAGAAGGCAAAGAGTGGGAACGCGACAGCGAACTCAAGTACATCGTGCAAGGCGGTACGTTCAAGGACGTCAGCTTGCGCTTGCGCAACGCCACGTATCGCACCAACTACGCGCAGTTCGCCCGTGATGTGGATGAGACCCGCCTGATCGTCAGCTATAACGTGTCGATCTGGTGATACCCCGCCCCTGACCTGTAGGAGCGAGCTTGTAGAAGAGCTCGCGAGGCAAGCTCGCTCCTACAGAGGGCGGGGGGTGATCAATCCAACTGGTGGCGGTAGGGCAGGTCCGGTCCGGTTTTGCTGCAGGTCAGCGCCGCCGCGCGGCTGGCGAAGTCGAGCAGGGCGCCGATCTGGGGTTTGCTCAGTTGTTGCAAGCCTTCGATCGAGTCCAGTTCATGCTCGGTCAGCCAGGCGATCACCGCCGCCTGAAAGGTATCGCCGGCACCCACGGTGTCGGCAACTTTTACCGTACTGGCAGTGACGCTGTGTTGACCGTGCTCGCGACTGAACACGCTGGCGCCTTCGGCCCCGCGGGTCAAAAACACCAGCTGGCAGCGTTGCCCCAGCCATGATTGGGCAATGTGTTGCGGGTCTTGCCCCGGGTACAGCAGTTCAAGATCTTCATCGCTGACTTTGATCAGGTCGGCATAGGGGATCAGTTGCTTGATCCGTTGGCGCCACACTTCAATATCCGGCTCAGGATTGAGCCGCACATTCGGGTCGAGACTGATCAGGCGGCGTCCGCTTTCACGCTTTACCAGGGCCAGCAGGGTGTCGGCAATCGGTTGTACCACCAGGGAAAACGACCCGACATGGACGCCGCGTACCTGCGGTCCCAATTGCGGCAGGTGGTGGACATGCAGTTGCCGGTCGGCACAGCCTTCGCCGCGAAAGCTGTAGGCGGGCGATCCATTGGCGTCCAGTGCGACCATGGCCAGCGTGGTGGGAGCGTCCATATCCAGTAAAAACTCATGGCTGACGCCTTCTTCGGTCAAGACCTGTTTTAACCGTCGCCCCAGATAATCGGTCGAAATCCCGGCAAACATGCCGGCTTCGATGCCCAGGCGACGCAGGCCTACGGCAACGTTGAACGGTGACCCTCCGGCAATCGCCTTGAAGTCCACTTTGCCTGCCTGCCCACCGCTGTCCGACCGGGCAAAAAAATCAAATAACGCTTCACCACACACCAGATACATAAACTTTTACTCGGATAAGGCCGCGACCTGTAGACGGTAGCGCACATAGGATTGTTCGTAGGCCGCAACGTTGTTGGCATCGGGCCGGGTTTCGCTGGCGTGATCAAGGCGCACGCAACGTTGACACAGTTGCTCAAGGGTACCTTCACCTGTACACCATGCTGCCTGAATGGCCGCGCCCAGTGCAGCGGCCTCGCTTTGTTCGGCGCAGATGACCCTGGTGTCCATGATATCGGCCACGATCTGGCGCCACAGCGAACTTTTTGAGCCTCCCCCCACCAACAGGATGGTGTGGCTTTGCAGGCCGTCGCGGCGCAGCAGGTCCAGACCATAACGCAAACCGAAGGTGGTGCCTTCAATGGCCGCCCGGCACAGGTTGGCCTGGTTAAAATTGGTCAGGGTCAGGCCTTGAATACTGCCAGTGGCGCCGGGCAGTGCGGGCACCCGTTCGCCGTTGAGAAACGGCAGCATGCTGATGCCTTCAGCGCCAATCGGCGCCTGGCGGGCCAATTGATTGAAATCATCCAGGGACAGACCCAGCACCTCGCGTATGGCGCCGGTGACATTGGTCAGGTTGAGGGTGCAAATCAACGGCAGCCAGCCGCCGCTGGACGAACAAAAGTTGGCAACCGCAGCGTCCGGGCGGGCCTGTGGCTGCGGGTCAAAGGCATAGACGGTGCCAGAAGAACCGAGGCTCATGGTGATGATGCCGGGTTCGATATTGCCGGTGCCAATGGCGCCGAGCATATTGTCACCGCCGCCGCTGGAGACCACCGCCTCGGGATTGAGGCCCAGCAACCGGGCAATTTCAGGCCGCAGCTTGCCTGCGGGCGCGCGGGAGTCGATCAGTTCGGGCAACGCGTGTTCCAGCCGCCCCTCGGGGTCGATATAACGCAGTATTTCGAGGTCCCACTGGCGGGTTCGTACGTTGAAATAGCCGGTACCGGAGGCATCGCCATATTCACTGCACAAGCGGCCCGTGAGCCAGTAGTTGAGATAGTCATGGGGCAGCAGGATATGCGCGATGCGTTCAAAGACCTGGCGATGGTGATGGCGGGTCCAGAGTAGCTTGGACACCGTATAACCCGGAGCGATGACCAGCCCCAGGCGTTGCAGTGAACCGGCTTCACCGCCCATCCATTCCAGCAGTTGGCGGTTTTCGGGGGCAGATTCGGTGTCGCACCAGAGTTTGGCCGGGCGCAGCACTTGACCCTGGGCATCCAGCAGTACCAGCCCGTGTTGCTGGCCGCTGACCCCGATCCCGCGGATTTGCTGACCGCTGACTCCGGCTGCCGCCAGCGCCTGTTGTGTGGCGGTCGTCAGGGCCTGCAACCATTGGGCGGCGTCCTGCTCGCGGCGACCGTGCTCACCCTGAATCAGCGTGTGCGGCGCCGAACCCTGGCCCAGTACCTGGCCGGACTGGCTGTCGAGGATCAACGCCTTGGTCCCCTGGGTGCCGCAATCGATGCCGAGAAATAAGTGATTCATGGGGCGTTAACCTAATCAGAATCCGGAGAAATACCGTAACCCCTAAAACCACTGCTATCTCAATTGCAGGAGCGAGCTTGTCTCGCGATGGCCTCGAGAGCGTCGTGTTCAACTTGTAAAAACGTGCTTTCGTTAACAATCATCGCGAGACAAGCTCGCTCCTACAGGAGGGCAGAACGGGATTGCGGCAGAACAGTTCAGTGCTGTACCAGGTGTTCCAGGGTGGCAGTTACCCCGACGTCACGCAAACTGTTGAGGCACCACTCAAATGCAGCAACAAACTCGGCAGACTGGGCAATGGCACCGCCAAATATCTCCTCCACACCCAGCAACCGCTGCACGATCAGTGCGTCATCTTTGACCAGTGCCTGACAAAATTCAGCCCTGGGGTCCGGTATTGCATAGGTCTGGCCATTCTCGTCAACGCCCTTGAGATACAGCGCCCAGGCCGCTACGACCAGCGCCGCACGTTTCAGCTCGCGGCCATCGGCAATCAAGCGGTTGAGGGTGGGTACCGTGAACTTGGGGAATTTTGACGAGCCATCGGAGCACACGCGCTCCAGTTGGTCGGCGATGGCCTGATTGGAGAACCGCTCGACCAGGGTGTCTTTGTACGCCGTGAGGTCTATGCCGGGCACCGGTGCCAGTTGCGGGGTCACGTCCAGGTCCATGTAGGCGCGCATGTAGGCCACGAACAGCGGGTCATTCATGGTCTCGTGGACGAAACGATAGCCCTTGAGAAATCCCAGGTAGGTCAGCGCCAGGTGACTGCCGTTGAGCAGCTTGATTTTCATCTCTTCGTAGGGCGTGACGTCATCGGTCATTTGCACGCCGACGGTTTCCCAGGCCGGACGGCCGTCGCTGAACTTGTCTTCAAGCACCCACTGGATGAACGGCTCGCAAACCACCGGCCAGTCATCGTCGATACCCAATTGATCATGCAGTTGCAGACGATGGGCGTTGCTGGTCATGGGGGTAATGCGGTCAACCATGGCGTTGGGAAAGCTGACATGGATGGCAATCCAGTCATGCAGGTCGGCATCGCTCAGGGCTGCATAGGCCAGCAGGGCTTTGCGCGCCACACCGCCGTTGTGCGGCAGGTTATCGCAGGACATCACGGTAAAGGCCGCGGTGCCCGCTGCCCGGCGCCGGGCGAGGGCGGCAAACAACACGCCGAATACGGTCCGCGGTTTTTTCGGGTGAGCCAGATCCTGCTGGATCTGGGGCAGGGTGGCCATGAATTCGCCGCTGCTGTCGTCTATGCAATAACCGCCTTCGGTGATGGTCAGCGAGACGATGCGGATATCCGGGCTGGCGAGCTTGTCGAGTACCGCCTCGATACTGTCCTCGGCCAGTAGCATGTCACTGATCGAGCCGATGATGCGGCTTTGGGTATCGTCGCGGTCGCCCAGTTCGAACAGGGTGTAGAGATAGTCCTGACCGGCCAGGTCATCGCGCATTTTGCGGTCCTCTGCCCGCAGGCCGATGCCGCAAATGCCCCAATCCAGGTCGCGACCCTGGTTCATCAGCGCATCGGTATAAAAGGCCTGGTGTGCGCGGTGAAATCCACCGACCCCGATATGGGCTATGCCGTGCCGTGTGTCGCTCGCAAGATAGGTCGGCTTTTCAACTTTATGGGTCAGGTTATCGAGGTTTCGGCGATTGAGTTTCATGGATGCGATCTCAAAAACGTTAGGCAGCAGCGCGCAGCGGGCGGGTGATGGCCAGCCCCTGTGCGTCGAAGAGGTGGCAGTGTTCACTGTCCAGGTGCAAGTGCAGCTGCTCGCCATACTGGCTCGCCATGTCTCCGCGAATGCGCATGGTCAGGGGCTCGCCGCAGGCAGTAATCACATGGCAATAGGTGTCGCTGCCCAGTCGCTCGCCGACATCGGCGGTAACGGTCAGGGTGCAGTCGCCGGGCTTGGCCAGATTCAGGTGTTCCGGGCGGATCCCCAGGGTGACCTCACCGCCCACGCTCAATGAGGCACCGCTCAATGGCAATTGGATGCGGGTGCCGGCGTCCAGTTCAACTTCGCAGCTTTGGGCCTCAACCCGGCTGACCTTGCCTTTGAGGAAACCCATTTTCGGGGTGCCCAGAAAACCGGCGACGAACAGGTTGACCGGCTGGTGATACAAATCCAGCGGTGAGCCGACCTGCTCGACTTTCCCGGCATTGAGTACCACCACCTTGTCGGCCAGGGTCATGGCTTCGACCTGGTCGTGGGTCACGTAAATCATGGTTGCTTGCAGCTCCTGATGCAGGCGCGCCAGTTCCAGACGCATTTGTACCCGCAGGGCCGCATCGAGGTTGGACAGGGGTTCGTCAAACAGGAATATCTTCGGGTTGCGTACGATTGCCCGGCCAATCGCCACGCGCTGGCGTTGCCCTCCGGACAAGTGCTTGGGCTTGCGTTCGAGCAACGGCGCAAGCTCAAGAATGCGCGCCGCTTCGTTGACCTTTTTCTCGACCTCGGCTTTGGGCACGCCTGCCAGGTCGAGGGCAAATGACATGTTCTTGCGCACGGTCATGTGCGGGTACAGGGCGTAGGTCTGGAACACCATGGCCAGGTCGCGCTTGGCCGGGCTGACTTCGGTGATGTCGCGACCGTCCAGCTCGATGGTGCCGTCAGTCACTTCTTCAAGACCGGCAATCAGGCGCAACAAGGTGGACTTGCCGCACCCCGACGGGCCGACAAAGACCACGAATTCACGGTCGTTCACTTCAAGATCAATGCCCTTGATGATCGAGAAACCTTCAAAGCCTTTTTGCAAATTCTTGATTTTCAGGTTGGCCATGACGGGCCTCCAATCGTGATTTTTATTTAACTGCGCCGAAGGACAAGCCGCGTACCAGCTGTTTCTGGCTGATCCAGCCAAAAATCAGGATCGGGGCACAGGCCAGGGTCGAGACGGCAGACAATTTGGCCCAGAACAAACCTTCGGGGCTGGAGTACGAAGCGATCAGTGCGGTCAGTGGTGCTGCGCTGGATGAGGTCAGGTTCAGCGACCAGAAGGCCTCGTTCCAGCACAGAATCAGCGACAGCAACAGGGTCGAGGCCAGCCCGCCCTTGCTGATGGGCAGCAGCACGCGAACCATCTCCTGCCACAGGGTGGCCCCGTCCAGGCGGGCCGCTTCAAGGATGTCCTTGGGGATGTCCTTGAAGTAGGTGTAAATCATCCAGACCACGATCGGCAGGTTGATCAGGGTGTAGATGATGATCAGCGCGGTACGGGTGTCCAGCAGGCCAAAGGATTTGGCCAGCAGGTAAATCGGCATCAGCACCCCCACCGGCGGCAGCATCTTGGTGGAGAGCATCCACAACAGCGTGCCCTTGGTGCGTTTGGTCTCGTAAAAGGCCATGGAATACGCGGCCGGGATGGCGATCAGCATGCACAGGGCGGTTGCGGTAAACGAGATCACCACCGAGTTCCAGGCAAAGTGGAAATACCCGCTGCGCTCTTCAATGTGCAGGTAGTTTTCCAGGGTCGGGGTGAAAATGAACTGTGGCGGCGTGGCAAACGCGTCGAGCTCGGTTTTGAAGCTGGTCAGCACCATCCAGAAGATCGGGAAGAAAATCAGGATGGCGATGGCCCAGGCCAGGGTGCCGAGCAACAGGCTTTGCAGGCGCCGCGATTGTTGGAGTGTCATCACTTGGCCCTCACGGCTTGTCAGTCAGGTTTTTGCCCAGCATGCGCACCAGGATGATGGCCGCGATATTGGCGATCACGACGGCGATCAGCCCGCCGGCCGAGGCCATGCCCACATCGAACTGCACCAGCGCCTGGTTGTAGATCAGGTAGGCCAGGTTGGTCGAGGCGTAGCCCGGGCCGCCATTGGTGGTGGTGAAGATTTCGGCAAATACCGAGAGCAGGAAGATGGTTTCGATCATCACCACCACGGCGATCGGGCGCGCCAGGTGCGGCAGTGTCAGGTGCCAGAAAATCGCGATGGGGCCGGCGCCATCCAGGCGTGCGGCTTCTTTCTGGTCCTGGTCGAGGGACTGCATGGCGGTCATCAGGATCAGGATCGCGAAGGGCAGCCATTGCCACGACACAATGATGATGATCGACAACAGCGGGTAGTGCGCCAGCCAGTCAATCGGCTGGGCACCAAACAGTTTCCAGACCGCGGCGAGCACCCCGGACACGGGATGGAAAATCAGGTTTTTCCAGATCAGCGCACCTACGGTGGGCATGATGAAAAACGGTGAAATCAGCAGCACCCGCACGATGCCGCGGCCCATGAATTCACTGGCCTCCAGCAGGGCACTGATCAACACCCCGAGCACCACACTGATCAGCAATACACTGCCCACCAGCAGCAGGGTATTGGTCGCCCCGGGCAAGAACCCCGAGTCGGTCAGGAAGTAGGTGAAGTTTTCCAGCCCCACAAACTGGTTTTCACCGGGATACAGCAGGTTGTAGCGAATCAGCGAGAAGTACAGGGTCATGCCCAGAGGCACGATCATCCACAGCAGCAATAACGCCACTGAAGGCGTGACCAGAAACCAGCCGGGGTTGAACAGCCGTGATTTACGCACCGGTAACGGGGCGTCAATCGCTGTCGTAACAGTCGAAGTCGTCATGGTGAATGGCACCTGTGCTTTTGTAGGCGCTGGCTTGCCTGCGATGGCATCTACTCAATCTGAAAGTCAGATCGGGTTGTTAGCATCGCTGGCAAGCCAGCTCCCACAAATTTGGGAGGCTATCCCGTTTTTATTTTGGGTAACCCGCGCGTTTCATTTCGCGCTCGGTGGTCTGTTGTGCCGCGGCCAGGGCCTGATCAACCGTCATCTGGCCAATCAGCGCGGCAGAGAACAACTTGCCGACCTGGGTGCCCACGGCCTGGAACTCCGGAATGGTGACCAGCTGTATACCGACGTAAGGGACAGGCTTGAGCGTAGGGTCATTGGGCTTGGCGGCCTTGAGCGATTCCAGGGTCACTTTGGCAAAGGGTGCCGCCTTGAGGTAGGCGTCGCTGTAGGTCGAGGCACGAGTGCCCGGCGGCACATTGGCAATGCCGTCTTTCTCGGCCACCAGGGCCCCGTACTCTTTGGAGGTGGCCCAGGTGCTGAAGGTCCTGGCGGCGTCCTTGGCTTTGGAGGTGGTGGGAATGGCCAGCGCCCAGGAGTACAGCCAGGCGCTGCCTTTGTCGGTCACTGCATGGGGGGCGAAGGTAAAGCCGACATGATCGGCCACCTTGCTCTGGGTCGGGTCGGTGACAAATGAACCGGCAACGCTGGCGTCGACCCAGATCGCACATTTGCCGCTGTTGAACAGGGCCAGGTTCTCGTTGAAGCCGTTGCTGGTGGCGCCCGGGGGGCCTGCGGCTTTCATGGTGTTGACGTAAAAGTTGAGGGCGTTCTTCCACTCCGGGCCGGTGAACTCGGGCTGCCACTTCTCATCGAACCAGCGCGCGCCGTAGGCATTGGCGATGGTGCTGATCAGCGCCATGTTTTCACCCCAGCCCGCTTTGCCACGCAGGCAAATACCGTATTGCTCTTTTTCGGGTTTGTTCAGGGTTTTGGCGAATTCTGCAATCTGTTCCCAGGTCGGGTGCTCGGGCATGGTCAGCCCGGCTTCCTTGAACAAGTCAGTACGGTAGTAGGTCATCGAGCTTTCGGCATAAAACGGCAGGGCGTAGAGCGTGCCCTTGACTGACAGGCCATCGCGTACCGAGGGAAATACATCTTCAATGGCGTAGGACGCTGGCAGATCGTTCATCGGCTCCAGCCAGCCCTTGGCACCCCAAAGTGCGGCTTCGTACATGCCGATGGTCAGCACATCGAACTGGCCGCCCTGGGTGGCAATGTCTGTGGTGAGGCGTTGGCGCAGCACGTTTTCTTCCAGCACCACCCAGTTGAGCTTGATATCCGGGTGTTCGCTCTCGAAAGTTTTCGACAGCTTTTGCATGCGGATCATGTCGCTGTTGTTGACCGTCGCAATGGTCAGGGTTTGCGCGCCCAGGCTGATACCGCTGAGGGTCATGCACATGGCCACACATAACGCTTTGACAGGAATATTCATTGAGCACTCCACTTCATCGACCAAGGCGGCCGTGAAGGACGGTTATTGTTTTTATGGCTGCCCGCTCAAGCGAGCGCATAGGGCGGATTACAGCCCTCAATCACCGGCGTGACAAATCACTGGTAGCACTCGTACCGATACTATTTTGCACTGCGCAGGCGTTCGCTCAGCACCGGCAGGTTTTGCTCGGTCAAACGCTGCACGGCCAGGCGGCGGTAGTGGGACGGGGTCATGCCTTTAAGTTGCTGAAAGCGACGGTTGAAGTTGGAAATATTGCTGAAACCCGACTCAAAACACACGTCAGTCACCGCTTTTCGCCCATCGGCCAGTAGTTCGCAGGACTTGCTGATACGCAGGCGATTGACGAACTCGATAAAACAGCGCCCCGTGGCTTGCTTGAATACCCTGGAAAAGTAGGTGGGTTTCATGCCCATGTAGTCGGCGACTTCTTCAAGGGTCAGCTCCCGGGCATAGTGGCTGAAGATGTAATCCACGGCGCGGTTGGTACGGTCAATGGTGTGTTCGTCGGCCAGATTGCCTGAGGTGACGCCGGACAACAGTTGATAGTCGTCACAGTCCGCCAGCAGCTGCATCAGAATCAAAAAATGCCCGAGGCGGGTCACTCCGGTGGCACTGGCGATGGTCTGCATCAGCGCCATGGCTCTGCGGATGGTGGCTTTGCAGTGAAATTCAATGCCGTACTGTGCCCGTTCCAGCATCGGCGTGAGGCCCTTGAGCTCGGTAAAGACCGAGGCGGCGCTGCCCAGCAGCTCATCGGTGAAGTTGACCAGCATGTCGCGGGTCGGCACCACTTCATCTTCGGCCACCTGGCTGATCCAGTTGTGGGGCAGGTTGGGGCCGGTGAGGAACAGCGTCTCGGGGTAGAAGTTGCCGATATAGTCGCCTACAAATACTTTGCCGCTGCTGGCCACAATCAGGTGCAGTTCGTACTCCTTGTGGAAATGCCAGCGCACCAGCGGGCAGGGGAAACCATGCTGGCGGTAGATAATCGACAGGCCATTGTGGTCGTCCATCAATTCGTATGAAGGGTCTGTAGCTCTGGCGGGACGTGTCATGGGCTTGGCCGCTGGTAGTCTTGTTATGGGGCTGATCATGCTGCCTTTTGAATATTCCTGCCAGCCGCGGCTCTATTTCCTGCCTGTTCAAGGATAAGACACGATGAAAACACTGTTATTGATCGGCATGGGCTCCGGAGACCCGCAGCAGATCACCGTACAGGCGATTCAGGCCCTGAACCGAACCTCGGTGTTCTTTGTGCTGGACAAGGGTAAAACCACTGACGACCTGGTGCGGCTGCGCCTTGAGATTTGCGAGCGTTATATCCGTGAGCCGGGTTATCGGGTGGTTCAGGTCCGCGATCCGAAGCGCGACAGCACAACCCTGTCTTACACCCAGGGAGTTGAAGACTGGCATGAACAGCGGGCCGAATTGTTTGCGCGGCTGATCGAGGACGAATTGGGGGAGGGCGAGTGCGGGGCTTTTTTGCTCTGGGGCGAGCCGGCCCTGTATGACAGCACCTTGCGCATTCTGGACCGGGTGCGGGCCAATGGCTGCACCGCGTTCGACTATGAGGTGATTCCCGGTATCAGCAGCGTGCAGGCGTTGGTGGCCCGCCATCGAGTGGCGCTCAATGACATTGGTCAGCCGATCCGTATTACGACGGGGCGGCGACTGGTGGCCGAGGACCTGGACAATGTAGTGGTGATGCTCGATGCCCATTGCGCGTTCCAGGCGTTTGTCCATGAGGACCTGGATATTTACTGGGGCGCCTATATCGGTACTGCGGACGAGATCCTGATTGCCGGCAAGCTGGCAGATGTCTGCGAGCAGATCCGGCAAACCCGTGAGCAAGCCAGGTTGCGCAAGGGCTGGATCATGGATACGTATTTGCTGCGCCGGTCAGCGAAACCGCACTGATGCCATCGCGAGCAAGCTCGCTCCTACAGGGGCCGGGTAGGCAGTTAGTGTGTGCGGTTCTTGGCTTCGATCCACTGCGACATGTACTGGGTACTTTTGTGCTGGTGATGACGCAACATTGCCCCGGTGAAGTTGTTGCGCCGGTGCTGTTCAAGCTCCGCGCGGCAGGCTTCGATGCGTTGCACCAGTGCCGGGCCATGGAGGGTGTTCAGGTACCGCGCCTGCAGCAGTGCCCGGCCGTTCTGTTGCGCTTGCTGCCACGCCTGGGGGTTGCGGTACAGCTCGACGGCCGCCTGCGCAATGGCGCTGGCACTCTGTTCTACGGCACCGGCCCACGGCAAGTCGCCGTGCATCCCTTCGGCGCCCACCGGGGTGGTGACGTTAGGCGTGCCGCAGAGCATGGCGTCGGCGATCTTGCCTTTGATTCCGGCGCCAAAGCGCAAAGGTGCCAGGCAGATGCGTGCACTGCTCATCACGGCGAGGGCATCCTCGGCCCAGTTGAGTACGTGAAAACCCTGGGCCGGGTTGTGCAGTGCCGTGGCTTTGGGCGGGGTGTAAGCACCGTAGACATGCAGCTGGGCGGCCGGCAGTTGCTGACGGATCAAGGGCCAGATATGGGTCTTCATCCATAGCACGGCATCCCAGTTCGGCGCATGGCGGAAGTTACCGATGCTCAAGAAATGCTGGCGTTGCTCGTAAGGCACGAACTGTTCGGGGACGCGGTCAACCATCAGCGGGCACCAGTGCAGCAGCGCCTCGGGCACCTGGAATTGCTCCACCAGCAGATCGATTTCGTATTCGGAAATCATCAGGTTCAGGTCGCTGCGATAGATCGCGGCGATTTCCCGTTGGGCCAGATCGGCATCGGCCATGTGCTCAAAGGTGGCACGCTGCGCCGGGGCGAACAGGCTGCTGAAGTCATCCTGCTCCGGGTCTTGCTTGAGCCGTGCCTTCAGTTGCAGATGACGGGCGTCACGCAGGCTTTGCAAGTCGGAGGTTTCCAGGACGCGCAAGGCATTCGGGCAATGTTTCTCGACCCGCCAGCCGAACTGTTCCTCCATCATGAAGCGGTCGAACAGCACTATGTCCGGGGCCAGCTCACTGATGAAGGTGTCGAAACTGCTGTTATTAAGCTCGATTGCGACTTCATCGATGCCCAGCACTGCCAGGTCAGCCTTGTGCTCGCCAACCCCGGCCGGGCTGCTGAAGGTGATCTGCCAGCCTTGCTGCAAAAAACTCTCGATGATTTGCATCATGTGCCCGCCTGCCGCAGAAGAGCGAGGCTCGGGCCACACGTAGCCAATGATCAGGACGTGGGTTGGGCGAGGGGACGACATGGACGGTTCCGTCTGAGGCTGAAAAAAGGCGGCAATTAGAACACAACACTGCACTGCATTGATCATGTGCCGGAGCTGGCTTACCTGCGATCAGGTCGCCATGATTGGTCCTGCACGCCGGGTTGAATCTAGCGCTGACATGCCAGCGCCCACAGGATGACATTGACCTGTTACAAAGCACTGCGTAGCCTTGCGCGTTCGAGGTTCTTCGCTACGCGAAGCTAAGAAGGGAACGCGGTATGCCGCGGCTGCCCCCGCAACTGTAAACGGTCAATGACCTTGCAATGCCACTGCTGGACAAGCGGGAAGGCGCAGGGTCGGCGTCAGCTCAGGCTGGCACCCCGCCGTAAGCCAGGAGACCTGCCTCGTGACAGATTCTTACTTCAACCGGGCGGGGTGATCCGGTGGCGAAGACTGACCGCGCACAGCCTGCGGTCGTCGTCCCGTATGCCCGCCGCTTGCCAAAGGGCATCCGATGAAAACACTGGCCAAAATCCCTGTCACTATCGTTACCGGCTTTCTCGGTTCGGGCAAAACCACGCTGCTGCGGCACATGCTGGATAACGCCCAGGGCCGCCGTATTGCGGTGATCGTCAATGAGTTCGGCGAACTGGGTATCGACGGCGAAATCCTCAAGCAGTGCACCATCGGGTGTACCGAAGAAGAAGCCAACGGCCGCGTTTATGAACTGGCCAATGGCTGCCTGTGCTGCACCGTGCAGGAAGAGTTCTTCCCGGTGATGCGCGAACTGGTCGCCCGTCGCGGCGATATCGACCATATCCTGATTGAAACCTCTGGCCTGGCCCTGCCAAAACCTCTGGTGCAAGCATTCCAGTGGCCGGAAATCCGCAGCGCCTGCACGGTTGATGCAGTGATTACCGTAGTCGACAGCCCGGCTGTGGCTGCCGGTACCTTTGCTGCGTTCCCGGATCAGGTCGACGCCCAGCGCAAACTCGACCCGAATCTGGACCACGAGTCGCCTCTGCACGAGCTGTTTGCTGACCAGTTGGCCAGCGCCGATCTGGTGATCCTCAACAAGGCCGACCTGATCAGCCCTGAAGATCTGGCCCGGGTGCGTGCCGAAGTCGCTGAAGAGTTGCCACCTGCGGTGAAAGTCATCGAAGCCAGCAGCGGCCGCTTGCCTCTGGATGTGTTGCTGGGCCTGGGTGCCGGCTCCGAGGATCATATCGATGGCCGTCACAGCCACCACGATCACCACCACGACGGTGATGATGACCACGATGATCATGACCACGATGCCTTCGATTCGATTTCCATCGAGCTGCCTGAAGGCGAAGAACGCGTATTGATGGAGGCCCTGACTCAACTGGTGGTCCAGCACGGCATTCTGCGGGTCAAAGGCTTTGCGGCTATCCCGGGCAAGCCGATGCGTTTGCTGATTCAGGGCGTGGGTACACGTTTTGACAAGCACTTCGACCGTGCCTGGGGCCGCGACGAAACTCGCAGCACCCGGCTGGTGCTGATTGGCCAGGATCTGGACGCGGCACTGCTCGAGTCCACTCTGCGTACAGCGTTGAGCGCTTAAACCATGCATTTGCTCAGGACCCAGCCTGGTGGCTTTGTATCGGACGACAACATTGCCGACCTTGGCCAGACCCCCGCCGAGCTGGTGATCCTGTGCAGCGGTGATTCAAGCCTGGCACTGCTGGCGCAAGCCGCGCAGCAGCTGCCTGAAAATTATCCTGGCCTGCGTCTGGCAAACCCGATGCAGGTACAGAACCACGGCTCGGTCGACCTGTATTTCGATCAAGTGCTGCAACACGCCAAAGTGATCCTGCTGTCATTGCACGGCGGGATCGGTTACTGGCGCTACGGCATTGAACGCTTGATGCAACTGGCCGAACGTGGCGTCACCCTGATTCTGGTGCCGGGCGATGATCGCCCCGACCCTGAACTCAGCGCGCTGAGCACAGTGGCTGCCAGTGAGGGTGAGCGTCTGTGGCATTTTCTGCGCCAGGGCGGTTTGCATAATGCCTTGCAGCTCTATCGTTGCCTGGCCGCCCAGTGGCTGGGCCGCGATTACACGTGGGAGCCGCCGCGAACCTTGCCCCGCACCGCCATCTATCACCCGGCGCACGCCAGCCCTGAACTCAAGGACTGGCAGGCCGACTGGCAACCCGGATATCCGGTGGCGGCGCTGCTGTTCTACCGCTCGCACTTGCAGGCAGCCAATACCGCGTTCGTCGATGTGTTTTGCCAGCGTATGCAGGCCGCGGGCCTCAATCCCTTGCCGATTGCCGTGGCCAGCCTCAAGGAGCCGGGGTGCCTGGCGAACGTTGAGGACTGGCTGGATGAGGTCGACGCCGCCGTCATTCTCAACACCACCGGTTTTGCTCAGTCGAGCCCCGAAGCGCCGCACCTGCGACCGTTTCGGCGCAATATCCCGGTCATTCAGGCCATTTGCGCCCAGGACAACGAGCCCGGCTGGCGCGACAGCGAACAGGGCCTTGGCCCGCGAGATCTGGCGATGCACATTGCCCTGCCGGAACTGGACGGGCGGATTATCAGTCGACCGATCAGTTTTAAAGACCTGGCCTGGCGCAGTGAGCGCAGCCAGTCGGACGTGGTGTGTTATCGGGCGCAACCGCAACGGATGGACTTTGTCGCAGAACTGGCGCGGCGCTGGGTCGAACTGGCCCGGGTGCCGAACCCGCAAAAGCGTATAGCGCTGATTCTGGCTAACTATCCGACTCGCGACGGTCGCATCGGCAATGGCGTGGGGCTGGATACGCCGGCCGCCGCGCTGAATATCCTGCGGGCTTTGCAGGCCCGGAGTTACCCGCTGGATTGCCGGTTGCCCGAGAGCGGCACTGCGCTGATTCAGGACTTGCTCGGCGGGGTCAGCAATGACCTCGACAGTCGGGACCTGCGCCCCTGCATGCAAAGCCTGGCGCTGGATGAGTACTGGACGATGTTCAATCGCTTGCCCGAGGCCAATCGCCAGGCCGTGATTGAGCGTTGGGGCATGCCAGAGACCGATCCAATGTTCCGTAGCGGGCGGCTGATGGTCGCGGGTCTGCGTTTTGGTCTGACGTTTGTCGGGATTCAACCAGCCCGCGGCTATCAGGTGGATGCCAGCGCGGTGTATCACGACCCCGATCTGGTACCGCCCCACGGCTATCTGGCGTTCTACTTCTGGCTGCGTAACGCCTATGGCGCCCATGCGGTGGTGCATGTGGGCAAGCATGGCAACCTGGAGTGGTTGCCGGGCAAAGGCGTGGGCCTGTCGGAGCAATGCTGGCCGGACGCAATTCTTGGCCCGATGCCCAACGTCTACCCGTTTATCGTCAATGATCCGGGCGAGGGCGCCCAGGCCAAGCGCCGGACTCAGGCGGTGATCATCGATCACTTGATGCCGCCGCTGACCCGGGCTGAAACCTATGGTCCTTTGCGCGACCTGGAGCTGCTGGCCGACGAGTACTACGAAGCGCAGCTGCTTGACCCGCGTCGGGCCCGTGAATTACAGCGCGACATTCTCAAGCTGGTACGCGATACCCGGATCGACCGCGAGTTGCAGCTGGACGAAAAGCTCGACAGCGATGCCGATGCGGCTATCTGGCTGCCACGCCTGGATACCTATCTGTGCGATCTCAAGGAATCACAGATCCGCGACGGTTTGCATATCTTCGGTGAGTCGCCCGCTGGCCGTTTGCGTATCGACACGCTGCTGGCCTTGCTGCGCATCCCCCGTGGCGACGGTCGCGGGGCGCAATCCAGTGTGCTGCGGGCGCTGGCCAAAGCCTTTGAGTTGGCATTTGACCCGCTGGACTGCGCGCTGGCCGAACCCTGGACCGCACGCCAGCCAGCAGCTTTGCAGGCAGTCAGTGATGCTCTGTGGCGAACCGCGGGGGATACCCGTGAGCGCCTTGAGTTGTACGCAGCGCAGCTGATTGAGCAGGCATTGGCGGGCACTGTGCAATTGCCCGAAACCGCGCAATGGCAGGAAGTACGCGATATTTTCCAGGCCTTGCTGGAAGTGGTGGCGCCGCGGCTGGATGCCTGCGGCCCGGCCGAGATGCAAGGGTTGCTGGATGCCCTCAGTGGCCGTTTTGTACCGGCTGGGCCCAGCGGCGCACCGAGCCGGGGGCGGCTTGATGTCTTGCCCACCGGGCGCAATTTCTTTTCCGTGGATGTGCGTAATCTGCCGACCACCACGGCCTGGCGGATTGGTTTTCAGTCGGCCAGCCTGATTCTTGAGCGTCACTTGCAGGACCACGGCGATCACTTGCGCCAGTTGGGGCTGTCCGTCTGGGGGACCGCAACCATGCGTACCGGCGGTGACGATATCGCCCAGGCCATGGCCCTGATGGGCGTGCGGCCGGTGTGGGCCACCGGCAGTCAGCGGGTGGATGATTTCGAAATCCTGCCGGTCAGCCTGCTGGACCGGCCGCGGGTCGACGTGACCTTGCGCGTGTCAGGGTTCTTTCGCGATGCCTTTGCCAATCTGATTCGCCTGTTCGATGCGGCCGTGCAAGCCGTGGCCGCACTGGACGAGCCGGATGATCTCAACCCGCTGGCCGCCAGAGTCCGCACTGAACGCCAACAGCTGGAGCAGCAAGGGCTGGCCCCTGAACTGGCGGCGCGGCAAGCGGGCTGGCGGATCTTCGGCGCCAAGCCGGGGGCTTATGGCGCCGGTGTGCAAAACGCCATTGACGGTCGTTTGTGGCAGAGCCGCGATGATCTGGCTCAGGTGTACCTGAACTGGGGCGGTTACGCCTATGGTGCCGGTGATGAAGGCACACAGGCCCGGGACCAGTTCGCCCGGCGCTTGAGCCAGGTGCAGGCTGTAGTGCAAAACCAGGACAACCGTGAACACGATTTGCTCGACTCCAACGACTACTACCAGTTCCAGGGCGGCATGCTCGCAGCCGCAGAAACGCTGAGCGGTGAGAAGACCGCCAGTTATCACGGCGACCACAGTCAGCCGGACCTGCCGAAAATCCGCACTCTCAAGGAAGAGCTGAACCGGGTGATCCGTTCCCGTGCCGCCAATCCAAAATGGATCGACGGGGTCAAGCGTCATGGCTACAAAGGCGCGTTCGAAATGGCCGCGACCCTGGATAACCTGTTTGCCTTTGACGCAACCACGCATCTGATCGATGACCACCAGTACGCGTTGCTGGCAGATGCCTATTTGCTCGACCCCGATACCCGTGAATTTGTTCAACAGCACAACCCCCATGCCTTGCGCGATATGACCGAGCGCCTGCTCGAAGCCCAGCAGCGCGGGTTGTGGGAGGCGCCGGGGGAATACCGCGAGGCGCTGGAAAACCTGTTGCTGGATATCGAAGAAGATTGAGCTTGTCTCGATTGCAGTGTTCCAGGCACGACCCCGTCGCCTGCATTGCGAGCAAGCTCGTTCCTACAGACTTTACGCAAGGATTTGGATACATGACTGACACCCCGCATTTCCCGTTATCGGCGGTGGTCGGCGCGGACTCGCTGAAGCTTGCGCTGTGTTTGACGGCTATCGACCCGAAAATTGGCGGGGTGCTGATCGAAGGCCCGCGTGGCATGGCCAAATCCACCCTGGCCCGGGGCCTTGCCGATTTGCTGGCAAGCGGCCAGTTCGTCACCTTGCCATTGGGCGCGACCGAAGAGCGGCTGGTGGGCACTCTCGACCTGGACGCTGCGCTGGGGCAGGGCAAGGCGCAATTCTCGCCAGGCGTCCTGGCCAGGGCCGATGGTGGCGTGCTGTATGTCGATGAGGTGAACCTGCTGGCCGATCATCTGGTGGATGTGCTGCTGGATGTGGCTGCCAGTGGCACCAATGTGGTCGAGCGCGACGGCATTTCCCATCGGCACGCCGCGCGCTTTGTCCTGATCGGCACCATGAATCCGGAAGAGGGTGAGCTGCGCCCGCAATTGCTTGACCGCTTTGGCCTTAATGTCGCCATGAACAGTCAGCCGCAGCCTGCCGAGCGCGGCGAAATCATTCGGCGGCGCTTAAGGTTCGACCTCGATCCCCAAGGGTTTTGTGAGCAGTGGGCTGCTGAACAGGATGCGTTGCGTGAGCGTTGCCAGCAGGCTCGCGAACGACTGCACGGCATTGAGCTGGACGACCAGTCACTGGCCGTGATCACCGAGCGTTGTTATGCGGCCGCGGTCGACGGCATGCGCGCTGATCTTGTATGGCTGCGCGCAGCACGGGCCCATGCCGCCTGGCGCGGGGCACAAGCGATCAGTGCGCAGGATATTGATGCGGTGGCCGAGTTTGCCTTGCGTCATCGGCGTCGTGAGCAAGCCGGCAAGGCACCGACGCCAGACCAGTCGCAAGCACAACCTCAATCCGCCAGTACCTCGACCAGTTCGGGACAGGGGCAATGGGGTGAACTGCCCGCGCAACCTCAGGCCATGGGTGTGCGGCGCGAAGTGCCGAGCTGGCCAAAAAAGCCTTAGGCATTCGCCCTCGATCCAGTGCGGGGGCGGATGCCAAACCGGGGGCAGGTCAACTCAGCCAGGGCCGCCAGGGCGCCAGTCGCAGTGCCGCCAGCGGCAAGGTCGACTGGGTGCAGACCTTGCTGGGCGGGCGGCCCCGACAGCCTGAAGATTTGGTCTACAAGAGCCGACACAGTGCAGTGCAAGAGCTGTGGCTGGTGGTGGTGGATGCCTCGGCTTCGACGCGTCGACACCAGGCGCTGGGTGATGCCAAGGGTTTATTGGCCCAGGTGTTTGAGGATGCGTATCGGCAACGGGTGCGGGTGGCAGTGATGACAGCCAGTGGCAACGCAGCGCAGTGGCAGGTTTGCGGTTCCAAGGCATCGGCGGCTTTGAATCAGTGGCTGGTCACGCTGGGGGCGGGAGGGGGGACGCCTTTGCTCGAGGCCTTGGCGCAAGTCGCGAAGTGGCTGAAAACCCGTCGCAAGCAGTTTCCAGAAGAACAGCAGCGTTTTTTATTGCTCACTGACGGTCGTCTCAAAGACGGTCCGGCTCTACCCGCCATTGAATGTCCGGGTCTGTTGATTGATGTTGAGCGCGGCCCGATTCGACTTGGAAAGTCACGCCGGATGGCGGCTGATCTGGCGCTTGAATACACACATATCGATGATTTGAAGCAACTGTAGGAGCGAGTTGCTCGCGAGCAAGCTCGCTCCTACAGGTTTAGGATCAGGCCGGCATTACCCAGGGTTGCAAGGTGTAGCCTTCGCTGCTCAGTTCGGCACGGGCTTGTGCCAGCAGGCTTGCGAGTTGGGCGGCGTCAGCGCAAGCGCTGCGCGGGATTTGTTTGCGACCGATGCGGGTGTTGGTGCGGTCAATGACTGTCAGGCTCAATTCGCCGTGACCGTCTTGTGCAGCCCAGGCAACGCATTGAAAAGGTTCAAAGGCGTGGCCGGCAATCAAAAGGGCTTCGTTGAAACGGAGCGGGGCGTTCATAGGGTTGTCTCTCTAGTGTGCCCATCAAGTGATTAACCGTCGGCTGGGCGTACCGTTCGGTTGGTTACATGTACTGATGACCTCAGCCCCAGCTCAGGTCACATCGTTTTTTTGATTTTTTAAAGTATTTTTTTCAAACCTGATCCACATCAATTTTTAACCGCCTCACTTCCCCCCCTGCAGAGATTTTATCTCTACGAGCGCATCCGTGACTTGATGTGAGTATTTGGCTATGTGGCTTATAGAGAATTGATCCAAGTAGCCGTCTCGGTTTTGTCCTACGTTACACGTAGCTTTAATTACGGCCTGTTCTAATCCCCATTTATGTTTTTGGCGCCAAGGAACAGTCATGCTTGCGATGTCCACCCCGCGACGTCTTCTAGTGGTTGATCCCTGTGATGATTGTCACAGGATATTTCCGGGCTTGCGCACCATTGGTTGGGCGGTCGATAGCTGCAGCCTGGAGTCCGTCAGCAACCACACATGTGATGTCGGGTTGTTCAGGCTCCAGCCTTTTCACCTTGAGCACCCTGAAGCCGTCAAAGACATGATCAGTCGCAGCGGCACCGAATGGATTGCGGTACTCAGTGCAGACGTTTTGAAGCTCAGAAACGTGGGCGATTTTGTTTGCGAGTGGTTTTTTGACTTTCATACGCTTCCCTTTGATGTTTCCCGGGTCCAGGTCACGCTTGGCCGTGCATTCGGCATGGCCCGTTTACGTGGTCATGCCACCACCGCGGACAAAAATACCGGGCATGAGTTGCTGGGCCAAAGCCGGGTCATTCATGACTTGCGTAAATTGCTGGGAAAATTGGCGCCTACCGAATCGCCCATATTGATCCGTGGCGAGAGCGGCACGGGAAAGGAACTGGTAGCCCGTACCTTGCATCGTGAATCCCAGCGCAACGGTAAACCCTTTGTGGCAATCAATTGCGGCGCGATCCCTGAACACTTGATTCAGTCAGAACTCTTTGGCCACGAGAAGGGCGCTTTTACCGGTGCGCATCAGCGCAAGATCGGGCGTATCGAAACGGCCAATGGAGGCACCCTGTTTCTGGATGAAATCGGTGACCTGCCATTGGAGTTGCAAGCCAACCTGTTACGTTTTTTGCAGGAAAAACACATCGAGCGGGTAGGGGGAAGCCAGCCGATCCCCGTTGATGTTCGGGTACTTGCAGCAACCCACGTCGATCTGGAAGCAGCCATTGTCGACGGCAGGTTTCGTGAAGATCTGTACTACAGGCTTAACGTATTACAGGTCGTCACCGCCCCTTTACGGGATCGCCCGGGTGATCTGGCATTGCTGGCCAATCACTTTTCCCATCTTTATAGCCTGGAGACCGGGCGTCGCCCGCGAACCTTCAGTGAGGATGCATTGTTTGCCATGAGCATTCATTCCTGGCCTGGCAATATTCGCGAGCTGGCCAACCGTGTGCGACGTGGCCTGGTATTGGCTGAAGGGCGTCAGATCGGGGCGCCTGATCTTGGGTTGGAGTCGTGTTTGCCGGTCATAGAAGTATCGGGCACGCTGGAGGACTACATAAGCCGTGCCGAATGTCAGGCATTGCGCGACGTCTTGCACCGGCACAGTGACAACTTGAGCATTGCAGCCAAGGTGCTGGGCGTTTCGCGTCCCACGTTCTACCGGTTACTGCACAAGCATCAAATCCGTTAAGGCAGTTTAAAAAGAAAAGGCCCGCAGCATTTATCCGCTGCGGGCCTTTTTTTGCGGGCTGGCCCGCAGGATGCCTAGAAGTAATACGGGAATTTCAGGCTGAAGGTGAAGTCAGGTGCATCCTCTGTCAGACCTATGGACAGATTGGGCACTATCGTCAATTTGTCGGTGGCTGCAATAGTCATACCGACGTTGAAGTAACCTGCGTTGGCATCGCTGGTGGTGACGGTTTGCCAGTCGCCGCCATCTTGCTTGAGTTTGCTCTTTTTCTGGATCAGGTCAGAGACGGAGAACGACATACTCATTTTCTCGTTCAAGGCAAATGCCACGCCGGCACCCAGCTGGAAGCTGTCGCCCAGTTTGACCTTGCCTGGTTGAGTCAGACCCACTGTTGAGCTGATGTCGTCAAACGAGCCTTCCAGGTTATGGGTGTACGACAGCGTTCCGAACAGCACGGCAGGGTCGAAGGTTTTAACCAGGGAGATGCCGGGGCTGATCGACCACACACCATTGCCAGTGGGCAAGTCTTCGGGGGTGAAAATGTTGGTGTTGGACCCGGACTGGATCAGTTTGATGCCGAATGGATCTTTGCCTGTAGGCGCTTTGACACGCATGGTAAAGACGGCATCCGGGGTGTTTTCCGACTCGTCGAGGAACTTGTAAGCCACACCAAAGTTGACGTCCCCAATCGTCGGGTCGCGGGTCACAGTTTGCTCCGAGGCGGCTTGTGCATCGCCACCATTGGCACCTCCGGACTGGTAAGCCGACTCGCGATAAATCACAGGAACGTTTACGTCGAACTGCCAGCGGTTATCCAGGTTGTAGCGGCCGGTCAGGTCCATTGTCCATGTATCAGCCTTGATGCGATCCAGGTTGAGGTTGCCGAGAAAGATAGAGTCAAGAGCCAGAAAACCGTTAAGAATCAACTGGCGCGTGTCGTAATGGGAGTAGGTGAGTCCGGATTCGAAACTGAACTTGCCACCGCCGAAAAAACCACTGGCCTCGTCGTACAGGTTGACCACACTTTTGGCCGGGGCGGAGTCATCTTTGAGTGACTCCCCGTAAGAACTGCTGCCTGTACCTCCTGCAGCGCCGCCACTGGCTGTGGCGACATTCTTGTTGGCAACCATGTCGGCCGGTGATTTCGCCAGACGCCTGGGGACAGGAGATGCCGGTTGCTCTTCTACTTGGTGTACACGCTGTTCCAGTACTGCCAGTGCTTTTTGCTGTTGGTCATAACGTTGACGCAATTCCAACAGTTCTTGTTTTAATTGCTCTATATCCTCAGGGGCTGCATAAAGCAGGGCTGATGGAAAAAGAGTGCTCATACAGATAACGGCGCGAATGGTAATCAATCGATGCATGAAATAAACCGTCCAGTTTTATATCTATATGAAGCGCTGGATACTAGTTCAATAACCCAAGTTGCGGAGACCTTTTAATTGAGTAAGATTGCAGTCCAATGCACCCGTAGTTGGCAGGTTGTTGCGTAAGACCACATTTAATTGGGTCATGTTGTTAACCATGTTACCTGCGCCCAATAAGGTGGTGTTTTGTAACACTCCGCCCTGAGCTATTTGCTGCAATGAACTGCCTTGATTATTATTGGCCTGAACCGCCAATTGAATGCCGCCACCGGACGCTGAAACTGTTAAATTCCCTGCGCCGCTGGAAATGGATACCGGATTATTGGCGCTTAATACCACGCCTTGCTGATTTACCGCTGGCGCTTGATTGGCCTCACTCATATTAATATCGACATTATTATATGCGCTGTTGTTATCACCCGCCGCGCGCACGCTTTGAGTCACGCCTTGTCCAGTGGTCAAGCCTGCGCCTCCTGTGACGGTGCCTGAACCTTGGGTGACGGGTGCACCGTTGCCGGCTGAACTGTAGGTCGATACATAAAACTGCGGTTTAACGGTGTTGCTTTGTATTTGCATGGAGGTGCTTGCGCCCACCAAATCACCATTGCGGCTGGTCCAGGAACTGCTCATTACAATACCAAAGCTGATGATTCGACCCGGCATGACAAAGCGTCCACGCAAATCAGCCATTTCATTGTCTTTGAGTTCGACCGGTTTGAAGGTTGATGCTGCCTGGGCCGGCAGGCTGACTGCAATACACGCGGCAATCAGCCAATAGGGAATGTTCATGGGCTGCTCCAGGAGCCAGGGGCTCCGCGGTCATCATTGGCACGCCTAAAAGAAATCGCTCTGGATAAATCCGAAATCCATCAGCTCTGCATCCTTGACCGGGCTGAACATGTCGAGCTTGTTCTTGACTGTCAGCGGAGCAGAGGGGTTCAGCAGCGTATTGGTCTTGTCATAACCGGGGCCGATGATCGCAAAGACGATGCCATTCCAGCCTTTGGCAAAGTCTTCATGGGAGAATCGTTTATGCCCAAGTACCGGGTCGGCGATATACACCCAGTCTTTTTGCGCACGCTGCATGACGACAAAGTGCTTGTAACCCCGTATATCCAGAAGGACAACCACGGGAATACTGACACTTTCCAGGCTTTCGGTCGGAATCCTGTATCCCCGTGCCCGCATGCCGATGCTTTCCAGATAACGCTTCATGTCGAGCATTGAAAACCCCTGGGTACGAACCAGGTTCTGGTCTGCGTTGATCAGCATGCCTTTGATGATTTGATCTTCATTGACGTCCAGCCAATAGGCCTGACGCAGCACGGTAGCCAGAGCCGCCGCACCACAACTGAAATCGGTTTTTTGTTCCACAATGTTCGCAAAGCGCCGCTCACGAATACTTTGTACGTGCTTGTAAACCAGAATGCCGCCAGGCATGGCGGCGACTGGCATCTGTGCGGCTTGAGTGACACCGGCCATACAGAACAACAAGCAGAGCGCAAGCGTACGCATGATGGTCACACCTTGAATGAAGAAAAAGGGCCCCGTAATCGAGGCCCTTGTGACGGTCAGACTACAGACAGGCGCGGCAGCCAGCTGCGATCGACAGTGAGTTGCTTTGTTGGTTGCCTGAGCCCGAGGACACGTTGGCACCACCGTTACCCGAGAAGCCGTTCATCGAGTTGGTCATGTTTGCAGTGTTGGTAGTCGGGTTTTTCCAACCGCTTGGTGTGAGTACTTGATAAGTCGCTACGCCACTAAGGGAGAAGCTGCCTTCTTCATGGAAGTTGAGCGGTTGAGTACCGTTGTTGCCACCGCCGTTGCCGTTGCCGTTGCCGTTGCCGTTGTTGCTGGAGTAGTTGTTGCCACCGCCGCCACCACCGCTGTTGCCACCCACAGTGCCTTGGCCATTGCCTTGATAGCTGCCATGGAGGTTGATAGAGCTTGTGAGGTCTTTGGTGTCGTAAGTGCGGTCAGCTTTGTTGGTGACGTTCAAGCTGGTTGAGGTTTGATCCGCAGCCGCGGCTGCTACAGCAACACGACCGCCGGAGACTGCGATGGCCAGGTTGTTTTTCTGTTGGTTGAAATCACCGGACGTTACGTTGACCCCCACATTACCGGAGCCATTGTTGGCGGAGTTATTGAGGGTCGCGGTGTTAATTGTCGAGTGGTTCTTGACCGTATTGCCGTAATTGCCTTGATCGGCCGAAGTTACGGCGAGTGCGCTGCCAAAGATAAAGCTTTGGTCGGCAGTTGCCAGAGCAGCGGCATTATCTTGTTGGTTGCCGTCACCGGAGGCCACGTTAGCGCCCATGTTGCCGCTGGAGTTGTTGATCGAACCGTCAACCTTGGCGCTGTTGCGTGTGCCCTGGTTGAGTACATTGTTGTGAGCACTGGTCTGGCCATCCTGAACCGAAGCCGCAGCGCCTGCGCTCAATTGCAGTTGAGTCAGCAACTGATCGTTGTTACCACCGTTTCCGCCACCACCACCGCCGCCGTTATTGCCACCGCCCGCCTGGGCAGCAACAGCCATGAGTGCGGCAAGAGCAAAGACCAGCGGTTTAAGAGCCATTACAGGTTTCATGGTGATTCTCCGTGCATTATTAGTGAGTTAAGTGTTGGGACTTTCTAATTGCACTGCTTGGTAGTCGAGTCAGTCAGCAACCCGGATATTCAGGGTGTTAGCCATGCGGTTCCCCACCCCTGCACTCTGGTTTAACTGCACGACCCCGCGGCTGCCGGTGAAGGCCTGATCGCTGGTAACGACCTGGCGGCTGCCGCTTACGGGGGCTACAGTTCCCGAGCCTGGTAACAGCGCCACGTTTTGCTGTGACAAGGCGCTGTCATCGATGCCTTGTGGCTGGGCACTAATGCCGATCCGCACTGCATTGATCATTTGATTGTTGGCTCCGGCAGATTGGTTGACACCTATCACGCCGTTGCCATTGCTGAATGAGTTGCCCTGAATCGCTGCCTTGGCATTGAGCGAAGGGTCGGCCGCTGTGTCGAGTTTCTGGCTGATCCGGGTGGAAGCACTGCCTTGTGTACCAATAGCGATTGCCCGACTGTTGACCTGCTGCTGTTGGTCGCCCGCAGCCTGGTTGACCGTAATGTTGCCGCGGTAGTTGACGCCGGAATTGTTGATCTCGGCGTTGTTATCGGATGCTGCAAGTACCTGGGTACTGGCGAGCAGCGCAACGGCCAATAAGGGCAGGGCGAAAGTCATGATGTTATTTCCCCTGACTCAGCGCAGTGAGTGGGCTCATACCCTGTTCAATGCTGCGACTGATGGTGTTGCTGACCGTACCGCCGCTCCCGCCGCCATGACCGCCGGTCATACCTGGCAGGCCATTGGTTGTATTCAGGCCTGGTAGAGAGTTGCCGTTAGGGATGATTGAACGGGCAATCGAAGTACCGCTGCTGACACTGGCAAAGTCGCCATCACTGAGCTCACGCGAAGCACTGGTGATACGCACTGCGGGGTTGGCGTTTACAGTTGTGGGGTTAGGGTCCGGATGCATGGGCGGGTTGCCGACTGCAAAAGGTTGAACATCGCGGGTCAGTACAATCACGCCATCACCACCCGCTTGCGCAGTGCTGCAGATACTGAACAGAACAGTCAGGCTGCAGGCTGTGAGCAGAAGATGTTTGCCGCGATATAAATACCCCATGACCGTGTTCCTTCTTTATTGGCGCTGGCCCTAGTCAGCGCTATGAAGGAAGGAGCAGTACTTGTGCCACTTTAAATTAAGTGTTTAAAAACAAGCGGCCACAGCATTTTATTAATTCGCGCGAGGCGTTGCTGTTTCAAACCTGAGACGGCACGGGGCGAATATTGAGAGAAATAACGGGGCGGTAGACGTTGTACTTGATAACAGAGGGGGCTGTTTCAAAAACGTTACACTTATTAAAGATTTCAGGGAGTATCGTTAATCAGCGGCTTGCAGGCATGGTCACTGTTTCATGAATGGACATATTGACTGCTTAACGCGCTAACTTTGCCAGCGTGCAGTGAAAACTTCATGCCTGCTGATTAACAGACTGAAGATTGCTGAGTAAGTTGCCTTGGCTTAGAGAATTTTTAATCGAGGAAAAAGCAGGCAGGCAATCAACAGGTGCCCGAACAAGCCGATATCGTGTGCTGCGCATCTTTAATTTGATTCAGACGCAAGGTCGCTCTTTATGAACTTTCGTATACATGAAAGCCATGTCAGGGTGCAGACCGCCGACCAGAAGGGGGGGGAGGCAACGGTCATGCACCCAGGTATTTACTTGGCCTGGGCCTTTTCAAGGGTTTGAATACGCTGGTTCAACTCGCGGATCGATTCGATCAGCGGAGCCACCAGTTTGTCGTAGTCGACCTGCATCAGACCATCCTTGGTGCGCGTCAGCTCGGGGTAAACCTGGGCAACTTCCTGGGCGACAACACCGATATCCTTGCGACCGCCATTTTTCCACTCGAACGAGACGCCCTGGATTTTCAACAAATTCTCGGTCGCCGATTTCAGCGGTACTACTTTGGTTTTCAGGCTTTCATCGCTGAACGGGCAGCATTCGCCACCAATATCACCAAAACCCGGGCAGCCAGGGCCCAGCGGATTGCTCGGTGAACATTTGCTGCTGTTCGCCAACGGTGCGGTGGGGATGTCTGCTTGAGCAAAGGCGCTGGCCGCGAAGACCAGCGAGATAGCACTGAGGGTGCCAGAGGCAAAGGATATTGATTTCATTGTTTTACCTTGAGGTTGTAATGCCTTTCTCGCCAAATATTTGACGAGCGGCTCAAGGTAAAGCTTCAAAATTCTGTTTGATTTAGGAAAGCTCTGATTTTGCTAGGATTTTTCCTAAATTATTTTTACTTAAGTAATCGCTCAACTGCCAAACAAGCCTGATGCTGACGTGCTTGCCAGTCGCCGGTAATGATTTGCAGAGGTTGCCGGTGTTGTTCCAGCCACTGGCGGCTTGCTGTGAAGAACGCCTGACGTTCAGCCAGAGAAGGCTGGCAACGCTGGCCGTCGGGTATCCACTCCACATCATCGGGTGACAGCAGCAAGTGCAGGTCGTAATGCCGGCTCAGGAGTTCGGGTTCAAGCCAGGCCGGGCAGTCGCCAAACAGGGTCTGGCTCCACAGGATGTTGCTCAACAAATGGGTGTCCAGAATCAGCAGTTCAGGCTGTTGAACTCGGGCTTGATCTTCCCATTGCAGTTGACCTGCGGCAATGGCCGGAATATCTGCCAGGCAGGTGTCACGCGGGTTTTGCTCGATAAAGTAACGTACGTATTCGCCCACCAGGACGCCGCCAAAACGCTGTTGCAAGAGTGCCGACAGCCAGCTTTTACCACTCGATTCCGGCCCGGCCAGTACCACCACCTTCATGTGCGCAGCGCCGGATCGCGGCGCCAGTCACGCCAGCCTTGAATGGCAATGACCGTGAACAGTGCATACAGGCCAGCCGTCAGGTACAGCTCCTGCCAGGCAAAAAACGCGATGTAGAGCACATCGATCACAAACCACAGGGCCCAGCATTGCAGGCGTTTTTGCGCCATCCAGAGTTGTGCGACCAGGCTGAAAGCGGTCAGCGCTGCGTCTTGCCAGGGCACACTGGAGTCAGTCCAGTGCGCCATTGCCGCACCCAGGGCCAGACTGCCCACGGCACCGGCGACCAGACCACCGAGTACTTGCAGGGTGCTTAATCGAGTCACGACACGGCCTTCGTGCTGCGTCCCGGCGCGGGTCCACTGCCACCAGCCATACACTTGTAGCACGGCAAAGAAGACCTGCAGGAGCATGCCGGAATACAGCTTCATCCCGAAGAAGATCCAGCTATACAGCAGCACCATGACCAGGCCGATCGGCCAGCACCAGGGGTTTTGTTTGACTGTTAACCATACGGAGATGACACCAAGCGCGGCGGCAAACAGTTCGAGCCCTGACATTGGCATTCCTGGGGGAGAGAGGAGGGCGGGGATTGTACCTGCAGGCAGGTGGCAGCTCTAGCAGGATTCACGTAGTCGCTGACGAGGCACGCAGGCTGCGATAGGGTTTCGCTTATTAAAAAGCGCGAGCCCTCCGGGCTTGATCGCAGCCTGCGTGCCTCGACAGCGACTACAGGTTCAAGGGATATGCAGCAGCACGTAGTCATTCTTGTCGAAGCGACCACTCATCGCCGGCACTACATTGCCCAAGGCTGTGCCTTGCAGCCCCTGATAATCCTTGCGGTCCATGACGATCCATACCGGAGCGGGAAGCGCCTGCAGTTCGACTGCGGACTGGGTGAACAGTGGCAACAAGTCACGATTCAGATTGACCATGAATTTGATTGCCTTGGCATCTTTGCCCATGCCGTGAAGTACCAAGGGGGCAGGTTCGCGGTCGATCATGTGCATGGCGTTTTCAGTAAAGCTGCGGGTGTCATAGAGGTCGCGCTCTACCGGCTCGAACACCATGATGAAGCTCGCCCACAGCGCCAGTACGGCACATGCAGCCAGCCCGCCGGTTCGCCACCGGGCTTTGAACAGCAGGCCCAGGGCCGCTGCTTGCAGCACACTCAAGACAATAAAAATCGTAGTCAGCGACGGCAGTTGTTCGTCAAAGCGTTTGCGCGCAATGATCAGGCCGACGATCAACAAGCCGGGCAATAACAGGAATATCCCCTGGATAACGCCACGCAAACCGGTATAGACCCGGCCGCGCAACCCTTGAAACGGGTAGCCGGCAATGATTGCCGCCATTGGCAGCATGGGTAGCAAGTAACGGGCTTTTTTAGCCTGCGGGATCGACAGGCCGATCATTACGATCAAACCCGCCCCTACGCAATATTTGACTAACTGCAGGCCCGGGCCCGATTGCTTGCGCCCGGCAATCAGGGTCGCTGCCAGCACAAGTACCGCCAGCGGGTACGCCAGTGCGTAGTTGCCCATGGAACTGGTGAAGTAATACAGCGTGCTGCTGGCACCTTCTGTCCCGTCCATGCGGCCGGTGACTTGCATGCGGATCACTTCGTGGACGAAAGCTTCGCCGCCGCTGATCCAGGCCAGCAATAGCAGGGTACCAATGCACAGAACCAGCAGTACCAGCGCTTGCAGGCCAACGCTGATCAGCCGGCGCCATTGACCGCTGAGCAGGTAGTAACTGCAGAGCATGCCGGTGGGGATAACCAGGCCAATCGGGCCGCGTATGGCAAACCCCAGTACCAGCAGAAGCAGTAGCCAGTAATGCCGGCGCGGTGCGCAAAAATGATCGTGGGCATAGGCCAGGTAAAACGCTGCCAGGCTGACGGCTGCTAGCATTTGATCCAGGGATACGGCACGGGTTTCGGTGACAAAGGTCATGCTCAGGAGCAACAGCGCCACGCTGACCAGCGCCCAGGTCCTGGACTGTGGCGCGACCAGGCGATACACCAGGCTGACAATTGCCGCCCCGGCAAAGGCCGTGGGCAGCCATGCGGTGAAACTGGTGACCTCACCAAACGGCAAGGACAGCAACCAGGTAAACAGGGTCGAGGTTGCGCTGTAATCAGCATAGGGTTCGCCATAGGTGGTCGGGAAAAAACCCGGGCCATGGCGCAGCATTTCCTTGGCAAACATTACAAAGCGCGAGTCAAAACCGATCGCAGCCAGTTGAGGTTCACCCACGATGAACAAAATCAGTGCCACTGCCCCCAGGATCAGGGACTGCCTGTGCAGTGCACGTACACTGCTGGAAGAATAATTGGCCTGCATCTCGAGTTTCCTCGCCTCAAACAGTACAAAAAAAAGCGCCGCCATTGTTACCAATGGCGGCGCTGTCATCCCATCAAACGGCCGTTGAACCTTGGGATACTGGCAAGTTGCAGGACTCGCCACGGCCCATCGGGTAGTACTGCAGACCTGTACGGGCCAGACGCTCGCCGTCATACAGGTTGCGTCCGTCGAAGATCACCGGGGTTTTGAGGCGTGCCTTGATCAGGTCAAAGTCCGGCGCCTTGAATTGCTGCCACTCGGTGCACACGATCAACGCGTCGGCCCCATTGAGCGTCGATTCCGGAGTGCCCATCAGGCTCAGGCGCGGTTCGTCACCGTACAAGCGCTGGGTTTCCTGCATGGCTTCAGGGTCGAATGCGCGAACGTCGGCGCCTGCATCCCACAGTGCCTGCATCAGTACACGGCTCGGTGCGTCGCGCATGTCGTCGGTATTGGGTTTGAACGCCAGGCCCCACAGTGCAAAGGTTTTACCTTTCAGATCACCTTTGAAGAACGCATTGATGCGATCGAACAGCTTGTGCTTCTGGCGTTCATTGATGGCTTCAACCGCCTGCAACAGGTCGCTGGAACAATTGACTTGCTGGGCGCTGTGGATCAACGCTCGCATGTCTTTGGGGAAGCACGAACCGCCATAGCCGCAGCCCGGGTAAATAAAGTGGTAGCCAATACGGGTATCGGCACCGATACCAAGGCGTACCGCTTCGATGTCGGCTCCCAGGTGTTCTGCCAGCTCGGCAATCTGGTTGATAAAGCTGATCTTGGTCGCAAGCATGCAGTTGGCGGCGTACTTGGTCAGCTCGGCGCTGCGCAGGTCCATGAAAATAATTCGGTCATGGTTGCGGTTGAACGGGGCGTACAGATCGCGCATCACTTCGCGCACTTCTTCACGGGCGCAGCCAATAATGATGCGATCCGGACGACGGCAGTCGGTTACCGCCGAACCTTCCTTGAGGAATTCAGGGTTGGACACGACATCGAACGTCAACGAACGGCCGGTTTGGCCCAGGGCTTTATTGATGTGCTCGGTCAGTGCATCCCCGGTGCCTACTGGAACGGTAGATTTTTCGACAAGAATCAATGGCTCGGTGCGATGGCGGGCGACCGCGTCACCTACGGAGAACACCGCGCTCAGGTCTGCAGAACCGTCTTCGCTGGGCGGAGTGCCAACGGCGATAAACAGGACCTGACCGTGTTCAACAGCAAGCTTTTCATCGCTGGTAAAGCGCAGGCGCTTACTTTCGAGGTTTTCTCGCACCAAGCTGGAGAGCCCCGGTTCAAAAATGCTGACATGACCTTGTTGCAGCAATTGGACCTTATTCTGGTCGATATCCATGCAGATCACATCGTGGCCGACTTCCGCCAATACCGTCGCCTGCACCAGGCCTACATAACCACTACCAAATACACTGATTTTCATGCGCAGTTCCTGGAACTTGGGGTACGTCGAGAGTTGATCGTTAGCACCCCCAGGATGACCAAGGTCACACCAAGGGTTTTCGAAAGAGTGAAGCTTTCATGGAATACCGGCAGGCTGGCGGCCAGCAGGTACACCAATGCGTAACTGATGCTTAACAGCGAATAGGCCCGGCCCAGCGGCAAGTCCCGCAGAGCCAGCAGCCAGCACAGCATGGACAGGGCGTAGGCCATGATTGCAGTAGACACTACGCCCAACGCTGGCAATGACACCTCGCCCTGGTTGATTGCGCTCAGCCATTGAGCCGGTTCCGGCAGGCGGGTCATGCTCCAGCGCATGCCCAGCTGGGCCGTACTGACCAGCAACACGCTGGCACTAGCGAAGACAAATCCACGGCGCAGGCTCATGCGTGCTGCCCCAACAGGACTACGCCGGCAATCACCAGTCCCACACCCAACCAGTGACGTCGATCGATGTGTTCTTTAAACAAATAGCGGGCTACCAGTGTGATCAGGACAAAATTGAGACTGAGCATCGGGTAGGCGACCCCGACTTCAAGCCGTTGCAGTACCAGCAGCCATACCAGCAAACCGAAACCCAGGCACAACAACGCCAGCCACAGCCAGGGCGAACGCAGCTTATGCGCGAGCCCCGACTCGGGGCCGCGCCAGCTTTCAACGGCGTATTTCTGGGCAATCTGGCCTGCGCAGGTCAGCAGGCAGGCCAGTAACAGAAGTGCAAATGTCATTGGGGACTCTGCGGGAAGATCAGAATTACCATGTTGCCATCGTCATAACGCTGGCCATCTTTGGGCAGCATGTCCATTTCATGGCTTTCATCGCTGTTCTTGACCCGCATCACCACACCTACCGGGCCTTGGCGGCGCGCTTCAGTCATCCACTGGGCAATGTCGGCCAGAGGGATGCTTTTGCCTTTGGCATCGTCATAGGTCAGGCCGTATTTGACTTCGCCCTGAGTGTTGTAAAGCGTCACATCAGGGCGGCGCAGGCGCCAGGACAGGGCAGAAGCCGCACCCAGATCGTTGCTGAGCAAGGTTTTGGCCTGGGACAGCTCCTGAATATGCTCAAGAATGAACTGATCGGGCATTTTGTTGTGCACTACGCTGCTGGGCATGCTGGCTGGCAACGCAAGCACCAGAACCCCCATTGCAACGGCAGGCGCCGCCCACATCTTCAGTGGTCGGGAGAGTGTCAGCAGGCCGGTGACGATCCACGTCAGCAACACGCCAACCAGCAGCGCCATATGTTGTGGCTCATTGTCATAAAACGGTTTTTTGATCTGAAAATAGATCAGGGCTGCCAACGCCACGGCGCCAACCAGCAAGTTGACCAGGCCGTTAACGCGCAAGGCGCCGGTTTTGGCCTGCTCTACACGCTGAATCATCGCGTGGCCCAGCAACAGGGCCAGCGGCAACATGCACGGCATGATGTAGGTCGGTAATTTACCTTTGCTCAGACTGAACAAGCCCAGTGGCAGCAGCATCCACAGCAACACGAAAACCACACTGGCATGGCGCTTGTTTTGCCATGCGTCCTTGAAGGTGGCTGGCAACAGGGCTGCCCAGGGCAGGCTGGAAACTACCAGCAGCGGCAGATAGAACCACCACGGGCGCCCGTGCTGTGCATCGTCACCGGCAAAGCGGCGGATATGTTCGTGCCAAAAGAAGAAGCGCCAGTAGTCAGGCTCCTGGGCGTGAACGGCCAGCACCCATGGCAGCGATACGATGGCGGCGACCAGCATGGCCACCAGTCCATACTTGACCAGCTCAACAAAGCGTTTTTGCCAGATCATGTAGGGCAGGGCGATCAGCACCGGCAGCAGCAAGGCCAGAAAGCCTTTGGTCATAAACCCCATGCCGCATGCAAAACCCAGTACTGCCCAGCTGATCAGGCGATCGCGCCGGCTGCTGCTGTCTACTGCAAACCACAAGGCAGCCAGGCTCAAGTTGACCCAAAGAGTGAACTGGGGATCGAGGTTTGAGTAGCCCGCCTGACCAGCGATAAGGCCAAACGTCATGTAGACCAGGGCACAGGCAAAGCTCTTGCGCGGGTCATTCCACAGGCGTCGGGCTACGGCATAGGCCAGAAACACGCTGAGGCCGGTGGCGATTGCTGACGCAATACGCACACCAAACAAGTTTTCGCCAAAAATGGCCTGGCCGATGGCTATCATCCAGTAACCGGCAATCGGCTTCTCGAAGTAGCGCAAATCCATGAAGTGCGGGGTGATCCAGTTACCGTCGACCAGTATTTGCTGGCCGATTTGCGCGTAGCGTGTTTCGTCCGGAATCCACAAACCGTGTGTGCCCAGCGGCAACAGATAAAACGCGATAAAAGCCAGAACCAGCAGCGGTATTGTCCAGCGTTGAGTCATGGCTTCTGCACTCCCAGCCAGCCTTCACGTCCGTCCAGCTGGCCACGGCTCAATTGTCCGGCCGGGACGCTGTTCAGATCAGTGGGGAGCAAGTCCCGCAAAGGGTGGAAGTTAATATCGCGAGCACGGGCCTGCGCCAGCAATTGACGAAAGTCGTTAGCCATTAGAATCCCTTCTACTTCTGCATGGATGGTGTACGCATTCAGCTTTTGCGGGCTGAAACGATCAAGAATGTATGAGTTGAAGTCGGCGGCATTCAGCTCGGGCCCGACTACCTCATCGAAAGTGGGTAGATCCACAGGGATTTGCGGCGCGCCCAGGCTACCGTCGGCCAACCTTGGCCGAAATAGACTGTGCCCGCGGCAATCACTGTTGTAACGAAAGCCAAAGGTTTCTTTGGCCTGGACTACGCGTTCATCTGCGCGCCAGCCGGCGGCCGCCGAACACTCAACCGCCTGCCCAGTAATGTCGCTCAAGGTGTCGACGCCACGCCGGATTTGCTCGATCAGTTGCGCCTCGCTCCAGCGCCCTGTGTTGGCTTGCCAGCCATGGTGATCCCATGCATGCAAGCCGACTTCATGGCCCGCAGCAAGGGTCTGGCGCATTAAATGCCCCAGATCCTTGCCGATCGGTTTGCCTGGCCAGGCAGTGCCGGCCAGCAAAATATCCCAGCCATAGAGGCTGGCGGCCTTGGAACGCATCATCTTCCAGAAAAACTGGGGCTTGATCAGACGCCATAAATGGCGGCCCATGTTGTCAGGCCCCACGCTGAAGAAAAACGTGGCTTTGATCTGAGCTTCATCGAGCAGTTCGAGCAACCGCGGAACCCCCTCACGGGTTCCACGGTAGGTGTCGACATCTATGCGTAGTCCAGCTTGCATCAGCGTTTTTCCGCGATTTCAACCATGGCTTCGCGCAGGAAGAAATCCAGGGTCTTGCCGATGGTTTCGCTCAGTTCGGTCGTCGGGGTCCAGTCGATCAGGCGACGGGCGTTCTCAACGCTTGGCTTGCGGTGGCTCACATCCTGATAGCCGGTGCCGTAGAACGACTGGCTTTCAACATCGCGGAAACCGGCAAACGGCGGGAAGTTGTCACGCAGGGGATGCGCTTCGAACTGACGTAGCAATTCTTCGCCCAGCTCACGAATACTGGCTTCGTTTTCCGGATTGCCAATGTTGATTATCTGGCCGTCGCACTTGCCACCTTTGTTATCAATGATGCGGGCCAGAGCTTCGATACCATCGGCAACATCAGTGAAGCAGCGTTTTTGTTCGCCGCCGTCTACCAGACGAATCGGAGTACCTTCCACCAGGTGCAGGATCAGCTGAGTAATGGCGCGCGAGCTGCCAACACGTGCCGAGTCCAGACGGTCGAGACGTGGCCCCATCCAGTTAAATGGACGGAACAGGGTGAATTTCAGGCCTTTCTGGCCATAGGCCCAAATCACGCGGTCCAGCAATTGCTTGGAAACCGAGTAGATCCAGCGCTGTTTGTTGATCGGGCCAACAACCAGGTTGGAAGTGTCTTCGTCGAAGTTCTTGTCCTGGCACATGCCATACACTTCGGAGGTGGACGGGAAGATCACACGCTTGTTGTATTTGACGCAGTAGCGCACCAGCTTGAGGTTTTCCTCGAAGTCCAGTTCGAACACGCGCAACGGATTACGGGTGTATTCGATAGGTGTGGCAATGGCCACCAGCGGCAGGACCACGTCGCACTTCTTGATGTGGTACTCGATCCACTCGGTGTGGATGCTGATATCACCTTCAACAAAGTGGAAGTTCGGATGGCTGCGCAGACGCTCAATAGCGTCGGAGCCGATGTCCAGGCCATACACTTCATACTGATCGTCCTGCAGCAGGCGCTCGGACAAGTGGTTACCGATAAAGCCGTTAACGCCCAGGATCAGGACGCGGGTGCGACGGGCCTTGCGACCGGATTCGCTACCACGCAGACGTGAGCCTTCAACCAGACCCAGTTCGCGGGCCAGTTGCGGGCCGCTCAGGTAGAGGCCATTTTCGTTGCGCTGACCGGCAGTCACTACCAACGAGTCCTGACCGCAGGCGATACGCAGCGGATCGCAGCTGATCACTTGGCCCGGTGCGTGGCCCTGGTTACCGGCAACCACTTCAGCGCCCCAGACAATCAGCTTGTGCTCGCCCACAGCGCAGAAGGCGCCCGGGTAAGGTTGAGTAACAGCGCGCACCAGATTGAACAGCTCTTCTGCCGGACGCGTCCACTGCAACAAGCCATCAGCCGGTGTGCGACGGACGAAGTAGGTGGCTTTGGATTCGTCTTGTGCCGTTTCCTGGAGCTTGCCTTGCGGCAGCAGCGGCAGGGCTTCAGCCAGCAGCTGGGCAGCAGCTTCGCGCAACTTGCCGTGCAGGGTCAGAGCGGTATCGGTGCGCTCGATGCTGATGCGCTGTTGCGCCAGAATGTTGCCCGCGTCAGCACGTTTGACCATGCGGTGCAGGGTTACGCCTGTCTCGGTTTCGCCATTGACTAGTACCCAGTTCGCCGGAGCGCGACCACGGTAGCGTGGCAGCAATGAACCGTGCAGGTTGAACCCGCCTTTACTGACACTGGACAGCAATTCTTCGCCCAGCAGGTTGCGGTAGTAGAACGAGAAGATGTAATCGGCATTCAGCTTGCGAATGCGCTCGATCCACAGCGGATGGTTGGCGTCTTCCGGTGCGTGCACAGGGATGCCTTTACGGGCACACAGCTGGGCAACCGAGCCATAGAAATTATTTTCTTTCGGGTCATCGGCATGGGTGAATACAGCAGCAATTTCGTAGCCTGCATTGAGCAAGGCTTCGATGCCTGTGCAGCCAATATCGTGATAGGCGAAAACAACGGCTTTCAAACTCATGATTGAACCTGTGTCGAAGTAGAAGAAGTCGGGGTGCTAGTTGAAACGGTGGAAGTTACAGGTTCGGCACGAACAATTTTTTCAATGAAAAATCGCGGCCTGGCCCGTACATCGCTGTACATGCGGCCCAGGTATTCACCCAGAAGCCCCATGCCGATAAATTGGCCGCCGGTAAACACGAACAACACTGCAAACAGCACAAAAGTGCCGTGTCCGGCCCAGGATGCGCCGAAGATCAGGCGCAGCATGATCAACGCAACGGCGAAGAGCACGCCCAGGACCGCCATGCTGAAGCCGATGATGCTTAACAGGCGCAATGGGGTAGTTGTCATGCAGGTGATCAGGTCGAACATCAGGTTGATCAGGCGCATGGGGCTGTATTTGGAGTCACCGTGTTCGCGCTCTGCGTGCTCGACCAGCACTTCAGTGGTGTGGCGGGCAAAGCTGTTGGCGAGAATAGGGATGAACGTGCTGCGTTCGCGGCAGGCGAGCATGGCGTCGACGATCGAACGGCGATAGGCGCGCAGCATGCAGCCGTAATCGCTCATGGCAACGCCGGTGGAGCGTTGTACTGCCATGTTGATCAGGCGTGACGGCCAGCGGCGCCATGCAGAATCCTGGCGATTGTTACGCACTGTGCCGACCACGTCGTAACCCAGTGCAGCCTGGGCGACCAGGCGCGGAATTTCTTCAGGAGGGTTTTGCAGGTCGGCGTCCAGCGTAATGACTACATCGCCTTTGGAATGCTCGAAGCCGGCCATGATCGCAGCATGTTGGCCATAGTTACGATTGAGGATCACCGCAACTACCGGGCTGCCTTCGCGCTCGGCGGCATCTTGCAGGATTTGCGCCGATTGATCCCGGCTGCCGTCATCGACCAGAACGATCTCATAAGCTTGTGTCAGCTGCGCGCAAGCGGCTTCAGTGCGGCGCAATAGCTCGGGCAGACTCTGTTCTTCGTTGTAGACCGGAATGACGATCGACACACACTGGATAGGGTAGGGTTTCAAATTATTCGTTCCAGTCAGTTTCAATGGCACAAGATGACTCGTGTAAAAGTCGACCTGCTCACGGGCAAGCCAAGACCTGTTTGCACGTGGAGTAAAGACTATTACTTATAAAGGTAAAGTCATCGGACTACCTTATCTACATGATTTTCTTGCAGACTCTTCGGTGCTTCCCCCGGAAGAAGGGGCATACGTTAAACGCACAGTTGTGAAAAACCTATGAAAGTTCGATCAACATGGCATGCTTTCTAAACACTAGACAGGTGCTATTCAGGAAAGCATTTGCCGGGCAGAAACAGCCTGCGTTTCGACGATAACAGGTTTAAAACAAGCGATAGTTTTAGCGTTTATTACCGAAACTGAACAGTGATGCAGGTCGGTAAAAAGTGCAAAAAACACGTTCAAAACTGCGCCAGTCTGCGGGTATGTGATGCCCATCACATCGACTGGCGCTGTTACACAGGCTTTAGTTCAGGCCGAGCTTGCCACGCAGGGTCGACAAGTCTTCGGCCAGGGTATTGACGGGGCCGATCAAAGCCTTGCGATCGCTGTCTTTGACCTTGTCGTAGGTTTCAAAACCACCGTCTTTAGTACGGTATTTGGCCAGGATTTTGTTAACCGTCGCGAAGTTCTTGTCCACTTTGCTTGCAAAAGACTTGTCACTCTGTTCGATCTGGGTGCGAAACAGATCAAAGATTTTTTTCGCGCCGTCAACGTTACCCTGGAAGTCGTAGAGATCGGTGTGGCTGTAGCGGTCCTCTTCACCGGAAATCTTGGTAGCGGCGACTTCTTCCATCAGTGCGGCTGCGCCACCGACTACTTTCTCGGGCGGGAAGGTCAGCCCGGCGACGCGGTTTTGCAGATCTTTGACGTCTTTGTTCAGGCCATCTGCCAGGTCGTTAAGGCCCTGGGTGCTGTTTTCAGAAAACAGGCTGTATTCGATGCGATGAAAACCTGTGAAGTCCGGGGCTTTAACGCCCTGCTCATGATCGTCGACCCGGGAGTCGATCGATGCATCAAGGTCACTGAACAGCTCGGCAATCGGCTCAATTGACTCGTAGTACACCCGTGTAGGGGCATAAAGTTTTTTGGCGGTGGCCAAATCCCCTTTTTTTACTGCGTCGGTGAATTGCTGCGTATTGCTGGCCAGTTCATCCAGCTGCTCGGTGACGTAAATCTTGTAGTCCGAGATCGGCCCCACCAGGTCCAGTGGCGCAGTCGCAGCCAGTGCCGAGAGCGGAGTGTGGAGCAAGCCAAGCGTGAGCAGGAGTGCGAGCGGCGTCTTCTTCATGGGACTTTTCCGATTGGAGTCAGGGGGGTTAGGCGTTGGTTAAAGGTGCTGCGGCATTGAGCAGGGATCGCCCAACGTAATCCTGAGCGTCTCGCACACCCGGCAAGGTGAAAAAGTAACCGCCGCCAACCGGCTTGAGGTATTCCTCCAGCGGCTCGCCATTGAGCCGGGTTTGCACGGCGATAAAGCCTTTTTCCAGATCGCACTGGTAACAGATGAACAGAAGCCCCATGTCCAGCTGGCCGTTTTTGTTAACCCCGTTGGAGTAGTTGAACGGTCGACGCAGGATCAGGCTGTCGCGGGTTTGTGCTGTGCGCGGGTTGGCCAGGCGGATGTGTGCATCAAGCCTGGTGACTTTGCCGTCGGGGTCATTGCTGTAATCCGGGGTATCGGTTTCATGGGTGCCGTCCATGGGCGCGCCGCTGGATTTGTGGCGCCCGAAAATACTTTGTTGTTCTTGCAGTGGCGTACGGTCCCAGCGCTCTACGAAGTTGCGGATGATGCGCACCGCTTGATAGCTGCCGTGGGTCGCCCAGTCTGGCTCGTCAGTTCCGGGCTGAACCCAGACGATGTCGTTCATCAGGTTATTGTCATTGGAGTCCGGATTGGCGGAGCCATCGCGAAAGCCCAAAAAGTTTCGCGCGCTTTGAGCGGGCTCACCCGGTTTGGTCGGCGCTTGCGGCGGCACGGTACCTTCTTGCTTCCAGCGCACCAACAACAGGTCTGGCAGGTTTTTTACGATGTCACGCAGGGCGTGGATATTGGTGTCAGCGGTGTTGGCACAAAACTGCAGGCTCAAGTCGCCGTGGCATTGCGCAGGTTCCAGTGCGTCGTTGGGGAAACCTTGCATGCGGCTCAGGCGTTTAGGCTTGGCGCCGGCCAGCCCAAAGCGCTCATCGAACAATGATTCGCCCACCGAAACCGTTACTGTCAGGTTGTCCGGCGTTACCACCGGGCCAAGAATTCCGGAGTCCGGCGGCGGAAGCCTGGGGTCAATCTGAGGCACCGCGCCGCCCTTCATCAGGAACGCGATGCGCTCATTCAGGGTACGGAACAGGCGCTCCAGGTCTTGCCTGTCGCTGGCCAGCACATCAAAAGCCACCAGCATGCCGGCGGCCGGGCGCGGGGTAATAATGCCGTTCTGGTGCTGACCGTAAAACGGGTGATGGTCCCGGGTTTTATCGCTGCTCGGTGCTTGAGTAACCTGTGCGCTTGCTCCGCCACTGGCGGCCAGTGCCGGGCAACTCAGTGCGCCACCTGCCAGGACCGCTCCGGCGACCCCCATGCCCAGCAGCACGCGACGGCGCTGCAGGTTGAATGGGTCAAGACTGTTTTCTGAGTCGCTCATGTGCATCTCGTCTGCATTTACAGGCCGGAAAGGCCGAGGGCGGGATCGATTCCATCGAGTGCATCGGCCACAGCCTTGGCCTTGTTACTGATTGCTTGACGCTGGGCGGCGCTTACCGTGTCGTAAGTGATGTAGCCCTGAGGTGTTTTCAGACCATTGAGTTCGGACTCGAGCGCGGTGCTGGCGGTATCGATACGTTGCAGGAGCCCGGCACTGTTCTTGGCCAGCAAAGGGCGCAGCAGGTCGACTACCTTGCGTGTGGTCTGCAGGTTCGCGGCAAACCCATTTGCATCGATATGGCTGTAACGCTCTTCTTCACCGCTAGCAGCACGGGTATCGGCCAGGTTGTGCAAGGTGCGAGCGACAGTGCTGATCAATTGTTCGGGGGCAGCGACTGGGCAAGCAGTTGTTGCTTGAGCAGCACGGCATTGGCTTGCAGTTGCTGGGCAAACACAGTCAGGCCCTGAGTGCTGCGCTGGTCAAAAGACCGTATTCAAGGCGGTGAAACCCAATGAAACCAGGGTCCCGCTCGCGCTTTTCAAAGTAGTCGGCGCGGGCATTGATAGTGTTGTCCAGTTCGGCCAGACGCTGTGCGGCAGGGGCCAGCCGCTGATAAGCCTCACGTGCAGGCACATAAAGCGCCTGGGCCTGTTCGAGATCACCTGCGGCAATGGCTTGCGACAAGGCATCCACTGCTTTGATCAGCGCATTGCCTTGACTGCTCAAATAGACGCGAAACTCAGACAATGGCCCGATAAACGCCACCATGGACGGTCTTGCCTTGGCGCTGGCTTCGGATTCTGCGGTCGGCGTGACGTGCAGTGTGCCGCGAGGATTGCTGAGCAAGCCGCAGGTAATGGCGTAATCGCCTGGTGCCAGCGTGGCATTGATTACCTGGCTGAGGCCGGGGGCAATGTTTTCACGCTCTTCGACCACCAGAACGCCGTCCAGAATCTCCCATTCCACAGCCCGTTCAGAGGCATTGACGATGCGAAAGCTATTGAAGCCTGCAGGCACAGACAGTGCATTGGGCTCGCAACTGCGGGGGTGGATGGTCACAGTGATTTCGTTGCTGTGAACCTTGCGCTTGGCCGCGGCCAGTTGCGAGGCGTAATAAAACAGCCCGCCGGCCGCGATCATCACGATCACCGAGCCGGCCACCGCCCAGCGCAAGGCGCCTGGGGGTGTACCGCTTGCAGGGGTAGACATGCAGGACCTTATGGGTTCGTCACTGAGGGAATAGACACGCTTTTTGGGGGCGCAGGAGGTCGAAAGAACATCGCCAGCGTGACCAGCAGGTAAATCACATAGGCGCCGAGCACGCTCATGGTGGGCGCATCCTGATAGCCAAACATGCCGGCCAGTACAGAGCCTGCCGGTCCGTCCATTGGCAGTGCGCTGCTGATATCAAACACCACGCCCTGCAGGTGATTCCACAGCCCGGCCTCGTGCAGAGCCTGTAACGAGTTGGCCAAAATACCTGCGGCGACCACCAGAATGAACAGGCCGGTCCAGCGGAAGAACAGGCTCAGATTCAGGCGCATGCTGCCGCTGTAAATCGCAAAGCCTACAAAAATGGCGAGGATCAGGCCCAGCAGGGCGCCCAGTGGCGCGGCCGGCCCTTCGCTCTGCTGAAACACCGCCAGCAAAAAGAACACGGTTTCAAGCCCTTCGCGTGCAACCGCAAAGAACACCATGGCAATCAATGCCATGACTTGATGGTTTGAGGCGCTGAGGGCGTGATCAAGGGAGGTGTGCAGGGAGTGTTTGATAGAGCGCGCCACTTTGCGCATCCAGAACACCATCGAGCTGAGAATGCCGACGGCGATCAGGCCGACGATACCTTCGAAGAGTTCCTGCTGCTTTTGCGGAAACTCTGCACTCATCAGCTCCAGGCCGCCGCCGACCAGCAGTGACAGAGCAGCAGCCAGGAAGACGCCGATCCATACGGCGGGCATCCATTGTCCGCGTCCGGTTTGCTTGAGGTAACTGGCAATGATGCCGACGATAAGAGCGGCCTCGATGCCTTCGCGCAGCATGATCAGAAATGGAACCAGCATGGGCAAGCACCGCATCGCAAATTAGTCAGAGTGCTAATTTGTAACATATTGATACGCATTGCCAAACAAGAATTGATTGCATTTGCTGAACGTTAGCTGAACGAAGGCTTGTCCTGTAATCGCTGGCGAGGAGAGGCGCTGCGAGGGCCTGTGTACGGCTATCGGGCGTCACGCAAGGTCCTGCAGACCTCAAACCGCGTTCCTCGTCAGCGACTACGGGGCGTCGGCTGCTTGCTCGGGGGTGTCGTCTTTCTGTGCTTTCAGGTTCTCAAGCGCCGCTTCGGCTTTTAGTGCGCGCAGTGTCAGTGCTGCGCTTGACTCTTGCAGCTGGCCTTGCATCTGTTTCAGCTCATCGCTCTCGAGGGTCGCCACTCGCAAGCGCTCCTCAAGCAAGGTGCGCTCGTTTTGCAGCTGGCCCAGCTGGCTGCTGAGCTGAGCATTGAGATTGCTCAGCTTGTGTTGCTGGTCGCTGGACTGATTCAGTTCCTTGCTCAATGCGCGGCTCTCGCTCAATACGCGCTCGTTGTCGCGATGCAGCTGGGTGATCTCATCCTGACGTACCAGTGCACTTTGTTGTGCCTGGCGCAGTTCCATCTGAATCTGCTGAACCTGACCTTCGTGGCGGCGCTGATCCTGCTCGCGCTGCTCTTTGACGGCGCTGCGATAGTGCTCAAGGGCGTCTCGGGCATGCAGGTGTTTTTCTTCCAGTGAGCGAATTTGCTCATCGCGGTCTTTGAGGCGCAGCTCAAAGTCGCTGCACGCCTGGTTGAGAGCGGCATTGCGGGTTTGCTCGGTCTGCAGCATGGAGCGTGTGGACTCCAGGTTTGCCGTTTCCTGGCTCAATGCATTGCTCTGGATTTCAAGTTGCTGCTGGAGCTGGGCCTGGGACTGCTGCGCTTCATTGAGTTGCTCCTGCAGTGCGACCTGGAGTTGCTCATAGTGCGCCCGGGCTCGATAGATCGGTTCCTGGGCCTGCTCTTGCAAGCGCTGGGCGAGGCGGGCGACCAGCTCCGTCAACTCGTCACCGATCTGTTCTTGCGGTGCGCCGCGACGTGAATCGACCTCGTCCAGCTCTTTCAAGTACCGGTGAATTGTAGTTTTCGACCCGGTATTCCCCATCTCGATACGTACCGCATCAATGCTCGGGTGTTCACCGCGGGCCAGGATTGCCGTGCGTGCAATTTGCACCACTGCCTTGTTTACGCCGCCACGGGCCATGGTCTTCTCCTACGATTATGTACTGTGGTATGTATCATGTAATTACATACTACATTGTCAGATTATTTCTGTCTTTAATTAAGATATAACAAGCGGGATATACTGGTATTATCCCGTGCTAGAGCCTCAAAACTGCTTTTAAGGCCCGTTTTCAGTACGCCAGACAAGAGAACTGCCCATGAGCGAGCTGGATCGCTATCTCAACGCCGCGACCCGCGATAACACCCGTCGCAGTTATCGGGCTGCCATCGAACACTTTGAAGCCACTTGGGGCGGGTTCTTGCCTGCAACCAGCGACAGCGTCGCCCGCTATCTGGTGGCGCACGCCGGCCAGCTCTCGATTAACACCCTCAAGTTGCGCCTGTCTGCCATTGCCCAGTGGCACAACAGCCAGGGGTTTGCCGACCCGACCAAGGCGCCAGTAGTGCGCAAAGTGTTCAAGGGCATCAGGGCGCTGCACCCCGCTCAAGAAAAGCAGGCCGAGCCCCTGCATTTGCAACACCTGGAAAAAGTGGTCGATTGGCTGGAAAGCGAGGCGCAGGCTGCGCAAGCGAATGCCGATCACCCCGGGCTGCTGCGTGCGCGTCGGGATGCGGCCTTGATACTGCTGGGGTTCTGGCGCGGATTTCGCAGCGACGAGCTGTGCCGCTTGCAGATCGAACATGTGCAAGCGGCTGCAGGCTCTGGCATTACCCTGTATCTGCCGCGCAGCAAGAGTGACCGCGATAACCTGGGCAAGACCTTTCAGACTCCGGCATTGCTGAGGCTATGCCCGGTGCGTGCCTACATTGAGTGGCTCAATGCCTCGGCACTGGTTCGGGGCCCGGTGTTCCGGGGAATTGATCGCTGGGGCAATCTGGGGGAGGAGGGGCTGCATGCCAATAGCGTGATTCCATTGCTGCGCCAGGCGCTGGAGCGTGCCGGCATTGCTGCAGAGCACTACACCAGTCACTCGCTACGTCGCGGTTTTGCAACATGGGCGCATCAAAGTGGCTGGGATCTGAAGTCGCTGATGAATTACGTCGGCTGGAAGGACGTAAAGTCCGCCATGCGCTATGTTGAAGCGACCCCGTTTACGGGGATGAGCATTACCGCGCAAAAAGTAATAGATGTCTGACGGAGGTTGAAAACGCGCACACCGATCCCTATTTGGTTTTTAGCTATCTATAGGCTCACCTGATAGCTAAAACCAATCGTCAGCATCAGCTTTACCAATGAGCCAGATACGAAATGAGTTGTTAGGATTCACCCCATCAACTTTTCAACCCTGACGGAGAGACAACGATGCCTATCATCAACAGCCATGTAAAACCGTTCAAAGCTACTGCATACAAAAACGGCAGCTTCGTGGAAGTGTCGGACGCTGACCTGAAAGGCAAGTGGTCTGTCGTGTTCTTCTACCCTGCAGATTTCACTTTCGTTTGCCCAACCGAACTGGAAGACCTGGCTGACAACTACGAAGAGTTCAAAAAACTCGGCGTGGAAATCTACAGCGTATCGACTGATACCCACTTTGCTCACGCTGCCTGGCACAACACTTCGCCAGCCATCGGCAAAATCCAGTACACCATGATCGGCGACCCTACGCTGACCATCTCCCGCAACTTCGACGTACTGATCGAAGAAGCAGGGCTGGCTGACCGCGGTACTTTCGTGATCAACCCTGAAGGTCAGATCAAAATCGTCGAGCTGAACGATGGCGGTGTTGGCCGTGACGCTTCCGAGTTGCTGCGAAAAATCAAGGCAGCCCAGTACGTAGCTGCTCACCCGGGTGAAGTTTGCCCTGCCAAATGGAAAGAAGGTGAATCCACCCTCGCTCCATCGCTTGACCTGGTCGGCAAGATCTAAGCCTGTGAGCCAGCCTATGGCGGTGACCCGCACCTGAGTTGCACGCAGCATCGCCCTCAAAACGCCCGGGCGACATTCGCTCGGGCGTTTTTTTTACACAGTCTTAAACGTTAAAGGAGATCGCCCGTATGTTGGACGCCAATCTAAAAGCACAGTTGAAGTCATACCTGGAGCGGGTTACCCAGCCGATCGAGATCGTTGCTTCCCTCGACGACGGTGCGAAATCCCGTGAAATGCATGACTTGTTAAAAGAAATCACCAGCCTCTCCAGCATGATTACTTTGCTGGACAACGGTACTGATGCGCGCAAGCCATCGTTTTCGTTGAACCGCCCGGGCGGCGATATCAGCCTGCGTTTTGCAGGTATCCCGATGGGCCACGAATTTACTTCGCTGGTGCTGGCCTTGCTGCAAGTCGGTGGCCACCCATCGAAAGCCAGTGCCGAAGTGATTGAACAGATTCGCTCGCTCAAGGGTGAGTTCAACTTCGAGACTTATTTCTCGCTGTCATGCCAGAACTGCCCGGATGTAGTGCAGGCGCTGAACCTGATGGCTGTATTGAACCCGAACATTCGCCACGTGGCGATTGACGGTGCGCTGTTCCAGGACGAAGTCACCGAGCGTCAGGTGATGGCAGTTCCCAGCGTTTACTTGAACGGCGTCAACTTCGGCCAGGGCCGAATGGGGCTGGAAGAAATTCTCGGCAAGCTGGACACCGGCGCCATTGAGCGTCAGGCCGAAAAAATCAGCGCCAAAGATGCATTTGATGTGTTGGTCATTGGCGGCGGTCCTGCCGGCGCAGCCGCTGCTATTTATGCGGCACGTAAAGGCATTCGTACCGGTGTCGCGGCTGAACGCTTTGGCGGCCAGGTGCTGGACACCATGGCGATCGAGAACTTCATCTCGGTACAGGAAACTGAAGGTCCAAAACTGGCCACCGCGCTTGAAGAGCACGTCAAGCAATACGACGTCGACATCATGAACCTGCAGCGTGCCGACCAGCTGCTGCCGGGCAAGGCGGGCGAGTTGCATGAAGTGAAGTTCGCCAGCGGCGCCTCGCTTAAAGCCAAGACCGTGATTCTGGCTACCGGTGCGCGCTGGAGAGAGATGAATGTGCCTGGCGAGCAGGAATACCGCAGCCGTGGCGTAGCTTACTGCCCTCACTGCGATGGCCCGCTGTTCAAAGGCAAGCGCGTTGCAGTTATCGGCGGTGGCAACTCGGGCGTTGAGGCGGCAATCGACCTGGCGGGTATCGTCTCTCACGTGACCCTGCTTGAGTTCGATACCAAGCTGCGGGCCGATGCTGTATTGCAGCGCAAGCTCAACAGCTTGTCGAACGTGACTGTGATTACCAATGCCCAGACCACCGAGGTCACAGGTGACGGTCAGAAGGTAAATGGCCTGCGTTACAAGGATCGCGCTACAGACGAGCTGCACCACGTCGAACTGGAAGGGATTTTTGTGCAGATTGGTTTGCTGCCAAACACTGACTGGCTCAAAGGAACCATCGAGCTTTCGCCTCGTGGCGAGATCGTGGTTGATGCACGCGGCGAAACATCCATTCCCGGGATTTTTGCTGCCGGCGACGTGACCACCGTGCCTTACAAACAGATCGTGATTGCAGTAGGCGAGGGTGCCAAAGCTTCACTGAGCGCGTTCGATCACCTGATCCGCTCCGAATAACAGCCCCGAATAAAAAAACCCATGAGCGATCATGGGTTTTTTTTGCGTCGGTTTTTACATCGGTTGCGGCTGGATGATTTCTACCCAGTAGCCGTCCGGGTCTTTAATGAATGCCAGAGACTTCATGCGGCCATCAGTCAGGCGCTTCTGGAAGTCGACACCCAGTGCCTCGAAGCGCTCGCAGGCGGCAACGATGTCAGGCACCGATATGCAAATGTGGCCAAAACCACGCGGGTCAGTGTTGCCATTGTGATAGACAACGCTGTCGTCGGTTTCCGAGCCGTGGTTGTGGGTCAGCTCAAGGATGCCAGGGATCGACTTCATCCACAAAGTGCGGGCAGCATCGTCAGCCGGGATTTGTGCCTTATCAACCAGCGCCAGGAAGTACAGGCTGAATTCAGCCTCCGGGAAGTCGCGTTTTTCCACCAGCGAAAAACCCAGGACCCGGGTATAGAAATCCAGAGACTTCTGAATGTCTTTTACGCGGAGCATGGTGTGGTTGAATACGAAATTCTGGGTAGCGCTATCCGGCTCGCCAGTTACGCCAGGGATATTGTTCAGGTCTTGCAGGCTCATGAACCCTCCGAAAGTGATACGTGATGATCGGTCGCTACGGTGAGCGTGATGGGTGAATGATACGGAATGTGACGCCATGCGCCAAACCCGTTTTGCGCATGTATGGCCATGAACGCAGTGGGTTTTGACAAATCGCAGGCAAAAAGAAGCCCGCCGAAGCGGGCATGGGGCGCTAGTCCTTTAGCAGCCTCCATCCTGTGACCATTCGTGTGAAAAATCTGTGAAAGAACCAATGATTTGCATGCTGTCTGTCTGCGCCGAAGCATTTACTTCTTGAGGGCATGCACACTACCCCCGATGGCTCTGGCTGCAGCTATAAAGAAGGCCCGAGCACTGGTAGGCGCAGTGCCTTGAATGGATACAACGACCAATAAAAAAGCCCTGCACAGACAGGGCTTTTGAAGTGAGAAAGCCTTAGTGGCGTAACCAGGAATCCACGGTGCTGGCACCGTATTGTTCTTTCCACGCCTTCAAACCGCGATGATTGCCCCCCTTGGTTTCGATCAGTTCGCCGGTGTGCGGGTTCTGATAAACCTTGAGTACTCGCGCCTTGCGCTGTTTGGGCGCACTGCCGGCTCTTGGGGCAGCCGGGCCGGGATCAAGGATGGTAATGATATCTCGAAGGTTCTTGCCATAGAACTTCATCAAGTCATGCAGTTTTTTTTCGAACTCGATTTCCTTTTTAAGTCCGGCATTGTTCTTCAATGCTTCGAGCTGAGCCATTTGCTCTTTAAGTGCTTTCTCGGCAGCACGGAATTCAGCGAGTCTGGACAAAGTCATTACTCCATTCACAGGTCCGGCAATCGTGAACCGGCCATATTTATGATGATTGAAGTGCAAGGGACAGGGCTGGCCTCAAACGTCAGCACCCCGAACGGCCATGTCCTTTTAAACTAATTTAAAAACGTTAAACAATCGAAAAAATTGTAGTTGTTAATTGTCATGTTGCCAAGTCGCTAGCTCATCCAATTAAAAAAAGAGTGTGCCTCCCATGAAGCGGGGCACACCCCTCTACTATTTATTGTGGCGGGGTGTGGCGCGCCACTAACGTCTTGATGAAGTCCGTCGCGGGCAACGGTCGGGCAAAGAGATAACCTTGTAAAAAAACGACGCCTTTAGATGCCAGATACTCGCTTTGCTCTTCTGTTTCAATGCCTTCGGCAACAATCCCCAGATCGAGTTTTACACTGAGCTCAATAATGCTGTCGAGAATGTGCCTGGACAGCGCATCTACCCCGATCATTGCAACAAAACTCTTGTCGATTTTCAGGTAGTCGATGTTGAACTCATGCAAATAGCTCAAGCTTGAATGCCCGGTACCAAAGTCATCAAGGGCTATCATCACGCCCAGACCGTGAAGCGCAGCGAACAACTCATGGGTTATTGCACTTGGCACAATCAACTCACGTTCGGTGAGCTCCAGAACAAGCGCAATCCGACCAGCAGGGAACGCGCTTAGAAACTCGCGGCAGTCATCTATTAGTTCAAGGGTTTGACAATGACGAGCGGTGATATTGAACCCCAAGTGGAAGCCGGGTTCCATGCTGCTGGCGTGGGGGGCGAGCAAGCGGGCGGTTTGCTGCATCAAGGAACGCGTCATCGGCACAATCAGGCCCGAGTGCTCGGCAAACGGGATAAACAGGTCAGGTCGTACCAGTCCTTCTCTTGGGTGCTGCCAGCGCATCAGCACCTCAGCACCTGCCCATTGTTTGGTATCGCTGCGCACGACCGCCTGGAAGTAAGGAATAAACTCTGCTGCGTCCAGCCCCCGCTGCAGTTCGTGGGTCGGCGATGATGAGCGTTTTTTAAGCCAGCGCACAGTGAGCGCCGAAACCACCCCCAGAAAAACAAACAACCCCATTAATCCGGGGTATTGCGCCCGAATAAAACGCCATACCGTTCCGGCCCGGAATCCGGCAACCACTTGGTAGGGGTATTGACTGGAGGAAACTGTTACTTGTGCCACGGGATAAGGTACAGGCGGTGTATTGCGCACCTGTCCATACTTGTCGATGGAATTACCCCCTACTTGTATCAACAATTGCGTGTATTGATTGATCAAGCCCAGCACATTGACCAGATGAGAGCCATACAGGCTGACGAGCACGCCGGCCTGGCCTTTGGCGCGCCTGTAGACCAGTAGCGGCTCATTGGGAGTTACCGGGTTGCCGGCCATCAATCGGAGTTCACCGCTGGCATAGTCTGCAGGGTCTACGGCCTCCTTGAAGGGGCCAAATAAAGAACTGCAATAAATCTGGTTATTCCACATCAGGTTCACGGAGCGTACGAAAGGGCGACGTGTGACCTGTTCTCGCAGTGGCAGTTCTACCTGAACGCAATCCTGGCCAGCCAGTGGCAACACCACATCCGCTGCCAGTGCGGCATTGTCGAGCATCAAATCAAATTGTCGAACAGCTTCTGCTGCAGTTTGGGTCGCTTCAAACTGCAGTGACCGATTGGCCTGCCAGAAAATAATAAACAGGCCCAATACCACTGGCAGTAATCCACTGAGCATGACCAACGCGTAGCGATCAGTCCATTTGCGGGTCGACTTCAGCGTTAATGGCATTCCATATCCTGTGCTCAGGAGGGTTGATGTGGGGCGAAGCCTAGCATTGCCCACGGCTATTTAATATGACGTAGGACAAACCGGATTACGCCATGTAGAATCGGCTTACGCATACAAGAATAATGACTTCTGCCAGCAGAAGCCCCTCCGCGTAAGAGATGGGTCGAAATGAAGATATTCGGGTTCCAATTGATCTACGGTGATTTCCTGGCGCGCAGTGTACGCGGGATCTCCTGTGCGCCTCCTGCCTGCCTCAGCATTCTTAGCAAATAACCTTCTGTTAATTCTAAAAATGACCATGATGAGGCGCCAAAATGGCCGATCTATACGAAAACCCAATGGGCCTGATGGGCTTTGAATTCATCGAATTCGCGTCCCCGGTACCCAACACCCTCGAACCCATTTTTCAAATCATGGGCTTCACCAAGGTGGCCAGCCACCGCTCCAAAGATGTGCACCTGTATCGTCAGGGCGAAATCAATCTGATCCTCAACAATGAGCCCCACAGCGTAGCTTCTTATTTCGCAGCAGAGCATGGGCCTTCGGTCTGCGGCATGGCCTTTCGCGTGCGTAATGCGCAACAGGCATACTCCCGGGCGCTGGAGCTGGGTGCACAGCCGATCGAAATCCCGACCGGCCCCATGGAGCTGAACCTGCCTGCGATCAAGGGCATCGGCGGCGCTCCGTTGTATTTGATTGATCGTTACGGCGAAGGCAGCTCGATCTACGACATCGACTTCGTGTTCATTGAAGGTGTTGACCGCCACCCGGTGGGCGCCGGTCTGAAAATCATCGACCACCTTACCCATAACGTCTATCGCGGCCGCATGGCGTATTGGGCCAACTTCTACGAGAAGCTGTTCAACTTCCGTGAAATACGCTACTTCGACATCAAGGGTGAATACACCGGCCTTACCTCCAAGGCGATGACCGCTCCCGATGGCATGATCCGCATTCCGCTGAACGAAGAGTCCTCCAAAGGCGCAGGGCAGATCGAAGAGTTCCTGATGCAGTTCAACGGGGAAGGCATCCAGCATGTGGCCTTCCTGTGTGATGACCTGATCAAGACCTGGGATGCACTGAAGGGCATAGGCATGCGCTTCATGACCGCGCCGCCCGACACCTACTATGAAATGCTCGAAGGCCGTCTGCCTGATCACGGCGAACCGGTGGATCAGCTGCAGTCGCGGGGCATTCTGCTGGATGGTTCTTCCGAGCCGGGTGACAAGCGCCTGCTGCTACAAATCTTCTCGCAAACCCTGATGGGCCCGGTGTTCTTCGAGTTTATCCAGCGCAAGGGTGATGACGGGTTCGGCGAAGGCAACTTCAAGGCGTTGTTTGAGTCCATCGAACGCGATCAAGTGCGCCGTGGTGTATTGACCGCTGATTAAACCTGAATGGAACTTGCGAGAGCCGGCAAACCGGCTCCCGCAGTTGTTCCAGCATCTGTTGCGGCAACTTAAAACAATCCGGCCGCAATATTGATCGAGAAGCCCAGCACCGCGGTATTGAATAAAAACCCTAACAGCGAATGCCCCAGCACGGCCTTGCGCATCTCGCGGGTAGCGATGCACACATCCGAAGTTTGTACCGCCACACTAAGGGTGAAAGAGAAATACATAAAATCCCAGTAGTCGGGATTAAGTTCCCCCTCCGGAAAGCGCAAAGCAGGTTCCGGCCCCTCGTTGTTATAAAACAGTCGCGCATAGTGCAGGCTGAAAATCACCCCGATCATCAACCACGAGCCCACCACCGTCAGCCCGGTAAATCCGTAATGCATCAGTTGCGCGGTTTGACTGAGCTTGCTGTTGCCTGAGAGCTCAAGGGTTATGGCGGCCAGACTGGCGATTGCGGCGAAGCATACGGTGAACAACACCATGCTGGCATTTTCATCTTCGATTTCAGCCGTACTTTTCACGTCGCAGGCCTTAGAGCGAATCACCAGCCACAAGGTCAGCGCCAGATACAGCCAGACTCCGGCATTCCAGCCCAACAGGAACTTGGTTGTCAGCGTTGCAGCGGGAGCAAAGATGCCAACCGCTACCCCAAGCAAGGTGGCAACGGTCAGGCGAGGATGAGTGCGGGCAAGGTGCGGCATCGACAGTACAATCCCTGTTACAGAGTGATGCTGCACCTTACCACGGGCGGTACTTGCTTAAAGCTGGCGCGGCTTGCTTCGCACCAGTTTCATCACCACCACAAAGAACACCGGCACAAACACCACGGCCAGGGTGGCGACGATCATGCCGCCAATGACCCCTGTACCGATGGCCTGCTGACTGGCCGAACTGGCCCCGGTAGCAATCGCCAGAGGCACCACCCCTAGAATGAATGCCAGTGACGTCATCACAATCGGGCGCAGACGCAGGCGTGCGGCCTGCACCGTAGCGGCCACCAGGTCGTGCCCTTCGTCATAGAGGGTTTTGGCAAACTCGATAATCAGAATGGCATTTTTCGCGGACAGGCCGATGATAGTGATCAGGCCAACCTTGAAGAACACGTCATTGGGCATGCCGCGCAACGTCACCGCCAGTACGGCCCCGAGTACGCCCAAAGGCACGACCAGCAATACTGCCGTCGGTATCGACCAGCTTTCGTACAGTGCCGCCAGACACAAAAACACGAACAGCAGCGACAGGCCCAGCAAAATGGGTGCCTGGGCACCGGACAATTGCTCTTGCAGGGACAAGCCTGTCCACTCAAGCCCAAGCCCGGCAGGCAACTGATCAACCAGGCGCTGAATTTCAATCATCGCCTCGCCAGTACTGCGCCCGGGGGCAGACTCGCCCGAGATACTGATGGCCGGGTAGCCGTTGTATCGCGTCAGTTGCGCAGGGCCCTGGATCCAGCGGGCCTCGACAAAGGCCGAGAGCGGAACCATTTTGCCGAGGTTGTTGCGCACATTGATCTTCAACAAATCCTCAACCTGGCTGCGCTGATCGCCCTCTGCCTGCACCACAACCCGCTGCATGCGCCCCTGGTTCGGGAAGTCATTGACGTAGGCCGAACCCACGGCGGTTGACAGCACGTTGCCAATGTCGGCGAATGAGACCCCCAGGGCATTGGCCCGTTTACGGTCGACCTCAAGTTGCACTTGCGGGCTTTCAGCCAGTGCACTTTCGCGCACGTTGGCCAGTACCGGGCTCTTTTCAGCCAGCTCCAGCAACTCGGTCCGGGCTTGCATCAGCGCGTCATAACCGACGCTGCCACGGTCCTGCAGGCGGAATTCAAAACCGCTGGAGGTGCCCAGGCCACTGACTGGCGGCGGCAGGATGGCGAAGGCTATCGCATCTTTTAGTTCGCCAAAGACAGCATTGGCACGCCCGGCGATGGCAGAAGCCGTGTCCTTGGCGCCGCGTTCAGACCAGTCCTTGAGGGTAGTAAAGGCCAGTGCCGCGTTCTGCCCGTTACCGGAAAAACTGAAACCCAGAATCATCGTGGTATTGCCTATGCCGGGCTCGCTGGCGTTGTGCGCCTCGATCTGCTCGGCCACCTTGATCGTGCGGTTCTGGCTGGCACCTGGCGGGAGCTGGATATCAGTGATGATGTAGCCCTGGTCCTCAACCGGTAAAAAAGAGGAGGGCAGGCGTGCGAAAAACACCACCAGCACTACCAGCAATGCGCCGTACAGCAATAGATAGCGGCCACTGCGCTTGATCAGATGGACAACCCAGTGCTCATAGCCCTCTGAGAGGTGCTCGAACTTGTGGTTGAACCAGCCAAAAAAACCGCCCTTGGCATGATGCTCGCCTTTGGCGATCGGCTTGAGCAGGGTTGCGCACAGTGCCGGGGTCAGTGACAGGGCCAAAAATGCCGAGAACAAAATCGATGTGGCCATCGACACCGAGAACTGCTGGTAAATGATACCCACTGAACCCGGCATAAAGGCCATCGGAATAAACACCGCTACCAGCACCAGGGTGATGCCGATAATGGCGCCACTGATCTGGGTCATGGCCTTGCGGGTTGCATCGCGTGGCGAAAGGCCCTCACTGACCATGATCCGTTCGACGTTTTCGACCACTACAATCGCATCGTCCACCAGAATCCCGATGGCCAGTACCATGCCGAACATGGTCAGTACGTTGATCGAGAACCCCATCACCAGCATGGTGGCAAAGGTGCCCATCAAGGCCACCGGCACCACCAGGGTCGGAATCAGGGTGTAGCGCATGTTCTGCAAAAACAGATACATCACCGCAAACACCAGGATCATGGCCTCAACCAGGGTGTAGATCACTTTGGTAATCGAGACTTTTACAAAGGGTGTTGTGTCATACGGGATGGAGTATTCAACGCCTGTCGGGAAGTATCGGCTCAACTCGTCCATCTTGGCGCGGATCAGGTTGCCCGTACTCAAGGCGTTCGCCTCGGGTGCCAGCTTCACACTGAAAGCACTGGCCGACTTACCGTTGAGGCGGGTGCCGTACTGATACTCCTGGCTACCGATTTCGACCCGTGCCACATCTCCGATCCGCACGGTAGAACCGTCCGGATTGGCGCGCAGGACAATGTCAGCAAATTCTTGCGGGGTCGATAACTGACCTTTGACCAGCACCGTGGCGGTGATCTCCTGGGTCGGGCTGCCCGGCAAATCGCCGATACTGCCTGCGGCAACCTGGGCATTCTGGCTGGCAATGGCCTCGTTGACGTCGGCGGTAGTGAGATTGAAACCGATCAGCTTTTGCGGGTTGATCCAGATCCGCATCGCTCGCTCGGCCCCGTAGAGCTGAGCCTTGCCGACACCCTCGACGCGTTTGATTTCGTTCATGACGTTGCGCGCCAGGTAATCGCTGAGCGCTACTTCGTCGAGGTTGCTGTCCTTGTCTGCCGTCAAAGTCACCAGCATCAGAAAGCCAGAGGAGATTTTCTCGACCTGCAATCCTTGCTGAATCACGGCCTGGGGCAAGCGCGACTCGACCGTCTTGAGACGGTTCTGCACATTGACCTGCGCCATCTCCGGATCGGTCCCGGGCTTGAAGGTGGCGGTAATACTGGCGCTGCCAAGACTGCTCTGGGATTCGAAATACAGCAGCCCGTCAGTGCCGTTGAGCTCTTGCTCGATCAGGCTGACGACGCTTTCGTCCAGGGTTTGTGCCGAAGCGCCGGGGTACACCGCATATACTTCCACCTGCGGCGGGGCTACCACCGGGTATTTGGCAACCGGCAACTGCGGTATGGCCAAAGCCCCCGCCAGCACGATAAACAACGCAACGACCCAGGCAAAGACCGGGCGGTCGATAAAGAACTGCGGCATGCTCACTGATCCGTCGAGTGTGCGAGAGGGAGTTTCGGATCGTCGATCTGCACTTGATCACCCGCTCTGGCGTGCTGCAAACCTTCAATCACAATACGGTCGCCAGGCTTGAGGCCGGCATTGACGATCCAGCGATCGTTTTGAACGCTGCCCAGTTGCACGGGCTGCTGCCTGACGCGGTTTTCACCATCGAGCAACAACACCTGGGCAACCCCGGCGCCGTCACGCAAGATCGCGCGCTGCGGCACGCTGATGGCTTCTTTATTGACCGCCTGCTCCAGACGTACGCGCACAAAGCTGCCTGGCAACAAGTCGTAGTCCGGATTAGGGAACTCGCTGCGCAGAATGATCTGGCCGGTACTTGGATCAACACTCACGTCAGTGAACAGCAGCTTGCCAGGCAGCGGATAAAGGCTGCCGTTGTCACGAATCAGCGTGGCCCGGGCCTGGTTCTTGCCCACCTGCTGCAGCTCGCCGGCACGGAATGACTCACGCAGATTGTCGAGGTCGCGGGTGGACTGCGTCAGATCGACATGGATCGGGTTTAATTGCTGAATACGGGCCATTGCCGTGACTTCACCCTGACCGACCAAAGCGCCTTCGGTCACCAGCGCCCGACCGATGCGCCCGGAGATGGGCGCGGTAACCGTGGCGTAACCCAGGTTCAGCTCGGCGCGCCGCACGGTGGCCTGATTGGCGGCGACATCGGCATCGGCCTGCAAAGCCAGGGCGCGGGCATTGTCATAGTCCTGACGACTGATGGCGTTACTTTCAACCAGCTCGGTGTACCGCTGATCCTGAAGCTTTGCCTGCATCGAAAGTGCCCTGGATTTGCGCAGTGCTGCCTGCGCGCTGTCCAGATCGGCCTTGAACGGGGCCGGGTCAATCAGGAACAACACGTCTCCCTGTTTGACTTCACTGCCTTCGGTATACACCCGTTTCAACACCACGCCCGCGACCCTGGCACTGACTTGCGCCACGCGCGGGGCGACCACCCGGCCACTGAGTTCGTTATTGATCGACAGGGGCACAGTGGCAATGACTTCGGTGCGTACTTTGGCCAAAGGGGCCTTGGTCTCGGCTGCCGGGCTTTTATCACAGGCACTGAGGGCCAGGGCCAGTGCCGAGAGGCAGAGCGGGGCGAAGAGCTTTTTCAACGATCGTGCCTTCTTATATATGCGGGATATTTCTGTAAATGCTCTGGCATGCTAAGGGCAGCACGCAAAGGGCGTTGTGAAGCTGTGTAGGTGGTGTGTGAAAAAGTGTGAAGGTAATGCTCCTATCCATCTGAGGTTGTATATCCTTCGGGTTTCCCCCTGGTTGTAAGCATTTATTATGCCCACTATTTTGCTGGTTGAAGACGACGCTGCCCTTTCGGAGCTGATTGCCAGCTACCTGGAGCGCAACGGCTACCAGGTCAGTGTGATTGCACGAGGTGATCAGGTCCGTGAGCGCGCAAGAAGCAACCCGCCAGACCTGGTTATTCTTGACTTGATGTTGCCCGGGCTTGATGGCCTGCAAGTCTGCCGTTTATTGCGAGCCGACTCGGCGAGCCTGCCGATTCTGATGTTGACAGCGCGCGACGATAGCCACGATCAGGTTCTGGGGCTAGAGATGGGTGCCGATGATTATGTGACAAAACCTTGCGATCCCCGTGTGCTGCTGGCCCGGGTTCGCACTTTGTTGCGGCGCAGCAGCCTGACCGAACCCCACGTGGCCAGTGACCGGATCCTTATCGGCAACCTGTGCATCGACCTGTCGGAGCGCACCGTTACATGGCGCGAGCAAGTCGTTGAACTGTCCAGCGGTGAATACAACCTGCTGGTGGTGCTGGCCCGTCATGCCGGTGAAGTGTTGAGTCGTGATCAAATCCTCCAGCGTTTGCGCGGTATCGAATTCAATGGCACCGACCGCTCGGTGGATGTAGCCATTTCCAAGTTGCGGCGCAAGTTCGACGATTGCGCCGGCGAAGCGCGCAAGATCAAGACCGTATGGGGCAAGGGCTACTTGTTCAGCCGCTCAGAATGGGAATGCTGAACCCATGTTCAAGCTCCTGCTTCGTTTGTATCTGGTGACGATGGTTACCTTTGCGGCTGCCATCTATGCCGTTCCTGAACTGGTGGTGACGCTGTTCCATGAGCGTTTCGTCAATTACAACGCCGACATGTCGCGGGGCATGCAGACCCTGCTGGTCAAACAGTTTCAACAACTGCCCGCCGAACAATGGCCGGACCTTGCCCGGGATCTCGACGCCCAGTTCAAACCCATGCGGGTCAACCTGCGACCCCAAGTTCACGCCTCAGGAGCAACACCAGCTGCAGCAAGGGCAGGGTGTGCTGCGCATTGGCGACTGGGGCTGGCGGACGCTGGTGGTCTCGCCGTTGAACCGCGAGCAGGCCATTGAGTGGGTCATGCCCCCCGATCCGCTCGAAATGAATCTGTTGTACTGGAGCATCAACGTCTTGATCGGTGCGGCCTTGCTCGGCGCTTTGCTGCTCTGGATGCGCCCGCACTGGCGCGACCTGGAACGCCTCAAACACACAGCTGCGCGCATTGGCCAAGGGCAACTGAGCGAGCGCACGCAGATTTCACCGCGCTCAAACATTCATGCCCTGGCCACGGTGTTCGACACCATGGCCCAGGACGTCGAAACCCTGCTCAATCAACAGCGCGACCTGCTCAATGCAGTCTCACACGAGTTGCGCACCCCCCTGACGCGACTGGATTTCGGTTTGGCCCTGGTGCTGTGCGACGACTTGCCCGAGGCCAGTCGCGAACGCCTGCAATTACTGGTCGGGCATATTCGGGAGCTGGATGAACTGGTGCTGGAACTGCTGTCCTTCAGTCGCCTGCAGAATCCAAGGCTGGCTCCGGAGCGGGTAGAAGTCTCGCTGGACGAGTTCATCGACAGCATCCTCGGCAGTTTTGATGAAGAGCTGGAAACCCCCGACATCGTGCTCGATGTGCGCTTGCACGGGGCACAGCAGCGCTTTGCCCTTGACCCGCGCCTGACGGCCCGTGCCCTGCAGAACCTATTGCGCAATGCCATGCGTTATTGCGAGCGGCGGATACAAGTGGGGGTCAACGTGAGTGCGCTGGGTTGCGAGTTGTGGGTAGACGACGATGGCATCGGCATACCGGAGCCCGAGCGCGAACGGATTTTTGAACCGTTCTATCGTCTGGATCGCAGTCGGGATCGTGCAACGGGAGGCTTTGGACTGGGGCTGGCAATCAGTCGACGCGCCCTGGAAGCCCAGGGCGGCAGTTTGAGCGTGGAGCAATCACCCTTGGGCGGTGCCCGCTTCAAATTGTGGTTACCCACTTGAAGCGGGACTGTAAGGCGCGGCTCAGATAGAGCGGCGCTGGCGGCTCACATGCTTGAGGCCTTCGATGATCAGCACCACGACCGCAAGCCAGATCGGACCATAGGTCAACCATTGGCCGTCTTCAAGGCTGTCACCGAGTAACAGGGCGACCGCTACCAGCAACACCGGCTCGACATAGCTGAGCAGGCCAAACAGGCTGAAAGGCAACAGGCGACTGGCCAAGATGTAAGCAAAGCCTGCGGCAGCACTGATGATGCCCATCAGCGGTACGAGTGCATACAAGGCCTGGCGCTGGGCGCCGAGATCAACGTGTGTGCCGGCCATCACAAACCACAGCGCAACCGGGACCATCAACAGCATGTCCAGCCACAGACCGCCGAGGTTATCGATACCGATTTTCTTGCGCAGTACGAAGTACATCGGGTAGCCGATGGCGACCACCAGTGTCGTCCAGGAGAAACCGCCAGTGCGGTACAGCTCGTTGGCAACGCCGATCACGGCCAGGGCCGTGGCGATTTTTTGCAGGTGTGACAGGTGTTCGCCGTAGACGATGCGACCGGTGAGAATCATCGTCAGGGGCAGCAGGAAATATCCCAGTGACACATCCAGCCCGTGCCCGTTGAGCGGACCCCACATGAACATCCACAGCTGCAAGCCGACCAGGAAACTGGTGAGCAATACGCAAGGAATCAGTAGAGGTTTATCGCTTAAGCGCTTGAAAATGATGGGGACCCATTTCCAGTCGCCGGACAGGCAGATAAAGAGTGTCATGAATGGCAGCGATATGAGTATTCGCCAGCCGAAGATTTCCTGGCCATCCAGGGGCCAAAGAAGGGAAGTGAAGTAGTACAGGACGCCGAACAAGCAGGAAGCCAAAATCGATAAAACAATGCCTTTAGACACAACAACCTCAATGGATCTACAACGTTACTCGTTTGAGTGGGCATGTAGATTGAGGCTGTTGGGTGTCATTAGCAAATGTCTTTTAAACCAGATACTTGGGACTGATTCTTGTTAGAAGCACTCAAGAGATTAAACACCAAGCAAATACTGGGCCAAAGTCGTTTTAAACGAGCGTTCGTGTTTTTGAAAAAAAAGATAAGCGGTAGCCGCAATCCCCCCGGACCCCGTAGTCGCTGACGAGGCACGAGGCTGCGAGCTCTTTCTCAGCATCCCGCCCAGACCTCATACCGAACGACGATGGCGCACCAGATGTTTGAATCCTTCAAACATCAGCACCAGTACTGCCAGCCAGATAGGCAGATAGGTCAGCCATTGACCGGCACTGATGCTTTCCCCCAGCAGCAGCGCAACAATCACCAGCAATACCGGCTCCACATAGCTGAGCAAGCCGAACAGACTGAATGCCAGCATCCGACTGGCCAGAATGTAGCTGATCAATGCCAGAGCGCTGATCCCCCCCAGCAGCGGAATCAGCACGTACAGCGCCTGACGCTGGTTCACCACATCAAACCCTTGCTCACCGCTTTGTACAAACCACCAGGCAATCGGCAGCAGCAACAGCATGTCGACCCACAGGCCGCCAAGGTTGTCAGTCGCTGCGCGCTTGCGAAGTACAAAATACAAGGGGTAGCCGATAGCAACCACCAGGGTGGTCCAGGAAAATCCTCCAACCCGGTACACCTCGTTGGCGACCCCGAGCGTGGCCAGAACCGCAGCGATTTTTTGTAAATGCGAGAGCTGCTCGCCATAGACCACACGCCCTGTAAGAAGCATGGTCAGGGGCAACAGGAAATACCCCAGTGAGACGTCAAGGCTGTGACCATTGAGCGGCGCCCACAAAAACAGCCACAGTTGCACCCCCACCAGCGCGCTGGACGCGACCAGTACCGCGCACAGCCGGGGTTGGCGACGCAGCCGCGAGACAATCACCGGGACCAGCCGCCAGTCGCCGGAGAAGCACATGAACAGGGTCATGCAGGGCAGGGTAAGAAGCATTCGCCAGCCGAAAATTTCGGCGCCGCTCAAGGGCCAGAGCAGGGACGTGAAGTAATACATGACACCGAACAGGCTCGATGCCAGAACCGATAAGACAATACCTTTGGACACAACAGCCTCGTTGAAACGCATATTCTGATTATTAGGAGATGCGTAGCTTGAGGCTCAGCGGGCCGAAGGGCAAATTGCTTACAACATGACTTCACATTGCCCCTTGTAGGAGCGAGCTTTTTAAAGGCTCGCGAGCAAGCTCGCGCCTACATATGCCAAATACCAGGCGCAGGAGGCCAACGGTTTAAGCGTGGGTCATCCCGCGCGTCATGCGCAGCGCTAACAGGCTGCCGCCCACAATTACGGCGGCCAACACATACAGGGCAACATCGGTTGACCCCGTAGCGTCTTTAACAAAACCCACCAGATAAGGGCTGAGGAAGCCGGCCATTTGCCCCATCGAGTTGATTAGAGCCAGACCACCCGCGGCGGCACCGGCACTGAGCATGGCGGTCGGCACCGGCCAGAACATCGGCAAACCGGTCAGGGCGCCCATGGTGGCGAGGGTCAGGCCCAGAATGGCAATGACCGGCTGGGCGGCAAAATTGACTGCAATCACCAGCCCCAGTGCACCCATCAACATCGGCACCACCAGATGCCAGCGACGCTCTTTGTGCAAGTCCGCAGAGCGTCCCACCAGCAACATGAACACGGCCGCCAGCAAGTAGGGGATTGCGCTGATCCAGCCGATCACCAGGGTATCGCTGAAGCCCATGTTTTTGATAATCGACGGCAGCCAGAAGTTGATTGCGTACACGCCGCTCTGGATGCAGAAATAAATCAGGCCAAACGCCCAGATGGCCGGGTTTTTAAACACCGCAAGCAATGAATCGGTGGTGGTTGCAGGCTTGTTCAGAGCATCCAGGGCATGGTCAGCCTCCAGCACCGCACGTTCTTTGGCCCCGAGCCATTTGGCGTTGGCAAAACTGTCGCTCAGCAGGAAAATCGCCAGCGCGCCCAGCGCAACGGTCGGCACCCCTTGCAGCAGGAACATCCACTGCCAGCCGGCAAGGCCACCCTGGCCTGCAGCAAAGTGACTGAGAATCCAGCCGGAAAAAGGACCGCCAATCAGGCCGGAGACAGGAATGGCACACATGAACAACGCCATGATCCGGCCACGGCGAAAGGTCGGGAACCATTGCGACAGATACAGCACCACACCCGGAAAGAAGCCGGCTTCAGCCGCACCGGTGAAAAAGCGCAGGGTATAGAACCCGGTCGGGGTGGTCACAAACATCAGGCAGGTCGAGAGCAGGCCCCAACCGATCATCATCACGGCGATCCAGCGTCGCGGACCAAAGCGGGTGAGGGCCAGGTTGCTCGGCACACCGCACAACACGTAGCCGATGAAGAAAATCCCGGCGCCAAGGCCGTATACCGTCTCGCTGAATTTCAGCGCGTCGAGCATCTGTAGTTTGGCGAAGCCAACGTTTACCCGGTCCAGGTAGTTAAACAGATAGCAAATGAAGATAAAGGGAATCAAACGCAGGGTGATGCGCTTGTAAATGGCGTTTTTATCGTCATCGCTGATCAGCGATGCGGGGGCGCTCTGTGACATCTTATGTCTCTCTTTATTATGATTTTTCACGATCGGAGGTTAACGTTGATCGCGCGTTGAGTCTCGGCCACCCCAACGCCGCTGTCTTTGTGCTCCTGCACAGGATTTCTCCGAGCCATCTGTGCCCGTGAACAAATGCCTTCAAGGATTGCCACCCTATGTTTGAACTGGATCATGATTTGGCGCAGGACATCGTGGATCGTGCGATGGCCATCTTGCCGTACAACGTAAATGTCATGGACAGCCAGGGCCTGATCCTGGGCAGTGGCGAGCCTGAGCGTATCAATACGCGGCACGAAGGGGCGCAGTTGGTACTGGCCAATGGACGGGTGGTGGAGATCGACGAGCAAACCGCCAAGTGCCTCAAGGGCGTGCAGCCGGGGATCAACTTGCCGCTGTTGCTCGACCAGCGCCTGATCGGTGTACTGGGCCTCACTGGCGAGCCGCAATTGTTGCGTACCTATGCCGAACTGGTGCGCATGACCGCAGAGATGCTGGTGGGCCAGCGCTTTCAGCAAGCCGAACAACAATGGCGGCGCCAGCGCTGTGATGACCTGGTGGCTTTGCTGCTCAGTGACGCTGGCGACTCTGCGCGTTTGGTCGACGAAGCCCGGCAACTGGGGCTAAAGCCACAGTTGTCGCGGATCCCGTATCTGTTTGAACTCGGCAACGGGCAAAGTGCCGAGGCCTTGAGCGCCTGGCTGCAGTCGCGCTTCCCGGACAGCTGGTGCGTGGCACCGGCCACCGGTTCATTGCTGTGGTGTCGCCCGGCAACCGCGGCACTGGATGATTTGCGCCTGCTGGAAAAGCTCGACGGCCAGGGCTGGAACATTCTGCGTATTGCCGCTGGAGGGCAGGCCGATGCGCTTAATGGCCTGCGCCGTTGCTACCGGCGGGTCGCTGACTTGCTGGCTTACGGTCGCGATGTATTACCGCAGACGCGACTGCTAAGCCTCAATCGCTATCGCTTGCCAGTCATGCTGTGGCGTCACCGCAACGATGACGCCCTTGAGGAGTTGCTTGGCCCGCTGCACAAAGTGGTGGCCAAAGACAGCAACGGCCAACTGATTGCCACCTTGCGCAGCTGGTGTGATCACGATGGCCAGAGCCAGGCCTGCGCCGATGCCCTGGGCATTCACCGCAACAGCTTGCGCTATCGCATGGAGCGCATCGCCGAACTGAGCGGTGTCGACCCGCTGAGCCTCAATGGCATGCTGGCCCTGTATCTGGGTGTGCAACTGTTGCCCCAGAGCCTGTAAACACTGACTTGTAGAAATGAACAACAAAGGCCGGGAATGCTTGTGCACCAGACTGGCGTGTTTGGCGTCAGTTGCTGGCAGCATGGATGCCATAAGAACTGGAGATGCGCCCCATGAAAATCGTGATTGCCCCCGACTCGTTCAAAGACAGCCTGAGTGCCGAAAAAGTCGCCGATGCCATTGCGGCCGGTCTGGCTGAGGTATTGCCGCACGCTCAGTTGGTCAAGTGCCCGATGGCGGATGGCGGCGAGGGCACGGTGGAAGCGATCGTGGCCGCAGGTAATGGCCAGTTGCGCCGCAACCAGGTGCAAGGCCCGCTGGACGCAGTGGTCGATGCCCATTGGGGCTGGCTGCCGGACAGCCACACGGCAATCATTGAAATGGCTGAAGCCAGCGGCTTGCAGCTGGTTGCCACGGCCCATCGCGACGCGTGCATCAGCAGCACCTTCGGCACAGGGCAATTGATCGAGGCGGCGCTCGATGCAGGAGCCCGGCGCATCATCCTCGCCATTGGCGGCAGCGCCACCAATGATGCCGGCGCCGGTGCGCTGCAAGCATTGGGCCTGGGCCTGTTCGACGACCAGGGCCAGCCTCTGGCCCGTGGCGGGCTGGCCCTGGCCAGGGTGGCACGGGTTGAGCTGGCAGGGCTCGATCCGCGCCTGGCGCAGGTGCGCTTCGAGATTGCCGCAGACGTCAACAACCCCCTGTGCGGCGAGCACGGCGCATCCGCCGTTTTCGGCCCGCAAAAAGGCGCATCTCCCGAGCAGGTCCAGTTACTGGACAAAGCCCTGGGGCACTTTGCCGATCACTGCGCCAGGGTTTTGCCCGCAGATGTTCGCCATGAGCCAGGCTCGGGTGCCGCGGGCGGGCTCGGGTTTGCGGCCAAGGCATTTTTCGCTGCACAGTTTCGCGCCGGTGTCGAAGTGGTGGCCGAACTGGTGAGCCTGGCCGAGGCCGTGAAAGGTGCGGATTTGGTGATAACCGGTGAAGGTCGTTTCGATGCGCAAACCTTGCGCGGCAAAACCCCTTTTGGTGTCGCGCGCATCGCCCGGGCCCAGGGTGTACCGGTGATTGTTCTGGCCGGCACCCTCGGCGAGGGTTACCAGACCATGTACGAGCACGGGGTCAATGCCGCTTTTGCCATTACCAGTGGCCCGATGAGCCTGGAAGACGCCTGTACCGGGGCAGCGCACTTGCTCACCGACCGCGCGCGGGACATCGCCCGGTTATTGAGCCTGAAAGCGCGCCCGTATTAACCGGCTCCCCGTATCGATTGAACCGTAGTCGCTGACGAGGCACGAGGCTGCGAGCTGTTTGGTTGTGACACCGCAGGCGCTTTTTTTGATACCGCCACGGGTTTTCTGTGACACCGTCAAGCAAGGTCCTGCGGACCTTCTCGCAGCCTTCGTGCCTCGTCAGCGACTACGGGCAGCCTGGCGGTTTGCTATGGCCGGTATGGCTTCGAAGCCCGATCGTGTAAGCTTTGTGGCTCTTCGCATTCGACCCTTAGCGAGCCCTATGCCGTCGCTCTTCAAACGCTCCTTGCTGCCTAAACTACGCAGCTTCCCCCTGTCCGCCGATGCTTTCAGGATATTGCCCGGCGCAGCTGATTTTCGTCGCTGCCTGCTGGAGCAGATCGCGGGTGCCCGACAGCGCATCACGCTGGTGGCTTTGTACCTGCAACAGGACGAAGCCGGACAGGAAATCCTCGACGCCCTGCACGCAGCCAAAGCCGCCCGTCCCGAGCTTGAAATCGTGGTCCTGGTGGATTGGCTGCGCGCCCAGCGGGGGCTGATCGGTGCCGGCAAACAGCCCGGCAATGCCGCCTGGTATCAGGCGCAAACCGCGGCCCACAGCAGCCACGTACCGATTTACGGCGTGCCGGTACAAACCCGGGAACTGTTCGGGGTCCTGCACCTCAAGGGTTTTATCGTTGACGATTGCGTGATTTACAGCGGTGCCAGCCTGAACAACGTCTACTTGCACAAATTCGACAAGTACCGTTTCGACCGCTACCACCTGCTGTACAACAAGCCGCTGGCAGATTCCATGCAGCGCTTTATCGAGCAGGACCTGATCCAGGCCAAGGCCGTGCATCGCCTTGACCTGCCGGCATTGCCTTCTACACGCAGCTTGCGCAGTGCCATTGGCGATTTACGCAGCCAGCTGAAAAAAGCCGCCTACGACACCAGCGCCGGGACCACCGGGCACTTCGGCCTGTCGGTCAGCCCGCTGCTGGGGGTCGGCAAGAACAATGCGCTGAGCCGGGTGATTTGCGAACTGATTGCCAACAGTCAGCAACAACTGACTATTTGCACACCGTATTTCAACTTGCCGCTACCCGTGACCCGCGAAATCAACCGGGCCCTGGAGCGCGGGGTAAAAATCGATATCGTGGTCGGAGACAAGACCGCCAACGACTTCTATATCCCGCCGAGCGAGCCGTTCAAGGTCATCGCGGCATTGCCTTACCTGTACGAGCTAAGCTTGCGCCGGTTTGCCAAAAGCCATCAGCGCATGATCGATAGCGGTTTGTTGAACCTGCACCTGTGGCGCGACGCCGACAACACCTTCCACCTCAAGGGCATGTGGGTCGATGACCGCTACACCTTGCTGACCGGCAACAATCTGAACCCGCGAGCGTTCCGTCTGGATCTGGAAAACGGCTTGTTGATCGATGATCCGCGCCGCGAACTGCTGGAGCCGCGCAGCAAGGAACTGGCGGCGATTTTTGCCAACACCCGGCGCATAGACAGCTTCAAGAACCTTGAAACACTGCCTGATTACCCGCCAGCCGTGGCCAAATTTCTGCGCCGGGTCAGCCGGGTACGGATCGAACGGTTGCTGTACAGGATTCTCTGATTGATTGCTGGCGGGCAGGCCTGCCCGCCAGCACTGATCAAGGGGTACCCGGAATGTACGCCACGCTGCCTTCTTCCCGTCGATGCAGCAAACGCTCGCCATTGGCAGGCTGACTGGTAACCGTCTGATGATCGACGCTCAGATAGCCCAGGGGCAGGGCGTCTCCATTGCGGTACTGAGCAAAAATCAACGTGCGCTGTGGATTGAAATGCTCGCCGCTGGTTTTATCCAGCCATGCCATCAACCCCGCGCTGTCGCCTTCCCTGGGGAAGTCCTGGCCCGAGTCGACAAAATAGAACGGCTGGCCCTGATTCTGTACATACATGGGCAGTTTGTTGTCGACATCGATCATCACCATCCGCCACTCATCCCAGGGCGCTTGCTCACTTGCACGGGCCTTGACGTCCTGGCCGAACTGAATGACCCCGCCGCCGCCATTGGACCAGGGGTAAAACACCCCGAGCACCAGCAACACGACCAGAGCGCCGAGCCCAAAACCGATGTTCCAGCGCCGGCCCGCGCTCTTGCGTTGGGCGATTCGTTCGCTCACCCACCAGGCCGCCAACAGCTGGGCAAAGGGTACGAGCGGCAACACGTAGTAACTGCGCCGGCTGCCGCTGGCGGTGAAGAATACAAACAACAGCCCCAGCCCCCATACCAGCCAACGGGTATTGGGTTCGATGTGACGCCAGCGGCGAAAGGCAACCCACAGGCCGATCATCCAAAACGGCGCCCAGGGCAGGGTGTAGGCCGGGAGATACAGCAGGTAGGTGTAAATTGGCCCCATATGGTCGAAGGGCTGAAAGAAGCGCACCACGTTTTCCCGCAGCACCAGGCTCAGGCCGCTTTCGCCATAGGTCTTGGCGCCATACAAGTGCGACAGGACAAAGGGCAGCATGTAAACAGCTGCCGCAACAATCAGGGCCATGACCAGCCGCAGATTGAGATGACGCTTCCAGCGCTGCTCGCTCAATAGATGGGGGAGCAACACCAGGCCAGGCAAGATAAAACCGATCAAGCCTTTGAGCAGGGACGTCAGGGCCAGCAACAGGAAAAACACGCAATAGCGGCTGAAACGGGTGTCCTGCGGGCCGCGCCAATACCACCAGACGGCTGCCAGCAGGCCGCACACGGTTAAAATGTCGGCCGTCGCCACCCGTGCCCAAAACACAAAGTAAAAGGTCGTGGCCAGCATCCAGCCCGCTATCAGGCCAGTACCTTTGCGAAACAGGCGCTCGCCGATCAGATAGACCAGCCAGATACTCAGCCACGCCGCGATCACCGAAGACAGGCGCAGTGACCAGTGATTCAAGCCCCCTGTCAGTCCGGCAGTCGCCGTTATCAGCCAGTACGATGGCAGCGGCTTATCGTAGTAGGGCGAGCCTTTGAGGTACGGGTCCAGATAATCACCGCTCTGCAGCATCTGCAGGGCGATGTTGGCCCAGCGGGTTTCTGGCCCCCAAAGCTCCCGCGAGCCCAACCCCAGCAACAGAATCAATGCCGAGCCCGCCAACAACATCAGCAAGGCCCGGCGCTCCGGGCTCCAACGATTAATGGCCATCATTATTCAGGCTTATCCTTAGGGAAGATGTAAATCGCCAGGTTGCCGCGCTCGTAGCGTTTGCCACCCAGGGGCAGCAGTTCGACTTCGTGCACTTCAAGTGCCGAATGGATGCGCATCACCACACCGACAGACCCGCGCTGGCGCGCCGTTTTCATCCAGCCGGCGATGCTATCGATATCAACCTGACGCGCTGCTGAATCAGGATAATCCAGCCCGTACTTAAGCTCGCCGGTGGTGTTGTAGAGGTTTACCTCAGGCCGGCCCAGACGCCAGGCCAGGGCTGAAGCAGCGCCCAGATCATTACTGAGCAAGGTGTCGGCCCCGACCAGCTCTTGCAGATGTTCGGCAATGAACTGGTCCGGCATTTTGCTGTTGATGATGTCATTCGGCATCGCTGCCGGTAACAAGGCCACCAGCAGCCCGATGCCCAGCGCCGCAGCGGCCCAAAGCTTCAACGGCCGCAGGGCTTGCAAGGCATTGGCCAGGATCCAGCCAGTGAGCAGGATAAAACCCAGTGACAGGCTGAACATTTCGCTGCTGTCATAAACCGGTCGGTAGGCCTGCAAATAAATCAGTCCCCCCAGTCCCGCCACGCCCAGCAGCACGTTGAGCAGGCCGTTGATCCGGATCAGCCGCCCGCGGCCCTGGTTCAGCCACGAGATCAACCCATGGCCCATCAACAACGCCAGTGGCAGCAGGCAAGGCAGGATGTAAGTTGGCAGTTTGCCCTTGCTCAAACTGAGCACACCCAGAGGCAGCAACAGCCATAGCAACAGAAATCCAAAGGCGGGCCGGTGTTTATGCTTCCAGGCATCGATCAGGGCTGAGGGCAGCAAAGCGGCCCATGGCAGGCAGGCAGCGAACAGCAGCGGCAAATAGAACCACCAGGGCTGCGTATGCTGGGCATTGGTGGCGCTGAAACGGCGAACGTGTTCGTTCCAGAAAAAAAACTGCCAGAAATCCGGTTCCTGATGCTGTATTGCCAATGCCCAGGGCAAGCACAGCGCCACCGCGAGCAAAATCGCCAGTGGGCCGTAGATCAATAAATCCTTAAATCGCCGCTGCCACAGTGCATAGGGTATGCCTATCAAAACCGGTAACAGCAGGGCCAGAAAGCCTTTGGTCATAAAGCCCATGCCACAGGCAATGCCCAGCATGGCCCAGGCACACAAGCGCCCACGGCGGCTGTGGCTGTCCAGGGCGAACCATAACGCCACGAGGCTGAGGTTGACCCAAAAGGTGAATTGCGGGTCCAGATCGGCATAACCGGCCTGACCGGCAACCAGGCCGAAACTCATGTAGAGCAGGGCGCTGGCAAAGGTTTTGCGCGGGTCATTCCACAGTCGCCGGGCCATCAGCCATACCAGCCAGACACTCAGGCCGCTCGCCAGCGCAGAGGCAATCCGCACGCCAAACAGGTTTTCGCCGAACACTGCTTGCCCGACGGCGATCATCCAGTAGCCGGCAACCGGCTTTTCGAAGTAGCGCAGGCCCATAAAATGCGGCGCGACCCAATTGCCGCTGTGGAGCATGCCCTGGCTGACCTGGGCATAGCGGGTTTCGTCAGGCGTCCATAACCCATGGGTCATTAATGGCAGCAGATAAAACAGGAAAAAGGCCAGCAGCAGCGCAGGCACGGCCCAGCGCTGAAGATGACCGGATGAGGGATGTTGAGCAACGACAGCTACCATGCTTGCACCTGCGAGCCCCTGATGGGCGTGATTTATGGCGGGCACATTAGAGGGCGACAGGTGGCGGCGAGGTGAAGTGGATGTGAAAAATATGCCGGGCATTGTGTTCCCGGTCATGATCTTGCTTACAAGTTGATACGTATTCGCGAGCACTGACAGGCCCCGCAGGCTTGACCTCAGCTCTTTATCGCGACTCGCCAGGCGGGCAGGGCATTCAGCCTGTTTCGGGGGGAAAAACCTGACCTGAGGCGATATGTCGCAGGTCGCCCCGTTATCGCCCGGTTTGGCTGGCTGCGAGCGATCATGTGCACTACCGCGGGGCAGTCCGGCCGTGCGGGCCGCAGGTGAGAGTGTTAAATTTGGCGCCCATGAAACGCGTCTACCCCACAGCAATCGTGCGTACTTGAGCCTAAGGCCCGGGCAGCGCACACACCTACCGCGTACTGCGCCGGGTGAAGGCTTTTATTGGTAATAAAAGCCGCTTAAAGGAACCTCATACATGAATGAATTACTGACTCGCCGCCATGTGGTTGCAGGACTTGGCGTGCTCGGTCTCGGTTTGCTTGCCGGCTGCGACATGGGCAGCGGTTTGTCATACAAGTACGCAAAAGACCTGAGCAATGAAATCCTGGGGCGCAAGTTCAAGCTGCGGGACGTCGATGGCAACGAAATGATGCTGGGCAGTTTCCGCGGCATGATGCCGATGATTTTCTTCGGCTTTACCCAGTGCCCGGCCGTATGCCCGACTGCGCTGGCCCGTGCTGCCCAGGCCAAGAAAATGATGGGCCCCGACGGTGACCGGTTGCAGGTCGTGTTTATCACCCTCGATCCCGAACGTGACAAGCCCGCCATGCTCGATGCCTATGTAAAAGCCTTCGATCCGACGTTTATCGCGCTGTCCGGCACCCTGGAAGAAACAGCGGCCACGGCCAAGGAATTCAAGGTTTTTTACGAGAAAATCCCTACCGGGGACTCCTATACCCTGTCGCACACCGCCACCAGTTTCGTCTTCGATTCCCGTGGCGTGCTGCGCATGGGCCTGTCACCTTCGCTGTCGGCCAAGCAGTGCACCGAAGACCTGCTCACCGTCATGTCAGTCTGCTGATCTAACGCACCTTTGAATGAGCCATTCCTATGAAACCCGTCAAGTATCTGTTGCTGTCCCTGCTGGGCATGAGCCTGCATGTTTCAGCGCAAACCGTGGTCGATGATGCCTGGGTCCGCGCGACCGTTGCCGGCCAGCCTTCGAGCGGTGCCTTCATGCACATCACCGCCAGTACCGACAGCAAGCTGGTCGAAGTCAAATCCCCGGTTGCCAAAACGGTGCAGATCCATGAGTCGACAATGAAAAATGACGTGATGAGCATGCACGCAGTACCCTCGGTGGCATTGCCGGCCGGCAAGACCGTCGCCATTGACCCAGAGGGCTACCACGTGATGCTGATGGACCTGACGGGGCAGATCAAAGAGGGTGACACCGTACCGCTGACCCTGATCGTCGAAGACAGCAAAGGGGTCAAAGAAGCCATTGAAGTCACGGCCAAGGCCCGCGCCCTGAACAGCATGCAGATGGACATGCATGACCACGGCGCCATGCATCACTAACCCCCACTGTAGGAGCGAGCTTGCCTCGCGATGGCGCCGGATTGTATTGGCTGACTCACCGCCATCGCCGGCAAGCCGGCTCCCACAGGATCTGCAAGCTCGCTCCTAGAGTCCAGTCGCCCATAGTCAGTGCGCCCGGCCGTTAAAAACGTCCGGTCAGCGGGTATTCAACGGCCAGCCGGATCTGATCGGTATCCAGTTCGGCCTGGGCTGTATTGCCCCGATGCACGTTATGGCGCAGTGACAGGATGGTGCCCTTCGCGGTACCGCTCTGAATCACATAGCGTGCTTCCAGGTCACGCTCCCAGTGTTTCCCGCCCTTGCCATACCCCAGATACGCATAGCCGCCACGGGGGTCAACATGACTGCCGTCGATCTGGCTGCCCCGCACATACGCAGCGCTGAACACCAGGCCGGGCATGCCCCACGGCGTCATCCCCAGGTCGTAACGGGCCTGCCACGATTGTTCGTTTGGCGCGTTGAAGTCAGACAGCTGTACGGCATTGGTGAGAAAAATCGCTCCCCGTGTCACATAGTCGAACGGCGTATCGCCATGCACCTTCTGATAACCCAGGCTGAAACTGTGGGGGCCCTGAGCGTAGGTGCTCATCAGGCTCCAGGTGGTGTTGTCGATATTGCCTGACAGCGCCTTGCCTTCATCGGTGGTGCGATACAGGTTGAAGTTGAACGTCAGCGAGTGGTTCTCATCAATCGCCTGGCTGTACAGGGCGCCCAGATAGTGCTGGTTCCAGGTGTCCTCGTAGCGCGAGCTGTACAGGCTGGCACTGAGATTTTTACTCGGCGTATAGACTACCCCGGCCAGGTCGAAGGCATCACCTTTGGGGCCGTTGGAGTAATTGACCACAAAGCCTTGGTCGTGACTGCTGGCGTTACGGTCGGTGCTCCCGGTGAAATGCCCGCCGACCATCTTCAGGGCATTTAATTCATTGCTGGTCAAAAACACTCCAGTGGCGGTTTCCGGCAGCAGGCGGCTGTCGGATGAGCTGAACACCGGGGTTTTGACCCGTTGTTCGCCCCAGGACAGCACGGTGTCCGACATGCGCAGTTTTATCGCCGCACCGCCACGGCCGAAGTTGTCCTTGGGGTAGCCGTCGTTATCCAGACCCAGCAGGCGCGCCTTGCCAGCGCGGCCACCCCCACTGTCCAGTTTGACGCCAAGGTAGGCGTGGGCATCCACCCCGACCCCGATCAGGCCCTGGGTGAAACCTGATTGCAACGTGCCCATCAACCCGTAGGCCCATTCCTCGGCATAGCCATTGCGTTCCGCGCGCGGTTTATAGGCATTGCGAGCTCCGCTGTTGCGGGCGCCGTGGCGATACTCGCGGCTGTCGTAAACCGTGCGGTTGACCAGGCTCCAGGTGCTGTCATCGATCAAGCCGGCGGACTGTGATTGCGCGGAGTCGGCCAGGGCCAGGGGGCTTGCGAGAGCCAGAAGGATCGCCGAGCGAGTATGGACAGCTGTCATTACGGAACCTGTAACGGAGTAAAGGGGATTGACGGGCGCATGTTAGTTGAACCGCCAGAAATCGCTGCTCGTATCAGAGATATTTCAACCAGGAAATATCTCTGCGCCGGGCTTTAAGCCCGGCAAACCAGCGCACTGGCCGGTAAAGCGCAGCTGCCAGCAACACCGCCGTCAGCCATACCGGCCCCATAGCCTCGAACCCGAAGTAGCTGCCCTGATTCAGACCAAACAGGGCCACGCTCAGCAGATACAGCACTTTGAGCACATACAAGTGCAGCAGATAGAAGAACATCGGCGCGGCGCCAAACACGGCCAGCACGGCCAGCACGGCGATCCATTTGCCTTGTCGGACCCGTTCAAAGGCCAGTAACAGCAACAGGCCGACACCCAGGGTCAGGGTCAGGAACAGCAGCGAAGGCGGATATTTGGTGATGTTGAAAAAACTCATCAGCGTCTGCACCGGATGGTCATGCGCCACCCACTGCGCCTCGCCGTAACCGTTAAGCAAACGCAGCGCGACAAACCCCAGCAGCGCGCCAGCACCCGCGAGCAACAGATAACGCTGACGCACGGCCGCCGAAGCAGAACGGGCGAACCAGGGCCCGATGCAGTAGCCCAGGGCAATCACGCCGATCCACGGCAATACCGGGTAGGAAGTGCGCAAACGCAGGGTGTCGGAAAACTCGATCCAGCCCCGGTCATGCAAAATCGCCCAAGGCACATGCAGCGCCGAAGCTGCAGCAAAGTGCAGCGTGTCGAGCAGGTTATGCCCGGCGATGATGCCAATGGCGAGCACTAACAGGACCGGCCGTGGCAGCCACACCAGCGCCGCCAGGGCGATCATGCTTAACCCGATGGCCCAGATCACCTGCAGGTAAATGACCGACGGCGGGAGCTGGAAGGTCCAGGCGAAATTCACCAGGGTTAACTCCAGCACCACCAGAAACAGGCCGCGCTTGAACAGAAATGCCGAGACGTCACGCTTGCCCTGATATTTTTCGCCGTACAGGTACGCCGACAGTCCGGTAAGTAACACGAACACCGGGGCACACAGGTGAGCGAGGGTACGGCTGAGAAACAGCAGCGGCTCGGTGCTGTCGATGCTCATGGGGTCAGCCACTTGACGGTGCAGGAAGAAAGTCTCGCGCACGTGGTCCAGCAGCATAAACAGGATAACCAGACCCCGAAGGGCATCAATGGACAGCAGGCGCTGAGCTGAGGGTGAGGCTTGGGGTACGGTTGGCATGAAGGGGGGTCACAGACAATGAAAGTATAAGGTGTCGTTACCTTATAACGTTTCTAGCTGCAATGTCATCCCTGACGAACCTATGCAGGAGCGAGCTTGCCTCGTGAGCACTTCAGCTCGGCGAGGAAAAGCTCGCTCCTACAGGGCAGCACCTACAGACTTATCGCCGTACCTTGATCCATGCCATCAGCAATGCAGAAGACAGAACCCCGACCGTCATGAAGATATAAGCGCCACCCGGATTGCCGGTCAGACCGATCAGATAGCCCACGATCCATGAACCGACAAAGGCACCCAGCGCCCCGCAGGCATTGATCAGGCCGATGGCGCCGCCGAACACGTTGGCCGGCAGCAGTTCCGGGATCAGTGCAAAGAACGGCCCGTAAGGGGCGTAAAGCGCCGCACCGGCAATGCACAGCAAAACAAACGAAAGCCAGAAGTGCGAAGAGCCCAGCAGGTACGAGCAGAAAAACGCCAGAGCCCCCAGCGCCAGTAGCGGCCAGATAAAGTGTTTGCGTTGCTGGGTTTTGTCCGAGGCCCAGGACACGGCAAGCATGGTTGCAACGGCGGCCACGTACGGCACTGCGCTCAGCCAGCCCACCGTCACAATGTCGGCTGCCGCAGCCTGTTTGATAATGGTCGGCAACCACATGATGAAGCCGTACACACCGATACTCCAAAGCGCGTGTACACAGCAGAGCTGAATCACGATCGGGCTGGTAAACGCCTGACGGTAATTACGCACCTGCTGCAGACCCTTCTGTTCATCTGCAAGGGTCGCGGCCAGTTGGGTCTTCTCGTCCCGGGTCAGCCAGCTGACCTGCTCGGGCTTGTCCCGGGCCATGCGCCACCAGACAAACGCCCACAGCACGGCAGGCGCGCCCTCGATCACAAACATCTCGCGCCAGCCCCAGGCCTGGATCAGGTACCCGGACACCACCGACATCCACAGCACGGTCACCGGGTTGCCCAGTACCAAAAAGGTATTGGCCCGGGAACGCTCCTTGCGGGTAAACCAGTTGCTGATAAAAATCAGCATCGCCGGCATCACGGCCGCTTCCACAATGCCCAGCGATACCCGAATGATCATCAGCATCGGGATATTGGTCACCAGCCCCGTGGCCATGGCGCACAAACCCCAGAGGATCAGGCTCCAGAACACCAGTTTGCGCACACTGTATTTCTGCGCGTAGATCGCTCCGGGTACCTGGAAGAAAAAGTACCCGAGGAAGAACAGGGCGCCGATCAGCGAAGACATGCCCTTGGTGATGCCCAGGTCCTGCTCGATCCCGGCAGCACTGGCAAAGCCGTAGTTGGCCCGGTCCAGGTAAGCGAGGCTATAGGTGATGAAAATCAGCGGAATCAGATACAGCCAGCGCCTGGGTGCAAAACCCTTGCCCCGGGTGATGGCATCGCGCGCCAGTGGCGCTTGTTCAAAGGTGCTCATGGGTGTCCCCTGTTATTGTTTTTTTCAGCTGCGGGTTCATACAACGCTGGTCAGGCCGCCATCCACAAACAGGGTTTGACCGTTAATAAAGTCCGAGGCAGGGGAGGCCAGAAATACCGCCGCGCCGCACAACTCCTCGACCTGGCCCCAACGTCCTGCGGGTGTGCGTTTGCACAGCCACTCGCTGAACTCTTGGTTATCCACCAGGGCGCGGTTCATCTCGGTGGCAAAGTACCCCGGTGCCAGGCCATTGGCCTGAATCCCGTGGCGCGCCCATTCGGCACACATGCCTTTGGTGAGCATTTTCACCGCACCCTTGGACGCGGCATAAGGCGCGATAGTTGGCCGGGCCAGTTCGCTTTGTACTGAACAGATGTTGATGATCTTGCCGCGGCCACGGGCAATCATGTGCCGGGCAACCGCCTGGGACACATGGAACACACCATCCAGGTTGACCCGCATCAGGTCATGCCAGTCATTGGCGTCGTACTCCTCTAGGGGCGCGCGGCGCTGGATCCCGGCGTTGTTGATCAGGATGTCGATGGCCCCGGTCTCGGCCTCAAAGGTGTTGATGGCGGCAAACAGCTGTTCGCGATCGGTAACGTCGAACACTGCGAACTCTGCACTGATACCTTCATCGCGTAATTGGCTGGCGACCTGGCTGGCTTTTTCGATATTTCGATCATTGATCACCACTGTTGCCCCGGCTGCGCCCAGACCCCGGGCCAGTTCAAGGCCAATGCCTTTTCCGGAACCGGTGATCAAAGCCCTGCGCCCATTGAGCTGGAAGCTCGTGATATTGAATGACATGCTGTTCTCCCGGGCCGTTTATTATGTTCGTGGGCCCGGACGGTACTTCACCCCAGGCCGGGGACAGCGTCCAATCGTAATTGTTGATGTGGTGATCAAATACTTTGATCACCACATTCAGAGGCTGGCAAAGCGGAGCAAATCGTTGGAAATCAAACATCTGAAATCATTTGTGACCCTGGCCGAAGAGCTTCATTTCGGCCGCGCTGCACAACGGCTGTCCATCGTGCAACCGGCCCTGAGCACGCAAATAAAACTCCTCGAAGAAGAGCTGGGCGTACGCCTGTTCGAGCGCAACCGCCACTCGGTGATGCTCACGCAAGTGGGGGCGGTATTTCTACCTGAAGCCCGGGCCACCCTGCATCAAGCCGCCCATGCCGCGGATGTGGCCAGAGCTTCGGGGCGCGGCGAGATCGGCCGGGTGCGCTTTGGTTTTGTGTCCTCGGTGTTACCGCACCTGCTGCCCGCCCTGGTGCGGGCATTGCACAGGCGGTTGCCGCGGGTTGAGCTGGAACTCAAGGACATGCCGGGGCCGGACCAGGCCACTGCACTGAAAATCGGCCAGCTGGATTTCGGGCTGATGCGCTTGCCTGCCGTCATCCCCGGCATTCAAACCCGCGAGGTGCTGCAGGAGACCTTCATCCTTGCGCTGCCGGGCGAGCACCCGTTGGCCGCCTATGACTCGGTACCTGCCAGCGCACTGGCCCAAGTGCCGGTGTTTGTTCTGGCCAGGCGCTATGCGCCGGGCTTCTACGATGAGCTGATGCAATCGCTCAACAGCCATGGCGTGCAGCTGCAAATGGCCTCGGAACTGGGGGAGTTCACCACCATGCTGGCACTGGTGTCCGCCGGACTCGGCATCGGCCTGTTACCGGCCAATGCCGGGCGTGCATTACCGGCTAATGTCATCTCCAGGCCGCTGGATTTGGGCAGCTATCGTGCAACCACCGGCCTGGCGTGGGTAGACCTGAACAGCGCGGTGAAACTCACGGTGTTCAACCTGCTGAACGAGATCCTGTAGGCCCTCCCGGATAAATTCTCGGCACGTCCGCCAACCGCTGTGGTCCATGGTTTTAAGGGCCCATTAATTGCCGTACAGGATGATCGCCATGTCCGAGCTGTTGCCGTCTGACCTGCACTATGTCGATGACACGCTGCCAGGTATCACCCGCAAGAAACTGCGTGGCAAGTTTGCTTACTTCGACGGGGCCGGCCAGCGTATCGGCGATGCGGATGAAATCCGCCGGATCAATGCTCTGGCAGTGCCTCCGGCCTATACCGATGTCTGGATTTGCGCGGACCCCCGTGGCCATTTGCAGGCCACCGGCCGCGATGCCCGGGGGCGCAAACAGTACCGTTATCACGTGCGCTGGCGGGAAGTGCGCGATGCCGATAAATATTCCCGGCTGCGCGATTTCGGCCTGGCCCTGCCCAAACTGCGCCGGCAGCTGGACAGCCTGCTGGCTGCCCCCGGCTTTAGCCGCGAGAAAGTCATGGCCACGGTGATTACCCTGCTCGATGCGACGCTGATCCGGGTCGGCAACAGCCAGTACGCCAGGGACAACCGATCCTATGGCCTGACCACACTGCGCAGCCGTCATGTCGAAGTCAGCGGTAGCACCATCAAGTTCCGCTTCCGCGGTAAAAGCGGGGTCGAGCACGACATTTCAGTCAGGGACCGGCGTGTGGCGCGGATCATCAAGCGTTGCCTGGAGATTCCGGGGCAAAACCTGTTTCAGTACCTGGACGACAATGGCGAGCGCCACACTGTCAGTTCTTCCGACATCAATGCCTGCCTGCACAGCCTCACCGGCGCTGATTTCACGGCCAAGGACTACCGCACTTGGGCCGGCAGTGCGCTGGCGTTGTCGGTGTTGCGCGAGCTGCAATGGCAACCCGAGGCCGATGCCAAACGGCATGTGGTGGACATGGTCAAGAGCGTGGCCCTGCATTTGGGCAACACGCCGGCTGTCTGCCGCAAGTGCTACATCCACCCGGCGGTGCTTGAAGGGTTTGTCGCCGGGGCCCTGGCCGAGCTGCCCCGGCCCAGAGTGCGCAAGGGGCTGAGGGCAGAAGAAGTCGGCCTGGCGATGTTCCTGGAAAGGATGCTCCAAACCGCTGCGGTCGAGAAATAGAAGGAACTCGTGCGGGGCCGTGACTCTCCGACCCATCACGCTGGCCTGCGGTCCTGCGTGGCTAACCACAGCGATACGCAACGCAACGTGGCGTAGTCGCTGACGAGGCACGAGGCTGCGACTACGGAATCAGGGGCAGTCACGGCCGAGGATTTTGGCAACGAAAAAAAGAGGATCCGCCATGAATGACACCCTGGATGATTACCAAGAAAAACGCGATTTTACGGGCACGCCCGAACCCTCTGGCGCTGCAAAAAAGGCATCGCCTCCCCATGCCTTGCAGTTCTGTATCCAGAAGCATGACGCAAGCCATCTGCACTACGACTTTCGCCTTGAACTGCAGGGCACACTCAAAAGCTGGGCCGTGCCTAAAGGACCAAGCCTGGACCCTCAGGTCAAGCGTCTGGCGGTGCAAGTGGAGGACCATCCACTGGATTACGCCGCGTTCGAAGGCCATATCCCTGAAGGCCACTATGGGGCAGGGGATGTGATTGTCTGGGATCGCGGGGTGTGGAAGCCCGTTGGCGACCCGGTCGAATCTTTCAAAAAAGGCAGGCTGCAGTTCGAACTCGAGGGCCACAAGCTGCAAGGTAGCTGGAGCCTGGTGCGTTCACAGCAAGAGGGCAAGAAGCAACTCTGGTTTTTGATCAAGCACCAGGACGATGCCGCTAGAGCGGAGTCCGATTTTGATGTGCTCACTCAGCGGCCGGAATCCGTAATCAGTGGTCGCATCCTCAAACCCCGACCGGCAAAGCACACGCCAGGGAAAGCCTGATTCAGGTAAAGGGAACGTTAGCCGTGCTGCACGGGTCCACCGTTTCTATACCCCAAACCGGCGTCTGGCCGGTAACCACAACGAGGTGAACATGCGCAGCATTATTTCTGCATCAATATTGGCCGGTCTTCTGTGTGCAGTGCCTTTCGCAGCACAGGCTGACGATGACAAGGCCAGTGACTGCAAACCGGGTCAGATCCTGGCCGAGTCCATGGACCTGAGCAGTTGCTATGGCAAAGGCGACAAGGCACCGGATCAATACACCCGCGACACGGCCGCGATAAAAAACTGGAAAGCCAAGGGGCTGCCGCAACCCACCGATACCGAGCAATGGGTTGAAATCAGCGGGCATTACGTCTTGGTCAACCGGGTCAACTCGGTGATCAAGGAGATACGCAGCAAGGACGCCAAAGTCCTGACCAAGTAGGTTCTGCATGCGCAGCCCCCCACGCTCAAGGTGATCCTGATGACAAACCCGAACGCACTTGCACCACTCGGCGAGCAACCCGTCATCCTGCAGGTCAACGGTCAATCACATTCCCTCGTGGCACCGGCCAACGCGATTTTGCTGGACGTGCTGCGCGACCGCTTGCACCTGTATGGAACCAAAAAAGGCTGTGATCATGGCCAGTGCGGTGCCTGTACCGTGCTGGTCAATGGTGAGGCGATCAACTCTTGCCTGTCACTGGCGGTGCAGCATGAGGGCGACAGCATTACCACCATCGAAGGCCTGGCCGAAGGGGACCGGCTGCACCCGGTGCAGGAAGCCTTTTGGGAGCATGACGCGTTTCAGTGCGGTTACTGCACCCCGGGGCAGATCATGAGTGCCGTCGCCCTTCTCAATGACCCGAATATTGCGGCCGATGACGCCAGCGTGAGGGAGGCCATGAGCGGCAATATCTGCCGCTGTGGCGCCTACAAAAATATTCTGGCGGCCGTGCAGTCGGCGCGGACCAAAATGGGCAGGGACGTCTGATGCGCACCTTTGACTATGTACGTCCCGGTTCTCCCGACCAGGCCATCGAGCATGCGTCTACTCAACCCCACAGTTTTTATCTGGCCGGTGGCACCACGTTGCTGGACCTGGTGAAGCTGGATGTGATGCCGGCTGATCATCTGGTCGACCTCAGGCAGCTGGCGCTCAAGCAAGTCGAGGCATTGCCGGACGGTCGCTTGCGTATCGGCACCCTGGTCAGCAACACCGAACTGGCGTGCCATCCATTGGTGCGTGAGCGTTACCCGGTGCTGGCCCAGGCCATTCTCGCCGGCGCGTCCACGCAGTTACGCAACAAGGCCAGCACCGGCGGCAATGTAATGCAGCGGGTGCGCTGCAACTACTTTCGCGATGGCGTCTCGGCTTGTAACAAGCGCGAACCCGGTTCCGGTTGTGCTGCCATCAGCGGTCTGAATCGCAGTGTGCATGCCGTGCTGGGCACCAGTGATCACTGCATCGCAACCCACCCTTCGGACATGTGTGTGGCCATGACCGCCATTGGCGCCCAAGTCACCTTGCAAAGTCGCGATGGCAGTACCCGGGATGTCGATTTTGGCGAGTTTCATTTATTGCCCGGCGAAACCCCGTGGCTTGAGCACGCCATGGCTGAGCACGAACTGATTACCCATGTGACGCTGGACGCACCGCTGCCCGGCAGCCGCTCCTCATATCTGAAACTGCGCGACCGCAGCTCCTACCAGTTTGCCCTGGCCTCCAGCGCCATCATCCTGGTGCTGCAAGGACAGCTCATCACTCAGGCCCGGATTGCCCTGGGCGGCGTAGGCACCAAACCCTGGCGTTCGGTTGAGGCCGAAAACAGTCTGGCCGGGCAAAAGGTGTCAGCGGATACCTTTGCCCGGGTCGCCGCGCTGGCCATGCAAGATGCGCGGCCTTATGAACATAACGGGTTCAAGATCCCGCTCGGGCAACAGGTGATTGTGCGCAATCTTCGTGACCTCACCACCCAGGAGTCACTATGAACCCGCCAATTATCGGTATTGCTCAACGCAGGATTGATGGCCGGCTCAAGGTCAGCGGCGCGGCACGTTACGCAGCCGAGCACCCCCGACCCGGCATGCTGTATGCCTATGGGGTCTACAGCACCATTGCCCACGGCCGTATTTGCAACATCGATGACCGGCAGGCAGCCGCGATGCCGGGGGTGATCAGCGTGCTGCATCATGGCAACTGCCCCAAGCTCTATCGTACGCCTGCGGCGGCCATGGACATGGCGCAGATCCTCAGTGCCAGCAAGGTCGATGAGTTTCGTACACCCTTTGAAGATGAGCGGGTGTCTTATCCGGGCCAGTTTGTGGCGCTGGTGCTGGCCGAGAGTTTTGAGCAGGCCAGAGCAGCAGCCTATAGGGTCATGGTCGAGTACGAGGTTGGCGAACCGATCAGGAGCCTGGCCGAAGCCATGGCCACCCATCAGGGCAAGGATGGCGGGGCAGGCCATACCCGGGGCGACCCGCAAGCGGCGTATGCCTCGGCTGCCAGATCCATTGACGTGACCTACACCACCCCCGTGGAAAACCACAACCCGATGGAGATGCACGCCACCACTGCATGGTGGGAGGACGGCCGCCTGTTTGTTTATGAAAGCACTCAGGGCGTGGTCAATCACCGCAATGTGCTGGCCAACGTGTTCGATTTGCCGCCGGACCGGGTTGAAGTGCGGGCGCCGTTTATTGGCTCTGGATTCGGCAGCAAACTCTGGCCCTGGCCGCATTCCATCGCCGCCTGCGCAGCGGCGAAAGTCAGCGGCCGGCCGGTCCAGCTGATGCTGCCACGCCAACAGATGTTCACTACGTCGGGGCACCGGGCAGAGACTTCGCAGCGCATGCGGCTGGCCACCGACAGCATCGGCAAACTGGTATCGCTGCGCCATGAATCGCACAACAGCACCTCCACCACCGACGCCTACACCGAGCCTTGCGGTTCTGTAAGCAAAAGCCTGTATTCCTGCCCGAATGTACTGGTCAGTCACAAAAATGTGCCGGTCAACCGTGGCACACCCACCTCCATGCGTGCCCCCGGTGCGGCGCCGGGATTGTTTGCCCTGGAATCGGCGATTGATGAAATGGCCGAGGCCGCAGGGATCGACCCCATGGATTTTCGCCTGCTGAACATGGCGTCCATGGACGAAAGCGTCGGCCTGCCGTGGTCCAGCAACCACTTGCAAGAAGCCATCGAAGTCGCCGCGCAAAAGATTGGCTGGCAGCAGCGCAACCCTGCCATTGGATCAATGCGTGACGGCGACGAAATCATTGGCTATGGCATGGGGGCCTGTAACTGGGAAGCGTCCCAGGTGCCAACCGATGCGCGGGTGATCCTGCGTGCTGACGGCACGGCGCTGGCCCAGTGTGGCCTGCAGGATATTGGCACCGGCACCTATACCATCGTTGCGCAAACCGTCAGCCAGTTGACCGGGTTGGCGCTGGATCGCATTGAGGTTCAGCTCGGCAGCTCGGCGTACCCGCCGGGCGCCATGTCCGGCGGCTCATGGGCCACCTCAAGTGTGATGCCGGCCATCGCGGGCGCGACGCGCCAGGCGTTGGACAAACTGCGCGAGTATGCGGTGTTGAGCGCCGGTCAGTTCGCCGGTAAAAAGCCTGAAACCCTCAAGGTTGAGGCGGGGCAACTGGTCAGCGGCAAGCAGCGGGTATCGTTCTGCGAGGTCCTGAACCAGCAGCGCCTGTCACATGCCGAGGGGACCTTCAAGAGTGGCGCAGCGAAGACCGGTACCTGGTCATACCGCTCCTTTGGCGCCCATTTCGTCGAAGTCCGCTGGGACCCCGGCATCTCCAGATTGCGGGTGGCGAGGGTGGTCAGCGCCATTGATGTGGGCAAGGTGGTCAACCCGCTGGCGGCCAGCAATCAGGTTGAGGGGGCGATTGTGATGGGCATCGGCATGACGCTGTTCGAAGCGGGCGAGTTTGATCCGGTCAGCGGGCTGCCGGTCAATAACAACCTGGCCGAATACGTGGTCCCGGTGCACGCCGATCAACCCGTGATCGATATCACGCTGCTGGATTACCCGGACCTCAACCTGAGCGAGTTCGGTGCCCGCGGCATTGGTGAAATCGGTATCACCGGGCTCGCCGCCGCCATCGCCAACGCGGTGTACCACGCGACCGGCAAACGCATCCGCGGGCTGCCGATCACCAAGGAAAAGTTGATGCATGGACTCCCTTGACTTGCAGGTCATCCAGCAGGCTCAGCACTGGGTGACCGCGGGCCAACCGGTGTGGCTGTGCACCGTACTCTCAACCTTCGGTTCCGCCCCGCGAGGACCGGGGGCGATGCTGGTGGCCATGGCCAGCGGTGAGCATCGCGGGTCGCTGTCAGGAGGCTGCGTCGAAGAGGACTTCATGGAACGCCTGTGCACCGGGCAGTTTGCCCCGGTCAATCAGGTGGTGCGTTATGGCGATGGCGGCCTGGCGCCCACCCTTGAGTTGCCGTGCGGCGGCGTGCTGGAAGTATTGATCGAATACCTGGCGCCCGAACCACAGACACTTGAGCATCTGGAACTACTCAGACAGGCATTGACCGGGCAGTGTCTAACGACCCGGGGCGTTACCCCGGGCGGCCTGACCCGCCGTGTTTTACCGGGCACGGTGAATGGCCCGCGGGTGCAAGTGGCAGCGCATGAAATATTGATCCGGGTGGGGCCCGTGGTGCGTCTGCTGCTGGCCGGCCTGTCCCCGGTGGCCGAGTTTTGCGCCAATTTTGCCTTGGCGCTGGGTTACGAAGTGGTGGTCTGTGATCCACGCCCCCAAGTGCTTGAAGGCTTTGCACTGCCGGGCGTGCATGTCCACCCGCGCTTGCCCTCAGTCTTCATCGAGGAGGGTGGCTGTCACGCGGCTACTGCGGTGGTGGCCCTGACCCATGATCCCCGGCTGGATGACCTGACACTGATGGAGGCGGTAAGAACCGAAGCCTTTTACATTGGCGCCATGGGCTCGCAGCGCACCAGTGACAAGCGAATCGAGCGCCTGGCGCGCATTGGCGGCCTTGATGCCCGGGCACTGGCCCGCATTCATGCGCCGATCGGCCTGCGTCTGGGGAGCAAGACCCCGGCTGAAATAGCCCTCGCCGTGATGGCCGATATCTTGCGCGTCTCCAATGGCATTGGCCGGCGAGATGTTTAAACGGCCGGAACCTGACATCTGCAGCGCTACATGGGTTACAAATGAACCCCTAACAATAATTACCCGTCACGGATCGAGGTCTCACCTATGCAGTTGTCCCGCTTTCCCTTCACCGCAGCCACCGTTCTGGCGCTGGTTGTCAGCGCGACCGTCAACGCCGCCGACATTACCCCTCAAGCGTTGCTGGCCCAGGCCCGGGCCGAACAACCTGCTTACCTGGACACCCTGAAAACCCTGGTCTCGGTGGATACCGGAACCGGCACCAAGCCGGGCCTGGACCAGGTCAGTGCGCTGTTGGTCAAGCGCTTGCAGGACCTTGGCGCTAGCGTCGAGACCAGCCCGGCAACCCCTTCGGCCGGGGACAATATCGTCGGCACCTTCAAGGGCACCGGTGATAAGGACTTCCTGCTGATGGTGCACTACGACACCGTATTCGGACCCGGAACGGTGGCCAAAAGGCCATTTCGCACCGAGGGTGAGCGCGCCTATGGCCCGGGTGTTGCCGATGCCAAAGGCGGCGTGGCGATGATCCTGCATGCGGTCAAGCTGCTACAGGACCAACAGTTCAAGGACTACGGCACGCTGACCGTGCTGTTTAACCCGGACGAAGAGATGGGGTCGGCCGGGTCGAAAAAAATCATTGCCGACCTGGCGCGCAAGCATGACTACGTCTTCTCCTACGAGCCGCCCGACAAGGACGCGGTGACTGTGGCCACCAATGGCATCAACCAGCTCGGCCTGGAGGTCAAGGGCAAGTCCTCCCATGCGGGCTCCGCCCCGGAAAAGGGTCGCAATGCCCTGACTGAACTGGCGCACCAGATCGTCCAGCTCAAGGACCTGGGCGACCCGGGCAAAGGCACCACAGTCAACTGGACCATGGCCCAGGCCGGCGAAAAGGCCAACATCATTCCCGATCTGGCGACCGCCCAAGCGGACATGCGTTACTCGGACGTGACCGAGAGCGAGCGGGTGCTGGCTGACGCCAAACGCATTGCCCAGAACAAACTGATCCCTGAGACCGAAACCGTGATCACCCTGCACAAGGGCAGACCGCCGCTGGCCAAAAATGACGGCTCCGAATCCCTGGCCAAGACGGCCCAAGCGTTGTATGGCGATATCGGTCTGAAGGTTGAGCCCATCGCCATGCGTTTCGGCACAGATGCGGGATATGCCTATGTGCCGGGCAGTGCCAAACCGGCGGTCCTCGAAACCATGGGGGTTGTGGGGGCAGGGCTGCATGCCGAAGATGAATACATCGAACTGAACAGCGTAGCGCCGCGGCTGTACCTGAGCGTGGCAATGATCAGAAAACTGTCCAAGTAACCCCCCTGCAGGAGCGAGCTTTTCAACGAAGAGCCTCGCGAGCAAGCTCGCTCCTACAGTTGGCCTTGTGCCCGCAGGGGCAGGGGCAGGGGCATCGGGGTCGGTTTGATGAACTTGATCCCCAGATTGTCGACCTCACGCTGTTCTGCACGAGAGTGACAAGCTCGCTCCTACAATGCTTGCACGATGCAGGCGGCATCCAGAGCTCTTTGAATAAGCCGAATCAGGCGAACTGCATTTGCGGCACATGCTCGGGGACGATCAATTTGCCGGCGGTCTTGCTCACGATTTCCTCGACGCTGACCCCGGGAGCACGTTCCTTGAGGATGAATGCGCCGTTATCGATTTCCAGGTAGGCAAGGTCAGTCAGTACCCGCTTGATGCACCCGGCGCCGGTCAGCGGCAGGCTGCAACGCGACAGCAGTTTAGACTCTCCGTCCTTGGACGCATGGGTCATGGTGACGATGATATTGTCCGCACCCGCCACCAGGTCCATCGCGCCGCCCATGCCCTTGACCATTTTGCCGGGGATCATCCAGGAGGCGATGTTGCCCTGCACGTCGACTTCGAAGGCGCCGAGCACGGTCAGGTCGATGTGGCCGCCGCGAATCATCGCGAAGGATTCAGCCGAGGAGAAGATCGATGCCCCGGTGCGGGCGGTAACGGTTTGCTTGCCGGCATTGATCATGTCGGCGTCGGCTTGGCCTTTTTGCGGGAATGCGCCCATGCCCAGCAGGCCGTTTTCCGATTGCAGCATCACTTCCATGCCTTCGGGGATGTAGTTGGCAACCAGGGTGGGAATGCCGATGCCCAGGTTCACGTAGAAGCCGTCTTGCATTTCGCGGGCGACGCGCTGGGCCATTTGTTCGCGGGTAAGAGCCATTGTTGTTCTCCGTGCTCTGTGATCCAGAGCTTAAGGCTGGGGGCAGGGATCAGGCGCGCTCGGTGAGCTGTTCGATGCGTTTCTCGAACGTGCCGCAAATGATCCGGTCGACGTAGATGCCAGGGGTATGGATCTGGGTCGGGTCCAGCTCGCCGGGCTCGACGATTTCTTCAACCTCGACCACGGTGATCTTGCCCGCAGTGGCGGCCAGCGGATTGAAGTTTTGCGCCGTGTGGCGGTAGATCACGTTGCCAAAATGGTCAGCCTTCCACCCTTTGACTATGGCGAAGTCGCCGGTGATCGACTCTTCCATCAGGTAGGGCCGGCCCTTGAATTCACGGATTTCCTTGCCGTCGGCCACTGGGGTGCCGACTCCGGTAGCGGTGAAGAAGGCTGGGATCCCGGCACCACCTGCGCGCATTTTCTCGGCAAGGGTGCCCTGGGGGGTCAGCTGGACTTCGATTTCGCCACTCAGCAATTGACGCTCGAACAACGCGTTCTCGCCGACATAGGAGGCAATCACCTTGCGTACCTGGCGGTCTTCAAGCAGTACGCCGAGGCCAAAGCCGTCGACCCCGCAGTTGTTTGAGACCACGGTCAGGTCACGGGTACCTTTGCGTTTGATCTCGCTGATCAGGTTCTCCGGGATCCCGCACAGACCGAAGCCTCCGGCGATCACGGTCATACCGTCCTCGAGTCCGGCCAGGGCTTCCTCGTAGGACGCCACACGCTTGTCGAAACCTGCCATAGACACCTCTTTTATTGTGGGTAGTGGGTGGTTAGCCAATGGCAGAGAGTGTTAACCGGCAGTATTGATTTGTTAAATTGATTTTTAGGGTGAATTAATTGATAAAGTAAAACAATAAATCAAAAGGACCCGCCCATGACCGTGAAACAGATGCGTGCTTTCCTCGCTGTGGCCCAGAGCCTGAGCTTTGCCGTGGCCTGCGAAAGGCTGCACTTGTCCCAGTCGGCGTTGAGCCTGACGATCAAGGCTCTGGAGGAGGGGCTGGGCGGGCGCCTGTTCAGTCGTACTACGCGCAATGTGGCACTGACCCCGAGGGTGAGTCGCTATTGCCGCTGGCACGTAGGTTGATTGCCGAGTGGGACAACGCCGAGGACGAGATGCGCCAACGCTTCACCCTGCAGCGCGGGCGTGTGACCCTGGCAGCAATCCCGTCATTTTCGGGCAATTTGTTGCCGCGCATCCTCAAGAAATTTCGCACCTTTCACCCCAAGGTCAACGTCACGGTCAACGACGTGATCAACGAACAAGTGCTGGAGATGGTCCGTGACCGCCAAGTGGAACTGGGGGTGGCTTTCGAACCGGGCCCGGGGTCGTCGCTGACCTTTACCCCGCTGTATATGGACCGGTTTGTAGCGGTAGTGCCCAGTGACTCGGAGTGGGCCGGGCGCTTGCTAATCGACTGGCAAACCCTGCTTGAGCAGCCCTTTATCACCTTGCAGCGCCCCTCGGCGGTACGGGTGATGCTCGAAGAACATCTACAGGCGCGGCAGATGAAATTGCCGGTGGAGTTTGAAAGCCATCAACTGGCTACGGTGGGGCGCATGGTGGCCAGCGGGCTGGGGGTCAGCGCAGTTCCGGCGCTGTGTGCCGAACAGATGCGCGAGCTTGGTGCCCGCTGCATCACCTTGCATGAACCGGTGGTCGAGCGGGCAATCGGCATACTGACCAAACCCGGCCATGAATTGTCGGCGGCAGCCCAGGCGATGTTTGACAGCTTGATCGGCGAGCAGCTTGGCGAACGGTTTTGTGAATGAGGTCGGCGCGTCCCCTGATACCTTCGGCGTAATATTTAGTTGTACTTTTAAAACACTCCTAGTTGCACTCGAACATTCCTAAATACATTTCGACACTGGTTTTATGTTGCGGCCAAAACTCAACTTAAGCAGTTCAATATTTTGGCCGCAAGCTCAATGAATTGGACATGGCGAATACTGTCGGTTGGCGACTTAATGACGGGTGGTATTTAGGAGCTCATCACAATAAATAAGAATGCTCTTATTTATTGTCACGTCGATTCTTAATCTATCTTGAACGGATTATGTATTGGGCATAACGCCTGTTTTATTTAACAAAGTGATTGAGTAAGATCGCCGCCGCTGCACTCAACCAATCAAGCTCCCGGAGCGGAGCGCTTATATGGAAGTTACTGTATGTCTTTGAAAAAAACCTTGCTCGTGACCTGCCTGCTGGCTGTATCGGGTAGTGCTATGGCTGCCACCACGGCCGACTTGCTGGTCACCGGCAAGATCGTTCCTGCCGGCTGCGATGTGACAATCGGTACCGGCGCAGCTCTGGATCTGGGCGATATCAATGTTGCAGATCTCAACGAAGACCATGACAAGCCAACCACATTGGGCAACAGAAGTATTGGGTATAGCATCACCTGCACCGGTCCCGTGGTCCTCAGCACTAGCTGGGTTGACAATAAGGAAGCCGACGGAATTTACCCTATAACTGGTAATCACAACCTTTTCAGCCTCGGCAAAGACACTGCTGACGCACCCATTGGTCACTTGTGGTTCCAGCATGGCGGTGGCGCAAGCGTAGCCGTAACGGGCAATGGTGCAGAGACCCATGCGAATGTCATCACAAGTGCTAATGGCGTTGACTGGTTTGACGCAACTTATGGCCAGGCCAGCAAAACCCACGTGAACTCCTTCGCTCCAGTGGGTGAAACCACCCCGGCGCCTTACACCACCTATAGCGGCAATTTTGTTCTCAAACCCCAGATCGCTCCGGTCAATACACTGGACCTGAGCACTGCACTGACAATTGATGCCAACGCAACCATGGAACTTACTTACTTGTAAGTAAACCTTTAGTACAGCGCCGGGCGACATCCGGCGCTGTATTAACTTTTATACAGATATCATCACGCCTGCGTATGTTTGTCACTGCCTCACCCTATGACTATTGGGGCGGCGCAGTAGTGCGCGCGACATAAATAATGTCGAGCATCGCAAGTTAAATAAAGGTCTTGATTATGCTTTGCACATGCAAGCAGTACTTAAAGGTTTTGCGGGGCGCTGTTTTGCTGTTAATGGCGTTTGTATTCCAGTCGGTACACGCCTCCGGCATGACGCCGGATACCACTATTGTTCTGGTCAAAGTGGCGGATGGCGAAGGCAGTATCAATATCACCAATACTCATCCCAGTGCCGCACTGTTATATACCTCTCTGGCCAACATTACTGAAGACAAGGAAACCCTGCTGGTGGTTACGCCACCCATCATGCGCGTCGAGCCCGGACAAAAGCAGCTGGTGCGCTTCATTGTTCAGGCGCGTACGCCCATCACGACCCAGCGTCTGAAACGGGTGACCTTCGACGGTATCCCGCAAAAGAACAACGACGGCAAATCCACCGTCACCATGAACGTACGGCAGAACTTGCCAGTGATCATTCATCCCGAGGGCCTGGCGTTGAAAAACGATCCCTGGGTGCTGCTCAAATGGACGCGTACCGGTAACACCCTGAACGTAAGCAACGACAGCCCTTACGTGGTGCGTTTGACCAAGCAACTGACCCTGCTTCCAGGCAAGACGGCGGCCGAATTGCCCAACAATTACATCCTGGCCGGGCAATCCCTGTCAGTGAAACTTCCCGACAACACACCGGCCTCGGTGGAGTCGGTGCAGTTCACCCCCGCAAGCCTCTACGGCTTTGCCGTTAACGCGTTTAGCGCACCGCTGAACTGATCGTCCCTCTTTTCACTGTCGATTTAGGATGCCCCGGATGATTCTTAAGCCATGGGCAGCGCGTGGGTGTACCGCGCTGTTTAGCAACCTGAGCTGTTCGAGCCTGCTGGCTAGTTTGTTATTTTCCCTGAGTGGCGAGGTCTTAGCCCAGACGACAACGGCCTCCACCGGTCAGCCCGCTGACAGGCTGGCGCAATTCGATATACAGATGCTCAAACACCGGGGCATCGACCCCGGGGTGGCACAGTATTTCGCGGCCGCACCGCGCTTCGGTTCCGGTAATCGACGGGTCGATTTGTGGGTCAACGGTAATGCCAGGGGCCAGGTCGAAGCCCGGTTCGATGATCAGGGCCAGTTGTGCTTCAACCGTGCATTACTGGATCAGGGCGCGCTGCAAATCCCCAAGGCGCAGTGGCAGAAGAATCCCGGGCAAAGCCCCGACATTCAGGCGATTTGCTACGACTTTGCTGGCGCCTACCCGCAAACCGAAGTCGAGTTACTGCCTAACAGCCAGCAAGTGCGGCTGGTGGTGAGCCAGGATGCCTTGCGCCCGGTGGCCGAGGATCGGGGGGTCTATCAGGGCGGTGGCAGCGGGGGGCTGATCAATTACGAGTTGCAGACCTACACCTCGAAGTCGGGCAGCTACTCGAGCAATTATCATTCGGCCAACACCGAGATCGGTTTCAATCTCGGCGACTGGATCGTGCGCAGTCGCCAGTCATTTACCGCCAATGACAACGGCAATGACTTCCAGACCCTGTACACCTACGGCCAGACCACCTTTGTCGACCAGGCCCGGACCCTGCAGGTCGGCGAGATTAATATCAGCGACTCGGTACTCTCGGGCGTACCGATCACCGGCTTGCAACTGATGCCCGAAGCCGCCCTGCAAGGCAGCAGCCAGGGCGGGGCGACGGTTAACGGTATCGCGCAAACCCAGGCCCGGGTCGAAGTGCGTCAGGCCGGCGCATTGATCTACAACACCGTGGTGCCCGCCGGCCCCTTCAGCCTGTCGGACATCCGGCCGCTCAACAGCAATACCGATCTTGAGGTCCGGGTCATTGAAGCCGATGGCCAGGAACAGCGCTTCACGGTGGCGGCGGCGTCTTTGGTGCGCACCAGCCTGTCGACGCCGGGCGCGTCGTTCTCCGTCGGCAAATTGCGCACCTTCGACAGTTACCAAGGGGTCAAACCATTGATCGCCACCGCCAGCGACGGCTGGCTGCTGGGTTCCAGCAACAAGATCTCAGCCGGTGCGATGCTGGCCGATAACGACTATCAGGCCGCTGCGCTGGAACTGGACTCGGTGCTCAGCCCTGCCACGGCACTGACCTTGCGCACAGTTGTTTCCCGGGCACCCCGGGTCAAGGGGACGGGTACCCAGGCCAGTGCCAGCCTGAGTACCCGGGTCAGCGAAAAAATCAGCCTCAGTGTCAACACCACCCACCAGAACCGTGACTACCGTGACCTGCTGGATACCACCAATCGCCATGCCGATTACGACCCCAGTGGCCTGAGCCGGGAGCAGTACGGCGTTTCGGCAACCTGGTCCGATCCGCTGCTGGGCAGTTTCAACAGCAACTATTCGACATCCCGGTCGTTTGCCGGACATGCCACCGACTACCTCAGCGCCAGCTGGAGCAAGTCGTTCACACACTTCAACCTCAATGCCAGTGTTGAAAAGACCAGCCGCAATCTCAATCGCAACTCCCAGCCCCGGCGCACGCGCAAAGACCAGCCGCAAACCGCCATGTACCTGTCACTCAGCGTGCCCTTGGGGGGCGGGCGCAGTACCCGGACCTACGCCAATAAGCGCTCGGATCGCACCCGTTACGGCGCCAGTTTCAATGACAGCAGCTTTGAACGGTTCAATTACAACGTGGCGGTTGAACGAGAAGTGGAAGACGCCAGCCAGCAGTTGTCCGCCAACGCCAGCCTGCTGACCCCCTACGCCCAGACGTCATTCGGGGCTTCGCGCAGTGACACCAGCAACAGCTTCAACGCCCGGGCCAGCGGCGCGATGGTGCTCCACGGCCAAGGCCTGACGCTGTCGCCGTATCAGGTACAGGACAGCTTTGCGATTGCCTCGGTAGGCGATGTGCCGGGGATCAAGCTCCAGACCCCGAGTGGTCCGGTGTGGACCGATAGTGCCGGGCGCGCGGTGGTGGCCAGTCTGAACCCTTATCGCTCGACCGGGGTGCAAGTGGAAACCAAGGGTTTGCCGCGCAACATCGATATTCAAAACGGCCACCAGATGCTCTCTGCGAGCCGTGGCTCGGTGCATCAGATGGATTTCGAAGTGCTCAAGAGCCGCCGTGTGCTGTTGCACATCACGGACAGCAACGGCGGGGTTCCGGCCAAGGGTGCCAGTGTGCTGGATGCCAATGGCGGGTTCATCACCAGTGTCATCGATGACGGCCAGGTCTACCTGAACAACCTGGAACATGCAGGGCCGCTGCGCATACAACACAGCGACGATCAGTACTGCCAATTGAGCTTCGAGGTGCCCGATGAACAGGACCTGGAAAGCTATTTTGAAACCCTTAATGCCAACTGTGCCGCAGATGCCGAGAGCCTGATGGCAGTCAACGGGAGCACCCGGTAAATGACCATTTGCGACATCATCCGCACAGTACTGATGGCCCCCGCACTGGTGTGCAGCCCGCTGTTGCTGGCCAGCGAATGCGAGATCACGCTGAGCAACACCCATCTCGATTACGGCGTGCAACAGCATCCTTCAGGTGCCGTGGCGCTACAGGGCAATCACCGGCTGGACAGCCGCGAGATCCGCCTGAATGCCAGTTGCCGGGACGATTCGGCCATCGAGTTGACTCTGCACGGGGCGTTACATGCCAACCAGATGAAATTCAGCGATCAAGGGCAGGTCAGCATTCGCCTGAGCAGGGCGCAACTGGATGGTCGGCCCGTTGGCCTGGCCAAACCAGGTGACCTTGGCGTTACGGGTGCCGGGGTCGAGAGCCTTGCTGCCGCGCCGGGTGACGTCATCGTGCCCGTTGAAGCCGGTCGCGCGGCGCGCGGCAAGGCCCTGGTGCTCAGCCTTGAAATCGTTCCGCAAGTGCCGCTCAGCGATATGCGCTCACGGGATGCCAAAGTTCACGAGGGGCAATTGCGCATCGACGTTAACGGGTCATGAGCCATGCCGGTGGTGTGCCTTTCAATCATAAAATTCTGGAGCACGTGACTCTATGCATCCCTCGAAAAGCTTGACCCTGGGCTGCCTGATGCTGCTCGCCGGCAATGCCTTGGGCGCCGCCAGCGTTGACCTGAGCATCAGCGCCACGACTCACCCCGCGGCCTGTGATATCCGCCTGGATAACGGTGGCAAGGTGGACTATGGCACCTTGCAACATGGCGACCTCAACCCCGACAGCAGCCGTGAAACGCTGCTACCGCCGAGGACCATCGGCTGGCAGATCAATTGCGGGTACGCGGTGCCCATCGCCTTGCAATGGACCGATAACCACCAGGCCTATGGCAGCCACCCCCACGGCCCCCATTACTTCAGCATGGGCAAGGATGCCCGGGGAGCGCCGATTGGCAGCATGGAGCTGTTCTATGGTGATGCTACGGTCGCTGACGGGCACACCGTAGCCGCCATCTCCAGGCCACTGGGGAGTGATAACTGGATAGCCAATCTGGATGGCATCGTCGATAACCGCTTCGTGCTGGCATTTGCCGCGCCCGGTACCGCTCTGGTCGGGGCATTCGCCAGCTACTCCGGGCAGTTGTCGTTGACCACCCGCATCGCGCCGCTCGACAGCCTGGACCGTACGCGGGTGATCCAGCTGGACGGCAGTGCCACTGTTGAAATTATTTATCTGTAACTGGTGGCAGGAGGTCTGATCAAAAGTGGCACTTTGTTTTTTTGTTCGATGAAACTTTCAAATGTTGAAATTTAAATAAATGCGCTCTTGCAGGGCGTGACAATGGAACGGGCAATATAATTATGCATCTTAAAAAAACGTTACTCTTCGCTTCTTTACTTGCTGTTTCGTTCAGTGCTGTTGCCGCGACAACTGCCGACCTGAGAGCGACCGGCAGAATCCTGCCGGGCGGTTGTGAGGTGACACTCAATGGCGGCGCAGCGGTCAATCTTCGTACGATATCGGCTGCTGATCTTAATCCCGACCCGGACGCCGCCACCCGACTTGCGGCGGTACGTGTTCCTTTTGATATCACCTGTCTGAGGCCAGCGATCATTGCCACTTCCTGGACTGATAACCATGAGGCTGAAGGGGCCTACCAGCCCAGTGCAGCGACATTCAGCCTGGGCCAGGATGCAGCTGGAACCCCTATTGGTAACTTGCGCATCACCCATGGCCCGACCATACCGGTAAGTGGCGGTGTCAGCTCAACGGCCAAAACCCTGACCAGTACCGATGGCATTGCCTGGGATTTCTCAATAGCCGGCCAGATCGTCAAGACCGGCATGATTGGTTATGGTGTTGTGGGTGGACCGAACATCCCCGCGGCCTTTCAAACTTATGGCGGCGAACTTGTTCTGACACCGACGATCGCCCCCGTCAATACACTGGATATGAGTTCAACTCTGAACATAGAGGCCAGTCAAACTATTGAACTTCGTTATTTATAAGCAAGCTGCATCAAACGGAATAAAGCCTTATTTATTGGAGCGATAAACCCACGAAAACGTTTCGTAGTCGCTGACGAGGCACGAGGCTGCGATAAGGTCCGCAGGACCTTGCCTGGTCCCCAGTACCCCCCTCGCAGCCTCGTTTCACTCGTCAGCGACTACAGGGGCGATCCGTGTTTGTAGTACGCACCGAGCTGGCCGTGCAACCGTAGTGTTGCCGGAAGCTGCGGGTGAATTGCGCCTGGTCACTGAAGCCCCAGCGCATGGCCAGCTCACCGATCGACAGCCGGCAACCGGGGTCATTCAGGCCTCTGTTGACCGCCTCAAGACGCTGCAGGCGAATCCACTCCCCGAGACTGTAGGGCGTACCGCTGAACAGCTTGTGCACATAGCGCACCGACAGGCCGCAGGCACTGGCGATCATCGGCGGCGCCAGGTCGGGATTGCCCAGTTGCTGTTCGACGTAGTGCTCGATGCGTTGCAAATGCATGGCCGCCAGATTCGAGCTTTCGCTGCTGAGCACCCGCTCGTCATCACGCAGGGCCATCAATAACGTGGCAAGCGCTTGTTCCAGCAGCATGTGGCGCACGGCTTCGTCACACTCGTCGAAGCGTGCGGCACACATGGCCAGTTGATCGACAAAGATACGGCCCAGGCCACGCTTGGCATCAAAGCACAAACGCGTATAGCGCTCGGCGCCGCGCAGTTGGCCATGCAGTGCGCGTTCGGGGAGTTTGAACACCCACAGATCGTTATCGCAGGCATAGTGAAAACGGTAGGGCGCATCGCCACGCTCGAAAATGAACCCGCCGGGGCGGCAATGCAGTGCACGGCCGTCCTGCTCGAAGTGCACTTCGCTGCGACGCGGTACGGTGACCAGGTAGCAGGCTTCCTGGTCTTCACTGACCTGGGACTTGCTGCGTGAATAGCCAAGCTGGCTGGATCGCAAACGCGAGAGGGTCAGCGCGGTGCTGGCGGTTTCCCAGATTTGCAGGCTGCCGCTGAACGTTGTGCTGGGCGAAAACTCCAGCGAAAGCGGAAAATAGGCACTGGCGATCGCGTCCGCCCATAGCGGCTGGCGTTGACTGTCGGGCCAGGAACGGGTGGATAGTTTGTGCGCCATGGCTGCCCTCGTATGGTTTTTATTATGAGGACGGTGCCGACCCGTAGAAGCGTCGACACCGCTGGTTCACCATCATTTGCCAATGCTTACGGACGGTCAATCACAAGGTGTCAGCCTGTAGGTGGCAGACGGGGCTAACACCGCCTGCCAGCCAGGGGGCACGACGATGTTGGTGGTCGACTCTTCTATCACGCAAGGGCCCTGCACGATTTGTCCGCACTGTAGCTGCTCACCGTTGTAGACCGGTGTTTGTTGCCAGTCTGACTGGGCGCTGAACAGCATCGGCCGGTAACCGCAGGCTTGCGCCGCGACAGCCTCGGCGGGTTGCGCCAGTTCCGGCATGGGCGGGCGTTGCAGACGTGCAATCACCGAGCATTCGAGATTCACCAACTCCACCGGGCTCTCAGGCTCGCTGTAGGAAAACAGTGCCTTGTGGCGGGTATGGAACGCCTCGCGCAAGGCCACCAGCCCCGCCTGATCCAGTTGCCCGTGGCTCAGTTCAACGCTGCATTCGTGAATCTGCCCCAGGTAACGGATCTCCAGGTTGTACAGGCATTCGACGTTATTGCCGGCGCCGTAACCGTCGTCGCGCAAGTTATGCATGCCACGTTCGCGCAGGTCACCCAGGGTCTGGTTGAGCAATGTCAGGTCGATCAGCTCATCGTCCAGGCGCATGGGCAAGGTGGTCAACTGGTCGTAACGGATATCCGAAAGGATCTGCCCGTAGGCACACAGCCCGGAAGCCACTTTGGGGATCAGCACCACCTGGCTGCCGATTTCTTCGGCCAGGCGCATGACATGCATGCCCGCAGCACCGCCCGCACCAATCAGGGCGAAGTCCCGCGGGTCATAGCCGCGCTCGATCGATACCCGACGGATACCGCTGACCATGTTCAGGTTAACCAGGGTGATGATGCCGATTGCGGCACGCTCAACGCTGATGTTCAAGGGCTCGGCGATTTTACGCCGGATCGCCTCGATGGCTGATGTGCGGTTCAGGCGGATGCTGCCGCCCAGCAGTGCGCCGTCGGCCAGGTAACCGAGGGCCAGGTTGGCGTCGGTGACGGTAGGCTCGGTACCGCCCTTGCCATAGCACACCGGCCCGGGGTTGGCCCCGGCACTGCGCGGACCGACCTGGAGCATGCCGAAGTCATCGAGGAAGGCAATCGACCCGCCCCCGGCACCCAGGGTTTCCACCTGAATCATCGGCACACCGATGCGATAGCGCAGAAAGTCGGTGTCTTTGCTGAAGTTGGTACGCCCGGCTTTGCTCAGGGTGATATCGAATGAGGTGCCGCCCATGTCCACGGTGATCACATTGTCGATACCGAAAGGTTGGGCCACGCACAACCCGGCTTGTGGTGCTGACGCCGGGCCGGAGTTGATGGCATTCACCGCACGCTCGCGCATCACCACCCCGGGTGCCAGCCCGCCGTTGGATTGAAAGTAGCGGGTGGGTTGCTGCGCCCCAAGTTCTTCGAACAAGGCGTCGATCTTTTCGATGTAACGGCCCATCACCGGGCTCAGGTAGGCGTTGACCACGGTGGTTGAGGTACGGGTGTACTCACGGATTTGCGGGAACACTTCATTGCCGGTGCAAACGAACACCCCCGGCAGGGCCGCCCGCACCATCTCGGCAGCGCGCTGCTCGTGGCCCGGATTACGCACCGACCAGACGAACGAAATGGCCACCGACTTGACCTCCTGTTCACGGAAATACTCGATCGCTTCGGCAATCGCCCGTTCGTCCAGGGCGGCGTATTCGCTGCCGTCACTGATGATCCGCCCACCGATCGGCCGCCGCAGATGGCGCGGTACCAGCATATAGGCTGGCGGGTAACTGGCATCGTAGCGGTGCCCGTCTTCCTTGTGACCGAGGCGGATTTCCAGACTGTCTTCATGGCCCTCGGTACACAGCAGGCCAACCTTGACCCCGGTTTTCTCGATCAGTGCGTTGAGGGCCACGGTGGTCCCGTTGATGCACAGGTCGCAGTCGCCAATGATCTGCGCAGGGGTGCGACCCAGGGCATCGGCCATTTGTGCCAGGCCGTTGCGGATGGCCAGGGTGCCGTCCTGCGGGGTCGACGGTGCCTTGAACAGCTGCACGTTGCCGTTGTGATCCGCCAGGATGAAATCGGTGAAGGTGCCGCCGGCGTCGATGCCCAGACGATATTGGTGTTTGGTCATGATCAGGGATTCCAGGTTGCTCAAAGGGGCAGGGGCAATCAATGCGCGATACGCAAGGCGTCAGTCGCGGCGTCATCGACCTGACCGTCGCTGTCAATCACCACGCCATATTCCAGGCGGGCGCCTTCACGGGACACCAGGGCATTTCGCACATCGTTCAACACACTGGCCACGGGGCGGCGCAAAGGGTTGCCATAACCACCACCACCGGGGTTCACGTTGATCACCCGTTCGCCGGGCCGGGCGGTGAGTTGCGCGTTGTAGATGAAGTGCTGTTCTTCCCCGTCGCTGTGGCGGTGAATCAACCGCCCGAGCTTGGGCTCGAGCATCACGTTGTTCGCGCCTGCCGCCCCCGACGTTGGCAGTTGCCGGCCCTCACCAAAGCCGACCACGGTCATCGCGTGATTGAGCGGTTCGATTTCAATGCGGGTCCCCGAGCCACCGCGAAACTCACCGGCGCCACCGCTGTCGGTCATCAGGCTGTAGCGGTGGATGAGGATCGGGTAGGAGTGCTCCAGCAGTTCGATATCGCCGGACATCAGCGCCCCGAAGCAACACAGCGGACCGCAGGCCGGCCAGCCGTCCATGGCCTTGTTCGCCCCGGCCCCGGAGATGATTGATGCGAGCACCATGGTTACGTACTCGTCGTTGCCATTGCGCGGGTCATGCCCGGCGATATTGATACCGCTGGCGTGGCCCCACGAGGCCGTGACGCGATCCGGCGCTGCCTGCTCCAGTGCCTGGCGCACGGCATCGGCCAGGGTCTCCATCGGCGTGGTGGTGCTGTTGACGTGTGGAGCGGGTTCTTTGGCGTTGCACAAGGTGCCCGGCGGGCCGAGGTCGACGGATACGCAGCGGTACAGCCCTTCGTTGTACGGCGGTGGTACCTGGGCAAACATCATCAGCCCCAGATACACCCCGGACACCGAGTTGCCGGCGTAGGAGTTGATGAAGTAGGGCACTTGCGGCGGGCTCTCGATCAAAATATGCGCCTCGTCACCGCGAATCTCCACCTGAGCGGTGATCGCCAGTTCGCCCAGCCCGTGCCCCGAGTCTTCAAGCACCGCAGTGCCGGTGTAAAAACCGTCGGGCACCTCACGCAGAAGTGCACGCATGTGCCGGTCAGCCATGTCTTTCAACTCGGCGATGCACGCGCGTACCTGTTCCACGCCGTAGCGTTCCAGCAGTTCGAGCAAGTGCCGCTCACCGACGTTGCAGGCGCCGTATTGAGCGTTCAGATCGCCTTCCTGATAGGCGCGGGCCCGCATGTTGGTCAGCAGCAGATTGATCACATCCTCGCGGCGCTTGCCCTGGGACCAGAGCTTGACCGGAGGGATACGCAAACCTTCGGCGTAAATCTCCTTGGCGTCGGGGTTATAGCCGGCGGGTACCGGGCCGCCGATATCGGTCAGGTGGCCTTTGCACACGGCCCAGAACACCAGTTCGCCCTGGTAGAACACCGGTTTGTACATACAGCAGTCAAGAATATGGCTGCCTTTATAGGCCGGGTCATTGTGGTAGATCACATCGCCTTCCTGGATGTCATCACCGAAGAATCCGGCCACGCACTTCATCGCCGGAATCAGCGAACCGAGATGAATAGGAATGTCCTGGCCTTGCAGGATCATTTCCGGAAGGTGGTCAAAGAGCGCATTGGAATAATCGTGAGCCAGATTGAAAACGCTTGAGCGCCCGGTTTTTTCGAGGGTTATGGTCATTTCGCGCTGCGCGGTTTCGAGCGCGCCACGCACGACTGCCAGGGTGATCGGATCTACTGTGCTCATGGGTCACCAGAAATCTTGTTGTTATTCAGGTGGAGGTCAGGACGAACGTCTAACCCACGGCACAAAACTACGCGCACCACACCGCGACTGGCTTGGCGCCCGGTGCACTGATTGTTGACCCAGGGTGCACTGCTCGTTAACACCCTTTAGGTAGCAGTGGCCCAAGGCTACGTCCGATTGCTAAGCGATCGTAATGCGGCGTGCACGGTTTGCCTGACGCAGCCTCGTTTTACTCATCAGCGGCTACAGGGCCGGAATGCAGCGGGGTAAAGACCTGTTCTAAATCCCGGGGCCCGTCACGTATGATCATGGGCCACCTTGATCAGTCACTCTCAAAAGGCGATCGGCAGATGAACACCAGACACCAACAAGACCTTCAACGTATCGCGTACCAGGAGCAGCTTCTGCAGTTCGCAACCTTCGGCAAGAGCACGGCGTGGGAACTGGGGCAGCGTTTGAAATCAGCCTGCGAGCAGGCAGGTGTTGCCACGGCCATCGAAATCCGGCTTGGCCGCGAAACCGTATTTTTCTATGCCATGCCGGGTACCGCCGCTGAAAATGCCGACTGGGCACGACGCAAGCGCAATATCGTCGAAATGATGGACCGCAGTTCGTACGGTGCCGGTTTATCAGCCGAGGCAGAGGGTGTGGCGCGAGACGTCGTGATGGGGCTGCCTACCCGCGATTATGCCAGCCACGGCGGCAGCTTCCCGCTGAAGGTCACGGGTATGGGCTGTATCGGTGTGGTCACGGTTTCCGGGCTGCCGCAGCGTGACGATCACATCCTGGTGGTGCAGACCCTGGCCGCCATGTGCGGCGTCGATCCGGCCGAGGTGGCAATGCCACGGTTCACTCAGGACTGACCGGCGCGTCGATTTCGGATACGGAATCAGTCTGGCTGCGAATGTGCCGCAATCATTCTTTAACGTCCATGAACTCTTTGGCCCAGGCCACGTACTCTTCAGGCAGTGTGTAGGTGTGGGTCAACTCGGTGGCACTGAGGTTGGAAGTGCTTTGGGTCAGCTTGCGCTGGGCCCGCAGGCTGTCGTAAGTGGCCTTGATCGCGGCAAAGTAGGCTGCGTGGCCGGCAACCACCACACGTACGCCCAGACTTGCCAGACGCTGGCTGTCATTGAGTTGCGGGTTGCCGTAGGTCACCAGCATCAATGGCACGCTGAGCTTTTCAGAGATCTGCTCCAGGTGCTCGAAATCCTTGATACCGACGATGCAGATACCATCGGCGCCGGCTTTTTCGTAAGCCAGGGTGCGCTCGATGATGGCCTGGGTTGGCAACACCCCGGCATTGGTCCGGGCAATGATTGAGAGGCCGGGATCAACACGGGCTTCAAGGGCAGCCTTGACCTTGCCAATACCTTCCTCAACGGAAATCAGATCGGTGGATTTTCGCGCAAATTGAGCGGGCAGCAGGGTGTCTTCAATGGTCAGCGCTGCTACGCCGGCACGCTCAAGCTCTTCGACGGTGCGCATCACATTCAGGGCATTGCCATAGCCATGGTCAGCATCCGCGATGAACGGCAACTGGGCGACACGGCCGATCCGGGTTGCCTGTTCAACGAACTCACTCAGCGTGATCAACGCAAAATCGGGTGCTGCCAGTACCTGCAGCGACGCTACCGAGCCGCCCAGAATGCCGACCTCAAAACCGAGATCGGCAGCGATGCGGGCGGACATGGGGTCGAAAACAGAAGCTGTTTCGACGCACATTGGCGTGGCAAGCAGTTCACGAAAATTGCGACGAAGATCTGAGTGAGAAATTTTGGACATGTTCTTTCCTGGTTCTGGCCATTGTCAAAATACGATCAATGCCCCTGTTCATAGTCCGACAAGACTATCACGCAAGAAAACAGAGGATTATGACGTTTAAGTCTTCACCAAGCTTGCGGGACTGAACGTGGCTGACCACTTTGCTCGCAACCCCCGGTTTTTGCATCACACTGTTGACCTGGCCTTTTGTCTGACCCGTTTCCCAAGGAGTTAACATGCCACGCTTTGCTGCCAACCTCAGCATGCTTTACCCGCAACATGAGTTTCTTGATCGATTCGCGGCGGCAGCGGCCGACGGGTTTGAAGCGGTGGAATTTCTGTTTCCCTACGACTACAGCGCCAACGAACTCAAGCAGCGATTGAGCGACAACGGCCTGGTCCAGGCCCTGTTCAACGCGCCGCCGGGTGACTGGGCAGCCGGGGAGCGGGGGATTGCGACCTTGCCAGGGCGTGAAGATGAATTTCGCTCAGGCTTCGACCGCGCCCTGGAATATGCCGCGGTGCTCGGCAACACGCGTGTCCATGTCATGGCCGGTTTACTGGCAGCGCAAAGTGACCGCGCCCGCCACCACGGCGTATATCTGCAAAACCTTGCCTACGCCGCAGACCAGGCGGGCAAGGCCGGGATCACGGTGCTGCTGGAACCGATCAATACCCGGGACATGCCCGGGTTTTTCCTCAACCGTCAGGACCAGGCGCAGGCCATCTGCAAAGAGGTTGGCGCCACAAACCTGAAAGTGCAGTTTGACTGTTATCACTGCCAGATCGTTGAGGGAGATCTGGCCACCACATTGCGTCGCGACTTTGACCGCATCGGCCATATACAGATTGCCGGCGTGCCGGATCGGCATGAGCCGGACCAGGGGGAAGTCAACTATCCCTACCTGTTCGAACTGATGGACCGGCTGGGTTACGACGGCTGGGTCGGCTGCGAATACCGCCCCAAAGGCGACACCTCGACGGGCCTGCAATGGTTGCGGGACTGGAAGGCACGTTGATCATCAAACTGTAGGAGCGAGCTTGCTCGCGAGCAAGCTCGCTCCTACAGAGGGCCTTTGTGGTGCGGGCGGTCTGCTCGCCGTGCTGGTTGCGGCAACCCGGTGAAGCAGATCCGGGCTGATGCCGGTGGCTTTGATCATGCGCAGGTAATCACTGGCAAGGGTGCGAAAGGCAATGCTCAGGCCGCCGTATGATGATCTGGTAATACCCGCCAACAGGTTCATGCCGAGCACTGCGGATATCAGAGAGTGTTCCGGCGAGACCTGTCGCACGAACCCCACTCAAAAAAGTTCGTGCGACAGGCACGTCCAGAACGTTGGCGGACGTTTTCTGGAGCTGTACGTACCCCGAATAAAAATCAATGTTTCGGTCTAGCCCGATATTCAGACATTCACAACCTTGGCTGGCATGCCTGGGTTCAAGGCCACGTCATGTGTCAGCATATTGAAGGTTTGCGGTTGCACGGCATATTTCCACTTGCCCTCTTTATAAAATAGAAAGTTAAACGCATTAGGGGCTGGGATCTTCTGATCATTATGGCAATAATCACTGGCACTAATACTCGAAATAACAGTCTGCCCTTGGGCCTTTATAAGGTTATTGATATGGGCACTGTCTGGATGTTGGTGGTGGTAAACCCTGAGCATATTGCTGCCAAGCGGCGAAGAGGTAGTGACCAGTGCACAGCCATTCATTGCGGCGGTAAATACATAGTGATGCTCGGGATTATGCATGGGTATATCGACAAAGCCAGGCAGTACATTACCTTGCACGAAGGGGCACCAGTAAGCGGTAATCAGTGGATCACTGTGCGGAGGGTTACCGGTCGGTGCCAGCGTGACTTGTCTGTCCTGTCCTTCCCCCTGTAGGTCAAATGCACCGGATTTGGTGCTGTTGAGGATCCGGTTTCGTTGTTGATTTATGTTGCTTGCCTGATCTTTCATGAACCACGACACATTGTTAATCGCTCGCTGAGCAATAAACCATATCGGATCATTCTTAAAAGTCAGATTGTGGCCGTTCATAATCTTTTCCAAATATTAAATAAATGCCTGACAGCAAGAAAGATGCCGCCAATACAGGACAATTATTTGTCGGGAGCAATATTACTTTTCTGGAAGAAAAACGAACAAGTTATCAAATATGATAAAATGTTTCCGCAGCGAAGTTCTAACTTATTCCAAATAGGTAGGCGATTTTCATCAGCGCCGAAAGTACCTGTAAAGCGTTTAGAAATACATGCTTGATGTTATGATTATTTATACATGGGCACTCGCTAAACAAGGAGCCAGTGGACGCACCCGGCTGACGAGCGGCTGAGCATCAACTCTCTGGGCTATTGGTCGAACCTGGCACGGATTGCCGATCAGGCACACCTGGACATGCTGTTTTTCGGCGATGTTCTGGGTTTCTACGATGTGTTTGCCGGCAATGCCGACGCCGCCATGAAATGGGCGGTGGAAGCACCGGCCAATGATCCGTTAATGATCATTCCGGCACTGGCTGCCATCACCGAAAACCTGGCTTTCGGGGTCACGGTGACCACCAGTTACGAGCATCCCTTTACCCATGCCCGGCGCTTCAGCACCTTGGATCACATGACCAACGGCCGTATCGGCTGGAACATCGTCACCTCTTACCTGTCCAGTGCCGCGCGCAATTTCGGTCTGGAGCAGATGATCAAACACGATGACCGCTATGAGCGTGCCGAAGAGTTCATGGACGTGGCCTACAAGCTTTGGGAGGGCAGCTGGGCCGATGATGCTGTGGTGGCCGACAAGGCGCGCCAGCTGTATGCCCGGGGTGATCGTGTGCGCCCGATCAACCATGCCGGCGAACACTATCGGGTGGCCGGGCCGCATTTGACCTCGCCATCGCCGCAGCGTACGCCCCTGCTGATCCAGGCCGGCTGGTCAGGGCGGGGCAGGGCCTTCGCGGCCAAGCATGCCGAGCTGATCTTCGTCGCCAAGTCCAACCCCCATGAGATCCGTCAGGGGCTGGAAGAGATCTGGTCCCAGGCCCGGGCGCTCGGTCGTCCGGCCGAAGACGTGAAGTCACTGACCGTGCTGCGCATTGTCACGGCCAAAACAGAAATCGAAGCTCAGCGCAAATATGACCGGCTGCAAAGCAATTACCACTTGCAGGCACAACTGGTCAGTTACGCCGGTGATACCGGTATCGACATTAGCCGCTACGCCGACGGTGATGCCCTATCCACCCACACCGAAGGCATGACGTCCTATGTGATGCGAGCGGATGGCAGCGGCAAACCGTTAACCGCCGGTGACGTCAAACAGCGTTTTGCCAACGTCACCCGCGGCAGCGACTTGATTCTGGTGGGCACCCCGCAACAGGTCGCCGAGCGGATTGAAGAGCACGCACGGATTTGCGGGACCACGGGTTACATGCTCAACCCGCTGATCAGCCCCGGCAGCCTTGAAGACTTTGTCGAACTGGTGATTCCCGAATTGCAAAAGCGTGGCCTTTATCGCACCGAGCCCCAGCGCGGCACCTTGCGTTCGCGACTGCGGGCAGACGGCGCCAGTCACTTGCCGGCCAGTGCATATGGCGCGTCGTTTCGATTCGACCGGGGTTAGGCAACTGATCCACGGCCATCCCCCCCTGTAGAAGCGAGCTTGCTCGCCATGCAGGCACCGCGGTGTATCCGGTAAAACGCGGTGCGGCCATCGCAGGCAAGCCAGCTCCCACAAGAGTTCCACACGCCTCGCGCCAGAGGATCTTTCTATTGCAGCGCTTGCGGCCGTACCACGTCCTGTTGGTGCGTGGCGCCAATGAACATGTACATCGCCGGCACCATGAACAGTGTGAGCAGGGTGCCGATCGACAACCCGGCGAAGATCACCAGCCCCATGTCATGCCGCCCCGCAGCCCCGGCGCCGCTGGCCCAAACCAGAGGTACCACGCCCAGCACCATGGCCGCGGTGGTCATCAGGATAGGCCGCAGTCGAACGGCCGCAGCCTCTTCAATCGCCTCGCGTTTGCTGTGCCCTGCGCGCTGCAACTGGTTGGCAAACTGCACGATCAGAATCCCGTGTTTGGTGATCAACCCCAGCAGCGTCACCAGACCCACCTGGGTGTACACGTTGATCGAGGCGAAGCCCATGGTGATGAAAGCCAGCGCGCCGAACAGGGCAGGGGGTACCGAAAACAGAATCACCACCGGGTCGCGGAAGCTCTCGAACTGGAAGGCCAGGGCCAGGTAGACGATGAGAATCGAGAACATCAGCAGGCCGAAGAAGCCGCCGGACTCCTGGATGAATTGACGCGACTCGCCCGAGAAGTCAGAGGTGTAACCCGAGGGCGCAACGTTATTCAGAATCGTGTTCAGTTTGGCCAGCAGTTCACCCTGGGCCACGCCACTGACGCCGGACAGGGTCGCCGAGTTGAGTTGCTGGAAGCGGTTGATGGATTCCGGCTCGGTTGAGGTCTCGATATGCGCCACCGTGCGCGCCGGGATCATGGAACCGGAAGGCGTACGAATGTAGTAATCGAGAATTTGCTCCGGGTTGAGCCGGTTGACCTGCAACACCTGGGGAATCACTTTGTACGAGCGCCCGGCAGTCGAGAAATAGTTCACGTAATTGCCGCCCAGTGCGGCTGAAAGTGCAGCACCGACGTCAGCCTGGGTCATGCCCAGTGCGGCAATTTTTTCCCGGTCCACCACCAGCCTGGCTTGCGGCTTGTCCAGTTTCAAATCCATGTCGGCGAACCAGAACAGCTGTTGCTTCTGCGCCTCGGTCATCACCGCTTGTGCGACTTCATTGAGGTTTTCCACCGAGTCGGTGGTGGTGATCACAAATTGCACCGGCAAGCCCTGGGCGCCCGGCAACGATGGCAGCGGGAAGGCGGCAATGGTTGCCCCCGGCACCTGGTTCCACTTGTGCTGCAGGTCTTTGATCACGTCGGCCTGGGAACGGGTCCTGTCGCCCCAGGACTTGAGCAGCACCCCGCCCAGGCCCTGGTTGAGAGCGGGCAGCCCGGTCAGCTGGAACATTTGCGCGTATTCCGGCTCCTTGCTGGCAATCTGGAAGGCCTGGTCGGCAAAGCGCTCCATCTGCTGGGGCGAGGCCGTAGGCGGGCCTTTGATCAGCATGAAGACCAGCCCCTGGTCCTCGGTGGGCGAGAGCTCACTTTTGGCGGTCATGCCACTGGCAGCAACCAGCACAAACAGGATGAAACCAAACGCCACCAGCACCGGCCAGATGTTCAGGCCACCAGCCAGTACCCGGCGGTAACGCCCCCGCAGCCAGTCGAAATACTGATCGAGGCGACGTGCAAAGCGACCCTCTTCCTGCCCGGACTTGAACAGCCGCGAGGTCATCATCGGCGACAGCGTCAACGCCACCACGGCTGACACGGTGACGGCACCCGCCAGCGAGAAACAGAACTCCTTGAACAGGGCACCCGTGAGGCCGCTGCGCAGGCCGATGGGCACGTACGCGGCAATCAGCACCACGGTCATCGCGACAATCGGGCCACCCAGTTCCCGGGCCGCGATCAGCGCGGCTTGCAGCACGCCTTTACCTTCTTCCTTGATATGCCGGTCGACGTTTTCCACCACGATGATTGCGTCATCGACCACCAGACCAATCGCCAGTACCAGGGCGAGCAGGGTCAGCAGGTTGATGGAGTAACCCAGCAGGTACATGACGAAGAACGTCCCCACCAGCGACAGCGGGATGGCCACCAGCGGCACAATCACCGCCCGGAACGAGCCGAGAAACAGGTAGATCACCACCGAGACAATGATCATGGCTTCGGCCAGGGTCTTCACCACCTCAAAAATCGAGGTGTTGATGAACTCGGTTGAGTCATAAACGATGTTGCCGCGCACGCCTGCGGGCAATTGCCCTTGCAGCTCGGGGAACGCGCTGCGCACGCTGCTGGCCACCGTCAGAATGTTGGCTGTGGGCGCCGCCTTGATGCCGATGAACACCGAGCGCTTGCCGGAAAACGCCACGCTGCTGTCGTAGCTTTCTGCGCCCAGGGTTACGAGTGCCACATCTTCCAGGTGCACCAGAGCATCGCCTTTTTGCTTGATCACCAACTGCTTGAATTCATCCACCGTGTGCAAATCGGTCCCGGCAGTCAGGTCGACTGTCACGGTTTGCCCTCGGGTCGCACCGATGGCAGACAGATAATTGTTGTTTGCCAGGGCGGTGGACACGTCCTGTGCGGTGACGTTATGCGCCGCCAGTTTGTCCGGGTCGAGCCAGGCACGCAGGGCGAACTGGCGGCCGCCCAGGATTTCTGCGGTTTGTACGCCCTGGATCGAATCGAGCTTGGGCTTGACCACCCGCACCAGGTAATCGGTGATGTTATTGGTGGGCAGTGTGTCGCTGTAGAAGCCCAGGTACATGGCGTCGGTAGTCTGCCCGACGGCCACCGACAGCACCGGTTCCTGTGCCTGGGCCGGCAGCTGGTTCTTGACCGAGTTGACCTGGGTATTGATCTCGGTCAGCGCCTTGCTGGCGTCGTAGTTCAGGCGCAGCGTTGCGGTAATGGTCGAGACACCGGTAATGCTCGACGAGGAGAGGTAGTCGATACCCTGGGCCTGGGCGATCGCCGACTCTAACGGCTGGGTAATAAAACCGGCGACCGTGGAGGCATCGGCACCGTAGTAAGCGGTGGTGATGGTAACCACCGTATTCTCGGTGCGTGGCCACTGGTTCACCGGCAGTTCGAAGATCGAGCGCAGCCCCAGGATCAGGATGAACAGCGACACGACCACGGCCCACACCGGTCGCTGAATAAAGGTATCGGTAAATTTCATGGGACACCTAGTGTTCTTGGGGAGTCGGAGCAGGGTCGTTCAGCGGCGCGGCGCTGTTGTCGATCTGCACCGGCGAACCGTTTTTGAGCTTCATCTGGCCACTGGTGATCAACAGATCGCCTTCCTTGACGCCCTCGAGGATGGCCACCTGATCACCGCGGGTCGGCCCGGTCTTGATGAAACTTTGCTGCGCGGTCAGTACCTCTTCACCCTTGTCGTTCTTGCTCGATGTGGCGATGAACACCGTGGTGCCGTAGGGGTTGTAGGTGACGGACGTCTGCGCAACGGTGAGGTAGCGCTGCGGTTTGCCGGAGTCAACGATGGCCCGGGCAAACATCCCCGGCACCAGGCTTTGTTGAGGGTTGGCAACGGTGGCCTCCACGGTGACGTTGCGCGTAGTCGGGTCGAACTGGGTGTCGATGGTGCTGACCCGGCCGCAGAAGATCTGATCGGCAAGCCCGTCGGCTGTCACCGCGACCTTCTGGCCAATGGCGATTTGCTCCAGCTGGGTCTGCGGTACGGTGAAATCGATGTAGATGGGATCGAAAGTCTGCAGCGTGGCGATTTTGTCACCGGGGTTCAGGTATTGACCCGGGTTGACGGCGGTAATCCCGATACGCCCGGCAAAAGGGGCGCGAATGGATTTTTTTGCCACCAGCGCCCGCTGCTGCTCGGCGGCGGCAAGCTTGGCCTTCAGGTCGGCGCTGTCTGTGTCCACCTGTGCTTGCGACACAGCGTTGACCGCCAGTTGCGCCTTGTCGCGTTTAAGGACGATCACCGCCAGGTCGGCCGTGGCTTCCAGCGAGTGCAACTGGGCGATGTCCGAGTCGGCATTTAACTGCACCAGCAATGCCTGGTCTGCCACCTGTTGCCCGGGCTTGAAACCGATGCTGCGTACGATGCCGCCCACTTCCGTGGTCACATCAACCCCTCTGACCGCCTTGATCGACCCCACGGCTGTGACGCCGGGTTGCCACTCAGCGTAGGGCACACGCATGGCCGTCACCACGGCGGCGGGCAAGGGGGCTTTGGACTGGGCGATCAGTGCCGAAATCTGCACGAATTTGACCCCGGCGATGATCGCGACAATCACCAGCACCACCGCGATCATAATAAGCATCGGCCGCCACAGCCGACGTTTGCGCGGGGCGCCAGGCGCTGATGGCAGGGGCGAGGCAGTCTTGACGTCAGCCATGGGTGTTCTCACTGTTTCAATGATGCAATTCAGTTGAACCGCGTCGTGTCGCCGGGCGCAGGCTTTTTGTGCGTCGGCATGATTTCTTGCCACGACGGCAGGCCAAAGCGATCAGGCTTGCCCGCCGTGGCGGGGTCTACGTCGCTGCGGTTCCACCAGCCACCGCCCAGTGCCTGGAACAGGGCCGTGGTATCGCTGTAGCGGGCGGCCTGAGCCTTGACCCGTGCCAGCACGGTGTTCTGGTAGGTCTGCTGGGCCGTCAGCAGGTTGATGTATGCCACCGCCCCGAGCCGGAACTGGGCCTGCACCAGATCCAGGCTGGCTTGTGCCGAGCGCTCAGCGGCAACCTGCTGGTTGAGCGCCTCGGCATCGGCCTCCAGAGCCCGCAGCGCGTTGGCCACATCCTGGAACGCGGTCAGCACAGTGCCCCGATAAACCGCCGCTGACTGGTCATAGGCAGCCACGGCTGCACGTTTGCGATGCTCGAGTGCACCAGCATCGAATATCGGTTGCGCGATCGACCCGGCCAGACTCCAGACCCCGCTGCCCGCCGAAAACAGCCGGGTGCCGCTGGCCACTGTGGAGCCCAAAGAACCGGTAATGCTGAACTGCGGCAATTGATTGGCCACGGCCACGCCAATGTTGGCGCTGGCCTCATGCAGTTGAGCCTGGGCCGAACGCACATCCGGCCGCTGACCGACGATGGCCGAGGGCAGGCTGACCGGCAGTTCTTGCGGCAGGTGCAGGGAGGCAAGGTCGAAGCGCTCGTCCCGATCCTGATTGGGAAACCGGCCCAGATAAGCCATCAACTGATTGCGGGTCTGAGCCAGCTGCTTTTGCAGGGGCGGCAACGTGGCACGGGTTTGTGCCAGCGCAGTTTGCTGGGTCAGTACATCCGTATCGGCGATGGCGCCCAGCCGCCGCTGAGCGTTCAGCAGGTCCAGCTGGTCGCTCTGCAGCCGGATGATTTGCTCGGTGGCGCCAATCTGATCGCGCACCGACGCCAGGCTCACCGCGGTATTGACCACATTGGAGGTCAATGTGAGGTATGTCGCCTCCAGCTGAAAGCGTTCGTACTCGGCTTGTGCCGTGGAAGACTCGATTTGCCGGCGAGTACCGCCGAACACGTCCGGGGCATAGGACACACTCAGCGACGCCGAACTCACCGTGAGGATGGGGGAAGACGCAGCACCTGTCGTCGCCCCGGATACTTTCTCCCGGGTTTTCGACAGGTTGCCGTTGACCGAGGGGAACAATGACGCCTGGTCAGCGAACACCCGTTCATTGGCCTGGCGCAACGCTGCCTGTGCTGCGCTGACATCCGGGTTGGCGTGCAAGGCCTCTTCGACCAGCGCGTTGAGTGCCGGGGAACGAAACAGCGTCCACCATTGCCCGGGGATATCCATCCCGTCGATCAGCCGCTGTGGGCCGCCGCCGGCATCGATGTCGGCCCGGGCAGTGGTTGTCAGCTTGTCCCGTGAGTATCCGGCATTGGCGGCCAGATCGGGGGGGACGAAATCGGGTCCCACCGTACAGCCGGCCAGGGCAATACACAGCAGACTCAGCGCAGCCAGGAGGTGTCGTAAAAGACCGCAGAGATGCGCCAACGGCTGCGGGCCCGCTGCACGCTGGCGAGGCTGCACTTTCATATTCCCTCTGATGAATCAGCAGGATAGTTTCTTGGTCGAGCAATGAGCGCCGGTGCTTCTGGCCGGCCTTTTAAACGGGCGCGGGGAGAACAGCAGTTGTGAGGTTAATCAGGTGAATTAACGTTAATTGAAGAGTGTGGGAACCGCCAATAGAGGGAATCTTTATTGGACAGTATCGCGGGCGGCTTGGGGCTATCTTGATGGCTGTTCATCAGTACACGCAGGGGGTTACAGGCGATGAAGCAAAGTCGTGGGCGTGGGCTTGATTGCCTGCGGATAAATAGGCCTGACGCATCGCTAAGGCCCAATCGTCGAGTACCGGTTTGAAATCATCGACTGTCATGGCCTGCTTGTCATTTTTCAGGGTCAGGCCGACGTTTTTGCGGATCACCTGCGCCACAACAGCCTGATTGCAGGCGTCCACAACCGCGACTTCAGTGGTGATTTGCGTGTCCTGGTCACGGATGCCGATCGCTGTACTCACGCCGGCGGCAAGCAAGGTCACGGGTAGCCACTCATAAAACCGCAAGCCCTGGGTTGTGGCCGACACGGAGGTGATGGCAGGCCTGACGATCAGTGTGCCCGGACCCGGAGTCGCGACAACGGTCATGACCTTGCCCAGCTCCTGCTTGAGCGCGGCATCGTAGTAATGGCTTAGCTCGGTCAGCATTGCTTCTGAGCGTCGCTCGCTCGGCAGCAGGGGTAAATAGAACTGGCTCGGCTCGATATAGACGCGGGTGTAATGCGTGATCTGCGGGTTTACCCAGGTCAGTACGCGTTGTCCATCGGGGAGCTTTTTTTCTGTCAGCTGACTGTAGTCCTGCAAAAAACCCGAATATTCCCCTGGAGAGATGGCTTTGCCTGCGCATGCGGTGAGTGACAAGTACAGGGTTACCAGCAGCGGCAGCGAGAGACTTCCAGGCATTTGATCGGTGTTCCTGAGACGAATGTTTTGATGGGGGGTGTTGCTCAAGCGTCTGTGTCGCTTTCGCAACCCTTTATATGCAGTTCGCCATGAGCCATGACCCATTGGGTAAGTTCGGCGACAGATACTGAGTGGGAGTACTCCACCCACTGGCTGCATTGCGGGCTATAGGTCTCGATATAGCGGATCAAGTGGAGACTTTTCTGGTCGCTGGACAGCGCCAGGCGAGATTCCTGGAAAAGCACCGGATCGGTGCGCCAGACTTTGCGGGTGCGCTGGCTCAGAATCAAAGCGTTGGCGCTGTGGGCCTTACTGCTCAAGGTCGGCATCGAGGGCATCCTGGAATGAATTGCGCGCAGTGTGCCTGAGGGGTTTTGCCGGGAGATGTCTGGTTCATGCGGGCTCAGCCGCAATGTTTCTCGATTGAAATATATGACCCTGGCGCAGGAATGGTTTTAGATAGCCTCCTTTTTCACCTATGGATCGCTGAATGTGAGCAGGTTACTGATCGTCGACGACGATGTGGAAATCCTATTACTGCTGGAGAAGTTCTTTCTTTTGCATGCTTATGAAGTGGAACTGGCCACCCACGGCGAAGCCATGTGGGCGGCAATCGGGCGCCAGCGGCCGGATCTCATCATTCTCGATCTGATGCTTCCCGGTGAGGGCGGGCTCAGCCTCTGCCAGAAATTACGCCTCAACACCGGTATTCCGATTGTGATGCTGACCGCCATGGGCGAGTTGAGTGACCGTATTGTTGGCCTGGAACTGGGTGCCGATGATTACCTGACCAAGCCGTTTGATCCTCGCGAGTTACTGGCCCGCCTGCGGGCAGTTCTACGTCGCGCCAGTGATCCGGTTAGAGCGCGGAACGAAGACACACGACTGGTTATCAGCTTTGCGGGCTGGCACCTGGACGTTACGCGCCGCGAGCTGCGCTCGTCAGCCGATGTGATGATTCCTCTCTCGGGCGGTGAGTTCGATTTACTGGTGGTCTTTCTTGAACACCCTGAACGCATCCTCTCGCGCGAACAATTGATCGACCTGACGCACGGGAGCAATCACGAAGCCTTTGACCGCAGCATTGACGTGCAGGTGAGCCGCCTGAGACGAAAAATAGAGCCTGACAGCAAGCGTCCGGACCTGATTCGTACCGTGCGTAATGGCGGATACCTGTTCAATGCAAAGGTGACGCGCACGTGAGAGGGCTGATTGCGCACGTTGACACGCTCAGACGCCGGATAGCCTTGACCATTGTCGCGGCGATGCTCGCCTCGCTAGTGCTCTACGCCCTGTTTGTACAGGTGGCCGGGGTCTGGGCCAAACCGCCAGTCGATCAAATCGGCTTGCTGGATCAGATCGCGGCGACCACGCGCATCATCCAGGCGGCCCCGCCACAGCTGCGTGAGCAGTTGTCTGCTGCGGCGAGCAATCCAGCCCTCGGGGTGCTCTGGAGCGAACACCGGAGCAGTTTCGAACTGCCAGCTAACGGGACCTCGATCGACCTGGACAAAGCGCCGGTTCTGCATCAGTTGCTGGGGGAGGCCGAACACAAGATAGAGGTCTTCCAGCCCGCCAATTGGCCTGCCGAAAGCTCGCAAGCGCGTTATGTCTTGTTGATGCAACTGAACGACGGTAGCTGGTTGTCGTTTACTCCGCCGCAACGGAGTTGGGGGATGAGCGCGGCATTGCGTTTTGCCGTTGTCGTTGCCCTGGGGCTGGTTGCAGCCTGGCTGGTCGCCCGGTTTGCCACTCGCCAACTGGCCGATCCGCTGCAACGATTTACCAGTGCCGTGCAACGCTTCGGTACCGACCTTAATGCCCCCGCCATTGAAATCGAAGGCCCCCGTGAAATACGCCAAGCGATCATTGCCTATAACACCATGCAGGCCAAGATCCAGCAGTTCATTGCCGAACGCACGCTCATGCTGGCGTCAATCTCCCACGACTTGCGTGCGCCCTTGACCCGCATACGGCTGCGGTGCGAGTTCATTGAAGATATTGACCAGCAACGAAAACTGATCCGCGACACCGATGAAATGCAATCGATGATCAACTGCGCCCTGGGGTTTTTTCGCGACGAAAGTCTGCGCGAGCAAGCCACAACGTTTGACCTCAGCGAACTGCTGCAGACGGTGATCGATGACTACAGCGATCAGGGAATCGCCGTTGCTTTTTCAGGGCCTCCCCACCTGGTGTATTTAGGCCGACCGGTGGGCATCAAGCGAATGACCACCAACTTACTGGAAAACGCAGTGAAGTATGCCCGCCATCCACGCATCGAATTGATCAATGGCAAGTGTTCGATCTGCATCGAGGTGAGCGATGAGGGACCGGGGATTCCTGATTCTGAGCTGGAGAACGTATTCGTTCCGTTCTTTCGGCTTGAGCCCTCGCGCAATCGAGACTCCGGAGGGGTAGGGCTTGGTCTGTCCTCGGCCCGGGCAATGGCGCGCCAGCACGGCGGAGAGCTACTGTTACGAAACCGTATTGGCGGTGGACTCATCGCACAGGTCGAGTTACCCCACGCGTCTTTGAATCGGGCAGTGGCAATCACGCCACCCAGGACTTAGCATGCGAATCAACACGAATCTGTCTGGTGTACAGTCCTGGTCATTTGAAGGGGGCTTTTCATGTACCAGCAAGCGAAAGACGACGAAACCTCGAATACGGCCTCGTCCACACATGGATACGCCAGCCAGCACCTGAAAATAAAGGCGCCAGGCATGCGCCCGAAACGTCTCCTGGCGCAATTCACCCGGCTACACTGGCAAAATGCCTAAAAAATATTATTTGCCGCTAAAACCTTCAAAAATATTGAATAGCATTGTCACACGACTGCTTTTGGTGGCGTTGTGTATTGTCATATTGGGTGCTGTCGTGCGCGAGTATGCGCTGACCAAGTTTCTGCATGAAGAATTGAGCGCAATTGTGGAAAAGCAACAGTTAGCGCTTGCCACTTATGTCGCTCATGATGTTGATAGAAAAATCACCCAGCGTCAGGCGTTAATTCAGCATCTTGGCGTTTCGTTGCCCATTGATCTCATCGCCCAGCCTGCGAAGTTGCGTGCTTGGCTCAAAGAGCATTACGAGTACCAAGTCTTATTTTCTGCAGGATTATTCATCTTCCGCCCGAACGGGCAGTTGCTCGCGGGTTATCCCGTCCACCAGGGACAGGCAATTGCTGATTATTCTGATCGTGATTATTTTCAGGCAGGGCGTGCGGGACATTCGCTTGTCGGGCGCCCCGAAATGAGTGGTGTCCCCCAGGAACCGACGTTACCCATATCAGTACCGATTCTTGACGAGGCCGGTAAAGTGCAGGCTGTTTTAGTCGGCTTAACCGCGCTGGCTGCGCCTGGTTTTATGGAATTGTTGCTTAAAAAAAACGTCGATAATCCCGTGGGCTGGGTAAAAATAGTCTTGCCGAAAGATAATGTACTGGTCACGTTTTCAGCGCTTGGCCTGACACTTAAATCAACACCCGCCCCGGGTATCAACGCCCTGTATGACAAGGCCATCGCGGGCTTTCGTGGTGCGGGGCTGACGATTAACTCAGAAGGCGTTGAAGTCGTATCGGCCATGGCATCTGTGCCGAGTACGGGCTGGTTTGTTGTCGCCAGTTTACCAAGCAAAGAAGCGTTTTCATTAGTAGGTCGGGTTCAGATTTTTTTGATTAAAGGTGCAGTGGGGGCAATTTTCTTATTCGCGATCCTGTCATCAGCCGGACTGTATATTGTCTTTCGTCATTTGTTTCATGCCGTCGCCCAGGCTGACCGCATGACACGGGATGAAATACCCCTGGCGCCAATACCTGTTGTTTACAATGATGAAATTGGACATCTGATTGCGGCATTCAATCGTTTGCTGCTCAAACTGGATGAGAATCAGGCCGAACTAAAAAGAATTGCTCTTCATGACCCGCTCACAGGCTTGCCCAATAGAGCCTTTCTTGCTGCACGGCTGCGACAAGTGTTGGCGCTGGCAAAAAGACAACACACGGTTGTGGCGTTGTTATTCATGGATCTGGACGGCTTTAAATATATTAATGACACCTTGGGGCATGAAGCCGGCGACGAGGTTTTGCGCCAGGTCACGAAGCGTTTTTCCAGCATCATTCGGCAAAGCGATACATTGGCGCGGATCGGTGGCGATGAATTTATCGTGGTGGCAACTGAGCTTGGCGATAACGCAGAAGATACCGCACACACAATAGCGGCCAAATGCATTGACGCACTAAGTGCTCCTTTTTTTATTGCAGGAGAAGTTTGTGTCGTTGGCGTTTCGATCGGGATTGCCCTCGGCGGCGGGGAGAGCTCTTCGGATGAGCTTCTTTTAGCGGCTGATCGGGTTTTGTACCAAGCCAAAAAAGCCGGGCGTGGTCGGTACATGGCCTGCCGTGTGTAAACGGTTGCCGTTCATCGTATACCCGAGCAGTCGTTCGTAAACGGCTATACCCCTGAATTTGAAGAGTGAGTTGTCCGTTGTTTATTTCTCTAGATGGGCCCAAGGGTACCGGCAAGACCACATTGTTGGAGGCCGTTACCAAAGTACTGAGGGCTGACAACAAAAAAGTAATCCGGCTTTGCGAGAAAAAAAGCGATCCCTTCAGGGGCGAAACAATGACCCTGGTTAACCAGTTCGCCAGAGATCCTGGCCGGGATCTGGAGTTGCGGATTTGTGAGCGCCTTGCGGATAGCCGAAGCTGGATCTCCCGGCATGTGCTGACTAAACAGCCACCGGACAGCATCATCCTGATCGACCGCTGGTACCCGTCTGATGCCGCGTTTCGCCGGCTGGTACCGTTTGCAGAGATTTTACAGTTGAACCTTGACCGAAGCGTGCGAGTGCCAGACCTGCATGTTGGGGTGGTTACGGATTCTGAGGTTTCATGGGCGAGGGCAGCGGCACGCACGCGCGGGTTGGGCAGTACGGTGATCCATAGCCTGGCAGAACATGGCGCATGTAGCCGGGCGTTCGAGCAAGCGGTTGCAGATCACGGCTGGGTTTTATGCCGTAATGAAGGCGCGATCGAAGACGCAACGATGCAGGTGGTTTCCGAGATCTATAGTGCCTTGCAAGGCACCAGATGGAGCTGACTCGCTATTCATCTTTGCGCGTACGTTCAAACGCCTTTTGGCGAGCTAACATAGGGCGCGGTGCGTTTGGGTGCTGCCTTGCACGGTATAAACATGTGCCTTCAGCAAACCTGGAACCGTGCCGATAACACACTGAAATCTCGAAGATTGTAGTTTTACGCTTGCTTGAAAACTGGAGGATCCGCCATGCCCCGTAATATCGCACGCTCATCGTTCGTATCAGTCGGCTGCGCAGAGTGCCGAAATCTGGATGGGTTGGGGTTCGATTTCATAATGGCGTTCCAGCCAATCGTTAACGTAAGAACGCACACTACCTTTGCCTACGAAGCCCTTGTACGCGGGGTGAACGGGGAGTCGGCGGCAAGCATTCTGGATCAGGTCAACGATGAAAACCGATACCGCTTTGACCAAGCATGCCGAGTCAAGGCGATCGAGAGAGCGACGCAATTAGGTCTACTGACCATTGCAGACTGCAAGCTCAGCATCAATTTTTTGCCAAATGCTGTGTATCGAGCCGAGACCTGCATTCGTGCCACTCTAGAGGCGGCCAGGCTATTTGGCTTTCCTCCAGAGAAACTAATGTTTGAAGTGACCGAAGGTGAGCGTGTCGATGACCCTATGCATCTAAAGAGGATTTTCGAAGAGTATGAGCGCCAAGGGTTTACTACCTCTATCGACGATTTCGGCTCGGGTTACTCAGGGCTGAATTTATTGGCAATGTTTCAACCGCACGTACTGAAAATTGATATGGCACTTACCAGAAATATCGATAGAGATCCGGTTAGAACGGCAATTGTTGAAGGCATCGTGTTACTCGCAAAACGTTTGGATATAACGATTGTGGCCGAAGGTATTGAGACTTCTGAGGTGCGTGATGCCCTGCTCGGTTTAGGGGTAGATCTTATGCAGGGATACCTCTTTGCAAGACCAGATACGTCCCGACTGCCACTTGCGAATTTTTCCTGACACAGAGACTTGCCCGGTTTTCGATATTCAAACGGATCAGGATCTCACTAAAAAAGAAGTGTGACGACCTGAGCCTGGTGGAGTATCCAGAGCCCATGTTTACCGATTTGCTTTCAAAAAGCGGCGGTCATGATCGGCGCTCGGAAGCTGGACGGAATCATATCGTCCGAAAAGCCGATAACGATTCAGGGCAATTTTGTCGTAAATCCAGTCTCGCATTCCTGCCGGGACGACTCGAGCAGCTTTCAGCCAGCGCCAGGGTGCATCCAGGCGACTCAAAATCTCGAACATCGCCTCAGAACGTAGGGACACCTTGTTGTTTGAGATAAGAACAATGGTGTTGAACTCGTCCAGAGGTAGCCCGCTCCACTTCAACAGCTCCTGGCCTTCCGGCGACTGAACCGCAGCGAGCTGAATTCGACAAGCATGGTCATAGTGGATAATGAATCGCGCCCAGCCGTTGCAGAGCTTGCAGGTGCCGTCGAAGAGCACTGCTGTGTCGCCCGATTTCAGGAACGGGGCAGGGGATCCGGTTTCCACTGTCAGCTTTTCAACGTGGACTGCGGGGACCTCACAACGGTTATCGAAACAGCGACGGGCACCCTCTGGGTGAGGTAACCACGCCAAATGGGGACGTAAGCGGCAGAAAAGGCGATAACCGAATTCAAGCAGCGGGCGCAATACCCTCCACGTCAATGGCGTTGCCCAGAAACCCAGGCCTGCGGCACGCCAGCTCCACAGGGTGGCATCCAGGCCGGTTAACCAGCGCCCATCAGCGAAACGGGCATGCAGCGAGAACTGCATCTGCTCGAACGTCAACCCGAGCGCCCTGGCGTCGAATGCACCGCTGCTGATGTCCACAAACAGCAGTCGTTCCTTTGCAGCCCGCCCTTGCAGGAACTTGATTTCGCGCGCACACAGAGGGCATTCACCGTCAAAATACAGCGTCAGCGGCCAATTCACTTTCTTGTACATTAGCCGTTCTCTTGTATAGATTTCAGACAAGATATGCTCAAAGAAACGCAGTAACAATGGGCGATATGCTGTTGCCCCGCGTCCGTCCCTTCGACATCCAGCCACTTTATCTGCAGGAAGCCAATCGCGAGCCCGGACAATGTGATGCCCCTAGTTTCGTAGACACCACCAAGTATTAAAATGAGGCCCATCAGGAGCTGTCATGAACAACCCGCGTGACCCGAAGAATTCGAAATCCAGACAGTCAATAGAGTGATCCAAAAGAAGCGGCTGAACGAGCCGCAGCCATCACGGTTTTGAATCACCAGAGATTGAACGTGTACGTTATGTACAAGCGGTTGTTGTCCCTGTCACTGGCGTAGGTCGAGCGTGATACTGCGTTTCTATACTCAACTCCCAAGCCTTTGAGGCTGTTCGCCTGGACGACATACTTGAGGTTGGTGTTTAGCTCGTGCTCACGCGCGCGTAGACCTTTGTATTCACCGTCGTCCCCCTTGTAGTACCGCGTCATGAAGCTCAGTCCTGGTATGCCTAACGGCGCGAAGTCATAGTCGTAACGCAGCATCCAGGTCTGTTCTCCAGACTGGATGAATTTGCCGACCCCTGCATTCGAGAACGAGTACACCGTGCTCACGCTCGCGTAGGGCAATGCTGTATCGCCGTAAACTTTTTGGTATCCGAGGCTCAATGCATGGCCTTGCAGCCGGTAAGTGAGCAGGCCGCTGAACATATCGCTATCGACTTGTCCGTTGCGTGCGGCTCCGACGTCAGCACTATTGAAATACCGCAAGTCGGTGGTCAGGTTGCCGGGGCCGAGCGAAAGTTTATAGACCAGGCCCAGGAACTGCTGCTGGTAAAACTCCCGCATCTCGCCATAGTAGTAAGTTGCGCTGAGATCCTTGGTGAAAGAGTAGGTCGCGCCGCCAAAGTCAAAGTCCGTCCCCTGGGATCCGGTGTAGCCTTGCGGGAAAATATCAACGCTGTCGGTGGAATTGCGCGCCTTGAATTCATTCAAGTGGCCGGCATGAAGATATAGCTTATCGATGCCGGTGTATTCGATCTGACTTCCGCGAAATGTCTGCGGCAGCAGACGGCCGTCGTTGTAGACCAGTACGGGAATCTTGGGTAGCAGTGTTCCGGTTTTTATAAGCGCGCCGCCCCATCTTATTTTCGCGGTCAGCCCCAGACTTGAAAACTCATCAGCTGCATGGCCATCATCATGCACCGGCAATAGGCCTGTGCCAGCATGTTCGGGTGTTGAATCAAGCTTTAGGCCCGACAGTCCCAGCACATCCATTCCAAAGCCGACCGGGCCCCGGGTATAGCCTGACTGTATGTTCAGCAGGAAGCCTTGTGCCCATTCCCGACGGTCGTTACCACCATCGCGATAGTCGTCGTTGAAGTAGTAGTTGCGCATAGAAAGGTTGGCATGAGAGTCCTCGAAAAACCCTTGCGCAATTGCCACCGGGCATATCGATATCAAAGAACCTGCACAGGCTAATGCGGTGGTCGGAATGTTTGTACGCATGAAGGAACCTCAGCTGGGTCTTATAGTTTTTGGCAGCAGAAAGATGGTCGGATGTAATCTTGATTTTGTTGCGCCTCTGGACTTGTCAGCGCTTGGTGCCGGACACTAATCGGCGTTAAATCAGCACGCAACGTTATGAGTGAATCGCATCGGGCTATGCGAAATGCGCTGTAATTCCCAAACCAATCCAGCCTGTGGAGTTATCTGTTGAACCTAAAACAGCTCGAAACCTTCAAGGCGATCATGGCGACCGGTTCTACGATCGGTGCTGCTACTCGGCTGGGGCTATCCCAATCGGCGGTCAGTCGATTGCTCGGGCAGTTGGAGGAGTCATTGGGGTTTGCGTTGTTCCTTCGTCGAAAGGGCCGATTGACTGCTACTCCCGAGGCACAGGAGTTTGTTGCCGAGGTATCAGGGCTGGTGGATAACCTTCAGCGTGTACAGAGGCTTGCCGATGAGTTGCGGATGGGACGCTCCCGTCGCACCTTGCTCAAGGTTGCGGTGCCCACGAGCATGACCCAGCACCTGCTGCCGCAGATCGTGGCAGAGTTTTTGAAAGATCGTGAAGACGTCGTGATCGAGCTGCTGACGGGCTCGTATGACGCGCTTGAAAGAGCGGTATTGGATCGCACGGCTGATTTTGCCTTTGTCAGACTACCCACTGACTTGGAGGGTTTCGATGTAGAGCCTGTGCTCGAAACCGCAGGTGTTTGTGTCCTGCCGTTGGGCCATCCGCTGGCCGATAACGCCGAGCTTCGGATCGAAGACTTGAGGGACGTACCTCTGGTGCTGCTAGGGCGCCAACGCAACCTTCGTACCGAACTGGATCAGCGTTTTCGTAGCGCGCAGATCACGCCGCAGGTTCGGGTAGAAGTACATTCCGTCAGTGCCGCCTGTGCTTTTGTTGCTCAAGGGGTCGGGGTGTCTATCATCAATGCGTTGCTCGCCAACGACTTCTCCGGTCTGCCTATCACCACCAGGCCTCTGACGCCACCTTTGCCATACCGTTTCGGTTTGATTTTTCGCAATGACCTGCCTCGCGCCAAGGCGGTCAGCGTTTTCGCTGAGCACCTGAAAGAGCGTCTGATCGAAGTGGCCGCTCGCATCGGTTGAGGGTGTTGACTCTCACGTTTTGCATACCCCAACCCGTATCACTCATAGCGTTGTGAGCGGTGTTCGATTGTTTTAGTGTCCGTCGCATGCCCCTCATGGGCACCACAAAAACAATTATGAGAGCGCCGTCATGCCGACCTCCGAACCGTTGTTTCCTGACCGATCAAACGAATCCGTTTTAGCTCACTGGCCTGAGCCGACGCTCGCCAGTGCACCTTGTATTTCTGCCGCCAATTGCACGCGTTGCGCACCTGTTCGGGTTCAACAAAATGACTGAAATCACCAAACCGTCTACGACTCTGACAAGCGATTGTTCACGTTTGGGCGAAGACTCGACACATCGTCCTGCGAAGCAGGTCAATCCATCTCTCATTCTTCTGTCCATCGTTTTCCTGGCATTGATCCTCACATACGCAGTGGATTCCGGGGAGTTCCAACGCAACGGGATCGCCGTTGTTCCAGGTTCCTACCACGTATTGGATAAAGACGACTCATGGGGGCAGCTCGTATCGATTGCTCCACGGGCCTCGAATAGCGAAAGCGCTCGTCCGGTTTCATTACCTGAAGCGTTCATGGCTATACCTCAAGGTATCGAGAAGCGTGCGGGACTGATTTTCATGGTGCTGTTTATAGGCGGCATGTTTGGAGTGCTCAACAAGGCCGGAGTGATTGAAGCCGGGCTCGAACGCTTGCTCGGTATGACCCGGGGCAATGTCTACGTGTTGGTACCATGCCTGATGTTAGCGTTTTCAGCAGGCAGCACCTTCATGGGGTTGGCGAAGGAATACATCATGGTCGTACCGCTGATGGTTGCCATGACCACTCGCCTGGGGCTGCCAAATATCATCGGCCTGGCCATCGTCGCAATCTCCGTCAAAGTGGGTTATCTCGGGTCGATTTCAAATCCGGTAGCACTGGCCGTGGCGCAACCTCTGGCGGGCGTTGCGATGTTCAGCGGGCTTAGCATGCGGGTTGCGGCATACGTGATCTTTCTGATTGTTGGTATTGCTTTCGTACTGCTGAGCATTCGCCGGCTCGGCTTCGATGCGTCCGTAGAGTTTGCATTCAAACGCGCCAAGCTCCCGGCAAGACACGTCTTGAATCTGCTGATCATGGGGGTCGGCATCGGGTTCCTGGTGTATGCCTCCAACCGCTGGCACTGGAAGTACCCGGAGCTTTCCTCCTACTACCTTGCCTTGAGCATGCTTTTCGCTGCTGTTGCCGGACTGGCGGCGAGTGATGCGGCCACGGCGTTTGTAGACGGCATGAAAAAGGTACTCATGGCCGGGGTGTTGATTGGCCTGGCCACTGCGGTGGAGATCATCCTCAGCACTGGCCAGGTGCTGGATACCATCGTTGAAGGACTTTCCGAGATGATCGGGCACCACGGGCCGCTGGTATCCGCCTTCGGGATGTTTTTCGCCCAGTTGAGCCTGGATGTTGTCATCCCGTCCACTTCCGGTCAGGCGGCCGTAACGATGCCGATCTTCGGTCCGCTCGGTCAGTTATCAGGTGTTACGGGGCAGACCACGGTCTTTGCCTTTCTCCTTGGTAACGGCCTCACCAACCTGATCACCCCGACCTCCAGCGGCTTGCTCGTTCTGCTGGCGACAGCGCAGGTTGGCTGGGGGCAGTGGGCGCGCTTCATATGGCCGCTGGTTCTTGTATTCGCTGCTATCGCCCTTGGCCTGCTGAGCTACGCCGTATTGACCGGGTACTAGCCGTTTTTGATGATCGTTCGATGAGTCCGTTTACATGCAAATACTCCATAATTTGAAAGTGCCGATGCGCGATGGCATCTGTCTGGCGACCGATGTTTACCTGCCCGATGACATGACCAATCCGCTGGCGGTTGTCATTGAGCGCACCCCCTACGATAAGTCGAAGCCATCTCGTTCAGAAAAGCAGCTCGATGGTCGCCATCTTTCACGAGAAGAAATGGCGGCAGCCTTTACCCAGCGTGGCTTTATTGCGGTGTTTCAAGACTGCCGAGGGCGCTATGCCTCTGAGGGCGTGTTTGTGAAATACACCCACGAAGCCGAGGATGGTTTCGACACGTTGAGCTGGCTGGTAAAGCAGCCATGGTGCAATGGTCGTGTAGGCAGCATGGGGCTCTCCTACGCCGCGCACACTCAGTTGGCGATGGCATGCCTGAATCCACCAGGCCTGACAACGATGGTGCTGGATTCGGGGGGGTTCGCTAACGCATACCAGTGCGGGATACGGCAAGGCGGCGCTTTCGAACTCAAACAGGCGACATGGGCCTACAAACAGGCCAAGGAAAGTCCGGCCGCCAAGGCTGATCCTTTGGTCTTCGAGGCGTTGCAACAGGAGGACATACGGGCATGGTTCGCCCGGATGCCGTGGCGCCCGGGGAATTCACCACTGCGACATTCTCCCGAGTACGAAGACTACCTGTTCTCCCAATGGAGCCACGGTGCTTTCGACGATTACTGGCAGCAGCTCGGCCTGTATGCCGAAGGTTATTACGACGTTATTCCTGATATCCCGGTCATGTTCATGTCGAGTTGGTACGACGCTTACGTCAGCTCAACCCTAGCCAACTACGGAGCATTTACGAAAGGACGCAAAGCCCCGCAGCGGCTCATCATGGGGCCTTGGCTCCATGGAGACCGTAACATCACATTCAGTGGCAACGCAGAGTTCGGCCCTCTAGCCGCTTTTGACGAACAGGTTGAAAAAACCTGGCTGGAATGTCGGCTGAATTGGTTCGAACGCCATTTGTCACAACCTGGTACCGAGCCTCACGAAACTCACCAAGTGCAAGTATTTATGATGGGAGGAGGGAGTGGCGCACGCAATGCTGAAGGGCGGATCGAGCATGGCGGAAGCTGGATTTCTGCGAATGCATGGCCGCTGCCCGACACTGTCGATCAATCGTTATTTCTGACTCATAGCGCAGGTCTGAGCCCGTCCAGACCCACCCAGGATTCCCAGTACCTGAGCTATTACGCAGATCCGGCTAAACCTGTACCCACGGTCGGTGGATCATTAACATCAGGGGCTCCCGTATTTGTCGGTGGAGCATTCAATCAAATTGAATGCTCGGATTTTTTCGGCTCTCAAGGTAATGACATGCCGTTGAAACAGCGTGCAGATGTCTTAAGTTTTGAAACAGAGCCGTTATCTGAAGACGTTGTTGTTGCCGGGCCAGTATGTATTGAATTGTGGGTCGAGAGCGATTGCCCCGATACGGACTTTACTGCAAAGCTGGTAGACGTCTACCCGGCGAGCACCGATTACCCCGAAGGCTATGCTATGAACATCACCGACGGCATTTTTCGCTGCCGTTACCGCGACTCGTGGAGCGAGCCTGAGCTACTGATTCCAGGTAAACCGTTCAAGATTACTATCGAGCCCTTTGCGACCTGTAACGTTTTCAAAGCCGGGCACTGTATTCGACTGGATATTGCCAGCAGTAATTTCCCGCGTTTCGACGTTAATCCAAATTCAGGTGAGCCGGAAGGCTCGGCGGCTCTGAAGAGAGTTGCATGCAATACTTTGCACCTCAGCGCTAAGATGCCCTCCCGCCTGATCTTGCGAATCCGGAAGGCTTGAATCCCAATACTCTACCTGGATTGCGACTGTAGAGCCTTGGTCGGGCAAATGATTTGGTTTGAGTACAAGAGCGCCTGTGATGGTCCTTTTCTGGCTCAGCACTTGGCAGGTTTGCTACGCCGGCAGCGCTCGGAGCAGTAACGAACTTCCTCCCAGCTGCGCGCCCATTTCTTCCTCCATAGGAAGGGAAGGCCGCAGGTCATGCAGGTTTTGACCGGGAGTTCACTCTTTTTCAAAATGACTCACCGTTATCTAATTTTGCGAGCAACAATTGACCACGTTCCCAGAGCGCTTGCTGCTTTGATTCAGGCATTCGGTCGAGGTTTTTATACAGCATGCCCATACGGTGATTGCTGCGCAGGCGGTCGCTGTGACGTATCAGGAAGTGCCAATACAGAGCGTTGAAAGGGCAGGCGTCATCTGTGGTGCTTTCGCTCACTTTGTACGCGCAGCCACGACAATAATCGGACATGCGCTTGATGTACTGGCCGCTCGCACAGTAAGGCTTGGACCCCATGTAGCCTCCATCTGCATGCATGACCATACCAAGTGTGTTGGGCAACTCCACCCAGTCGAACGCGTCCATGTAGATGGCCAGGTACCACTCACATATTTGACTCGGCGCGATACCCGCGAGCAGAGCGAAATTGCCGGTAACCATTAGCCGTTGGATGTGATGGGCGTAGGCGTGCTTAAGGCTTTGGTTGATGGCCTGGCGCATGCAGTTCATCTTCGTTTCGCCTGTCCAGTAGAACTCTGGAAGCGACCTTGTGTTGCTGAATTCATTTGCGTCGGCATATTCAGGCATCTTCAGCCAGTAGACGCCCCGGACGTATTCTCGCCAGCCGATCAGTTGACGAATGAAGCCTTCGGCCGCGTTCAGTGCAACGCTGCCAGACCAGTAGGCTGACTCCACATCGCTGCAAAGCTGACGAAGGTCCAGGAGGCCAATATTGAGCGCGGCGCTGATCCTGGCGTGAAACAGAAAAGGCTCTTCGCTGGCCATGGCGTCTTGGTAGTCACCGAACGCCGCAAGGCCCCAGTCGAGGAAGTATTGCCACAGGGACCGGGCGTCGGAGTGAGTCACCGGGTAGTCGAATGTGTCGAGGGCGCCATAATGGCTGGAGAAGTGCTTGGCAACCAAGGCAAGGACATCCTGGGTTATCGCGTCTGGCGTAAATCGGGCGGGGGCCGGGGGCCTCACGCCCTTGGGCAGGGCTTTGCGATTTTCCGTATCAAAGTTCCAGGCGCCTCCTACGGGGCTGCCGTCACCATTAAGTAGTAATCGGCTCTTGCGACGCATCTCACGGTAAAAGAACTCCATGCGCAGCTGCTTCTTGCCTTTCGCCCAGCTGGAGAACTCTGTGCGTGTGCAGAGAAAACGATCATCGCAATGCCACTGGATCGCTAGGCCACAGTCCTTGAGTGACTGCTCCAGGCGCCAGTCTCCGCACTCCGTGATGTGTATTTCATCTGGTTGCATGAGTGCCTGCCAACGCTGTAACTCGCTCGGCAACGATCCAGTATTTTCTGGATCATCGAGCCTGACGTACTGCACACGAATTCCACGCTGCTGCAGAGCCTCTGCGAAATGGCGCATTGCGCTAAAAATCAGGGTGATTTTTTGCGGATGGTGAGGGACATGGCTGGCTTCCTCCATCACCTCGGCCAACAGCACCGTATCGCTTTGGGGATCCAGTCCATGCAATGAGGCGAGATTGAAAGATAGCTGGTCACCCAGGACGAGGAGTAGCCGGCGGGTCATGTTCATCAACAGAATCCAGTGATTTCGAAATCAAGCAACAAAACCTATACACATAAATAGTATTGCACAGGTAATTGTTAGCCCGTTTGAGGGGTAACGTCAGTGTTTTTCTGCTGTCAGCCAACCTGTCCCGTATAAGGGATTTTGATACCAGAGGTAAGCTCACCTTGGGCAACGACATCGTCGTCCTATGACTATCGAACTGGTTACTGCCCCTCCATGCTCTGAGCAAAGCATTCGAAATAAGGCCGCAAGCGGCAAAAACGACGATAGACAACGTTAAATAAAAGCTTAATTAAGCGTCGGCGGCCCGATTTTTCTTATACAGAGGAAAACAAATTGTATAGGTATTTTTAAAAGATATGCTAAAAGATGTGAACTGACAACGGGGCTCTACTGCGCGATGGATCAGGTTTTTGGGTGCCCCTTTAGCGATCTCTGGAACGCTGGCATTCAGCGAGCGCCCTCATTAGATCCGACTGCCATAGCCATTCAGAACCCCTTGGACTGCTAGCTATGTTCATTCCAGATCCGCCGACACATTCGCCCTTTAGTGACACCACTGAGCTATCGGTGCAGTGCGTATAACTGACGGGAGGTGCAATTCGGCATCGACCTCTGGTCAGCGCAACATGCGAGATTTGGCTAACAGCGCCATTCGAGTCATCCGCATCAATCCAGTCTTAAGCAGGGCATACATTGGCCACCCACGGCGAATTCAACGGCACCCTTAACCTGATTTTCCAACTGGACGAGGAGGGCTTGTGTGGGGCCAAGGCCATGATCGACGACGGCCTGTTTCAGCGTTTTCCCTGCGATGCGATTTTTGCCCTGCATAACATGCCTGGTTACCCCTTGGGAACGGCCGTGGTTCAGGCGGGACCCACCATGGCGTCCTGGGAACGTGTGTCGCTGCTTATCACCGGCCATGGGGGGCACGGTGCTATGCCATAGAAGTTGGTTGATCCACTACCCGTGGTGGCCAGCCTGATCAATGCGATCCAGACCATCAAGTCGCGCAACCTCGGCCCGGAAGAGTACGCGGTCATCAGCATCGGCATGCTGCAGGCTGGGAGTGTCTACAACATCATTCCTGACGTTGCTCGCATGGCGGCCACTTGAATGGGGGTTGATCCCGGTCGGCAGAACGCCGGAGGAGGGCGCCGCCGTATGCAGCAGAGGCACTGGGTTGTCTCGTTTTCATGGGGCGGTACTTCGATAACACAGAAAAACCTGGCACTAGGCGCCTATGGTCGAATATTCACATTTTTTTGACTTGGGTAATATTGAGAGGGAGCTAACTGTATTAGGTTTTAGAGGAAAAAATTGTGAGTGCGCAAGCGCAAGGTTCAGGATTCAGAATTTTCACAGCAGTGATAACGACCATTTTTTCGCTTGTTTTATTAATAGGCGGTATATGGCTGGCATCATTGGGGGGTTCTTTGTATTACATCATCGCCGGCATTGTGCTGCTCATTTGTGCGGTCTTGCTTTGGCGACGATCCGCAGCGGCGATCTGGCTTTACGGGGTGCTGATGCTGGCGACCGTCTTATGGGGACTCTGGGAGGCTGGCTCGGATTTCTGGGCATTGGTACCTCGTTTCGATATTCTCGGCGTCCTGGGCATCTGGCTGTTGATTCCGGCAGTGACGCGTGGCATTGATGCGCGTTTGAAAGCCAGCAAAGTGTTTTTGTCAGCCACGCTGGCTTTCGCGATCGCTGTTTTGATCTACTCGATCTTCAACGACCCTCAGGAAATCAACGGCAGTCTGACTGCGGCCCAACCTGAACAAGCCCAACCGGTTGACGGTATTGCCCCTGCCGACTGGCCTGCCTATGGCAGAAGCCAGGCAGGAACCCGTTATTCGCCACTTAACCAGATCAACGACAGTAATGTGAAAGACCTGGAGGTCGCGTGGACTTTCCACACGGGTGAGTTCAAAACTGAAAATGACTCGGGTGAAACCACTAACGAAGTGACGCCGATTAAGATCGGCGACAACATGTATATCTGCACTACCCACCAAGTACTGGTGGCGCTTGATCCAGCGACCGGCAAGGAAAAGTGGAGATTCGATCCGCAACTCGTCTCCGACCCCTCGTTTCAGCATCTAACTTGCCGTGGTGTTGCGTATTACGACCAGGCCAACACGCAGGAGTTTGCGACCAGCTTGAAAGGTATCGCCCCGGTCCAAACCAGCTGTCCGCGTAAAGTGCTGCTCCCGGTCAACGATGGTCGTCTGTTCGCAATCAATGCCGACAATGGCGCGCGTTGTTCAGACTTCGCGGAAAATGGCGAGCTGGACCTCAAAAAAATGCAGCCCTATACCTATCCGGGCGCTTTGATGCCGACGTCTCCACCCGTGGTGACTGGCACAACTGTGGTGATCGCCGGCTCTACCACCGATAACTTTTCCGTACATGAGCCTTCTGGCGCCATTCGCGGTTACGACGTCAACACCGGCGCTTTGAAATGGGTGTTCGATACCGGCGCAGAGGATCCAAACGCAATTCCTGGCCCTGGCCAGACACTGGTCAACAACTCGCCTAACGCTTGGCCTCCACTGGCATACGATGCCAAGATCGATATGGTCTACATCCCGACCGGCAACCCTACTCCTGACATCTGGGGCGGTAACCGTACCCCTGTGATGGAGCGTTATGCCAGTGCGATTGTGGCGTTGAATGCTTCAACAGGTAAGTTGGCGTGGAGCTTCCAGACTACCCACCATGATCTGTGGGATATGGACGTACCGGCGCAACCGACCTTGGCGGATGTGAAAACGCCGGCAGGTGACACCGTTCCTGCGGTGTATGTGCCTACCAAAGCGGGCAACATGTTCGTTTTCGATCGTCGTGACGGCAAGCCGATCGTACCTGTCACTGAAATGCCAGTGCCTGAGGGTGAAGCAGCTCCTGGTGACTGGGTCAGTCCGACACAGCCCCGTTCCGCACTGAACCTTACCCCGATCCAGACATTGACCGACAAGAACATGTGGGGCGCCACAATGTTTGACCAGTTGATGTGTCGAGTGATCTTCGAGCGGCTCGACTATAACGGCCAGTACACGCCACCTTCAGAAAATGGCACGCTGGTTTTCCCTGGTAATCTCGGCGTATTTGAATGGGGCGGTATTTCGGTCAACTCTGATCGCCAGATAGCGCTAATGAATCCAATGGCGCTGCCTTTCGTATCCAAACTGATTCCACGTGGGCCCAATAACCCGCTGTGGCCTGAAGAAGGAGCGACCGGATCTGGCACTGAAATGGGCATTCAACCTCAGTATGGCGTGCCGTATGGGGTTGAGATCAATGCATTTCTATCGCCGTTGGGGCTGCCCTGCAAAGCACCTGCATGGGGTTACGTTGCCGGTGTGGATCTCAAAACACACGAGGTCGTGTGGCGTAAGCGTATAGGTACGGCGCGGGACAGCCTTAAGGGTATCCAGTTGCCGCCGATGAAGATTGGCGTGCCAATGTTGGGCGGCCCGATTTCGACTGCAGGCAACCTCATGTTTATCGCGGGCACTCAGGACAACTACCTGCGCGCCTATGACGTCACCAATGGCGATCTGCTTTGGCAGGCCCGTTTGCCCGCTGGTGGTCAGGCGACACCGATGACCTATGAGTCGAACGGTAAACAGTACGTTGTGATCATGGCCGGCGGCCATGGCTCGTTCGGTACGAAGATGGGCGACTCGCTGATCGCTTACGCGCTGCCCGATTCTAAAGGGAAATGATGTAGGACCAATCGCTGATAAAAACGAGAGACCTCTGAGTGGCCAGTTATGTGAACTACAACTGGCCACTTTGGGGTCTTTTTTTTGGAGTCACGATAATCTTCATTGCTCTGTCCCGAATGCAGAAGTTGAGTTAGGCGAAAGACCGCTCGATGATGCACAAAAATTTGCTGAAGTAATGAGCCTCTTCCCTGGGGCCGGAACGAAACGACTTAACGCTTCACGCAGTCAACATGGAGTCTTTATAGTCATGCCTACAACCTGACAGGACGCACACCCTATGTTCACTAACCTCTGGTATGTCGTTCTCCCATCGTCACAGTTGACTGACGGACTGAAGCCAGTCCGATTACTTGGACAACCTTTCGTAGCGTTCCGTGATGACGCGGGTGTCGCTCACCTGCTATCGGATGTTTGCGTGCATCGCGGCGGCTCGTTATCGGCCGGTAATAAGGTGGGCAACAGCGTGCAGTGCCCCTATCACGGCTGGCGGTTTGGGGCTGACGGAATCTGTACGCTCATTCCCGCGCAGCCAGACCTGCGTATTCCGGCGAAGGCCCGGGTCGATGCGTACCCAACGCTGGAACGATACGGTTGGGTCTGGGCTTTTTTGGGTGACCTCCCCGAAGCGCAACGTCCCCCTTTACCCACGCTCGACTGGGTCGACGATCCTGACATACGCACAGTTGCCGGCCATTTCGATTGGGAGGCCAGTTGGGATCGAATTATCGAAAATGGCCTCGATTTCGCGCACGCACCTTTTGTACATGGTTCAACCTTCGGTGATCCGGATCATCCGGAGATTGATTCATTTGATGTCGAAAGCGATACGTGGAGCGGTTGTGCACAAATGCTCATGCGCAGGCCGGTACGCAAAGGTCTGCTGAGGCGCAAGTCATCAAGTGAGTTTGTCAGCGTGGTCACTGTTCCGGGTTTTCATTTGTCCGGCCCCTGTACAACGCTGGAGCTCCAGTTACCGAACGGCTGGCGGATCTACATCGTCTCGGCGCACGTCCCGATTGACGCTAACCGCACACGAACCTGGTGGATGATGGGCAGAACGTTTCTGCGTTCACGGCTGCTTGATCGCAAGTTCATTGCCAGCAACCTCCGTATTTTTGAACAAGATCATGCCGTGCTAAAAAAGGTACGTCCCGAGCGTGTACCGGACTCATTTCAGCAAGAGGTTTCGCTAAAGTCTGATGCACTGCAGATTACCTTTCGCAAAAGTGTACAAGTCCTTGAACAGCGCGGCTGGCGTATCGATGAAGAGCGTCTTGTGCGAACGTTCACGGGACGAAAGGCTTGCGCGGTACCGTGTCCCGAACGTCATCAAGTTCGCGCCTGGGCGATTGAGCCTATTCCGTTGGTGGATATCACCCGCGAACACGAATGATTGTGCGCTAAGGCCATTTAGGCTCTTTCCACCAACTCTCATAGCCGGAAATAGGGATCAAGGAGGAAAAAGTGGAGGAGGGTGAAGCGGCGTGATCTTGATTGGCTGATTGGGTCACAGCGAACCTCCTTAACTGTCAAGTCGGCTCCAGGTTGCCGAGGTACGCTGGGCATTGTGGAGTTTGGCCGACACCGCTAGATAACGACTTGCATAACGGCGTGGCATCATGGAAGTGTCAGACTAGCGCAGGATCGTCGGAACTCGTCCGTGGCCCGCTTGAGGTCATCCCCACGCTTCTCGACCAGATAAGCCAAAAACTGGTCGGCGAAGGTGTGGCAAAAGTCATGCGCGGAAAGTGTAGGCAACAACCCCGAATGAGCCAGTTCAATGGTCAGAAACAGCCGATCTAGGACGTTCGACAACGCGCGGATCGACAGCGTAACGAGTGCGGTCTGGACGGTAACCAGCTTGCACGAGCAGCGGCACACGCTGACCTGAAGAGAAACGGCACTGAATCAGCTTCATCGGCAGCCACCTCATTCAAGGACTCTCCATGAACACGAAGGACATGGCCCGTTGAGAAATTGGACGTCAGAAGCGGGTTTATCGAATCAGTGCCTTGGGGTGCTGATGAACATATCTAACATAGCACCTGATTTAACATAATATACATTATGCGAATCTTCGTGTTGGGGCGTCAGGGTCAGTGGAGGTCAGATTTCAATAGCCGCATTGATGGATTTTCCAATCCAGTGCTCGTATGCATTTAGTTGTGCAATCACCAGGCACTGACCTTGGCCATCAGCGGCAACAATCAGTCCGCCTCGCGTTGCATCCAGCGCATTTCATCCACCCGATTTGCCACCATGGTTCGCAAGCAACACCATCATCTGATGTGCTGAATATGCCGTCACTGAAATTCTATGGCTGGATTGCATTTCGTCAGCACAGATAGTCAAAGCTATTTTCCGGGACTCAATAGTTAAACGTTCACCGTCAATTCCAACACTGATAACCATCAGCATGGAAAGCTAATGCACCCATCATTAAACCCGCGCTAGCAGCCAGCCTCAGTAGCGCACCCGCGATGGTTGTCATCCCGGTGCTATGGCTGATTCTTGCAAACATGTCAGCCGTGGATCGTCGGGACTCATGGCCAGATGTACGGGTGCTTCCAGCCATAGCTGGTAGCGACCACTCGGGAAAGATCAGGAACTGGGCACCCCTGGACGCAGCCAAAGCCATGATTTTGAAGGGTGCTGATCTATGCTGGCCGGGATCTCCAGAGCTATAGCGACACACTGCGCTATAGCGGCTGTGAGTGACATGTACACCCCTGAGGAACGCCCTCGCCTGTATTTATATGCTATTTTATTATAACTAAACTAAAGAACTATTTAGTATAGTTATAATAATCCCCTTCATGAGCCCTCTCAGTCATTCAACCCCCCGCTTCGCAAACAGTCACATCTAACCTTTGCGCACATCAGAGACTGACCGAAGAACACTGCGCCACGCTAAGCAGCCATGTATCCGGATCAAACGCCTTCGCCCGTGTCCCCCAACTCAATAGCCCTTTAGCGCGCCTGCCAGCCCTAGCACAGCCTGTATCTCGACCATTAGCAAACTGACAATTTGTCGCAGGGCGTAGTTTTTTGTTAAAGTTGCAGAACTAACCGTTTAGTACATAGATTTTTATGGCTTCTGCCGGTTGTCTCGCCCGGGTCCTTGAGGCACTTGGCGCTGCAAAGGCTTCCCCGCCACTCTGTAACGCAAACAGCTATACCTATATAGGCTGTTTGCCCTCCCCCACACACGTTCATGCATCAGTAGGGTCATGCACCATGATTAACTCTCAACCTTCGGCTCCCGCAAGCCGCTGGCCCGTTTGGGTCGCAGCACTTGGCGTGCTGGTTTTCGGATTGCTTTTTGTAGCTGGCGGCGGCTATCTCGCTACCCTTGGCGGCAGCCTGTACTTCCTGCTGGCCGGTCTCGGAATGATTGCCGCGTCGGTATTAATGTTCAAACAACGCCTTTGGGGTGCATGGCTGTTCGCCGCCGTGATGGTTGCGTCAATCGTCTGGGCTCTGCTGGATGCAGGATGGGTGTTCTGGCCGCTGGTTTCGCGACTGTTTGCCCTGGCCGTGCTGAGCCTGGTGGTGGCGCTGGCTTATCCTTCACTGCGCAAAGCCAACGGCCTTGGCGGTAACGGTGGTTATGCACTGGGCGCGGTACTGGCAGTGGCCATCGCTGGCGGTTTCTGGGGGATGTTCCTGCCACATGCCTCAGTATCCCCAACCGGTGACGGGCCCGGCCTGACCAAGGTCGACCCGGCCAACGCGCAGAAAGACTGGGCACACTACGGGAATGACGAAGGTGGCAGCCGCTTTGCCGCACTGGATCAGATCAACCGCAGCAACGTTTCCAAGCTGGTGCCTGCCTGGACTTACCACACTGGCGACGTTGCGATCAGCGACGGCAATGGCGCAGAAGACCAGATGACCCCGCTGCAAGTGGGCGACAAGGTGTTTATCTGCACCCCGCACAACAACCTCATCGCTCTGGATGCCGACACCGGCAAAGAGCTGTGGAAGAACAACATCAATGCCAAGTCGGCTGTCTGGCAGCGTTGCCGTGGCCTGGCTTACTTTGATGCCACCGCCCCGGTTGCCCTGCCTACTGATGGCAGCACCCCTGCCATGCCCGTGACCGTTGCCCCCGGCGCTGCCTGCCAGCGTCGCCTGCTGACCAACACCATCGATGCGCGCCTGATTGCTGTGGATGCGGACACCGGCAAGCTCTGTCAGGACTTCGGCACCAATGGCCAGGTTGATCTCAAAGCCGGCCTGGGCAATGTGCCCGACTCCTTTTATCAGCTGTCGTCGGCGCCATTGATGGCGGGCACCACAGTCGTGGTTGGCGGCCGGGTAGCCGATAACGTGCAGACCGACATGCCTGGCGGTGTGATCCGTGGTTTTGACGTGGTAACCGGCGCCATGCGCTGGGCGTTCGACCCCGGCAACCCGCAAGACAAACAAGCTCCGGCAAACGGTCAGACTTACGTTCGCAGCACGCCCAACAGCTGGGCGCCCATGTCTTATGACCCGCTGATGAACACCATCTTCTTGCCAATGGGCAGCTCGTCCACCGATATCTATGGTGTGGAGCGCACGGCACTGAATCACAAGTACGGCGCTTCGGTGCTGGCTCTGAACGCTACTACTGGCGATGAAAAGTGGGTCTACCAGACCGTTCACAACGACCTGTGGGATTTTGACCTGCCAATGCAGCCAAGCCTGATCGACTTTGCCAAGCCTGACGGCAGCATGGTCCCGGCGCTGGTGATCGGCACCAAGGCCGGGCAGATTTTTGTCCTGGACCGTCATACTGGCCAGCCGCTGACCAAAGTTGAAGAAGTGCCGGTCAAGGCTTCCAACATTCCGAACGAACCTTATTCGCTGACCCAGCCAAAATCGGTGGGCATGCCACAAATTGGCGCGCAAAAACTGACTGAGTCGGACATGTGGGGCGCAACCCCGTTCGATCAGATGCTGTGCCGTATCTCGTTCAAGAAAATGCGCTACGACGGCCTGTTTACCGCACCCGGCACCGATGTGTCGCTGAGCTTCCCGGGATCACTGGGCGGCATGAACTGGGGAGGTCTGTCGACTGACCCGGTGCACGGCTTTATCTTCGTCAACGACATGCGCCTGGGGCTGTGGATCCAGATGGTGCCCCAGCCAAAAGAAGCGGTAGCCAACGCCGGCGGTGAAGCACTGAACACCGGCATGGGCGCAGTACCGCTCAAAGGCACTCCGTATGCCGTGAACAAGAACCGCTTCCTGTCCATAGCCGGTATCCCGTGCCAGGCTCCGCCTTTCGGCACCCTGACTGCCATCGACATGAAGACCCAGAAAATTGCCTGGCAAGTACCGGTCGGTACGGTTCAGGACACCGGTCCGCTGGGTGTCAAGATGCACCTGCCACTGCCAATTGGCATGCCGACCCTGGGCGGTACGCTGTCCACCCAAGGCGGTCTGATTTTCATCGCCGGCACTCAGGACTATTACCTGCGTGCGTTCAATTCGGCCAATGGTGAAGAAGCCTGGAAAGCTCGCTTGCCAGTCGGCAGCCAGGGCGGCCCGATGACTTTCGTTTCGCCGAAAACCGGCAAGCAGTATGTCGTGATCACCGCCAGCGGTGCTCGCCAGTCAGCCGACCGCGGTGACTACGTGATCGCCTACGCGCTGCCTGACAAAGAGTAAAAAAGCCCTGTAGGAGCGAGCTTGCTCGCGAGCCTTTCGCAGCAGCGAGGTGCTCGCGAGACAAGCTCGCTCCTACAGATTAAGCCTTGCTAAGCAGCACTCTTTTCACCCGTCGATCTTCAACTTCTACTACTGTCAGGTTCCACCCTTCCCACGTCAGGCTGTCGCCAATCACCGGCAGACGATCCAGCAGGCTCATGACCATTCCGGCCAGTGTCTGATAGTCATCCGTAGCCCGGGCAGGGAAACCGGTGTGCAAAGCTATCTGACTCAGATTCAAGGCACCGCTGACCAGATAACCGTCCTCCCGGGCCACAATGTTCGGGCCTTCGATTTCGCTGGCGTCCGGTAACTCACCCGCAATCGACTCCAGAATATCGGTCATGGTCAGAAGCCCCATGAAGTCACCGAACTCGTTGATCACAAAAGCGATGTGGGTGGACTCTTTGCGCATCTGTTCCAGTGCATTGAGGATCGAAAAACTGTCCAGCAAGTTGATGGTATTGCGGGCCATGGCCTCAAGGTCAGGCTGATGCCCGGCCAGCAACTCTTTCAACAGCTCTTTCTTGTGCACAAAGCCCAACGGTTCATCAATACGCCCTGCCCTGATCACCGGCATTCGGGAGTACGACGAGTGCATCAGCTTCGTGCGAATGCTCTCGGCTGAGTCCGTGAGATCGATGTAGTCAATCTCGGTGCGCGGGGTCATGACTGTACGAATCGGCCGCTCGGCCAGTTGCAGAACGCCACTGATCATGATGCGTTCGCGACGATGGAACACCTCTTCACTGGCACCGCCTTCAAGCATGTCAGCGATTTCCTCGCCGACTTCATCAGCACTCAACGTGCGCCCACCCAACAACCGCATCACGGCATGGGCGGTCCGCTCACGCATCGGACGCAGACCTTGCAGGCTGCGTTTGCGTCGTGCACGGGCAATCTGGTTGAACACCTCGATCAAAATCGAGAAACCGATAGCGGCGTACAGGTAGCCTTTGGGAATGTGGAAGCCAAGGCCTTCAGCGGTAAGGCTGAAACCGATCATCATCAAAAAGCCCAGGCACAGCATGATCACGGTGGGGTGACTGTTGACGAAACGGGTCAGCGGCTTGCTGGCAATGATCATCAGGCCAATGGAGATCACCACCGCGATCATCATCACGGACAGATGCTCGACCATGCCCACTGCAGTGATCACCGCATCCAGCGAGAACACCGCGTCCAGCACCACAATTTGCGCAACGATTGGCCAGAACATGGCATAGACAGCGTTGGATGCGCGTTCTGCCACATGCCCCTCAAGCCGTTCGTGCAGTTCCATGGTGGCCTTGAACAGCAGGAACAGACCACCAAACAGCATGATCAGGTCGCGGCCCGAAAAGGATTTTTCAAACACCTCGAACAGAGGCTCGGTCAGCGTCACCATCCACGAGATGCTTGCCAGCAGGCCCATTCGCATTAATAGCGCCAGGGTCAGACCGATAACCCGGGCACGGTCGCGCTGCTCGGGCGGCAGTTTGTCCGCCAATATGGCAATGAACACCAGGTTGTCGATGCCCAGCACCAACTCCAGCACAATCAAGGTCAGCAGGCCTAGCCAGGCCGTAGGATCAGCAATCCATTCCATAATGCTTACTCGCGCTCTTGAAGGGGCGGGGATAACGGGAAAGCTGCGCGCACGTCAATCACCTGGCAGACAGGGGCCACAGGGATTATCGGGCAGGCAGACAGACGCAAGACACGGGCTGTGCCGGTCAGGCTGGAAACACTGGAGAGATGGGACAAGCACTCAGCAACAGAGGCTGAAAAAAAACGGGTCGCTGACAGAACGCAGCAACTGGGAGGCTCCATAAGGGTGTTCATATAAACCTTTGGCAAATTGGGGACGCAATCCTACAGCGCAATCAGTGTTTCTGACTAACAGACTTATTACTAAATTTGACTGATTAATCAGGTACGACCGACTTCGCCAGCAAGGTCTAGAGTAGTTCTTCAATGGGTTCACAACGGATACACCACTTATGAACGTCCTGGTACGAGCTGCCCGCGCCGAAGATGCCGCTGCCATCAGCAAGGTGATTATCGCGGCACTTCGCGAGTCAAATGCCCTGGACTACCCGCCCGAGGTCATCGCGCAGGTGGCGCAAAACTTTGCTGCGCCGCAGATTTTGGCGTTAATGAGCCAGCGTCAAGTCTATGTGGCCATCCATGATCAGGTTGTGGTCGGCACTGCAAGCCTGGACCAGCAGGTGATTCGCAGTGTGTTCATCGCCCCCGAGCAGCAGGGCAAGGGAATCGGCAAGCTGCTCATGGCCAGGATCGAGTCCGTGGCCGCCACTCATGGCCTTAAAGAATTAAGGGTGCCCTCTTCGATCACCGCCGAGAGTTTTTACGCCCGCCTCGGTTTTCAAAAAGTACGCGACGAATTCCACGGTGCCGAACGCACCGTCATCATGCTCAAGCACCTGACGCCATAGCCCGTTGCGCCTGCTCTGCAAACCATTGCATGACCCGCGAACATGCCGGGTGCGCCGCAGCCAGTGGTTGCGGGCACAACGAGTAATTACCTCCGGTTTTCAACGCCTCGCCAAACGGGATGACCAGCACCCCGCGCTGGATCGATTCTTCGGCCAGGGTCATGTCCGTCACTGCAACCCCCAGCCCGCGGGCCGCAGCATCAAGTGCCAGCTCATCAAGGTTGAACGGGATGTGACGATAGGTCTCCAGAGGCTTGCCGCCATTGGCTGATAACCAGTAGATCCATGCCTGTTTGTCGGCGGAACGGTGCAGCAATGTAAAACGGCCAAGGTCTTCCACTGACGTCAACGGCCCCACTCCCGGGGCACAAACCGGTACCAACGCTTCATCGAACAGGACCAGGCAGGCTGGGTCGCTGGAGGGCTCTGGCAGATAAAGGATATAGGCATCGCTGTCGCTGGCCGGCTCCACTATCTCGGTGGCAACGGTTTCGATCGACAGGGCAATGTCCGGGTGTTGCAAGTAGAAATCACTGAGCTTGGGCAACAACCAGCGCACAGCGAGCGAGACGTGCATTCGGATGCGGAACGGACGCTTTTGAGGTGAGAGCCGGTCTTGCAGCGCACGCAATTGCTCAAGGATAGTGCGCGCGCTGCCCAGCACCTGCTCTCCTTCGGCGGTCAAGTGTACGTTGCGGCTGTTTCTGGCAAACAGCGGTACACCGAAGTGCCCTTCCAGCTGCTGGATCTTTCGACTGACTGCACTTTGGGTCAGACACAGTGCCTGCGCCGCGAGCGTGAAACTGCCCGAATCAGCGACCGCAACCAACGCCTGCAGGCCCTGTAAAGAAGGTACGTGGCTAATTGTATCCATGCGTTTTCAGAATCGATCAATGAATTTATAACGTTGGTTATATCACCGTGTTCGTCATAAATTCCAGCTATAGAGGGCGCCCGTTGCTAACAACCATGCTATTAGCGCATGCATTGACCCGGGGCGCCGCAACCGTCAAATGAGGTGAAGCGTGAAAAATCAATGTGGCTGGATTGCCCTGGCTGGAACTTCCCCGGGCCGCGATCACCTCAAGGCCTCGGAAAAGGCTGACTGGCTGATTATTGGCGCCGGAATTACCGGGCTCAGTGCCGCACACTCACTGGCTGAAATGCACCCTGAGGCAAGGATTGTCATTGTTGACCGCCAGCGCGCCGCCCAGGGCGCGTCTGCACGCAATTCCGGCTACGCGGTGACTCATGAAAACCCTGGAGATGACGAACTGATCGGGCATAGCGGCTTCGCGGGATTTGAAGTCGACTCGGCAATTGGTCGCGCCGCCGGTGAAGAAGTGCGCAAGCGCATTAGCCGACATGGCATTGAGTGCGAATACCGCGACTCGGGTTACTACTTCGCGGTCAATGATCCAGCCAAACTGAACCATGTCGAAGCCAAGCTCAAAACCCTGACTGCGGTGGGCGCCTCGGCGCAGTTTCTGGAAGGCGAACAACTCGCCCGCACGCTCGGTACCCGGCACTACCGCGCGGCCATCTGGTGCGGCAATGGCAACGCCCTGCTGCAGCCGGCGAAGTATGTCAAAGGCCTGCTGGATGCACTGCCCGCCAATGTCACGGTCTATGAGAACACGGAGATCACCGGTCTGGAGCAAGTGAAAGGTGGCGGCATTCGTGCCAATGGCACGCAGGGCAGCATCGAAGCGAAACAGGTTCTGGTGTGCCTGAATGCCTTCATTCCTCGCGCCGGGATCGACAACAGCGCGACCTTCCCCATGGAACTCAGCGCGAGCCTGACACGCCCGCTGACTGACCAGGAATATGCCGCCATCGGCAGTGTCGAGCCCTGGGGCGTCCTGTCTACCCGCCCGCTTGGCGCGACCGTAAGGCTGACCCCGGATCGCCGGGTGATGATCCGCAACACCGCCGAATACCGCACCCAAGATTTGTCGGACAGCGATCTGCTGCAGCGACGCAAACACCATGCCCTGGGTTTGCAACGCCGCTTCCCGGGGCTGACCGAGCACGATATCCACTACACATGGACCGGCCACTTGAGCGCTACACGCAGCGGCCAGCCTTACTTTGCCAAAGTCCAGGACGGCGTGTATGCCGTGGCCGGGTGCAATGGTTCCGGAGTGGCACGCGGCACCCTGTGGGGCCGTTTGCTGGCCGAGATGGCTTGCGGCGCCAACTCTCCCCTGTTGCAGTCAGTGATGGACCGGGCCCGACCGGGCTGGCTGCCACCGCGCCCGTTCTTTGACATCGGCGCGGTACTTCGTATGCGCATAGAAGCGGTCAGGGCCAAAACCGAAATCTGAACCCACTGCGGCAAAAAAAACAAAAGCTCCTCGAAAAGGTGATTGAACATGCACATCAACACGGTTTCCCTGGCGGTCCTGCTAACGGCGTTTTCGGCTACCAGTCATGCAGAAGAGAGTGTCAACATCTCCAACTGGAACGGCTATATCGCCGATGACACCCTGGTCACCTTCACCAAAGAAACGGGGATCAAGCCGACTTACGATATCCATGACAGCAATGAAGTGCTGGAGTCCAAGTTGATGACCGGCAACACCGGTTATGACGTGGTCAGTCCGTCGAACCATTTCCTGTCGCGTCTGATCAAGGCAGGGGCCATCCAAAAGCTCGATCGCAGCCAGTTGCCCAACTGGAAAAACCTCGACCCGGTGCTGATGAAAAAGCTTGAGGTGAACGATCCCGGCAATCAGTACGGCTTCCCCTACATGTGGGGTACCGCAGGCATCGGCTACAACGTGGACAAGATCAAGCAGATCTTCGGCACCACCGATGTCACTCAGTCATGGAGCCTGTTTTTTGATGAAAACAACATCAAGAAACTGAGCCAGTGCGGTGTCGCGATCATCGACAATCCGACCCAGGTACTACCGATCACCCTTAACTATTTGGGCCTGCCACACCACAGCCATGAACCTGAGGATTACAAGAAAGCCGAGCAGGCCCTGCTGAAAATCCGACCTTATGTTCAGTACTTTCACGCATCGAAGTACATCAGCGATCTGGCCAACGGCAATATCTGTGCAGTGATTGGTTTTAACGGTGATGTGGTGCAGGCCGCGGCCAGCGCCAAAGAAGCCGGGAACGGGATCAACATCGCTTATTCGATCCCCAAGGAAGGCTCAACGCTGTGGCTGGACATGGTGGTCATGCCCAAAAGCGCACCCCATGAAAAGAACGCTTACACCTACATGAATTACCTGCTGACGCCTCAGGTGATCGCCCACATCAGCAACAGCATCCACTACGCCAACCCCAACCTTGCAGCGCGCGATTACCTGACGCCTGACGTGAAGCAGGACCCGGCCATCTATCCGTCAAAAGAAGTGGTAGATACGCTGTTCACGGTCGAGGACCTGCCGGCCAAAATTGCGCGACTCAGCACGCGCCTGTGGACCAAGTTGAAGACCAATACCTGAGTCCACACGTCCGTGCCTGGCCCATATCTTCGGGGCACAAAGCCCCTGTAGGAGCGAGCTTGCTCGCGAGCTTTTAAATACAAATAGCTCGCGAGCAAGCTCGCTCCTACAGGTTGCATACGTTCATAAAGATCCTGCGACTCACCTCGAGACCGAAGACGGGTCCCTTCTGTGCTTTTTGGACCCGGCAACCAGCCACGCCAGCATGCCAAACAAGGGCACGAAGATAATGATCGCGATCCACATCAGCCGGCTGCTTGCAGGGGCTGCGCTTTTAAGCACGCGGCTGATGGTCCAGAACTCAAACAGCAGCAGGATAATGGCCAGTACGACCCAGATTTGCTCAATTTGCATGCATCACCTCCCAGGTTGTAAAGCTTTAGGTGAGGCGATGCCGCGAGGGTTCATTCTTTTTTCAGTGCTGCAGACCGCAACAATGCGCGTTACAACATAAAGCGGTCGGTCACATTGCGCCGCTCATTGTCGTCGCGTACGTCATAGCTGACGGTGGTTGCAATGTTGGCGTGGTGGGCGAGTTTTTGCGCAATGGAAACGTCGTACTCTTCGATCACACGGGTAATGAATGAACGGCGAAAGTCATGGGGCATGATGTCGACCCCGACCTGCTTGCCCCGCTGCTTGGCGATGTAGTAAATCGCATGCTTGGTGATCCGTTCGCGGGTGATGTGGTTGCCGCGCCGAATCCGGTTGAACAGGAAGTCGTCGTCATCGGCACCGTCCGGCAGGTTGGCCCGTCTAAACGCCAGCCACTCTTCCAGCTTTTCAAAGGCCCAGGCCGGGGCGAACTTGATCAGTTCCTTGTTGCCCTTACCCAATACCCGCAAGCTGCGCTCTTGAACATTGACCTGCCACAAGTCCATGTTCACCGACTCGGACTTGCGCATCCCCGAGCCATACAAAATCGCAATGATCGCCGCATCCCTGAGGCCCTGTGGCCTCGGGTCTGCCGCACACACATCCATCAACTCGCGAATCAGGGTACGGCGCAAATTACGCCCCTTGGTCAGGCGTGAACCGCCGCCCGCCTTTACTGCACGTATCTTCAGCAAATGATCCTGGGTAATCAGGCTTTGCTGCCAGGCCTGGTTCATCACTCCGCGAATGGCATTGACGTACAGCGAGGACGTGTTGGGTGCATAGCCGTCTGCGCGCAATGCTGCCACCAGAGCCGTGATATGCCCCGGTTGCAGTTGATGCCACGGGAACTCATCGATGGCGACATCCTCAACCCCAAGTCGATCTGCCGCGTCTTGCAATACATAACGCATGGTCTGACGGCTCGATGGCGCAAGACGCTCAAGATAAAGCGCGACTGGCGCTTGAACCTGAGTGAGCTCTATGGCTGATAGCTGCGTTGCTGCGGGGTCAATAGTGGACAAAACCAATCTCGATACGGGGCTGAAACAGCTCGTAATATAACCCAAACCTATAGATTGTCCGTGCAGTTATAGCGTTTGCGCAATGAAGCCGAGAAACAGCACCAGGCGTCATTACCTCAAATTTTTTTAAACTTTTTGCCGCACCGGGGCTTCACAGCTTAGGCATCCACTGACGTTAATCAGGAGCCACGCCATGAAGCACTACCCAACGCCCCCATTCGCTCCCCAAGCGCAATCGGTACCCGGTTCACAGCGCAAAATGGAGCCTTATCCCGATTGCGGCGAGCAGAGCTATACCGGTTCCGGCCGTCTCACCAACAAAGTGGCACTGATCACCGGAGCCGATAGCGGTATCGGTCGTGCGGTCGCCATTGCCTTTGCCCGCGAAGGTGCCGATGTGGCTATTTCATATCTGGATGAGCATGAAGACGCCCAGGAAACAGCGCGCTGGGTAGAAGCGGCCGGGAGCCGATGCCTGCTCTTGCCGGGGGACCTGACCCAAAAGCAGCACTGCGAAAATATTGTTGCTGAAACAGTCGGGCAATTTGGCCGGATTGATGTGCTGGTCAATAACGCCGCCTTTCAAATGACTCACTTCGAGCTTGAAGACATCAGCGATGAAGAATGGGTAAAAACTTTCGACCTGAACATCACCGCGATTTTCCGCATCTGCAAGGCCGCCTTGCCGCACCTTCAGCGGGGCAGTTCGATTATCAATACCAGCTCGATCAACTCGGACATGCCCAAGCCTACCCTTCTGGCCTATGCCACCACCAAAGGTGCAATCGCCAACTTCACTGGCGGCCTGGCACAAATGCTCGGGCCCAAAGGCATTCGAGTGAACTGCGTTGCGCCTGGGCCCATCTGGACACCCTTGATCGTTTCGACCATGCCCGATGACGAAGTCAGGGACTTTGGTGGCCAGACCCCTTTGGGACGTCCGGGGCAGCCGGTGGAAGTGGCGCCTGTCTACGTGATGCTGGCTTCGGATGAGTCCAGCTTTATCTCGGGTTCGCGCATCGGTGTAACGGGTGGCAAGCCGATGCTCTAGAGGCCTGTTGCAATGTGCAGGATTAAACTGCACCGCAGGGTGACCCACTCCAGAGTCACCCTGTCTTATTATTGTCATATTTAACCCTCCGACAGTTTTAATAACTTCATTCGCACTTCGCGCTCTCTGAACGCCGCCTGTACCACTGTTACTTGTGACTGTTTAACCTTGACATACATAGGCTCTATGAGTAGATTGCGCAGGCCGAATACTTCGGTCTTTTTTAAACCTCACAAAAGAAGCCAATGGACACAGTATCTAGACGCTGTCCGGTCACCGTGAATGCGGCGCTCCGGGCAATAAACCAAGACATTGACAGGACTCGCCTGCACGGCGGGGTCAATTGCGCTAGAGCTTGACGCTCCAACGTAACGGCCTCCCCGGCATCAGTCCGGTCGCGAGGTGTGTGATGACCTTTAAAACTTTTGTTCTACCCGGCGTTCGTGCCTTCAGCTCCAGCATGCGCGTCAAGCTGTCCCGCGAGCCCGCTTTTGCTGGGCGCGCCCCCTTCTCTACCCCCGTTTCCGACGTAAAGCCTGCGCACCGCCAGGTGCACTGGCGCGTCAGCCCTGCCACAGGTCAACTGGAGCAGCGCTGGAGCACCACCGAAACCCAAGACCCTCAGTGTCGAGGCTTTTCAAGCCGTGCCAGCCGGTCGTTCAGTCTCTACGCAACCGCTCGCGCCGAATAAACATCGGGTAATTGAGCGCAGAACTTTCCTCTACCGAAAGTTCTGCCATCGATTAACCTCCGGCTATATCCCTATCGTTAAAAACTGGAGTTCTTTATGAACGAAGCCAGAGGTTTCTCTTTGCGCGCCAATTAATGGTGCCGCTGTAGCGAACAATAAAACCGCATTTAAAAACTTATTTAAACCGATCGCAAAGTTTGCGCGCCGGCCCACTGTTGCTCGCCTTTCATACAGGCAAGCTGCCGCTGTGTCCGGTCAAAAACAGGCGACAGGAGTTCCCTCCCATGAGCGCACTGAAAAGCCCAAAGACACAAGATAAAAATAGCGCCAGCGACAGTGCAAAATTGTCCATGCGGGCCGCACGTGAAGCACAAAACGGACTCTCGGCAACCCTGGCCAATGTCCGCTCAAGCACCGACGGCCTGACTGAGGGCGAAGCCTCGCAGCGTTTGCAGCGCGAGGGATACAACGAAGTGGCTCACGACAAGCCACCCCACGCCATCGTGCAGTTCATGCTCGCACTGCATAACCCCTTTATCTATGTGCTGCTGACCCTGGCCGTGATCAGCTTTTTCACCGACTACTGGATCCCTGAGCGTGACGGCGAAGAAAGCGACCTGACCAAAGTCATCATCATCGGCCTGATGGTGGGCCTGAGCAGCTTGCTGCGGTTCTGGCAGGAACATCGCTCGGCCAAGTCCGCCGAAGCCCTCAAGGCCATGGTCCGCACTACGGCGACCGTACTGCGCCGTGAAAAACCCGCAGCGCTGCCCCGGGTGCTTGAGATCCCGATGCGTGAACTGGTCGCCGGCGATATCGTGCAACTGTCCGCCGGGGACATGATCCCCGCGGATATTCGCCTGATTGAATCCCGGGACCTGTTTATCAGCCAGGCCGTACTCACGGGTGAAGCCTTGCCCGTGGAGAAATACGACACCCTGGGTGATGTGACGCAAAAGTCCGCTTCCGGCATGGCGGCCGATCAAAGTAACCTGCTGGACCTGCCCAATATCTGCTTCATGGGCACCAACGTGGTCAGCGGCACTGCCCGCGCCGTAGTCGTGGCCACCGGGCCGCGCACCTACTTTGGCTCTCTGGCCAAGGCCATCGTCGGCTCGCGCTCACAAACGGCATTCGACCGGGGGGTCAACAGTGTCAGCTGGCTGCTGATCCGCTTCATGCTGGTCATGGTGCCCATTGTGTTTTTCCTCAACGGGTTCTCCAAAGGTGATTGGGGCGATGCCTTCATGTTTGCCCTGGCCGTGGCGGTCGGCCTGACCCCTGAAATGTTGCCAATGATTGTCAGTGCCAACCTGGCCAAGGGCGCTACCGCCATGGCCAGGCGCAAAGTGGTGGTCAAGCGCCTGAATGCCATCCAGAACCTGGGTTCGATGGATGTACTGTGCACCGACAAGACCGGCACCCTGACCCAGGATCACATCATCCTCGAGCATCATGTCGACTGCACCGGCCAGCGCGACGAATCGGTCCTCGCGCTGGCCTGGCTCAATAGCCATCACCAGAGCGGCGTACGCAACCTGATGGATCAGGCAGTGGTGCGGTTCTCGGAACAGGACCACAAGTTCAAGGTGCCATTGGCCTACAGCAAGGTCGACGAGCTGCCTTTCGACTTTATCCGCCGACGCCTGTCGATTGTGGTCAAGGACAACCGTGGCGACCATCTGCTGGTGTGCAAGGGCGCCGTGGAGGAAATGCTCGCCATCAGCACCCATGTGATGGAAGGCGACACCTGCGTTGCGCTTGACCCGGCACGCCGCCAGCAGTTGCTGGCCCTGGCCACCGAGTACAACGAGGATGGTTTCCGCGTGCTGGTGGTAGCCACCCGCGAAATACCCAAGGCGCAGTCACAAAAGCAATACACCACCGGCGACGAGCGGGATCTTGTGATCCGGGGCATGCTTACCTTCCTTGATCCACCCAAGGAAACCGCTGGCCCGGCGATTGCCGCTCTGCAGGATATCGGGGTCGCGGTAAAAGTCCTGACGGGCGACAACGCCACAGTCACCGCCAAGGTCTGCCGCCAGGTCGGGCTGGACCCGGGCACGCCGTTGCTGGGGCCTGAAATTGAGGCTATGGACGACGCCGCCCTGCACCTGGAAGTTGAACAGCGCACGGTATTTGCCAAGCTCACCCCGCTGCAGAAATCCCGGGTGCTCAAGGCGCTGCAAGCCAATGGACACACTGTGGGCTTTCTCGGCGACGGAATTAACGATGCCCCGGCCCTGCGTGATGCGGACGTCGGTATCTCAGTGGACAGCGGTACCGATATCGCCAAAGAGTCGGCCGACATCATCCTCCTGGAAAAGAGCCTGATGGTGCTGGAAGAAGGTGTGCTCAAGGGCCGCGAAACCTTCGGCAATATCATGAAGTACCTGAACATGACCGCCAGCTCCAATTTCGGCAACGTGTTCTCGGTACTGGTGGCCAGTGCCTTCATCCCCTTCCTGCCGATGCTGTCGATCCACCTGTTGCTGCAAAACCTGATGTACGACATCTCCCAGCTGGCGTTGCCGTGGGACAAGATGGACAAGGAATACCTGCAAAAGCCGCGCAAGTGGGACGCCAAAAACATCGGCCGCTTCATGATCTGGATCGGGCCGACCTCGTCGATCTTTGACATCACCACCTTTGCCCTGATGTGGTACGTGTTCTCGGCCAACAGCGTAGAGATGCAGACCCTGTTCCAGTCCGGCTGGTTCATTGAGGGGCTGCTGTCGCAAACCCTGGTCGTACACATGTTGCGCACCCGTAAGATCCCGTTCATCCAGAGCACTGCCGCGTGGCCGGTGATCATGATGACCCTGATTGTCATTGTGCTGGGCATCTACGTGCCGTTCTCGCCGCTGGGCACGATGGTGGGCCTTGAGCCGCTGCCTCTGTCGTACTTCCCTTGGCTGGTGGCCACCCTGTTCAGCTACTGCTGCGTTGCGCAATTGATGAAGACGCTCTACATCCGCCGTTTCAAGCAGTGGTTCTGATCTGAAACTGTGGGCGCCGGTCTGGCGCCCACAGAACAATGAATGTTTGTCTGTGGAGATTCCTTATGTCGGGAACCACTCTGTTACTCAACCTCGCGGGGGCCATTGCACTGTTGCTGTGGGGCACCCATATGATTTCAACAGCGCTGCTGCGTGGGTTCGGTACCCAATTGCGCAACTGGATGGGGCGCAACCTGAATAATCGCTGGATGGCGCTGATTTCCGGAATCGGTATTACTGGCGTGCTGCAGAGCAGTACGGCAGTCAGCCTGATGGCCACCTCATTTACCGCAGCCGGCACCCTGAGCCTGGCGCCAGCCCTGGCTGTGATGCTGGGGGCCAATATCGGCTCGACCCTGGTGGTGCAGTTGCTGAGCTTCGACACTTCACTGGCCATGCCGGTGATGCTGCTGGTGGGCGTTGTCGTGTTTCGCCTGCGCGATGACTCTCGCTTTGAAAGCATCGGCTGCGCGCTGATCGGACTGGGGCTGATGCTCCTGGCCCTGGGTCTGCTCAGCGCCAGCCTCGGCCACATGGAAGCCACCCAGGTGTTTCGCGCGGTCATGCAAAGCCTTGAAGGTGACCTGATCATTGCGGTGCTCGCCGCGGTCCTGCTGACCTGGATCTGCCACTCCAGCGTAGCGGTGGTGTTACTGATTGCCTCGATGGCAGGTGCCGGCATGATGACCCCGGTGACCGCATTGGCCTTGATGCTCGGAGCCAATATTGGCGGTGCCTTGCCCTCCGTGATGAGCGCCGGCTCCAGCGTGGCGCGGCGCCTGCCGGTGGGCAATTTACTGATTCGTTTGTTCGGCGCGCTGGTATTGCTGCCGTGCCTGCCATTGATTGCCGGGCAATTGGCCCGGACCGATATCGGCCTGGCACACAGCGTGGTGTACCTGCAACCGCGTTCAGCCTGATGCTGGCAGTGCTATTTATCGGCCTGACCGGGCCTTTGGCCCGCCTGCTGAGCCGGCTATTCCCCGAGCAAGAGGCCCCGGCCGATCCCGGCATGCCCAAGTATCTCGATGAGGCCGGGCTGGAGGTCGCCAACATCGGGCTGTCCAACGCCGTACGAGAAGCCTTGCGCCTGGCGGACATGGCCACGCTGATGCTCAACCAGGTACTGCAACTGTTCGAGAAGCCTGATCAAAGCGCTTTCGCCAGGGTCCGGCAACTGGATCACTCTGTAGACCTGTTAAGCGCTGCCATTCGCGCCTATCTGGCCGATATTGGCCACGACGGCTTGAGCGATGCCGACGCTGATCGTGCCCAGGAAATACTGATGTTCGTGATCAATCTCGAGCATGCCGGCGATATTCTCAACAACCTGGCACAACTGGCTATTCGCCGAACCCGGCGTGGCGAGCAATTTTCCGGCTTTGAACTGCGGCATATCCAGGCCATGCACCGGGCCTTGCTGGACAGCCTGAACCTGGCGATCAGCGCGTTTATGGGAGAAGACCTGCTGGCGGCCAACACCTTGGTCAGCCACAAGGAAACCGTGCGCAAGCTTGAGGCGAGCGCCAGCCGCGAGCACTTTCGAAAATTGCAGAACGACAAAACCGCCTGGGCCGAGTCCGGGGATATTTTCCAACGTGTACTGCGCGACTACCGGCGGGTTCATCACCATATTGCGGCGCTGGGCTACCCGGTGCTGGAACGCTGTGCTGAACACAACGGCTTCGTCGCCCATGAATCCAGGGACACTGGCAAATGCGCCTCCTGATCTGCGCGGGGCGCCATTACGCCGACACCCTGATGTGTGAGCGAGTACTGGACGCGTACAGGGACATCAAGTGCGTGCAGGTGCTGATTCACGGCGCCAGCCAGTTTCTGGGCAACGTCCTCGAAGACTGGGCCCGGGAGCATGAAATTGATGTCGTGCGCTACCCGCCGAACTGGAAAAAACACGGTAAACAGGCCGAACGCCAGCGCAATCAATTCATGCTCAAGGACAGCCGCCCGGATGTGGTGATTGCACTGCCCGGTGGTGATGACACCCGGGAGTTGATACTCCAGGCCAGGGCGGCCGGCATTCATGTGCTGACGCTCGACAGCTAAGCCGCTTCAGCGCTGCGCGCCAGCCTCTAAAACCCTCGCGCCAGCAGCATTGCCACGGCCAACAACATGAGGGCTGTCGCCCGTTGCAACAGCACCTGTCGCGACGGGCTTTGCAGCAACCGCCGAACACGCTGGCCGAAGTAGCAATACAGACAGCCGCTGGTGAACTGCAACAGCAGAAACGCCAGCCCCAGCACGGCCAGATCCATAGCCCGGGTTTCACTGCCCTGCCCGGCAAACTGCGGAAACACCGCACTGAACATGACAATGGTTTTTGGGTTGGAAAACCCGGTAAGCAGCCCCTTGCCGAACCGCCCCCTGAAGCTGCTGTCCAGGGCAGTGCCCGGACGATCCAGCAGCAGTGCGCGGCTGTTCCATTGCCGATACGCCAGATACAGCAAATAAGCCACGCCGATAAATTGAATCCCGCGACTGAGCAGCGGATTGCCCTTGACCAGCTCGGCAAACCCGACGGCAAAGACCAGAATCGACACCAGGTATGCGGCGCTGGCGCCGAGCTGCACCGGCATTGAACGCTTAAGGCCCTCCTGCATGCCGAACCCCATCAACAGTAACGTCATGGGGCCGGGGCTAAAGGTCATGGTGGCGCAGAACAGCAGAAAGTAGAGGAAGGAAGCGAGCGTCAGTTGTGTGGCCATTACGTTTATTACATCCCCGAACCAATGCTCGAACACCTGCGAGCGGTGCCACAGTTTAGGTAGCGCGCGCTTGCAGGGGCAGATCAACCCGGGGCCAACTTGACCGTACTTTACTGGTAGCATGACCGGTAAAGTACGAGGTGATCGATGCCCATCCCCACGATTGAGTTCCAGACTGGCACGTCCAAGGTCCAGCAGATTGTCGAAGCCCTTAACCAGGCCATTGATCAAGGCCGGTTAAGCCCGGGGGCCAAGCTGCCCTCAGCCAGGGAAATGACCGAGGCATGGGGCGTGAGCAAGTTCACCCTGATTGAGGCCCTTGATCGCTTGCGCGGACAAGACCGGATCACGTCCAGCCAGGGCCTTGGCTACTTTGTCGCTACCAGAGGGCCCGTTGCGCAGCGAGCAGTCGCGCTTGATCTGTTGCCGCAAGATCTGACCAGCGTCTTGCGCCGTTCATTGACCGGTGCCAGTGGTGCCATGCGTCCGGGCAGCGGCCATTTGCCTGAAAGCTGGCTGGAGCCCAGCGCCATGCGCAATCACTTGCGCCAGCTCAGCCGTTCGCCAGACCTGCGCCTTACCGGGTATGGCGATCCGGCGGGCTATTTACCCCTGCGCCTGGCATTACAGCAAAAGCTGCTGGGGCAAGGCCAGGACGTCGCCGTCGAGCAGATCATCACCACCGCCAATACCGTCCAGGCGCTGGACATGCTGCTGCGCTTGCGAGTGCGTCCCGGCGATACAGTGCTGCTGGATATGCCCTGTTACTTCAATTTCCACGCCAATCTGGCCTTGCACGGGGCGAGGATCATGACCCTTGAGCGCACTCCCCAGGGGCTTGACCTCAGCGCCCTGCAAGAATTGTTTGAGCAGCACCGGCCGAGCCTGTATCTGACCACCGGCCTGCTGCACAACCCTACCGGCCATTCCTATTCTGCGGCCCAGGCCTATGGTTTGCTGGAGCTGGCCAAGCGTCATGACTGCCACATCATCGAAGACGACCTTTACGGCGACTGGCACCCCGACCCGCCCCCACGGCTCGCAGCTTTGGCCGGCGTCGAACAGGTGACCTACCTCAGCGGCTTTTCCAAAACCCTGAGTGCCAATCTGCGGGTGAGCTATGTGGTGACTTCGCCGCAAGTGGCTGCCAACCTGACCCATTTGAAACTGATGTGTGGCGGTATTACCTCGGAAATGTTCGAACAGATCCTCTGTTCAATGCTCAATGACGGCACCTACCACAAACACCGCAAACGCGTGACCCAAGGCCTGCTGGCCAGTGGCGCGCGAGTGGCCCGCTGGCTGCAGACCCTTGGGTTTACCTTGTGTGCGCCCTACACCGGGGGCCTGTATATCTGGGCCACCCTGCCGGCCCCACGGGACGCCGAAACCCTGGCCCGGCAAGGCCTGGCACAAGACCTGGTGCTTGCGCCGGGCATCCTGTTCGGTTTCGACCCCGTACTGCGCCACTGCATGCGCTTTAACGTAGCCCACACCGACAACCCCAAAGTGATGGCCGCCGTTGAAGTGCTGCTTGATTAGCCCGTGCTGCGGCCTTTCAAGGTGCGGGGCGATTGCTTCCCTATCAAACACAGAGTGAGCTATAAGTCAGGCCGGACATAAAACTGCCCCGTTCACTGAAAGCGAACGGGCAGCCTAGAGCTAACAATCAGCCACCGGAATGAACTTCATGTCGATTTTTGAGCAGGGCCTTGAGCCCCGTGCTGTCAATCATATAGCCCTGTCGCCGCTGAGCTTCATCGAACGCACCGCCAGTGTCTATCCCGACTACCCCGCTGTGATCCACGGTTCGATCCGGCGCACCTGGCTGCAGACTTACCAGCGCTGCAGACGTCTGGCGAGTGCCCTGGCAGGACGCGGGATTGGAACAGGCGATACCGTAGCGGTCATGCTGCCCAATATCCCGGCCATGCTTGAAGTCCATTTTGCGGTACCCATGATCGGCGCCGTGCTCAATGCCCTGAATGTACGCCTCGACGCCGAAGCCATTGCCTTCATGCTGGCCCACGGCGAGGCGAAGGTATTGATTGCCGACCGTGAATTCCATGACGTGATTCACGCAGCCATTGCCATGCTTGACCACCCGCCGCTGATTATCGACCTCGATGATCCCGAATACGGCGCAGGCCAGCCTGTCAGTGCACTGGATTACGAAGCACTACTGGCCGAGGGCGACCCCGAGTACGACTGGCAATGGCCGGCAGATGAATGGCAGGCGATTGCCCTCAACTACACCTCCGGTACCACGGGCAACCCCAAAGGCGTGGTCTATCACCACCGCGGCGCGTATCTCAACTCACTGGGCAATCAGATGGTGTGGGCCATCGGCAATCACCCGGTGTACCTGTGGACGCTGCCGATGTTCCACTGCAACGGCTGGTGCTACCCGTGGATCATCACGGCCCTGGCCGGGGTGCATGTGTTCCTGCGCCGGGTTGACCCGCAGACAATCCTGAGCCTGATCAATGAGCATCAGGTCACGCATATGTGCAGCGCGCCCATTGTGCTCAATGCGCTGGTCAACCTGCCGCAATCGACCAGGACTGCTATCGACCACCCGGTCAATGCGATGGTGGCGGGCGCGGCGCCACCGGCCAGAGTGATTGGTGCGGTGGAAGAAATGGGCATCAAGGTCACCCACGTCTATGGCCTGACCGAAGTCTATGGCCCGGTGACCATTTGCGCCTGGCACGACAAGTGGGATGCGCAGCCGCTGGCCGAGCGTGCGCAAATAAAATCCCGTCAGGGCGTTCGTTATCCGACCCTGGAAGGGGTAATGGTCGCCGACCCGAAAACCCTGGTGCCGACCCCGCGTGACGGCGAGACCATGGGTGAGATATTCATGCGTGGCAACACGGTGATGAAGGGTTACCTGAAGAACCCGAGCGCCACTGCCGAGGCCTTTGAGGGTGGCTGGTTCCATACCGGTGATTTGGCCGTTTGCCACCCGGATGGCTACGTGGAGATTCGTGACCGGCTCAAAGACATCATCATCTCGGGTGGCGAGAACATCTCGACCATTGAGGTTGAAGGCGTGCTCTATAGACACCCGGGGGTGATGGAAGCGGCAGTGGTCGCCCGCCCGGATGAAAAGTGGGGCGAAACGCCCTGTGCCTTTATCACCCTGAAGGCGGACCACCAACAGGTGCTCGAGGTTGAAATCATAGCCTTCTGCCGCGAGCACCTGGCCGGATTCAAGGTGCCGCGCACCGTAGTGTTTACCCTGCTGCCCAAGACCTCGACCGGTAAAGTCCAAAAGTACCTGCTGCGAGACATGGCCAAGGCCTTATAGACGCAAACGGGCACTACCCACTTCCAGCCAGGCATAAAAACGGCGGCCTGTTCAGGGCCGCCGCAGGGTACAGCTGTATTGAGCCGCGGCTCAGATACTCAGCTCGTCGAGCAGTAATACTTCACGATGCTCGATCAGATCAGCAACCGCCTTGCCCATCGCCAGGTAATGCGGCGTGGTTTTGTGGTGCTCAATGGCTGCCATGTCCTTCCAGCCTTCGATGAATACAAAGCACTCAGGGTTGGAGCGATCCACATGCAGGTCATAGAAAAGGCAACCGGCTTCAGCCCGTGATCCGGCCACACATGCACTCAGCGCCTGCTCAACCGTTGAGCCATGACCTGGCTTGGCACGAAGGGTGGCAACAATTTTGATAATTTTGGACATATCCGATTCCTGCAGGTTGCGGTGACTTAAACGTTCAGTAGCTTCGCGATTTTATCTTTGATCAGGAGCCTTTGCTCCTTGAGTTTCTTCAAAACTTCATCCGATACGCCAATGGCCTCCTGGGCCTCGGCTTCAACGACCTCGGCATCCTTCTCGTTGTATTGGATAAACAACTGGTTGAGATGAGCGTTTTCGCTACGGCACTTGCTGACAGCCTCTTTAGTGAGCCCCAAGTCTTGCAACAAATCGTGTTTGACTGGCATATCTGCACCTCTTAGACGTTTCGGTGACGGTGGCGGACTCTGAAAGCGAGCCCACTCAAAAGATTCAAACCAACAACCTCACCTAAGCAATAGCACGCAACAGACCACTGAGAAAGCCAGCCGTGCACTTAGGTTTAATCCTCACCCTACAGCTTTATGATTTTTAACCGATACAACTTTAAGCCAGGGCCAAAAAACAACTGTTTTAAATACGACAACACATAACGCCAATTAAATGACACATGTATTTATGGCGGTATTTTTTTGACGAAAGTTGTCTGAAATCATAGGCTAAGGCGATTTTCCGGTGATAGGATATTCAAAATCCTACGCATTGCGCGCTGTAGGACTACTCTCCAGAAGGATTTGTAGAACAAACACAGAAAACGGAAAAAATCTGGCCGGGCACAGCTTTTTAAAATGTCGATCCGCATTTAATCGACACCAATAAGAAATCACCACTGCAGGGCAACACTCGATCGCTTTGCAGAAACGGGACAATACCTCCATAACATGGAACCTATTGAAGCCCGATATCCTTGGGGGGACGTTACGCTTGGTTCAAATCAGTTTGGCTATCCGTGGATTGCTTGATCAACAAATTGTAGTGCGTGCAGGTGGCGTGTATTGGGTGACCGTGGATCAACCGGCTGATGCAAGGCTGTTGGCCCGGCAATTTCTTGAAGCGATACCCGAACTCGTACCTGCGACCCTTATTTGTTGTGCAGGCGATGTGCAAAGCATCACCAATGAGATGGCTGCCGATCTGGGCCCGGACAAACTGCGGCTGTTTGAAATCCCCCAGTCCAAAGCCGAGCAAGGGCTCGCCACGTTGACCCGGGACATGGGCCGCGTAGGCATCCCCGCCAACAGCCAGGTCACATTATTGCTGCCTGCAAGTTGCTGGGCAGAAACCACCACTGCAAAACATTTGAAGCACTGGTGTCAGCGCCTGCACCAGTGGTTGCAGGCACGAAATGCAACCTTGTTGGTGATCACCCACGGCGAAGCCGCGCTTCTGCACGCTGAGCTGGTAGAACTCAACGAGACTTTGTCCGGTCTGGGGCGCCTGTACCGCTATAACGGTGTGATCCGTTACCAGCTGCACTTTTGGCACAATGACATGGGGGTCACGTCAGGCCAGGAGTTCAAACTCGCGATACAGGGCAATGCCCTGACCCTGATCCCGGACACCGCTGTCGATCTTCAGCCACGGGTCGCTGACGATCAGCACCTATACCTCGCCGAACGCGCCGTACTCGAAGGCACTCCATCACTGTCCAAACACTGGTATCTGTTTGAAACCCGTGAGGCATTGCTCAACGAAGCCCGTACTGCCAGGCAGGCCACGGTTATCGTCGGGATCGACAACAGCCATCAATTGCTCGATCTGGCCCAACAGCTGCACGATTTGCGCGAACAATGCGGCCCGGACCTGAAGATCGTTGTCCGCGAAATGGAACCTGCCGTTCGTTACCGCGACGAACGCTTGCTGCTGGCCTGCGGGGCCAACCTGATTGTTCCGGACGGCACGCTGCTCTCGCGTTTCTTGAGCATGATCGAAAGCGTTCAGGGCCAGCGCTGGCAGTACAGCCAGAACAGTGACTTTGCAACCTTGCTTGAGCGCCAGCGTCCGCCAGACATTCGCGGCCTGGTGAGCCCACGAAAATTCTTTGAGGCCATCGAGCAGATCTATAACGACAACTCAGGTGAAGTGACCCATCAACTGGTCAGGTTCCAGCCGGTTCCCGGGCTGGATGAAGAACTGTTCCTGAACCAGATGTGCCTGCGCCGCTTCGGGGATTTTGCATGTTTGCTGGGTGGCGACCTGTACTTGTTTCTGTTTGCCTGCCGCGCCGACGGACTGGACCCGGCGCTGGGGAATATTTGCCGGCTGCCATGGCGCGATCTGTTTCTCCAGCGTCAGGTGCTGGCCGGGATTGACGATTTGCCTCGGGAAGCGTTCCTGCAGGCCGAATCAATACCTGCACATCTGAACATTCCGTTTGAAAACACTGTAATGGCGACACCTGCGGCCGGTAGCCGTATGCCGTTAACTGCGCAACGCACCATTTTGCCTATTCGTGAGTTACAACCATGACGTTCCTTGAGCTGCTTGATGTCATTGTCCTGACCTGCGTGGTGACCGTGCTGCTGACACTGTTCGCGCAGCGCATCCGTGCCTTCTTGAAAAGTCATTTTGAACAGTACCTGTCACCCCGTTATCTGAAATCGCGCGGCGTTCGACGTCGTGCGCCCGCCAGTCCTTCTTTGAGAGCGCCCGATGAGTCTGTATAAGCCTGCCACCCCGGCGCAAAAAATTGCCGGCACCTGGCGGGGGCTGGGGGCCTGGAACGTTTATTTCCTGGGCAAATTCCTGCTGACCTGGACCGGTCACCTGAACTTCCAGGTATTGCCTAACCTGATCTTCGCCTTGGTGTTGCTGATCCCTATCGGCCATCCAATGCTGCGCCGCGCTCGAACCCTGATTGCAATTCCCGTGGCTGTTGCGCTGCTGTATCAGGACACCTGGTTCCCTCCGTTCACCCGCCTGCTGGCGCAACCCGGGGTGCTGGACTTTTCTTTCGATTACATCGTTGAATTGCTGGGTCGTTTTATCGACTGGCAAGTCTGCGCCCTGCTGCTGTTGCTGGTTGTCGGTTATCTATTTCTCAACCAGTGGCTACGCCTGACTACCCTGACCCTCATTGGTTTTGCCTGGGTAGGCATGGGCACCCTGCAATCGCTGCTGCCACCTGCCGCAGATCAGCCAATGGCCAACACTCAACCCGGCCAGAGCACCGCCCCGAGCAGCGGCGGTGAACCCGACGATGCGACGCTTAATGGCTATCTGGACAAGTTCTATCTTGCAGAATCAACCCGCAAGGTCGAGTTCAAGGAACCTGCAGTCAAACCGCCGCCGTTTGACCTGCTGGTAATCAATATTTGCTCCATGGCCTGGGACGATCTGGATGCCGTGGGCTTGCGTGACAACTCGTTGTTCAGCCAGATGGATGTGATTTTCGACAACTTCAACTCAGCCACCGCTTACAGTGGCCCGGCAGCAATCCGCTTGTTACGCGCCAGTTGCGGCCAGACATCCCACGCTCAGCTGTACAAGCCGCCCGCCGATCAGTGCCTGTTGTTTGATGACTTGCGCAAACTGGGTTTCTCGGACGAATTGATGCTCAACCATACCGGCGAATTCGACGGTTTTCTTCAGGAAGTCCGCGAGCAAGGTGAGTTGCCAGCGCCTGCGCTCGGGGTTATTCCGGCGGGTTTACCACGTACCTATGTCGGCTTTGATGGTTCGCCGATCTGGCGCGACCGTGATGTGTTGAGCAAGTGGTGGCAACACCGCCTGAGCGAGAACCAGCCCAATATGGCGCTGTTCTATAACACCACCACCCTGCACGACGGTAACCGTCAGGTGCAGTCCGACGGCGGCACCCAACCTGCCGACTACAGCAGCCGGGCCCAGGTCTTGCTGGACGACTTGAACTCGTTCCTCAAAGAACTGCAGAAAAGTGGACGGCGGGTGGTTGTAGCCATCGTGCCCGAACACGGTGCCGCGCTGCATGGCGACCGGATGCAGATCTCCGGCATGCGTGAAATCCCGAGTGACTCCATCACCCACGTTCCGGTCGGCATCAAGCTGATCAACATGGGCGACAACGGGCAAACCGTGCCGGTCCATGTCACGGAGCCAAGCAGCTATCTGGCGGTTGCCGAAATCATTGCCCGCCTGTACGCAGACCCTGAATTGAGCACTGGCCAGACAGTGGACTGGTCAAAATTGCTGACCGACCTGCCTCAGACCGCGAAAGTATCGGAAAACTCAGGAACTGTCGTACTCGACTACAACGGCAAGCCTTATGTGCGAATCAAGGAGAACGGTGGATGGCTACCCTACCCACAGAAGCTCAAATAAGCGCCGATATCCTTTCGCGCAAAGAGCGGGCTGATGACATCACCCGCCTTAAATCAATGATCGACTTGCCGTCGCTCAATTATGTCGACGTCTCGGCACAAATGGAGCTGCTGCAAGCCTTTGAACGGTGGCCGCTGCTGGCACATGTGGAAGAGCAGCAAAGAGCGCAACCTCTGGACCTGAGCAAGTCCACGGAGCAACGTCCATGATCTGTGTGAGCCTGCGTGGCGTACGCGGCGGAGTCGGTACCAGTTCGATCCTGGCGGCCCTGGGTTACGCACTGCATCAGTTGGGGCAGAAAGTCCTGGTGGTCGACATGTGCCCGGAAAACACCCTCGGGTTGCACTTCAACCTGAACCTGGGCCATCGCGAGGGCTGGGCTCGTGCAACCCTGGACCAGCAACCCTGGCACGAGCAGGCATGGTCCATCGAACCCGGCTTATGTGTACTGCCCTATGGTCAACTGGACGCTGGCGAAAGCGCACAACTCGATGCCTTGCTGCTGCAAAGCCCCGAGCTCTGGAGGCAGCGTCAGGCGTCTTTGGCCGAAGCATTCGACTGGATACTGTTCGATCTGCCCCAACGCTTGCCGGGGCATAGCGCCAACCCGCACTGCGAGGTGGTGATCACAGTGCTCAATGCCGATGCCGGTTGCCATGTGCTGTTGCAGCTGCAGCTAGAACACAGCCCTATCTTTCTGGTCAACCGATACGACGCAGCCAGTCAGTTACAACGAGACATGGTGCTGATCTGGCAACATCGTTATGCGCGCTTCCTGCTGCCCATCAGCCTGCATTCCGATGAGGCCGTAGGCGAGGCTCTGGCCCGGCGCGAACCGGCAGGCCGTTATGCGCCAGGCAGCCTGATATCCCAGGACATTCTCAGCCTGGCCAGTTGGTGCCTGTTGCGCGGCCGGAGGCTTGAATGATCGAGCGCTGGTTTCCTTACGCCCAGTTGCGGCGCGAACAGAACTGCACCCGTATCACGGCCTTTGTCATGGCCCTGATTCAAGCACTCGGCTGGATTTTCCTGCGTCTCGAATCGCCCGGCTGGAAAGCGTTGCGTGAGCAGCGTCGGCGCTTGTACCCGCACCTGGCCGACAAGCCTGCGACCATTGGCGACCCGCTGCGTTATGCGATCCAGAGTCTGTGGTTGCTGCTGGTTCGTCCCGGCGAGCATAACCGCAGCCTGCGCCAGAACAGTCTGAGCAAGGGTATAGGCTCTTTACTGCAATCTGTGCTGCGCATTGTGCAGCAGCCATGGAACCTGCTGTCCAATGCGTTTGAGCGGTTACCCACGACGATCAGCCCGCAAGTGAATAAAAGCTCACGCTGGTGGAACACCATGGGCTGGCCCCTGCGCAAGGCCCTTTACATAGCCATTGGCGTGCTGGCGACTGTGCTGATTGTGATCTGCGTGACCGAACCCTTCGGTTATCTGGCACAACTGGTGTTCGTTGTATTGCTGTGGGGCATTGCGATGCTCGTGCGGCGTATCCCGGGGCGCTTCCCTACCCTGTTGATGATTGCCCTGTCAGTCATCATTTCGTGCCGTTACCTGTGGTGGCGCTACACCTCGACCCTGAACTGGAACGATTCGCTGGACCTGGTGTGCGGTCTTATTCTGCTGCTGGCAGAAACTTATTCCTGGCTGGTGCTGATCCTGGGTTACGTCCAGACCTCTTGGCCGCTCAATCGTAAACCGGCGCAATTGCCGCGCGATACCAGCCAATGGCCCACGGTCGACCTGTTGATCCCCACTTACAACGAAGAGCTCTCGGTTACCCGCGGCACCGTGTATGCGGCACTGGGCATCGACTGGCCCAAGGACAAACTGCGTATTCATTTGCTCGATGACGGCAACCGCCCGAGTTTCAAATCGTTCGCCGAAGAAGTGGGCATCAACTACATCGCCCGAACCGACAACCGCCACGCCAAGGCCGGCAACCTGAACCATGCCCTGACTCAGATTGACGGTGAACTGGTGGCGATTTTTGACTGCGACCACATGCCCGCCCGCTCCTTCCTGCAATTGACCGTGGGCTGGTTCCTGCATGACCCCAAGCTGGCGCTGGTGCAGACACCGCACCACTTTCTGTCGCCGGACCCGTTCGAGCGTAACCTCGGCACGTTCCGCAACCGCCCCAACGAAGGCGAGCTGTTTTACGGCTTGATCCAGGACGGTAACGATATGTGGAACGCCGCGTTTTTCTGCGGCTCTTGCGCCATTGTCCGGCGTAGCGCGATCGACTCGATCGGTGGGTTCGCGGTCGAAACCGTGACCGAAGATGCCCACACCGCTCTGCGCCTGCATCGCAACGGCTGGAACTCGGCCTATTTGAGTATCCCGCAAGCGGCGGGCCTGGCCACGGAAAGCCTGTCGGCGCACATCGGCCAGCGGATCCGCTGGGCACGTGGCATGGTGCAGATTTTCCGCACGGACAACCCGCTGTTCGGTAAAGGCCTGACGATCTTCCAGCGTATTTGCTACACCAACGCCATGATGCACTTTCTGGTTGGGCTACCGCGAATCGTGTTCCTCACGGCGCCGCTGGCCTTTCTATTGCTTCACGCCTACATCATTTACGCCCCGGCGCTGATGATTCTGCTCTACGTATTGCCGCACATGATTCATGCCAGCCTGACCAACTCGCGGATGCAAGGCGCCTATCGCCAGACATTCTGGGGCGAGGTGTACGAGACCGTGCTGGCCTGGTACATCGCGCGGCCTACCACCGTCGCCCTGTTCAGCCCGTCCCGCGGCAAGTTCAACGTCACCGCCAAGGGCGGCATGATGGAGGAGAACCAGTTCGACTGGCAGACCGCCAAACCGTATCTGGTGCTGTCGCTGCTTAACGTGGTCGGCCTGGGCTTTGCCGTATGGCGCCTGTTTTACGGACCCAAGGATGAAATCTTCACTATTTTCGTCAGTGTGCTGTGGGTGATTTACAACCTGCTGATCATCGGTGCTGCCGTGGCGGTGGCCGCAGAAGTGCGCCAGGTGCGCCACACTCACCGCGTACAGACCCGCTTGCCGGGGGCGATCAAACTGAGCGACGGGCACAGCTACCCCTGCGAACTGGTGGACTACTCCGACGGCGGGGTCGGGCTGCAACTCAGTCAACCCTTGCAATTGCCGGTCGGCACCCAGGTGTCGCTGATTCTGCAGCGCGGCAAACGCGAGTTTGTATTCCCCGGCAGCCTGACGCGCTCCAACGACATGTTTATGGGCTTGAGTTTCGCCCGGTTGGCGCCTGAACAAAAAATCGAGTTCGTGCAGTGCACCTTCGGCCGGGCCGATGCCTGGCTCGATCACAACAGCGGATTCGAAGCCGACAAGCCGATCCAGAGCCTCAGAGAGATTCTCGCTCTGGGCGCCAAAGGCTATTACCGCCTTTACCAATACCTGCCTGCCTGGGTGCGCACCATTGCGCGTCCGTTCATGCGAGTTCTTCAGTGGCTGGGCAGCTTTTTGCCGCGCATGCCCAAAGCGTCCACCCCTCTTATCTCCCGGCCGGTGAGCAGATCATGAGTCGATTTTCCAAAAAAGCTTTTTTCACAAGCCTTGCGCTAATGACCTTTGCCTCACAGCTGATGTCTGCACCGCTGCCATTACCGGGCAGCTCGCCTGCGCCAATGCCCAAGCCGCCCGTGGTGGACCCCAGCCAGCCTCTGCCAAGCTGGCCGGTGACCCGCACGTTTGAGCAACTGGGACGTGCCACAGACACTCTGCTGCTGGGCATCAACAGCTCGGAGCAAGTCGAGTTCACCCTGCGCCGCGACCGGATAGCCAGCGATGCAAGCCTGCAACTGGAATACACGCCTTCGCCATCGCTGATCCCGACCATTTCGCATATTCGGGTGTACCTCAATGACGTGCTGATGGGGGTATTGCCCATCGATAAAGATCAGCTGGGGCGCAAAACCACTCAGAAGATGGCCCTTGATCCGCGACTGATTTCGGACTTCAACCGGGTCCGCCTGGAGTTTGTCGGCCACTACACCGATATCTGCGAAGACCCTGCCAACAATACCCTGTGGGTCAATATCAGCCGCTCCAGCAGCATCACTCTGCAAGAGCAGGCGCTGAGCCTGACCAACGACCTGGCGTTTTTCCCGCTGCCGTTCTTTGATCCGCGCAACAGCGGCAAACTCGAACTGCCGTTTGTGTTCGCTGCCAACCCGACCCTGGGCGAACAAAAAGCCGCCGCTATCCTGGCGTCGTATTTCGGTAGCCAGTCCAACTGGCGCGGGGCGAGTTTCCCGGTGCTCTACGATGCCCTGCCAAGCGTGCAGAACAAGGAAGCCACACAGCCCTCGGTAGTGTTCGCCACTAACGATCACCGCCCTGCGTTCATGAGCGACCTGGAAAAATTCCCGGCCGTGACGGCCCCTGTGGTCGAATTGATCGACCACCCGGATGCGCCTTACAGCAAAATCCTGCTGGTCATGGGTCGAAACGAAGAAGACCTGGCCGTCGCTGCCAAGGCGCTCGCCCTGGGCGGCAACCTGCTGCGTGGATCGCGCGTGACCATCGACAAGGTCGAAGAACTGCAGCCACGCAAACCCTACGATGCCCCGGCCTGGATGCGTACGGACCGCCCGGTGCGCTTTGCCGAGCTGATTACCTACCCTCAGCAGCTACAAGTCAGCGGGCTGCAACCGCGCCCGATCACCCTGGATGTGAACCTGCCGCCCGATCTTTTTGTGTGGCGCAACCAGGGCATTCCGCTGCGCACCCAATACCGTTACACCGCACCTTCGGCCAATGATGATTCGCGCCTGAACATCAGCCTCAACGAACAGTTCATCACCAGTTTGCCGTTGCTGCGCAAAGACACCAGCAGCCTTGAAGAACTGCGCCTGGCGGTGCTGTCCAACGACACGGCCAATGCCAACGACAAGTTGGTCGTACCGTCGCTTAAAATCGGTGACCGCAACCGCCTGCGCTTCGACTTCAACTTCGCCAGTACCGTGGGCAGCGCCCAGCGTGATCGTTGCCAGACCATCCTGCCGGCCAATACCCAGGCCATCATCGATGAAGACTCAACCATCGACCTGTCCGGCTATCACCACTACATCAGCATGCCTGACCTCAAGGCCTTCGCCCGCAGCGGCTTCCCGTTCAGCCGCATGGCCGACATGTCGGAGTCGATCGTGGTGGTTCCGGCCACAACCTCGCCGACCCAAATCAGCACACTGCTGGAAGCCGTAGCGGGGATTTCTGCACGCTCGGGCTATCCGGCCTTTGGTTTACGCCTGACGAATGACTGGCAGGCGGCCTCCAAAGAAGACGCTGACTTGCTGTTACTGGGGCAAATGGCTCCGGACATGCGCGATAACCCCGACCTGAGTCTTCTGCTGCAACGCCAGCGCGACATGCTGGTACAGCCTTACGGCAACACGGCACTTGATGCCAATAATCGCCGCGGCCCTTCGACTGATGAGCGCAGCACGCCGGCAAACCGCACCGAGGTCACGGCACAGGCGCCGATTGCCGCCATTTTGGGCATGCAGTCACCTCACCATAACCAGCGCAGCATCGTCGCGTTGCTGGGTAATGACGACGCCGACTACAACCTGCTGCGTGAAGCCATTAGCGACAGCGGCAAAATGGATGCCGTGTCAGGCTCTGTTGCCCTGATTCGCAGCAGTGGGGTGTATAGCCAGCTGGTGGGTGACCAGTACTACGTGGGCAACCTGCCGTGGTTCCTGCTGCTGTGGTATCAACTGTCGGAGCATCCGGTGTTGCTGGCGGTCCTGGCGGTCATCAGCGTACTGCTCACCGCTTTCTTGCTGTGGCGTGCCCTGAGCTGGGCGGCCAACCGTCGTCTGCACAAGGATGACTAAAGCCATGCGACGTGTTGCAGCACTTGCACTGTCCGTAACCCTGGGGTCTTTGCCCCAGGTGGCGAGCGCTGCAGCCTGTGACTGGCCCGCCTGGGACAGTTACAAGAAGGCCATGATGAGTCCCGACGGGCGCATTATCGATCGCTCGTCGGCGCAGATGATTACCACCTCTGAAGGGCAAAGCTACGGGCTGTTTTTTGCCCTGGTCGGTAATGACCCGAACAGCTTTGCGAAAATACTGGCCTGGACGCGCAACAATCTGGCCGGGGGTGATCTTGATATGCACCTGCCCGCCTGGCAGTGGGGGCGTTCCAAGGCCGGTAACTGGCAAATACTCGATAGCAACAACGCGAGTGATGCTGACCTGTGGATCGCCTACAGCCTGCTGGAAGCCGGCAGGCTGTGGCAGTGGCCGGCTTATGTCGCGCAAGGGCAAAACATGCTCTGGCGCAGCGCCGCACAAAGCCTGCGCAAGTTGCCCGGGCTGGGCTTGATGCTGTTGCCCGGAGATGCCGGGTTTGACAGCGCTCAGGGCTGGCGCCTGAACCCCAGTTATATGCCGCCGCAACTGCTGGCCCGCTTTGCACAAATCTCACCGGTGTGGGCCGAGCTTGCGAGCAATCAGCAACGCCTGCTGCTCGAAGGTTCGCCCAAAGGTTTTGCCCCGGACTGGCTACTGTGGAAAACCGATGGCGGCTGGGCTACGGACACCAAGGAGGGCAGCGCGGGTGACTACGATGCGATCCGCGTCTACCTGTGGGTCGGCATGCTGGCTCAGGACGCGGCCAATCGCCAAGCCCTGCAACAACACTTTGCACCCATGGTCAAACTGACCCGAACCCTGGGTTACCCGCCAGAGAGTGTAGATGCCCTAACCGGCACCTACACCGGCACCGGCCCTGTGGGCTTCTCTGGCGCCCTGCTGCCGCTGCTCGCCAGCGCCGACTCCCCGGCGCTGGCGGTCCAGCAGGCACGCGTGCAACAGGAGCCGCCCGCAGCGGATGCTTATTACAACCAGTCGTTGCTGCTGTTCGGCCAGGGCTGGGATCAACAACGCTATCGCTTTGACAAGGATGGTCGGCTCAGTCCAGCGTGGGCGAATACATGCAAAAATTAACGACATTGGCATTTTTGCTCGGCGGCTTGTCCACTGTGGCCCTGGCCCAACCGGTCAACGTGCAGGACCAGCAGCAGTGGTTGCTGGAGCAAGTACGTATCGGTGAAGCCTTGTACCGCGAAGATCTGGTACGCGACTCACTGGCGCGCCTGAGCCTGATCGCTCCGAACAATCCGCAGGCGCTCGTCGCCTCGATCCGCCAGGCGTTGCTGGACAAAAATCCGGGGCTGGCAAACCAGCGCCTCGCGCAATTACAAGCCGTCGCTCCCGATTCTGCAGCACTGCGCCAGGCCCAGAGCCTGATGAAACTGCAAGACCCGCAAAGCCAGAAGGCCCTGCAGCAGGCCCGCCTGTTTGCCGCCGCAGGCAGACCGGACGAAGCCGCCGCGATTTTCGAGCAACTGTTCGGCAATGACCCTCCGGATTTCAACACATCCCTTGAATACCTGCGCATTCGCAGCAACATCGTCGGCCAGCGGCCCAAGGTGATCGAGCAACTGCGGGCGCTGGACAGCCAGTACCCGGGTAACGTCGGCTTGCGCCAGACCCTGGCTGATTTGCTGTTCAGGGAGAAACGGGCCCCCGAAGCGCTCGTGGTGCTGCATCAGCTGTCAACCGACCCGCTGGCCAGCAACGCAGCGGCCGAACGCGAATACCAGTACCTCAACACCCTGCCTGTTGATCGCTCCACTGCCCAGGCCTGGCAGGCTTTTGTGGGCCGCTACCCGACCTCGCCACTGCTTGGCGAAGCCAACAAAAATCTGCAGACCCAACAGCACTTGCTCGGTGATCCGGCATGGCTGGCCGGCGCCCAGGGCAAGCAGATGATTGATCAGTCGCGCAACCCTGTGGCGGCTGAAGGTCTGTTACGCCGTGCACTCAAGCAATACCCCGATGACCCGACCCTTTACGGAGCACTGGGCATGGCCCTGTTTCGTCAAGGCCGCTACCAAGAGTCCAGCGCCAATTTCGCCACCGCCCGAACCAAGGATCAAGACACTTCCAATATCAGTAAATGGCAAGACCTGATGGATGCCAGCCGCTATCGGATGCTGCTCAGCCAGGGCGACAAGGCGCTGGAGCAAAACAATTTTGCCCTGGCACGCAATGCCTACCAGCAAGCACGCAAAGCCAAACCCGGGGACGCCGACCCGCTGATCGGGCTTGCAGGGGTTGCCCGCGGTGAGCACGACGATATCCAGGCTGAAGCCTTGCTGTTGCAGGCCCGCCGGCTGGAGCCGGGCAATGGTGGCGCCGTGCGCGGTCTGGTGCGCCTGTACACCGCGCAATCACCGGACAAGGCCAAAGCCTTCCTCAATAGCCTGCCCCCTGCCAGTCAAAAGGAATATGCCGGGTTGCGCCAAAGCATGGAGCTGGACGCGCTCAACCGTCAGGCCGATGCCGCCAGCGCGCACAAGGACTGGCCACAGGTGGTTGCACTGCTGAGCAAGATTCGCAGTTTGACCCCCGACGAGCCCTGGCTGACCTATCGCCTGGCCAATGCCCAGCGCGAAATCAATCAACCGGGCGCAGCCGACGACAGCTTCAAACAGCTCATGCAACGCCAAGGCAAAAATCCGGAGGCGCTGTACGCATATGCGCTTTACCTCTCGAGTACCGACCGGGATGCCAGTGCCCTTAGCACTCTGGAACAGTTGCCCAGGGCGCAATGGACTGATGCCATGCGCGAACTCGATGCACGCTTGCAGCGCAACGTGCTGGTCGCCCGGGCCGACAGCCTGCGTGCAGCCGGACAAGAGCCCCAGGCAGTTGCCTTGCTGATGCAAAACCCCGACAGCGATGACTTGATGACCGTTGCCAGATGGGACCAGGAGCGCGGTGACGTTGCCCGGGCGCAAACCCTGTACGCGCAGGTGCTGACAAAAGAGCCTGACAACACTAACGCCCGGTTGGGGCAAATCGAAACCTTGATTGCCAGCAAGCAACTGCCAGCGGCACGCCAGCTGTTGGCACAGTTCAAGCCGGCCCCGGGGGTGGTTCTGACTCCGGCGCAACAACGGCGGGTGGCCAATGCCTGGACCGATGTGGGGGAACCCGACAAGGCCAGAGCCATGTATGCCGAACTGCTCAAAACACCCCAGGCCGACCCGCTGATGTACCGCGATGCGGCACGCTTGATCTCCGCTACCGAACCTCAGCAAGCCCTGGACTACTACGCCAAAAGCATGGCCGGGGCCGGGCTGCTGGCACCAGAACAGGCCAGCCCGCGGGACGATCGCGCCATGACCATGGCCAGTCGTGAAAAAGATGATGACCAATGGCTGGCGCGCAGCCTGCGCAGTGATGTGGATGAACTGTACCAGCGGCAAAACCCGACGCTGCATCTGTACACCGATTATGGCTGGCGCTCGGATAACGCCTCGCAGGGCACCTCTGACACCGATACCCGGACCACCATCCTGCAACTGGATTTGCCGGTCGCCGATGGCACCGGCTTTATGCGGGCCGAGCAAATCAACATGGATGCAGGGGCTTTCAAAGCCGACCCGGACGGCCTCGTGCGTGAGAATTACGGCACCTGCGGGGTTGCCGTAAGACGCAAGGGTACGACCGGGCCGGACTTCTCGGGTTGTGAGGACCGCTCGCAATCGGCCAACGGCACGATGATGGCAACCGGCTGGAAGAACGAAACGTGGAACGTTGATATCGGCCGCACACCGGATACGTTCAAAGTGCCTAATTGGCTGGGCGGCGTGGCATACAACAGCAAGATCGGCTCAGTGGGCTGGACTCTGACCGGATCGCGTCGGCCTTTGAGCAACTCGATCCTGTCGTATTCCGGTGCGACCGACCCGAATACGGGCGTTACCTGGGGGGGTGTGACCTCCAACGGCGTAACCCTGAGCCTGAGCCACGACGAAGGTGGTGTGGACGGTGTGTGGGCGAGTCTTGGGCAGCACTGGCTGGTGGGCAAAAATGTCGAGGACAACCACAAGAACACCGCCATGGCGGGCTACTACTATCGCCTGGTCGAGCGCGCCGATGAACGCATGCGCACCGGTCTGACCGTGATGTACTGGAGCTACGACAAAGACCTGAGCGAATACACCCTGGGCCAGGGCGGGTATTACAGTCCCCAGCAATACTTCTCCATTGGCGTACCACTCAACTATGCCTTTCGTACGCCAAATTGGTCGGTATCCCTGGAAAGCTCGGTGGGTTGGTCGTACGCACAAACCAAGTCCAACGACCTCTACCCTCTGAGCGGGCTGAACGACAAGATTCTGCACGCGGTCGATCAGGCTGGCTACGAGCTGTCGGAAGGGTTGGGGCAGACGTCGGGGGGCAATAGCAATGGCATCGGCATTCGCCTGCAAGGGCTGGTAGAACGCAGGCTGACGGACAATCTGGTGCTGGGCGGTGGCTTGCTCTATCAACACAGTGAAGGCTACGCGCCAAGCCGGGCCATGCTCTACCTGCGGTATACGTTTGATACCTGGCAAGGCAACCTGCCGATGCCGGTACAACCGTTGATTCCGTACGCGGACTTCAGGTAGCCGTAGCAGGCTTTGCCCTGATCCTGCGGGAGCCGGCTTGCCGGCGATGCTGTAGCCCCGGTCATTCTTGAGCACCGGGTCGATAGCATCGCGAGCAAGCTCGCTCCTACAGGTTGGGAGTTGAACCCGGCTGTTAACCCTTGACCGGTGTGCGCATGGTCACGAACTCTTCGGCAGCCGTCGGGTGCACGCCGATGGTTTCGTCGAAATGCTGCTTGGTCGCTCCCGCTTTCAAGGCAATCGCCAGCCCCTGCACAATTTCCCCGGCCTCAGGTCCGACCATGTGACAGCCCAGCACTTTGTCAGTGTCGGCATCTACCACCAGCTTCATCAATGTGCGCTCCTGACACTCGGTGAGGGTCAGCTTCATCGGCCGGAAGCTGCTCTCGAAGATTTGTACCTTATGCCCTTCTTCGATGGCTTGCTCTTCGCTCAGGCCCACTGTGCCGATATTCGGCAAGCTGAATACTGCCGTCGGGATCATCCTGTAGTCCACCGCACGGTACTGCTCAGGCTTGAACAGGCGGCGGGCAACAGCCATGCCTTCAGCCAGCGCAACCGGCGTCAGTTGTACCCGGCCAATCACGTCGCCAATCGCCAGAATCGAAGGTTCGGCGCTTTGATAAAGGTCGTCGACCTCAACGAAGCCGCGTTTGTCGAGTTTGACCGCGGTGTTCTCCAGCCCTAGGTTATCCAGCATCGGACGACGCCCGGTGGCGTAGAACACACAATCGGTGATCAGCTCGCGCCCATCCTTGAGGGTGGCTTTCAAGCTGCCATCGGCCTGCTTGTCGATACGCGCAATATCGGCGTTGAATTGCACGTCCATCCCGCGCTTGAGCAACTCTTCGTGCAGGTGCTTGCGCACCGCCCCGTCGAAGCCGCGCAAGAACATCTCACCGCGATACAACAATGAGGTCTGGGCGCCAAGCCCGTGGAAAATCCCGGCGAACTCCACCGCAATGTAACCACCCCCTACCACCAGCACGCGCTTTGGCAGCTCTTTGAGAAAGAACGCCTCGTTGGAGCTGATCGCGTGTTCGTGGCCCGGGATCTCAGGAATCTGCGGCCAGCCGCCAGTAGCGATCAATATGTGTTTGGCCGTGTAGCGCTGGCCATTGACCTCCACTTCGTTGGCACCGGTCAGTTTGGCGTGACCTTCCATCAAGGTGACGCCACTGTTGACCAGCAAGTTGCGGTAGATGCCATTGAGACGATGAATTTCACGGTCCTTGTTGGCGATCAGGGTTGGCCAGTCAAAGTTCGCTTCCCCCAGACTCCAGCCAAACCCTGAGGCCTGTTCGAAGTCGTCGGCAAAATGTGCACCGTAGACCAGCAATTTCTTGGGTACACAGCCGACGTTAACGCACGTCCCGCCCAAATAGCGGCTTTCGGCGACCGCAACTTTCGCGCCGAAACCTGCAGCAAAACGGGCCGCACGCACACCGCCGGATCCCGCACCAATTACAAACAAATCAAATTCGTAGGCCATTTCTATCTCCTGGGCAGGCCATCAGCATAATCAGTTAAACGCGATTGACCAGCACCGGTGTAGCCGAATGTGAAAAAACGAAAAAGCCACCCGCAGGTGGCTTTATCTTGAAACTTTACAGACTGGGGCTATTAGTAAGCCTTGCCAGTTTTGTAGAAGTTCTCGAAGCAGAAGTTGGTGGCTTCGATGTAGCCTTCAGCACCACCGCAGTCAAAGCGCTGACCTTTGAACTTGTAGGCGATTACGCAACCGTTTTGTGCCTGTTTCATCAAGGCGTCGGTGATCTGGATTTCGCCGCCTTTGCCCGGCTCGGTCTGTTTGATCAGGTCAAAGATATCCGGCGTCAGGATGTAACGGCCGATAATGGCCAGGTTCGAAGGTGCATCTTCCGGTGCCGGTTTTTCAACCATGTTGCGCACGCGATACAGATCATCGCCGATCATTTCGCCAGCGATCACGCCGTACTTGTTGGTTTCCTGCGGATCAACTTCCTGAATCGCAATGATGGTGCAGCGGTACTGGTTGTACAGCTTGACCATTTGCGTCAGAACGCCGTCGCCTTCCAGGTTGACGCACAAGTCGTCCGCCAGAACTACGGCAAAGGGTTCGTCGCCGATCAACGGGCGGCCGGTCAGAATTGCATGACCCAGGCCTTTCATTTCGGTTTGACGGGTGTAAGAGAACGAACATTCGCTCAGCAGGCGACGGATACCAACCAAGTACTTCTCTTTATCGGTGCCCTTGATCTGGTTTTCCAGCTCGTAGCTGATATCGAAGTGGTCTTCCAGTGCGCGTTTGCCACGTCCTGTCACGATGGAAATTTCGGTCAAGCCAGCGTCCAGTGCTTCTTCAACCCCGTACTGGATCAGTGGCTTGTTCACCACCGGCAGCATTTCTTTAGGCATGGCTTTGGTCGCTGGCAAAAAGCGAGTGCCGTAACCGGCTGCTGGGAACAAGCATTTCTTGATCATATGAGTCCTTAAAATGGCTGTACGTTCGAATTTTGGCGCAGTCTAATCAGGCGGCATCGACGTTACAATGCCTCCCGAGAGCAAACTGATGCCAACATAGAGAAAATTTGCGCAAGTTAGTTCACTTATTGCTTATTTTTCATATCCGCAACTGCCCGGCGCAACCTGCGACTATGCCCCGAGATTTTGTGAGTTGTGTGGATAAAGCAGCTATAACCCGAACTATAAGCACTGAATTGGCGTTATTATTGCGCCCACTCCCCTGCCAACAAGGCCAACGCATCATGTCCGCCACAAACAGTATTAACGGTTATCTGATAAAAAATGTCAGCCCAAATGAATGGTGGATTAGCGACTCATCCGAAGAAAAAGTGGCCGGCCCGTTCGAGTCAGAACAAGCAGCCATAGAGGTTGCCTCAGTACTGCAGGACCAGCCGACACCTGCCGCCCGCCGGCGCAACAGTAAATCCTGATTCTTTATTTCTCGAAGACTACCCTGATGAATAAGCCCCTGACACTTCTTGCACTTTTGGCCCTTGGTGGCTGTGCCACTGCTTCCAGTACCTATTTGGTTAATGGCAAACAAGGTCTGAGCATAGACTGTTCTGGCGAGGCCATGTCGTGGGCCAAGTGCTATGAAAAGGCTGACGCTTCCTGCGCCGGGACGGGTTACAGCATTGTAGGAACCGATGGCTCGCCCGTTGTGCCGGAAAGCGATAAAACCCTGGGTGTTGATGTGGGCAATTTCAACAGCCGAAACATTGTGGTGATGTGCAAGTAATAGCCTCATGCAGGCAGACATCAGGGATGAGAGTGCATTGCCCGCCTGAAGAGCTGCCGCTGAAGCTCAAGCCCGGGTGGCAGTCCCGTTCAAGGGAACTCGAACGCCCGGGCATGTGAAGCACCAGGCATAAAAAAACCTGACACCGCTTGCTGCAGTCGTCAGGTTTTTAGAGGGTGCGACGGGATCGAATCTCGATCGATCAACCGGAAATACAATGCGTGGCGGCCTTGCGAATATCTCCTGGACGTACGGGTACGTTGGACATGCTTTCATAGACCTTGATGCTGCTGCCGCCAGAGCGCTCCTCAATATCAATCACCGCTGTCGGATTCGACGTCAGCTTTTGCGGAACGATGATGCGTAAACCCTCTTTGTGCGGCTCAATTTGTGGCGCCCTTCGAGTGCTGGACAGCTGTTGCACCAGGCACTGAGCGTACGCATCAGGCTTCTTGCCTGAAATCACACTCATTGTGGGCAGTGTCTGCTCTATATCCGTGACTGTTGCACAGCCACCCAAAACCAGCATTGCCAGCAAAACACCCCGCTTCATACAATTCCTCCGTTAAAGACCCTACGACAGCAGATCTATAAGTTTTCTCCCCGGTCACAGGGAATAAATATTCAATTGTGGCGAATTATCCGCGTTTTACGTCAGACTTGCCTCCATCGCGGCATAATAAGCGCCTTTAGCTTCCTGTTTGGACTAAAGCACATGCTATCGTGCTGATTTTTCAGCTAAAGCCCCCCTTTTGGAGCCCCCATGAAGTTTATTCACCAGCGCGAGCACCTGAACGAAGACGACATTGTCGTCATCGAGTGCTCCCAACCCTGCAATATCCGCCTGATGAGCGACGCACACTTTCGCAGTTTCAAAAATGGCGGCCGTCACTCCTATCATGGTGGCGCGTTCAAGGATTTCCCGGCCAGAATCACTGCACCCAGCACCGGCTTCTGGAACATCACCATTGATACCGTGACCAGCCGGGCAATCAGCGTGACTCGCAAGCCTAGCTTCCAGCCTACGATCAAGATCGTGCGCCGCTCCAGCTCCAAACTCCGCTAAGCCTGACACCCCCGGCCTTCAAGACAGGAAATATTGTGGACACTATTCGCAGCACCACTAAATACGTCATCAAGTACAAACTCAACGGCGAGCGTCGATTTGAGTTTGCACAGCTCCCGACTGGCTCTGATGAAGAAGCCCGCGCAGCCCTTGAAATCATTCATGCCGGTTCAGACGACAAGATCACCGATGTCAAGGCGAGCAAGCCGCTTTAAGCATGACTCTTGACCTGTTTGCTGAAGAGGACTTGCAGCAGCCTTCGCGACTCGAAACCATTGGCGTGCAAGGTTTTGTGCTTCGCGGGTTTGCCTTGCCATGGGCCGATTCACTCATGCAGGCCCTGGCCGGCGTCTTGACCCAGTCGCCGTTTCGAGCCATGCAAACGCCCGGCGGATTCACCATGTCGGCACGCTTGAGCAGTTGTGGCGAACTGGGCTGGACCAGCGACCGCAACGGTTATCGCTACAGCCCTGTCGACCCGTTGCGCAATCAGCCTTGGCCTGCCATGCCTGCTGCCTTTCTGGCGCTGGCCGAAGCAGCCGCCGGCGCCGCAGGCTTCGACCATTTTGTACCCGATGCCTGCCTGATCAACACCTACAGCCCGGGCGCCAGGATGGCCCTGCATCAGGACAAAAATGAGCGCTCCTTTGAAGCGCCCATCGTCTCGATCTCGTTAGGGTTGCCGGCTGTTTTTCAGTTTGGCGGCTTTGAGCGTAGCGACCCGACACAACGTATTTCTTTATTCCATGGCGACATTGTGGTCTGGGGAGGCGTGGATCGCTTGCGCTACCACGGGGTGCTGCCAATCCAGGCAGGACATCATCCGGTATTGGGTGAGCAGCGAATAAATATCACCCTGCGCAAGGCAGGCTGAGACAGGACATACGGCGCAAGTCAGCAAAACGCTATATCTTTTTTTATATACCGTTTATCTTCCTACCGCCCGATACAACTCAATAAAGACGGGCTGCCCTCGCCTCCCACGGAGTTTCGTCATGAATGTTCGCGTTCGATCCTTTGCCCCTACCGCGCTCGCTGCACTGATCGGGTGTTTCGCCGTCAGCGGCGCTCAAGCCGATGATGTACAAGTTGCCGTGGCAGCCAACTTCACAGCGCCGATTCAGGCGATTGCCAGCGACTTTGAAAAAGACACCGGGCACAAGTTGATTGCCGCATATGGCGCCACCGGACAGTTTTATACGCAGATCAAAAATGGCGCGCCTTTTGAAGTTTTTCTGGCTGCCGATGACAGCACTCCCGAGAAACTCGAGAAAGAAGGCGAAATCGTTCCAGGCTCGCGCTTCACCTATGCCATTGGCTCTCTGGCCCTGTGGTCGGCCAAAGACGGTTATGTCGATGACGCCGGCAAGGTACTGGAAGAAAACACCTTCAATCACTTGTCCATTGCCAACCCGAAAGCCGCACCTTACGGCCTGGCAGCCACGCAAGTGCTGGCTAAAATGGGCCTTAGCGACAAGGTCAAAGACAAGATTGTTGAAGGCCAGAACATCACCCAGGCTTATCAGTTTGTCTCTACCGGTAACGCCGAACTGGGTTTTGTCGCCCTGTCGCAAATCTACAAAGACGGCAAAGTCAGCAGCGGCTCCGCATGGATCATCCCCGAGGCCATGCATGATTCGATCAAGCAGGACGCAGTGATTCTCAAGAAGGGGGCGAACAACCCCGCCGCCAAGGCCCTGGCTGACTACCTCAAGGGACCAAAAGCGGCTGCCATTATCAAATCCTATGGTTATCAATTGTAAATGACACTCTCGAGTGCTGACTTCGCCGCCATCTGGCTGACCCTGAAACTGGCTTCACTGACCACGCTCATATTGCTGCTGGTCGGCACTCCCATCGCGCTATGGCTGGCCCATACCCGATCGAGGTTACGCGGGCCGATCGGGGCAATCGTAGCCCTGCCCCTGGTATTGCCACCCACCGTGATCGGTTTCTATTTACTGCTGGCAATGGGGCCCCATGGTTACGTGGGCCAGTTCACTCAAGCGATCGGCCTTGGCACATTGACCTTCAGCTTCGCCGGCCTGGTGATCGGCTCGGTCATCTATTCCATGCCGTTTGTGGTGCAACCCCTGCAAAACGCATTTACTGCCATCGGCCCCAGGCCACTGGAGGTAGCGGCCACTTTGCGTGCCAGTCCATGGGATACCTTTTTTACCGTGGTCTTGCCGCTCGCACGACCGGGTTTTATCACCGCCGCGATCTTGGGCTTTGCCCACACGGTCGGGGAATTTGGGGTGGTGTTGATGATTGGCGGCAACATTCCCGAAAAAACACGCGTGGTTTCCGTGCAGATCTATGATCACGTTGAAGCGCTGGAGTATGCACAGGCGCACTGGCTGGCCGGCGCAATGCTGGTGTTTTCGTTCCTGGTGTTACTGGCGTTGTACTCGAGCCGTAAAACCCGATACAGCTGGAGTTGAACATGGCTTCGCAGATAAGCGTTCGACTGCAACTCGATTACGCCGGTTTTTCCCTGGACCTGGATGTGCAATTGCCCGGTAAAGGCGTGACCGCGCTGTATGGACATTCCGGCTCGGGGAAAACCACTTGCTTGCGCTGCATCGCCGGGCTGGAGCGTGCCAGCCAGGCATTTGTGCAGATCAATGATGAGGTCTGGCAGGACAGCCAGAACAAGCTGTTTGTCCCGGTCCATAAACGCGCACTGGGTTACATATTTCAGGAAGCGAGCCTGTTCCCGCACCTGACTGTACGGGCCAACCTGGAATTCGGCCTGCGACGCATTGCGCGACAGGAGCGCCGGGTCGATCTGGCCCATGCCACCGAGTTGCTGGGCATCACTCACCTGCTTGAGCGTGCGCCCGGTCATTTGTCCGGCGGCGAACGCCAGCGGGTCGGGATTGCCCGAGCACTACTGACCAGCCCCAGGCTATTGCTGATGGACGAACCACTGGCGGCGCTGGACAGCCAGCGCAAGCGTGAAATCCTGCCGTATCTGGAGCGCCTGCACGCAGAGCTGGATTTCCCGGTGCTGTATGTAAGCCACTCCCAGGACGAAGTCGCGCGCCTGGCTGACCATATTGTGTTGCTCAGTGAGGGCAAGGCGCTTGCCAGCGGCCCGATCGGCGAAACCCTGGCCAGGCTTGATCTGCCCCTGGCCCGGGATGACGATGCCGGAGTGGTGATCGAAGGCAAGGTTGCCGATTACGACGCGCACTACCAGTTACTCACCCTGCAACTGCCGCGCAGCACTCAGCATCTGAGAGTTGCCCATGCGCCACTGGCCATCGGCCATACATTACGGATCAAGGTGCAGGCTCGAGACATCAGCCTGACCCTGGAGCGCAGCGGGCACAGCAGTATTCTCAACAGCCTGCAGGCCACGGTGATCAGCGAAACCGGGGCTGAAAATCAGGCCCATGTGCTGGTCCGGCTGGATGTCGATGGAAGCGCAATGCTGGCTCGCATCACCCGCTACTCCCGTGACCAGTTAAACCTGCATCCAGGGCGAACGCTGTGGATACAGGTTAAATCGGTGGCAGTACTGGCCTGAGCTCAGAGGGCTTTTTGACGTCGTTTGCTGAAATAGCGCGCGGTTGCAAGACCAAGCCCTAACAACAGCCCCAACACCAGGGCGAACCCGACTATCAGCACTTTCTTGGGTTTGATCGGGTACATCGGGGTTTGCGCCTTGCGATCAATACTGACCAGCCCCAGATGACTCATGTCGGTTTTCAAATTACCCAGACGTGCCACTTCTGCGCGCAAGGGTTCAATGTTTTTCAGGAACAGGTCTTCATTCATGCGCTTGCCGAGCATTTCAACCTGGCGGTTGACCTCAAGCAAATTCAGCTCCCGGCCAATGTCCGAAACTCGCTTGTCGGTAAAATCGTCGGAGGTGCGCTTAAGCAATGCTGCGCGTTCGGCTTGCAGCGCCTTGGTCCCCATAAAGTAGAGCGGAAGGGTTTGCGAAGTGATTTCGGTACGCATGAGCCGGGAGGAGGAGGAACCCGCAGCCGCATCCGCCATGGCAGAAGGCGTGGTGGGGTTGGTAATACCCAGCGAGGCCGCAATGGATATGGCTTCATTAAGCTGAGCAATACGTGACTCGCGCTCGGTTTTGAGCTGCAGGCGCAATGCCTGCAACTCATCCTTCAACTTGGCGACCTGTACCGTATCCGTTTCCGTTAAACCGGCAATTTTTGCCTGCTTGTCAGAACGATAGGCCGAACGCGCAGCGGTGATCTTTTCATCCAGTTCTCGCAACCGGTTATTGATGATGACCTTAAGGTCGGCACCGATTTGCTCACGCTGGCTATCAATCGCGTATTCAACAAAACCGTTGAGAATTTCGACCCCGTTGATGGTGTCGGGGTATGTCAGCTCAAGCTTGATAAACGGGCTTAATGAATCCGTTCTCTTGGGATCAGGCAGAACCAGGTTGATCGCATCCCGATTAAAAAGCTCGAAACTTTGCTCCAGAGAAATACCTTTCTTCTCCAGAGGCTTGAACAAATCCTGGTGGTCACGGAAGAAACTGAGACGCGTCTCGTATGAATCAAGCGCCGAGCCGACTTTAAGCAAGGCCTCCTGGGGAGGGAGTTTGTAGACCTCGGAGCGGTTAAGTGCGTCCAGCTCATTAATCGCTGCCGGGCGCAGTACAGTGCTGGCTTGATAGACGGGTTGTGCAAGCAGAACGTAACCAACAGCAATAGCACCGGCTACCACCACAGTTCCTGCGATCAGGGCTTTCTGCTGCCAGAAGGAGTGAAACAGATCAAGCAGGTCGATCTCTGTGCTTGAACTAGCGGTCTGCTGATGCTCAGTTTTTTTCAAAATATACGCCTTGTAAATTGAACTCCCTGGCGAGTTCACCTCTTGACTATTAACGTCTAACTACGCTAGGTAATATTTGCGTAACGTAAGACCGTTACTTACGAGAAAAGATCCGTCCGGTTAAGAATCAATCACATACCTGAATGAAATCAAGTTTAATCGAAAATACGCCTTTGCTTTTTTTTCGATTGAATTACTGCCTCACACTTCTGGTAGAAAAATCTCGCTTACTTTCAGAATTTTCCTACGCCTTAATATCATGCTCTAAGTGGACCCAGGCGCTGACCCATTCCTCCCTGCGTGCGTGTCTTGCCTGACTGACTTGATGGCGGAATATTTCTGCGGTCTGTGTAATTATTGCCGCCACAAAAAAGCACGATTACGTGTGAGGTAATAATCAACATGGATATTTATCAGGCGATGCGGGTGTTTGTGCGCGTGGTCGAGACCGGTAGCTTCACCGCCGCGGCGCAGGCGTTGGGCTATTCCACCGCGCAAACCTCGCGACTGCTGTCTGAGCTTGAATCTTCATTGCAGGCCAGGCTGCTGCAGCGCAGCACTCGGCGGCTGGCACTGACTGAAGTAGGCGCCCGTTATCTGGAGCGCTGCCGATTGATTCTGGGTGAGATCGAAGATGCCAATGCCGAGGCCGGAGGCGCTCACCTGATCCCGCGCGGACATTTACGCGTGCAATCCACCACCGGGATTGGCATCCAGCTGCTGGCACCCCTGGCGGCCCGTTATGCCGAGCTATACCCGCAGGTCGACGTCGACTTGACACTGTCCCAGCGTCAGCCTGACCTGCTGGAAGAAGGCCATGACGTGGTGATCACGCTATCGGCCAACCTGCCCGACTCGGAAATGATTGGCCAGCAACTGGGGAGCATCTTCAGCGTGATCAGCGCAGCGCCCTCCTACCTTGAAAGTCACGGCACGCCAAAAACCCCCGAAGACCTGAACCAGCACCGCTGCCTGCATCTGGTTGACCCCCTGTTCACCGATAGCTGGACCTTTCGCGATGGCCAGGGTGAACAGTCGATTCGCCCCGGCAGCGTGTTTCAGGTCAACGTGGCCGAGGCCATGGCGCAAGCCGCCGAGGCAGGACTGGGCGTCTGCCTGCTACCGGATTACGTGGCGGTCGGCTCTTATCAGCGCGGCGCTTTGGTACGCCTGCTGCCTCAGTATCGGCTGCATGAAAAAAGCATCTACGCGCTTTACCCCTCACGCCGCTTTCTGGATGCCAAGGTCAAAACCTGGGTGGAATTTCTCAAGCAGGAAATCCCCAAGGTGCTAGATAAACACCAGGCCATCGTTGATGACCCGGAGCATTGGGCATAGCCACAGGTTCACTACGACCCAATGGCTTGCTGCAGTTGCTCGCGTAAAGCCAGTGCGCTGCGATCGAACTGCAACGGCGTCACCGATATACCGCCCTGTGTAACAACCTCGGTTTCGGTGTCAGCCGCTTCAGGCCGCTGGTGACGGGTGATATTGAGCCAGTAATAGCTGGCCTCGCGAAAGTCGGTGCGCTGGTTGACGTTAACTCCGTCCATGCGCCCCTGGCCCTGGCGAGTGATCTGTACCGGCCCGGCCTGCCCGGCCGGAACGTCCGGAAAATTGATGTTCAGACACGCCGATTGCTCCCAGCCCTTGCCAAGCAACTGGCGAATCACCCCGGGTGCCAGAGTGCGGGCAGTGTCCCAGCGCACAGCATCGCGCCGGGTGAAATACTGGCTCAGAGCGATGGAAGGAATGCCCATCAACAGGCCGGTCATCGCGGCCCCCACCGTGCCCGAATACAGCGTTTCGACCCCCAGGTTGGCGCCCTTGTTGATGCCGGACAGCAGCAACTGAGGGGGGCTGCCCATCAACTGCTGCAAGGCCATCGCAACACAATCGGCGGGTGTGCCGGACACAGAAAAACGCCGCTCGCCGCGGGCAGTCACGCGCAACGGGTGATGGATGCTGATGGCCGTTGAAATACCGCTCTGATCGTGGTCCGGCGCTACCACCCAGACTTCATCGGCCAGTTCCCTGGCCACCGCTTCAAGTGCCTCAAGACCCGGGGCGTCAATCCCGTCGTCATTGGTAATCAGAATACGTTCCAGTCGAGCGCCCGCCATGCCTGAATTCCTTTTTTCGGGGAGTCGCGTAAGGCCTAGATGCCCTGTAATGCCAAGTCCATCGCAAAGTAGGTCAAAATCATGTCCGCACCGGCACGTTTGATCGAGCCCAGGCTTTCACGGACTACGCGCGCTTCGTCGATGGCTCCGGCCAGGGCGCCGAACTTGATCATCGCGTACTCGCCGCTGACCTGATACGCAGCCAGAGGCAGGCGCGAGGCTTCGCGAACGTCACGAATGATGTCCAGATACGCACCGGCCGGCTTGACCATCAACACGTCTGCGCCCTCTTGCTCGTCCAGCAGCGACTCGCGAATCGCTTCACGGCGGTTCATCGGGTTCATCTGGTATGACTTGCGATCGCCCTTCAACGCGCTGCCTCCCGCCTCGCGGAAAGGACCGTAGAGTGCCGAAGCAAACTTGGTGGAGTACGCCATGATCGAAGTATCAATGAACCCGGCCGCATCCAGAGCACTGCGGATGGCCTGGACCTGACCGTCCATGGCGGCGGAAGGCGAGATGAAGTCTGCACCTGCAGCAGCCGCCGCAACCGCCTGCTTGCCCAGATTGATCAGGGTCGCATCATTGTCCACGCCATGGTCGTGCATCACACCGCAGTGCCCGTGGGAGGTGTACTCGCAGAAGCAGGTGTCACTCATCAGGATCATTTCTGGAGCCGTATCCTTGCAGATACGGGCCATACGCGACACCAGACCATCTTCGCGCCATGAGTCGCTGCCCGTGGCATCCAGGTGGTGCGACACGCCAAACGCCATCACTGACGTGATCCCTGCGCGGGCATAGCGTTCGATTTCACCGGCCAGCTTAGACTCGGGAATACGCATCACACCCGGCATGCTGGTGATCGGCACAAAGTCGTCGATTTCTTCTTCAACGAAAATGGGCAGCACCAGGTCCTTCAGGCTGAATTCGGTTTCCTGAAACATGTCTCGCAGGGTTTGGGAGCGGCGCAGACGGCGGGGACGGACAGTGGGGAACTGGTTAGGCATCATGGTTCCTGAGGGGCAAGTTCGTAAAACAGACGAGCCTTGGCCAAGGCTCAATGGCGCAACAAATACAGGATTGGCCCTGCAATTGCAAAACATCCGGCCGACCTGCGGCCTGTTGTCGCAGGAAGTGGCGGTAACCTTGGCACATAGGGTCCGGTTGAACATTTCGTAAAAAAGCGTAACATCGCCGACCATGATTCTTGAACAGCTCAAAGCCCTGGGCAATGACACTCGCATGCAAATGATGGAGTGGCTCAAAGACCCGCTCAGTAATTTCCCGCCCCAGGATCATGGCGATCCTGCAATCGGTGTGTGCGTGACCCATTTGCAGTACAAAGCTGGACTTTCTGCCTCTACTGCTTCGGCGCACCTGGCGATCCTGCAGCGTGCAGGCTTCGTCCTGACCACACGCATCGGCAAGTGGACGTATTACCGGCGCAATGAGCAGGCGATTGACGACTTTGCGTCTAGGCTGAAAATCGAGCTGTAATTTTACCCAATCATTTCGTTATTTTACGTAATGTTAACTTGAGGATATCCCGTGAGTATTAAAACTATCTTCGTTCAACCCGGCGGCGGTTATCAAAATGTGGTCGTCGGAAGCAGCGAAGCACGCGCCCCTGCCAGTGGAGAAATCACTGTACGTTTGCACGCCAACTCTTTGAATTATCATGATTTTGCTGTGGTCAGCGGTATGTGGGGGCCGAGTGAAAAGCGTATCCCCATGGCCGATGGCGCGGGTGAAGTCATTGCCGTCGGCAAAGATGTCAGCGAGTTCAAGGTTGGTGATTCGGTAGTCAGCACCTTCTTCCCTGAGTGGATCGACGGCACCCCACAGGTTGAAGGCTTTGTCACCGTGCCCGGTGATGGCATCGACGGTTATGCCCGTGAGCAAGTGACTGCCAGCGTTAACGCATTCACCCTCGCACCTGCCGGCTACAGCCATGCACAAGCCTCGACCCTGACCACGGCGGGCCTGACCGCATGGCGCGCCCTGATGGCCGATGACTCGCTCAAACCCGGGGACACTGTGTTGGTACAAGGCACTGGCGGGGTTTCGATCTTTGCCCTGCAATTTGCCAAAATGGCTGGCGCTACCGTGATCGCAACCTCCTCCAGCGATGAAAAACTCGAGCGCCTCAAAGCGCTGGGCGCAGATCATGTCATCAACTACCGCAAAGACCCTGACTGGGGCCAGACAGCCCGTGCGCTGACCAGTGGCCGCGGGGTTGATCACATCATCGAAGTCGGCGGCCCGGCGACCCTCGAACAGTCGATGATCGCCATTCGCGTGGCCGGGCATATCTCGATTATCGGTATTTTGAGCGGCGTCAGCGGTGAGATGAATTTTGTCCCTGCGCTGATCAAGCAAGTGCGCCTGCAAGGCGTGCTGGTGGGCAGCCGCAGCCAGCAGCAAGACATGGTTCGGGCGATCAATGCCAGCGGCATGCAACCGGTCATCGATCGTCATTTCCCGCTGAGCGATATTGTTGAAGCATTCAAGTATCAGGAAACCAACCAGCATTTCGGCAAGATCGTGCTGGACATCTGACACCGCATCTCCGGTGGCGCATTGACAGTGCGTCACCGGCTTCTCTAGATTCAGGCATTTACCCAGAGAGCTAAGCCTGATGAGTCTTGAATCTGTCCGCGCATTTTTCCTCGCCAAAGCACCCGACCTGCACATCATTGAACTGGCCACCAGCACCGCCACCGTGGCCCTGGCTGCCGAGGCCCATGGCGTTGAGCCCGGCCAAATCGCCAAGACCCTGGCCTTTCGTGTCGGTGAACGCAATGTGCTGCTGGTTGCACGTGGCGATGCGCGTATCGATAACAAAAAAATCAAGAATGCCCTGGGCAGCAAAGCCAAGATGCTTGATGCCGATACTGTCGTGGCCCTGACCAGTCACCCGGTGGGTGGCGTTTGCCCGTTCGGGCTTGCGACCGATCTGGCGGTGTATTGCGACATTTCCCTTAAAGCGTTCACTGAAGTGATGCCTGCAGCCGGCGCTACCCACACCGCCGTGCGTATCAGCCCAGATCGAATGGCCGAACTGGTCAATGCCCAGTGGGTCGATGTCTGCCAGGCCAGCCAAACTGCAGAGGCCGTATAAACCGCTCTATTACGAGCAGTACAGAGGTGCAGGACTGCTGTGCATATGGAAAGCATGGATGCTATCGATTATCATTATCCACTTCACATGCACCCTGCCTCGACTTCAATAAACCAACAAATGCGTGGCCGGGTGCTTTTTAAAGGACTAATTTGAGGCGCCCATGCATCGCTTTTCTTTCAGCAAATCCTTGATTTGCGCCACCCTGGGGATTTTCACCCTGCCTGCTTTAGCGGCCTTTCAACCCGTATCCGAAGCCGCCCTGGCCGGTGAATCGGACAGATCCTGCCACTTCAACGCGGACACCAGTTACGACTGCACCTCGACCTATCGCTACACCATCCTCACCAACAACGGTCGCGAAATGATTTCGCGCATCGACTTCAGCTTCCCGGAGTCTGACCGCCTGGAAGTCATCAAGGCCGAATCGACCCAACCGGGCGCCAAACCGGTGCCACTGGCTGACACACAAATCGACACCCGGATGGCACCGAACCCGGACCAGGGGTTTTTACGCCTGAAGCAAACCTCGATCGCCTTCCCCAACCTGCGAATCGGCACGATGGTGAGCTATACCCTGCGCGAACACACAGCGGCCAAGCCGCTGAATCATGAGTTCCACTATGTGTGGGTGCTCCCACCCAATGCGGTGCGTATGGACCGTTCTAAAAGCAGTTTCAGCGCCGAAAAACCAATCGTGTGGCGCAGCGACCTGATGGATGACTTCACCTTTACGCCGTCGACCGACAACAAAAGCCTGGTCATTGAACAAAAGGCACCGCGCTTCGTGAATTACGTCAACGAAGCCGGCAACGCTTACAGTCGCAACCTGCCAAGGGTTGAACTGGGCAGTTCGACCCGCCTGCAGGATTACTTCGGCGATTTTGCCCGGCGCTACACCGAAATTACCGGAGCCAGACTGCCTGCCATCAGTGCCAGGGCAGTGGCCGGCCTCAAAGGCTTGCCACCGGAGCAGCGGGTTTCGGGCCTGATGCAGCATATCCACGACAACTATCGTTATCTGGGCGACTGGCGAGCCAGTGATCGGGGCTACGTTCCTTTTACCCTCGCTGAAATCGAAGACCGTGGCTATGGCGACTGCAAAGACCTGGCGGTACTGCTCACCGCCATGCTCAATGCAAGCGGCATCGACGCGCAGACCACTTGGGTCAGCCGTGGCAACATGAGCCTCGGGCTGCTGTTGCCTGGCACCTCATCACCCAACCACGCCATCGTGCGTGCCCGGGTCAACGGTAAAGTCTGGTGGCTTGACCCGACCAACCCGGTGTTCTCGCCGGGGCGCTCCATGCCGGATATTCAAGATCGCTGGGCGCTGGTGATTGATCCACAAGGCACGGTGCGCCAGGAGCATATCCCGCAAGAACAACCTGTTGTCAGCACCCTGGTGCGAAAACAGGAACACTTCAACCCTGATGGCACCGCACGCACCAGCGCCGACATCGAAATGAGCCAGATGCGCCTGATGAGATTGAGTGTGGCCGATACCCAGTCGGGTGTTTCAGGTACCGACCAGGACCTTTGCGACGGCTTCAGCAAGGAACAGACCGACTGCACAATCACACGCCCGGCAACCGGTTTTGTGGTACCGCACAAATATCAGGTCAAGGCCGAACTCACAGATCTGCGCCCATTGAAGACGCTTTCGGGCCAGAGCGTGTACCAGCCCGCCTTCATGACTGAACGCTGGGATGATCTGGCCAATTACCGCCGCACCGGACAAAAGGCCGACTTGTATCTTGAAGATCCTGAAACCATGGACTACGAGATCACCCTGTCAGGGCTAAAGGTTGCACAGAACATTAAGAGCTGCACCGTGCGCTCGCCCTGGTTCGACATGGACCTGAACGGCAAACAGGTCGAGGGCCAATACCGTTACCAGTACCGCCTGACACAAAAACAACGCTGGTTGAGCCATGACGACATCATGAGCGGCCCTTTCGACGCGATGCTCAAGGCCGCCAGAAACTGCAACGATCAGATGCAGCAAGTGGTGAAACTGCAAACCGCGGCATAGTTAATCAAACGGCTACAAAAAAGCCTGGCCCTCTTGCGGGGGCCAGGCTTTTTATTGAGTCCGCTATCAGGCGATCGCGGTATCCACCAACACCTGGGCTTCCTCTACCAGACGGTTCAGATGTTCGTCACCGATAAAGCTCTCGGCGTAGATTTTGTAGATGTCTTCGGTGCCCGAAGGACGTGCCGCAAACCAGCCGTTTTCGGTCATCACCTTAAGCCCGCCAATCGGCTGGTCGTTACCCGGCGCATGACTGAGAATTTGGGTAATGGCTTCGCCTGCCAGACTTGTGGATTTGACTTGCTCCGGCGACAACTTGCCAAGCAGGGCCTTCTGCTGCGGCGTGGCCTTGGCATCGACCCGGGTCGAGAACGGCAGGCCCAGATCTTCGGTCATTTTCTGGTACAGCTGCGAAGGATCACGGCCGGTACGGGCCGTCATTTCTGCGGCCAGCAGCGAAGGAATCAGGCCATCCTTGTCGGTCGACCAGACACTGCCGTCCAGACGCAGGAACGAGGCCCCGGCGCTTTCCTCACCACCAAAGCCCAGCGAGCCATCAAACAGGCCATCAGCAAACCACTTGAACCCCACCGGCACTTCGTACAGGCGGCGCCCCAGACGGGCCGCAACCCGATCAATCAGGCCGCTGCTGACGACAGTCTTGCCGACGGCTGCATCTGCACGCCATTGCGGGCGATTCTGGAACAGATAGTCGATGGACACCGCCAGGTAGTTGTTGGGGGCCAAAAGACCGCCTGAAGGGGTAACAATCCCGTGACGGTCGTGGTCCGGGTCGCAGGCAAAGGCCACGTCGAAACGCTCCTTAAGGCCAATCAGACCCTGCATCGCGTAGCTGGAGGACGGGTCCATGCGGATGCGCCCGTCCCAGTCCACACACATGAAGCGGAAGGTCGGATCTACCGAAGTATTCACCACTTCCAGATTCAGGCCGTAATGCTCGCCGATTGCCGACCAGTAGTTCACACCCGCGCCACCCAATGGGTCCACGCCCAAGCGCAGATTGGCGCCGCGCAGGGTATCCATATCGATCACGTTCTTGAGATCGGCGACATAGGTGTTCAGGTAGTCGTGACGATGGGTGGTACCGGCTTTCAGGGCTTGCTCGTAACTGATACGTTTGACACATGCCAGCCTGGCTGCAAGCAACTCGTTGGCCTTGGCCTCGATCCACTTGGTGACATCGGTATCGGCCGGGCCGCCGTTAGGCGGGTTGTACTTGAAACCGCCACTTTCAGGCGGGTTGTGCGAGGGAGTAATGACTACGCCATCGGCCAGGCCCGAAGTGCGGCCACGGTTGTAGCAAATGATTGCGTGGGAGATGGCCGGGGTCGGGGTGTATTCGTCACCTGCGGCGATCATGGTTTCGACGCCATTGGCGGCAAACACTTCGAGCGCACTGGCACCTGCAGGCGTCGATAATGCATGGGTGTCGATGCCAACAAACAGCGGACCGTTGATGCCTTTCATCTGCCGGTAAAGGCAAATGGCCTGGCTGATGGCCAATACATGCCACTCATTGAAACTCAGCTCAAACGAACTGCCGCGGTGACCGGAAGTACCAAAGGCGACACGCTGGGTGGCGATCGCTGCATCAGGTTGACCGGTGTAATAAGCGGTCACCAGTCGCGGAATATCGACCAGCAATTGAGCTGGAGCCGGTTTGCCCGCAAGAGGACTGAGAGTCATGCAAAACCTCGGGAAATAAATGATTCGGAGGAAAAAAGCAGTTTACTGGCAGTTCGACATTGGCGCGAAGCAATCTATCCCTGCAAGCGCAGCAGTTTTGCACTTAAATAGCCTTTTAGTTGTCTGATACAGCCCATAGATTCACTTGATCCACATTTTTAATGTTCTGAAATAAGGAAGCAGCATGAAACCACTCGTGATCAGCGCGGCCCTGGTACTTTCGCTGAGTACGCTGTGCGGCGTCGCCAACGCAGCCAAACCGGAGGGCCTGGCACCCTGGCCAAAAGCCGAAGCGGGCTACAGCCGACAAGTCATTCACCTGCCCAAGCAAAAAAACGAAGACGATTACAAAGTCCAGATCATTGCGGGCAAGACCCTGCAGGTTGACTGCAACCAGCAGCGTCTGGGCGGCAAGCTGGAAGAAAAAACCCTCAAGGGCTGGGGCTATCCGATGTACCGCCTGAGCAAGGTCAGCGGCCCCATGAGCACAATGATGGCCTGCCCCGAGGGCAAGGCACATCCTGAGTTCGTACCGGTGGTCGGTGATGGCTTCATGCTGCGCTACAACAGCAAGTTACCCATTGTGGTCTATGTGCCCAAGGACATCGAAGTGCGCTACCGGATCTGGTCGGCATCCAAGCAGATCAAACAGGCTGTCAGCGAATAAACACCCATGAATAACCCGTAGTCGCTGACGCGGAACGAAGGCTGCGATAAGGCATCTTTAACAGTGCGACCCCTGCGGGCTCGATCGCAGCCTTCGTTCCTTGTCAGCGACTACGGGCTCTGGTGGCTATTGCAAGCCGATGCGATACAACGCGCCGTTGCTTTCATCGGTCAATACATACAAATAACCATCCGGGCCCTGGCGCACGTCACGGATTCGCGCGTTCAGACCGCCCAGCAGGCGCTCTTCATGCACCACCTTGTCGCCATCAAGCTGTAGCCGAATCAGGTCTTTATCGGCCAGCGCACCGATAAACAGGTTGTGCTGCCAGGGTTTGAAGCGCTGCGCATCGTAGAACGCCATCCCGCTGATGCCGGGAGACTTCTCCCACACATGGTGAGGCCCTGTTGTCCCTTCTGCCGTTTTGCCCCGGGCTTCAGAGATGGGTTGCGATGAGTAGTCGATGCCATGGGTCGCCAGCGGCCAGCCGTAGTTCTTGCCACGCTCGATCAGGTTGATTTCGTCGCCTCCTTTGGGACCGTGCTCATGGCTCCAAAGCGTCCCGGTCCAGGGGTTCAAGGTGGCCCCCTGCTGATTGCGGTGCCCATATGACCAGATTTCCGGGCGTACCCCATCCTGGCCCACAAACGGATTGTCGGCGGGGACTCGTCCGTCAGGGTAGATCCGCACAACTTTGCCTTGCAGCTTGTCGAGATCCTGGGAAGCAGGCCGCTGATTATTTTCGCCAAGGGCAATAAACAGGTAGCCGTCACGATCGAAAACCAGGCGTGAACCGAAGTGGTTGCCAGTGGAGAGTTTGGGTTCCTGGCGAAAGATCACCTCAAAGTTGCTCAGCCGGGTCAAATCATCGGATAACCGGCCCCGGCCAACAGTGGTTCCCGCTTTACCGTCTTCACCACCGCCTTCGGCATAGGACACGTACACCAGACGATCCTCGGCAAAGCTGGGGGACAGCACTATATCCAGCAGGCCGCCCTGCCCTTTGGCCCATACCTGGGGAACACCGGAAAGAGGCGCAGAGAGTTTTCCGGCCGGGCTTACGACACGCAGGTTACCGGGGCGCTCGGTGACCAGAATACCTTGCTGGTCCGGCAGAAAAGCCAGCGCCCAGGGGTGTTGAAGGCCTTCCACAACAGGCGTAGCAGTAATTGTTCCCGTCTCGGAGGCAAAGGTGCGCGGCGCATCGGCATGGGCCGTGAAAGCCACACTGAGTAGCGAGGTGGCGCATAACGTGGCCAGGGTTTTTCTCAACATCGGCTCTTCCTTGGTCGATTAACGATTGTCTCGCGGCTGTAGCGATGGAGCAGTTGGCTTGATGGTGCGCGGCGGTGTCTGGCTGCGCGGGTAACCATTACCGATTTGCCCGTTTTCGATAGACGGCTGGCGTACCGCCGGAGCTGTCGACGGGCCTCTTGTCGCCGGCGTGGCGGGGATCGTGCCCTGTCGGCTGTTGGGGTTGATGCGCCGGATTGTATTGTCGGCGGGAGCAGAATTGGGGCTCAGGGTATTTTGAGCCACCCACCCGGCTTGGGAAGAGGTATCGGCCAGCGCCTGGGTGGCAAGTACAGATCCCAGGAGCAGGCATAAATAGCTGGACCGGATCATATTCATCATCGCCCCCGTGGTTTGTTCATCCCATTGATCATTTGAGGGGCCGCTCACTGACAGGTTCAATCTTCAGGGCCGATCTCTATGACGACTGACTCGCGCGCCTCCTCTAAAAGCGCCTGACGACAGACCTGATAACAGTCTTCGATATGACCGTTGCCGACCATTTTCATCACGCCAAAGCTGATTGTTGCTGCGACCGCCTGCCCCACAAAAGGGACAAAGCGAATCACCGACTTGGTCGCCACCTTGGTGCCCATCTTGCGTACCAGCGACATGACCAGCGTTCGACTGATGAATTTACCGATGACCTCACTGCCAATGCCGGAAACCGCAACCACAATCAGGCGCCTGGACCGCGAGTCCAGCCTCTCGATTTGCTGCGGGGTCAATCCGAACTTGCTGTTGATGGCCGGCAACATTTCCACCAGCAGCGCCACATCGGTGCCGATATCCAGGCCCGGGATCGGAATGGCAGCAGCACCCGCCGACACGGCTGAGCGCTTGGTGACCATGGACTTGCATTCGTCACGAATGCGATCAAGCTCAGCCAATGACCTGATTAACATAGGGTTCCCCCTGACAAATAGAGATAAAGCGGACGTAGTCTACTACGGCCTTCAGACCGCCAAGGCAGGTCTATTCTTGATGTAGAGGGTAGACGGGGCGAGAAATTCACAAGGACAGATGAGGTTTTTTTGCAGCGCACGGGTCAGGACCCGGAGGGGGGGGATTAGCCTGTACTCTCGTGAAGTACAGGCTAGCGCATTACACGTCTTTTTTGACTTTGGCCCACTCGGACTTGATTTTTTGCACGAAGGATTCTGTCGGCGTTTCCTTGCAGGCAGTGATTACCAGCGGGGTGATTTTGGCAATGCCGTCCACGTCCAGTACTGCATCCTCAACCTGGCCTTTCTTGTTCACTGCTTCACCCAGACCGATAGCAGTGGGTTGATAGCTTTCATCAACTGCCAGAAAATCCGCGCACGTCCATTTCGCAACAGGCTGCTTGGCATCAGCTTGTGCCAAGCCCGACAGTGCTACAAGACTGACAGCGCTCAACAGCAGAATGTGCTTCTTCATATGAATATTTCCCTATTATCAAAAAGAGTCGATGTATTTCTTCCTGCCGCCAAGAACATAGTAGTGAATGCATTAGCTGTCAAAAAATCACTACAACTTATTTATTCTTTCAGCGCCTGAAACACTATGAATTTTTATTTAAAAGACACACTAAACCCGAACAGAAATCACGTTATCCGTTCAGCACCTTTATTAACTAAGCCCCCAAGTTTCGCAGGATCCCGACACTCGGTCAGGATGCCTGCTGCATTGGGTATGCCGGGCCGTTTATTGAGAAAGAATGACCTTCATCGCCTTCTCCTTTGCCGCATTGCCGAACACCTCATACGCCTGAAGAATGTCGTTGAGTGCGAACCGGTGGGTAATCAGCTTGCTGGCATCGACCTTCCCGGACTGAACGGTCTTCATGAGCATGGGCGTGGTGTTGGTATTGACCAGCCCGGTCGAAATGGTGACGTTCTGGATCCAGAGCTTTTCCAGATGCAACTCGACACTTTTGCCATGCACCCCCACGTTGGCAATGCTTCCTCCAGGGGCCACGACCGACTGACAGGTATCGAAGGACGCCGCAATGCCCACCGCTTCAATCGCCACATCCACCCCGACCCCCTGGGTAAGCTCGAAGATGCGTTCAACTGCATTCTGCGTGTTGATATCAATCACATGGGTAGCGCCAAAACGCTGCGCGACTTCCAGACGGTTGGTATCGCCATCGACCATGATCAGCAAGGCGGGCGAGTAAAACTGCGCCGTTAGCAAGGCGGCCATACCCACAGGGCCCGCCCCTACTATCACCACACTGTCACCGGGCTTGACCTTGCCGGCGAGTACGCCGATCTCGAAGCCGGTTGGCAAAATGTCACTGAGCATCACCAGCGCTTCTTCATCCGCGCCGGCGGGTACCGGGTACAGGCTGTTATCGGCATGGGGAATACGCACATATTCGGCCTGGGTGCCGTCAATCGTATGGCCCAGAATCCAGCCGCCGTCAGCGCAATGGGAGTACATCTGGCGTCGGCAGTTAGGGCAGCTGCCGCACGAGGTAATGCATGAAATCAGGACATGATCACCGGGCTTGAAGTTGCGAATCGCCGGGCCCACCGCCTCGACCACCCCTACCCCTTCGTGGCCCAGCACCGTGCCTTTGGTGACCTCGGGTACGTCGCCCTTGAGGATGTGCAAATCGGTGCCACAGATAGTGGTGTGCAAAATACGGACAATGGCGTCGGTGGGCTTGTCGATGACCGGCTTGGCGATGTCAGACCAGGCTTTGGCACCAGGTCCCTGATAGGTGAGCGCTTTCATGGTGGCTTTCCTTAGTCAGATCAAAAAACAGCAGCGTTGGCGCTGATATCACTCAAGCGCCAACCCCAAAGTCGTTCGATGCAGTTAAGCAGCCTTTCGTCTATGCGCTCTTGCCGCAGGTCATAAAGTCCACTGTTACAGCGGCCGGCCTATCGCCCCTAGCCTTTGGATGACACCGAAAAGTCGGTTTCGCCTCTGGCGTCGGATTTGAGTTCAACCTTGTAAGTCTTGCGGGTGCCACAGCCGGAAACCTGCCAGGTTTCAACCGCTTTGCTGATCGACCCGGTAGGCGATTGCTCAATACTGGCAATCGTGGTGTCCACATTGCTGATGGACCTGCAGTTGGTCATGGCCGAGAACAGGCCCTGCACATTGACCAGCACATCCTTGCGCAGGACGGAGTCAGTGACCGACTGGCCGCTGAACGGTGGACTATGGGCGCAGCCCGTCAGCGAAGCGGCAGCGAAAACGATACTGATGAGTGCAAAGTGACACGTGTTCTTGATCTGCATATTCACTCCTTGAAACGGCTCCATGCCGTGCCTGAACCCCGGCAGCCTACCAGTATCGGAGCACCGCCGGTATCAGGCCCCCACCTTGCTCCATTAACTGAACGTTAGCGACTCGCCCGGATAACATGATTCAGGCGCGCCGAGGCGTCGATAAATAAAAGTATCTGCAGTGGCACCAAGGGTTTGATACTCGGTGGCCGTTTTTAATTATTCACCGCCATGCTCCATGGCCGGCTTTGCCATTAAATAACGTTAAACTTTACTGACTTTTATACCTTTGAAAAACAGCAGCAGTAATACCCCCGCCAGTATTTCAAAACCGGCCACCATATATAGACCGGCCGCCAGACTACCGGTCTGGGTTTTAAGCCAGCCGATCATATAGGGCGCCACGAAGCCCGCCAGATTGCCGATGCAGTTGATCAGGGCAATGCCCCCTGCTGCCGCAGTGCCTGCCAGAAATGCACCCGGAATTGACCAGAACACCGGGAAAGCCGCAAGAATGCCCATGGCCGCAACGGTCAAGGCGATGAGTGCCAGGACTGCGTTACCGATAAACAGGCCGGTGCAGATTAATCCCAGCCCTGCGAGGATGGCTGCCATGGCGCAATGCACCCGGCGCTCAGCGCTCTTGTCAGAATGAAAACCGTTCCACAGCATCGCCACGGTCCCGAGGATAAAAGGGATAGAGGACAGCAGCCCGATGTGCATAGTGTCGTCCACGCCCAGGGATTTGATCACCGAGGGAGTCCAGAACGCGATGGTGGCGTTGCCGCTCACCAGGCAGAAGTACACCAATGCACACAGCCACAACTTGGGGTAACGCAACAATGTGCGCAGGTCGCTGTGTTTACCCGGCGCACTGTCTTCACGGGCAATAGTGTCGCAAACCATTTTGCGCTGTACCGCGGTCAGCCATTTGGCATTGGCCGGTTTCTCCGGTAGATAGCGCAACACCAGAAACCCGGCGATCACCGAGGGAATACCTTCAAGGATAAACAGCCATTGCCAGTTGGCCAGACTGCCGACCCCCACCATGCGACTCATGATGAAACCGGCCAGCGGCCCGCCGACTACGCCGGCAATCGCGAAAGAGGTCATGAACATGCCGTTGATCTTGGCGCGCTGAGCCGCTGGAAACCAGTAAGTGAGATACAGCACCACACCCGGAAAGAAACCCGCCTCAAAGGCCCCGAGCAGAAACCGCAATACATAGAATGACCAGGCGCTTTCAACATAGGCCATGGCGATAGAAGTCAGGCCCCACATGATGGTGATGCGCGCCAGGGTGCGGCGGGCACCGATTTTTTCCAGAAGCAAATTGCTTGGCACTTCGAAAAAGAAGTAACCAATAAAGAATATTCCCGCTCCCAAACCATAGACCGCTTCGCTGAAACCCAAGTCCTGCAACATGGACAGTTTGGCAAAGCCGACATTCACCCGGTCAATCCAGGCCAGTACGAAAAGAAATACTAAAAACGGCAACAGGCGCCAGGCGATCTTTCGATAGACGGCACTGACTTCGGCCGCTACGGGGTCGAAGTCGAGCTCTGAATCCATTGTTGTACTTGGGTTGCTTCGGTTCATAAGTCATCTCGTCAATACGTTGCGCTGTGAACCCCGCCAGCCGATTTTCAGGCGAGCGCCGGCGCACGGTGGTTCGCCGTGGCGTTCAGGGATGAAAGCAGTAAGGAAAAATCAGGCAGGCAGCGCCTGCCCTCTAGTTAAAGGCAACGCATCAGGCGTTTCCTCGCAGCAATGCCTCTACCGCACGGGACACTTGCAGGACGCGCGCGTCTTGCCCGTGCAACCCCGCGATAGATAGCCCCACAGGCAGCTCTTCGGCGAGCTGGCACGGCAGACTCAAGGCGCAACCGTCGAGAAAATTAATCACGCTGGTATTGCGTAGCACGAGGCCATTGGTGGCGAAGAAGCTTTCGTCATCGGCAAGGTCCACCAGCGTTGGCGGTACCACAGCAACACTGGGCATCAGCCAGGCATCTGCATCGCCCAGACGCTCGCGGGCAACGCTAATCAGGCGCTGGCGTTCGGCTTGTGTGTCCAGATAGTCAGCAGCCCCAATGGCCGCACCACGACGAATTCGCTGGGCTACCCGCGCGTCATATTTGTGCGCATCGTCGCCTTCCAGCCAGTGGCGATGCCCCTGCCAGGCTTCGGCGGCCGTCAACCCGCCAGCGGCGTTAATCCGGGGCAACTCGTACAGTTCGGGGAAGTCAAACCAGCGGATGCTGGCACCCGCCGCGGCGAGCAGGTCCAGGCTGCGCTCGAAAGCACCTGCCACGCACGCATCCAGCTGATCGAGGACAAAATCGCGGGTCACCGCCAGGCGCAACCCGGCCAAAGGCGGTGTGCGGGTATCCAGTTGCTCGCCCGATAGAACCTGGTCCAGCAGAATGCTATCGGCGACACTGCGCGTCAGTGCACCAATGGAGTCCAGGCTAGGAGCCAAGGGGAAAGTACCGGTTTGCGGTACCCGTGAAGCACTGGGTTTGAACCCGGTCAGGTTGCAGAACGCTGCCGGAATCCTGATCGAGCCACCGGTATCGGTCCCCAACCCTGCGACTGCCATGTCGAGCGCCACGCTGACCGCGGCGCCGGAGCTGGAACCCCCGGCGATGCGCTGGGTTGCGCAAGGGGTCAGCGGCGTACCGTAGTGAGGGTTCAATCCCAGGCCGGAAAACGCAAACTCACTCATGTTGGTACGGCCCAGCAGAATCGCCCCCGCCGCTCGCAACCGCTGCACGACCACAGCATCGTCGCTGGCCTGCGGTGCATCGGCCAGCAGACTGGAACCGCTGGCGGTGACCTGCCCGGCCACATCAAACAGGTCCTTGATCGAGACAGGCAGCCCGGCCAGGGGCGACGGCACATAGCCCGAGGCCCGCGCCAGATCGCTGGCTCGGGCTGCCAGCAAGGCGCCTTGAGCATCGACGCTTATATAGGCAACCCCGCCCGCGGCGCGGTGTTCCTCGATGCGGACCAATGCCTGTTTAACCAGAGCCTCGCTGGTGGTGCGACCATCAGCCAGGTCCCGGGCGAGCTGTACAATATCTTTCATTGTCTGTTCACTCCGCCACAGGCAGCGACTCGACACCGTACTGGTGACGCAGGCTGCGGTTCAGTACAGGATCGAACAGTTCCATTTCAAAGGCTTCGCCGTAACCCAGCTCGCCAATCACCGATTGCGTGCCGCAGAACATCGCAGTGTCAGCAGGCAACGACGCAGCACTGTTGAGTTTGCCCAGCAAGGTTTGCGGCGCCAGCAAATTGGTTACCGGGCCTTGCTGATAAAGCGCCCGTTCGCCATCACGAACACGCCAGGTACGCATCACCAGTTGGTCCCAATGTTCCTGAACTTCGCTATAGCGCCACACTTGCTGCGCAATCGGCTTGTCGCACATCTGTTTGGACACCGTGACGTCATAGCTTTCAACCTTGCGATCCGTGTGATCCGAGCCCAGACCGATCAGCAGCCCTTGCTCACTTGGGATCAACACAAACTCGGTCTCGCCGGAAGAGTCCTTGCCCGGCACCTGGATGCACTCCCCGGTGTTCAGCAGGCTGGCCGATACCCGGTAGAAACACGGGATCTGCGTAGGGCGGCGCACACCCAGCGCTTCCAGTTCTGCAATGTGGTGCTCCACAGCTTCACTGTTACGCCCTGCCCAGCCGGCAATGATCAAATGCTTGATGCTGGCGTGGTGCTCACCTTGGCCGACGACGTTAAAAGTCAATTGAGTCATGAAAGAGTGCTCCGGATCGATGGTTAAAGGGTGCGCATGATGGCGCGACGGAAATCGTCGATGTGGTGATGGATCGCAGCGACAGCGGCATCGCCATCACGCTGCTCCACCGCCTCGAGAATGTGCATGTGCTCGTCGTAAATGCGCTGGCTGTGGTGGTTTTCCGACAGCGTCAGGTACCAGAAACGCGCCTGTTTTTCGTGAAGGTTGCGCAACAGTTCAGCCAGGACGCGATTGTGCGCGGCGGCTGAAATCGACATATGGAATTGCAGGTCCAGCGACATGAGCCCGGTCACGTCGTGGTTGGCCAGCAGCTGTGGGGTGCGCTCAAGAATGTCGCGCATCGCTTTAATGTCAGTGTCATGGGCACGTTCCACGGCCAGCTTGATGCACAGCTGTTCGTTGGAAACACGGACTTCGATCATATCCAGCACATCATTGAGCGACAGCGCGGTCACCATCACCCCTTTGCGCGGCATGATCGTGACCATGCCTTCCACCTCAAGGCGGTGCAGCGCCTGGTGGATCGGCGTTCGGCCAAGCCCCAGCAGTGCAGCCAGTTGTGCCTCGTTGATGGCGTCCCCAGGACGAAACTCGCAGCTGATGATCCGCTGCTTTATTTGCGCATACGCGAGCTCTCGCAGTTGGGCGGCGCTTTTGATCAGCGGCGGCGCGGACTGGAGATGGCTGGAAACATCAATGGATTTAGGCATTTTCACTCCTGATATTCATCTGATATATCAGATGAATATCAGACAAAGCAAAGCCTGTGCCAGACTCTGCGCAATGACTGAAAACGCCGGTTTATAAGGGATCAATGACAGTTGCGATGGGCACGGGCATGCCTTGATGGGTGTTACTTGTTACTTTTTTGCCCGGTTCTGGACCCGCACGCACTGTTTCTGTGCGAGCCCAAAGATCTGCAGACCCTAGGGGTGCGGCAGGACAGTGACAGACACTAGCCTGACCACAACAGGACGAACCACAAGAATGCACAGAAAGGCCACAGGCATTGCCAGGCGATAGGCACTCAGGGCATTGCTAAGGTAATTCACATCAATTCCCGAGTTGGCTGCCGTGATCACCAGCGACATCAAAAACGCCATGATGGCCGACATGTAGAACGCAAATACATAGGGAGTCATGCGTGCAGAGAGCCTTAACCGACTGAAAAAACGGGTGCCTGAAGAAGTATTTGAGTTCATGTCCAACCTTTGTAATCTCGAGTTCCAGGGAGAGACACACCCTATCAAGAACAAAAGTAAGCAACTAGACGGCTCTCTCTGCTTACTTTACAAAGGAAAACTTACGAATCGCCTTTGTTCAGGATCAGCCATGAATCTACTCGCGGCCATTGCCAGCTTTATCAAAGTGGTTGAAACCGGCTCCATCGTGGGAGCGGCGAAACACCTGGGGCTCAGTGCCGCAGCCGTGAGCCAGACGCTCAATCGCCTCGAGGAACACCTGGGCACCCGCCTTCTGCTACGCACCACGCGCAGCATGGCGCTCACCGAAAGCGGAGCGCTCTACTACGCCAAAGTGCAGCACATCATTGCGGATCTGGAATCGGCCCACTCTGCCATCAGCGAGCCTGATACCGAACTTCAAGGCCGATTGTGCATCGCCTCCACTGCTGCGTTCGGGCGCCATGTGCTGGCACCGCTGGTTGCAGGCTTTGCCGCACGCTACCCGCGCCTGACACTCGAACTGTGCACCACCGATAGCAAAATCAATCATATTCAAACAGGGATTGATCTGAGCCTGAGGATCAAGCCGCAACTGGAAGATGGAATTGTCGCGCGCAAGATCGTCTCCGTCCCCTTCCTCGTCTGCGCCGCCCCCTCTTATTTGGAGCGGGCGGGCTGGCCTGACTCCCCGGACCAACTCCAGCAACACGCCTGCCTGGGCTTTCGCTATCCGCTGGATGGGCGCTTCCTGCGCTGGGGTTTTATCCGCGACGGGCAACATTACTATGCGCCACTCAATGTGACCGCCATGAGCGACGATATTGACGCCCTCGCCCGAATGGCCGCCCATGGTGCCGGTATTGCCCGACTGGCAGAGTTTGTGGCCGCGCCTTTTATCCAGTCCGGACAGCTGGTCACCCTGCTGGAAAACAGTCATGCGCCAAAAGAGTCCAGTACCGAGCCGCTGGACATCTATGCCTGTATCCAGGATCGCAGTGCCATGACCCCCAAGGTGAAAGCGTTTCTCGATTACTTGACTGCCCACCTGGAACAGCGCTGGCCGAAGGCAGAGCTTTTTGCCGCGCCCTGATCAGACTGGCGGGGGGCAATGACAACTATCCAAGGTTGGGCGGGCTGGCAGCAGACGCGGCATCTTTGCAAGACGGGTTGAGGTTTTTCCCGGTCAACGAAAGAGGCCGCAACTTCGAATACAGCCAAAGACCCACTACGCAAGCGCTGCCCAGAATTACGCCAAAAAACAGCGCCAGAAACAGGCCGAGGAAAATCCCAGCCAGAATCGCCGAAAACCCATGCACCTGTTGTCCGTTCCAGCTGACCGTATCGAAACCGAAAAAGGCCAATACCCCGAGCACAAGGCCGACCGTCCCGAGTGACGTGACCAGCCCGATAAAAAACAGTTTGTAGATCGAGCCGGCACTCAGTCTCTGCACTGCAAATGTTGAGAACATTCGATGACCTTCTGACGTTTTATTTACACTCCAGGGCGCCTTGCAAAACATTGCTGCCCATGACTGCGCAACGCCCTGCTGCTCGTTTTCAGGCTAGTAGAGCGCCAGGCATCCAGCCACCGGTAGCGCTGGATGCCAGCTGAGATTACCTTAGCGAATTTTGAACAAGCCCCTCGACGAAGAACTCGATATGCCCGCGCGGGCTGCCCTGCATAGGCCAGGTGTCGATATTTTGCGCAATGGCCCTGAATGCTTTTGCACTCTTGGAGCGCGGATAACTTCGGTACACGGCTCGCTGTTGAAGCACCGCCTTGCGCATGTCCAGGTCGTACGGGATCGCGCCCACATACTGCAGCGTGACGTCCAGAAAGTTGTCGGTGATCTTGATCAACTTGGCGAACAGCCTTTGGCCGTCCATTGGGGTGTGCTGCATGTTGGCCAGAATCCGGAACCGGGTTATTCCGTAATCACGATTAAGCAGTTTGATCAGGGCGTAAGCATCGGTAATGGACGCCGGCTCGTCACAGACCACCAACAAGACTTGCTGCGCAGCGCGAACGAAACTGACTACCGATTCGCCAACCCCCGACGCGGTATCAATCACCAGCACATCGAGCGTGTCAGCGATGTCACTGAAGACCTGGATCAAGCCTGCGTACTGCGCAGGCGACAAGTGTGCCAAGCTCTGGACACCCGATGCAGCGGGGACAATATGAACCCCACCGGGCACTGGCATCATCACATCGGCCAGCTCGCAGCGACCTTCCAGCAGATCGGCAAGTGTGTACCGCGGGGTCACGCCCAGCAGTACACCTATATTTGACAACCCCAGATCAGCATCAAGCAGCACTACCCGCCTGCCGAGTTCCGCCAGGGCCAACGAAAGATTCACTGCCACAGCCGTCTTGCCAACGCCCCCCTTACCGCTGGTTACGGCTATGACTTGTACAAAATGCCCGCTATCCATAATGCCTTTTACCTTCCTTGAGCGACGTGTAGGCGTACACGTGGCTGCGAGGGTAACTGAATAGCACTAGTTGTGGCTGTTTCGTTGCTCCCCTGCGCCCTGCAGCGCCAGTTGCACCGCGTCGTCGACACTCAAGCCGGTTAACAGCACATAGGGGTAGGCTGCCTCTGGCAACGCTTGCAACACTTCACGCGCTTCATGCCGCACACGGGCCAGCACCAGCCTCCTGCCCTCAGCCCGCACCTGAGTAAAAAACGCGGCCAGGGCTTCGATACTGGTGCCATCCAGGTCCGGTGATTCTTCCAGGCTGAGCACCACCGTCTGTATCGGAACCGTCGCCCTGCGCATCAAGCCTGAAGCGGCCTTGAGAATTCGCTCGGCATTGGCAAAAAACAGCGCCTGGCCGGGCCGTAGGATCAGCAGGCCCGGTATCTCCCGGGCATCGGGATGGTGCAGGCGATCGACAAAGTCATGGCCATCCCCCATGCGCCCAAGCACCTGCGTATCCGCAGATGACATTTGACGCAGCATCAGCACCACACTGATCGCCACAGCCACCAGCAAACCGTCCAGCACACCCAGTACTACCACCGCCGTGACGGCAGCAACTACCAGTAACCGGTCACGTTTCCAGATGAAGTAGCGGGCCAAAGGCTGCAGGCTCAAACTGCGGCCCAGGGCATAGATGACAATGGCCGCCAGTACCGGCTCCGGGGTCAATGCCACGAAGGGCAACACGGTGAGCACAATAATCAGCACCACAAGAGCTGCAAACAGCCCGGCCAGGCGCGAGGTGGCACCGGCTGCTTCATTGGCTGACGTCGCCGAATAGCCCGCACCGACCGGCATCCCGTGCAACAGCCCGGACACCAGATTAGCCGCCCCCAAGGCCAGCAGATCACGGTTGGAGGACACACGGTCAGTATGCTTGAGGGCAAACGAACTGATGGAGCCATAGGACTCTGCGTACAAAATCATGACCATGGCAAACGCCAACTCCCCCAGGCGCAGCCAGTCAGCGAACGGCAAGCGCGGCAAATGGCCCAGTTCCAGTTGCAGGTCGATCACACCGATCAAGGCCACTCCGTGGGCCTGCAAATCCAGCCACTGCCCGGCGCCAATTCCGAAGATCACCACCAACAGCCCGCCCGGCAATGACCGAACCCGCGCGCACAGCCACAACAACAGCAACGAACAACCCGCCACGGCAATTGCAGGCCAGTTCCACCTGGGCAGTTGGTCCAGTAACTGGGGTAAAAAACGGATCAGGTTGTTATCCGCCAGATGCACCCCGGCCACGCTGGCCAGTTGCTTGAGAATGATCGTCAGCGCCAGACCGAAAGCAAAACCACGCAGCACTGGCCTGGCAATAAAAGAGGTGACGCCACCCAGTTTGAATAGTCCGGCCAACAGGAAAAACACTGCACTGGTGAGTACCAGCCCCATCGCCAGTGACAGCCTCAGGGCTGAATCTCCACCGGCCAGACTGGCCGTAGCGGCTGCCAGTACCGCCGCAGACGATGATGTAGCAGACACAATGGCATAACGACTGGTGCCAAGCAGGCCGTAGCACACCAAGCCGGCAAACAAGGCAATGACACCCGCCTGGGGAGGCAACGCGGCAATGCTGGAATAGGCCACCGCCTCGGGAAGCAGCAAACCGGCGATGGATAAACCGGCCAGCAAATCCTTGAGGCGATTGGTTGGCGGCGAGGAGCCGGTGTCTGCGTCGGGTAGAGTTTTCAATCGGTGCGTCCCATCGGCAGATAACACTCTTACTGGCTTTGCGCCGAAGCACAAAAGTTTGCCCGGGGCCGCAGCACATTCCTTGCGCTTAAGATTTTCCAGAGCTCGCGCATCATGGCACGGCGCACGCTAAATAGCCGACCTCCAGCGACAAGCATAATCTTCACGCCCTCAGATGCCGAAAGGCGGACATCGGCAGATTTATCCGAAGGCTCATAGCGCTCAAACGTGACCGGGGTTGTCAGCCAATGATTTTTCTACGGCTCACACAAAATACGGCCTGATGCTCTCCTGCATCAGGCCGCAGTGGTTCTAACTCTGTGGTAAACCGACTCCGCCTCTTAGAGGCAGGGCAAGGGGAACGATGCTGCGAATGCAATGCTAGTAACGGTGATACTCCTGGCCTGCGTGATCGCGCCCACGATCTTCATGGTCGCGTCCACGATCATGCCCATCGTGCCAATAAGGCCAGCACCCTCCCAGTAGCAATGCTGCTGTTAATGCAAAGATCCAGACAGTTGTTCGTTTCATGTGAGTACCTCCGGCCAGACGAAGCCTGACCCAGTGTTATTTTGATTGCGACACACTGAAGAGGTTCACGCGGGCTCGCCCGGTATTTTACTTGTGCCGGGCTCTTCGCCAGTGCTCACTGCGCGCCCATTTGCAACCTGCACAATGTCGCGGACAGGTTGCTGAGCCTGCCCTGCATCACACTGCTTACTCCGACATTTTCCACTGTCTGGCGAGCCGACTTTTTGATTCCCCGGACAACAATGTATTGACCGCTTCCAGCAAATCCAGGTTGTCCTTGTCCATCATATAAACTTTGTCGCTTGCTGTTCCGGGCAGGATGTTGGGGGTCGACACACAGAAAATACCCGGCTCTTGGCTCTGGTAATAGTCGCCTTCAATCAAGTCGGTGAACATGACGTCTGCACTGGCGCTGCGAATCCCCTGCAGGCTGGCAATATTATCCTGAGCACGGACAATCTGCGCTTGCCTGATGTGCTTATCGACATACTCCTGGTTAGTGCCCCCCGGGTTGACAGTGACCCGCACGCCCTCGCGATCAATCGCTTCCAATGATTCAAACTGCCTGGTTTTGACGCATTGGGTCATGGCGATCTTGCCATTCTTGACCACCGGTGCAGAGAGCCCGAACTGGCTTTTTCTGGCCGGCGTCTCAGTAATCCCGCCCATTGCGATATCGAACTTGTCTGCTGCCAGGTCAGCTGACAGTGTTGGCCAGCTACTCAACACGAATCTGACTTTGAGTTGCTGTTCATTGGCCAATGATCGCGCCATATCAATATCAAAGCCGACCAGTTCACCTCGCTTGTCGTGAAAAGCCAGCGGCGCATAATCCCCGGGCACGCCTACCCGCAGTTCTGCACTTTGCTTGATGTCCTGCCAGCTTCTGGCGACCGCAGCCTGGGTAACTGACAGCGAGAGCAGGATCAGACATCCCATATACGTTTTTTTCATGACTTCCCACCTGGATACTGAAGTTATTTTTATAAGGGCTTTCAGGGTGCCGCCAAGGCGCCGGGTGTTGTCCAGGCCTAAGCACCCGCATGGACGCAGTGGCCGTATTGCTGCGCATCCTGTAGATATTAGCTTTCACCCACTGAAGCGATTATCTGTTCAACCACAGGCCCCGGCACACATGAGAATTACAAAAGCACCAGAAGTCGATTATCCGGGTATTTCTCTCCGCCAGCTGGAGCGCACAGATATACCGCAATGGTACGCGTACCTTTCAAAGCAGCATGTGGTTCAACACACCAGCTGGAACTTGAGCTCAGAGAGCGATCTGCTGCCCATGTTCGACGCAATAGACTCCACGCTTTTTACCTCGATAAGACGGCTGGCAATCATTGACGGGGTCAATGACAACCTGATTGGAACCATCGGATTGCACTCGATATCAGAAGCCAATAAAAGTGCAGAAGTGGCTTATGACCTGGCGCCTGAATGTTGGGGCAAAGGCATTGCCAGTGCAGTTTGCTCGGCATTTACACAATGGGCTTTTTTAGAGTACGGCTTCATTCGGGTGCAAGGCACAGTGCTTGAAACCAACCTTGGCTCGGCCAAGGTTCTAAGAAATAGCGGATTTCAGTTCGAAGGCAGGTTGAGGTCATTCAGGATCGTGCGCACAAAACCAGGCAACTTCGATATGTATGCACGCCTGAGTACTGATTGACCAGGGCGACCCGTATTTACGTAGCCGCCCCCAGGCATAACAGGCCCGCTCTACGATTGAGCGGGCTTTTTTATGCGTCCTGCATCGCCGGAGCGGCTATCAATCTCGAACCGCTGCGCGCCGAGCGAAAATCTTCCGCGTTTCCGGGAGCGCTCGGCGAATGGACAAATCCCTGATCCCTGCGTCTGGCCTCAAGCCTCGGTGCGCCAGGCGCTACCCATGGGGCCGGCCACGCAACCTGTCCTAACGGGGCTTGCCCCCTGAGCACAGTTCCCCGGTCACACGGATCAATGCCAGCTTGTGTAATGGATCCTTGGCCAAGGCTGAACGTGCCTGGTCCACCCAGCGTGAGCAGCCCGGGTCGTTGCGATAAGGGGCAAAAGCCGCGTAGTGCTGCAACAGACGGGTTTGCAGTTCATCCAGCTGCGCCCGGATCTGCGTTGAGAGATCGGAGCGCGGGACATCCGGAGCTTTGCCGGCGGCCTGCCATTGAGCCAACAGTCCGTATTGCACCAGCTTGTTGCCCTCGATCTGGGCAGCGAGCAGTTCGGCCACGGCATCCGGGTCAAGCTGACGGGCTTTGGCCAACACTCGGGCATTGCCGATGACTTGTGCTTCGCGAGCACTGTCCTGGATCGGCTTGCCACTGTCCCATTTGCTGAGGGCGACCTGGTCCGCGATGTTCAGTCGCTCATCCATGGTTGCGAGCAACAGGTTCAGAGATTCAGGTGCCGGTGCAGACGGGCTGGCGTGGGCGTTACCAATGGCAAGGCTGAGGGCGCAAGCACCAAGCAGACGGGAAAAAACGGTACGGCCGGACATGGACGGATCCTTTTCGCTTGAATAGTCAAAAACTCCAAAACAGCCGGCTTTTATACTGATAAATATCAGCGTGTAACAGCTCTGAGGTGCGCCTGATCAATGTCCGCTCAGGCCTGGCAGAACACAAAATGCAATACGCCGAGCCCCCGATTCAACCCGCTTTCAACGATGCGGGTCTTGCCGGGGCTCAAGCTGCGACGCAGTGCCCATTGCGCCGCCTGCCCCACCGCCACCGCCACCGCCACCGCCTTTAGCGCCGCCCTTTGAATCGCCCTTGTCGCCTTTGCCGCCACCCGAAGAAGACGGGCGAACCGGCCCTTGCCTTGGAATCGAAAGCGCTGCGGGAATAGGGTCAAGATTAAGCACCACACGAATGAAGTCACGCAGGGAAGTAACCAGTTCGGCTGTATGAATGGGGCGGCCGGCCACAAGCTCAGTGGCAGCAACCGCGGCCAGGCGAACCTGTTCCTCGGTGCCCAGCAAAATAATGTCGGAAAGCGCCGCTTCGACGGCATCGCGTACCCGCCTTGAGCGGTCGCCATTGCCTTGTCCGGCAACAGATTGCAACGTCTCGCTGTCGGCGGCCGGATCCAGGCTGGCGGCGGCAGTATCAGCCCTGCGACGCAAATCCCGCAGATGTGTGGGATCGACTGCAAGGTTTCCGGTGAATGAACCACCCAGGGTTTTGTAAGCCGCGATGAGCGTGCGCAACCGTTCGTTGATTTGGCGGTTTTCCCGCTCCCGCCGTTGCTGGATCGTATGCATTGCGAGCAGTCGGATACCGACACCGATTACGGTTATCAGGACTAACCCCAATAGCGTTGAGAGGATGCCCTCCCAGGAACTGAAATCCAGATTGCGCATACTGACTCCAAGGCTCGAGCGGGAGGGATCATCCTGCTTGTGGGTAGGACACTCTAGCAGCTGGAACGGATAGCTTCGGGAGTGCATCCCGACAACCTGATGTGCACCGCCACGACCCCGCCCATGGATTGCGCCACCAGGGCCTTGGGTCTGTCGATTTTAGCGAGCGCGAACAATGCCAGATGCTTGAGGCTGGTCACATTAGGATTAGGTGGTTCATGCCTTGGCGTACCGGCGAGGGTCTGGCTCACCTGCAGACGATTTCACACAGTGGATGAGATATCTTGTCGAACTGTCGATTCGCTCAACATGCCAGGGAAGCCAATGCTCAGCTCACTCGTGTCAAATGGTCTGCTACAAACCCCTGACCGATTAGAGCCGATGGTCCCCTGGTGGAGTTTTACCAAAACAGTACTGGCTGCAACAGCCCTGTCGTTGGTACGGGACGGGCTGATCAGGTTGGACGACCCGGTGCTTGATCAGCCCTTCACGCTACGCCAGCTACTGCGCCATGAGGCAGGTCTGGCTGATTACGGCGAACTTGCGCAGTATCACGCCGCCGTTTCCAACAATGAGCCCGCCTGGCCGGCCAATGAAATGATGCAACGTCTTGACGGTACTCAACTTCGATACAGTCCCGGAACCGGTTGGCGTTACTCCAATGTGGGCTACTGGTTCATCGCCAGGCTGATTGAACGGCTAACTGATCTGACGCTTGATGACGCGGTGATTCAACGGGCACTTTGCCCTCTGGGCCTGTCGAACGTTCGCTTTGCCAAAACGCGAGCAGACTTACAAACGACCCATTCTGCAAGCGCCTCAAATTATGACCCCGCCTGGGTTTATCACGGTCTGTTGATCGGCCCGACTTCTCAAGCAGCGCTATTTCTGAATCGACTCCTCTGCACAGACCTGCTCTGCCCGGGCTTGCTCCTGGAAATGCAAACAGCACGAAGATTGGGCGGCCCGATTCCCGGGCGCCCTTGGATCACCCCGGGCTATGGTCTTGGTGTGATGCAGGGGTCGATTGACGGCGGATATTCCCTCTGCGGGCACACAGGTTGCGGCCCCGGCAGTGTCATTGCTGTCTACCGCGTTTGCGACGGCGATGCATCGGCGTGTAGCACTGTATTTGCGGCCGGCGCCAGTGAAGGTGCCGTCGAAGCCATCGTTGTTGAACAGTTGATGCAAGCTCTGCGGCAGCGGGGTTGAAAGGTGAGGTTTTCGCATCTGCACAAAAAAATTGCCGATTGATTGTCAGGTGATTTTTTTCAGCCTATCTTGAACAATACCTATACAAGGCACTTAGCCTCGTATAACTATTTGGCAATGGATTGGCACTCACGCTCATCACCGCTGCGAGAAACTTGAATGAACCCACTATTAGCCAGCCATTACCGTGAAATTCTCGTTGGCGTCGGTGAAAACCCCGAGCGCGAGGGGCTGTTAGACACGCCCAAGCGTGCCGCCAAAGCGATGCAGTACCTGTGCAATGGCTACACGTTGAGCCTGGAAGACGTCACCAACGGTGCCTTATTCGAGTCGCAGAGCGATGAAATGGTGATTGTGCGCGACATCGAGCTTTATTCCTTGTGCGAGCACCACATGCTGCCCTTTATCGGCAAGGCGCATGTGGCGTACATGCCTACCGGCAGGGTACTGGGATTATCAAAGGTCGCGCGCGTGGTGGACATGTTCGCGCGTCGCCTGCAGATCCAGGAAAACCTCACCCGCCAGATTGCCGAAGCCATCCAGCAGATCACCGATGCCGCCGGTGTGGCGGTGGTCATTGAAGCCAGGCACATGTGCATGATGATGCGCGGGGTAGAGAAGCAGAATTCGGTCATGACCTCCTCTGTGATGCTGGGCGCCTTCCGTGATAGCTCGACGACGCGGCAGGAATTCCTGCAGCTCATCGGACGACGATAAACCTGTACAGGGGGCTACTAACCGTACAACCCCATGGTTCAAGGCTTGACCCTCATCACCGGTGTACTCCAGGGAGTAAGGCAATGACCCGATTTTTGCTGTTAGTGGCACTGGTACTCAGCGTCGCGAGCTGCTCCAGTGTGGATGTCGCCCGTTATGCGGATCAGCAACCGGCATTGAACCTGGAGCGTTTTTTCAGCCAGCCCGTCAAAGCCTGGGGGATATTTCAGAAGCGCAGCGGTGAGGTTGCCAAGCGTTTCGAGGTCAACATCGTCAGCCGTCGCGAGGGCAACAACCTGATTCTCGACGAGCGCTTCCTGTACAGCGACGGCACCCGCCAACGCCGCGTCTGGACCCTCACGCCAGAGGGCCAGGGGCGCTGGAGCGGTCGCGCGGATGATGTGGTGGGTGTCGCCAAGGGCCAAGTCGCTGGAAACACGTTGCACTGGCGTTATCGCCTGAACCTGCCGGTCGGCGACTCGAGCTACGAAATGAGCATGGACGACTGGATGTACTTGATGGACGAGGACACGCTGATCAACCGCACCCGTATGTCCAAGTTCGGGGTAGAGGTCGGCCAGGTGACCTTGTTCTTCCGTCGCCAGGCCGTCGGAGCGAGCCAATGAACCACACATTGACTATGGCCTCGCTCGGCGACGGTTATCGCGCGCTGGTGATCGGCGCCAGTGGAGCCCTCGGCACGGCCTTTTGCGAACTGCTCAAACAGGATCCGCGCTGTGCCGGAGTTCGCGCGCTGGGGCGCCATACCGTTCCCGAGCTGGACCTTGAGCGACCCGAAACGATTGCCAGCGCCGCCACCGAATTGGCAGCCGAAGCGCCCTATCAACTGATCGTACACGCTACCGGCCTGCTCCATCGCGACCGAATCAAGCCGGAAAAAAGCTTCAGCGCGATCGAGCCAGAGGCGCTGCAGGCCGTGTTTCAAGTGAACACGTTGGGGCCGGCATTGGTGTTACGCCACTTTCTGCCGCTGCTCGAACCTCGGGGTGCGATGGCGATGCTTTCGGCGAAGGTCGGGAGCATTGGCGACAACCGTCTGGGCGGCTGGTACGCCTATCGCGCCTCCAAGGCTGCGCTGAACATGCTGATCAAGACCGCCGCCATCGAACTGGCGCGCACCCGGCCGCAAAGCCGCTTGCTCAGCCTGCACCCGGGAACGGTTGTGTCGGGGTTGTCGCAACCTTTTCGCGGAGCCACCAATGCCCGCCCGGCAGACATTGCGGCGGCCCAATTACTGACCTTGATTGACCAGTTGACGCCGGCCGACAGCGGCCATTTCTTTGCCTACGATGGAGAACGCCTGCCCTGGTAGGCAAGGAGTGAAGCATGAACCTGCACACCCTCATCGAACATGCGGCCAACAGCGAAATACGCGAGCTGGAACTGCTGTCACTCGAAGGTGGTTTTTATCTGGCACGGATCCGTCTGGATCACGGCCAGTTCACCTTGCTTGATAATGCAGCCAAGCCGATGCACCTGCGTTCGATCTCCCACCTGCGTGAATTGCTGCAGAGCGTGCCGGCCTTTCCTTGCGTGATGGTGCAGCAGTGCGTGCACGACGAAATGTGCGGCCGGGATACAGGTCCTGTCGAAGAACTGCGTATTCCGTTTTCGCTCACCACGCCATTGTGAATTGGAACGGATTGCAGTGGTCACTGGTCTGTTCCCATGAACATAGCCTTTATGGGCCACAGGGCCATCCAGGATGAGCCCTGCAGGCGCTTGCCAATTAGAAACCACAAATACTGGCCATGTGCCTGCCATTTCAATTGCCACGAACGCTATACTCGCGCCCTGTTTCGACGCGACTTAGTGGCTGAATTTGGATATCTGATCGCCGGAGCTCTTCACAGGAGGTGTAGTAGAAGTGGATGTCATCCAGCGCAATAACGTTCAACAATTACTGCACGCGAGTCCGCATGCACCTGTCTTGCTGTATGCACATGGGTTTGGCTGCAATCAAGACATGTGGCAACTCCTGACACCCGAGTTTTCCTCCAGTCACCGGCAAATAGTGTTCGACTATGTCGGTAGCGGTAAATCAGATGTACATGCATTTGATCCTGACCGGTACGGGTCACTCCTGGGATATGCGCAGGACTTGATCGAAGTTTACGATGCCCTCGAACTCTCGAATAACGTAACCTTCGTCGGGCATTCAGTAAGCTGCAGCATCGGCATCCTGGCTTCAATACAACGCCCTGAGCTTTTTTCACACATGATTCTGGTAGGCCCCTCGCCTTGTTTTTTGAATGATCCACCCAATTACAGTGGTGGCTTTGAGCGAGAGGATCTCGAAGCATTGCTGGAACTAATGGATCAAAACTACATTGGCTGGGCGCATTACTTCGCGCCTCTAGTTGCGGGTTCAGATTCTGACCAGCCACTCACTTCTCAACTGGCTGGCAGTTTTTGTTCAACTGACCCGGTCATGGCGCGGCGCTTTGCCCAGGCAACGTTCTTCTCCGACATTCGTGAAGACCTGGGCCGTTGCACAACACCGAGCCTCATTCTGCAACATTGCAGAGATGCTCTGGTGCCTTTGCATGTCGGGGAGTACCTGAAGAGTCATCTGAATAACAGTCGCCTGGAAATTATGGACGTCACGGGACATTGTGCTCACATGAGCCACCCACAACTAGTGGCCGCGAACGTTTATCAATACCTGTCAAGGAGCAACAGTTTTGTTCTACCTTGAACGCTTGCCCTGCCCCGTACTGATCACAACCTGTAATGGTCACGTGCAGCAGACCAATCAAGACTTCAAACGACTGGTGAAGCCTGAAGACGGCGACAACATGGACCACTACTTTCCTCCCGCCTGCCGTATTTTTCTTCAGACCCATGCCTGGCCTTTGCTGCTGAAAAATGGAGAGTTTAATGAGCTCTACATGCAACTATTGGCCGCCGACGGGCAACTGATACCGGTGATGACTAACGCGCGGATAAGTGACGTCGAGGGCAAACGTATAGTGATCTGGCTTTTCTTCGTGGCCAAAGAACGGCAACGCTTCGAGGCCGTACTATTAAAAGCACGGCATGATGCTCAAGAGACAGCAATCAAACTGGCCGAAGTGAACACTGATCTAAAGCATGCCAATGCTCAACTCTCCCAATATGCGACAGAGGCAAGAACAGAAGCAGAGCAGTTCGCACATCTGAGCCTTACTGATCCGTTAACAGGTTTGGGAAACCGGCGTGCACTTTCGCTAGATATCGAACAGTGGGTGCACTGCGCAAGCGTTGAGTCAACAGGGAGCTTGCTACTCATAGACATTGATTTTTTTAAACAGGTCAACGACCGCTTCGGACATGCAGAGGGCGACAAGACTCTGCGTAAGTTGGCTCAACAGCTATTAGACAGTGTTCGCACTCAAGACACCGTCATTCGCCATGGCGGCGAGGAGTTTGCGGTGTGGTTACCCAACTCAGACAAAGAAGGCGCGAAACTTACGGCCAAACGAGTGCATGATCATATTTCACGGGTTCAGGTGGCCGGCCAACACATCACTGTAAGTATTGGTATTTCAAGCCGGGCGCTAAATGAAAAAGAAACCGAAACCTTTCTCGAGCAGTTGCTCGCACAGGCAGATACTGCGCTTTATGAAGCCAAAGCACATGGGCGTAACCGCACCGTTTGTTTTTCTGAACTTGAGCCTCCACCGTTCAACTATAAACCCAGATTGGTAAACACTATTTATTCAGTTAGAAAAATGACATGAGCGACTGAATCCAGAGTCTTTCCCTCTTCACTTTCTGCAAATCGGTTGCGCTGAGTCATTATTTGCGGGTGATGGACATACACTGCCCTTATGAAAAAACCTCACAGGGCGCAGCTCAGATTTACAAGGCACGTTACGCGTAACGCTTAACTCCAGCCCCCTGATCATCACTCGCCTCTAGCAGGTCAGGCAGCACAATCTACATGCCCGCGAGATACGGCTCAGGCACTGCGGCCAGCCCGGGTGTTCTGCATGTCTTCACCGGGTATCAGGCGTTACGTCATGGTCAGACACAGCACAATTGCTGATGACACTTTGGACGAAGAACTCACCGGCAAGAACCCTGCAGATCTGTCCGCCAGACCTCATACCTGCACGCACAATGGTGTCCGGGGCTAGAGAAGCTGAAGACCCGTTATCGCCCGCCGTACAACTGCCGTCATACTTATGCGACAATACGCACAATGTCTGGCATGAATCCCGCCTTTATTGCCCAACAGCTTGGACACAGCGTCCAGATGCTGCTCTCGACTTATGCCCGCTGGTTGAACCAAGCGGCGACTGGGGAGAGATGGATAAGCTCCAAAATGCCCCAGGAATGGCCAAAGCGCCAAATGCGCGGCCCGCAACCCATTGATAGGTAAAGTAATTGATCTCCACAGCTAACATCACGATGCAGTTCGGCGCAAAGCCGCTATTCGAGAACGTATCCGTAAAATTCAGCGCCGGTAACCGTTATGGTTTGATCGGTGCCAACGGTTGCGGCAAGTCCACCTTCATGAAAATCCTCGGCGGAGACCTTGAGTCGTCCGGCGGTCAGGTCATGCTGGAGCCGAACGTACGTCTGGGTAAATTGCGTCAGGACCAGTTCGCCTACGAAGAATTTACCGTGATCGATACCGTGATCATGGGCCACGAAGAGCTGTGGAAGGTCAAGGCTGAGCGTGACCGCATCTATTCGCTGCCGGAAATGACCGAAGAAGACGGTATGGCCGTGGCCGAACTCGAAACCGAGTTCGCCGAAATGGACGGCTATACCGCTGAATCCCGTGCCGGCGAATTGCTGCTGGGTCTGGGTATCGGTATCGAGCAACACAACGGCCCGATGAGCGAAGTATCGCCAGGCTGGAAATTGCGTGTATTGCTGGCTCAGGCGCTGTTTTCCGATCCTGAAGTTCTGCTGCTCGACGAACCGACCAACCACCTGGATATCAACACTATCCGCTGGCTGGAAAACATTCTGACCCAGCGCAACAGCCTGATGATCATCATCTCCCACGACCGGCACTTCCTGAACAGTGTCTGTACGCACATGGCTGACCTTGACTACGGCGAGCTGCGCCTGTTCCCGGGCAACTATGACGAGTACATGACCGTTGCGACCCAGTCGCGCGAGCAACTGCTGTCGGAAAACGCCAAGAAAAAAGCCCAGATCAACGAGCTGCAATCGTTCGTCAGCCGCTTCTCGGCCAACGCCTCGAAATCCAAGCAAGCCAGCTCCCGTGCCAAGCAGATCGACAAGATCACCCTGGCCGAGGTCAAGCCTTCGAGCCGTGTCAGCCCGTTCATTCGTTTCGAACAGAACAAGAAGCTGCACCGCCAGGCGGTCATCGTCGAGCACATGGCCAAGGGTTTTGACGGCAAGACCCTGTTCAAGGACTTCAGCTTTACCATCGAAGCCGGCGAGCGCGTAGCGATCATTGGCCCGAACGGTATCGGCAAAACCACACTGTTGCGCACCCTGGTCAATGAACTGACCCCGGACGCGGGTACGGTCAAGTGGACTGAAGCCGCTGAGCTGGGCTACTACGCTCAGGATCACGCTCACGACTTCGAAGATGACTACACCCTGTTCGACTGGATGGGCCAGTGGACCCAGGGCGAGCAAATGGTACGTGGCACTCTGGGCCGCATGCTGTTCTCCAACGATGACATCCTCAAGTCGGTGAAAGTCATCTCCGGTGGTGAGCAAGGTCGCATGCTGTTCGGCAAGCTGATCCTGCAAAAGCCGAACGTGCTGATCATGGACGAACCGACCAACCACTTGGACATGGAATCCATCGAAGCACTGAACCTGGCGCTCGAGAACTACCCTGGCACTCTGGTCTTCGTCAGCCATGACCGTGAGTTCGTATCCTCGCTGGCCACCCGTATTATCGAGCTGAGCCCAAGCGGCGTGATCGACTTCAGCGGTACTTACGATGACTACCTGCGCAGCCAGGGCGTTGTGTTCTGATATCGGACACCGCGCCTCGCTAAGTAAAGCGTCATAACGAAAACCCCGTCCTGGTGACGGGGTTTTTCGTTTCTGACTGGTCAACAATATCGTTAGCCTGCTTTCCTTTGTCCCGGAGCCGAGCCATTATGCCGATCTACGACTGAAAGCCGGACACTGTGCTTATGCCTGCGCAACACCCCTCCTCTGCGAACTCGCTGTCGGTCACGCTGCAAATACTGTCCATCGTGTTTTATACCTTCGTTGCTTTCATCTGCATCGGTTTGCCGATTGCCGTATTGCCGGGCTATGTGCATGACCAACTGGGCTTTAGTGCCGTCGTCGCTGGCCTGACGATCGCGTCGCAATACCTGGCAACCCTGCTCAGCCGTCCTGGCGCAGGGCGGCTGGTCGATAGCCTCGGAACCAAGCCGGCCATTGTTCTGGGCTTGACTGGAATCGCCATCAGCGGCGCCCTTACATTCCTGGCAGTCATGCTTCAGGAGTGGCCATTGTTAAGCTTGGGGATCTTGATCATCGGGCGGATCTTCCTGGGGATCGCCCAGGGGCTGATCGGTGTCGGCACCATTATGTGGAGCATTACCCGGGTCGGCTCCGAACACACCGCCCGGGCCATTGGCTGGAACGGCATCGCATCCTACGGCGCTATCGCCATTGGCGCGCCGCTGGGCGTGGTGATGATCGAAAAACTGGGTTTCCTTAGCCTGGGCGCCGCCTTGTTGCTTCTGGCGTTGCTGGCGTTGCTGCTGGTACGCAACAAACCTTCAATTGCGGTGGTTCGTGGCGTACGCATGCCCTTTTGGTCAGTGTTCGGCCTGATTGCCCCCTATGGCCTCGGCCTGACACTGGCCTCCATTGGCTACGGCACGCTCACCACCTTTATTACCCTGTTTTATATCGACCGCGGCTGGCTCGGCGCAGCGTATTGTCTGTCGGTGTTCGGCGTGTGCTTTATCCTTGCGCGTCTGCTATTCACCAACAGCATCAATCGTTTCGGCGGCTACAGCGTGGCGATCGCCTGCATGACTATCGAAACGGTGGGGCTTGTGTTGCTGTGGCTGGCCCCCTCAACCGGATACGCGATGGCGGGTGCGGGCCTGACGGGCTTTGGTCTGTCACTGGTGTACCCGGCACTTGGGGTTGAGGCGGTCAAGCAGGTTCCGCTGTCCAACCGGGGCGCGGGGTTAAGCGCTTATGCCGTATTTTTCGATCTGGCCCTGGCCATTGCCGGGCCAATCATGGGGGCCATTGCCTTGCACATGGGCTACCCCTGGATCTTTTTCAGCGCCGCCGTGCTGAGTGTTATGGGCTTGATGCTGACGCTAGGACTATCCCGGCGCAAAGCCTGACTCAGTTACTGAGCCGTCGAGGCGGTTCTTGTCACCGGCGAAGACTCCAGGGTCTTGCTGAAAAACCGGCCCGCTTCGTAAATCAGATCGCGATGGATGTCCTCACGGTCAACCCCTTGCGGGTCCGTGCACAACCCGGGCATTACCGCTTTTTGTACATCAGTACACGGCGCCATGAACACGAAATGCCCGGCGCCGGGAATAACTTTGAACTCAGGTTCTACCGGCAGTTTGCGCGCCAATGCATCCGCATTTTTATCGGGATACACCAGTTTGTCGTCCTGGCCGCTGTAGAGCAGTACGGGCACATGGACATCCGCCAGGGTTTCACGGCCGAACATCAGGCTCAACGGTGCCATCAATAACAATGCACGCACCCGTGGATCGGCGACGGGCTCCAGATCATCGCGGTCCGCGATCAACTCGCCCTTCGTGGTGCACGCATCATGATCATCCGGTCGTTCCTGGCAGTAACGGCGCAGACGGTCCAGATCGGGCTGGGCACCGGCCAGAATCAAGGCTGTTTCGCCGCCTGCCGAATAGCCGATGACCCCCACTTCATCATCATGCACATACACCGAGAGTTCGGGATCGGCCAGCGTCGCGCTGATTGCCGCCGAAATCTGCATGGGCCGGCCGTAAAGATTACTCAAGGTGCCCAAACGGCTGTGGTCTTTGTAGTTGTCTCCGGGGTGCAGTACCGCCACCACCACAAACCCCTTGCGCGCCAGCGATGTAGCCAGATCGTGCAAGGCCAGCGGCGTCCCCGTGTTGCCATGGGACAACAGCAACAACGGGTAATGCCCCATGGCGATTTTTGCCTCCTCGGTCGCCTCGATCTCATAACCGCCAATTTTGCTTATCCCCTCGGCATCACTGGACGGATAAAAGGCAATGGCACCCATCGGCTGCTCATCCAGCGGGTCGAGGAAACTCAGGCGATGAAAACCCACACTCCAGTGATTGACAGGCTCGGCCCGCACCAGGATGGGGCAAGCTGCCAACAAAAAAAACAGTACTGCCCATAGACGCATCATGGAGGCTCACCTTGAATGGCGCCCGGTTATAGCCAGCGCTGCCCAGAACTGATCGCTTTGCATAACCCAAGCCACATCGATAAGGCCAGACGCAAAAAACTCCGTACTCTGGCCAACTCAAACGCCCCAGAATACAGAGTTTAGTAGGTGTATCGATTTAGATAACTTACGCCGCGCTGAACAGATCCTGCTTAATTTGGGCCTGGGCATCGTTCATGGCTTTGCTGCGAACTTCATCACCATATGCAAGGCCATGGGCACGCACAAATTCAATATCGGTGATCCCCAGGAAACCCAGCATCACCTTCAGATAGTCTTCGTGGGCTGCGCCAGTCGCTTGCCCGGCGTGTATGCCGCCGGAAGTCGAAACCACGATGACTTTCTTGTTGCCGCACAGGCCCTGCGGTCCGGCTTCGGTGTAACGGAACGTCTGGCCGGCTACCGCGATACGGTCGATCCAGGCCTTGAGTTGAGTTGGAATGGTGAAGTTGTACATCGGTGCGGCAATGACCACTGCGTCCGCTTCCAGAAATTGTGCCAGGGTGGCAGCGCTCAATTCGGCTTCGTGTTTTTGCGCAGCATCGCGCAATTCGGCCGGTGTGCCGGCGGCCACCAGTGTCGCAGCCGAGAAATGATCAATGGCTTCACTGGCCAGGTCGCGATAGCTCACTTCAACGCCTGGCTCTGCTGCCTGCCAGGCTTTAACCACTTCACGGCTCAACTGACGCGAAGCCGAGTTGTCGCCCAAAATGCTCGAATCGATATGCAAAAGTTTCATGATGATCTCCAAGTGAGGACCGCCACTGGGCGATCAAGTGAGGTAGATGCTACCAATGAAAGCAATCGACGATAAGTTAGCCTTTGTGCGATAGTTTGTCCTATCTACAGGACAGTGAGCGTAGCCATGCAAGATCTTAACGACCTGTATTACTTCGCCAAGGTTGTCGAAGCCGGTGGTTTCGCCGCCGCCGGCCGCTTGCTCGGCATCCCGAAATCTCGCCTGTCGCGACGTGTCGCCGAACTCGAAGAACGTCTCGGGGCCCGCCTGCTGCAGCGCACCACGCGCCAGTTGAAGCTGACCGCCGTCGGCGAACGATATTTGAGCCATTGCCAGGCCATGTTGCTGCAGGCCGAGATGGCCGATGAGGCTGTCGCCAGCATGTCCAGCGAACCGCGGGGGCGCTTGCGCGTGTCCTGCCCCGTCGGACTGGCCCATGAATTCATGCCCGAGGTCATCAGCTCCTTTCTGAGTGCCTACCCCCACGTACAGCTGGAAATGATCCTGCTCAACCGGCGCGTCGACTTGATCACCGAAGGCATTGACGTGGCCTTGCGTGTGCGTGAACTGGGGGATGAAGACCCGCTGCTGGTCACGCGCCGCTTACGCCAGGCGCAAACGGCAATGGTTGCCAGCCCGGCGTTTGCGCGCCAGTGGCCGATCAACAGCCCTGACGACCTGAAACACGTACCGCTGCTGGGTGCACTTGAAGCGGACCGCATGGTGCATCTGCGCATGCTCGATGAACAGGGCAAAGCCTGCGATCTTGTACTGGAAGCACGGCTTGGCATAGATGATTTTGTAGTCCGCAAAGCCTGTGCACTGTCCGGCCTGGGCTTTACCGTGCTGCCCATGATGTATTGCGAGCAGGAACTGCAAAGTGGCCAGCTGGTGCAGCTGCTGCCCAAGTGGTCACTGCCCGGGGGCTGGCTGCATGCCGTGTACCCGCATCGACGCGGGGTGATGCCGGCCGTACGGGCCTGGATCGAACACCTGGCCGAATCATTCAACCGCTGTGGAGACAAACTGCTATGAACGCAGCAATGACCAAGCAACAGGTAGCCGAATTCTGCCGCCGCTTGCCCGGAGTGAAAGAGGATGTGAAATGGGGCGGGGTGGAAGTGTTCTACATCGACCAGAGCAAGATGTTTGCCCTGTTCAACCTCAACAGCAACGGCCTGTCGTTCAAGGTCGAGAAAGAGTTGTTCCTGGGCTACGTCGATCGCCCGGGAATACGCCCGTCGCCGTATCTGGCGCGGGCGTACTGGATCAATATGCAGGCCCCCTACCCGATGGGCGCACAAGAGTTACAAGACCTGCTGCGCCGTTCCCACCAGCTGGTGGTCGGCAAGCTGCCGAAAATACGGCAGATCGGCTTGCTCCTCTGATGGCTTACAGGTCCAGAAAAGTGACCTTCAGGAACAGCACATCAATCCACAGCGCCTGATGTGCAGCCACGATCAGCCAGAACCACAGCTGATAGGACAACTTGCGGGTTTTGTGGCGAAACATCTGTTGCGCCACCAGTGCGCCGGGCCAGCCGCCCAGTAGTTCGACCCCGTGCAAGACCTTCTCCGGGGTACGCCACTGACCGCTTTTGGCCTGTTGCTTGTCGTACCAGTACAGGCCAAACGCCAGAGCGCTTGCCACTGCATAGATCAATAACGGTACGCGGCTGATGCCGGTGAGCAACAGGCTCACCGAACCGCCCAGAGGCAGCGCGCACAGCAGTGCAAACACCAGCAACTTGACCTTCAGACCACGAATCGGGGCGCTGTTTTTCTCAGGCTCAGGGCGATTTTTTAGCGTTTTTCTCACGCAGCGGCAGCCGACCAGTTGATCCAGCCAAACTGCCAGGTCGCCAGGATCAGCAGACCGAATGCAATCCGGTACCACGCGAACGCGGCATAACTATGGTTCGAAATGAACTTGAGCAAGGCGCGAACCGCGATCATGGCGAAGATGAACGAAGTCACAAAACCAATCGCGAACACCGGCAAATCGTCCGGCTGGAACAAGTGACGGTATTTGTAACCCGAGTACACCGCAGCACCGACCATGGTCGGCATCGCCAGGAAGAACGAGAACTCGGTAGCCGCCTTGCGCGACAAGCCGAACAGCAGGCCACCAATAATGGTTGAGCCTGAACGCGAAGTCCCGGGGATCATGGCCAGGCATTGTGCGAAACCGATTTTTACCGCGTCTTTCCAGGTCATGTCGTCCACGGTTTCAGCGCGGATCACATGCTGGCGGCGCTCGGCCCACAGCATGATCACACCACCGATCACCAATGCAGTGGCAACGGTAATAGGGTTGAACAGGTACTCGTGAATCACGTCGGCGAAAATCACCCCCAGCACCACTGCCGGCATCACCGCAATGATCAGGTTGACGGTAAAACGGCGAGCCTGGGGCTGAGTCGGCAAGCCGACGACAACGTCGATGATCTTGCGGCGAAACTCCCAGACCACGGCCAGGATCGCACCCAGCTGAATAATGATGTTAAACGCCATGGCGCGCTCGCCGCCGAAGTTCAGCAAGTCCGCCACAATGATTTGGTGGCCGGTACTTGAGATCGGCAAGAATTCCGTAAGGCCTTCTACTACACCAAGTATCAACGCCTGTGCGGCAGTCCAAAGATCCATCGTTCCCCCATAAAGCCCTGCGTCATGCAGGGCGGATTAGTCAAAAATCGAGATGTGTTTGCAACCGCTGCCGCGGAGGTGGGTTACAGGTGTGTCATTTTCACCAAGGTGATGTGAAATAACTGTCGGAAATCAATAAACATTCAGCTTTGCGAATTCCGGCCGAGATCCTATCAGACACGTCCCACTTTCGCTGCTAAGACATCCAGGGTGAACCCGTGACTTGCGCATCACAGCGCCTGCCCGGATATCGTCCACCGATGAAAACAACAAGAATAAACAGGAGTAACCATTCATGAATACCTTACGCGGGTTGTCCATCAGCAGACGCTTGTGGCTGATTTTGATCGTGGCCGTGGCCATGCTGCTGGCGTTGGGTTTATTGATGCTAAAGCAGATACATGACGATCTGTACGAAGGCAAAGCCGAGAAAACCCGGCATGTGGTGCAAGCAGCCAGCGGGGTCCTGAAGTACTACCACGGCCTCGAAACCGCCGGCAGCCTGAGCCGTGAAGCCGCCCAGCATCAGGCCCTGAGCGCGATCAGCCAGTTGCGCTACGACCATGACGACTATTTCTGGATCAATGACCTGCGCCCTTTCATGATCATGCATCCCACCAATCCAAAACTGGATGGCAAAGATCTGTCGGCCATCAAGGACCCTGACGGTTTTGCGATTTTCAATGAGATGGCCGCCCTCGCCAAAGCCAAAGGCGCGGGCATGCTCAACTATCGCTGGCCAAAGCCGGGGGCCGAAGCGCCCGTGCAAAAAACTTCCTATGTGCAACTGTTCGAGCCATGGGGCTGGGTGATCGGCTCCGGCGTCTATATCGATGACATGCAGGCCGAATTCCGCACCCAGGCCTTGAGGGCCGGCTCGGTCGGGCTTGCTATCGCACTGATCATGGCCGCACTGGTGACCCTTATTGCCCGCAGTATCGTGCGCCCGCTGCAGGATGCGGTGCAGGCCATGGCCAATATCGCCAGCGGTGAAAGCGACCTGACCCGTAGCCTGGACACCCACGGCCGGGATGAAGTCACGCTACTGGCACAGCATTTCAATGCCTTTACCGCCAAGCTGCGCAACGTCATCAGTCACCTGCAGGCAACCGCCACGGCACTGGAAAAGTCATCCACTGAAATGGGCAGCGACGCCACGAACGCCCAGCAACGCAGCCAGCAACAAGCCCTGCAAATGGACCAGGTGGCGACAGCCATCAACGAAGTCACCTACGCCGTACAAGAGGTGGCGAAAAACGCCGAACACGCCGCCGGAGAAATGCGCGGTGCCCAGACGCAGGCCGGGCTTGGCCAGCAGAACATCGATAGCAGCCTGCAACAGATCGGGCAGCTGTCCGGCACCATCAATCAGGCGGTCGAAGTGATACAGGCATTGGCCACGCAAAGCAGCGAGATCGGCAGTGTGCTTGAAGTGATCCGCTCGATTGCCGAGCAGACCAACCTGCTGGCGCTGAACGCCGCGATTGAAGCGGCCCGCGCCGGGGAACAGGGCCGTGGTTTTGCGGTAGTGGCGGACGAGGTCCGATTGCTGGCCCAGCGCACGCAAAAATCAACGGCTGAAATCCAGACCATGATTGAAAGCCTGCACAAACACTCAGAAGCGGCAGTCAATGTCATCGCCAGCAGCAGTCGCGCCTCTGCGCAGACCATCGAACAGGCCACCGGGGCCGGGCTCAGCCTGACCAATATTGGCCAGGCCCTGAGCAAGCTCAATGACCTCAATGCGTCCATTGCCAGCGCAACCCTGCAACAGGCGCACGTCGTCGAAGACATCAACCACAACGTGACCCTGGCGGCCGGGCTGTCGCAGAGCACTGCACAGGCGGCCGAGCAATCGAGCCTGGCCAGCGTTCACCTCATGGAACTGAGCGTGCAGCTCAATGGGTTGTTGCGTCAGTTCAAAGTGTGAACGTAGTCGCTGACGAGCCCCGCGAGGCTGCGATCGACGGCGCAGCCGTCGCGGTGCATCGCATGGCTGACCTGCCTGGCCTGGAAAACATTCAGTGCACCGGCCACCGCTCCCCGCCAGCCTGCAATGGGTCAACCCCAAGAGCTGGATGATGGCGCTGGCCGTGGTTAGCGTATTTGCCGGTCAGGGCGCCGAGCAACAAACCCGGGCTCAGGTACTGGCCCTGGTGTTTTTCCTGGTGTCATGGCCTTGCCTAGGGATGTGGGCGCTGCTGGGGGCGGGCTCGGCCAGGTTGCTCAAAACCGCAAGGGCCATGCAACGCTTCAAACGCTGCATGGCCCTGTTGCTGTTGATGTCAGCCTGGCTGAGCCTGTTTCTATAGGTAAAGCCCTAAGCAATTACGATATCGGCCCCCGCCAGCGAGGCCAGTCCAACCCCGACCAGGGTGACCGAGTCACTGCCAAAGCTCAGCACGGTGTCTTGCCCTGATGCAGTGGCATGGGCCCGGTAATCGGCCTCGTGACCGCCCTCCACGCCCAGGAAAACCAGGCTGTCGGCGGGCTGGTAGCCCAGCACTGTGTCATGACCGAAATGCCCGCTGAAGATAAAGGTATTGGTGCCACCCACCGACTCCAGCAGGTCATTACCGGCGCCCCCGATAAACACATCATTACCCGCCGAACCGATCAAATGATCGTTACCGCCCTGGCCGAGCAGCCAGTGACCCTGCTCACCGGCCTTGAGGGTGCTGTCGCCCGGCCCGGCGTTCACCGAATGGGTGTAGTCAGTGCGGCTGGTGCCGGCCAACAGACCGTCATCGGCAACCCGATGACTGACCGGCTTGCTCAGTCCCAGCCAGCCCGGCTCATCACTGACCAACAGGCTGATATCCCGGGCCATGGTGATGCCGCCATGGCTGTCGCGCAGATACAAAGTGCCCTGCCCGTCATTGACGACATCCACCCGGCTCAGGGACTGCTGCAGGTCCAGCGTATTGACCCCCTTGCCCCCCAGGATGATGTTGTAGCCACCGCTGTCGCGAAAAGTGTCATTGCCGTCGCGACCTTCAAGGAAGTCATTGCCGCGCCCGCCCTGGATCAAGTCGTTACCGTCACTGCCGATGATCAAGGTGCTGCCGGTATGTTTTTCTGCGTTGCGATTCAAGTCCTGGACCCAGGTATTTTCCCGCGCCGGGTTGGACAAGTTGGCCACCACGATGGTCGAGTCCTTGTGCGTCAGGTCATAGAAGGCCGAATCAACAATCCGGTTCATCCCGCTTTCGTAGCCGCTGGGCAGGTGGGTGACCCAGGTCGAGACATTGGCAATCGAAAAGGGCATCAGGTTCCACGCCGTGGAGGCGTAGTGATCGTTGAAGCTCACAATATTGTTGGTGGCAGACGGTTGATGGGCGTCATGCACACCCAGGGACGACAGGCTGAAGTCCGAGCCGTTGAGGGCCCGGAACACCGGATCGTTCTCATAGCCGATATTCAGCACATTGGCGGTGGTTTCACTTTGCGTCGGCGATGCAAACGCGATGTAGCGGGCGTCACGATAAAACCCTGACCAGTGATCACCGCTCAAGTCAGCCAGGCTATTGACGGCGAGCCCGCCCAGACTATGGCCGCTGACCAGTACATCCTTGCCTGCCAGGCCCTGGCCGGCGGCAAACGCCGCGACTTTGCCCAACAGCACATCAAAGGCATTGCCAGTGTAATTTTTGGCGTAATCGGCAGGCCCGATGGCGGCCAGCAAATCACTGATGGCATCGCCGATGGAGTCAGTGATCAAGGACTCCCGTGGCCCGCTGGTGCCACGAAAGCCGATGCCGATGGCGGTCAGTTGGCCATCCGGGTTGTATTTGCCGAGGATCTCTACTTGGGCGCTCTCATAGCCCGGTTTTTCGCCGAAAAATGTTCCGCGCTGATCGACCTTGCCTGCATAACCCAGCTGCTGCGCACTGATGGGGCTCCAGCCGGCTTTTTCCACCGCTTCCCGGGCCAGTTTTTCCGAGTCCGGGTTCCACGGGATGCCCGGCACCACCCCCTGAGAGTCGACGCCTCCAAGCACGGCCTTGACCAGAGTGGCGGGCAAACCGGTACCCATGCCATTTTTCTGGTAGCCAACGTCAAAGCCGTTATCCAGGTTGTGGTAGCTATAAAGCGTGATGGCCAAAGCATCTTTAAACAGTGCCGCAGAAACGTTTGACCCTACTTCCTTGTAGTCAAAAACCGCCATGGTTTTACTCTCCTCGTTAATAAAACGGGCGCACAAAGGCCTCATCGACCCGTGCCAGATCCTGCTCACCCAGGGTGCCGGCGTAAAAGTGCAACCGGGTCCACGCCAACAAATAGTCGTAGCGGGTTCGCGCCAGATCGCGGCGCGTGGTGTAAAGCTGTTGCTCGGCGTTCAAGGCATCGAGATTGACCCGTTCGCCCCCCAAAATGCTTTGCCGGGTCGAGACCACCAGCGCTTGTGCCGAGATCAGGGCTTTTTGATAAGCACGCAACTTGTTCACCCCCGACAGACAGGCGTTGAACTGGCGCCTCAGCTCGATCAGGGTTTCCCGGGTTTTACCTTCGAGTTCGTATTCGACCCGGGCCAGATTGCTCCCCGCCTGACGCACCGAAGCCGACACCCCGCCCCCGGCGTACAGCGCCAGGCTGACTTCAATGCCGATGGTGTTGGTGTCATAGCGCTGGTTGTAGGTGTTGCCGCTGTCGGACTCCATCTTGCGTACGCTGGCATAGGCATTGAGCTTGGGCATATGGCCAGCACGGTTGCGCTCGACCTCATAGCGCGCCACCTCCAGTGCCTCGCGTTGCGATGCCAGTTCCGGGTTATTGGCCAGGGCCATGGCATGCCAGGTCGAAAAGTTGGCCGGTTCCAGCGGTAACGAGTTGAAGTCCGCAGCCAACGGTTGCAACTGCTCGATGCTCACCGACGCATTTCCCGTCAACGCCCCCAGCTCGCGCAAGGCGGCATCTTGCTCATCGATGGCCTGGATCTCTTCGGCGGTAGCCAATTCGTAGCGCGACTCGGCTTCCAGGATGTCGGTGCGAGTGCCCTCGCCCTGACGAAACAGATGCTCGTTCTGCCGGAACTGCTGTTCGTAGGCTTTTTTCTTGGCCCGGGCGATATCGATCTGATCCTGAGCGAACAGAGCCTGGGTGTAGTGAGTCAACACACGCACCAGCAGCTCCTGACTCTTGCTGCGAAAAGTCTCATCGGCAAACAGTGCCTGAGCCACGCCTTTGCGGTAATTGGCATACGCCTCGTAGTCGATCAGCGGCTGCTGCACCATAAAGGTCGAGCCATAGCTGTTGTAATTACGGTCTTCATGACTGTTGCCACGGTCGTTCAAATAGGTGGCCTGGGAGTTGTTACGCCCTTTGTTGTAGCTATACGACAACTTGGGCAGCAGGCCGGCGCGGCCAATGATGCGGCTTTCCAGCCCCGCGTCGCGCTCTTTCATGGCCCCGAGAAAGGTCGGATCATTGCGCAGTGCCTCTTCGTACACCTGAAACGGTCCCATCGCCTGTGCACTGGCACACAGGCCTAACCACAGCGCAGCCACCAGGCCCGATTTAAAAGCGGTTTTCATAGGTCGCAGCATCCTAGCGCTCAGTCAACGCAGAACCTGCGCGATCCAACAACGGTTTAAACAGGTAGTTGAGCAGCGAGCGTTCGCCGGTACGCACAAACATCTCGGCCGGCATCCCGGGCTTGATCACCAGCCCGTTGAGTTTTTCCAGTGCCTGCTCACTGACCGTACTGCGCAGCACGTAGTACGGCATGCCGGTTTTCTCATCGAGCATCTGGTCGGCTGACACCAGACTCACTTCGCCCGATACCCGCGGCGTACTGCTCTGATTGAAGGCCGTAAACAAAATGTCCACCGTCAGCGCGCTGCCCACCCGGTCCACCAGATTGACCGGCAGCCGCCCTTCCACCTCGAGCCTGGCGTCCTGGGGCACAATCTCCAGCAGGGTTTCCCCTGCGCGCACCACCGCGCCCTCGGTGTGCACCCCCAGGTTGACTGCGATGCCCTCTGCCGGTGCACTGATGTCACTGTGTTGCAGATCAAAACTGGCCGACGCCAGTTGCTGTTCCAGGGTCAGGCTTTTGAGCCGGGCATCGGCCAACTGGCTGCGGACCTCTTTCTGATATTCATCAATGTGCTGTGCCAGCTTGAGACGCGACTCCAGGATGCCCTGCTCGATGCGCCCGCTTTCACCCGTGTTCTGCGCCAGATCCTGCTGAATCTGCGACAGCTGGCGTTCGTATTCCATCAAGCGGTTGCGCGGGATGTAGCCGTTTTCAGCCAGCGGTCGCAGATTGCTTAACTGCTGACGCAAAGAGTCGGCCTGGGCCAATTGATCTCCCCGTGCCCGGCGCATGCCCGACAGCTGCTGTGTAGCGCCTTCAATGCTGGCCTTGAGCCCGGCCTGCTCCCGGGCGAACGCTTCACGGCGGCTGCTGAACAACTGTTGTTGCCCCTCAAGCACCAGGGCCAGCCGCGGGTCGGGGTCGCTACTCAACTCGGGGGCGAAGCTCACCCGCTGCAAGTTGTCACGCTCGCTTTGCCAGCGGGCCATGCTGGCCAGGGCCATGCGGTATTGCGCACGCAGCGACTGCACATCAGCCTCCACCTGGGTGGGGTCCAGCCGGAACAACACCTGCCCCTGCTGCACCGCTTGCCCTTCACGGACCAGGATCTGGTTGACCACCCCTGCCCCCAATGACTGCACGGCCTTGCGCTTGCCCGACACCACCACCGTGCCTTGCACGGGTATGCCCTCATCCAGCGGCGCGAGGCTGGCCCACAGAAAGAAGCTGCCCGCACCGACGATGGTCAGGACCCAGCCCACACGTACGTAAAAGCCTGCACCCCGTGCTGGCTGACGGTTATCACTCATGATCGGAGCGTCCTTGCTCATGCGCCTGCGCTCTGGCGGTTAATGCTGGTGGGTTTCTGGGCGCCGGACAATGCCTTGAGCACATCGGCAGTCGGCCCGAACGCCTGGGTCCGGCCCTCATTGAGGACCAGCAATTTGTCGGTCTGGGCCAGCGATGATGAACGATGGGTAACCAGCACCACCGTGCAGCCGTGCGCCTTGAGTTGGGCGATGGCACTGCTCAGCGCGGCATCGCCGACCGTATCGAGATTGGAGTTGGGCTCGTCCAGCACCACCAGGCAGGGGCTGCCATACAAGGCCCGGGCCAGCGCTACGCGCTGCTTCTGGCCGCCAGACAAACCACTGCCTTCATCCCCCAGTACCGTGTCGTAACCTTGAGGCAGGCGCAGAATCATCTCGTGAACCCCGGCCTGACGCGCCGCTTCAACCACTTGCTGCGGATCGGCCTCGCGGAAACGGGCGATGTTCTCGGCAATGCTGCCGCTGAACAGCTCGATGTCCTGGGGCAAGTAGCCGAGATGGGGCCCGAGCTGGTCGCGATTCCACTGGTGGATATCGGCACCGTCCAGTCGTACGGTGCCGGCCAATGTCGGCCATACCCCCACCAGCACCCGGGCCAGCGTCGACTTGCCGGAGCCCGAAGCGCCCAGCACGCCCAGTACCTCGCCGGGGTTGAGGCTGAAACTGACCTGGTGTAAGGTCGCCAGTCGCTTGCCCGGCGGCGCGGCACTGACCTGCTCGAAGCTCACCAGCCCCTTGGGCGCAGGCAATGCCATGCTGTCTTGCACTGCCGGATGTTCGCCAAGCAGGCTGTCCAGGCGCTGGTAGGCCAGCCTGGCCGAACTCCATTGCTTCCACACACCGATCAACTGATCGATAGGGCTCAAGACCCGCCCCATCAAGATGGAACCGGCGATCATCATGCCGGCACTCATCTGCCCCTGAATCACCAGCAAGGCGCCAAGGCCAAGCACCAGCGATTGCAGGCATAAACGCAAGGTTTTGCTGACCGAGCCGATCACGGCGCCGGTGTCGCTGGCCTTGTTCTGCTCGGCCAAAAACCGCGAATGCAGGTTGAACCAGCGCTTGCGCAGCACAGTGAGCATGCCCATGGCCTGAATGGTCTCGGCGTTGTGCAGGTGGCTGCTGGCCAATTGGCTGGACTGTTGCGAATAGACACTGGCTTGAGCCAGGGATTGGCGGGTCATGAGTTCGTTGACGCAGGCCAGGCCGATCAACAGCACGGCACCGGCCGTGGCCAGCACACCAAGCCAGATGTTGAACGCATAGATCACACACAGATAAATCGGAAACCACGGCGCATCGAAGAACGCGAACAGCGCGGGGCCGGTGACAAATTGACGGATCAGGGTCAGATCCCCTAACGCCTGTCCGGCATGGGCCTGACCGCTGAACAGGTTGCGCTCGAATGCCGCCCGGTACACCTGCTGGTTGAAACGGCGTTCCAGTTGGCTGCCAATGCGGATAACAATAAAACTGCGGACCGTTTCAAGCATCCCGATAAAGATGAAAAAACCGACAACCATTAATGACAACATGGCCAGCGTCGTGGTGTTTTGCGACGACAAAACCCGGTCATACACTTGCAGCATGTAAATGGATGGCACCAGCATCAATAGATTGATCAAGGCGGTGAAACAGCCGACGCTGATCAAAATACTTTTATAATCACCCAGCGCATTTATTAACGGCGCGACAGGCGTGTTTTTCAGCCGCTTCATGCATCTTCCTTGATGAATAAATCAGGGTTACGCAAACACGCAAGCTGATACGCAGATTAATCAGGCAACTGATATGTCCGCGTAGCACTTTACGGTTTCAAGTAAACTTTTATTTCATGACTATTTATGCAGCCGTTCCATCACCAGGACTTTGTCACCCCCCAGTTGCGCTTCATAAAGACCGGGCTCAATACGGTTCATATGCACAAGGTCCGTGCCGTCCTTGCCCATCAGAAACATCCCGTCCGGAGTCGGCGACCAGCTCACGGGCGCCTCCCCGAGCCAGGCCTCAAGGCATTTCACTTCAGGGCTGAAGGTTTTGTCGGCAACCAGCTCAACCCGGCAGCTGCGGGTGGTGTCTTCCTGAGGGTAAAACGTCCAGCCACCTGCCAGTTGCGCGGGGCTCAGTAACAATAAGGAATTGGCCATGGCGTTCTCTATGGTGAAAGTCAGCAATGCGGCAACACAGCCCATCGCCCTGAAAAATCCGAATGCTCTACGCGTTTTGTTCATAGCGCTGCGACTCCAGGCAAAAGGCAGCGCTTGCGCGCTGCCCGTCCAGCAGCAGACTTAAGCGACGATGTCGTAAGTTGCCATTTGGCCCACGGTGTTCACCAGGAAATCGGCCACAGCGTGACCGCTGAAGTCGACGGCAAAGTGCCCCATATTGCTGGCCTGGTCGTAGCTGACGATCGCCTCCCCGGCATGGCCGGTGAAGGCATCGACAAAGTTCAGGCCGGCAAGACTGCTGATGGCCGAAACGTCTATTTTGTCGATGCCGGACTGGAAGTCCATGATGGTATCGGCTGCCTGCGGCGCGGAATCTGACACCGCACCGAACACAAACACATCGGCTCCTGTCCCGCCCCACAACGTATCAGCACCACCGGCGCCGTAGATGATGTCATTACCAGCACCGCCCTTGAGCACGTTATCGGCGCTGTTGCCGATCAACAGGTCGTTGCCCGCGCCGCCGATCGCGTTTTCGATGGTTACGCCCTGGGCAATCGAAACGTTACCGGTCATGCCTGCGACATCGGAAAACGACCCGGCTGTCAGGTTGATCTTCTGGTTCTGGTTGAAGCCCGAGAAGTCCAGGGTGTCATTGCCGCCGCCGTCCCACACCGAGAAAATCACCTTGGAACTGGCCGAGGTGGCGCTGTAGAAATCACGGTCTGCCGTGGAGTTGAAACCGTAAACGGTATCCTCGGCACGGGTTTGCATATTGGCGCCGTAAAGCTTCTGGATGGCCGCAATATCATCGAGTTGCGGAGCTGATGCGTAAGCACCTTCACCGCTGTTGGTGAAGTGTTGGCCGGTGTTGCTTTCACTCCAGTAGCTCATCACGCTGTAGGCACGGGTGTCTTCGCCATAGACCGCATCGCGATAGGTGGGGTTGCCATTACCCGCGTTGTAGTCACCCGGGTGCGACAGGCCCAGGGTGTGCCCGATTTCATGGGTCAGGGTCTGACGGCCGTAGTTGCCCTCGCCCGGGGTCTTGTTGACCGCATAGTCCTTGTTGATCAGATACCACGACTCGCCTTTGCGGGCGCTGTCTGGCAGGTAGGCAAAGGCCGCGCCGCCATTGCTGGCACTGAAATTGGCAAAGGTCATATGACCGTCATCGCCACGGGCCGCCGGCCCTTCTGTGAAGGTCACTTTGGCCACGTCGGCCCAAGACTCCAGGGACAACTTGGCCTGCTCCTTTTGCAGCGACGAGAACTGGCTGAAGGTGCCCAGACCACGGGTGGCATAGCCCACGGGCGCCGCTGTGAGGAAGGTGTAGGTGAGGTTGATCACACCGTCGCCGTTAAGGTCATGCCAGCTGGCACCCGAACGGGTCAGTTGATCCGCCACCTGATCGGTGGTCAACGAAGGCTTGCCATTGACCAGATGATCGCCGCGATCATAAAAGTGAATGAAATTATCAATCTGGGTAAAAGCGGAACTGCTGCTGGTTGCAGCCAGGTTCTGACCGACAGACAGCACTGCTTTCTCTTTAAGTTTCGACATGTAAACACTTCCTTGTTTAACAGTAGAAAATTTTGACAGACCACGACGACCCCATGGCGAGATCGTCCTGTCACTCGCCGTTTATGGCCGGCCGAAACTGCCACAAAGCTAAATATTTAGTCCAGCATTATTTTGGCGTAAAACTATTAAACCCGGATAAACAACAGCAAACATTGAAGGCGCGGGTCACTCTTTTTTTCAACCGTTAACCATTAAACTCATCATATTAAACTCAGGAATAACAACACCGACTTTACGGGTAATGGCCTTTTGCAATATGACTGAGCGGTCACAACTTTTTTTGTTTAAATAAACGTGTCGCCTACTCGTCTTTATATATCGTTTTTAATTAACTAAAATTACGCCGCCCTCTGCCCTCTGTAGGAGCGAGCTTGCTCGCGAGCTCTTCATTGCTACGTTGAAAAGCTCGCGAACAAGCTCGCTCCTACAGCAGGCCCCCCACAATCACCAGCGCGATCCTCCAAGGACCGCGCGTCGCCCGTATCGCGAGGCTAGCTCGCTCCTCCCCCCTCCCCGGAGCACTGAAATTACAAACGGCACTTGACTCGAACCGGTGATTTGAGTTTTCCTGAAACCGGTTTCAGCGCCCTAACGCGAAATCGCCTGCGATAACTCAAATAAAAGGTTTCAGGCCGTGAACAGCTTTTCTGCCGCCCAGCGCACCCGCGTGACCATGCTTGATGTTGCCCGACTTGCCGGTGTATCCAAGGCCAGCGTGTCGCGCTTTATCGGCGAAGACCGCGCCCTGCTATCTGATGCCATCAGCCAGCGCATCGAGCAAGCAATCAACGAGCTGGGCTATCGGCCCAATCAAATGGCCCGCGGCCTCAAGCGCGGCCGTACCCGGCTGATCGGCATGCTGGTGGCCGATATCCGCAACCCCTACTCGATTGCAGTGATGCATGGCGTAGAAACCGCCTGCCGGCAGCACGGTTACAACCTGGTGGTGTGCAACACCGACCGCAACAATGAACAAGAGCGCCAGCACCTCGCCGCTCTGCGCTCCTACAATATCGAAGGCCTGATTCTTAACACCCTGGGCCACGATCCTGATGCCCTGCAAGAGCTGCATCAGGAGATGCCCATCGTTCTGATCGACCGCAAGGTCGAGCAACTGCACACCGATCTGGTCGGCCTCGATAACCCGCATGCCGTACGCATGGCCCTAGAACACCTTGAACAGCAGGGTTACCGCGATCTGTTGCTGGTCAGCGAGCCTGTCGATGGCACCAGTTCACGGGTCGAGCGCATTCACAGTTTTACCTCGCAACTGAGCACACACCCGGCCCTGCACGGCACAGTGGTGCAAACCGGCACGCAACTGCGCGCCGACATCCAGTCCTTCCTGCAGACCCCCGGTAACGGCCCTAAGGCAGTGTTCTGCGCCAACGGCGTTGCTGCGCTGGCCTGTACCCACGTCTTGCGCGAGCTCAATTGCCATTTGTTTGAGGATGTCGGCCTGATAGCCCTGGATGATCTGGAATGGTTCCCCCTGGTCGGCAGCGGCATCACTGCCCTCGCCCAGCCCACCCAACAGATTGGCGCCAGTGCCTTTGACTGCCTGCTCAAACGCCTGAAGGGCGACAAGGCTCCCGCCCGGCACCTGGATTTCGCCGCCCGGTTAATCGTGCGCGGTTCCACTCAACGGCCTGCTACCTGACGTTCTTTGGCCGCTGGTTGTTTGATCCGACCTGCGGCACTTTCCCCAACAATAAAATGAAACCGGTTTCAGAGATTAATCACCATGACCACATTCCCCGTATCCATCAGCCTGTCGAGCTACGGCGCCGACCTGGTTCGCCAACGCGGACAACACAGCTTCATCGAGTTACTGGCCAACGCCGGAGCAACACGCATCGAACTGCGCGAGGAGCTGTTGACCGGTGAAGACCCGGCCGCCTTCAGCCAGGCCGTGCAACAGCATGGTCTGGAATGCGTGTTCTCTTCCCCGATGGAGCTGTGGGAAGCCGGGCAGTCGCGCCCCAATCCACAATTGATCGCCACCCTGCAACGGGCCCATGCATTCGGCGCAAAATGGCTGAAGGTTTCACTGGGTTATTTCACCGAACACTGCGATCTGCCAATCCTGGCCGCCTGCCTCAACCAGCAGCCCGTGCAGTTACTGGTAGAAAACGACCAGACCTCCCAGGGCGGGCGCATCGAGCCGATGCAGCGTTTCTTCGACAAGGTCGAGCAACAGCAGGCACCGATCAGCATGACCTTCGACATTGGTAACTGGCAGTGGCAGGACCAGGCAGCGGGCACTGCTGCGCGCCTGCTGGGCCGGTACGTCACCTACCTGCACTGCAAAGGGGTGGCCCGGCGCCCGGATGGCAAGTTGATTGCCATACCGCCCACCGACACTGACCTGCAAATGTGGCAGCAACTGATGACTCACATGCCCCACGGGTTGACCCGGGCCATCGAATATCCGCTGCAGGGCAGCGACCTCGGCTGGCTGACCAACGAACATGTGGCGGTGCTGGCCAAACTGAATCAACAGCAACAGGAGCTGAGCCATGTCTAAGGTTGATGTGCTGTCATTTGGCGAAACCATGGCCATGTGGGTGGCCGAACACACCGGCGATCTGGCTCAGGTCGAACTGTTTCACAAACGCATTGCCGGGGCCGACAGCAACGTGGCCATCGGTCTGGCACGCCTGGGTTTCAATGTGAAATGGCTAAGCCGTGTAGGTGACGATTCCCTCGGACGTTTCGTACGCAATACCTTGCAAGCCGAAGGCCTGGACTGCCAGCACGTGGCCATCGACCCGCAGCATCCGACCGGTTTTCAACTCAAGTCACGGGTGGATGACGGCAGTGATCCGCAGGTGGAGTATTTCCGTCGCGGTTCGGCCGCCAGTCATCTGGGCCTCGATGCCATCACCGCACCATTGCTCAGCGCCCGCCATTTGCACGCCACCGGCATCCCGCCCGCTCTTTCGGCCAGCTGCAATGAATTGTCTTTCGAACTGATGAAGTCCATGCGCACAGCCGGCAACAGCGTGTCGTTCGATCCCAACCTGCGGCCATCGCTGTGGGCCAGCGAACAGCAAATGATCCGTGACATCAACGCCCTCGCCTCCCACGCCGACTGGGTACTGCCGGGGCTGAGCGAGGGCCGGCTGCTGACTGGCTACAACGATCCGGGCGACATCGCGGCGTTCTATCTCGATCAAGGGGCTGAAGCGGTCGTCATCAAGCTTGGGGCCAAAGGCGCCTACTTGCGCACCGCCGAACTTGAACAATTTGTACCCGCCGTAGCGGTCACCCAGGTGATCGACACCGTCGGCGCCGGTGATGGCTTTGCCGTGGGAGTCATCAGTGCCCTGCTGGAAAACCTTGGCTTTATCGAAGCCGTGCAGCGTGGCAACTGGATTGGCAGCCGTGCCGTGCAGAGCCGTGGCGATATGGAAGGCCTGCCGACCCGCGCCGAACTGAATCAACACAGCGCGCTGACTGCGAGCGCTTAAACACTGAAACCCTGTTGTACCCGTTACCTGCTGCGACAAAAAAAACAAGCTCAGGAGCACCGCTATGCACACGCTAAAACTTGCCGCCCGCCGTTGGTGGTACATCATGCCGATTGTATTTATCACCTACAGCCTGGCCTATCTGGACCGCGCGAACTACGGGTTCGCCGCGGCCTCCGGCATGGCCGAAGACCTCAACATCACTCCGGGGCTGTCGTCGCTGCTCGGGGCCCTGTTCTTCCTCGGGTATTTCTTCTTCCAGGTACCCGGGGCGATTTACGCGCAGAAAAACAGCGTTAAAAAACTGATATTTGTCAGCCTGATCCTCTGGGGCGGCCTGGCGACGCTGACGGGCGTGGTGTCCAACGCCTACAGCCTGATTGCCATACGTTTCATGCTTGGGGTGGTAGAAGCCGCCGTGATGCCAGCCATGCTGGTGTACCTGTGCCACTGGTTTACCCGTGCCGAACGCTCGCGAGCCAATACCTTTCTGATTCTCGGCAACCCGGTGACCATGCTCTGGATGTCGGTGGTGTCAGGCTATCTGGTGCAGCATTACAGCTGGCGCTGGATGTTTATCGTCGAAGGCCTGCCAGCCGTTCTCTGGGCATTTATCTGGTGGCGTCTGGCCGATGACCGTCCAAGCGAAGCCAAGTGGCTCAACAGCCAGGAGAAACAGGACCTGCAAAGCACGCTGGATGCCGAACAGGTGGGGATGAAGCCGGTAAAAAATTACGCCGCAGCCTTCCGCTCACCGAAAGTGATCCTGCTGTCGTTGCAATTCTTCTGCTGGAGCATCGGGGTTTACGGCTTTGTCCTGTGGTTGCCGTCGATTCTCAAGCACGGTGCGAAGATGGACATGATCGAGGCCGGCTGGCTCTCGGCCCTGCCTTATCTGGCCGCCGTGATTGCGATGCTTGCCGTATCCTGGGGTTCGGACAAACTGCAAAAGCGTAAACGCTTCGTCTGGCCGCCACTGCTGATCGCCTCCATCGCCTTTTACGGCTCTTACACCCTGGGCGCAGAGCATTTCTGGTGGTCCTACACCCTGTTGGTGATTGCCGGCGCCTGCATGTACGCACCCTATGGTCCGTTTTTCGCCATCATCCCGGAAATTCTGCCGTCCAACGTGGCAGGTGGCGCCATGGCGCTGATTAACAGCATGGGGGCGCTGGGCTCATTTGCCGGCTCGTACCTGGTCGGCTACCTGAACAGCGAGACCGGTTCACCGGGCGCCTCATTCCTGCTGATGAGCGGCGCGCTGATGATTTCCGTGCTGCTGACCCTGATGCTCAAACCTACGGTCAATGACACGCCTGCGCCCAAGCAATTGGCTACGCAGCGTATGGCCCACTCTTGAATTCAACGCCGGTGATTACCTTGAAAAAGAATGTCGTGCTGTACAAAGAACTGTCCGCGCCCCTGATGCAACTCCTTGAAGAGCAGGCCAACGTCACGCTGATCAAACGCCTTGATGCCCAGGGCCTGGATCAACTGCGGGCCGCCCTGCCCCTGGCCCAGGGGTTGTTGGGCGCCAGCCTCAAGCTGGATGCGCAACTGCTGGACCTGGCCCCCGCACTGGAGGCCGTGGCCAGCGTTTCGGTGGGGGTCGATAACTACGACATCAACTACCTTACCGAGCGCAAAGTCCTGCTCACCAATACGCCGGACGTGCTTACCGAAACCACCGCCGACACCGGTTTCGCCCTGATTCTGGCCAGCGCCCGACGCGTGGTGGAGCTGGCTAATCTGGTACGCAACGGGCAATGGAAAAAAAACGTCGGCCCCGAACATTTCGGCACCGATGTGCATGGCAAGACCCTGGGCATCATCGGCATGGGCCGTATCGGCGAAGCCCTGGCCCAGCGCGGCCACTTTGGCTTCGGCATGCCAGTGATTTACCACAGCAACTCGCCAAAACCGGCGGTTGAGGAGCGCTTCAATGCGCAGTACCGCAGCCTCGATGAACTGTTGCAACAAGCCGACTTTATCTGCCTGACCTTGCCCCTGACCGCGCAAACCGAAGGCTTGATTGGCGCCGAACAATTTGCCCTGATGCGCCCCGAGAGCATCTTTATCAATATCTCCCGGGGCAAGGTGGTGGACGAAGCAGCGCTGATTCACGCCTTGCAACAGGGCCAGATTCGCGCGGCCGGGCTGGATGTGTTCGAGCGCGAACCGCTGGAGCTGACCTCGCCACTCCTGCAACTGGATAACGTGGTGGCCACCCCGCACATCGGCTCGGCCACCGTTGAAACCCGCGAAGCCATGGCCCGCTGTGCCGTCGACAACCTGCTGGCGGCACTGGCGGGCGAGCGCCCGGCCAATCTGGTCAACCCGCAGGCGCTGCGCTGATCAGTCACCGGCCTTGATTTTGGTCCATAGCCGCGTACGGATACGGTCGATATTCAGCGGCATGGCCTGAAGGGCAAACAGCTTGTCCATCATCGCCGCCGTTGGATAGACCTTGGTGTCAGCCTTGATCTCAGGGCTGACCAGGGCATCGGCCTGCTCATTGCCATTGGCGTAATGCACGTAGTTGCTGATGCCGGCCATCACGTCCGGGCGCAGCAAGTAGTTCATAAAGCTGTAAGCGGCCTTTTCGTCCGGCGCATCCACGGGCATGGCCACCATGTCAAACCAGATCGCGGCACCTTCCCTGGGAATCGAATAACCGATATCGACCCCATTGCCGGCTTCTTTGGCCCGGGTTTCGGCCTGCAGAATGTCTCCCGAAAAACCTACCGCTACACAAATATTGCCGTTGGCCAGGTCGCTGGTGTACTTGGACGAGTGAAAGTAGCTGATAAAGGGGCGGACCTTCATCAGCAGCGCTTCGGCCTTTTTGTAGTCTTCGGGGTTCTTGCTGTGATGGGGCAAGCCCAGGTAGTTCAGTGCTGCGGGCAATACCTCCGGGCCGTTATCAAGGATAGCGACCCCGCATTTGCTGAGCTTCTCCATGTTTTCAGGCTTGAAAATCAAGTCCCAGGAATCCACGGGGGCGTCATCCCCCAATACCGCTTTGACCTTGGCCACGTTGTAGCCGATACCGGTACTGCCCCACAGGTACGGGAAGCCATGCTGGTTCCCCGGATCATTGACCTCCAGCGCCTTGAGCAGCACCGGGTTAAGGTTTTTCCAGTTGGGCAGCTGGCGCTTGTCGAGCTTCTTCAGTGCTGCGCCCTGAATCTGTCGCGCCATAAAGTGGTTGGAGGGAAACACCACGTCATACCCGGAGTTACCGGTCATCAACTTGCCGTCCAGGGTCTCGTTGCTGTCAAACACGTCATAGGTGAAAGCAATCCCGGAATCACGGGAAAAGCTCTTCATCGTGTCGGGCGCAATGTAGTCCGACCAGTTATAGACCTTCACGGTCTCGGCGGCCTGAGACAAGGTGGCGGCCAACATCAGGGGCAACAGGGTCATACGGATCATGGTTCGATTCCTTGCATGTTCTGGCAGCTTTTTTATAGGCAGGTATCGGCAGTTTTCAGCGATCAAAGGATCAGTACATAGGTCTTGCGCACGGTCTCCTGGATGTCCCAGATGCCGGCACTGTTGGCAGGCAACATCAGTGCATCGCCCGCTTCTATGATCAGGGTTTCTCCGTCATCCGGGGTGAAGGTGCAGCGGCCCTGAATAAAGTGACAAAACTCTTGCGCCACAATCTGCCGGCGCCAGCGCCCGGGGGTGCACTCCCAGATGCCGGTTTCGACCCCGTCGGTACGCTCGACAGAGGTCACCGAGGTGATGGCCACCGGCGTGTCCAGCGGCACGGCCACCGGGAAGGACTCTTGCAACGGTACCCGGGCGGTGTTTTTGAATTGAGTGATACGCATCGGATGCTTCCTGATCAAAGCCCTGTTGAATGGTTGAGTTACTGCATGAAACCTTCCATAAACCCGGCCACCCGCGTGGCAAGCTTGCGCCGCCAGGGCGGGCTGTGGGGATTGGCCAGGGTTTTGTCTTCATGGACGAAGCTGCGGATAATCGCGTTGTAACCCAGCCAGCGGCAGGGTTCCGGTTCCCAGGCCCGGAGTGCGCCCAGCCCGCCTTCGGTCAACACCCAGGGCTGTTTAACCTCAAGGGTGTCGCGCTGCAAAATCAGGTCAGCCAGGGTGCGTCCCCCCAGATGGCTGGCGCCTACCCCTTCGCCGCCATATCCGCCCGACAGTGCAATACCTTGCCGGCGGTCACAGAGCATGTGCGGGTGAAACCGCCGCGACATCCCCAGATTGCCGCCCCAGGCATGGCTGATACGTACGTTTTCAAGCTGCGGGAACAGTTCACCAAACAGGTAACGGCGCAGTTCTATTTCGCTCTCGCTGAGGTCGAAGTTCTCCCGCAGGCGCCCGCCGAACTGATAGCCCCCGCGCGCACCGAACACCAGGCGGTCATCGACTGTGCGCTGGCCATAAGTGACCTGGCGGCTGCTCTCGCTGAAAGCCTGCCCCCGGGAGAGCCCGATCTCGTCCCACACCGATTGCGACAAAGGTTCAGTGGCGACCAGCAGGCTCTGCACCGGCAATTGATAGCGCCCCAGGGCTGGCAGGGTATTGGCGTAGCCTTCTACCGCAGGTACCACCCAACGGCTGCGCACCCGGGCCCTGGCGGTGGACACCTGGCCCGGCTGCCATTGCGTGACCGGGCTTTGTTCGAAGATCCGCACGCCCATGCGCTCAACGGCACGGGCCAGGCCGCGTACCAGTCTGGCCGGGTGAATGGTCGCAACATGCGGCGTAAAAATGCCGCCATAAGGCCTGGCAACACGGATCTGTTGCGCCAGTTCATCCGGGCTCAGCCAGTGATAGTCGGATTCGTTCAAGCCTTCGGCGTAGAGGCTGGCCAGGTAGCTGCGCAAACTGGCTTCTTGTTCGGGGTAACGGGCCGCGCAATACAAAGCACCACCTTTGCGGTAATCGCAGTCGATGCCTTCACGGTCAATGACGTTCTTCACTTCATCGGGGATGCCATGCAGCAAATCGAAGGACTCTCGACGCTGCCCGGGTGAAAGACCCGCAAGCATCCGGTCCTCACCGAGCAAGTTACCCATCAGCCAGCCACCATTGCGACCGGACGCGCCAAAGCCGGCTGTTTGCGCTTCAACAATGGCAATGCTCAGTTCAGGCGCATGGCGCTTGAGGTAATACGCAGTCCACAGCCCCGTATAGCCGGCACCGATGATGGCCACATCGACATCCAGGTCGTGCTCGAGCGTCGGCCGCGGAGCAAGCTCGTCTCCAAGCTGGTCCATCCATAAACTGATTGAGCGCCATGCTGGCATCACCGACTCCACACTGCTTCAAAGAATCGGTCGACACTACCTCCTGGCGTCAGGGAAAGTCTTGCGCGCGTACCCGCAAAGAAATTTGCCTGGCGTAAGCCTTGGGTGACTGGCCAGTGTGCTGGCGAAAACAGCTGTAGAACGCCGAGATCGAATTGAAGCCGGCCGCGAATGCCACTTCATCGACTTTCGCCGGCGTAACCGCAGCATCCATGGCGGCCAGCACATGCCGCAGACGGGCCTGATTCACATAGCGATAAAAGCTTTGCCCGAGCACCTGATTGAGCAAGTACGACATCTGGTTGCGCGTATAGCCACAGGCTTTTGCCACTTGTTGCAGGTCGAGCTGGGGGTCGAGATAGGGTTGCTGGCGCTCGAAGTAGCTTTGCAGGTCACGGGCCATAAAACTCAATTGCCGGGCAGAAAGCCCGAGACGGCTCACCGCCGGCCTTAATGAGGGCTGTAGCGCAGGGTTCACGGCTGTTTCGTGGACCAGCGAGGCGTACTCATTGACCCGCCAGATCAAGCCGTCACGCACCGTGATCGCTTCGCTGGCACGGAACGACACCAGCCCCTGACTGCCGCGCAGGGTCATGCGGTATTGAATGAACGCGGTATCGCCATCGAGACGAATGCGGTCGCTATGTTCCAGTGCTTCATCGGCTTCTCTTGGCATGGACTGCTGCACGTACTCGCGCAGCTCGCCGAGGGCCATGACCCGATTCTGGAAAAAGTCGTGATAACACACATCCGGGTGGTAAAGCGCCATCACCCCGTCCAGGTCACGATGCTTCCAGCACAAGTGGTAGCGCATCACAGTCTGGCCGGTAGCGCGGGTCTGTTCGGGGCCGTCAACGGGGTCTGACATGGAACGCTCGAAGGCAAAAAACAAAGAGTGCCGAGTTTGCACGCCGGCATCAATGGCCAGACGTGAGGGACCAGCGGTGTGAAAAAACGCTTCAGTGCATGATTTGCATCAAAACACGACTAAACAGTCTATCGGTATGTAACAAATTGCTTAGCAGCACGGGATAGGGGTGATAGGTTTAAACACGAAACACTCACAAAAACATCTGGCCGCAGGATGCCCTCCGGCCTTTCCAGTCCAGAGCAAAAGGAAGTGCTCCATGAACCAGACAAGCAACATACACAAGGTTACCTTCCCCAACGCCTGCCAGCTGATGCGCTGGCATTTTCATCCAATGGGCTTCGAGGCGACCATGGATGCGCCGGGAAGCATGGTCGCGCGCTTGTTTGACCGCGCCAGTGGCGAAACCTTCATCGCCATCGCCGGCATCCCCTGCGCAGCCACCATGACCCCCAGTCAGGTGAGCCATATCATCCAGGCGGTGGAAGACGAACTCGAAAGTTTCGTACCGCCGGTGGCCTGGCGGGCACAAGCCTGATCACCTGAACCCACAAAAAATCTGACCGGCGCCTGCCACTGTGGGAGCGGGCTTGCCCGCGATGGCATCGACCCGGTTCACACCCCTGGCCACGCTGCCTGAATCGCTGGCAAGCCAGCTCCCACAAAAAGTCTGACCGGCGCCTGCCCCCTGTGGGAGCGGGCTTGCCCCGCGATGGCATCGAACCGGTCCATACGCCTGACCACGCTGCCTGAATCGCTGGCAAGCCAGCTCCTGCAATCGTCTAACCGGCGTGCTCAGATACCTTGCGCTGATCCTCAAAAAACGCCTTGCCCCGCGGGATGCGGTCCGACGCCTTGGGGATGTTCGGGCCCTGGGCGTCGGGACTTTCCAGGTACCAATAGCAATGCGTGACCGCACGGGTAATACCGACATAGGCCAGGCGCAAAATTTCATCTTTCTGCGCGGTGTCGTAAGGGTCCGGGTCGCTGTCCTTGCCCAGGCCCGCCATGCGGTAAACCTGGTTTTTATACGGCGAAGACGTCAGGTGCTGACAGTCACCCAGCAGGAATACCGCGTCGGCCTGCAAGCCCTTGGAACTGTGATAAGTCAGTTGCTTGAGCCGGCGATCTTCTGGCGACAATCTAGAATCCACATTAACTACAGACTGAATATCCTTTTCAATCAATAGCTTATCGCTGCTTTTTCGATACAACATCAAGATGCTATCGCCGGCGTTGTAATGCTCGGTCAAGCGCGCAGCCAGCCCCTGATCATCGCGACTCAATACATTCACCGGCACTGGCGTCTTCGGGTCGCCGCTGGCTTTGGCGCGTTTCCCGGCAATGGATGGCGCCGCGCGGACGATATGCTCGGCAGCATCGATGATGTGCTGATGGCTGCGGAAGTTGTCGCTGAGCATCACCCGCGTGGTAGCGGGCGACGGGAATTCCTTGTTGAACTCCATGAAGTACTTGGGCGAACTGCCGCGCCAGCCATAGATCGACTGCCAGTCATCCCCCACACACAGTAACGACGAACGCTGGGCGCCCCGCCCGACATGCATCGCCGGGCCGCGGCTGCGGATTTCACGCAAGCTGGCACGCAACCAGGAAACGATTTGCGGCGAGACGTCCTGGAATTCATCAATCATCAAATGCGACAACGGCCGCAGTTGCTCATGGCTCAATAATTTGAAGTTTTGCGGCGTGTTCTCGCCGAACAGCGAAAACATGCGGTTATAGGTCATCACCGGGGGCGATTGCGCCAGCAAGTGATCTTCCAGCGCGCGCCAGTACAGGCTCAGGGCCTCGAAGAAATGACGGTCCGGATCATCTTTGGCAAATCGCATTTCCCCCACAGCAGCGGCAACATCGAGCCCCAGGTTCTCGATAAAGCTGGCAGCAGCGACAAAACAGTCCAGCAATGGCGCCGAACTCAACTCGCCCTTGAGCTTGTAATCAAAGCCCGGCCCGGCACTCGCGTCGCCCGCCAGCGAAGCAATAACACGCTTTGCAGCATCATAGCTTTCCAACCAAATCAAAGGCTTACTGCAAAAAGCTCGAAACAGTGTGCGTTTAACAGCCCATTCCGCGCGCACGCTCAACTTGGCCCCCGGCCTGCAGATTTGCGGGTTTTCGCGCGGATCAAAGCCCAGAACGACCCAGGCGTCCAGTTGTGGCACGTACCCGTGGCAGTGGAACTGCGAGCCATTGATTTGTACGGTTTCACGACTCGGTTCAATGCCCTGGATGGGCCAGGCACCTGCGGCAAACCACAGATCTTCGAGGGTGTCGCACAGTTCTTCGTCACGCTTGGCGGCCAGCTCAGTCACTGCCATGCGTTTTTGTACATCGGGGTGATCGCGCTCCAGCTCCTTGAGCTGCAGGGCATGCCTGCACAGCGGTGCCAGGGTGTCGCGAAAACGCTCATCTCGGGTATAGAGCCCGTGGTAGCAGGCATTCAGTTGTTGGCGCTGGGCATCATTAATGCGCAGGTCAAAGGGGTTGCTGTCGCTGTCATCGTCATTGAGCAGACTGCGTGTACTCAGGGTCTCAAAGGCCTGCAACTGGCTGTAGCCGGGCAAGCTGCGGACCATGGGCAAAATCCGCGAGTGGAAGGTGCGGACCACATCCCGCGCCTCCTTGAGACTCAAGGTGCGGCCCCACAAGGCAAAAATGGATTGCAGCTTGCTGATGAAGTCCTTGCGCGACTCGCGGGTGAACGTCACCACCGTCATTGAGCTCAGTTCAAAACCCAAATAGTGGCTGAGCAACAGAATGCGCAGAACCAGCGATGTCGACTTGCCGGCACCGGCACCGGCCACCACCGACGTCGACGGCGTGTCACTGAAAATCATCTTCCACTGTGCAGCACTGGGCTGAGCCTGCTCGGGGAGGAGCGCTGCAACATCGGCCTTAATCTGTTTTTTAAGCTCGCCAGTCAAGGGCAGGCGCCAGTCATCGAACAGATTGTCATCAATGCCGGGCGCACGCAGTACCTGGGGGCGAGTATCACTGATGATCAATACCTGCCGGCCCTCTTCCAGCCCTTCGACGCGGCCTTCTTGAAAGCCGTAATCCACCCCGGCGCTGTGACCGCTGCGAAACCCGTCCGCCTGGCCCTGTAACCAGGAGGCCGCATGTTGTGCGCGCAAATGGGTCAGGCCGCTGCCAAACAGTCTGGCGGCCAGACGCTTGAGCAAAGGCAATCGGGTCAGGGGGGCAAGTTCTTCAGGCAGATCGGGAATGTGTTGCGGCACGCTGACTCCAGGGTGTGAGGCTGTCCGGGCGGATGGGCTATGGTCGCTGCATTGCGTCAAGATATCTAGGAGCATCAGCTCTTTAGAGGATTTTTTGAAGGTAAAGAGCCATGTATCGCCCTGGAAAAGCATCTAATAAGTTGATTGTTTTAAAGCATTTTTTCCGCTTTTTATCGATATGTTCTTGAAGGAAAATCATCCCATCATCAACCGGGTAACCGTTCACAGCACACGGGCGACCTGAACAGGAGAAGAATCATGCTTGAACTCAGACCCTTCAACACCCTGGGCGGCGCAAACCATGGCTGGTTGGACGCTCACCACCACTTTTCGTTCGCCGAATACTACGACCCGACCCGGATGAACTGGGGCAACCTGCGGGTGTGGAACGACGACGTGATCGCCCCCGGCACCGGTTTTCCGAAACATGCCCATCGCGACATGGAAATCATCACCTATGTTCGCGAAGGTGCAATCAGCCATGAAGACAACCTGGGCAACAAAGGCCGCACTGAAGCCGGTGACGTGCAAGTCATGAGTGCGGGCACCGGGATTGCCCACAGCGAATACAACATGGAGTCGACCCCGACCAAAATCTTCCAGATATGGATCATTCCCAATCAGGAAGGTGACGCACCGACCTGGGGCGCCAGGCCCTTCCCCAAAGGCCAGCGCGAAGGCTTTGTCACCCTGGCCAGTGGCAAGCAAGGCGACCACGAAAGCCTGCGCATCCGGGCCGATGCACGCCTGGTGGCGGCTAATCTGAGGGCCGGCGAAACAGCTGAATATCAGCTCGAAAGCGGTCGCAGGGCCTATCTGGTACCGGCCACCGGCGTAGTAGAAGTCAATGGTTTGCGAGCAGGCGCCCGGGATGGCGTGGCCATCGTCGATGAGACCCTGTTGCGGGTCACGGCAATTGAAGACAGCGAAATCGTGCTGGTGGATGTGGCCTGATTGTAAACAAGGCCGGCACCTTCAAGGGTGCCGGCCTTTTTATTGCCCGTCTTGTTCCTGCGGCGGCTCAAACAGGCGTCCTCAGGTCAAGGGGTTGTCGATCTGGATATAAAGCGAAAACGCGCCCAATACCAGCCAGAAACAGGAAAATAGCCAGGGCGAACGCACAGAAAACATCAAGGATTTTTTGTAGCCCTTGTGGGTGGACTCCATTTCGCAGAACAGCGGCGACTCATCGTAAGCCATACCCATGACGGGCTGGCTGCTGAGCAGTTCACTTTGCTTGAAGTGCCAGTGATCGATGATGTCGTAGGCCGCCCGAATGCCCGGCCACGCATTGAGTGAAATCAGTATCCCCAGCACCGCTAGCATCGGCGGCACAGTGAGGGTAAAAAACTTGCCCCATTCCGGGTTCAGGTTGGCCATGCAGGAGGCAAAGGCGATCACCAGAAATGACTGTGCCGCCAGATAAGCATCCGTGCGGTGGGACAGGATGCTGGTCTCGTACTGGATTTCACGCCGGTAAAAGTCCAGCCGGTCCTTGGGCGAACCAAACATTTTGGCATCGCGGTCGCTTTGTACCTGCTCCGGATTGTTTGGCGTAATTATTTGGACCATCTGCAGCGCTCCGCAATGTCTGGGACACGTTTGGATAGCGCTGCCAATGACAAAGTTCAGCCTGTGACACAGGCCCGCGCAGGTGATTTGCGGCGCTGGATCAGATACCCCAGCACTGCCAGGGGAGCCGTGGCCAGCATCACCTCAACGGTAATCTGCAGTGGTTCAGTGATAAAACCCGAGACCAGCAGGCTGCCCAGGAAACACAGGCCCAGCTGCAGGGTGTTTTGCAAGGCGGCGGCCTTGCCCGAATTCTCCGAAAACGGCATCAGTGCATGGGCAACCACGATCGGATAGCTTGCGCCGTTAACCAGCGCCATCAAACAAAACGGGATCAGCAACGTCGTCAGCGTCGGCACGGTCAGCGTCGCAACGCAATACAGGCCCACCATGCTGATGCAATATGCCAGTAGCAGCCACGGCAAAAGCGTGTGGCCCTTGATGCGCTGCAAGGCACTGCGGCAGCTGTAACCACCGATCATGAAAGCCAGGGTCGGAAACGCGTAGCTCAACCCGATATCACTCGGGCTGTAGCCCATATCGCCAAGGATGAAGGGTGAAGCCGTCAACCAGGCGAAGAAACTGGCCGAGCACGCGGCAAAAATCATCACGTTGCCGCTGAAACCCGGCGTACGCAGCAACTGCCAATAGCTCACGGTGCTGGTTGCCGCCCTGGTTGTTGTGCGCACTTTTTCCTTGAGCAACAAGGTCGGCACGATCAGCAGCAGGGCCAATCCGAGCAGGACGCTGAAAATCGCCTGCCAGCCCAGATGGTTCAGCACCACAGCCCCCAGCAACGGGGCCAATGCTGGCGACAAGGCCATCAACGGCATGATGCTGGCAAACACCCGATTGGCTTTATCGGCCGGGTAGCGATCAATCACCAGGGCTTGCCATGTAACCGCCGCCGCGCAGATGCCGATCGCCTGGATAAACCGCAGGCTCAAGAGCAACACGCTGTTATCGACCCACAACATCCCCAGGCAACCCAGTGCAAACATCGACAAGCCGGCCAGCAGCACCGGCTTGCGCCCCAAGCGATCAGAGAGCGGCCCCCACAGCAGCTGACCAAAGGCAAAGCCGGCCAGAAATATGCTCAGGCTGGCGCCGACAGATCCGGCCGAAAGGCCCAGCTCGCTGCGCAACGTGCCAAAGGCCGGCAAGTACATATCCATGGCCAGGTAGCCCAGCATGCTGAGCCCCGCGAGGTAACAGGTAAAACCGAAAGAGTTTTTCATGGGGTTCCAAAACTTGCCATCAAACAATTTGTTGACTGGCGTGCATTATCCAGCTGCACATTTGCTTGTGAAGCGATAATAATTGCCTACAGACATCAAATATTTTGAAGGCAAGCCCATGTGGTCTGAATACTCCCTGGACGTAATCGATGCCGTCGCCCGACACGGTAGCTTCAGTGGTGCTGCACAGGAGTTGCACCGCGTGCCTTCGGCTGTCAGCTATACCGTGCGCCAGCTCGAGCAATGGCTGGCCGTGCCGTTGTTTATACGCCGCCACCGAGATGTCGAGCTGACCCCGGCCGGGCAAATGTTCGTCAAGGAAGCACGCGATGTAATGAAAAAAATGCTCGGCACCCGCCGCCTGTGCCAACAGGTCGCCAATGGCTGGAGCGGCCAGTTGCGAGTGAACGTGGATTCGATCGTCAAACACCCGCGATGCCGGCAAATGGTGATCGACTTCTACCGGCACTTTCCCGATGTGGAGCTGATTGTTCAGTACGAGGTGTACAACGGCGTGTGGGATGCACTGGTCGATGGCCGCACCGACCTGGTCATCGGCGCCACCAGGGCCGTTCCGGTGGCAGGCAGTTTTGCTTTCCGCGACATGGGCTTTCTGCACTGGCTGTGCGTGGTCAGCCCGCAGCATCCGCTGGCGAGAGTTGAGGGTTTGCTCGGTGATGAACAGCTGCGGCCCTACCCTTCACTGTGCATGGACGATACCTCGCGCAGCCTGCCAAAACGCGATACCTGGACCCTGGATAACCAGCGCCGGATGATGGTGCCTGACTGGACGACAGGGCTGGCCTGCCTGACGGATGGCCTGTGCGTAGGCATGGTGCCCGCGCATCTGGCACAGCCCCTGATTGAAAGGGGCCAATTGCTCGCGCTGCACTTGCAACAGCCCTTCCCGGCCAGCCCGTCATGCATCGCCTGGGTACAGAGCAATCATTCCCCGGCCATGAACTGGCTACTGGAATATTTGGGAGACACGCCCACCCTGAGCCAGGAGTGGCTCAATGACGCGGGATCTGAGGGGCAGTAATCAACCTGCGTTCTGGCTGAATGCCAGGGGATGCAAGTCTGAGCAGAAATCGTCATAAATTGAGAATGAATTGCGTTTTGACTACATGGTTTTCACGCCACTTTCACATGGACTGACATAGATTGGATCCACTCCTTTAGTGAATCCCATTTGGCCCGCTCCCCCCAGCGGGCCTTTTTTTGGCCGCGATTTAACAGGCCTCAATCATCCAGCTGAGCAGGAGCCTTGGCCGGTTTTACAGGCTTGCCGGCCTTGCCTGCCGGCGCGGTTTTCTCGGGGGGCACCACCTCAGCCTGGGCCTGAGTCTGGTTTTCGGCCACAGGCAAGGCGTCAACCGTTTTGAACAACTCAGTGAGGTCGGCATCACCCTCGGTTTCGAGCTTCTTCTCGCCATCCTTGCCAATCAAAATCACCTTGGCTTTGTCGATAATCATCCCGGGTTTGAGCCCGCGAATCAGCGACATCGTGCTCTGGGGTTCAAGGTCTTTGCCATCACGCTTGCCGGTGATGCCGACAATCGTATACAGCACCATGTTGCGCTCATTGAAGGCCTTCTGATTGGCCGGATCTGCCAGGGCTTGCTTGAGCGTGGTCAGGGTAGGATCGACTTCAGTGCGGGCAACGATGATCAAGGGGCGAAATTTGCCGCGATCCTGTTCAAGGGGGCTTGGAACTTCAACAGCCTGCGCCAGGCCGGTCACCAGCAAGCCGGTAAGGATCAATAAACGGATAAACATCCAGAACTCCTTTTATTAGCGGACCGGGTTCGTGAGCGAGCTGCCAATGCCTTGAAACCCGTGGCGTTGAGCTTGTCATTCAAAGCGTAGGCCAAGGGCTTGATCACGCAACCGGGTTCCCGGACTTTGCCTTTCACGTGTATTTTTTGCAACCGCACCCACTTCTATGGCCGAGGACAAAGCTGCGCCACAGCCTGCCCGCCTCAACTGGTAAACCTATTTGGCGCTCACCCGGTTTTTAGCGCGCAAATGGCGAGCCAGTGCCACCGCCACCATCAATACGATCACCGCCAGCACAATCGGCAAACGATACGGTTTGAGGTCGCCCAGAAAGCGCTGCAGAAACTCACCGGCCCAGTAGCCACCGCTGGCAAACAGAGTTGCCCATACCAGCGCGCCGGCCAGATTGACGCAGAAGAACTTGAGCGGTGAAACCTTGCTCGCCCCAATGACCATAGGCCCTACCAGACGCATGCCATACAGAAAACGCACAGAGAAAATCGACGCCGTGGGGTGCTGATTGATCAACTGCGTCACCCGTCCGATGGTGGCCTGATGTTTGTGCAGACGGGGCAACAGGCGAGCACCAAAATAACGACCGACCCAGAACAGCAACTGGTCTCCCAGCATCCCCGCCAGACTCGCGTAGCCAATCACCGGCAACAGCTTGAGCACATGTTGATGGGCGGCCATGCCCCCCAGAATCAGGATGGTCTCACCCTCCAGCAAACAGCCGATAAAGATGGCCAGATAGCCATAGGTCGCCAGCAAGTAGTTAAAATCGATGTGTTCAAACATGGGCGATCTGTAGCTCCATTCAAAGAGAGTGTGCGTGCATCCTGCCAGCGCAATTTAACACGCAGCCGGTCAGTGCCTATGCCGGTGATGGATATCCGGAAAATGCGGATGGTTATGCCGTACCGGATAATGCAGGTGCGCATGGCTGTGTGCAGAACCGGGCGCTACCTCTTCGGCATGCTCATGCTGATGGTGCTCATCATGAATGTGACGATGGGTGTGCTGCAGCGGCTGGTGCTCATGCATGTGCTCATGCTGCTCGGTGAGGTGCAGCCAGACGCCGAACATCATAAATGCCGCAGCCACCCAGAACAGCATCGAGACTGACTCGTCGAGCAGCACAATCGAAATGGCCGCCCCCAGAAATGGAGCAGTGGAAAAGTACGCCCCCGTCCGCGCAGCACCCAACCCGCGCAACGCCAGCACAAAAAGCACCAGGCTGACCCCGTAGCCTAAAAAGCCGATAAGCAAGGTAGGGCTCAGCGCCGCCAGAGGCGGAATACTGGCGCCCAGGGTCAGCCCTATTGCGCAGTTGACCAGCCCTGCAAACAAACCTTTGGTGCCGGCAATGAACAGCGCATCAGAAGCCGAAACCTTGCGCGTAAGATTGTTGTCCACCGCCCAGCACAAACAGGCAAACGCCACGGCCAGGGGCCCGCCCCAGGATTGCTCGACGCTGGATGCCTGCCCGGACGGCCACGACAAAACAATGCCCCCGGCAATAATTGCCAGCATGCCCACGACAATCCTGCGGTCTGCATTTTCCTTGAACACTACCCATGCCAGCACGGCTGTCAGCACCGGCTCCAGATTGAGCATCAACGACGCTGTCGCGCCACTGGTCAGGGTCAACCCCAGCATCAGGGCAACCGGGCCAAGAATCCCGCCGAACACAATCGCCCCGCCCAGCCACGGCCACTCTCTGACACTAAGCCCGGACTTTTTCCACCCCCGATCGCGGATAAAACGCAGCAACACCAGCCCTATGCCGCTGCCCAGATACAACAACCCGGCCAGCAGTACTGGCGGGATTTCAGTGCCCAGCAGCTTTGCCAGCGGAGTACTGGCCCCGAACAGTGCAGCCGCGGCCAATGCATAAATCACACTTGTATTCATCACACCCACTTCTGATTCAATCGTGCAAGCAGCCTAGACCAGTGCCCAGGCAAAGCGACCCGAATAAGTACCTGCCAGCAACAACGCAGTGCAGTCCCCTTAGTGACCGTGCCTTGGCGGCAATAGAGGCGCAATATTGCCCCCTGACCGGCCCGCTAGTTTCATAGCTCTATGATTTTTCGAGTGTTTTAACCAGGCCAAAAACAAAAAAACTCGCGCCACAGGCACTAACCAACTTGCCTCATCGGTGCAGTCTCTATATATTCGTCCACCTGTCACCCAGGCTCTTGAGTACTTTGTTCCTAAAGCACCTTCCTTCCTGACCCGCTTTATAGCGCTGCCGCCCGAATGGCGAAATTGGTAGACGCATGGGACTTAAAATCCCCCGTTCGAAAGGACGTGCCGGTTCGATTCCGGCTTCGGGCACCAAACAAATCAAGGGCTTGCATGAGATTCTTCGTGCAGGCCCTTTGTTTTTGCTCCGCAAAAATTCAGACCGCTCCGCAATTCTCGATTTTCGCCCCTCCCCTGGCATCTTGCCAAAGTACGCCCCCTGGTACCCCATTCCCGAAGGGACATTGCAGCCCTTTGATCATGGCCATTATTGATTAGCCATAGATTTCCTCTAACCATTCATCGAAGTTTAATCCGCAAATACATCCAACTCTGGAGACCGGATTGGAAACGATGCTGGTTGGCGCATTAACCTGGCTGAATGCGTCCTCTTGAGCCAAATGGGAATAGGCGCCTGAGCTTCAATTAGATATATAGATTTTCACTGAACAATCAGTGCCAACGACAGCCTGTCGCTAACTGCCCGATCCCTCACGGGAGGTCGCATCGGAGTGTGATTTGAAACGCAGGCCGAAAGTGTCCCCCGGTCAGCCGGTATACCGGAGAAAGTCAGGGCAGATCACACCCCGATGTGACCACGCATCAATCAAGGTTGTAGAAAAATTGAATTAGCCTGCTGCTTGCCCGGTCAAGAATTATGAACGCAGTAAATCTGACGAGGTAACAGCAATGACTATCCAGGCAGAGACACTCGTACAACTGACCGAAGCGCTACAAAAGCGTGGCCTGCATCTGGTTTCAGATGTCCACTTCACCCGCGCGCCCTATCGGCACAATCACCGCTGGATCTGCATCGTGGACTAATGCTCCATATGGACCACGGACAGCCGGTGACCGCGAGGATGTTACGAGCACGATTGGGGCCCCGCTGCAGCACGCCCTCACTGCGGACATTGAACACTGGTGCTCTGCGACCAGCGCCGTGCCGTGCTGGCAATAGTTGCTGCCAGCGCTGCGATGGTTTCGCGGTGCGCCAGAACCACTTGCTGCACCGACTGGCCCGCAGGCTGACGCAGCGTACTGCTGCAGGTCAGGGTGCGAGGGGGCTGGCCGTTCTGGCGCAGGGACAAGCTCCAGACCACATCAATCAATGCGTATTGACCAGGCCACGAATCAAAACGCCTGACTTCAGTTTGCACGCCCAGTACAGGCACTGAAGCCGACTTGGGCAGGCCAGCCAGATCACGCACTCCCAGTTCACTCTCAAGACGGTCGACCAAGGTGTCATGGAATTCATCCGCCAGCGGCGAACTCCAGCGCTCGGTTTCCAGAATCGCCAGCCCTCCCCCTGCTTCACGCACCACCAGTTGCGGCTGATCAACCTGAACCGGCACGCGCACCACGCCCACGTCCAGTTGAAACCCGGGGGGTGTGACAGGGCGCTGTCCCTCACGGGCGTCTGCGGGAGACATCAAGGTGTAGAAGTGAGTCGGCGCCGAGCTGCAGGCGGTCAGGGTCAAAGTCGCCAAAAGGCCGAGGCACAACCGGGTCTGAGCACTCATTGCGGATTATTCTCACGGGAAGTGGGCGAGGTCATGAGCGGCTGATCTTTGGCACGGCCACGAATCAGCGCTTCAGGATGGCGACTCAAAAAGTCTGTAAGGGTTCTGACCGAACGGGCGGTACGTTGAACCTCATCCATGGCCGCACCGAACTGTTGGCGCTGAGGTGAATCCTCGGCAACGCTGTTGCCGGCTTCGGTCACAGTGCGCTTGGTTTGCACCAGAGTGTCCTGCAGTTGCGGTAGCACCTGCCCGTTGACTTGCTTGAGCGTGCCCTGCAACGCCAGCAGGCTGCCATTGAGGTTGCCGGCGATCTGATCCAGAGGCAGTTTGCTGATTTTGTCGACGATTGATTCAAGCTGAACCTGAAGCTTGTCGAGGCTGCCCGGCACTGTGGGAATTTGCGAAGGCCGTGCAGTGATATCAAACTTCACCGGCTTGGCACCCTGGACAAAATCCATTGCGATATACAACTGGCCGGTCAGTAAATTTCCGCTGCGCGCCTGCGCCCTGAGCCCTCTCTCGATCATTGTGCCCAGTACACGTTGCGGGCGCAGCTTGTCGTTTTCATCACCATCGCGGTTGAGCTGCTCGTGAGCACGTCCCAATCTTTGCGGATAAATCACGGCGCCAATGATGGTCGGAAAAGTCTTGGTCACCGGGTCGTAATCCAGATCAATCGACACCACGCGCCCAAGATTTACCCCCAGAAACTCTACCGGGGCATTCACTGACAACCCGCGCAACGACTGATCGAAACGCATCTGGATATAAAAAGAGGCACCGTCAGGCGGTGCCAGGGCTGTTTCCTGGTCGGCGAACAGCGTGAACTCGGCCCGCTCTTTGGCCCGCTGCGGGTTTGGACTGTAGCGCGGCTCGACGAATGCGATGCCGCCCGCCAGGATTGAAGACAAGGACTGTGTATTGACCTTCAACCCGTTCGCCGTAAGGTTGACCTCCACCCCGCTCGCATTCCAGAACCGCGTGTCACGGGTGACAAACTGATCATTGGGGGCATTGACGAAAATCTGGATATCGACACTTTTACCGTCCTCAGCCAGCGCGTAGGACATCACCTGGCCTACCGGTATTCTGCGGTAGTAGACGCTGGAGCCTATGTCGAGTGAGCCCAACTCGTCGGTGTGCAAGGTAAATTGAGTGCCCTTGTCGCGATAGGTCACCGCCGGCGGGGACTCAAGACCAATAAAGTCGCTTTTCAGGGTCGACGAAGATCCGGCATCGGCCCCGATAAAGGCGCCCGACAACAACGTGTCGACCCCGGAGACGCCATTGGCACCGATACGCGGACGCACCACCCAAAAGCGTGAATCCTGCGCTGTAAACGGCTTGGCCGAGGCATCGAGCTGCAGCGTGACATCCACCTGATCGCGATCCTCGTTCAGGGCAATTGACGCCACCTTGCCGATCACCACGTTCTTGTATTTGACCAGTGTCTTGTTGGCCTCAAGCCCTTCTGCTGTGGAAAAGCTGACGTTAATCTTCGGCCCCGCTGTGCGCACGTTGTGTATCACCATCGACACACCGACCAGCACGGCCACGACAGGCACCAGCCAGACCAGTGAAATGTTCAGGCGCCTGCGTTTTACTTCAGGCGAGCCAGGGGCTTTTGCATCATCGCATCCAGGGGTTTCAGTCATCTTTAGCCTCTGCATCCCAGATCAGTCGGGGATCAAAACTCATGGCCGCCAGCATGGTCAGTACCACCACACCACCGAAAAAGAGGATGCCCATACGCGGCTCAATGCTGCTCAGGGACTTGAACTGTACTAACGCGACAATCAGTGCCACCACCAGCACGTCGAGCATCGACCAGTAGCCAATCACTTCAACCAGCCGGTACAACTTCGCCCGTTCGCGCCGAGCCACCGCACTGCGGCGCTGACAGGTAATCAATAAAGTGCCCAATACCAGAAACTTCACACACGGCACTGCGACGCTGGCGATAAAAATCAGCAGCGCAAGATCCCATGATCCGCTCTGCCAAAACTCCCAGACCCCGCTCATGATGGTGTTTTCACTGCCATTGCCAAAGGCATCGGTGTACATCACCGGCAAAAGATTGGCCGGGATATAGAACACCAGGCTGGCAATCAAAAAAGCCCAGGTGCGGCTAAAACTATTGGGTTTTCGCCCATGCAACACAGAGTCACAACGCGGACAGCGCCGGTCGCTCGCCGCACAGGCACGGTCGCAGGTATGACAGAGCGTCAGGTTCAGCTCTGAAGCATAGGGAGGAGACATCATTGTGGCGACACTTCCAGGTCATCCCACAAACGACGAATATCCTTGCCGGAAATCAGTATGATCAGCACCGTCAGCATGCCCAGCGCCCACAGCCCGAGGCCGGGGTGCACATCCAGCATGCCCGCCAGTTTGACCACCGTCACCAGAACGCCCAACAGACACACTTCGAGCATGCTCCATGGCCGCAGTTGCTCCAGGGTACGCATGCATATCTTGAAGCCCGGCGCGGCGCGGCGCCTGAGCGCATAAAACAACACCCAGCAAAGCAACACGATCTGCAGCAGTGGCGCGACAATGATCGTAATACCCGCCACTATTGCGATCACACTGATAGGCCCTTGCGCCAGGGCGCTTACCGACTGCCACAGCTCGGCCTGATTATTCAGACCCTGAAAACTGATGGTGATGACCGGAAATACATTGGCAAAGACGAACATCACCGCGGCGGCGATGGTTAAAGCCAAGTGTTGTTGAAGGTTCAAACGCCTCGAGCGATCGAGGATGCAAGCACAACGTACACAGCGGGCCACCTCACCGCGCTTCAGAACCACGGGTGTGTAGACCGAGTCGCAATGTTCACAAATTTTCAAGGCACAAGAAGCGGTCATATCGCACAAGCCCGTAAAGTTGGTTAGCAGTGCTAGAACGCGAGGGTCGGGCTTGTGAAATCCACGTCCATTGGTTGCCCGCTTACCTGAACGCCGAAACCGAAAATATCTATAGGGTGTTAATCGCCCAGCATGACAAACATCGAGAGTGAGTCCTGCCAGGAACTCAAATGACTCTAGACTGTTTTTGAGGCGCCATCGAATGGGTACAAAAGACCGAACGCAACAGGACGATTGGGGGGCTGATTGGGGTCCCCCTTGACGCGATGCAGCGACTGGATCAATAAACGGCTTTATCCCTTCAACTCAACATGAGTGAGAGACCAATGCACAAATTTTGGGAAAGATTTCTGTGCCTGCTCGACAACGACATCAGCACAAAGATATTCGACAACATCAAAAACCTGCTCGTCTGCGCGTTAATGTTTGCGGCCGGGACCAACGCGCTGAAAAACGGACGTCATGTATTTTTCGACCTGACCGCGAGCAACCTGGCGGGCTGGGGCATCATTGCCATCTCCGCAATACTGACCCTGCTCAATGTCTGCGATGGCCTGCGCAAGTTGGCAAAACTTCGCTATCACACGGCGCTGCAAATAGTACTGTTTCTAGCCTATGTACTGGTGGCCGGACGCATTGTAGAGGTGGTCTGGAACTTCCGTGCGTGACACTTTCAAAACCCGAGACTCACCAACATCATCTTATTACTGGCCACTTCGCAGCCTGCCTCTACGTAGATGCTGCTTTGGGCAGAGCTTTACGAGCAAGGTGATCGGCGAGAGTGTTATGACCCAAAGTAGTAAATCATGATCACTGCTGCGTAATTACAGGAGGCCACTGATTTTCTCAGTGCCGCATTTATCAACGGCAGGCGATGAAAGAAAAATCGATACCACTTTCTCAGAGACCTCCCTCCCCAGACTGAAACGTATGCTTGGGGTCTCTAATGCATTAATCACCCTCACATCAGCAACCTGCAGACCATTTATGGTCACCTTCAGGTTTCCCTGAATGGAGTCACGCGTGATTTCAAACATGCGCTTGCGGGCCGCAGGGGCAAGCTCGACATCCAGTGCAATCTGGTTGGGGTCAGCCGCATCGTGGTCCAGCAAAACAAGGCTGACTCGGTCAAAGTCACACCGTGGCGACAAGTCGATTGTTGCGGCTTGGGCTTTAGCTGTGAAGCAAACCATAAGCAGCAGCGTTGCATAGCGGCTCATAACATTTGATCTCGCGCGACAAGGGATATCCAGGAGGCAGGCACTGCTGTGGCAAAGTTGACCCTATATGGGCGGGAGCTGGCTTGCCAGCGATGGCGGTGAATCAGCCAGTAAGCCTTGTGCCTGAATGTAACGGCTTCGGGTCAGGGCATTTTTACCGGCTCAGCGTCCTGTAGGGTCAAGAGTGCTAAGGAGGTCAGTGAAGCCGCAACCCCCTTTACCTCGATAGCTTCCAGGGCTTACGCCATCACCCAGCTCTGAACCTGCTGCGAACCGTGTTCCTGTCTCCAGGCTTTAAGCGTCTTGTGATTGCTGCCCTTGGTCTCGACGACTTCGTTGGTGTGCGGGTTCAGATAGCGCTTAAGAGCCCTGGGAGCCCGCTGCCCTTTGCGACCGGCCACTTTCTGGGCATTGCCGGCAGAAACGTGCGGCCCGAGCAGAGCGACGATCTGAGGCAGGCCTACACCGTACTCACTCATAAGCGAGCGCAGTTTGTCTTCGAACTCTGACTCGGCCTGGAAAGACTTGTCATTTTTGAGGGTTTCCAGGACGTGCTGCTGTTCGGCGATCAGACGCTCGAGTTCTCGGTATTGGGCGATTTTGGACATGGGCGGATACTCTCTGAATAAGTACTGGGAAAAATCATGGGTTATTAATGAAGGCGATTGTGCAACCTTGTTGCCGACACTCGCTGTGCAGACGACCCGGGGCGGTTTGACAGCCCCCCAGTAGAACCCTCGCCTGCCCAAGAGCAACTTCATCTTCTCGAGTTATTAATCAATCCCTCGATAAAAAACTCTATATGCCCTCTGGGACTACTCGGCATTGGCCAGGTGCCAATATTTTTTGCGAGGGCCCTGAATGCTTTTGCGCTCTTGGAGCGAGGAAAACTTCGGTAGACTGCGCGTTGTTGAAGTGCCGCCGTGCGCATATCCTGGTCGTACGGAATCGCCCCCGCATACTGCAAAGTGACATTCAAAAAGTTATCCGTAAGCTTGATCAACTTGGCGTACAGCCGTTGGCCGTCCAGAGGGTTGTGCAGCATGCTGGCCAGCACCCGAAAACGGCTGATACCGTAATCACGATTAAGCAGTTTGATCAGTGCATAGGCATCGATGATTGAGGCCGGTTCGTCACACACCACCAGCAACACTTCCTGGGCCGCCCGAACAAAACTGACGACCGACTCACCGATCCCTGACGCTGTATCAATCACCAAGACATCGAGTGTATCCGCTATGTCTCTGAATACATTGATCAAGCCGGCATACTGAGCCGGCGACAAATAAGCCAGGTTTGGTATACCCGATGCTGCATGGGCAATAATGACCCCGCCGGGCCCGCGTATCAGTACATCGGATAATTCACAGCGGCCCTCAATCAGATCAGCCAGTGTGTACTGCGGGGTCAGCCCCAGCAGAATAGCTATATTTGATAACCCAAGATCAGCTTCCAGCAATACAACCCGTTTCCCGAGTTCCGCCAACGCCAATGAAAGATTGATAGCAACAACTGTCTTGCCGACGCCACCCTTACCGCTGGTGACGGCAATAACTTGTACACAATGTCCGCGTTCCATACTTTCTACGCCCTTCCATGTGTGACGTGTGAACAATCTTTTAAAGCGGGGAGTAACTTAAAAGCCGAGGCGACAAACTTTAATAACATTGGCCGATAGAGTAACTGACACCGAAATACAATTAAACCAGCTCACCTGCCGCCACCGATTCCTGCCTCAGAACATAAAACACAGTCGACCCCGAAAGTTCTTGGGCGCCGGAGGAGATGGCACAGGGTGATACCTGCTGCAGGCCAACTGTTTTTTATGGTTAACGGGTGGCCCGCCCCCCAGGAAACGATTCAACCATCCTCTTGAAGAATCACTAGTCCAGGCAATGCAAGGCGTCAAGAACGCTAATTTATAAAAAAAAAAAGCAAAAGAAAAGCCATATAAAACAAATTCCAAGTTTAAAGCGCCTAAAAGTCAGCCTAATGGCGCCGGTATTCTGTCAACGCCAAATCGCTCAAAGGAGAATTCCCCGCGCTATATAAGGCTAACGCCGGATTGCCGAATATCGACAAGCCGGTTCTATGGCGCCAGCCACCCGTCAACTCGCAAGAAAAACACAAATAAAAGCGTCAACGCCTGTTACAGGCCACCCACTTTGGCACTATCATCAACTACTGGTTATTTCCCGTGCCGAGAAACTCACACTGAAAAGAACCGACTTCTACAACTAAAAAGTTAAAAACAGCTAACACCTAAACTTAGTCACTCCCCAAAGACCCTTTCCATATACACGGACAAAACCCTCAAGCCTGCACACTTGCCTATCAGGCACTTAAAGCCGTCGCGATTGCACTCATCGCAACTTCTTCGTTATAAAGATAACGGATAAATCTATTAATGGATGATCTCATGCCCCCCGCCACCAGCCCACCACTAAACAATGACGCCTACAGTTCAATAAATGATCTGTTCAATACACGCTCGACCCCAAAGGCATACTCATGAAAAAAGTATCGAGCCGTGGCTGGAGGTGGGCTTATCACAAGTTACGCGGTCTGCAGTGTTCCAGAGTGTCTTCTTTGTATAGAGCAACACTGTTTTCGATGCGAGGCGATACCGGGACTTTTATGAACGACCGCACGTGGCAAAAGATACGCCTGCACCGATAGCCAATGGTCAGGCTTTGTTGATGCGCTCAACAATCCGGTACACCGCCGGCAAGTGCAGCTACCACCCCGCCTCTGCAGGAGCGAGCACGCCCGCTCCTGCAACAGGTTTGTGCGATGGCGCGGTGAACAGCCCAGCCTCAATCGCCCAATGCCGTACCTTCACGCCGAGGATCGGCACCGGCGGCCCAGCCGGTTTCATCCCGAATAATAATCTGGGTTCCACTGGTCATCTCGATAGCGGACACCTCGTGCCCTCGGTCTTTCAACGCCTGCACCAGTGCCGGGCTGACACGTCCGGCTTCGACCTCTGTCGCGACATTGCGACTGCCGAAATTGGGAAGGCCGATGGCGTCCTGCGGGTTGAGTTTCCAGTCCAGCAGCCCCACCACCGCCTTGTTTACGTATTCGATGATCTGCGAGCCCCCAGGTGAGCCGACAGTGGCAACCAGCTCGCCACTCTTGCGATCAAATACCAGGGTCGGGGCCATGGAAGAACGGGGCCGTTTGCCCGGCTCGATACGGTTGGCAACCGGCTGACCGTTCTCATCCGGGATGAAGGAAAAGTCAGTGAGCTGGTTGTTGAGAATGAAACCATTGCTCATCACATGCGAACCAAATGCCGACTCAACCGAAGTGGTCATCGAGATCGCGCCCCCCTGATCATCGACGGCGGCAATCTGCGAGGTCGAAATCCGCAGCGGGGATCGATCGGGTGCCAGGGCCAGGTTGATCCCCGGTGGCGTTCCGGCATCCGCACGGCCCATACTTTTGTCCCCGATCAGGGTCGCCCGGCTCTGCAGATAATTCTTATCGGTCAGGCCTTTCACATTCACCGGGACGAAGTCGCTGTCCGCCAGATACAACGCCCGGTCGGCATAGGCCAGGCGCTCTGCTTCAGCCATCAGGTGCACCGCAGTGGCCGAGGGCTGCAGGCCAACAGGAGGCATGGTGGCCAGATCCAGCGCGGCAGATCTGCGTTGCAAGGCATCCAGAATCCCCAATGTCTGGAGCACCGCGACGCCCCCTGAAGAAGGCGGCGGCATGCCACACACGCGCCACTGCTTGTAATCACCACACACCGGGTGACGCTCTTTGGCCCGGTAACCGCTGATATCGGCCAAAGACAACGAACCCGGATTGGGATGGGAATTGACCTGCTCAACCATCGCCTGCGCGATGGCGCCTTGGTAGAACGCCTCCACGCCCCGGTCGGCAATGGCCTGAAGGGTGCGGGCCAGCTGCGGGTTCTTCAGCACTGTGCCAACCGGCAAGGGCTGGCCCTGCTCTGTGAGCAGGTATTTGGCCAGGGCCGGCGACTGTGCAATGAATTTGTCTGCCACGATCTGCGAGTGCAGTCGTGCAGACACCGGAAAACCTTCACTGGCCAACCGAATGGCGGGTTCAAACAGTTCATTCCACGGCAGTTTGCCGTGTTGTTCATGGGCCATTTGCAGCGCCCTGAGCACACCGGGCACCCCCACCGAAAGCCCGCCTATCTGAGCATCGGTAAAGGCAACCGGCTTGCCGGCTGCATCCAGGAACATGCGTTTGTCGGCCCCTGCCGGTGCTGTTTCCCGACCATCAAAGGCCTGCACCTTGTGTCCGTCCCAGTACATGATGAAAGCACCGCCGCCGATGCCGCTTGCCTGCGGCTCTACCAGCGTCAGGACGGCCTGCATGGCAATGGCGGCATCAATCGCAGAACCGCCTTTGCGCAGCATCTGCTGGCCTGCAGCGGTGGCCAGCGGGTTAGCCGCCGCAGCCATGTGGCGCGTGGCATGCACGGGCACCATATCGGCCCGATAACCCGAGGCGATCTCGGGTGCGGGCGGTAATTCGGAGGTTTTCCCAAGGCCCGGTTTCTCACTGCTGCAGCCCCCGATCCAGAGGGCCAAAGCCGACAAACCAATCACATAGACATTATTTTTTTTAGCGCGCAGGGTAATGATCAAAACGGCTTCCTTCTTCCTTGCTTGGTAATGCGCGGCCCAGCGGGCCAAAACGCAAACCCTCAAAAGTCATGACTTCAGAGGTACGGCTGGACGTGATCCTGCATCACATCGCGAGCCTGGCAAAGAACAAATAACCCGTCAGCGCCGATGGGCCAGTGAACGCACCAGCCCGTCGCCCAGGCTTTGTACGCTCTGCACCAGAATCACCAGCACCACCACCGTGGCCACCATCACCTGATTATTGAAGCGCTGATAGCCATAACGGATCGCCAGGTCACCCAGCCCGCCACCGCCAATGACCCCGGCCATGGATGAAAACCCGATCAGCATCACCAGCGTCAATGTCAGCCCCGCCAACAAGGCCGGCAGTGCTTCGGGCAGCAGCACCTTGAAGATCACATGACCAATATGGCCGCCCATGGCCAGGATCGCTTCGATCCGGCCCTTGTCTACTTCGTCCAGCGCGTTCTCGACAATCCGGGCAAAAAACGGAAAGGCACCAATGGTGATCGGCACTACCGCGGCGGTACTGCCCAGAGTGGTACCCACCAGCAGCCGGGTCAGCGGAATCAGGGCAATCAGCATCACCACAAAGGGCAGTGAGCGCCCCAGGTTGATCACCGCCCCCAGCACCCGGTTGATTCGCGGCAGCGGGAAAAGTCCGTCGCGGCGGCTGATGAATAGCAACACCCCGACCGGCAGGCCGATCAGCACGGTGAAGATTGCTGCCAGCAGCACCATGTACAAGGTTTCGCCGGTGGCGTTGAGCAACAGTTGGAGAATTTCATGCCAGTCCGTTTTCATCCTGCCCTCACCATTTGCAGACCGGGCGCCAGCAACCGCCCCAGTTTTGACGACGGATCAGCCTGCAACTGCACCAGGCTGCCACTCTCCACAATGCGCCCGGCGGCCAGGGACACCGCGCTGTCGCAAATGGCCTTGACCACCTCCAGTTCGTGGGTAATCAACACGATGGTCACTCCCAGCTGACGATTGATATTGCGCAGCAATTGCAGAATCGAATCCGTGGTTTCCGGGTCCAGGGCGCTGGTGGCCTCGTCCGACAGGATATAAGCCGGACGCGCTGCCAAAGCCCGGGCAATGCCCACCCGCTGTTTCTGCCCGCCGGACAGCTGGGACGGAAATGCTTGCGCCTTGTCGCTCAGGCCCACCAGATCCAGCAGCTCGCGGACCCGGCTATGGCGCTGTTCTTTGCTGACCCGGGCAATTTCCAGGGGCACGGCGACATTGTCGAAGACATTGCGCGAGTGCAGCAGGTTGAAGCCCTGGAAAATCATCCCGATGCGCTGACGCTGACGGCGCAATTCACTGTCAGTCAGGGCTGTGAGGTCCGCCCCGTCCAGCAGAATGCGCCCGCGGGTGGGTCGTTCGAGCAGATTGAGACAACGCAGCAACGTCGACTTGCCCGCCCCGCTACGCCCGAGAATCCCGAAAATAGCGCCATCGGCAATGCTCAGCGACACCTTGTCCAGCGCCGGAGGCTGGCCCGGCCCATAGATTTTGCTCAACTGCTCGACGACGATCATGGCTTGCTGTCCGCGGCCGTCACCGGGAGCACCGAACCCGAGAAATTGTCGGTGATGTACTTGGCAACCTCAGGGGAAGTCAGGTCTTTGGCCAGTTGCCTGATGCGTGGGTCATCCTGCAGTTTGGGGAGGGTCACCAGAATATTGGCGTACGGATTACCCGCTGACTTCTCCAGCCCCAGCGCATCCTTGGCCGGCACCAGGCCTGCTTCCAGCGCGTAGTTGCCGTTAATCACCGCCAGGTCCACGTCATCCAGTGCGCGGGGAATCTGCGGTGATTCGATTTCGAGGATCTTCAGTTGTTTGGGGTTTTCGGCAATGTCCTTCGGGGTTGCCTGATCGGTGGCCGGGTCATTGAAGCCGGGCTTGAGCTTGATCAGCCCGTTGTCCTGCAACAGGTACAGCGAGCGACTGAGGTTTGTGACGTTGTTAGGCACTGCGACCGTCGCTTTTTGCGGCACATCGGCGAAGGTCTTGTGACGATGGGAATAAATCCCCAGTGGCTCGATATGCACAGTGGCCGCCACCACAAATTTTTGCCCGAGCGCCTGCTCCTGAGTTTTCAGATACGGCAGATGCTGGAAGTAATTGGCGTCCACATCACCATGGGCCAGCAGCTCATTGGAGTTCACGCCATTGGGGATCTCGATCACCTTGATATTCAACTGCGGGTCGATCTTTTGCACAAACGCCAGAATCTGGGCGTGGGGTACCGGGTCCGCCGCCACTCTTAACGGCTCCTGGGCCAGGGCACTGAAAGAGGTCAGCAACGCGCCGAGCACGGCCAGGGTCAAGCCAGTTTTTTTGAACATGGTGCAGTCCTTTTATCAAGCGCTCAGGGCGTCGGGAATCAAAGCATCGGCGTAATAACGCCGGGCAACATCAGGGTGCGAGCGCAGGCGGCCTTTGAGATAGTTCCAGCCCACATCACGAAACAACGGATTATCCGGATCGCTGGCCGGACCCCGCGCTTCACGCAGCAATGCCGTCGGCAAGGGATACAGCGGCACCACGGCATCCAGTTGCGCGCCGAGAAAAAACGCAATCGACAGCCGCTCATTACCCGCCTGCGGTGACAGCACCCGGTGCACCGTGGCGCGCAGATAACCGTTGGTGGCCAGCTCCAGCAGTTCACCGATGTTCACCACCAGCGTGTTCTCCAGCGGCAGCGCATCGATCCAGCGCCCCTCTTCAATCTCGACTTGCAGACCGGCCTGGCGGTCTTGCAACAGAAAGCTCAGAAAGCCCGAGTCCTTGTGCGCGCCCACCCCCTGATTACTCTGCTGCGGCGCCTGCCCCGGATAACGCATCAACTTGATGTGCTCATTGGGCTGGTCGCCGTACAGCCGGTCGAAAGCCTCCTGGGGCAGCGACAACGCCTCAGCGAAAGCCCGCAACAGCCGCAGAGACATGCCAGTCATGGCTTGTTGCCAGTCAAGCAGCAAGGGTTTCAGTTCAGGCAGTGCCGCCGGCCATTGATTGGGGCCTTGCAGGCGCGCCCACCAGGGGCTGTTGTCATCGATCGGCAACACCGCTCTTTCGGCACCCAGATCGAACTGTTCACGCAGATCGGGCTGGCCCCGGGTGATCTCGGAAGCGGCACGGTTGTAACCGCGAAAGTGCGGTGAATTGATCATGCCGACCGCGGCTTTTTCGCTGTCCGGCAGGGCAAAGAACTGCCTGGCACTGGCCTGTACCTGCTGCAACAATTCGCTATCAATACCGTGCCCGGTCAGATAGAAAAAACCCACATCCCGGGCGGCATGGCGCAGATCGTCAAGAAACCCCTGGCGCTGGATCGCGGTCCCGTCCAGCAAAGACAGATCCAGAATCGGCAAGGCGGTAATGTCCCGTGTATGCGGCATGGCTCACTCCCCTATGAATCAGCTAAAAGACGTTTTACCGATGTTTGACCGGCGATGACTTAAAGCTAAACGATCTTAAAAAGAGTCAGCCAATAACTTATTCGCATTACCTTAGGTGTAAAAAAGTCTCAGGGTTTGCGATTTTAAAGTGCATTGAAATTGGCAAAGCTGCAGGAGCAGAAAAGCTCGCGAGGCAAGCTCGCTCCCACAATCGATGTTTGCACGAGAAAAGAATCCCCCGACAACCCCGCCCCCGTGTAGGAGCGAGCTTGTCTCGCGATGGCGGAGTGTCTGAACCGATGCCCATTCTGGTTCACCGCCATCGCTGGCAAGTCAGCTCCTACAATAAATCCCCGACAACCCCCTCCCTGTAGGAGCGAGCTTGCTCGCGAGCTTTTCAAAGCAGCAATAAAGCGCTCGCGAGCAAGCTCGCTCCTACAGATTCTGTACCCTTACAGCCCCACCGGCTCCCCAAGGTTGAGCATCAAGCGATTGGCCCAGGCGAAGATCGCAATAGCGTGGATCAGGTCAAGAATCTCGCCGTCGTCCAGCCCCTGTTCGCGCAAGCCCTGCAATAACTCGGGGCGCAGTTGACCCGGGTTCAGGGTCAGGTCGATGGCGAACTGCACAATCGCCCGCTCCCGGGGGGTGGTGCCGGCACTGTGGGGGTCGGCAAAGACCTCGGCGATTGCATCATTGCGCTTGGCCAACTGCTCGAAACGCTGGGCATGCACCGAGGCGCAGTACACGCACCGGTTGATCCGCGACACCACTGCACTGGCCAGTTCGCGTTCGGCACGGGACAGGCCGCCCGGGGCATACATGATCGCATTGAACGCCAGCGAGCGCTGGCGCAGCACTTCAGGCTGATGGATCAGGGTCAGGTAATAGTCCGAAACTTTGGCCTGGGGATGGCTCTCTTCCAGTACCGCTTGCTGCTCGGCCGTGGCCTGCGCCAGATCGAGGGTCGGCAGCCAGGCCTTCCAGCCCAGGCTGCGGCTGGTGAAACCTTGAATATCCAGAAACTCACTCATTGCGCCGCCCCCAGTGCCTGCAGCGCACTCAGGCCTGCAGCCAGACGCACTTGATAGGAAATAAAGGCGATCAGCTGCCCCAGCGTGACCACATCCACCGGTGCCAGCCCCGCCGCCAACAGTTGCTCAAGGGCTGCGCGATCACCTGCAACCGGGTCCAGCACCAAGGTGCGGGTAAACCCCAGGATCGCCTCCAGCCGAGGTTGCCCCAGTGTGTGCAGCGCATCCTCTTCAACCGCCGCCAATACCCGGGGCTCCAGGTGCAACAGCTCGCGATAATGGGCCGCCAATGGCCCGTGCGGGGTCAGCAGGCAGGCGTACCAGGCCACCAGCAGCCGTTCTTCAGGGCTGAGGTTGCCGGGCAGGTCAGGGTCGAACAGCGTCTCATAGCTGCCCTGGGTGGCACTCACCACCTTGGCCCGTGCCTGTCGCAATTGCTGCACCGGCCCCCCGGCGTCGAGTAACAGTCGATCCAGCAGATCGGGTATGGCAGGACTGTTCATTGCAACTCCTTGGTCTGCGCCCGGCGTGCTGCCACGGCGTTCTGCAAAAATTCCCTGACGGCTTGCCACGACTGTTGATTGGCCCGGGCATTGGCTGCCGGCTCACCGTCGTCGCTATAGGTCGCAGGTATGAAAGGCAACAAAATGCTGTGCCCGGCCAGCGGGTAATCGTGTTGCGCCACCGGCCACGGGTGTCGCGAGGACTGCAGACGCTCACAGACCATCTGCCCGAAACGGCTGGACGGCCAGGCCGCATCATCCCCCGCCGTCAGCAGCAGTACCGGGCCACGAATCTGCTCCACGGCTATGCACGCCCGCGCCACCGCTTGCGCGTCTTGCAGCGCAGTGCTGATCGACAGCGCATTGCGCAACCCGGCATCCCGGGCCGCCCAGCTGGCGTGACGATTGTTGTTCCACACATGCACCAGCGGCTGGCCACGGTACAACCAGGCCGGGCCATCGCGCCCCACCGCCGGGTCCGCCGCTGCCTGGCCTCCATGCACCAGCGCGCTGGGCACGTAGCCGATTACCGCAGCCACCGAGCGGGGAAACAGGCTACCCAGCAACAGCACCAGCTCGCCTCCCCGGGACTGGCCACTGAGGGCGATAAAGCCATCGGCCGGCGCCAGTTCGCGGTGCATCCATGCCAGGCCTTGCTCGAAATATTCCAGCGGAGTGTTGGAGATGTAATCCGACAGCCCCGGCGCCTTGAAATAACCCAGCGCCAGCGCGCTGTAACCCCGCGAGGCATAGAGCGCAGCACGGGCTTCGTTGATCCCGCCGCCGGAGCCGTTGAGCACCATCACCGCCGGGTGCGGGCCAGGGCCTGCGGGCACAAACAGGGTGCCCACCAGGCCGTTCTCTCGAATCTCGCGACGGCTGACACCTTCGCCCGCCAGGCGCTGGATCAGGGTCTGCATCTGGTCGCTGCCTTCAAGGCGAATCTCGGTCAGCAAGGGCTGCACCACTGAGTCATTGAATACTGCAGTGCTGCGCCCTTGCCCGGCACGCTGGCTCCACAGCAGGCCCATGGCCGAAACACCGCTGTAATCACCTGTCAGCGGCGCATCCTGTTCAAGATCAACCCGGCCCCGGGCGTCAGCGACAAACGTCGCCGAGCTGCGCCACAGGTGCTCGCCGCCACGTCGGGTCTGGCTGCTCAGGGTCACCTGCTGCCCCGCTGCCAGCCCCTCGACCACGATCTGCCGCGGCTCGTCCAGCAGGCCATCGGCAGGGCTGATGTGCAGCGTCGCCATTACTTTTTTTCCTCGCTGACCATCATCGCCGTGGTGCGGTCGCTGAGCAGCGGATCGACCCGCAGCCCTTTGCGCGCCGCCCAGATATTCTGGTAATGGAACAGCGGCAACACGCCCACATCGTCCGTCACCAGCGTCACCGAATGACGCAGGATCGCCTCGCGCTTGCCATCGTCGAACTCTGACGAAGCCTGCTCCAGCGCCTGGTCCACCAACGGATTGCTGTAACGCCCCCAGTTCGATGAGCCCAGGCCTTTGCCGGCATCCGCACTGGCCAGCACATTGGTCAGCCCGTAACTGGCCTCACCCGTGCCATTGCCCCAGGCAATCACCGTAACCGCGTACTCGTTCTTGTTGGCGCGGCTGGCATACACCGACCATGGCACCACTTGCAGATCCACCTTGACCCCGATCCGGGCCCAGAACTGCGCCACCGCCTGCAGGGTTTCCGGGGCCAGCGGGTAGCGGTCGCCGGGCACGTGTACGGTCAATTGAAAGCCATCGGGGTACCCGGCCTCGGCCAGCAGTTTTTTCGCCTGCGCCGGGTCGTTGGCAATATTTTTCACCTGCGGGTTGTAGCCAAAGGTATTGGCCGGCATCCATTGGTTGGCCTCGGTCACGGTGTTCTGCAGGATGCGTTCAACAATCGCCTTGCGGTTGATTGCCAGCGACAGCGCCTGACGCACCCGCACATCGCGCAACGGGTTTTCGGCCAGTGGCCTGCCCTGGTTGTCGCGAATGAACTCGTTGGGGCCTTCATGAAAGCTCGGCTGGATCAGCAATGCGCGCAGGCCCGGGTAGGCAAACAGGCTGACGCCGGGAGTGGCTGCGAGCTTTTTCACATCCGCGGGCGAGACCTTGTCGATCACGTCCACATCCCCCGCCAGCAAGGCTGCGGTACGGCTGGCCGGGTTGGCGATATAGCGGTAATCCACCTGATCCCACACCGGCGGCTTGCCCCAGTAATCAGGGTTGCGCTCAAACAGGCTGCGATCACCCTGGGCATTGGACACCAGGCGATAGGGCCCGGTACCGATCACGGCTTTGCCGCTGTTGTATTCCTCGGTACTGGAGTGTTCTCCCACATGGCGACTGACGATGTAGATCGAATCGATGTTTTGCAGCAACAACGTATTGGGCTCTGTGGTCTTGACCCGCAAGGTATACGGGTCCGGGGCACTGACCGAGGCGATGGTGCGCAGTGAACTGGAATACGGTGCCACGCTGCCCGGCACGTTGCGCGCCCGCTCCAGAGAGAACACCAGATCATCGGCGGTCAGGGGCTGGCCGTCCTGCCACTTGACGTCTTTGCGCAAGTAAAACTCCCAGGTGGTGTCATCCAGGGTCTTCCAGCTTGTCGCCAGGCCGGGCAAGGTCTGGTTGTCATGACGCTCCAGCAGCGACTCCCAGACATGCAGTGCCAGGGAGCGGTCCCCGGCGTGGTTGTTCAATTGCGGGTCCAGAGACGACACCGGGTCGGCGTAAGCAATGCGCAGGGACTGGGCACTGGCCCCGGCCGCAGCGCTCAGCAATGCAGCAGTCAATAACGTAAGCAGCAGCGGTTTCATGGTCGGTTCCGTTCAAGAGTTGAGATGGCAGGCACTGAAATGGCCGGGTGACACTTGCAGCAGCGCCGGCGCCTGTTCGCGGCAGCGGGCTGTGGCATGCGGGCAGCGCGGATGGAAATGACAGCCGGAAGGCGGATTCAGCGGGCTGGGAATCTCCCCGCGAATGGCCTGGTACTGACTGCGGCGCAGTTCAAAACGGGGGATCTGAGCCAGCAGCGCCTGGGTGTAGGGGTGATTGGCGCGGGCAAACAATTCGTCCACCGTGGCCGACTCCACCACCCGCCCCAGATACATCACCACCACCCGGTCGCAGAGGTGTTCCACCACGCCCAGGTCGTGACTGATAAACAGATACGTCAGGCCCAGTTGCTCGCGCAGGTCCATGAACAGATTGAGGATCTGGGCCTGAATCGACACGTCCAGCGCCGCCACCGACTCATCGCACACCAGCAACTGCGGCTGCACGGCCAGCGCCCGGGCAATGCCGATGCGCTGGCGCTGGCCGCCGCTGAACTGGTGCGGATAACGCTGGCGCAACTGCGGGCTCAAACCGGCACGGCGTAACTGGGCACTGACGTAATCATCGAAGCCGCCAGCGTCGGTCAGCCCCTGACGCAGTGCACCTTCGCCAACAATACGGTCAACCCGCAGCCGCGGATTGAGGCTGGCGTAGGGGTCCTGAAACACCATCTGAACCTTGAGCCGCTCGCTGCTGCTGAGCGACTCCATCGGTTGCCCGTCGACACTTACGCTGCCGCTTGAGGCCGGCAGCAAGCCGGCAACCATGCGCCCCAGCGTGGATTTACCGCAGCCGGACTCGCCCACCAGCCCCACCACTTCACCCCGGGCAATGCGCAGGTCGACGCCCTCCACTGCCCGGGTCACCGGTCGCGGCTGGCGCAGGCCGAGGCGTTGCAGCAGGCCGCCGGGGGCCTGGCCAAACTGTTTGCTGACCTGGCGCAACTCAATCAGCGGCACAGATTCATTGGCCATGGGCAACTCCAGGCTGAACAACGGCGGGATGGAAGCAGCGCAGGCTGCGACCGGGTTCAATTGCAACCGCGGGCGGCTGCACCGCGCAGGCACTGCTGGCCCGGCTGCAACGCTCGGCAAAGGCACAGCCGGCAGGCATCGACAGCAGATCCGGGGCCATGCCCGGAATCTGCCGCAGCCGCTGACCGCGCTGGTTGCGACTGGGCAGGCTGTCGATCAGGCCCTGGGTGTAGGGGTGCAGTGGCCGGTCAAGCACCGCGTCGACACTGCCCTGCTCGACGATGCGCCCGGCGTACATCACCGCCACCTCATCGGCCAGGCCTGCCACCACCGACAAGTCATGGGTGATCCAGATCAGCGCGGTGCCCTGCTCGCGTACCAGCTTTTGCACTTCGCCGAGGATCTGCGCCTGAATCGTCACATCCAGGGCCGTGGTCGGTTCATCGGCAATGATCAGGTCCGGGCGATGCAGCAAGGCTATGGCAATGGCTACCCGCTGGCGCATGCCCCCGGACAGTTGATGCGGGTAGGCACGCAGGCGTTCTTCGGGGCTGGCAATGCCCATCGCGGCCAAGGTGTCGCTGGCATGCTGGCGGGCCTGGCGCCGGTTCATAGGGTTGTGCGCCTGTACCGCCTCGATCATCTGGGTGTCGATGCGCAACACCGGATTGAGGGTCATCATCGGGTCCTGAAAAATCATCGCGATGCGATTGCCCTGCAAATGCCGCAGCTCTCTGGCTGACAACCGGGTCAGATCGCGGCCCTGGAACAGGATCTCCCCGGCGCTGATCCGCCCCGGTGCATCCACCAGCCCCATGATCGAGAAACCAGTGACCGACTTGCCCGACCCCGACTCCCCCACCAGCCCGAGAATCCGCCCCGGCTGCAATCGCAGCGAGACTTCGCGCACCGCCGGCAGGATGCCGTCGCGGGTATGGAAAGAAGTCGACAGGCCGCGCACCTCAAGGGTCGCGGGCAGCACAGCAGTCTGTAGTGCGTTCATCGCTGCAACCTCGGGTTGAGTACATCACGCAGGCGGTCGCCCACCAGGTTGATCGAAACGATGGTCAGCAGCAGCGCCAGGCCCGGAAACACGCTGATCCAGTACTCGTCGCCGAGCATGAACTGAAAGCCGTTGGCGATCAGCAGGCCCAGCGACGGCTCGGTGATTGGCACCCCGAGGCCGAGGAACGACAGGGTCGCTTCCAGGGTAATGGCACGGGCGATCTGCAATGCGCCGATCACAATCAGCGGTGGCAGGCAGTTGGGCAAAATGTGCCCGACCACAATCCGCCAGCGGCTGATGCCCTGCCCCCGCGCCGCCTCGACATACTCGCGACGGCTTTCGACCAGCGCCTGGGCGCGCGCCGTACGGGCGTAGTAGGCCCACTCCAGCAGCACCAGAGTCAGCATCACGTTACTCACCCCCTTGCCCAGCCAGGCCAGAATCATCAGCGCCATCAGGATCCCCGGGAACGACAGCAACAGGTCCACCACCCGCATGATCAGCGCATCGACCCAGCCCCCGGCATAGGCCGAGATCAGCCCCAGCAAAGTACCGACCACGGCCGCGATCAACGCAGAGCCCACGCCCACCAGCAAGCTGATGCGCAAGCCATAAATAATCGCCGAGTACAGGTCGCGGCCCTGTCCGTCCGTGCCCAGCCAGTAGGTGTAAGCGCCTTCCTGGCTGATGGCACCTGGCGCCAGGCGTGCATCCATGACGTCCAGTTGCATCAGGTCATAGGGGTTTTGCGGGGTGATCCACGGTGCCAGCAACGCGGCCAGCACAATCGCCAGCAGCACCAGCAGGCCGGTGACGGCCAACGGCGAACGCAGAAAATCCACCGCGCCGCGTTGCCACAGCGATTGCACCTGCAACTGTGCAGGGGGTTTGATCAGCACGGTCATTGCGCACCTTCCAGACGAACACGCGGATCAAGCAGGCGATACAGCACATCGACCAGCAGATTGAGGGTCACGAAAATCACCACCACGACCATCAGGTATGCCACCACCACCGGCCGGTCGAGGTTGTTGATGCTGTCCAGAATCAACTTGCCGGCGCCGGGCCAGGCAAAAATGCTCTCGGTCACCACCGCGTAGGCAATGGTCGAGCCCAGTTCCAGGCCAAGTACCGTCACCAGCGGGATCAGGGTATTGCGCAGCACGTGCATGAGGATCACCCGCGTCGGCGACAGGCCTTTGGCCCGGGCAAACTTGACGAAGTCCTGGGCAGGATTTCGCGCACCCCGGCACGGGTCAGGCGCAGCACCAGAGAGATCTTGAACAGCGCCAGATTCAGCGCCGGCAGCAACAAATGCTGCCAGCCGTTAAGGGTCAGCCACGACCACTGAATGCCCAGCCACTCGCGGGTTTCGCCACGGCCGCTGGCCGGCAGCCAGCCCAGATGCACCGAGAACAGCAGGATCAGCATCAGTGCCACCCAAAAAGCCGGCAGCGAAAAGCCGATAATGCTCCCCGCCATCATTAGCCGTGCCGCAGCCGTGTCCGGGTAAAGCCCGGCGTACAGCCCCAGTGGTACGCCGATCAGGATCGCCATCAACAGGGCACTGAATGCCAGTTCCAGAGTCGCAGGCAGGCGCTGCAAAATCAGTTGCAAGGCGTCTTCGTGGTAGACATAACTTTTGCCCAGATGGCCGTGCAGCACGCCATTGAGGAAGTTCAGGTATTGCTGCCATAACGGTTGATCCAGCCCCAGGCGGGCGATCGCTTGCAGGCGCTCGGCCTGGTTCAGGTCTTCGCCCACCAGGATGTCCACCGGGTTGCCGATGGCATTGAGGCCGACGAACACGATCAGGGTCATCAGCAGCATCACCAGCAAGGCTTGCCCCAGGCGTCGCAATAGCCAGCCACTCATGTACGCAGCTCCTCGGCCCGCAAGCGGCCCGGCTGCCATTCATCGCCCTGCAGCTCAGGTTCGTCATAGGCCTGCATGGCCTCAAAATGCAGCGCCACATCGTCGTTGAACAACTGCCCGGCCAGGCCCTGAGCCATGCGTTTGGCACCTTCGCTGATGGCCGGAATATCGCCTGAAACACCGCCGTAAGTCAGGGCTGCCGGGTAGCTGAAACAGTGCACCCGATCCAGCCCCGGGCAGGCGCCGGGCGTGCGTTGCTGGAACTCGAACAACGGGCCCAGGTCCGGCAGTTGCGACAGCTCCTGGTCCTGCCGGCCCTCGGGGGCGGTGTAGCGATCACCCCAAAGCTTGATGTGCGAAGCAATCGGGGCGAACTCCGGCCGCAGTTCCCAGTTGCTGCGAAAGCCGGTGGCGAACACCAGAAAGTCGTACTGCAAACGTGCCGTCGGGGTCTGCAACAACAGGCTGCCATCGGCTTGCACCGCCACTGATTCAACCGGGCTGCCCAGCAGAAAACGGGCGTTGGCATGCCGCGAAACACGCAGGGTGCTGCCATGGGGCGGCGGTACCTGCTGCAAGTTCAGGTAGTGGCGGATGCTCCACTTCCAGTCATCCGGCAAGCGCCAGTAACCATGGGTCATGCCCGGGTTACCGGCCCCTTTGCCCTTGTTGACCCGTGGCAAATCGGTGCGCCGCACCAGCAGGTCCACCGAACGCGCACCAGCTTCCAGCGCAGTGCCCGCCGCATCCATGGCCGACGCGCCACCGCCGATCACCGCAACCCGCTTGCCGACAAACCAGTGATCCTGCAGGCCATCGGCCGAATGCGCCCAGTACTCGCGCGGCAATTGCAGCGCCACTTCGGGTACCCAGGGCCCGCCCAGACCGTCTCGCCCGGTGGCCAGAATCACGTGCCGGGCACATACCGTCTGTAGCTTCCCGATGTTGTCGATCTGCAACTCCACGCAACCGTCCGCCCGGGGCTGGACCCGGGTAACGCGGTGGCGATTGCGCACATCCAGCGCCAGTACCTGGCGGTACCAGCGCAAGTATTGCGCCCATTGCAGACGTGGAATCTTGTCCAGCGCCTCCCACTGCGCCAGCCCGAACTGCGCCTCGAACCAGGCGCGGAAGGTCAGGGCCGGCAAGCCCAGCGCCGGGCCGCTCAATTGCTTGGGCGAGCGTAGGGTCTGCATCCGCGCCGTGGTTGCCCACGGCCCTTCAAAGCCCTCTTCAGACTGATCGAACACCACCGCCCTGATCCCCAGATGCCCCAGCTCGGCAGCCACCGCCAGCCCGGCCATACCGCCGCCGATCACCGCCACTTCAAGCAGTGGCCGGTCTTCCAGGTGGCGCGGTTTGACCCAGGGCCGGGCGGGTAAATCGAGCCACTGCAAATCCTCGCGCAGGCGCGCTTCAAGGGCAGTCAGACCGAGGGGTGCAGGGGTGTGGGGCATTGTCGGTTTCTCAATCAGGTGAGCGGGCGCATGGCCCATGGGCTTAAAAATCGATGTTCAGGCGGCTGTAGTAGAACGCTCCGTAAGAGCCGAACGGCGAGATCGACGAGTAGTAGGAGCCGCCGGAGACATCATTCACGGTGTGCTTGTCCGGGTAGACGTTGAACACGTTGTCGGCGCCCAGAGACACCGACACGTTGTCGGTCAGGGCATAGCTCACGTCGACATCGGTGATCCATTTGGCGCTGAAGGTTTCATCGATACCGGTGGTGCCGCTGCCAAGGCGCTTGACCTTGCCGTAGCGGGTACTGCGCAGGCCGATGTCCCAGTCGTTGACTTGCCAGTTCACCCCGACGATGTATTTGCTCTTGGGGATCAGGTCGGTCACACCGCCCAGCTCAGTGGCTTCAAAGCGCGACAGACCGAGACTTTGCAGCTGTGCCGGGTTGGCCTTGAGGTCAGTGATGGTGGCCTTGTTCCAGTTGGCGCCCAGGTTCCAGCGCAAGCGCCCGAAGCGGTCCAGGTGCTGGGTGTAGTCGGCAACCAGGTCCAGGCCTTTGCTCCGGGTGTCGAAGGCGTTGGCGTAGTACTGCACCTGCTGCACATGGGAAAACCCGTTGGCGGCGAGGATCTTGTCCACCGCCGAACCCGACAGCGGGCTGATCAGCGCGATACGGTCCTGCAGGTCAATCAGATAGGCGTCCAGGGCAATATTGAGGTCCTGGACAGGGGTCCAGGTCAGTCCGGCAGAAACGCTTTGCGACTTCACCGGCTCCAGGTCTTCGGCGCCCAGCGCCCGGCCAATGGCCGAGTTCGGCTGCACCCGCTTGATCATGATGTCCTGGGTCTGATTGCCCACGGTGCGACGGCCAAGGCCGGTTTTGGCATAGCCCTGCTGCACCATCGAAGGCGCAACGAAGCCGGTGCTCAGGGCCCCCCGGGCAGCCAGTTGCGGCGTTAAGGCATAGCGGGTCGAGAGCTTGCCGGTCCAGGTGTTGCCCGAGCTGTCGGTGTAGTGCTCGAAACGCCCGGCGGCGCCGACAAACCATTTGTCAGTCACATCCAGCCCCAGATCGACATAGGCCGCCGAGTTGCTGCGCCGCAGATTGACCTCATCCTCGGGTAACAGCAGGTAGTTGCCCAGGGCACCAATGGCCGACAACTGACCGGCACGCGGGTGTCCGGCCGGGTAGCGATAACCGCCGTTGGCATAGGAAGCAGCGTCGCCGGACTCGGTGCGGTACTGCTCGAAGCGGTACTCAAGCCCGGTGGCAAAGTTCAGCGGGTTGCGCGTACCGATGTCGAACTTGCGGTGGAGATCCAGGTTGGTGGTCCACTGGGTGAACTGGTTGGTCTGCAAATCGAAACGGGTCGGGCTGGCGGTGCCCAGGGACGGGTTGAGGTTGTTTTTGCTGCTCTGCTTCTGGCGGTTGACGCCGTAGGAAGTACTGAGGTCCCAGCCCCAGCCGGCCAGATCATCGCCACGGGCACCGAACACGCTCTGGTAGTCAAAGCTGTCAAAGGTGAAATCCGGGGCGACACCGTCCGGGTACAGCTCGTTGATGATGGTATTGCCGTTGGGTCGACGATAGGCAATGGACACCAGCGCGTTCTGCTGGCCGACGGTGCTGAACGAGTACAGGGCGATGGCATCGTTGAGCGGCAGTTCGGCGTTGTACGAAACGTTGATCTGCTCGATCTCTGGCAAGCCACCGCCGTAGCTGCGCTTCTCGATACTGGCTTCACGCGGGTCCGGCTGGCCGTTGACCGGGTAGTAGAAATCACCGGTGGCCACCCCCGAACGCTTGGTGCTGTCCTGCTTCTTGGCATCCAGGGCAAAGTTGAAGAACCCGTCATTGGGCAATGGCATGCCGATGTCGAAAGTCTGCTGATAGGTTTCGCCGTTGGAGCCGACGCCGCTGGCGTAATGCGAACGGCGCCCGGCCATGGTGCTGGCACTGCCGCCGCTGCTGTTGGACTTGAGGATGATATTGATCACCCCGGCAATGGCGTCAGAGCCGTATTGCGCCGCAGCGCCGTCGCGCAGCACCTCGACCCGGTCAATGGCGCTGATCGGAATCAGGTCCAGGTCGGCCGGGTTCCAGCCTTCGGACAGCACCGAGTTTTCGGAGGCGACGGAACCGCCGTGACGGCGTTTGCCGTTCACCAGCACCAGCACATAACCGCCGCCCAGACCGCGCAGACCTGCCGCCCGGGCGACATTGCTGTAGGCACCGCCGGTGACCTTGGCCACGTTGAACGAAGGCAGCAACTGAGCCAGTGCATCACGCAGGCTGGTACTGGCGCCCTGCTTGAGCAATTCCTGGCCGCTGATCACATCGATAGGCACCGCGCTTTGCGCCACCGTGCGCTGAGTGCCGCGGTTACCCACCGAGACCACGGTTTGCATCACAGGCTCGGCCTTGCTGCGGGCCTTGTCCTCATCCTCTTGCGCCAGCGCAGGCGCGCTGACCATCCACAGACCTGTCAGCGCGATGGCTGCCGGTGAAAAAACTGAAGCCGATGATGCGCCGGATTGCATAAGCAAACTCCCCCGATAAATCGCCAAAAAGGTTGAAGCAGGTCGTGCGGCGATTTGCCGAGGTCGGCTGGATGTCCGCGAAGCTTGAAGGTCTATGTTGGTAGCCTTCAATTCGTTTTCGTGATTCTTAAGCGCACTGAATGTGGTAACTGAATACTAAGGGGCGCTGTTTATTCCATCAACTGCCAGATCAGGATATGGATATTTCCAAAAAGAATATGCGCCCACCCTGCAGGAACGAGCTCTACGCTGTCGCGATGAAAAAGCTCGCGAGGCAAGCTCGCTCCTACAGGGGGTTGATGCGTCTGCGGGACCGGGGGGGTTCCCTATGGAGGTCTGCGGGGCCGCGATGAAAAGGCTCGCTCCTTTCAGCCCGCGTAGATGCTTTGCATCAGCGCATCGTGACGGCTTGCAGGGTGTACGGTCATGCCCGGCAGCAGGTCCCGGGAGGACACTTTCAAGGTCTCGATCAACGCCTGGGCCACTTCCGACAGCGGGCTGGCAAAGGCCGAGATCAAACCGAAGAAAAACGGGATGTTGCTTTCAATCGGGCGTACAACCACCCCGCTCAACGGCACACCAAAGGCGGTGAACGGGTCAACCAGGGCCACGCCCAGACCGACCCGGGCCATCTGCATGGCGGTCAGGGAGGTGTTGGTATCCAGAATGTGCTGCGGTTCAACACCCGCCGCTTCGAAGGCGCGATTGATCCGACGACGAAAGCGAAAGGGATTGGAAATACTGATCAGGGTTTGCTGCGCCAGGGTCTGCATGCTCAGTACCGGCTGCGCCGCCAGCGGTGAATCAGCCGCCAGCACAGCCACGCAGGCCGCCTCGCCAATCCAGTGCAGGTCCAGGCCACGGTGCTCGACCGGCAGACTGACCACGCCCAGGTCCACGGTTTTCGCCAGTACCGCCTGTACCGCCGCTTCGGCCGTGAGGCTGTGCAATTGCAACTGTTGCGGTTGCAGGCCCGCCGGTAACAGTGCCAGCGCCGGTGGCAGCAACCCGGACGCCAGCGCCGGAGTGGCCACCAGACGCAAGCTGCGGTTCTCGTCCCGGGCAATGTTCAGCGCCCGCTGCTGCACGTGACGCACCCCTTGCAAGGCACTGTCCACCTCGGCCGAGAGCATGAAGGCCTTTTGCGTCGGCGTGACCTTGGGCCCGCTGCGCTCGAACAGGGCAAACCCCAACTCCTGCTCCAGCTCCTGAATCAGGCGGGTCACGGTGGGTTGTGAACGCCCGAGCATTTGCCCGGCCCCCGTGACGCTGCCCGCCGACATTACCGCGGCAAACGCTTCCAGCTGGCGTAGATCCACCGGGATCTCCTTAAACATGACCGAAGCGGTGGAGTGTACACAGCAGCACCGGCGCTGGGCAGATCAGGCTCCCAGCAAGGCCACCAGCGCCGGCACGGTCAGTACGGCGGTGTAGTAACCCATGAACTGCACACCGATGTTAAAGCCCAGAAAACGCGAGAGAAACCCGCCCAGCAGCCCCACGGTGACGATCACCAGCAGCCCCAGCAAGCCGCCTTCCCAAATGCCGATCACCAGGATCAGGCCGACAAAGGTGGCGATGACCGCTTCGTGGCTGATCTTGCGCGTGACCCAGGAAGCCGCCCGGTAGGCGTAGTTCATGGTGAACGGATAGGCGATCAGAATGGCGACGATCACCGCCAGCATGCCGTAGCCGAAAAACTCCCAGGTGCTGAGCAGCGTGTGCAGGTTGTGTACCTCACCGGTGGCCGAGTCCACGGTAAAGCGTGGCGGTGCATTGAACAGCGGTGCTGCCGGGCCCGCTGCCACGGGGCTAAGGGGCAGCCCGAAGGCAATCAGCGGAATCAGCGCTTCGGCGATGTAGGTCGATTCCGTCACCCCGTTGCGCGCAGTAATCACGGTGGTCAGGCGGTGATAGACATGCTTGATTCTTGAGCCCACCAGTTCGCCCATGATCACGGTCATAGCCACCGGGCTGAAGACAAAAGTGGCGCTGGAGATGACCGCGGTGATGGCGGTCCAGCGGCTTTGCTGGCGGTCGAGCACCTTGAGCGGGTTGGGGAAGTAGCCGCCGCCGCTTTTGACATCCGGCGACAGGGAGAACGTGCGCACTTCGCTGCGGCGCATGTGGCTGCGCTCGTCAGGTGCGAGCAAGGCGAACAGGGCGGCAATCAACGGGCCGATGGCGATGCCCAGGAAGTAACTGACACTGAGTTTGACCCCGTACTGCCCGGTGAGGGTCTGCAGACCGAGGATGATCAGCACAAAGGGAATCAAGGCCAGTACGGCCGCCAGCCGGCCCTTGGAAAACCAGGCAATGGCAACTGCCGCCGCCAGGAAAATCCACGGTGCGGTGCGCTTGATGGTGTCGCCGAACGGCGCCAGCATCACCGCGAACAATACGGCCATCGGCACTGCAATCAAGGCGGCGATCACCGCGCCCGAGATCATCTTGCGCAAGGCGATGTGCGGCACCCCGAGCTTGCGCAGCAGGTTGGCTTCGCGCATCAGCGGCGTGGCCAGGGTATCGCCGGGGATGCCCAGCAGTGCAGTGGGCACGGCATGGGTCATGTGTTTGGCCACCGCCCCGGCGAGAAAAAAGGTCAGCACGCCAGGCGCCGGAACCCCGAGCAACACCACCAGCAGGGTCAGGGGCGCCAGGGTGGTGGTTTCATCGCTGCCGGAAATCAGCCCGATACCGGCAAAAATCACCGCGCCCAAAATACCCATGCCCAGCGCGATCAGAATCTGGTCCAGCAAGGGCGCGATCATGACCGGCTCCCACTGACACTCAGGCCACTGGCCGCGTCCGCAACCGGGGCGGCTGCCAGGTTTTTTTCATAGTTGGCGAACAGATCGTAGAGGTCCATTTCCCGAAGCTCGGCCACGGTTTCTGGCGGCAAGTCAGCGAGCCGCCCGAGGTCGCCGAATTCGTTTTGCAATTCCACCAGCACTTGCGCGCGCCATGCCGGGTCAGCCTGATGCTCGACCACATGGCGTTTGGGTTTAAACAGGGTGGCACTGATGGCCCCGCCAGCCAGACAGCCGAGGATGCCCACCAGCATCGCGTAGGCCCGCGCCATCTGCGCCGACTCCACCCACATCAGCAGAAAATGCTGGGCCACGAAAAATGCGCTGAGGCTGACCACGGCGCCAATGGCGATGGCGTACACCAGGTGACGGGCGTCAACCGTGTCGCCCCATACTTCGTACAGTTCGGGTTTCAAAGGGTTCTCCCACTTTTATTGTTATGGCGGTGAAGAGATGGCGCCTACCCCTGTAGGAGCGAGCTTGCTCGCGAGCTCTTGGTCGCGGCATTGAAAAGGCTCGCGAGCAAGCTCGCTCCTACAGGGTTGGCGGGGCAGTCTTACAGCCCGCGCTTTTGTTTGAGCAACGTTGCTGCATGGTCGGCACGTACATCACCGGCGTCGACCATTTGTGCGACCAGCCAGCTCACCTCTTCGCCACGGGCTCCCGCAGACAGGGCGATGTTGCGGGCGTGCAAGGCCATATGTCCACGTTGTATGCCTTCGGTAGACAGCGCCCGCAACGCGCCGAGGTTTTGCGCCAGGCCCACGGCCACGGCAATTTCTGCCAGCTCCTGGGCGGTTTTCACGCCAAGGATGCGCAACGACAGCTGGGCCAGCGGATGGGTTTTCGTTGCGCCGCCCACCAGGCCCACGGGCATGGGCATTTCCAGAGTACCGACCAGATTGCCCGCCGCGTCCTTTTCCCAGGTGGTCAGGGAGCCGTAATGACCATTGCGGCAGGCATAGGCGTGGGCGCCCGCCTCGACCGCTCGCCAGTCATTGCCCGTGGCAACGATCAGCGGGTCGATCCCGTTCATGATGCCTTTGTTGTGTGTGGCGGCGCGGTAAGGGTCAACCACCGCAAAATTGTAAGCATCCAGAATGCCTTCAATCACGTCCTCGCCCTTGAACGAAGCGGTGGTCAGCAACTGCGGGGCCACGCGGATCTGGGCCCGCGCCAGACGCAAGTCGGCGAGGTTGGACAGAATCCGCAGGCGCACCTTGCCGCCGGTGATTTCTTCCATCAACGGCGCGACAGCTTCGGCCATGGTATTCACGGTGTTGGCACCCATCGCATCGCGCACATCGACAATCAGGTGGGCTACCAGCATCGGCCCGCGCGGGCTTTGGGCAAAGGTATGCACCTCAATATCGCGGCAACCGCCACCGAGCCTGTTCAGCAACTGATCCTTGCGGTTGGCCAGCTCGATGATTTCGTCCTTGCGCCGCATCAGGCTCAGGCGGGCGTTGTACGGGTCCGACACCTCGACAATCTGCACCTGGGCACGCATCAGCGGCAGCGAACTTGAGGTCTGAAAGCCCCCGGCCTCACGTGCCAGTTTGGCCATGAAGGAAGCGGCAGCCACCACCGAGGGTTCTTCAACCACCATCGGCACGATCACGTCCCGGCCATTGATCTGGAAATTGCTGGCAACGGCGTAGGGCAGCTCGAAAGTGCCAATGACGTTTTCGATCATCCCGTCGGCGACTTCAAGTGCCAGTGCGCCCGCATCGCTGAGCAGGGCAACGTCGTCGGCGCTCAGCTTGAGCACCTCTTGCAAGTGCCCCAGACGCGCGGCTGGCGTCATGCTGCGGAACCTAGGAAGACGCGAATCAATGCTCATGAATAAATCCTGTGATCTTTATTATTTGACTTGCACCCTAATTCGCCTTGGCCCCGGGTAAAAGGTACAGTTCGGACAAACAGTACCCAAGCTGTACCCTCCTCTGATTTTCGGGACTCCAGACCATGACGCGCGTCACACTCGCCCAGCAGCTGGCGGCTTCGCTGGTCGAGCAAATCGGCAATGGCACATACCGCGCAGGCGATCGTTTGCCGTCGCTGCGTGAATGCATGCGCCTGTTCGGCCATTCAAAAAATACGGTGATCAACGCCTACGAATCACTGGCGTCCCAAGGCCTGGTCGAGGCCCGTCACGGGCTCGGTTTCTTCGTGCGCCCTGGCGCCCCTGCCACTCACGAATCCGATGACCCTTTGCCCTACGCCCGGGCCATGGACACGGTATGGCTGATGCGCCAGCAATTTGTCCGCGAGCCCGGCCAGTCGCCGCTTGGCGAAGGCTTCCCGCCAGTGGACTGGCTGATGGACATGCGGCTGGACAAATTCACCCGGCAGATCATGCGCACCGGCGTCAGCACCCTGTTTCGCTATGGCAACCGCCTGGGGAACGCCGGCCTGCGCCAGCACCTGGTACAGAAGCTGGCGAGCTATTCGATTAGCGCCACGCCCCGGCAAATCGTCACCACCCATGGGGCCAACCATGCACTGGACCTGATCGTGCGGCGCTTTGTTGCCCCGGGCGATACGGTGCTGGTGGAAGACCCCGGCTACTACCCCCTGTTCGGCAAGCTGCAACTGCAAGGTGCGCGCATGCTGCCAGTACCGCGTTTGCCCGACGGGCCGGACATCCAGGTGCTGGAGCAGCATCTGCGCCTGCACAAGCCAAAGCTGTTCTTCATTCAATCGGTGGGCCACAACCCTACCGGTTCCGATATCTCGCCAGGCGTTGCCCATCGCCTGGTGCAACTGGCACAGGCGCACAATTTTATTCTGGTGGATGACGATGCACTGGCCGACTTCAAGCCGGCTTCGGCCATCAAGGTTTCGGCACTGGATCAGCTCCGGCACTCACTGTATGTGGGCAGCTTTTCCAAATCGGTCTCGGCCGCACTCAGGGTCGGCTTCATCGCCGGCAGCAAGGAGCTGATTGACGAACTGGGTGACCTGAAGATGCTGTTGCACACCAGCTCATCGGAGTTCTGTGAGCGCACGGTGGATGTGATTTTGATGGAGGGGCATTTCCTGCGGCATCTGATCCGCCTTCAGGAACGGCTCAAGGCCGCGACGACGGCCGGCCTGCAGATGCTCGACGAGATTGGCGCCCAAGTGTTTTGCCGCCCTGAGCAGAGCCTCTACCTGTGGGCCAGGTTCAAGCACATTGACGATGCCCGGGAGCTGACTCGCCAACTGCTGCCCAAGGGTTTCATGATTGCCCCGGGGCACATCTTTTCCCCCGAGCAGTCGCGGATCAACCCCTGGACCCGGCTCAATGTGGCGTACTTGAATGACCCCTTGCTGATGGCTATTTTCAAGGACACCTGAGCAACATCGCTGCCCCCCCTGCAGGAGCGAGCCTCGCGATGGCAGCGATGGAGGCCCCACCGCCAATGCCCGGTAATCGAACACTTTTCGGCTGCCGGCCTTTGAACCCGTCAAGGCAACCACATACCCTGCCCGGATCCAAAACAACAAGAAGTGAACCGCCATGCCCATGCCCCTACGACCTGGTCTCTTATACCTTGCGTTGCTCAGCGCAATGACCGTGACCACGACCCAGGCCGCCGACCTGAGCTGGGTTGACCCGGCTGTAGCCTCAGTCAACCAGGAGGTGATTGACCTGCGCCATACCATTCACCAGAACCCCGAGCTGGGCAATATGGAGGTTAAAACCGCAGCGCTGGTGGCCGATCGACTCAAGGCGCTGGGTCTCGAAGTGCGTACCCAGGTCGGCAAGACAGGTGTGGTCGGCGTGCTCAAGGGCGGCCTCCCCGGCCCGGTGGTGGCGCTGCGTGCCGATATGGACGCGCTGCCCGTCAAGGAACTGAACGACCTGCCCTATGCCAGTAAAGCCACTGGCGTACGCCTGGGTAAAACCGTGCCGGTCATGCATGCCTGTGGGCATGACACCCATACCGCCATGCTGTTGGGCGCAGCCAGGGTACTGGCCGAGCATCGGGACCAGGTGGCCGGTACGGTGGTGTTCCTGTTCCAGCCGGCCGAAGAAGGCGCCGCCGATGTGGACGACTCGCAAACCGATACGCTGATCGGAGCCCAGGCCATGATCCGTGACGGTGCACTGGACTCGCCCAAGGTTGAAGCCGTGTTCGGGGTTCACGTGATGGCGGGCTACCCGACCGGGCACCTGTATTACAAAGCCGGAACGGTACTTAACAGCAGCGATCAGTTCCGCATCACCGTGGACGGTCAGCAAACCCATGGCTCGGCACCCTGGAGCGGGGTTGATCCGATTGTTGCCAGCGGCGCCATCATTGGCGCACTGCAGACCTTGGTGAGTCGTCGTGCGGACCTGAGCCAGGGCATGGCCGTGGTCAGTGTCGGCACCATCAATGGCGGCTCGGCCAGCAACATCATCGCGCAGACAGTCGAACTCACCGGGACCATCCGCAGCAACAGCCCGGCGATCCGCGACACCATCCTGAAAAAAATGCCGCCGCTGGTTCAGGGCATTGCCAGTGCCTATGAGACCCGGGCCGATCTGCAGGTGACCAACCATACCCCGGTGACCGTCAACAATCCGATCCTGACCGAGGCCATGGTGCCGGCGCTGGAACTGGCAGCGCCGGGCAAGGTTGAGCGCCTGCCTGCATCGCTGTCGCCCAGCGAAGACTTCTCGTATTACGCGCAAAAAGTCCCGGGGCTGTTCGTGTTTCTGGGGGCCACTCCCGCAGACCAGGACATGGCCTCGGCCCCCAACAATCACAGCCCCTACTTCACCGCCGATGACGCGACCCTGGCCACCGGTGTAAAGGCGCACGTGCAGTTCGTGCTCAATTACCCGGGGCGAGCCAACAGCAAGTCGTGACCGCTGCCAGACCGCAAGTTACTGAACAGCCTGCTCTTCAGTAACCTGCGGTATGCCGAGGATGTCGTTGACGATGGCGTTGTATTCCAGCCGTGACGTATTCCTGAACTCGATGGTGACGAATTCCGTGTCGTGGACCGGCCCCCGCTCGGTCACCAGATGCTTGATGTTATCGGCCCGGGCACCCAATACCTCCTTGAGCCGGTTCATTGTCAGGGTACCGGTCGGAGCCACCAGCCTGACCACGTGCACCTTCAGGTAATCGCGGTACTTTCGCTCCAGCGGTCCAAGGATCGCCAGAATCACCAGGATCAAGACTGCGGCCGCCACCGACAGCGTATACAGCCCGCCGCCCACCGACAGGCCAATGGCGGCCACTGCCCACAAACTGGCCGCCGTGTTCAGGCCCCTGATCACGGCACCCCGCTGCAAAATTGAGCCCGCCCCCAAAAAGCCGATGCCGGTCACCACCTGCGCCGCGATCCGCGAAGGGTCCAGTCGGGTACCGGGCATGGTCAGCGCCTGCTCGAAACCAAAGGCCGAAACCATCATGAACAGGCAGGCCCCGGTACACACCAGCATGTGGGTGCGAAGCCCTGCGGACCAAAACAGATGCTCGCGTTGAAGCCCGATCAGACAGCCCAGCAAGGCCGCCAACAACAACCGTAAACACATTTCCGGATCAGTAATCATCGCACGCGTCCCCCCGCAAACTTTCGAGCATAGCCAAGCTTTGGGGATCGGCCACAGATCATCGGCATCACGACACAATGAGACAGATCCGCGGCCAGGGGAGTGACTTTACCCGGCGTCACTTCTAGTATCGGCCCGCCCTACCGCCCCTCCCTAAAAATAATGTATGGAAACTCCGATAATGCCCTTCACTCGCACCCTGCTCGCCCTCTCTTTAGGCATGGCTCTGCTGCAAAACCCGGCCTTCGCCGCCCCGCCCCTGTCGATGACCAATGGTGTCGCGCAGGTCAATACCCAGGACAGCAATGCCTGGGTCGAAATCAACAAGGCGGCCTTTGAAAACAATATCCGGGTGCTGCAAACCACCCTGGATGGCAAGTCGAAAATCTGCGCCGTACTCAAGGCTGATGCCTACGGTCACGGTATCGGTCTGCTGATGCCGTCAGTGATTGCCATGGGCGTTCCCTGTGTCGGGGTCGCCAGCAACGAAGAGGCCCGTGTGGTGCGTGAAAGCGGCTTCAAGGGCCAGTTGATCCGCGTACGCACCGCCGCCCTCAGCGAACTGGAAGCGGCACTGCCCTACAACATGGAAGAACTGGTGGGCAACCTCGATTTCGCGGTCAAGGCCAGCCTGATTGCCGAGCAGCACGGCCGCCCGCTGGTGGTACACCTGGGGCTGAACTCCAGCGGCATGAGCCGTAACGGCGTTGAGATGACCACCGCAGAAGGTCGCCGTGACGCGGTCGCCATCACCAAAGTGCCGAACCTGGAAATACGGGCGATCATGACCCACTTCGCGGTCGAGGATGCCGACGACGTACGCGCCGGGCTCAAGGCCTTCAATCAGCAGGCAGAGTGGCTGATGAATGTTGCCGGGCTCGATCGCAGCAAAATAACCCTGCATGCCGCCAACTCGTTCGCCACCCTGGAAGTGCCCGAGTCGCACCTGGACATGGTCCGCCCGGGCGGCGCGCTGTTCGGTGACACCGTGCCGTCGCACACCGATTACAAGCGCGTGATGCAGTTCAAGTCCCACGTGGCCTCGGTCAACAGCTACCCCAAGGGCAATACCGTCGGTTATGACCGCACCTACACCCTGGGCCGTGACTCGAAACTGGCCAACATCACGGTTGGCTACTCCGACGGCTACCGCCGTGCGTTCACCAACAAAGGCATCGTGCTGATCAACGGCCACCGCGTGCCAGTGGTGGGCAAAGTGTCGATGAACACACTGATGGTTGACGTCACCGATGCCACGGATGTGAAAAGCGGTGATGAAGTGGTGCTGTTCGGCCAGCAGGGCAAGGCGCAAATCAGCCAGGCAGAAGTCGAAGACATCAACGGCGCGCTGCTTGCCGACCTGTACACCGTATGGGGCAACTCCAACCCGAAAATCCTGATCGACCAATAACAACCTGAAATCTGAAATCTGAAATCTGAAGCTGTAGGAGCGAGCTTGCTCGCGAGCTCTATCCATATGGCACCTCAAATCGCCAAAAGCTCGCTCCTACAGTCAGTCCGTCAGTCCTTCAACTGCATGAACACCCCCTCCGGCAAACGCGAATCGTAAAGATTGGTAAATAGCATTGATTGTTATTTACGCAAATGTGAAAATTTGTAACCAATTCTCGTTTACGCAGTTCCTTGCCCGGAGTATTCGCAGATCATGCGCAAAATATTCACCCTGCCCACGTCAGCCCTCACGCTGATCGCCCTGGGCGTTCTCAACAGTGCCGTTGCCGACACCCTGGACCTGCCCTCCACCAGCATCACTGGCGACAGTGAGGACGCGCCGCAGGGTTATCAGGCCAGGCCGAATGCCAGCACCACGCGGCTGAACCTGACCGCAGGGCAAACTCCACAAGGCGTGACCAGCATCAAGCGCGAGCAACTGGATGACTTCAAACTCAACAGTATCCGCGACGTGCTGGACAGTACTCCGGGGGTCAACGTGCAGAAGATCGAGACCGATCGTACTTACTTCACGGCCCGCGGTTTCGACATCACCAACTTCCAGTACGACGGCATGGGGATGCCATTGAATGGCGGGTTGCTGGTGGGCGATATCGACACGGCGCCTTATGAGCAAGTGGACATTTTGCACGGTGCCAACGGCCTGATGACCGGCAGCGGCAACCCCTCGGCCACGGTCAACTTTGTGCGCAAACGCCCCACCTATGACACCGAAGCCAAGGTCAGTGTCAGTGCCGGTTCCTGGGACAAACGCCGCGTCGACCTCGATGTCTCCGGGCCTCTGACCGACTCGGGGAATGTGCGCGGACGGGTGATTTACGCCAACGAGGTGGGCAATTCCTACCTGGACCGCTACTCGCGGGAGAAGAATATTTTCAGCGGCCTGCTGGCCTTCGACCTGACTGACAACGACACCCTGACTCTGGGCATCGAAGACCAGAAGACCAATGCCAACGGCGCCAGCTGGGGCGCGCTGCCGCTGACCGATGCCAGCGGCAAGGCGCTGCACTACAGCAGCACCCGCTCCAGCATTGCCCAGCCGTGGGTGTACTGGGACGTGCACACCACCCGCGCCTTTGCCGAGTGGCAACACAGTTTCGCCAATGACTGGAAGTCGACGCTGACCCTGACCGCCATGGAGCACCGCGAAGACACCAACATGTTCTACGTGTACGGCAACAGCGGCTCGGCCACCGGTTTCACCGGCCTTGCCTCCAACTACAAGGACAAGACCCGGGAACTGGATGGCGACATCTCCTTCAGCGGCCCTTTCACCCTTGGCGGTCGTGAACACCAACTGACCTTCGGCGCCAACGTGGCTCGCTCGCGCACCCAGGAGACTTCGCTGTATGGCACATCGTCGTACTACACCGACGTCTCGCTGCAAGATGCCCTCAACGGGGTCATCCCCAAGCCCACCTACAACATCGCCAACGCCGCTGATACTTCGAACTACACCGACCGCCAGAAAAGTGTCTACGCCGGTGCACGCTTTAGCCTGACCGACGATCTGCACCTGATCACCGGGGCACGCATGCTCAGCGCCGACAGCGACGGCGAGAACTACGGCTCGGCCCGGGATGTGAGCATCCACGGCAAGGTCACGCCGTATGCGGGCGTGGTCTACGACCTGACCCCGCACTACTCGCTGTATGCCAGCTACACCGAGATATTCAATCCCCAGTACTACCTCAACACCCAGGGCAAAGTGATCGACCCGCTGGAAGGCAAGAGTTACGAAGCAGGCATCAAGGGCCATTTGCTGGACAACAAACTGGATGTCAGCGCGGCAGTGTTCCACACCAAACAGGACAACGTCGCGACCTATGCCGGCTTCAACCCGGCGCTGGGCGGCTACCTGTACGACGGCATGTCCTACAAGAGCAACGGGATCGAGCTTGAGGCATCCGGCGAACTAGCGCCGGGCCTGCAAATCAGCGGCGGCTACACCTACGTCTACATCACCGATGCCGACAATGACCGCGGGCGCAAATTCATCCCGCGCAATGCCCTGACCTCCTCCATGACGTACAAACTGCCGATGGCGCCGAAGGTCAAGGTGGGTGGCAGCCTGAAATGGCAAAGCAAGATCGAGAACGACGCCGCGGCTGCGGCAAACCAGGCGGCCTATGCACTGGTGGGTTTGATGGCCAGCTACGACATCGACCCGCACTGGAGCACCCAGCTGAACCTGGATAACCTCACCAACCAGAAGTACCTGCAAAGCGTGCGCTATGGGCAGAGCAACTACGGCGACCCGCGCAACCTGACCGCTTCGGTCAGCTGGAAGTTCTGAGTAACGCCTGACCGCCCCCCTACTGTAGGAGCGAGCTTGTCTGTAGGAGCGAGCTTGCTCGCGAGCTTTTTATCGAGCCGATACTGATGACCGAGTGAACGCGAGATTCTCGAGAAGCTCGCGAGGCAAGCTCTTGGTCGAGGCATTGAAAAGGCTCGCGAGCAAGCTCGCTCCTACAGGGTTATGTGGTGAATGTGACAGAGCAAGAGGCCCGATTACCCCCGGGCCGCTGCCGGGGTCATGCGAAAGGCCACGCCGAAGCGGTTGAAGGCGTTCATCAGGCCGATGGCATAGGTCAGGTCCGCCAGTTCCTTGTCGCTGAATTCAGCCGCCGCCTGTTCATAGTCAGCATCACTTACCCCGCTCTGCTCTACCCGGGTCACGCTTTGTGCCCATCTCAACGCAACCCGCTCACGCCGGCTGAACAACTCGCCCCCTTCTTGCCACACCGGTAACAACACCAGCTTTTCAACGGCCATGCCGTGCTTGAGCAAATCGCGCGAGTGAAGATCGATGCAGTAGGCACAGCCATTTATTTGCGATACCCGCAGATACACCAGGTCGATCAACGCTTTTGGCAGACCGCTGTTTTGCACACAGGCGTAGACATTGGCAAATGCCTTGTTGCCCTCGGGTGAAGCCTTGGAGTAATCGATACGCGGGTTCATGACTGTCCTTGCAGTGGCACATTAGGTGAGACCATAGTGCCGGCTCATGGCTCTATCAAAAAGAGCCATGAATTGCCTTCTTCCATAGGCCATGATTCCTTCAGGCAGACCATGAAAACCACTGTGCCGCGTATTTCCCCGCTGGACCCGACCTCCAGTGAACCCATTTACCGCCAGCTCTACGCACGCTTTCGTGCGGCCATAGCCAACGGCTCGCTCAAACCCGGTGAGCGTGTGCCCGCCGCACGGGCTCTGGCCAAAGAACTGGGACTGGCCAGAGGCACTGTGGATGGCGCGTATTCATTGCTGAGCTCCGAAGGCTATCTGCACGCGCGGGGCCAGGCAGGAACGGTGGTGGCGCAAGGGATCAGCAGTAAGCTTGAACCGACAACCGCCCCTGGCACAGCCAGCCCGGCCCTGCGCCAGCAACCGCAGATCTTGCCCTTTCAAATGGGCCTGCCGGCGCTGGACGTTTTCCCCCGTAAAACCTGGGCCCAAATCGGCGCACGTTGCGTGCGCAGCGCCACCGTCGAGGACATGGCCCTGCCCCCGGCCCAGGGCCTGGAAGCGTTACGCATCGCCATTGCCAGCTATTTACAGGTTGCCCGCGGGATTAGCTGTGCCCCGTCCCAGGTGTTCATCACCACGGGGTATCGGGACACTCTGTCGCTGATCGCCCATGCATTGCTCGAACCGGGCGACCGGGTGCTGGTGGAAGACCCCGGTTATCCGCCTACCCGCCAGTTGCTCGGGCACTTGGGTATAGAGGCAGTCGCCACTGCCGTGGATCAGGACGGCATATGTTTGCCCCGGACCATGGACGACCGGTTTCGTGCGGCCGTGGTCACCCCCGCCCACCAGAGCCCTCTGTGTGTATCGCTGACACTGCCGCGCCGCCAGCAACTGCTGGCCTGGGCCAGCCGGCAACAGGGCTGGATTGTCGAAGACGATTACGACGGCGAGTACCGCTACATCAGTCGTCCGCTGCCGGCACTCAAGAGCCTGGACCGCGATGGGCGGGTGATTTACAGCGGCACCTTCAGCAAGGTGCTGTTTCCGGGGATACGCCTGGCTTATCTGGTGGTGCCCGAGGCGCAAATCGCGCGCTTTGAAAGTATCAGCCAGATTTTTCGCGGTGGTTGCCCGCAACTGACCCAGGCCATCGTCGCCTCCTTTATGGCGCAAGGTCACTTTGCCCGGCATATCCAGCGCATGCGCAAACTGTATGGCGAACGTCGCGCACTGACGGTGCGCGGGCTGAACAACGTACTGGGCGAGCATGTCAGCATCGATGCCAACCCCGGCGGCATGCACCTGATCATGCATCTCAAGGGCTCGCAATCGGACACCGTGCTGGTGCAACGCATGCGCCAGCACGGTCTGTTCGCCGAAGCACTGAGTGAATGGAGCCAGCAATACCCACCTCAATCGGCTCTTCTGCTGGGGTTTGCCAACATCCAGTCACAAGCCAGCGCCGAAGCACTGGGCCAGCGCATTCTGGCGCTTATGTAACAGCGGCCATGGCACTGAAACAATTAAAGATAGTTAGCTAAACATTTGTTATTGTTGCGCGCCCCTCTCTGGCGACTAACCACCGCCAGTGCCCTTCCCGCGCAATCACATCGTTGATTGCGCAAATGCTGCACCCCCATAACTAAAACCTGCAACGACAGGAAGAACCATGAATTGCCTGAATGATCTGAAAAAGCCTACGCGGCGCGTGCTGCTGCAAGGACTCTTGACTGCTTATACCGCGTCCCTGATTCCCTTCGCCTTAGCCGAAACGGTCGACACACCAGAACAAGGTGCCTTTGTGGCGCTGTCAGCGATCATCGCCGGGCGTCAAAGCCTCGACCCGGTGCTGGCCGGCATGCTGTTCAAAGCACTGGTTGAACAAGACCCCGGTTTTGCGCAGGCAGCCAAAGAGCTGCTGGTGCTGATCAATGAGCGCCAGATTGACCCCATGCAACTGCAAAAGACCCTGGATGACGAGAAATCGTCCCTGGCCAGCGTGCCGCGCAAAGTGGCCTTGGCCTGGTTCATGGGCGTAGTCGGCAGCGGTGCCCAGGCCCGTTGCCTGGCATACGAACACGCCTTGAATGCGCAGATCGTCGCTGATGTGCTCAAGCCCCCTACGTATGCCTATGGCACTTATGGAAGCTGGGCTCGCAACCCGACAGTCGAATTGAAAAAAGAGGTGAACAATGTCTGATCAACTGTCCGCGGACATCGTCATCATCGGCTCGGGTATCTGCGGCGCCATGGCTGCCACTCACCTGCTCAAACAAGGCGCCTCGGTGCTGATTCTTGAAGCAGGCGGCCCTATCGATCGCGGGCGGGTGGTTGCCGCATTCCGCAATTCGACACGTAAAAGTGACTGGATGTCGCCCTATACCTGCAGCGACATCGCTGCGCACCCGATCTACAAGCCCACCGACAACGGCTATCTGGTTCAGGGCGGCCCTTACCCGTATCCGGCCGAATACATCCGCGGCGTCGGCGGCACCACCTGGCACTGGGCCGCGCAGGCATGGCGCCTGGTGCCCGGCGACATGCGGATCAAGACCCTGTACAACCTGGGCGTCGACTGGCCCATGACATACGCAGAACTCGACCCTTTCTATCAGCAGGCGGAAGAGATCTGGGGCGTGTCAGGCGCTGAAAACACCGGTTCACCCCGCACCCAGCCGTTCCCGATGGAGCCCGTGACCGAGCCCTACGCCATGCGCCGCATCCGCGAACGCCTGGCCCCGGCGTTCCCGGTAGTGGGTAACACCACCGCCCGTAACAGCCGCGCCTATGACGGACGCCCGGCCTGCTGTGGCAACAACAGCTGCCAGCCGATTTGCCCGATTGACGCGCAATACCATGGCGGCATCGCGATTCAGACCGCAGTGGACGCAGGCGCCCGACTGCACGTCAACGCCGTGGTTTATCGCATCGAACATGATGACCAGGGCCATATCGTGGCCGTGCACTACTTCGACGCGGACAAACAATCGCACCGGGTTACCGGCAAGACGTTCATCCTTGCCGCCAACGGCATCGAAAGCCCGAAACTGCTGCTGATGTCTGCCAGCGACAAGTACCCCAACGGCCTGGCCAACAGCTCCGGCATGGTGGGCCGCAACCTGATGGACCACCCGAGCACCTCGCTGACCTTCGATGCCGATGAAGAACTGTGGCTGGGCCGCGGCCCGCAAAGCCCGAGTTCGATCAACACCATGCGCGATGGTGAGTTCCGCTCCGAGCATGCTCCGTATCGCCTGGACTTCACCAATATCTCCCGGGTCAACGGTGCCACTGACGCGCTGATCACGGCCGGGGTCTACGGTGCCGAATTCGAGAAGCAGTTGCGCCACCGCGCCGCCTTCGAAATGAGCCTCAAGGACGTGCTGGAAGTCCTGCCCAACCCTGAGAACCGCATCAGCCTGAGCGATCAGAAAGACAAGCTGGGGCTGCCCAAACCCAAGGTCAACTACGCCATCGACGAATACACCCGCAAGGGTACGGCGCGGTCCCACCAAGACTTCGCACGGATTGCCGAAATGATGGGCGCCACCAATCTGCGCTATAGCGCCGAAGGCAGCTTTGCCAACAACCAGCACATCACCGGCACCATGAGCATGGGCAACGACCCGAAGACCTCGGTGTGCGACAGCTATGGCCGTACCCACGACCACGACAACCTGTTCATTTGCAGCACCGGTGTGATGCCGACTTCGGCCACGATGAACTCAACCCTGACCGCTGCGGCACTGACTTTGCGCACCGCGCAACACATCTTGCCGAACCGGATTATTGCCACTGAACAGGGACGGGGCTAAGCCATGAACTGGAGTCTTACTTCCCTTACCGCGATGATGCTGCTGGCACTCAACGTCAATGCAGCCGATGACGCACAGATCAAGCGTGGCCAGTACCTGTCCACTGCCGGTGACTGCGTTGCCTGCCACAGCGTGCCCGGCGGCAAGCCGTTTGCCGGGGGCCTGGCGCTGCCTACGCCGATCGGCGACATCATCGCCACCAACATCACCCCGTCGAAAACCGCCGGTATCGGCAACTACAGCCTGGAGCAGTTCAGCGATGCCCTGCGCAAGGGCGTGCGTGCCGATGGCCAGCATCTTTATCCCGCCATGCCTTACACCGCTTACGCCAAAGTCAGCGATGAAGATATCAAGGATATGTACGCCTACTTCATGAACGCAGTGGAGCCGGTGGATGCACCGACCAAAGCCACCGACCTGCCGTTTCCGTTCAACATTCGCCTGTCCATGGCCGCGTGGAACCTGTTGTTTCTCGACAACAGCACCTTCGTTGCCGATACCGGCCGCGGTCCCGAGTGGAACCGTGGTGCCTATCTGGTCCAGGGCCTGACCCACTGCAGCACCTGCCACACCCCGCGCAATCTGCTGATGGCCGAAGTGGCATCCAAAGAACTGGCGGGCGGCGATGTGGGAACCTGGCACGCGCCCAACATCACCTCCGACCTCAACAGCGGTATCGGTGGCTGGGACAATTCTGAGCTGGTGGCGTACCTGAAAACCGGCGAAGCCCGGGGCAAGGCACAAGCTGCCGGGCCGATGGCCGAAGCCGTGGATCACAGCCTGCAACACCTGAGCGACAGCGACCTCAAGGCCATTGCCGTTTACCTCAAGGCCCTGCCTGCGCAGCACAACCCGGCTGACAGCAAACCGGTGTATGCCCTGGGTCAAGCCACCGACGAGCTGAACAGCATCCGTGGCGTAGCGTTGCCGGCTGATGGCGACAAAATGACCGGTGCCCAGATCTACGATGCCTATTGCAGTTCCTGCCACCAGGCCCAGGGCCAGGGCAGCTTCGAAGGCGGACTGCCCTCGTTGTTGCACAACACCGCGGTCGGACGCAGCAATCCGGCCAACCTGGTGATGGTGATTCTGGAAGGCGTGAAACGGGGTGCTGATGGCCAGGACATCCGCATGCAAGGTTTCGAAAAGACCTTGAGCGACCAGCAGGTAGCGACACTGGCGACCTGGCTGACCGGACAATACGGCAACCCACAGGTCAACGTCAGCGCGGCCCAGGTCAAGCAAACCCGCGCAGGCGGCCCCGTCTCGCACCTCGCCACCCTGGCCCGAGGCGCGATGGCTGCAGGCGTCATCGTCTTGATCCTGCTGGTGGTATGGCGAGTACGCCGTAAACGCCGGAGCTGACCCGTAGGAGCCAGCTTGCTCGCGATGTCATCACGCACATCGCTGGCAAGCCAGCTCCCACATTTTCCTGGAGCGAGCCCCTCCTGTAGGAGCGAGCCTGCTCGCGAGCTCTTCATTGCCTGGCAAGCTCGCTCCTACAGAGGGCGGTAGAGCTGCGTATCCGCCAATCACAAGGCTCGTGCGCGGCCGCCTGCAGCGGCAAACCCGTGCTGCAGATCCTCGATCAGCTCGGCGACATCTTCAAGCCCGACATGCAGGCGCAACACCGGGTTCAGCGCGCGATCCAGGGCGCTTTCGCTGTCCTTGAGGTCGGCGACAATCACCAGGCTTTCGTAACCACCCCACGAAGCGCCCAGTCCAAACAGTTGCAACGCATCAATAAAGCGCGGTTTTACCGTCTGCCATTCAGGCTTGTGCCGTTGCATCTGCTTAACGTCATCGCGCTGGCGAATACCGCAAGTTGCTGGAAGGGATACGCCGGGCGGCGCGGGACCGCCGGGGCTGTCGGCATAGAGGGTGCTTGTGATAAAGCATCGCGGGCACCGGCGGCACTCGACAAACAGATTGACATAACAACGGTAGCCACCTAACAATCAAGCGAAGAGGTACGACAACATATAACAATAAGGAAACCTTGCGATGCTTCGAGCTATACCCCTGAAAACCCTGGCCGGCGCCGTTCTTATGAGCCTCACTCCGCTGAGCTGGGCCAGTAGCTATGTCTACGTATCCAATGCTATCGACGGCACCCTCAGCAGTTATACGTTGACTGCACAAGGCCAACTGCAACCCCTGGCCACCACCGAAGCCGGTCCGGGCGTCATGCCGCTGGCCCTGAGCCCCGATCACAGCAAGCTCTATGCTTCCATTCGCGGCAAACCTTATGCCTTGGCCACCTTCGCTATCGACCCTGAGAGCGGCGCCCTCAAGCACCTGAAAAACTCGACCGTGGCCGACAGCCTGGCCTATATCTCGACCGACAAGAACGGTCACTACCTGTTGGGTGCCTCGTACGGCGAGGATCTGGTCAGCGTTAATAAGATCGATAACGACGGCGTTGTCAGCGATGACGTGCAGCAAGTGATCAAGACCGGGCCCAATGCGCATTCGATTATTGTCGATGGCACCAACCGCTTCGTATACGCCGCCAATCTGGGTGCCGATCACCTGCTGGAATTCAAGTTCGACGCCGCCAGCGGCAAGCTCACGGCCCTGGGTCAGGTCAAGCTGCCTGAAGGCAGCGGTCCACGTCACCCGGTGATTTCACCAGACAATCGTTTCCTCTATTTGCTTAACGAAATGGCGGGCAGTGTCACCACCTTTGCCATCGACCCGAAGACCGGGCGCCTGACCGGGCTCGCGGACGTCGGCGCGATACCGGCGGACTCTGGCCTGGTACGCGGGGTCGCCCGGCCCATGATCAAGCCCGGCCAGCCGACACCACCGCCACTGGCGCCCAATCTGATATGGGCCGCGGATATCAAGCTGACCCCGGACGGACGCTACCTGTATACCTCCGAGCGCACGGGCAGCACGGTCAGCGTGTTTGCCATCGACAGCAAGACGGGGCTGCCCGGCTTTGTGCAGAACATTAAAGTCGAGCAACAACCACGGGGTATTGCAGTCGATCCCTCGGGGCAATGGTTGCTGGTGAGCGGGGAGAAAAGCCCGCAGGTCGGGGTGTATGCCATTAACCCCAAAGACGGCACCCTCACCCGCCACGCCACTGCGCCTTCGGGCAAAGGCGCGAACTGGGTCCAGGTGGTGAGTTACCCCTGACCCTGGCTAATCGCTGGCGCAGGTGGCACCAGCGATTAGCGGTTTGGGGTGCTGGCCAGGTTCAAATAAAACTGCGCGGCTGGCGCAGCAGCGGCTCCAGTTCGTTTGTCGGCAAGGGTCGGCAAAACAGAAAGCCCTGCACCTGGTCGCAACCGTTGTCGGTCAAAAAAGCCAGCTGCTCGCGGGTTTCCACACCTTCAGCAATGACCTGCAGATCAAGGCTGTGGGCCAGTTCAATGATGGTCCGGGCGATGGCCGCGTCCTGAGGATTGTTGGTGACCTCGCGAATGAATGCGATGTCGATTTTCAGCTTGTCGATGGGGAAACGGCTCAAATACGCGAGGCTCGAATAGCCTGTACCAAAGTCATCAATCGAGATCTTTACCCCGGTATCCCTGAGCTTTAGCAGGCTGGCGATGGTATGCGGCGTGTTGACCATCAGCGAGCTTTCGGTCAGCTCGACCTCCAGCCATTTGGCTTCTACGTGATGGTCTTCAAGCGCGCGCCGGATGTCATGGACCAAATCGCCGTCGATGAGCTGTTGCGCCGACACGTTCACCGCCACCTGCACCGGCCCCAGGCCCGAACTCTTCCACAGGGCAATCTGCCGGCAAACAGTGTCGAGAACCCACTGCCCTACCCGGGAAATAAGCCCCAGGCTCTCAAGAACGGGGACGAACACGCCCGGGGAAATTGCGGCGAGCCCCGGGCGCGGCCAGCGCAATAACGCCTCGACCCCGCAGATCTGGCCATCTGCGAGGCCAATCTTCGGTTGATAGAACACCTCGAATGCCTGCTTGCTCACCGCCTCGCCCAGCGCGGCTACCAGCTCCTGGCGCGCCAGAACATCCACATTCATTTGCGCGGTGTAAAAACGGTAGGTATCGCGCCCTACCTGTTTGGCACGGTGCATCGCGGTATTGGCCTGCTTGATCAGGCGGTGCGCATCCGAGCCATCATCGGGGTACAGGGCAATCCCGATACTGGCCGTCATCGGCACCTCCTGGTCGAGAATGCTGAAAGGCTCGTGCAGCACTTCACGTATCCGGTCAACCATCTGCTGAGCATTGGATTGACCTTCACGTAACATCAGGATCAACCCGAACTCTTCGCCCCCCATACGGCCCAGGGTGTCACTGACATTCAGGCAACTGCCCAGACGCTGGCCGAGTTCGGTCAACATCCGGTGCCCCTGCTCCTGGCCCCAGGTGTCATTGACACGCTTGAAGTCGTTGAGATCGACAATAAACACTGCCAATTGCCAGCCCCTGACCTCTGCCTGGGTCAGGCCCATGTGCAATGTGGTGTAAAAAAGCTGGCGATTGGGCAGGCCGGTCAAGCTGTCGTAGTGGGTCATATGCAGCAGGTGCTTATCGGAGTCGCTCTGCGTGCGCGCCTGCTCCAGGTCGGTGCTGCACTTATCCAGCCGCTCTTCGAGCATCAGGCTGTGGTCGGCCTGATAGTCGCCAAATGCGGTGAGCCGCAACAAATTGCGCACCCGCAACCACAGCTCAGTACTGACTACCGGCTTACCGAGAAAGTCCTCGGCGCCGGCTTCCAGGCCCGCGATGCGAGCTTTTTGATCACTTTGCGCAGAGAGCATGATGATCGGAATATTGGCGGTGGCAGAATTGCTCTTGAAGTGGCGGGCGACTGCGTAGCCATCCATGTCCGGCAGCTGGATATCGAGCAGGATCAGATCCGGCGCGTGCTGCATCACCATGGCCAGCGCCTCTTTACCGGACCCGGCCGTCAGGGTCTGATACCCCTGCCCTCGCAACAGAACTTCAAGCAGCTTTCGAACATGTACATCGTTGTCAACGATCAGCAACGTGGCGGGCATGGCGGACATGTATAGCCCTCAAGAAATGCGGTTGTTTAGGCAAACCGGGGCCACCTGATGGCGGAGCGTTTCCGGTGGGACGTTAAAGTCTTAATCACGCTTTTTTCTTCGGGCGCCGCACTGCAAAAACAGACGCTGCTGAAGACGGCGCCCTGAAGCCTGCCGGTCTTGAGCAGGTTTTTTGTCAACGCAATTCAATAGTCTTTTCGAGGCGGGGTCGCAGCTGTGCGGGGCTAACGTGCAGGCTGCCTGCCCATTGGTTCGAACTCCGTCAACAACCTGCGAATCTGCGTACTAGAAATGGAGTAAAGCACCGTTATGGGCATTGCACCACGGGCGTTTCGTCAAAGCAGCGCAGCCGCTCTAACACAGCCACGGGCAGGTGCTACACCCTCAGCTTCGGGGCCCGCTGCCCCGTGCCGCCGCCTTGAGCAGCAACTGAAAACTCGGACATTCCACGTGCCGCTCCGCAGGACACACCGCAGCACGTCGCAGCTCATCACGGGCAGCACTGAGCCGCGCAATTACCTGTTCCAGCTCATCGGCCTTGTCCAGTAATTGCACGCGATCAAGCGCGGGCCTGCCATCCGCGCCGACCATAAGCGCAATATCTTCCAATGAAAAAGTCAGCCCCTGGGCCAGGGCAATCAGTGACAGTTTATCCAGCACATCAGGGGCAAACACCCGGCTTTGGCCGCGTCGCCCTATAGAGCGGACAAGCCCCTTTTCTTCGTAGTAGCGCAACGTCGATGCCGGGACACCCGAACGCCTCGCTACTTCACCAATGACCAGCTCTTTCATGGTTGACCTCAAGTCGACTTGAACTTGCACACTTGTTGATTCAAGCAATCACTAGCCACGTCCAGCAAGGGGTATTTGAAATGACCATGGTCGAACTCTTTATTAACGCAACCGGAGTGGGCATAGGCGCGACCCTGTTCATGGACCTTGTGGCCGTGATCAAGAAGCAGGTATTTAACGTGCCATCGCTGGACTACAGACTCGTAGGCCGCTGGCTGGGACATATGCTGCAGGGGCAATTCACACACGCGTCGATTGCCGGCGCAGCCCCTGTCCCCTGCGAACGCCTGCTCGGCTGGGCCTTGCATTACCTGACGGGCATTATTTTCGCCGGGTTACTCGTGGCCGTTGCGGGCAGCGCCTGGCTCGAACATCCGACCCTGCTGCCCGCACTGTTCACAGGCATCCTCAGCGTGGCTGCACCCTGGCTGATCATGCAACCCGCATGGGGCATGGGCCTGGCAGCGGCCAACACCGCCAGACCGTGGGTGGCACGACAAAGAAGCCTGGTCACCCACCTGACCTTTGGCCTTGGGCTGTATATAACCTGCCTGGCCTTCGTCAAACACCTCTAGGTGCTACCGAAGCCAGCAACTAGCGCGGACCGCCCGGACCGCCACCGCCATATTGACCACCACCACCACCACCACCATGCCCCCCGCCATGGCCACCGCCTGGCGGCATAAACATCCAGCAGCCCGACAAGGACGACACCACAACCGCTACAAGGACGGCTTTAACGACAGACTTCAACTTCATTACTGCACTCTCACATCAACAGAAAACAACGCCGCCTTATACCAAGGCCGGCATCGCCCGCATCCAACATTTACCTAACTTCACATACCTTGTAGCCACAGAGACCCGGGAACCGCACCAACCTTTGTGGGAGCCTGGCTTGCCCGCGATGGCAGCACCGCGATCCGGCAGGCATACCGGGTTGCCTGCATCGCTGGCAATCGGGCGTCGAGTGGCGCTCCCACAGATACCGGGAACCTGCACCAACCTTTGTGGGAGCCGGGCTTGCCCGCGGTGGCAGCACCGCGATCCGGCAGGCATACCGGGTTGCCTGCTCTCACAAAAGGAAGGCACACCTGCCCCCCCACTCGTGCTGCTCTTATGACACCCGCCAAAGCTGATCCAGCCGAGAGGTATAACCCTGACTCATCAGCTCCCGACGCATGCCCCATGCAGGATTCACCGGCACGCTGGCAGCCCGTAGCGTGCCCCGCCCCCAACGCTGGTTAATCTCATCCAGCACCGACATCACCTTCGTCGCCTGCACCGGCTGGTTAATTGCAAACAAATCATCGGAAAACTCCCCCGGTTGACGCAGATCCAGCAGCATCACTTCAGCCTTGCTGTACCTGAAACCCGGCTGAAACACGCTGTCTACCGCATCAACCGCTGCCTTTGTCAGCAGCCGTACATCATCGGTCGGGTATGGCAGCGTCACCACCACCCCCCTGGCGTATTTGGCTTCGTCAGGGTTGAACATGCCCGTGCGAATACTTACTCGCACCTTAGTGCAATAAGAGTTCTGCGCGCGGAGCTTTTCCGAGGCCCGCATCATATAAGTCGCCACCGCCTCTTTAATTGGTGCCACCGTCGTCAGACGCTGGCCAAACATGCGGCTGCAACATATTTCCTGCTTCGGCGGATCAGGCTCATCCAGCTCCAGACACGGTGTGCCCGCCAGCTCCCGGGCAGTTTTCTCGATCACCACGCTGAACTTCTTGCGCAGCATCCACGGCTCTGCGCTGGCCAGGTCCATGGCCGTGCGAATGCCCATGCCTTCCAGGTGAGCCGTCATGCGCCGCCCTACCCCCCACACTTCGCTCACCGCCGTATTGCGCAACACCCAGTGCCGCTGGTGTTCAGTGCACAGGTTGACCACCCCTCCGGTTTGCGCCTGCAGCCGCTTGGCCGTGTGATTGGCCAGCTTGGCCAGGGTTTTGGTATGGGCAATCCCGACCCCTACCGGAATCCCGGTGCACTGCAGGATCCGGCTGCGCAACTGGCAGCCCAGGGCGTTGACATCGGCAATGCCGGTCAGGTCCGCAAAACACTCATCGATGCTATAGACCTCCACCGCCGGCACCTGCGACTCGATCAGGCTCATCACCCGCTCGCTCATATCGCCGTACAACGCATAGTTGGACGAAAACGCCACAATGCCCAACTGCTCCAGGCGGTGCCTGATCTGAAAGTAAGGCTCGCCCATCTTGATATGGGGTTTGGCGTCATAACTGCGGGCGATGACACAGCCATCGTTATTGCTCAGCACCACAATGGGTACTTTCGCCAGATCCGGGCGAAACACTCGCTCACAACTGGCATAAAAGCTGTTGCAATCGATCAGGGCGAAAACCGGATCAACCTTAATGCTCATGGCTGCGCACGGTATAAGTGATCACACCCCAAATCGAAAGGTCATCACCTTCCATAACATGGCGGTCCGGGTATCTGGGGTTCTCCGAACCCAGGATGACCTTCTTGCCCCGCAGGCACAGGCGCTTACAGAGCGGATCATTATTGAGCAGCGCCACTACCACATGCCCGTGGGCAGGCTCGATCGAGCGGTCAACCACTGCCACATCCCCGGGGAAAATCCCGACACCCTGCATGCTGTCGCCATCGATCGTTACCAGATACACATGCGCAGCCCGCACGTTCAGCATCTCGTCCATCGAGATTTTCTTCTCCATATGATCGGTGGCCGGTGACGGAAAACCGGCAGGAATTCTGAACGAGTACATCGGCAGGCGAATGCCACCTTCAGCAAGAGGACCCAAAACAGTGAAGCCCATGACACGCGCCCTTATTAAGCTGTATGAATATACAGTTAACTGCCTAGAGCGAATCCGGTCAATTGCTCAGGCCGACATTTCGACGGATGGGCCATAACCGCTCAGCGGGCATGGCAGCGTTGAAGCCCCCCCACAACCCAGAGCGCTGACAAGGCGGCTCGAACCCCCAAATGACACGGAACAACCGAATAACGCCCCCATATCACCTATCGATACTAAGTACGAACGCCCAAACTTAATGCATTGAATAAGTACAGTGAGTTATTAACGTGCGCTCAAGAGCATATCCATATGACCGAACAGTTACCCGTCAATTACCGCTTATCGCTGCAGATATTCTTCAAGAGCGGAACAGTGGTGCCAAATTGATATCACCTTAACTTAGGCCATTCAAATGAGCGTTTAACTTCTAACTGCCATGCCTCGCACAAGTTGATGACTGGCAGCACAGCAGCCTGCCTGAAGGAGGCCAGCCCAAAGCCGTCAACCCGTCTACCCCGCCCTGCGCACCCCTGTCACCACAGAAACGAAGGTTTCAAAAAATTAGCCGCTGTGTTAGGCCCCCTGGCAGTCAAAAACCCACTGAACACACTGAAAACCAAGGGAAAATGCAATGCAGCGCAATACCATGGGGCTGCCTGCATGACATTTCCCAGTCCGAAAATGTTATTTTTAGTCAGGAATAAGAAGATGAAATGTTATTTATTGTCCGCCAATAAAGATTGAAAACGCCTATATATAGCGTCTGCTGGCCCGTGCGGTATATAAAGGTTGATATTGCCAACCCTTCGCAGTTAATATTTTCGCATCTACAAGTTCACACCGCCCTTTTATCAGCATTAAAAGAGGGGCAACTGTTGCCTCCCACAGGCCATTGACCCATCAAACATGATGTGCGCATAGCCCTTATTGGCGGACACAGCCCATTTCCGAGAATGGAAATAGCGGACGTGACGATAGTTAAGTGCTCTCGCCGGCTGAGCATGTTTGGCACAAAGGAAGCTGCCTTGTTTAAACGAATCATGATCGTCTGCGTCGGCAATATTTGTCGCAGCCCCACCGCAGAACATCTCCTGCGGGTCGCCCTTGCACCCTCCGACATCGTCGTGAGCTCCGCAGGGCTTGGCGCACTCAAAAATAAACCCATCGAAGCAACCGCGCGCTCAATTCTTGAGGAGCACGGGCACGTCCTGAGCGACCACAGCGGCCGCCAATTGAACTCTGCGCTGATCAACGAGTCTGACCTCATCCTCGTGATGGAGAAAAACCACATTGACGGCGTGCTGAGCATTGCCCCCGAAGCACGAGGCAAAGTATTCCTGCTGGGCAAATGGCAAGACAACCGCGAAATCCCCGACCCATACCGTCAAGGCAAGCCTGCCTTTGTGCACGCGTATGCGCTGATCGATGCCGCCGTAAATGCATGGGCCCAGCGGATTAAACGCTGAGCTATTTTTCGAATTATCTGTGAAGAAAAAGAATCGACTTATGCAGCAAGCACCCGTGACAAAGCCCCACGACCAAGAAGACGATAGTGACGACATTGACCTGATGGGTCTGCTGGGCACCCTGCTCGATCATAAATGGTTGATCGCAGGTGTGACCGGGGCGTTTATGGCTGCGGGGGTTGCCTACGCCCTGCTGGCTACACCGGTGTACCAAGCGAATGCGCTGATCCAGGTTGAAGCCAAGAAGAATGATCCACTGGGGTTTTCTGATATCGGCAGCATGCTGGGTAAAGAGTCTCCATCGGCCACAGAAATTGAGCTGATCAAGTCACGTACAAATATCGGCGCAGCAATTGATAACCTGCAACTGGATATCGAGGTTGAGCCCAACTACTTCCCATTGATCGGCGAATTTATAGCGCGACGCTTTACACCCTCTGCGGAAAACAACGTAGCGAGCCCGCTGCTTGGAATGAACAGTTTTGCTTGGGGCGGTGAGCAACTAAAGCTTGCCCAATTAGAATTGCCTAAAGAGTTGCTAGGCGAAGAGCTGAGCCTGGTCACCGGTGAAGCAGGAAGCTTTAGTCTATTCGATGAAGACAACAACTTATTGATCAAAGGCCAAGTGGGGCAGAGCTACAGCCAAAATGGCATCAGCATTCAGGTTGAAGTGCTTAAGGCAAACCCTGGCACTACCTTCAGTGTGACCCGCTACCCACGTCTGACAACAATTTTACGTTACCAGAAAGTACTGGACGTCTCAGAGCGCGGCAAAGAGTCCGGCATGATCGGAATAGCCCTTGAGAGCGAAGAACCCGATATTGCAATCAATACCCTGAATGAAATCGCACGCCTTTATGTGCAGCAAAATATTGAGCGTACTTCCGCAGAAGCAGCACAAAGCTTAGGCTTCCTCAAAGATCAAATACCGCAAGTGCGCAAGGATCTTGAAAAAGCCGAAAACGCATTAAATCAGTTTCAGATACGCAGCAAGTCTATCGACATCAGTCTCGAAGCCAAGGCCATCCTTGACCAGATCGTCGCACTTGATACCAGCATATCAACCCTGAAGCTGCAGCAGGCCGAGATGGACCGTAAGTTCACTCCCCAGCACCCAGCTTATCGAGCATTAATGGGGCAACTCGCAGAGCTGACAGGTAAACAGCAGCGCTTAGCAAAACAAGTCGAAGGCTTACCTACAACCCAGCAAGAACTGCTAAGTCTGACCCGCGATTTAAAAGTCAGCACAGAAATTTATACCCAACTGCTTAATAAGTCTCAGGAACTGGATGTGATGCGTGCCGGTGCTGTTGGCAACGTTCGCCTGATAGATACCGCAGATGTGGACCTGCGCAATCCGGTAAAACCGAAAAAAGCATTGATCGTGCTAATGGCAACTCTCTTAGGCGCTTTTTTGGCCATTGGTTATGTGCTATTTCGCAAAGCACTCAACCGTGGTGTTCAAAATCCGGATGACATCGAAAAACTAGGTTTACCGGTATATGCGTCTATTCCTTTCAGCTCCTTGCAAAAAGTTGAGGACGAAAAAAGTCCTGGCGGTCGCGGGACACGTATCACCCCGCTACTGGCGAGCAGTCATCCAACTGATCTTGCAATTGAAGGGCTACGCAGCCTGCGTACCAGCCTGCACTTCGCAATGCTGGAAGCAAATAACAACCGACTGATGATTTCTGGCCCTAGCCCTAAAGTCGGTAAATCTTTCGTTTCCGCCAACCTTGCGGCAGTTATTGCACAATCTGGCCAACGCGTATTGCTGGTCGATGTAGATATGCGCAAAGGCTATATCCACAAAATGTTTGGTATCCCGGTAGATAACGGCCTTTCTGATCTGCTGGCCAAACGCTGCGACCTCGATACGGCAACACACAAAACAGACATAGAAAACCTCGACGTGATCGGGCGCGGGCAAGTTCCGCCGAATCCGTCCGAATTACTGATGCACAAAAACTTTAGCGAGTTCCTGGATCAGATCAGTGCAAGGTACGACCAAGTGATTCTCGATACTCCGCCGTTTCTGGCAGTGACCGACGCTGCAATTGTCGGTCGACAATCTGGCACGAACCTGATTGTGACCCGCTTTGAGCTAAATCCGGCGCGTGAAGTTGAATTGACCATGCGACGCTTTGCACAGAATGGAATTGAACTTAAAGGCGCTATTTTTAATGGCGTCGAAAAACGCGCATCAGCCAAATATGGCTATGGCGCATATGGTTATTATAACTACGAGTACAAGTCTGACAGCGTTTAATACGTCTGACTTTTCGAATATATTCGAGCACCCAACTAGTGAAGCGGTGCTCTCATTTTTACCGCAATACAAAATTCCTACAATCGTGCAGCTCTCAGGGACTAGCAAATAATCTTGGGGCGGTAGCATGCCTAAACGGCCTGCTGAGGTAGCACAAAGTGGGCAATATGAGCTTATTGATTGTTAAAACCAAACCTCGACTGAAATCAGTACGCGACTTAACCTGCGTACAGTCTCATGTAGTAATTCATTCTCAGATATCCGTCATATAACTCACGAGCACATTAATGAAACGTTCAATGAAAACCCTGTGTATTTTTGGTACTCGTCCTGAAGCCATTAAAATGGCCCCGCTCGTACTAGCACTGGCGGCAGACGAACGTTTCGAGGCCAAGGTCTGCGTTACAGGCCAGCACCGCGAAATGCTTGATCAGGTACTGGAATTATTTTCCATAACACCAGAATTTGACTTAGACATAATGAAGCCTGGGCAAGATCTCACAGGTGTAACAACTGCAATTTTGCAAGGCATGAAAGCTGTACTGGAAGAGTTCAAGCCGGATATTGTTTTGGTTCACGGGGATACGGCTACAACATTTGCAGCGAGTCTTGCTGCTTACTACCAACAGATTCCAGTAGCGCACGTAGAGGCAGGTTTACGAACAGGCAACCTTTACTCTCCTTGGCCGGAGGAAGGGAATCGTAAACTCACAGGTGCATTGGCAAGAATAAATTTCGCCCCTACTGAAACTTCAAAAGATAACCTGCTGCGCGAAGGCATTTCCTCAGACAATATCGTAGTTACAGGTAATACAGTAATTGATGCTTTACTGGATGTTGTTAAGCGCCTCGATCAAGACTCAAAATTATTAGCACAGGCTGCTGCCCCCGCTGCTTTTCTAGACCCAACTCGTAAACTGGTCCTGGTAACCGGCCATCGCCGTGAAAGCTTTGGAGATGGATTCGAACGCATCTGCCACGCGCTGATAGAAGTAGCTCAACAACATCCAGAAGTAGATATTGTATACCCTGTGCACTTAAATCCTAATGTACGCGAACCCGTAAATCGCCTACTAAATGGTATTAGAAATATATATCTAATTGCACCTCTGGACTACCTGCCTTTCGTCCATATGATGACTCGCGCCCACATCATCTTGACTGACTCTGGTGGTATTCAGGAGGAAGCACCATCGCTGGGTAAGCCTGTGCTGGTCATGCGTGAAACAACAGAGAGGCCAGAAGCAGTCTCAGCAGGTACAGTGAAACTGGTTGGAACTGACACAGCCGATATTGTGCGCGAAATAAACCGTTTGCTGATAGACACAGCCGCTTATCGCGACATGAGTTATGCCCATAACCCGTATGGCGACGGCAATGCGTGTCAACGCATTTTAGAGGCGCTGATACATTATCACTCTGATGCAAAGTAATTCCGCACCCCTATTCATCACCAATTAGTAATCAATCTCTGTCAAGGATGCTCCATGCCTTTTACAACCATTTCTGTCATTGGTCTCGGCTATATCGGTTTACCCACCGCAGCAGTTTTTGCATCGCGCAAAAAAAAGGTTATCGGAGTTGACGTCAATCAGAAAGCAGTCGACATTATTAATCGCGGGCAAATTCATATTGTTGAGCCAGATCTGGACATGGTTGTTCATGCCGCTGTGACTGAAGGTTACTTGCGCGCAACGACTCAACCAGAGCCCGCAGATGCCTTTCTCATTGCCGTACCTACACCTTTCAAAGACGACTACGAACCAGATCTTGGATATATTGAATCCGCCAGCAAAAGCATTGCCCCAGTACTTAAGAAGGGGGATCTTGTAATCCTTGAATCTACATCGCCAGTGGGTGCAACAGAGCAAATGTCAGCTTGGCTTTCCGAGGCACGGCCAGATCTGACGTTTCCACAAACTCATGGCGAAGACTCAGACATTCGCATTGCTCACTGTCCAGAGCGTGTACTACCGGGGCATGTACTACAAGAATTGGTACAGAATGACCGCGTAATTGGAGGTATGACTCCGAAGTGTTCAGCACTGGCGATTAGTCTGTATAAGATATTTGTACAAGGTGAGTGCATTGTCACAAATGCTCGTACTGCAGAAATGTGCAAGCTCACCGAAAATAGTTCTCGTGATGTAAGTATCGCCTTTGCCAACGAACTTTCGATGATTTGTGACAAACTTGATATTAACGTCTGGGAATTAATACGCCTAGCCAATCGCCACCCTCGTGTAAACATCCTGCAACCTGGGCCAGGCGTAGGCGGTCATTGTATTGCAGTGGACCCTTGGTTTATTGTGAGTAAAACGCCGGAGCAGGCCCGCCTAATACGGACTGCGCGAGAAGTGAATGACAGCAAGCCTCTATGGGTAATAGAAAAAGTTAAAATTGCAGTCGCTGAATATCTGCAAGCCAACCCAAGTAAAACCTCAAAAGAAGTAACTATTGCTTGTTTTGGATTGGCGTTCAAGCCTGATATAGACGATCTGCGAGAAAGTCCTGCTCTGTTCATCACTAAGAAGATTGCAGACACCCACCCAGGCAAAGTCATGGTTGTGGAACCTAATATCCAAACACTCCCTAACAACTTAAAGGATATACTCTCTTTAGTGGATATAGCCACAGCCCTTAAGACAGCAGATATTACGATAGTACTAGTTGACCATAAAGAATTTAAAGAGTCCAAATCAAAGTTTGCGTCCGCCACACACTTAATTGACACGCGCGGACTAATCTAAACAGCAGACAAGAACCCAAGGCCAAAGTTAAAATCTAACTTTGGCCATTATAAATACTTATGCAAACAAACAAACTCTAGAATTAAGCGCCATATAAAGATGAGAAGTATACAATGCGTCACCTAATTCGGCTTTGCATAGACCAAGGGCTTTCTTCACTATCTCTTTTTATGTTCTCCATAACATTAGCCCGTGAATTTGGAGCAGCCGAGTTCTCAACCTATGCGGTCGCGCTAAGCACAAGCTTGATGGTAATGGCGATTTTCAATTCTGCATATATAGAACCTACAGCATTTAAAGATAGTGATGGTATATCTAGAAGAACCGTAGCCACAAAAATCTTGACCCTAACATTAACAACATCTATTGCGTGTCTTTTCTTCATAGATAAAACACAATTTTTCTCGGTTTTTTCGTTCGTTGCAGGTAGTTCTACGCTGTATGCTGTAAGAAGAATTAAAGCATTGAACGGAGAGCAAAACAAACTCACCATAATATCCACAACCAGCTTCGCCTTGACAATTCTGGCACTATTGGTCCTTGACTACAAACAGGCCCCACTTAGTTTGTGGCTAATTACTTATGGACTAATAGGCGTATCGTATATATTTTTCATCCCAGAAACTAAACACAAAAGTAAAACATCACCACCTGCAGACTTTAAGAGCTTGTTTATAGCTATAATGTTCTGGGTATGCAGTAATTATTTTTTCTATTACCTCCCCGCTATTGGCCGAGCTGTCGAAGGCGGCCAGCTTAGAATCATATACACTTTGTTTATGCCTATACTTCAAGCAGGAACAATAGCGGGATCTATTTATATTTCTAAAAAATCCTCACGCAAAATAGTTCTCCCTGCAACAATATTCATCACTATCATTTACGGCCTAATGTTAATAGCAGTAGGACCTGACACCATATTTAAAATCACTAACATCCCAATAAGCAGAGTTGAATTACTATTTGCAACGATTATGGTCGTAGCTAATAGTAGTGCTGGATTGCAATCGATCTCTATGCGCATGCAAAATTGTGTAAAACCACTCCTAGCCTCCAGCACCCTATCCGCCGCTGCGTTGATCTCGCTTGGATTCCTAGCTGACGACCTAAACAAGATTATGATGTGCATAACACTAAGCTTTTTACTAAGCACTACTCTATCGCAAGCCATTAGGCACATGCAAAAGTGAAAATCTCAAAAATAATTACAGCCGCCATAGTTTTATTCTCATTTGACAGTCTCATAAAAATCACATTTGACGACTTCAGAATCCATATATCACACTTACTTATACTTGGTGCGCTCTTATTGTGCACAATATCTTCGAAAAAATGGGCAGTACCGTATGCACGGAGCAACAAAACGATAATACTCTTACTTGCATACTTACTACTCCATGCATTTATTGCAACAGATCTAAAAACTTATGTAATAGTACTATCATACTTCCTCCTAGCAGTGATAATGCATATAGCAATTTTCACATATTCGCAAAAAATAAATTTTAGCTACTTTTTCAAAATATCTCTTTTGATTTTAATTATCACTGGATTAGCTCAATTTATATTGCAACATGTATTTAACTTTCAAATCTCACTCGGAGGCCTTTCAGAGGAATATTACAATAATGGTGGCAGCATTGTTGACCGCATGCGAGGATTATTCCTTGAGCCCAACTGGTACGGCCTCTACTTAGCGGCATGCCTAATAGGTTACATAACAACAACACGCGTCAGAAAAAACCACACGTGGATTATATTGGCTTCCTTGATCTGCTTATACTTAAGCGGCAATCGGCTAACACTATATTTTTCGCTCATCTCTATCGCAGCTTTTTTCTACGAAAAGCACGCACACCGAATTCCAAGACTGGTACTTATATGCGCCTGTTTGGCACCTATAGCCTTTTTGATTGCATTAACCTTTAGTAGTTCTTTGTCAGAGTCATTTGGAGAAGACCGTTCTGCGTCAGCGAGAAGCGTAACAGCCCTAAAAACTGCGACCTACATGCAAAGTAACTTTTCCTTTCCGTCATTATTATTGGGGAATGGATTATCGACATGGGGAGAAATTTCCTTTCAAGCAAATCTATCCTCTCGTGCCGATTCCGAAAAAAGCAAAACTGCAAGAGACACTAGCGAATCATATGTTATTTTGTTCGAACTCGGCATAATCGGCGCAATATTATTCCTTCTTGATTTTTATGCCGTATGCAACCTTTGCAAAAAAAGACCCGAAGGTTCACAAATGATGATCCTGGCGTCTTTAATATTCAGCGCAGCATTTTATTATCCAATATTTTATTTTATGATGTATCTCGCACCATACTTCGCTGCCAGAACCTACTGCTCCTTAAGAAGTGGAGAACCCAATGTTTAATCGCATAAGAGCCGACCTCGTTTTTATAGCTAAAAACAAAGGTTTAAACTGCAATCTCGTTAATCACCTCAGATGTGCTCTTTCGCCCTCTTTCATTTGCTCTTCCCTTTATAGAACATCACACAAAATACACACACTAAAAATCCCGATACTTGCAAAAGTATTCTGGTGGATCAATTTTATTTTATTCAAAGTCGACATTGACTACAGAGCAAAACTTTGCCTCGGGATATACATGCCTCACCCCATAGGTATTGTAATCGGAGACGGAGTGTACTCGTCTGCAAATTTAAAAATCATGCAAGGTAGTACTCTGGGGGGGAGTTTAGGACAGAGCGCCATATTTGATGGCACAACAATAAAGCAACCTCACTTTTTAGCTGATAGCTTTATTGGTATAAACTCAGTAATTGTCGGGCCACTTATTTTTGAGGACAGCATATTCGTTGCCGCCAACTCAACAATAACAAAACAAATAGAGTCAGGTTTTTTATACGGATCAAACAAGCAAAAACCACTTAATACTCTCCACAAAGAGAGCCTTTTCATATGAAAAAAGTATTACATCTTATAAATGACGCTACTCCCTCTAGAGGAGGCGCGCAAAAAATACTCGCCATTTTAAGAGAAGATGAACTGAATCAAGGGAAAGAAACCTTTAGCTTCAGTAAATACAGAAATGACAAAATACAGAACCAAAAAAACTTTATAGGCGGTAGAGGCTGGATTATAAAAGTTTTACGCGCATCAATTAAAATCAGACCAGAATGGATCATTATCCACTCACGGTTTTATTTGCCTTTAGTGCCTTTTTTTACACTATTTGGCATCAAAAGCTGCTTTTACGCACATGCTAACTACAAATCAGCCCCTTACTTGTTTAAACTTTTCAAAACTACTTCTTATATTGCAGTCTCGGAAACCGTACAAGAGAACCTGATAGGTGCAGGTGTACCTATAAAAAAAGTAAATCTAATTAAAAACCCTATAACTCCAAGCGCTATCGCATTCCCCAAGTACCCATCGACAAGCATTAACCTAAGCTATGTTGGAGGCCTTCATGCCTGGAAAGGAGTCCTCAATCTTATTGATTACATCTCTATTTCCGACCTTGACATCCGGCTAATCATCATTGGTGACGGGCCTTTAAAGCACCAAATAATAGATCGAATAAAGCTACTCCCTAGCAATATTAAAATCGAACTACTTGGCGAAGTTAACAACCCATTTTCAAGAATCGAACATTGCCATATCAATGTAATGCCTTCTATAGAAGAAGGCTTTGGACTCGTAGCTATAGAGTCAATGTATCACGGAAGAGTACTTATTCACTCGGATGCACCTGCACTAACCGAAATATGCAGAAACGACCGTTTGTCATTTTCTTTTAGTCACTCATCCCCCTCTTCCTTTTCAATAGCGCTATGTAACGCCATAAAAATTATACAAACCGAAATTTCGCCATATACTTTAGAAAAAAGAAGCGAACTAATTCTTGAAAACTATGGTGAAAATAAATTCTTAGACGATTACCGCACCGCCTTAAAGTAAGCAACTTGGTTTTTTATTCAGCTTCTTAATGTTGTAAAAACAGGTAGCACCTTTGCTATACCAAGTTACACCTCACCAACTCAGGATCACTGCGTTTCGATATGAAGAGAATAACTGTACTAGGCTGCCCGATGGACGTCGCTTCCATGGGCGATACGGTCGAAACTATTCGAAGTTCGATCGCAAAGGGTCACTTCACCCAGCACGTGGTTGTGAATGTCGCCAAACTTGTAAATATGCGTGACGACCCTCAACTTAAAGAGTCTGTTCATTCATGTGACATCATTAATATTGATGGCATGGGCGTGGTATTAGGCGCTCGATTTCTCGGCCACTCCGTGCCAGAGCGGGTTGCAGGTGTCGACCTGTTTCATGAACTGCTGAAAATGAGTGAGGCCAACCAGTATTCAGTATTTTTATTGGGCGCAAGAGACGAAGTAGTTTCAACCGCCACCAATAATGTATTGGCGCTCTACCCAAGACTAAAAGTAGCTGGTTATCATCACGGCTATTTCTGGGATGACGAGGCCGCACTGGTCGAGAAGGTTCGCGCTTCCGGTGCGCAGTTGTTGTTTGTTGCTATCACCTCACCGAAGAAGGAAAACTTCATTAACCGCTGGCGTGACCAGTTGGGTGTCGACTTCGTGATGGGTGTAGGCGGAACCTTCGACGTGGTCGCAGGCAAAGTCAAGCGAGCTCCGAAGTGGATGCAACAATACGGTTTGGAATGGCTGTACCGTGTCATTCAGGAACCTAGCCGGATGTGGAAACGCTACCTCAGTACCAACCTGAAGTTCGCAGCATTGCTGGCCAAAGAGAAAATTAAGCCCCTGGCTGACAGAAAATGAATGTTACTGTCACAATAAGAACTTATCTTCGTAGTGGAAAGATAACAAGCAACTCGCACGGCTGATACTAGTGCAGCCCTAGATTTTTCAGCATTAAAAAGGCTACGCAGCCCTGGATGTCTGCACTCGCAGCGAGTAGGCTGGAATTGCTAGCGATGTTATAAAACGTCAGTAACCATTCTCGCCCTGCACAGGTATTCTTGAAGCGTTATTGCGAATTATAATGCCTGTACAGACTTCGCTTGATTGGTACCCATGGCGTTCGTAGTAGTGTGTTTACCGACTCAAGTCTCAATGACAATACAGACGATTTATCAAAAGGATTTATCTATGAACAAATTTCTCGTTTCCGCATTTGCTCTGACCCTAAGCGCATCGGCTTTCGCTGTTGAACCTGTTCCAGTTGCTGTAGCCCCAGCTGCAGATGCGTCTGTCGATGCTGATGTTGCTGCCGCTGAATCCTTGGAAACTACAACCGGCGTTTTGGGCGGAGTTAGCACCGCAACAGCCGTTGGCGCAGGCGTTGCAGTAGCTGCTGGTGCTGCCGCAATTGCTGCAGGCGGTGGTGGCGGTGGCGGCAGCAATGGCGGTACTACAGGTACTACAGGTACCACCGGCACTACAGGCACCACCGGCACAAGGTAAACACCTGGTCAGGATGACGGGAAATAACTACCTGGATTTTTCCAGGTATTTGATTTTGATGTGTTTCTTTTACAAGTGTCCTCAATGATGATTCGTAGTTTGTCGCTCGCGGTACTTGCAGGGCTCGCCCTGCAAGGTTGTATGTTTGCGCCCGGTCAATACCTGGACACCAGTGAAATCGGTACTGAAGGCTCTCCAGAAAGCAGTCGGGTCGAGTTGATTCCCATCACTCCCAAGCTGATCGCGCAAAACGCGGCGACACACGTCTCAAGCTCGGTGCCAGCAGAATTGCTGGCATTCAAGCCGCAGGCTTACAGGATCGGGGCCAATGACGTGTTGTACATCACGGTTTGGGACCATCCTGAGTTGACAGCACCTTCAGGGCCGCAACAACAGATTGACGCGAACGGTCGCTTGGTGCGCCCGGATGGCACAATCTTTTATCCCTACATTGGCAAGCTCGACGCGGCGGGTAAAACCATCGAAGAACTGCGTTCGACCATTGCTCAACGCTTGGCGCAATACGTTGATAGCCCACAAGTAGACTTGAGCGTATTACGCTTTGCTAGTCAAAAAGCGATTCTAGCGGGCGCTGTGGTCAAGGCCGGGCCAGTACCTATTACAACCTCCCCACTTAGCGTTGTCGAGGCAATAGGGGCCGCAGAAATTGACCCTCTCAATGCCGATTTATCCGGACTGGTTCTTACCCGGGATGGCAGAGAATATGTACTGGATCTGGATACTCTCAATAGCCAAGGGTCGCAGTTGCAGAACGTATTTCTGAAAGATGGCGACCAGTTATACCTGCCCTACAACGATCGTAAAAAGATTTATGTGATGGGTGAGGTACTGGTGCCGCAGGCGATCAGATTCAGAACAAAACACATGAACCTTGCGGACGTAGTCGGCTCGGTTGGCGGGCTCAATCAAACCACTTCCAATGGTAATGCGCTGTATGTCATTCGTGGTGCAGACAACATTGAGACCGAGCCGGCCAAGGTGTTTCAGCTGGACGCGCAGTCACCTACCGCTTTTGCGATTGCCAACCGCTTTGAACTCAAGCCCCAGGACATCGTTTACGTTGGCCCGGCTCAGGTAACGCGCTGGAACCGTTTGATCAGCCAACTGCTACCATCGGCGACCATTCTCGGTACCGGCGCTGCCGCAGGTAACAACCTCAGTGAAGCCAACAGCCGATAAGGTTTGAGCCGTTTTGAAAACTCTTCGTAACCGCTCATGCCTGGTGGCGTGCTTGTTGCTGTGTGGCTGCAGCCCGCTGATGAAAGGCTCTCTGGACACCTTCAAAGCTACTGTCCACAACGTTGAGCCGCTGCAAGTTACAGCGGCCGACGTCGCAAAGGTGCCGTTTGCGCAAATCAAGGTCACCACCCCTTCTAGCGAAGGTGTAATGGCCAAACTTCGTCAGCTGGGCGATCTGCAGTTCTGGGTCGCCTCTGGCAAGCAAGTGTTACTGATGCGCGACGGTCTGGTAGTGCGCTCCATAGGACTGCAACCAAGTTTGGATGGCACCCGTTTCGACGGAGAGTCGCCGTTCAAGCGAGGCTTACAGCATGTGGTTGACGGTGAAACCAGTACCCGCTGGATTGATATCTATGAAGGCGAGCAAGTCGGCCTGATGGTCAACAGCCGCTTTATCCGCAAAGGTCTGGAAACCGTGACCATCGTCGATCAGCGCTACGTGGCACAGCGGATTGACGAGGAGTTCGAGATCCCTGCCTTGGGGTTTAAGGCAACCAACCGTTATTGGGTCCGGCCAGACGATGGCCTGGTGCTGCAGAGCAGACAGTATCTGACGCCGGAGCTTGAGTTGAAAATTGTGCACCTGCGTCCTGACTGGGAGAGCTCCCGGTGAAGCATTTGAAAAAACTGACCCTATTCCTGTTGCTCAGCCATGGCGCACTTAGCCACGCCGATGTGACAGTAAGCGGTGATGCAGCGAAGCCGGGGACCTTCCCTTTTACTCCGGGCTCGCGCTTGCTGGATGTGGTCAAGCAAGCCAGGCCTAATCCTGAAAGCTACTGGTTCGCCGCTGCCTGGTTGCACCAGCCATTGCTGGAGCAACAGACACGGTTGAAAGCCGGAGTGCTTTTCGACCTGAAAATGCTGCAACGTGGCGCGCTGTTAAACAACAACAGCACCCTTGCAGCCCTGGCTGCACGTCTGTTTGAAGATGTGAGCCAAATGCCCGTTACTGGTCGCAAGGTCGCTGTACTTGACCCGGTTGCGCTGGAAGTTGGTTTTGCCCGCAACTATGCGCTCAGTGATGGTGATCAGCTTGTTTACCCGGCTCGCACCAATACCGTCAAAGTAGTCGGAGCTGTGGAGAAACCTTGCACCCTGCCCTATCAGGTGCAGCAAGAAGCACGTGATTACCTGGACAACTGCCCGGCATTACCAGAGGCAGAAGCTGACTATCTGTGGCTGATCCATCCGGACGGCAAATACCGTCGTGTCGCTATCGCCGCTTGGAATCGCGAGGACGGGGTGCATGCCACCGCCGGCAGCACGATTCTTGTGCCTGTGCGCAACGACATTCCCGATTTGCCCACGCCTGATTTGAATGAGCAATTGGCCCAGTTTCTCGCCACTCAACCGTTGGCCGAGGTTGCACCTTGAAGTTACGTTTTGCTGTTGTTGTATTACTGCCTTACAGCCTGGCCCATGCAGAGCCACGCTATACCCAAAATGATTTCGGTGGTGTGGGCCTGTTGCAAACCCCTACGGCACGCATGGCTCCTGCTGGTGAGTTGAGTTTGAACGCCAACCGTACAGATCCTTACTCGCGTTATAGCTTATCTTTACAACCGCTGGACTGGCTGGAAGGTACATTCCGCTATACCGCGTTTAGCAACCGCAAGTACGGCGTTGAGGCGCTTAGCGGAAGTCAAAGCTATAAGGATAAAGCAGTTGATGCTAAAGCACGTTTATGGCAAGAGACTCATTGGTTACCAGAAATTGCATTAGGCTTTCGAGATATCGGTGGTACAGGGCTTTTTTCCAGTGAGTACTTTGTAGCAAACAAGCGCTTTAACAACCTGGACTTTAGTCTAGGTATTGCTTGGGGTTATATCGGTAACCGTGGGGATTTTGATAACCCACTAGGCTACATAGATGGTCGCTTTGAAACAAGACCAACTAGTTCTACCGCTGGCAATGTAAATACAAGCTCGTACTTTAGAGGGTCCCCATCTTTGTTTGGCGGTGTCACGTACCAAACTCCTTGGACTCCATTAAGTATGAAGTTCGAGTTCGATGGCAATGACTACAAACATGAACCATTAAATAGCAGCTTGAAACAGGACTCCCCCATAAATATTGGCGCAGTCTATAAACTTAATGAAAACATTGACCTTACTGCTGGATGGGAACGCGGCAATACCGCGCTATTCGGCATCACGCTGCATACCAACTTTGTTAGTCGCAAGGCACCAGCCAAAACCTACGATCCACCTGCCGAGCCGCTACCTTCTAAAGCACCGACCACGCCATTGAATCAGGTTGACTGGGCAGAGGTTTCGAAAAAGCTGGAAAACAACGCTGGCTATAAAGTGGAACGAATTGCTCAGCGTGATTCAGAACTGATGGTGTACGGCGAGCAATCGAAGTACTTCTATCCGGCCAAGGCCGTGGGAAGAGCCAGCAGGATTTTGGACAATACTGCGAATGACGATATTCAGTGGTTCACGATGGTTGGGAAGCGTTATGGCATGCCAGTTGAAGAAACCAGCGTGCCGCGCAAAACGTTCCGCGACGTAGTCAACAACGAACAGGATCTGGTTGCCCTGCACCGCACTGCCGAGATTAACCGGGCCGATCCGCATGTGGAGAACACACTGTACAGCCAGAAAGCTGATCCTTTTACCTATGGTTTCGGTTTGGGATATCAACAGAACCTCGGCGGCCCCGACGGATTTCTTCTGTACCAGATCAATGCCTATGCAGAAGGCCAATACCGATTTACTCCTGGTACCTGGGCAAGTGGTGGCATCAGCGCCAACCTGCTGAACAATTATGACAAATTTAAATACGACGCCCCAAGCAACCTGCCGCGAGTGCGTACGGATATACGTCAATACGTCACCACTTCCGAAGTGACTATGCCAGCACTGCAATTGAACCACGCTCAAAAACTGGGCCAGGATTTATATGGCATGGTCTACGGCGGTTATCTCGAACCCATGTACGCAGGTGTCGGCGGCGAGTTGCTATACCGTCCGATGGGCGAGCGCTGGTCGATTGGAGCCGATTTGAATTATGTGAGCCAGCGTGAGTTTGATCAGGGTTTTGGACTGCGGGACTACAGAACGCTGACCGGTCACGTAACTACCTACACCAAACTGCCATTCGACCTTGATGCAGCAGTAAGTGTCGGTCGTTATCTGGCACGCGACTGGGGCACCACAATCGATATCTCACGCGAATTCGGCAATGGCGTGAAATTCGGTGGCTGGGTGACACGAACTACTGCTTCTGCAGAAGAATATGGTGAAGGTAGCTTCGACAAAGGGATTTATATCTCTATTCCATTCGACGAAATGATGAGCGTATCCACCATGAGCCGCGCCAACATAGCGTGGGCGCCACTTACTCGAGACGGTGGCGCGATGCTTCATCGCCAATACTCGTTGCACACGATGACTGATGGCAGAAACCGGGATGCATTCTATGAAAACATCGAAAAAATCACAGAGTGAATGAACATCACCAATAGTTGATGATTTGGCAAGGTACTTGAATTTTACCGTATCCGTGCTGGTCTGCAGCAGCAGCCAGCACTCGCAACCTATTACGGAAGTTTTTGCTCTGGAAGACCAAGTGCTTCATCCCCTGCAAGCTTGCCTGCCCTGTCAACGAGTAGTCACGCTTCCTCTGCAGATCAAGCCCCACTGGACAGAACTGACTACAAGCATCAACGGATGTTCAGAAATATGCCTAAGCGTCTTTTCTAATGCAGAGATGCTCTCTTTGCAAGGTAACGACCAATTCCTGAGGCGTTGTGAGCATACTGCGTATGACCTGGGCCTTACGTAGATAACCACTCGAAATGCGTTAAAAACGTCTAACCGAATACGGTACAAGCTAGAATCATGCCTTCCACGCAATTCAAAATCCTCGGCCGTGTACGTCATCTGGCAGTGTGCAGTGAACACCTCTCTAGGTTATGACCTGTGGACAGACTTTCATCGAGCTATGAAATGCACACCCCCTAATGTTATAAATTGTCGGTTTTCACATGGGCGGGTATGGCAAAATCAGGCCGCCTCTAGGTATTTGGGTTAGGTGATATGCTTTCCGCAGGATACAAGGTCGATTTAAATACAGCTTCCGTATTGAGTTGTATACAAACTGAAGCGCTTAATGACGATATTAAAAAGCTTATCTCTTCAGACGCTAAGCATATAGACGCCTACGATTACGTAAAAGCCAAGGAGCATAATTTTTACGGCACAAGTGCATTTTTTATAGAGGTAGGATTATCGGAAAACGTCATTGACAGTTTTGAATTAGTTAAAAAATTCCGCCAGGTCAATCAAACAGCTTGTATCTTCATATTGGCAACCTATACCAAATCTTTTTCAAGTATAAATTATTACCTTGCCGGGGCGGACCACTGTATAAAATTGCCAACAGATCCTGATGAAAAGTCAAAGCTCTTAATGCGTACAATCAACGAGTCACACTGGAAGAAAAAAACTCAGTTATTCCTTGACCGTACACGACTTTTATTAAGCACCAACACCAGCAAACTTGAAATTTCGTACACCGAAATGATCATCATTGATGCACTGCTGCGAGCACCAAATCATGCGATGAGTCAGGATGACATTGCAAAAACACTTGACCCAAATATCGTCTTTTATGATCCAAGGGCCTTGGAAAAAACCATCAGCCGCTTAAGAACCAAAATAAAAAAAGCTTACCATCTAGAACTTATATTCAGTATTCGAGCATTTGGTTATCGACTGCGTAGGGAGACGGTTTCGGGATAATATATATTTTCAAATCTCATAGCAACGAACCGAAAAGGTTTACCAGAGATTCGTGGCTCTGTGATGGTGAAATATATGATGCCGGATTTACCGTATCAACAGTGACACAGGGATGTAGTTAAATTATGAAACCTGAGTTTAAAATTGTTAATCACGCGCCCTATATAAATGGATATATTCCAGCACAGAGAAGTAGCATAGCAGACGGCATTATTTTCGTAGGAACAGGTAGCGCGTCACACCGTAAAAGTTACCCAAGAAAACAGCCGTCTCTAAAAACTCATTTCCACTACCTCAAGGTTTTTGCGACTCCAGCCTTGAGCATAACGTCGGCGCAGCGTTCCAATGCCACCTAATCAAACGCCTCCCCCGCACTCCTCTGTACATGAAACTTGGCTGTTCGATCTCCAGTCACGAGAACTGTTCACAGTCTCAGCCCGGATTCAGCTTACAGCAATTGAATCCCTGCTAATAAAGACACTGATATTCAACGAAGCACGTATTTGCAGCAAGCAAGAGCTGATTCTCGGCATCGATAAAGACGCAGATAATTATAGAGGATTGGAGATGTGCCTAAGTCGGCTTCAGAGCAAATTCAAAAATGCTTTTGGCGAACGCCTTTTTCGCTCCGTGCGCAACCGAGGCTACTGCCTGGTCCAAGAAGTGAAAAGCGCGTACTAATGCTTGATGCGTAACACCAATACCCTTATTAAATATCGACAGTTGATAGCACGCAGTCTGAGTATTAAAGTTGAGCTCCACGAAAGAGAAGATGGCTATCCGCCATCATCCCAATTGTTATAAATAGTCGGGCACTGAATTTTAATATCCCTTATTATCGACAGTTAGTTCAGCCCCCCATAATCAAAGCACCGCCGATCCGACACATGAGAAATGCAGCGCGCACGATTATATCGCCAGCAATTTTCATTTAGACAAGAACTTATACAAGGCTGATACCTTGATACATACTCGTATAGATAGAAAATCCATCACCAAAGGGCTCACCTTTTGGGGACAGTGGTTCATTTCTATGAGCCTCGTCATATCAGCACTATTTATTATGGTGTATTCCAAAAATGGTGCTATTGATCTCCATTACAGAACACTTGCCATTTTAACTGTGCTCCTTTCAGTGCCCGCCTATTCCGCAACCCGTGCTTTTTATAAAAGACACACATACTTTAACGGACTCATTCGCCTGCTGTGCGGATGGACGTTTATATTGGCATCCCTAAGCATTATTGGATTTATCACCAAATCCAACGAATTATTTTCTCGTGAGATCTTGATTAGTTGGGCTTTCCTCGCCTATGCCATTCAAGTTCCTGCTTATTTGATACTTCATTACTTATCCCGCTACTATCACCAACGGATAAATCATCACTACAACAGCCTTATTATTGGTTCTGACGGTGTTGCCTTAAAGCTTGCAGACAGTTTTGTTCAACAAAACCACTTCCCTCTTGTTGGCGTGGTCAGCGCATCCCCCTTTGAGGATTCTGAAAACTCTCCACTAATTGTCGGCGAGTTGACACAGCTACGGGCACTGATTACTGAGCACAACATACGACGTCTTTACATTGCTTTATCATTACAAGATGCGCAGCGTATTGAAGCTCTTTATATTGACCTCTTAGATATGAATGTTGATGTGGTCTGGGTACCAGACCTGGACAGCATGTTATTGCTGAACCACTCTGTCAGTGAAGTTGGCGGTCGTCCAGCTATTCACTTAAATGAAAGCCCGTTGACTAGCCATCCTACGGCCGCTTTTAGCAAGGCACTTATGGAGCGATCTTTATCGTTAAGCGCAATCATATTGCTTAGCCCGGTCCTGATTGTCATTGCATTAGCCGTTAAATTAAGCTCACCTGGGCCTATTCTTTTCAAACAACAACGTCATGGATGGAACGGTAAAGTAATACAAGTCTGGAAGTTTCGTTCCATGCAGGTTCATGACGACAAACACGTACAACAAGCTAGTCGACATGACTCTCGTGTGACTGCGGTCGGCCGCTTTATACGGAGAACTTCACTGGATGAGTTACCGCAGCTGTTCAACGTTCTTCATGGTGATATGGCCCTTGTAGGACCACGCCCACATGCCGTTGCCCACAATGATTATTACACCGGGAAAATCCATGCCTACATGGCCCGCCATCGGATCAAGCCCGGTATCACGGGCCTGGCACAAATAAGTGGATGCCGCGGTGAAACAGACACCCTTGACAAGATGCAAAAACGGGTCGAGATCGACCTTGACTACATCAACAACTGGTCGTTGTGGCTCGATATAAAAATCATGATCAAGACCCCGTTCACCCTAATATCAAAAGATATTTATTGATCTAATTATGTAACTACACCAGAAAACCCTGCAGACTTGAGCCTGTAGGGTTTTTTATGCTCAAGTGTTTATAAATTAATGACTTACACCATCAACCCTCGGATTTACAAGTGCAAGGTTAAGGAGATGATTAACACATTAAAATAAGGGAGACTTAGACCATCTTAAATTTCGCTGTTTGTAATGTTCTGAGCTGTCTTCCTTCTCTATCGGGCCAGCCTGTATGTAATCCTAGCTGTTAGCTACACATCTTATAATGCTGTTACCCATCATAAAGTTCGTATTAATCGCTACCCGGAAACACCCGTTTGAATACATGCTTGCCCCCCGACAGCGATATTGCTATTTGATCCAACAGACCTTCAGCCGTATATTTTGGAATCCAGCTGCAGACCAATACCACAGCCAACCCAGCAGCTATCACCGGTTTGGAAATTTCACCGATGTCTTCTTTCTCCAACCTAAATAGGAAAATACACGCGGCAAGTGACCCAATCAGTGCACCAGCTATTGCTTCAGCTAAAGGATGAATTGTTCGCCCTACGTAATTAAGACAGAACCACCAGGCTACCAGCAGTCCTACGCCGAGCGCGGGCCAACGAAACCGGCGGTCCAACTGCTGAAGCAACAGACTTAACATCACAGAAAACACCAAACAGGCGTTCATCGCATGACCGCTAAAGACCGCTATATTCAACGCCTCAAGGCCAATACCCCAGCCTTTGAATAGAACCTTGCTTACGCACACGACGAAATAGGCAGAGAGCAACACAGCCAACCATAAAAAAGCGATTCTCTTCGACGCAGCAGACCATAGCCATGCGGCGACGACTAGCGCTGCCGGTAACATCACGGTAATACCCGCGTATTGTGTGATATATAGCCTCACGTCCATGCAACCCTCTTTCTCACCATATTAGCTTCAGAAACATCTTTTCCGCCCGCCCCAATAAATGTGAAATACTTGGAAGTCTGGCAGCACCTAAGTCGAAGATTTAAAATCAGAAGTTGCTAAGTACACGATTGCAGTGCCGATTATAAACCATTAATTTCTAGTCACACTTATTCCAAATTGGCAGATCGCACTAAAATTCAATCGAGGTGGGAGGAAATTAAATCCGGAGCATAAACCCTTAAAGCACTTGCCCAGCAATTGACTTAAAAACTTCATACTTAAACCCACTCAGACTGCTGCTGTTAATCTATCCAAGCTAATATCAGAAAAAACCTAACTAGCACGAAACTCTCAATCTCTTCCTGAAACTCTATTAACCCAATCAGTTGAAAACCACCACACATATCTTGGCTAGCAGCTCGTACTTTCAAAAAACCGATCACTAAATTAATTTAATTCAGACAGCATAAAACCCAACACCACTCATAAAATTCATGTAAAAGTGAATGTCCGTATATCACCATTTGGCATACGGATTTTCAGTTGGCCGTCTGAAGAGTCTAGAAATAAACGAGCATACCCATTCACTGCGCTAGGCGTTGAGATACCATCAGCCACCATTAAGGTACTCGCCTGAATGCCGCCCGAGCAAGTTATCATTTCAGGAGTGACTCTCTTCAGGGATACATCTACAGATTTATTTCCCGCACCCCAACTCATTGCGCCGTCGCCGTCAATAATAAATCTGGGTTCCAAGTCACTCAGAGAGTTACGAGTCTGCAAAAAACTCGCTCCAGACTCTACAACGTGCTGCACAACTTTATTTGACATAATATTACGAAGATTAGACTCATCCACGTCATCATCAAATGTATAAGTAGTACCAACTACCCCTGATTTAATTTCAAGCATAGCCTCTGTAGTCAGATCTTTAAAATGGTTTCCTGATATAGCTATACCTTCTGCATAATCACCAAGGTAGATCATTGATTTCTGACCAGTACCATAGAAGTAGTTAGCCAGAATATTAATACCTTTGGAAGCGTAGATCGAAACCTCGCGACTAGAAGTTGACAATTTACCATTAGCCCCAAAAAGATTGGCAAATATCAATCCGGCCTCAGTGTATTTTATTGAACCTAAAGGGACGCCACTAAACGCTAGACCTCCTCCTCCATTCCGATTAAATCCATTATGAGTAATCATCGGCTGCTCACACCGGAATGCGTATACCCCATAGCGCTTATTATCGGCAATTAGTGTGTGCGTTACTGCATTAGTACTTGCCACCTGGTTAAGTTCCACTCCATCTCGAGCACTGAGCGTGATATTACACCCCAACACATTTATCATATTTGTCTGGCCGACACCTACAATTCCCGTTCTGCCACTACAACGTATTACGGACCCAATTATATTAACAGAGTTTCCCGCTCCCTCTGTCGAATTTCGACCTACCTGGATACCATTTTTTCCGCTATTCATTACTTTAAGTTTATGGATATTGGTTACACTCGCCTCTTTGGCATCGACGTCATACCACCCTAGTCTATCGAGACGCAGGCCATCTCCGCTTGCGGGATTACCTTCTAGAGTCAGTGAAGAAATATCTAATCCGTAAGTACGATCTTCCGCAATATCACCGCGCACCCAGATGCCGTGAGCACAAGTCCTGCTATTATTTTTAATCACAGATTTCCAACCCATCCCCGTGATTTTTAGGTTGTGAGCACTCGAAAATTCAAGCCCTGTAGTATTGAAGGTTACTGGAGGAAGGGTCAGCTCTCCACCGTTAATCATTGACGCGAACGCCTCATTAATATTGGTGGTGTAATCTTTTTCAGAATCGCCTGCATACAATGCAGCATGCTCATCTCGACTGATGAACCGCATCACTGAAACACTGCCAGCATTCAAAATATCGCTTACTGTTTTCAAATAGGAGGGAGCAAGCCTGTCTGAGAACCCGATCATCCGAGCCCCTTTTTTTGGATCGGAGGAGTCTGCCACGTCCTGTCTCAGGGCATCATCCCCGACCAGTTTAAGCTTTGACTCATCAACTACCCAGTTGGTAGTGATCAGAGGTAGAAAGGCACTCTTAGCCCTATATTCCTTACCAAGATAGGTGATCGTCTGAGTAGGGCGAACCAGCGAAAAACCTGAGGCATATGGCACAGGGGCCTCATATCCACTGGCATCTAAGAACGATGAAAACTTAACTTCCCGTTTATCCTGATCTGTAACAAACACTGATTCCCGATGAGCCTGGCCCGCATTAAATTCCCCCTCCATCCCCTTCCATGACTTACGCGGTACACCATTGCGATCAGGGTATAACGGATTATCTCCGTTCAAAAACAGATCCAGATTTTTGGTGTTATCGGTCAGATCTTTCGGCGACGTTGACCCTATCGGATTTCCAGTGTTATGCGTCATGGTTATATTGCTCGCAGAATACGCTAGCGGCGCTGCGAAGGATGCGGTGCTGAGGGCGCTCAGTTTTAACAATTGCCGGCGACTTACCATGACGACTCAACCTCGAAAACAGGAAAAGGCAACAGTATACCGATGGAAATTCGGTACAGATGTAATGGCCAGAGTGGCCATTACCGGAATGACTCAATCTTCATATTGTCGAGGTCAATTCTGGCTCTCACAGACGTTTTTTACATCGCCGAAAGCTGAGCCGCCCAAAACTTGACCGGACAGAGCTGTGAGCGACCAGGTAGCGATTTCCTCGCTCGCCCCGGCAACTCTGATAATCGCGGACTCGCCCAACCCTTTGTGAGCAACGCTCAAAAGCTGCGCACATGAAATTTCTGTTCCTATAGACATTACAAAGAGAGGGTATCCTTGACCTATCGACCAGTTAGAGCGATACCACGATCTTTTTTGCCACAGTTGTATTTCCCGTTGACCTTCTTCAGTACGGAGCCCCGCCTCCCATTTACCTGCTTATGGAAGGCGGGGCTGGGATTTTTTTCTTGAGCTCGCAATTCAATCACTCAAATTCTGCAAAACGTCTGTACCTCAAGCGCTTATTAGCCGATTCCAAAAGATGTTCACAATCTAATAGCACTGTTCAAGAACCATCCGGATAGCCCACTACCCAACACGACCAACCAAGGGGGTATCTTCCAAAACTTTAAGGCTACAAAAGCTATCAGCGCCAATCCGAAGTCCTGAGGTTTCACTATGGCACTCGTCCAGACCGGGTTATACAAAGCGGCCAATAGAAGCCCCACTACCCCCGCATTGACCCCTGCCAGTGCAGCCTGGGTACGAACGCTGCGCCTCAGTTGCTCCCAAAATGGCAGAACGCCAACCACGAGCAGAAATGAAGGGGTAAAAATGGCTATAAGGCACGTAGGAGCACCTGCCCAGCCAGAAGGCGCGACGTTCATGGAAGCACCAAGAAATGCTGCAAAGGTCGTAAGTGGCCTGGTACGGCCTGCGCCAAGCCATACCCTGCCAAAAAGGTTTCGCTGTTAACCCAACCATTGGGGACCGTCGCGGCCTGAAGGAGTGGTAACACCACATGCCCCCGCCGAATACTAATGAGCCCGCACGGTAGAAGACGTTAACCATAGCCAGGGTTTGCGTGGGCCAGACCTGCTGTAATACTGGTATTCCCACCAATAAAGCGAAGAACACGGCTAACGAAATCCCTCCAGCCTTGCGACTCACCGATATCGGGAGGGGCTCCGTTGTTTGACCTAAAACGGGCTTAAACAAGAACAAACCAACAATGGCAGTGAAGAGTATTACTCCGACCTGTCCCATTACATTGGGCCAAAAGAGCACAACGCAGGTAGACAACACTGCGATTGTCACGCGAATAGCATCGGGGCATAAATGACGCGCCATCCCCCGCACGGCTTGCGCCACCACTGCAACAGCAACAATCTTTAGTCCGTGCGTTATCCCCTCAGGCAAATAATTGCCCCAAGTAGACATTCCCTGGGCGAACACAACCAGAATGATTGCCGACGGCAATGCGAACCCTAGCCATGCAGCAATAGCGCCGGGGAGCCCTGCTCTCGATAACCCTAATCCGATGCCTACCTGGCTACTCGCTGGGCCGGGCAGGAAATGGCATAGCGCAACCAAATCAATATAACTACGTTCACTTAGCCACTGGCGACGGGCAACGAACTCTTCATGAAAGTATGCTAAATGCGCAATCGGGCCTCCAAAAGACGATAACCCTAAACGCAGGAAAATCAGAAAGACCAACCAGGGAGAATCAGGCGCAACCACCCGGGGACTAGGTTGTTCTGACATGATCATCATCCCTAATTGCCTAAAGGGTGTACCGTTTCTGAGTTGGTGGGTGATGCCGTCGCCACCGCTTACCGGCAGGCAGGCTACGAGGTGGTTAGCATTCCTGGTGCCCGTGATGTCAGTGCAGTGAACGTTCGAATCATTGAGTTCTGGTCATGGTATTCGGCTGAAGGGGTGCTCGATAAGGTACTAAGCAAAAAGTCGTTATTGCAGAGTATCAGGGCCGGTTCACGCCATAAATAGACAGGGACTTGGGACGCAGTGGGATCAATGTTCCGGTGTCACTATCCGCAATCGTATGTCGATATCGTCGGAAACAAAACTGTCAGACCACTCGCCTGCGCCAACGTTGAAGTCACTGCGTTTGAGCAGCAACTCTGCGTCGAAGATGCCGATGGTTCGCTCAGACTTCAGAAGCACCGGCACTGTCACCTCCTTGGTAAGCCCCCTGAGTGTAAGGTTGCCAATGAACTGGTAGCGGTTATTGCCCAGGTCTTTAATGCGGGTCGACTCAAAGATCGCCACTGGATAAGCAGTGGTGTCGAACCAGGCAGGCTTTTGCAACTCAGTGTTGGCGTCTTCGCTACCGGCATCGATGCTGTCGAGGTCGATGGTCAGTTTGGCCCGGGCCGCCTCGGGGTGTTCGGTGTCGAAATCGAGGGTCCCGACAAATTTTCCAAACGTGCCATATACCTTTGATCCCATCTGGTTGTAGGTAAAACTTAGGGTGCTGGCGCTGGGGTTGACGTTGGTGTATTCGGCGGCATCAGCTCCAGGAGAAGAGCCGAGCGTGAAAGTGACAGCCAGTGCGATGGTGCGTAGCGATCGAGGGCTCATTGCACTCTCCAGGACCGGATCCTTACCGATTGTAGTCTGTCAGCACTGGCTGCAATCGACGAAAAGCAGTTGCCCGCGGGTTGCTTGGCTATCAGCATGGGCAGTTACATCGCCAGTGAAAGTTTCAATGGTGCGGTGAACGGGGAAGAAGGCGCCTTCAATTTCGTCCATTCTAATACAGGTTACATACTGATCAGCGCGGGTATGTACTGGATCTGTACAAAGTATAAAATCAAAGAAAACTCAAAGCGCCCCAGGAAACTAAACTCAAGCGCGATGGGCTGAAGGGGACGCCCGTTCTGGCGCTCTAATTCGATCCAGCACACCCCTCGCCTCCGGGCCGACACCAACAGCGCGCGAGTTTTCAGATAGCTCCAGCTGGAATTATTAGTTCATATTATTAAAAACTCGACTATAAGTAATACAGCGCCCAACCGAACAGATGATTTAGGCGCTATCTTCTATGTTGTCAAAATACTGACAATAACACTCGGCTGCATTACTTCTATAAGCAGAAAATTTATAATGATCAAGATAATAAGCATTTTGCTAATAGCACTTTCTATTGCAGGATGCAACGGCTTCGTCAAACCCGACTTTTCGGGCCCCATTAATGACTCATACTTTGTAGTCTACTCAGGCTTTCCAGCACCGTTTCTATATACGGGCTCGGCAGTGCAGTGGAACGAAGATTACGCCGTAACGACACGACATACTCCATTCTTGCCCGACGTCGCATACACCTGCAGTACAGGCTGCGACCTCGCCTTCATCAAGCACAAAGCAGACGGTCACTATCCTTCGTGGCGAGCACCATGCCTGGGTGAGAACGTAACTTCCGCGGGCATCAGTCCCTATCTGATGACCACCACGGGCAAGGGTAAGGTATATCAAACCCCCTTCCGTAATTTAAAATAAAATAGCGGTGATCTTTATGGCATCCACGATGCGCCAGTAATTAAAGGGATGTCAGGTGGGCCGGTGATCGGAAGTGACGGCAGTGTTGTCGGTATAAATGCAGGTTACTACTCGGTGACACCACACGATGTAGCGACTCAGGCCGGTTTAAGAGGTGCCGAGAGGGTGAGTATCTTTGTCCCTTACTCAATTATTGCGCGCGAGTGGAGAATGTTCCAGGCTCAGCTTAATAACCAACATAGCCCGACAGGCCCTGCCCCGAAAACTGATTTCTGCTCTAGTTTAGGTTTGAGCCCACTGAATATAAAAGCCACATAAACAAGAACATTTTTTACGGCCTGCAAACATAACTTGAGCACGTTTAGTAATTATACTTTCAGGGCTGACTTTTCAGTCGTCCTGAATTTATTGTTCATAGATCACGAAAGTCTTTCGCCATTAGCCCTGTGTACCGCCTCGTTGTACCTGCGCGCTACCAACCCTGACGTGTATGACGTAGTGCCTGATATGGATTGAGGCGACAAGTAATCCGGACAACAGAGCTCCCGCGTATTCAAAAAGCCATGCTGCTGAAATCTCTTGGCGGCATGAACCTTTACATTCCCACAGTTAATTTTTGCGGGTAGTGCGATCCGCGAGGCGAAATCGCCAGCGGCTGACGTCGCTGCGTATCAGGGGTCGTTAACCGAATGGAAACCCGTGATGAGGGAGGATTGGCAATCCATAGTTAACCCAGAGGAGTCCCCCATCATGCGTCTTAAACCTGCTATCGCTACCCTCGCCTGCTTGTCCCTCACTGTCGGCACAGCGATGGCTAACAGCTTTTTGGGTGACGTCATCTCGTCCGGCGCCACCAGTAGTTCGACTTACCTGACGCTCAAGGATCGCAAGCTGATCGTTGCAGCCCGGGACGATGCAAGCAGTTTTGTCGCAAGCGACGGTGGCATCCGAGGCCCGTACCTTGAAGCCGCCATGCAAAAAGCCCGCTTCGACAACCCTGATCTGCAGGCCACGGACATGGAACTGGCGAATGCGATTCTGGCGAAAAACGCCGTAGCTTGGGAGTAACGGGACAACACCTCACATAGTGTCGCGCAGACGCCAGGCCTGAAGGTAAGGGTTGGGCGTTTGCTGCGGGTCGCCGTTGTGGCGGTATGGGGCTGCTGCCACGCTTGAACACCGGGTCGTCGCCGCGTGCGGCGGCGAGGTTGCAGGTGCTGACCGTGTTCGCCAGTCCCTCGGTCGCATGGGTCGCATAACCCGCCCCCTGCAATGCAAACGACAAAACCTGTCGGCCCGCAGAATTAAAGAAAAGGCAGTTCATGGCCAAGCCAGTAAAGGAGCGGTCAACTAAGCCGCGTAGAAGCTCATGGCAGTATTACAAGTCCGCCAAATCTTGCTCCACACTTTAGTCTTCTGGGTTGTTATCAGAGAAGGACTTGTTTAGAAGCCCCTCGACAACGTTGTCAGGGTTGCCCAGCAGCTGTTTGTTGAAGGCCTCTCCATCCGCTGAACGCGTCGCGAGAAGTCCCCAGGACTTGGTTCCATCGGCATTAAAAACAACACTGAGCTGATTGTCTGCACAGTCGTGTGGCTTGCACATATGCCCAACGGTGAAGCTTTTTCCTTCAACCGAAACCCTCTCAACCGGCGATGCGGTGCCCTGGGCTTTGCTGACCCAGCCAGGGAAGCTGAGCATCTCAGCATAGGCTTTTTTGTACGGAGTCTTACTGGCCAACTCGGGCAAATATTGCTCCGCTGAAGCTCCAGCCGCGATTAACATCATGCAAGATCCAGCCAGGATTGAGAGGCGTGCTTTTTTCATTTCAATAACTCCCTGTAAGCAACTTGGTGAGCGCATCACGCGATGCGGGACCTAATAGGTCGGACACAGCCTCGCCTGAGAAGTTTCGATAACCCTGCGCAGCAAGCATTCGAGACATGCCGCACGTCCACGACTGCTCTTTTTAGAAGACGTTTAAGGATTCAGCGATTGGGGCCCGATCGACGACAGTGGACAGCTGATAAAAGCAGAAAACAGACGCACCTTCCGGTCATTTATCGCCGCACTCAGCACCGGGCTCGCTGCAGACCATCCGGACATGCCGGCGGTCCTCCATTCAATCGGTGACTTTGTGCCAGCCACAGACCTTATGCGCGGCCTCGGCTACAACGTCGAATGACGCCGTGGACAGGGAGGCAAGCTTTATCAATGCTAACGCCTCCCACGGCTGGCCTCTCAGGCAATAGGGATCAATGGATCAGCCGCTGCCCACGCTGCATCACGGTTGGCGATTGGAGGGTAGATCCACACCGTGTTGATTTGCTTCTTGAGGGACTTGCCTTCGTGCCGGGTCAACTTGACCTGGCGATCCCATCCTTCGGTATAGACCGCACCCCAGCCCCCCAAGTCCAGGCAGGTCACGTACTTGGGCTGACTGTACGAGATCGGGTCCACACCTAAAATCTGCGCGGCAACGTTGTTGCCTGCGTGACGGCCCAGGACGATGGCGTGCTGGCAAGTCATCAGTGCATGGTTGCCAAGATCATCGGTGGCGGCGTAGGCAACATCGCCGGTGGCAAAGATGTCTTGCTGGCCGATGACTTTAAGGTGGGAATCCACATGCAGACGACCGAGATAATCGCGTTCCCCCGGGATCTGTTCGGTTAACGAACTGGCCCGCACACCAGTAGTCCAGACCACGGTCTTCGCTTCAATACGCTGGCCATCGTCAAGGGTTACTCCGTTTTCATCGACTGCCACCACAGACGATTTCAAGCGCCATTTCACGCCTAGCTCATCGCAGGCCTCGGCGATCGACTGGCTGATTTCGTCCCCCATTGACGCCCCGACTTTTTCACTGCGATCCACAATAATCACTTCCAGGTCCACATGTTCACCCAGGATGACCCGCAGACGAGCCGGCATTTCGGTCGCTGTTTCAATGCCGGTGAAGCCGCCACCGGCAACCACTACAGTGTTGCGGCCTTTGCTTTCTGGAAGGCCTGCCAGGGACTTGAGGTGGTTCTCCAAACGCACGGCTTGCTCGATCTGGTCCACATCGAAGGCGTATTCCGCTACACCTTGAGTGTTGGGCATTGCGAGCCGGCTGCCAGTAGCCAAGACCAGTTTGTCGTAACCGAGGACTTGCGGGGTGCCCGAAGTATCGATGTAACCAACAGATTTCTGTCGAATGTCGATGCTTTCTGCGGCTCCCTGGATGAACTTGACACCTACCGCTTCTAACAACTCGTCAATCGGCGCGACCAGTCGATGCGCATCAGGCTCGTAGAAACGTGGACGCACGCGCAACTCGGCCTGAGGGGCCAGCACGGTCACTTCAGCGTCGTGATGACCATGAATGTCGAACAAACGCGTTGCACTCAAAGCCGTCCACATGCCACCGAAACCGGCGCCAATAATCAGAATCTGCTGCTTCATTTGTAACCTCTGGTGCGAAGTAATGAATTCGTTGAATAGTCACGCTCATCGATAGCGGGCGTGAAGCCGGGGCAAGGGAACCGTGAAACACAGCCACTGTTGAACCCCGAGAAACTACGACTATATTGATCGTAGTTTATGAAGACAAGATATTTATTAAGACCCTCGCTTGGCGATTTCATGAAAAAAACAGGGATGGCAAAATGCCAAAACACCATTTTTTCGCCATAAAACAGGCAACTAAGTGCTTCGAAAAGATAGAAACACCTCTCTCACTGCGTGCGAGGATCATTGCCCTATTCACTAATCGCCGATAGGATATGCGACCAATACAGTCGGAGATATACATGTCTCTTTACAGCGCAGGCGTGGAATACGGCATTCATTGCCTGATTTTTTTGGTGGGCGATGGCGGCGAGAGCCGCGAGGCGAGTGTGCGTGATCTTGCAGAACTGCAAGGCGTACCTGCGGATTACCTGGCGAAAATCTTCACCAAGCTGGCCAAGTCCAAACTGGTCGTAGCCACAGAAGGTGTGCGCGGCGGGTTCAAGCTGGCGAGACCTTCTGACGAAATCAGCCTTCTTGATATCGTCAACGCCATCGACGGCCAGAAGCTCATTTTCGATTGCCGGGAAATTCGTGGCCGCTGTGCTCTGTTCGAGGGCTCTGCGCCTGCCTGGGCCTTAGACGGCTATTGCTCAGTTCACGCAGCGATGATGACGGCACAAAAGCGCATGGAAGAAGCCCTCGCGCAACAAACCATTCTTGATCTTGCGAGAAAAGTCGGACGAAAATCTCCCACTGACTTCCCTGCCCAGGTAGACAGATGGATAAACGATCGTCGAGAAAAGAAAAGCAGCGCTCATACTTCTGACGACCGGACCATCCAGGTCACCGACATTTCCAACTAAAGAACCGGCGCCCTCAAGGCGCTAGTTTCACCTTAAGGGAAAGAGGCAACGTTCACTCACGACCACATTTGCGCTTCAAAAGAAGCCTGGTTGCGGAACGGATCGTAAAATCCCGCCCATAAAAAAAACCCGCAGACCTTGATCTGCGGGGCTTTCGAATGTGGAGGCCGAAGCCGGAATCGAACCGGCGTGGGCGGATTCGCAATCTGGGCTATAAGTTCTTTAAAACCGAGGCCTGCAGCCTGCTTGGCGTTCCACTAATAGAAGTTTTACAACAGCCTGCAGCCCGCATTCTATCTAAGCTATGTCTTGAGTTATGGACCCAAAAAACATCTTTACTACACCTTTCTGCTGACCAAAAAACAACTCCAGACCAATACCGCATCGCCGCCTTGCGGCCCAATGCGTGAAAAAGCTTCATAACGCCTTATATAAAAAAATTTACGTGAGCTCTCGCTATAATCGATATTCAACGATCTAATCCAATGGGAGGGTTAACACCCCCCTCAGGCTGAGAAAAACGTGACGTCGTAGCCGGAATTAGTTGCCCCCTGCATTAGCAATTCAACATAACTGGAACTGTCAGTTTCGCCGTAAACAAAACAAAGCCGCTACCGCTCGTCGCTGCTTTTGCAAATAATTAAAACTTTATTTTCCGTTACCTGCTCGTACTGACTATGGGGCGTCTTGTTCGTCCCCTGAGAGACCGGCTTTATTGCGATGGCAAGTTCAAGCTTCATGAATCCGGGTCATTAGTCTTAATTGCGAGGAATTAACGATGAAATCTCAACGTGTAAAAGCTCTACTGTTAGCTGGCGTGCTGTGTGCTTTTGGAACACCGGCATTCGCTATTGGTAGTGGCGACGCAACGACTAACAGCGGTTCACCTGCACCAAATGCAAATGGTGAGGATTCCGCGTTAACCCCAGGCAATATGCCGAGCGCCCCCAAAGATGGAAATGGCGCAGATGCTGAGAGAGCTACTCCAGCGCCCGGCAGTGGCAACAGTGACAAAATGGACAAAGGAAGTACTAACGACACCCACGGCACAGATGATCAAAAGGGTCATGACAGCATTGGTAGTGGAAACTCCGGATCCAAATCTTCAACTGAGTAAAGCAATGCGCGGGTAGTCTTGGCGTCCAGTTTGAGGCGCCAAGCCGCTTGCGGATGTACGCTCCTCTCCTCCAGAATCTGACCGACTTAACCCCCCAATCGGGGTTGCACGGCACACTCGCTGCACGCAGCGCTCCCCTTCCACAGCGATCATTGATTTCATCCAGTGCGCGCATCACCCGACCAGCCAGTAGCGAGAGATCAATTTCCATACTAAGGGCCACACGATTGAAGTCGTCAATCACATTAAAGACCCGAAAACTACGTCCATCCGCTAATTGATCGTGAATGAAGTCCATTCACCAGCACTGGTTGGTTGCCTCAGGAACGGCCAGTGGCTGGGGCCGGGCTTCCAGCCTCGGCTTGCTTGAGAATGGCCATGATTTGACTGTCCGAAAACCGCGATGTCTTCACGCAAAATTTCCTTGATCCGATCAGGAGAAAATTCTACTTCTGGTGCGTACTTTTTTCAGGGGGGATTACCCTGCGCCTCGCGTTTTAGTAAGCCCACTCAACTTTCTCCGCTCTCTTACCTTGAGGCTTCTTTGACATAGGCCTGACAGACCTGCAGCGCGATCAGTCCTTGATCGCGCTGCAGGTGATTCAGATAATTCGTTGAGCATGCGCTGGGTCAAGTTTGGCTCTCGTGGTTCCATGAACCACCCCGCTGGCTCTGGTGGTGGCTTGCATTCCGTAATCACCATTTGCGGAGGTGCTGTCCAGCTGGACTGACAACCGCAGGTCAGCAGTAGCAAGGCGATCACACAGGCGTGCTTATTTAGCTTGCTCATCGGTGAGGGCTCAGTGAAGGGATTACGGAGCGGGTTTACCGGCGGATCGGAGCCATCGCCAAACCCTCAAAATGAAATAGTTGCGGAAGTGATCGTCAAATCCCAGGCATAAAAAAACCCCGCAGACCTTGATCTGCGGGGCTTTCGAATGTGGAGGCCGAAGCCGGAATCGAACCGGCGTGGGCGGATTTGCAATCCGCTGCATAACCATTTTGCTATTCGGCCAATTGTGCTTGAGGCTTCGTGAGAAACATCAAAAACAAAGGTTGCTGCTGCGATCTTATCGCTACAAGCATTTGATTCTTCAGCGATTCAGGTTGTTGCCCCGAGCTGATGGCGCGCATTATGTACTAGAAGATTGAAGCTGGCAACCCCCTGAATTCTAATAATTTTTAGTTAATCATCAACCCCGGTCATACCCTGCCCAGCTCTCAAATCACCACGTTACGGATGAAGCGCAGTACCACATCACCTTCATTTCTGTAGGAGTGCGGCTTGTTGCTGGCGTACATGTAGAACTCTCCCGCACCAAAGCGTAATGACTGCTCGCTTATGACCAGGGTCAGACATCCTTCGAACACGTATAACTGCTCACTCCAACCCTCGGCATCGGCTTGCGACTGATACTCCTCTCCGGGTTCCAGTGTCCATTCCCACAACTCTACTTCCCTTGAAGCTACAGCCTTGGCTAATAACACCGCCTTGCTCCCCGGCGCAGTGCCCGTCCAGGCCACTTCATTGATGCGGCTCGGATCTACAGAACCCGGGGCCTGGATCAAGTCGCTGAACGCAACATTGAGAGCTTCCGCAACTCGATCCAGGGTGCTGAGACTGACGTTCTTTTCGCCCGCTTCTATAGCTACCAACATCCGCCGGCTTACACCAGACAGCTCGGCCAGAGCACTTTGACTGAGGTGTGCGACCAGCCTCAGGCGCCGGACGTTCTGACTGACGTGTTGTAACACCGACGCACGTTGTGAATTTTCTTTGGGCACTATATTGCTCACCTTGTGGGACTGCGCAGTATACTGCTCAGCTTTGACGCATTGTGCGTCTCTCTTCCGGCAGCGTGCAAGGCTATGACAACGTTGAAACCTTCAAAACTAATGTCTTTGACCTCCCGTTTCAGCAAAGCCGAATGTGTGCTGGTGCTGATTACCATGGTTTGGGGCGTCACTTTTCTATTAGTGCAGCATGCGCTGACGTCCAGCGGGCCGATGTTTTTTGTGGGGCTGCGCTTTGCTGCCGCAGCGCTGATTGTTTCTCTGTTTTCAATTCGCAGTTTGCGCGGCATTACCCTTTTTGAACTCAAGGCCGGGGTATTTATCGGGGTGTCTATCATGCTCGGTTATGGCTTGCAGACCATTGGCCTGCAGACTATTCCGAGTAGCCAGTCAGCTTTCATTACCGCGCTGTATGTACCTTTCGTCCCGCTGCTGCAGTGGCTGGTGCTGGGGCGTCGACCTGGCTTGATGCCCAGCCTGGGTATCATCCTGGCGTTTAGCGGCTTGATGCTGTTGTCAGGCCCGAGCGGCGCATCTCTTGATTTCAGCCCTGGCGAGATCGCAACACTGATCAGCGCCATCGCCATAGCGGCAGAAATAATCCTGATCAGCGCCTATGCTGGCAAAGTCGATGTTCGCCGGGTCACTGTGGTGCAACTCAGTACCGCATCGATCATGGCCTTCCTGATGACTATTCCGACAGGAGAGACCGCTCCTGATTTCTCATGGCTTTTGTTAGCCAGTGCCATAGGCCTTGGCGCTGCAAGTGCGGTGATTCAGGTAGCAATGAACTGGGCCCAGAAAAGCGTTTCACCCACCCGCGCCACGCTCATTTATGCAGGTGAACCGGTATGGGCCGGCATTGCCGGACGCCTGGCCGGGGAACGTTTGCCGGGTATCGCCTTGCTGGGAGCAGTATTGATTGTTGCAGCGGTGATCGTCAGTGAGTTAAAAACAAAGGCTAAAGCGCCCGACCAGGTGCAAGACAAGCAAAGCAACGAAGCATGCGACTGATACGCACGCGCTGATACTGGAAGCAAAGACTTACACTCTGGAGTGTTCATACAGGGAAGATGCCGCGCCGCATTACTTGCGGTTTGCACACATTTTGTAGGATTCATCTACAGCTTCTTTGTTGGTGATATACAAGTCGCCACGTATGATCGCTCACAAACTCCTGCAGATTAGAAGCCTATGTCCCTGATAGTTCTACTGCTTCTGCCATTTATCGGCAGCTGTCTGGCGGCTGTTTTGCCGCACAACGCACGTAACAGTGCATCACTGTTGGCCGGTCTGATTGCTCTGATCGGTACCATTCAAGTAGCCCTGCTCTACCCGCAAATTGCCCATGGCGGAGTGATTCGCGAAGAGTTCATGTGGCTGCCCAGTCTCGGCTTGAATTTCGTCCTGCGGCTGGACGGTTTCGCCTGGCTGTTCTCGATTCTGGTGCTTGGCATCGGCACGCTGGTGTCGCTGTACGCCCGTTATTACATGTCACCCGAAGATCCGGTACCGCGCTTCTTTGCCTTTTTCCTGGCGTTCATGGGCGCGATGCTCGGCCTGGTGGTGTCCGGCAACCTGATCCAGATCGTATTTTTCTGGGAGCTGACCAGCCTCTTCTCTTTTCTGCTGATTGGATATTGGCACCACCGTTCTGATGCCCGACGCGGCGCTTATATGGCGCTGATGGTTACAGGCGCGGGCGGATTGTGCTTGCTGGCGGGGGTCATGCTGCTTGGCCATGTCGTCGGCAGCTATGATCTGGATGCAGTGCTAGCTGCCGGCGACAAGATTCGCGCACACAGCCTGTATCCAGTTCTGCTCCCGCTTATCCTGATCGGCGCGCTGAGTAAAAGTGCGCAATTCCCGTTTCACTTCTGGCTGCCCCACGCGATGGCAGCACCCACCCCCGTCTCGGCTTATCTACACTCGGCGACCATGGTCAAGGCCGGGGTGTTCCTGCTGGCCCGCCTCTGGCCCTCCCTGTCGGGCAGCGAAGAATGGTTCTGGATTGTCAGCGGCGCCGGAGCCTGCACGCTGGTGCTGGGCGCTTACTGCGCGATGTTTCAAAACGACCTCAAAGGCTTGCTGGCCTATTCAACCATCAGTCATCTTGGCCTGATTACCCTGCTGCTGGGCCTCAACAGCCCGTTGGCAGCGGTCGCCGCAGTGTTCCACATCCTTAACCATGCAACGTTCAAGGCCTCGCTGTTCATGGCGGCAGGCATCATCGACCACGAGAGTGGCACGCGCGATATTCGCAAGCTCAGCGGCCTGTTCAAGCTCATGCCCTACACCGCTACCCTGGCCATGGTGGCCAGTGCCTCGATGGCCGGTGTACCGCTGCTCAACGGATTTCTGTCCAAAGAGATGTTCTTCGCCGAAACCGTGTTCATCAACTCCACGGCCTGGGTTGAGATTGCCCTGCCCGTCATCGCTACCATCGCCGGCACGTTCAGCGTGGCCTACGCGTTGCGCTTTACCGTAGACGTGTTTTTCGGTCCGCCTCCCACCGACTTGCCCCTGACTCCGCACGAGCCTCCTCGCTGGATGCGGGCTCCGGTCGAGCTGCTGGTGTTCACCTGCCTGATGGTCGGGATCTTCCCGGCACAAACCGTCGGCCCGTTGCTTGCGGCTGCAGCGCAACCAGTAGTCGGCGGCGAACTGCCCGAATACAGCCTGGCGATCTGGCACGGTCTGAATGCACCGATGATCATGAGCCTGATCGCAATGTCCTGCGGCATCCTGCTGTATGTGGTGCTGCGTAAACAGCTCAAACTCGGGCGTTATCCGCTGCCGCCCCTGATCACATATTTCAATGGCAAGCGTTTCTTCGAGCGCTGCCTGGTGGTGATCATGCGCTGGGCACGACGCATTGAGCGGCGTATCAGCTCTCACCGCCTGCAAACCCAGTTATTCCTGTTGATTCTGGCTGCCGTGATCGCCGGTCTGATTCCTATGCTCTACAGCGGCCTGAGCTGGGGTGACCGTCCGAAAATACCGGGCTCGATCGTGTTCGTGACGCTCTGGCTGCTTGCCATAGCCTGCGCCCTGGGCGCCGCCTGGCAAGCCAAATACCACCGGCTAGCAGCCCTGACGATGGTCAGCGTATGCGGCTTGATGACCTGCGTGACCTTCGTCTGGTTCTCCGCACCTGACCTGGCACTGACCCAGCTGGTGGTAGAAGTGGTCACCACGGTCCTTATCCTGCTCGGGTTGCGCTGGTTGCCGCGGCGGATAGAAGAAGTCTCGCCATTACCGGGGACATTGCGCAAAGCGCAGATCCGCCGCTTGCGTGACTTGCTGCTGTCAGCCGCAGTCGGCGGCGGCATGGCGCTGCTGTCCTATGCGATGCTCACCCGCCAGACCCCGAACGACACCTCATCTTTCTACCTGAGTCGTGCCCTGCCCGATGGCGGCGGGAGCAATGTGGTGAATGTGATGCTGGTGGACTTCCGGGGTTTCGATACCCTGGGTGAAATCACCGTACTGGCCGCCGTGGCACTCACCGTCTTTGCCCTGCTGCGCCGTTTCCGCCCGCCCAAAGAAAGCATGCAACTGCCTTCCCAGCAGCGCCTGCTGGCCAAAGACGTTATGACCGACCTGGTCAACCCGCGCAGCGCCAGCGACACGGCCCTGGGCTTCATGATGGTGCCCGCGGTGCTGGTGCGCCTGCTGTTGCCGATTGCCTTTGTAGTGTCGATGTACCTGTTCATGCGCGGCCATAACCAGCCGGGCGGCGGCTTTGTTGCCGGCTTGGTGATGTCGGTGGCGTTCATCCTGCAATACATGGTGGCTGGCACCCAGTGGGTCGAAGCGCAGATGAGCCTGCGGCCACTGCGCTGGATGGGCACCGGCCTGTTGTGCGCCACCCTCACCGGGCTCGGCGCGATTCCTCTGGGCTACCCGTTCCTGACCACCCACACGGCGCACTTCAGCTTGCCGCTGCTGGGTGACATCCATGTTGCCAGCGCCCTGTTCTTCGATATTGGCGTGTATGCCGTAGTGGTCGGCGCCACGTTGCTGATCCTCACGGCACTGGCTCACCAGTCGGTACGCGCCCATCGCCCGAGCAATCAGTCTGCCTCTCAACCCGCCACCCAACCCAAGACGGGAGCCGCCTGATGGAAGAAGTCATCGCTATCGCAATCGGCGTGCTCGCCGCGTCCGGAACCTGGCTGGTACTGCGCCCGCGAACCTTTCAGGTGGTCATGGGCCTGTGCCTGCTGTCTTACGGGGTCAACCTGTTCATCTTCAGCATGGGCAGCCTGTTTATCGGCAAGGAGCCGGTGATCAAGGACGGCGTGCCCCAAGACCTGCTCAACTACACAGACCCGCTGCCCCAGGCATTGGTACTGACCGCAATCGTCATCAGTTTTGCCATGACCGCGCTGTTTCTGGTGGTCTTGCTGGCCTCTCGGGGCCTGACCGGTACCGACCACGTCGATGGCCGGGAGCCTAAAGAATGAATTTGATGCCGCATCTGATCGTCGCGCCCATTCTGTTACCGCTGCTGACCGCAGCCTGCATGCTGTTGCTGGGAGAAAAGCGCCGCCCGCTCAAAGCCCGGATCAATCTGATCTCGACTTTTTTGGGCCTGGGGATTTCCGTGCTGTTGCTACTCTGGACCCAACAGCAAGCGGCGCCGGCAGCGATTGGCGTGTATCTGCCAAGCAACTGGCAGGTTCCATTCGGGATCGCGCTGGTAGTTGATCGCCTGTCGGCCCTGATGCTGGTGCTGACCGGCATCATCGCCAGCTGCGCGCTGCTGTTCGCCATGGCCCGCTGGGACCGTGCCGGTGCCAGCTTCCACGCGTTATTCCAGATCCAGCTAATGGGTTTGTACGGCGCCTTCCTGACCGCAGACCTGTTCAATCTGTTCGTGTTTTTCGAAGTTTTGCTGGCCGCCTCTTACGGGCTGATGCTCCATGGTTCCGGCAAAGCGCGGGTATCTGCAGGCCTGCATTACATCTCGATCAACCTGCTGGCATCGTCCTTGTTCCTGATCGGTGCAGCGCTGATCTATGGCGTCACCGGCACCCTGAACATGGCCGATCTGGCCCTGAAAATCCCCTTGGTACCCGAGGCCGACCGTGGCTTGCTGCATGCGGGCGCCGCCGTCCTGGCCATTGCCTTTCTGGCCAAGGCCGGCATGTGGCCGCTGAACTTCTGGCTGGTTCCGGCCTACTCGGCAGCCAGCGCCCCGGTCGCCGCCCTGTTCGCGATCATGACCAAAGTCGGCATTTACACGGTGCTGCGCCTGTGGACCCTGCTGTTTTCCGGTCAGGCCGGCGCTTCGGCCTACTTTGCCAGTGACTGGCTGATCTACGGCGGCATGGCGACCATCACCTGTGCTGCCATTGCCATCCTGGCCGCCCAGCGCCTTGAGCGCCTGGCCAGCCTGAGTATCCTGGTCTCTGCCGGCATCCTGTTGTCTGCCGTCGGTTTCGCCCAGCCCAACCTGACCGCTGCCGCGCTGTTCTATCTGGTCAGCTCCTCGCTCGCCCTGTGTGCACTGTTCCTGCTGTCCGAGTTGATCGAGCGCTCGCGCTCATCCAACGAAATGATGCTGGAAGACGATGTGGGGCAGTTGCCAGGCTTGATGGAGTCTTTGAATCCGCCACGGGGCACCAATCTCGACGACGAGCAAAAAGCGGTAGTGGGGCAAATCATTCCCTGGACCATGGCCTTCCTGGGCCTGAGCTTTATTGCTTGCGCCCTGCTGATTATCGGTATGCCGCCGCTGTCCGGGTTTATTGGCAAGCTCAGTTTGCTCAATGCCCTGCTCAACCCCATGGGGCTGGGCAATGCCGCTGATGCGCCAGTTTCGACGGCTGCCTGGGGCCTGTTTGCGCTGTTGATCTTCTCGGGGCTCGCGTCCCTGATCGCCTTCGCACGAATGGGCATCCAGCGTTTCTGGACCCCCTTAGAACGCCCGTCCCCGCTGTTGCGCCGCTTCGAATACCTGCCCATAGTGTTGCTGATCGGGCTGTGCATAGGGTTGACGTTCAAGGCCGAGCCCGTACTGCGTTATACCCAGGCCGCCGCCGACACCCTGAACAATCCCGAGCGTTACGTGATGGCCGTGATTGGCACCCGCCCGGTGCCTAGCCCTGAAGCCAAGGCTGCCATGCGGGAGGTACAACCATGAAGCGTCTGTTCCCGGCTCCCTGGCTGTCGCTTGCGCTTTGGCTGCTGTGGCTGGTGCTCAACCTGTCATTGAGCGCCGGCAATCTGTTGCTCGGTGCCGTGCTGGGCTTCTTGGCACCGCTGATGTTCGCGCCCCTGCGTCCGCTGCCGATCCGTATCCACCGTCCCGGCGTGATCATCAAGCTGTTCTTTATGGTGGGTCGTGATGTGCTGGCCTCCAATATTGCAGTGGCCCGCGGCGTGCTCAGAGCGGGCAAAAACCCGCCGCGCTCGCGCTTCGTCAAGATCCCCCTGGACTTGCGCGATGCCAACGGCCTGGCGGCTTTGTCGATGATTACCACCGTGGTGCCCGGCACCATCTGGTCGGAACTGGCATTGGACCGCAGCGTGCTGCTGTTGCATGTGTTCGACCTGGATGACGAAGCGCAGTTTATCGAGCACTTCAAAACTGCCTACGAACGCCCCCTGATGGAGATCTTTGAATGAGTGCCCTGCTCTCCAATGCCATCCTGACCAGCCTGTTTCTGTTCAGCCTGGCGATGGTCCTGACCGTGATCCGGCTGTTCAAGGGCCCATCGGCCCAGGACCGGGTTCTGGCGCTGGACTACCTGTATATCCTCGCCATGCTGGTGATGCTGGTGCTGGGTATCCGCTACGCCAGTGACACTTACTTTGAAGGCGCGCTGCTGATTGCCCTGTTCGGCTTTGTAGGCTCTTTTGCACTGGCCAAATTCTTGCTGCGTGGCGAGGTGATCGAATGAATTCAATCAGCGAGTTATCGCTCTGGATTGAAATACCGGTGGCAGTGCTGCTGGTGCTGAGCAGCCTGTTTGCCTTGTGCGGTGCTATCGGGTTGTTGCGCCTGAAGGACTTTTTTCAACGCATGCACCCACCCGCACTGGCTTCAACCCTTGGCGCCTGGTGCGTGGCCCTGGCGTCGATCCTGTACTTCTCGGCACTTAAATCGTCACCGGTGCTGCACGCCTGGCTGATCCCGATCTTGCTGGCGATTACCGTCCCGGTCACCACTTTGTTGCTGGCTCGTACTTCCCTGTTCCGCAAGCGCATTGCCGGCGAAGATGTACCGCCCGAAGTCAGCAGCGGCGGACGCAGCGAAGGCGGAAACTAACCCCCCCCTGCAGGAGCGAGCTTGCTCGCGAGCTCTTCGTCGCGACCTCCCAAAAGATCGCGAGCAAGCTCGCTCCTGCAGGTGAGTTACATCCAGCCCAGCCAGCTCCAGTAGGTGGCGCCAAACAGCAGCATCAGCAAATAACCCACCGCAGTGACGATCAAACCGACCTTGGCGAATTGTTTGGCGGTGAAGGTTTGCGTGCCCAGGCACACCATGTTTTGCGGAGCGTTGATCGGCAGGATAAACCCGTAGCTGACCACAAAGCCCAGGAGCATGGTCATGCCCAAGCGGTTGAATTCACCCGGCAAGGTTTGCAGCACCGCAATCAGAATCGGCAGCAAGGCCGAGGTCAACGCCGTCGCACTGGCAAACCCCAGGTGAATCAAAATCAGGAACGCCCCCAGAATCGCAAAGATCCCCAACGGACCGACTTGATCCAGACCGGTGTTGTTCACCACCTGCGCGCCCAGCCATTGCCCGGCCTGCGTGGTGAGCAAGGCAGTGCCCAGGCTGATACCGACGCCGAACACAATCACCGTGCCCCACGGAATTCTCGACTGCACGTCTTTCCAGGTCATCACCCCAAAACGCGGCAACAACAAAAACACCAGCCCGGCGTAGGTCGTCGAGGTGGTGTCAAAACTGTGCAGTTTGCCTTCGGTGGCCCAGGCCAGCAGCAACGCCACAGAGACCGCCATCAGGCGTTTCTGTGGCCCGGTCATCGGCCCCAGTTCGGCCAGTGACTTCTCGACGGCTTCCTTGCCGCCGGGGATGCTGTCGCTCTCGGGGGGCAGCATCTTGAGCACCACAAACAGCAATACCGCCGACATGATGATGGCCCAGGGCGCCCCGGCAATCAGCCAGTCGAGCCAGTTCACGCGCTCACCCAGCATCTTGTCCATAAAGCCCACAGTCAGCAGGTTCTGCGCGGCTGCGGTTTGAATCCCGACGTTCCAGATACTGGTGCCCTGAGCCACGACAATCATGATGCCTGCTGCGATGTTCGAGCGCTTGTCCACGCCAAACGCCATGATCACCCCCATCATGATCGGCACCACACAAGCACTGCGGGCCGTGGCGCTGGGTACCACCAGACTGAGCAGGATGGTGACCGCAATCGCCCCCAGCAGGATGCGCCGGGTGCTGGTGCCAATGCGTGACAGAGTGACCAGGGCAATGCGTCGATCCAGCCCGGTATGGGTCATGGCCGCCGCGATAAACAGCGCACCGGCCACCAGCGCCAGCGCGGCATTGGAGAAACCGGTCAGGGCCATGGTGATGCCGGCAGAGGTGCCGTACAGCTTCGACGGATCTTGCAGGGTGGGCGCCATGCCGATCAGGAACGCCATCAGCGACGTGATCATGATGGCACTGGCTTCATAGGACACCGCTTCAGTGATCCACACCACCACGGCAAACGCCAGTATCGCCAGCATGCGGTGGCCGGCGACCGGTAGATCGGCAGGTAATGGCAGCAGCAAGATACCGATCATCACCAGGACCGCAATCACCAGGCCTATGGGGAGTTTTGCTTTGGCCGTTGCAGGCTCCGGGGTGGTTGCAGGCGCATTCATGGCCAGTTCCTTATGCTTGAAATCCTGTGCAGCATAGGCCAGGGGCACAACAGCGGTGTTGATGCTTGTCAGCTTCCTGTAGGAGCGAGCTTGCTCGCGAGCTTTTAGGTCGTAACAACAAAAAGCTCGCTCGGTTCAGCATTACTGAATCTTGTAGTGAAAGGTGTTGCGTACCCCCGGCACTGTGACCGCCTGGCCATCAATGACCCTTGGCTGATACCGGAAGGTGGCAGCCGCAACCAATGACGGCCGGATAAACGCCGGGTGGCAGTTGCCCACCACTTTGGGATTGTCGACCGTGCCCTGCGGGGTCACCGAATACTCCACGGTGCAATCGCCTTGTATGCCTTTGTCCAGCGCCCGCTGCGGGTAGTCGGGGGCTTGTTTGCTGATGGGTAAATACTGGCGTACATCCGCAGCGCCAGCCGCCGCCGACTGCCGGGCCAGCCTGGCATTATCGGCCGCCACCCGGGCCTGTTGCGCTGCCGCGTCGGCCAGGGCTTGCAGGCGCTGAGTCTCGGCTTGCTCCACGCGCTGGCGAGCGATGTGTTGTTGCTCGAGCTGCGCCTGTTTTTTCTCCTCGACACGCTTGCGCGCCAGCGCGGCCTGCTCCAGTTTGCGCGCCTGAATCGGCGGCGGCACTGGCGCAGGTATTACGACCTGCGGTTCGGCCTGCGCCACCGGTTGCGGCGCCGCAGGTGCAACAGGTGCAGGAGGCGCTGCCAATGGCTCGGCCGGCAGCATCACCAGCCGGGTTTTGAGCATCGACGGTGCTGGCTCCGGCAGTGCCTGCTGCTGGCTCCAGCCCAGCACCAAAAAGGCAATTACGGCACTGTGCAATACAACCGTCACCAGCAGCGCCTGGCCATTGCCCCTTGCTTCGCTCAGCGCGCCGATCATTGCGGGGCCTCGGTCACCAACCCCAGGTGGGTCACGCCACCTTGCTGCAACGCAGCCATGGCCTTGACCACGCTGCCGTAACCGGCTTCATTGTCCGCACGGATATACACCTGGGTGTCGGCGTTCTGCGCGACTACCTGGCCGACCTTGGCTTGCAACTCTTCCAGGCTGAGCGCGCTGTCGGTCTGGTTTTTTGTGTCCAGTTCGTTGCCCAGATTCCAGAAATAGCCCCCCTCGGCTTTTACCGACAGCGTGAGGATTTTTTGCTGACTGTCACTGACCAGTGCTTCACTGGCCACCTTGGGCAACTCAATGTTCACCCCCTGGGTCAGCATCGGCGCGGTCACCATAAAGATCACCAGTAGCACCAGCATCACATCGATGTAAGGCACCACGTTCATTTCGGCCTTGGGCCCGTGTTTGCGCTGTGGTCGAGCAAGCATGTTCAAACTCCCTGTTTAAGCGACTGCAGCCATGGTCCGTGAACCGGCATGCAAGCTGCGGTACAAGCGCATCTGCACTTCGTTGCCCAGGCTGTAATAGCGGGTCAGCAAGGTCTGGCCACGGGCCGAAAAGCGGTTATAGGCAATCACCGCCGGAATCGCCGCAAACAGGCCGATGGCGGTAGCAATCAAGGCTTCGGCAATGCCGGGAGCCACGGTCGACAGCGTCGCCTGTTGCACCTGGGACAGGCCGATAAAGGAGTTCATGATCCCCCAGACCGTACCGAACAGTCCGATATACGGGCTCACCGAACCCACCGTTGCCAAAAATTGCAGACCCTTCTCCAGACGGATTTCCTGTTCGCTGATCGCCACATACAGTGCCCGCTCTATCCCTTGCATCACCCCTTCGGCGTCCACCCCGGGCTGCTGCCTGAGCTGGGCGTACTCGTTGTACGCCGCAGAAAAGACTTGCTCGGCACCGGCATCGGCATGGCCCGCCTCACGGCTCTCGCGGTACAGCGCGCTCAACTCCCCCGGCGCCCGTAACTGCCGGGCAAAACTGTCCATGTCGCGCTCACTGCGACGCAGAATGGCACTGCGCCGCACGATCAGGAACCAGCTCAGCACCGACGCCGCCAGCAGAATCAGCATCACGCCCTTGACCAGCAGACTGGCGTCGTTGATCAGGCCCCAAATGGTCATGTGTTCCATGGTTGCTTGCATGTTGTTGCTCCTGCGGGGTTATCCGGCTGTGATTGCGATTGAAAGCCATTGAGATGACCGGATCAGGGCAAGTGCAGAGCCCTGGTCACTTCGGTCCACGGGATAAATTTGAAGTTCTGGCCGTCTTCGGGCATGCGCTTGCGCCCGTCCTGCACCACCAGCATGCCTTTGCTCCAGGGCCCGCCGAGATTGGCCGACGTCACGTCCAGACCGTCGGTTTCAGAGGTGCCATCGATCCCCGCCGCGGCATTGACCCCCACCCGGAAGGCGCCACGCACCGCGAAGGGCGGCTCGGCATCCAGCACCACATAGCTGTCATTGCCCTGGCTGGAGATCACCAGGTAGTCGTTGTGCTCGCCCCGGTACAGCGCCAGCCCTTCAATGTCGTCGTGTACCTGCTCGCCCACCCTGATCACGTCGGTGGGGGTTGCCGGCTGGTCCGGGCGCGCATCCACTGCCCACACCGCCACGTCCTCTTCACCCAGGAACAGGCGCTGGCGTTTATCGTCCGCCACACAGCCTTCAGGCTGGCTAGCAACCTTGAACTGGCGCACCAGTTCGCCTTCTACCTTGTCGCCCTTGGCAAACAGCCGGTGCTGGACGAAGGTGCCGTCCTTGTCGTTGGCAAAACTGTAAATCTCGCCCGTTGGCGCCTTGAACAGGCACAGGCCATAGATATCCTTGACCGGGGTCGCAATCTCGCCGGCGTGTGCAAGCTGCCCCGTAGCGCGATCAATGCTGAACACGCTCAGGCTGTTGTGATCGCGATTGGTCGCCACCGCCAGGTCCACGGTGCGTGAGCCCAGCGTGAAGCCGGGGCGCACATCCACGTTGTTCAGACGCCCTACCGGCAAATGCTGCACCCGCTTGCCCTGCAAGTCGTACACCTCAAGCCCTTGCTGTTTGTTGGTACCCAGCACCCGGCTCAGGGCCGGTGTTTGCGGGTGCAGCCAGATGGCAGGGTCATCGGCCGCGTCGCCACGGTTCGCTACGCTTTGGGTTTGCACTGCAGGCTTTACGGCCGGCAACACCGGTGGCTGATTCACCGGGGTGGCTTTCCAGTCCAGGGTGCCTTCCAGCAACTGGTTAGTGGCTGCATCCTGCACCAGCACCTGAAGGCCTTCAGGCGTCTGGCGCAGGGCCAGATGCTCGGGTTCGACCACCCCGCCGAGCGCCAGGCTGGCCACCGGCGACCAGCGTTTGCCGTGCTGCTGATAGAGGTTCAACTGCGCGGCTTGAGGGTCAAGCCCTAGCATCCCGCCCGGCACCGGCACCATGGCCCCGGCGCTTTGTTTTACGTTGCCAAAGGGTTCGATCATGGCCACGGGCAAACGCGACACGTCGGACTCGGCATGGGCCGGGTAGGCCCACCAGCCGACATTCTCTTCGTTGACGAACAGCTGCTGCGCGCTGTCGTCGACCTGGCAAAACTTCGCCTGCGGCGGCAACGGCAGGCCGCGCACCAGGCGCGGGGCGGGCAGCCGTTGGTGGTCGGCAGCCACCAGCCACTGCTCGCCCTTGCCTTCTTCACCCACGGTGAACAGATAGATATTGCTCGCCTCGTCCTGATACAGACAGACGCCATCGACCCCATAGTCCCGGGGCGGCAGGTACACGGGGGGCTGCCATTGATGGCTGCCCGGGTCGAGGTCAAACAGCGCCACTTGCTGCTTGTCCTTGTCGTTGCCGGCCACCAGTACCCGGTCCCCCAGCCTGCGGCTGTCCAGTCCGGCAAATGCACCCGCGACCCGGCTCAGGGTCTTGCCCTGTTTATCGAGCAGCACTATGCCCTCGCGCTTGCTGACCGCCAGGCGCCCGTCACCCATGCCGTCCGGTAAAAACCCCAGGGCCTGGGCTTTGCTCGCGGTCCACGGCTGCAGGGCCGGGGCGGCTATATCAGTGGCCGCCTGAGTGCTGCCCGCGGTCAGGCATGCCAGTAACGGCAGCAGGAGAGGTTTGCGTTTAAACAAAAAAGTCATGGGTAATGCCATTCCATTAGAGGTAAGAGACCGGGTTGACCGGATCGCTGGCAAGCCAGCTCCCACAGAGGGAAACACCAAAAATTGTGGGGGCCGGCTTGCCGGCGATGGCATCAAGCCGATTAAAAATGAGTGAAGGTCAGGCCCAGCGAGAAAGTCGGGCCGTACTCTTCGTACTGGTTGTTGTAGCGGCTGTTACCGCTGTAGACGAAGTACGGCTGATCGGTCAGGTTCTGCGCGTCAAAGTTGATTTGCAGGTTCTCGGTCAAGGCGTAACGGGCACTGAAATCGACAAAGGTCTGGGCGTCGACATGGGTGTCGTGGGCCTTGTCATTAATGCCGGCCAGCTCGTAGAGATAGTCCGACTTGTAGTTGGCTGACAGCCGCAGGCTGAGCTTGTCGTCTTCCCAGCCCAGCATCAGGTTGCCGACGGTGTTGGACTGGTTGGGCAGGTCGATGTCGCGCTTGAGGCTGGCCCCCGTGGCCGCATCAACCCCCTTGATGCTGGCACTGGAGCGGCTGAAGGTGCTGTTGGCGCCCACAATCACCCCATTCCAGGGCGCTGGCAGCCAGTCGAATTTTTGTGAGTACGCCAGTTCCAGCCCGTACAGACTGGCGCTGTCGCCGTTGGCATAGCTGTGGGCTTCGGTGAAATCAGTCCAGATACCACTGCCGGCCAGGTCGTTGTTGTAGACGAAGTTTTTGATGTCCTTGTAGAACAGGAACGCCGACACCGTCCCGGCCCGCCCCATGTAGTGCTCAATGCCCAGATCGAAGTTGCTCGACTCCAGCGGCTTGAGATTCGGGTTGCCGAACTCGGCCACGTCATCGTCAATCACAAACCCCGGCGCCAGCTGGCCAAAGGTCGGGCGCACCACGGCGTTGGTCCAGGCCGCCCGCAGCTGGGTGTTTTTGTCCAGTTGATAGCGCGCATGCAGGCCCGGCAGCCAGTGGTGGTAATCGCGCTGGGTGTCCTGGGCTTCGAACTCGCCATTGCGCACGCCGGTGCCCTTGGCCTCGAATTCGGTGCCCTCGTAGCGCAGGCCGGCAATGAAGCGCCAGTCATCAATGTCCAGGGTGTTCATCAGGTAAGCCGCGTTGATGTCCTCACGCATGGTGAAATCATTGGCCCGTGATTCCTGCTGGTTGTAGTAATCGTCCGGGTTCAGGCCGCCGATCAGGTCCTTGATTGCACCGCCACTGATCCCGGGGCCGAACCGGCCCAGCGAGTAGTGCAGATTGCCCTTCTGGAACCGCTCGAGGTTGAGCTGCGCGTCGCTGTAACCCAGGTCCGCGAAGTCCTCATAGACCCAGGCATTGAGGTCGTTGTCCTTGTTGCGCCGACTGACTTTGCCGCCGAACTTGACCTGAGAGGCATAGCCCTGCACGTCGTAATCGCGGGCCAGATCCAGGCGAATGTTTTTCTCGGTGTCCTTGGTGTTTTGCTCCTCCCAGTCAACTTTGTCGAGGGTGAAGCTGGCCGGGTCGTAAAAACCCGCGCCGATGATCGGGCGCGGTTTTTCGGTGTCGTAAAAGCCACTGTCGGCAAAGCTGGAATTACCTTTGAAGGTCGCCCCGGCGATGTGCCCCGGGCTGTCTTCACTGGATTTGCTGTAGCCGGCCTGCCCGCTCAGCGTCCACAGGCCCATCATGCGTTCACCGCCGAATACGTAGGACTGGATCTCCTGGGTTTGTTCACGCTGCTTGAGTTTGCGCTTGGTCTTGGCCTTGCCCAGCTCGCCCTCGGCTTGCGGGTTGGCAAACTCAAAGGCGGTGGAATTGCGGGTCTCACTGTCCTTGAACCGGCTGTACAGGGTGCGCAGGAAGAGCTTGGTATCGTCGTCAGGCTTGTAATCAAAGTTCAGCCCGCCACCGGTGCGCTCGCGGCTGATGTCGTAGACCCGCTGCTCGAAACTGTTGAGCCGTGCGCCATCGTTGAAGTCCCAGTCGCCACCGGTCTCAACGTTGTCCGAACGAAAGTCGCGCTTGTTCCAGCTCAGGGCAGCGGCCACCCCGAAGTTGTCGATGCCGTCGCCGAGGCTGAAGCGGTCACTGATGGCGCCCGAGACTTTGGGGCTGGTCTGATGGCTGTTCTTGTTGTAGGCGGCTTGGGTACTGGCGGTATAAAACAGGCCGTCATGGTCAAAGGCCGACAGGCTTTGCACATCCACCGTACCGCCCAGCGAGTTGGCGTCCATGTCCGGGGTCAGGGTTTTGATCACCGACAGCGACTGCACCAGCTCGGACGGCAGCACATCCAGCGCCACGGCGCGGCGCGCACTTTCAGGGGACGGTACCAGCGTACCGTTGATAGTCACGCTGTTCAGGTCCGGCCCCAGGCCGCGGACGCTGACAAAGCGGCCTTCGCCCTGATCCCGCTCGACGCTGATCCCGGGCAGGCGCTGCACGGCTTCGGCAACGTTAGCGTCGGGCAACTGAGCCATACCATCGGCATGCACCACGCTTTCGATGGTGTCCGAATTGCGCTGCTGCTTGAGGGCTTTGTCCAGGCTCACGGCCTGCCCGACCACCTCAACGTGCTCGGTGGCGCCAATCGCAGCCTCGGCAGCACTCAGGCGCTCGCTGGCAATCGCCATGGCCAGTGCGCTGAACGTGAAGCCGACCCACTGCACCTTGCTCCGACACATGTACATGCTTGTCCTCCCCCGCAATCACCTAGGTCGGGCAAATGGCCCGACAACCTGGGAGCGAACGCTAGGGTCGGGCAATGACAGTGCTGTGACAGTGTTGGGCCAACAGCCCCGAAACAGAGGCGTTTTAGCCCCAAAAGGGGGCCAGATGAGCTGATTTGACCCGGTTTCGCACCTCTGCCGGGATGGCATTACCCTATTGTTTAAACGCAAACCTCTATAGCAGCCATCGCCGGCAAGCCGGCTCCCACAAGATAGGGCGCTTGCTGATCCCCTGCGGGGGCTGGCTTGCCAACGATGGCATCACGCCACTCTGCTCATGATCCGCGGCGCCTGCAGCCCATAATCGGGCAAGAGGCCTGAGCTGATTCGACCCTTGCCGCCCGTCACACAGCTGTCATATCCCTCTGTTGTGCTGGCCATCACTACGTTTTGGCAGAACCTTGATGACCTGGCTGAACATTCTCAAACACCATCGCTGGAAACTCGGACTGCTGGTTCTTGCAGCCAATATCGGGCTGTTGCTGAACCTGGCCTTTGGCAGCCCCAAAGCCTTCAGCGAATGGCAGTGGCTGGACATCGCCGGCGAAGGCGGCACCGCCCTGTTCCTCCTGTTCTGGCTGGGGCTGGTACTCAAAAGCCGGCCGGCCGGACGGGTCACCGACTACCTGGCGATCGGCTTGAGCTGCATGTTTTTTTCGTGGTGGATTGACGTGCTGGACGAGTTTATCCGCTTGCCCAAACACATTGGCTGGGATCACTGGCTGGAGTCCGGGCCGATGCCCGTCGGCATGATTGTGCTGACCATCGGCCTCTACCACTGGCACCGCGAACAACAGGCCATCAATCAGCAAATGGAAAAACGCGAGCGGGTGTTCCGCGAGCATCGCCTGTTCGACAAACTCACTCCGCTGGGGGGCGCCGACTACCTCAAGCGCCAGATCAGTGACTGCTTGAGCCAGAGCCTGGAGCAGCAACAACCGCTGTCACTGCTGGCCCTGGATATTGACGACTTCACCTCGATCAACCAGCAGTACGGCCATCCGGAAGGCGACGCCGTACTGCAGGCCCTCAGTCAGTTGCTGCTGCTTAACCTGCGGCGTCACGACCTGCTCTGCCGCCTGGCCGGCGACCGCTTTGTCGTGCTGCTGCCCAATACCGGCCAGAGCCAGGCCAGTTTGCTGGCGCTAGAGCTGCAACAAGCGGTGCAGAGCCTGGCCCACAAAACCCGACAACATGGCGAGCGGGTGTATTTGTCGGCCAGCACCGGCGTGGTAATGGCGATCGACGAAGCACCCGATCAATTGCTCAAACGCCTGAACCTGGCCCTGGCCCGCGCCAAACCGCCACGCAGTAAACGGGCATGAACGCCAGTCACTGGTACGAAGCCGACAGCCGCTTCATCGCCGGGCATTACCAGCCCGCCACCCTGATTGACCTGGCCTTGTCGCGGGACATCGACAGCCATCGCCTGCTGCGCGGCACCGGGTTGTTTTACGACGACATCGTGACCGGCCAGACCCGTCTCAGCCCGCAACAATGCTTTGCCCTGATCGCTAACGCCCGGCGTTTACTTGAAGCCGACGACAGCAGTTTTCTGTTTGGCCAACGGCTGTTGCCGGGGCATTACGGCCCGGCCAGCCACGCCCTGCAACAGGCACAAAACCTGGATCAGGCATTGCACACCCTGATCCGCCATCGGGCATTGCTCAGCCCCTTGCTGACCCCGCGCCTGCTGCTGGACGACAACTACGCCTATGTCTATTGGCTCGACAGCTGCGGTGCCGGTGAGCAATTGCGCTTTGTGATGGAGGCCAGCATGACGGCGCTGAAGGCCATGAGTCAGTGGCTAAGTGGTGAACGCCTGCCGTGGGAGTGCAGCTTCAGCTACCCCGAGCCGCGGTACGTGGAACAGTACTGGGTGCATCTGGGCGAAAACACCCGGTTTGACAGCCAACTGGACATGATGCGCCTGCCACGGGAATACCTGACCCGCGCCTGGCCCAATGCCTCGGCCATTGCGCAGCAAGTGGCGTATCAGCAGGCCCAGGCGCAGTTGCACAGCCTGGGGTTCAGCGCCAGCCTGCTTGACCGGTTGTACCTGTACTTGCGCGCCCATGCACAACAGGCCCCCGGCCTTGAGCAGACGGCGCAGCATTTCTGCATGAGCCAGGCCACCCTCAAACGCAAGCTGAACAAACACGGGACCCACTTTCAGGCCCAGCAAGACCAGGCGCGCAAACACATGGCGCTGTACCTGTACCAGATCAAAGGCCTGAGTAACGAAGCGGTGGCCGAATACCTCAACATCAGCGACCCGGCCAACTTCCGCCGCGCCCTCAAGCGCTGGACCGGGTATACACCGAACCTGATCCGCCAGTTTTTAACCCTGTAACCCCCCCAGAACCACCTGTAGGAGCGAGCTTGCTCGCGAGCTCTTCGTGGGAAAAGCTCGCGAGCAAGCTCGCTCCTACAGGATTTTGTGTGGGGTCTTACTGCGCCAATGCGCGCAATCTGGCCAGCTCTTCGGCGCTCATCGGGATCCCTTCGCCCACCGATTTGGCACGCTCGATAAAGCGCCGGTCACCCGGCATGCGTTCAAGGCCCACGGCGTGCATCTGGCGCACCAGTTCGGCGCTGCGCTGGGCGAAGCTGTTGCCGCCGGACTTGGTCGGGTCGATAACGATCAGCAGTTGGCCGGTCCACGGGGTTTGCGCGCCGGGGTGCTGCTTCCAGTCGAACTCGAACGAGAAATTGCCACCGGTCAACGCTGCCGCCAGCAGTTCGACCATCATCGACAGCGCCGAACCTTTATGCCCGCCGAAGGGCAGCAAGGCACCTCCGTCCAGAATCTCTTTGGGGTTTTGCGTCGGCTCGCCATGCTTGTCGACCCCCATGCCCGCAGGCAGGCTGTGGTCCTTGCGCGCGGCAATTTGCACATCGCCGTGGGCAATGGCGCTGGTGGCCAGGTCGAATACGATCGGGTGGCCCCCAGCACAGGGTGCGGCAAAAGCAATCGGGTTAGTGCCAAACAGCGGCTTTTGGGCGCCATGGGGTACTACGCAGGTCATGCTGTTGACCACACTCAGCGCCACCAGCCCTTCTTCGGCAAATGGCTCGACATCCGGCCAGAGCGCTGCGAAGTGATGGGAGTTGCGGATCGCCAGCACTGCAATCCCGGCGCTGCGGGCCTTTTCCACCAGCAGTTCACGCGCCGCTGCCAGCGCAGGCTGGGCAAAGCCATTGGCCGCATCGACGCGGATAAAGCCCGAGGCCACGTCTTCTACCTGCGGCACGGCCTGGCCGTCGACCCAGTTGCTCGCCAGTGATGCCAGGTATCCAGGAATACGGAACACCCCGTGACTGTAGGAACCGTCGCGTTGCGCCCGGGCGCAGTTGTCTGCCAATACCTGCGCGACCGCCTGCGAAGTACCGTGACGCTCAAATATCTGCTGCAGCAAGGCGGTCAGTTCGCTGAGGGTCAGCGACTCCATAGCCTGGGACGAGGTAACGGGCTGGGACATTCTGGCGCTCCAATCTAGTTGTTTTTATGCTCGGCCAACTATCGTGCTATGACAGTTATCTGTCAATTCTTGACTTAATGACAGAAAACATTCACTTTCTGCAACGCGCTGATACAACAACAGGAAAGCAGCCGTGAGCCAGTCGATTAAACAACGCCTCGAAAGCAGTCTGTCAACCGCCGCCCCTTCGGGCCGGGCGATTGCCAGCTACATGCTGGCCAATCTTTACGAGCTGCCATTTCAGACCGCTGCCGACATCGCCGCCAAGCTGGGTGTGAGCGAATCCAGCGTCGGGCGTTTTTGCCGCGCGCTGGGCTACAGCCATTTCAAAGACCTGAAGAACGATCTCAAGGATGACCTGGGCGATGGCCCGTGGCTGGTAGGCGATCGCCTGCAAGAATTCCGCCAGCAATCCAGCCAGAGCCCCCAGGGCTTGCCCCGCAGCTTTGAGCTGGAAGTCGGTGCTCTGGTCAAGGTTTACGAATACAGCCTCACGCCCGAATGGCAGGCCGTGAGCCAGCGCCTGGCCACCCGGCGCAAGGTGTTCGTGGCAGGGTTTCAGACCGAACGCGGGATCGCAGCGTCCATGGTGCATTTGCTGCAGTACCTGCGCGATGGCGTGCAACTGGTGGACGGCGCCGCCGGGCATTACGCCGATGTGCTGCTGTGCCCGCCCGGGGACTGCGCGCTGGTGGTGTTCGAAGCCCGGCGCTATTCGCGCCATGCCCAACTGTTATGCCGCAAGGCCCGCGAGGCAGGCATTGCCGTCACGCTGGTGACCGACACTTTTTGCGACTGGGCCGACCAGAACGCCGACGAAGTGTTTCGCGTACCGACCGAATTCAATCTGTTCTGGGAATCCACCGCAGCCATGCTGTCGCTGGTGCACCTGCTGATCAACGAAGTGTGCAAACAACTGGGGCCGGACGTGGAGAAGCGTCTTGAGGCTACCGCGGCCTTACACAATGAGTTCGTGGGTTACACATCCTCACCCGGATCAAAACAATAAAACGAGGTGCTAGATGAAACACGTCATTCGCTTTGCCAGTGCATGTGCAATGGTTGTCGCCTTCGCGTCCAACGCCCAGGCCGACAAACTGACTATCGCCACGGAAGGCGCCTACCCTCCGTTTAACTACGTTGATTCGGACAACAAGCTGCACGGCTTTGACGTCGATATCACCGAAGAAGTGTGCAAGCGCATGGGCGCCGACTGCACCATCGTGGCCCAGGACTGGGACGGTATCATCGCCGGCCTGATGGCCAAGAAATACGACGCGATTGTCGCGTCCATGATCGTCAACGAAGAACGCAAAAAGAAGATCGCGTTCACCAATCACTACTACCGCACCCCGCTGTCCATCGCCGTGCCCAAAGACTCTGACATCACCGATGCCCAGTCCGACTTCGCCGGTAAAACCGTAGGTGCCCAGAGCGCCGCCACCCAAAGCATCTATGCCGAAGAGCACTACAAAAAGGCTGATCTGAAGCTGTATCCAACCCTGGATGAAGCTAACAGCGAGCTGGAAAACGAACGGGTCGATGTGGTGATTGCCGACAAATTCCCGCTGCTGGAGTGGGTCAATAAAACCGGCAAGGACTGCTGCAAAATCATTGGTGACGTTGACGGCACCATGGCCGATGCCTCGATTGCCGTACGCAAGGAAGACAACGCCCTGCGTGAGCGCTTCAACAAGGCGCTGGACGAAATCGTTGCCGACGGCACCTATAAAAAGATCTCCGGCAAGTACTTCGACTTCGACATTTACTGAGTCGCCCGCCCTCGGTTGAGGGCCTCCCTGCCAATGACCCTGCCCTGCGCACCCAAGGTGCGCGGTGGCTGAATTTCGGCCCTTTTTTTGTCCGGGGATTCGAGCATGCTCGATCAACTCTCACTTCTCTCCTTCGCCAGTGGCGGCTGGGGCTCGGCGCTGCTTGCCGGGTCGCTGGTGACCATTGCCCTGGCCCTGAGCTGTCTGCCCATCGGCTTGCCGCTGGGCCTGATCGTGGCCGTAGCGGCACGCTCCAAAAACCGCTGGATGCGAGCCTGGGCAACGACCTTTTCCACAGTCTTTCGTGGCCTGCCGGAGCTGCTGACGCTGCTGATCATTTATTACGGCTGCCAGATCGCCGCACAAAAGATCCTCGCCCTGATGGGCTACGACGCTCAGTTCACGATCAATACCTTTGTCGCGGCGATGATTGCGTTCAGCCTGGTATTTGCCGCGTTTTCCAGCGAGATCTGGCTGGGGGCCTTCAAGACCATTCCCAAGGGCCAATTCGAAGCGGCCTCGGCGCTGGGCCTGTCGAAATTCACCACCTTTCGCAAAGTGGTGCTGCCGCAGCTGGCGCGTATCGCCCTGCCCGGCCTGTCGAACAACTGGCTGTCATTGCTTAAAGACACGTCCCTGGTGTCGACCATCGCCCTGGTCGACCTGATGCGCCAGACCAACCTGGCGGTCAGCGTCACCAAGGACCCGATGCTCTTTTACACCGTGGCCTGCTTTATCTACCTGTTTTTCTCGGCGATTTCCGGGCGCCTGTTTGCCTTTCTTGAGCGCCACTTCAACCGCCATATACGGAGCGTGCAGCCATGAGCCTGGCGGAACTGCAAAACATGTTTCTCAGCCCCGAGCTACTGGAGCGCTATGGCCCGCGCTTTATCGACGGGCTGCTGGTGACCACCAAGCTGGTGGCGATTTCTTTCACCCTGGGCGCGGTGCTCGGCCTGCTGATTGCCCTGGGCCGCTTGTCCGGCAATCGCTTTGTGCGCAGCTTTACCGGCGCCTACGTGTACTTCTTTCGTGGATCGCCCCTGTTGGCACAGCTGTTCCTGCTGTATTACGGCCTGGGTTCGTTCAAGGGTTTGTGGCAAGACGTCGGCCTGTGGTGGTTTTTCCGCGATGCCTGGTTCTGCACCCTGCTGGCCTTCACCCTGAACACTGCGGCCTATCAGGCCGAGATCCTGCGCGGCAGCATTCTGTCGGTCGCCCAGGGCCAGCGTGAAGCCAGCAAGGCGCTGAACCTGTCGCGCTGGACCACCTTTCGCAAAATCATCCTGCCGCAATCGCTGCTGGTGGCCATCGGCCCGCTGGGCAATGAATTGATCCTGATGATCAAGGCCAGTGCCATCGCATCGCTGGTCACCATTTACGACCTGATGGGGGTCACCAAGATGGTGTTCTCCCGCAGCTTCGACTTCCAGGTCTATCTCTGGGCCGCCGTGCTCTACCTGGTGATCGTGGAAATCGTGCGCCGCAGCCTTAAATTCATCGAAGGCCGTCTCGGACGGCATTTGCAGTAAACCCATTTTTCGGGCTGCAAATACGGCCCTCGTCTCAAGGATTTGTTTATGCATTGCGACACTATCGTTCTGGGGGCCGGCATCGTCGGCGTCAGTACCGCGTTGCAACTCCAGGCACGCGGGCGCAACGTGGTCCTGCTCGACCGCGCCCAGCCGGGCACCGGCACCAGCCATGGCAACGCCGGGCTGATCGAACGCGCCAGTGTTATTCCTTACTCGTTCCCACGAGAAATCGCACGCCTGCTGCGCTATGGCCTCAATCAGCAATCGGACGTGCGCTACAGCCTCAAGCACCTGCCGAAAGCCGGACCGTGGCTGATGAAATACTGGCAACAGTCGGGCAGCAAAGGGCTGGCCAAAGCCACCCGGGCCATGCTGCCGCTGATTGAACAATGTGTCAGCGAACACGATCTGCTGGCCGAGCCGGCGGGCATGGGCTACCTGATCCAGGACAGCGGCTGGATCGAGGTTTACCGCACCCCGGGCGACTTCGCCAAGGCTCAGCGTGATGCTGACGCCCTGAGCGAGTACAAGCTCAACTATCGGGTACTGAGTCAGCAGCAAGTCCACGCGCTGGAACCCGGCCTGCATACCGATGTGATCGGCGGTATTCACTGGCTCGACCCCAAGACCGTCAGCGATCCGGGCGGCCTGACCCGGGGTTACGCCGAGCTGTTTATCAAGCGCGGCGGGACCTTTGTCACCGGCGATGCCACCAGCCTGCGGCCAACGGCCGGGCAATGGCAGGTCGAGAGCCACAAAGGCCTGATCATCGGCAATGAAGCCGTGATTGCACTGGGCCCGCAGGCCCGGGACATTTTCGAACCGCTGGGTTACCGAATTCCTCTGGCGATCAAACGCGGCTACCACATGCATTACGCCGCTAAAGACGGCCACACCATGCAGCATCCGATTCTCGACTCGGTGGGCGGCTATGTATTGGCGCCCATGGTGGGTGGTATTCGTCTGACCACAGGGATCGAATTTGCTGACAGTGATGACCCGATCAACGAAATCCAGCTGCGCCGTTGTGAAGAGCGTGCGCAACGCCTGTATCCGCTGGGTGAGCGGGTAGACGCCGAACCCTGGCTTGGCCGCCGCCCTTGCCTGCCGGACATGTGCCCGGTGATTGGGCCCGGCAGCCGGCACAAAGGTTTGTGGTTCAACTTTGGCCATGCCCACCACGGTCTGACGCTGGGTCCGGTCAGCGGCCGCCTGCTGGCAGAAATGATGACTGGCCAAACCCCGTTCACCGACCCGACGCCCTACAGCGCCGAGCGCTTTAACTGATCACTGGAGACGCACCATGCACGCTCAACCTGCCTACGTTCATAATCCTGTGTCGCCAGTCACTGACACCCGCAAGGTGGTGGTGGATATCGCCGGTCTGAACAAGTACTACAGCGCCTTTCATGTACTCAAAGGCATCGACCTTAAAGTGCACGAAGGCGAGCGGATCGTACTGTGCGGGCCCTCCGGCTCGGGCAAGTCGACCCTGATCCGCTGCATCAACCGCCTCGAAATCGCCGAGCAAGGGCGGATCCTGGTCAACAACACCGACCTGTCCCAGGCCACGCGCGAAGCCACACAGGTGCGCAGTGAAATCGGCATGGTGTTTCAACACTTCAACCTGTTCCCGCACATGAGTGTGCTGGACAACTGCGTTCTGGCGCCGATGTCGGTACGCGGCCTGTCGCGCAAAAAAGCGGTTGAACTGGCGCAGCACTTTCTGGAAAAGGTCGGTATTGCGATTCAGGCCAACAAGTACCCGAGCCAGCTGTCGGGCGGCCAGCAGCAGCGCGTGGCGATTGCCCGGGCGTTGTGCATGGAGCCGAAAATCATGCTGTTTGATGAGCCGACGTCGGCGCTTGACCCGGAAATGGTCAGCGAAGTACTGGATGTAATGGTCAAGCTGGCGGGCAGTGGCATGACCATGCTCTGCGTGACCCACGAAATGGGCTTTGCCCGTCAGGTGGCCGAGCGGGTGCTGTTTCTGGATGGCGGCATGATCATCGAAGACTCCCCGCCCGAGGACTTCTTCAACGCCCCGAAAAGCCCGCGGGCCAAAGCGTTTCTTGCACAGATTGTGCACTGACAGCCCCCCCTCTCTGTAGGAACGAGCTTGCTCGCGAGCCCTGTGCGTTGAAACGCTCGCGAGACAAGCCCACTCCTACGGGTCGCGGGCAAGCCCGCTGTCACGGGTTTGCTGCTCGCTCGTGCCGGATTGTGTGTTTGCTTCACGCAAAAACCACAGCACCAGCAATGACGTCGCCACGGTCAGCGCCGCCAGGCAGTACAGCAACATAGCAAAGGCCTGCCGGTAAACGTCGCCCAAGGCCGCCCGACTCAACTCTGGTAATAGACGCCTAGCCTGCTCCAGGTCTCCGGCGGCCAGGTACTGCGCCGCACGGGCGCCCTGATCCACAGCAAAATGACCTTGCATCAGTTGCGCCAGCAGCGCGCTGACGATGGCCAGGGCGACGCCTTCACCGGCGACCCGGGTGGTGCTGAAAATTCCGCTGGCCATGCCGGCACGTTCCTTGGGCACCACACTGATTGACAGTCCATCCATCAGCCCCCACGGCAGACCTGCTCCCGCCCCTATGACCAGCAACGGAACGATGAACTCCCTGGCCGGCTGACCGACTCCCACCCGGCTCAGCAACAACAACCCGGCAGCAGCGATCAGTAGCCCGATGGCTGACAGCACCCTGGCCGAGACCCAACGAATGAGCACGCCTGCCAGGTAGGGCACGATCAGCATGGGCGCCGACAACGCCAGCATGATCAGCCCGGCCCGGGTTTCGCTGCGCCCTTCAATGCCGATAAACCGCACCGGCAACAGAATCAGCAGCACCACAAAACAAAAACAGGTGGCGATGGGCAGCAGTTGCACGCCGACAAAGCGCGGGTAACGGAACAGCGACAGATCGAGCATGGGCCGTACCGCTCGCCTTTCGACCGCGATAAAAACGGCCATACACACCAGTGCTGCGCCCAGCATGCCGAGCACCGGTGCACTGCTCCAGCCGCTGTCGGGTGCGGCCAGAATGCCCCAGGTGAAGAGCACCAGCGTCGCGGTAAAACTCAGGGTGCCCTGCCAGTCCAGCCCGCTGGCCTGTGGGTCGGTGGACTCCTCCATCTTCGCCAGTGCGATCAGCAACGCCAGCCCGCCAATCAATGCCCCGCAAACAAATACCGCACGCCAGCCAACATGTTCGATCAGCCACCCGGCCAGGACCGGCCCCAGTGCCAGGCCGATACCAAAACTGGTCCCCAGCAGGCTGAAGGCCGTGGTCCTGGCCCGTCCTTCAAAAGCATTGGCCAGTGCCGCACTGCCACCGGCCAGCGCCGCGGCGGCCGCCACACCCTGTAACCCTCGCAGAGCGTCGAGCCAGACAATGCCCGGCGCCATGCCCAGAGCCAGCGACACGCCGCCAAACCCGCCAACCCCGCAGATGAACAGGCGCTTGCGTCCATACCGGTCAGCCAGGGCACCCGCCGCCATCAACAGGCTGCCAAAGCTCAACATAAAGGCATTGGTGATCCAGAGCAGGGCCAGCGGCCCGCCCCCCAGATCGAGACCGATGGCGGGGGTGGCAATCGCGCCACCGGAAAAACTCAGCGGCAGAATCAGCGCCGCGGTGCAAACCGCCAGCAACGTCCAGCCCGCAGTCTGCGGCGGTGTGGGGTGAAGGCTCATCAGAAAACTCCAGTCGCCGTGCGGCATCGCTTAATCAAGGTCGAATCAGGATAAAAGCGATCCAATGCATGGGAAACAGGCTATAAATCCGCACTGACACGACAAAAAATCCGCAATCGGTGATGCCATGGAAAGCTTGAGTGGTCTGCATGCATTTGTAACGGTTGGCAAACTGGGCAGCTATGTAGCCGCCGCCGAGCGCCTGGCCATCTCGGCTTCGGCCGTCGGCAAGAGCGTGGCGCGCCTGGAGGACGGGCTCGGGGTGCGCTTGTTCAACCGCAGCACCCGGCGCTTGAGCCTGACGGAAGAAGGCGCTTTGTTCTTCGAGCGCTGCAGCCGGATCGTCGAGCAACTTGAGGAAGCCGAAGCCGAATTGACCCTGGCCCGCGAGGAGCCGCGAGGCCGGTTGCGGGTGAGCCTGCCGGCGATTGGTTATCGGATGTTATTGCCGGTATTGCCCGAGTTCACTCGACGCTATCCGCACATCGAGCTGGATATGGACTTCAGCGACCGCATGGTCGATGTGATTGGTGAAGGGATGGATGCCGTGGTCCGCAGCGGCGACTTTGCCGACTCACGGCTCAAGAGCAAGGCACTGGGCACTTTTCGTTTTGTGCTGGTAGGTTCGCCCGGCTACTTTGCCAGTCAGGGCCTGCCTGCGGCGCCGCAGGATTTGCAGCAGCATGTGTGCTTGCGTTACCGGTTCCCGAGTAACGGCCAGCTCCAGGAGTGGGCGTTTACCACGGCACAGGGCGAGCCGCCCGGCAAACGCCCGGACAGACTGGTGTTCAACAATGTCGAAGCGTTGATTGGCGCGGCGGTAGAAGGACTGGGCATCGCCTACGTGCCGGATTTTGCAGTGCATCAGGCCTTGCAGGCGAACCAGTTGGTGACGGTACTGCACGATCACATCAGCGCTCAGGGGCGTTTTTCGGTGCTCTGGCCCGGCAGCCGGCACTTGCTGCCAAAGCTGCGGGTCTTTGTGGATTTTGTGGCGCAGCACATGAAGCTGGGCCCGCTCCCTCTGTAGGCGCGAGCTTGCCTCGCGACGGCATCCCGGCGGTGCATCTGAATGACCGCGTCGTCGGTATCGCGAGGCCCGCTCGTTGCTACAGCTGTGCGGCCAGACGCGAGCCCTGGTTGATGGCGCGCTTGGCATCCAGTTCGGCCGCCACATCGGCGCCACCGATCAAATGCACGTTCTGCCCGGCGGCAATCAGGCCGTCCTGCAGTTCGCGCAACGGGTCCTGACCGGCGCAGATTACGATGTTGTCCACCGGCAACACTTGCGGCTCGCCTTCGCCAATGCGGATATGCAAGCCGTCGTTGTCGATGCTCAGGTATTCAACGCTGTTGAGCATTTGCACCTGTTTGTTCTTCAGACCGGTCCGGTGAATCCAGCCGGTGGTCTTGCCCAGACCGTCGCCCACTTTGCTCGACTTGCGTTGCAGCAGGAACACCTGGCGCGCCGGTGCGTGTACCTCAGGCTTGACTCCCGCTACGCCGCCCCGTGCTTCAAGTTGCGTATCAATACCCCATTCTTTCCAGAACGCTTCGCGATCCAGGCTGGTGGCAACACCCTGTTGCACCAGGAACTCGGATACGTCAAAACCAATCCCGCCCGCACCAATCACGGCAACCCTGGCGCCGACCGGCTTGCGCTCAAGAATCACGTCCAGATAGCTCAGCACCTTGGAGTTGTCGATGCCGGGTATGGCCGGGGTGCGGGGGGCAATCCCGGTGGCCAGAATGATTTCGTCGAAACCGCCTGCCAGCAACTGCGCCACGTCGACACGGGTGTTCAGGCAAACCTCAACCCCGGTGGTCTGCAGCTTGCGAGCGAAGTAGCGCAGGGTCTCAAAGAACTCTTCCTTGCCCGGTACACGCTTGGCCACGTTGAACTGGCCACCAATCTCGCTGGCGGAGTCGAACAGTGTCACCTGATGCCCGCGCTCGGCCGCCACGGTTGCCGCTGCAAGCCCCGCAGGGCCCGCACCGACCACGGCAATCTTCTTCACTTCAATGGCTGGCAGGTAGTTGAGCTCGGTTTCGTGGCAGGCACGGGGGTTGACCAGGCAGCTGGTGAGCTTGCCGCCAAAGGTGTGGTCCAGGCATGCCTGGTTGCAGCCGATGCACGTATTGATTTCATCGCTGCGGCCAGCGGCGGCCTTGTTGACGAATTCGGGATCAGCGAGGAACGGGCGCGCCATGGACACCATGTCGGCGTCGCCATCGGCCAGAATCTGCTCGGCGATTTGCGGGGTGTTGATGCGGTTGGTGGTGATCAGCGGCACGTTGACCGAACCACGCAACTTGGCGGTCACCTTACTGAAAGCGCCACGCGGCACTTTGGTGGCGATTGTGGGAATGCGTGCTTCGTGCCAGCCAATGCCGGTGTTGATCAATGTCGCACCGGCCTGCTCGACCGCCTTGGCCAGTTGCACGATCTCGGACCAGACACTGCCCTCGGCAACCAGATCAAGCATCGACAGGCGATAAATAATGATGAAATCCGTGCCCACGGCTTCGCGCACCCGGCGCACGATTTCGACCGGCAGACGCATGCGGTTTTCGTAGCTGCCACCCCAGCGGTCGGTGCGATGGTTGGTGTGCGCGGCGAGGAACTGGTTGATGAAGTAGCCTTCCGAACCCATGATTTCAACACCGTCATAGCCGGCACTTTGAGCCAGCCTGGCGCAGGTCACGAAGTCGCTGATCTGCTTCTCGATGCCCTCTTCATCCAGCTCCTTGGGCGTGAACGGGTTGATCGGCGCCTTGATTGCGCTTGGCGCTACCTGGCGGGGGCTGTAGGCATAACGCCCGGCATGGAGGATCTGCAGGCAGATCTTGCCTCCCGCATCGTGGACCGCCCGGGTAACCACCAAATGCTTTTCTGCTTCTTCAGCGGTACTCAACTTGGCCGCGCCACTGTACACACCGCCCTCATCGTTGGGCGCAATGCCCCCCGTGACCATCAGGCCCACACCGCCTTTGGCGCGCTCGGCAAAATAGGCCGCCATGCGCTCAAAGCCACCGGGCTTTTCTTCAAGGCCGGTGTGCATGGAGCCCATCAGGCTGCGATTGCGCAAGGTGGTAAAGCCCAGATCCAGGGGGGCCATTAAATGCGGGTAGTGAGAGGCGGTCATCGGCAAGCTCCACAACAGGTTAAATCACGGAACGCGGGGTGCTCTGCGGCTCCCGTCGTTTATGCCAGCCACAGTAAAGATACCTCCTGACTCACTCAATGACTCAAAGTAACAAATTGCTAACCTAAATGCGCAGCCCCCCTTGGCAAGTCGGGACCAGCCCCCTACCCTAGTTGCCGAACCCCGCTCATGGCTTTTGCTTTATTTCTCATGCGTAAATTATTTGGCTGCACCCTGCTCATCACTCTGATCGCCGCAACCGCCGGTTACTGGTTCTGGGCCCAGCAACGCGAGGTGGGCCACTACCTGTCTGATCTGCGCATCGAGCTGGCGATCAACGACGGCGTCAACAATGACCACGGCAACCTGCTTGGCATCGAGCCGGACCTGTCGCCGCGCGATTATCAAAGCCTGGACCTGGTGCACCTGAAACTCGCCGCGTATCTGAACAAAGCGCGTGAGGCCGGGCTGCTCAACGACAAAACCATCGTCGTGCTGCCGGAGCACATCGGCACCTGGCTGATGTTTCGCGGGGAAAAGAACGAGCTGTACCAGGCCGCCAATCTCAATCAGGCCATGCGCTGGCTGTCATTGAGCAATCCGCTGGCCTTCACCAACGCATGGCTTCGCGCCGACGGCGAAAGCCGGGTCAACGATGCCCATCTGCGGATGAAAGCCAAGACCATGGCCAGTGATTACCAGACGCTGTTTGGCGGCCTGGCCAAAGAGTTCGGGGTGACGCTGGTGGCCGGCAGTATTGCGCTGCCCGAGCCGCGCATCGAGAACGGCAAATTGCTGCCGGGCACCGGCCCGCTTTACAACAGCAGCATTGTGTTCGGTCGTGACGGAGCGCCTCAGGGCAAACCGCAGCGCCAACTGCTGCCGACTTACGAAGAGCAAAGCTATATCCAGCCCAGCCCTGACCATCAACTGAACGTGGTCGACACCCCGGCCGGGCGCCTGGGCATTCTGGTCGGCAGCGACAGCTGGTACCCCGAGAATTACCGCACATTGAACGAACAGGGGGCGCAATTGATCGCCGTTCCCGCGTTCATGATTGGCAAAAAAACCTGGGATCAACCCTGGGGCGGTTTTAAAAGTGTTTCTACACCCAGCGAAATCAGTCTCAAGCCCGGAGAAGTCAGCGAAGGCGAGGCCTGGCATCGCCTGACGTTGATCAGCAGCGTCCCGAGCAGCACAGCCCAAGCCGGGATCACAGTATTTTCCCGTGGCAAATTCTGGGACAAACGCAGCGTCGGCTGGGGCTTTATCAGCCGCAACGGCCAGACCAGCCCGGACCAGCACGGCGCCGGTGCACGCTTGCTGAACCTGTGGCTGTAACCCGGTGAAATCTCTGCCGATGCGCCTGGGCGATCTCTCAGTCGGGTTTGTTGAATGCCTGGCCGACGCGGTGCGCAGTTATGGGCAAGACCCTCTGCCCTTGCTTGATCAGTACGGGCTCGATCCTGCCCGGCTCGCCCAACCGCTGGCACGCTTGTCGATCCCGCGCTATATGCGCCTGGGGCATGCCGCCATTGCCTTGACCGGCGACCCGGCACTGGGTTTGCGCATGGGTCAGTTGAGCAAGCTGTCTCAGGCCGGGCTGGCCGGCGTGACCGCAGCCCAGGCCCCCACGGTACGGGAAGCGGCTCGCACGCTGATCCGCTTCGAAGCCTTGTATGGCTCCAACTATCGCGGCCAGTCAAGCCTGCACGAGGACGCCCAGGGTGCCTGGCTACGGTTTTATTCCATCAGCCCGTATAACGCCTACAACCGTTTTGTGGTGGATTCGATCATTGCCGGCTGGCTGCAGCAGCTGTCATCGGTGGCGGGCCGCCCCTTGCTTGGCGAGCATGTCGATATCGAGTTCAGTGAACCCGAGTATGCCGAGCGCTACAGCGTTTTGAGCCACACTGCAGTCAACTTCCGGGCCGAGACCAATCAATTGCGCCTGAACCACGCCAGCCTTGACCTGCGTAATGCGCAGCACTGCCCCACGACCTGGGCGTTCCTGCTGCAATTGTGCGAACGCGAATTGGAACAATTGACCCGCACCCGCAGCCTGCGCGAGCGCATCACGCAAATGCTGGGGCCTTTGCTAAATGGGGGGCGTGAGCCGGACCTTGAAGAGGTGGCGGCACGTCTAAAGCTGCCGACCTGGACTCTGCGCCGCAAGCTGGCAGAAGAAGGGACGCAGTTCCGGGCGGTTCTCAACGACACGCGGCGGGACCTCGCCATGACCTATATCCGCGATACGGAATTGGCCTTTGGCGAAATTGCCTACCTGTTGGGATTTGCCTCGGCAGAGGCCTTTCAGAGGGCATTCAAGCGCTGGAACGCGCAAACTCCGGGAGAGTTCCGTCGTCGCCAGCGCAACACTGCGTGAGGCATTCTGGAGCTTAAAGCTCGGTTGCGTCATCCGCAGGTTCCAGCGGGTCCAGCTCAAAAGCCTGATACTCAAGCAACTCTTCCTGATAGTCGTCCATTGTCACATCCCTTTTCGTTCTGTTCGTTCAAGTCATGCCTGAGTGGCGCTGAAAGTGAGTCTAAAGCGCTCCCATGAAAGAAAAGTGACACCTTCTTGAGCGCGCCCATTCACTGACTTTTTAAACGTAGCAGAGTTCATTGCAATTACCGCACCTTTATTGTGCCGGCACAGGCTCTGGCACGGTGGGTACAGGCGTGATTACCGGTTCAGGAGCAGGCAATGCGGGTGCCGTGGTTTTTTCCGGCTCAGCAGGCAGGACTGTCGGCGCAGCCGGCGCCGGGGCTGGCTGGATTTCAACCGGCAACACAGGCTCTGGCTCGGGCTCTGCAGCCGGCACTGACGGTTTGGAGACGGGCTCTGTCGCAGCAGGGACTTGGACTGGTGCAACGGCTTTGGGAGCGGCCTCTACTTTGGCCGGCACAACCTCAGGCACGCCCAGGTCAGTCTTGGGTTTTTCCGGAATATGCGCAGCCTTTTTCACTTCCTTGGGCAGGAACACTTCAACCAGTGCGAAAAAGCGATCGTAGAACTGCGGCGAAGACACGGTTTCGCTGGCCACTTTGACCATTGAGTCATCCGAGGAGCCAATCGGCATCGACACCGAACCCAGCACCCCCACCCCGAGGCTGGCCGAGTTGTTGACCTTCTTCAGCGCGTAACGGTCCTGCAGTGCGTTGGCAAACATGGCGGCGTGATGTTCTGAACCACCGTCGTCAGCGCAGACCACGTTGAAGCTGATCTCCAGATGACTTTCGCCAGTTTGCTGGAAGCTCTTGTGGCCACTGATCATTTTCGGATCATTGCTGGTGATGATATAGCCCTGGCTGAGCAAGGCGCGGCGTGCAGCCTCGCACGAGGCTTTATCGGTCACCGGGTAATTACGCGAAAACGTGCCCGAATCATCGAAGTTTTCATGCTCGTAGACGGCTGTTTTCTTCGACGAGCAACCTGCGAGTCCGGCCAGCAAAAGGACGGCGACCACGGCGCGCAAGGGGAATGACTTAAGCATTAAAGATCCTGAAGGTAACGGTGACGGGGCGTATTGTGCATCAGTTGGCGATTTTCGGGAGGGCCTATGTTTTCAGCACTGCCCATCCTAGCAGCTGACGGGCAGCGCGAGGCTGCGTCCAGGAACGCAGTTCGCGTATATTCGGCTCTTTCTTTGGCGTAGAGGCTATGAATAGCAGTCGCTACGACGGCTACCCAGCCGGACGCGGCCTCGCCCTGCTCGACCGCTGCTACGCCACTTTTTGCGCAGGCACAAAAAAAGCGACCCTAAGGTCGCTTTCTTTGTAGCTTCAGAGAGTTCAAGGGCTCTGAAGCAAATATGGCGCAGCGGACGGGACTCGAACCCGCGACCCCCGGCGTGACAGGCCGGTATTCTAACCGACTGAACTACCGCTGCGTATCGCTCGGACTTGCGTCCGTTTGAAATCTTTAAATCTGTGACTGAAGAGCTTCGGTGCTTTTCAATCGCAAGCCAGGCGAACCTGACTTGTACAAATATGGCGCAGCGGACGGGACTCGAACCCGCGACCCCCGGCGTGACAGGCCGGTATTCTAACCGACTGAACTACCGCTGCGCGTCGGTTGGTTGTTCTTTTCAGAACGCCCTTTCTCTTTCGAGAAACTCAAGAAGTGGTGGGTGATGACGGGATCGAACCGCCGACCCTCTGCTTGTAAGGCAGATGCTCTCCCAGCTGAGCTAATCACCCTTTGCTTCGTTGAGGCCGCGAAATTTACGCAGGTATTGAACCTAAGTCAAGGACAAGGTTGAGTTTTTTTCAAAACAAGCAAAAAACCCAAACCACGCTCCCGAAGGCTGCTTATCCCTGGTAAACCATTTTCTTGCTCATGCCACCATCCACCACAAACTCCTGCCCTGTCACGAACCCGGCATTGCGCGACAGTAACCATGCAACCATGGACGCAACGTCTTCCACGGTGCCTGCACGGCCTGCCGGGTGCTGGGCGTGATCAGCGTCGGTGAGCGGCTCTGCACGCCGCACAGAAGGATCACGGGCATCAATCCAGCCCGGACTTACCGCATTGACCCTGATCTCCGGCCCCAGACTGATGGCCAATGCGTGAGTCAATGCCAGCAAGCCGCCCTTGCTCGCCACGTAAGCCTCGGTATCAGGCTCGGCTTGACGGGCACGGGTGGAGGCCAGATTGACGATCGAACCACAATGGGCTCGCAAGTAAGGCGCGCAATGTTTGGCCAGCAGCATGGGACCGGTGAGGTTGACCGCCAGCACCCGGTTCCAGTGATCCAGGTCGAGGCTTTCGAGCGTCATATTGTGCGGGTCAGCAATGGCAGCATTGCTCACCAGCGCATCCAGACGCCCGAACTGACCCAGGACCTGAGCCACACAACCGATGACATCGGCCTCGACCGACACATCCATGGTCACGAACCAGGCATTTTCACCCAGCACCTTGGCCACTTTAGAGCCCCGGACTCGGTCGATGTCGGTCAGTACCACCTGCCAGCCCTCACTCACCAGCCACGCGGCGATCCCCAGACCAATGCCCCGCGCAGCGCCGGTTACCAGCGCCACACGCCCATTACCGGCCACCGGTGCCTCAAGGATCATATCGTTCACAGTGCGGCCAGGCCTCGCGCCAAATCTGCTTGCAGGTCGGCGACATCCTCCAGGCCCACGGCAATGCGGATCAGGCTGTCATGAATGCCTGCAGCTGCACGCTCCTGCGGCGCCAGGCGACCATGGGAAGTGGTGGACGGATGGGTGATGGTGGTTTTGCTGTCACCCAGGTTGGCGGTGATGGAAATCAGGCGCGTGGCATCGATAAAGCGCCATGCGCCCTCTTTACCGCCCCGGACTTCGAAACTGACCACTGCGCCAAAACCGCGCTGCTGGCGTTGAGCCAATGCATGCTGCGGATGGCTCTTGAGGCCTGCATAGTGAACTTTTTCAACGCCATCCTGCTGCTCCAGCCACTCAGCCAGGGCCTGGGCACTGGCGCAGTGAGCACGCATGCGCAGGTTCAAGGTTTCCAGCCCCTTGAGGAAAATCCAGGCATTGAACGGGCTCAGGGTCGGCCCGGCAGTACGCAGGAAGCCCACGATTTCCTTCATCAGCTCAGCACGACCGGCAACCACGCCGCCCATGCAACGACCCTGGCCGTCGATAAACTTGGTGGCCGAATGCACGACAATGTCCGCACCGAGCTTGAGCGGCTGCTGCAAGGCAGGCGTGCAGAAGCAGTTGTCGACCACCAGCATGGCCCCCTTGGCGTGGGCTATCTCTGCCAGAGCCGCAATATCCACCAGCTCAGCCAGCGGATTGGAAGGCGACTCGACAAACAGCAATCGGGTGTTGGGCTTGATCGCCGCGTCCCAGCCAGAGAGTTCAGCCAGCGGCACGTAATCGACCTGCACGCCGAAGCGCTTGAAGTATTTCTCGAACAGGCTGATGGTTGAGCCGAAAACGCTGCGTGAGACCAGAATATGGTCACCGGCACTGCACAGACTCATGACCACAGACAATATCGCCGCCATGCCGGTCGCTGTCGCAACGGCCTGCTCCGCACCTTCGAGGGCCGCAATGCGCTCTTCGAAAGCCCGAACGGTGGGGTTGGTGTAACGCGAATAAACGTTGCCCGCGACTTCGCCAGAGAACCGTGCGGCTGCATCTGCGGCGGTACGGAACACGTAACTGGAGGTCAGGAACATTGCATCACCGTGCTCGCCTTCTGGCGTACGGTGCTGGCCAGCACGTACAGCCAAGGTGTCGAACGCTACGCCCTCGAGGTCGCTGTCCAGCCGACCCGCATCCCAATCCTGACTCATGCTGCCCACTCCTTGCCTTGTATTGGATAAACGCAAACCGGCCCATCAGGGCCGGTTTGGGAACACTTAGTTGTTGTACAAGCCTATCGTCGCACCGACACCCTGAGCAACCACCTTGGAAGCATCGTTGCGCGCACGCTCGATTCTCTCCAGGTAGTTGTCATCGACATCCCCGGTGACGTACTTGCCGTCGAACACGGCGCAATCGAACTTGTCGATCTTGATCTTGCCACCACCGACGGCTTCGATCAGGTCAGGCAGATCCTGATAGATCAGCCAGTCTGCGCCGATCAGCTCGGCCACTTCCTGGGTGCTGCGATTGTGTGCGATCAGTTCGTGAGCGCTTGGCATGTCGATGCCATACACGTTCGGGTAGCGCACAGCCGGAGCTGCCGAGCAGAAGTAAACATTCTTGGCACCGGCTTCGCGGGCCATCTGAATGATCTGCTTGCAGGTAGTACCGCGCACGATCGAATCGTCCACCAGCATCACGTTCTTGCCACGGAACTCAAGCTCGATGGCATTGAGCTTCTGGCGCACGGATTTTTTACGTGCAGCCTGGCCCGGCATGATGAAAGTACGGCCGATATAACGGTTTTTTACAAAACCTTCGCGGAACTTGACGCCCAGGTGGTTAGCCAGCTCCAGCGCTGCGCAACGGCTGGTGTCCGGAATCGGGATGACCACATCGATATCATGATCCGGGCGCTCGCGCAGGATCTTCTCGGCGAGCTTCTCGCCCATACGCAGACGAGCCTTGTACACCGAGATACCGTCGATGATCGAATCCGGACGCGCCAGGTAGACATGTTCGAAGATGCACGGTGTCAGTTGCGGGTTAACCGCGCACTGACGGGTGTGCAGCTTGCCGTCATTGGTGATGTAAACGGCTTCGCCCGGTGCCAGGTCACGAATCAGGGTGAAGCCCAATACGTCCAGGGACACGCTTTCGGAAGCGATCATGTACTCGACGCCTTCATCGGTATGACGCTGGCCGAACACGATAGGGCGAATGGCGTTCGGGTCACGGAAACCGACGATCCCGTAACCGGTAATCATCGCAACCACGGCGTAACCACCGCGGCAGCGGTTGTGTACGTCCGTGACCGCTGCAAACACGTCTTCTTCGGTTGGCTGCAACTTGCCGCGCTGAGCAAGCTCATGGGCGAACACGTTGAGCAGCACTTCCGAATCGGAATTGGTGTTGACGTGGCGCAAGTCAGATTCGTAAATCTCCTTGGCCAGCTGTTCAACGTTGGTCAGGTTGCCGTTATGCGCCAGGGTGATGCCATATGGCGAGTTGACGTAAAACGGTTGGGCTTCAGCTGAAGTCGAGCTGCCAGCGGTTGGATAGCGCACATGACCAATACCCATGTGCCCGACCAGACGCTGCATGTGCCGCTGATGAAATACATCGCGAACCAGCCCGTTGTCCTTGCGCAGGAATAACCGGCCTTGATGGCTGGTCACAATACCGGCAGCATCCTGGCCGCGGTGCTGGAGGACGGTTAGCGCGTCATACAGCGCCTGATTGACGTTCGACTTACCGACGATACCGACGATGCCACACATGCGACGCAACCCCTACTTAATGGATCTGAACTGAACACCACTTACCTGGCCAGATTGGCCGGCAAGAGATGCTCCTTGAACGGAATATCAGCGGGAACGCTGATACCGCTGGCCAACCATTGGCTACTCCATCCCAGAATGAGATTTTTCGACCAATCGGCGACCAATAGAAATTGTGGCACGAGCCTTGACCCTTGCCACCATGAGTCTTGCTGTACCGGCCCCAGGCTCAAGAGCCCGACCGCCACGACCACCAGCAACGCGCCACGCGCAGCGCCGAAGGCCATGCCAAGAAAACGATCGGTCCCGGACAGCCCGGTGACGCGAATCAGTTCGCCGATAAGAAAATTGATCATTGCGCCTACCAGCAAGGTGGCGACAAACATGATGGTGCACCCGACGATAACGCGGGCGGAAGGTGTTTCGATGTATCCGGAGAGATATTGGGACAGTGAACCGCCGAACATCCAGGCTACAACCCCGGCAATGATCCAGGTGCACAGCGACAGGGCCTCTTTAACGAAGCCGCGCTTCAAGCTGATCAAAGCGGAGATGGCGATAATTGCAACGATCGCCCAGTCAACCCAGGTAAATGGCACAGTTCAGCCTACGGACAGATAAGGCGGCGCATTTTAGCAGAGCGCCGCCGCTCAAGTAAGGCGATTTATCAGTGCTTTGGCAATCAGATGACACCTTTTTATCCGATCAACCACGCTCTGGCTGGAAGCGCACCACAAAACCCTTGAGATTTTGCTGCTTGCCGAGCAGATCGCGCAGGCGATCGGCCTCTGCCCGCTCGAGCAATGGACCGACAAAAACCCGGTTCATCCCGCCCGACGACCGGACGTAAGCGTTATAACCTTGATTTCTAAGGTTTTTTTGCAGGCTATCGGCGCTCGCGCGATTGGACAGACTCACCAGTTGAACAGACCAACTGATCGGCAAACCATTGGGATCAAGACGTTTTTGCGTGGTATCGAGCTTGGCTGGCGCTTGGGCCACAGCCTGAGCCGGAGTAACAGCCGGTGGTTTCGGAGCTGCAATGACAGGCTTCACTACTGGCGGGGCTACCGGTGCCGAGGGCTGCTGCACGACGGTTTCCTGTTCTGGCGGCACAGGCTCTTGAGCGATCACCTGAGGTTCGGGCACCGGAACCGGCTCAACCTTTACCTCGGGCATGACCGGCATCTGCGGCGCGGCCGGCGCGTCGACCTGAATCTGGCGCTGTTCATCCTCACGGGAAAACAGCATCGGCAAAAAAATCACCGCCAGCGCCACCAGTACCAGGGCGCCCACCATTCGCTGCTTGTATACCTTATCCAGCAAAGCCATTTGCAGCCTCCTCCGTGGCACGCCGCTCCAACCATTCGAGCGCTTCAGCGACACAATAAAATGATCCGAACAACAGGATTTCGTCTTGCGGGGTCGCCTGCTGGCACTGCACCTCAAGCGCCGCGCCGACACTGTCAAAAACCGAGACCGATGCCCCCAGCCCCTGCAGCGAGGCTTGAAGCTCAGCTGCCGGCCGGGTGCGACCGGTGTTCAACGGGGCCACAGCCCAATCAGCCACCACAGGCGCCAGTTGTGACACTACGCCATCCAGGTCCTTGTCTGCCAGCAGTCCAAATACCGCCAGGCGCTTGCCCGCTACCGGGCGCTGCTCCAGACGTCGGACCAGATATTCCGCTGCATGGGGGTTATGGCCCACATCAAGCAGCATGTTCAGGGTTTTGCCATGCCAGTTGAACTGACGGCGATCCAGCCGGCCGGTTACGTGCGTACCCAGCAACGCTTCAATAATTCGTTCAGGCTGCCAGGGCAGCTCTGTCAGCGCATAAGCCTGCAAGGCCAGCGCTGCGTTCTCCATCGGCAAATCCAGCAGCGGCAGGTCGCGCAATTCAACCACCTGCCCTGCCGCATTCAGACCCTGCCAATGCCAAACAGTGTCAGCAGTGGCCAGATTAAAGTCACGACCACGCACAAACAGAGGGCAACCCAACTCCCGTGCCTTGTCGAGCAAGGGTTGAGGCGGTTTCAAATCACCACAAAGAGCGGGCTTGCCTGCGCGAAAAATGCCGGCCTTTTCATAAGCGACGGACTCACGGGTATTACCGAGGTACTCCACGTGATCCACGCCAATACTGGTGACCAACGCCAGGTCGGCGTCTACCAGATTGACCGCATCCAGTCGCCCGCCCAGACCGACTTCCAGCACCACGGCATCAAGTTGCGCTCGCTCGAACAGCCAGAAGGCGGCCAGCGTGCCCATTTCGAAATACGTCAACGAGGTCTGGCCCCGTCCCGCCTCCAAAGCACTGAAAGCTTCACAGAGCTGCTCGTCCGAGACCTCGGCACCATCGATCTGCACGCGCTCGTTGTAGCGCAGAAGATGAGGCGAGTTATAAACCCCCACCTTCAGCCCTTGCGCTCGCAGCAAGGACGCTACAAACGCGCAGGTTGAGCCTTTGCCGTTGGTGCCAGTGACCGTCACCACCCGAGGCGCGGGCTTTTGCAGGCCCATGCGGTTCGTTACCTCGCGTGCGCGATCCAGGCCCATGTCGATGGCAGATGGATGCAACTGTTCAAGATAGGCGAGCCACTCGCCAAGGGTGCGCTCAGTCATATATTTGCAGGCACCGGCGGAACAACGATGGCTTCAACAGGCGGCGCCACGAACACAGGCGTAGGCAGACCCATCATTTGTGCCAGCAGGTTACCCAGCCGCGGGCGCAGTTCCTGACGGGCAACAATCAAATCGATTGCGCCGTGCTCCAGCAGGAACTCGCTGCGCTGAAAGCCTTCAGGCAGTTTTTCACGAACGGTCTGCTCGATTACACGCGGGCCGGCAAAGCCGATCAGGGCCTTGGGTTCAGCCACGATCACATCGCCGAGCATCGCCAGGCTGGCTGATACACCGCCATAGACAGGGTCGGTCAATACGGAGATAAACGGAATGCCTTCTTCGCGCAGACGCGCCAGTACCGCTGAGGTCTTGGCCATTTGCATCAGGGAGATCAGGGCTTCCTGCATCCGCGCACCGCCGGAGGCTGCGAAGCAGACCATCGGGCAGCGATTTTCCAGTGCGTAGTTGGCAGCACGGACAAAACGCTCGCCAACGATGGCACCCATCGAGCCACCCATGAAGGAGAACTCAAATGCGCAGACCACGACCGGCATACCCAACAGGGTGCCACTCATGGAGATCAGGGCATCTTTTTCGCCCGTCTGCTTTTGCGCACCGACCAGTCGGTCCTTGTACTTTTTGCTGTCACGGAATTTAAGACGGTCTACAGGCTCCAGATCGGCGCCCAGCTCGTTACGGCCATCGGCATCCAGGAAGATATTGATGCGGGCACGTGCGCCGATACGCATGTGGTGATTACATTTGGGGCAAACGTCCAGGGTCTTTTCCAGCTCCGGACGATAAAGCACAGCGTCGCAAGACGGGCATTTGTGCCACAGGCCTTCAGGTACCGAGCTCTTTTTGACCTCGGAACGCATGATCGAAGGAATCAGCTTGTCTACCAACCAGTTGCTCATGCTTTCTTTCTCCAGTACCGGTGGCCAGAACGCTTGGGTTCAGGCCCCGTGTATGCCCTTGAGCTAAATTCATTAGGTGTGTGGCGATGATTACCGGGTGAAGCGGTCAGCACACGGCAAACCAGCGTAACCCCCGGACCCTCAGCCTTCCCGACAACACGCCCCAGAGCGGCCGCCAGTTTAATTTATGCCCGTCGAACCACCGGGCCCGCCTGCGTTATACAGCGGTAATGATGGACGGTGGCAGACTGCCAACCGTCACATCGCGCATCAGTTTGTTGCGCGAACTGCCTGCATGAAGGCACGAATCCTGTCGTGGTCCTTGATGCCCTTGCTCTTTTCTACACCGCCACTGACATCAACGGCATAAGGCCGTACCTGAGCAATAGCCTGAGCTACGTTCCCGGCAGACAAACCGCCTGCGAGAATAATCGGCTTGCTCAAACCCTGCGGTATCAATGACCAGTCAAATGCCTGGCCGGTTCCCCCGGGTACGCCTTCTACATAGGTATCCAGCAAAATGCCACTAGCGCCCGCATATGCCTTGCAGGCAGCAGCGATATCATCACCCGCCTTCACTCGCAACGCCTTGATCCAAGGGCGGTGATAACCCTCGCACTGCTCAGGGGTTTCATCGCCGTGAAACTGCAGTAAATCCAGCGGCACGGCATCAAGTGTTTCATTGAGCTCACAGGCAGTGGCATTGACGAACAGCCCGACCGTAGTCACAAAAGGCGGCAAGGCGGCAATGATCGCGCGCGCCTGCTGCGCCGTTACCGACCGCGGGCTTTTTGCGTAGAACACAAAGCCGATGGCGTCAGCCCCGGCATTTACAGCTGCCAGCGCATCATCTATGCAGGTAATACCGCAGATCTTGCTGCGAACGGCTGACATGTCGATTACACCTCAAGAAACGCGAAAGCCCCGGATGGTAACAAATGCTTATCCGGGCGTCAGCCGTCCAGTTCGGTAAAACCGGTCAGGAAATGTGGGCCAATGTAACGTTGCGGCAACTGGAACTCTTCGTGATATTCAACTTGCACCAGATACAGACCATAAGGATGCGCGGTCACGCCCCCCGTGCGGCGTATCCGGCTCTCCAGCACTTCCTTCATCCACTCCACCGGCCGCTCGCCTGTCCCGATGGTCATGAGCACCCCGGCAATGTTGCGCACCATGTGATGCAAAAAAGCACTGGCGCGAATATCCAGCACGATCATCTGGCCGTGACGCGTCACCCGCAGGTGATGCAGCTCCTTGACCGGCGATTTGGCCTGGCACTGACCGGCACGAAACGCGCTGAAGTCGTGCACGCCCAACAAGTAACGGGCCGCTTCGGCCATCCGCTCGACATCCAGCGGGCGATGGTTCCAGGTTATTTCCTGATTCAGGTGCGCAGGGCGAATCTGATCGTTGTAGATCACATAGCGATAACGCCTGGCGATAGCTTTGAAGCGCGCATGAAAATGCGCTGGCATGACCTTGGCCCAACTGACACTGATGTCGTGGGGCAAGTTGATGTTGGCGCCCATGACCCAGGCCTTGAGCGAGCGCTCGGCCCGGGTGTCGAAGTGCACCACTTGTCCGCAGGCGTGGACACCCGCATCGGTGCGACCTGCACAGAGCAATGAAACCGGGGACGCAGCGACTTTCGACAAGGCGTTTTCCAGGGTTTCCTGGACCGTCAGCACACCACTGGCCTGACGTTGCCAGCCGCTGTAACGCGACCCTTTGTATTCCACGCCCAGCGCGATTCGGGAAAAGCCTTCGGCGGCCATTTCAGCGGCCGGGTTATCTATATTTGCCAAGGTGCTACAGCCTGCTCATGAACGCAAAGTCGGCCATTATAAGGCGCACCCGCAAAGACGCCATGAAACAAATGATGCCAGGCCTGAATCAGCACAGGGTTTGCGCCGTCCAGGACCTGACATCAATCGCCGGGGGATCACGCCAGTCGTGACAACAACTCCAGAGCCTCAGCCTGCTGCTGCGGGTTACCCTCCTCCACAACTTCCGTCAGGATGTCGCGGGCACCTTCGTCATCACCCATATCGATATAAGCCTGAGCCAGGTCGAGCTTGGTCGCCGTTTCATCAGCACCCGACAAGAAGTCAAACTCGGGTTCATCGGCAAAAGACGGCACTACCGATGGCTGCTCAAGGCTTTGCGACAAGCGCTGCAACTCGGCATTGACCTTGTCCAGTTCAAGCGAAAAGCTGTCCGGCTCGGCGGCAGGTGCAGCCGGCTCGTCAGCCAGCGACAAATCGAAATCAGCCGGCAGATCAAGATCAAAACCGGACAAGTCGTCCCCGGACGCCTCAGCCTGTTGCTTCAATACATCTTCAAAGCTTGGCTCGCTATCGGGATGGCTCTCGGGCGCCAGCTCCGCAGGCGAAGCCGCTTCAAGATCATCGAGACTCAGGTCAAAGTCCTGATCAAACTCATCAGGTGTGTTCTGCGGCTCCGGTTCGACTTCCCGATCATCGCGCATCATTTCCTTGACGAACTGGGCCTGCAATTGAGCGGCAACAGCAGCCGTGGCGATACCGGCAGCCAGCGCCATGGCCGGATAGCGTTGCTTGAGCTGTTCAACCTCAGCATGATTTTTGCCATTGGCAACCAGCTGACGCTCCTGAGCGATAAAAGCATCACGCTCACCCAGCTCGCCATAGACCTGCATCAACTTGAGCCGTAGATCGCTGCGTTGCGGCTCTTGTTCGATGGCGCCTGCAAGCAACTGCTCAGCCTCGCCTAGTTGGCGCTGCTCAATCAGCTGCTCTGCCTGTACTAGTGCATCAGCCCCCGGCTTGGACAACGACACGCCAGCCACCACAGGTGCAATGACGGGGGCCGCTGGTGCTGCCGGTGCCGGTGCCGGTGCCGGTGCCGGTGCCGCATCGAGCCTGACGCTCGGCGGTGGAACTTCAAGCCCTTCAAAGCTGCCGGGCGGCATGTCCAGATCAGATGGAAACTCAGCTTCTTCCTCAAGTTCGCGAGCCATCCGCGCATGCTTCAGAGCGGTCTGCTGAGCTTTACGTCGACGTGCCAGCAGCAACAGCAGTAACAACAGCAAGACCGCTGCACCACCGACCAGCCCCATCAGCGCCGGACTACCCAGCAAGTCCTGAATATTACGTTCTGCACGCGGAGTCGCGCTGCCATCCTGCGCCGGAGCCGGTGGTACCGCAGTCGCCGGCGCACCCTCCTGTGCCGCAGCGATGTCCGCTTCCGGAGAATCCCCGGCTTGGGGCGCCAACTGAGCGGGTATCGTCGCTGTCGGATCGACAGGTGTCGAGCTGTCAGCCTGCAGCTTGGCCAATTGGTCGTTCTTCAACTCGATCAAGCGCTGCAGCTTGTCCAGCTGACTTTGCAAATCCTGCATCCGGCTTTGCAGCTCGGCATTTTCACGACGCGCGGAGTCCAGCCCCTCCTCGGTCATCGCCAGCTTGTCACTGACATTTTTGGCATCCCCAATCGCACCCTTGCCCTTGGCTGCACTCGCAGCAACCAGGCTCAGGCTGTCATTACTGTCAGCCCTGGCAGGAGCCTTGGCCACAACAGGCTGGCGACCTGTCGCATCCAGTTGCTGGGCCAGAGGTGTCGTACGACGCCCGCTGCGCCAATCGGCATTCTGTGAAGCGACTTCATTGACGGCCTTGCCAGGGGACAGCTGAACGCTTTGAGCGGCATCCGGCAAGCGCAATACCTGACCGGTTTTAAGCCGATTGATATTGCCGTTGATAAAGGCATCAGGGTTGAGTGCCTGAATCGCCAGCATGGTCTGCTGGACCGAGCCGCCATTGCGTGCCTTCGCGGCGATTTCCCAAAGCGTGTCACGGGACGTGGTGGTGTATTGGCCAGACGCACTCGCAGGGGCGGAAGAGGCAGCTGCCGCGGTTTGAGGAGAGAACTTGGCCGGATCCAGCAATACGCTGTAGTCACGCAACAAGCGGCCACTTGGCCACATCACCTGTACCAGGAACTTGACGAAGGGCTCGGACAAGGGCTGGCTGGAGGTGACTCGCAGCACGCTCTTGCCATTGGCATTGATCACCGGGGTAAAACGCAGGTCATCGAGAAATGCCGGACGCGGCACTCCGGCCTTGGTGAACTCGTCAGGCGGGGCCAGACTGGGCACAACTTCAGCAGCGGTCAGATCCTTGACGTCTAACAGCTCGATTTCAGCCAGCAGAGGCTGGTTCTGAGTCGACTTCAGGGTCAGCTCTCCGAGCCCAAGCGCCTGCGCCATACCGGATGACAGCGCCGAAGCGGCGGCAATTGCTAACACTAATTTGCGAACCTGAAGCATAGCCTCTTCCTTATTGGTACAGGCCTCGTCCACGAGGCCTGTATAGCTTCTGGAACCCTGCTGGAAATTGACGCCAAGTATCTTTTACAGAAGGTCTTTTATCAACAACTCAGCCAGTTGCACGGCATTCAAAGCTGCGCCTTTTCTTACGTTATCTGACGTCATCCAGAAATTAAGTTCAGAAGTATCGTCTACAGCATGGCGCACGCGACCGACATACACCACGTCTTGCCCTACCGCATCGCCTACAGCCGTAGGGTAGTCGCCCGCCTCAACCAGCTCGATGCCTTCAGCGGCTTCAAGCGCCACATTGACCGCATCCAGATCGACCGGCCCGGCAAGTTGCACCGAGACACTAAAGCTATCGCCAAAAAACACGGGAGCTTGAATGCAGGTGACCGAAACTTTCAGCGCGGGCATGCCCAACACTTCACGCAGCTCGCCAACCAGGCGTTTCTCCAGAGGCACGTGGCCTTGTGCATCAGGCTTGCCCACCTGCGCCAGGAGGTTAAATGCCATCTGGCGATCAAAAAAACTGGTCTCCAGCGGATGCAGATTCAGAAGCGCCGTTGTCTGTCGCGCCAGTTCGGAGACTGCTTCACGCCCCTGGGCAGAAACTGCCAGACACGCCGTCACATTGACCCGCTGAATATCCAGCAAGCCGCGCAGTGGCGCCAACGCCACGGCAAGCGCGGTCGCCGACGGGCTCGGGCTGCTGATTTGCAGCGGCTTTTTCAAACCGGCCAACACGTGGGCATTGGCCTCGGGCACCACTTGTGGCGCCTGGGCCGCAGGCAAGGCACCGGACAGATCGATCACTGCACAACCGGCGGCGCTGGCTTTGGCGACAAAGCTCAGCGTCACGGCCGGGCCGGCAGCAAAGAAAACCAGCTGCACTTTGCTGAAGTCGAAATCATCGACTTCACGCACTCTTACGTTTTTGCCCCGAAAAGGCACCGAATGCCCGGCGGACTCACTGCTGGCCAGCAAGTGCAGGTTTGTAACCGGAAAACTGCGCTCTTCAAGAATTTGCACAATGGTTTCGCCGACAGTGCCGGTGGCGCCAACGACGGCGATATCAAAGGACTGGTTCATACATCTACCTCAGGCGAAACGTGGGGAGCGGCACTGTACCGGGCGTGACCCTTGCAGGCAACGGACAGTACCGGGTACGGCGCGGCTAAAAAGTGGCGCTCATTAAAAAGCCCGCCTCTCTTGCGAGAAGCAGGCCTGGCTGCAACCGGTGGCGATTAACGCTCCAGCAGAATCCGCAGCATGCGGCGCAACGGCTCGGCCGCGCCCCACAACAACTGGTCACCCACGGTGAACGCACCTAGGAACTGCGAACCCATGTTCAACTTGCGCAGACGGCCAACCGGCACATTCAGGGTACCTGTGACCTTGGTCGGGCTCAGCTCCTGGATGCTGTCTTCGCGGTGATTGGGCACCAGTTTGACCCAAGGGTTGTGCTGGCTGATCAAACCTTCGATGTCGGCAATAGGCACATCTTTATTCAGCTTGATGGTCAAGGCCTGACTGTGGCAACGCATCGCACCGATACGTACGCAGATCCCGTCCACAGGAACCGGGTTTTTGAAACGACCCAGGATCTTGTTGGTTTCGGCCTGCGCCTTCCACTCTTCGCGGCTTTGACCGTTTGGCAGCTCTTTGTCGATCCACGGGATCAAGCTGCCGGCCAATGGCACGCCGAAGTTCTCGGTGGGGTAGGCATCGCTGCGCATGGCTTCGGCGACACGGCGGTCGATATCGAGGATGGCGCTGGCCGGATCGGCCAGTTGATCCGCGACAGCAGCGTGGGTCGAACCCATTTGCTTGATCAGCTCGCGCATGTTCTGCGCGCCGGCACCGGAGGCCGCCTGATAGGTCATGGCGCTCATCCACTCCACCAGACCGGCTTCAAACAGGCCGCCCAGCCCCATCAGCATCAGGCTGACAGTGCAGTTGCCGCCGATGTAGTTCTTGGTGCCCGCATCCAGCTGCTGGTCGATCACGCGACGGTTGACCGGATCCAGAACGATCACCGCGTCATCCTGCATCCGCAGGCTCGAGGCCGCATCGATCCAGTAACCTTGCCAGCCCGCCTCACGCAGCTTGGGGAACACCTCAGTGGTGTAGTCGCCGCCCTGGCAGGTCAGGATTACATCGAGGGTTTTCAACTCTTCAATGTTGTAAGCATCCTTGAGCGGGGCGATATCCTTGCCCACAGACGGACCTTGTCCACCGACATTGGAGGTAGTGAAAAACACCGGCTCAATAAGATCGAAATCCTGCTCTTCCAGCATCCGCTGCATGAGCACGGAACCAACCATACCGCGCCAACCGACCAGACCTACACGCTTCATCACAACGACACCTTTAACAAAAAGTGGGGTCGTTACTTCCACCAACAGGAAGTAACGGGCCAGAGAGATTACAGATTCTGTAGCGCCGCGACTACTGCATCGCCCATTTCCTGTGTTCCGACCTTGGTGCAACCTGCCGACCAGATGTCTCCGGTACGCAAGCCCTGGTCCAGAACCAGGCTGACTGCCTGCTCAATGGCATCGGCAGCAGCGGTCTGATTGAAGCTGTAGCGCAGCATCATCGAGACCGACAAAATGGTTGCCAGCGGGTTGGCAATGCCCTGCCCCGCGATGTCCGGCGCCGAGCCGTGGCACGGCTCGTACATGCCCTTGTTGTTGGCATCCAGGGAGGCCGACGGCAGCATGCCGATGGAACCGGTCAGCATCGAAGCCTCGTCGGACAGGATGTCACCGAACAGGTTGTCGGTCACGATCACATCGAACTGCTTGGGTGCACGCACCAGCTGCATCGCGGCGTTGTCGACATACATGTGGCTCAGTTCGACGTCCGGGTAGTCCTTGGCCACTTCCTCGACCACTTCGCGCCACAGCTGGCTGGAGGCAAGTACGTTGGCCTTGTCCACCGAGCACAGCTTTTTGCCGCGTACACGGGCCATATCGAAACCGACCCGGGCGATGCGGCGAATTTCGCTTTCGCTGTACGGCAGCGTGTCATACGCCTGACGCTCGCCGTTTTCCAGCTCACGGGTGCCACGCGGTGCGCCGAAGTAAATGCCGCCGGTCAACTCACGAACGATCAGAATATCCAGCCCGGCAACGATCTCCGGCTTGAGGCTCGAAGCATCAGCCAGTTGCGGGTAAAGAATGGCCGGACGCAAGTTACCGAACAGCCCCAGTTGCGCACGGATTTTCAGCAGGCCGCGCTCAGGACGGATGTCACGCTCGATCTTGTCCCATTTAGGACCACCCACGGCACCCAGCAATACTGCGTCGGCAGCACGGGCACGCTCCAGGGTTTCATCTGCCAGCGGTACGCCATGCTTGTCGATGGCTGCGCCGCCGAGCACGTCATGGGTCAGCTCTAAGTCGAGCTGGAACTTGTCATTGGCCAGCTCCAGCACTTTTACAGCCTGGGCCATGATTTCCGGGCCAATACCGTCACCTGGGAGAATCAGAATCTGCTTGCTCATGGGTCTCTCGCTACCTGTCAGTTGATCCCCCAAGGGGCATCCTTAATTTTTATTGTCCGGTGCTTTTATCTTTCACACCAAAGAACCAATACGTCGGTACTGAACGAACCATCCGGTTCGATTTCAAAATAATCGCGCACTTCAGTGCCCATTGATTGCTGCAACTGGCGAATGGCCACGCTCATGGTCACGGGCGTACGCATGCGCTCAATCCAGGAGCCGAACTCTAAACGCAAACGCTGACGCTGTGTGCTGCGCGTATGCAACCCGGCCTCACTGACCTGGCGCAGCCATTCACCAGCAGAGTAATCACGCACATGGCTGGTATCGCGCAGCACCTCGACACTTTGCAGATAAGTATCGAACAGCGGGCTACCGGGGGACATCACGTCGATAAAAGCGGCTACACCGCCGGGCTTGAGCACCCGCCGCACTTCGCGCAGGGCCTGGCCCAGGTCGCTCCAGTGGTGAGCCGAATAACGGCTGAGCACATAATCAAACTCGCCATCGGCAAACGGCAGACGCTCCGCCGCACCGCACTGGGTGCTGATATTGCCCAGACCACGATCTTTGGCGGCCGCGCTGACAACATCGAGCATTTGCTGCGACAGGTCGTAGGCCACCACCTCGTTAACCAGCGCCGCCACATGAAAACTGACATGACCGGCACCGCACCCCAGATCCAGTACCCGGGCATCCGGCTTGTCCGCCAGCTCAGCCTGTAGCAGGCCGAACTCGGTGCCTTGCGCATGCACGGTACTGCTCAAATAGGCCGAAGCCTGTTCACCGAATTGCTTTTGTACAACCTGACTGTGGCGTGCGGTGCTGGTCATACAGAGGTCCTTTGTTTGATTGACTACCTTGATCGCTGTAGGAGCGAGCTTGCTCGCGAGCTCTTCTCAAGCGTCGCGAAACAACCAGGGCTGGCTCGCGCGATGCTTGCTTTCAAACGCCGCAATCGCCTCGTCGTCCTGCAACGTCAGGCCGATATCGTCCAGACCGTTGAGCAGGCAATGCTTGCGGAAGGCATCGATCTCAAACTTCAGCACCTTGCCATCCGGACGAGTCACGGTTTGCGACTCAAGGTCGATACTGAGCTGATAGCCCGGCTCGGCCTCGACCTGGGCAAACAGCTCATCAACCTCTGCGTCGCTCAAAATGATCGGCAACAGGCCATTCTTGAAGCTGTTATTGAAGAAGATGTCCGCATAGCTCGGCGCGATGATGCTGCGAAAGCCGTATTCTTCCAGCGCCCAGGGCGCGTGCTCACGGCTGGAGCCGCAGCCGAAGTTTTCACGGGCCAGTAACACGCTGGCACCCTGATAGCGCTCGGCGTTGAGCACAAAGTCCTTGTTCAACGGGCGCCGGGAGTTGTCCTGGTACGGTTGCCCGACATCCAGATAGCGCCACTCGTCAAACAGGTTCGGGCCAAAGCCGGTGCGCTTGATCGATTTCAGAAACTGCTTGGGAATGATCTGGTCGGTATCCACGTTGGCCCGATCCAAAGGAGCGACAAGCCCGGTGTGCTGAGTAAAAGCTTTCATGCAGAGCTCCTTAAACCAATTCGCGGACGTCGATGAAACGACCGTTCACAGCGGCTGCAGCGGCCATTGCCGGGCTCACCAGGTGAGTACGGCCACCGGCGCCCTGACGGCCTTCAAAGTTACGGTTGGAGGTCGACGCGCAGTGCTCGCCCGACTCCAGGCGGTCCGGGTTCATGGCCAGGCACATCGAACAGCCCGGTTCACGCCATTCAAAACCGGCCTCCAGGAAAATCTTGTCCAGACCTTCGGACTCTGCCTGGGCTTTAACCAGGCCCGAGCCGGGCACCACAATCGCTTGCTTGATGGTGGAAGCCACTTTGCGGCCCTTGGCAACGACTGCAGCAGCGCGCAAGTCTTCGATCCGCGAGTTGGTGCATGAGCCAATGAACACACGGTCCAACTGGATATCGGTGATCGCCTGATTGGCGTTCAGGCCCATGTACTTCAAGGCACGCTCAATCGAGCCACGTTTAACCAGATCAGCTTCCTGCGCCGGATCGGGAACGTTCTGATCAACCGCCAAAACCATTTCAGGCGAGGTACCCCAGCTGACTTGCGGCTTGATCTGCGCGGCATCGAACTTGATGACGCTGTCAAACTGCGCGTCGGCATCGGAAACCAGATCCTTCCAGGCTTCGACAGCCATATCCCATTCGGCGCCCTTGGGTGCAAACGGGCGACCCTTGACGTAGGCCACGGTCTTTTCATCCGCTGCAACCAGGCCCACCCGGGCACCGGCTTCGATCGACATGTTGCAGATGGTCATGCGCCCTTCAACCGACAAATCACGAATCGCACTGCCGGCAAACTCAATGGCGTGACCATTGCCGCCTGCGGTGCCGATTTTTCCGATCACTGCCAGCACGATGTCCTTGGCGGTCACGCCGAACGGCAATTGACCTTCAACCGAGACCAGCATGTTTTTCATTTTCTTGGCCACCAGACACTGCGTGGCGAGCACGTGCTCGACCTCGGAAGTGCCGATACCGTGGGCCAACGCGCCGAATGCACCATGGGTCGAGGTGTGCGAGTCACCGCAAACCACGGTCATGCCCGGCAAGGTCGCGCCCTGTTCGGGGCCAATGACGTGAACGATCCCTTGGCGGATGTCGTTCATTTTAAATTCGGTAATGCCGTACTCGTCACAGTTGTCGTCGAGGGTTTGCACCTGCAAACGGGAAACCTGGTCAGCAATTGCTTCGATCCCGCCCTTGCGCTCCGGCGTGGTCGGTACGTTATGGTCCGGGGTCGCGATGTTGGCATCGATACGCCAAGGCTTGCGCCCTGCCAGACGCAGCCCTTCAAAGGCCTGCGGCGACGTCACTTCATGAATGATATGACGATCGATGTAGATCAGCGCCGAGCCATCGTCGCGCTGTTTCACCAAATGCGAATCCCAGAGCTTGTCGTAGAGCGTTTTGCCGGCCATCAGACGGTTTCCTCATCAGCTTCTTTTCTATGCCAATACCCACTTGGCTTGTGAGGTCGATCCTATGGCGTTACAGTGAATAACTCAAATTCATAATTTTCATGCTTTGGATAACCAACAGGAATTCGAATAGATGGATCTCGCGAATCTCAATGCTTTTATCGCCATTGCTGAAACCGGTAGTTTTTCCGGGGCCGCGGAACGTTTGTTTCTGACCCAGCCGGCGATCAGCAAGCGCATCGCCAGTATTGAGCAGCAACTCAAGCTCAGGTTGTTCGACCGGCTGGGCCGCGAGGTCAGCCTGACCGAGGCAGGCCGGGCCTTGCTGCCGCGTGCCTATCAAATCCTCAACGTGCTGGATGACACCCGCCGGGCGCTGAACAACCTCAATGGCGAGGTCAGTGGCCGCCTCACTCTGGCCACCAGCCATCACATTGGTCTGCACCGGCTACCGCCCCTGCTGCGCGAATTCACCCGCACTTACCCCAAGGTCGCGCTGGATATTCAGTTTCTGGATTCAGAGGTGGCCTACGAAGAAATCCTCCATGGCCGCGCCGAACTGGCAGTCATCACCCTGGCGCCGGAGCCGCACTCGCTGATTCGCGCCGTGCCCGTGTGGAATGATCCGCTGGACTTCGTGGTCGCCCCCGAACATACCCTCACCCGCCGCCCGGTTGTCAGTCTGGCCGATATTGCCCACCATCCGGCGGTGTTTCCGGGCGGCAATACCTTTACTCATCATATTGTGCAGCGCCTGTTTGAAGCCCAGGGCCTGACGCCCAATATCGCCATGAGTACCAACTATCTGGAAACCATCAAAATGATGGTTTCCATCGGCCTGGCATGGAGCGTGCTGCCGCGTACTATGCTCGATGAGCAAGTGGCATCGATCGAGTTGCCCGGCATTCAACTGACCCGCCAGCTAGGCTACATCGTGCACACCGAGAGAACGCTGTCGAATGCCGCGCATGCTTTCATGAAGTTACTGGATGCACAGGTCGACACGCATCACAGTGACCAGCCCTGAGATCGCTCCAGCGGTTCAGAAACAAAACCGTCTCAATGGATCGAGATCCAAGGATCGCAGTCAATGCCATACCAGAGATATGCCAGCCTCCCACTAGATGGTTTGACACAAATTGTCTCCCCATCGCTGGAGCAAGGCGGACTAAACAACGGGGAGCAGCAGCCCTGGTACTGGGACATTGAAATGGGGCTGATCTGCAATGCAACCCATCGGCGCATACGCCTGCAAGCGCTCAAGAATTCAGAAAAGCGCTTCGCCACACTCTTTCATTTATCGCCCCATATGGTGCTGCTGGTACGCATCGAAGACGGATTGATCAGTGAGGCCAACCATTGGTTCGAGCGTTTGCTGGGCTGGCCGTTAAACCAGGCAATCGGGCGCACTACGGTCGAACTGGGGATTTGGCCCGATCCTTTGCAGCGCAAACAATTCGTCAAGAAAATACGCAGCAAAAATGCCTCAGTGAGCATGGAAGTCTCCCTGCAGGGTCGGGACGGACAACTGCACGACGGCATCCTCAGCGCACAAAAAGTCGAACTGGAGGGCGAGGCTTATCTGGTCAGTACCTTCATGGACACCCGCAAAAGCAAAGAAGCCGCGCAAGCGCTGATCGACAGTCAGGAGCGCCTGGACCTGGCGCTGGACTCGGCACAAATGGGCACCTGGGACTGGGACATTCCCAGCGACAGGCTCTACGGCTCGGCCCGTGCAGCCCAGCTGCACGGCCTGCCGGCAGAACCGTTCAACGAGTCATTCGAAGCGTTCTTCGAGGGTGTGCCCGACGCCGAGCGTGACAGTATGCGCGACAGCTACCGCACACTGCGCGAAGGGCCCGCCGGGAGTTATCAGCTGACCTATCGGGTGCCCGCTGAAAACAACACTTCACGCTATATAGAAAGTCGCGCCCGGCTCTATCGCGACGCTGACGGTGTGCCGCTGCGCATGGCCGGCACCCTGCTCGACATCACCGAGCAGGTGGAGCGCGAACAACGCCTGAGCGCCTCCGAAGACAAATTTGCCAAGGCCTTCCACTCCAGCCCCGATGCCATCACCATCAGCGAACTCGCCACCGGCAACTATCTGGAGGTCAATGACGGCTTCAGCCGGCTGACCGGATACAGCAGCGCCGAGGTGATTGGCCGCAGCCCCTACGAATTGGGAATCTGGGGGCAAAGTTCACAGCGTCAGGCATTACTCGACGAGATCAAGGAAAAGGGCCGAATCAGCAACCGGGAAATCCTGGGACGCTCCAGACGCGGCGACCTGATCAACGTCGAAATATCCATCGAACCGATCACCATTAATGACACCCCCTGCCTGCTGCTCACCGCCCGCGACATAAGCCAGCTTAAAACTGCCCAGGCCCAGGTCAGACACCTGGCCTACCATGACCCGCTGACCAACCTGCCAAACCGCGCATTGCTGATGGACCGCCTGAGCCAGCAAACATCGCTGCATGAACGTCACGACCTGCGCGCAGCGCTGTTGTTTCTGGATCTGGACCATTTCAAACACATCAACGACTCACTCGGGCACCCGGTGGGCGACTCGGTACTGAAAATCATCACCGCACGCCTGGAAGCCAGTGTGCGCAACGAAGACACCGTGGCCCGCCTGGGCGGTGACGAGTTTGTAGTGCTGCTGACCGGGCTTAAAGGCTCGCTCGAAGAAGTCACCCAGTCAGTGCGCAGTACCGCCGATACCTTGCGTGAACTACTGGCCGAACCCATGTTTCTTGATGGCCAGCGCCTGCAAGTCACCCCCAGCATCGGCATCGCCTTGTTGCCTGATCACGGCAGCACTGCCGCAGACTTGCTCAAGCGGGCCGACATCGCGCTGTATCGGGCCAAGGATTGCGGGCGCAATACCACTCAGCTATTCGATTTCACGATGCAAACGGCGGCCAGCGAACGCATGGAAATGGAAAGCGCCTTACGCACAGCGTTAGCGCGCAACGAGTTCAGCCTGCACTTTCAGCCACAAGTCGATGCCCGGGAAAACCGTATCGTCGGTGCCGAAGCGCTGTTGCGCTGGCAACATCCGCAACTGGGCGCCCAGTCCCCGGCAAACTTCATCAAAATCCTCGAAGACAGCGGCCTGATCCTCGAAGTGGGGGCCTGGGTGCTGGATGAAGCCTGCCGCTCGTTCGGCCAGTTGTTGCGCGAGGGCCTGATCGACCCCCGGACTTTCAGCCTGTGCGTGAACATCAGCCCACGGCAGTTTCTCCAGAGCGACTTCGTAGAACGGGTGCGGCACAGCCTGTTGCGCCACCACCTGCCCTGTTCGATCCTCAAACTGGAAGTCACCGAAGGCATCGTGATTCAAAACCTGGAAGACACCATCGCCAAAATGCAGCAATTGATGGCGTTGGGCGTGAGCTTTGCGATGGACGACTTCGGCACTGGCTACTCCTCGTTGACCCATCTCAAGCGCCTGCCGGTCGACACCCTGAAAATAGATCAATCATTTGTACGCGACGCCATTAACGCCCCCAACGATACGGAAATCATCCGCGCTATTGTTGCCATGGCCCGCAGCCTGAAAATCAGGGTCGTCGCCGAAGGTGTCGAGCAATTGGCCCAACTCCAGTTTCTGCAAAGCATTGGCTGCCATCTGTACCAGGGCTACCTGCACAGCCGGCCGGTGCCGCTGGCGCAATTTCGCGAGCTGCTGCGGCACTGATAAACACCCAAACACCCCTGTAGGAGCGAGCTTGCTCGCGAGCTCTTTCAATCAAGCACCGAAGAGCCCGCGAGCAAGCTCTCTTCTACATTCAAGCTCCCTAAAGCGCAGATTGACCTGCAAACGGACTACTCTGCAGCCCCTCACCGCATGAAATAATCCAGCAGATCAGCCCCACCAAAAACAATAAGGACCCGCCATGCAGACCCCCGAGATTTTCATCCTGAGCGCCCGGCGCACAGCCATCGGCACCTTTGGCGGTGCGCTCAAGGACGTACCGCTGTGCGATCTGGCCACCACCGCAGTCAAAGCCGCACTCATCACCAGCCAGATCGATCCGCAACGCATCGGCCACGTCGTGATGGGCAATGTAATTCCAACGGCCCCCCAGGATGCCTATCTGGCGCGAGTGGCCGCGATCAACGCCGGCATTCCCAAACAAACCCCCGCCTACAACGTCAACCGCCTCTGCGGCTCGGGGCTGCAAGCGATCATTTCTGCCGCCCATACCCTGATGCTCGGCGATGCGGACTTCGCCATCGGCGGCGGAGCCGAGTCCATGAGCCGAGGCCCGTACTTGCTGCCCTCGGCCCGTTGGGGCGCGCGCATGGGCGATGCGCAAGTGCAGGACTACATGCTGGGGATCCTCCACGACCCGTTCCACGGCATTCACATGGGCATCACTGCCGAGAACATTGCCCAGCGCAACCAAATCAGTCGCGAGGTACAGGACGCCCTGGCACTGACAGACCAGCAACGCGCCGCCCACGCCATTGCCCAGGGCTACTTCGAATCCCAGATCGCCGCGGTAGAGGTTCACGGGCGCAAAGCCAGCGTGATGTTCAACATCGACGAACATCCACGGGCCACCACCCTGCAACAGCTTGCGCAGATGAAACCGGCGTTCAAAAAAGACGGCAGTGTGACGGCCGGTAACGCCTCGGGGCTCAATGACGGCGCTGGCGCGCTGGTATTGGCCAGTGGCGCCGCGGTACAGGCCGACAACCTCGCCCCCGTCGCTCGCCTGGTGGCCTATGCCCACGCCGGGGTCGAGCCCGAGCTAATGGGCCTGGGACCGATCCCGGCCACGCGCCTGGCGCTCAAACGTGCGGGCTTGAAGATCGCGGACATGGATGTGATTGAGGCCAACATTGCCTTTGCCGCTCAGGCTTGTGCCGTGATGCAGGAGCTGGACATGGACCCGGCCAGGGTCAACCCCAATGGTTCCGGTATCGCACTGGGCCATCCGGTGGGCGCCACTGGCGCGATAATCGCGACCAAAGCCATTCACGAACTGCACCGGATAAAAGGCCGCTATGCACTGGCCACCATGTGCATCGGTGGCGGTCAGGGCATCGCGGTGATTTTCGAGCGAATCTGAACCCGTAGTCGCTGGTTTGTTACTCCGCCATCCGGCCAAATTTCCCCGACTGAAAGTCGACAAAGGCCTGATGGATTTCAGCATCGGTGTTCATCACAAACGGGCCGTGCCCTACAATCGGCTCGTCGATGGGCTCACCGCTCAGGATCAACAGCACCGCATCGTTATTGGCCTCAAGACGGACCTGAGAACCGTCGCGGGCAAACAGTGCCATTTGCCCTTCGCGCACCATTTCCTGGCCATTGACCTCGACCGCACCGTGCAGCACCACCAACACGGTGTTGCGGCCCTGATGCAGATCGAGCGTGGTCGACTTGCCCGCGTTCAAGCGGATATCCCACACATCGATTGGCGTAAAGGTCCGCGCAGGGCCCCGCTGGCCATCGAATTCGCCGGCAATCAGGCGCAAGCGCCCGGCATTATCCTTAAGCGCCAGCTCAGGTATCTGGCGATCCACAATGCCCTGATAGCCCGGCGCGGCCATCTTGTCCCTGGCCGGCAGGTTGACCCACAGCTGGACCATCTCCAGCGCGCCACCACTGCGGGCAAACGCCTCGGAGTGGAACTCTTCGTGCAGGATCCCCGACGCAGCGGTCATCCATTGCACATCACCGGGCCCGATGACCCCGCCGTTACCGGTGGAATCCCGATGCTCGACTTCACCTTTGTAGACGATGGTCACCGTCTCAAACCCGCGATGCGGATGCTGACCTACACCACGCCGCCCGGTGGTGGGCGTGAACTCGGCGGGCCCTGCGTAATCAAGCAACAAGAACGGACTGACGTGCTTACCCATACTGTCGTAGGAAAACAACGTCCGAACCGGAAAGCCATCGCCGACCCAGTGCGGACGTGGGGCCGTATACACACCCAGAATTTTTTTCATGTTGCACTCCTGTAAATCATGGCAACCAGAATAGATTCGTATCACCCATAAGACTAGACCGCACCCACAACACTCAACGTTCCACTCATGGGACAACCTCCCCATCTCGCTCCTACGGGGTTTTGGGGTCGGGGCGTAGAAATCAAATCCAGTCAATTCAGGAACGTGTTCCGGTTCTTCAATCGTGCTGCGTCTAATAACTATTCACATTAACGATGAATAATTTTCCCTATCGGAGCCTAGGCACGCAATGCAACGACCCCACTTGAGCCGGACCCCTCTTTCGCTCGCGACCCGGCGCCAGACTGCTCGCCACTCCCTGTTGTCAGGTGCCCTTGCCGCCTCGGTGCTACTGGGCTCATCCATGGCCCAGGCAACTGCAGTCACCCTGAACATCCCGGCACAATCGCTGGCCAGCGCCCTGAACGAGTTTGGCAAGCAGGCCAACCTGCAAGTGCTGTACAGCCCGGATCAGGTACAGGGGATCAAATCGCACCCCGTCTCGGGCTCACTGGAACCGATCAAGGCACTGGAGGCGCTGCTGCAAGGCAGCGGCATTTCATACCAGCTCAATGGCGACACGGTGATCCTTAACCAAGGCACAGGCATCGAGTTGGGTGCTACTAACATTTCCGGCCAGGGTATGGGTACCTCACTGACCACCGAAGACACCGGTTCCTACACCACAGGCGCCTCCAACAGCTCGACCAAACTGCCACTGTCGATCCGCGAAACGCCACAGACCGTCACCGTCATCACCCGCCAGTTAATGGACGATCAGGCGGTCCAGAGCATCGGCGATGTTCTGCGTAACGCGCCGGGTATTTCGACCCAGGCCTACGACAGCGACCGCATGGAATATTCGGCACGCGGCTACGCCATCACCAACTTCCAGTACGACGGCGTAAACACCCAATATGACGGGGTGTTTGATGAGGGCGCGACCAAGGTCGACATGGCCTTGTATGACCGGGTTGATATCGTCAAAGGTGCCACCGGCCTGCTGTCCGGCTCCGGCGAGCCCTCGGCCACGGTCAACCTGATCCGCAAAAAACCGACCCGTGATTTCAAGGCATCGGTGACTGCCAGCGCAGGCTCATGGGACAACTACCGTACCGAAGGCGATATCTCCGGCCCGCTGAATGACGACGGCAGCGTGCGCGGGCGCCTGGTCGGGGTGTATCAGGATGCCGACTCGTACCTGGATCACTACTCGAAAAAGAATGATGTGTTCTACGCCATCCTCGAAGCCGACATCACCCCCGACACCCTGCTGACCTTCGGCCTGGACTACCAGAACATCAAGCCGCGTGGCTCGTCCTGGACCGGCAACCCGTACTACTTCTCCAACTACAGCAAGACCGACTTCAGCCGCTCGTTCAACCCGGCCACCGACTGGAGCCGCCGTGATGTGGTCGCACAAACCACCTTCGCGTCCCTGGAACACCGCTTTGCCAATGAATGGAAAGTCAAAGGCACCCTGACCCGGCAAACCAACGACCACGACACTCAACTGGGCTCGGCAAGCGGTGGCATGCCAGACCCGGTCACCGGCACCGGCATGTTCTTCTACTGGGGCAAGTGGGAAGGTCATCGCGTGCAAAACACCTTTGATCTGAACGCCACCGGCCCGTTCAGCCTGTTTGGCCGCGAACATGAACTGGTGGTGGGTGTTACCTCGCAATCCTCCAGACAAACCGGCGCAACCTTTGATGCCTCCCGGTTCGGCCTGGTGCCCGGCAGCATCTTTGACTGGAAGGGCGATTACCCGAAGCCCTACTTCCCGAAAAACGGCAAATATGAAATCAACGAAGACCAGAACAGTGCTTACCTCGCTGCGCGCTTCAAGCCGGCCGACCACCTGTCGCTGATCCTGGGCAGCCGCGTGAGCGATTTCCAGTACAACGATACCAACACGTACTACGTGCAAAGCCCGACTTTCAGTGACAACAAAACCACCTCCAACCAGCACGGCAAGGTCACGCCCTACGCCGGTGTGGTCTATGACCTGAACGACACTTACTCGGCGTACGCCAGCTACACCTCGATTTACAAACCGGTCACCGAGCGCAGCAAGTCCGGCACCACCCTGGCGCCCACCGAAGGCAACAGCTACGAAATCGGCTTGAAAGGCGAATACTTCGACGGACGCCTGAACGCCAGTGCCGCGGTATTCCGTACCGAGCAAAAAAACCTGGCGGTCTATGCGGGCATCGACGCGGCCAACCAGACCTACTACCAGTCCGTCGACGGTGCGACCACCAAAGGCATTGAGTTTGAGCTGGCCGGTGAGTTGATGCCGGACTGGAATGTGATGGCCGGCTACACCTACGCCCAGACCAAAACCGCTGATGGCGGGCGCTTGTATGGCTACCCGCTGGAAACCACCAAGCCTGAAAACGTGGCACGGGTATTCACCACCTACCGTCTGCCGGGCATGTTGAACCAGGTCACAGTGGGCGGTGGCGTGAACTGGCAGAGCCCGTTCTACGGCAAGATCTACAACGATGCCAAAGGTGACTACGACATCATCGAGCAGCAGAGCTACGCGCTGGTCAACCTGATGACCCGCTACGAGTACAGCGAGCACCTGAGCTTCAACCTCAACGCCAACAACGTGTTCGACAAAAAGTACCTGTCGGGCCTGGGCAACTTCAGCACCACCTACTACGGCGAGCCGCGCAGCCTGACGTTGACCAGCAAATACACCTTCTAAAAGCCAGACACCGGGAGCTGCAACACTCATCCCCCCTGAAGGAGCGAGCTTGCTCGCGAGCTTTTCAAGCACTTAACGCTTGAACGGCAGTCCTGTGCGCCGGCTAAAAGAGCTCGCGAGCAAGCTCTCTCCTACAGGGGGGCCAGATCAGGGCTGCCACTGTGGCTTTTGATGGTCGAGCTTGCGGTCCAGAAAACTCGCCGCACTGATCAGCGCCAGGTGGGTCAGGGCTTGCGGGGTATTGCCCAAATGCCGGGCATAGCAGTCGAACTCTTCGGCGTACAACCCCAGCGGGTTGGCGTAGCGCAACAGCTGCTCGAACTCCAGATGCGCCTTCTCCACCTGCCCGGCCCTGGCCAGGCATTCCACGTACCAAAAGGAGCAGGCGGCAAATGCGCCTTCAGTGCCTTGCAGGCCATCCATGGCGTTGTCGTCATTGCGATAGCGATACACCATGCCATCACGCACCAGACTCTTTTCGATCGCCTCCAGGGTCGCCAGCCACGCCGGATCTTTAGCCCCGACAAACCGCACCAGCGGCATCAGCAGCATCGAGCCGTCCAGCGCCGTGCCGCCCTTGTACTGGACGAAATGGCCGCGCTCGGCATTCCAGAAGTTCTCCCAGATATCAGTGTGAATCTCTTGGCGGGTCTCGTTCCAGCGCGAGAACGGCGCAGGCAATGAACGCTTGGATGCCAGGCGAATGGCGCGATCCAGCGCTACCCAGCACATCAGCCGGGAATGCAGAAAATGATGCTTCTCGCCGCGCATCTCCCAGATGCCGACGTCTGCCTCCTGCCAGATCGAGCACACATGATCGACTATCTGGGTCACGTGCTGCCAACCCTCATGGCTGATGGCCTCGCCGTATTTATTGGTCAGGTACACCGCATCCAGCAGCTCGCCAAAAATATCCAGTTGCACCTGATCAAATGCACCGTTACCGATTCGCACCGGCCTGGCCCCACCATAGCCGGACAGGTGACTGAGCTCTGTTTCCGGCAGATCGCTGCGCCCGTCAATGCTGTACATGATGTTCAACTTCAGGGGCTGTTCGCAGCACTCCCCTACCCGGCCACGCAGCCAGCGCATAAAGCCATTGGCCTCATCGACAAACCCCAGGCGCATAAAGGCGTAAACCGTGAAGGAAGCATCGCGAATCCAGGTGTAGCGGTAATCCCAGTTGCGCTCACCGCCCGGGGTCTCCGGCAAGCCAAAGGTCGCGGCGGCGATAATCGCGCCATCCTTGCGCGAGGTCAGCAGCTTGAGGGTCAGGGCTGAGCGATTGATCATTTCACGCCAGCGTCCGCGATAGATCGACTGTGCGAGCCACTGACGCCAGAAGTGCACAGTACGCTGCAAGGCCAAATCGCTGCAGCCCACTTTCACCCGCACATCGTCCACGGCGCCCAGTACAAACTCGGCCGACTCGCCCTCTGCCAGGGTGAACGTGCAGCAGGCCGCCTGATCCGCAATCTTCAAGGGCACATCGCAAGCCAGACGAAGGCCGGGCTGGCCCTCGGCGTCAAAGCACACATCCTCGCCATCGGCATGGGCTTTGGTCACCGCGCGGGCGTAGTCATGGCGCACCGCGCAACGCATTAAAAACGTAGCGCTGCCGCTCACCATACGCACACGGCGTATCAGCAGCGGCAGTTCATCATCGTGATCACTGACCGGCAGCAAATCGGTAATCTCCACCACTGCTTGCGGGGCCAGCCAGCGGGTCTGCAACACGTTGGTGTCGGGGAGATAGATTTGTTCGCGGCGTGCATCGGCAATTTGCGGGGCCAGCTGGAAAATCCCCGCTTCGGGAGTATCCAGCAGTGAACAGAAAATGGCCGGGCTGTCGAACTCTGGCCAACAGAAAAAATCCACACTGCCCTGGTCGTTGACCAATGCTGCCGTGCGCATGTCGCCAATAATGCCGTGTGCCTCGATTACGCTTTGCGATTCGTCCTGGATTTTAACCATTGCCGCGAAACTCCGGATAAAGGCTCATGCCGCCATCAATAAACAAGGTGCTGCCAACCACATAATCAGAGGCATCGCTGGCCAGCCACACCACGGCGTTGGCCACATCTTCAGGATCACCGACGCGGCCATAGGGGATCAGTTTCAGCAGTTGCTTCTCGGCCGCGCCTTGGGTCACGTCGCGATTGATTGCCGTGCGAATGGCCCCGGGAGCAATGCCGTTGACCCGGACCTTTTGCTCGCTGACTTCTTGCGCCAGGCTGCGCATCAACATTTCAACGCCGCCCTTGGAGGTTGCATAGTTCACATGCCCTGCCCAGGGAATCAGCTGGTGCACCGAGCTCATGTGAATAATCTTGCCGGCGGCACAGGAAACACCTTCACGAACGCCCTGGCGGTTGAAAATCTTCAGGGCTGAGCGCGCGCACAGGAACTGGCCGGTGAGATTGACGCCGATAACGGTGTTCCATTGTTCCAGGGTCATATCGACGACTGCGGCATCTCTTTGCAGCCCGGAGTTGGCGACGAGAATATCGAGATAGCCAAACGCATCCAGGATTTGTGCGAACAGGCGTTCGACATCAGCCTCTTTCGATACATCGGCGCCCAGTGCAACGGCTTTGCCGCCAGAGGCGTTGATCTCGTCTGCGAGCGCCTTGGCAGGGGCGGCCTGGGAGTTGTAATTGATGACCACCGAGGCACCGGCTGCCGCCAGGGCACGAGCGCTGGCAGCTCCCAGCCCGGAGCTGGCCCCGGTGACAAGAGCGACCTGATGCGCGAGAGAAATCTGCATGGTTGTCTGCACCTGTTTTATGAATGGGCATAATGGCTGACCGGTGCAGGCCCCCAGGAGTTCAACACCGCCTCACCCCGGGGTATCAAACACATTGAGGAGCGCTACGGGCTTTGCCCGATCGCAGCCTCGTGCCTCGTCAGCGACTACAGGGCCTTGACGCTCTCAGCCGCCCGAAGGCGCTGGTTGCGTCAGGCCCGGCGGCGAAAGACTAGGCCCCTATCACTTTTTTTAACCCCACCGGCTGCAAGTCAAACCGGTCCGCCAGAAACGGCGTGACATCCAGTGGCAACGGTTCATTACGCACCAGCGCATCGAGCATGACTCCGGTTATCGCCGAGGTCAGGATGCCGGTTCGGAAATGCCCGCATGCATTCAAATACCCCTCGACACCGGCCATCGCCCCCAAAATCGGCAGCTCATCAGGCGAGCCCGGGCGCAATCCGGCCCAGGTGCGCTTGAGGTTGACGTCCTTGAGCTCAGGAATACAACGCATCGCTCCCTGGACCAGACCCGTGATCTCCGGGAAGGTGGTGGTCACGTCAAAACCTTTGTCTTCGGTGGTGCTGCCAATCAGGATTTCACCATTGTCCTTTTGCGCCAGGTAACAATCGCTGGTGGTCAGGCAGCCGTTGAGCAACTTGGGCATGCGCTCGGTCAACACGATCTGGCCCTTGACCGGCGCCACCGGGATGCTCATGTCTGTGGCCATCACGCTGAGTTCTGCCGCCCAGGCACCGGCAGCATTGATCAGGGTCTTGCAGTGGAACGCGCCCTGGTTGTCAGTACGTACCCCCACCACCTTGCTGCCCTGGCGCAGCACCTCGGTAACGTTGGTGTTGAAGTACAGGTCCACACCGTTTTGCCGGGCGCCTTCGGTGTAGGCATCGGTCAGCCGGAACGGGCTCACCTGGTGGTCGCAAAGAAATTCAAGTGCCCCTTTGGCGTCGTGGCTGACGCTTGGCTCGGACTCGCGCAAGGCGGCCTGGTCAAGCCAGCGCACTTCATCGGCAAGGTGCGGGATGTTGGCAACGATGTGCTCGGCATAAAGACGGTCTTCATCGTCGTAAATCACGTACTTGAGGCCGGTACGCTCGAACTTGAAGTCCATGCCGTGCTTGTCGATCATTTCCTGGTGCAGGCCGGGGTACAGGGCATTGGATTGCAGGGCAAAGTCGAAGAAGCACTCCGGCAGAATATGCGGGGTGCTGGAGTCAACGATCACCGCCGAGCCCTGGGCTTCACGCTTGCGCTCGGCGGACATCATGCGAAAGAAAATCACGCCGCAGCCAAGCCCTACAGACTCGCCGATAGCCCACAGGCCACCCGCCGAAGCGCGGCTGGCATTGCCCGGGCGCTTGCAGTCGATCATGGCAATTTTCAGGTCTTTGCGACGGGACAAGTGGTAAGCGCAGGACGCGCCGATAACACCGCCACCGGCGATTACAACGTCATAAGTCTTGATCATGTCAGGCATCCTTGCAGGCATTGGTAAAAGCCGAAAACGGCACCGGTTCCAGCGGAAAACGCGGGCGCAGCCAGCCCACATCCTGGCGGCCGGTGGCCTCGCGCAGGCGATCACTGCAGTAACCGACGCACATCCGGCCCTGGCAGTCGCCCATGCTGATGCGGGTGCGCATTTTCAGGCTGGCCATGTCTTGCACGCCCTGGCTCAGCGCCAGGTCGATGTCGGCACGGGTCACGTTTTCGCAACGGCACACCACCGTGTCCGGCTGTAGCAATTCGATCTGTTGAGTACCGCGTCGGGTGTAGCGATCAATGGCACCGCGAAAGCGCACCACAGTGTCCAGCCGTGACAGATAAACCCGGCGTTGCGCCAGCGCCTGCTTCTCGCTCAGCACTTGGCGCTGGAGCAAAATCGACAACGCCGCGATACGCCCGGTGAGCATCGCCGCTTCACCGCCACGCATGCCCGTGGCATCACCGGCCAGGTGAATGTGCGGCTGGTTACTGCGTTGCCACATGTCGGCTTTGACAGCCAGATAACCGTCGACGTTGTAAGCGTGATCAAGGCCCATTTGCTGGGTGAGTTGTGTCCGCGGGATAAAGCCATGGCCCACAGCCAGGGTGCGCGCCATAACTGGCTGCGCCTTGCTCATGTCTGCTTGCCAGGTGCTGGAGTACGGCGCCACGATAACTTCGCTCAGTTCACCCTCGCCCCGCGCCTCCACCACGCCCCAGCCATAACGCACCGGTACACCGTTGCGTTTGAGGTACACCAGCATGCTCAGGCCGTCGAGGAACAGTTGGGGCTGGTTGAGCAGCGCCAGGCTTTCCTTGGCAATCCGGGTAAATTCACAGGCCTCGTATACACCGGCCACTTCGACACCCGCCGCGTGCAACTGGCACGCCACCAGTATCAACAACGGTCCGGTGCCTGCGATTAACGTCGGCCCCTTGGGCTTGACCACGCCACTTTTGATCTGCAATTGCAGGCCGCCAAGCATCATCACACCGGGCAGGGTCCAGCCGGGAAATGGCACGCTGCGCTCATGGCACCCGGCGCTCAGCAGCAATTGATCGAAAGCGGTTTCCTGCAATTGCTCACGCTCGTCCAGTACTTGCAGGCGCTGCTCACCCTGCCCGCCCACCACGCGGTGGTTGTGGCGCACATCAACTAAATGGGCAATACCCGCAAACTCAGTGTGCAGTTTTTGCAGCGCCTCTTTGTAGCGCTCCCCCAGGTAATCAAGGTCGACACCGTCACGCAATGGCCCGCGATACACCACACCGCCCAACCGCGAGGCCTCTTCCAGCAAGGTGCTGGACACGCCGTGCTGCGCCAGCTCGATGGCGGCTGCCATACCCGCCGGACCACCGCCGACAATGACCGGGTTCAGGCTCATAGCACGGCCTCCTGTGCAGTGACCCGATTGATCCCGGTCTCTACTTTCATCCCGGGCTGCACCACGGTCTGGCAGGCCCGGCGCTTGTGCCGGCCATCGATATTCACCAGGCAGCAGTAGCACACCCCCATACCGCAATAAGCGCCATTGATCTGTCCGTGATCATTGGGCGACAGTTGCCGTAGACCCACTGAGTTCAACACGCTGAGTACGGTCTCTCCTTGAGCTGCACTTACCGCCTGCCCATTGATCAGGATCGACATGTCAGCCTTTATCAAAGGTTGAATGTCGTACTGGCGGTTCAAGTCATCCATGTCAGATATCCCTTTTTGTGTGTGTCGCAATTCGGCAAACCACTGGCACCGCGTGCCAGGGCAGATGACGTTAGCTGAATAAAAAAAACCGGCATTGATTCAGGCCAATAGAAGGTCAGGCCAATATGTGTTTTCGCATCATTGGCCTTACACTGACCGCCCTTTGCAGACTGGCGCGATCATGGATCTGGACCTGGCCCGTACCTTCCTCGAAATTGTTCGCTACGGCAGCCTCGCGAGTGCCGCAGACAAACTTCACGTCACCCAGACGGCCGTCACGGCCCGGGTACAAAAACTCGAGAGCCTGCTCGGCGTGACGCTGTTTGTGCGCAACCGTGCAGGCGCCAGACTCACCCCCGACGGCGAAGCCTTTGTGGTGTACGCCAACCAACTGCTGCAGACCTGGGAGGCGGCGCGACGGGATCTGCCACGCCCTGAAGGTTTGCACCAGATGCTGCACATCGGCGGTGAAGTCAGCCTGTGCAACCCGCTGATCCTGAGCTGGGCCAGGGCCCTGCGCGAACACCTCGACACCCACGCCCTGCGGGTGCAGATTCGTGACGGCGAGCTGTTATTGAGGCAGGTGGAAATGGGCTTGCTGGACGCAGCTCTGGTCTATCAGCCGGTCTATTGGCCCGGGGTGCAGGTGGAACAATTGCTGGAAGAAAAACTGATTCAGATTCGCCGCCCCGCCTTGCCCGAACCTTATGTGTATGTGGACTGGGGCGAGGACTTCCGCCGCCAGCATGACGCTGCACTACCGGACAAGGCGCGGGCCGCCGTCAGTTTCAATCTGGGCCCGGTCGCTTTGCATTACATTCTGGAAAACGGCGGCAGCGGTTACTTTCGCACCCGGGTGGTTCAGAGCTATCTGGACAGCGGCGCCCTGGAGCGCGTGCCCAAGGCTCCGGAGTTCAGTTACCCGACCTATCTGGTGTATTCCCGCGAACGCGACAGCGGCGCCTTGCAGCAGGCGATCGAATTGCTGCGCGAGGTGGTCAAGCAAGACAGCGACTGGTCACAGCGCTGGATCCCGGAGATCTGACCGTGCAGCGACCACTGCCTGTGACAGCGGGCTTGCCCTCGCGCTAATGAAAGGTTTCAGCTTTCCACTTTGCAGCCAATCCCTTAGGCTGCGAACGCCAGATAATCACAAGAACCGTACAGGTGGCCCATGACCGATCTCACCCGGACCAGCGACAGCTGGCTGACCTCCGCCCCCCACCAGCAGTGGCTGCACAATCAAGGCCAGACGCTGCTGGATTTCGCCAAGGCCGCCCGGGTACCGCTCGGTTTTGCAGGCCTTGACCGCTTTGGCAAGCGCCCAGACGATGCCCCGGCTGACACAGTGACCACCGCGCGTATGGTTCACAGTTTCGCCCTCGCCCATATCCAGGGCCTGCCGGGCTGCACGCCATTGATCGACCACGGCCTCAGGGCTCTGGCCGGGGCCTTGCGCGATGGCGTGCACGGCGGCTGGTTCGCCACCCCCGACGCTCAGGATGGCAACACCCGCAAAGCCGCATACCTGCATGCATTTGTCGCCCTGGCCGCCAGCTCCGCGGTGGTGGCCGGGCGCCCGGGCGCCACTGCCTTGCTGGATGAGGCGGTAGCGGTACTCGAAACGCGGTTCTGGTGCGAAGACGAAGGTGCCCTGCTGGAGTCCTTTGCCGGCGACTGGAGCGACTGCGAAGCGTATCGCGGGGCCAACAGCAATATGCATGGCACTGAAACCTTTCTGGCCCTGGCCGACGTGCTCGACCAGGACCTGTGGCTGGACCGCGCCCTGCGGATCAGCGAACGGGTGATTCACCAGCACGCGGCGCAGTCCTCCTACCTGCCCATTGAACACTTCGATGCCGGCTGGCAGCCATTACCGGACTACAACCGGGACAACCCGACAGACCCATTCCGCCCGTTCGGCAAAACCCCGGGGCACGCCTTTGAATGGGCCCGCCTGTTGCTGCACCTTGAAGCGGCGCGCAGGCAGCGTGGCCTGCCCGCGCCCCAATGGCTGCTCGAAGACGCCCGACAGCTGTTTCACAGCGCGAGCCTGCACGGCTGGAATGTCGATGGTGACAGCGGCATTGTTTACACCCTGGACTGGGACAACCGGCCCGTGGTGCGCGAACGCCTGCACTGGACCCTGGCCGAAGCCTCGGCGGCAGCGGCGGCCTTGTTGCAACGCACAGGCGAGCAGGAATACGAAGTCTGGTATCAGTGTTTCTGGGACTACATCGACCTGCACCTGATCGACCGCCAGCACGGCAGCTGGCACCACGAACTGGGGCCTGACAACCAGCCTTCGGAAAAAATATGGCCCGGCAAGGCGGATCTTTACCACGCCTACCAGGCCACCTTGTTGCCACGCCTGCCACTGGCCATCAGCCTGGCCAGCGCACTCAAACTGCGCCGCTGAAACAAACCAAAGGCTCGTAGTCGCTGCCGACTAACGAAGGCTCGTAGTCGCTGCCAAGGAACGAAGGCTGCGAGCCGTTTGGTGCTGCCTCCACCCTAGATGAGGGTGCTGCCACTACCGTCAAAGCTCGCAGCCTTCGTTCCTCGTCAGCGACTACCGGTGCGCAAAAAAGGGGGCAGACGAATCCCGCCCACCAAAGAAGCCCTTCTAGCCCGGCATCACCAGTCGTATTTGACTTCCAGCGCTGCAGTCCGTTGCTGGCCGTAGTAACAGCCGAAGCTGTAGTTACATGACGAGACGTACTCGCGGTCGAACAGGTTTTGCACATTGAGGCTGGTGCTCACACCTTTGAAACCCGGGTCCAGCGCCGCCAGGTCATAGCTGAGGGTGGCGTCGTAGATCACGAATGACGGGGTTTTGAAGGTGTTGGCCGAGTCGCCGTAGCTTTTCCCGGTGTATCGCGCACCACCGCCCAGGGTCACGCCCTGCAGCACATTCCCGGTGAAGTGGTAATCGGCCCACACACTCGCCGCCCATGGCGCCTGCGCCTCACTGCGGTTGCCCTTATTGTCATAGTTGGACTTGCTGTAGAACACGTCCAGGTATGACAACGAAGCAATCAGGTCGATGTTGCTGTAGCTGCTTTTGCCTTCCAGTTCGATCCCCCGCGAGCTGACTTCACCTTCCTGTATCTGGTACTCCAGGTACTGCAAGTCACCGGTCAGCACGTTTTGCTGCTTGATCTCAAACACCGACGCCGTAAGCAAGGTGCTGTCGTCAGGCTGATATTTGACCCCCACTTCATATTGCTTGCCCAATTGCGGCTTGAACGCCTTGCCCCCTCGATCCGGGGCCGTGGTACCGACTGAAGGCAAGAACGATTCGGTGTAGCTGATGTAAGGCGCCAGCCCGAACGAGGTGACGTACGTCAGCCCCACGCGCCCGGTGAACTTGTTGTCGTTTTGCATGGCCCGCGTATCGGCCAGCAAGTCATTGTTGTCGACCTTGGCCCAGTCATGGCGGCCACCGATGGTCAGGATGAAGTTGTCGAGCTTGATCTGATCCTGCACATACAAACCGGTTTGCTTGACCCTGTTATCCCACTGGGTGGTCAGGGTCGGCACGCCCGTGGTGCGGTAGTTGGTGGGGTTGTAGAGGTCGATGATTTCACTGCCCGACAGGTTGTAGCCCTGATACTTGCGGGTGAAATCGCGGTAGTCCAGTCCCACCAGCAAGGTGTGCTGCAGGGGGCCAGTGGCGAAGTCGCTTTGCAGGTGGTTGTCGAAGGTGTACGAGCTGTTTTGCTGGCGCCAGTCGAGTTTGGTGCGGCTGGCGTGAGTGTCACTGATGCCCTCGGGGGTGGTGACAAAACGGTTGAGGTAAAAGCCCTTGTAGCGGTCGTTGACGTCGATATAGCTCAGGCTCTGGCGATACGTCATGGCCTCATTGAAGGCGTGGGAAAACTGGTAGCCCACCACGTATTGATCGCGCTTGTAGTCGTTCCATTTCGAGTCGCCCAAAAACGTATCGCGATCAATCTTGTTGCCCTGCGAGTTGCGGTACAGGCTGCCCACCGCCGGTAAGGACTGATAGTCGGCCAGGGCGTCATCACGCTGGATTTGCGCATACAGCGTCAGCTCGGTGTCGTCGTCGGGCATCCAGCTGAAGCTGGGCGCCAGCAGCTGGCGCGAATCCTTGGTGTGGCCCACCTGTTCGCCGCCCGTATTGCCGACCCCGATCAACCGGTAACTGAGGGTTTTGGCCTCGTCCAGCGGCCCCGTGAAGTCAAACGCCAGGTTGTAGCGGTCAAAACTGCCAGTGCCGACTTTGATCTGGTGCGCAGCTTCAGTGCTCGGGAGTTTGGACACCATATTGATCATGCCCCCCGGCTGGTTTTGCCCGTACAGCACCGAAGACGGCCCTTTGAGGACTTCGATGCGTTCCAGGGTATAGGGGTCGATCTGTGGCGTGCCGCCCAGGCTCCCCGCCGACGGTAAATAAGCACCATCGAGATAGAGCAGGGTCGGGGCAAAACCGCGGCTGGTGATTTCGTCCGCGATGGTATTGCGATCGGTGTAGCCGTTGGTGCTCAGGCCCGGGGTGTAGCGCAGTGCCTGGGTCAGATCACGGGCGCCCTGCGCCTGAACCTGATCCGCCGTCACCACGTTGATGGTCTGTGGGATCTCCAGAATCGGTGTATCGGTCTTAGTCGCCGTGGCCGAACGGGTGGCGACAAAACCGTCTACCGCTCCGCGAGCATCTTCGGCCACACGCCCCGACACCGTGGTCGCCCCCAGATTCAACGTGCCCGTTTCTGCCAGCGGGTAAACGCTCAGGGCACCGCTTTCGGTCACGCTCAAGCCCAGACCGCTGCCCGCCAGGGCGCGCTCGGCGGCCTGCTGCGGGGTAAACCGGCCCCGTACCGGTGCCGAGGTTTTACCCTGCAATAAAGCAGGCGATACCGACAGGGTCAGCTGGCTGTCACGGGCAATCCGGCTCAGGGTCGCTCCCAGCGGCGCCGCAGGCAAGTCAAAGGCACGCACTGCACTCTGTTCATTGACCAGCGGCCCGGCCACCGCGCTCAAGGGGTGGCCGGTAATGCTCAGGGCAATGGTCAGTGCCAGAAGGCAGGGTCTCAGCGGGACGTACGACATGGGGCATCCTTTCTCGTTGCAAGGTAGGCAGTTGTAACCTTGACCAACGAGCAGAGTTTTCCCCTCACCTTATTTGTAAATAATTCGCATTCGGCGATTTTTTAACCGCGCACATCAATCAGGGTCAGCCAGGGGCCGTAGTGCGTGACCTTGATCGGCAAGGTTTGCGCCAGGGTGCTCAAGGTCTGCGGGGTGTTATCCAATGAGAAAACCCCGAACACTCTGACCCTGGCAGCTTCTGGGCTGATGCGCAGCACACCGGTCTGGTAAGGGCGCAACGCTTCAACCAGTGCCGACAACGGCTCGTCATGCAGTTCTACCCGGCCTTCGAGCCAATCGGCCTGACTGCGCGCAGTCGGGGTTTGCGGGTCAATCTGGCTGGCTGTAAACGACACTGCCTGACCGGCATCGATGCGTCGTTGCAAACCATTGAGGGTGTCGAGCTGCACGCTGTGCTGTTGCACGCTGGCCAGGCTTTCGTCCGCCCCCTGGCGCACCATGAAGCGCGTGCCCAGCGCCTTGACCTGACCCTGGGCGGTCGCAACCACAAAGGGCCGCTGCGGGTCGGCGGCCACATCGACCTGCAATTGGCCTTCACGCAACTGAACGCGACGCTGCCCGGCGCTGAACTGGATATCGACGGCGCTGCGGGCGTTGAGCGTAAGGCGACTGCCATCTGCCAGCTCGATGGTTCTGCGTTCACCGGTCGCAGTATGTTGATCGGCCATCATGCCCCTCAGAGGCGTCACCCGATCGACCATACCCGCGGCGCCCACCCCCAGCAACAACAGCAGCAGGCCGCCTTGCAGGGCTTTTTTGCGTGCCGCAGAAGGGCTTTCCAGCAGCGCTTCACGGGCCGCATGCAATTGCCCCGGGCTGCGCCGTTCTACCGATTGCAAATCCGCCAGCGGGGTTTTCAACACCCCGGCCACCCGCTGCCACGCAGCCATATGCTCAGGGCTTTCGGCCAGCCAGGCTTTAAACACCTGACGCTCCGAGGGACAGGCCTGCCCGGACTCCAGCCGCAGCATCCAGTCGACAGCGGCACGGGTAACGGGATCTACCCTGGTGTTGCTCATAGGCTCTCCTGGGTTTGCGAAAGGCAATGTAAATAAGCGCGGCGCAGGTCACGCTCTACCGTGGCCAGTGAAACCCCCAACAAGGTGGCAATGGCCTGCTGCGGCATGCTTTCAAGACGGTTGAGCAAAAAAGCCCGCCGCACCCGTGACGGCAACCCTTCCAGCGCATGATCAATCGTTTCGATCGCCTCACGCACCAGTGCAATGTCTTCGGCTGACGGGGCATAGCCCTGAGGCATGTCTGCAAGCTGATCCAGATAGGCCTGCTCCAGCTTGCGTCGGCGCCACAGCGAGCACAGCAAGCGCCGGGCCACGGTGCTCAGATAAGCCCGGGGTTGCTCTATGCGCTCAAGTTGCTGTGCATCGAAAGCCCGCAGGAACGTGTCCTGAGCCAGATCGGCCGCATCCTGCGGGCAACGCACCTGTCGCGACAACCAGCCGCGCAGCCACGCATGATTGTCATGATAGAGATTCGCCAGCAGGGCTTTGGGATCCAGGGGGCTAGACACGATAGATAACCAGACTCAAATAGCAATAAGTCGCATTATCGGTGGATCGAGGGGAAAAGCAATATGCATATGCAGAGCGAGCCGGGGGAGAGCCAGGATGCCTCTCTGGGCAATACCGCGAAACCAGTGGGAACTGGCTTGCCAGCGATGCAGGCACCTCGATATGTCCCGCACCGCAGCGATGTCATCGCGGGCAAGCCTGGCTCCCACAGAGCTCAGGCATATTTCTGTGTATCTAACGGGCCTGGATCAACGCCCGCCGCACAAGTCGATAAAGGTACCGGTGGCGTAGGAAGCCTTGTCGCTGAGCAGCCAGATAATGGCTTCGGCGACTTCTTCAGGGCGGCCGCCACGGCCCATCGGGATGCTCGACTCCAGCTTGCTGACCCGCCCCGGATCGCCGCTCAAGGCGTGGAACTCGGTAAAGATGAGGCCCGGGCGCACTGCGTTGACCCGGATCCCCTCGCCCGCCAGCTCTTTGGACAAGCCCAGGGTAAAGGTGTCCAGCGCGCCTTTTGAAGCGGCATAGTCAACGTACTCATTGGGCGAGCCCAGGCGCGCAGCCCCCGACGACACGTTGACGATATTGCCGCCCTGCCCGCCGTAACGCGGCGACATGCGCAGCACTGCATGCCTGGAACACAGGATAGGCCCCAGCACATTGGTTCTCAGGGTGTGCAAAATACGCGACTCGGACATTTCGTCGACCCGGGACTTGAGGCCCACGGTCCCGGCATTGTTGACCAGCGCCGTGATCGGGCCGAGCTCCTCGTCAACCCGGGTAAACAGGCCGATGATTTCTTCTTCATTGCTCACATCGGCACGCACGGCAATGGCCTGTGCCCCCAGAGCATGAACCTGTGCCAGCACTTCATGGGCAGCCGCTGCATCCGTCAGATAGTTGATGCAAATCCGGTAGCCCTGCTGCGCTGCCAGGATCGCAGTGGCAGCGCCGATGCCGCGACTGCCACCGGTGATCAAGATGACTTTGTCCATAAAAACGCTCTCCAGTTCGACGGTGCAAAGGTGACGGGCAGAATAACCGCGAAGGCTTTGCTTTGTCAGGTCGGTGGCGATGTGCCTTAACGCGACAATTCAGCGCGATGAATATCGACCATGAATTGCTCGGCCGGTAACGGCTGTCCCAACAGGAAACCTTGCAGGGCATTGCACCCCAGCGTGGTCAGGAAGCTTTGCTGGGTATCGGTTTCAACCCCTTCAGCCACAATCCGCAGCCCCAGAGCCTGGCCCAGGGCCACAATCGCCGAAACAATCGCGGCATCGTCACTGTCATGTTCCAGGTCGCGGACAAACCCGCGATCAATCTTCAGTTCATTGGCCGGCAAGCGTTTGAGGTACATCAGGCTTGAATAGCCGGTGCCGAAGTCATCAATGGACAGATCGACCCCCATCTGCGACAGCCGCTGCAGCACGGTCATGCTCGCATCTGCATCGCTCATGGCGGTGGTCTCGGTGATTTCCAGGGTCAGGCTGTTGGCGGGCAACCGGTGGCGCTCCAGCACCGAGACCACACTGTCGACCAGCCCCGAATAACAAAACTGCAACGCCGACAGATTGACCGAGATACGCCAGTGGCTATACCCCTCATCGAACCACGCCCGCATCTGGCGACAGGCTTCGTTTAGCACCCATTCGCCGATCGGAATGATCAGCCCGGTTTTTTCCGCCAGTTCGATAAAGTGTTCCGGCAGCAACAATCCCTGCTGCGGATGCTCCCAGCGCAACAAGGCTTCGGCCCCTACAGGCTGGCCGCTGACAGCATCAAACTTGGGCTGGTAATGCAGGCGAAACTGGTTGTGCTCCAGCGCCTGACGCAAGTCCTGCAAGAGTTGCAGTTGCTTGCGGGCGTTGGTGTTCATGGATACATCGAAGAAGCTGTAACCGTTTTTACCGGCTCCCTTGGCGTGGTACATCGCCGCATCGGCATTCATCAACAGCTCTTCGGCGGTCTGGCCATTGCCGGGGTACAAGGCAATGCCAACGCTGGCGGAGATCTGCAAATCATGCTCATCCACCCGGAAGCCTTTTGACAGCAGGCTGACCTGCCGCGCCGCAACCTGAGGCGCATCGTCAGGCTCGCTCAGGCGCACCAGCAACACAAATTCATCACCACCGATGCGCGCCAGGGTGTCCTGGCTGCGCAACTGATCACGCAGGCGCAACGCCACTTCGCGCAACAGCCGGTCCCCCAAGTGATGGCCAAAGGCATCGTTCACCGGTTTGAAACCGTCCAGATCGATAAACATCAACGAGAAACACCCGCCCTGCTCAGCCACTTTGGCCATGGCCTGGCTGATCCGGTCAGCCAGCAGGATGCGATTGGGCAGCCCGGTCAGGGTGTCATGCAGCGCCAGTTTGGTCAGTTCTTCATTGGCCAGGGTCAGGGAGTTCGCCAGGGCCGCAGTGCTGGCATCGAGCCGGGCATCAAAAATGGAGGTCAGCAGCGCAATGATCAACACCGCAAGGCTGGACACCAGCACCAGGTTATCCAGGCCTTTGCCACTCAAACCGTCAACTGCCGCACCGCAAAAACTGCCGACCGGGAAATTCGCCGCAGCCATGCCGGTGTAGTGCATGCCGACAATCGCCAGGCCCATGATGATCGAAGCCCCGGCCCGCACCAGATGGACATAGGGGGTGTGCCTGCGCAGGCGGAACGCTATCGACAAGGCAGCCGCCGAAGCCCCTACCGCAATCACCAGCGACAGCGCGACCAGTGTCGGGTCGTAATCGATGCCCGGCTGCATGCGCAATGCGGCCATGCCGCTGTAGTGCATGGCGCTGATGCCTGCCCCCATGACCAATGCACCGAACATTAATTGCAGTGCCGGCAAGCGCGGCTGGCTGACCACCCACAAGGCAAAGCCTGAGGACAGAATGGCCACCAGTAACGACCACAACGTGAGCCCCAGGTCATAGCCCAGATCCAGGGGCAACTCCAGGGCGAGCATCCCGATAAAATGCATCGACCACACACCAAAGCCCATGGCCAGCGCACCGCCGCACATCCACAGATACAGGGTCCGGCCCCGCGCCGTGGCGATGCGTGCGGCCAGATCGAGGGCGGTATACGACGCAAGAATTGCGACGCACAGAGAAATAAAAACCAGCGAAGGGGAGTAACTAGCAGAAACCATGGGTTTTCTCGTGAGCCAGAGCCGAACAGCAGCCATGTCCGGTAAAAAAGTGCGCGATTGTACTGTTTCTATAGGCAAACGCACCTATACCAATCAGCTATTCAGAAAGTCGTACCGGTTCATTTGGCAGCCGCCTCGACGGTACGAAAATCGCGTTTCACTTTAGCGATATACCCGGCCACCACCGGGGACTTTTCAAACCGCCGGTAAATCAGGGACAACCATGACCTGGCCTCGCAGCCCTCGATTGGCCGGTAAATAACATTCGGCAAACTGATATGCCCCACCACCGATTCCGGCACCACTGCCACCCCTTGCCCCAGTGAAACCAGGGCAATCACCGCCACCAGGCCACCGGGCTGTGGCCCAAGCCTGGGCGCATAGCCGCCCTGGGCCGCGACCTGCAAGGTTCCGCTGATTTGCTCGGGAAGGATAAACGTCTCGTTTTGCAGGTGCTGCGCGCTAATGCCTTTAAGACGGGTGAGCCATGAATCATCGGTCAGTGCCAGCACAAAACCTTCTGAATTCAGGCCAATCGCCTCAAGTTCCTGGGGCAAGGCCATGGGCGAGCGCACATAACCCAGGTCAAACCGGCCTTCAGCCACACTCACCGGCAGGTCGGCCATCGGGGCTTCCTGCACGCTGAGGCTGACCTCGCTGCAGTCCCGGGAAAAAGCCTGTACCTGACGTTGCAACACGCCGGAGTAGACCGCTGAGGCAACGTAGCCCAATTCGATATGCCCAACTTCACCGCGCCCTGCCCGCCGGGCATTGCGCTGTGCCAGCTCAAACTGGCGCACTGTGGCGTCGGCCTCGGGCAGCAGGGCCTGTCCGGCTTCGGTCAGGCTGACCTGGCGTTGCTGGCGAATAAACAGACGCACCCCGAGTGCACTTTCCAGGTCCTGAATTTGCCGGCTCAAGGTCGGCGGCGCGATGCCCAGCACCTGTGCCGCGCGGGTGAAATTGCGCTGTTGGGCGACCGCCAGAAAATAGCGGAAATGACGTATGTCCATATCAGTATTAGCTCAAAGGTAATGAAGTCAGGGTTTTCAGCTAACAAACTCTGCAAGGCACAGCGATACCCTGTGACCAGCGCCACACTAGATAGCCGCGGGTGTCCCCGTCAAATCAATTACCTCAAAAGCAATGTTAGATAGCCTAGGAACTGCGCCATGAAAACTGTCAGCCCGCGTCTGACCCTGCTGACCGCCAGCGGGGTGTGCTCACTCATCGTGCTCGATACCAATATCGTCGCGGTCACCCTGCCCAGCATCGCCCGCGACCTGGGGGCCAATTTTGTCGACATCGAATGGGTGGTCAGCGCCTATATGCTGGCATTTGCGGCGCTGCTGCTGCCGGCCGGGAGCATTGCCGACCGCTTCGGACGCAAGAAAACCCTGCTCTGGGGCTTGAGCATTTTCATCCTCGCCTCCATCGGTTGTGGCGCTGCACCCGACAGCCTGTTGCTGGAGATCGCCCGGGCGGTCAAGGGCGTGGGCGCGGCCCTGCTGTTGACCTCCGCGCTGGCCTCGATTGGCCATGCCTTTCATGACGAAGTTGAACGGGCCAAAGCCTGGGCGTTCTGGGGGGCGTGCATGGGCGTGGCTATGACCGCAGCGCCAACCCTGGGTGGCTTGATCACCGAATCCCTGGGCTGGCGCTGGATCTTCTACCTCAACCTGCCGGTGGGCTTGCTGCTGATGCTGCTGGTCAGGCATGCCATTGCCGAGTCCCGCGACCCACAGTCGGCCCGTCTTGACCCCTGGGGCAGCCTGGCCTTCAGCGCCAGTTTGCTGTGCCTGATCTGGGGCTTGATCGAAGCCAACCGCATCGGCTGGGACAACCCGCTGACCTACGCCCGCCTGAGTGCCGGAGTACTATTGCTGGGCCTGTTTGTGTGGGTCGAGTCGGTACAGCGCCGGCCCATGATTGACCTGCAACTGTTCCGTCATCCGCGCTTTATCGGGGCTCTGCTGGGCATGTTTGCCTACGCCGGCTGCGCTCAAGTGATGATGACGCTATTGCCGTTTTACCTGCAGAACGGCCTGGGCTTCAGCGCCATCGCGTCGGGCCTGGGCATGCTGCCGTTTGCCCTGGCCATGCTGATCTGCCCGCGCATCGGTGCTCGCCTGGCGTCGCGTTACAGCCCGGCCAGCCTGATGGCGGCGGGCCTGACCCTGGTCGGCTGCGGCAACCTGCTCAGTGCCTGGGCGGTGGACCATGGCGGTTATTTGAGCTTTGCCCTGACCACGGCGGTGACGGGTGCCGGAGCTGGCCTGCTCAACGGCGACACGCAAAAAAACATCATGGCCTGCGTGCCCCGGGATCGCGTGGGGATGGCGTCCGGCATGAGCACCACCATGCGCTTCAGCGCCATCGTGCTGGCCATTGGCGTGTTTGGCGCCCTGCTGGGCAGTCATACCGGGCAAAACCTGGAGGCCAGCCTCAAGCAAGAAACAGGAGGACAGTGGATTGAGCAGAGCCACTTTATTGCTACACGGGTGGTGGCCGGAGATATGCCGGGGGCTCTGAGCCAACTGCCCCAGGCAGCCCGCGTGCAAATCGAGCCGCTGGCGATCCGGGCTTTTGTTGCCGGATTCACGACTGTGTTGTGGGTGGCCGGGGTCCTGGCCCTGCTTGGCGCACTGCTGGTGGGGACGCTGATGCGCAAACCGATTCCGCGGATGGCAACTGCGCGGCCGGTCCTGCTGGAATGACCCTGTCTGTAGGATCGAGCTTTTTCAAGATCAAAAGATCGCGAGCAAGCTCGCGCCTACAGGGGTAAAGTTTTCTGAACATGAAGAATTATTCAGAAACGTTTCAGCTTTTTATGGGCAAAATGTGCTCACTGCACACAAGGCCCATCAGGTGACGGCATGACCCGGATTTTGACCATCGAAGACGATGCCGTAACGGCAAAAGAGATCGTGGCTGAGTTGAGCAGCCACGGGCTGGAAGTAGACTGGGTCGCCAATGGCCGTGAAGGCCTGGTGCGCGCCGTCAGCGGCGACTACGACCTGATCACCCTTGACCGCATGCTCCCCGAGCTCGACGGGCTGGCAATTGTCACCACCCTGCGCACCATTGGTGTCAGCACCCCGATCCTGATGATCAGCGCCCTGTCCGACGTCGATGAACGGGTTCGCGGCCTGCGCGCCGGCGGTGACGACTATCTGACCAAACCTTTCGCCAGTGACGAAATGGCTGCCAGGGTTGAAGTCTTGCTGCGCCGCAAGAGCCCGGTCGACAAACACGAGACCTCGTTGCGGGTCGCTGATCTGGAACTCAATCTGATTACCCGCGAAGCCAGCCGCGCCGAGCAACAGCTAAGCCTGTTGCCCACCGAATACAAGCTGCTGGAATTCCTGATGCGCAACACCGGGCAAATCCTCTCGCGCATGATGATTTTCGAAGAAGTCTGGGGCTATCACTTCGACCCGGGCACCAACCTGATCGACGTCCATATCGGGCGTCTGCGCAAAAAAATCGATCCGCAGGGCCTGGTGCCTCTGATCCGCACCGTTCGAGGCTCGGGTTATGTCATTGCCGAACCCCTCTAAGGGCTGGCGTTCTTCCAGTAGCCGTCTGCTGGCGCTGTACAGTTTTCTGTTCGTTGCCTGGAGCTGCATCCTCATGGGGGTGCTGTACTACGAGGTTTCGGATTACCTGGGCAACCTGGCCAAACATTCGTTGATGCAGCGCCAACACCTGTTTGCGCGCTTCCAGGGTGAACAGCTGGACGAAGCACTCGCCACCAGCATGACGTTCGATATGCGCGCAGTTGATGCCTATGGACTATTCGATGCGCAACACAACCCCCTCAGCGGTCCGATACAAAGCATCCCCGAGGGGCTGCCACTGGATGGCCAGATCCATGAACTGAGCACCTGCATCGACTCCGATGATCCGAACCTGCCGCAAGACAGCTGTGATGCCGTCGCCACGCAGACCCACGACGGCCGCTGGCTGATACTGGTGCGCGATAACGGCTCGCTGTTTGCCGTGACCCGGATCATTTTGCATGCGCTGTTCTGGGGGCTGTCGCTGACCATCATCCCGGGCATTGCCGGCTGGCACTTGCTGCGCCGACGTCCGCTGCAACGCATACGGGCGATTCAGGCCAGCGCCGAAGGGATTGTCGCCGGCGACCTGACCTGCCGCTTGCCGCTGTCCAACCGGCGCGATGAACTGGACATGCTGGCCGCCATTGTCAACGCCATGCTCGACCGCCTCGAGCGGCTGATGCACGAGGTCAAAGGGGTATGCGACAACATTGCCCACGACCTGCGCACCCCGCTCACCCGCTTGCGGGCGCAGCTGTACCGGATCCGGCAGCAAGCCGTCGAAGGCTCTCCCGAAGCCCTGCAAATGGATGAAGTGATCAGCGAAACCGATACGCTGATGGCGCGTTTTCGCGGGTTGCTACGCATCTCCGAACTGGAAGACCACCAACGTCGCTCCGGTTTTTTGCAACTCGACCCGCGGCCTTTACTCCAGGAGGTATACGACTTCTACCTGCCGCTGGCGGAGGAAGGCCAGGTCACCCTGACCCTGGATATCCCTGAAACCCTGCCCGGGCTGACGGGCGACCGTGCATTGCTGTTTGAAGCACTGGCCAATCTGCTGAGTAACTCGATCAAGTTCACCCCGCCCGGCGGTGAAGTGATCCTGCGTGCCGTGAACGATGAAGGCAGCCCGCGCATTGAAGTGCTCGACACCGGGCCCGGTATCCCGCAAGCCGAACGGGTGGCGGTATTCCAGCGTTTTTACCGCAGCGATGACAAACACGGCGGTTTTGGCCTGGGCTTGTCCATCGTCGCGGCCATCGTCAACCTGCACGGTTTCAGCCTCGATGTCGGCGACCGCGAAGGGGGCGGTGCCAAACTGACGCTGCACTGTCGGCAAAGTCTGATAAGTGCATTGCACCCCCTGTAAACACTGACTGCGACCCGGCAACGGGTCGCTCACCCCCGCCGCCTGTTCCAGGGTTTGTAAAAAATATTTACTCCGCTTGACACAACTTGGCACATTTTTTCCTTGTTATTGCGCGTTCGTAGTTAACAGCCGGGCATACAGCGCCCGGGGGTGGGTAACCCGCACCTATTGCGAACAGGGACGCTATCGCCGTCCGCATTCAGTGCACGGACTGACCAAAAGTCATGTCCCAGACCCGCTGTTATAAAGGAATATTCACGATGTGCTCTGCGTACCTCACTGCAAACCTGTCCCTGCACGCTGCCTGCTCGTTCGCCCTGCCTTCGCCCTGTTCTTGTCCGGGCACTGACACATAGCCTGAACCTGCCCGAACGCTCCCGCACCTATGTGTCAGGAGCGCTGAACCGTCGCACCCGACGATTTAACTCCGTTCGAGAACAAAGGTCAGTCATGTCTGAAATTGAAGCTATTACTGTTCCTCCCAAACGGCCGTGGGCCTATGTCTGGCATTACGTGCGCCTGTACCCGCGCTGGTACTGGAGCATCGCGCTGCTGCAAATCGGCGCGGCAATGTGCGCCACCCTCATGCCCTACGCCATCGGCCGCATCACCGGGGCTGCAAGTAGCGGTTCATGGGATCAGGCCAACCTGCTACAGGCCTGCCTGCCGGCAATGGGGCTGCTGCTGGGGCTGGCCGTGGCACAAATGCTCTGCGCACGCGGCGCGACGTTTTGCATGATCAAGGTGCGTCCGCAACAGAAAGTACGGATCACCCGCGATCTGTTTGCCTATCTGCAACAACATTCAGCGCGGTATTTCGGCGAGCACTTTGCGGGCAGCCTGGCGCATCGCATCAGCGAAGGCAGCATCGGCCTGCTGGAAATCACCTGGGCGCTGGTGGTGGAAATGCTGCCAATCCTGGTGGTGCTGGTTACCAGCCTGGTGTTACTGACCCTGGCATCGCCCTGGCTCGGACTGAGCTTGCTGGTATGGGTAGTGGCTTACTCGCTGCTGGCCTGGCTGCTGTCGCGCAAAGCCCAGGTGCTGGCCAGTGAACATGCCCAGGCCCGCAGCGTGACCACCGGCAAGATCGTCGACGCGGTGGGCAATCTGAGCAGCATTCGGCTGTTCGCCCGCCAGGGCTTCGAACTCGACTACCTGACCCGCTACCAGGCCAAAGAGAAGCAGGCTGCACAGCGCTCATTTTTCTATCAGGAAAAGATCCGTTTCCTGCAGGACAGTCTGTCGATCGTGCTGCGCGTGGGTCTGGTCGCCCTGGCGTTGTACCTGTGGCATATCGGCAAAATTGATGTCGGCCAGTTGGTCATGGTGGCCACCCTGGGCCTGATGATCGTGGCCCAGTGCAGTTATCTCAGCATGCAGTTCATGCACTTTTTCGAATATATCGGCAACATCGAAAACAGCATCAACACCCTGCTGCAACCCCATGAAATGCCCGACCACCCCAGCGCAACACCCGCGCAGATTGACAAAGGCTCGATACACTTTCGCGATATAAACTTCAGCTATGGTGCAGGCAAACCTGTATTCCAGCAGTTCAACCTGCATATTCGCGCCGGGCAACGGGTCGGTATTGTCGGTTTGTCCGGGTCAGGCAAATCAACCTTGCTTAATCTTTTGCTGCGCTCTTATGAGCCGCAAAGTGGCCATGTCGAGGTTGACGGCATTAATATTCAAAATATGACTCAGCAGTCACTGCACAGCCATATTGGCTTGATCCCTCAAGAGCCCGGTCTTTTCCACCGCTCATTAAAAGAGAACATTGGTTACGGCGATATAAATGCCAATGAAGCGCAAATCATTCTGGCGGCCCGACGCGCCCATGCCCACGACTTCATTGTGCAAATGCCCGATGGTTATAACGCTCTGATCGGGGAGCGCGGGGTCAAGCTTTCCGGCGGCCAGCGCCAGCGCATCGCCATTGCCCGCGCCTTGCTCAAGGATGCACCGATTCTGGTACTGGACGAAGCCACCGCCAGTCTCGATTCAGAGACCGAAAGCCTGATCCAGAGCAGCCTGGACGACATCATGGCGGATAAAACAGTACTGGTCGTGGCCCATCGGCTTTCCACTCTCGCCCATCTGGACAGAATCGTAGTGCTGGATAAAGGCCAGATTGTTGAGGACGGCAGCCACCTGCAATTGCTGCAGCGCCAAGGGCTGTATTACAGGCTTTGGCAGCGCCAGTCGAACGGCCTGCTCAGTGAGGCCGACCGGCTGGAAACCGTCCCGGTCAAACAAGGTGCCTGATTAACCGCACTGCACTAATAATGAACAACTGACTGCTGTAGTGGTGCACTGTTTCATGACACTTGCTTAGTGCACCGCCCGATTGTCCAACAATAAAAACAGAGCGCATTCTTATCATGCACTTTCAAAGGGTATTAACCGGCGCTTCTAAAGCCTTCAACTTTGTTGCGCCTTATATTTAATGAACCTTGTTTTAACCTGACGAAATAATCGCAACTAAGCACTGAAAAAAAAGATCATTGGCACAACCGTTGCTTTACAAATCTTAACTAAATATTACAAAAACCCTGATCACCGTACCCTGAGGAGCTCCCATGCAAATTGCACCCCTGAGTCCTTAATACCCGTGATAAGTGAAGTCTCACTTATCCCCCGCTAAAGAATGAACAATTTCTCGTCCCTGCATGCAAGGGCGAACGGAGCCTTATTGCCCTTCATTTAATCGAGGGACTGTTAATGAGTGACGAGGTAAAGAATAAAGCGCCCTACGTCCCGCGGCTCGACGCGGAACAGGTACAGCGCTGGACTCATATTCCCCATGTGCCCAACACCTCTCGCCCGGGGGGCATAAGCACACCGCGCATCCTGTTGCTGATCGGGGTGGTGCTGGTGCTTCACGCCGGTGCCTGGTGGCTCTTTCATCAGCCCCGGGCAGAGCCGGTGATTACACCGCCGGAGATTCCGGAAATGACCGTCGAGCTCACCAGCCCGACCCCACCGGCACCGCCTGTGGAAGAGCCTCCGCCTCCGCCACCGCCGCCGGAGCCCGAAGTGCCGGTGGAGGATGAGGACGCGATCAAGGAGCCGCCAAAACCGGTGGAGAAACCTAAACCCGTCGAAAAACCGAAACCGGTGATCAAGCCCAAACCCGTGCAAAAACCGCAGCCGGTCAAACCTGCGCCACCGGCACCGGCCGCTCCTGCTGCCCCGGCCACGCCTGCCCCCTCGGCGCCAGCAGCGCCCGCTGCAGCACCCGGTCCGGTCAAGGAATCAGCCGCGGTTTCAGGGCTGGCCAGCCTGGGCAACCCACCCCCGGAATACCCCTCCCTGGCGCTGCGCCGCAGTTGGGAAGGTTCGGTGGTATTGCGCATCAAGGTTCTGCCCAACGGCCGGGCCGGACTGGTGGAGGTCACCAAATCCAGCGGTAAACAAGCCCTGGACGATGCCGCTGTAGAAGCTGTGCGCAACTGGAAATTCATCCCGGCCAAGCGCGGGGATACCCCTATAGAGGGGTTCGCCACACAAACCATCGCTTTTAAATTGCCGGCATGACCCAGTCGGGTGCCGACGCTTTGTTTCATTTAGCCGCAGTGCGAGGTGTTGCCATGAACGAGTCTGTTTCTTCAATGATTGTCCCGGGGGTGCTTTGGGCACTGGTGTTGTTTTCGGTGGTGAGCTGGGCCTTGCTGCTCATCAAGTCATCGCAATACCTGCGTCAAAAATCCCAGAACAACCAGTTCAGCAAAGCCTTCTGGGCCGCGCCTGATTTACTGACCGCCGCCGAACACGCCAGCCAGTACCCCGGCTCCCTGGCGCGCATCGCCAACAGTGGTTTTGAAGCCATGATTGTCGATGACACGCCACGTACCACGCAGCAACTGGCCAATACCATCAACCGTTCTGACCGGCTGGAGCGCAACCTGCGCCAGCAGATCCAGAAAGAGCGACGCGCGCTGGAAAACGGCCAGGCGATTCTCGCCAGTATCGGCAGCACCGCGCCCTTTATCGGCCTGTTCGGTACGGTGTGGGGCATCATGGAAGCCCTGCAAAGCATCGGCGCCAGTGGTTCAGCCAGCCTGGAAACAGTGGCCGGGCCTATCGGTCACGCCTTGATCGCCACGGGTGTCGGGATCGCGGTCGCAGTGCCTGCCGTGCTGATTTACAACTTCTTCCTGCGCCGTCTGAAAATGGCCTCGGCCAACATGGACGACTTCGCCCACGACTTCGACGCCCTCGCCCAGCGCAGCGCGTTCGCCATCGACCGTCAGGCCATCTCGACTAAACGCACCGCCGTGCGGGAGGCCAGCTAATGTCTTTTTCAACTCAGGACAGCGACGAGGTACTCAGCGAAATGAACGTCACACCGCTGGTGGACGTGATGCTGGTGCTGCTGGTGGTGTTCATCGTCACCACGCCGATGATGACCAACGCGATCAAGATCAACTTGCCCAAGACCGACGCTGTGGCCACGGTGCAGAAAAAAGACCCGGTGGTGGTCAGCGTCGACCAGGACGGCAAGTTCTACCTGGCGAAAACCGAAGTGGCCCCCGAACTGCTGGAAAAAAGCCTGCTGGACGTCAAGGCCCAGGACCCGGAGGTGCGGGTCCAGTTGCAGGCCGATTCGGGGGTCAATTACGGCCAGGTGGCCAAAGCCATGGCCTCGATCGAGCGCTCGGGCATTACCAAAATCTCGGTGATGACCGCCAAATAAAGCCTCGATGGACTCGCCCTTGTGGGAGCCAGCTCCCACAAGGGCTAGCAACACCTGAGTAATCCCATGCAACACCAAAACGCCGCGCGCGAACGCTGTTTGTCCGTGCAGGGGAGCGGCTTGCTTGAAGAAAGTGATTTACCACGGGTCGACACAACCCATCTGGAGTCATGAGGGCTCATAAGGCCATTCCAATAAACGTCTAAAAAAGTCGGAAATAACCATGCAGATGAAGAGTTCAGGTTTTACCCTCAAGCCGCTCGTTGCCAGCTTGCAACGACACCGTTTTGTGCCGCTGTATCTGGTAGCGCTGGGGATGAGCGCCGGTCAGGTGCATGCTGCGCAGGCCACACCTGCGGACGATGCATCCGCTACGGTGAGCAGCGCAACGGTGAGCACTGACGCCGCCGCTGCACCCGCCACCACCCAGTTGCAGCGCGTGGAGGTGACCGGTTCGGCGATTCGCCGGGTCGATGCCGAAACCGCGGTACCCATCACCATTTTGCGCGCCGAGCAGTTGCGCAACGAAGGCGTGACCACGACCGCCGAGTTGATGCAGCGGGTGACCGGCAACCAGTCGATACAAAACTCCGCCGGTTCGGTGGGGTCCGCTACCGGCGGGGCCAGCTTTGCCGACATGCGCGGCATCGGCGCCAACAAGACCCTGGTACTGCTCAACGGCCGTCGCCTGGGCAACAACGCCATCGACGGCTCGGCTGTGGACCTGAACACCATTCCATTCGCCGCCATTGACCGGGTTGAAGTGTTGCGCGACGGCGCATCGGCGCTGTACGGCACGGATGCGATTGGCGGGGTGATCAACTTCATCACCAAAAAATCCCTCACCGACGGCACCCTTTCGCTGGGGGGCGAAGGGGCCGATGCCAGCGGTGGCGGCAGCAGTCATGACCTGAGCGCCAGCTGGGGCTATGGCGATCTGGATAAAGACCGCTTCAACGTGCTGGGTGTGGTCGGTTACAACAAGCAGGACAGCCTCAGGGCCAAGGATCGTACCTTCGCCACCACTTACGCCCCGGACCGCGGCCTGGACCAGACGTCGGGCATTTCCTTCCCGGCCAACTACAGCCAGGGCGGGGTCAGCACCAACCCGCTGTCGTCCACAAACTGCAACGGGACCAATCTGGTTGCGCGCCAGGGTGTATGCCGCTACAACACCCGCAATTACATCGACTTGCTGCCCGACACCGAAAAAACCTCATTTTTCGGCAAGGCCACCGGCAAGATCACCGACGACGACAACGCCAACCTCGAGTACTTTTTTGCCCGCAACAACAACGCCACGCACATTGCACCGGCACCCTTGCAAGGCGTGACCATGGACCCGACGTCGCCGTATTTCCCCGGCAACGGCATCACCCCGGCCTCCACCAGCGCTTCTTTCGACCCGACCCAGCCCATCGATCTGAACTGGCGTGAAACCGCAGCCGGCGGACGCGCCTCCAAGGATCAGAACACCAGCCAGCGTCTGGTGCTGAGCTTTGACGGCGTGGCCAAAGGTTGGGACTACAACGTTGGCGCCTCGTACAACCAGAACAAGGTGATTTCCAGCCTGACGGGCGGGTATGTCAGCGACGCGGCCATGCTCGACGGCATTGCTGACGGCATCATCAACCCGTTTGGCCCGCAAACCGCAGCCGGCCAGGCGTTGATTGACAGCCACCAGTACCACGGCCAGTACTCCTCCTCCGTGGGCCGGGTGACCGGACTCGATGGCCGCATGAGCCGTGAAGTCGGTGACTGGTTTGGTGCAGGCCCTTCCGGGCTGGCGATTGGTGGCGAGTTCCGTCAGGAAAAATTCCATCAGAGCTATGAGCAATACGCGGCGGATATATCCAGCCTCGGAGTGGACCCGGACGGCAGCGTCGAGGGTGACCGTACCGTCAAGGCGGTCTACACCGAATTGAACGTACCGGTACTCGACAGCCTCGAACTGTCGGCCGCCGTGCGCCACGATAAATACAGCGACTTCGGCAGCACCACCAACCCGAAATACTCGTTCCGCTACCAGCCGCTCAAAGAGCTGGTGGTGCGTGGCGCCTACAGCGAAGGCTTCCGCGCCCCGTCGCTGTATGAACTGTACAACCCGCAATACACCACCTACACCCAGGGCTACTACAACGATCCGACGCTGTGCACCGGCGGCGTGGTGCAACCGGGCGGCAATGCCGGTCGCGACTGCGGCCAGCAGTTCCATAACCGCACCGGCGGCAACACCAAGCTGTCCCCGGAAACTGCGCGCAACGTGACCATTGGTTTTGTCTATCAGCCAGTGCGCAACCTGTCCATGGGGCTGGATTTCTGGTGGATCCACATCGCCAACCAGATCGCCGAGTTCCCCGAGTCCACCGTATTCGACGATCCGTCCCTGTATGCAGACCGCTATGTGCGCAACGCCGACGGTTCTCTGGACTACGTGCAGACCGGCCTGGCCAACCTGGGTGCGGTTAAAACCAGTGGTGTCGACGTGTCCCTGGACTACAAGTTCCCGAACACGCCCTACGGCCAGTTCGGCTTGGGCCTGCAAGGCACCTATGTATCGCGCTATGACTTCCAGACCACCATTGGCGGCTCTTACACCGATAACGTCGGTGCCTATGAAGGCAGCGGCATGATCGCGCGCTGGAAGCACGTGCTGAGCGGTACCTGGAACCTGGGCGCGTACCGGGCCTCGCTGGTTAACCGCTTCACCAGCGGCTATGACGACTACGACACAGAAACCCACTCCCGGGTTGCGTCATACACCCTGTGGGATATCTCCGGCGGCTACACTTTCAACAAGACCCTGGACCTGGATGCGGGGATAAAAAACATGTTTGACCGCAACCCGCCGTTCTCCAATCAGGCTTACAACTTCCAGAGCGGATACGACCCGCGTTACGCCGATCCAATGGGCCGCACCTTCTTTGCCCGTGCCACTTACCACTTCTAGATAACACTGCCGCCTGCAGGAGCGAGCTTGCTCCTGCAGGACGGTGATCGACGATGGTTCAAACGCGGTCCAAGGAAATCCCATCATGTCTTCACTATTCCTGCCCCTGCTTCGCTCGCTGCTGCTACCCGTGCTGTCGTGCCTGTGCGTGGGTGTGAGTGCCGCACCCAGCCAGGCCATGACGGTCTATGGCGAAGCGCCCAAGTACCCTGACGGGTTCAAGCACTTCGATTATGTCAATCCGGATGCGCCCAAGGGCGGGTCGCTGAGCCGGGCGTCGATGGAAATCGGCCAGTTCAATTATCTGATTCCTTTTGTCGACACCGGTACCGGTGTCGCCCAGGTCGAACAGTGGGTGTACTCGCCCCTGGCCTTCCGCTCCCTGGACGAGCCCTACACCGTCTACGGCCTGGTGGCGCAAAAGATGGAGCGCGACCCCGACGGCCTGTGGGTTCGTTTTTACCTGAACCCCAAGGCCCGTTTTGCCGATGACACCCCGATCACCGCACAGGATGTGGCGTTCACCTACAACACCCTGGTAACCCAGGCCAGCCTGGGCTATCGCATGCTTTACAGCGAAGTCAAAGACGTGGTTATCGAAGGCCCGTTGCAAGTGCGCTTCGATTTCAAAAGCAATCTCAACCGCACCCTGGCGCTGGATCTGGCCGATCTGCATGTACTGCCGGAACACTGGTGGAAGACCCGCAACTTTGCCAGCGGTGGCGGTTTTGAACCGCCACTGGGCAGCGGGCCGTACTCGGTAGCGCAGGTCGATGCGGGGCGCAGTATCAGCTTTGAGCGTAATAAAAACTGGTGGGGCAAAGACCTGCCGGTGAGCAAGGGCCTGTACAACTTCGACCGCCTGACGGTGAATTTTTACAGCGACACCGACGTCGCCCGGCAATTGATCAAGGCCGGGGCGTTTGACTACAACCGCGAGTTCTCGGCCACCGGCTTCAGCATCGGCTATGACAGCCCGGTGCTGAGTGACGGGCGCCTGCAGCGCGGGGTCTTCGCCAAAGACAAACCGGGCGCGGCCCAGGGGTTTGCTTTCAATCTGCAAAACCCGTTCTTTCAGGACCGCCGGGTACGCCAGGCGCTGAGCCTGCTGTGGGATTTTGAATGGACCAACAAACAGATGATGCGCAGTTTTTATGTGCGCCAGCAAAGCTACTTCCCCAAGAGTGAAATGGCCGCTACCGCCCTGCCCGATGCCCGCGAGCTGGAAATCCTCGAACCGCTGCGCGGAAAAATCCCGGACGAGGTATTTACCCGGGTTTACCAGGCACCGAAAACCGATGGCAGCGGTTATATCCGCGACAAACAACTGCAAGCCCTGGCCCTGTTCAAAGAGGCCGGCTGGACCCCGAAAAACAACACCCTGGTCAACGCCCAGGGTGAACCGCTGCGCTTTACCTTTCTTGATGGCCAGGGCGGCTTCGACCGCATGATCCTGCCGTTCAAGCGCACCCTGGCGCAGATCGGCATCACCATGGACATCCGCAAGATCGATTCGGCGCAGTACATCAACCGGCTCAACGCCCGTGACTACGACATGATCGTGGTCGGCTTCCCGCGCAGTGGCGTCCCCATCGTCTCGCCGGGCCGCGAGATGTACGACATGTATGGTTCCAGCAGTGCCACCCAGGTGGGCTCCTCCAATGCCTTTGTGTTGCGCGACCCGGCAGTGGACAGCCTGATCGACGGTCTGGTCCGGGCCAACAGCCGCGACGAAATGGTGCATTACGCCCGCGCCCTGGACCGGGTGCTGCAGTGGGGCTACTACATGATCCCCAACTATTACTCGGTCGGCACCCCGACCGTGTTTCAGAACCGCTTCGCCCGCCCGGTGCTTGGGCCCAAGTACGACGAAGGCCTGGACACCTGGTGGGAAGTCAGCAAGACCGCGCTTACCAACACGGCCATGAGCAAAACCAGCGCATTGTCGGAGGGTCATTGAGATGTTGCATTACATCAGTCGACGTTTATTGCTGATCATCCCCACCTTGCTGTGCATTCTGGTGGTCAACTTTCTGATCGTGCAGGCCGCCCCCGGCGGCCCGGTGGATCAAGCCATCGCGCGTCTGCAGGGGTTCAGCGGCGCTTCGGTCGGCGGCGGTGCCCGCGACATGGCGGGCGCCGGTACCGGTGCCAGCCGCAGCAGCCGCGGGCTGGACCCGCAACTGATCGAAGAGATCAAACACCACTACGGCTTCGACAAACCCATGCATGAGCGCCTGTGGTTGATGCTCAAGAACTACGCGCAGCTGGATTTGGGCAACAGCTTCTTTCGCGGGGCCAAGGTCACTGACCTGATCCTGCAAAAGCTGCCGGTGACCATCTCCCTGGGTTTATGGGCAACGCTGATCACCTACCTGATATCGATCCCGCTGGGGATCCGCAAGGCCATCCACAACGGCAGCGCCTTCGATGTCTGGACCAGTACCGCGATCATCATCGGCTACGCCATGCCCGCGTTTCTGTTCGCCATCCTGTTGATCGTGGTGTTTGCCGGGGGCAGTTATGTCAGCTGGTTCCCGGTGCAAGGGCTGGTGTCGGACAACTTCGACAGCCTGAGCCTGCTGGGCAAGGTCGGTGATTATCTGTGGCACATGGTGCTACCCGTGAGCGCGCTGGTCATCGGCGGTTTTGCCACCCTGACCATCCTCACCAAAAACAGCTTTCTCAATGAAATAAGCCGCCAGTACGTAGTGACGGCCCGGGCCAAGGGCCTGACCGAAAAACGCGTGTTGTACGGCCATGTACTGCGCAACGCCATGTTACTGGTGGTGGCCGGCCTGCCCCAGGCACTGATCGAAGTGTTCTTCGCCGGCTCACTGCTGATTGAAACCATCTTCAACCTCGACGGCATTGGCCGCATGAGCTACGAGGCGGCGATTTCCCGTGATTACCCGGTGGTGTTCGGCACCCTGTTTCTGTTCACCCTGTTTGGCCTGCTGATCAAGTTGATCGGCGACCTCTGTTACACCCTGCTCGACCCCCGTATCGACTTCTCGGCGAGGACTGCCTGATGTTTACTCTCTCTCCTCTGGGCCGTCGGCGCCTCGCCCACTTCAAGGCCAACCGCCGTGGCTGGTGGTCATTGTGGTTGTTTATCGGTCTGTTTACGGTATGCCTGGGCGGTGAACTGATCGCCAACGACAAGCCGCTGGCGATCCACTACAAAGATCACTGGTACTTCCCGATTGTGAGCGGCTACGAGGAAACCGACTTCGGCGGCGAACTGCCCTTCGAACCCGATTACAGCAGCGACTATGTGCGCAAACTGATCGCCGGCCAGGGCGGCTGGATGCTGTTTGCGCCCATCCCTTTCAGCTATGACACGGTCAACTATGACCTCACGCAACCCGCCCCGAGCCCGCCCAGCAGCAGCAACTGGCTGGGCACTGACGACCAGGCCCGGGATGTACTGGCCCGGGTGATTTTCGGCGCGCGGATTTCCATCCTGTTCGCGTTGATCCTGACCGCCATCAGCGCCGTGGTCGGCATTACCGCCGGCGCCCTGCAAGGCTTTTATGGCGGCATGGCAGACATGATCGGACAACGGCTGCAGGAGGTCTGGGCCGGGCTGCCGGTGCTGTACCTGTTGATCATCCTCTCGGGGTTTATTGCCCCCAGTTTCTGGTGGTTGCTGGGCATCATGGCGCTGTTCAGCTGGCTGGCACTGGTGGACGTGGTGCGCGCCGAGTTCTTGCGCGGGCGCAACCTGGAATACGTCAAGGCCGCCCGCGCTCTGGGCCTGACCAATGGCGCGCTGATGCGCCGGCATATCTTGCCCAATGCCATGACCTCGACCCTGACCTACCTGCCCTTCATCCTCACCGGCGCCATCGCCACCCTGACTGCCCTGGACTTTCTGGGCTTCGGCATGCCACCCGGCACCGCCTCGCTGGGCGAGCTTATCGGCCAGGCCAAGCGCAACCTGCAGGCGCCCTGGCTGGGCCTGACCGCGTTCTGCGCACTGGCACTGATTTTGTCGCTACTGGTGTTTATCGGCGAAGCCTGCCGCGATGCTTTTGATCCCCGGAGTTGAGATGAACGACACATTGATTGAAATACGTGACCTGCGCGTGAGCTTTGCCGGGCAAGAAGTGGTACACGGGCTCAACCTCGACATACGCCGTGGCGAATGCCTGGCCCTGGTGGGTGAGTCGGGCTCGGGAAAATCGGTGACGGCACATTCGATCCTGCGCCTTTTGCCCGGCAAGAGTGTGCAGACTCAAGGCAGCATCTGCTATGACGGCACCGATCTGGTGAGCGCCAGCCCGGCGCAATTGCGCAGTTTGCGCGGCAACCGCATCGCGATGATTTTTCAGGAGCCGATGACCTCGCTCAACCCTTTGCACACCGTACAAAAGCAAATCAGCGAAGTGCTGATCACCCACAAAGGCCTGAAGAACCGCGCAGCCCGGACCCGCACCCTGGAGCTGCTGGAACTGGTGGGCATTCGTGACCCGCAAAAACGCCTCAATGCCTACCCGCACCAACTGTCCGGCGGGCAACGGCAACGGGTGATGATCGCCATGGCCCTGGCCAATGAGCCCGAGCTGCTGATCGCCGACGAACCGACCACCGCGCTGGACGTGACGGTTCAGCAAAAGATCCTCGAGTTGCTGATCGATCTGCAGCAGCGTCTGGGCATGTCATTGCTGCTGATCAGCCATGACCTCAACCTGGTACGGCGCATTGCCCAGCGTGTCTGCGTGATGCGCGGTGGCGAGATCGTCGAACAGGCCGACTGCGAGACCCTGTTTCGCAGCCCCAGGCACCCCTATAGCCGGATGCTTATCGAGGCCGAGCCCAGCGGTCGGCCAGTACCGGTGAAAGATCGCCACCCACTGCTGCAAGTCAGCAACCTGAAGGTCTGGTTCCCCCTGCCCAAGCCTCTGTTCAGCCGCGAACGGCATTACGTCAAGGCAGTGGACGGCGTGTCATTCGAACTGATGAAGGGCCGTACCCTGGGGATAGTCGGAGAGTCGGGCTCGGGCAAGTCCACCCTTGGCCAGGCCGTCCTGCGCCTGATTGAATCCGAAGGTGACATCCGCTTTGGCAACAAACAGCTGAGCCTGCTCAGTCAGGATTTGTTGCGCCCGTTGCGCCGGCAAATGCAGGTGGTCTTTCAGGACCCGTTCGGCAGCCTGAGCCCGCGCATGTCAGTGCAGCAGATCATCAGTGAAGGGCTGCTGGCCCATGACATTGGCACCGTGCAAGAACGTGAAGCGGCCGTGATCCGGGTGCTTGAAGAAGTGGGGCTTGATCCGCAAAGCCGTCATCGCTACCCCCATGAGTTTTCAGGTGGCCAGCGCCAGCGCATCTCCATTGCCCGGGCCCTGATCATGGAGCCGGCGCTGATCCTGCTGGACGAGCCGACCTCGGCACTGGATCGAACCGTGCAAAAACAGGTGGTGGATCTGCTCCGGGATTTGCAGGCCCGCCACGGCCTGACTTACCTGTTCATCAGCCACGACCTGGCCGTGGTCAATGCCCTGGCCCATGACATGATCGTGATCAAGGACGGCAAAGTGGTGGAGCAAGGCAACGCCCAAACCATTTTCGATAACCCGCAACATGCCTACACCCGGGAGTTGCTGCAGGCCAGCAGCCTGAAAACCCAACGCCTGGCAGAAGCCGTATAACCCTGTAGGAGCGAGCTTGCTCGCGAGCTCTTGGCGATCCTGAAAAGCTCGCGAGCAAGCTCGCTCCTACAGACCACATATAACCTAATAGAATATTTATGGAGTTTTATATTCTTTTTTAAACCCTAAATTACCTGCAAGAATCTCGTCATAAATCTTCCAACTCATGATGAGAACGAAATGAAAAAACTCACTGCCCTCACCGCTTTGACCCTGGCCGTTTTGTCGGGGCTGGCCCACGCCGACCGTCTGGATGACATCAAAAAGTCCGGTGTGCTGCGCGTAGCGTCTTTTGACAGCAACCCGCCATTTGGTTTTGTCGACGCCAAAAGCAAGCAGATCGAAGGCCTGGACGTGGACTACGCCAAGGCCATCGCCGACAAACTGGGGGTGAAATTGCAGTTGCAGCCAACCAACCCGGCCAACCGCGTGCCGCTGCTGGTCGCCAACAAGGTCGACCTGGTGCTGGCCAACTTCACCATTACCCCGGAGCGCGCCGAACAGGTGAACTTCAGCATTCCGTACTTCGCCTCGGGCCAGCAGTTCATCGTCAAGAAAGGCACACTCACCTCCCCGCAGGAGCTGAACAAATGGCGTGTGGGCGTGGACAAGGGCACGGTCAACGAGGGCGTGCTGCGCGAGAAATTCCCCGGCGCCAAAGTGGTGGCCTATGACGATACGCCGTTCGCCTTCACGGCCCTGCGCAACGGTAACGTGCAAGCCATCACCCAGGACGGTCCGAAACTGATCGGGCTGCTGGCCAACGTGCCGGACAAGGACAAGTACGAAGTGCCGCCGTTCACCATCTCCAATGACTTGATCGGCGTCGGCATTCCAAAAGGTGAAGAGCGCCTGACCGAAGTGGTCAACCAGACCCTCACCGACCTCGAAGCCCAGGGCAAGGCTCAAGGCATCTACGACACCTGGTTCGGTCCCGCCACCAAGACCCCGCTGACCCGTCTGTACAAGATTGGCGACAAGAGCTAATCACCCTTAGCGGCACCTTCAAGCCCGTCACGGTCAACCGGACGGGTTTTGTTCGTTTCTGGATGGACCCTGTTTATGTTTGGTGAACTGCTTGGCCCGAAATACCTGCACTGGTTGCTCGATGGTTTTGTACTGACCCTGATTCTCTCGCTCCTGACCTGCCTGATCGCCACCGGGCTGGGGTTTTTACTGTGTCTGGCGCGGATCTCTGTTTCGCGTCTGTGGGCATGGCCCGCCCGCGCCTATCTGGCACTGTTTCGTAATACGCCGCTGCTGGTGCAGCTGTTTTTCTGGTACTTCGGGGTCACGGCGACCCTCCCCGAGGGGCTGGTGATGTGGCTCAACCAACCGCGCACCCTTGCATTGGGGCTGTTTGATATTGAATGGCCATCCTTTGAGTTCATCGCCGGCTTCTGGGGCCTGATGCTCTACACCGCGGCATTTATTTGTGAAGAGTTTCGTGCCGGTGTCGGCTCGGTGCGGCCCGAACAGCGGGCGGCCGGTCTGGCACTGGGCTTCACCCCGGCGCAGGTGTGGCGCTATATCGTGTTCCCACAAGCCGTACGCACTGCGCTGGGCCCGCTGCTGGGGCAATACATGAATGCGCTGAAAAACTCTTCGCTGACCATGGCCATCGGCCTGGCCGAGCTGTCTTACGCCTCGCGCCAGGTCGAGACCGAAACCTTCAAGACGTTCCAGGCCTTTGGTTTCGCGACCCTGCTGTACGTGGCCAGCATTGCCCTGATCGAAGTGTTCGGCCAAGGCGTTGCCCGCAGCAAGTGGTACAAACAGGGAGTGCTGTAGGCCATGGACTTTTCGGTAATTAGCGACAACCTCTCGTATTTCTTGCTCGGCGCCTACCCCGACGGCCCGTTGGGCGGTGCGGCACTGACACTGGTATTGAGCGCGCTGTCGGGGGTGATCTCGGCGGTACTGGGGCTGGTGCTGGGCATCGCGCTGGTGCTCATTCGCAGCAGAGTGCGCTGGCTGTTGCTCGCAGTGCTCGGCTTTTTGCGGGCGATCCCGGTGGTGATGCTGATTTTCTGGAGCTACTTCCTGCTGCCCATCGTGTTCAAGGTGGACGTACCTGCCCTGGCCACGGTGGTGTGTGCCCTGTCGTTGATCGCAGGGGCGTATCTGGCGCACTCGGTCTATGCCGGGATCAGTAGCCTGGCGCCCGGGCAATGGGCCGCGGGCAAGGCGCTGGGCCTGAGTACATGGCAAGTACTGCGCCTGATCATCCTGCCGCAGGCCTTGCCGATGATGCTGCCCTCCTTCCTCAACCAATGGATTTCACTGATCAAGGACACCTCGCTGGCGTATGTGATCGGCGTGGGCGAACTGTCGTTCGTCGCCACCCAGGTCAGCAACCGGGTGATGGTGCACCCGACGGAAATATTCCTGTTTGTGGCGCTGGTGTACTTCGTGTTTTGCAGCAGCCTGGACCTGATGGCCAATCACTTGATCAAGCCCAAGGCCAAAACCCGCTAACCGCGACCTGTAGGAGCGAGCTTGCTCGCGAGCTTTTAAGCAGCTCAACGAAGAGCTCGCTCCTACAGGGGGGTCAGGTCAGGGTTGTGATCATGGCCCACACGGGGGCGATACCCAGTGGCAGCCATACCGCCAGCCGTGGCCGATAAGGCAGCAGCATCAATAGCCCGAACCCACTCAACGAAAGCATGCCGAACCAGCCAACGGGGCCCATGGCCCAGCCCCAGGCTTGCGCGCAAAAGTACAGGCTCAGCCCCAGGCTCAACCAGCCAGCCGCACGCAAGCTGTGGCGCAAGCTGACCGGGGGGACTTTGTGCCACAGCTGTTTGTAGTGACGCTCCAGCCCCTGACACAACGCGAGCATGCCCAGGTAGGCGAATGCCCATCCCGCAAAAAAATCAGCCAGCATTTGAATTCACCTCGACCATGGCAGCCGTCTTTTTACGCGGTACCCGCTCCACCACCGGTTGCGAAACCTTCCAGCACGCCCACAGCAATATGGCCCCCAGCACCAGGGCTGTCAGTTCGACGCCCATGCGGCTGTGCAGCGCCCATGGCCGGTCAACTGTAAACATGCTCAGTAACGGCAAGCCCAGGCACATCAGCCCGGCCAGCCCCAGTTGCTCACGCCAGGCCTGCATGCGCGGTCTGAGCAAGGCATGCACCAGACTCAACGCCCATACCCCGAAGAATACGTTCAGCTCCGCATCTGCCCGCTCCTTGAGCGCCACCGGTAACAGGTGATTGCCCCACAGCAAGCTGATGCAGGCCAGGCTCAAACCGGCCATGACCGTGACGTTGATGGCCTCGACCAGGCGATAGAACACCTGCCCTGCCCGGCTTTCACTGGCATATTTACGCCGGCGCTTGACGGTAAACAGCACCAGGCCGCTGGCGATCATGGCGCTGCTGATCAACCCGCAAACGAAGTACAGCCAACGCATCGGGTAGCCGCCAAACTGGGCGAAGTGTAAGCCGGAAATCACCCGATGGGTAAGCACCGTAGAACGCATTTCGGTCGGCCCCGACAACTGCTCGCCGGTGACCCCGTCAAAGCGCATGCCCTGGCCTTTGGTCAGGGCAATCCGGTTGCCCAGAATCGGCCGAATCTGGATCTGCGCGTTGCTCTGCCCGGGGTTGGTAATGTTGACCCCGCTCAAGGGCCCCATCACCTCGCGGGCCTTGGCCAGCAACGGCCCGACAGCCACCAGCGGCGCGGGCCCTGCCGCTTGCGGGCGCTCTATTTCCAGGGCCGCAGGTGCCGGGTCCTGTGCCTTGAAGAAGGCTTCGCGATTGCCATCAAACAGGGCGTCCATGGCAGCAGGCATATAAATCACCAGAAAAATCGCCAGCCCGCTGTAGGTGATCATCAAATGGAACGGCAACAACAGCACGGCACTGGCGTTGTGCGCGTCGAGCCACGAACGCTGGCCCTTGGCCGGGCGGAAGGTGAAGAACTCCTTGAAGAATTTTTTGTGAATCACGATCCCGCTGACCAGCGCCGCCAGCATGCCCATCGCCAGAGCCCCCACCAGATAGATCCCCAGCAGGCCAGGCATATGCAAGGTGAAGTGAAACAGGAAGAAAAACCGGCCACCCACCGTTTCACGCACCGGCAGTACCTCGCCGGTCGCAGGATCGAGGGTCACTGATACGCCGTCCCGTCGCCCGCCCGTGGAGGCCTGCAACTCGGGAGAGCGTTCGTAGGGCAAGCTGATGCCCCACTGTTTGGCGTCGGGCTTGTGGGCGCGCAAATAATTCAGCGCGGTGTCCACCGCCTGTTCATTGCTCAGGTGATGTGCGGGCAGTTCGGGGTGCATCCAGTTATCAATCTCCTGATCGAACACCGCGAGGCTGCCGGTCAGGAAGATTACGAACAGTAACCAGCCAACGACCAGGCCGCCCCAGGTGTGCAACCAGGCCATGGATTGGGTCAGGGTCTGTTTCATCCCAGGTGCTCCAGCAGTTGTGGCCAAAACCCGATTGCGCCCAGGGGCGCCGCCAGCGCTGCGCCCATCCAGGCCGACCATTGATGGCGGGCAGCAAAGGCCCACAGGATGGCAAAGGTGTAGATCACAAACGACAGCAGGCTGGCGACGATCATCGAGTCCACGTTATCCAGCGGCAACAGGCGCGCCAGTGCCGCAGTAAAGGCATAGGTAAAGACGTAGCCGCCGACCAGTGCCGCCAGCGTGCGAGACAGGATCGGCACCCAGGCCGACGTTGTGATGTTCATGCTTTTAATCCTTCATCGAACCCCGGGTTTTCACCGGCATCAGATGCGACAACGGCGCGGCACCCGCGTGGGTGTCGCGCCTGTTAATGCCTGTGCTTAACGAACAGGCCAGGGTTGTTATCAGAACGAGCTGGTCACCGATGCGAAGTAGGCACGGCCTGCCTCGTTGTAGGTTTGTGCACCGGCTTCGTCAGCGTTGCCCTTGCGGTACAACTGCTTGTCGAACAGGTTGTTGATGCCCACCCGCACGCTGAAGTTTTTGTTGAATTCATAGCCGCTGCTCAACCCCACCAGACCATACGGATCAACCGGTTGCTGGACTGACTTGTCGAGTTCTTCGTTGGCGCGGTTGTTGCGCTTGGGCGCTTCCTGCTTGCCGTAGTAAGTGCCGCTGACCTGGAACGACAGCGCTTCGGTGGCGTACCAGTCCAGCGTGGTGTTGAGCGTGTACTTGGGGATGATGCTCAGCGGGTCGCCGGTTTGCTTGTCCTTGCTTTCGATCATGTAGGTCAGGTTGGTGTTCCAGTCCAGATCCTCGCGCAAGTTGACGAACAAGTTGCCTTCGACCCCTTGGACGATGGCCTTGCCACTGTTTTCCCATTGCAGGACGCGACGCCCGTTGGGCAGGCGGAACGCCGACTCGTTGCTGGCATTGATTTTGTTCTGGTAGTCGTTACGGAAATACGTCGCGCTGGTGCGCCACGTGCCCTTGTCGAACGCCAGGCCAATCTCTTTGTTGACACTGATTTCCGGCTTCAGGTCCGGGTTGCCCACCAGGTAGCAGCCCCCGATGTTGGCCTCGACCACGCTACAACCGTTACCCCGGCTGTACAGCAGGTAGTTGGGGTTGGACTGGTACAGATTCGGGGTTTTGTAAGCCCGGGCGATACCGCCCTTGATGCTCAGCTCGTCAGTGATCTGGTGCGACGCGTTCAGGCTCGGGCTCCAGTTGCCACCAAACTCATTGTGGTGATCGAAACGTACGCCCGGGGTGACGATGGTTTTGGCGCCGACTTCAATGTTGTCCTCAACGTAGAACGCATAGCTGTTGGCAGTGGTTTTGGTCTGGGTACGGTCCTGGCCGGGAATCGCGGCATCGCCGTTGGCACCCGGGTCCCAGCTCTGGGGACGCAACGAGCCTGGATCATTCAGCGATTCGTAGAGGTATTCGCCACCCAATGTCAGGACCTGGGCCGTGCCCATGGTCAGCGGCAAGTTCACTTCGCCGGTGGCGCGGGTATTGCGCAGGCGTGATTCAAACCGGCCGGCGCTTTGCGACGGGGCGCCCTCACCATAACCGGCCAGACCTTCGTTAAGGCGAGCGTTACGGGTCAGGTCATGGGTCAGCGACGCGGTGGTTGAGCCCCAGTCAAACGAGCCATTGTGGGTCGCCGAAAAGGTGCTGCGCTGCAGCACGCTGGTTTCTTTGCCCGTGAGGCTGTTAACGAAGTCACCACCGCTGTTGAGCATGGTGTCACCGGCAAAGATATTGCCCTGGCGGCTGTAGCTGGCTTCCAGGTCCAGGCTTTGTTCCGGGGTGAACTGCCAGCTGAGCAAGCCGTTGACGTCCTTGTTGCGCACGCCTTCGCGCCCCGCCACCACGCTGTCAGGCGAGGCCTGGGCTGCGGTGTTGATGCCAGGATCGTCGGCGTCGGTCTTGTTTACGCCGCCGTAGACACGAAACACCAGATCATCGGTGATCGGGCCACTGAGGTTGAAGTTGGTGCGCTTGCTGACACCTTCGGCATCGTCCTCAGGGGACAAGTAATACGCCGTGAGCGAGCCGCTGAGTTTGCTGGACGGGCGCTTGGTGATGATGTTGACCACCCCGCCCATGGCGCCCGAACCGTAGCGGGCAGCTGCCGGGCCACGCAGGATTTCGATACGCTCGACTTCTTCGGCCGGAACCCAGTTGGTTTCGCCGCGGGTATCACGGTCGCCGCTCCAGCCATAGCGCTGGGCGTTTCGCGAAGAAGACGGCTTGCCGTCAATCAGGATCAGGGTGTTTTCCGGGCCCATGCCGCGCAGGTCGATCTGGCGGTTGTTACCGCGACTACCGCTGGAGCTGTTACCGGTGAGGTTGACCCCGGGCTCACGGCGGATGATGTCGGAGAGATCGTTGGCCGGAGGACGCTTTTTGATGTCCTCTGCGGTGATGATCGAGACCCCCGGCGCCTGCTTCAACTCTTGAGCAGCGGTGCCCAAAACGCGGGTTTCTTCAAGTTGCAGCGCTTGTTTGGTGCCCTCTACCGGCAGGTCGCCGGCTTCGATCGGCACCTCGTCGCGATCACGCTCCAGCACGTCGGCGAGCAAGGTTGGCGAAGCAAGTGCGGCCACAATGGCCAAAGAAAATTGACTGCGTTTGAATCGAGACGACATGTCCAGTTGATCCCTTAACAATGGAGTGTGCTCAGCAGACTTAAGGCTGGAATCGCTGCGAACGGCTCCGGAAGGACCCCTCGGCATTTAGCTATCCCCGCCACTGCAAGGGCTGTAATGATAAACACTCTCATTTAAGAGTAAAGCGCATTTGATAGTGATACTCGTTACAAAGTTCCCCGGGACCTGTGTTTTAGAGGCTTTGCCGAGTAAAAAATTTTAAATTGCCGGCTGAATCCACAGGCTCTGGCGCTTCAATATTGCGCACCGCCGTGGAAAAAGGATCACAGGCAAGCTCGCTCCTGCAGGGTAAACTGTTGCCCTTGCACACTTTTTTGAGCCCGCATCATGACTGACGAACTAAAGATCAATGACCTGGTACAGGGCGAAGGCAAAGCCGTGGTCAAGGGTGCCCTGATCACCACCCAGTACACCGGCTGGCTCGAAGACGGCACGGTGTTCGACTCATCGTTCGAACGCGGCAAACCGTTCCAGTGCGTGATTGGTACCGGGCGCGTCATCAAAGGCTGGGACATCGGTCTGATGGGCATGCAGGTCGGCGGTACGCGTACCCTGCAGGTTCCGGCACACCTGGCCTATGGTGAGAGAAGCATGGGCGCGCACATCACGCCGAACTCCAACCTCAGGTTCGAGATCCAACTGCTGGAAGTCCTTACCCGGGACGATTAAGCCACGCGCCCTGGCCAAAATTTTTGAGGAGTTAAACCCTGTTGAATCGATTTTTCCTGCGGCTTTTGCTGCTTGTTCCGTTAGCAGTGGTGGCCGGTTGCAGCAGCCAGAGCAGCCGCACTGTACCCGGCCAGACCCCGGAGCAAGTACGCGCCAGGATCGTGCAATTGCTGCCGGCCAGGATTGCCGATCGCCAGGGCTGGGCCACTGACATTCATGCCGCGTTTTCTGCCCAGGGCCTTGCCCCGACGGATGAAAACCTGTGTTCGGTGCTGGCCGTCACTGAGCAGGAATCCAACTTTCAGGCCGACCCGCCGGTGCCGGGCCTGGCCAAAATCGCCCGCACTGAAATCAACCGCCGGGCCGGCAAACTGCATATCCCCGAATTCGTGGTGCGCAGTGCACTGAGCATCAGTTCGCCAACTGGCAAAACCTATAATCAGCGGCTCGATGCGGCCCGTACCGAAGGCGAGTTAAGTGCCATTTTTGATGATTTCATTGGCATGGTACCGCTGGGTAAAAGCCTGTTCGGTAATTTGAACCCGGTGCACACCGGCGGCCCGATGCAGGTGAGCATTGCCTTTGCACAAAAGCAGGCGCGCGATTATCCGTACCCGGTAGCAGGCACAATCCGACAGGAAGTGTTCACCCGCCGTGGCGGCATGTATTTCGGTATCGCCCACTTGCTGGGCTACCCGGTCGACTACACACAATCGCTGTACCGTTTCGCCGACTTTAATGCCGGCTGGTACGCCAGTCGCAATGCCGCTTTTCAAAATGCTGTGAGCCAGGTTTCCGGCATACCTCTGACCCTGGATGGTGATCTGACCATTCCTGGATCCTATGCCCTGGGCTCAACCGAGCGGGCGGTGCGCGCACTGGGCAAGCAGCTGAACCTCAGTGATAACGCCATCAGAAACCAGCTGTTAAAGGGCGACCGTCTGGAGTTTGACCAGACCGATGTGTACCGCAAGGTGTTTGCGCTGGCTGACCGCCAGCAAGGCAAGCCGCTGCCCCGCGCCGTGCTGCCGGGCATTACCCTGCAAAGCCCGAAAATCACCCGCAACCTGACCACGGCCTGGTTCGCCAAGCGCGTGGATGAACGTCGTCAGCGTTGCATGAGCCGGGCCAGCACATTGAAATCCCCAATGGCTTTGTAATTCTTGGCGCAGCCTGCCGCAGTGACTGCACAAACCTATTCGCTTACGAACAAAATAGTTGAAAATGTACAGATGCGGAGTAAGGTAATAATTACCTTATCGCAAGGAGAACGCCATGGGTCTCGCCGCCAGAAACATAGAGCCCGATATCACGACCGGTGATGCCGGGCGCGTCGCCCTGACCTTTTTCTTCAACCTCATGGAACACTGGGGTTGCAGCAAGGAGCAGCAATGCACGCTGCTGGGGGCCATCGGCAATACCACCTATTTCAAATACAAAAAGCTGCCCAATGTGCGGTTGCCCCACGACACCCTGGAGCGCATTTCGTACCTCATGGGGGTGCACAAAGCGTTGCGCATCCTGTTCAGCAACCAGCCTGAACGGGCCTATGAGTGGGTCCACAAGCCCAATACCGCGGCACCGTTCAATGGCCAGACGGCCTTGAGCTACATGCTCGGCGGTCAGGTTGTCGACCTGGCTGACGTACGTCGCTATCTGGACGGGGTCCGCGGCTGATGCCCGGCGTTTTACCCGGTTGGGACAAGGCCTGGCGCATCATCAATAGTGCGTTCCCGCCGATCTCGGTGTTTGAAGACACCCTCGACCCGGCAGACCTCGAACTGGCCTATGCCCTGGAAGGGCTGACCAATGACCGGCTGCGCGATGAAGCCGGCCTGCTCGCACGGGTCAGGCCTGAAGACCGGCTGTCTGGCCAAGGATCAACCCCGGTGATGGCGGCCTTTACCCATATTGGCCGGGCCAGTCGTTTTACCGATGGCAGCTACGGGGTGTATTACTGCGCCAGCAGTGTCGAAGCAGCGATCGCCGAGACCTGCTTTCATCAGGAGCAATTCTGGCGTGCTACTCAGGAAGCCAGCATTGAAATCACCCTGCGCACTTACATCAACACGGTGTGTCGGCCAATGATCGACGTGCGCGCAGAACCCTCCCTGCATCAGCCCTCCCCTGCCAGTTATGGCATCTCCCAGGCCTTTGCCCGCCCATTGCGTGAAGAAGGTGCCTGGGGCTTGCTGTACAACAGCGTGCGCCTCGAGGGCCATGAATGCGTGGCAGCGTTTCGCCCGCCCGCACTGACGTTGCCGGTGCAGGGTCCGCATTTTCGCTATGTGTGGGATGAGAGGAAGCAGGCGATCGCCTGGGTATTGCAGGTCAGCGAGGTGGTGTTTTAAACCGCCGGGGTGACGTCACCCCGGCGTATTCACTTACAAGCCATCGCCAGGCTTAAGGGTGCGCTCGGCAACAGCTTCGGCGCTCTTTTCCTGCCATACCGGCCAGTACTCGGCACGTTTTTTCTCAACGCTGGCCTTGACCCGCTCGTACCAGGCCAGGGACTTGGGCGAGTTGATCACCAGGTCGGTGTCTTCAACCCAGCCCTGGAAGTTTTTCGACTTCAGACTGTGGGACGCATCCGGGTCGTTGCTGACCGGCCACAGAGAGAAACGGGCTTTCCAGAAACCCATACGCGGCGTTACCAGCGCGTAGTAGGTTTTGCCGGCCACCAGGTCAGCTTCCATAAAGTCAGCCGCCTCGGACACCACCATAAAGGTGTGTTTGCCCGCGGTGACCGGGTGCGCGATTTTCGTACCGTTGGCCATGACCCCAATGAATTGGGTCTTGCCATCCGTCACGTCATACAGCGACGAGGTAATCGCTTTACCGGTAAAGGCATCGCGCATAAAGACCACTTGCGCCATGTCCGGGGCAACGTCTGGCAGCGTCTGGTCGGCCACAGGAGTCATCGGGTTGCCGGCGCAGCCGGTCAACAACAGGGTGCCCAACAAGGCAAAAACATATAACACGCGCATCTACAGCTCCTTTGAGTCGCTATTTCCTTACCCGGCGTCTGCCAGGCCGGCGGCATTATCGGTACTCGTTGCCTTGAAGGGAACCTATGAATGGGTGTTCAACACCTGGGGTCAGTTCACACGGTGTATTGCTTGAACAACTCCTCCTTGATAATCAGCAACGCGTCTTCGTAATAACGCTCGCCGCGGGCCTCGCTGAGTAACACCGAACGCGTACTGCCGGGGCCTTCGCCGGGGGTGTGTTCACAGGTCAGGTAGAACTCGGCCGTTTCGGGCCTGAATTCCAGGTAGTAAAACAACTCGCGGCCTTCGCGGTGCCAGTAGCCTATTTCTCTGCGCATAAATGTCCTTGGTCGGTGTCGGTACTGTGGTCGCTAGCCCGCTTCTGCCGGTTATTTTGCTGGCGGATGATACCGGCGATACGCTCCAGTGCCACTTTCAGGGTCTGGGCACTTTCGGCAGCTGTCAGGCTGATGCGCAGTGCATTGAGGGTGGTGGATTTCACCGCAAATACCTCCGCAGGCACTGCATCCACTCCAGCGGCACGACAGGCCTCGGCCAGCGACACATCGCCCTCGGCAACGCTGAGCCAGATATGCGGCGACGGGGTGTCGGACGGGGACATGCCCGCACCCAGCAGTTTTTTCGCCAGACGCCAGCGCCGGGCCACTTCAAGGGTTTGCCACTGCGCACGCTCATGGGCCGTTCCATCGCTGATCCACTGGCAGGCAATGGCCACGCACAGCGGCGCAACCCCCCAGTGCGCGGACTGTGCATGGGGGTCAATACGCGCCAGCAGTTGCGCGCTTGCAGCGATCCAGCCCAGCCGCACGCCCGCCGCGACGGTTTTGGACAAACTGCTCACCAGCACCCCGAAATCCGGCAAATAGCGGTACAGCGGGGGGCTGTCGGTCAGCGCTCCGTAGACATCGTCTTCGACCACCCAGACCCCATGGCGCCGGGCGATCCGGGCAATCTCCTGTTTGCGCTCGACCCCCATCAGCGCTGAAGTCGGGTTTTGCAGGGTCGGCGTGAGCACTGCAATTCTGGCGCCCGTGGCGCGGATCATGCGGTCAAAATCCTCCGGCACAATGCCCTGGCGATCCATCGCCACGCCGTGCATGGGCAACCGCAACTGCGCGCAGGCGGCCTTGATGCCCGGCGCGGTAAAGGCTTCAACCAGTACCGGCTCGCCGGCCTGGCATAACGACAGCAACACCGTGAATAGGCCTTGCTGGGCACCGGTGCAGAGCATGATGTTTTCTACTGCCAGCTCCAGGCCCCGACCCTTGAGCCACAGCGCACCCAGCACCCGCGCCCGGAGCAAGTCCGCGGCACTCAGATAACTTTGCAAGCGAATTGCCTGGCCGGTCGCGAGCAAGCCCGACAACGCCTGCGCATCGCTTTGGCCGATGTGATCAATGGCCGGGACATTGGTTCGCAAATCAATCCGGGCAGCCTGCTCGTCGACCTGCTGCAAACGAAACAGTGTGGCCTCCTGACTGCCCGCCAGCACGTAGGTGCCGCGCCCGACCTCCCCCGATACCAGGTGCCGGCGCGCAGCCTCGCGGTAAGCCTGCATGGTGGTGCTGGGATTGCAGCCCAGGGCCCAGGCCAGCCGCCGTTGCGGTGGCAGGCGTGCCCCCGGCTTGAGATCGCCACAGGCAATGGCCCGGGCAATGGCCTCTACCAGCGCCAGGTAGCGCGGTTGTTGGGAATCGCCGAGGTCAGGTATCCACATTTATTGTTGGCCATGCAATATAAGGATCGGCCCATACAATGCAGCGCGCCTAGAATCGAGTAAACCCCTTGATGACGGTGCGCCATGTTTGATTTGAACTCCCTTCGCCTCGCCGCGACTGATGTGTATCGCAGCATGGCGCCTACCCCGCAGCTGGCCTGGCCGGTGCTGGCCGATCGTTTGGGCTGCACGGTGTGGGTCAAGCACGAAAACCACACCCCCACCGGCGCATTCAAAGTGCGTGGCGGCTTGTTGTATGTGCAAGGCCTGCTTGCCCGCGAACCCGCTATCAAGGGGCTGGTGACCGCTACCCGTGGCAATCACGGGCAAAGCCTGGCGCTGGCCGCCAGCCGCATGGGGCTGAAGATCAGCATCGTGGTGCCCGAAGGCAATTCACGGGAAAAAAACGCCGCCATGCGCGCCATGGGCGCCTGCGTGATCGAGTGCGGCAAGGACTTCGACGAAGCCCGCAGCAAAGCCGCCGCCCTGGCACAAAACCATGGCTTGCATCTGGTCCCGGCCTTCCACCCCGACCTGATTCGCGGAGTGGCGACCTACGCCCTGGAGTTATTCGAAGCCGTGAGTGAACTGGATACGGTGTATGTACCCATCGGCATGGGCTCGGGAATTTGCGGGCTGATCCGCACCCGCGATCTGCTGGGGCTGAAGACCGAGATCGTCGGTGTGGTGTCGAGCCATGCCGATGCCTTTGCGCAAAGCTTTGAACAAGGCAGGGTTATCTGCACCGATACCGCACACACCTTTGCCGATGGCCTGGCCTGCCGCCAGCCATTGCCCGAATCGCTGGCAATCATCGCCAAAGGCGCCGCACGGGTTATTCGCGTGTCAGACCGGGAGATTGCCTGCGCCATGCGCCTGTGCCATGAAACCACCCACAACACGGCCGAGGGTGCGGGTGCCGCTGCGCTGGCTGGCCTGATCAAGGAACAGGCACTGCAGCAGGGGCGGCGTGTAGCGGTGATTCTCAGTGGCGCCAATATCGATCGTCAGTTGTATGCCGGGATCCTCGACGAAGACTCGGCAAGCCCGACTGTCTGAGTTCAAGCCCATTCGTTACGGGACAAGGGCGTGGCCACGCCCTTAAACAAAATTTCATCCCTGCGACAAATTGTCTTTATTTGTGACAAAAACAGGCTCAGAATAAAAACTGTACTGTACAGTACCATTCTAAAACCTACGCCCGCAGTGCATGTAAAGGCCTTGGCTGCCGGCTTCAGGGATCTACGTAATGAACAACGCTAAACCAGAGGCCCCGGCCTCTAAAGGGAGACAGCTGCTGCTGGCCGTCTTCGGGATTCTGCTTGGACTGAGCGGCCTGTTCCTGGCGATCAAGGGCGCGCAACTGGTGATGCTCGGCGGCTCCTGGTACTACCTGCTGGCGGGTTTCGCACTGGTACTTTGCGGTGTCCTGTATCTACGGGTAAAACCCGCAGCCACCGCGGTTTTCGCCATTGTCTTTGTAATCACTGTTATCTGGTCAGTATGGGAAGCAGGCTTCACTTTCTGGCCGATGGTGCCGCGTCTGGCACCCTTTCTGGTCATAGGTCTGCTGGCTTCGCTGCTGCACCCGTGGCTGAGCCGGGGTCGCCAGCGTGTTGCGAGTTACTGCTCGGCAGTCGCGTTTGCCGCTGTGCTGGTGATGGGTGCAAACGCCCTCTTCACCCCGCACGGAGTGATGCAAGGCAAAGCCCTGCCCGTCGCGCAACCGCAAGCCAGCGACGATCAAACTGTCGCTGACTGGAGTCATTACGGCAGCAACCCGGCAGGTACCCGCTTCTCGCCACATGCGCAAATCAACAAGGACAACGTGGACCAGTTGCAGGTCGCCTGGACCTATCGTACCGGCGAGATCGCCGAAGGCGCGTCGGAGTACCAGAACACCCCGATTCAGGTGGGCGATACCCTGTACACCTGCACCCCGACCAGCAAAGTGATTGCGCTGGATGCAGACTCCGGTCAGCAGCGCTGGGTGTTCGACCCCAAACCGGCCAATACCAAAACCTGGAACCGTTGCCGCGGCGTCAGCTACTACGAGCCGGCCAAAGTCGAGCGGCCGTATGCCTTTGCCGACCTCAAGCCGGCAGCAACGACACAAGGCTCCAGCTGCGCCAAACGCATCGTGCAAGTGACCATGGATGCGCGGCTGCTGGAAATCGATGCCGAAACCGGCAAGCCTTGCGAGGACTTCGGTAACAAGGGATCGGTGGATCTGACCACCGGCCTGGGCCAGGTCATGGAAAACGTCCCTTACTACGCCTATACCTCTGCACCGACTGTTTCGCGCAACCTGATTATTCTCGGTGGCTGGGTATTCGATGGCCGCTCAACCGATGAACCATCGGGCGTTGTGCGAGCATTCAGCGCGGATACCGGTGAACTGGTGTGGGCCTGGGACCTGGGCAAACCGTCAATCACCAAGCTGCCACCCCAAGGCGAAACCTATACCCGCAGTACGCCGAACATGTGGTCGACTCCTGCGTTCGATGACGAACTGGGCCTGGTGTATCTGCCAACGGGCAATCAGCAGCCGGATTTCTGGGGTGGCGATCGCCCTGAACTGACCGAGAAGTACTCCTCGGCCGTGGTTGCACTGGATATGGCCACCGGCCGTGAGCGCTGGACGTTCCAGACCGTACACCACGATATCTGGGACTACGACGTCGCGTCGCAACCCACCTTGTATGACATACCTGACGGTGTCGGCGGAACAATACCGGTACTGATTCAGCTGACCAAGCGCGGTCAGATCTTCATGCTCGATCGTCGTAATGGCAAACCTGTTGCCGATGTGGTCGAAAAACCTGTGCCGCAGGAACATGCTGCGGGTGACTGGGTCGCCAAAACCCAGCCCTATTCAGTGGACATGCCTACCTTCGGTGCCCGTCAGCTGACGGAAAAAGACATGTGGGGAGCGACGTTCTTCGATCAATTGATGTGCCGCATCGACTTCAAAAAGCTCAATTACAAGGGCGAGTTCACGGCCCCCAGCACCCAGGACACACTGATTTACCCGGGCTACTACGGCGGTTTTAACTGGGGCGGCGCTGCTATTGATGAGACCAGCGGCTACCTGTTCGTCAACGACATCCGTATTCCGCAGGTCGTGAAGCTGGTGCCCCGCGAAAACGTCGACCTGACACATCTCAAGTCCGGGCATGGCGTTGGCAGTACCTATCCAATGGATGGCACGCCATTTGTCATTGACCACAAAAGTTTCAACTCGCCACTGGGTATCCCGTGCCAAAGCCCACCCTGGGGCGTGTTTGCCGCGATTGACCTGAACACCCGGAAAAAAGTCTGGGAAAGACCGGCCGGCACGGTTGAAGACGCTGTAATCAATGGCGTGCGGGCGAACTTGTCGATTCCGCTGGGCATGCCGACCCTGGGCGGCGGCGCAACTACCGGTTCCGGCCTGGTGTTTTATGCCGGAACTCAGGACTACTACTTGCGCGCCATGGATATGACCACCGGCCAGGAAGTCTGGAAAGGCCGTTTACCGGTGGGCGGTCAAGCGACACCGATGACCTACCGCTCCCCGCACACCGGCCGCCAGTATGTGGTGGTAGTCGCAGGTGGAGCACGTCAGTCTCCAGATCGCGGGGATTACGTGATAGCGTACGCGCTTCCCGAAAAAGAGTAGTCCCCATGTCGCAGTTGCACCGTTCACCGACTTCAACCCCGACCCGGAGTGAGGAGAAACGGCGCAACCTGTTAGTCACGGCAAGCGAACTGTTTTTGCAGCAGGGCTACGATGGCCTCAGCATGGATGCCATCGTCTCCGCCGCCGGCGGCTCCAAAGCCACGATCTACCGATATTTCGGGAGCAAGGCCGACTTGCTGGTGGCCGTCGTCGAGTACCTGTGCGAAGACTTCATCCTTGAGTTCAAGCAACTGGACACTTCACGGGTCGAGCTGACTGAAGGCCTGCAATTGATTCTCCAGAACCTGGTGGCAGTGGTTACCAGCCCCCGGCATGTCGACTTCTACCGCCTGGTGGTCAACGGCTCGGCGCAAGTGCCACAGGTGGGTCAGACATGGTACGAGCATGGCCCCAGGGTCTGGCATCAATCAATTTTCAGTTTGCTGGAACAACAGCGCCAGCGCGGGCTGATTGCAGCCGACACGTACCTCTCCGAACTGCCACCCATTCTGTTTGATGCACTGTTCTCCCATTTGACGACACGCACCGTCATGCTCGGGCAAACCTGCACCGCCCAAGCATTTGAACCGATGATCAACGAACTGATCACACTGGTTACCCAACGCCTGAAAACGCCCTGATCAACACGGGGCAAGGCAATGTGGCTATGCTCAGTCCGATGACCCTTTCTCAGCCAGTTCGCTCACCCTGCCCTCCCGGCGCCTGCATTTGCGAGCGGGAACAGCTGTTGGCTGCGCCTGATACCGACCTGCGTATCCTCGGCCTCACCCGCCAGGCGGAAAAAGTCCTGCTTGAGCGACTGGAAAATATCCAGAGCCTCAGCGAGCTGGAACACATGCAACGCCGCATGCACCAGCAATTGGGCATCAGGGTGGCCATCGAACCCAGTTTCAATGAAGTGCGGACCATGCGCGGCATCGGCATCCGGGTGCTGGAACAGCCCGGTCTTTGCCGCAAAACCCGCCAGGAGATCCCTGCTGCCATCCGCCGCGCCCTGGAAAAACACCCCGAAATTGCCTACAAGCTGCTGGACAGTCAGGACTTGCTGCGCGACACCTGAGTCGCACCTCGCAAGGGTGTTTGATGGCTAAAAAGACTTTATTTGGTAACTGCTGAATGAATTAGCTTGCCATGACTCTCGCAGCACCCTATAAGCGCGTCTTTTAAATTAATTAGAGTCTTAACATGAGCTCCGGATTCACCGAGGACGAAATGCGCAGAGCGCTCGGCCTTGACACACCCACGCCCCCTGTCGCCCCCCCAGTTATTGTTAAACCCGAGCCCGTGCCGGTAAAGGCTGCCCCGTTGTCGCCCAAGGAACCGTCAAAGGTGCCGGTCAAGCGCCGTGGCCCGATGCTGCGCGTGACCTTGCAGGTGAGCAAAGAGTACGACGGCGAAGAAACCCGCTTCGTACACGATGCCAAGACCCTGAGCCGGTTCGATGCAGAACAGGAAGCGAAAAAAGCCCTGGCCAAAGCCGGGTTTAAATACTTTGTGGTCGAGTCTATTGTTCAGGTTGATTAACGTGCGCAAGGCAATTGGCGCTGGATTTAAGTCGCGGTAAAAGGCATTCTCCGCGACTTTTTAAAGCTCAGCCCCGCATTTCCAAATGCGCAACCGGCCAAGGAATCTGTCCATGCAAACGCAACCGCTGAACGCCGCCGACTTTGAGTGTCTCGAAGGCATCCTGCTCAAACATGGCGACGACAATTCCGTGCTCAATACCTGCGAGCTGGATGGTTTCTTCACCGCGCTGGTCTCAAGCCCGGCACAGGTCGACATCGCTGACTGGTTCCCGGCTATCTGGGGCGGCCAGAACCCGAATTGGGAAAGTCCCGATGAAGCCAAGCAGTTCATCGAGCTGAGTGTGCGCCACATCAACACCCTGGCCCGCCAACTGGCCGAAGGCAGCACAGCATTCGCCCCCCGGTTCGAAGAAACCGAGCATAACGGCCAGGCCGTAACACTTGCCGAAGAATGGTGCTTTGGTTACTTGCGCGGTGTGGCCGTGGCCAACTGGTCGCCACTGCCTGCGGTCCAGGCGCAACTGCTGCAGACCATCGCCGACTGTGCCGAACAGGACAATTTTGAATTGCCCGAAGATCTGGACGTCGCCGCTCACCAATCACAGGTCGCCGAAATTGAACCGGCTGCCCGTGCACTGCATGACTTCGGGTTGAGCCAGCGCTAAACCCGCCAGCCTGGTAGGAGCGCGCTGGCTCGCGAGCGCTTAAACAGCTCGCGAGCAAGCGCGCTCCTACCGATATTTTGCGGCACCCGGAGACAAAGATTCATGACTACCCTCACCCACTTCGACACCCCCTGCCCCGAACCGCTCAAGAGCCAGATCCTGCAACTGGTGGTCGACCATCTCACTGACATCAGTGCGATGGAAATTGCCCCGAGCAATCTGCTGTACAGCATCTATCAGTATGCAATTGGCTACGAAGTGCATCTGTACCTGGAGGCGCTGGGCGGCGGCAAGGGGATTGCGGTTGAGCTGATTGTCGCCACCGATGAACAGGATCCGGAAAAAGTCACCGGCTTCGTGCTGTACCTGCCGGTCAAGGATGACCCGCAAGCGTGCGGCATCGCTTACATGGCAGAACTGGCCAGCCATCGTCACCTGGGCGTGATCCGGGACATGGTCACACAGGTGGTGAGCCGCTATCCCCACAGTGAATTGACCTGCAGCGTGAGCAAGGTGGCGGCCTATGCAGAGATGGGCTTTCAGATCCTTGGTACTCGCGGCCCGCAAGTGCTGATGAACACCCGTGACCACAGCACTGACGGCCTGATGGGCGTGCTTGATGTGGCCGCGGTCTACAGTTCGACCGAGGTGCGGCAGATTCATACCTACCTGCTGCAACGCAACGGCAAAAAAGCGATGCTCGACGCCGAGAAAAAACGCGACCGACAGATCGATCAACTGACCGCCAAAGCCCGGGCTTTTGTGGCGCAGGCAAAAGGCTAAAAAAGCGATTGCCCCGGCCGGGGTGAAATAACGCATCATGGGCGCACTCCGGACAAAGGAAACCTTTATGCGTGTTCATTTCACCCTGACCCGTTTTACCGCCCTGACCCTGGGCCTGGTATTGAGCGGCGCGGCTACCGCCAGCGAAGAGTCGCAACTGGTCGAAGCGATCAACGCCTACCGCAGCCAGATCCAGTCATGCGCAGGCCAGGCCTCGCAAGAATTGCCGCCACTGACCACAGATACCCGCCTGATTCTGCCGGTCAGCGGCTTTGGCGACCTGCAGGAAGACCTCGGGCGTGCCGCCTACCCCATGGTCAACGTGCAGGCCATCAATCTCTCCGGGCCACGTGATGCCCCGGCCGCACTAAAAGCGGTGCAAGAAAGCTTCTGCAAAGTGGTGCTGGACCCGCAATTTGTCGATATCGGCGTCAGCCATATCGACCGGGACTGGCGCATCGTGCTGGCGCGCCCCCTGCTGTCAGCACGTCTGGGCGACGCCCAGGTCGAAGGCCAGAAGGTCCTGGACCTGATCAACAGCGCCCGCACTCAACCGCGCCAGTGTGGCACCCAGGCTTTCAGCCCCACTACGCCGCTGACATGGAATGCAACGCTGGCGACCGCCGCCGAGACCCATACCCGGGACATGGCCAACAACAACTACTTTGATCACAAGGATCGCACCGGTGGCACACCGGGTGATCGCGCCGAGCTGGCGGGGTATATCGCCCAACAGGTCGGCGAGAACATCGCCGCAGGTCATGACACACCCCGCAAGGTGGTCGATGGCTGGCTGGCCAGCCCCGGGCACTGCGCCAATGTGATGAACCCGCAGTTCCGTGAATTGGGGGCCGCTTATGCGGTAGATCCGAAAAGTGACGCAGGGATTTACTGGACCGCGTTGTTCGGTACCCAGTGAGCTGAGCGAGGGGGATGTTGCGCAGGGAGACTCGAAGAAAGCAGCCCCGCCAGACGAACGTCTGGCGGGGCTTATTTTTTACAGCGCCATGTCGGCCGCTGGATTGCCTGGCGCAGGCTTGGCCTGTGCGTCAGACGGGGTCGCAGTATGGGTTGCTGCCGGGATCGCCGGTGGCGGAGTCAGTTGCAGGACTTCGGCGGTGTAGGCCCATTCCTTTGCAACACGATCCGGATCGCCATTGAGCTTGGTGCCATAGCTCGGCACGATCTGGTGCAGCTTGGCTTGCCACTCAGGGCTGGCCACCTTGTCCTTGAACACGGTTTCAAGCACGGTCAGCATGATCGGAGCAGCGGTCGATGCACCAGGCGAAGCGCCCAGCAGACCGGCGATGCTGCCATCTTTGGCGCTGACGATCTCGGTACCGAGTTTCAATACGCCGCCCTTCTCTTCATCACGCTTGATGATCTGCACACGCTGGCCGGCTTGCCACAGGCGCCAGTCTTCAGACTTGGCGTTCGGGAAGTACTCTTTCAGCGCGTTGAAGCGGTCTTCGTCCGACAGCATCAGCTGGCCGGCCAGGTACTCAACCAGTGGGTACTGTTCGATACCGACTTTGGTCATTGGCCAGATGTTGTGGGGAGTGGTGCTGGTCAGCAGGTCGAAGTACGAGCCTTCCTTGAGGAACTTGGTGGAGAAGGTGGCGAACGGGCCAAACAGAATCACACGCTTGCCATCGAGCACGCGGGTGTCCAGGTGAGGAACCGACATCGGTGGCGCGCCAACCGAAGCCTTGCCGTAAGCCTTGGCCAAATGCTGCTGGGCAACAGTCGGGTTATCGGTTACCAGGAACGAGCCGCCAACCGGGAAGCCTGCGTACTCCTTGGCTTCAGGAATGCCGGACTTCTGCAGCAGGTGCAGTGCACCGCCGCCGGCGCCGATAAACACAAACTTGGCGTCGGTGGCCGTTTCGGAACCGTCTTTCAGGTTCTTGTAAACCACATGCCAGGTGCCGTCATCGTTGCGCGTGATGTCCTTGACTTCACTCGACAGCTTCAGCGAGAAGTTGGGCTTGGTTTGCAGGTAAGCCGCGAACTGGCGGGTAATTTCGCCGAAGTTCACGTCGGTACCGATCGGAGACCAGGTGGCCGCGACTTTCTGGTTCGGGTCACGCCCTTCCATCATCAGCGGAACCCACTTCTTGATCTGAACCGGGTCTTCGGAGTACTGCATACCGGCGAACAGCGGGCTCGCCTGCAGTGCTTCGTAGCGCTTCTTCAAGAACTTGATGTTGTCATCGCCCCACACAAAGCTCATGTGCGGAGTGGAGTTGATGAACGAACGCGGATCTTTCAGCACGCCATTCTTGACCTGCCACGACCAGAACTGACGCGATACCTGGAAGGCTTCATTGATTTCAATGGCCTTCGGGATTTCTACATTGCCGTTCTTGTCTTCGGGGGTGTAGTTCAGCTCGGCCAGAGCCGAGTGACCGGTACCCGCGTTGTTCCAGCCGTTGGAGCTTTCGAGTGCCACGCCGTCGAGACGTTCGATCATCTCCATCGACATGCCCGGTTCCAGCTCATTGAGCCAGACACCCAGGGTTGCGCTCATGATGCCGCCACCGATCAGCAGCACATCAACCTGTTTGGTCTCGGCAGCCTGCACGGACGTAAGCCCCATGGTCAGCGCCAGGCCCAGTAGCCCCTTATTCATTTTTTTTAACATTTTTGGTACCTAAGATAAAACGCCATCTACCCGGCACGCGGTTCATGACAGAGCTCGACTCGTTGCAGGCGTCTCGCCTGCAACCGGACCAGCCTTCAAGCCTTGAACGGGTAGAGTTATAAGGCCTATGCACACTATAGACCTCACTTTTATGTACCTTGGGCGCTGATCTCTTATTGATTTTGGCTTCAGCTACTTGGGTGACATTCATGCTTGCAACTAATGCGTTCCCTTTGATCTGCGACCTGCCCGCAGCTCCTTCCGGGGAGCCTGCATGGACCTTGCAGTCCGGGGTGGCCAGCCTGAAGCCGCGACATTCTACCTCAGGTGGCACTTTGGGCGAAAACCGATATTTCACCGCTGCGCCAGTGCCCGAATCGCCGGCAAGCCGGCTCCCACAATAGCTGCATCAAACCTGTGGCAATCGCCGGCAGCCGCCCCCCCACAACAGCTGCGTCAAACCTGTGGGAGCGGGCTTGCCCGCGATGATATCGCTGAGGTGCATCAGACCAGCCCCGGCCCCCGAATCGCCGGCAGCCAGCCTCCACAACCAGACTCTAAAGTCCAAACTCACGTATGATTGGCCCTTTGCCCCGCCCGCCAACAGGATTCACCCATGTCTTTAAGCAAAGCCAACCAGGCCAAAATTGAACGCCGCCTGGTTAAAGCCCTGACCATTGCCTGTGAAAAGGCGAAAGATGAAATTCCGGGGTTTGTCTGGCTGACCCACACGGTCAACTATGAGGCCTTCCCTGCCAGCCTGAAGGTGGTATGGGTGTTCGACACCAAAGACAGCAAAGACTTCGCCCTGGCTGATGGCGAAGCTCACTTTATGGTCGAGCTGACCGACAAGGCCCTGACGGAGGCCGATGTGCGGGTGCGTAATGCCGCCACCCACGTCTATTACGACTCCGAAGAAGAATGCCAGCGGGCCTGTGGCGGCAATTGGCCAAAACGCCTGTCGAGCAAACGCTAAGAGGCCGACAGGTATTTGCCAAACCAGTCCAGGGTCCTGCTCCACGCCAGCGTCGCAGCAGCTTCATCGTAGCGAGGCGTGGAGTCATTATGAAAACCGTGATTCACGTTCGGGTAGATAAACGCCTGGTACGTTTTGCCATTGGCTTTTAGAGCCTTCTCATAGGCCGGCCAGCCCTCATTGATGCGTGTATCCAGCCCGGCGTAATGCAGCATGATCGGTGCCTCGATCCGGCTGACCTCATCTGCATCGGGCTGACGTCCGTAAAAAGACACCGCCGCCGCCAGTTCCGGATACGCCACTGCCGCCGCATTGACCACGCCGCCGCCATAACAGAAGCCGGTAATCCCGACTTTCCCCGTGCTGGCATCGTGCTGCATCAACCATTCAATGGCCGCAAAAAAATCATTCATCAGCTTTTCGGGATCAACCGTCTGCTGCAGTGCCAGGCCCTTTTCGTCGTTGCCGGGGTAGCCCCCAACCGACGACAGGCCGTCGGGCGCAAGGGCAATAAAACCCTGCTTGGCCAAACGCCGGGCGACATCCTCGATATAGGGGTTGAGGCCGCGATTCTCGTGTACCACCACCACTGCGGGCAACTTGCCCTGTGCCCCGGCCGGACGCACCAGGTAACCGCGCACCTGCCCGTGCCCCTTGGGCGAGGGGTACATGATGTACTCGGCTACGATGTCCGGGTCGGTAAAAGCCACTTGCTCGGCAAGGGCATAGTTCGGACTGAGTGCGCTCAGCACTGAAAGCGCCGATACACCAACAGACAAGATCGCAGCCCGGTCAAGAAACTCGCGCCGATTGATCTGGCCATGGGCGTAAAAGTCATACAGCTCAAGCAATTCAGGAGCAAAGTCTTTAGCAGTGAGACGGGGCATCTGTGCGCTTCCTTCTGGACAGTTTTGACTTGCCATAAACAAACGCAGCATCACTTGTCACAACCCTGCGCTTGCAATTACTTCCTGCTGATAGCCTTGGCCAAAATACGAGAAACCTGATCCGCCGAATACGGCTTGGCCAAAAACTCTACCCCCTCACAACTGCCGCGGGCCAACTCGTCACTGTAGCCGGAGGCCAGAATCACCGGCAGTTCAGGGCGGCGCAGACGTAACTCTTTGGCCAGCGCGACCCCGGTCATGCCGGGCATGACCACGTCTGAAAAAATGGCGTCGAACGCCATTGCATCAGTGCCGACCATCAGCAATGCCTCTTCGGCATTGGCCGCCCAAGCGGTTTCATAGCCAAGATCCTGCAGGATCTGATTGGCAAAACGCCCCACCTCAAGGTTGTCTTCAACGATCAACACCCGGTATTTGCCCTCTTCTCCGGACGGCTCAAGGCTTTGCCTGCCCTCGGGGCGCGACTCACTGGCCCCGGCGGCACTGACCTGCGGCAAATACAGTGTGAACCGCGCGCCCTGACCGACAACACTCGATACATCGACGTTTCCGCCAGATTGCTTGGCGAAGCCGAAAACCTGGGACAACCCCAGCCCGGTACCCCTGCCAACCTCCTTGGTGGTGAAAAAAGGCTCGAAAATATGCTCCAGGGTCCGGGCGTCAATTCCGCTGCCTGTGTCCTGCAAGGAAACAGCGGTGAAGTGCTCATTGGAACCGGCATGACCGCGGATCGGCGGCAGCGGGCCACTGTGATCCAGACGCAGTATCAGCGTTCCCTGGCCCTGCATCGCATCGCGGGCGTTGAGGGCGATGTTGATGAGCGCCGTTTCAAATTGACTGGAGTCGGCACGCACGTAATACGCGTGTTCGGGTAACTGGACGATGACTTGAATACGCGAGCCCGTGAGCGTATCGAGCATGTCACCGATGTCCTGTATTCGCCGCCCCACATTGAATACTTGAGGGTTGAGCGGCTGGCGCCGGGCGAAGGCCAGCAGTTGGCTGGTCAGCTTGCTGGCTCGCTCGACGGTGTCAGAGACCGCGCTCATGTAACGCTCCCGGCGCTCGGCAGAGAGGTTGGGCATGCGCAGAAAGTCCACCGAGGAACGAATAATGGTCAGCAGGTTATTAAAGTCATGGGCCACACCGCCTGTGAGCTGGCCGATGGCCTCAAGCTTTTGCGACTGGCGCAATGCCGCCTCGGCAACCAGCAGGCGCGCGGTTCGTTCCTGAACCCGCTCCTCGAGTGTCAGGTTCAACCTTTCCAGTGCTGCCAGCCCCTCACGCACAGCACCGTCGGCACGTGCACGCTCAATATGGGCCCAGCAACGCTCTGTCACTTCACCCAGCAAGGCCAGCTCATAGGCCGACCAGGTTCGTGGCACCTTGTCGTGAATGGCCATCAAGGCCGTCAGTTTGCCGCCCTTGATCAGCGGCAGGCACAAGGTAGAGACAATACCGAACGCGCTGAAAATGGCGGCAACCTCAGGGGCCAGATCGGTTGCAATGTCATTGATCACCAGCGGCTGGCCGGCGCGAAGGCAGGCCAGCGCCCCTTCCCCGAAATCACTCAGGCGGTACTGGCCGCACAGGCTGGTAGCGCCTTCGACGAGCCAGTTGTCCCGAATGAAAAATCCGTCTTCGTCGGCCTCCATGTCCGCGTAGGCGCAATGAGTGACCTTCAGGTGCTCGGCCAGCATGCGCATGCTGGTCAGCATGATTGCATGGGGATCGCTGATCTCGATCACGGCGCTGCCGATGGCATCCAGCACCGCCAGGCGCTGAGTCATACGCACCGTGGTCGTGGTTTCGGTGACCGTGTTGAGCATCCCCACGACCTGGCCGAACTGATCGCGCACAGGGCTGTAGCAAAAAGTGAAGTAAGCCAGCTCTGGCCGCTGACTGCGCTCAATCACCAGGGGGAAGTTTTCGATATAGGTGGCTTGCCCGGCAAACGCTGAATCGGCAATGGCACTGATTTCGCTCCAGGCTTCTTTCCAGACGTCGTTGAAAGGCCGCCCCAGGGCTTCAGGCTTGTTGCCCAGAATGGGCACAAAGGCATCGTTGTACAGGGTGATTAAATCCGCGCCCCAGACAATCGATTGCGGAAAGTGCGAAGCCAGCGCCAGCGCTACAGTGGTTTTCAAAACATCCGGCCAAGTGTTCAGAGAACCAAGGGACGTAGTGGCCCAGTCATGATTCCTGATTCTTTGGGCCATTACACCGTCATGCTGGAGCCAGTCAGCCATTACGCTCTTACCTTGATTACCACGAGTTGCCAAAAAAGCACCGCCGATTATATGACAGGCCACCACCGGGTAGACATATCTTGAAAATACTTGGTTCCAACCCTGCACACCTAATAAATGCGCCATGTGCTCCCCGGCCTGGCACTGAACAGATCGGCTTCATGACTTTACCGGTGTCGTTAAACTGGCCGCACAGATACCATCCCCCGCCTCGCATGCCTGTTGGCGACCAAGCCGGACCCGGCGCACACACGACCTGAAACAAGAGGAATCAAACGGTGAAAATTGCACTTGTGTTGCTGTTGAGCGCGCTGACCATACCCGCATTTGCCGCCAATATCGGTGAGCGCCTGACCCCCTGGACCTTACAGGACCAATACGATCAGCCCTTTACTCTGGATGCAAAAACCCGCGTGCTACTGGTGGCGCGCAACATGGACGGTTCCAAGCTGGTGAAGGCCGCGCTGGAAAACCAGCCCAAGGGTTATCTGGAAGCGCGCAATGTAGCCTTTCTTGCCGATGTGCAGCGCATGCCATCGCTGATCGGCAAATTTATCGCAATCCCGGCCATGCGTGACTACAGCTACCGCGTTGTACTCGACCGCGATGGCAGTATTGCCGCCAACTACCCGGGCGCTGAAGACAAGGTGCTGTGGCTGCAACTGGACGACGCCACCCTGGTTGCACAGCAGGAATTTGCCTCCGCCGATGAACTGCGCACCGCACTGGAAAAACTGCCCGCCCAATAACCGGGGCGGTAGGTGATCAAGGGCGAACCCGTTGAGGCTGAAGTCTGGGTGCCCTTCAAACTGATCACCCCGGACCAGGTCGCGATGTATGAACAGCACTTTAAATAAAAGACCGGTACCGAAGGTTTAATTGTCGGGAAACGGCAGGCTCTGCAGCCACTCGCTGAAGGCCATCAGCGACGGCAGGTTCTGGTACCGGCTGGCATACGCCAGGTAATAGCCCCTGCCGCTTTCCATCGGTTCGAACAGGGTCACCAGCGTGCCCGCCCTGATCTCATCCTGAACCAGAATACGCGGCACCAGACCGATGCCGATGCCTGCCACCACGGCCTGAATCAAGTGCGCGGTAAGCTCGAAGCCGGGCCCCGAACGCATCATCCGATGATCCAGCGCATGGCGTTCAAACCAGTCCGACCAGGCGTTGGGCCTGGACACCACATTGAGCAGCGAGTGACTGGCGGCAAGGTCCGCCGGGGTCATGGCGCGGTATTCAGGCAGCGCCGCAGGGCTGGCCACCACTACCAGTTTTTCCGTCAACAGCTTGTGCGAGATAAACCCCGGCCATGGCCCCGAACCGGCCACGATGATCGCGTTCATATCCCCCGCAGCGCTGGCGAGATCGGCGTGCATGATACGCGAGTGGATATGCACCACGATGTCGGAGTGCCTGGTGTAGAAGTCATTCATGCGCGGCAACAGCCATTTCGAACCGAACGTAGGCAGAACCGCCAGGTGCAGCGTGCCGCCCCCTGAACTGAAGGCAATGGTCTGCAGGGTCGCGCTACGGATTCGGCCCAACGCCGCTGACAGCTCATGTTGATACAGCGCGCCGGCAGCCGTCAGCTCGATACGCCGACCCTCACGGTTAAACAGATCGACCCCGAGTAAAGCCTCCAGCGCCTGCACCTGACGGCTGACAGCGCTTTGGGTCAATGACAGCTCATCAGCCGCCTTGGTGAAACTGCAATGCCTGGCCGCCGCTTCGAACGCCACCAGTACCGACATCGAGGGGGTTAGGCGCCTCGGATTCATTCATAAACCTCATGCAAATGCTGCGTGTTTTACGTTTGCCCTGTGCAGACGACGCCCTGACAATAAGGCCAAATCCAGTTCTGCTGTGACTTGTGCCTGTAAAAGAGCATACGTTAAGCGAATACAAAAACGAATTTAGCCTGCAGGAAACGTCTTGATGATCGCCCGCCTCATCCCCGTAAATGGCCAGCCAGGCCTGTACCAAAGTTTTCTGAGCGACCTGAAAACTGAAGGGTTCGAGGGCGAAATCGCGAGCGATTATGCTGTGCGCACGGTGCTGTCGACCGACAATTCGATCTACCAGCGCCTGCCCCAGGCCGCCATATTTCCCAGGCACTGCGCCGACGTGGAGCTGGTGGCCCGGCTCGCGGCGCAGCCCAGGTTTCGCTCGGTGGTACTGACTGCCCGCGGCGGCGGTACCGGCACCAATGGCCAGTCACTCACCGACGGGGTGATCGTCGATCTGTCCAGACACCTGAACCGGATTCTCGAGATCAACCCCGATGAGCGCTGGGTGCGTGTACAGAGCGGTGTGGTTAAAGACCAGTTGAACGCTGCACTCAAACCCCACGGCCTGTTCTTTGCCCCCGAACTGTCCACCTCCAACCGGGCCACCATTGGCGGGATGATCAATACCGACGCCAGCGGCCAGGGCAGTTGTACCTATGGCAAAACCCGCGACCATGTATTGGCGCTTTCGACCGTTCTGATGGGCGGCCGCAGGCTCGACAGCCAGGCCGTGGACGCCAGCCAGGCCCGGCAGCAAGCCGCCCGCCAGGACATCATCGGCGAGGTCTATCGCTGCACCCAGGAGATTGCCGACAACCAGCAACAGCTGATCCAGGACATCTTTCCCAAGCTCAATCGCTGCCTCACCGGCTATGACCTTGCCCACCTGCGCGAGGCGGATGGCGGCTTCAATCTCAACAGTGTTCTGTGCGGTTCCGAGGGCAGCCTGGGCTTTATTGTCGAAGCCAGGCTCAATGTACTGCCGATCCCCCGCTACTCCATTCTGGTCAACGTGAGCTATGCCGGCTTTATGGACGCGTTGCGCGATGCCAAGGCGTTGATGGCACTCAAGCCGTTGTCTATCGAGACCGTGGACTCAAAAGTGCTGATGCTGGCGATGCAGGACATCGTGTGGCACGGCGTGGCTGAATACTTCCCCCAGGACCCGGACCGCCCGACCGCAGGTATCAACCTGATCGAGTTCTGCGACGACGACCAGGCGCGGCTGGAGCAGCGCGTCAATGACTTCATCGAGCACCTTCGAACCGATACCGGCGTCAGCCGTCAGGGTCATACGCTGGCCATCGGCAACGAAGCGGTAAAGCGTGTTTACAGCATGCGCAAACGCTCGGTCGGGCTGCTGGGCAATGTGCAGGGCGAAGCCAGACCCCAGCCGTTTGTCGAAGACACTGCCGTGCCACCGGAGCACCTGGCGGATTACATCGCAGAGTTTCGCGCCCTGCTCGACGGGCACAATCTCGAATACGGAATGTTCGGTCATGTTGATGCCGGGGTACTGCACGTAAGGCCCATCCTGGACATGAAAGACCCGGCCCAGGCGGCACTGATTCGCCCGCTTTCGGACGCAGTCGCGGCGCTGACGAAAAAGTACGGGGGGCTGCTGTGGGGCGAACACGGCAAAGGCCTGCGCTCTGAATATGTGCCTGATTTTTTTGGCGCCCTTTACCCCTCGCTCCAGGCCATCAAGGCAGCATTTGACCCGTTCAATCAATTGAACCCCGGGAAAATTGCCACTGCGGCGCGCATCAGCCAGGCCAGGCTGACAGCGGTGGACGAGGTTACGCTGCGCGGCGACCTCGATCGCCAGATTGATCAACGGGTATGGCAAAGCTACCAGAGTGCCGTGCAGTGCAATGGCAATGGTGCCTGCTACAACTTCGACCCCGATGACGCCATGTGCCCCTCCTGGAAAGCCACCCGAGACCGTATCCATTCACCCAAGGGCCGCGCTTCACTGGTGCGCGAATGGTTGCGCCTGCAGGGTGCGCAAGGCGTGGACGTACTGGGCAATACGGCTGCAACTTCGTCCCTCGGGAGCTGGCTTGGCAAAGCCCGCAACACCCTTGCCCGACGGTTGGGGCAGAAGGACTTTTCACATCAGGTCTATGACGCCATGGCCGGCTGCCTGGCGTGCAAATCCTGCGCCGGGCAGTGCCCGGTCAAGGTCAATGTTCCGGATTTCAGGGCACGTTTTCTTGAGCTTTATCACAATCGTTACCTGCGCCCGCTCAAGGACTATGTGGTCGGTTCACTTGAGTTCAGCATTCCCGTGATCGCGCGCTTCCCGAGCCTGTACAACGCCATGATGGGGGCCAGGCCCGTCAAGTTCATGCTTGAACATGTGGTCGGAATGGTCGATAGCCCGCTACTGAGCGCCATGGACTTTCACCGGGTGTGCGCCACATGGAACGTGCAAATGGCGACGGTCAAAACCCTTTCGCGACTGACCGACCCACAGCGCCAGCGCAGCGTCATCCTGGTTCAGGATGCGTTCACCCGCTATTTCGAAACGCCGGTGGCCGCACAATGGATCGAGCTGATCACGCGGCTTGGCTATCAGGTCTATCTGGCGCCCTTCGCACCCAATGGCAAACCCCTGCAAGTGCAAGGTCTGCTGGGCGCCTTCAAGAAAGCGGCAGCGCGCAATGCACGGGGCCTGCTGGCCCTGCAAAACTGCGGCGTGCCGCTGGTGGGGCTGGACCCGGCAATGACCCTGGTCTACCGCCAGGAATATGCCAAGACCCTGGATCACGGCACGGTGCCGCAGGTGGCTCTGGCGCAGGAGTGGCTGGCGAGCGCCATGCCGCTCCAGTCACCGGCCGCTCCGCAAAAGGTCTTTCACTTCTTGCCCCATTGCACCGAGCGCACCAATGAGCCCGCGAGCATTGACCTGTGGCAAAAGGTATTCGCAGGATGGGGGCTGAGCCTCAAGGTTTTGCCCAGCGGTTGCTGTGGCATGTCCGGCACCTACGGCCATGAAACACGCAACGTGAAGACCTCGCAGATCATTTACTCGCAATCGTGGCAGCCACTGGTAGAGCAGCATCACGGCGACGGCACGCTCCTGGCGGACGGGTATTCCTGCAGAAGCCAGGTCAAGCGTCAGGCAGGCAAAGAATTACTGCACCCCCTGCAGGCACTGCTGGGCCATCTTCGCGAGGGCGAACCTGTTGTTCAGGCCGCGCAAAGATGACAGGCTGACGCCCCGCACTGTAGCGATGCCCGCCCACACAGGGGGGGCTGCACAGGTCTGTGTTGTGTCGCCAAGGAACCTGGATGGACAATTTTTCGCAACTGCAGGCCTTCATGTGGGCCAACGAACATGGCAACTTTTCTGCGGCAGCCAGAGCGAACGGGTTAACCCCGTCCACCATCAGCAAGCTGATCACACGCCTTGAAAACCGTCTGCAGGTGCGGCTCTTTCAGCGCGGGAACCGCAGCCTCACGCTCACCGAAGAAGGCTCGGCATATCTGGTCAGTGCCCGCGAGGTGATCAATGCCATGGCCGAAGCCGATTCGTTGGCCGAAGCCTTCCCCACCCGGGTCAGTGGCTCGCTGCGGATTCACACCATGACCACGTTCGCCAAGCATCAAATCATGCCCTGGCTGCCGGAGTTCCTTGCCACTTACCCCGGGTTGACCGTCGATATCCAGGTCGGCGCACAGTACGTCGACCACTTCGATCAGGGGCTCGACATCGCCATCCACAGCGGCGTGCTGCCCGACTCATCGCGAATTGCACGAAAAATCGGCGAAAGTGCCTGGGTCACCTGTGCATCACCGGAGTATCTGGCACGCCGTGGCACGCCCGTTCACCCCGAAGAACTGATGACTCACGACTGCTTTAACTTCGGCTTCAACAGCGCCTGGAACAATTGGCAGTTTGTGGTGAACCAGGAGAAGGTCACGATTGCGATCACCCCCAAGGCGGTGTTCGGGCAGGGTGACCTGCTGCGCGATATAGCGCTGGGCGGCGGCGGCATCGTCAAGCTGGCGCAGTTTCATATTGGTGCCGATATCAAGGCGCGAAGGCTTGTGCCTGTGTTGCAGGCGTTCGACATTCCCGCCAAAGAACCCATCTACCTCATCTACTCCAATCGCAAACACTTGAGCCCCAGAATCCGGGCGTTTCGCGACTTTCTGGAACAGAAGTTGTTGCAGGCGCCCTGGGATTGACCCATGGCTGATGCCATGGGCAAACGGGCTTAGAAGGTCGGCGGAGACACCGCACTGACCACAATGCAAACTTCGTCAAAAGGATTGCGCATCCGGTGCGGAAGCCGACTGTCGAAGTAGTACGCATCCCCCACCGAAAGGACCCGGACTTCATCACCCACCGTCATTTCCAGACGGCCTTCAATGATGATGCCGCCCTCTTCCGCTTCATGGGAATAAAGCTCTTCACCTTCCTGCCCGGTGTCTGCGCCCGGCTCATAGCGCTCATGCAGGATCATCATCGAGCTGTTCGTCAGGTTCGCGCCTACTTGCCGGTAAGACAGCTTCTTGCCATCAGCCAGCTCTACCAGTTCACTGGCTTTATAAAAAACCGCGCGGTCGACGACGGCAGAGTCTGAAAAAAACACACTGAGAGTGACGTTCAGGGGGCGCAGCAAGCGCTTGAGGATACTCACTGACGGGCTGGATTTATCCCGTTCGATAATCGAAAGCGTGGCATGCGGCACCCCGGCCAGCTCTGCCAGCCCCCGAATCGAAAGCCCGCGACTTTGTCGCAAAGCCTTCAGCCGTGCTCCCACTGAAGCAGTTTCGTAGTGCTCGCCAGTACTCTCAGAGGGCTCCCCTGGAGCATGCGGGCTTCGGCCGGTCGCCGATGTTTCTATCACGGTTGATTCCTCAGACATACGGCACCCGAGTGGGCAAAATTTCGATTCCGTCCTTGAGCTGCCGGGGACCTTTTTACGGTAAAAAAATAATTCAAGCGCCCCGACTTGGGTTGTTTCGCACCCTGCTGCACACCCCAACGGGAACAAAGTAACACGATTCCCTGAAGGCTCATTCATGGGCAAAACGCTTCCTGCACACATCAGAGAATTTTTCGCCCGGCCTCAACAACCCTCAATCAACAAATTTTAGGCATTAAAAAACAATCGCTTGCCGTAATCCGGGCGATTTAAAGTTTTCTTGACCTGACAAAAAATAAGACTTGCCTGAGATATTTTTGAGTGGTAAAAATTTTTACCACACCAACACAACATCTGCGTCGAGGTTCAAAATGCACAAACCATGCCACGCTTTTGCAGCTTTTGGATTTGCCCTCATCGGTATTGCCGTTTCTCAAGCGGCCAGCGCCCGTGACCTGACAATCGTTTCCTGGGGGGAAATTTCCAGGATGCTCAGCGCGAGTTGTTCTTCACCCCTTATGCAAAACAGACAGGCAAAAATGTACTCGACCAGAGCTGGGACGGTGGCGTGGGTGTGCTTGACGCAAAGGTCAAGGCGGGCAACCCCAATTGGGACGTGGTAGAGGTTGAAGCTGAAGACCTTGCACTGGGCTGCGAGTCCGGGCTTTACGAAAAGATCGACTGGGCAAAGATCGGCGACAAGGCTGATTTCATCCCCGAGGCCGTGAATGAATGCGGGGTCGGTAACATCGTCTGGAACACCGGTCTGTCGTGGGATGGTGACAAACTCAAAGTCGGACCGACCTCCTGGGCCGACTTCTTCGACACCCAGAAATTCCCCGGCAAACGCGGCCTGCGCAAAGGCCCTAAATACTCTCTGGAGTTCGCACTGATTGCTGACGGGGTAAAACCTTCCGAGGTTTACGAGGTACTGCGTACGCCTGAAGGCGTCGACCGTGCCTTCAACAAACTGCAGCAAATCAAGCCGAGCATTGTGTGGTGGGAAGCCGGCGCCCAACCCCTGCAAATGCTGACCGCGGGCGACGTGGTCATGAGCTCTTCCTACAACGGCCGCATCACCGGGTTCAACAACACCGAAGGCAAGAACTTCAAGTTCCTGTGGGATGGCAGCGTCTCGGCCATCGACTCATGGACAGTGCTCAAAGGCAGCGCGAACAAAGCCGCCGCCATGGACTTTATCGCCTTCGCCAGCAAGCCTGAAAATCAGGCAAAACTGCCCAAGTTCATCGCTTACGGCCTGACCAACAAAAAAGCCAACGAGCTGGTACCGGCAGACCTCCAGGCGGTGTTGCCGACAACCCCTGAAAACCTTGCCCGTTCGGTGCCGATTGATGTGGATTTCTGGGTGGAAAACATTGAACCGCTGACCGAGCGCTTTAACGCCTGGGTTGCCCAGAAGTAACAGACCTGCCTGGATCAGCCTGCCATTCGCTCCCGGGTGGCAGGTGATAGCGCTTGAGCGTTCAACCATTGCTTCTTCATTTCCCGTGAACAGGCAGATGAGTAGCAAAGATGCTTGGTGCCTACTCACGAATGAGGATTGCCCCTTGAAACATCTGGTCAGTTTCAAAAATATCCAGAAAACCTACGATGGCATTCGTCCCGTCGTAAAGGACCTGAACCTAGATATCAAAGAGGGTGAGTTCGTCACCCTGCTCGGCCCGTCGGGTTCGGGTAAAACCACCAGCCTGATGATGCTGGCCGGTTTCGAAACGCCGACCCACGGCGAGATTTTTCTCAAGGACAAGCCGCTGCACAATCTGCCGCCGCACAAGCGCGATATCGGCATGGTGTTCCAGAACTACGCGCTGTTTCCGCACATGACCATCGAGCAAAATCTCGCCTTTCCGCTTTCAGTGCGCAAAATGAACAGCGTCGACAGAAAAGCCAAAGTACGTAAAGCACTGGATATGGTGAAACTCTCCGAGTTCGCCACACGCTACCCGGCGCAGCTGTCGGGCGGTCAGCAGCAGCGCGTCGCACTGGCGCGGGCGCTGGTGTTTGAACCCAAGCTGGTATTGATGGATGAGCCCCTGGGCGCGCTCGACAAGCAGTTGCGTGAACACATGCAACTGGAAATCAAACACCTGCACCAGCAACTAGGCCTGACCGTGGTGTATGTGACCCATGACCAGAGCGAAGCACTGACCATGTCGGACCGGGTCGCGGTGTTCAATGACGGCATCATCCAGCAGATCGACTCACCGCCAGCCATTTATGAAGCCCCGACCACCCGCTTCGTTGCGCAATTTATCGGTGAAAACAACACCCTGCTCGGCACCTTCGTTTACAAGGACGCAGGCCTCACGGTTGCGCGTCTGGCCGACGGCAGCCTGATCCGGGCTATATCGGCGGTTGAGGCAGTACCCGGTGATCAGGTGGCCCTGTGTATCCGTCCGGAGCGGGTAATTGTCGGACCTGCCGGCAGCTCACCGCTGACTGCACGGATCCAGGAGTACATCTATCTGGGTGACCACGTGCGCATGATCACTGAAATTGCAGGGCAACCGGATTTCATGATCAAGCTGCCGGCCTCGCAAATGAATGCCAGCTGGACAGTCGGCAGCACGATTTCCGTTTCCTGGGCGCCGGAGCACATTCGTGCCCTGGACATGACCACGCATTGAGTCGCCGATCATGAGTCAGTCAGCCGCACTAGTTCACCCCAAGACGCAAGCGATCGACCTTCGGGCCAAGCTCAAAAAATCCCAGCGCTCCTACAAACTCAAATCGCTGCTGCTCATCGCACCGCTGTTTGTGTTTGTGCTGGTGTGTTTCGCCTTTCCTATCGGCACCATGCTCACGCGAAGCGTCGACAACCCCGATGTTCACACTGCCATGCCCGCCACCACCCAGGCACTGGCAGCATGGAACGGCAAGTCGCTGCCTGGTGAGAGTACTTACGCCGCCCTGATCACAGACCTGGCCAGCGCCAGGGAAAACGGTCAGATCGGCGCCCTGTCCAAACGCCTGAGCTATGAGATCCCGGCATATCGCAGCGTTATCACCAAGACCCTGCGCAACCTGCCGGACAGCAATGTCGCCTCAAAGCAGGAGGCGCTGATCGCAATCGACAGTGCCTGGGGAGAAGTCAAATACTGGAAAGCCCTGAAGCAGGCCTCGTCGACCCTGACCCCTTATTTCCTGCTGGCCGCGCTCGATCACCGGGTCGACTCCGCCACGGGCAGCATTGTCAAAGCCGAGCCGAACCAGTCGATCTACGTCGATATCTTCGCCCGCACTTTCTATATCGGTGGAGTAGTAACCCTGCTCTGCCTGTTGCTGGGGTTCCCGGTCGCTTACTGGCTGGCCACGTTGCCTGAAGGCAAAAGCAATCTGCTGATGATCTGCGTGCTGCTGCCTTTCTGGACCTCACTGATCGTACGCACCGCAGCGTGGATCGTGCTGTTGCAGGCCGACGGACTGATCAACCGCTCCCTGATGGTCCTCGGCGTGGTGGACGCCCCTGTGCAACTGGTGTTCAACCGCACCGGGGTGATCATTGCCATGACCCATGTGCTGCTGCCATTCATGATCCTGCCGCTCTACAGCGTGATGAAAAGCATTCCGTCGAATTACGTTCGCGCTGCAATCTCACTGGGCGCCCACCCGTTCGTTGCATTCTGGCGGGTCTATGTTCCTCAGACATTCGCCGGCCTGGCGGCGGGCGGGTTGCTGACCTTTATTCTCGCCATCGGCTACTACGTAACCCCGGCCCTGGTCGGTGGGGCTGCCGATCAAATGGTCAGCTACTTCGTCGCCTTCTACACCAACAAAACCGTTAACTGGGGCATGGCCTCGGCGCTGGGCAGCCTGCTGCTGATTGCCACACTGCTGCTGTATTCGGTGTACGGCAAACTCACTAACCCGAACCAGGCGAGGTAATCACCATGATGCAGCCTTATGCTTCCACTGCAGAGAAACTGGCCCGCTTGGGACTGGTCTCGATCTCATTGCTGGTGTTGCTGTTTTTGATTGTGCCGGTACTGGTGATCATTCCCCTGTCGTTCAACTCCACATCGTTTCTGACCTACCCGATGGATGGCTTTTCCTTTCGCTGGTATGAAGAGCTGATGTCGTCTCAAGAGTGGCGCCAGGCGTTCAAGAACAGCTTCATCATTGCGCCGTTTGCCACCTTGCTGGCCATGGTATTCGGCACCATGGCATCGGTGGGCCTGTGCCGTGGCAACTTTCGAGGCAAAGGCCTGGTGATGGCTTTTCTGATCTCACCGATGATTGTTCCGCTGGTCATCGTTGCGGTCGGCCTGTACTTCTTCTTTGCCCGGCTGCAACTGCTCAACAGCTACATCGGCCTGATCCTGGCGCACGCCATGCTGGGTGTGCCGTTTGTGGTGATCACCGTCAATGCGACGCTGCAGGGCTTTAATATCAACCTGAGCCGGGCAGCAGCCAGTCTCGGCGCCCCGCCACTGACGGTGTTTTTCAAGGTGGTGCTGCCCTTGATTGCCCCCGGCGTTATCTCGGGCGGACTGTTTGCCTTTGCCACGTCTTTCGATGAGGTGGTGGTCACCCTGTTCCTGGCCAGCCCTTCGCAAAGAACCCTGCCCCTGCAAATGTTCTCGGGGATAAGGGAGAACATCAGCCCCAATATCGCCGCCGTTGCCACCATCATGGTCATCCTCTCGGTGCTGATGCTACTGACCCTGGAAGTGCTGCGCCGGCGCAACGAGAAGCTGAAAATCCAGCAACCCTAGCCAGCCCGCTGCGGCTCGCCAAAACACCTTAACCTTCCTTCCGGCCGCCAGGCCGGGACGGCTAACTACTGTCAAAATTCAGAGGTTCCTATGCCTAATCTAGTGGGTGATGTTTCCAGTGCAGCCCGCATCCTGCCCGACCTGAACGGTGAAAAGCTGTTTATTCGCAAGGGCAAGGGCGCCTGTCTTGAAGATGCTGATGGGCGACGCTACATCGATACCGCGCTGGGCTTCGGCGCAGTGCTGCTCGGCCATGCCAATGACCGAGTAAACCTGGCGGTCAGCGAAGCGCTGGGCGACAGTGCCGCCCCTTCCTGGGCCCATGTACGTGAACATGGCGCGGCAACTGCGCTGGCCAGCCATACCGGCGAACTGTCAAAGGTCATCTTCACCAACTCCGGCAGCGAAGCGGTACACCTGGCCTGCCGCGCCGCCCGTGCTTACACCGGCCGCGGCAAGATTGCCAAGATGGCGGGCGGTTTCGACGGCTGGTTTGATGACGTCAGCTACGGCAATGTCAGCTCCACCGAAGCCGGTTTCGAAGATGGCCAGCGCCCCTCGACCGAGCGCACGACCCTGCTGCGCTACAACGACTTTGCCGATGTCGAACGGCTGTTTGCCGAAGATCCGGACATTGCCGCCGTTGTGCTTGAACCCATGCTGGCCAACGCCGGCTGCATCATGGCATTGCCCGGTTACCTCAAGCATGTACAGGAGATCGCCCACCAACACGGCGCCCTGGTGATTTGTGATGAGGTGCTGATGGGCTTTCGGCTGTATGCCGGCCTGGCGGGTGTGCTCGAGGGTCTGGACCCGGACCTCGCCAGTGTCGGCAAGGCCATCGGTAACGGCGTGCCGGTCTCCGCCGTGGTCGGCAAGCCGCACATCCTGGCCGGCTTTGAAGAGGGCCGGGTGATTCGTGGCGGCACCTTCAGCGGAAACCCCATGGCCTGCGCAGCCGTAACCAGCACCCTGGCACAACTGGACACTGCCGACTATGAAGCGCTGATGGCCCGCGGCAACCATTTGCGCCAAGCCATAGAAAGCCTGTTCAAGGCCCATGGCGTGACCATTACCACCAGCGGCTACGGCAATGTATTCGGAATCTGGCTCGGTGCCACGGCGCCCGGCACTTACGAGCAGGCCGCCCGGGCAGCCAACCCGCGGTTCACCCTGGCTCTGCATCTGGCATTGCGTGAAGCCGGGCTGTTGATGATGCCGTCGCCCTATGGGCGGATCTACATCAGCTTCGAACACACCGACAGCGTGATCGAAGAAATGAAGAACGCCTTTGCACAGGCGGCTGCCCGGCTAAGCGCAGAATTCGCCAATGCCTGATAAAAAAAACGCCAGTCAGTTGCCCTGACCGGCGTTTTTTGTGCCTGAAAATCAATCTCCCATCACAGCTTCAAACCAGTGAAGCACTGCCCAGAACAAGGTCCGCACCGCGTTCCGCCACGGCCATGACGGCCCCCTGGATATTGCCGGAGACCATGGATGGAATAACCGAGGCATCCACCACCCTGAGGCCGGTCAGGCCGCGTACCCGCAGTGACGAATCCACCACTGCATCGGCGTCCTCCCCCATGCGACAGGTTGCAATCGGGTGATAGATGGTTTGACCGTTGGCCTGGGCAAACTCAAGCCACTGCTCATCGGTTTTAACTTCAATCCCGGGGCCGGTCTCGACCTCGACAAATGCCTGCATGGCCGGCCGCTGCATGATCCGCCGGGCGATTTTCATGCCCTCGATCAAGCTGACGCGGTCTTCTTCCACGCTCAGGAAGTTCGGGCGGATGGCCGGCATTACATCCGGATCGGCAGACTGGATATGGATACTGCCCCTGGACCTGGGCCGCAGTTGACTGACCCCGATCGTCATCCCCGGATGCTTGTCGAGAATCCGCTCCGCTGCGTTGGCGTAGCTGGCGTGCACCACAAAATACTGCACATCCGGGGTAGCCATGGTCGGGGCGGTTTTTACAAAGCCGTGTACCAGACCAGTGCCCAGGGTCAGAATCCCCGTACGGCGGGTGAAGTACTCGGCCACCGCCATGCCCAGCCGCCAGCCACGTGCCAGTTCGTTGAGAGTGACGGTATTTTTCATCTTCCAGTTCATGCGGGTCGCGAAGTGATCGATATAGTTCTCGCCCACCCCGTCGAGCCGATGCTTGAGCGCGATGCCGACTTTTTCCAGGACATCGGGCCGTCCAATCCCTGAGAGTTCGAGGATTTGTGGCGACTGGATCGAGCCTGCGCACAGGATCACTTCCTGGGCCGCATTGACCGTGACTTCCTCGCCTCGCTGGCGGTAGGTCACACCGGTACAGCGGGCCCCTTTCAACTCCAGGCGCAACACATGGGCATGGGTTTGGATGGTCAGGTTCGGCCGGTTTCTGGCAGGGTTCAGATAGCCGTCGACCACACTCCAGCGCCGGCCTTTGTGCTGAGCGACCTGGTAGTAGCCAAAGCCGGTCTGGTCATCGCCGTTGTAGTCCGCGTTGAAGGGTTGACCGTCCTGTTTCGCCGCGAGCATGAAGGCATCGGAAATCGGGTAGCGCTCACGCACTTGGTCCAGATGCATGGGGCCTTCATGCCCACGACGGTGATCGCCCTGGGCGTAGTTTTCGATCTTTTTGAAATAGGGCTTGAGGGTGTCGAAATTCCACCCCCTGGCTCCACCGCTTTCCCAGGCGTCGTAATCACCGGGCTGACCGCGCACGTAAATCATGCCGTTGATCAGGGTCGAGCCGCCCAGGCCCTTGCCCCGCGGTACAGCTATCTCCCGGCCCCGAGTGTTTTCTTCGGCCTGGGTCTTGAAGCGCCAGTTGTAACGTTTGTCAGTCAACAGCTTGCTGAAACCGGCCGGGATCGGAATCCAGAAACCTTTGGGTTCGCCACCGGCCTCGATCATTAATACCCGGTACTTGCCAGAGGCCGTCAACCGGTTGGCGAGGATGCAGCCGGCAGTGCCGCCGCCGACGATGATGTAATCAAAGGTGCTCATGGTTCGACCCGTCTGGAAGCCATCGCCGCCGCCATCAATTCGATCTGGCACAGCAGCATGGGTAAACCTTCGTGTACCCGGCAGCCGACTTTTTGTGCGGCCGCAAGCAAGGGTGTGATCGCCGGTTGCATGATGATCTCGGCGACGATCTGCTGCGAGGTGAGCCGGGTCACGTCACACGGCAGGGCATCACCTTCTTTGAGTCCCAGGGAAGTGCCGTTGACCACCAGATCATGGTCGGCAGGATCAGAGGTGCCGACCACCACCTGCAGTTCCGGGAACGCACTGGCGATACGGTCCACCAGCAACTGGGCCTTGGCGCTCGTGCGGTTGGCTATGGTCAGCCAGGCCACCCCGGCCGCAGCCAGCGCAAAAGCGATGGCGTTGGCCGCACCACCGGCGCCGGCCAGATACACACTGCGCCCCTCAAGCTCGATACCTGCCTGGCGCAACCCGCTGACAAAGCCCTCGCCATCGAGGATTTCGCCATGCAACTTGCCGTCGCCTGAGCGCGTCACAACGTTCGCCGCGCCCACCAGCACCGCTGCGTCAGAGAGGGTATCGCACAGCTCCAGAATGGCGGTTTTGTGCGGCACCGTCACAATAAACCCGTCAAGGCTCTGAATGCCCCGCAAGCCCGACACGACCCCGGCAAGGTCGGCCGGTGCCACATGAAAAGGCACCAGCACCCGGTCTTCGCCGCGGGCCGAGAACAGCGCATTCATCGCCTGTGGGGTCTGCACATGGTGAATCGGGTCGGCAATGATTGCGTAGACCCGGGTGTTGCCACTGATTTGAGTTATGTCTGTCATCGCATCACGCCAGGGTATAGGCGGTTTTCACGCCGGTATAGAATTCGCGAGCGTAGGAACCCTGCTCGCGGGAGCCGTAGCTGGAGCCCTTTCTTCCACCAAAGGGCGCGTGATAATCGACACCTGCAGTGGCCACATTGACCATCACCATGCCCGCCGCCGAGCGCTGTTTGAAATCGCACGCGTGCTTAAGGGATGTGGTGCAGATGCCCGAGGAAAGACCGAACTCGGTGTCGTTGGCCAGCGCCAGCGCCTCGTCATAATCGCGCACCCGGATAACACTGGCGACCGGACCAAAGACTTCTTCGCGGTTGATTCGCATGTCATTACCGGTCTCGGTGATCAGGGCTGGCGACAGGTAAAAACCATCGGTGGCGCGCTCGAGCAATTCACCGCCAAACACCAGATTTCCACCTTCATGGCGGGCAATATCGATGTAATCGCAATCCTGTTTGAGCTGCGCCTGAGAAACCACGGGGCCGATGTCACAGCCCTCAGCCAAGGCGTTATCGACCTTGAGCGCGGCCAGACGCTGCACCACGGCCTCGACAAAGCGGTCATGAATGCCGTCCTGAACGATCAGCCGACTTGAAGCGGTACAGCGCTGGCCGGTGGAAAAGTAAGAACCGGACACTGCCACTTCGACGGCTTGCTCCAGGTCGGCATCGTCCAGAATAATCAGCGGGTTCTTGCCGCCCATCTCCAGCTGCACCTTGGCGCCCCGCTCCATGCATGCCAGGCCGACCTGGCGACCGGTACCGGTCGAGCCGGTGAAGGTGATGGCCCTGACCTTGCGCGATTTTGCGAACACATCGCCGACTTTCGAGCCCGGGCCCATGACCAGATTAAACACGCCTGCCGGCAACGCACCGGCGCGCACAATGATTTCGGCCAGTGCCCAGGCACTGCCCGGTACCAGATCAGCCGGCTTGAATACCACGGTATTGCCGAATGCCAGCGCGGGGGCGATCTTCCAGGCCGGGATCGCAATCGGAAAGTTCCACGGCGTAATAATCCCGATCACGCCCTCAGGCTCGCGGCGTACATCCACTTCAACCCCGGGGCGGATCGAAGCCAGGCGCTCGCCCGACAACCGCAATGCTTCACCGGCGAAAAACTTGAACACTCGCCCGGCCCGCACCACTTCGCCAATGCCTTCGGCCAGGGTTTTACCTTCTTCACGGGCGAGCAAACGGCCCAACTCTTCGCGACGTGCCAGCACCTCGGTACCGATACGGTCCAGCGCGTCACTGCGCTGTTCTGCAGTAAATCCGGCCCATGCCGGTTGCGCGTCAAATGCAGCATCCACCGCCGCGTGCGCCTGAGCCGCGTCGGCCCGGGCGTACTCGCCCACCACATCATTGGTATCCGAAGGATTGATGTTCAGGTTCACATCAGCGCCAGCGACCCACTCGCCGCCTATATAGTTTTTATTCATGCGAATGACTCCCGCGAACACACTTGCCCGTACCACCCCGAACGCGTTGATCCGGCGCCCTGAAGAACGCCAGCCAAACGCAATCAAGCGGTCCCGACCCGTTTATTTGAAGCCGCTCATAGAAACCATCGACCGACCCGACAGTGATTTATTGGGTCATGTAACCGGTCTTCCTGGTGAAGCCAGAGGGGCATGCTTTCGCGCCAAAGGGCGATGGGCAAAACATACGCCTCTGATAATTCATCGTCTACGCGCTAGCTGTGACGCTGGTTCACACATGCTATTCCGGATACGCACAGCCAAAACCCTGATTAGCGGGTACGTGGCAGGCGACTGCATAGTTGGGGAGTGATAGTGCTGATAACCCTGCACTCAGCGACGGGCAAAAAAAAAGCACCATAGCGGTGCATAGTTGTGTGGATCATCAAAAACTTTTACGTCTCAGCGTTAGCCTAGTTGAACGTGTCAGTGGTCCGTAATGGTGCAAAGAACGGGATATATCATGGCATATCAATAATGAATGGCCTTCGACAAAATAAGTATTAACCGGATACCTGCGTGACTGTTAGTTTGCTCTACATCTAATGTTCGATGAAATAAGAGCCCTACATGCTGACTGTCAATCTGCCGGTGCCGGTATGGGCTGATCTGGTCAAGTTCGCACGTCCGTTTATAAAAATGCACGGACTGAAGAACCATTTCGTTATTGTCGATGGACGCGAACGTTCCTTCACTCCATCGCCTGACATCATTGCCGATATTTGCAATGTTGAAGCCGGTGTTGGAGCGGACCAGTTACTCGTTATTGAGCCGGCGACCTTAAACGGTATCGCTTTGGGTGTGTATGCCCGCATGCGAATCTATAACGTAGATGGCAGCGAAGCCCAAACTTGCGGCAATGCCACGCGTTGTGTTGCCGACCTTCTTTTAAAGGAAAGTGCAACAGACCAAGTTGTGATCGAAACAGGCGGTGGCAACCTGCGATGCTGGCGCAACGAAGCATCGGGCCAGATAAGTGTTGCGATGGGAACAGTCAATCTAGACTGGCATTCCATCCCGTTGGCACAAGCCACTGACACCCTGAATGTCAGAATGAATCACGGGCCGCTCCAAGTGGCAGTGGCTCTGAATATCGGCAACCCGCACCTGGTGTTCTTTGTTGATGATTTACAAAGTGTCGATATCCCGCGCCATGCCGCCCAGGCCCAACAGGATCCACTCCTGCCAGAGTCCGCCAACATAGGTGTTGCCCAGATTATTGGCGAAACAGCCATTCGCCTGACTGTCTGGGAGCGACCGGGCATTCTGACCCAGGCGTGTGGCAGCGGAGCATGTTGCGCCGTGGCAGCGGCCAGAGCGAAGGGACTTATTCAGTCCAGTATTGTGACGGTGTATATGCCGGGGGGAGCCCTGACAATCGAGCAAGACGATAAAGGGCAACTCACTCTGACGGGGCCTACTGTCATTGCGTTTGCTGGATATTTGCTGGAAACACACGAGGCTTAAAATGACTGATGAACGCAGGTCGTCATGCATTATAAAAATAGAATCAGTATCGAAAGTCTTCAGCGGCATTAATGGTCGCCAGGAAGTCTATGCACTCAGAAATGTGGACAACCACATCAACCGGGGTGAAGTGGTGGTCATCATCGGCCCGAGTGGCTCAGGGAAAAGTACCTTGCTGCGCTCACTTAACGGGTTAAACACCATTAGCTCGGGGCAAATCTGGATTGATGGCGTCAGCTTGACCGATCGCAAAACAGACATTAATAAACTGCGCGCAGAAGTCGGCATGGTGTTCCAGAACTTCAACCTGTTCGCCCATAAAACAGCGCTTCAAAATATTGTCATCCCGCAAACAATCGTCCTGAAGCGATCGAAAGAAGAAGCCGAGGAAATCGCGCGCACGTTACTGCAAAAAGTAGGACTGCCGGACCGTGCCAATAACTACCCGCACCAGCTTTCCGGGGGTCAGCAGCAGCGCATTGCAATTGCGCGTTCGTTGGCGATGAACCCGAAAGTCATGTTGTTTGACGAGGCCACATCAGCACTGGATCCAGAAACGGTGGGAGAGGTACTGCAACTGATGAAGGAACTCGCCGCCGAAGGGATGACCATGGTCGTAGTCACTCACGAAATGGGCTTTGCTCGCGACGTGGCCGACCGGGTGATTTTCATGGAGGCCGGACAGATTGTCGATGAGGCTCCCGCTGACAAGTTTTTCGCTGCCCCCAGCGACCGGGTTGCCAGTTTCCTGGGCCGCGTGTCAGCAGCACCGTGCATTTAAACCGCCGCAACGAAAACAAGACGCCTAAGAAGGCGCACTGAAATGAACGACAGCTAACCCCAATAAACTGCCGATTAATCACAATTAAAGAAAGGCATAGTGCGATGCATTTATTGAAAAGCTTGCTGGCAAATGTTCTTGTCGCTTCTGCATTAGCGACCGTGCCGATGTTGGCACAGGCCGACGCCATGGACGACATCAACAAAAATGGAACACTTACGATTGCCGTGCAAACCCAGGGCCCTCCCGTCAGCTTTATTGATAAAAATGGCGAGCGCGCCGGTTTGGCGATTGATATTGCCCGCATGTTCGCCGACGACATGGGGGTCAAACTGGTCATTCAGGACTACGACTGGAAAGGCCTCATTCCAGCACTGACGTCCGGTAAGGCTGATCTTATCGCCGCCGACATGACGCCGACGGCAAAGCGCAATATGCAGGTGCTTTTCACCAATCCCGTCTTCTACCTGGAGACCGTGGCATTCGCCAACAAAGACAAGCATTTCAAATCGTGGGAAGCCCTCAACAATCCTGCTATTACCGTGGGCGCTACCCAGGCTTCCAGCTATGCGGATGCGGCCAAAAAAATCCTGCCCAAGGCTCAGTTGAAAGAATTCGGTGGTGGCAACGCCCAGACCGTTCAGGCCGTTGTCTCCGGCCGTGCAGATGCAGGCATCTCGGACCGTGCGCAAATAGCGACCTTCGTCAACTCCTCGCCCGAGCTGGAAGTACTCGACGGAACCATGACTAAAGAGCCATTGAGCTTCGCCACCCGCCCAGACTCTGTGCACTTGCTGCTGGCACTCAATAACTATATTCGCCTCATCGAAATCGACGGTCGATTGAAAGAGCGTACCGACTACTGGTGGAACTCTACGGCGTGGGAAGCCGACCACAAGTAAAGGTGAGCGCGCGGTGATGCTGGCCGTCATTTAACCGGGCGGCCTACGGCTAACTGTTACCGCGCACAAAAAGAGTTCGGCTTGCTGGATGAGGTTACGTCGCAATGAGTTTTGCACTGGATAGTTTCAACTTCGGCATCGTATACAAATACCGGGATGTATTTTTAAACGGCGTACTGACAACCCTTGAAATAGCATCAGTCTGTTTAGTGCTTTCGGTGTTTTTCGGCATATTTGTAGCACTCATGCGCATGTCGAAAAGCGCTTTCCTGTGGCGGCCAGCGGCGGCGTATATCCAGTTTATCCGCGCCACACCGCTGCTGATGCAGATCTACCTGGTTTACTACGGTCTTCCGGCGCTGTTTGCGTTCGGCAAAAACATTAATGAACTCCAGACCGGCCTTATCGCACTGACGATTCACACGACACCCTACATGGCAGAAATTATCCGTGCCGGTATCGAATCGATTCCCCGCGGCCAGTTTGAAGGGGCGATGTCCGTCGGCATGAGTCCATTTCAACGGATGCTCCACGTGGTGCTGCCGCAGGCGCTGGCTAACGTCACCCCTCCGCTGATAGGGCAGGCAGCCATCCTGATCAAGGATACGTCCCTGCTGAGCATCATCGCAGTCACAGAGCTAATGAGCGCAGGCCTGTACATGTTTTCAGATTCGGTCGTGGCGACCGAGAGTTACCTGACCACCGCCGCTTGCTACCTGTTTATCTATGTACTGCTGCTACTGCTCTCTCACCTGGTCCGGCGCAAATGCGGCGCCAACTGGCAAACTCGGTAGGGGATCAAATAATCATGGAATGGATCATGACCAAAGCGACAGTGCTTCAGGCGCTGTTGCCATTCATGTTCAAAGGGCTGTGGATGACCGTGCAGATATCCCTCATCGCCATTGCACTCGGCGTACTGCTGGGGCTCGTGTTAGGGGTCATCCGCTCTCAGAGCAGGTTCTTGTTCAAAAATATTATCGGTCTGTACCTGCACCTGTTCAGGGGTACCCCCTACCTGGTGCAGGTCTACATCATCTACTTTGTACTGCCTGCTACGGGGCTTGAGATATTCAAGTTCAACGCCTACACCGCCGCCATCGTATCGTTGACGCTCTACACGTCGAGCTATGCGACTGAAATCGTGGCCTCCGCAATTCTGACCGTCCCCCACGGCCAGGTTGAAGCAGCTCGATCAGTCGGGATGAGCAAATTTCAGGCGCTGGTTCACGTCGTGTTACCCCAGGCTATCCCGCTGACCCTGCCGCCGTTGGGAAGCGTGTATGTAAACATCATCAAAAGTACCGCTATTTTATCCATCATCGGCATCACTGAACTCACGCGCCAGGGCGAAGTGTTGATTGTCCGCATGCCGCAGCACCTGATGTTCATTTACTGCGTGATCGCCCTGCTCTATTTCGCCTATTGCTACCCGCTTCTCTACCTGTCGAAGCTGGCAGAAAAGCGCTTTGGCGCCCTCGAACACCGATAAAACCCATCACCCATACGCGCCAATAGAATTTTTAGTCCGGATCGGGAAGCAGGATCCGGGACACACCCTTTTTCTTGAGTTAGGCCTATGAAAAACGTACCCGTAAAGCGCCTTCAGTCCCTGGCCGAAAAATTCGGCACGCCCTTGTGGGTCTATGATGCTCAGACCATTCGTGACCGCATCAATGATCTACGCCAGTTCGATACCATTCGATTTGCACAAAAGGCCTGCTCCAACATCAATATCCTCAAGCTCATGCGCGAGCAAGGCGTCCAGGTAGATGCCGTGTCTCGTGGAGAAATCCTTAGAGCACTGGCCGCGGGTTATTCATGCCTGGGCAACGAGGAAGCCATCGTTTTCACTGCAGACCTTATCGATGAAGCGACGCTATCCACCGTAGTGGAGCATGCCATTGCAGTTAACGCCGGTTCGATCGATATGCTCGAGCAACTGGGCGCCATCGCACCCGGGCACAAAGTCTGGCTGAGGATCAACCCGGGCTTCGGCCATGGCCACAGCAAGAAGACCAACACCGGGGGCGAACACAGCAAGCATGGCATCTGGCACACCGACCTGGGTGCGGCGCTGTCGGTTGTCAGCAAGCACAACCTGCAATTAATCGGGCTGCACATGCACATAGGGTCCGGGGTGGACTATGAGCACCTGGCCAGCGTCAGCAATGCCATGCTCGATCTCGTGCAGCAAGTCAAAGACGCAAACATGACCCTCAGCGCCTTGTCAGCAGGCGGCGGGTTATCGGTCCCGTACACCGCGGATGAACCGCAGCTCGATACCCGCCATTACTTCAGCCTGTGGGACGCTGCGCGCCAGAAAGCCGAGCAGACTCTGGGCAAGAAACTGCGCCTGGAGATCGAGCCCGGACGGTATCTGGTGGCTGAGTCGGGTTGCCTGCTGAGTGAAGTTCGCGCCACCAAGGCCGTCGGCAGCAATTACTTTGTGCTTCTCGACGCAGGCTTCAACGAGCTGATGCGCCCGTCCATGTACGGCAGTTACCACGGAATCGAGTTGCTGGAGGCAGATACATCGGGGCGCCCCCTGCAAGCCAGCGTCGTTGCAGGGCCGCTGTGTGAAGCCGGTGACGTATTCACGCAAGCGGAGGATGGAACGGTACTCTCCCGAATGATTCCCCAATGCGCAGTGGGCGATCTGATCGCCATTCGCGATACAGGCGCCTATGGTGCGTCGATGTCTTCGAACTACAACACTCGCCCGCTGATCGCAGAGGTGCTGATTGAAGGGTCAGATGATGTACTGATCCGCCGTCGCCAGCGAGTGGAGGAGCTTCTGGCACTGGAAGAGGTCTCAGCAGTTAACCTCCACGAAAAAGAAGCGACCGCCGGACCACAACACCCATAGCCAGGTTCGCGCCCAGAAGACGTGATGCCTGCCGGGCGACTGGCAGCTATTAAAATTTTGGCGCAGTGCCGGTTCCGGATGGACTGTTTCGTGCACATGAAGGTAACGACTGTGCATCGCTGTTTTAGAGCGCTTTTATGATCAACTTGCGACATATCGAAGTTTTCCGCGCCATCATGACGGCGGGGAGTGTCACCAACGCTGCTCAACTGCTGCATACCAGTCAACCCACCATCAGCCGTGAGCTGGCGCGTCTGGAGTACCTCGTAGGTTTCGAACTGTTTGAACGCGGGCGTGGGCGCCTTCATGCAACAGCGCGGGCAGTGGTTTTGTTCCAGGAGGTAGAGCTTGCGTTCATTGGTCTGGACCGGATCGTCTCGTTTGCAGAGAGCCTGAGTCGCTTCTCTCAGGGCGCATTTTCAGTGGCCTGTATACCCGCTTTTTCTCATGCGCTGCTGCCTCAGGTGTGCAAGCACCTGATTGCCAATCATCCCGGTGTCAGTGTTGAGATAGCGACGCTGGAGTCGCCCTGGCTTGAGGAACAACTGACACTTCAACGCCACGATGTCGGCCTCACCGAGCATGATGAAGCCCCGCCCGGAACTGAGTTACAACTGCTGATGAGTGTGGACGAAGTGTGCATCTTGCCCGACGGCCACCCTTTGCTGGAGAAAAACATCCTGTCGCTGGAGGACATCAGGGATCAAACCTTCGTCAGTTTCAGCAAGGGCGATCGTTACAGGAGAGTGCTTGATGTCCTGTTCAAGGAAGCGGGAATCGATAGATTCATCCAGGTCGAAACCCACAGCGCCGTTTCAGTATGTTCGATGGTACAAGCGGGGCTGGGTATTGCGATCCTCAACCCGCTGACCGCGATCATGTTTCAGGGCCAGGGTGTCAATATTCGTCCTCTTGCCTTTTCCTTGCCTTTTCAAATCAGCCTGGTCAAACCGCTCTACCGCTCTTCAACGCCCTTCCAACAATATTTCGCTGATGCCTTGCAGCGAGAAATATCCTTACAGGCCGAACAGTTATCTACTCTGGGCGTCAGCGTTACGCTCGAAAGTCTGGATAACGTGTTAACACCAGCCTCCTTATAAAGTCCGACCCGCCTTCAACATCGCCCCCTGACTTCAACTAAGCACCGCGAAAACAGGGGGCACCCATTTAGTGCGCCCGGTTACTTAGTGGTGTTTGCATATGCCTTGTAACGCAGGCCCGCCGGGCGCTTCAGGGTCCGTCATGGTGCGCAGCATGCGCACTAATCGTCACATATCGAGAGTGAATGATCGCCCTACAAATAAGCATTTACCGTCTTTTCGAGCGACTGATAAGTTCATTCACATCAACTAACGCGTGAAACAGCCATTTTATATTGAGTTGTTTTGGATGTTGTCTTAATCCACACGTTCAATTTGATAAGCCCCAATAACCCTACTGTGTTATTTATCTTCTTAATCAAGGAACACTACTATTGAACCCTCTCCTGAAGAGTTGCTCATTGTTGTTGCTGCTGTGTTCAAACTTGGCGTTGGCGCAAATTCCCGCAACAAGCAGCCAATTGATCGTGGTGACCACCCCCGACTGGGACGCCATTCAAGGCACGGCACAACGCTATGAGCGCCATGGCCAGGACTTCCAGAAAGTCGGTGACGCCTTCCCCATTGTGGTGGGCAAGACCGGGCTTGCCTGGGGCCGCGGCATTTTACCGATCGACCCCGAAGAGCAGCCCGTAAAACGTGAAGGCGACGGTAAAGCGCCCGCCGGCATGTTCACCTTCGGCAGCGCGTTCGGGTACGAATCTACAGCCAATACCCGGCTGCCCTACACCGTCAGCACCGACGCCCGCGAATGTGTGGATGACAGCCAGTCCAGTCACTACAACTCGTTGGTCGACAGCTCGGCCGTGAGCAAAGACTGGAACAGCTCAGAGCAAATGCACCGCAAGGACGAGTTGTATCGCCAGGGCATTGTCGTCGAACACAACACGCCAGCAGCAGCCAATGGCGGCTCATGTATTTTCATGCACATCTGGCAATCGAGCAGCACTCCGACCACTGGCTGCACCGCCATGGACCCGCAGAATATCCAGCAATTGTTCACCTGGCTGGACCCGCAGAAAAACCCGCTACTGGTACAAATGCCAGTGGCGCAATACGAGCTTTACAAGGAACGCTGGAAACTTCCGCAGCGGTGAGAATGCAGCAATGCTGCGCGAGATCAGGGGGCTCCCTCAAGACGGTTTGCAGCCAGCAAAAATCCGCAGGAACGCCAAAACGAAAAAACCCGCCAGATGGCGGGTTTCTTCGGTGGTTTCAGAGATTCTGCAAGCCTTCTCTGTCACCTTGTATGGCTCCACGACCTGGACTCGAACCAGGGACCCAATGATTAACAGTCATTTGCTCTACCAACTGAGCTATCGCGGAATGGCGTCTATCTTACTGATATAAAAAGAGAAGTCAACACTTTCGATGACTTCTCCAGGCATTATTCAGATGACCTGAACAATGGCATCGGTAACCGCTTCAATGTTGCGCTGATTCAAAGAAGCGACGCAGATACGGCCGGTGTCCAGGGCATAGATACCGAACTCGGTACGCAGACGCGCCACTTGTTCAACAGTCAGACCGGAGTACGAAAACATGCCGCGCTGACGCGCCACAAAGCTGAAGTCGTGCCCGGGTGCCTTGTTCGCCAGCAGCTCTACCATCTGCAAGCGCATGCCGCGAATCCGCAGGCGCATTTCAGCCAGCTCGGCTTCCCACTGGGCACGCAGCTCAGGGCTGTTGAGTACAGCCGCGACAATGCTTGCGCCGTGGGTCGGCGGGTTGGAGTAGTTGGTGCGGATCACGCGCTTGACCTGGGACAGAACGCGGGCGCTCTCATCACGGGACTGGGTGATGATCGACAGTGCGCCAACGCGCTCGCCGTACAGCGAGAACGACTTGGAGAACGAGCTGGAAACAAAGAAGCTCAAGCCCGACTCGGCGAACAGGCGCACTGCAGCGGCGTCTTCGTCGATGCCATCGCCAAAGCCCTGGTAGGCCATGTCCAGGAACGGGATCAGGCCTTTGGCCTTGACCAGGTCCAGCACGTTCTGCCAGTCCGCCGCCGTCAGGTCGACCCCGGTCGGGTTGTGGCAGCACGCGTGCAGCACAACGATGGACCCGGCTGGCAAGGCGTTGAGGTCTTCGAGCATGCCGGCACGGTTTACGTCATGGCTGGCGGCGTCGTAGTAGCGATAGTTCTGCACCGGGAAACCGGCCGTTTCGAACAATGCCCGGTGGTTTTCCCAGCTTGGATCGCTGATGGCCACCACAGCGCCCGGCTGCAGCTGCTTGAGGAAGTCAGCACCGATCTTCAGTGCACCGGTTCCGCCCACGGCTTGAGTGGTAATCACACGGCCAGCGGCCAGCAGCGGCGACTCGGCACCGAACAGCAGCTTTTGCACGGCTTGGTCGTAGGCTGCAATGCCATCGATCGGCAGGTAGCCGCGGGATGCATGTTGAGCAACCCGGATCGTTTCGGCTTCGACAACGGCACGCAAGAGTGGAATTCTTCCCTCCTCGTTGCAGTAAACACCGACCCCCAGATTCACTTTGCTGGTACGAGTATCGGCGTTAAATGCTTCGTTGAGGCCCAGGATAGGATCGCGTGGTGCCATTTCGACAGCGGAGAACAGGCTCATTATTACGGCGGCTCTGAATGGGGAATGGAGGGGGTGACAACGCTCCAGCCGATTGCACTAGAGCGGTGCACAAACGGGGAGCAAGTATAAAGGCGATAACGATTCGGGCAACAGGCGATTCCCGGTTTTGGGCAAGTATTTCGGTTTATTTTTCGGCCACTGGTCGAATTGCAATCTTTGCCCGTATGCCCATGTCAGAACGCTGCCTTGAAACAGTCGGTAACGACCTCCATATTTAGCCGTATCCTGTATTTTCCTGCGGCTTGCGTCGCATGCAGTCTTTCTCGATCTACCAAGGTCCAAGCCTTTATAGATGCGAACCCAGAGGTCCGTTATGCCCGATTTCCAGCTAGTTACCCGCTTCGAGCCTGCGGGCGATCAACCCGAAGCCATTCGCCAGATGATCGAAGGCATCGAAGCCGGGCTGTCGCACCAGACCCTGCTCGGGGTAACGGGCTCGGGCAAGACCTTCAGCATCGCCAACGTCATCGCCCATGTGAATCGCCCGACGCTGGTGCTCGCCCCCAACAAAACCCTCGCGGCGCAGCTGTACGGCGAGTTCAAGTCGTTCTTCCCCAACAACGCGGTGGAGTACTTCGTCTCGTACTACGACTACTACCAGCCCGAAGCCTATGTGCCCTCCTCCGATACCTTTATCGAGAAAGACGCCTCGATCAACGACCACATCGAGCAAATGCGCCTGTCTGCGACCAAGGCGTTGCTGGAGCGCAAGGACGCAATCATCGTCACCACGGTGTCGTGCATTTACGGCCTGGGCAGCCCGGAAACCTATTTGAAGATGGTGTTGCACGTTGATCGCGGTGACAAACTCGATCAGCGCGAACTGCTGCGCCGTCTGGCCGACCTGCAATACACCCGCAACGACATGGACTTCGCCCGCTCGACATTCCGGGTACGCGGCGATGTGATCGACATCTACCCGGCTGAATCCGACCTCGAAGCCGTGCGCATTGAACTGTTCGATGATGAAGTCGAAAGCATCAGCGCCTTTGACCCGCTGACCGGCGAAGTCATCCGCAAGATGCCGCGCTTTACCTTCTACCCGAAAAGCCACTACGTAACGCCTCGCGAAACCCTGCTGGACGCGGTCGAAGGCATCAAGGAAGAGCTCAAGGAGCGCCTGGAGTACCTGCGCACCAATAACAAACTGGTCGAGGCCCAGCGCCTTGAGCAACGCACCCGCTTTGATCTGGAAATGATCATGGAGCTGGGTTACTGCAACGGTATCGAAAACTACTCGCGCTACCTCTCGGGTCGCGAGTCCGGAGCCCCGCCGCCGACCCTGTTCGACTACCTGCCGGCCGACGCGTTACTGGTGATCGATGAGTCCCACGTCAGCGTGCCGCAAGTGGGCGCGATGTATAAAGGCGACCGTTCGCGCAAAGAGACACTGGTGGAGTACGGCTTCCGCTTGCCGTCGGCCCTGGATAACCGGCCGATGCGTTTTGACGAATGGGAACGCATCAGCCCCCAGACCATTTTCGTCTCGGCCACCCCCGGCAACTACGAGGCCGAGCATTCGGGCCGGGTCGTGGAGCAAGTGGTGCGTCCAACCGGCCTGGTGGACCCGCAAATCGAAATCCGCCCGGCGCTGACCCAGGTCGACGACCTGCTGTCCGAAATCGCCAAGCGCGTGGCACTGGAAGAACGGGTACTGGTGACGACGCTGACCAAGCGCATGTCCGAAGACCTCACTGATTACCTGGCCGACCACGGCGTACGTGTGCGCTACCTGCACTCGGACATCGACACCGTGGAACGGGTCGAGATCATCCGCGATTTGCGCCTCGGCGTGTTTGACGTGCTGGTGGGGATCAACCTGCTGCGCGAAGGCCTGGACATGCCTGAAGTGTCGCTAGTGGCGATTCTCGATGCCGACAAGGAAGGCTTCCTGCGTTCCGAGCGCTCATTGATCCAGACCATTGGCCGTGCTGCCCGTAACCTCAATGGCCGTGCGATCCTGTACGCCGACCGGATAACCGGCTCGATGGAACGGGCGATTGGCGAGACCGAACGCCGTCGCGAAAAACAGATCGCCTTCAACCTGGCGAACGGAATTACACCCAAGGGCGTATTCAAGGATGTCGCCGACATCATGGAAGGCGCAGTGGTACCAGGCTCGCGCAGCAAAAAGCGCAAAGGCATGGCCAAGGCTGCCGAGGAAAACGCCAAGTACGAAAACGAACTGCGTTCACCGAGCGAAATCAGCAAGCGCATCCGCCAGCTGGAAGAAAAAATGTACGCCCTGGCCCGCGACCTGGAGTTCGAGGCAGCCGCGCAAATGCGTGACGAAATCGGCAAGCTCAGAGAGCGGTTGCTGCAGGTTTAATCCCCCCCAACCCTGACCCTGACCTGTAGGAGCGAGCTTGCCTCGCGAGCTTTTGATCTTGGAAGAGCTCGCGAGCAAGCTCGCTCCTACCGGTTGTGATGTTTGCGTTGCCTCAGTCAGCCACCGCCGCCACTGCTTCTACCTCAAACAACATCGCATCCAGCGCCAGTCGCGGCACCGGGATCAAGGTGCAGGCCGGTGCCGGAAGCGCACCCCAGACCCGCGCAACTTCTGCCCCCAAAATATGCAACCGCTCCTGGCTGTGATCCACGATCAGCACCGTCAGTTTGGCCACGTCCTTGATCTGCGCATCGGCAGCGGCCAAGGCCATCTGCAGGTTGGCAAACGCCTGGCGCACCTGCTCGGCAAAGTCCGGCGAGAGCTGACTGTCGGCATCCTCCCCACCCTGCCCCGCGGTGTAGACCAACCGCACATTCGGCGCCAGGCGGGCCACATGGGAGTAGCCATTGCCCGAAGGGTCATACAGCCCGGGCGGGTTCAGCAGTTGCACAGCGGGGTGAGGATTCTTATCCATAAAAGTCGCACCTTGGGCAGTTGAATTGGCAAGCGCGCTATTCAACCATTCCTGCCAAGGCCTGTGCCAGTGCCCTCGCGACACAGGTCGCAAATATGTCAGGATGGTGCGCTGCTGCGCGACACAGACCCGAATCCCAAGGATGAACATGACCGCCATCAACACTCAGACGCCTTTTGTTCCAGGGCGCCTCGAACAAATGTCGACCCGCATCGCCTTTTTTATCGCCGGGTTCGGGCTCGCCGCCTGGGCGCCACTGGTGCCCTACGCCAAAGCCAGGGCCGGGCTCGATGAAGCCACCCTTGGCCTGTTGCTGCTGTGCCTGGGCGCGGGCTCGATTCTGGCAATGCCCATCGCCGGCCTGCTGGCCACGCGCTTTGGCTGCCGCCGGGTGACGATTGGCGGCACCTTGCTGATTTGCCTGGCACTGCCGCTCCTGGCTACCGCCGGCTCCATACCGTTGCTGATCGCCACCTTATTTGTGTTTGGCGCAGGCCTGGGCATCGTCGACTCCACCGTCAACCTGCAAGCGGTGATCGTCGAGCGCGCCAGCGGGCGCAATATGATGTCGGGCTTTCACGGCATGTTCAGTGTCGGCGGAATTGCCGGCGCGGCCGGTGTCAGCGCCCTGCTCGCGCTGGGGCTGACGCCGCTGTGGGCAATCGTGGTGGTGATCGTGCTGACCCTCGCCGCCTTGCTCAAAGCCGCGCCGCACATGCTGGCTTACGGCAGTGAAAGCACTGGTCCGGCGTTTGCGGTGCCCCATGGTGTGGTGCTGTTTATCGGGTTGCTGTGTTTTACCGTGTTCCTGGCCGAAGGCGCGATGCTCGACTGGAGCGCAGTGTTTTTGACCACCGAAAAACAGATCGGTGAAGCCTATGCCGGGCTTGGCTATGCCGCTTTCGCCTTGACCATGACCGCAGGCCGATTGACGGGTGACACCATCGTCAGACGTCTTGGCGCCCGCCGAGTGATTGTCCTTGGAGGCCTGTTCGCCGCTGTCGGGCTGGCGCTGGCAACCTTGGCGCCAGGCTGGGAAGTGGCCCTGGCCGGTTATGCACTGGTGGGTATTGGCTGTTCGAACATCGTACCAGTGCTGTACACCGCCGTTGGCAAACAAACCGTGATGCCCGAAAACATCGCCGTACCGGCCATCACGACCTTGGGTTATGCGGGGATTCTGGCGGGGCCGGCAGCCATCGGCTTTGTCGCCCATGCCAGCAGCCTGAGCATTGCCTTCCTGCTGATCGCCGCCATGCTGGTGGCCGTAGCCATCAGCGGACGGATCCTGAAGGTCTAAACATAGCCCCCGCCCACTGTAGGAGCGAGCTTGTCTCGCGAGCTTTTGATCTTGAAAAGCTCGCGAGCAAGCTCGCTCCTACAGTCATACGCATGCTTTAGAAGCCCACGCTCGCCTGTACGAAGAACGTACGCGGCTCGCCGAGGTAGATGCCGGCGTTGTTATCGCTGGAGCGGGTGAAGTACTGCTGGTTGAGCAGGTTCTTGATCCCCGCGCCTACCTTCAGGTTCGACGCCTCTGGCCCGAAGTCGTAGCCCACGCGCGTGCTCCAGGTCGCATACCCCGGAATGTCGCCGTACTGGCCATCCGCAGTCGGGTCGGAGATGTAGGTGCCGCCAGTCCCCGGCGCATGCTGTTTGGACTGGGCAAACATGTCGAGGTTGTAGGTCCAGCGGTCGACCGCATAACGGGCCCCCAGGTTGGCGACCTGACGCGAATACAGCGGCAGGTCGCGGCCCTTGAAGTTCATGATGTCCCCCTCGGCCACCGCCTTGGTGTAGGTGAATCCGGCATTCACCGACAGCCCGTCAAGGCGCGCATCCAGCGCCGACATGTCGTAGTGAATCGAGGTTTCGATACCCTGGTGCTTGGTCGCACCGAGGTTGGTCCAGCCCACATCGTTGCTCACGTATTGCAACTCATCGGCAAAGTCGATGTAGAACAGCGTCACTTCGCCGCCCCACACCCCGTTGTCATAGCGCGTACCCAGCTCGTAGGTCTTGGCTTTTTCCGGACGCAGGCCTGCTGCCGTCTGGTCCCCCGTTCCGCCCTGCCCCAGCTGGAAATACTGCAGGCTGCCGAACGAAGTTTCATAGTTGGCAAAGAGCTTCCACGCGTCCGAGAGGTGGTACATCACGCTCAGGGCCGGCAGCGCTTCGCTGCTGTCGATGCTGCGGTTTTTCTCCGGCACCGGCACACCCTTGCCGTCCAGTACCGGGCGGTCGTGCCAGTTGGTGCTGATGCGCTCGAAACGAACCCCCGGGGTGACCGTCCAGTTACCGACATCGATCTTGTCATCGATATAGAAGGCGTTGGCCTCCGTGCCCCCGGTGCGGTCCTGATACACATGGCCGTCACCTTTAGGCCCCGGTACCGGCACGTTATCCACCAGCTCCAGCATGCTCGCCTGCTCGTGCATCGCTTCTTTGAGGTAGCGATAACCGACCCCGACTTCCTGGGTCACCGGCCCCAGTGTGAACACATGGGACACCCGCGGCTCAATGCCGAAGGTGTGGTAATTGCGCGGGTAAGCCGACAGGGTTTGCAGGTTGCGCGCCGCAATATTGCTGCCGCGAAAGCTGTCGGTGTAATAGGTCAGGACTTCAAACTGGGTCAGGTCGTCAATCTGGCGCAGGTACTTGAAGGACACGTCCTTGCGCCGCCCGGTGAAGTTGTCATAGTCGCGCACCGACTGGTACGGATCGGCGTCGAATTGCGCCTGGGTCAGGCCGCCGGGCATGTCCGCGGTGGCATCGTAGTAATGGAAGTTGAGGCTGAAGTCATCCTGATCGGTGGGTGCCCAGTGGGTTTTGAGCAGTACGTCAGTGATGTCGTTGTCATTGTTGCGCGCCCGATAACCGTCGCCCTTGACCCCGGAGTACAACAGCGCGGCACCGATGCCATTGTCGGCGGTGCCCCCCAGGAAGGCCGACTCCATGTGTTTCCAGCCACCACGCTCGGAGGTTTCCAGCGTGGTACCGACTTCGCCTGCAAAGGTTTCGGGAATCGCACGGGTCACAAAGTTGATCACCCCGCCCACGTTCTGCGGTCCGTAACGCACCGAACCGGCACCGCGCACCACGTCGATGCTGTCCAGGTTGCCGGACGAAATCGGCGCCATTGCCAACTGTGGCTGACCATAAGGCGCGAATGCGGCGGGCACCCCGTCAATCAAGACCGTGGAGCGCGGCGACAGACGCGAGGTCAGGCCACGAACCCCCACGTTCAGGGAAATGTCACTGCCACCGGTGCCATTGGGCGCCTGTACCTGGACCCCGGGGATTTTCTTCAGCACGTCGCTGACATTCATCGCGCCCTGCTCGACCATGGCTTCGCGGCGCACCACGGTGCGGGCGCCGGGGTGGTTCTGCACCACAGCGGCATTGGCATCGCCCAGCCAGTCGCCCACCACTTTTACATCCACCGGCCCCAGTTCCAGCGGGCCGGAAGCGGCTGAAGCGCTGACCGCAGGTGCTGCAAGCAGGGTCACGGCATCGCCGTACAATTCATAGCTCAGGCCGCTGCCCTGCAACAGTGCGCGCAAAGCCTGCTCGGGCGACAAGTTGCCGTCGACCGCAGGGGCTTGCTTGCCAGCCACCAGCTGCGGGCTGAAAAACACCTGCAATGAGGTTTGCCGGGCCAGCTGGCTCAGAGCGGCGCCCAAAGGCTGGGCCTGAATCTCAATGGTGCTCGACGCGGTCTCGCCGGCAAATGCACAGGGCAATCCCGCACTGACTGCCAGGGCCAGGGCCAGCGGCAACCAGCGCGTTGGTTTGATCGAAAAAGATGTGCTCAAGGGTGTTTCAAGCGAACAGAATCGCTCACGGAGATTGTTGTTTTTCACGTCGAGTCTTGCCCTTGTAGATCGCACTTGAGTGCGACTGTTAATGCAAACCAGTTGCAGTTGTTCAAGAAGACGAAGAACTCGAAAAAAACCTGAATCGAAAGCGTTTTTATTTACTGGAGACTATTTCCTGACTGCCGTCCGCACGGGTATTGATGGCCACCGGCAAGATGCGCGGCAAGGCCTTGAGCAAGGCCTCGGTGTCTGTGGTTTTAAACACGCTGGTCAGGCGCAGCCGGGCCACTGCCGGATCCCTTACCTGCAACGGCTGTTCACGATAGCGCGACACCTCGGCGGCCACTTGCGCAAGGCTTGCATCATTGAACACCAGTTGCCCTGCGCGCCATGCCGTCAACGCCTGGGTATTGACCGGCTGCGGTGCGCCTACCTGCCCCTGCCCATCGACCCGGGTGCCAAGGCCTGCGCTCAGGCTGACCGCGCCCCCGGCATCGCGGCCCTGCACCCGGACATGCCCCGACTCCACTGCAACCTGTGCCTGGTCACCGTCACGGCGGACATCAAAGCGGGTGCCGGTGACTGTCACCTGCCCGGCACCGGCGCGCACCACGAACGGGCGATCGCTGTCATGGGCCACGCTGAACATCACTTCGCCCTGCGCCAGTTCGACCGTGCGCTGTTGCCCCTCGAAGCTGACCTGAATGCGGCTGCGACTGTTGAGTTCGAGCGATGAACCGTCCGGCAACAGCACTTCACGGTATTCACCCGCCAGCGTGGCAAATTCGCCGTGATAAACCCCTTGCGCCGGCAGTAGCAGCCACAACCCGGCCCCCATCGCCGCCAACAGGCTTGCAGCCAGGCCATACGCCACGACCGGGCGGCGCCTGGGCGATATGACCGGCAATTCGCACAGCGCCTGCAAGCGGGCTTCAGGCAACAGATCGGTGGCCGCCCACAGGCTTGCCAGCCATTGGTACTCGGCCTCATGGCTGGCGTGTCGGGTGCGCCATGCCTGGAATTCGGCCTGCTCGTCAGCGCTCAGGGATTGTGCCTGCACCCGCGTAAACCAGGTCGCGGCGGCATCGCGCACGCTTGCGCTGTCACACGTACAGTCACGGGTATCCATCATTCTGTCCTTATCTGATGTCGTCACGGCGCCTCCACCCGTTCACGCAAATGACGCAGCGTGCGGATCATGTACTTTTCCACCATGTTTCTGGACAGCCCCAGGCGCTCGGCAATCTCGGCCTGGGTCAGGCCTTCGATCTTCTGCCAGACAAACACCTTGCGACAGTTCAGCGGCAGTTCCTGCAATGCCCTTTCAACTGACTCAGCCAACTGGATAGCGTGCATGTACTGCTCCGGGTCGCCCGTTTCGGACGAACTTGGGGGAACGGCTGCCTGCTCCTTGGCATCGCGTAGCTCTTCTCGGCGAAAACCGTCGACCGCGATATTACGCGCAGTCTGATGCAAATAGGCACGCGGCTGCTCGACCGTCTCCGGGCTGGATTCGAGCACGCGTAAAAAGGTGTCATGAGCCAGATCCTGCGCCTGCTGACGGTTGCGCAGGCGGCGGGTCCAGGTCCCGACCAACTCATCGTAATATTCAAGAAAACCCGCCCGGCGGGGCACTTCACGAGTCATTGCTCTGGACTACAAAGGTGGGGCGCGAATAGTAATGCTTCCTATTAATGCGAGCAATGACTTGCGTGCCGCCCCCCTGCCCCGCAACACGCACCGGCACTGAATCGCCGCATGCAACCTTTGATAATGGTTCTTATTTGCTCTAGATTAGGGGCCTTTTGCCCCCAGGACCTTCCCATGTTCGAGTTACAGGCCGTCTCTTTCGACATCCCCGAGCGCACCCTCCTGTACCCGCTGGACCTGACGCTGCCCCATGGTCAGATCATCGGCCTGATCGGCCATAACGGCTCGGGGAAATCGACCCTCATCAAGTTGCTGGCCCGCCAGCAAGCGGCGAGCCAGGGCACAGTGAAACTGGATGGGGTGACGTTGTCGGCCTGGAAAAACCGCGAATTCGCACGCCAGGTAGCCTACTTGCCGCAACAATTGCCCGCCGCCGACGGCCTCACCGTACGCGAGCTGGTGCGCTTTGGCCGCTACCCCTGGCATGGCGCGCTGGGGCGTTTGACCGAGGAAGATCACGCCCAGGTCGAACAGGCCCTGGAGCTGACCCACACCAGCGCCTATGCCGAGCGCCTGGTGGACAACCTCTCCGGCGGCGAACGCCAGCGGGTCTGGCTGGCCATGCTGCTGGCACAGAACAGCCGCTATCTGCTGCTCGACGAACCGACCTCGGCACTGGACATTGCGCATCAGGTCGAGGTGCTGGGGCTGATTCGCGAACTGAGTCACAAGCTGGATCTGGGGGTGGTGGTGGTGCTGCATGAAATCAACATGGCGGCGCGCTACTGCGATCACCTGGTGGCGTTGCACAGCGGCCGCTTACTGATCCAGGGGCCACCGGCAGAGCTGATGAACAGTGCCGTGCTGGAATCCATCTACGGCATCCGCATGGGCGTCATGCCCCACCCGCATGACGGCTCGGCCATCAGTTTTCATTACTGAAAGGTTGCAGGTGTTTATCCCTGTCAGACACAGGCCGCCTTGCCGGGCGGCCTGACCTTCAACGGGCAATTGCCACACAGCTCAAGCTCGGGCAGCAGGTAACGCACGCAGCAGACCTTGCGCTCGCGGCGCAGGGTCGGCTGGCCCTGTTCGTCGTGAACCGGCAGGTACTGCACCGGCTGGAACAGCGGATTGCGACTGCCATCGGGGCGGGTTCGGGTGTCCAGCAGAATGCGGCCCGCAGCCAGGCGCTCGGCGGGCATCCCGGCCCTGGCCATGAGGTTGAGCAAGTTTTCGAAGTAGTTGCCGGCATTGCTCCACAGCACCTTGGGAGACAGCTTGACCTGGCTGGCGATGGCTTGGAACAGCGGTTGCAAGTGGTCGTCCAGCAAGCCCGAGAACAGCTCGAACGGATCACTGACATCGGCCGCGAACGGCTCGCCCTTGCCAGACAGGCGAAACGCCTGGGGCAGATACCCCTCGTCCAGCACCACCGCGGTGTCGTGGAGGGACAGCGGCAGGCGCCAGCGCAGCAATAGCGTGGCGCCCATCACCGGTGGCAACAGCTTGACGATGTAGTGCTTGGCCCACAACGACGCCAGAGCCCGGCGGTCATCACCGTTATAGCGCTGAGCAAAGCCGCCCAATACGTCGCCGAAGGCGGCGGGCGCCAGCAGCCGGTCCAGGGGCATGCCCGGACGAGGATCGTCGGCCAGCACCAACACCTCGCGGTAGGCTTCAAATTCACCGCGAAACAGCGGTGCTAGCACGTCGATCATCAGCCCCTGGCACCCTTGGTCACGTAAAAAGGTAAATGAGAAACAGCATCATTCACCCAGCATACCCGATCAGCCGCCGCTATTCAGCCATCAGGCCGAGACGCTGTGCAGGGCCCGTGCCTCGTGAAGCGCGTGGGACTGACTAACGCCCTCCAGGCGCTGCTCCAGGGCGGCGGCGATTTCCCCGGAGCGGGCCGGCAGCACAGACAACAGAGTGTCGGAGAGGCCATGGGAATGCTGACTGAAACCCTGGATAAACACTGGCGTTTCCAGCTCCGGGCGCGCCAGCAGTTGATAGTCGCGATCGACCCTGAAATCGTCCAGATAGTCCTTGAGCGGCGCCAGCAGTTCACGATGGGAGCGGCGTTCGTAGCCCGTCGCCAGGATCACCGCATCGTAGCGCCGCGCCTCGGTACTGCCGGTGGCCAGGTCGCGCAGCTGCAATTGCACGCGGCCATCCACATCACTGGCGCTTTCGATAATGCGCCGGCAGAGAAAAGCGTGGCGCTCGATGCCGCTGACTTTCTGGCGATAGAGGATGGCGTAGATACGCTCGATCAGGTCCAGGTCCACCACCGAGTAGTTGGTGTTGTGGTACTCGCGGATCAGCCGCTCGCGCTCGGTTTCCGGCTGATTGAACACCAGGTCGGTGTAATCGGGACCGAAGATCTCGTTGACGAACGGGCTGTCGTCGGCGGGCTTGAGCACGGCCGCGCGCAGGATCATGTCGACCTGCACGTTGGGGAAGTTGTCACTGAGGTCGATAAAGGCTTCTGCGGCGCTCTGCCCGGCGCCCACCACGGCAATACGCATCGGCTCGCCACGGCTGCACGCCTGGGTGGCCATGGCCGACAGGTAGCGCGCATGGTGAAACACTCGCGGGTCATCCTTGAACCCGGCAAACGCCGGGGGAATTTTCGGCGTACCGCCGGTGCTGACGATCACCGAGCGGGTCTGGCGGCTCACTTCGCAACCTTGCTGATTCTGGCTGATCACATTCAGCCGCTGCACCCGGCCGTCCGCTTCGATCACCGGCTCGACCCGCAGCACCTGCTCGCCATAGCGGCTCTGCCCGGCGAACTGCGCGGCGACCCAGCGCAGGTAATCGTTGTACTCCATGCGGCACGGATAGAAGGTGCCCAGGTTGATGAAATCCACCAGCCGACCATGGGCCTTGAGGTAGTTGACGAACGAGAAACGGCTGGACGGGTTGCGCAGGGTCACCAGGTCCTTGAGAAACGAAATCTGCAATTCGCTCTGGGCCACCAGCGTGTTGCCATGCCAGTTGTAGTCGGGCTGGCGTTCCAGGAACAGCGCATCGAAGGCCTTGCCGCCCTGCTCCGCGCGCTCTTGCAGGGCAATGGCCAGGGCCAGGTTGGAAGGGCCGAAGCCGATGCCGATCAGGTCGTGGGGGGCCGTCGGGTTGAAGTGCTGGGTCATGTGACCGATTCCTTCCAGTAGAGGGTGAGAGAGCGGTGGCCGGAACCGGGTCCGGCCGCTGGAGAATGTGTCCTTAGAAGACGCTTGCGGCCTCGGCGAATTTAACGCCCTCTGGCTGCCGGTTTACGTCGAGGGCTGCCAGTGCCCGGGCAAGATCGGCCATGAAGACCGGGTGACGGATAATGTCCAGATGCTGTGCACCCGCCACACAGCGCTGCTCGATCACCTGCACCAGCGCGCTCCAGTCACGCAGGCGCTCGCTGCGGGTCAGGGAATCGGCGGCCTGCCAGACATGGGCAGCCACCGGCACGGGTGCGTGCACATGGCGGGCGGCTTTGAGGCGCTTGTCGAGCAAGGCCCACTGTTCGAATTCCCGGGACAGCAAGTCCGGTCCGTCGCTGGGCAATTGCCCGTCGTGGGCCAGCACATGCTCGGTCAGGGCATCGCGCTCGCGCTCGTCCATCAGCGCGAACAATTGCCCCCACTCAAGCGCCATCGCCGAGCGGGCCAGCCAGCTGTCCAGCAGCGGTTGTGCGCGAGCACGTGCCGCCTCGTCGGGGATCTGGCGCGGATGAAACGGCACCGATTCGAACACGTCCACCAGCCCAAGAAAGTCGACCTGCGCCCGCCCTTGCAGCAGACGCGCAGTTTCCAGCGCCAGCTCGCCGCCGGATGACCAGCCGAGCAAGGCGCAGCGCCCGCCCTTGACCGTGCGCGCGATGTAGTCGGCGTACTCCAGGGCCAGCGCGGGCAGATCATAGCCACGCCAGCGTTGCTCGGTGTAGACATGGCTGACGAATCCATACACCGGCCGGGTGCCGCCCAGGGCATCCACCAGAGGCTTGAATTCGCTGCTGTTGACGATCAGCCCCGGCAGGCAGAACAGCGGCACACCGCTCCCCGAACGCGACAGGAACACCACCTCCGGATCGATCACTGGCGGTGGCGCCAGACGTTCGGCCAGGGCCGCGAGGCTCGGGGCATTAAGCAAATCGGCCAGGGTCAGCTTGCGCTCGCCTTGCAGGCCCTGCTTGCGGATGCGCGACAACAGTTTAAGGCTCAGCAGCGAGTCGCCGCCCAGTTCGCCAAAGGAGGCGTCGCGGGCAATAACCGCGTGCCCCAACAGGTCGCGCCACAATTGGGCCAGTGCTTCTTCCACCGCGCCACGAGGGCCCTCGCCCTGGGGCCGGACTGTTTGCACCAGGCTCAGGGCGTGACGGTCCAGCTTGCCGTTGGCCGTCAGCGGCAGTTGCTCCAGCAATGTCCAGTGAGATGGCACCAGGACGTCCGGCAACTGGCTGGCCAGAGACTGGCGCAGGGTTTCCACAGCGATGCCCGGCTCCAGCACCAGACAGGCATGCAATTGATCGCCGCCATCCTCACCGGGCATGCCGATCACAGCTGCCTCCCGCACACCGGGCAGGCGCCGCAGCGCAGCGCTGACTTCGCCGGGTTCGACCCGATAACCACGGATTTTCACCTGATCATCGCTGCGCCCCAGGTATTCCAGGCTGCCGTCATCCAGCCGGCGCACCCGATCGCCGCTGCGATACAGGCGTGTACCGGGTGCGCCGAACGGGTCCGGCACATAGCGCTCGGCCGTCAGGCCCGGGCGCCCCGCATAGCCCTGGGTGACACCGGGGCCGCCCAGGTACAGCTCACCGGTTACGCCGTTACCCACCGGGTTGAGCCAGGCATCCAGCACCCGGGCCTCAACTCCGGCCAGCGCTGTGCCGACAGGCAAGGTGCGGGCGCGCAGGCGATCGGCATGGGCGGCGTCCTGGCACAGCGCACCCACCGTGGTCTCGGTGGGGCCGTAATGGTTGAACACGCGCAAGTGCGGGGCAAGCTGGCGAATATGCTCCAGCAGCTCCCAGGAAGTGGCTTCGCCGCCCAGGATCAATGTGTGCCGTGGCAGCACCCGGGCCGGGTCGCGGGCGTTGAGCAAGGCCTGCAAATGACTGGGGGTGATTTTCAGCACGTCGGCCCCCTGTTCGCTTTGCCAATGGGCAAAGGCGTCGGGGTCGAAGGCCTGTTCATCGGCGGCCAGGTGCAGCAGACCGCCCTGGCTCAGGGCGCTGAACAGCACCGTATGGCCGAGGTCGGCGGCCACCGTCGAAACCAGCGCGAAGCTGCTGCGCGCCGGCAATTGCAGACGCTGGCTCAGCCCCGCGACATAGGCGGCCAGGTTGCCGCGACTGGCGACTACGGCCTTGGGCATGCCACTGGAGCCGGAGGTATAGATCAGGTACGCGGGCAACTGCGGCACGTGGCTCGGCCAGGCCGCCAGCGCCGCGGGCAGCGACAGGTCCGGCTCCAGCGCCAGCCAGTCCAGACCCGCCACCCCGGGGTCCGCCCCCAATACCAGGCACGCCCCGCTGTCAGCCAACACCGCCGTGCGGCGTTCGGCCGGCCAGCGCGGGTCCACAGGCACGTAGGCGGCACCACACTTGAGTGCGGCCAGAATGCCGATCACCAGCCCCGGCGTACGCCCGGTCAACAGCGCCACCCGGGCTCCGGGGCCGACGCCCCGGGCCAGCAGATGTTGGCCAAGGGCCTCGGCGGCGCGCTCGATATCGCTGCGAGAGAAGGTCATCCCGTTACAGGTCAGGGCGGCGGCGTCAGGGCTGAGCCGATGCTGGCGCTGCCAGGCCGCCAGTACGTCTTCCGTGGCAACTGGCGATGCATCGGCGCGTTCTTCAGGCCTGACCGCGAGTGCCAGCAAGGGCTGCTCCGGCGCCAGACTCACGGCGTCGGCCAGTACCCGCAAATCATCCGCCAGGGCCTCGATACGCTCGGCATCGAACAGGTCGCGGGCATAGGCGATCAGCACTTCGATGCCATCGGCGCGGTCGGTGAAGTCCACGCTGAGGTCGAAATGCACCTCCCCCGCCACCAGCCCGTCCAGACTCATGGACAGCCCGGCAAAGCGCTGCGGGCGACTGGCCGACTGCTCGGTGCACTTGACCTGGAACAGCGGATGGGTGCCCGCCTCGCGGGGAGGCGCCAGGGCTTGCAAGAGCTGGTCGAACGGCAACTGGGAATGCTCCTGGGCCTCGAGCAGGGTGCCGCGCACCTGATGCAGCAGCGCAGTAAAGTTGCAGCGCTCATCGACCCGGTTGCTCAACACGCTCAGGGTGGTGAAGTAGCCCACCACCCGCTGGGTTTCAGCCCGCGAGCGATTGGCCAGCGGTGAGCCGATGCGCACTCGCTCGGCGCCACTCTGGCGGGCGAGCAACAGGTTGAGCAGCGCCAGCATGGCCATGAAGGTTGTCGAACCGTTGGCCTTGGCGAGGCTGCGCAAGCGCTGGCTGGTGTCTGCTGGCAGCTGCAGACGCACACTGGCACCGCGTGAGTCTCGATCCGCGCTGCGCGGGCGGTCCATCGCCAGCGCCAGAGGGGTGTGATCGTCACCCAGTTGTTTGCGCCAATAATCCAGTTGCCGGGTTTGCTCCCCCGCATCCAGCCAGCGCTGTTGCCAGCCGGCATAATCGGCGTATTGCACAGTCAGCGCAGGCCATTGCGCGACCTGCCCCTGACAGCGCGCAGCGTAGGCCGTGGCCAGGTCTTCGATAATCAGGCCGATGGACCAGCCGTCAGCGAGGATGTGATGCAGGACGATCACCAGCCGGTGCTGCTGCGGATCGAGGCGATGCAGTTCCAGACGCAGCGCCGGTCCGGCCTGCAGGTCGAATGCCTGGCACGTCAGGGCCTGGGCCCGTTGACGCGACGCGGCCTCGTCCAGTTCCAGGTAGGCCAGTGGCTGGAACTGTGCCGGGTTGACCCGTTGCTGCGGTTCGCCGTCGGCGTCCTGGGTAAAGGACGTACGCAGCGCTTCGTGGCGGGCGAGCAAGTCATTGCAAGCCTGCTCCAGAGCGTCGACATCCAGCAGCCCCCCCAGACGCAGCACGCCCGCCAGGTTATAGGCCGGGCTGTCGGGTTCGCTCTGCCAGGCAATCCACAAGCCGCGCTGGGCGGCGGAAAGCGGTGAGGCATCCACGCGGGGCAGCGCGACCATCGGCAGGTCGGTAAAGCGGATGCCGTTTTCCTCGAGTTTGGCCAGAAAAGCCTGGCGCCGCTCAGGGGACAGTTCGGCGAAGCGCCGGGCGATTTGATGCGGATCAATACTCATCTCAAACCTCGATTTCATCCAGCCAGCGGGCCATGTCATCCAGGCGCTCGCGATGCTCGACCGCCGCGGCGAACAAATCGCCCGGCAGCTGTAGGGCCAACTTCTGCACGGTGACGTGATCGAAGAAGGCGTTGATTGGCAGGTGACAGCCGTGGCGTTGTTGCAGTTGGGCGCGCACTTGCATGACGCTCAGCGAGTGCCCGCCCAGCTCGAAGAAACTGTCGGTGACGCCGATCTGCTCCAGCCCCAGAACTTCAAGCCAGATGTCGACCAGCGCCCGCTCGGCATCGCTGCCCGGCGCTACATGGCCGCTGCTCGCGCCCGGCCCTTCGGGTTGCGGCAACTGTTTGCGGTCCAGCTTGCCGTTGGCCGAGAGCGGCATCGCCGGCAATTGCAGCAAGCGCCACGGCACCATGTATTCAGGAACGTGCTGCCCCAGGTGAAATTTAAGCGCGGCTTCGTCGGCCTCGGTGCCGACCCAGTAACCGAGCAGTTGATTGTCCCGCGCCACCACCACGCATTCGCGCACCGCGGCATGGGCCAGCAACACTGCTTCGATCTCGCCCAGCTCAATGCGCTGGCCGCGCAACTTGACCTGATGATCGAGGCGCCCCAGGTAGTCGATGGCACCATCGGCACGCCAGCGCGCCAGGTCGCCACTGCGGTACATCCGTTCGCCGGGCTCACCATAGGGATTGGCGACAAAGCGTTCGGCAGTCAGCCCCGGACGGCCCAGATAACCCCGGGCCAGATTGACCCCGGCGATGTACAACTCCCCTGCCACGCCCACCGGCACCGGGTTGAGATCGGCATCGAGAATATGGATTTGCGTATTGGCGATCGGACGTCCGATCGGCACGCTGCTGCCGTCCTCGCGGCAGGCCCAGGAGGTGACGTCGATGGCCGCTTCGGTCGGGCCGTAGAGGTTGTGCAACTCGCTGGCGGTTTGCTCCAGCACCTGACGCTGCAACTCCGCAGGCAGGGCTTCGCCACTGCATATGATCCGTTTCAGCGAAGTACAACGCGCCAGTTCACCCGCCGAGACGAACGCCTGCAGCATCGACGGCACGAAGTGCAGCGTGGTGATGCCGTGCTCGACGATCAGTTCACGCAAGGCCTGCGGATCACGGTGAGCACCGGGTGGCGCCATCACCAGTGCCGCGCCGCTGAGCAGCGGCCAGAAGAACTCCCAGACCGAGACGTCGAAGCTGTAAGGGGTCTTTTGCAGCACGCGGTCGCTGGCGTTCAAAGCGTATTCAGCCTGCATCCATTGCAGTCGATTGAGCAGCCCGGCGTGACGGTTACCGACGGCCTTGGGCTTACCGGTGGAGCCGGAGGTGTACAGGCAATAGACGAGGTTTTCCGGGCAGATATTGACCTGCGGTGCGGTCTGCGGCTGAGTCGCCAGCGCCAGGTTTTCCAGTGCATGCGGCGGCACGCAAGCAGCGCCGGACCAACTGTCCAGCAGGTGTGCTTGAGTCAGCAACAACGGGCTGCCGCTGTCGGCCAGCATCCCTTGCAAGCGCTCTCGCGGGTGGTCCGGGTCCAGCGGCAGATACGCGCCACCGGCCTTGATCACCCCCAACAGTGCAACCACCAGTTCCACGGAGCGCTCGGCGCACACCGCCACCGGCACGTCCGGGCCTACGCCCCGCACCTGCAACCAGTGCGCCAGCTGATTGGCCCGGGCATCCAGTTCGCCATAGCTCAGACGCGTATCGCCAAATACCAGTGCCAGCGCATCCGGAGTGGCCCGCACCTGCTCCGCGATCAGGGCTGGCAGGCTCGCGTACTGTGCATAGTCGACCCCGGTGGCATTCCACGTTTGAATCTGGCGGGTCTCGCCCGGGCTCAGCAATGTCAGGCTGGCCAAGGGCCGGGAGCTGTCTTCGAACTGTTGCAGCAGCCCGCCAAGGTGTTCGCTGAAGCGCACCACGTCGGCCTCGGTAAAGGCATCCAGGCGATAGCTGAATTCGATCTGCAACTGCGCACCGGCATGGATCACCAGGGTCAGCGGGTAGTGCGTGGTTTCGTGGCGCTGAAGCGGCGAGAACCGCAAGCCGCTGGCCTCGCCAAGGGCCTGTTCCACCGGATAGTTTTCGAACACCAGCAAGGTGTCGAACAGGGCCTGTCCGCCCTGCCCGGCCCAGCCCTGAATCTCGAACAGAGGCGTATGTTCATGCTCGCGCAACGCGCTGTTGAAAGCCTGCAACTGGCGCAGCCAGTCGCCCAGAGGTTGTTGCGCCGGTGGCGTCTGAATCACCGGCAAGGTGTTGATGAACAGCCCCAGGGTACGTTCGGCATCCGCCAGTTGCGCCGGACGTCCGGCCACCGTGGCGCCAAACGCCACGGTGGCCTGCCCGCTGTAGCGTTGCAGCAACAGGCTCCAGGCACCTTGCACCAGCGTATTGAGGGTCACCCGCTCGCGGCGGGCAATGGCGATCAGGCGGGCCGTCTGCTGCGCGTCGCACTGCCAGTGGTGCTGGCGGTGACCGCTGCCAAGGGCCACGCCGTCCACACTAGTGGCCAGCAGAGTCGGCGCGTCCAGCCCGGCCAGACGCTCACGCCAGAAGGCCTGACACTGCGCCGGGTCACGCTGTTGCAGCCACTGCACGTAATCGATGTAACGCCCTGCCACTTCGCCGGGTGGTGTTGCGCGGTAGTGCTGCAAAACCTCGGCGATCAGCCGCGACGAGCTCCAGCCATCGAGCAACAAGTGATGACTGCTCAAAATCAATTGGTAGCGCTGTTCTTCCAGGCGTACCAGCAACACCCGCAGCAAAGGCGCCTGGCCAAGGTCGAAACCGTCCTCGCGCTCTTCGCGGGCCAGATCCTCGACCGCCGTGACCCGGTCGCTGCGCTCGCGCCAGTCAAGCAGGCGCACCGGCGACGGCACGCTGCGGCGCACCGCTTGCAACGGCTGGCTCAGCCCCTCCCAGAGGAACCGGGTGCGCAACACGTCATGCCGGGCCACGGTGCTGTCCCAGGCCTGAGCGAAGCGCGTGGCGTCGAGGCCGTCGATGGCCAGGCTCAACTGGTTGAGATAATGGCTTTCGCCGGGAGCCTGCAAGGCATGGAACAACATGCCCTGCTGCAGCGGCGTCAGCGGATAGAGCAACTCGGTGTCGGCGGGCAGTTGCAGACGCTCCAGCGCGGCCTGATCCAGCCTCGCCAGCGGGAAGTCCGACGGGGTGAAGCGTTGCGCGTCGGGGCTCAGGCAATGCTCGATCAAGCCTTGCAACTCCTCCCGGCACGCTGCGGCCACACGCTCGACCCAGGCCGTGGACAGGCGCGCGCTGCTGTATTGCCAGTTCATCTGCAATTGACCCTGGCGCACCTGGGCATTGATGATCAACTCGTTGCCCAGCGGGGCGTCCGCCGCCTGATCGTCACCGCCGCGCTCGGCGGCGATGCTGAACAAGGCCCGGTGATCCAGGCCCCGATCGGTCTGCCCCAGATAGTTAAAGGTGATCGACGGCTGCGCGGCGCCAGCCAGTTCGGCGCGCACCCAGGGCTCGCCGAGATAGCGCAGCAGGCCGTAACCCATCCCCTGATCGGGCACCTGGCGCAGTTGCTCCTTGATCCCGCGAATTGCCGCACCCGCAGCAGCGGCCGGGTCAGTTTGCAGACGCACCGGATACAGGCTGGTAAACCAGCCCACACTGCGGCTCAGGTCAACGTCGGGACAGTCCAACGGCACTTCACGACCATGACCCTCCAGGCCCACCAGTACGCTTTCGCCAGCGGTCTCACGCAGCACCGCCCGGGCCAGCGCCGTCAGCAACAGTTCATCAACGCGGCTGCGATAGGCCTGAGGGGCCCGGGTCAATAACTGGCGGGTCAATGGCTCGTCCAGCCGTACCTGGCACTCGCGCACCTGGTCGCGGCGACGACTGCCGGCCGGGTCCAGCACGGGCAGGCTGACCGCCCCCGGCGCCAGTGTGGCGCGCCAGAAGTCCAGCTCGGCCAGACGCACCGGCACCTGCGCCTGGAGCACTTCGCCCCAGCGCTGGAAAGCACTGCTCTTGTTGCCAAGGTCCAGCGCCTGCCCGGCCTGCAACTGGCCATAAGCGCGCTGCAAGTCTTCCAGCAGAATGCGCCAGGACACCCCGTCCACCACCAGGTGATGGGCGGCCAGCAACAGCCGCTGGCCATCCCCGGTGTCCAGCAACAGGCCACGCAACAGCGGGCCTTCACTCAGGTTCAAGCCGGCCTGGACGATGCTGCAGACACTGGCCAGTTGGGCCGGGGTGGTGACCTGGACCTGCTCAAGGGGGACCGCAGCGGTGTCGGCGTGACTCTGCTGCCACACACCCTGCGCGTCCCGGGCAAAGCGCAGGCGCAAGGCATCGTGCTGGGCCACCAGCGCTTGCAGGGCACGCTCCAGCAGCCGCGGGTCGAGGCTTTCGCGCGGTTGCAGCAATACCGACTGGTTCCAGTGCTGGCGAACCGGGATCGGGCTCTCAAAGAACCAGGCCTGGATCGGCGTCAGGGCCGCCGCCCCGGCCACCGGACCCTGTGCCCGATCAACGCCCGGCGCAACCCTGGCCACCTGGGCCAGGGCGCGGATGGTCTGTTGTTCGAACACATCTTTGGGGGTCAACAGCACCCCGGCCTGACGGGCACGACCCACCAGTTGCAGGGACACGATTGAATCGCCGCCCAGTTCAAAAAAGTTGTCGCTGGCGCCGACCCGTTGCATACCCAGCAACTGCTGCCAGATCCCGGCCAGCAAGGTTTGCACCTCGCCCAGGGGCGCGACGAATTCGCCGTCCTGCACCTGCCAGTCCGGGGTGGGCAAGGCCGCCCGGTCGAGCTTGCCGTTCGGCGTCACCGGCAATTGCGCCAGCCAGATCAGCCGGGCCGGAATCATGTAGTCCGGCAAATGCCCGGCCAGGGCTTGCTTGACCCGCGTCTCCAGGCCCGGCTCATCGGCTGGCGTGGTTGCCACGCCATAAGCGACCAGTCGTGGCCCGGTGGGTGAAGGCAACGCTAGCACCACGCACGTCTCGACCTGCGGATGTTGCTGGATATGCGCCTCGACCTCCCCGGGCTCGATGCGATAACCACGGATCTTGATTTGCTGATCGATACGGCCGACGTATTCGATCACCCCTTCGGCACCCCACAACACACGGTCGCCGGTGCGGTACATGCGCGCCCCCGGCGCACCGAACGGGTCAGGCACAAAACGCTCGGCGCTCATGGCCGCGCGTCCGTGATATTCCCGAGCCAGACCAGTGCCGCCCAGGTACAGCTCGCCACTGACCCCGAGCGGCACCGGTTGCAGGCGTGCGTCGAGAATGTAGGCACGACGGTCGCCGACAGGACGGCCGATGGGCGCGTAGGCCGACAGGCAGGCCTGGCTGGCCGGCACCTTCCACACCAGCGGCGTGACCACGGTTTCGGTCGGGCCGTAGCCATTGATCAGGGTGCGCGGCGCCAGGGTCTGGCGGATCCGCTCGAAATTGGCCTGGGGCATGGCTTCGCCGCCGAAGGAGTACAGGTCCAGCGCCGGGGCATGCCCCCGGGTCCGGGCTTCGGCGGCCAGCTGGGTCAGATACACCGGCGGGAAGCCGGCGTTGGTGACCTGCTGCTCTTGCAGGGTCTGCAAGGTGCGCGCCGGGGACCACAGCTCTTCGTCGCGCAGCACCAGGCTGGCACCGCAGGTCAGCGCGGTCAGCCAGCGCTCATGGGCACCGTCGAAGGCGAAGGAGATAAAGTGAAACTCGCGGGACTCGGCACTCATGTCATACAGCGGCGCGGTGGCATCGCAATGCATGGCCAACGGCCCATGGGCCACGGCCACGCCTTTGGGCGTGCCGCTGGAGCCGGAGGTGTAGATCAGGTACGCAAGATTCTGTGCATGCACCTCGACGCCGGGGGGCTGGTCGCTGTAGGTGTCCAGATCCAGCCGGTCGAGGTCGAGCATGGCCAGGCCCGGGGTTTGCGGCAGGCGATCGAGGGCCATCTGTTCGGTGAGCAACAGGCTCATGCCGCTGTCGGCCAGGACGAAGCCCAGACGTTCGCGCGGATAATCCAGGGCCAGGGGCACAAAGGCTGCGCCGGCCTTGGCCACCGCCAGCAACGCCACCAGCAGGCGGTTGGAACGCTGCAAGGCGACGCCGACCCGAACCTCGGGCCCGACACCGCGAGCGATCAAGGCGTGGGCCAGACGGTTGGCCTGCTGCTCCAGTTCGCCACGGCTCAAGTGCTGCCCTTCGCAAATCAGCGCAATACGCTGCGGATCGGCCGCGGCGTGGGCGGCGATACGCTGCTGCACACTGCTGAAGGCCGGGGCCGCGTAGTCCGAGCGGCTCCAGGCCATGAGTTGAGCTTGTTCAGCAGCGCTCAGCGGGCTAAGCGCTGCCAACGGCTGCAGCGCATCGGCACACAGGCCAAGCAACAGCTGCTGCAGATGTCCGGCCAGGGCCTCGACCCGCTCAGGGGCGAAAGCATCACGACGGTAGCCGAAGCTGATGTCCAGCGTGTCACCGGCGAAGATCGCCAGGGACAATGGATAGTGGGTGGCTTCAAGGGTGCTGGAAGCTTCGATGCGCACCCCGCTGCGCTGGCGCATGGCGTGATCGACCGGGTAGTTCTCGAACACCAGCAGGCTGTCGAACAGGCTCTGCCCGCTCAGGCCCGCCCAACGCTGGATGTCGGCCAGCGGGGTGTGCTCGAACTCGCCGGCATCGGCGCTGCAGGCCTGCAGCTCGCGCAACCAGTCGCCCACCGCCTGTGCCGGCGCACCGCCAGCGATCACCGGCACGGTATTGATGAACAGGCCGACCACCGCTTCGGCATCATCCAGGGCTGCAGGACGGCCCGATACCGTGGTGCCGAACACCACCCGGGACTGGCCGGTATAGGTTTGCAGCAGCAGGGTCCACGCGCCCTGCACCAGGGTGTTGAGGGTGACCCGCTGACGCCGGGCAAACTGGCGCAGCCGCTGGCTGTCAGCCACCGACAGGCCGCCGCGAATCACCCCGTGGCCCGGGGTTTCGTCAAGGCCCTGGGTGTCCCGGGCCGGCAGGCTCTGGGCCAGCAGGGTCGGGCCATCCAGGGTTGCCAGACGCCCTTGCCACCAGGCCTGGGCCGCCTGCCCATCCTGGGCACCGAGCCAGGCGATGTAATCGCGGTACTGGCTGCGCGGCGCCCGCGGCCGTTCACCGGCGTAATGTTGCAGCACTTCGCTGATCAGTCGCGCGCTGCTCCAGCCGTCCAGCAGGATGTGGTGGAAGGTCCAGATCATGCGGCAGCGAGTGGCATCCAGACGTAGCAACTGCACCCGTTGCAGCGGCAAACGTGTCAGGTCGAAACCTTCGGCGCGCTCAGCCCGGGCCCAATCATCCAGGGCTTGCTGGCTGAGCCCGCGGGCGTCATGCAACTGCGCTACGGCCGGGCCACGGCGCAACACCGCTTGCAACGGCGTATCGAGCCCGTGCTCCCAGAGGAACAGGCTGCGCAGGGTCGGGTGTTGCTGGACGGTGGTTTCCCAGGCCTGCAGGAAGCGTTGCGGGTCCAGACCGTCAAGCACCACGTCGATCTGGTTGACGTAGGCCGCCCGGGCATCCCCTTGCAGGGTGTGGAACAGCAGCCCCTGTTGCAGCGGCGACAGCGGATACAGGTCCTCGACGTCGCGGGCTGCCAGGGGCAGGCCGTCGAGCCGGGCCTGGCTCAAGCCCGCCAGCGGCACATCGGTCGGGGTCAGCGCGGCGTTTTGCGGGACCAGACAATAAGCGGCGAGCAAGCTCAGTTCGGCACGCAGGTCATCAAGAAGGCTTTGCAGTTGCGAAACGCTGTAGTGCCGGGCATCGGCCCGGCCGTCGAATTGCAACTGGCCTTCCACCAGGCGGGCGTTGAGGGTCAAGGCATGGCTCAGGGGGGCAGCATCGTCGCGCTGGCGGCCCTGGGGTTCGCCGGCCAGGGCAAACAGGCGCTGGCCGTCAAGGCTGGTGTCGTACTGCCCCAGGTAGTTGAACATCACCTGCGGCCGGGCCTGCCCGTCAAGCACTGCCCGGGCAGACGCCGGGCCGAGATAGCGTAGCGCGCCGTAGCCGATGCCCTTGTTCGGCACCTGACGCAGCTGCTCCTTGACCGCCTTGATCGCCGAGCCCAGATCGCCCGTACCCGGGCTCAGACGTACCGGGTACAGGCTGGTGAACCAGCCAACGCTGCGTTCGATATCCAGCCCATCGCCGAACGGTGCGGGCAACGCATCGCGGCCATGGCCTTCGAGCTCGACGCTCAGGCAGTCCTGTGCGCTTTGGCGGCACAGGACCCGCGCCAGTGCCACCAGCAACAATTCATCCAGACGCGTGCGATAGGCCGCCGGCGCCTCTTTTTGCAGGCGCCGGGTCAGTTCCGCCGGCAGGCGCAGGCGGCGCTCCACGGCCTGGCCCTCACTGCCCAAGGCCATTAGCGGCTGCCCTGCAGTCTGCGCGCACCAGTAGTCCAGTTCATCGAGCAGCGCCGGGCTGGCGGCGAACGCCTGCAAGCGCTGGCCCCACAGGGCGAAGCTGGCCCCCACCGGTGCCAGGGTCACGCGCTGGCCTGCCGTCAGTTGGCGATAGGCTTGCTGCAAATCTTCCACCAGGACACGCCAGGACACGCCGTCCACCACCAGGTGATGAACCACGATCAACAGACGCTGGCTGCCGTCGTCTAGGGTCAACAAGGCAGCGCGCAACAGAGGCCCCCGGGCAAGGTCCAGACTGGCCTGCAAGCGCTCGGCCTCGCGCAGGAATACCTCGGTGTCCGGGGCATCCACCTCCACCAGCCAGTCCTCGGCGCAATGCGCGGTGTAGTCTTGTTGCCAGACGCCCCGGGCATCCTGCCCGTAACGCAGGCGCAGGCTGGCATGCTGTTCGGCCAGCGCCGCCAGACTGGCGCGCAGGGGTTCGACTTGCAGGGCCTGCAGCGGGCGCAGCAAAGCCGACTGGTTCCAGTGCTGACGCTGCGGGATGTCCTGGCTGAAAAAATATGCCTGGATCGGCGTCAGCGGCGCCGGCCCGACCGTTACCGCCTGCTCCAGCTCGCCTCCCTGAGTCACGCTGCGCGCCGCCTGGGCCAGGGCCGCCAGCGTCGGGTGCAGGAACAGGTCACGGGGGCTCAGTTGCCAGCCGGCCTGACGCACCCGGCTGATCACTTGCAAGGACAGGATGGAATCGCCCCCCAGTTCGAAGAAGTTGTCGCCCAGTCCTACCTGATCCTGGCCCAGCACCTCGGCCCAGATGGTCGCCAGGGTCTGCTCGATTGCGCTGCCGGGCGCCACATAGTCTTCAGTCACCGGCCCTTGGGGCTGTGGCAACTGTTTGCGGTCGAGCTTGCCGTTGGCCGACAGCGGCATGGCATCCAGCTGCACCAAACGCCACGGCACCATGTATTCAGGAAGGTGACGGGCCAGATGGGCCTTGAGTGCATCCTCTTCGGTGGCATCCCCCACCCAGTAGCCGATCAGCTTGTCGTCGCGGGCAATGACCACGCTTTCCCGGACATTGGCGTGGCTCAGCAACAGCGCTTCAATCTCCCCCAGTTCGATACGCAGACCGCGCAACTTGACCTGATGATCGAGGCGCCCCAGGTAGTCGATGGCGCCATCGGCACGCCAGCGCGCCAGATCGCCACTGCGGTACATCCGTTCGCCGGGCGCCCCATAGGGATTGGCGACAAAGCGTTCGGCAGTCAGGGCTGCACGGCCCTGATAACCCCGCGCCAGATTAATCCCGGCGATGTACAACTCCCCCGCCACGCCCACCGGCACCGGGTTGAGATCGGTGTCGAGAATATGGATTTGCGTATTGGCGATCGGACGCCCGATCGGCACGCTGTTGCCGTCCTCGCGACAGGCCCATGAGGTGACGTCGATGGCCGCTTCGGTCGGGCCATACAGGTTGTGCAATTCACTGCTGGTTTGCCCCAGCACCTGACGCTGCAACTCCGCAGGCAGGGCTTCGCCGCTGCAAATAATCCGTTTCAGCGACGTACAAAGCGCCAGTTCACCGGCCGAGACGAACGCCTGCAGCATCGACGGCACGAAGTGCAAAGTAGTGATGCCGTGCTCGACGATCAGTTCACGCAAGGCCTGCGGATCACGGTGCGCGCTGGGCGGTGCCATCACCAGCGCGGCACCGCTGAGCAGCGGCCAGAAGAACTCCCACACCGACACATCGAAACTGTAAGGGGTTTTTTGCAGCACCCGGTCGCTGGCATTCAGGCCGTATTCGGCCTGCATCCATTGCAGGCGATTGAGCAGCCCGGCGTGACGGTTACCGACGGCCTTGGGCTTGCCGGTGGAGCCGGAGGTGTACAGGCAGTACACGAGGTTTTCCAGGCCGATATCGACCTGCGGCGCGGTCTGCGGCTGCATCGGCAGCGGCAAGGTTTCCAGTGCATATACCGGTACACCGGCAGCGCCGGACCACGTGCTCAATAGATGTTTCTGGGTCAGCAACAATGGGCTGCCACTGTCGGCCAGCATCCCTTGCAGGCGCTCTTGCGGGTGATCCGGGTCCAGTGGCAAGTACGCACCACCGGCCTTGATCACCCCCAATAGCGCCACCACCAATTCCACGGAGCGCTCGGCGCACACCGCCACCGGTACATCCGGGCCGACGCCCTGAGCTTGCAGCCAATGGGCCAGTTGATTGGCCCGGGCATCCAGTTCGCCATAGCTCAGCTGCGTGTCGCCATACACCAGCGCCAGGGCGTCGGGGGTGGCCCGCACCTGCTCGGCGATCAAGGCTGGCAGGCTCGGGTACTGCGGGTAATCTTCGCGGGTCGCATTCCAGCTTGCGAGTTGCTGTTGCTCCGCCGTCGTCAGCGGCGGCAGTTCATGCAGCGGGCGTTCGGGTTGCTCCAGTAATTGCTCGAGCAGGTACAGAAAATGCGTGTGCCAGCCGTGCACGGTGGACGCTTCGAACAGGTCGGTGGCGTAACTGAAGGTGGCCGTGATCTGCCCCTGAGGGGTTTCTTCGGTGGTCAGGGCCAGGTCCAGCTGGGCGGTTTCGGCGGCCTGATCCAGGCGCTCGAACACCAGCCCGCCTGCCTGCAGCTGGCTGTCGCCACGCTGCAAGTGATTGAACAGCACCTGGAACAGCGGGTTGCGACCAAGGCTGCGCTGGGGTTGCAACGCCTCGACCAATTGTTCGAAGGGCAGGTCCTGATGGGCCTGGGCTTGCAAGGCTTGCTCACGCACAGCCTTGAGCTGGTCGATAAAGGCTTCGCGGCGCGACACTTGCAGCGGCCAGACCTGAGTGTTGACGAAGCAGCCGATCAAGCCTTGGGTCGCCTGCGCCTGACGATTGGCCACCGGGATCCCGACCCGCACCTGCGCCTGACCGCACAGGCGGCTGAGCCACACGCCGTAGGCCGCGAGCAGAACCATGAACGGCGTGGCCTGCTGGCTACGGGCAAACTGGCGCAAGCGGGTGCTGGTGGCATCCGCCAATACCTTGCCGACCCGCGCCCCGCGATAGCTGGGCAAACCGGGACGCAAGTGGTCCGCCGGCAATTCCAGCACCGGCTCCTCACTGCCCAGGCGCTCACGCCAATACGCCAGCTGCTGCTCGCTCTCGCCGGACTCCAGCCACAGCCGCTGCCAGCGCGCGTAATCGCTGTATTGCACATCGAGGCCGGGCAACGGGCTGGCCTCGCCCCGCAAGTGGCGGGCATAACCACAGGCCAGTTCCTGGACAAACAACTCCACCGACACACCGTCGGCGACGATGTGATGCATCGTCACCAGCAAGGCGTGGCGCTGCTCGGCGCAACGCACCAGGCACAGGCGCAGCAACGGCCCCAGGGTCAGGTCGAAGGGTTGCCGCGCCTGATCCTGGGCCAGGCGCGTCAAGGCGGCGTCCCGGGCCCGGTCTGACACCTCGCTGAGGTCTTCGCGGGCGAGGATCAGCCCGTGTTCAGTGGCGCCATGTACCCGCACCCGGGGCTCGCCGCCCTCTTCGGGAAAGTCGCTGCGCAGTACCGCGTGACGGGCGACGATGTCGGCCAGGGCAGCCTCCAGCGCCGCCTCGTTCAATTCCCCGGTGAGTTGCAGCCCGCCGGTAATGTGATAAGCGCTGGCGGTCGGTTCCAGTTGCCACAGCAGCCACAGTCGGTGCTGGCTGTAGGACAGCGCGCCCGCAGCCCCGGCGAGTGCCGGGACGATTGGCAGACGCCGGGCATCAATGCCTTTTTCCCGCAGCTGTTGCAGGAACAGCCGCTGCTTTTCACCTGGAAGTGCATTGAGCCGTTCGGCCAGCGGGCGCAACGGATCGTCACGGTGGCTGGGGCCGTGGGCTTGGCTCAGGTCATTCATTCAATGCGCTCCAGTTCATTCAGCAATTGGGTCATGGCGTCCATCTCGTCTTCGGGGGCGTGCGCCGGAATGTGCTCCAGGTGCCGAGCAAGCGCCTCGACCGTCGGGGTGTCGAACACCGCGCCGAGGTGAATCTGTACGCCTAACTGGTGGCGAATCTGCGAGGCCAGGCGGGTCGCCAGCAGCGAATGCCCGCCCAGCTCGAAAAAATCATCCGTCACACCGACCCGCTCCACACCCAGCACCTCGGACCAGATTCTGGCCAGCGCGCGCTCGGCGTCATTGCGGGGTTCGACATAGCCAGTGGCAGCGGCCTGCGCCTCGACCTGCGGTAACTGCTTGCGATCCAGTTTGCCGTTGGCCGAGAGCGGCATCGCCGGCAATTGCAATAATCGCCACGGCACCATGTATTCAGGAACGTGCTGCCCCAGATGAAATTTAAGCGCGGCTTCATCGGCCTCGGTGCCGACCCAGTAACCGAGCAGTTGATTGTCCCGCGCCACCACTACGCATTCGCGCACCGCGGCATGGGCCAGCAACACTGCTTCGATCTCGCCCAGCTCAATGCGCTGGCCGCGCAACTTGACCTGATGATCGAGGCGTCCCAGGTAGTCGATAGCGCCATCGGCGCGCCAGCGCGCCAGGTCGCCACTGCGGTACATGCGCTCGCCGGGAGCACCATAGGGGTTAGCGACAAAGCGTTCGGCAGTCAGCCCCGGACGGCCCTGATAACCCCGGGCCAGATTGACCCCGGCGATGTACAGCTCCCCCGCCACACCCACCGGCACCGGGTTGAGATCGGCATCGAGAATATGGATTTGCGTATTGGCGATCGGACGCCCGATCGGCACGCTGCTGCCGTCCTCGCGACAGGCCCAGGACGTCACGTCGATGGCCGCTTCGGTCGGGCCATACAGGTTGTGCAACTCGCTGGCGGTTTGCCCCAGCACCTGACGCTGCAACTCCGCAGGCAGGGCTTCGCCGCTGCAAATAATCCGTTTCAGCGAAGTACAAATCGGCAGTTCACCGGCCGAGACGAACGCCTGCAACATCGACGGCACGAAGTGCAAAGTGGTGATGCCGTGCGCGACGATCAGTTCACGCAAGGCCTGCGGATCACGGTGGGCACCGGGTGGCGCCATCACCAGTGCCGCGCCGCTGAGCAGCGGCCAGAAGAACTCCCAGACCGAGACGTCGAAGCTGTAAGGGGTTTTTTGCAGCACCCGGTCGCTGGCGTTCAGGCCGTATTCGGCCTGCATCCATTGCAAACGATTGAGCAACCCGGCGTGGCGGTTACCGACGGCCTTGGGCTTGCCGGTGGAACCCGAGGTGTACAGGCAGTACACCAGGTTTTCCGGGTTGATATCGACCTTGGGTGCAGTCTGCGGCTGAGCCGCCAGCGCCAGGTTTTCCAATGCATGGACCGGTACACCGACAGCGCCGGACCAACTGTCCAGCAGGTGTGCTTGAGTCAGCAACAACGGGCTGCCGCTGTCGGCCAGCATCCCTTGCAAACGCTCCCGCGGGTGGTCCGGGTCCAGCGGCAGATACGCGCCACCGGCCTTGATCACCCCCAACAGTGCCACCACCAATTCCACGGAGCGCTCGGCGCACACCGCCACCGGCACGTCCGGGCCCACGCCCCGACCCTGCAACCAGTGGGCCAGCTGATTGGCCCGGGCATCCAGTTCGCCATAGCTCAGACGCGTGTCGCCATGCACCAGCGCCAGCGCATCCGGAGTGGCCCGCACCTGTTCGGCGATCAAGGCTGGCAAGCTCGCGTACTGCGCATAGTCGACCCCGGTGGCATTCCACGCCGAGAGCTGCCGTTGCTCCACGTTATCGAGCATTTGCAACTGGCCAAGGCGGACCGTTGACGGCCCCTGCGCCCGGGCTGCCATAGCCAGCAGCAGGTTCTGTAAATGCTCCCCGAGGCGAGCCACGCTGGCCGCGTCGAAAGCACCCAGCAGGTAACTCAATTGCAGGTCCAGGGTGTCGCCCGCGTGGATCACCACGGTCAGCGGGTAATGGGTGGTTTCCCGGGAAATCACCTTGCCGAATTGCACGCCGCTGCCGCTGCGCAAGGCGCTGTCCACCGGGTAGTTCTCGAACACCAGCACGCTGTCGAACAGCGCCCGGCCGCCCTGCCCGGCCCAGCGCTGGATATCGAACAGCGGCGTGTGCTCATGCTCGCGCACCGCCAGGTTCAGCGATTGCAGTTCACGCAGCCAGTCCCCCAACAAACGCTGCGGCCCGGGCGCCTGAATGATCGGCAAGGTATTGATGAACAGCCCCAGCACCCGCTCGGCATCGGCCAGCGCAGTCGGACGCCCGGCCACGGTGGCGCCGAAAGCCACGCTGCGCTGCCCGCTGTAGCGTTGCAACAACAGGCTCCAGGCTCCCTGGAGCAAGGTGTTCAGGGTCACCCGCTCGCGCCGGGCAAATGCCCCCAGCGCCGAGGTCGCATCCCGGTCCAGTTGCAGCCGCAGGTCGCCATGCCCGGCCCGCGCCGGGACTGCCGGCAAGGCATCGGCCAGCAGGGTCGGTTGCTCCAGCTGGCGCAGTTGTTCGCTCCAGAAGTCCTGGCTCAGGGTGGCATCCTGACGGCCCAGCCAGGCCAGGTAATCGCGGTAGCGGCTGGCGCTGGCAGCGGGCGTTTCACCACGGTAATGCAACAGCACCTCTTCGATCAGGCGGGCCGTGGCCCAGCCGTCGAGCAGGATGTGATGGCGGGTCCAGATCAATTGGTAAGCGCTTTCGCCCAGGCGTACCAGCAACACCCGTTGCAGCGGTGGTCGGCGCAGGTCGAAGCCCTGGTCGCGCTCGGCATCGGCCAGTTCGGCCAGTTCCAGGCGCGCCTGTTCGGCGCCGCGTGCACGCCAGTCGAGGTGGCGCACCGGCGATGGCAACTGGCGATGGATCCATTGCAGGGGCTGGGGCAAGTCGCCTTCCCAGGCGAAACCGGCCCGCAGGATCGCGTGCTCATTGCTGACCTGCTCCCAGGCTGCGGCGAAACGCGGGCCATCAACATCGTTCAATGGCACACAGACCTGATTGACATAGGCACTGCCCGTGGCGCCTTGCACAGCGTGAAACAGCATGCCCTGTTGCAGCGGCGACAAGGGGTAAAGGTCTTCGAGGTCGGCGGCGGCCACCGGCAGTGCATCCAGTTGTGCCTGGCTGACGCTCGCCAGCGGGAAATCCGAAGGTGTGACACCCGCAGCGCCGGGGCTCAGGCAATGGTCGATCAGAGTGCCCAGGCTCGCCAGATAGTCCTCGGCCAGGCCTTGCACCAGCTCGCTGTCGAAGCGCTCGCAGCCATAGCGCCAGCTCAGTTGCAGGCAGCCGTCGCGCACCTGGCCGGTGATCACCCATTCGCTGTCGGCATCGGCGCCCGGGTCCAGGGACGCGCCCAGGCTTTCCCCGGCCCAGTCGAACAGGCCGTCGGCCAGGCGGCCCGGGTCGAACTGCCCCAGGTAGTTGAAGGTGATTTGCGGTGCCGTGCGGGCCGCCAGCCGGCGGGCCAGATCATCCTCGCCCAGATAGCGCAACACGCCGTAGCCCAGGCCCTGGCCGGGTACCTGGCGCACTTGCTCCTTGATCGCCTTGATCGCTTCGGCCGCTGAGCCGTTGCCGGGCGCCAGTTGCAACGGGTACAGGGCAGTGAACCAGCCGACGCTGCGGCTCAGGTCCAGCTCGGCCGGGGCATTGGGCCCCGGGGTGCGGCCGTGACTTTCCAGAAGGATATCCAGCGCCGGTTGGCCGCTCCACTGGCACAGGGTCCGGGCCAGCCCGGCCAGCAGCAGTTCGTCGATCCGCGTGCGATAGGCACCGTGGGCCGCGCCCAGCAAGGCGCGGGTCCGCGCCGGGTCGAGCTGCACCTGCACCCGGGCCGTCGCGCCGAGGGCACGGCTGCCTTGCGGGCGCGGCACCCGCAACGGGGTTGGCGCGGTCTCGGCATACGCCTGCCAGTAAGCCAGCTCGCTGTCGCCCAGGCCTTGGCGCTGCCAGCTTGCGAGGTGCTCGCCCCAGGCCTTGAAGCTGCTGGTACGCGCAGCCAGGCGCAGCGATGAACCGGCCAGCGCCTGGCTGTAGAGCTGCGCCAGGTCTTCGAGCAGGATGCGCCAGGACACGCCGTCCACCACCAGGTGATGGGCCACCAGCAACAACCGTTGCTGGCCATCGCCCAGTTGCATCAGCACGGCCTTGAACAGCGGGCCCCGGTCCAATTGAAAACCGCGCTGGGCCTCTTCGCAGACGGCACTGATCGCCTCGGGACGGCCCAGGGTCCGGCACTCCAGCAAGGAGGGGGCGCCATTACCATGGCTGGCGCTCCATTGCCCGTCCACCTGTTGAAATTGCAGGCGCAGGGCATCGTGATGGACGAACAGCGCCGCCAGTGCCTCGCTCAGCGCAGCGGGCTCCAGGATTTGCAGCGGTCGTAGCAGTAACGCCTGGTTCCAGTGGCCCGCAACCGGCACCGCCTGGGCGAAAAAGTGTGCCTGGATCGGTGTCACGGGGGCTGCGCCCTGAACCGGGCCACTGTCCCGGCTGGCCTGCTCCAGAGGCACAGCGACCCGGGCCAGGGCAGCGATGGTTTGATGCTCAAAAAGGTCGCGAGGATTGAGCTGCCAACCGGCACGGCGCATCCGGCTGATCACCTGCAGGGACAGGATGGAGTCGCCCCCCAGTTCGAAGAAATTGTCGCTGATCCCAACCTGTTCTTGACCCAATACCTCGGCCCAGATGCTTGCCAGGATCCGTTCGATTTCGCTGCTGGGTGCCGCATAGTCTTCAGTCACCGGCCCTTGGGGCTGTGGCAGTAGCTTGCGGTCCAGCTTGCCGTTGGCCGACAGCGGCATGGCATCCAGCTGCACCAGACGCCACGGCACCATGTATTCCGGAAGGTGACGGGCCAGATGGGCCTTGAGTGCATCCTCATCCGTGGCATCCCCCACCCAGTAGCCGATCAGCTTGTCGTCGCGGGCAATGACCACGCTTTCCCGGACATTGGCGTGGCTCAGTAACAGCGCTTCAATCTCCCCCAGTTCGATACGCAGACCGCGCAACTTGACCTGATGATCGAGGCGCCCCAGGTAGTCGATGGCGCCATCGGCACGCCAGCGCGCCAGATCGCCACTGCGGTACATCCGTTCGCCGGGCGCCCCATAGGGATTGGCGACAAAGCGTTCGGCAGTCAGGGCTGCACGGCCCTGATAACCCCGCGCCAGATTAATCCCGGCGATGTACAACTCCCCCGCCACGCCCACCGGCACCGGGTTGAGATCGGTGTCGAGAATATGGATTTGCGTATTGGCGATCGGACGCCCGATCGGCACGCTGTTGCCGTCCTCGCGACAGGCCCATGAGGTGACGTCGATGGCCGCTTCGGTCGGGCCATACAGGTTGTGCAATTCACTGCTGGTTTGCCCCAGCACCTGACGCTGCAACTGCGCAGGCAGGGCTTCGCCGCTGCAAATAATCCGTTTCAGCGACGTACAAAGCGCCAGTTCACCGGCCGAGACGAACGCCTGCAGCATCGACGGCACGAAGTGCAAAGTAGTGATGCCGTGCTCGACGATCAGTTCACGCAAGGCCTGCGGATCACGGTGCGCGCTGGGCGGTGCCATCACCAGCGCGGCACCGCTGAGCAGCGGCCAGAAGAACTCCCACACCGACACATCGAAACTGTAAGGGGTTTTTTGCAGCACCCGGTCGCTGGCATTCAGGCCGTATTCGGCCTGCATCCATTGCAGGCGATTGAGCAGCCCGGCGTGACGGTTACCGACGGCCTTGGGCTTGCCGGTGGAGCCGGAGGTGTACAGGCAGTACACGAGGTTTTCCGGGCCGATATCGACCTGCAGCGCGATCTGCGGCTGAATCGCAAGCGGCAGGTTTTCCAATGCATGGACCGGTACACCGGCAGCGCCGGACCACGTGCTCAATAGATGTTTCTGGGTCAGCAACAACGGGCTGCCGCTGTCGGCCAGCATCCCTTGCAGACGCTCAAGCGGCAGATCCGGGTCCAGTGGCAAGTACGCACCACCGGCCTTGATCACCCCCAGCAGTGCCACCACCAGTTCCACGGAGCGCTCGGCGCACACCGCCACCGGTACATCCGGGCCAACGCCCTGGCCGAGCAACCAGTGGGCCAGCTGATTGGCACGGGCATCCAGTTCGCCATAGCTCAGCTGCGTGTCGCCATACACCAGCGCCAGGGCCTCGGGGGTGGCCCGCACCTGTTCGGCAATCAAGGCGGGAAGGTTCGGATACTCGGGGTAGCGGCTGGCTGTGGCGTTCCAGGTATTGAGTTGCGCCTGCTCGCCAGCGTCCAGCAATGGCAGGCTGAACACCGAGCGGTCAGGCGTGGCGAGCATGCCCTGCAACAGCTGGCACAGGTGCTGGCCGAGGCGCTGGATGGTCGGGGCGTCGTAGAGTTCTGTCACATACTCCAGACGGCAATCGATGCCGTCAGGGCTGGCGATAACGTCCAGGGTCAGGTCGAAACGCGCGCTCTCCAGCTCGCTATCCAGCACCTGCACCTCCAGCCCCGGCAGCTGCAAGGGCTGGGCATCGCGGGAATGGCGGAAGTTGAACAGCACCTGGAACAGTGCGCTATGGCGCAAGTCGCGGGTCAGGTTGAGGCCGTCCAGCACGCACTCGAAGGGAAAGTCCGAGTGCTGCAGGGCCATCCGGCTTTCATCGCGCAGGCGGCGGCACAGCGCGCGGGTGGTCAGTTGCGAATCGAGCCGGGCACGATAGACCTGGGTGTTGACGAAGAAACCGACAATGTCCTGGACTTGGGCATGGCTGCGTGCGGCGTTGGGCACGCCGACCGCGAAATCACGCTGGCCGCTGTAGCGCGCCAGCAGCACTTGCCAGGCCGCCAGTAGCAGCACGAATGGCGAGCAATGTTGTGCCCGGCACCCTTCACGCACCGCCCGGGCCAAAGCGTCCGGCAGCCGGATATCATGCCGCGCGGCTTGCAGGCGTGGCGCTGCGCTGCGCGCACGGTCACTGGGCAGCTCCAGCACCGGCACGTCCTGGCCCAGGTACTGGCGCCAGTACGCCTGGCCTTCAGCGGCGCCCTGGCCAGCAAAGTGCTGACGCTGCCAGGTCGCGTAGTCGGCGTACTCCAGGGGCAAACCCGGCAACGCCCGGTCATTGCCGTCCAGGGCCGCGGCATAGGCCCGGCCCAGGTCGGCAATCAGCAGCGGGTTGGACCAGGCATCGGCAACGATGTGGTGCAGGCACAGCAGTAACACCGCCCCCTCGCCGTCGCACAACAGGCTGGCCCGCAGCAACGGTGCACGATCAAGGTCAAACGGCACGGCAACCCGCTGACGCAGTTCGGCTTGCAAGTCGGCGCCGGTCGCCAGGGTCACGCATTCCAGGTGGAAATCCACCGCGGGCTCGATGACCTGCATGGGCTGCTCATCGACCAGCACGAAGCGGGTGCGCAGGCTGGCGTGGCGCTCGATCAGGCGGCGCAAGGCGGCCTGCAACGCCCCGACATCCGGCCGGCCCTTAATGCGTAGCGCCCGGGCCGAGTTGTAGGCCGGGCTCTGTAGCTCGTACTGCTGGAGAAACCACAAGCGGCGCTGGGCGAATGACAGCGGCGCCGGCCCATCCCCGGTGCGTCGGCCCGGCCCGGCGGGTGCGGCCGGCGCGTCATCATCAAGTAACAGGGCAAGCAATTGGTCGCGGTCAAAATCGGTCATGGTCAATCCAGTGCGGAATAAAAAAAGCCGGCCTGCGCCGGCCTGTTGTCAGTGGGCCGCCAGGCCCCGGGCGGCGCGAGCCTTGGCCAGCAGCTCGGCGCGCTGCTGGTCGCTGAGGCTGTCGAGCTCGCGGCGCAGGCGAGCGATCTTTTCCAGCTGCAACGGTTCGCCAAGCTCGCCCAGCGCCTCGGCCAGCCCGGTGGCGCTGGGATGGTCGAACACCAGACCGGGAGCGACTTCGATCTTGAACAGGGAACGCAGACGCGCCACCAGCTTGATCACCAGCAACGAGTGACCGCCGGCTTCAAAGAAGTCGTGGTCCACCCCCAGAGCAGAGGGCGCACAGTCCAGCAGTTCAGCCATGGCGTCGCGCAGGCAGGCTTGCAGTTCGCTGGTCGGCTCACGCACCGGTTGGCGGTGCAACAACTGCCCCGGGTCGGGCAAGGCAGCGCGCTCGACTTTGCCATTGGCCAGACGGGGCAGGCTCGGCATGGGCAGCAAGCGCGCCGGGCACAGTGCTTCAGGCAGGCGTGCGGCCAGGGCCTGCGGCAACTGTTCCAGGGCCCCGTCAGCAGCATCCGCGCCGAGCACCACATAGGCGATCAGGCTGGCCGCGCCTTCGCCGGGTGACCACAACCGGGCCACGGCCTGCTCGACCCCGGGCAAGGCCAGCAGCGCTGCCTCGACTTCACCCAGCTCGATGCGCTGCCCGCGCAGTTTGATCTGGTGGTCCTGGCGGCCAATCAGTTGCAAGCCGCCCTCGGCCCGGTAGCGGCCCAGGTCGCCGGAGCGATACAGGCGCTGGCCCGCGTGGAACGGATCGTCGATAAAGCGCTCGGCGCTGGCTTCGCCCAGGTAGCCACGGCACAGTTGGGCGCCGCCGATGTACAACTCGCCCACTGCCCCGGTGGGCACCAGACGCAAGCGATGGTCGAGCAGGTATACGCGGTTGCCGTCGAGGACGCCGCTCAGCGGTACCCGCTCGTCGCGGTCCGGCGCGTCGGCCCGCAGCGGGTGAAACAGCACGCCGACCGTGGTTTCGGTGGGCCCGTAGTGGTTGAACAGACGCAAGCCCGGCGCCCGGGCAAACAGTTGCTCCACCAGCCGCCTGGGCGTGGCTTCGCCACCGAGGATCAGGGTCCCGGGCAACGGCGGCGTATGCCCTTCGAGCAGGGCCGCCAGATGCGAAGGCACAAATTTCGCCACGTCCGGCCGTTCACGCACCAGGAAGCGGCTGAACGCCGCGCCATCGGCCAGATCGTGCGCGGCGGCGATGACCAGTTCGGCACCGACTTGCCCGGCGCCGAACAGCAAGGTATGGCCCAGGTCAACGCTCAGCGGGCTGGTCAGCGCCAGGCGCATACCGGCTTGCAGCCCGAGCGCGGCGCTGGCCGAACGCGCGTAGTTGCGCAGCGCGCCGTGCTCCACAAGCACGCCCTTGGGTGCCCCGGTCGAGCCGGAAGTAAACAGCAGGTACGCCAGGTGCCGGTCCGTCAGCTGCGGCGCCTGGAACGGCAACTCGGCATCCCTGCCCGCCTGCTCCAGACTGGCGCTCGACCACGGGCCACGGGCACTGCTGGACGCCGGATCGCACAGCACCAGTGCCGGCTCGGCGCGGGTCAACAGATCGTGGCGACGCTCCGCAGGCCAGGCCGGTTCCAGCGGCAAGTAGTAAGCGCCGGCCACCAGCACGGCGAGGATATGCAGCACCCCTTGCAACGAGCGCTCAGTCTCGATGGCCACACATTGCCCGACACCCACGCCCTGGCCCTGCAACCAGCCGGCCATGCGCGTGACGGTCTGCTGCAAGCCGGCGTAGTCCAGGCGCTGCCGGCCATCGCTGAGGGCAATGGCCAGCGGGGTTTGCCGGGCATGCCGGGCCAGGCACTGCGCCAGCCCTTCACTGTCCTCAACCGGCTGCTGCGGGGCCAGGCTCAACAGACGCTGGCGCTCCTGCGCCCCTACAGGTTCCAGGTCGTCGAGGGGCACGGCGCCCTCCCCCGTCAGTTGTTGCAGCAGGGTGCGATATTGTTCGAGCAGCACTTTGAGGCTGGCGCTGCTGTAAGCCGCGCCATTGGCTTCGATATTGAGTAACAGGCTTTGGTCCCAGACCCGGGCGCTCAACAGCAGGTCGAAGGCCGGACGATGCGGGTAGGCATGCACCTGTTGCGGTGCGATGCGCGCCTGTTCAAAGACGAAACCCGCCTGTAACGGCGCGGCGCTGCCCGGCGCCTCGATCGGGCAGTATTCCTGCCAGCCGAGATGATCGCCCAGACGCTCTTCGGCCTGTTGCAACCATTGAGCGAAGTGCCGCGCCGGGTCCAGTTCAACCCGCAACGGCAGGACTTTTTCGAATACGCCCAGGGTGTTTTCAAAGTGCTCGTAGTCGCTGCGGCAATCGTGCAACCAGCCAGCCACAAAACTGCGCTGACCGCTCAGGCGCCCCAGCAGCACCCACCACAAGCCTTGCAACACGAAGTCCAGCGGTTGGCCGAGAAAGTCCCCCAGGGCCCGGGCGCCGTCCAGGCGTGACAACGGCACGTCAAGCTGCAGGGTCAGGCGCGGCGCCGGCGCAGGGTTGCCATGCAGCCCCAGGCGCAAGGCGTCGCCCCGGGCCGGATCGATCTGCTCGTGCTGCCAATAGGCACGGCCCTGGGCCGCATCAGCATCGGCGGCCATGTCCTGGCGCCATTGCACATAGTGTTCGTAGCCCACTTCGCTGACTGTAGGGGTTTCACCACCGGCCAGCGTCAATACGTCAGCGGCCAGTTGCTCCAGGCTTGGCGGGTCCAGGGCCAGGGCGGCGGCAACAAACTCCAGCTCGATCACGCCGTTGGCCAGGGCACGCTGGCTGACCGCCAGCACTTCGTCCGGGGCCAGGTTCAAGGCCGGTGCCATGGCGTCCAGTTCGACCCAGCGCACCGCGCCCCCCTGATTCGGCACCGCCTGGCGCCAGCCACGCAACCCCGTGACTTGCAGCCAGCGTGTGCCGAGGATCGGCTGGCTTGCCCCATAGCGTTGCAGCGCCGCCCGGATGTCCGCCGGCAGCTGTGCCGCGCTCAGCCCCAGGCGCAACCGATGGCTGCCGGCATCAGCCCGGGCCGGATCATGGCCAAGCAGGCAGGCACGCTGCTCGGGGCTCAGGGCCAGGGTCTGTGGTGCGCTCAAATCAAGACTCAAATCGTTCATCGCAAGTGTCCTTAAACAGGCAGCCCGGCCGATTGGCCCGAGCGCTCTGGGTTGTCTTGGGCAGCGCCATCGAACACGCTACGGTCGGTCATTTCGCCCATGGCCACGACGATCCGCCGCGGGCCTTCGAACGGATCGCGGGCGTGGGCCACCAGCATGTTGTCGAGCATCACCACGTCGCCACGCTGCCAGTCGAAGCGCACCGCGCAGGTTTCATAGAGCTGACCCAGTTGTTCCATGACCACGTCGTCGATGGGCGTGCCATCACCGAAATACACCTGGCGCGGCATGAACCCGGCCCCGACGATGCCCAGCAGGTCGCGGCGCACATCGGCTTGCAGGCAATAGTCGTGGTGCAGTTGAACCTGGTTGAAAAATGACTTTTCCCCGGTGTAGGGGTGGCGGATCACTGCCGGACAAGGGGTACGGGTTTGCAGGCCGCCATTGGCCAGCCATTCGAACGCCACGCCCTGCTCGCGGCAGGCCGCCTCGACCACGGCACGCTGGTCGGTCTTGTAGAAATCACGCCAGTCCACATCGAAGCCCGGGGTGAAGGTGCGCACATACAACAGCCCCTTACGCTCGAAGGTCTCGGCCAGACTGGCCGGCAACGCGCGGTACATCGCCCGGCAATCGACGATGGGCGTGGCACCGCCGACCGGCGACGGCTGCTCACAGAAGAACCACTGCTTGCGCGGCCAGCGCCGCAGGTGCGCGCTTTCGTTGTGGAACAGGATCATCTGCCGCTCGGGGTATGGCGTGGAGCGGTAGGTGTTGCGCCCGCCCTCTTTCTTCGGCAAGTCGCCATAGGCGCCATACAGGCCCGGCTGGATGGCCTCGGCGAAAGCTTCGAAGTCTTGCGCGGTGCTCAGGCCGAAGCCACGGAACAGCAGGCCGGCATGGCGGCGCAGGCTGGTTTCAATGAACTCGCGGTTCTGGCTGGCCCACACGCAGGGGTCGAGATCGGCACTGACCGGCTCAATCACCAGCGGCAACTCGCTACCCACATTGAGCGGCCTGCAGCGCACGGCAGCCATCGCCACCGGCGACGTTGCCGGGCGGGTGAAGGACTTCAGCTTGTCGCGTTTGGCATCCAGCCGCGAGCGCCCGCTGACCGGGGCGACGGGCGTGGGCTGCAAGGCAGCGAGGGTCAATGCGTCCAGGGGGCGATCGGGATCGGCGAGGATTTGCCCGAGCAGGTCGACCCAGGCCTCGGCCCAGCAACGCACCCGCGCCTCGTCAAGGATCGACGTGGCGAACACCCACTCGCCGCCCAGGCCACAGGCATTGGGCGTCAGGAACAGGGCCATGTCGAATTTTGAGGTTTGCGCTGGCGCGCCGAGCAGTTCGGCGCTCAGCCCCGGCACCGCGAACTGCCCGCGGGGCATGCTGTGCAACACGAACAGCGCCTGCACCAACGGGTTGCGCTGGCGGGGCACACCGCTGGCCTCGACGATCTGTTCGAAGGGCAAGTCCGCCTGCTCGAGGACCCTCAATGAATCCTCGCTGACCCGGGCCAGCCACTGGTTGAACGATTGCTGGGGGTGTACCCGGGCGCGCAGCGGCACGATGTTGACGAAGAAGCCGATCAGTTGTTCCAGCTCGGTTCGCGGTCGACCGGCGATATCGGTGCCATAAATCAAATCGTCCTGGCCGGTGAGGCGATGCATCAGCCAGTCGAAAGCACCGCGCAGGACCATGAACAGGCTGGCGCCGTGGGCACGGCCCAGGGCTTCGAGACGCCCGACCTGCTCGGCGTCGAGCTGCAAGGCCACGCTGGAGCCCCCTGTGTGCGGGGTCGATGGACGCGCACGATCAGTGGGCAAGGCCAGTTGCTGCGGTGCGTCTTGCAGATAGTTGCGCCAAAAATCCTCCTCGCGCTGGCGCTCGGCACTGCCGGACCGGGCGTTCTGCCAGGCCGCGTAGTCGCTGTATTGAATGCTCAACGGTGCCAGCGCCGACGGGCTGCCCGCCAGTTGCGCCTGGTAGCCCGCACCCAGTTCCTGGACCAGCACGCCAAACGACCAGCCATCGCCGATCAGGTGATGCATGCTCAACAGCAGTCGATATTCCTGGTCGCTCAGGCGCAGCAGCGTGGCGCGCAGGAGCGGCGCCCGCTGCAGGTCGAACGCCTGCCCCGCCGCTTCGGCCTCGGCCACCGCCAGCGCAGTGGCCTGTTCGGCATCGCGCAGGCCACTGAGGTCGAGCACCGGCAAGGCCAGTTCCACCCGGGCGGCACAGTGCACCAGAGCCACGCCATCCGGGCCCGGCACGAAAGCACTGCGCAAACTCGCCTGACGCTGCAGCAAACCCGTCAGTGCCGCTTGCAGGGCCTCCACCCGCAGCTCGCCACACAAGCGCAACTGGGCAACCATGTTGTAGGCCGCGCCACCCTGTTCTGCACCCAACTGCTGCGCCAGCCACAGGCTGCGTTGTACCGGCGACATGGCCTGCGGCCCGCTGGCGTGCAGTGCCTGCAATGGCACCCCGGCGGCCAGACGTGGTGCGGCGTCAACCGAGGCGGCCAGCAGGGCCAGGGGGCTGGCGGCGAACAGCGCGCTCAACGGCAATTCGACGTTGAATTCGCTGCGCACTCGCGCCAGTACTTGCACGGCGGCGAGGGAGTGACCGCCCACCGCGAGAAAGATGTCGTCGCGGCTGATCTCGGTGCCTTCAAGCACCTCGGACCAGATCGCCGCCAGACGCTGTTCGGTATGGCCCCGGGGTGCGGCACCGGCCTGCCCGGCTGCACGCGGGTTTAACAGCGGTCGACGATAGACGTGGTAAGCCCCCAGTTCACCGCTCTCCAGACGCTGGCGGCAGGCCGAGCGCTGCAGCTTGCCGCTGGTGGTCTTGGGCAAGGCGGCCGGTTCGAGCAGGGCGATGACGCTGGCCGGTTCCTGCTGGGTGTCACTGACCACCCGGTCGATGGCTTCGATCAACACTTGGGGGTCGAATTTCTTTTGCACACTGCGCCCGATCTCGGCGGCGATGCCGATGCACTCGCGACCGTCGACCTGCACCGGGAACGCCGCGACACGCCCCTTGCGCACCGCTTCGACGCCCTGCTCCACAGCTTTTTCGATGTCTTGCGGGTAACGGTTCTGGCCGCGAATGATGATCACGTCCTTGGCCCGCGAGGTGATGAACAGACCGCCCTGATGCAGGAACGCCAGGTCACCGCTGCGCAGCCAGCGGCCGTCGGGCAGGTCGAGGAAAGTCCTGGCGGTGGCCTCGGGGTTGCGCCAGTAGCCACGGGCCACGCTGGGGCCGCGGACCCAGATTTCACCCACGGTGTTTTCAGCCACCGGCTGCAAGGTCTGCGGGTTCATCAGGCGCACCTGATCGTCGAACAGCAAACCGCCGCTGCTGACCATTTCGGTGCCGTGCGGATCGGCAACCACCCGGCCCAGGGCCAATTGGTCGTGGTCCACATGCAGGGTGTAGTACGGGCCGCCACGGGTGTTGCTGGTGACCATCAGGGTCGCTTCGGCCAGGCCGTAGCACGGGTGCACGGTGGTCGCCGCCAGTCCTGCCGGGGAGAAGCGCTCAACGAAGTCGGCCAGGGTGTCGGCCCGTACCGGTTCGGAACCGCAAAACGCAACGCGCCACTGGCTCAGGTCGAGCTCGTCAAGCAGGCTGTCGCGCACGCTCTCGGTACACAGGCGGAAGGCAAAGTCGGGGCCGCCGCTGAGGGTACCGCCGTAGCGGTGAATCGCTTGGAGCCAGCGCGCCGGCCGGGCGAGGAAGTGCTGGGTGGTCAACAACACCAGCGGCACACCGGCATAGATCGGCTGCAGCATGCCGCCGATCAGGCCCATGTCGTGGTACAGCGGCAGCCAGCTGACAAATACATCCCCGGGGCGGGTGCCGAAGCCCATTTGCAGCAGGCGCTGATTGTCCAGCAAGTTGGCGTGGGTGACTTCGACGCCCTTGGGTTCGGAGGTGGAGCCGGAGGTGTATTGCAGCATGGCGACGGCATCGCCCGGCACCGTACGCGGTTGCCAGGCCCGGGGCGCTTGCGCCTCAAGGTCCTGGACGCTGGCCACGGCCGGCAGGTGCGCCAGGGTCAGGCCATCGCGCAGCAACCGGGAAGCGTCGAGGGCCGCATGCTCGCAGAGGATCAACGACGGCTCGGCATCCATGGCCATGCCTTGCAGGCGTTCGGTATGGAACTGGCGGTTGCGTTCCGGCGGATAGGCCGGCACTGCAATCAGACCGGCATACAGGCACGCGAAAAAGGCCACGATGTAGTCGGGGCCGTTGGTCAGCAGCAGGAGCACCCGGTCGCCCTCCCCGGCGTGCTGCCCCAGACAGGCAGCCAGGTGCCGGACCCGGGCATCCAGTTGCGCGTAGGTGTACAGCTCGGTGGTCTGGTTGCCGTCACCGAGAAAGCGCAAGGCCAGTTGTTCGCCTTGCTGCTCGGCGCGCTGCGCCAGCATCTCGATCAGGGAGTGGGGTTGAGGCTGATGTGGGATGGCCATGGGGCGTCCTCCTGCAATCGCAAAAAATCAGAAAAGAGTCGAGGGGTACTCAGCGCACATCGGCGCCGTGAGGTTCGGCCATGGCCACTACCACTTTGCGCGGCCCCTGGAACGGCGCGCGACCGTGGGCGGTGAGCATGTTGTCGAGCATCAGCACGTCGTTGTCCTGCCAGGAAAACTCGACCTGCTCGTGCTGCATCACGCCGCGAATGTCTTGCAGCAGGCTTTCTTCCAGCGGGCTGCCGTCGCCGTAATAGACGTTGCGGGGCAAGTCCTCCTCGTCCACCAGATCGAGCAGGGTTTCACGTACCTCTTCGGGCAAGTTGGACACGTGAAACAGGTGTGCCTGGTTGAACCACACGGCGTCGCCGGTACGGGGATGGGTGGCTACCGCCTGGCACACCTGGCGCGTGCGCAGGCCGCCATCGTCTTTCCATTGCAGGCTGATGCCGTGGGCCTGGCAGTAGGCGTGCACGACACTGCGGTCCTGGGTGTTGAACACCTGCTCCCAGGACACGTCCAGGCCGTTGCCGTAGTTGCGGGTGTACATCAGGCCTTTGCTGGCGAAGCGCTGGCGAATCTGTTCACCGACCCGGCGATAAATCGCCCGGCTATCACCAATCGGCGTCGCACCGCCTACGGGCGAGGCCTGCTGGCAGAAGAACCAGATTTTCATTGGCCAGTCGCGGGTATAGGCCTGTTCGTTGTGCAGCGGGATGTGCTGGTGCGGCGGATATTCGGTGGAGGTGTAGATACCGGCGGTGACGTTACTGCGCGGGGTGGAACCGAACTCGTAGGTGAGCAGGTCCGAGCCGAAGCCCGTGGCGAAAGAGCGAAAGCGCTCGGCGGTCTGCACCTCGAAGCCGCGCAGCAATACGCCACCGGCGACCAGCAGTTGCTGGTCGATCAGCGCCCGTAGCGCGGGCAGGCAAGCCTGCAGTTCAAGGCCGGGCTCGCGGGCTTCAATCAGCAGAGGCAAGGGGGTGTCGGCATGGCGCAGGGGCCGGATATCGAAGCGTGAATCAAGCATGGAAGACTCCGCGAAAAAAGGACGGCGCTACGACCCGGATCAACCCAGGGCGTGCAATGAAGGGAGCGAGAGACGCGGTGCCTGCTCGCGTAAATCCAGGCACAGCCTGAGCAGGCGCTCGAGGAAATCGGCGCGCTGGCGGTGCAGGAAAAAATGCCCGCCGGTGCACATTTCAAGATGGAACGGGCCGCTGCATTCGGCTTCCCAGGTCGTCAGGGCACTGACCGCGACACTGTCGTCGCGCCCGCCGAACACATGCAGCGCGCAAGGCAAAGGGCTGCGCTGAGGCGGCCGATAGCGGTCACCGAGGAGAAAATCGGCGCGCAGCACCGGCAGCACCATGGCCAGCATTTCAGGGTCATCGAACACAGCCCGGGGCGTGCCGTCGAGGCGATGCAACTCGGCGATCAGTTCGGCATCGGTCATGGGCCGGGCATCGGGATTGCCATCGCGCTGGCCGGGGGCAGTACTGGCGACGGCGATCAGCGCGCCGGGCGGCTCGACCCCCAGAGCGACCAGGGCATGGGCCACCTCCAGGGCCACCACGCCGCCGATGCTATGGCCGAGCATCAGGTAAGGGCCGTTGATCATCGGCGCCAGCTCTGCCGCCAGGCTTGCAGCCAGGGCGGGCATATCCACCTGCAACGGTTCATCGCCACGCCAGCCGTGGCCGGGCAATTCGACCGGTTGCACATCGAGCCAGGCCGGCAAGGCTGCACGCCACGGAGCGAAAGCCATGGCGCTCGCGCCGGAACAGGCGAAGCAGAAAAGGCGGATGGGATGGGGGGCGACGGACACTGCGGATCTCCTTAAAAGCAGTCGACAAGCCGGACCGGCCTTGCCTGAAACACTGCTAATAAGGACGAAAGAAATACGTAGGGAATTAACTGCCTTTGATAAATATTATTATTTGCAAAGCCCCAGACATGCCCGGAACCCGTAGTCGCTGACGAGCCGTGCGAGGCTGTAATCGGGCAACGCCCGTAGCGGCTAAGACCGCGGTGTACCTGACACACCGGGGTGCATGATTGGCGACGGCTGCGCCGCCGATCGCAGCCTCGCAAAGCTCGTCAGCGACTACAGGGGCGGTTGGGATTTTTGATCGGGCAACGCCCGTAAAACCTCAATCCGTGATGTACCTGACATACCGAGGGGCAAGGATTTGCGACAGCGACGGTGTCGATCTCCCTGCGGCAAGCAATACCTGTAGTCGCTGACGAGCTTTGCGAGGCTGTGATCGGGCAACGCCCGTAAAACCTCAATCCGTGAGGTACCTGACATACCGAGGGGCAAGGATTTGCGACATGGACGGTGTCGACCTCCCTGCGGCAAGCAATACCTGTAGTCGCTGACGAGCTTTGCGAGGCTGTGATCGGGCAACGCCCGCAATCCCTCAACCCGTGAGGTACCTGACATACCGAGGGGCAAGGATTTGCGACAGCGACGGTGTCGACCTCCCTGCGGCAAGCAATACCTGTAGTCGCTGACGAGCTTTGCGAGGCTGTGATCGGGCAACGCCCGCAATCCCTCAACCCAGGATATGCCTGACACACCGGGGTGCATGATTGACGACGGCTGCGCCGCCGATCGCAGCCTCGTTCCTCGTCAGCGACTACCGGCTGACGATCTGGCCGCGCTCGAGTTTGATCAACTGGTCGGCCAGGTGGAAGTAACGGTCATCGTGGGAGATGACCAGCAGCGTCTTGCCCTGGGCACGCAGCTCAGGCAGCAGTTCGCAATAGAACACTTCGCGAAACGCCGGGTCCTGGTCAGCGGCCCATTCGTCGAAGATGATCACCGGCCGCCCTTCAAGGCAGGCAACGATCAACGCCAGGCGCTTGCGCTGGCCCTGGGACAGTTCACGGGTTGAAAACGAACCGTTGCTGACGCTGACCTTGTGGTCCAGGTGCAGCTTGCTCAGCCATTGCGCCGCCTGGCTGTCCAGGCTGGAGTCCGGCGCTTCGAGCAGGGTGTCGAACAGGTGGAAGTCCGAGAAAACCGCCGAAAACAGCTGGCGATAATCGTCCCGCTCTTGCGCTGCCACCGGCCGGCCATCGACCCGCACTTCGCCGCTTTCCGGCACGTACAGGCCGGCAATCAGCTTGGCCAGGGTGGTCTTGCCGCTGCCGTTGCCACCGACCAGAAAGGTAATCTGGCCGGGCTTGAGGGTCAGCGCCACCGGGCCAAGGGTGAATACTTCATCCTCGCGCTCGCTGAAATAGCCATGGGTCAGGCCATTCAGCTCCAGGGTTACACCCTTGGCCTGGACGGCAGGTGCCGGGGTCTGCGAGCAGGTTTCAGCCTGCAATTGCGCAAGCGTCGCTTCAATGCGCGCACTGGCGACTCGCGCCTGGCTCATCTGTGGCAGGTTCAGCAGTACGCCTTCCAGCGGGCCCATCATGTACAGGAAGACCATCACGTAACCGGTGATCACGGCAGTATCGGAAGGCACCCACAGGCGCAGGAACAGCACCAGGCCAATCAGTATCAGAAACAGCAGGCGGCCCCAGCCACCGGTAATGGCAAACAGCATCAGGCCCTTGGCCCGGTTGCGGCGTACTTGCTCGACAGCGCTGACCAGCACTTCATCAAGAAAACGCCGGGCCTTGGAGCGGTTGAGCTTGAGTTCCTTGGCCCCCGAGACCATGGCGTCGAAATGACCGAAGAGTTCGTCCTGGCTGGCACCGGCCTTGCGGAAGTACTGCAGCATGTGGGAATGGCACAGGTGATAGCCCAGGGAGCCAAGGCCGATGGCCAGCACTGAAACCAGAAAAATGACCCAGGACAGGTACGCCAGGTACCCCAGACACCCGAGCACCACGACGGCACTGGTGACCAGCATCGGGAAGCCGGTGAAGAAGTTCGACAAGGTGGTGGTGTCATCGGCCAGGGCCGCCTGGATCCGCCCGCGTCCGGCCTTTTCCAGCCCGCGCAGGGGCGCCGCGACTACATGCCGTGAAATGTGCATGCGCAGGGTCGCCAGGCCTTGTTGACTGAGGTAGGCGAACAACGCCCTGGACAGCACCTGGCTGCCCATCACCAGGGCTATCACCAGCACGAAAGGCAGCGCGTAGCTGGCCAGGCCGTCCAGTGGAGCATTCAGGGCCTGGTTGATCAGCGCCACCAGCAACACGTTGGCCAGGCCGCAGACCAGGCTTGCGCCAATGGCCACGGCCAGCCGTGTGTGCGAGGTGCGAACCAGCATACCGAACAATGACATGGTGTCTCCTTGGGGGTCGGCTGGCGCAGGCCGTCACGCCGGCGCCATCGATAAATTGGGTTCCCGGAATAGACGAAGCCTGTGGCGGATTCTTTAGGACGCGGCATTATTGCAGGTATTGGGAATCAGGTGCTGTTGCTATAGACTCTCATTCTCGCCTGGAGGCGACCTGTCTGCTTCGGAGTCTGTTGCAATGCCCATTACCCGCCGTCGGGCCCTGACCGGCCTCGCGTTGTTGCCGGTCGCGCTGTGCGGCTTGCCTGTGGTCCGCGCTGGCGACCCGACATTGCCGAAAGTCGATATTGTCAGTTTCGAGCCTGCCCTTACCGAAAGCCTGCTCGGCCTAGGGGTGGCACCCCGGGCGGTGGTCAACGCCGGGTTCTATCGCGAGTTCGTCGCCAGCCCGCAATTGCCCGGAGATGTCATCGACCTGGGCCCGAGCATCGAGCCCAACCTGGAGTACCTGCAACGCCTGGCGCCCGAGCTGATCATCGGCACTTCGTGGCAGCTGGAAGGTACCTTGCTGTCGCGCATCGCGCCGTTGCGCACCTTCGATATCTATACCGCGAACGCACAGCCCTATCGCAATGCCGGCCAGGTATTGCTGGACCTCGGGGCTCTGGTGGAGCGGCGCGCCGAGGCACAGGCGTTGCTGGAGCAGACCGACCGCCTGCTGGAGCAGTTGCGCGTCAGGCTGGCACCTGTCAGCCATCGCCCGGTGTACATCGCGCGCCTCAACCCGGACGGTCGCCACCTGTTGCTGTTCGGTGCCAAAGGCATGTATCAGGCAGTGCTCGAGCGCCTGGGTTTACGCAATGCCTATCAGGGCCGGACCAATGCCTGGGGTGGCAGCCCCGCGGTGGGCATCGAGACCCTGCTTGAGCAGCCCGACGCCTCGCTGCTGTATTACACCAACCCCCGCGAAGCTCTGGCCGCGCAGCGCCGGCTGGATAACAGTCCGATCTGGCGCGCCTTGCCGATGATCCGCGAAGGCCGCGCCCTGGGGCTGCCACGGTTCTACCCCAGCGGCGGCTTGCTGACCGCGCAACGCCTGGCCCTGTCCATCACCGAACAACTGCTCGCCATGGAAACCAAGCATGCCTGACCACTCTTCACGCCTGCGCCGCCAACCGGTCTGGCTGGCCCTCGGGCTGCTATTGATTGCCTTGGCCCTGAGCGTCCACCAGGGTAATTCGCTGCTGGCCCAAGTTTCATGGAGCACCGCCATCGGCCCGGCGTCGCCCGACGATCTGCCCGCCCTGCTGGTGCGCTACAGCTTTTTGCCGCGCCTGGTGATCAGCCTGCTGGTGGGCGCGGCGCTGGCCCTGGCCGGGGTGATATTCCAGCAAGTGCTGCGCAACCCCATTGCCGAACCGACCACCCTGGGCGTTGCTTCAGGTGCCTACCTGGCCCTTTCCGCCTGCGCGATCTATGCCCCGGGCCTGCTCGATGGCGGCCAGGAAGGCGTGGCCCTGGCCGGGGCCACCCTGGGCATGCTCGCGGTGCTGGGCCTGGCCTGGAGCCGGCGCCTGTCGCCGGTGGCGCTGATTCTCTCCGGGCTGATCATCAACTTGTATTGCGGGACCCTGAGCACCTTGCTGGTGCTGGCCAACCACGAGGTCTTGAGCAATCTGTTCATCTGGCAATCGGGTTCGCTGAACCAGAACAGCTGGCAGGACGTGTATCACCTGGCGCCGCGCCTTGGCGTGGCCGCACTGCTCGCCGCGCTGCTGGCCCGTCCGCTGCAACTGCTGGGCCTCAACGATGCAGCGGCCGGCAGCCTGGGCCTGTCGCCCAACCGCCTGCGCCTGATGGCTCTGGCCGTGGCCGTGGCATTGAGTGCCAGCGCCATTGCCAGTGTCGGGGTGATCGGCTTCGTCGGCCTGGCCGCTCCCGCCCTGGCCCGCCTGGCCGGTGCCCGCACCCTGCGCCAGCGTTTGCTCTGGGCACCCTTGTTCGGCGCCCTGCTGCTGTTGCTGGCCGATCAGGTGGTGCAGGCATTGGCGCCGCTGCTGGGGGGTGAAATTCCCACCGGCATCCTGACTGCGTTCCTCGGTGCGCCGCTGCTGCTGGTGCTGCTGACCCGCCTGCATGAAACCCGCCTCAACCCGCCAGCCCCGCGCGCCAGCGCTCACGTCGCGCCGCTAAAGCGCATCGGCTGGATATTGCTCGCGGCACTGGCCATTTCCCTGTTCCTCGCACTGACCTGGGGCCGCGGCCCGGATGGCTGGTATTTCAGCAGCGGGGCAGCATTCGACGCCCTGCTGCCATGGCGCGCGCCACGGGTAGCCGCGGCCTTTGGCGCCGGTATCCTGCTGGCCTTGGCCGGTACCTTGATGCAACGCATGACCGGCAACCCCATGGCCAGCCCGGAAATGCTCGGGGTGAGTTCCGGTGCCGCACTGGGCGGCATTTTTGCCCTGCTGCTGGTGCCCGGCTTCAGCCCGCTGGTGCTGTTGCTGGCCGCCACTTTGGGCGCCCTGCTCGCCTTGCTGGCCATCGTCGCCCTGAGCTGGCGCAGCGCCTTCGCACCGGACCGCATGCTGCTCACCGGCGTGGCCCTGAGCACGCTGCTCAATGCCTTTGCCGCGCTGTTCATGGTCAGCGGCGATTCGCGGGTGCTGCTGATGCTCAGCTGGATGACCGGCTCGACCTATCGCATCGACGCCAGCCAGGCAGTCCTTATCTGTGCCCTGGCCGCGCTGTTCCTGCTGGTCACGCCGTTGTGCAACCGCTGGCTGGCGATCATGCCACTGGGCGCCGAACGCACCCGGGCACTGGGGATTTCACTGGGCGGCAGCCGTCTGGTGTTGCTGCTGCTCACTGCGGTGATGACCGCAGCAGCCACCCTGGTGGTCGGGCCGCTGAGTTTTGTCGGCCTGATCGCACCGCACATGGCACGCTTGCTGGGCGCACAACGGCCGGTCGCGCAATTGATGCTTTCGGCCCTGCTGGGCGGCACGCTGCTGGTGCTGGCTGACTGGCTGGGGCGCAACCTGGTGTTCCCGTGGCAAATCCCCGCCGGGATGTTCGCCACGTTCATTGGCGGCCCGTATTTCATGTGGTTGCTGGCGCGTAAACGCTGAGTCGGGACCACGCAAAGGCTGGTTCGAAATAAAATCTAAATAGTTCTGATTCCCATTCGTTACAGTTTTACCTAAGCTTCGCCTGGATGAACTGCTCCGGCCACTGCCGGGCAGTTGTTTTCGGGCCGGCATACGCGAGAAAACACTAACGGAGAAGCATCATGACCACGCCAAACTTCACCCTTCTTCTGGCTGACGGCCGCCGCGTGATCGCCCGGATGGCGGACGATGGTAATGCCAGCCTGACCATCGAGGGTGTTGCCCCCGTGTATTTCCGCCGCCAGGACGCCCATGTGCAACTGGAAAACCTGTCCGAGGCGTTCCCGGTCAGTGGCCTGCTGGCGCTGCTGGGCCAGGTCTTCTGCAATTCGTCTCGCGTCCCGCTGCTGGAAGTCAGTGCCCCGCTCTCCCTCGACCGCGCACGCGATGCCATACGCCAGGGGGTGTTCGACACCCTGCTTGGCCATGACGGCCACACGGCGCGCCTGGCCTGCTCGCGCAGCAGTTTCTGGCAACACCCGCTGCCCTGGCTTACCACCAGCTCCGCCGCCGGCATGCCGCTGCGCTACACCTTCAGCGGCGAAAAGCGCCACCCGCAGCGGCCACCGATCCCCCACGGCGAGGTCTATCGCCGCGAACTGCCCGGCCTCAATACCACCTTCAGCTTGCGTACCGTGGACATCGCTCAGGACCTTGAGCGTTTCAACCGCTGGATGAACCTGGAGCAGGTCGCGTTTTTCTGGGAGCAGACCGGCAGCCTGGATGAGCATGCCGCGTACCTGCAACAGATGCTTGACGACCCGCGGGTGTTGCCACTGATCGGTAGCTACAACGACGAGCCGTTTGCCTATTTCGAGATCTACTGGTGCAAGGAAGACCGCATCGCCCCCTATTACGATGCGCAGGACCATGACCGCGGCTGGCACGTGGTGGTCGGCGAGAGCAAGCACCAGAGCGCGGGCAAGCTCAAGGGCTGGTTCCGCTCGCTCATGCACTACATGTTCATCGACGAGCCGCGCACCCAGCGCATTCTCGGCGAACCGCGGATCGACCATACCCGCCAGATCGGTTTCCTTGAGTCCCAGGGTTTCGGCAGGCTCAAGACCATCACCCTGGCGCACAAGAAAGCCGCCCTGCTGCGCCTGGAACGCGAGACTTTCTTCGACGACTTCCACCCTTGACCGACCGCAATACGGCCGCGTGCTGCCTGATGGGGATCGGGCAGTGCGCGGCTTGCTTCATACCTACTAAAAAAATCACTCCACACTCCGGAACCTCCATGCACGCAAAGAACCTCTTCGCCTACCATCCCTTGGTGCTGGCCCTGTGTCTCAGTGGCCTGCCACTGAGCGCAGCCCTCGCCGCCGACCAACCCAATGCCGTCGCTCCTGGGGGGGCGCTGGAGCTGCAGGAAACCAACATCAATGCCAAAGCAGTCGAAAACCCCACCGGCCATGTGCGCGGCCCGGTGGCGACGCGCAGCACCAGCGCGAGCAAGACCGACGCAGCGATCAAGGAAATCCCGCAGTCGGTGTCGATCATCACCCGCGATGAAATGGACGAACGCAAGGCCGACACTCTGGCCGAAGTCCTGAGCTTCACCCCGGGGGTGATTACCCAGCCAGGCGGTTTCAGCCGTGTGGGGGATGACTTCGTGATCCGTGGTTTCAACGTGGGTTCGGGCACCGGCGGTATTCTGCGCGACGGCATGAAACTGCAAGGCAGCGTGTATGACGGCGGTATCGAACCCTACGGCCTGGAGCGCGTGGAAGTGGTCAAGGGCGCCTCTTCGGTGCTGTACGGCCAGCTGTCGCCCGGCGGCCTGATCAACACCATCACCAAGCGCCCGACGGATGTCCCGCTGCATGAAGTCAACGTGGAATACGGCAGCCATGCGCGCAAGCAGTACAGCTTCGACCTGGGCGGCCCGCTCGACGACGAAGGGCAGTTTTCCTACCGCCTCACGGGCCTGTGGCGCGACAGTGACACCCAGACCGTCGACGCCCCCGATGACCGTCGCTACATCGCCCCGGCCTTCACCTGGCGTCCGGACGAAGACACCTCGCTGACCTTCCTCGCCAGCTACCAGGAAACCCGCACCGGCTTCGCCCCGCCGCTGGACTACGACCTGACGACGTCAGCCAGCACCAGTTACCCCAAGGTCGACCGCGATTTGTTCACCGGCGAGCGCGGCTTCGATCACTACAACAACTACTCGACCACCATCGGCTACCTGTTCGAGCACAGCTTCACGCCTGACCTGAAAATCCTCCACTCGCTGCGCCACTTCGATGCCAACCTGAGCTGGGACTACATGCAAATTGCCGATACCGGCAGTGCCGCCTTGCGCAAGCAGGGTCTTCTGGCCCGCAGGGCGAGCATCCGCCGTGAGCACTCCGAAGGCTGGACCAGCGACAATAACGTGCAATGGACCCTCAACAGCGGCCGCTGGCAGCACACTCTGCTGGCCGGCGTGGATTACTACCACAAGACCTACGACTCGCATCGCTACGCTGGCGCCACGTCCCTGTTCAACCCCGACGCACCGGTATACGACGCGCCGACCACCATTACGTCGGCCGATAGCGGATCAGACCTGCACAGTTCGCAGACCGGTCTGTACGTCCAGGATCAGATCAAGTTCGACGAGAAGTGGATTCTGGTCCTGGGGGGTCGCCAGGACTGGGCCGAGAGCCGCACCTATGCTAATGCCACCGGCAAGCGCACGCCACGCGAAGACAAGAAAGCCACTGGCCGCATAGGCCTGGTGTATGAAGCAGACAATGGCCTGGCGCCGTACATCAGCTGGAGCCAGTCGTTCCTGCCGGCCAACGTGTTCAACGCCAACGCCGATACCTCGTTCGAGCCAACCGAAGGCGAACAGTACGAAATGGGCGTGCGCTACACCCCGCCAGGCATGAATGCACTGTTGAGTGCTGCGGTGTACGACCTCAAGCAGAAAAACTCCCTGAGCACCGACCTCACCGGCAACACCGTGCAGTTCGGTGAGACCCGCTCCCGGGGAGTCGAGCTGGAGGCAAAAGCCGATATCACCGCCAACCTCAGCACCACTGCTTCCTACACCTACACCGACGCCAAGATTACCGAAGACTCCGTGGCCAGCCGGGTCGGGACGCGCATCGACGGCGTGCCTTACCACATGGCCAGCCTGTGGGCCAACTATCGCCTGAGCGCCCTGGGCCTGCCCAAGGTCGTGGTCGGCGGTGGCGCCCGCTACATGGGCACCAGCCGCACCTCCAGCTCGGACCTCGACGAGAAGGTTGACGCCTACACCCTGTTCGACGCGAAAGTCAGCTATGAAGTCGACGACAACTGGACCGTGGCCATGAAGGCGCAAAACCTGTCCAACGAAAAGTACCTGTTCTGCAACGTCTCTTGCCGCTATGGCGACGAGCGCACGTTGATCGGGTCGGTCAACTATCGCTGGTAAACCAGACATCAAATCCTGTAGGAGCGAGCTGTGTGCGTATGGCAAAGCTCGCGAGACAAGCTCGCTCCTACAGGAGGTGGGGTGTTGAATGTGCAAAAAACGCCGCTGCCCATTTCGGGGCCAGCGGCGCTTTTCTTTGTAGGAGCGAGCTTGCTCGCGAGCTGTGTCTGTCTAGCGCCGCAATGTCATCAGGCCCGCATCGCCTCGCGCAGGCTGGCCGGGCGCATGTCGGTCCAGTGGGCTTCGATGTAGGCCAGGCAGTCAGCCTTGGAGGCCGCGGCACCTACCGCCGACCAGCCGAGCGGCACGGCCTTGAACTCGGGCCAGATCGAGTACTGTTGCTCCTCGTTGATCACCACCAGAAACTGCGTGTCTTCACGGTCAAATGCCATCAGTCTTGTCTCCTGCAGATAGTTGGGCGCGCCTGTGTCACAAACACAGGCCTGCCCATGGAAGACGCACGACACAGCCCGCAAATTAGTCCCGCCCCCGTTCCCCTCGTTACATTTCAGCCTTGGCCACCAACCGGCGCTCAACCAGATTGTCTCGATTCAAGCCGTAACGACGGGCCGTCAATACCCCGACCAGGCCCATCATCGCGCAGAACATTACGCACACCCAGGCACTCCAGGGCATCAGTGCAATCAGCAGCAACGGCGTGGTGCTGGCCCATAGCGCGTAGGCGATGTTGTAGGTGAAGGAAATCCCCGAGACGCGGATCGGCGCCGGAAACAGGCCGACCATGACCGAAGGCACTACCCCGACAATCCCGCAGGTCAGGCCGGCGAAGGCGTAGGCCAGGCCGGGCAATGCCCATTGACCGACCAGGCTGGCGTATAGCAGGCCAATACCCAGCGGCAGCAGCACGCTGTACAGCACGATGCTGCGCCAGACGCCGATGCGGTCGACGATCAAACCGGCCAGCACACAACCGACGTTCAAAAACACGATGCCCAGGCTGCTCAGGGCAAAGGTATGGCTGGCCGTCATGCCAAAGCGCTGCTGCATCACGGTCGGGGTGATGACCACAAACACCACCACGGCACTGGTCAGCACGCAGGTGAGCAAGGCCGCCGGCAACAATGACGCGCGGTGATCGCGCAAAACGGTACGCAACGGGAACTCTGCCCGGCCTTCCTTGCGTTCGCGCAAAGCCAGAAATACCGGGGTTTCGCTGAGCCAGCGGCGCAACCACACGCCAATCACGCCAAATACCCCGCCGAGCAGGAACGGGAAACGCCAGGCGTAGTCGAGAATTTCTGCCGGGGTAAACAGTTGTGCCAGCAGGGTCGCGGTCAAGGCCCCGATCAGATAGCCGAAGGTCAGACCGGCCTGTAGAAACCCCAGGGCAAAGCCCCGGCGCCCTGCCGGCGCATGCTCCGCGACAAACACCCAGGCGCTGGGCACCTCCCCGCCAACCGCTGCCCCCTGCAGGATGCGCAGTGCCAATAGAATCAGTGGCGCGAAATAACCGATATCGGCGTAAGTGGGCATGATGCCGATCAGCAGGCATGGCAGTGCCATCATCAGGATACTGAGGCTGAATACCCGCTTGCGCCCCAGATGGTCGGCAAAGTGCGCCATCAGGATCCCGCCCAGCGGACGCGCCAGATAGCCGGTCACGAAAATGCCGAAGCTTTGCAGCAGGCGCAGCCACTCGGGCATGTCCGGCGGAAAAAACAGTTGGCTGAGGGTCAGGGCAAAGAATACGAAAATGATGAAATCATAGATCTCCAGCGCCCCGCCCAGAGCTGCCAGCCCCAGGGTTCTGTAGTCGGAACGGGAAAAACGCACCGTTGTGGCTTGGGTATCGGCAGACATAATTACGCTCAATGTGAACTGGACGCGCCTATGTTGGCGCTTGAGGTCGAGGGCGCGAGCATAACAAATCCGACCCTCTTCTGTGACAGCCACCTTGCCAGCGCTGCTTCAGACACAACGGGGCGTCCTTATCGCTGGCAAGCCAGTTTCCAGCAGCAGACATCTATCCCTGCCAGCCCCCGCCCAGCGCGGCGTATACATCCACCAATGACAACGACACCTGGGCCGTGCTCTCGACCAGCGCGGCCTGGTTGGCCAGCAACACGTTCTGTACGGTCAGCACGTTAAGAAAGTCCACAGTGCCCTGGGCGTACTGCTGGTGAACACTGTCCAGCGCATGCTGGCTATGCTCCACCGCTTGTTTGAGGCTGTCGCGCCGGCGTTGGCCGGCCTGATAGGCGACCATGGCGTCGTCCACTTCGTGCCAGGCACGTAACACGGTTTGGCGGTAGGCAATGGCCGCCTCTTGCTGGCGTCCTTCCTGCAATTGCAACGCCCCTTGCAAACGCCCGCCCTCGAACAGCGGTACGCTCATGCCCGGACCAAAGGCAAAACTGCGCGCCCCCCAGCTGCCCAGATCAGACAGTTGCATCGCCTGAAATCCGAGGCTGCCGGACAGTGTGATGCGCGGATAGAAATCCGCCCGGGCCATGCCGATCGAGGCGGTGGCCCCATGCAGCTGCGCCTCGGCTCGACGGATATCAGGACGCCGTTGCGCCAGTTCGCTGGGCAAACCCACCGGTACATCAGCCACAAAGGCCGGGACCGCCAGCGGTTCGCTCAATTGCTGTGCCATCGCCCGTGGTTCTCGGGCCAGCAGCAGGCTGAGGGCGTTGATCAACTGCGCGCTGCGCTGTTGCAAAGGCGCCGTCCGCGCTTCGATCTCTGCCACCTGGGCAGCCGCTTCGGACACTTCGAGGTCGGTGGCCACACCCTCTTTTACCTGCAACCGGGTCAACTCCAGGCTGCGCCGGGCAATCTGCAGGTTTTGCTGCACCACTGCCAGTGCCTGCTGGGTGGCACGTAACTGGATATAGTGCTGGGCGGTCTGCACGATCACCAGTAACTGCACGCCATGGCGATCTTCTTCGGCCATCTGCACCGATGCATCGGCCGCTTCTACAGATCGTTTGACCCGGCCCCACAAGTCGGCTTCCCAACTGATCCCCAACCCGCCATTCCAAAGGTTGAACGCTTGTTTGCCACTGTGGCCCGAGGGATCGTTCAACCCCTCCTGACTGTTGCGGCTGCGGCTGTAAGCCAGCGACCCATCAACCGCAGGCAGTCTGTCAGCCGCAATTTGACGGCGAATGGCCCGGCTTTGCTCAAGCCGGCTGGCCGCCAGTTGCACATCAAAGTTGCTCTGCCGGGCTTCGCGCACCAGAGCCGACAATTGCGCATCGCCAAAACTGTCCCACCAGCGCGGGTCTACCGCGGACTCGACGGTGCGGCTATGCCCCTGCTCACTTGCCACCGGCGCCCAACGTTCCGCCAGTTGCGGCACGGGCGCCTGAAAATCTGGACCCAGTACACAACCACTCAAACCCAGCACGCTGTAACAGGCCACAGCGCAGACCAGAAAAACAGACTTCATCGCACACTGACCTGTTCATTGGGAGTGGCCGTGGTGTCGATGGATGCATCCACCGACATCCCCAGGCGCAACCGCCCGGCTGACAGCTGCCCCTGGTCCAGGGTGACTTTCACCGCAATGCGCTGCGCCACTTTGGTGAAGTTGCCCGTGGCGTTGTCCGGGGCTATGGCCGAGAACGTTACCCCTGTGGCCGGCGCAATACTGTCGACGACACCTTGCAGGGTTTCGCCGGGAAAGCTGTCGACCTTGATCGTGACCCTTTGCCCGGGGCTCACGTGGGTCAATTGGCGCTCCAGAAAGTTGGCGACCACATAGGCATGGGCCAACGGCACCACCGCCAGCACCGTATCGCCCGGTTTGACATAAGCACCAAGGCGCACACTGCGCCGGCCGACCACGCCATCAAAGGGCGCCACCAGCCGGGTGTGGGACAAGTCCAGCTCGGCCCGGGCCTGCAAGGCTTCGGCATGCTGCACCGACGCCCGGGCAGCGGTGGTTTGCGCCACCAGCACCCGGGTTTGTTGGCGGGCGGCCTCCAGCGCAGCACGGTGTTGAGCCAGTTCGGCACGTGCAATCTGCGAACGGTTTTTTGCCTGCTGCGAGTTTTGCAGCGTGCCCGCGCCCTGCCCGGCCAGATGTTCATAGCGCTGCAATTCATGCCGGGCAAACTCAACCTGGGCCAGATCAGCGTCAACCGTGGCACTGGCCTGCTCGATCAGCGAACGCTGACGCTCCAGCATGGCCAGCGCGTTGGCCAGTTGTGCCTGGGCCGTCGCCACATTGGCCTGGGTCGCTTGCAGGCTGGTCTGGTAGTCCTGCGGATCAATACGTGCCAGCAACTGACCGGCCTTGACCGGCTGGTTGTCTTGCACCAGCACCTCATCGATAAAACCCGCGACTTTTGGCGCGATCAAGGTGTAGTCGGCACTGACAAAAGCATCATTGGTGCTTTGAACTGTGCTGGCGCCAAAGATCAGTCGCCATAACCCGTACAGCACGACTATCGCCACCAGGCCCGCAGTGCCCAGCATCCAGGGCTTGCGCCCGATTGTTGTGGTCATTTCACGGCTCCAACAGGTGTGCCCGGCGGATAGATCCGCGTCGGGCCAAAAGGAATTAATACAATTAACAACAGCGCCAGACCGGCCATGTACAGATAGAGGTCTGAAGATGTCAGGACCACCGCCTGCTGGTGTATCCGGTGCGCCAGGTCGGTACTGCCGGGCACCAGCGGCGCGTTACCCAGACGATCGATCAGCATCGTCGAGTGGAAGTGCTCGCGGTTGAGCGTCAGCACCCCGAGAAGGCTGCCCGCGGCCGTTGCCGAAAAGCCTTTGACGGTATTGAACCAGGCCGAGGCAAAAGGCCCGTCGGCCGGGTTCAGGCCGCCTGTGGCCAGCATCAACAAAGGGATCACCGCCATCGGCTGGGCGATGATTTGAATCGCCTGCAACGGATAAAAATCCTCCCTGCTCCACACCGCCGTCACTTGCGAACCGATGCCACAGGCCAGTGCCAGCAGCCCGAGACCGATGGCCAGAACCCAGCGGCAATCGACCCATCGCAGGTTGCACAGGGCTACCACCAGCGGCAGCGCAATCAATTGCGGCAGCGCCACCAGCAACATCACCGGAGCGGTTTCCAGCGGGCGATAGCCCTGGATCTGGGCCAGATAGACGGAGGGAATCTTGATCACCGCCAGCAGCACAAACAGCACCCCGCCCAGCGTTAGCAAGGCGTGCGCCAGATTGCGGATTTTCAGCAGTTGCAACTTGAAGAACGGCAGTGGATGCGACCATTCGTTGATAAAAAACAGCACCAGCAGTGTGCCGCCGCCGAAGATGAAAAAGCGGATCATTGTCGACTCGAACCAGTTCAGACGCTGGCCCAGCTCCAGCGCCAGAACCAGCATGATCAAGCCCGGCAAACCCAGGAGCAGTCCGCGCCAGTCAAACTGCTTGTACCGCTCAAGGCGCAGCGGGTCCTGCGGCAAGCCCCAGGCCACGCAGATCATTGCCAGCAGGCTTAACGGCACAATCTGCCAGAACGCCCATTGCCAACCGGCATACTCCACCCACCATGCGGACAGCGGCGTGCCGAAACTGGGGCCGAAGGTCGCGGTCAGTGCATAACTGCCCAGACCATACAGACGAATGCCCGGCGGTAAAAACCGCAGCGCCACCGACATCAGCATCGGCGGCAACGCGCCACCGGCAAACCCTTGCAAGGTGCGCAGCACCATCAGTACATCGACGTTAGGGGCAAGCGGACAGAGGATGCCCAGCAGTAAAAAAGCACCAATGGCGCACAGGGTGAATCGGCGCAGGGAGAACGTCGCAGCACACCAGGGGGCAAACGCCATGGCGCTGATGGACGTGGCGCTGTACACCGCCAGCAACCAGGTACTCTCGTCATAGCCAATGCCCATGGCGCCGCGGATATCAGGCATTGCTACCTTGGTCACGTTTTCGTTGAACCCCGAAACCAGTACCGCCAGCAATACCCCCACTAGCCCGGTAAAAATCCGCAGGCCAAATGCAGCATTCGCAAGGGGTGATTTGGCTGGCGCGGCGATCGAGGAACCGGCGGCCAGCGAGGTCATACCAGGCCCCCTGGCGCCGAATTACGCGCACGTTTAAAACGCCAATACATGGCTGACTCCGTCTTCTTAGATGACGAAAAGTTTAACCATCTGGCAATGCTACAAAAATTGATAAATAGCTAACTGTGGAGTGCGTTGAACGCAATCCACAGTCAGTTCGAGGCTGCAAAAGAGACGCGATCAGGCCACGGCGTTATCGCAGAATGTCTTGAGGGTGCGGCGCAACCATCGGTGGGCATGGTCGTTGTCCAGCCGCGGGTGCCAGGCTTGAACGATATCAACCGGTTGCAGGGTGATCGGCAACTCAAACGGACGCAGTTTCAAACCCATTGGGGCCAGGGTTTTGAGCAAAACCTGGGGCATCAGCGGCAAGATCAAATCAGCGCCGGCCAGGGCAAAAATCGCCGAGTAAAAAGTGGGCGTGGTAAAGGACACCCGGCGCTGCAGCCCCTGCTCGGCTAGCACCGTATCAATCGGCCCGCGGGCCCGGCCCCGGCGCGACACGCTGATGTGGTCATAGGCGATAAAACGTTGCGCGGTGATGGGCTGATCGAAGATCGGATGATCTTCGCGAGCCAGCCCCACGAAGGGGCAGGTAAACAGCCGCTGAACCTTGATATCTGAACTGAATTTGTTGGTGGCACAGATTGCCAGGTCGATACGCCCTTCGCTCAAGGCTTCATCATCGGTGAAGCCTTCAGGTACGACCCGCAGCGAAGCCTTGGGCATGTCCAGCGCCATTTGCTGGCGTAACGCGCCGCCGTATACACCGAAAAACACGTCATTGGCGCGAATGCTGAAGGTGCGCTCCAGCAGGCGCAGATCACTGTCCTGGCTCTGGGTGAAGACACCGTGGGCCAACTCCACTACGCCCCGCACCTGCTCACGCAACTCCAGCGCCCGGGGGGTGGGCACCAGCCCTCGTCCCGAGCGCACCAGAATCGGGTCGTTCAAGGCATCGCGTATGCGGGTCAAGGTGCGGCTCATGGCCGGAGCACTCAGGTTCATGCGCCGGGCAGCCCCCACTACCGAGCCCTCTTCGAGCAAGACGTTCAGGGCAACCAGCAGATTCAAGTCAGGTATTTGCATGGGGCCAAAGGGTAGCGTTTAACGCGCAGCATCGCCAGACGGGCAGTTGAGGATTGTTGCATAGCAGGTAAAACTGTATCGCGCTTTGTTAGGTAGCTAACTAAGTTAGGGATTGATACATTGTTTCCCGTCAGGCCTCGGCCTGACGCTCTCTTTGGTTGAGATTTTTGGCCATTACCGGATCCCCATGATGGTAATGGCCTTTTTTATTGCCTGAACCACGCCACAACTCTTCCCCGAATAGTGTCCCTCTTCTTCACCCCGCCACAGCACCCTCCCGCTGTCGGTGGTGGCCCGGCTGTTCCTGAACTACGCTCCGTGCGCATTACATGACAGGGTTTGGGGGCTTTATGCAGCTAGGCAATAAAATTTCGAATCTGGAACGGCTGCTCTGTAAATACAGCCGCTGGATTCATGCTGCGCGAATCAGTCTCGCCTTTCTGACCACCTTCGTGGCCATTCGATATTTCAAGCTCGACGGCGCGTCTTACGCCCTGATCACCATGCTGATCGTGATGGGCCCGCAGCCTTATTGGGGCAATGTGTCTTCCCGCGCCGTACAGCGCACCTTCGGTACCGTCATTGGCGCGCTGTCCGGTCTGGCGGGGCTGTACATGGAGATCTACTCGTTTCCGGCAATGCTCGCGTGGAGCGCGGTCACGATGTTTATCGCCGGTTACCTGACCCTGGGCAAACACCCGTATATGGCTCTGTTGATCGGCGCAACCCTGGCGGTGGTCAGCTGCGCACCGCCCAATGACATGGAGTCTGCAATCACCCGCAGTATTTATGTGCTGGCAGGCTCGGTGCTGGCCATGCTCTTCACCAGTATTTATCCGCAACGGGCCTATACCGACATGCGAATCAAGTTCAGCGAAAGCCTGGGCAAACTCAGTGAGTTGTATGAAGCGTACTTTTCCCCGCGGGTGCTGGAACGGCCCAGTCTGGAGGACAAGTTGAAAGATGAGCTGGATACAGTGATCAAGCTACGCAATTACGTATCGGCCGCCAGTAACGAAAGCAATCTGAAACCCGAAGTCTTCAACTCCCTGCAGACCCTGCACCGCAATCTGTTCACCACCATGAGCCTGATGATTGATGCCTACTGGGCCTCCCATGAAAGCCATAAGCTGATTGAAAGCGAGCCCGCCTTGCGCGACCTTAATCGCTTGATCCCGCAAGCGCTCGAGTCACTGCAGAACAAGCTGTGCAACGGTATTTCGGACAACCAGATCAGTGGTGAACTACGCCAGAAAGCCAACGATTTGAAAGAACTTGTGCTCAAAAGCATTGATGGCAAGGTCAGCGAAACCCAGTTTTATGCCTTTGTCTGGCTCAGCCTGCAAATGCTCAGGCAACTGACCGACCTCAATGACGAGTTGCATGCCGCGCTTTACCAGAAAGGCCATCGGCATCTGTTTTTAAAGGACCCGAGCGCGGAGCCTAAATAGCGTGATGCCGGCCCTTGGGTGCCAGGGGCTTTGCGCGCTGTTGAAAGGCTGCAGTCAGTCTGTGCCGGAAAAATACACTTCATACGCAGTGGTTGACTGGCACAGCACACATTTAAATGACATATCGCAATAAAGATTATGAAATCCTCACTTAAAACAGTGGGATTACTAACATTTTGCAGGACTTTCAAGCCGTAATAACAACTACAACTGATTGTTTTTTAAAAATATTTAAATAAAAACAGCAACTTCATAGAAGTGTTTTCCCTCTTTCGTCCCCTCCTCCTTCAACTGGCCGGCCGCAGATTATGGTCTAGGCTCTGTTCGCGCCCGTCTAACAAGGACTTGAACGGTTGACCCCCATGAAACGAAATCCCGAACTCAACACCCCGACCACCAGTTTTACACCTCTTCGCAAGCGTTCAACGTGCGGAGCGTTTTTGCCTGCACATCCGTCTGACCGGCACTCATGAACTTTAATTTTTTACCGCATTGTAGATAGGAGGGCTTATGCAGCTCACCCCGAGAGAAATCGACAAACTGATGATTTACACCTTGTCGGACGTGGCATTGCGACGAAAGGCTCGTGGCTTGAAGTTGAATTTTCCGGAAGCGGTTTCGATTATCACCGTGACCGCACTGGAAGGCGCGCGGGACGGAAAGTCGGTTGAAGATGTAATGAATGAAGCCAGCAAGGTGTTGACCAAAGACGATGTCATGGAAGGCGTCAGTGACCTTATTCCCAACGTTCAGGTTGAAGCGATTTTCACCGATGGCAGCCGCCTGGTCACGGTCCACGACCCGATCAAGTAAAGGCATGCGCTATATCCGGCTAACGCAAGACAGACCCGTTTTGAGGAATCAGTCATGAGCAACAAAAAAACCGCCACTCCCGCCAGCTCTGCAAGCCCGCATCAGGATACCCATCCGGATCACAAGATCCCCCATGCGAAAAACCCTGGCGGCGTGCATCAGGGTAATGAACAGGACGTGCCGCTGGGTGGCTGCATCTACGCCAGCAGCCCGATTGTGTTCAACGAAGACCGCCCGGTAACCAAGGTCAAGGTGCGTAACACCGGTGACCGTCCGATTCAGATCGGCTCGCACTTTCATTTCTTTGAAGTTAACCGCGCACTTGAATTCGATCGCGCTGAAGCCTTTGGCAAACGCTTGAATATTTCTTCAACCACTGCGATCCGCTTCGAGCCGGGCGACGAAATTGAAGTGTCGCTGGTGCCTTACGGTGGCAAGCAAACCCTGTACGGCTTCAACAACCTGGTGGATGGCTGGGCGCCGGACAAACTGACCAGCAACCATGAGCGCCCGGAAAAACTGCAGGCGATCCAGCGCGCGCGCGATCACGGTTTCAAGTTTTCCAAGCCCGCCAAGTAATCCACGCATTCCCATACTTTGCACTCGCGCCGTTGTGTTATTGACGCCCGTGCGGCATTAGAAAGGAGCCACCGATGCCTACCATTTCACGCAAAGAATACGCCGGCCTGTTCGGCCCGACCACGGGCGACAAAATCCGCCTGGGTGACACCAACCTGTTTGTCGAAATTGAAAAGGATCTACGCGGTTACGGCGACGAGTCCGTATACGGAGGCGGCAAGTCCCTGCGTGACGGCATGGGCGCCGACAACACCCTGACCCGCGATAACGGCGTACTGGACCTGGTCATCACCAACGTCACCATCATTGACGCGATTCAGGGCGTGATCAAAGCCGACGTTGGCGTGCGCGACGGTAAAATTGTCGGTATCGGCAAAAGCGGTAACCCGGGCACCATGAGTGGTGTAACACCGGGCCTGGTGGTGGGTGTGAGCACCGACGCCATTTCCGGAGAACACTTGATTCTGACCGCTGCCGGGATCGACACCCACGTTCACCTGATCTCGCCACAACAGGCCTATCACGCACTGTCCAACGGTGTAACCACCTTCTTTGGCGGTGGTATCGGCCCAACCGACGGCACCAATGGCACCACCGTGACTGCGGGCCCCTGGAACATCCGCCAGATGCTGCGCTCACTCGAAGGCTTGCCAGTCAACGTCGGCATGCTCGGCAAGGGCAACGCCTATGGCCGCGACCCGTTGGTCGAACAAGTCATCGCCGGTGTGGCCGGTTTCAAGGTTCACGAGGACTGGGGCGCAACTTCAAACGCCCTGCGTCACGCACTGCGCACTGCCGATGAACTGGACGTCCAGGTCTCGGTGCACACCGACAGCCTCAACGAATGCGGTTACGTCGAAGACACCATCGATGCCTTCGAAGGTCGCACCATTCACACCTTCCACACCGAAGGCGCGGGTGGCGGTCACGCCCCGGACATCATCAAGGTCGCCAGCCAGAGCAACGTACTGCCAAGCTCCACTAACCCGACCCTGCCCTATGGCATCAACAGCCAGGCCGAGTTGTTCGACATGATCATGGTCTGTCACAACCTCAACCCGAACGTGCCGGCCGACGTATCGTTTGCCGAAAGCCGGGTTCGTCCGGAAACCATCGCAGCCGAAAACGTGTTGCAGGACATGGGCGTGATTTCGATGTTTTCCAGCGACTCCCAGGCCATGGGCCGGGTCGGTGAAAACTGGTTGCGGGTGATGCAGACCGCCCACGCGATGAAAGCCTCGCGCGGCAAGCTGCCGGAAGACAGCGCCGACAACGACAACTTCCGCGTCCTGCGGTACGTGGCCAAAATCACCATCAACCCTGCCCTCGCCCAAGGCATCAGCCACGTGCTGGGCTCGGTCGAAGTCGGCAAGATGGCCGACCTGGTGCTGTGGGACCCGCGTTTCTTCGGGGCCAAACCGAAGATGGTGATCAAGGGCGGGATGATCAACTGGGCCGCCATGGGCGATCCGAACGCCTCCCTGCCAACCCCGCAGCCGGTTTATTACCGTCCGATGTTTGGCGCGCAGGGCAAAACCCTGCAAGACACTTGCGTAACTTTTGTGTCCCAGGCAGCGCTGGATGACGGGGTCAAGGAAAAAGCCGGGCTGGACCGCCAGGTCATCGCAGTACGCGGTTGCCGTACCGTCTCCAAAAGGGACCTGGTGCGCAACGACAAAATGCCGCAAATCGATGTCGATCCTGAAACCTTCGCCGTGAAGGTCGATGGCGTACACGCCACGTGCAAACCGATCGATACGGCCGCGATGAACCAGCGTTATTTCTTTGGCTAAGACTGTGGGAGCGGGCTTGCCCGCTCCCACAGGGAGGTCTCACCCACAAGGGTGGTCTGTAACAATCAAGGAAGGAGTTTGCAACGTGATTTTGATTGAACACATTCTGGGCAATGCTAAGAAAGACCCGGTCTGGAAACAAAAACTCGAAGGCGCCAACGTCGACCTGCTGGTACTGGACCAGCGCGAAGCGCAAAAAAGTCGCTGCCGGCGCACCAGTGTCGGCGGGCTCGACCTGGGAATCTCGCTTGAACGCAACGTGGTGCTGTCCGACGGCGATGTGCTGATGTGGGATGAGCAGAGCAAAACCGCTGTGGTAGTGCAATTGAACCTGCGCGACGTGATGGTGATTGACCTTAAAGAGCTGAAACAGCAGCCGCTGGATATCCTGATCAAAACCAGTTTCGAACTGGGCCACGCCCTGGGTAACCAGCACTGGAAAGCAGTAACCAAGAACAACGAGGTCTACATCCCGCTCACCGTCGAAACCAAAATGATGGACTCGGTGATGCGCACTCACGGCTTTCAACATTTGCCATACGCCTTTATCGGCGGCGCAGAAATCCTGCCCAACCTCACCACTTCCGAAGCACGCCTGCTGTTTGGCGGCGCCGAAGAAACCGACACCCACGTTCACGTCGCCAGCCCGCAAGACAAGCTCGATGCTGCAGCCCTCAAGATCCAGTGCCTGCACAGCCATGGCGACGGCATCAGCCACAGTCATGGGCATGACCACGGCCACACGCACCACGATCACGACCATAAGCATTGAATCCGGCAAGAAGGCGCCTAGATGAACGCATCTGATCTCATTCGCATCATGCAGTTTGGCGATTCGGTATTGCCAGTCGGTGCCTTTTCGTTCTCGAACGGCGTTGAATCCGCCATTCAGAAAGGCATCGTCCACGATGTCGCGACCCTCAAAGGCTTTGTCCTCACAGCACTCAAACAAGCGGCCAGTTGTGATGGCATGGGTGTGGTCGCCGCACACCGCGCGGCCATCAATGATGATCGCGACGGTATTTTACGCGCCGACTGGGCGGTGAATAACCGCAAGCTCAACGAAGAAAGCCGGTTGATGGCCACGCGCATGGGTAAAAAACTGGCAGAAATGTCGATCCATGTCGTCGAGAAACCCCTGGTGCGCTGGTGGCTGGAACAGATCAAGGCCGGCAACGCCGCAGGCACCTACCCCGTCACCCAGGCCGTGGTGATGTCGACCCAGGGCATTGGCGCCCGCGAGGTGGTGGTGATGCACCAGTACGGTGTGGCCATGACCATTCTCAGTGCCGCGATGCGCTTGATGCGGGTCACGCACCTGGACACCCAGCACATCCTGTTCGAACTCAACCATGACATTGAAGCGTTCTGCGACATCGCCGAAATCGGCGATATCGAGCAGATGTCGTCCTATGTGCCGATTGTCGACGTGCTCGCTGCCGTCCACGTCAAAGCCCACGTACGGCTATTTATGAACTGACTCTGCAAGCGAATCCGGATCCACAGCGCTGACCTGTGTCGACGCTCAATCAGCTTCAACTTTTGTTAAGGAACGTATCGTGAAAAAGATTACTCGCATTGGTATTGGCGGCCCGGTCGGCTCAGGTAAAACCGCGATCATCGAAGTGATCACCCCGATCCTGATCAACCGTGGCTACAAGCCGCTGATCATCACCAACGACATCGTGACCACCGAAGACGCCAAACAGGTCAAGCGCACGCTTAAAGGCATCCTCGACGAAGACAAGATTCTGGGCGTCGAAACCGGTGCCTGCCCGCACACCGCGGTGCGTGAAGATCCGAGCATGAACATTGCAGCGGTCGAGGAAATGGAAGAGAAGTTTCCGGACAGCGACCTGATCATGATCGAGAGCGGCGGCGACAACCTGACCCTGACCTTCAGCCCGGCCCTGGCCGACTTCTACATCTACGTAATTGACGTGGCGGAAGGTGAAAAAATCCCGCGCAAGAACGGCCCGGGGCTGGTGCAGGCAGACATTCTGATCATCAACAAAATCGACCTCGCCCCTTACGTCGGCGCGAGCCTGGATGTGATGGAAAGCGACACCAAAGTGGTGCGTGGCAACCGCCCTTATATCCTCACGAACTGCAAGACCGGCCAGGGCATTGAAGAGCTGGTGGACATGATCGAGCACATGTTCCTGTTCGCCCAAAAACCGGCGGCCAAGAGTGAGGTCACTGCATGACAGCCCAGTGCCAGATCGTGAACAACCCTTCACGGCTTCGCGCTCACTCATTAGGTGATGGTGCGCCGGAGCTTGCGCAGTATCAGGACGAGCCAGCGCAGATGAGCAGCGGTTCCGTCGGCAAGAGTGGTTACTTGCGCCTTGGCTTTGAAAAACGCGGCAATCGCAGCGTATTGGCAGACATGGAGCGACGCGTACCGTCGCTGGTGCAACGGGCATTGTATTGGGACGAAGTCATGCCCCAACTGCCCTGCGTCACCATGATTTCGACTTCGGGCTGCATACTGCAGGGCGACCGCCTGGCCACGGATGTCAATGTCGGGGTGGGTGCCTGCGGGCACGTCACCACCCAGTCGGCGACCAAAGTGCACTCGATGAACGCCAACTACGCTTCGCAAATCCAGAATTTCAGGGTTGAAGAAGATGGCTACCTGGAGTTCATGCCCGACCCGCTGATCCCCCATCGCAATGCGCGGTTCATCACCGAAACCAGAATCAGTATCCACCCCACGGCCACGGCGATTTACTGCGAAATCCTGATGTCGGGGCGCAAGTATCACCATGTCGACGAGCGCTTTGGTTTTGACGTGTATTCCTCGCGGGTCATGGCCGAAAACCTTGAAGGCAAGGAACTGTTTGTCGAGAAGTACATTCTGGAACCGAAAAAGGAAAGCCTGGATGCCATCGGTGTCATGCAAACCTTCGACGTGTTCGGCAACGTCGTGTTGCTCACGCCCAAGGAGCATCACGACCGGATTGTCGAGCGCGTCCCGGCGATCTTCGATATGGAGGCAGGCATTGCCAGCGGTGTCACCCGTTTGCCAAACAACTGTGGGCTGATTTTCAAGGTGCTGGGCAATGACAGTGGTGAAGTCAAAGCCCAAGTGCGCGAGTTCTGGAAAGTCGCCCGCGAAGAAATTCTGGGCCTGACGCTGCAACCACAGTTTTTGTGGCGATAAAAATCACCAAGTGGATCCGTGAGGGAGCGGGTTGCCGGCGATAAAGGCAACCTGGTTTGACTGACACTGCCCAGTGATGCTTTCGCAGGCAAGCCAGCTCTCTTTGTATGGATCAGGCCAAGTGCATAATCGGGAGAGTCAATATGGATGCTGCATCAGCCCCTGGTTCCAAGTGGTCGCAACTGACCCAAGGCAACGTCTTCCTTGAGTTTGTGGACGTTACCTTGCGCGGTTGTGCCCAGGTCATGTTCCAGAGCAACCCGCTGACCGGGTTGCTGTTTTTTGCCGCGATCTTTGTCGGTGCTTATGGCGAAGGCAACCCCGCGGTGGCCTACGGTGCGGTACTGGGTACGGCTGTTGCCACCTTTACCGGCTTGAACCTCAAAGACCGCACATCCTGGAAAGCCGGTTTGTACGGCTATAACGGCTGCCTGGTCGGTGCGGCCCTGCCAACCTTCCTGGATGTCACGCCGATCCTCTGGCTGTGCATCATCCTGGGCAGCGTGGTCTCGGTCATCGTCACCATTTGTATCGCCGACATTCTCAAAACATGGAAAGTCGCAGCCCTCACCGCCCCCTTCGTGCTGGTGACCTGGACCATGTTACTGGCCAGCTATGCCTTTGGCGGCCTGACGACCAGCGCCCTGCCGGTACCTAACCTGCCCCACGACCTGATCGCGGTGAACAGCAGCCTGTTCGATGGCATCGATTTTCTCCATGGCTCGTTCTACGGCATCTCCGAGGTGTTCCTGTTCAGCAGTGTGATCGGCGGCGTGCTGCTGCTGGCGGGGCTGGCGGTGTCCTCGTTATGGGCCGCAGTGTTTGCGTTCTTGGGTTCGGTGCTGGCAATCATTGTCGCCTCGGTGCTGCAGGCGGAACACACCAGCATCAATAACGGGATGTATGCATTCAGCGCCGTGCTGACCGCCATCGCACTGGGTTCGACCTTCAACCAGCCAAGCTGGCGCGTACTGATCTACACCCTGATCGGGGTAATTTTCACTGTATTTGTACAGGGCGCATTGAATACCCTGCTGACCCCCATCGGCATACCGACGCTGACCATGCCGTTTGTGCTTGCATCCTGGTTATTCCTGGTCCCGAACAAGGATGTGATGCCGACTCACCGTCAATAAATTCCGACTCTTACAGGGAAGCCCCCCCATGACAGCTATCGCCCGGTTATCGCCCGCCTTCGAGTCGTCCAGCACGACGCGGCGCGCTATCTATTTGTTGATCGGCCTGGTCGCTGCCAACCTCCTCGCCTGGGCCTGGGCTTTTATCGAGTTCGGCGCCAACCCGGTATTGATGGGTACCGCGTTGCTGGCCTACAGCTTTGGCCTGCGTCATGCCGTCGATGCCGACCATATCGCCGCCATCGACAACGTCACCCGCAAGCTGATGCAACAAGGCAAAAAACCGATTGCCGTGGGCACCTGGTTCTCCCTGGGACACTCCACCATTGTGGTGCTGGCATCATTTGCCATCGCCGCCACGGCGATGGCATTCAAGGACGACATGGCCTGGTTCCATGAGACCGGGGGCCTGATTGGCACCCTGGTTTCATCCGCGTTCCTGCTGCTGTTTGGCGTGCTTAACCTGGTGATCCTGATCTCAGTGTACAAAAAGTTCAAACAGGTCAAGGCAGGCCAGCAACTGGCCCCCGAAGAGCTCGACTTGCTGGTCGCCAACAAGGGGGGTTGATGGCGCGGATCTTTGGCCGCCTGTTCAATCTGGTCGACAAAAGCTGGCACATGTACCCGGTGGGGTTTTTATTTGGCCTGGGCTTCGACACCGCCACCGAAATCGGCTTGCTGGGCATTAGCGCCACCAGTGCCTCACACGGCATCAGCCTGTGGTCGATCATGGTGTTCCCGGTGCTGTTTGCAGTGGGCATGGCCCTGATCGACTCACTGGACAACTTTGTGATGATCGGCGCCTACGGCTGGGCCTTCTCCAAGCCGGTACGCAAGCTTTACTACAACATCACCATCACCGCCGCTTCGGTGGTTGTCGCCCTGTTCATCGGCGGTATCGAAGCGCTGGGGCTGATCGCCGACAAGCTTGAATTGACCGGCGGGATCTGGACCCCGATCAATGCCATCAACGAAAACTTCGGTGAAATCGGCTACTGGATCATCGGCATGTTTGTCCTGTGCTGGCTGATCTCGGGCCTCAACTATTATCTGCGCGGCTATGACCAACTGGGAGCCAACACCTGATGACACTTGCCACTGTGCAGGCCTGCTGCGGGCAGCCTGCGGAACCTGACCTACACTTCATCCACCTTTCAACAGACGCGTCGTAGGTACTATGACTTTATTACAGGACGTAAAAAATCGGGCCTCATTTGCTTACGGGGTCGCCTTGCTGGTGGCCATCAATGGCTTTCTTTTATTCTTGCCGGTGTTGCAGCGCGGGGTCGCTCACTCCAATGCTGCCGGCGGCACATTTGACACCTGGAAGGAGGCATTAAGCTTTTTAGCCTTGCTGGAAATACCCGGCTTCGTGGTGGGGTTTGTTCTGGTGCTGATGTCATTGGGGTTGTTGATCAAGTCCCGTATCAGCTGGTTCTTCGCCCTGTTGCTGCTGATAGCCACGGTTTGCGTGGATTTGTTCATTCTGAAAAAACCCAGCGCCATCACCTTCCTCTCGATCTTCAGCATTGCGGTACTGGCCTTTTATTGGCGCCGGTTTGACCACTACAGCCTTGCCACCGGCAGCTTCTTTGCGGTGGTCAGCATCGCCTCGCTGATCGTCTATAGCACTCTGGGCACGCTCTACATTGGCGAAGAGTTCGCACCGCCGGTCACAGACCTGCCGTCAGCGTTTTACTTCGCCATTGTGGTGATGTCGACCGTGGGCTTTGGCGACATCGTCCCGCACACCACCGATGCGCGTTTTTTCACCCTGACGGTGATCATCCTGGGCATCACCATCTTCGCGATCTCGGTGGCGTCCATTGCCGGCCCGCTGATCAGCAATAACATTCAACGAATCGTTAAAGGCAGGATTACCCATATGGCCCGTAAAAATCACTACATCCTTGTCGGCGTCGGTTCGCTGGCGCAAAACGTTTACAAGGGCCTGACCGATCGTGGCGAGCACGTCACCGTGGTGTGTGCCACCGGCAGCCAGCACGACTTGCCGGAAAAGGCCGACATCATTGAAGGTGATCCTTCGTCGGTAGCGACCCTCAAACTGGCCGGGGCTGCCGATGCCAAGTACATCGTGACCCTGTGCGACAACGACGCCGAAAACGTCTTCACCATTCTGGCGGCCAAGGAAATAGCCGGTGACGACACCCAGATCATCGCGCTGGTCAACGAAACGCGGAACATGCCCAAGGTCAAACGTGTCAACCCGACCATGGTGCTGTCGTTGCCACTGCTGGGCAGCGAGTTGCTGGTACGCACCCTTGAGGGTGATGAAATCAACAACAGCCTGATCACCGAAATGTTCTTCGGCAAGCGAACTTCCCTGGCCTGACCATAACCGTAGGAGCGAGCTTGCTCGCGAGCTTTTTCAAGATCAAAAGATCGCGAGCAAGCTCGCTCCTACAGGTTCAGGGCTTTAATCAGTCGCAGGCACTGGTTTGACCTTGCCTCCGGCGAACAGACCCAGCTCAACCGCCGCAAAACCGATCACCAGACTGGTCACCAGATAGCAGATGGAGACCAGCACCCCGCCCGGATCCTTCATCATCTCCACCGCGCCGAACACGAAACTGGAAAAGGTTGAAAGCCCGCCCATGATCCCGGTGCCGATCATCACGTGTACGTATTGATTGATCCGGTTGCTCTTGAACAGCGAAGTGGCGACGCCCAACAAAAATGCAGCGACGATATTGGCGACAAAAATATCCATGGGAAAACCATCGGCCAGACGCGGTATCGACAGCATGACGAACTCGCGGCACATGGCACCGAAGGCGCCACCGACGAAAATCAGAATGATCAGATTCAGCATATTCCCTACTCCATGTCAGCGGGCCAGCCAGGCGCCGAATGCGGCAGCGGCCAGACCGACCAGTACCGAGATGATCAGGTAACCGGCGGCCAGCGCGCGGTCCTTGGCATTTGCCAGTTTGGAGGCGTCCAGTTGCATGCTGCTGAACGTGGTATAGCCACCCAGAATACCGGTGAGAACGGCGGCATTCATGACATCGCCATAGCGGTCGCGCCAGTCCACGGAAAACAGAATGCTCAAATAGCCGATAACGAAGGCGCCGCTGACGTTGATCAGAAACGTGCCTAACGGAAACTTGCCTTTATACAACTGCCCGACCCGTAGCCCTATCCACCAGCGCAGCAGCGAGCCCAGCCCGCCTCCCAGTCCCACCCAAAAAACGTCCAGCGCAGTCATGAATATCCCTCTCGTGTCTGTTGGTCAGTGCAGGCAACTCTAGTTCATAAAGCAGCCCACGAAGGCTACGACCGTACGCACCGTTTTCGGTCTGCCGTCGGGCGTGCCCGCGATGCAGGTAGCGTTGAAAAGGAGTACCCTGCCGTCCGGCTTTAATTCCCGCCCATGGAACCCCTATGTTTCCCAACGCTGAACGCTACAACCACTCCACCGAATATGCGAACAAACTGGTGGACCGCATCGGCCAGACTCCGGCCTGGATCGCCCAGCGCATCGGCGTGACTGAAAAACGCATGCGCTACATCCTCGCTGGCTCGCGCACCATCAAGGGCGATACCACCGAAATCATCATGAGTTATGCCGAACAGTTTTGTCTGGAGTGCCTGGCCGCCGAAGCCAAGGCCGCCAAAGACCGCGCCAAATCCAAGGCTACCCCGGCCAGCGACGCTTAAAACAGCCCCAGCTGACCGCCTACCAGGGCGCTGAAGTCATCGTCGACAAACGCCAGAATCGCATCCGCAACCGGTTGCAGCTGGCGTGTCAGGTAGTGATCGTAATCAAGCTGCGCCGTACGGTTCTCCAGCGGCTGTGGCCCGGCCACGGTGATCACGTAACTGATGGTGCCGCCGTTCTGGTACTGGCGGGGGCGCCCCTGCCGGTCGTTGTACTCATCCGCCAGCCGTGCGGCCCGCACGTGGGGCGGTACGTTGCGCTCGTAGTCGCTCAGTTGCCGGCGCAAGCGCTTGCGGAAGATCAGCAGCTCGTCATGCTCCCCGGCCAGGGTACTGCGCACAAAGTCACGCACGTAATCTTGATAGGGCTGGCGATTAAAGATGCGCAAGTACAGCGCCTGCTGAAACTGCTGGGCCAGCGGCGACCAGTCACTGCGCACGGTTTCGAGCCCTTTGTAGACCATCTCCCGACGCCCGTCGGCGTGCGCGACCAGCCCTGCATAGCGCTTTTTACTGCCCTCTTCTGCCCCGCGAATGGTCGGCATCAGAAAGCGGCTGTAGTGGGTTTCGAACTGTAACTCCAGGGCACTGGTCAGGCCGTACTCGTCACGCACATGGGCCTGCCACCACTGGTTGACGTGCTGCACCAGCTCGTGGCCGATACGGGCAGCATCGGCCTCGCTGTGTTCACTGCGCAGCCAGACGAAGGTGGAATCGGTATCGCCATAAATCACGCTGTAGCCTTTTGCCTCGATCAGGGCCCGGGTCTTGAGCATGATTTCGTGCCCGCGCAAGGTGATCGACGAGGCCAGCCGGGTATCGAAGAAACGGCAGCCGCTGGAGCCCAGCACCCCATAAAACGCATTCATGATGATTTTCAGCGCCTGGGACAACGGGGCGTTTTTCTCGCGTTTGGCCACTTCGCGCCCATTGGCCACCCGCTCGATGATGGCCGGCAAACAGTGCCGGGTTCGCGAAAAGCGTGCTCCACGAAAACCCGGGACTGAGGCCTCGTCACCCGGTTCACGCAACCCCTCCACCAGCCCCAGCGGGTCAATCAGGAAAGTGCGGATAATCGACGGATAAAGGCTTTTGTAATCCAGTACCAGCACCGACTCGTACAACCCCGGCCGGGACTCCATCACAAAGCCGCCCGGGCTGGCCTGTGGCGGATTGTCTCCGACATTGGGAGCGACGAATCCCTGACGATGCATCAGCGGCATGTACAGATGATAAAACGCCGCCACCGAGCCGCCGCTGCGGTCCGCCTCAAGCCCCGTCACCGAGGCCCGTTCCAGCAAGAAAGTTAGCAGCTGGGTCTTCTCGAAAATCCGCGTCACCAGCTCGCAGTCCTTGAGGTTGTAGCGCGCCAGTGCGGGCTTGTCCTCGACGAACATGCGGTTGATTTCGTCCATGCGCTGGTACGGCGTGCTGATGTCCTTGCCTTCACCGAGCAGGGTCTGGGCGACGTTTTCCAAGCTGAAAGAGGGAAATGACCAGGTCGCCGAACGCAACGACTCGATGCCATCAATAATCAGCCGCCCGGCAGCACTGGCGAAAAAATGGTTTTTGCGGCTGCCGTGTTCACGCCACTGCATCTCGCTGCCCCCGCGCCCCAGCAGCAAAGGAATGCCCAGACGCCGGGCATGCTCGTGGAGCACCCGCATGTCGAACTGGACGACGTTCCAGCCAATGATCGCGTCAGGGTCGTGCAGGGCCATCCACTGGTTCAAACGCTGCAGCAACTCACCGCGGGTGGCACAAAACTCAAGATCGAAATCCACCGCCGTATCGGCCTCGGTGGCCTTGCCCAGCATATACACCTGACGCTGGCCGCAGCCCTGCAGCGCAATCGAGTACAGATCGCCGTGGGCGCTGGTTTCAATATCCAGCGACACCAGCTGCAAACGCGGCCGGTAGTCGGAATGTGGCTTCATCCGGGTGTTGCGCAACGGGCCATCAGCTTCAGCGGTGCCGCCGAAGCTCACTGGCGCGGTAATAAAACGCTCCATCAAAAAGCGCTCGGGCGGCCGGATATCAGCCTCGAACACATCGACCCCGGCACGGCGCAGACGCTGAGCAATGTCGATCAGCTGGGCATGCTGGCGACAGTAAATACCGAGCACCGGGCGCGACTGAAAATCCTGTAGCGCCAGTTCACGAAACTCAATACCGCGCTCATCCTGCAACAACGCCTGCGCCTGATCGCGCAGGTCAGCCGGGATAAACATGACTGAAGTCTGATAAGGCAGGCGCACGTGCTGCGGCCCGTCATCGGTGGCCAGCCAGAACTCGACCTCAATGCCCGACGGCGTATCGTGCCAATGCCGGGTCAGGACAAAGCCCTGTCTCAAGTCCACCGTTGCAACCGGGTTACAGACACGTCGCCAGCATCGCCATACGGCGCATGGCTGCACTGTCGTCGGGCTGTTTGGCGTAATAACTGACCGCCGTGCCCGTGCCCTGCGGCACCAGGTCGGCAAAGGAGCCGGCGTCACGGGTGTAAACCGTCAGCTCACCGGACTTGCCGGTGTTGATATAGGCACTGGCATCCACCCCGAACACCCCTTCGTCCTGCCACGAGAACTTGATGCATTCAGCCACCAGCGGAGTCGGTTTGGCCGAGGCCAGTACCCGGGTCGGGGCTTTGCTGCGGGCATCGTTCATGGCAGGTGATACACAGCCGGCCAGCATGGCCACGCTCAGAGCGCCGATCAGTATTCGCATTGGATGTCCCCTCAAAAAGTTCAGCACGATAACACGCCGCCAGCAGGCCTTAGAGAGCGGATCCATATCACGTCAAAAGCCACCCTCATTAACCCGTCAGCGTAAAGGGCAAAACGCTGACCCACATCAATAAACCTGTTGATTTATGCCCCTGCCCTAGCGAAACCGGCAGTTACTGCTAGCGTAATTCGGTGCCAGGCGCATAATCCGATTTTTAGAATAATAGCTCTAAAAAGCATGCCTGTTTCTACTGTGCATTCACCTGCATAGCGCAAAAAAAACATTGGTGCAAAGCGGGCGTCAGCGGAAAAACTGCCAAATAAAATAGCTAAATAGCGATTCAAGGAGCAGTGCAATGGGGTTGACCAACGCCCGCAAGGCCAGTTACACCGCGCTGACATTGGCGATGGTGCCGATACTGGGTTACACCGATAACGCCCGCGACTGGCAAAACCTGCCCACCGATTTGAACATGCTGTTCGGCTATTACAACCGCGTCGATACCAACACCCCCATTGATACTTCCCTGCCCATCGATGGCCTGTCACTTAATGCAGATGTCTACATCCTGCGTTATGCCCGCTCCTTTGCAGTGGACGGTCGCAACAGTGCGATCCAGATTCTGCAACCCTATGCCGATATTTCGGCATCGTTTGACAATGCACGTTTTTTTAGCGGTACCAAGCACAACGGAGGTATGGGCGACACCCAGGTAGTGCTGGTGCACAACATCTTCGGCGGCCCGGCCCTGAGCAAGGAAGAGTTTGCCAAATGGAAGCCCGAAACCTTCCTCACCGGTGCGCTGTGGATCACCACGCCAACCGGGGATTACGATAAAAACCGGGTAATCAACATCGGTTCCAATCGCTGGGTATTCAAACCGGAAATCGGCTTCGGTACGCCTTTCGGGCCGACCTGGCTGGAGGTCAATACCTGGGTCTCGCTATATGGTGACAACGACGAATACCAAGGCAACGGCAAGCTTGAGCAAAAGCCCCTCTATGCCGTCGAAGGCCACTATAGCTACACCATCAACCGTGCACTCTGGGCTTCGCTGGACGCCACCTACAGTGCTGGTGGCGAGACCAAAATCGACGGTGACTGGCAGGACAACAAACAGGCGAACACCCTGGTCGGCGCCAGCATGGGCTTCATGTTGTCACCGCAATTCGGCGGTTTGCTGGCGTACACCGATACCGTCTCCGAGCGCACCGGCTCACCGGATGTTGCGACCTGGACTGTCCGCCTGCAGTACGTCTGGTAGGGATGTCGAACATGCCTATTGTGCGTAACACCCTGCTGGGCCTGCTACTGGCCGTGACCGGCCAGATTCACGCCGCTGAGCCTGTCACCATTGAACCCGCGGCCGTGCAAGCGCTGGAGCGGATGGGCAGTTACCTGCGCAGCCTCAAACAGTTTGCAGTTGAGGCCCGCAGCCAGACTGATCAGGTGCTGGATAACGGCCAGACAATCGAGTTTCGCCATACCACCCACTTGCTGGCCGAGCAGCCCGACAAGCTACAGATTTCGATCGATAACCAGGACCTGCACCGCAGTCTGTTTTACAACGGCAAGACCTTCACCCTTTACCAGAGCCCCGGCACTTACTATGCCCGCGCTCCGGCACCGGCCACTATCAATGCGCTGATCGATCAGCTCCATGACCGCTACGCAATCGAGTTGCCGCTGGCCGACCTGTTTCGCTGGAATGCCGACACCGCCAAACAGGCCGGTCTGCGCTCGGCACTGCTGATCGGCAGCGACACTCTCGATGGGCAGCGCTGTGACCATTACGCACTGCGCCAGGACGATATCGACTGGCAGGTGTGGCTGCGCCAGGGCGAGCAACCCTTGCCGTGCCGTCTGATCATCAGCCGCCGGGACATCCCCGAACAACCGCGCCACAGCGTGGACTTCAGCTGGCAACTGAACCCGCCGCTCAACCCTAAAAGTTTCGAGTTCGTGCCACCCGCAGGTGCTCAAGAAGTACCTCTGCAGTGGGCAACCGGTCAATCCGGAGCGGAGCAACAGCCATGAAAAACACCCATTGGTTGCTCTGTGGCCTGCTCAGCGTCAGCCTGCTGCACACCTCCCTCGCCCAGGCCTGGCAGATGCGTAGCGGTGGCGGCGCACGGACCTTCGTCGTGCCCCACAATTTCCACCAGGGCGGCGGCCACCCGCAGCCGGCTCCGCGCCCCATCCCGCCGGGCCCTCATCCCCAACCGCATCCGCCACAACCGGGGGCCCATCCGCAGCCACATCCCGAACCGGGACCGCATCCCTATCCGCAACCTGGACCGGGGCCCCATCCTTACCCGCCTCCAGGGCCGCATCCTTATCCACCGCCGGGGCCGCATTACGGGCCTGGCCCCTATCCACCGGGGCCGCATCCCGATGGCTGGTACAACCCGTGGGCAGCCGCCGCCGTCATTGGCGCAGCCACGGCAACCGCCATAGCCATCGGCACCTACGTGTCCAGCGTACCTCCCGATTGCGTTTCGGTGGTGGCCAACAACGTGGCGTATCAGCATTGCGGGCCCAATTGGTATCAGCCGCGCTACGTGGGCGGCAATGTGCAGTTTGTGGTGGTCCCCGCGCCCTGGTAAGGGGGCTCAGGCAAGGAATGTCATATGACAGTGCTCAACGATTTGAATGCTCTGCAAGCCAGTGTTGCCGAAGCGGTACTGGGTCAGGAGGAAGTCATCCGCCAGATCGTCGTCGGTCTCTTGGCCAACGGTCACCTGCTGCTCGAAAGCCTGCCGGGGCTGGCCAAGACCCGTACGGTCAAGGCGCTGGCCAAGCATCTGGATGCGAAGATGAGCCGTATCCAGTTCACCCCCGACCTGCTGCCCTCGGACATCACCGGCGCCGAGGTGCTGCATCAGGTGAACGGTCAAAACCAGATCATGTTCCAACCGGGGCCTCTGTTCGGCAATCTGATCCTGGCGGACGAGATCAACCGCGCACCGGCCAAGGTCCAGGCCGCCCTGCTTGAAGCCATGGAAGAACGCCAGATCACCGTGGCCGGCAACAGTCATTCGCTGCCGGAACTGTTTATCGTGTTGGCCACGCAAAACCCCATCGAACAGGAAGGCACCTACCCCCTGCCGGAAGCGCAGATGGACCGCTTTCTGATGAAACTGGTGCTCGACTACCCCAAGCCTGCGGACGAATCCCGGGTGCTGCGCCTGCTGCGCGGCGAAGAACAGGCCCAGGGCACGACCACCGGCGCCGCAGCCGGCTTCGCCCTTGGCCAGGACGCCATTTTCGCCGCCCGCCGTGAGGTCAGCGCAGTGGCCGTGTCCCCGGCCATTGATAGCTACCTGATCGACCTGATCAATGCCACCCGCCACCCCGCGGATTACGACGCTGATCTGGCCCGCTGGATCAGCATCGGCGCCAGCCCTCGCGGCGGTATCGGTCTGGACCGTTGCGCCCGGGCCGATGCCTGGCTACGCGGCCAGGCATTTGTCTCGCCGGACAACGTGCGCGCCGTGGTCCACCCGGTGCTGCGTCACCGCCTGCAACTGAGCTACGACGCGGTGGCCGATGGCGTCAGCGCCGATCAGGTACTGGACCGGATTGTCGATAAAGTCGCGATTCCCGCCTGAGGAGTAAACCGATGCAGGCTCTACAACAGGATGTCGACGGGCTTGTGTATGTCAGCCTGGGGCAATTAATGGCGCTGGAGTACAAGGCGCGGGCGTTGAGTTTTGTCGCCCGCCAGCCCCAGGGCAGCATCCTCTCGGGCAGCCATGCCTCGCGCTTGCGTGGCCGGGGCCTGGATTTCGATGAATTGCGCCGCTATCAACCCGGCGATGATTTGCGCCACCTCGACTGGCGCGCCTCGCTGCGCACTGGCAAACCGGTGGTGCGTACCTTCACCGAGGAACGCGACCGCCCGGCACTGATTGTTGTCGACCAGCGCATGTCGATGTTTTTTGGCTCCAGGCGCAGCTTCAAGTCCGCCATCGCCGCCGAACTGGGTGCATTGGCGGCATGGATGGTATTCAACGCCAGTGACCGGGTCGGCGGGCTGGTTTTCAACGACCAGCGTATCGACAGCATCGCCCCGGTGCGCAGTCGAAAACGGGTCGAAATGCTGTGCAGCAAAATCACCCTGCAGAACCAGCAACTCAATAGCACCATGCCCGACTGTGAAGATGCCGATCAGCTGGACAAGGTGCTGCAACGCTGCCTCGCAGTGGCGGCTCACGACCATCTGATTTGCCTGATCAGCGACTTCGCGGGTGCCGGTACGCGCACCCTGCAGCTACTGCGCCAGCTGGCCGTACACAACGACGTGATTGCGATGCAGGTCTACGACCCGCTGGCACTCAACCTGCCGAACAACGGTCGCCTGCTGGTAACCCAGGGCGAGTTGCAAGTGGAACTGGCAGTGCAGCACCAACACATCCGCCAGCCCTTGGGCGACTTTTTCAGCGGCCGCTTTAAAGACATCGCCAGCCTGCTGCGCCGCAGCCAGGTGCCGCTGATGATGTTCAGCACCGCACTCGATGCACAGAGCCAATTGCGCAGCGAACTGGGCAAACTCGCTGGTCCGGGTCGATGAGCAGCCACATCCCCGATATCGATCAGCTGCAGGAGTTGGACCTGCCCGCACCGGTCAGCTATGTGCCGCAGACCTGGGGCTGGTGGGTGTTGCTCGGGATTCTGATGGCAGGTCTGGTGGTCTGGGCGGCACGGACTTATTGGCACTGGCGGCGCAATCGCTACCGGCGTGAGGCCTTGCAGCGCCTGGCCCAATTGCGTACCAGCGACGCCCCGCTGACGGCCCTGCGTGAACTGCCCACCTTGCTCAAGCGCGTAGCTATTTCCATGTCCGTGCCACAGGCCGCCGGCCCTCTCAAAGGCGATGCCTGGCAAGCGTTTCTGGCGAGTCACAGCCCGCAGCCCTTGCCTGAAGATTTCAGCCAGCAACTGGCAATGCTGGCCTACGCCCCGGACGAGCAACTGCTGGCGCTGCCCGACTCAAAACGCCAGCAGCTATTCAATACCTGCGTACTCTGGGTGGAGCAGCATCATGTGGCAGTTTGATTACCCCTGGCTGCTGCTGTTGCTGCCACTTCCCTGGCTGGGCTATCGCTATTTGCCTGAATACCGCGAAGCCCGCAGCGCGGTGCGGGTTCCATTCTTCAATGCCATGAGCCGCGCCATCGATCAGGCCCCGCACACCTCGGGCGCACGGCACAACCTCTGGCAACGGTTGCTCAATCTGCTGGTATGGGCATTGCTGGTGGTGGCTGTCGCCCGCCCGGTGTGGATCGAAAAACCCATCGAACGTCAGCAGCCGGTACGCGACCTGATGCTGGCCATCGATATCTCGCAATCGATGCAGACCACTGACTTTACCGATGCCGGCGGACACAAAATCAACCGGCTGGCAGCCGTCAAACAGGTGGTTCAAGACTTTATCCAGCGGCGCAAGGACGACCGCATCGGTCTTATCGTGTTCGGCAGCGGCGCCTACCCGCAAGCGCCGCTGACGCTGGATCACGCCAGCCTGTCACTGCTTCTGGAGGACACCGGCATCGGCATGGCGGGGCCCAACACCGCCATCGGCGATGCGATCGGCCTGAGTCTGAAATTGCTCGACCAGGCCCACGAACAGGACAAGGTGCTGATTCTGCTCACCGATGGCAATGACACCAACAGTGCGATCCCCCCAGCCCGGGCTGCCGCTATGGCCGCCGCCAAGGGCGTAGTGATTCATACCATCGGCATCGGCGATCCGACCGCCAATGGCGAAGCCAAGGTCGATCTCGGTGCACTGCAAAAAATCGCCACGACCACGGGCGGCCAGTACTTTCGCGCTGAAGATCGCGACAGCCTGAATCAGGTGTACGCCACCCTCGACCGGATCACCCCGCATCAGGTCAAGACCCTCAGCCATCAACCCAAGCGCGATCTGTTCTGGTTGCCGCTGGCCGCCGCCATCAGCTTGCTGGCGCTCTATCATCTGCTGGCACTGCTGGCTGCGCGCCTCGGCCAGCGTGCGCAACACAAGGAGGCTTGAAATGGAGATCAACCTCAGTGACTTCCACTTCCTACGCCCGGCATGGTTGCTGCTGATTTTTTTCGGCGCACTACTGCCGTTGCTATGGCGCCGCAGCCATGACCAACAACGTCGGTTGCGCGCGATCATTGCCCCGCATCTGCTGGCGCACTTGCTGATTACCCCACAGGACAACCATCGCCTGCGCCCAGTGCATCTGACCGCCGCCCTGCTGATCCTCGGCGCCATCGCGGCAGCGGGCCCGACCTGGGAACAGGACCGCCCGGCGTTTCTGGAAAGCCGTGCCCAGCTGATCATCGCCCTCGATCTGTCGCCCTCCATGGATGCCACTGACATACAGCCCTCGCGCCTCGAAGCCGCCAAGCACAAACTCCACGAGTTGATTGCCCGCCGCAGTGGCGCACACACCGCCTTGATTGCCTATGCCGGCAGCGCGCATCTGGTATTGCCCGCCACTGATGATCCGGCGCTGCTCGACAGCTTCATCCAGGCCCTGGCGACCAACCTGATTGCCAGTCCGGGTAAAAACGTGGCCGAGGTCATTAAGCAGGCCAAACGCCTGTTGCAGGCACAAAACACTCCCGCCACCTTGCTGCTGGTCACCGACGGTGCCGATACCACCCGGCTCGCCGGCCTCAAACAGCAACTGCAGGACAGCGCCTTGCAAGTGCTGGTACTCGCCGTGGGCAGTGCCAATGGCGGCATTATTCGCAATGCCGACGGCCAGCCGCGCACCGACAGCAACGGCCGCCCCGAGCTGGGCAGTTTCGATCAGGCGGCCCTCAAGCAGCTGGCCGCTGTCACGGACGCACCGCTGGGCAGCCTGACCATCAATGATGACGATCTGGACTGGATCGAAGGCCACGCCCGGCAACACTTTCAGGCGGCCAGTGATGAACAGCGCGAGCTGCACTGGAAAGACGCCGGTTACTGGCTGTGCATAGCGCTGCTGATCCTGGCTTTTTTCTCGGTACGACGGGGCTGGAGCCTGAACTGGACCGCCGCCCTGATACTGGGGGTGGGCCTGCAGCCCGCACCGGCTCAGGCCAATGCCTTGAGCGATGCCTTTTTCACCCGCGACCAGCAAGGGCGCTGGGCCTTTGAACACCAGCATTTCCCGGCAGCGGCCAGCCTGTTTGAAGACCCGTACTGGAAAGGCATCGCCGCCTACAACGCTGCCGACTTTGATCTGGCGCTGGCCAGCTTCGCGCAACTGGATACCCCCCAGGCGTACTTCTATCTGGGCAATATTTACGTGCGGCGCTTCAAGTTCGATCAAGCCATTGCCGCCTACACCCGTGCCCTGGCCCTGCAACCGAAATTCCCCGAAGCCAGTGCCAACCTGGCGCTTGCACAGGCCCTACTCAAAGACACGGACAGCGCCGAACAGAACACCCCCGAGGTCAAGCCCGACCAGATCAAACTCGACCTGCAGCCGGGCAAGGGCCAGAGCAAACCGCTACAAACCCGTCAGGCCGCCAGTGACCAACAGTGGCTGGAGAATCTGACCACCTCCCCGGCTAATTTCCTGCGCCAGAAGTTCAGTTTGCAGGACCAGAGTGCCCAAAGTCAGAAGGTGGTGCCATGACCCGCTACTGCCTGGCACTGATGCTGCTCACCGGGCTGGTGCATGCCGATGAACCCCTGCTAAGCGTACAAAGCCGACTGGTGCCCGGCGATGCAGTAGTGGTGGGCCAACCCTTGCAGCTGCAGGTCGACGTGCTGACCAACAGCTGGTTTACCAGTGGTGCCACGCTGCCCCACCTGAGCATCACCGGGACCGATGTCATGCCCCCCAGTGGCGAGGCACAGCACCTGACGCAACAGGTGCAGGGCCAGACCTTTACCGGCCTGCGCTACACCTACCGCATCATCCCTAATCTGGCGCAAGAGTTCACCATTGCCCCCCTCACCATCCGCGCCACCCCGGCGCAGGCCAGCGCCGAACTATCGGCGCAAACCCCGGCCCTGCACTTCACTGCCAGCCTGCCCGATGGCTTCAAGCCCGGTGAACCGGTACTGGTTGCCAGCGCGATGCGCTTTAACCAACACATCAGCCCCGACGGCGGCACGCTAAAAGTTGGCGACAGCATTACCCGCACCATGACCCTGCAGGCTGATGATGCTCAGGGCCTGTCACTGCCCGCCCTGCCACTGGCTACTGTGGATGGACTTAGCGCTTACCCGAAGACTGCACGGATAGAAAACCTGGATGACGGCCGGGGCAACTTCAGTGGCGGGCAACGCATCGACAGCGTGAGCTACCGCATTGAGCGCAGCGGTGATTTTGAGCTGCCGGCGATAAGCGTCAAATGGTGGGACAGCGTCAATCACAAGGCGCAACTCAGTCAGGTTCCGCCAGTCAGCTTCAAGGCCAGCGCCGACAGCAGTTACACGCCGGTGTTTTCCATCGTTCAGGACCTCAAGCAACTGGGCCAGCCAACGCGGTTAAGACTGCCAGAGTCGGTGCTCATCCTCGCCTGCATCCTGTTGCTGGCAGGTATTGGCTACCTGAGCCGTCGTTGGTGGCTACACAGCCTCAGCGTCGCCAGGCACTGGTTGCGCACCCGCCCTCCTCGCAAAACCTACGGCTTGCGCCCACTTAACCCTGGTCACGACAAGGACTTCCCATGAGCAACACAAGCACACAAAACTCTGTGGTCGCTAACGAGGACCGAGGCTGCGAAGGAGTGCACAGCCATCGCCAATCAAACACCCGTAGCGCGGCCCATACCCACTTCGCCCGATCACAGCTGCGAACCTCGCTAGCAACCAGCGCGGCGAAATTTTCAAAAGTGCTGGCCCTGCTGCTGGCCTTGCCCTTGTTAGCGCAGGCGGCAGAACCGCTGCCCTCCTGGAACGACGGGCCGTCGAAAAAAAGCATCATCGAGTTCGTGCAGACAGTGACCAAACCCGACAGCAAAAGCTTTGTAAAACCCGAAGAGCGAATCGCGGTGTTCGATAACGACGGCACCCTGTGGAGCGAACAACCTGGGTATTTCGAGGAGCTGTTCGCTTTCGACGAGATCAGGCGTCTGGCACCGCAGCACCCGGAATGGAAAGACCAGCAACCCTTCAAGGCGGTCCTGGAAAACGACCACAAGGCCCTGGCAGAAGGCGGTATGGAGGGCCTGCTGAAGATCTTCATGGCCAGCCATGCCGGGCTCACCACCGATCAATTCCGCAACAACGTACAGGCCTGGGTCAGCAAGGCCCGCCACCCGACCACCGGCAAACCCTACACCGAGATGGTCTACCAGCCGATGCTCGAAGTGCTCCAGTACCTGCGCGAACAAGGCTTCAAGACATACATCGTGTCAGGCGGCGATACCGGGTTCATGCGCGTGTTCGCCGAAGAGGTGTACGGCATCCCGCCGGAACAGGTGATCGGCTCGACCTTTGTGACCGAGTACCAGAACCAGGACGGCAAGCCGTCAATCCTGCGCACCGCAAAAATCGCCCATAACGATGACGGGCCGGGCAAGCCAGTAAGCATCGACAGCGTGATCGGACGCCGGCCGATCCTGGCATTCGGCAACTCCGACGGCGACCGGCAAATGCTCGAGTGGACCGCCGCAGCCACCGGCCCGCGCCTGATGGGGCTGGTGCATCACACCGACGCCAAACGCGAGTGGGCGTATGACAAGGATTCCAAAATCGGACGCCTGGACAAGGCACTTGATCAAGCAAAACAGCAAGGCTGGACTATCGTCGATATGGCGTCTGAATGGCGCCGGATTTATCCCTTCGAAGCCGCCGCACCTGTGAACCCGCAGTAAGCAACAGCATTACGGACTGCATAAAAGCGGTCGCCACAAGCGATCAAAGCCAACAAGGAGCATGTATGACTCGATTAACCAAGTGGTTGCCCCCTCTGGCACTGGTGGCAGCTTCGATAATGGCCTTCTCGGCCACTGTCGCGGCTGCCGAAAAACCAAACATTCTAGTGATTTTCGGTGACGACATTGGCCAGACCAATATCAGCGCCTACTCCATGGGCGTAGTGGGCTATAAAACCCCCAACATTGACCGGATTGCCAAAGAAGGCATGCTGTTCACCGACTACTACGCCGAGAACAGCTGCACTGCCGGGCGCTCGTCCTTTATTACCGGGCAAACGCCACTGCGTACAGGCTTGTCAAAAGTCGGGGTACCGGGCGCACCTGTGGGGCTGCAAAAACGTGACATAACCATTGCCCAGGCCCTCAAGTCGCAAGGCTACGCCACTGGGCAATTCGGTAAAAACCACCTGGGCGACCGTGACGAATACTTGCCGACCAATCATGGTTTTGACGAGTTTTTCGGCAACCTGTACCACCTCAATGCCGAAGAAGAACCCGAGCGTCCTTACTGGCCCAAAGACGACCCCGAGTTCGTCAAGACCGCTACGCCCCGTGGTGTGATCCACAGCTTTGCCGACGGCAAGATTGAGGACACCGGCGCCTTGACCGCCAAGCGCATGGAAACCATCGACGACGAAACCACCGCCGCTGCACAGGCGTTTATCGAGAAGCAGGCCAAAGCCGACAAACCTTTTTTCGTGTGGATGAACACCACGCGCATGCACTTGTTTACCCACGTCCGCGATTCGATGAAGGGCCAGAGTGGTATGCCCGGCAACGAATACGCCGATGGCATGGTTGAGCATGACGGCGACGTCGGCAAACTGCTGAAAACTCTCGACGACCTGAAAATCGCCGACAACACCATCGTGGTCTACACCACCGATAACGGGCCGAACCAGTTCTCCTGGCCGGACGCAGCGACCACGCCGTTCCGCAACGAAAAAGACTCCAACTGGGAAGGCGCGTATCGCGTTCCTGCCATCGTGCGCTGGCCGGGCAAGATCAAGGCCGGTGAAGTCAGCAACGAGATGTTCTCGGGCATGGACTGGTTCCCGACCCTGCTGGCCGTTGCCGGCGATGCCGATGTCAAAGACAAGCTGCTCAAAGGCTGGGCCCCCGTGGCCGGCGGTACCAACTTCAAGGTTCACCTGGACGGCTACAACCAACTGCCCTACCTGACGGGGCAAGACCCTAAAGGCGCACGTCACGAGTTCTACTACTTCGACGATGACGGCCTGCTGGTTGCGATGCGTTTCGACAACTGGAAAGCGGTATTCTGCGAGCAGCGTGCACCGGGCGGCTTCAAGGTCTGGAGCGAACCTTTCGTGTGCCTGCGGGTGCCGAAAATCTTCAACCTGCGCATGGACCCTTACGAACGTGCGGACGTGGTTTCCGATCAGTATTACGACTGGACCACCAAAAACGTATACCTGACTGCACTGGCAACCATGAAAGGGGCGAAGTTCCTCGAAACATTCATCGATTACCCGCCTAGCCAGAAACCGGCCAGCTTCAGCATCGACCAAGTGCGTGCAGCAGTAGACGCCAAGATTGCCGAGAAAATGAAAAACCAGCCGGCGCAATAAAGGATTCACCTCATTTCTGTGGCAGCCGGCTTGCCAGCTGCCACAGATTGAGTTCATCTCTGATCACACCCGAATTCTTTCTGCACAAGGCCCTGCGCAATGCCGTCTCCCCTCGCTTCTACCGCGACTGTTTTCTCCCCTCTGAGTCGCACGGCATTGTTAATGCCTGCCTTGTTGCTGTTTATTTCCGGCGCTGCGGCGCTGATCTACCAGGTGCTGTGGATCAAGCAACTGTCGCTGGTGATCGGCGTCGAGGTGTATGCCATCACCACCGGCATCAGCGCTTTTTTCGCCGGTCTGGCCCTGGGCGGCCTGCTGTTCGGCCGCTTCGCCGATCGCCTGGGTAAACCCCTGTTGCTGTATGCCGGGCTAGAAATCGGCGTGGCCGTGCTCGGCATCGGCGCTACCCTGGGTCTGAGTCTGGCCGCAGCCCCCTTCGCCTGGCTTGAACAACAGGTCGGCCTGCTGGCCTGGCTGCTGCCTTTGCTGTTGGTGGGCCTGCCGGCGCTATTGATGGGCGGCACCCTGCCGGTGCTGGTACGGGCGCTGGCGGCCGATCCGCAACACCTCGGCCAGGCTGGCGGACGGCTGTATGCCGCCAACACGGCCGGGGCGATTGTCGGCACCCTGCTCACCGCCTTTGTATTGATCGCCACCCTCGGCGTTCGCGGCAGCGCCTTTGCCGCGGCCTTGCTGAACCTGTTGGCTGCGGTTGGCGCATTGATCGTGCAGCGCCGTTATTCGACGCCCCTGGCAACGTCTAAAGCCGTCGAACCGGCACCGGCGCGCCTGGCCATGGTGCTGTATGCCATTGCCGGCGGCGTGGCGCTGGGCTACGAAGTGGTCTGGTCGCAATCCATCGTGCAATTCATGAGTACTCGCACCTATGCCTTTGCCGTGGTGCTGGCCACCTATCTGGCCGGGCTGTTTATCGGCAGCAGCCTGATGGCCCGCCGGGTTGATCGCCTGCGCGATCCCTGGGGCGTGTTCGGCTTGCTGATCGCCGGTGCCGGACTGGTTGCACTGCTGGAGATCGCCCTGCTCGGGCGCTGGCTGATCCTGCTGCAGACCCAGGCCGAAAACCTGGCCCTGGCCATGGGCGGCAGTGTACTGCTGGGCATGAGCGCACGTTTCGCGGTGGCCGCGCTGAGCATCGTGTTTATCCCTACCCTGCTGCTGGGCGCCGCCTTTCCGGTAGCACTGCGCCTGTGTGTCGGCCCGCAGCGGGTGGGGCGGGATGTCGGCGCGGTGGTGGCCTTCAATACTCTGGGCGGGATTGTCGGGGTGGCCCTGTGCGGCTTCGTACTGATCCCGCTGCTGGGCCTGGTACGGACCCTGGGCCTGCTGGCAATCATCGCCGCAGCGGTGGGTTTTATCGCCATACGCCAGGGCCAGCGGGTCAGCAAGGGCCATCACCAGGCGGTGATTGCCGTGGGGCTGGCGGCGCTGGCCGTGGCTTGCCTGACCCCGGTGGACCGCCTCGCCAACCTGCTCCCCGGGGCACGTAAGGGCGAACTGGCGTTCTATGAAGAAGGCCGTGGCGGCACCGTGGCCGTGGTCACCCAAGGCAAAGGCGAACGCCGCTTTCACCGTTTGTACATTCAGGGCGTGTCGAATACCGGCGATGCAATGCCGTCGCTGCGCTATATGCGGATTCAGGCCCTGCTGCCGCTGCTGATCCATACCGGCGAACCGCGTTCAGCATTGGTGATCGGCTTTGGCACCGGGATCACTGCCGGCGCCCTGCTCAGTTATCCATCCCTGCAACAGCGGGTTGTCGCCGAGCTGCTGCCGGCAGTGGTCAATGCATCATCGTTGTTCAAGGGCAACTTCAATGCGGCGCACGATCCCGGCATCCAGGTGCGCTTGCGCGATGGGCGTCAGGAACTGCTGCGCAGCGAGCAGCGCTACGACCTGATCACCCTCGAGCCGCCACCGCCCTCGGCAGCCGGCGTGGTCAACCTGTACTCCCGGGACTTCTACCAGCTGGCTGCGCAACGCCTGCAAGCCAACGGGCTGGTCGCCCAGTGGCTCCCGTTGCCGACGCAAAACATCGACGACTCGCGCTCACTGGTACGCAGCTTTCTCGATGTATTCCCCTATGCCACGTTGTGGACCAGCGAGTTCCACGAAATGCTCCTGGTAGGCTCGATGCAACCCATTGAACTGGACGCTGCGCGCATCAATGCCCGCTTCGAGCAGCCCGGAGTACACAACGCCCTGCAGGACGTGGGCGTGGCATCCGGCGCTGCATTGCTCGCCACCTATGTAACCGACCGCGCAGGGCTGGAGCGCTTTGCCGGTGATGCGCCAGCGGTAACTGACGATCAGCCGCGCATCGAGTACGCCCCGTGGGTGCGGGCCAAGGAGATCAGCCGCGTGCTCCCGGCGCTACTGGACCTGCACACGGCCCCCGTACTGCTCAACGCCGAACCGGCTTTTATCAACCGAATGAACGTACACCGTCAACGCCTCATGCAGTTTTACCGCTCCAGCCTGCACGCCTATGATGGCGACCGCGAAGCATGGGCCCGCGACATCCGCGAAGTGATCAATGGCGATGGCGCCAACCCCTATTACCGCTGGTTTGTCGGCCAATAAACATCGGAAGTTGTAATGCCCAACACTAAAAATAAAGCTGCCCCGACCCAACCTGATTCACACCCTGGCCTGATGAGCCGTTACCTGTTTCCTGCGATCGCCGCACTGTTGCTGGTGGTGATCGCCGGGCTGTGGTTTTTTCTCAGCCGCCCGCAACCTCTCACGCCAGTGGTGTTTGAGCCCAAAGCCGTAGCGGCTGCACCGGTGGCCAGACCGCCGGCGCCGGCACAGATGGTTGACGAGCAACAGTGCCAAGGCTGCCACGGCGCCCAGGTCAAGGACTGGCAAGGCTCCCATCACCAGTTGGCGATGCAGGCCGCAGGCCCGCAGACCGTGCTGGCCGACTTCAACAATGTCAGTTTTAAAAGCGAAGGTGAAAGCAGCCGGTTCTTTCGTCAGGGTGACGGATTCTGGGTCAATACCCCGGGCATGGATGGCAAGCCCGCCGATTTCAAAGTCGCCTACACCTTCGGCATTGCGCCGCTGCAGCAGTATTTGATCGAGGTCGGTGACGGCAAGCTGCAAGCCCTGGGCGTGGCGTGGGATACCGAGAAAAACCGCTGGTTCCACCTGTATCCGGGCCAGGGGGTGAACTTCAAGAACCCGCTGCACTGGAGCAAGCCCAGCCAAAACGCCAACTTTATGTGCGTCGAATGCCATACCACCGGCTACAAGCGCAACTTCGATGCCGCCAGCAACAGCTTCAACAGCCAGTGGAACAGCCTCGGCGTCGGGTGTCAGGCCTGCCACGGACCCGCTTCAAACCACCTGCTGTCGGTGGCCCAAAAAGGCGATTTCGCCCATGACGGCTTCGACGTCGATCTCAAGGACAAGGACGCCACCGTCGAAATCGAAACCTGCGCCCGCTGCCATGCCCGGCGCGCCCCGCTGGGCGATGGTTTCACCGTCGGCAAACGCTTGATGGACGATTACCTGCCCAGCGTCCTGACCCGCGAACTGTATGCCCTGGACGGAAAAATCAAGGACGAAGTGTTCGAACACGGCTCATTCCTGCAAAGCAAAATGTTCGATAAGGGTGTGCGCTGCAGCAACTGCCACAACCCTCACAGCACCGAACTGAAAGCACCGGGCAATGGCGTGTGCCTGCAATGCCACAACACCGCAGGCAAAGCTGCTATCCCCGGCATCGACGGCAAAGGTCTGCAAGCGAAGAACTACGACTCCCCCGAGCACCATCGCCACACGGAAGGCCAGCCGGGCTCACAGTGTGTGGATTGCCACATGCCCGGCAAGTTCTATATGGGCAATGATTTTCGGCATGACCACAGCTTCAGCATTCCCGATCCGGTGCGAGCGAAAATCCTCGGCACGCCGGATGCCTGCCTGAGCTGCCACCAGGGCAAGGCGGGCGACAAAGTGAGCGAGCAATTCAAACTCTGGACCGCCCATGACATGCCCCGGGCCGCCCGTTACGACGAAAGCTTGTGGTTGATTCGCGGCGGCCACCCGGGTGCCGCGCAAGCGCTATACGAGCAACTGCGGCGCAGCAACCTGCCAGCTATTCAGCGCGCAACCTTGCTTGGCGAACTGGCCAGCTACCCAAGCGAGCCCGCATTGAAACTGGCCAGCAAAGACCTGAATGATAGCGCGCCACAGGTGCGCGAGAGCGCAGTGCGGGCAGTCAGCGCCTTCCTGCCGCCGGCTGAACGCATCCCGTTGCTGAGCCCGTTATTGAATGACAAAGTACGCGCCGTGCGCATCATCGCTGCACGCAACCTGCTCGGCGCGGCGCGCAATGGCTTGGGTACGGCGCAAGAGGCCTGGGAAAACGCCATCGCAGAATACGAAACGGTGCAACTGAGCCTGGCCGAACGGGCCGAAGCCAACCTCAACCTGGCCATGCTGTATCAGGCCAGCGGACGCACCGATGAGGTTGAACCCAAACTGCGGGCAGCCCTGCTGCGCGATCCGGACTTCTTCCCGGCACTGGTTACTTTGACCCAATGGCTGGAAGCCGGCGGGCGCAGCGCCGAGGCTGCAGCGCTGCTGGACACGGCGCTCAAGGAGCATCCGCAAGTGGCCTTGCTGCAGCACACCCGGGGCTTGGCGCTGATCCGCGCGGGCGAGCCGAAACCGGCCATGGCAGCCTTGCAAAAGGCCGTAAGCCTGGAGCCAGAGAACGCCCAGTACCGCTACGTATTGGCGGTGGCGCTGCACCAGAGTGGTCAGGTCGAAAAAGCCTGCGCCCAGCTCGAAGAACTGCTCAAACGCCAGCCTTCATTCCGTGATGCACGCTTGTCGTTGATCCAGTTCTACCTCGATAACGGCCAGGAACCCAAGGCCCAGGCCGTGCTGCAGGCGTGGAAGAAAATCAACCCGCAGGATGTGGCTCTGAAGTAGTCGCTGTCGAGGCACGAGGCGGCGATCGGGCAACGCCCGTAAAACAAGCACCCTCATTGCATCTGACACACCCGGCTGCCTGACTTTACGACTGCTGCGCAGTCGATCGCAGCCTCGTGCCTCGTCAGCGACTACAGCGTTTGATCACAGCGCCATTCGCTCCAGGCTGTTGCTCAGGTGCAGCAGCATGGCTGCGCGGGCAGCATCGGGGTCCTGGCGGCGGATGGCGCGCAAGATCGCTTCATGCTCAAGCACGGCCATTTGCCCCAGCTGCATTAAATCGGCATCCCCGCGTTCGTCGGCGTTGATCCGGGTTCGCGGTATGGCCGTTCGGCCAAGCTGGCAGATGATGTCGGTGAAATAGGTATTGCCCGTGGCCTGGGCAATCAGCTTGTGAAAGCGCAGGTCGTGCTCGACGCTGCCATCGTTGTTGGCCAGTGCGTTCTGATAGTCATCCAGCGCCTGACGCATCTGCAGCAATTGTTCTTCAGTGCGGCGCCCGGCAGCCAGGGCGGCGGCCTGTGTCTCAAGGCCCATGCGCAATTCCAGAATGCCGCGCACGCTGGCAGCGGTGGCACTTGAAAGGTGAATGCCCTGACGCTCGTCGCGCTCAAGGACAAAGGTGCCTATCCCGTGCCGGGTTTCAACAAACCCGGATGCCTGCAATCTGGAAATCGCTTCGCGCACCACCGTACGGCTCACCCCCTGCTCGCGCACGATGACCGACTCGGAGGGCAACTTCTCCCCCGGCGCCAATTGACCCAACAAAATCTGCCGGGTCAGCTCGGCCACGATGTCGTGGGCCAGCCCCGGGGTGCGCTTGCGTATCGGCTGATCGTGCATGGGTAATCCCTTCCTCTGAGGCGACGTAATACTAGCACCTGCTTCAATCGGGAGACGCCTCAACTCGTATGACAACCCCATTAAAACCCCTCCAGTTCTTAAAAAGAACAACCCTGTTTTCCATGCACAAGGGCAATCCCCTTAATAAATCCGGGGCTAACTCCCTGTAATTACACTTAAAAGCATTACAGAAAGAGCATTTATAACTTATTGGTTAGTTTTCGGGCATTGCGGGGCGAAAAATCAACTCGTATGATGTCCGTCAACCGGAAGCGTGATCACCGGCTCGAACCACCCGCATAAAAATAATCAGTGGGGTCAGATTTGTGAACACTTCCAGCAACGTGTCTGCTGCGCCCGCCAACGATCCTGTCCTGGCGCGCGCGATACAAAAAGTGAAGAGGCATGTGTTGCCGCTCTTCGTCATCATGTTCATCGTCAACTACATAGACCGCGTCAACATAGGCTTCGTCCGCTCACATATGGAGCACGACCTGGGCATTGGCGCTGCCGCCTATGGCTTCGGTGCCGGACTGTTTTTCATTGGCTATGCCTTGTTTGAAGTGCCATCCAACATGCTGCTGCAAAAAGTCGGCGCCCGCATCTGGCTGACCCGCATCATGTTTACCTGGGGCATCACCGCCACCCTGATGGCCTTTATCCAGAACGAAACCCACTTCTATATCCTGCGCTTTTTGCTGGGCGTCGCCGAAGCCGGCTTCTTCCCCGGCGTTATCTACTATTTCACCCGCTGGTTGCCTGGCGCCGAGCGCGGCAAAGCGATTGCAATTTTCCTCAGCGGATCGGCACTGGCCTCCCTGATTTCCGGCCCGCTCAGCGGACTGCTCCTGCAAATTACCGGCATGGGCCTGCATGGCTGGCAATGGATGTACATCATTGAAGGCATGGCCTCGGTGCTGCTGTGCTTCTTTGTGTGGTTCTGGCTGGATTCCAAACCCCATGACGCCAAATGGCTCAGCCGCCAGGAACAAGATGCCCTGGTCAACGAAATTGACCGCGAACAACGCGAGCGCGATGCCGTCAACACCGTCAAGCCAACCCTGGGCAAACTGCTCAAGGACCGCCAGATCATGTTGTTCTGCGCCATCTACTTCTGCATCCAGCTGACCATTTACGCGGCCACGTTCTGGCTGCCGAGCATCATTAAAAAAATGGGCGACCTGAGCGACATTCAAGTGGGCTTCTTCAACTCCATTCCGTGGCTGATCTCGATCATTGCCATGTATGCCTTCGCCGCTCTGGCCAGCCGCTTCAAGCACCAGCAGGCCTGGATTGCCGCAGCCTTGCTGATTGCCGCGCTGGGCATGTTCCTGTCGACCACCGGCGGTCCGATCTTCGCGTTCATTGCCATCTGCTTTGCGGCCATCGGTTTCAAATCGGCGTCGTCGCTGTTCTGGCCCATCCCCCAGGGTTATCTGGATGCGCGCATCGCAGCCGCCGTGATCGCACTGATCAACTCCATCGGCAACCTCGGCGGCTTCGTTGCGCCCACCACCTTCGGCTTTCTGGAACAAACCACAGGTTCGATTCAGGGCGGGCTCTATGGCCTGGCCGGCACTTCGATCATTGCGGCCATCATCGTGTTCTTTGCCAAGACCAAACCCAAGCCCACGGCTGTGATTCCTGCAGCTCTGCAACCCGCGTAGGCCCCTGACTCTTTTTAAGGAACACGACATGAACAGCGAACACCAGCACCACGCGGCAAAAGCTCCGGTGGTTACCAGCCTGCAAGTGATTCCGGTGGCCGGGCATGACAGCATGCTGCTCAACCTCAGCGGCGCCCACGGCCCTTTCTTCACCCGCAACATCGTGATTCTCAAGGACAGCAGCGGCAATATCGGGGTCGGCGAAGTGCCGGGCGGAGAACGCATCCGCGAAACCCTGGAAGATGCGCGCAGCCTGGTGGTGGGCCAACCCATCGGCAACTACCAGAGCATTCTCAACGCCATGCGCAGCACTTTTGCCGCCCGCGACTCGGCTGGCCGGGGCCTGCAAACCTTTGATCTGCGCATCACCATCCATGCGGTAACGGCAATGGAAGCGGCGCTGCTCGACCTGCTGGGTCAGTTTCTTGAAGTCCCGGTCGCAGCCCTGCTCGGCGAAGGCCAGCAGCGCGACGCGGTCAAGATGCTCGGCTACTTGTTTTACATTGGTGACCGCCAGCAGACCGACCTGGCCTATCGCAGCGAAGCAGACGCCGATGACTGGTTGCGCCTGCGCCATGAACCGGCAATGACCCCCCAGGCCATCGTCCGTCTGGCAGAAGCGGCACAGGCCAAATACGGCTTTAACGATTTCAAGCTCAAGGGCGGGGTATTGCGCGGCGCTGAAGAAATCGAAGCCGTCACCGCCCTGGCCGAACGCTTCCCCAATGCACGGATCACCCTTGATCCCAATGGCGCCTGGTCACTCAAAGAAGCCATCGGCCTGTGCCGCGATCAACACCATGTACTGGCCTATGCCGAAGACCCGTGCGGTGCCGAAAACGGCTACTCCGGACGCGAGGTGATGGCCGAGTTCAGACGCGCCACCGGCCTGCCTACGGCCACCAACATGATCGCAACCGACTGGCGCGAAATGGGCCATGCGATCCAGTCCCAGGCCGTCGATATCCCGCTGGCCGACCCGCATTTCTGGACCATGCAGGGTTCGGTGCGGGTCGCCCAGATGTGCCACGAGTGGGGCCTGACCTGGGGCTCGCACTCCAACAACCACTTTGATATTTCCCTGGCCATGTTCACCCAGGTGGCGGCCGCCGCACCGGGCGAAATCACTGCCATCGATACCCACTGGATCTGGCAGGACGGTCAGCGCCTGACCCGCGAACCGCTGAAAATTGTCGACGGCCACATCAAGGTCCCGGCCAGACCCGGCCTGGGGGTGGACATCGACATGGACGCCGTGGCCAAAGCCCATGAACTGTATAAAGGCATGGGCCTGGGTGCACGGGACGACAGCGTCGCCATGCAGTACATTGTTCCGGGCTGGAAATACGACAACAAAAAACCCTGTCTTGTGCGCTGAGTTCCATAGCGCGTCTAAAGCCTATCTAGCGAGGATTGAACCGATGTCTACCGTAACAGGCCAAAACTTTATCGGCGGCAGCCGTAGCGCTGCCGGCACAGTCACCCTTGAAAGCCTTGATGCCAGCACCGGCGTTGCCCTGCCTTTTCGCTTTCATCAGGCCACGCCCGAGGAAGTAGACCGCGCCGCCAACGCCGCCGATCAGGCCTTTGTCGAATTCCGCCAGCTGAGCCCTGAACGCCGCGCCGAATTTCTCGATGCCATTGCTGACGAAATCGACCAACTGGGCGATGACTTTGTGGCGTTGGTCTGCCGTGAAACCGCACTGCCCGCCGGACGTATCCAGGGCGAACGCGGCCGTACCAGCGGCCAGATGCGCCTGTTCGCCAAAGTCCTGCGTCGTGGTGACTTTCTGGGGGCCCGTATCGACCTGGCCATGCCGGACCGCAAACCGCTGCCACGGGTGGACTTGCGTCAGTACCGCATCGGCGTTGGCCCGGTTGCCGTGTTCGGCGCCAGCAACTTCCCGCTGGCCTTCTCCACTGCCGGTGGCGACACTGCCGCCGCTTTCGCAGCTGGCTGCCCGGTGGTCTTCAAGGCCCACAGTGGCCACATGGCAACGGCTGACCAGGTGGGTTGCGCGATCATTCGCGCCGCAGAAAAAACCGGCATGCCCAAGGGCGTGTTCAACATGATCTTCGGCGCTGGCGTCGGTGAACCGCTGATCAAACACCCGGCCATTCAGGCCGTGGGTTTTACCGGCTCACTGCATGGCGGCAACGCGCTGAGCAAAATGGCTGCCGAACGTGAGCAACCTATCCCGGTGTTTGCCGAGATGTCGAGCATCAACCCGGTGATCCTGCTGCCTCAAGCGCTGGCCGCACGCGGTGACAAAGTGGCAGGCGAGCTGGCCGCATCGGTGACCATGGGCGGAGGCCAGTTCTGCACCAACCCCGGCCTGGTGATCGGTCTGCGCTGCCCCGAGCTTTCGGCTTTTATCGAACACCTCACGCAACAGATGACCGAGCAAGCGCCGCACACCCTGCTCAATGCGGGCGGGTTGCGTAACTACACCAAGGGCGTCGAACACCTGCTGGGTCATAAAGGCATCACTCACCTGGCCGGCCACACCCAGTCCGGCGCTCAGGCCCAGCCGCAATTGTTCAAGGCCGATGTCAGCCTGCTACTGAACAAGGATCCTTTGCTGCAAGAAGAAGTGTTCGGCCCGGCAACGATCATCATCGAAGTGGAAAATGACGCCCAGCTCAAGGACGCCCTGCTGGCCCTGCGCGGACAATTGACCGCCACCCTGATTGGCGAACCGGGCGACCTTGAGCACTACCAGTGGCTGGTGCCGATTCTTGAGCAAAAAGTGGGTCGTATTCTGGTCAATGGCTACCCGACCGGCGTCGAAGTGTGCGATGCCATGGTTCACGGCGGGCCTTACCCGGCCACTTCGGATGCACGCGGCACCTCGGTTGGCTCGCTGGCCATCGACCGGTTCTTGCGCCCGGTGTGCTACCAGAACTATCCCGATGCATTGCTGCCGGCAGCGTTGCAAAATCGCAACCCGCTGGGCCTGCAACGCCTGGTTAATGGCGAGTGGAGCTCCAAGGCGATTGCTTAAGCTTTGATGGCTGGACAACGGCGCCTGCAACGGGCGCCGTTTTTGTTTCTGCGCCCGCAGAAATTGGATCCGATATCAAATTTCAGGCAAAAAAAAGCCCAAGTAGCTGATGGAAACTTGGGGCTTAAAAATGCATAAACCGTGGTAGGTGAACGCAGGGCGATCTTACCCCAGTGTTACAACCAGTAACAAGATATTTTGCAGACTTTTTTTCAATCCAGTACTGACCTAAGTCATTAAATAGTCAAAAGTTTTCGAAACATGACTGATTCTGGATGGCCATCATTCAGAGTTTTTTCGTTTTATTTCAAGGATCTAACTTGCCAATACCGGGTTTATGAGCTTGTTGGCAATATGCCACTACCCTCCCCGTGTAAAAAACTGTCGGCTGATCCATCACCATCGCTGGCAAGCCAGCTCCCACAAGAGATGCATGCAATCCTGGAAACCGCATTCATCCTGTAGGAGCGAGCTCGCTCCTACAGGATGGGGAGAAGCCTATTGATCAACCCGGGAAATTGGCTCGCAACGCAGTGAGGCCAACCTGGTAGACGCCGTTGAACAGTTCCTGCGCCTCGACTTCACTGACACCGACCGGCGTAAAAAGCCCCGACCAGCGCACTCGCGAGCCATCCCCCAGCGCCTCAACGCTCAAGGTCGCCAGATAGTCCTTCACCGGGAACGGTGACTGAGCGAGGGAGTAGCTATAGGTTTTAGCCGCGTTATCGAAGGCTTCCAGGCGCTCGACGATCACCGTGCCATCGTCTGTGCGCAGGGTGCGCAAGCGCCCGCCTTCGCTGAGTTCGCTTCGGGTAACCATCGGCAACCAGTCAGGCAGACTGTTGAAGCCGCCGATCAATTGCCAGACCTGGTCGGACGAAGCCGGGATATCGATTACCGCTGATGCCGTTGCCATGTGATGTGTCTCTCCGGATAACTGAAACAAATGTGAGCCCGACCATACCACCGTCACCGCGCAGGACCACGGTGGCAGTGGCAGCATTGAACCGGATAGTGACCGATCCGCGGTCCAAACCCGAATAAGACTTTAGCCGCCTGCACTCGCGACGATAAAGCAACCCGGGCGAAGTCGATGGGCCCGTCCCACCCGGATTATTCGAATACCGGACGCAAGAAGGTGCGCTCGTAACTGACGATGCAGCGATTGTCTTCGGCCAGTTTGAAAGCCGCGATGCACTCGGCGTCGGTTTTCGAGCGATCGCGGTAGTCCTCATAAGCGGCCAGGGACGGGAACGAAAACATGGCCAGGGCAATATTGTTGGCGCCTTCCGAGGGCAGGAAATAGCCGTGGTGGATGCCACCGAATTTCTCTACCAGCGGTATCCACAACCGCCCGTACGCTTCAAATTCGGCCAGTTTGTAAGGGTCAATCACGTAGCGCAGGTGGCAGGTAATCATGTCATCAGTCCATGGCGTAAAAGGAGGCCGAGACTAATCCGCAGCCTCCTGAAGGGTCAATACGCCATCACTGCCCCCCACGAGCTTGCCTCGCGAGCTTCTCAATATGGCTGCGCTCACTCGCCAGTCAATCCGGATCCAGTAAAAAGCTCGCTCCTACAGTGGGCGGGGTTGGGTCGGCAGGGTTTATCATTAGATCGCTGGCTGAGCAGGTATGAGTTTAGATAAGCTCTGCCTCCCCCATCAGCAACCAGCGGTAAGCGCATGTTTGAAGTCACTGAGGTCCCCATCGCCCAACTGCGCGCCGCGCTCGAGTCCGGCCAGACCACTTCGGTTGAGTTGGTGCAGGCCTATCTCGCCCGGATCGAGGCCTATGACGGTCCCGACACCGCCACGGCGCTCAACGCGGTGGTGGTGCGCAACCCTGAAGCGCTGAGCGAAGCACAGGCAGCCGATGCACGTCGGGCCAAGGGCCAGGCGCTGGGACCTCTGGACGGTATCCCCTATACCGCCAAGGACAGCTATCTGGTGAAAGGCCTGACCGCAGCGTCGGGCAGCCCCGCATTCAAGGATCTGGTGGCCCATCGCGATGCGTTTACCATCGAACGCCTGCGCGGCGCCGGGGCCATTTGCCTGGGCAAGACCAATATGCCGCCCATGGCCAACGGTGGCATGCAGCGCGGGGTCTATGGCCGTGCCGAGAGCCCGTATAACGCCGATTACCTCACCGCGCCCTTTGCCTCGGGTTCATCGAACGGTGCAGGCACGGCAACGGCAGCCAGTTTTTCGGCATTCGGCCTGGCGGAAGAAACCTGGTCCAGCGGACGTGGCCCGGCCTCGAACAATGGTTTGTGCGCCTATACCCCTTCGCGCGGGGTGATTTCGGTGCGTGGCAACTGGCCGCTGACCCCGACCATGGACGTGGTGGTGCCGTTCGCCAGAACCATGGCCGACCTGCTTGAAGTACTCGATGTGGTCGTGGCCGAAGATCCGGACACCCGTGGCGATCTGTGGCGCCTGCAACCCTGGGTGCCGATCCCCGCGGTGGCCGCAGTGCGCCCTGCCTCTTATGCAGAGCTCAACGCCGGCGCTGAAGCACTCGCAGGCAAGCGCTTTGGCGTGCCGCGCATGTACATCAATGCCGACCCCGAAGCGGGTACGGCCCAAGCACCGGGTATCGGCGGCCCGACCGGCCAGCGGATCATTACCCGGGCCTCGGTGATCGAGCTCTGGCAAGCAGCGCGCAAGGCCATTGAGGCCCGGGGCGGCGAAGTGATCGAAGTCGACTTCCCGCTGGTGTCCAATTGCGAGGGAGATCGCCCTGGTGCGCCCACCGTGTTCACTCGCGGGCTGGTCTCCAAAGAGTTTTTGCATGATGAATTGTGGGAGCTGTCGGCCTGGGCGTTTGATGACTTCCTGCGGGCCAATGGTGATCCGAAACTCAACCGTCTGGCTGACGTTGACGGCGCTCTGATCTTCCCCCACGACCCGGGAACGCTGCCCAACCGCGAAGATGAACTGGCGGCGGGCATGGATGAATATGTGCGCATGGCCGAGCGCGGCATTACTCCGTGGGACCGGATCAGTACCTTGCCTGACGGCCTGCGCGGTCTGGAGCAGACCCGCCGGATTGATCTTGAGGACTGGATGGATCGCCTGGGTCTGGATGCGGTGTTGTTCCCCACGGTTGCCGATGTAGGGCCGGCGGATGCCGATGTGAATCCCGATTCGGCGGATATTGCGTGGAGTAATGGGGTTTGGGTTGCCAATGGCAACCTGGCGATCCGGCATCTGGGTGTGCCTACGGTGACGGTGCCGATGGGTGTGATGGCGGATATTGGCATGCCGGTAGGGCTGACCTTTGCCGGTCGGGCTTATGATGATTCGGCGCTGTTGCGGTTTGCGGCGGCGTTTGAAGCCACCGGTAGCAAGCGCCTGATCCCGCCGCGGACCCCGCCACTGGCATAAGCTTTTGGCTTTGGCTTTGGCTTTGGCTTTTAAAGACGATGTTCCTGCGGCCACTCGATATTCGGGGCGACACGAAGGCTCATCAAATGGATATGTACTCGGCGCAAGTAACTGACAGACCGCGTACATATCCATTACAGGCGTTTAACTCGACTATCGGTTTCGCTCTTACAGCGAGTCCCTTTTGTCAAACAGCCACAAAAGGAACCAAAAAGGCCTTGCCGGGAGGACCACTGCGCAGAACCTCCTCTCGGCCTCCCGAAAGGGCTTGAAGATCAAGAGCAGATCAAGATCAAAAACAAAATCCGACCTGTAGTCGCTGCCGAAGGCTGCGATCTGGCGCGCAGCGCCAGCCATCCTTAGCGGGTTTGCGCAACAATCTCCGATGCCGCAAGCATCGCCTTGAGCAACACCGCACAGCCTGCCGCCAGGTCCGCGGGATCGGCATTCTCGATTTCGTTGTGGCTGATCCCACCCTCGCAGGGCACAAAAATCATCCCCGCCGGCCCCAGTTCGGCCAGGAAGATCGCGTCATGCCCTGCCCCGCTGACGATGTCCATGTTGGATAAGCCCAGTTCATTGGCCGCATTGCGCACTGCATCGACACAGTCGGGGTTGAAGTACAACGGCGGGAAGTCCGCAGTCGGGGTCAGTTCAAAGCTCAGGCCGTGTTGCTGGCAGGTGGCTTCGATCACCCCGCGTACCTGTTCGATCATGGCGTCCAGCCGCTCTGGCAGCAGGTGACGGAAATCCAGGGTCATGCGTACTTCACCCGGGATCACGTTGCGCGAGCCCGGATAGGCTTGCAGGCAGCCCACTGTGCCGCACGCATGGGGTTGATGGCTCAAGGCGGCCTGGTTGACCGCGGCCACCACGGCCGCCGCGCCAACCAGTGCATCCTTGCGCAGGTGCATCGGGGTCGGCCCCGCGTGGGCTTCTACGCCGCGCAGGTTGAGGTCAAACCATTTCTGCCCCAGCGCGCCAAGCACCACGCCTATGGTTTTGCGTTCGTCTTCAAGGATCGGCCCTTGCTCGATATGGGCTTCAAAGTAGGCGCCCACCGGGTGGCCGCTGACTTTGCGGCTGCCGGCATAACCAATGGCATTCAGGGCCTCGGCAACCGTCACGCCCTGGGCGTCGGTCTTGGCCAGGGTTTCTTCAAGGGTGAATTTTTCTGCAAAGACTCCGGAGCCCATCATGCACGGCGCGAACCGCGAGCCTTCTTCGTTGGTCCACACCACCACTTCCAACGGCGCCCGGGTCTGGATGTTGAGGTCGTTGAGTGTGCGCAGTACTTCGACGCCGGCCAGCACCCCGTAGCAACCGTCAAATTTGCCGCCGGTGGGCTGGGTATCGATATGGCTGCCGGTCATCACCGGCGGCAAGTCGGGATTGAGCCCCGGACGGCGGGCGAAAATATTGCCCACCGCGTCGACGCTGACCGTGCAGCCCGCTTCTTCACACCAGCGTACAAAGATGTCCCGGGCCTGACGGTCGAGGTCGGTCAGGGCCAGGCGACACACGCCGCCTTTGACTGTGGCACCCAGTTGCGCCAATTCCATCAGCGAGGCCCAAAGGCGTTCTCCATTGACGGACTGCGGGCGTTGCTGCTGAAGGTCTTGTACAGCGTTCATGGTCTTTTCCTCAGGCAGTTTATTGTAAGAGTTGATGGGGTGGCGATTTCAGATCGCACCTTTGACGACCGCTGTTTGCGGGTTGCTCAAGCGGCTCAGGCCGTAGTAAATCGCAGCGCCAAGCAAGGATCCGGTAAACCAGCCGTAGTCGTAGAACCAGCTGAAGGCGCTGCTGCCCAGTGACAACAGGGTCAGTACCACCGGCACCCCGAATGCAATGAAACCGTTCCAGTTCCAGGCCGGGTACACGCCATCGAGGTACAGCCCCTCAAGGTCGAGTTTTTGCTGACGGATAATGAAATAGTCGACCACCATGATCCCGGCAATTGGCCCCAGCAGGCTGGAATAGCCCAGTAGCCAGTTGGAGTACACGGTTTCCAGGCTCACGTCCGAGACCAGCAGGCCCAGTTTTTTCAGCAGTTCATGGGCCATCAAGGCCAGCCCCACCAGGCCGGTCAATATCACGGCCGTGGTGCGGTTGATCAGTTTTGGGGCGATGTTCTGGAAGTCGTTGGTGGGCGACACAATGTTGGCCGCCGTGTTGGTGGACAGTGTGGCGATGATGATCAGGGCCATGGCCAGGGCCACCCAGCCGGGGCTCTGGATGTGGCCAATGAGGCTCACCGGATCAGACACCGTAACCCCCACCAGTTTTTCCGATGCAGCCGTCATCACCACACCCAGCGCGGCGAACAGGAACATGGTCAGGGGCAAGCCGAACAGCTGTCCCAGGATCTGGTCTTTCTGGCTTTTGGCGTAACGGCTGAAGTCCGGAATGTTCAGCGACAGGGTCGCCCAGAAGCCGACCATCGCGGTCAGGCCTGCAAAGAAATAGCCATACACACTGGCACCCTCGGGGCGCTTGGCCGGCTGCGCCAGCAGTTCGGTCATAGACACGTTGGGTAACGCCCAAACCAGCAAACCGATGCCAACCAGTACCAGCAACGGTGCAGACAGGGTTTCAAGCCATTTGATCGACTCGGCACCGCGTAGTACCACCCACAAATTAAGGGCCCAAAACACCATGAAGCCGATCACTTCACCGGTGCCGCCGAGGCTTTTCCAGCCTTCAAATACCGACCCCAGAAACAGGTGAATGGCCAGGCCGCCGAACAAAGTTTGAATGCCGAACCAGCCACACGCCACCAGGGCGCGAATCAGGCACGGAACGTTGGAACCAATGATGCCGAAAGAGGAACGCAGCAATACCGGAAACGGAATGCCGTACTTGGTGCCCGCAAATGCATTGAGGGTCAGCGGGATCAGGACCACCAGGTTGGCCAGCAAAATCGCCAGCAGCGCCTCGCCCACACTGAGCCCGAAGTAAGCGGTCAACACACCGCCCAGGGTATAGGTCGGCACACAAATCGACATGCCGATCCACAGCGCCGTGATATGCCATTTGTTCCAGGTGCGCTCGTGAACTTTGGTGGGCGCCATGTCGTGGTTATATCGGGGACTGTCGAGAACGTCAGTCCCCGCCTCCAGTTCGAACAGCCCGTTACGTTCGGTGACTTGTGATCTGCTTGGCTGCATGCTCGTTCACTCTCTTGTTTTGGTGTTCTGGTAACAGGCGCTGCGCATTAACGCAGTGCGACTCACTTGCCTGGTCCGGTGAATCCGGTAGTGGCAGCGACAATCAAGAACTGTGCCGTGTTAGTTACTTCTCCCAGCACATCGGCTTTGGGTACTTGCAACTGGCTGGTTTAAAAGGTTTTAAACATCAAGACAAATGACACTCATTCCCGTTAAAGGCCGTCTTCTAACTCGTAGCCGTTTTTTCATATAACAAAACGAAACAACTCGGTGCACGCTTATTTATTTTCCGCTTTACGCTCCCGTTGGTTCAGGGCCTCAAGCGCCTGATTTAGCATAAGAAACTTCGCCTATATTTGAATCCTGTCAAGTGCGTCAAAATGGTGATGTCGCGCACTATTTTGGTGATTTAAATAAAAAATCTATATAAATCATTTAGTTATATAAATATAAGCGCTTTAAAAATAAAGTTTGATCATTTAGCAACAACACTCTAGATTTCATTCCTGACACCAGTGACAGGAACCGATCCTGTACAGCGGTCGTAATAACAACACTTAGAACCGGTTCTAGCCGGTCTGCCTGCGAGGAACTCGGTATGTCACTGTTAATCCGTGGCGCTACGCTTGTGACCCATGATGAAAGTTATTGTGCTGATGTTTATTGCGCTGACGGTCTAGTCCGCGCAATTGGAACTGATCTCGATGTTCCGGCCGGCTGCGAAGTGCTCGATGGCAGCGGTCAATATTTACTTCCCGGCGGTATCGATCCGCACACCCATATGCAATTACCGTTTATGGGGACTGTGTCCAGCGAAGACTTTTTCAGTGGTACTGCTGCCGGTCTGGCCGGTGGCACAACTTCAATTATCGACTTTGTGATTCCCAACCCTCAGCAGTCCTTGCTGGAGGCCTTTCATCAATGGCGCGGCTGGGCTGAAAAATCGGCTTCGGATTACGGCTTCCACGTGGCGATTACCTGGTGGAGCGAGCAGGTGCGCGAAGAAATGGCCGAGCTGGTCAGTCACCACGGGATCAACAGCTTCAAACATTTCATGGCTTACAAAAACGCGATCATGGCCACCGACGACACTCTGGTCGCCAGTTTCGAGCGCTGCCTGGAACTGGGTGCAGTGCCCACCGTGCATGCCGAAAACGGCGAGCTGGTGTATCACTTGCAACGCAAGCTCATGGCCCAGGGCATGACCGGACCCGAGGCCCATCCACTGTCGCGCCCCTCCCAGGTGGAGGGCGAAGCAGCCAGCCGGGCGATCCGTATCGCGCAGACCATCGGTACTCCGCTGTACATGGTGCATGTCTCGACCCGTGAAGCGCTGGACGAAATCACCTACGCCCGCAGCCAGGGCCAGCCGGTGTATGGCGAAGTACTGGCAGGCCACTTGCTGCTGGATGAAAGCGTGTACCAGAACCCCGACTGGCAGACCGCCGCCGGCTACGTGATGAGCCCGCCCTTCCGTCCACGCGGGCATCAGGAGGCGCTGTGGCATGGTTTGCAGTCGGGCAACCTGCACACTACGGCCACTGACCACTGCTGCTTTTGTGCCGAGCAAAAGGCCGCCGGGCGCGATGATTTCAGCTTGATCCCCAACGGTACGGCAGGCATTGAAGACCGCATGGCGGTGTTGTGGGATGAAGGGGTAAACACCGGGCGCCTTTCCATGCAGGAATTCGTTGCGCTGACGTCCACCAACACTGCGAAGATTTTCAATCTGTACCCGCGCAAAGGCACGATCCGGGTCGGCGCCGATGCCGATCTGGTGCTGTGGGACCCCCAGGGCACGCGCACGATTTCCGCCAAAACCCACCATCAAAAAGTCGACTTCAACATCTTCGAAGGCAAGACCGTGCGCGGTGTGCCCAGCCACACCATCAGCCAGGGCCGTGTGGTGTGGGCCGATGGCGACCTGCGGGCAGTGCGCGGCGCCGGGCGCTACATCGAGCGCGCGGCCTACCCCGCTGTGTTCGACCTGCTGAAGAAACGTGCCGAGCAGCACAAGCCCGTCGCTGTAAAGCGCTGAATATAAAAACCACTGCCCCATAGAGGCAGGCGATCCCCACAACCGTGAGGCAATCACTGTGATCAAGTCCCTGAACCATTTGCCGCATCCCCATGAAGATGCGGTGGCGCTGGCCAGTCATTTCACTGATCTGGCACCGCCCCTGAACGCCCGACAGGCTGTGCTGGAAAGCTCGCGCTGCCTGTATTGCTATGACGCACCCTGCGTCAATGCGTGCCCCAGCGATATCGACATCCCGTCGTTCATTCGCAATATCCAGCAGGAAAATGTCCAGGGCGCCGCGCACAAGATCCTCTCGGCCAACATCCTCGGCGGCAGTTGCGCCCGGGTGTGTCCGACCGAGGTGCTGTGCCAGCAGGCCTGTGTGCGTAATAACGATCAGGAATGCGCCCCGGTTTTAATCGGCCTGCTGCAGCGTTATGCGGTCGACAACGCGCAGTTCAACGAATACCCGTTCAATCGGGCAGCCCCCACCGGCAAGCGTATCGGCGTGGTCGGCGCGGGCCCGGCCGGGTTGGCGTGCGCCCATCGCCTGGCCCTGCTCGGGCATGAAGTGGTGATCTTTGAAGCCAACGACAAAGCCGGTGGCCTCAATGAGTACGGGATCGCCAAATACAAGCTGGTGGACGATTTTGCCCAGCGCGAGGTGGATTTCGTGCTGCAAATCGGCGGCATCGAGATGCGCCACGGTCAGCGACTGGGCAGCAACCTGAGCCTGAGTGAACTGCACCTGCAGTTTGATTCGGTATTTTTGGGGATAGGTCTGGCCGCCAGCCGGCAGTTGGGCCTGCCCGACGAAGACGCACCCGGCCTGCTGGCCGCCACCGACTACATCCGCGAACTGCGCCAGAGCGATGATCTGACGCAACTGCCTCTGGCCGATCGCTGCATCGTACTGGGTGCGGGCAACACGGCGATCGACATGGCGGTGCAAATGGCCCGCCTGGGTGCTCGAGAAGTGAACCTGGTGTACCGCCGCGGGCTGGAGGACATGGGGGCCACCGGCCACGAGCAAGACATTGCCAAGGCCAATCAGGTGCGACTGATGACCTGGGCCCAGCCGCAGGAGTTGCTGCTGGATGAACAAGGCCGCGTGCGCGGCATGCGCTTTGCCCGTACCCGTCTTGAAAGCGGACGCCCGGTGAACACCGGTGAAAGTTTCGAGCTGGCGGCCGATGCGGTGTTCAAGGCCATCGGCCAGACGTTTGATGAAAGCGCGCTGAACGATCCCCTGGCCCAAGCGTTGAAGCGTGCGGGTGACCGGATTGAAGTTGACGAGCAACTGCGCACCAGCGTCCCCGGGGTCTATGCCGGGGGCGATTGCACCTCTCTGGGCCAGGATCTGACCGTACAGGCCGTGCAACACGGCAAGCTGGCCGCAGAAGCCATCCATGCCCAACTTATGCTTAACCAGGAGGCCGCGTAAATGGCCGATCTCTCGATTGTTTTCGCCGGTATCAAAGCACCCAACCCGTTCTGGCTGGCTTCGGCGCCTCCCACCGACAAAGCCTACAACGTGGTGCGGGCCTATGAAGCAGGCTGGGGCGGCGTAGTCTGGAAAACCCTGGGTGAAGACCCGGCAGCGGTCAACGTATCGTCGCGCTATTCGGCGCACTTCGGGCCTAACCGCGAAGTCATGGGGATCAACAATATCGAGTTGATTACCGACCGCTCCCTGGAGATCAATCTGCGGGAAATTACCCAGGTCAAAAAAGACTGGCCGGATCGTGCGTTGATTGTGTCGTTGATGGTGCCGTGCGAAGAGGAATCCTGGAAGTTCATCCTGCCGCTGGTTGAAGCCACCGGCGCCGATGGCATCGAGCTGAATTTCGGTTGCCCCCACGGCATGCCTGAACGCGGGATGGGGGCGGCAGTGGGCCAGGTGCCCGAGTACGTGGAGATGGTGACCCGCTGGTGCAAGACCTATTGCTCGATGCCGGTGATCGTCAAGTTGACGCCCAACATCACCGACGTGCGACTCAGCGCCCGGGCCGCCCATCGCGGCGGTGCCGATGCGGTGTCGCTGATCAATACCATCAACTCGATTACCAGTGTCGACCTTGAGCGCATGGTGGCGCTGCCAATGGTTGGCAGTCAGAGCACCCATGGCGGCTATTGCGGCTCGGCTGTCAAGCCTATCGCCCTGAATATGGTGGCCGAAATTGCCCGCGACCCACAAACCCGGGGCTTGCCGATCTGCGGGATTGGCGGCATAGGCAGCTGGCGTGATGCCGCAGAATTCATCGCGCTGGGGTGCGGTGCGGTGCAGGTGTGCACGGCGGCGATGCTCCACGGGTTCCGGATTGTCGACGAGATGAAAGATGGTTTGTCGCGCTGGATGGACAGCCAGGGCTACACGAGTCTGGAGGACTTCTCCGGGCGGGCGGTGGGCAACACCACCGACTGGAAATACCTGGATATCAACTATCAAGTGATCGCCAAAATCGACCAGGACGCCTGTATCGGTTGCGGGCGCTGCCACATTGCCTGTGAAGACACTTCGCACCAGGCCATTTCCAGCGTCAAGCTGGCCGATGGCACGCGGCGTTACGAAGTCATCGAGGACGAGTGTGTGGGCTGCAATCTGTGCCAGATCACCTGCCCGGTGGAGTCGTGTATCGAGATGGTGCCGCACGACAATGGCCTGCCGTTCCTGGACTGGAACCATGATCCGCGCAACCCGTATCACGTGGCGTCTTAAAGGACAGGTCTGGCCGGATAAACCGCGTCGTCTGCATCGCGAGGCTCGCTCCTGCAGGTCTGGTCCAGGTTCACAGAACCTGTGGGAGCCGGCTCGCCGGCGATGATAGCGCGGTGATCTGTCTCAGGGTTCCAGCCCGATACCGCGCAGAATCACGCTGGTGACCGTCTGCACTGCCCGCTCGAACTGGATGTCGGACAGTGGCTGGTGGTCGTTGAGAATGTTCACCTGATGGTCGAAGTCGGCGTAATGCTGGGTTGAGGCCCAGATCATGTACAGCACGCTGGCAGGCTCCACCGGCAGAATCCGTTTGTCCGCGACCCATTGGCGGATTTTGGCTTCTTTCATCTTGGCCCAGTCATAGAGGCTTGCATCCAGCGCCCGCCCCAGTGAAGGAGCACCATGGATGATTTCATTGGCCCAGACTTTCGAGCCATAGGGCCGGGTACGGGAGTGATTCATTTTGGCCCGGATGTAACTGCTGAGGACCAGACGGGGGTCGTCGTAGGTCTCGAAACACAGCGCATCCTGCTTCCACACGTCGAGCAAGCCCAGTAACACGGCGCTGTAAAGTTCGGTTTTGGTGCTGAAGTAGTAGTGCAGGTTGGAACGTGGGAGCTGAACTTCAGCGGCGATGTCCGCCATTGCAGCCCCGGCGAAGCCTTTTTCTGCAAAAACTTTCTCGGCGCCGAGAAGGATTTTCTCTACATTCGCGCGACGGATTTCAATTTTATGATTGCTCATTGCTTATTGCCCTTGTCGTCGTGCTTCGTCGATGAGCACCTGACAATTGCGGCACCCCGTGTGCGCATAAAAAAAGCTCGCCAGTGGCGTCGAGTAGTGCCTGTTACGGCTACGCTTACGCAGCTACACGACGCGCAATCAAGTCAATTCGCGACGGGCAACTCAATAATGTTGGTTTCAATGCCGTCGAGTTTGGGCTTGAGTTTCATCTTGTCCTGGGCTTCCCGAGCTTGAGCCTCAGTCGCGAACGGACCGATCAAGAAATGTTTTACGCCTTCACGCTCATAAATATAAGGAGTGAAACCATTGTCAAGAAGCCTTCCCGTGCTATCGGTTATTGTCGCCTGCTGGCCCTCGGTGATCTCTAGCGCCCAATGCGCAACCGGGGCCTGGGCCTGCGCAGACTCAGAAGCTGCTTTAGCCCGCTCGATTTTATCGTTAGACTCCTGCCCGCAAGCCGTCAAGGCCAATATTGCTGTCATCACGATGACTTTACGCACTGCGTTTCCCCTGTCTGTATGTGTAAATCGATTTTATCACTGGGGCGCCAACCATTGCTCACCTTGAACAAATTCGATTCGCCCCAATTTAAGACTCATACGCGAGAAATTTTCCTTTGTGGGGAATTAAACTTCTGGCGATGACGTCAGTAATGAGCGGCGCATTTATGCCCACTTAGCAGTATTCTGTAGTCATGAACTAAGCCGCACCGTCTCAGAGACGTGCCTTACAAAGCCATCAAGGAGAAAAAAATGCTGATTCTCACCCGCAAAGTTGGTGAAAGCATAAACATCGGTGACGATATTACGATCACTATTTTAGGGGTCAGCGGACAACAGGTCAGAATCGGCATCAACGCGCCGAAAGATGTCGCTGTGCACCGTGAAGAAATTTATCAGCGCATTCAGGCCGGCCTGACTGCCGCAGACAAAAACGATCAACCATAAGCATCCGAGGCACCAGCCCTTGGAGTGAGTGTCAGGGCTGCCCGGCCAGCCCTCCTCAATTCAAGACCTGCGGATGACACCGTCACGCCCCCTTCCTTGCTCAATACTCCCTGTTCACTGAAAGATTAATCCTGCCAACTTGACCGTTCCAAGGTTTGCGACCACGCTCAATCCGCGTAGAAAGCTCAAGACAGACTGAGTCACTGCAAAGATGAGGGCTTGAAAAACGCCTCCTAATGTCAGCCCGGCAAAGGGCTGGACCTGTACCGTCAAGGAATGAAAGACATGTCCGATTTAATCGTTGTGGGATTTTCAGATACCGAAGTTGCAGATCGCGCCCTCACCAAAATGGTTTCGCTGAGCAAAGAGCACCTGGTAGAGCTGGAAGATGCGGTCATCGTCGTACGTAACGCCGAAGGCAAAATCCATATCAAACAAAGCGTCAATCTGACCGCCCTGGGGGCTACTTCCGGTCTGGTCACCGGCGGCCTTTGGGGCGCGCTGGTGGGGTTGCTGTTTCTCAACCCGCTGGCAGGCTTTGCCATTGGCGGCGCCCTGGGCGCAGGCACCGGCGCACTCTCAGGTTCGTTGAGCGATTACGGGATTGATGACGACTTCATCAAGTCCCTGAGTGAAACCATCCCGAATGACTCCTCGGCCCTGTTCTTGCTGCTGCGCAAATTCCAGCCGGAAAAAGTGCTGCAGGAACTTGAAGACTCGGATTTTAAAGGCAAGGTTCTGCGCACTTCCCTGTCCCCTGAACAAGAACAGAAGCTGCAGGACGCGCTGTCCAAAACCACGGCCGTGGGCACAACTCTCTAAAGCCTCATTCGGGTTGTATCCGCAATCCGGCAGCCTTCAGGGTGCCGGATTTCAGCCCAGGCGCACTGCCGTCCCGGTGGCAAACACCACCAGCATCCCGCCACGGCCAGAAGGCATGCTGATTTCGAAATCCAGCCCGACAATGGCATCTGCCCGCAAGTCCCTCGCCCTGTCGCGGATTTCATCCGTGACCTCGGCACGCGCTTCTTTCAATGCCCGCTCCAGGGTCTGAGAGCGCCCACCGAAAAAATCCCGCACCCCGGTAAAAAAATCCCGCACTACATTGATGCCGTGTACCGACTCGGCACTGACCACTCCCAGGTACTCGGTGATCTGGCGGCCTTCAACACTGTGGGTGGTGGTGATAATCATGGCGTTCCTCATGGCATTCGCGAGTGAGACAGCGGTCTCACAATCTGCAAAAGATTAACTCATCGACCACTGTCTTTACTGCCTTCACCGCTCTAAACAGGGCGACACTGGCCTTATGCGCCGGCAGTGTTACTGTAGCCACAGCGGTAACCAGCCTCTTCCGGGGCGACTATGCTTAAAGCGAATAAATCTAAAGACGTAAGAGTTGGGACCTCTCGCTCGGCAGATGCAGATGCCTGATATGCACTCAATAGCTGCGCCAAGCCTTATTTCGATCCCGCTTACAGGAAGCCCACAATGGTTCAAAGACAAGTCATCAACGCTTCGGTCAGCCCTAAAGGCAGCCTGGAGACGCTATCGCAACGTGAAGTCCAGCAACTGAGCGAAGTCGGCTCAGGCAGCAGTTACACACTGTTTCGCCAATGCGTGCTGGCGATTCTCAATACAGGGGCCCAGGTCGATAACGCTAAAACCATCCTTGAGGCGTATCAGGATTTCGAGGTGCGGATTCATCAGCAAGACCGTGGTGTTCGCCTCGAGCTGCTCAATGCGCCGGCGGATGCATTCGTTGATGGTGAAATGATTGCCAGTACTCGCGAGATGCTGTTCAGCGCCCTGCGAGACATTGTCTACACCCAAAGCGGCCTGGACAGCCCGCGCATCGACCTGAGTTCCTCTGCAGGCATCACTGACTACGTATTCCACCTACTGCGCAATGCCCGCACCCTGCGCCCTGGGGTAGATCCCAAGATTGTTGTGTGCTGGGGCGGGCACTCGATCAATACCGAAGAATACAAGTACACCAAAAAGGTCGGCCACGAACTGGGCCTGCGCAGTCTGGACATTTGCACCGGCTGCGGGCCGGGCGTAATGAAGGGCCCCATGAAGGGCGCCACTATCTCCCACGCCAAGCAACGTTTGACGGGCGGGCGTTATCTGGGGCTGACCGAACCGGGCATCATCGCTGCCGAAGCGCCGAACCCTATCGTCAACGAACTGGTGATCCTGCCGGACATCGAAAAACGCCTTGAGGCCTTTGTGCGGGTAGGCCACGGCGTGATTATTTTCCCGGGCGGCGCCGGGACTGCCGAGGAGTTCCTGTATCTGCTGGGCATCCTGATGCACCCGGATAACAGCGATGTACCCTTCCCCGTCATCCTGACCGGTCCCAAGGAAGCAGCCCCTTATCTGCAGCAGCTGCATGAATTTGTCGGCGCCACGCTGGGTGAATCGGCGCAGACCCATTACCAGATCATCATCGACAACCCGGCCGAAGTGGCCCGGCAAATGACCTCGGGTCTCAAGGCGGTGAAAAAGTTCCGCCGCGAGCGCAATGATGCGTTCCACTTCAACTGGCTATTGAAAATTGATGAGGGGTTCCAGCGTCCGTTCGAGCCGACCCACGCCAATATGGCCAGCCTGAAATTGCGCAGCGACATGCCTGCCCATGAACTGGCGATCAACCTGCGTCAGGCTTTTTCCGGGATTGTGTCGGGCAACGTGAAAGAGAAAGGCATTCACCTGATCGAACAGCACGGCCCGTACGAAATTCACGGTGACCCTGCAATCATGAAACCGCTGGATAAATTGCTGCACGCATTTGTTGAGCAGCACCGCATGAAACTGCCGGGCGGCGCGGACTATGTGCCCTGCTATCGCGTAGTCAGCTAAACCTGTCCCGAAGGGCACGCCGAGCGAAAAAAGGCGCATGACCACTCGCCTCGCCTGGCTTGCCCGTCAACGGATCATTTCAACGGCGCAAACTGTTTGACCGCCTCCAGCCAGGCAGGATCCAGCCGGGTCTGCTCCGTCTCGATGCCAAGCGCCTCCAGGCGCGCCTTGTGCAGATCAATCTCGTGAACCATCTGGCTCAACGCACTGGAGTTAGCGTCCAGCTGGTACATCTGGGTCACGCCCAGATGATAAAAGCGCAACAGCTTCATGGCCGTCACATCGCCGGCCATGACTCCTGCCGTCACATGGTGCATGACGTTGGTGACTTTCATCAGGCTGCGCTTGAGCTGCCAGCCATACACCGCCGGTGCCATCCAGGGCTGCGACCAGAAATTGAACCTCACCAGGGCAATGGTCATGATCAGGGCCACCATGACGCCTGCCAGATTCAAACGAAAATTATCCCCCCCCTCCACTCCCATCAGCCCCACTGCCAGCCCGGACACCAGTAGCGCCAACGCCGCAAAGGTCAACGCGATGTAGAGAGTGCTGCGTCGGGTTTTCTGGCGATAAACTTCGGGGCTGACCGGTTTTATTTCAAACATCACTGTCTCAAGACTCCTGGCTGATTATGAAAACCGGCATTATGCGCGCCTGAAGGGTCGGGGGACTCAACCATTCGCCGCACGTGATCATTTGCCGTCAGGGCAGCATCGGGATCACTCGATACGGCTTGACCGACTTGAACGAGAAGCTTGAATAGATTTCCTTTACCGCAGGCAAGGTTTGCAATACCTCGCGGGCAAATTCACCGAAGGACTCCAGGTCTTTGGCCACCACTTCAAGCAAGAAGTCGTAACGACCCGAGATGTTATGGCAGGCGATAATCTCGGGTATATCCAGCAAACGCTGTTCAAAGTTCCTGGCCATTTCCCTGGTGTGCGAAGCCATCATCAGGCTCACGAAAGCCGTCACCCCATAACCCAACTCCTTGGGCGAGAGAACCGCCTGATAGCCGCTGATCAGCCCGCTGTCCTCCAGTAACTTGACCCTTCGCCAACAGGGTGACGTGGTCAACGAAACCTTCTCGGCCAGCTCGGCGATGGTCAAGCGTGCGTTGCCTTGCAGGGCGTTGAGCAAAGCTTTATCGGTCCGATCCAGAGCAATTGGCATAATTTGCCTCCAGCTTTCAGCGTGGCTGGCTTTTGTGCCAATAAATCTCTGTTTGGCTGGCCAGTTTGGAATTTTTATCGTTGTTTTTGAGCATAGCATCGGAGGAAATATTGGAGAGTCCGCCATGACTGACAACAAGAATAACTTCGGCTTTTCTACCCGTGCGATTCATCACGGCTACGACCCATTGCAGAATAACGGCGCGTTGATCCCCCCGATTTACCTGACCTCCACCTTCGCCTTTGCCACCGTCGAATACGGCGCGGCCTGTTTTGCCGGGGAACAAAGCGGGCATTTCTACACCCGCATCTCCAACCCGACCCTGGCCCTGCTTGAATCGCGCATGGCGGCCCTGGAGAACGGCGAAGCAGGCGTGGCATTCAGCTCCGGCATGGGGGCTATTGCCTCAACCTTCTGGACCCTGCTGCGGCCCGGCGATGAAATCATCGTCAACCGCACGTTATACGGCTGTACCTTTGCCCTGTTACACCACGGCATCGGCGAATTCGGGGTCAAGGTCAAGCATGTCGACATGTCCGACCTGGCCGAGCTTGAAGCAGCGATCGGCCCGGCAACGCGCATGATCTACTTCGAAACACCGGCCAACCCGAACATGAAGCTGGTGGATATCGCTGCCGTCTCGGGGATTGCCCATCAGCACCCGGACATTGTCGTGGTCATCGACAACACCTACTGCACCCCGTACCTGCAGCGGCCGCTGGAAATGGGCGCCGATGTGGTGGTGCATTCAGCCACCAAGTACCTCAGCGGGCACAGCGACATTACCGCGGGCATCGTCGTTACCAGTCAGGCCCTGGCTGACCGGATTCGCCTGCAAGGCCTCAAGGACCTTACCGGAGCTGTGATGTCGCCCCAGGATGCGTATCTGCTGATGCGTGGCCTCAAGACCCTGGCCCTGCGCATGGACCGCCATTGCAGCAGTGCTCGCGTGATAGCCGGTTTTTTACAGGATCACCCGGCAGTGGAATGGGTCGCCTACCCCGGCCTGCCCTCTTTCCCACAGCACTCACTGGCCTCCCGGCAAATGAAACTGCCGGGGGGCATGATTGCCTTTGAACTCAAGGGCGGCCTTGCTGCCGGCCAGCGCTTCATGAACGCGCTGCAACTGTTCAGCCGCGCAGTCAGCCTGGGCGGCGCGGAGTCACTGGCGCAACATCCCGCGAGCATGACCCACTCCACCTACACCCCGGAAGAACGGACGCGGCATGATATTTCCGAAGGGCTGGTACGCCTGGCAATCGGCCTGGAAGACCTTGCCGATTTGCTGACGGATATCGAGCAGGCACTGAAAGCCTGAACAGTACCTCGTCAGCGACAAGAAATGCCCGTTATCCGTAGCAGTTGCCGCAGGCTACGTCCGATTGCGAAGCGATCGTAATCCACCGTGCAGGGTTTATCTGAAGAACCGCGCCACACCGACGCAGTCTCGTTTCACTCGCCAGCGGCTACAGGATATTTGGCACAGTAGTCGCTGACGAGGTACGAGGCTGCGAGCTATTGCGAAGCGATCATAATCCACAGAGCAGGGTTTTTCTGAAGAACCGCGCCACGCCGATGCAGTCTCGTTTCACTCGCCAGCGGCTACAGGATATTTGGCACAGTAGTCGCTGACGAGGTACGAGGCTGCGAGCTGTTCGGCTCAGCAAACGGCTCGCAGCCTCGTCAGCGACAAGAAATGCCCGTTCTCTGTAGCAGTTGCCGCAGGCTACGTCCGATTGCGAAGCGATCGTAATCCACCGTGCAGGGTTTATCTGAAGAACCGCGCCACACCGACGCAGTCTCGTTTCACTCGCCAGCGGCTACGAAAGCCTCGTGAGATGTGGCCCGGTGCTGGCTCAACCCGGCGGGATCGTCGCCAGGATGCCGATGCCAATGGTCAACACCAAAAAGCCGCCTAAAAACCATGCCATCTTGCCCATAACAATTGCCCTCAAACGTTCGTAATAAAACAGGTGCAGAACTTCAGATGACACCCTCTCAAGTGATCACCGGGGCTGATGTTCTCGCCTGTCTCGAAAAGTTGGTGGGAATTCTGCGCTGCGAACTGCACACATAACAGTCGCAGATAACGTGAAAAAATACGGATCAGTTGCTCGGCAATATGAAGTGCGCCGGTAACACGCTGCGCTGATACTCGGCCACGACTGCCTGGCTCAGGTTTACCACCGCCTCGTTCAGCTCCAGGCCCGCCCCCGCGCGCCAACTGGCGTATACCGAAAAACCCGGCGCAGTCTCGATCGCCAAGGCGATCATCGCCCCGCTCTGCAATTCACGGCTGACCAGTACCGGCGGCAAGGCGCCAATGCCGAATCCGTCGGCGACCAGCTTGATAATGGCTGCCACCGAATTGATGCAGCTGATCCGCGGCGCCGGGATGCCTTGCTGATGCAGAAAGTTGAGCATGTCCTGATGCGGTCGCGAGTGCCGGGAGAAGGTCAGTAGCCGCTCCTGACACAGGTCCGCCAGGCTGGTGTAACTGCGATCCAGTGCGCCATTACGGGCCACGACCCAGCTCAGGGGGTAACTGGCCAGTTGCAGGTTGCGCACCCCGTCCGCCCGTAGCAGATCCGTCTGGAAAATCAGGTCCAGCTGGCCTTTGAGCAATTGCTCGCCCAGGTTCAGCGCGGTATCGGCAGTCAGCTCGACTTCGACCTGCGGGTAGTCGCGGCTAAGGGCGCTGATCAACTCGCTCAGCCAACTGTGAATCACGGTGTCCATGACCCCGATACGCAAGCGCCCGGCAAAGCTGTCGGCCAGGCCAAGGGACTGATGCAGGCGTTGCTGGGTCGCGAGCATTTCCTCGGCGTACCCCAGCACCTTGTGGCCCTCGCGCGTCAGGTTCACCCCACGCGAATCGCGCTGGAACAACTGCACACCCAGCTCGGTTTCGAGCACTGAAATGCGACTGGATATCGCCGCCTGGGTGGTTGAAAGCTTTTCCGCGGTCAGGCGAAAACTGCCAAGACGCGCCACCCAGACGAATGTAAGAAGAAAACGCATATTCATTAAGGGGGTTTTCTCCGGACCGAAACAAGTGCGCCACTCTAAACCTTTGCCGCGAACTCAATCCAGTCGGCTTAAGTCGGTGATTGGCAAAACTTTTTTGTTCAGCCGTGACAACTTTTATTGACTGGACGCGTCGCTCAAAGCCACCAACCATATCGGTCAATGATGCTCCCTCATCGGGCATCAAAAATAAAAAAACACGCTGAGTCCGGCAGCGTACCGATTTTGCGAAAGTGCGCCAGACCGCTTTCGCCTTGCCCGTACCAGCCTGCCCTGGTGCTGCGGCATTCAGCTAAGGGATTTCCCTTCATGCAAACCGTCGTAAATCTATGGCCCCTGATTGGCGTGCTCGTCATCATCGCGGGCTTTGTACTGCGCTTTAACCCACTGCTGGTGGTGAGCGCGGCGGCTATCGTCACCGGCCTTGCGGCCCATTTCCCGCTGGAAAAAATCATCACCCTGATGGGCGAAGGCTTTCTCCAGACCCGCGCCCTGCAACTGATTCTGCTATTACCCCTGGCCGTGATCGGCCTGCTGGAACGTCATGGTTTGCGCCTGCATGCGCAAAACTGGATCGCCAGCTTCCAGCGGGCGACGGTCGGGCGGCTGCTGATCATGTATCTGTTTGTGCGCGAGGCGACCGCTGCGGTGGGCCTGACCAGCCTGGGCGGCCATCCACAAATGGTGCGCCCGTTGCTCGCGCCCATGGCCGAAGGCGCTGCCGAAAATAAATACGGCAAGCTGCCGGACAAGGTGCGACACAAGGTGCTGGCCATGTGCGCCGCCACCGATAACATCGGTCTGTTCTTTGGCGAAGACATTTTCGTCGCCTTTGGTGCAATCGCCCTGATGCATACCTTCCTGCTGGGCTCGGGGCTGGATGTCGAGCCGCTGCACATCGCCTTCTGGGGCATCCCGACCGCCATTTGCGCCTTTATCATTCATGCATTGCGCCTGTATCGCTTCGACCTGATGCTCTCACGCAGCATGGCCGAAGTGGCCCAGGCCGATGCTGACGCGGCGCAGGAGCTGGCACGATGATTATTTCTATCGAGTATTTCTACTGGCTGGCCGGCGTGCTGCTGCTGATCACCGCAGGCATGATTGCGACTGACCGCACCCACCCCAAGCGCTGGACCAGCAGCCTGTTCTGGGCACTGTTCGCGCTGGTCTTTCTGATTGGCGACCGGCTTTCGCCGTTCGTGGTCGGTGTCGGGGTACTGGTCATGGCGGTTATTGCCGGCATCGGCGGTGTCGGTCGCGGGGCCCATGCCGAACTGCATGTCAAAGCGGCACGGGCCAGCGCCGGCCGTTTGGGCCACAAGCTGTTTATCCCGGCGCTGTCGATTCCGCTGGTAACGGTCATTGGCTCGGTCCTGCTCAAAAACGTGCAGATCGGCGGCGTACCGCTGCTCGACCCGAAGAACACCACCTTCGTGTCGCTGGGCATCGGCTGCATGGTGGCATTGCTCCTGGCTTGCATTCTGACCCGCGACACACCGCTACAGGGCTTGCGCGAATCCCGGCGTCTGACCGAAGCCCTTGGCTGGACCATGGTGCTGCCGCAAATGCTGGCCATGCTCGGCCTGCTGTTCAATGACGCCGGGGTCGGCGCCGCTGTCGCCCACGTCACCACCGCCTACATCAACATGGACTATCGCCTGGTGGCGGTGATGGTGTACGTACTGGGCATGGCCCTGTTTACCGTGATCATGGGTAACGGCTTTGCTGCATTCCCGGTGATGACCGGCGGTGTCGGTGTACCTATTCTGGTGGGGATCTACGATGCCAACCCGGCAGTCATGGCAGCGATCGGCATGTTTTCCGGTTATTGCGGCACCCTGATGACGCCGATGGCGGCCAACTTCAACATCGTGCCCGTCGCCCTGCTGGAACTGCCGGACAAATACGCCGTGATCAAGGCCCAGATGCCAACGGCGCTGCTGATGCTGGTGGTCAATATCGTCCTGCTTTATCTGTTGATGTGAGGCCCGCCATGCGCACCGTGCTGCTGACCGGTTTTGAACCGTTCGACCAAGATACGATCAACCCGTCCTGGGAGGCCGTGCGCCTTCTGGACGGTATTTTACTCAGCGATGATGTGCGCATCGTCGCCCGCCAGTTGCCCTGCGCTTTCGCCGAAGCGCCGGCCCGGCTTGCCGGGTTTCTGGATGAGTACAAACCCGAGATGGTGATTGCCGTAGGGCTGGCCAGCGGGCGTGCCGACGTGTCGGTCGAGCGGGTGGCGATCAACCTCAACGACGCGCGGATCCCCGATAACCTGGGCCTGCAGCCGATCGACACGCCGGTGGTGGCGCAAGGGCCTGCGGCGTATTTCAGTACCTTGCCGATCAAGGCCATGGTGCGGGCAATCCAGGCTGCCGGCATTGGTGCCTCGGTGTCACATACGGCGGGCACCTTTGTCTGCAATCAGGTGTTCTACAGCTTGCAGCACGCACTGGCAGGCTCGGGAGTACGCAGTGGCTTTATCCATATCCCTGCGCTGGCGCAGCAAGCGCTGGAAACCGGGGTGCCGTCCATGGCACTGGAGACGATGGTTCAAGGGCTGCGTATCGCGCTGATAACGGCGCTGAACACCGAGCACGACGTGCTCGAAACCGGCGGCCAGGTGAGCTGACAGAGGGTTGCGCGGCTAAAAGTGGAACGCCACACCCGTGGTGACGTTGAACGGGTCACCGGGGAAGAAATTCGCCGAGTCCTGACCCTTGGCGTCATACGTGGTGTTGGCAGCCGTGGCGTAGTGTTGGTTGGTCAAGTTACGCGCATCAACAAACACCTCCCACTTTTTGCTCGGCGCCTCGTAGCCCACCTTCGCCCCCCAGACCACATAGGACGGCGCGCCAAGGGTATTGGTAAAGTCGACGTAATAGCTGGAAGCGGCGCGGGCATTGAGTTGCGCGTAAAAGCCTGCAGATTGCCGATACTGCAGCTCGGCCTGATACACCTGGCGCGGCAGCCCCGGCAGTTGATTGTCACCAAACACCGGATCGTTGCGGTAGTGGAAATCGTTATAGGTATAGGCCTGGCGCAGCGCAATGCTGTCGCCATTCTGATTCTCCCAGAGCAATGCATTAAGCCCTGCTTCTATCCCCTGATGAATCGTCGGACTGGCGTTTGAGGTGGCAATCAACTGATCCTCGGTTGCGCTCGCCGGGCGTACTACCACCGACAGCAGCTCCTTGTGTACCCACGACCGATAGACCGTCAGGCTGCCGTCAAAAATGCCATGTCCGCCGCGAATGCCAAACTCCAGGGTATTGGCCTTTTGCGGCCGGACATCGCGAATATAGGGGGTGCCGGTGCTGCCCAGTTGCCAGGTCACCGGCGGATCAACGGAACGGCTGACGTTGCCAAAGAGTTCAAACTCCGGTGTCAGCTGATAGCGCAAGCCAAGGCGCGGAGCCAGGTCGTATTCGCTGTAATCAACCCCGCTGGGGAACTCACTGGTGTTGACCGCAGTGGTGTATTTGATGTCGGCCTTACGCTTGATATCGATCCACGACAGGCCGCTGGAAAGCCAGGTGCGCTCACCCAGTTGCAGCTCGTTACCCAGCGAAAAGACCGTGTCGCGCGAGCCGGTGTAATCGGTTTTTTGTTGCGTGTTGCCGGTGTCCCTGAAGTGCGATTTAACATCCGCCAGCCAGGCCCGGGTCGTGCTGAAGGTCACGCTGCTGTCGCTGGGCAGGCCGAGGAAAGTATCGCCGGTGCGCAGATAGCGCAGGGTCAGGTTCAGATCCGTGGAGCGCCAGTCCTGGGGCGTAGCGCTGTAGCGCCAGCCGTTCAACAGCGGGTAATCGTTATAGCCCAGCCCTACTTCCAGCTTGGCATTGTCATCAAAGGTGTAGGTGGTTTTGCTGCCCAGCAGGGTCGATCCGTCCTTCTTGCGCCCGGTGGGAACATCGTTGCTTGTAGGGTCATGTTTGAGTTGGTACTTGGTTAAAGGATTGCCCTGGGTCAGGGTCTCTTCGCGATAACGCAGGAAGAAACGGGTCTCGAGTTTGGGACTGAACACGTGACCGAAGTTGGCAACCAGCCCCTGCCCCTTGTTGGAAGTATCGTCCTGATAGCCGTCGCGCTGGTTGTGCAACACACTCACGTAATAGTCGCTGTCACCCACTACCCCGCCGGTGCTCAGTTGCTGTTTGCGATAGCCGAAACTGCCGGCCTCCAGGCGTGCATAGTTGCCCGGGTCGGTACGCCCGGTCTTGCTCACAAAGTTGATCGCGCCGCCCAGCGACAACGCGGAGTACAGATAGGCATTGGCGCCATACAGCACCTCGGTGTGATCCACCGAAGCCATGTCCAGCATGTCCTCCTGGGTACCGCCCGGCCCGGTGAGCGGAAGGCCGTCATAGAGGAATTTGATCCCCAGTACGTACCCTTGATAGAAGGTGTTGAGGCCCGAGCCGCGAATCGAAATCTTGTTCGCTCCCGAGCCGCTGGTGGCCTGGGCGAAGACTCCGGGCTGCAGGGCCAGAACGTCCTCGGCATTGGCCGCACGCCCGCGTTCCACCTCGTGGTTGTCCACCACCGCGGTGTTGCCCGCAACTTTTTTCAACGCCTTTTCAGCCTTCAGCGCCCCGGATGCCTGAGCACCGGTGACCACCACCGTGTCCAGTGTCGGGCCCTGGTTGGCGGCCGTCTCCTGGGCTGCCATAGCCGTACCCTGAACCAGCATCAGCAACATGCCCATGCTGGACGCCGTTGCTAACGTATTAAGACGCTGAGCGCGTTTCTCGAACTTTCGCCACATCAATTCAACACCCCTGACTCAGTTAATTAGTTGGAGCATCTATTGGTATAGTCGCGCTCGAACATCAACTTTGCAGGGTTCATGCCAGCTAAATAACCGGCAAATACGTTAACTAAAGCGGGGTTGAATCCACTCAATCCGACACTTTGTAAAACAACTGTACAGCGCAGAACAGTTGGCACTTCATGCGCTCCGTTGCCCGGGAGTTTGCACAGTACTTATAACGGTCTGAGCCATTGATAGACGACCGCCCGGGGTAGTGCGGGCGGCCGCAGCAGGGTTACAAGTGCACAATATCAATGGCTGTGGGCGTGACCGGCCGTTGCCGTCCCGGCGAAATACTCCTCATCGGTGACCTTTTCCAGCCAGACCACGGCCACGCCGTCCAGCGCCTCCTGAATTGCAATATGAGTCATCGAGGTGGTTGGCGAAGCGCCGTGCCAGTGTTTGTGTCCGGGGGGGCACCAGATGACGTCACCGGCGCGGATTTCCACAATCGGCTCGCCTTCACACTGGGTCCAGCCACAGCCGGCTGTCACAACCAGGGTCTGCCCCAGCGGATGGGTATGCCAGGCGGACCGGGCCCCCGGTTCAAATGTCACGCTGGCCACCGAAACCCGCGAAGGTTCTGGCGCAGTGTTCAGCGGATCGATGCGAACAGTGCCGGTGAACCAGGCCTCGGGGCCTTTAACCGAAGGTTGTGAGCCAACACGTTTGAGTTCCATTGCGGTTTTCCTCTAGCCGATTCAAGTAGGTTGCAGCCCGTTCAGGCCAGTTGATGCCCTTACTGTATAGACCAGCCCGGCCTATGATTAGATGGCAAAATCGGCATGCACTTATGCAATGGAGCATCAATGCGAGAAAACCTTAACGATTTGCTGGCCTTCATGATTGTCGCCCGCGAGCGCAACTTCACCCGCGCCGCCGCGCAACTGGGGGTTTCCCAGTCGGCGTTGAGCCGCACGATCGGCGCGCTGGAAAAAAGAATGGGCCTGCTCCTGCTGACCCGCACCACGCGCAGTGTTTCGATGACAGAGGCCGGGCGCAGAGTGCTGGCGACCGTTGCGCCGCGCTTCGAAGAAATCGATGCCGAGCTTGAAGCATTGAGTGATCTGCGGGACCGACCGGCAGGCACCGTACGAATCACCACGACCGACTATGTTACCCGGGTTTACCTGTGGCCCCGACTCAAGCCCCTGTTACGCGAGTTCCCGGATATCCACGTCGAGCTGATCAACGATTACGGGCTTTCGGACATCGTGCAAGACAGCTACGACATCGGCATCCGTCTGGGCGACCAGGTCGAGAAAGACATGATCGCCGCACGCATCAGCCCCGATCAGACCATGGCCATTGTCGGTGCTCCAGGCTATCTGGCCGCGCAGGGTCCCTGCACGACACCCCAGGACCTGACCCGTCACAACTGCATCAATTTGCGTTTACCAACCCGGGACTCGCTGATGCCGTGGGAGTTGAGCAAAGACGGTCGTGAACTGCAGGTGCGGGTGGCTGGCCAACTGGTATTCAACAGTACCTACGAGATGCTCGAGGCCGCCCTCGACGGTTTTGGCCTGGCCTACCTGCCCTATGAACTGGCCAGGGCCCATGTCGATGACGCAAGGCTGAACTGGGTACTTGAAGACTGGTTCCCGACCTATACCGGCTACCACCTTTTTTACCCGAGCCGGCGACAGGCCTCACAAGCGGTGTCTCTGGTGGTCCAGGCGTTGAAAGCAGATACCCCCTCTGGTCGAAGCCGTGCACGCCAATGAAATTAAAATCCGGCCATACCCTGAATAGACAGTTTTATTTTCTACTTATTGACTTTTTAATCGAATAATATTTTACAAATACACTAGAACAGACAAAAACATTCAATATTTTTCGCTGCAATAGCCGGTACCATTTTCCTCACACTTTGCAGGAAGGTACCGCCGCAATGCATGACGCCATGACTCGCTACATACACGCCGGAAGAACCCCGCAGGCCTTCGGCGGGCTGGTCAACACCCCGATTTTTCGCGGTTCGACCGTCCTGGCGGACAGCTTCGCCAGCTGGGAGGCGAGCAAAAAAAATGGCAATCCTTATTCCAACTATGGACGCTTCGGCACTCCCACCACCCGTTCGTTCGAACAGGCCATGGCCGAGCTGGAAGGGGGTCATGGTTGCCTGGTTTTCCCTTCGGGCCTGGCGGCCTGCACGCATGCCCTGCTGGCTTTTGTCAGTGCTGGCGATCATGTACTGATGACTGACAACATCTACGGCCCCACACGCTCGTTTGCCAGCAACGTGCTGAGCCGCCTGGGAGTTGACGTCGAATATTTCTCACCGCTGATCGGCGCCGGGATTGCTGCACTCATGCGCGCCAACACCCGGGTGGTCTTTGCCGAGTCACCGGGCTCACTGACGTTCGAGGTGGCGGACCTGCCCGCAATCAGCGCGGCGGCCCATGAGGCAGGCGCCTTTGTGCTGCTCGACAATACCTGGGCCTCCCCCTTGTACTTCAAGCCGTTTGAACATGGGGTTGATGTGTCGATTCAAGCGGCGACCAAATATATCGTCGGCCACTCGGACGCCCTGTTGGGCACGGCCACCGCCAACCGCAGGGCCTGGGAAATCCTTAAAGCCGGGGCCCATGATTTTGGACAGACCGCCAGCCCGGACGACTTGTTTCTGGCACTGCGCGGCTTGCGCACCCTGCCGATCCGGCTGCAACAGCACTGGCGCAGCGGCGTGGCACTGGCGCAAAGCCTGAGCGAGCACCCGGGCGTTAGCCAAGTGTTGCACCCGGCCCTTGCCAACGACCCCGGGCACGACCTTTGGAAGCGGGATTTTCTGGGCGCCAGCGGCCTGTTTTCAATACGGGTCAATACCGGGGACACAGCCGTGCTGGGGCGCCTGTTTGATAATTTGAAACTGTTCGGGATCGGGCTTTCCTGGGGCGGCTTCGAGAGCCTGGTAGTCCCGGTTGGCCAGCCTGTGCGCAGTTGCGCCCGACAGGCCGACGAAGGCTATTTGATCCGGGTGCATGCCGGCCTGGAACACATCGACGACCTGATCGAAGACTTCCACCGGGCCCTGGATATCGCCTTTGGAAAATGCTGTGTAGCGGTGGCCTGACCCATACCGCCAAACACCCTGTAGTCGCTGGCGAGTGCAACGAGACTGCGAGAAAGACCGCAGGGCCACGAGGTCTGCTGCGCAGCCCATCGCAGCCTCGTCCCTCGTCAGCGACTACAACTCCCGTTTTTCGTAGCAGTTGCCGAAGGCTACGTCCGGTTGCGCAGTGACCGTCACGCTCGCTACCACCCGAAGCCTGTAGTCGCTGGCGAGTGCAACGAGACTGCGAGAAAGACCGCAGGGCCACGAGGTCTGCTGCGCAACCCATCGCAGCCTCGTCCCTCGTCAGCGACTACAACTCCCGTTTTTCGTAGCAGTTGCCGAAGGCTACGTCCGGTTGCGCAGCGACCGTCACGCTCGCTACCACCTGAAGCCTGTAGTCGCTGGCGAGTGCAACGAGATTGCGAGAAAGACCGCAGGGCCACGAGGTCTGCTACGCAGCCCATCGCAGCCTCCTCCCTCGTCAGCGACTACAACTCCCGTTTTTCGTAGCATTTGCCGAAGGCTACGTCCGGTTGCGCAGCGACCGTCACGCTCGCTACCACCCGAAGCCTGTAGTCGCTGGCGAGTGCAACGAGACTGCGAGAAAGACCGCAGGGCCACGAGGTCTGCTGCGCAACCCATCGCAGCCTCGTCCCTCGTCAGCGACTACAACTCCCGTTTTTCGTAGCAGTTGCCGAAGGCTACGTCCGGTTGCGCAGCGACCGTCACGCTCGCTACCACCTGAAGCCTGTAGTCGCTGGCGAGTGCAACGAGACTGCGAGAAAGACCGCAGGGCCACGAGGTCTGCTACGCAGCCCATCGCAGCCTCGTCCCTCGTCAGCGACTACAACTCCCGTTTTTCGTAGCATTTGCCGAAGGCTACGTCCGGTTGCGCAGCGACAGTCACGCTCGCTACCACCCGAAGCCTGTAGTCGCTGGCGAGTGCAACGAGACTGCGAGAAAGACCGCAGGGCCACGAGGTCTGCTACGCAGCCCATCGCAGCCTCGTCCCTCGTCAGCGACTACGCACCACCAAACATCCACGGGGCGGCAACCCCGCGCCTGTAGTTATGGCGCATAGCGCAGGGGCAATCGCGTGGAATATTTGATTTGTTCCATGGAAAAACTCGAACTGATGTCGGCCAGGCCCGGGATGCGGATCAGCTGTTTATACACCCCGTCATAGGCCGCCACATCAGGGACTGCCACCCGCAACAGGTAATCCGTGTCACCCGCCATCCGGTAAACCTCCACCACTTCATCCACTGCCGAGACGGCGGCGTGAAACTGCGCCAGCCAGTCAGCATTGTGTTGCGTGGTTTTGATCGACACGAACACCACAACCCCGACATTGAGTTTGTGGCCGTCCAGCAAGGCGACCCGGGCGCGGATCACTCCGGACTCTTCCAGCTTCTGAATCCGCCGCCAGCAGGCCGTACTGCCCAGACCGATCTGATCGGCAATCTCGGCCACCGGTCGAGTGCAGTCGGTTTGCAGAATTTGCAGAATTGCCCGGTCAAGCTTGTCCATGGGGGTCTTTACCTTGCGAGGGGACTGTTCAGCCCTTGGCTGCCATTGCGGTCACTTCTACACGCATGCCTGCGACTGCCAGTGCGGCCACACCCACAGCAGCGCGTACCGGCCACGGCTTGGCAAAGAAACGTTTGTAGACCTCGTTGAAAGCCGCGCGATCGGCCATGTCGGTAAGGTAAATGGTCAGATGCATGACCCGGTCCATGGAGCTGCCCGCGCGTTCCAGCGCGACCTTCAGCGCTTGCAGCGTGCACTCGCTCTGCTGGGTGATATCACCCAGCTCCAGGCTGCCATCGGCGCGGGTGGGGATCTGGGTGGAAACCAGCAAACCGGCAAAACCGGCCACGTCGGAGGAGATCGACTGGGTGTCTGGATCGGGGGTAAAGGTGATGTCCTGGTTGGCCATGTAAATCTCTTTTTGTAGGGGGCTGTCACGTTGAAGCGCCACAGTTTACAGCCTCTGCGTGCGTCATTGCTGATTCAGCCCGAATATCCGCATGGCTAAACCCCGGGGCCGGCAATGAACAGCGGCGCGCGGCAGGCCATGTCTGTTGCAGACATGGCCTGCCCTGATCAGGCCTTCACATACACCCAGGCCGTGAGCCCGGACGCCAGCGCTACAGCAACTCGCTGATAGTCCGCCACTTCGTAGGCATCTGCCGCAGCCAGTTCCTGCTCCGATAGCCGGAACACCATGCCCGCCACCCGGTCATCAAGGTTGGTGCTGACACTCACGATGGGATGATGGGTCTTGCCGCTGGTGGCGAGAACCTGCGGGTCGGTGATCTCGACCCATGACTGCTTGTAGCCGGTCATCTGATCCGCCTGGCCTGCCAGTTCGCGACCAAAATTGGCCAGTTGCACGGCCGGGTCCTGCAAGGTGCCATAGGAAAAAAGCAGCACCGGGTTAACTGTGGTTTGCATCATGGGTCTCCAGTAAAAACGGTTGGTCAGGCCAGCAAGTCTTCAAAAAATGCGCCGGAAGGCAGGTCCGGGTGGGCAATCTGGATTTCCAGAATCCACAGCCCTTGATTGGGGTAATGTTCAAAATCCCTCAGGTCACCGCCCCGGTGAACGGCATGGGGGAAATCGCTGACCCGGTGGTCCTTGATATTGAGGTTCAAGACCCAGCCCATCGCCTGAGCAAGACGCATGGACTCAATGTTGTAGCTGGGGCCTACGGCCTCTTTGGGTTGTGCAACCACGGCGTTACTCCTGTATCCACGGGGTCAATCGCTATATCTATAACTATATAGCGATGTCCCTGAACGCCGATATCAGAATGTTTTGCTGCCTACTCGATCAACCCCAATGCCGATCTCTCAGCGCAATGGCGGCAAGCCATAGGCGGCGAGATCAACATCCGCCAGCTGGCGCAAAATCTGGTCGGCGTGATGGTATTTGCTGTCGGCCATGGCCTCATCGGGCACCGCAATGGCGGCCATGTTTGCGGCCTTGGCGGCGGTCACGCCAAAGGGCGAATCCTCGAACACCAGGCAATCTTCAGGTGCAACGCCCAGACGCCGGGCAGCCGTCAGAAAGATATCGGGGGCCGGTTTGGCCGCGCCGACCTCAGGATCGTCGGCGGTCACAATGGTGTCGAACAGTTCAAACCATTCGCGGTGCAAGATGGTCTTGTGCGCAAGGGAATCGCGCGACGAACTGGTGCCCACTGCAATCGGGATCTTATGCGCCTGCAAGTGCCGCACCAGCGCTTCGGCGCCCGGCATGCCCAGGGCCTTGGGGAAACGCTCGCTCAGCAGCGGTTCGCGCACGAGCAGAAACTCGTCCACCGTGAGCGGCAATTCCAGGGCCTTGATCAGAATCGCGGCCAGGTCCCGGGCACCGCGACCGATGATTTGCTGCTTGATGTCCCAGCCGTAGGTTCGGCCGTAACGTGCAGCGATGATCTGTGTCACTTCGCTGTAGATACCCTCGGTATCCAGCAATAATCCGTCCATATCGAAAATCACGGCCTTGATCGGGCCGACAGCAGTGCGCGGTACGTTCATCACAACAAATCCATGGCAAGGGACTAAAAGGATTCAGCACAATAACGGCCCGGCTTGCCCGAATGCCAGCGGCAAGAGAAATAAGTATCGCCCTGGCCGCTAGCAAATTGCGCGCCCCCATCGCTGGCAAGCCAGCTCCTGCAAGGGCGTGGTGAACTCTGGATTTACCTGGCAATGCTGACCTGTGGGAGCTGGCTTGCCAGCGATGGGGGCGTAGCAGTGCTCGTCAGCTAATCACCATCAAGCCCATATGGGCACTGATGGCACCGGCGGATTAATGACTGGCAGGCAAAACAGTAATTCTGCAATCACTGTGTTTCCAGGCATCGCCGGCGCAGACACTACCCTGTTGGCATGCGGCCCGCATTGAACCCATAGAAGGAGTCATCATGAATACTGATTTTGCTGCCTGGGCCTGGAACCCGGGTAAAGGTATCGACGGTTTACAGCTGATCCGCAAACCGCTTTTACAGCCCGCCGCAGGCGAAGTGTTGGTTGCCAACCGCGCCATTGCATTGAACCCGGTGGACTGGAAAATCATTGAGGGCGGTCACCCTGCGTGGCAAACCGGTCGTGTACCGGGCGTGGACGGAATGGGGGTGGTGGTGGCTGCAGGTACCGGTGTAAACATCAAACCGGGCACCCGGGTGGCGTATCACCAGTCACTGGAGCGCGACGGCAGTTTCGCCGAGTACTGCATGCTTGAGGCGGCCAGCGTCCTGCTGGTGCCTGCGGCCCTGGATGACTGCCATGCCGCGGCACTGCCCTGCCCCGGCCTGACCGCCTGGCAGGCACTGGAAAAAATACCGCCAGCCACATCCAGCGACGTACTGGTGGTGGGGGCCGGAGGCGCTGTCGGCCTGTTTCTGGTTCAACTCGCGGTACAACGTGGCTTTCGGGTCTGGGCCACGGCGTCTGCAGCGCACCATGCCAGCCTGAAGACACTGGGTGCCGCCGGGGTGTTTGATTACCGACAGGACACTTGGCAGCACGCCCTGCAAACGACGTTGGGCGAACGCAGATTGCACGCGATATTCGATACCGTCAGCGGCGCGCACGCTGCCACTCTGGCACCGATGCTGGGTTACAACGGGCACCTGGTGTGCATTCAGGATCGTCAGGACGTTGCGCCATTACCGGCCTTCAGCACAGCGATTTCATTGCATGAAGTGGCGCTCAACAGTTTTCACGCCCATGCCGGTCTCAATGATCGCCAGCAACTGCGCCACAACGGCGAACGACTGCTGGGCGCCCTGCTGGAAGGCAGTCTGTCTGGCCCCGGACTGCAGACTTTTGATTTCCAGCAATTGCCGCAGGCCTTGCAGGAACTGAAAAAAGGCGCCGGTGGCAAGTGGATCGCCTGCCTGCCCCCTTCAACGCCTGTTTTGCCGCAGGCGTAAAAGCCGGCTGCTCCCTGTTGCACCTGTGGGCGCTGCAAAGCCGCAGCGCTGGCAAGCCAGCTCCCACAAGGGTTTGTCCTGCCCGGGTCAGGGGCTGGCTGCCCACCGAACCTATTTCTCCAGCTACAGTCAGATACTGCACGTATCTACAGTCAACCGGGGCGCACTTCATGGACACCTTCAAGCACATGCTCAGCAACTGGGAATCTAAAGCCCGGGAATCCGGCGAACGGGTGGAATACACCCTGACCCTCGATAAACATGACCTGGTCAAGATCAAGGCACTGGCACAAGCCTATGGCCTGGATGAAGCGACCATCACTGAGGGGCTTATCCACTCAGCGGTCAAGGAAGCAGAGAAATCGATGCCCTATGTGCAAGGCACTGAAGTGATAAGGGTTGAAGACGGTGAGGAGGTCTATGCAGATGCCGGCAAAACTCCGGCATTCGTCGCAGCAGAACAGACGTTATCCAAGAGTCTGGGCGTCAGCTGATAGCGGCTGCGCTGTCGTTTACCCCGTCAGGGCTGGCAACAGGTCAGTCCTGTACCAGCGGCAGTTTCACCACGAATTCACTGCCCTTGACGTCCCTTTCATTCTTGCCGGTGACTGAACCGTCATGCACTTCAACCAGTTCGCGGACCACCGTCAGGCCAATCCCCAGGCCTGAGCCGCTGAAGCCGACCGCATGCACCTCCTGCATAAATGGCTCGAAGATAACCGGGAAGGCTTTAGTAGAAATACCATAGTGGACAGCCTCAAATTGCCGCCGGCCACAGTCCTGTCGGTGGATGGCCGCAATACAGGGGCTCAGCCGCTACCGCTCATATACCCGCCTGGGCCGAGGGCAGCCCGCAGACTCCGGCTTGCGCGACCAGGCGGATATCCACCCTGCGGTTGGCCGCTCTGCCCAGGGCGCTGTCATTAGCGGCAATCGGTTGCCTGCCGGCCTCGCCCTGAACAACAAAGCAATCGTCAGGCATATCGCCCATGCGCTGCATCCAGTTGCGCACGGCCAGGGCCCGGGCATATGAAAGTTGCAGATTGCGCTGCGCGTCACCCGAGGAGTCGGTGTGCCCGACGATCACCACCCGCCAGCCGGGCTGGGCCTTGATGCTGTCCAGGGCATTGATCAGCACTTTGGTAGAACCGGGCTTGAGCTCGGCACTGCCGGCTTCAAACAACGACAGGCTGTCCAGCCGCACGGGGTCGGGCGCGGTCCGGGCCTGGCTGCTGGCAGCGGCCATCACACTCCACCACCACAAACCGCAGGCCACAGCCAGTGCAGCCACCAGCCCCAGCAGCCACAGAACGATGCGGTACTTGCGGGCCAGCCAGGCGTCAGGCGGCACTTGCGGCATAGGGCTGGCAGGCAGGATTACCACCGGAACCGCCGGCATGATCAGCGCCGGTTCGACCGCCCGGGTCGAAACCGGCAACATCTCCCCCGACAATCCGTTGCGCTGCAGGCGCTGCATCAGGCTGGCAACCTGGTGCCGCAGCGCCTGCAACGAGACCAGCGGCACCTGCCCCAGGCTCTCCAGGCGCCTGGACAGTCGCTGCAGCTCACTGTCCAGGCGCTCAAGCGCGGCCAGCATGTGCCAGGTGATTTCCTGGCGTCGCAGCAATGGCTGCAACTGGTCAAACAGCCAGGCCAGGATATCCATGCGCACCGACACCATTGGCGGCCACAGGGCTGGCCATTCACTGCACAGCGCCTCGATCAGGGCCACGCCTTGCGCCATGCCCTCCAGGCCGTAGCGCTGGCTGCGGGCCAGGGTCAAAGAGACGACAGTTTGCAGCTCTGCGCCATTGTGGTGGAACAACGTCAGGCATAACTGCTCGACCCTGGCCCAGTCAACGTCCGGGCACGCCGGATGGCTCAACTTGGCCAACTCGTCACGTAACGCGGTAAATTCACTGAAACCGCGCGGGTCGCCACCCACACGGATACGCATTTCAAATAACGCTGTCATCGAGCTTCCCTTGCATGAGGTTTACGGCAGCGGCAAATAGTTCTGCCGCTTCAGATGGCGCACCAGCACTTTGCCTTCGGCCCCCAGACTCGTGCCGAAGGTCACCTGCCCGCCCCCTTTGAGCTGCGCATGCAGGGCATATTCCAGATGACCCGGCCGGGTCTGCTCCAGCAGGTCGATATGCAGCGCAGCCAGGCGCGGCTCGTACTTGAGCAAGGTGTTGACCAACGTGCCCATCAGCTCGTGCGCGGCGCCCGGCAGTCCTTGCAGGGTCAGGCCCATGTCCGGCAAGCCGTAGTCCGGCAGGTGGCTGAGCGACCCTGCCCGGCTGTTGAGGATGCGTTGCAGGTTGTCCAGCACTGACAGGGTGTACTGGTCCTCTTCCGGGACGCTGTAAAGGTCCAGCTCGCCGTCGAAATTCTGTAGCAGCGTTTCGTAGAGCGAAGGATTGATCTGGCTCACGGCTCACTCCTGCGCCAGCGGTTGCAAGGTCAGCCGGTTGTTGCCCAGCTCGATCACCCGCGCCCGCTGCGGGTCCAGCTCATCGCGGCCCAGCGTCAGGCGCCAGGTGTGCAGGCGGGTATCGGGGGTGCGAAACAACGCAACCACCGTGACGAACTGCGCATCGTTATCCAGCGCCATGTTCAGGTGCGCGCCCGCTGCTGGCTTGACCACCAGCGCCCGCTGCGCCAGCAAATCGGCACGCAGCAGATTGTCGGCATCGTTCAGCACGCTGTCGTACCCAGCCTTGTTCAGCGCCTTGATGTCGCGCAGCTGATAGACCCGCACCACGGTGGACACCGACACACCACTCATATCCGCCTCGTCAGTGTTCATCCCTGCGCGGGCGCTAAAGTCCAGGTGCAGGGTTTTCACCTGCTTGTAGAAGATCGCCCGGGTCGTAGACGAGCCGGTGTCGGACAGGCTCTGGGTCAGGCCGCAGCCGCCCAGCAGTACACCGAATACTGCCACCGGCAATAGATTAAAAACGGTACGCGACATGCTGTGCTTCTCTGTACTGGGGGTTGCTGTGCAGGCCTTGGTATCGGCCCAGATTGATGGTGACAATTTCGTCTGCCTCGACCGGCCTGGCCTCGCTGCCCAGCACCCCGGTCATGCCCAGCAGCACCGGCGCACCACCGAGCACAGGTTTGGGCAGGCTGCGCAGCGGCAACGACAGCTGCAATATCGCGGTGCATCGCCAGCCCAGATACACCCGCAGCAACACCAGCAAATCACTGTGCAACGGATTACCCGGCAACCAGCCACGCGCTTCGTCCGGGTCCTCGGTGAACAGCGCCAGGTGCAACTGACTGTTGACGTCATGGCCGACGCTGCCCAGCGGCGTGCCCCGGGACAAGCTCACCGGGTCACTGGCCGACAGGCTGGCCGGCTGCGCCAGTGCCACTTTCTGTGGCCAGTTCGGGGTCACCCGGGCCCGGGTATGGGGGCCAGCAACTTGACCAGCGCCATGATCCCTTCGGCGTTGCGGGTGGGCAGACGCATCACCCCCAGTAACGCCAGGAAGCGCGATACTGGCGTTGCGATCTGCTTGGCAGTGCCAGGAATCCCCAGGCCAATCAGCCCCAACAGGCATTGCGAAGTTGCATCACGGCCACCGGCCTCGAACGTCGCCAGGTAGGAGTACTTGCGCCAGATGCGATAGAACTGGGTGAAGATCCGGTGGTTGAAAATATCCAGGAACGCCTCCAGGGCATCATGGCCTTCGCGACGCTGGGCAATATCATCCAGATAGCTCGTCGGCATTGGCGAGTCGATGCCGTACAGGCCCAGCAGACGGGTGCGTACCGTGGCCGGACGGTCAGGATGGTGCGCATCGGTTTCGATGGCCTTGAGCTCACCCGCAGGAAAACCCATGCCGGGGTCGGGGCGAAAACGCACCGGGTCATCCGCCGGGTGCGCAGTACTGCCCAGCGGCGGGTGGTCGGGCAAAGCCTGTTCCAGCAGCTGACAGAAACGGTACATACCGGCTTCGGCGACCCGCCCTTGCAGCGCTTGCAGCACACCGGCGGCTTTCAGCCGGGTATACGCTGACTGTGGTTCTCGTTCCATCGCAGGCACTTCCCTTCAGGTTGCAAGATCAGCGTGAGCTGGTTGAATAAATGAATGTCGGCATACAGGCCAAAGAAGCGATGGAGCATTTCGCCGAACAGGCTGATGTCGCCCTCCCCCGAAAAGCCGCTGCTGTCCAGGGTCACTTCGATATCCACCCCGCGCAGCAGAAAACCTTTCTCGAAGCGCTGCACCAGATGATGGCGAACCCCGACAATCGCCTCCAGTCGACGCCGGTTCAGCTCGCTGGCAGTCCAGTCGTATAACGCCAGCGTGCCGCGCAGCACCTCGGCACTGTCGAGCATCGGCAAGAAGTTCGACCCCAGATGGCTGAGCACGCGCCAATGAAAACGATCCCGGTCAGGGGGGTAGCACGGCAGGCTGGGGGCACACAGATTGCGCACCCGCAGGCCGCTGCGGATGGTCTGCACCAGCGTGTCGAGCAAGGTGCTTTGCAACGCCTTGCGCGGTAACAGACCGTTGGTGCCGGTCAGGCGCAATGACAGGCTTTCGCCGTCTTTGAGCAGGTCCTTGTCGAAGCCCTCCCCCCCCAGGATCAGCCAGGTGTCGTGCAGCCCCTTGGCCGAACGCTTCAAACGGGTATGGAAATAACGCTCCGGCGCGTCGTCGCGCAGCATCCCGCCCTTGTGCCGAAAGCTGGTGAACGGCACATAGTCCTGGCGTACGGCATCCTTTGATGAAGTGACCTGGTCCACCGAATAAATTTCCGTGTGCCCGTCCTGTAACCGCATGGGCCGCAGCAGGTAGTCGCTCTGCAACGGCGCCAGGGTCAGCGGATCGGCCTCCAGCGTGAACAGGTTGATCACCGGCACGCAATGCAGGCGAATATGCTCGCTGCTCACACTGAATGCCTGCGGCCAGGGCTCGCGCAGCACCACCTCCAGTTCGAACCAGGGGGTAGCGGGCGCAAGGTTCAGTTGTTCGAGACCACAGAGGGTGACGAACATGAACTTCTCGCGGAAGGTGAAGTACTCCAGCAACAATTGATAGCCGCTGAACGCGCTGTCCCCTTTGGGCCACAGGCGGTCCTCGTCGGCAAAGCCCCTGGGCGCAAAATGCGCGTCCAGTGGCTGGCGCTCCTGCTCCGGCAGGCGCGAGTACAGCGCCTGCATGTTCAGGGTCAGCGCCTGGTGCAAGGCACTGGCCAGCGGCGCGTCGGCATTGAGGTACAACGCCAGGCGGCTGAGGTCGATCTGGCTCCAGTCGGTCAACCCGCCGCAGCTAAAACGCAGCCGCAGCAGCGAACGGCCATCCGCCTCATGGGCCAGGCGCACCGATTCCAGGGCCAGCGGCTGCACGGCCAGATCCTGGGTGGTGGTGTAACGGCAGCGGGTGCGTTGCGGGCCGATCGGCCGGGATAACACCTCAAAGCCCCTGGCAATCGCCTCGCTGTGCTTCATTTGCGCAAGATCGGGTGCCAGTTCGATGATCGAAAGCGAGGGAATGGTGCGCAAATAATGGGGCCACAGCAGGCTGACGAGCCCCTCGGTCAGCTCCGGCAGATCATCGTCGAGCTTCTCGCGCAGGCGCCCCATCAAGAACGCAAAGCCCTCGAACAGGCGCTCCACATAGGGGTCTTGTGCCCCCGGCTTGTCCAGATTGAGCTGGCTCGCCCGGTCCGGGAATGCTTCGGCGAACTCCTTGCCGGCTTCGCGCAGGTAACGCATTTCGGCGTCGAAGTAGCGCAGTGTCAAATTGTCCATGCTCACAAAAATATTCCACATCACAGAGAGTTAGGCGCACAGCACCGCAGCGCGTACCGGGTCAATCGCCACCAGTGCGCCCAGCAGCGATTCGGTACGACGGGCCAGGGCCGGTTTGTCGGCATCGTTGCGTTGCGCTTTCAACCGCAACAGCTTGAGCAGGCGGGCCTTGACCTCAAAGTTCAGCTCCGGCTCCCACACCGACAAGGCCTGGTGCTGCGCGGTAGCGTCCAGATCGGTCAGCAGGTGCATGGCCAGATCAGCCTTGCCGTATTGCTCGGCCACGCGGGCCATCAGCAGCCGCAGCAGCCAGCGCTGACGCCCGGTCTGGAGCCTGGGCCGGGCCGCCAGCCAGGCCAGCGCCGCGTCCACCCCGTCGCTGTCGGCCTGGACCCGGGCTTCGTCCTCCAGCGCCAGGATCTCGGCGTCCGAGCTGCTCACTTGCACCTTGGGTGCCGGCAGCCATTGCTGCACGCGATTGCCGCTGACGTGGCGGGCGATCCAGTCGCGAGTGGTCTCGTCGGCGAAGGGCGTACCGTCGCTCCATAGCAACAGCTCCAGGCCCGGCAGGCGTTCGAGGAGCATCCCCAGATCACGCTGGACGATATCGGCCCAACCCTCCAGAGGCGCCGGTTGTTTGCTCAGTGCCTGATGCAGGTACCACTGCAAATCCAGCCAGAAATGGTTCACCCCCTCGGCGTATACCCGCTCCACCTGATCGAGCAATTCGCCCCAGCTTTGCTGCAGATACAGGCGTTTGAGTTGCGCCCGATAATCACTGCGCGGCGCAGCCAGACGCGTCTTGCCGCCAGCGTCCTCGGGCGGCACCTGATGCACCGTGTCCCAGCGCAGACTCTTCATCAGGCGATGGGCTGCCAGCCAGCCATGGGGTTGCTCGCGCAAATACCCGGCCAATGCCCGGCCGGTATCCAGCAGGTCGCGGCCGGACTTGATCGCCGTGGCGCTCGGCGCCGCACTTTGCACGACCGACGCGTGACTGACACTGTGCTGCGGCACCAGCGCATCCACCCCGCCGGACCGGTTCAACCGCGCGGACAACGCGCCATACAGCGCCCCCAGCGCCGGTCGCTGATCCTGGGGCCAGGCCTCAAGCCCGCGCTCCAGCCAGGCCAGCGCCGCGACCGTACGCTCGGCCTCGCTGCGCACCACCTCGGGGTACAGCGACAGGCTGTCCAGCACCTTGGTCCCGGCCAGCCATTCCAGAGCCATCTTGCGGCTATTGGGGCGCGGCGGCAGCACCTGCTCGGGGTAACGCTCCAGCAACGCCGCCAACAGACCAAGCCCGTCAGCCAGCCCGGCCTCACCGTCGCGGTGCAAACGCGCCCACAAGTAATACGTCGCCACCCGCAGGTCCTTACAGGTATGGGTGAACAGCTTGTGCGCCAGTTCCACCACCCGCTCGGCATCCGCCCCGGACATCTTGTTGACCTCTTCACGCATGCGCTGGAAGTCATCGTCATAGCCCGGGTCCTGCCCCACCGGCGACTCTGCGCTGACGGGCTCGAGCCAGGGTTACCAGTGTTCGGCCTGACTGCGCGCCACCCCCAGAGGGTCACGCTCGCCCAGGCACTGAGTAATCAAGGTTTGCAGAGTCATTCAAAGCTTCCATTCTGTGCATAAGACATTTTTGCGGCGTTCTCACCAGCACCAAACACCCGTATTGCGTAGCAGTTGCCGAAGGCTACGCCCCGACCATCACACTCATTGCCGCCCACCTGTAGTCGCTGACGAGGCACGAGGCTGCGATGGACTGCGCGGCAGGCCCCGCAATTGAAGGCCCTGCGGCCCTTATCGCAGCCTCGTTCCTCGTCAGCGACTACAACTCCGCTTTTCGTAGCAGTTGCCGAAGGCTACGTCCGGTCGCACAGCGACCATCACGCTCGTTGCCACCCACCTGTAGTCGCTGACGAGGCACGAGGCTGCGATGGACTGCGCAGCAGGCCCCGCAATTGAAGGCCCTGCGGCCCTTATCGCAGCCTCGTTCCTCGTCAGCGACTACAACTCCGCTTTTCGTAGCAGTCGCCGAAGGCTACGTCCGGTCGCACAGCGACCATCACGCTCATTGCCGCCCACCTGTAGTCGCTGACGAGGCACGAGGCTGCGATGGACTGCGCAGCAGGCCCCGCAATTGAAGGCCCTGCGGCCCTTATCGCAGCCTCGTTCCTCGTCAGCGACTACAACTCCGCTTTTCGTAGCAGTCGCCGAAGGCTACGTCCGGTCGCGCAGCGACCGTAATCCAGCGTGCACAATGGCTCCGGTTTCACTCGTCAGCTGCTACGAAGGTTTTCACAGGGTTTTTGCGCCGTTCTCGCCAAGGAATATCTGCCCCGGCAGCGTGAAGTTGCGCAACTTGAGCAAGGCCAGCGGCCCGGCATCCAGTTCGGTGCGCAGGTGCCAGGTCAACCCCAGCCCGTCCGGAGCATCGAGCACCAGCCGGTAGCGGCTCTCTCCATCATTCAGCGGCGTGACCCGGGCTTGTTCCAGCAGGCGGATCAACCCCCAGGTGCCCGGGTAATCACCAAACAAACGTTCGCCGGTGCGCACGCTGATCCAGCTCAGGCTCGCCCCCGGATGGTCGCTGCTGCCCGGCCAGTTGAAGCGCTGCCAGAACTCTCGCTGGTTGAAGTACTCATGTTTGGCCCCGTTGAAAATGAAGGTGGTCTGCACCACATCGCGCACCGCTTTGCCTTGCAACTCAAAGCTCAGGCCCATGCCACCGTCGGTGTAGAGCACATCCGCCAAGTGGCTCAGCTGGTTGATCGCCGCCACAAACTGCGGGGTCAAACGCAGGCCCTGCGCATGCTGAGGGTAGGCCACCCAGCGGCTGCCTTCCTTGCGCAAGACCCCGCTCAGCTGGCTTTGTAAAAAACGTTCGATGCGCCCCGAATCAGCCCGAATCATTTGCCCCAGCATCGCCAGCGAGGCATCGCTGCGGGTGTCGGCAAACGGGTAGCGCCCGACAAAAGCCGCCTGCCAGTCGCTGACAATCGCCCGCTGCCACTGGCTGTTGAGCCCCGCCGCCGAGGGCTGCAGCACCCGTTGCCAGGCTTGCTCCAGCGGTTGCACGAACAGCGTCTGGCCGACGTTGCTCCACTGTTCGCCAAGGCTGGCGGCCACCAGGCTGGCGTAGGACCGGGTGTCGGTGAGGTCGATGCTCTTGCCCTGAAACACGCTTTGCGCCAGCGCCTGGGTCATGGCCTGCGGGTCGGGCGCGGTGCTCACTTGCTGCAGTTTCAAGCGCACCCGGGTGACCCGAGTCAGGTAGGCCTGCAGGCTCAAGCGCTCGGTCTCGGTATTGCCCGCCGGGTCCTTGCCCAGCAAGCTCAGCAGCGGACCGAACGTGGCGTCCAGCGGGCTGCCCGGGCCACGGACTTGCTGGTCGATCGCTTCGACCTTGTCCTGGTTCATCAACTGCTGCGCCGACTTCATCAGCGAGTCAGCCAGGGCCTGGCTGCGGGTGCCGGCCTGGCCCTGATAGGCCAGGGTGTTCATCAGCGCAATCAGCGGCGACTGGCGCACATCGCTGATCAGGGTCAATTGATCGATCACCCCCGGCAAGCTGGCGGCCTGCTGCCAGCGCAGGCTGTTGAGAAAATCCAGCCAGGCGTTGGCGTAGTCCTGAAAGTAGCGTTCGGTGAGGCGTTCGCGCAGTTCGTCAGGGGTCAGTTGTTGGGCGATCTCGGCCTGATTGTCGCTGAGCACCCAGTCGATTTCCTCGCGCCGGGCGTCGGCGATCTGTTCAATCCCCCGGCGCACCTGACCCTCCCAGGCCTGGCGGGTGAACACCCCCGGCACCCGCGCCGCCGTGGAGAACAGCGCCGCCGCGTCGGTTTCAGCCACCATCTGCTGCAAGCTCAAATCAGGGTAATGATGGGCCGCCGCGTCGAGCACCTGACGGTACAAGTGGGTGTCGGCGTTGCGCTGGCCCAACTGGCTGAGCAGGATCTGGCGCGCCTGCGCCACCAGCCCCGGGTCGGCCTTGATGGCCCACTGCGGATTCGCCGCCAGATGCTCACCGTAGAACTGCCACAGGCTCGGCGACAGCGCTTGCCAGAGCCCCGGCGACACCCCGTCGCGCAGCGGGTCGGCGTTGCCCAGCGCCTTGACCAAAAAGCTCGCATCGGCTTTTTCCGGGCGCGCCAGCATCAAGTAGGCCTTCAATTGTTCATAGGCGCCTTGCGCCCGTTCGGCCCGTTGCGGGCTGCCCGCCGGCGAGCGGATCAAGGCATTGAGCTGGCGCTGCAACCTGGCCGTCGTCAGGTCACGCAGCACGCTATTGTTGGCCTCGACATAGCGCGGCCACATGACCTCCAGCAGGTGCTGGTTCTGGCTCAGGCCAAAACGCAGATACCAGGGCTCGCCATGTTCGGCGCGATAATCCAGGCGTCCCAGCTCGCGCACCAGATCGTTGAACGCCCTCAGTTGCTCGTCCGCATTGCCCGGCTGCTGCAACGCCGCCAAGGAGCTTTGCACTTGGGCGATCTGCACCCGGTTGCTGATAAACGACAGCAACAACCCCGCGCCCCACACCAGCGCCAAACCCAGCGCTAGCCCATAAGCAACCCGCGGAGCGCTCCAGCCCAATCGACGGCGCCCGGACTTGTCGCCCAGCACCCCGTGCCACGCCGCAGGTGCCAGCCAGTCATGTTTCGATTCATGGGTCGGGGCCGCCAGCGGCAGGCTGAACCACAACCCGCGCAACGGCACGCCATGGCCGAAACAGGCGGCCAGCCGCGCCAGGGTACACCGCCAGCGGGCAATGCCCCCGACCTGCAAATCCCGCGACAGACGCAGCAAAAAATCGTGACTCCTGTCGGTGTTCATCTGCTCCAGCCCCTCACGACGCAGAGGCTCGAGCAAGGTATTCAGCGCAGTTTCCAGCGCCGCAGCGCTGTCTCGTGCAGGCAACCGGCAACCGACCTCCTGCAGCTTGCGCGAGGGCTGCGGCCAGGCACTCTCGCAGACCTGCCACAGGTACAACGGCAACTGCCAGTGCAGGCTGCGGGCCAGGCTCTGCAACTGCCGCGCACCCGAGGTCGTTGCCCCGTCATCGGCGTACTGGGCTGCAGTCAATGCCCAGACCACCCCGTCCAGCGCACGCCAGCGGCTGAGCCCGGCCCAATTGCGCTGGAACGACTCTGCCGCCAGCAGCGCGCTGCCACCCCACAACAGCACGGTGCCCTGCCCCTCCAGCCACTTCTGCGCGGCCAGGGTCGGAGCCACGGCTTCGATTTCTGCCGGCTCACCCACCACCAGCAACAGCCGGACTTTATAGCGCCAGAAGAGGCCGTATTGGGTTTGCAAATATTGAGTTAACTGCGACTGGTGATCCGGTGTATCCGGCTTCTTGGAAGGTGACAATGGCGACCAACGGGAGCCATATACCAGCTTGCGGATCCCGCGCAGAACAATCTGCCAGGTGATGAGTGCCATACCGAACAATAATGCCCACAGCAATAAGCCCTTAAGCAGCAGTTCCTGCATGACGGCACGACTGCTGACCCGGGGCTCCATCAACCACCACCAGATCATCGCGCCCGTAGCCACCAGCAACGCCAGGATCACCGCAAGCAGTAAGGCCGTACTCCAGGGGGAGATTTTTGGAGAATCAACTGTTTGAGTCATGGGGGTGCACGATTCCAAGGGCCAGAGTGTGATGAGGGTCGTTCGCCAGCCAGGCGCAAGGCACCTGATGCTGCTCGACATACCAGGCAGCCAGCGTTTGTACGACCATGGCTTGCAGACTTTCCAGGGCGCCAAAATTGGCGTCTTGCACGTGCTGCCTGGTGTTCCAGCCGGAAGCAGACAGATCAGGCACCTTAGGCTGAGAAAACGTCACGCAGATTGGCGTCGGTGCCGCCAGCTCGCTCTGTTGTAGCGCTCGCCTGGCCACCGCAGGCAGGGAGTCCGTATCTGCCGCAAACCATTCCCCCCGAGAAAAGCCCACGCCACCTTCCGGGCCGAGCACCCAGAGCACCGCGGCTTCGCCTGCCGGCAAGCGGCTTTCCTGCTGCAAAGGCGAAGACTCGCAACCGGCACAGAGAATGCGGGCAGTTGCAGGAGCACCCTGCAGTTGATCAATAACCGCATCCAGGCTCTGCATCCCCTGCCACGGTTCGGGCTGATCGGGCAGTTGAACCTGCGCCTAACAGCGTGCCATCTGCTCGACAAATGCTTGCCAGGCCGCCATTGAGCCCTGCCAGTAGCAACGTAATGGCTCAACGGCTGAATCTTCAGTGCGCTGCTGTTGCCACTGTAGAGCGAGCAAAATCGCCAGATTGCGCTCACGTTCGGCGACCTCTTTCCCAAACACCTGACCCAGGCGTAACGTCTGACCTTCGTCGGTTTTAGCCGGTGCGGGAGGCTGATGGTCCGGACTGAACAGCCGGCGCCCGTGTTGTGATGTGCTGCATGTCGCGCCCAACAGTACAGACTCGACCAGCGCGACCTTCTCCCGATGGCGCTTCCACCAGACCTCACCTGCTTGCTGCGCCGCCTCGGCATAACACAGTGCGTTATGCCGATTGAAGCGCACGTACAACACGCGCAACAACAGGGCCAGCAGCCATACCAGCACTGCTAAAGCGCCACCGACAACCGCCGTGCGCGGCTCGATAAACGAACCCAAAGCCACACCGGCACTGCCCGACAGCACCAGCAATGCAACAGCCCATGCCAGCCAGCGCGAATACACCGGCGCCGGTGCCACGGGATAGGCGGCAAACTCGGGCGCGGTATTCATGAAGCCACCAGACTGTCTGGCATTGAACTGACCAGCGTGCAGCCACAAGCGCTGCGATGACCGTGCAATGCCGCCGGCCGGTCATTTATATGCAGCAGATCACTGCCTTCGGCGATCTCGGTCCGGCCGTGCAGATTGCAGTGCACCGCATCGCCCTGACAGGCAATCGGCTTGCCGTGACACTCGTAATGTCCCTCCAGCACTTCGCCTCCATATTCTCTTAACGTGTCTCCCTGACGGATCACCGGTTTCATCGCTACACCTCCAGATATAGGCTGCACATTACTGCGGACATGATTGAGGCTCCGGCAAGTGCAGCGGGGTTTTGATCGGGTATTCGGGGCTGCCGTAGGCATCACAGGACGTAGTGACCTGGAGCTCATCGCACGGCAGAAAGTGCACGGTCAGGCCGCAGACTTTTTGACCGGTGTAGTCGGGGACGGGGACTACTTTGCTGTGTTGGCGTTTTTGAGCCTCCATTTTTTCAAGCCAAGAGTTATAGCGGGCTCGATCAGCAAAACCGGGAAAACCTTTAGAACCTGCTACACCCGTTTCCCAATCAACACGCACCGTCAGCCCCGGTTGCCAGCGCGACGGTGCGCTGTAACAGCAACCTCCCCCGCCACCCTGATACGGGCCGATGATGTCGAGGCCCGAACGGCCGTCCACACTGAAGCGGTTAATGGCCCAGTGGGTGTGATTGATGGCTTCGAGTGTGCTGGCCTGAGCGCTTTGCACGAGCACAGCCCCGACCATGGCGCAGATTCTGACGAGCAAACGGCTCTTTATTGCGGACATGACTGAGGCTCCGGCAGGTGCAGTGGGGTTTTGATCGGGTATTCGGGGCTGCCGAAGGCGTAGCAGGACGTAGTGACCTGGAGCTCATCGCACGGCAGGAAGTGCACGGTCAGGCCACAGACTTTTTGGCCGGTGTAGTCGGGGACGGGGACTACTTTGCTGAGTTGGCGTTTTTGGGCATTCACTTTTTGCTTCCATGCAAAATACTTAGGCCTATCGGCAAAACCGGGAAATTCATCCGCAAGTTCACTGACTCCACTTGCCCCCGTTTCCCAATCAACACGCACCGTAAGCCCCGGCTGCCAGCGCGACGGCGCGCTGTAACAGCAACCTCCCCCGCCACCCTGGTACGGGCCGATGATGTCGAGGCCCGAACGGCCATCCACACTGAAGCGGTTGATCGCCCAGTGGGTGTGATTGATGGCTTCGAGCGTGCTGGCCTTGGCGTTGTGCACGAGCAAAACGCCAACTAGCGTACCGAGCAAGACGCTGCGATACCTGCCGTCCCTGGATCTGGGCATAAGGTTCAATTCCTGTTTTGTCCGGGGCGGTGCGCACAGAGCTTGCGCAACCTTTCGAGGGTGTAGGCTTCGCGTTGCGCAGTCAGCAGCAACCCGTCCCGGGTGGCGTCCAGCATTGCCGCGAAGCAAATCTGAAAGCGTTCTTCTGCGCTCCCTTCACACGGCAAGGCATCGGCAAGACTCAGCATCGCCAGCGTGGCATCGCTGGCGCAGCAAAGGGTTTCCAGCTGGCTGTCGCTCAGTTCAATGGGGGCGAAGTCTTCGGGCCAGTCAGGGTTATCGGGGGCTCCCAAAAGCCTTTCGGCAAGACCGTCGCGATCGAGCCAGCTCCAGAAGACCGCCGGACGCAACAATTGCTGCTGCTGTTCGGGTTCAAGCACATGACTGAAAAGCAACGGAAACAGACGCGGATCGTAGTAGCGCAACAGGCCGGAACAGCCACCATTACTCGCTTCCAGGCAGCGTCCGAGATGTTCGGCCACGACCTGAAAAGGCCAGAGGGAGGCCAGCACCAGCAACTGCGAACGGCCACCCAGCGCTTGCACCAGACCCACCAGCCACTGGCGCTGCAGGGGCTGCGCCAGATCGACGCGCACCAGCAACGGCGCCTCATCCTCCAGGCCGGCCTCCGGCAACCCGGTGAATAATGAGTGCCATGGCAACGAAGGCTCGACACTCAGAACACTGGGGAGCAACGCAGAGTCAGCGGCGGCCTGATCAATAATGATATCCAGGCTGGTGATGCTGACTTGTGCGCAGCAAACCTCCAACAGCTCGATCCAGGTATCCCGATCAACAGAACTCATGCTTGCGCCTCTCTGGCTACAAAACCCTGTGCCGCAGCAGTGGCTTTTTTCAGGCACTCCTTGCACACCGAATCGGGCAATTCAGGGAGGGGGAAATCTGCACTGGATGCCGGATTCAGGCGGTGCTGCCCTTTAACGCTGATCAGCCCCGGGCCGTGAATCTGGATCTCGCCTTGCGGGGTAATACGGATATAGGCACCCCCACAGCCCAGGGTGATGCCGTTTTTGGCGGTCACTTGCAGGTGCCCCAGCACCGATTGCAGGGTGATGTCCTGCTGGGCGATCAGGTTCATTACGTCGCCGTGGGATTCGATTGCCAGCGGGCCTTTGCCCGAGACCAGGCGCATGCCTTCTTGCTGGGCCAGCAGCGAGATGGCCTGGTTGGCGTGAAGGGACAGGCGCTGGGCAGCGGCCAGGTTGATTTCGTCATTGCTTTGCACATACAGCGCCTCGCCACTTTTCAGCAGCAGGCTGGCCGGGGTTACCGCACCGATGCCCTTGGGTGCGCTGAGCAGGATCGCCGGGGCGTCGAGCTCTTTGGCGCTGTCCTGAAACTGCTGCAGACCGTCAATCGCGGGCGGGCGGCTGTGGTGGGCCCGGGCGATGATTTGCCAGTCGGCCACTTGCTGTTTCGCTCCCTGCACCAGGCTAGTGGCCGATTGCATGGCCAGAACCTCGCCCTGGGCCTTGAGCTGTTCATCGGCACTGATAAACAGGCCCTTGCCACCCCGAATCGCCCCCCGGCCATCGGTGCGCAGTTCAAAACCTTCGCCGCGCTGTTTGCGCTGGGCATCGACGATGTGCCCCAGGTTCAACTGGCTCTTGCCGCTGTGCTCGGTGCTGAGTTTTACGTGCTCCTGGCCGCGGGTGTCGTCCATGCGCAATTTGTTGTTGGTCGGGGTGCGCAGCACGTTGCGCTTGTAGTTGCGCAAGTTCACAGGGTCCGGGCGCTCGTTGTCGTGCAAAGCGTGGGCGATGTACGGGCGGTCGGGGTCGCCCTGTTCGAAGGCCACCGCCACTTCGGTGCCGGGGATCAGGGGCAGGTGCAGGCCGTGGGTGCCACCGGCGTAGGGTCGGGCCAGGCGCAGCCACAGGCTTTCTACACCGGGCTGCCAGCTGTCGCGGTCGAACAGGAAGTTGACCTTGTAGCGACCTTCGAGGTCGATGTGGGCGTAGGGGTCGTGTTGCTGCGGGCTGGTGACCCGCGCCGCAACGGTACCGGCGATCTGGGGTTTGGCCTCAAGGGGCGGGCGAAAGCACACCGTTTGCGAGTACGGCATGGCTTCAAAGTTGACTTCGAAGCTGCGGTCGCGGGCGGCCCGGGTGGTGACTCGGGTGATGACTATGCGCGGCAGGAAGGCCTGGGGCGGGCCGCCGTTGACGGTCAGTACCTGGCCGGGGGCCAGGGTCGCGCTGCTGCTGACCCCGCTGAGGCCGGTGCGGCTGTTGAGGTAGCGTTCGTGGCGAATGCGCGCGTAGAAGTAGCCGCTTTCGGTTGGCAGGTCGTCGTCATAGGCGTAGCGGTCGCCCATTTCGGTGTAGGGCTCGGCGTAATGGTAGGCCTCGCCGTAGGTGCCGCTGGCGCCACGGGTCTGGTCGAGTTCGCCGTCGAGATGGGCGTGGACGTTGCGCGGGTCATAGGCGCGGATGTTGACGTGGCGTTCCACCACCTGGTGGCTCGATTGCAGGGCCCAGACGCTGTCGTGGCCGCTGCTGCTCATGCCCGAGGGCGGCAGGTAGTCGACCTCGACGCCGAACTGGTAGAAGCGCTGGTGATCGTGAAATTCCACTACGTCGATGTTCAGGCGCTCATCGCGGGTGAAGCGGTACCAGATGCCGACCTCGGCCAGCAGCCGCGTGATGAAGGCCAGGTCGCTTTCGCCGTACTGCATCACTTGCAGGCGCTTGGGGTATTCCCATAGCAGGTTGAAGAAAAAATCCTGGCCGCGAAAGTCGTGACGGCTGCGCAGGATGCTTTCGACAATTTCCGGCACCGTCTGGTGCTGGTAGATCCGGAACTGCCGGCCGCGACCCAGCAGCGCCAGGCGGGGTTCGAGGGTGATTTCGTAGCGGCCTTCGTCGCGTGAACCGGACAGGCGCCTGAAGCTGCTGATCACCCCGTTCAATGCCCGCAAGGGCTTGATCTCGGGCCGGACAAAACCCCGATAAGGCAGCGGTTTAAGGGGGGCGTAGAGGCTGAAACTGGCGTCTTTGCCGAGCATGGACTCGGCCGCGATATCAGTGTCGGTGCAAGTGAATTCAATCCGGTAGTTGAACACCTGGCTCAGGCCTTCGCGGCCCTCGAAGGCGAGGACGTCGAGCTGCGAAGTCACATTGCGTACCCACAGTTTATGGCGGCTGTGGTCAAAAAAAGTGCGCAGTTGAGTGGACATGTTCAGGCCTCCTTGGCGCCGGGTAACTGCGCATCTGCAGCGTCAATGAACTGCAGGACAATGCCGTCTTCAGCGTTGTAGCCAAGGTGCACGCCAAGGGTTTTCTGGCGGCCAGCCTGACGTTGCAACAACTGCTGGCTGAGCACCGGCAGGATCTGCTGGTTGAGCAGGCTGTCGATGTTGCGCGCCCCGGTGTCCGGCAGCAGGCAGGCCTGCACCAGCGCCTGGTTGAGGGCGGGGTCGATGCGGCACTCCAGGGCGTAGTGACGCTGCAGGCGCCGGGCAACCTGGCCCAGCTTGATCGCCACGATGCGCTCCAGTGCGTCGGCTTGCAGGGGGCGGTAGATCAGGGTCTGGAACCGCGCCAACAGGGCCGGCTGGAAGTGCTCGCACAGGATCGGGCGCAGCAACTGATGCAGGGTGCTGTCCGGCGCTTCAGGGGACTGTTGCAGGCAGGCGTGCAGTTGATCGCTGCCCAGGTTTGACGTCATGAGAATCACGGTGTTGCGAAAGTCGATTTCGCGCCCTTCGCCATCGCGCATGCAGCCGCGGTCGAACACCTGATAGAACAGGTTGAGGACATCGCGGTGGGCCTTCTCCACTTCATCCAGCAGTACCACGCTGTAGGGCCGCTGGCGTACAGCTTCGGTGAGCACGCCGCCCTGGCCGTAGCCGACGTAGCCGGGAGGCGAGCCCTTGAGCTGGCTGACGGTGTGGGCTTCCTGATATTCCGAGAGGTTGAGGGTGATCAGCGATTTTTCGCCACCGAACAGCCGGTTGGCCAGGGCCAGGGCGGTTTCGGTCTTGCCGACGCCACTGGTGCCCACCAGCAGGAACACGCCCAATGGCGCTTTCTCGTCGGTCAGACCGGTTTTGGCCGCACGCAGACGCCGGGCCAGGGCGCCAAGGGCGTGATCCTGGCCGATCACCTGCTCACCCAGTTGTTGTTCCAGCTGCAGCAGGCTGGCTTGTTCGTCCTTAAGCAAACTGCCCAGGGGTACGCCGGTCCAGTCGGCAATCACTTCGGCCACGCTGCGCACGTTAACGTCCAGCGACAGCAAGGGCTGGTTGCCCTGGGCTGCGCTCAGCCGTTGTTGCAACTGCAGGCAGGCGTCCATGCGCGGCGGTTGGGCCTGACGGGCATCGAGCAGTTGTCGGGTAAGGTCGAGTTCGTGGCGGTATTGCTCTTGCAGTTCGGCTTGCTGGCGCTGCAGGTCGGCGTGTTGCGCAGCGATGCTGGCCAGGCGCTCGGCGGCGGGGCTGCCAGTCAGTTGGCGGTCTTGTTCAAGGGCCAGGCGCTCCAGCTCCAGGGCGCTGTGCCGGGCCTTGAGACGAACCAGTGCCTGGGGCTCGCAGTCCAGGCTCATGCGCACCCGGGCACTGGCGGTGTCGAGCAGGTCGACGGCTTTGTCCGGCAACTGGCGGCCGGTGAGGTAACGCCGCGAGAGGTTGACCGCCGCCTGTACCGCGGCGTCCTGGATATGCACGCCGTGATGGCTGGCATAGCGGGCCTTGAGGCCGCGCAGCATCAAGCAGGCGCTGGCGTCGTCGGGCTCGTCGACCTTGACCGTCTGGAAGCGTCGTTCAAGGGCCGCATCGCGCTCGAAATATTGCTTGTATTCGCTCCAGGTGGTCGCGGCGATAGTGCGCAATTCGCCACGCGCCAGGGCCGGCTTGAGCAGGTTGGCGGCGTCAGCACCGCCGGCCTGGTTGCCGGCACCGATCAGGGTGTGCGCTTCATCAATAAACAGCAGCACCGGGTGCGGCGCTTGTTGCACCGCGTCAATCACGTTTTTCAGGCGTTGTTCGAACTCGCCCTTGACCCCGGCGCCAGCTTGCAACAAACCCAAATCCAGGCTGCGTACGCTGACCGGCTTGAGGCTGTCAGGGACATTGCCCTCGCTGATGCGCAATGCCAGGCCTTCGACCAGCGCCGTCTTGCCAACCCCGGGTTCGCCCACCAGCAACGGGTTGTTCTTGCGCCGACGGCTGAGGATATCGATGACCTGACGGATCTCGTCGTCACGCCCGAACACCGGGTCGATCTGCCCTGCCCTGGCTTTGGCCGTGAAGTCCTGGGTGAATTTGTCCAGTACCGCCAGCTGCGCTTGCGCCTGATCGCCGGTGGACACCACCGGGATCTCGATGAACTGCGCGGCGGCCTGTGGCTGGAGCTGCGGGCGCTCTTCGGAGTGCAGGTCAAGCAGTGCGGACAAGTGCTGCAACTGGCTGGCGCTGATGCTGAGCAACGGCCAGGCCGCCTCACATGCGAGCAACCCGGGCGTTTCCAGCAGCGCACCGAGCAGGTGGGCCGAACGCAGGGTCTCGCAGTGGCCGTCCAGCGAAGCCAGCAGCCAGCCGTTGCAGATCAGCTGTTGCAGCCTGGCGCACAGCTGCGGCTTGCCTTGCACGCTGCGCGGCAGGCTGTCGAGGTGGTCAAGCAGGCCACGCCAGATGGCATCCATATCCCATTCGTAGCGACGGGCAATAAGAGTCAGGTCGCCCTCGCCCTGCTCGAGCAATTTGAGCAACCAGTGTTCGATGCTGATCAGCCCGTGGCCGCGGCTCTGGCACAAGGAAGCCGCAGCACTCAGGGCCTGGGCGCAATAGGGGTTGAGGCGGCGCAGCAAACGGGTGGCATTGTGGGCCATGGGGTACATCCCTGTTGTGGATTCTCGGCGGGTCGTCAAAGGCACATGCCGTTCGATGTGTTTGGCTCAGCGCCCGCGAACGGAGGCTCAACCCTGCACACCGCAAACCTGCAGGCGGTTACCCGCCCGCAGGTCTTCTGGCGTCAGACGCTCGGACGTTCGCTCCAGGAGTCGGAGTGAATGATGTTGCCGTCCTTGAAGGTCCAGGTGATCTTCTCGTAGCGCAGCTCAACCTGTTCCAGGTGGTTGTGCCGCTCCTTGGCCGGGTCCTTGATGTCGTGCATTTTCGGCGCGACCTTTACCACCTTGACGTTTGCCAGGGTGGTGTTGAAGTACTCGACTTCCTGGCCCGCATCATCAATGCGGTACCACTTGAACTCGGCTGTAGTGAGGGTCTGGCCGTTGCTCACAGCCTTGTACAAATAGGGGCTGGAGGCGTCGATTTCCTTGGTGAACAGGAACGGGGTGTGGATGCGGGTACCGGTCAACTTGCCGGTGTTGTTGTCTGTGGGGATGTACAGGCTGTGGTCCTGGGCCAGCACCTCGATGCTGCCTTCGCGCTTTTGTACGTCCACAGATCCCTTGATATCGTCACCACCGTCATCTTTCAGCCACAGGTAAACGGGAATAGCCATGTGAAGCTCATTTCTCAACATTCAACTGCCGCGGGATGCGACAGATGGGGTTCAGCCCGGCGTCGTCGCGGGCAGCGTGCAGGCCCCCGCTTCCGGCACCAGGCGAATATCGACGCGACGGTTGGCGGCACGCCCGGTCTCACTGTCATTGCTGGCCAACGGCTGGCTGGCGCCAAAGCCCTGGACGGCAAAGCAGCTGTCGGGGATGTCGCCCATGCGCTGCATCCAGTCGCGTACCGCAGCGGCTCGCATGCGGGATAGCTGAAGGTTTTGCTCAGGGTTGCCGGTGGCATCGGTATGCCCGGCAATGACGATCAACCAGTCTGGCTGGACCTTGATGCTGACCAGAGCGCCAATCAGCACCTTGGTCGAGCCCGGCTTGAGTTCAGCGCTTGCGGTGCCGAACAGCGACAGGCTGTCCAGCCGCACCGGGGTGGAAGTCTTGCCGGGCGCCGGGGTTGCGACCTGTGTCGGTGCCGGCAGCCGATGCCTGGCAATGATCGCCAATAGAGGCAGGCGTAAGATTTCGCCACGGTACAGGCCCAGCCCGAGCGCAGCAGGCTCGCCATGCCGGTAGTAGGCGTCCAGGCGCATGGCGTCCTCGCGCAACACGGCAACGGCGTCTTCGCGCAAGGCTGATTGGCTCTGGTCTGCCGGTCCGGCGGGAGCAGTGGCGTGGTAGCGGCGCAGATCATCGCTGACCTGGCGCAACAGCAGCTTGTTTTCCCAGGCCGAGCTGACCATGGCGACCACAGCAGCCACCACGAATAACCACAGCGCCGTGATACCGGCCCGCAACACCGGGGAACGCCGGGGCCCGACCGACAACAGATCGAGCAACGGATCCGCAAATGGCAGCGCCGCATCGGCGCCCACCACCGATTGCCCGGCATCCGTCAGCCCGGTCTTTTTATCTAGCCATTGCTGCCACAGATTGCCCTGGGCCGTGCCTGGCAGCACCGGGACCTGGGTGATGACACAGGCCAGTGGCGGGCCAAGGTCGCGGCTCGCAAAGTGCGCCAGTATGCTTTGCTTAAGCCAGGCGGCCGCACTGTCGATTTGAAGGCTGCGGCACAGGCGGGAGGCGCCGGTTGCGCTGTCGGGGGCCTGGCGCTGCCAGTCGGCCAGGGTGCAGCAGGCACTGGCGTCACGCACCACGGGGCCAGGCCGGGCGCCCTCCCAACTGAACCAGACGCCTTCACTTTTTGCCGCTTGCAGATAGCTCACCAACACCAGCGGCAGGGCAATACCACGCTTGCGCACCAACGCGAGCTGGCTGCATAAGGTCCGCACCCGCCCCGCCAGCTTTTGGCCGTCGCTGTGCTCGCCGGGGTTGGCGATGAACATCACGCTCAGTTGCCCGCCCCAGTCCGGGCGCAAGGCCAGAATGCCTGTGGCCACGGTACAAAGCTGGTCCACGGCCGGTACTCGCACATAACAACCCTGCGCGGTGGTACGCACGGCCAGTTGCCCGGCCGTTACTGCACCAAACAAACCGCCCAGGCCGTCCCCACAGACCAGGATCACCGGCTGACGCCACGCAGCCGGCGGCAGAGATGCCTCGCCGCCCAGCAACAGGCGCCGGCCCCGGTGCGCAAAAAGGCGCCCCGTGCGGCGCCAGGCCAGAGCCACCCCGATCGCGACCATCAGGGCAACCACGACACGGGTCCAGCCAGTAAACGGCATGATCAACAACAGGGCAAAGGCCAGTACACCGGCCCACAGCCACAGGCTTCGTGTCAGCTTGAGGGTCATCAGCGCTCACCCCTGGCCAGGCGCAAGGGTGGCGACCAGTGCACCCAGCCAGCGGTCCAGCCCCCACCAGACGCCGACCAGCAACAGCCCCGCCGCCAGAATGTGCAGCTGCGACGACGCTGACCGGCCCAGCGACGACATGAATGGACCGCTCCCTTGCGTGGTGATTGCCTGATTAAGTTGCAGGGGGGCAACGCGCGCATTGAGGTCGGCCAGCAGTTGCTCGCGTTCGGGGTCATTCAGATCGCGGTAGCGGCCCTGGAAGCCAAGCATCAGGACCCGCTGAAAGGCCGTCAGTACCAGCACCTCAGGTGCGGGCTGCAACAGTGCTTCGCGCATCTGCTCGTACAAAAATTCACCGGCCTGGTGGCTGCTGAAAAAACGCGTCTGCAAGGGTTTGCCGGCCCAGTCGGCATGGGCATTGTCCGTGGCGCAACCAAGGACTGTTTCATCCAGCAAGGCGCACTGGGCGTGGCTGATCAACTCGAGGCTGTGCTTGCTTACACCGGCGTCTTTGAGGCCCTGCTGAACCTGCTCGACCTGCTGCTCGCAGCGGGTCCATAAACCCGGGCTGTTTTGCATCGAAGCGCCCTGGCGCAACTCGACCACCAGCAGGTAGCTGTCTTGCAATAAGGCATCCAGGTCCGACGCGGTAAAAGCGGTTTTTATGCTGATGTTCAGGCTCATGTGCGCAGTACCGCAAACAGTTCAAGCTTGATGTCGGGCAAGGTGCCCGGCACGTAAAAGGCGCAGGTCCCTTCAGCCAGCATCGCCTGCCCTTTGGGATGATCAAGGTCGAGGGCGAAGTACTGGTTTTCCAGGCGCAGCGGAATGGCCGCCGGCACATGACTGAGGGCCTGCAATGGCACGCCGTCGAGTGCTGCGTTGACCAGATAATCCACCTCGTCCGGAGGCCCCGCCTTGCACAGGCGCGGGAACTGGATCTGCAACTGCGCAGCCGGCATGCGGCAACGCACCGAGAGGTAGAAGTCGGCACCTTGCGGCTCACGCAGGCGGGCATCATTGAGCGTGACTTGCCAGCGATTGGCTCCCGTCGCCTCCAGCTCCAGGGCAATAACCCGCGATGGCAGGCTGGCTTCCAGCAAGGTCGAAAGGGTGCGCATCAAGGGCGCAAATACGGTTTCCAACCGCTCATGCCGATAGGCTGGAATCTTGTCGATATCGTGTTCCAGAGAAAAGGTCAGCAGGCTGCCGGCCAGCTTGATCAGCTCCAGGTACACCTGCTCGGGATGACGGGCCGGCTGTGCCTTGAGATCGGCCAGTACCGGTTGATAGGTGTTCAACGCGTTGAGCAGCCAGAACAGCGACACATCGGCCACGGCAAAATCCGCCATGCGCTGGTTGCTCTCGCGCCGCATGCCCATCAACCGTTGCCGCTTGGCAGACAATTGGGTCAGCAGATTATCCAGTTGGACCAGCAGCCCCGGATGGGCCGCGAAGCTGAGCAGTGGCGGCACATAGTCAGGGTCTAGGTGCCAGGCGCCCTGCCCGTCGCGCACCAGACGTGCGACCGGGCACGTCAGATAATCGGCATTCTCATCGTTGGCCAGGCGCAGGCTCAGGACGTGCCCCAGCACCCCCATCGACTGCACCTCATCGGCGTAGATGTCCTGCACTTGGCGCCAGTGCTGGCGATAACGGGTCGGCCGGTCGGCCCGCGAGCCGTCGAACAGGCAGTTATTGCCATTGCCTTGCTCCAGCGGCAACGCCAGCAGCAAGGTTGCAGTCCGGGCGTTGCCGGGCAACAGGGCGGCCAGCTCCAGAGCAGGCGGCAGCCGATCCACATGGTCGGAATCGATCAGGGTGCCATCGGGCATGCGTACCCGCAGTTGAGTCGCCTTGAGCTTGCCCAGGCGTAAGGCCTGCAGGTCGAAGCCGACCGCCTCGACCCCCCAGGGGTGAACGAGGGCCAGGTGGGCCAGGCTCTCGTTGGCCCAGGCTTCCCAGCGAGCCTGCTGCTGGAATTGTTGCGGGGACAGCAAGGCACCCGCAGCCCACAGGGGGCGGTCGATTTTCATGACATCGTTTCCCTACGAAGGAGTGACTTAAGCTTTTGCCTTGGGCATCTGCGAAACCAGCGACAAGTTGACGTCCATGCCTTCAACCTGAAAGTGCGGTACCGCGTACAGCTTGACGCGGAAGAAACCGGGGTTGTCCTCGATGTCTTCTACCGTCACCTTGGCATCGCGCAGCGGATGGGAAGCCTGCAGATCGTCGCTCGGGTCAGTCATTTCGGTGACCAGGCCACCGATCCACTTGTTCAGTTGCAGTTCCAGCAAACGGCGGTCCTTGGTGGTCCCGATGTTTTCGCGCTGGATCAGCTTGAGGTAGTGGGCAATGCGCGACAGCAGGAATATGTACGGCAGGCGCGAATTGATACGGCTGTTGGCAGTGGCGTCGGCGGTGTCGTACAGCGCCGGTTTTTGCGCCGAGTTGGCCGAGAAAAAACACCCGTAGTCACGGTTCTTGTAGTACGAAAGCGGAATGAAACCGAGGTTGGCAAACTCAAATTCGCGGGTTTCCGGGATCATCACTTCGGATGGAATCTTCACCTGGTTGCCCGTACCCAGGTCATACAGGTGGATCGGCAGTTCGGTGACCGCGCCACCCGATTGCGGGCCGCGAATCTGCACGCACCAGCCGTTGCTGATAAAGCTCTTCACCATGTTTGCAGCGAAGGCGAACGAAGCGTTGGTCCACAGGTATTTCTCGTGGTCCGGGCCTTTGACGCTTTCGATGTAGTTGAAGCTGCGCACCGGCACGGTGTCCGGACCATAGGGCAGGCGGCCCAGTACGCGCGGCATGAGCAAGCCGATGTAACGGGAATCGTCGCTCTCGCGGAACGCCTTCCACTTGATGTATTCGGCACGGTCAAAGTAGTTGCCGATGTCTTTGATGGCAGCCACTTCTTCCATCGACTGCTTGCCAAAGAACGCCGGGCCTACCGATCCAATGAACGGCATATGGGCTGCGGCTGCCACTTTGGACAGGCTGCGCAGCAGGGCTATGTCCTGCGGGCTGCGGTTGAATTCATAGTTGGAAATGGCCGCGGCGATCGGCTCGCCACCCGGGGTGTCGTACTCCTGGGTGTAGGTATGGAAATACAGGCCGCTCTGGGCAATTTCAGGCGCGTCTTCGAAGTCCTGAACCAGATGTTCCTTACTGATATCCAGCAGTTCGATCCGCACGTTCTGGCGAAAATCGGTCTGGTCGATCAACGACTTCACGCCGCGCCAGGTCGACTCTACACGCTGGAAGTCAGGATGATGCATGACGGCGTCAAGTTGCCGGCTGATCTGTGCATCGAGGGACGCGATATGCTCATCGAGCAGCATCTTGTCCAGACGCTCGACTTTATGCGAAGACTGTTGGAGCAGGTCAAGGAATACACTTACAGCTGCTGTCACCCGTTCATCCGCAGAGGCTTCCGACAAGGACTCGGGGTTTTGAAAAGTTTCAATCGCTCCCAACTCCGCAACCGGGCTGAGGTTAATCTTGGCAAACAAGGCGCCGTATACACCCTGTGCGTTATCTGCATCGCGGGTTTTAGTGTGTTGCAGGGATGTTTGTTCTACCGACATGACGCTTAACTTCCTTATTAACGGGCCGGATGGCAATTAACTGTTTGCTTGTGGTGCCAGGCCAGCCAATTCGGCTCGCAGTTCATCGCTCAGTGCGTCGTCCTTGAGAATGCGCTCCAGCTCATGGCGAAAGGTGGCGTTGTCCAGCAGGTTGGATTTAAGGTCGCGCAACAGGTTGCGCATGGCCAGTAGAGCCCGCAGCTGCGGGATTTGCCGGGCTACCTGTTCGGGCTACCTGTTCGGGCTCAAAGTCTTTCATGCCCTGGAAATTCAACTCGACCGGGGTGTCGCAGTTGTCATCGAGCAAGGTATTGGGCACCGCCAGCGTCAAGGCTGGAGCAAACTCGGCCAGCACACTGTCAAAGTTGTTTTTATTGACCCCCTGTTTGTTTCTTTCCGATAACGTACGTTGCTCTTTGCCATTACTGTAATCGCCCATCACCATCAATTTAAGCGGCAGTTCCATCTTCTTCTGCGCACCGCCGGTGTGCAAATCAAGCTTGATATTGACCCGCGATGTTGGCACTTCATTCTGAAAACTGTTTGCAACCATAAATCCTCCAGACACAACTCTACGAGACGATAACCCGTCACACCACCAGACAACCCAGAGTAAAAGTTATACGTGGCGCCCCACAGGGACCTGTGTTTTTTGCTCGGCGCGGATTCTAGTCAATTCACAAGACAAAAAACAAACAATAAATGGCGAACTATTACTCAATAGTTACGAGCCCTTATAAATTTTATCTTGTATGTAAGAAGGGTCTGAAAGTTTATGGGAGTTATCTGAAAAACATATCCTAATGTTCTTATTAATTCCTAAACAGCAATAAAAGTACAGGCTTATTACACGATTCAAGCGAATCTTCAACAATCTCCCTGTTGGCAGCTCTGGTATGTAGGGCAATCCCGTTTCAACAACCATGAGGGAGGCGCGGTGATTTGCCGGGCGCACATCAGGCGACTGACCGGGGCCGGTCAGTCGCCTGATGTGCAGCGCTGGATATCAGGTTTTGTGCTTCAGCTCACCAGACCTGGCGCCGCGCCCCCTGACTTAATCGCCGGCGTTACGCTAAAGGCAATCCTTACAGAGTCGGCACTATTGCCATTTTGGGTGACCCGCACTTCCCTTGGACCGGCCGGGAACGCAAGCCCCTCATGGGACCAGTCACCGTTGGTATTGACCAGGGCCCTGCCCACCCGACGCCAGCGGCCGGCGGGCGTACCCTGTTCGATGGCAACCGTAGCGCCGGGTGTGCCCTTGCCGGCATAAGTCGGGGCATGGTTTTCATCGAACGACCCGCCATTGACGGGGAACGTCAATGTCACAGGGATCTGGACCACCTGCTCGACGTTGAAGCTATGCCTTGCACCTGCGCCATGGTCATTGTTCTGTACCGCCGCGACCCCCCAACGGCTGGCAGTGAGTTTCTTGCCGACGAAAGACCAGTCACCCCGGGGCCCGACCAGCACCGTCCCCACCACATACCAGCCACCGGTATCCGTGCCCTGGTTGATGGTGATCATCGCGCCCGGCGTCCCCCGGCCTTGATAGACAGGCACGTGGTTCACATCAAACAGGGCCTCTGCTCCCGGCGAGAGCAATGTCACCGGAACCTGAACTTTTGTAACGGTAAAGGTATTTCTTGTGGAGACGGAATTATCGCTGCCTTGTATCGCCCGCGCTTCCCGTGTGGCGGCAGGAAGCTTCTGACCAATACAGGACCAGTCACCGTTGGTATTGACCCTGGCCTCTCCCACCCGATACCAGTTACCTGTGGTTGTACCCTGCTGGACTGTGACCATGGCGCCCGGCGTGCCCCGCCCCTGATAGACCGGTATGTGGTGTTCATCGAACGTCGCCCCACGTTCAGGAGAGGTCAATGTGACGCGCACCTCAACCGCCCGGGCAACGGTGAAGGCATTCACTGCAATACTGGCCCCGATGCCGCTTTGGGTTGCCCGCGCCTGGTACTCTGCGGCGGCGAGTTTCTCACCGGCCAGGGTCCAGTCACCGGAGCTATTGACCGTTGTCCCGCCCACCAAAACCCATGAGCCCGAACCTGTACGCTGCTCGATAATTACCGTAGCACCCGGTGTTCCACGACCTCGGTAGACTGGCTCGTGATTGACATCAAACAAGGCCCCCTCCCCGGGAGAGCTCAATGCCACAAGAACCGGGGGTACAGCCGTTACCATGAAGGGGGTGACATCAGAACCGCTTGCGCCGTTGCTTTGTGTCGCCCGCGCTTCCCGAGAGGCAGCGGGAAGTTTCTGACCGGTCAAGGACCAGACACCGTTGGTATCCACCAGGGTCGCTCCCACCGCATACCAGGCGCCTGTGACCATACCCTGCTCGATCGTGACCCTCGCGCCCGGCGTCCCTCGCCCGCCATATACCGGCTCATGATTGGTATCGAACGCCGAACTGCCCACAGGAGACATCAGGGTTAGCGGGATAGTGACCGCCTGGGCAACGGTAAAGGCATTTACCGCAAAACCCGTACCGCCGTGACTGAGTGTTGCCCGCGCTTTGCGTTCACCAACAGTCAAACACTGGCCGATGAACAACCAGTTCCCGCAAGCATCGATTGTGGTTGTGCCCACCCGCTCCCAGTCGCCGCCGGGAGCCGCCTGCTCAATGGTGACCATCGCACCCGGCGCACCACGCCCCTTGAACACCGGTACGTGGTTCACATCAAACAAGGCACCCTCTGCCGGGCTGGTTAACGTACCGGGAACCTCCAGGGGCGAAACATTGGACTCAATAAGGTCGGTCGACCGGTCCATGTTGTCCCAGATGGGGTGGCGCAGTGCAGAGAACCGCGCGAGTTTGCTGCGGGTGTCAGCCTCCAGCGGCATGCCCCACTCTTCAAAAAACGGAGTGAGATCACGCTCTGCCACGGTCGCAGCCGTGATCATGAAGTGCTGCATCACAGCGAGATCGGTTGGCGGTTCGGGGATGCCTTTCGCGTTCTCCAGGCGAAACTGCTGGGACAGCCGTGCATAAAAATCAGCGCCGAAGCCACGGCGCAATTGATCGAACATCAGAAGCTGGACCCAACCATTGGTGAGCCCTAAAAAATTACGTTCAGCAATCGGTGTCTGGCGAAACTGCGCGACCGCATTGCGCACCGACACACTGTCGATACGGTTGGGGTAGCCCTGTGCCTCCTGCACTGCAAGCGCGGGGATATTCACGGTGACCTCAATAGCGCCCCTGTAATTGAACTCCTTCATCTGATAGGTGTGGCCGACTTCATGGTAAAAGCCCCACTGATCATTTTCAGGGCCTGCCAGAAGGTGGCGGCCCGCCGCGGTGGCGTTCTGGAAGGTGATGTGATAATCCGTCGCCGACGCGTAACCGGGGCCGACGTCAGGATTAATAATGTGGATACGGTGCGCGGATTTGTGTGCGGCATCATTGGCGTACTTAGATAGCCCATAGAGCGCGTTGGTGGTGGCGACAACGGAGTCCATCATCTCAATCCTGCGGTCCAGATCCAGACCCGGCAAAGATGTCGCCAGAACCATCTGAACATCAAACAGGACGTATTCTCCGACAAGTACGAAAAATGGAGCCGTATTCCAGGTCTCGACCTGCACGTCGAAGTCCGCCCGACTTGTCACACCTTTGACATAGGTTGGAACGGGTTGTCCGCCGTATATTTCGACGGTCGCTGGCGTGTTGTAGATCCGGTTTTGTACATAAACCATGCCATCCACTAATGCCTCAATCCGGTTTTGGCCGGGATTCAAGGCAACTAGCTGGCGTCCGGTGACCTTTCCATCATTATGGTTTGCATATTGGCCATATAGGCCTACCACCAGTTCAAGCCCCCTGACCGAGGGTTCTACGGTGACGGTCAATACTGTGCCTCTGCGCACATAACGGCCAGTGGGCTGGAAATGACTGTGATAATTCTTTCTGCCCTCCATTTTATAAGCCGCTTCTGCACTGCCCAGGGCTTCAGCGCGAAGGGTGGACTTTTGGTCGGTGACCACAAGTTGCAGAGTAGCATTGCACTCAGAAGCTAAACGTTTGTTTACGGACGCATTCATAACGATCTCTTTTTAGGCGATTGATAATAAAAAATAGTGGCGGGTCATACAGGGGTTCTAACAACACCTGCCGATGGGCACATTTAAACTTCAAGACCGCTCTGAAACAGAACTTTCAGAGCATCTCGAAAGCAGCGCAGTACTTCTGACCGGTGTTACCGGCGCTGAATAAATCTATAACTTTGCGGGCGATATAGTTAAGACACCCATCCCCCACATCTACCAAACATACACTTGCGGCGCAGACGCCATTGTCCTACCGGCACCTGCGGACAGACCCAACTAGCGACGTATATTGGTAATAGCGGTATACCAGGTGTCCCGACAGATCGCCCAAGTGGTATCCAGGGTTATATGTTGAGAAAGTTGATTCGTTAAACGCACTTTGGTGATGTTCCGCGGCGAGCTTATATGCCAATTATAAAACTCGGCACTCAATGATTTTTGAGTCCAGGGATCTATATTTGCGCGGCGCAATTCGGAGGGCAGATACATGGGGTGTTTATCGGCGGCAATCAGTCTGACTTCGTTAACATAATAGGGATTATTTTCGAACACGGACAATATGGGCTCGCCCGCGGCATTTTTAATAACCACATTGGGAACAATATTCTCTGGCAAAACCAATGGCGCTCTGGAGAGTCTGTAATATTCCCGAACCTCGTCAAACGCTTGCAAACTGGTGTTGCCGTACCGTCTTGCAGCAAGGGGGATAACATGTTTTGCAGGGCCGTAAGGGTTCAGGTTACGCGTTCCAAGCCATATTTCCCTCGGATCACCTTTGTTGAAAGACAGGTCCTGAAGTTTTGGCACGCCCCCCGCATGTTGCAGCTTGTACTGCCCGCGGCCCACGGCGTTGCCTACACTTTTAACCGCCTTGCCCGCTGCCCCGGCAATCGACGGCGCCGCCGATGCCAGGCCCGTGGCCATGCCCACATAGCCCAGAATCCGCCCTGCGTTTTCATTGCCGGTGGCCAGCAAGGCCATCGAGGCGACGTCTGCGGCCAGTGACACCGCGCTCAGGGTCGCGGTGGTCACCGCCGTTATGTAACTGGCCGTCAGGGCCGCGGTCGGTGCCGCCAGGGCACCAAAAGAGGCCACGGTGCCGACCACTGCCAGCGCTATCCCCACCGCCGGCAGCAACCAGTCCAGCCACGAATGGCCCGACGGGTCGATGCGGTTCACCGGGTCGCCCGCGCAGTAGGCATAGCCATTAAGGCCGCCTTCACCGAAAGGGCTGAGGCTGTCACGGCTGTGGAAGCGCATCAGCACCGGGTTGTAGATGCGGTAGTCGCCGAGGAAGTACCAGCCGCTGTCTTCTTCACGCAAGACCCCCGCATACCCCAGACGGCTGGCGCCGGGCTGGCTCTGACCGTAGGCGCCGTAGACCGGGGTCTGGATTTGGTCTTTGGCCTCCGTAGTTACTGAACCCTGGGCATCGGTGCCCAAGAGCATGACTTCACGCACCGCTGAGGCCAGCCGGCTTTCGGCCACCGGAACATTTCCGGCAAGGACCCAGCGGGTTTGTGTGCTTTCACCCACCTCGCAGCTGAGCTGGCCGCCGGTGTGGTAGCGCCAACGTGGACCGGCAGCGTCTTCGGTCTTGATGATGTTGCCACCCGGTCCGTAGTGCCAACGGCGCTGGCCGGTAGGCAGAGTTACCCCGATCAGTCGGCCTAAGGCGTCGTAGTGCAGCGGATTACCGCGCTCGTCGCGTTTGAGATTGCCCAGAGCGTCGTACTCCAGGGTGACCGGTGCCGGGTAATCGGGTCGGCTGTGGTTGATGTGTATTAGCTGGGTAAGGTCGGAAGGGTTGTAGCCAAACACGCTGACATTGTTTTCGCTGCCGTCGGCAAATACCGTTTCGAGGCGGCATACGTTGTCGAGGGCGTCGTACTGGAAATGCTGCTCGCGGTAGGTTTTGCCGTGGGCGTCTTCGGGTAATTTCTCGCCCACTAGCTGCTGGGTAATCATCCGTCCGCGCAGGTCGTAATCGAAGGTTTCACTGCGTACCAGTGTGCCGTCACGGGTCAGTTCGCGTTTACTCAGCTTGCCGTCTTGGCGCCACTGTTGGGTTTGCACTTCCACCTGTTGCCCGGACGGGGTACGGGTGTCGGTAATGCGACGGGCCGGACGGCCGAGGCTGTCGTACCCCAGGGTCACGGTCATGTCTCGCGAGCCGTCTTTTGATTGGGTGCGCTGCTGGTGAATCCGCGAGGCCGCATCGTAGGTAATGGTGACCGTGACGTCTGGGCCTTGCTGCGTACTAAGGCGCCCGAATTTGTCGTACTGGCAGCGCTGTTCGGCGCCGTCAGCATCGGTCAGACGCGTGACCTTGCCCGCTGGTGTGGTGGTTTGCTGTTGTGAACGAGGTTGATCACCGTGCCAGGCGTAATCGGCTTGGGTCAGCAAACCCGACGGCGACCAATGATCTTTTTGCAGCCCCAGATTGCCCTGTGTTTCCAGCAAACGGCCACTTAACGGATCGTATTTGTTGAACACGCTGATGCCGGGCGCCTGCATCGACAGCAGCGCACCGCCCAGTTCTGGTTGGCGTTCTGTGACTACTTCGGTGCCATCGGGCAGTGTCCGGGTATGGGCGTGGATTTGTCCTTCGGCGTATTGCCATTCAGAGACACTCTGGCCGACCTTTTCCCACACCAATCGGCCCAGACCGTCGTATTTACGCTCGCCCAATACGACTTCGTTAATACCCAAAGAAGGATGAGAGATCGAGACCGTGGCTGGTAACTCACCGTCATGCCCTTCGGCGTAGGTGCGCTTGATCACACTGCCATCAGGCAGCGTGGTCGACACCAGTCGATCCCGCACATCCCATTCCTGCAAGGTCTTGCGGCCCATGGCGTCGGACTGGCTGATGCAACGTCCAAGCCCGTCATAGCGCCAGCTCAGCTCGTGCTGCAGCACGCCGTCGGCGCTGTACAACTGCTCGGTCAGCGGCTTGCCATCGAGGGTGTGGGTCGTCACGGTTTTGGCCCCGTCCACGCCATTGGCGTCGGTCTGCCAACGGGTGCCGGTCAGTGCTACCGGGTCGGCAACCGTGTGTTGGGTGACGCCATCGGCGGACGTTTCAGTCAGCACATTGCCCCAGTCGTCAAAGGTGCGTTCGGTGGTCAGGCTCAGGGCTGGAGTGTCTTCGTTACCGGGGTCGTAGCTGGTCTCACGAAATACCCGGCCCAACACGTCATATTCGCCGGTCCAGGCGGTATAGGTCTGACCACTGTCGGACTGTTTCTCACGTCGTACTTCCCGACCCATACCATCCAGCCAGACCGTTTCCTTACGCCCGGAAGCGCCGATTCGGGTCTGGCAGCGTTCGTTCGCTGACAACGAATAGGCCCAATTGACCTCGGCCTCGAACGCCGAATCCGGGGCGGCGACCTCTTGTACTACACGGCCCAGGGCATCGTGGGCAAAGGCGATGCGCATTTGCTCATCGGTCTGCTCGGTGACCATCAAACCCGAGTACAGATCTTGCGAGGATTGGGAGCTGGACTCATGACCGTCGTGCCCGGTGATGGTCACGTTTTCCTGCAACACCGCACGCTCAAGCGACCGTGCATTGCGGGCTTGGTTGAGCTGGTAGCTGTAGGAGCGGGTGGTGCTTTTACCCTGCACGGTCTGAGTTTCACTGAGCATGCGACCGTGGTGGGGCGATGCTGGATCGACGATAAAGGTCTGGCTGGAACGGCCCAGCTCGGTACGTTTTTCGCCCTCCACCAGCAACAGTTTCTCCTCGCTGCTCTGGATAAAGGTCGGCAGTGCAAACTCGGGCGCATCCTGGCGCACAGGCAATGATTGATAACGGTATCGGGTCTGTTTGACCGGGCCCTCGGTGCCGGGTGGCGGGCTTGCGGTGCGACTTTTCAGACGGGTGATGCGACCCAGCGGATCGGCCGGGCAATGGTCGGTCTCACCGCTGACCGGGTAGTACTCCGACGCTTCAATGCCACCCAATGCATTGCGGTGCCACACCGGATTGCCCAAGTCGTCATAGCGGGTCTCTTCCTCGGTACTTAACTCACGCAACACTCGCTGCCCGTCCAGATGCGCCTTGCGAGTGATCACCTTGTGCGGGAACTGGAAGTAAGGCAGTTGCCGGGCAATCGGTAGCCAGGGCTCGTCGTAATAGGTGGTCTGGGTTTCCTGCAGGGTCTGGCCCTGTAACGTGCGTTCGCGGGTCAACAAGTGAAAACGGTTAAAGGTGCGGGACACTGTTTGCAAAACAGTACCCCGGGCATCCATAAGGGTTTCGGTAGAGCCATAAAGGAAATCGCCACCCCCTGTCAGGTTGTAAAGATTGTCCTCGCGGTTGCGCCACTGGCGCACCGCCGGCCAGCCGAAGTAGTTGTTGGAGCCATAAAGGCCGTAGTCATAACGAACCAGCTGCACCGGCTGGCCGTCCCCCGGTTCCTTGCGGGTCTGACTAACCACCGGCATCCGTGGGAACGGCGCGCCCGGCGGCAACGCCAGGCCGTTGGCCTCGCTGTAGGTCACTTCCTCGGTACTGCCGGTGGGCTGGGTGCATTTGCTCAACAGCAACAGACCCGAGCTCGCAGTGCTGTAGTCAAACTGCCAGACATTGTCGGGAAGTCCGTCCACCGTCACCCGGCGTAACTGCCCGGAGATGCGCTGAAAAGTCATCACCATCTGCGAAGGAGTATCCGGCTGCAGGGTCAGATGGGTTTGCAAGCCGTCGTAGGAAAGCGCCACCACAGTTCGGCCCTGGGCATCGCTGATCTTTTGCAAGTAGGCGGCGTTGCCAATCGAGCTCCAGTCAAAACTCAGGGCACTGCCATCGGCCCCCACCAGGGTGCTGACCACCCACAGGCTCGGATGCCCGGCCAACGGAATCAGGCGCTCGGAGGTGCCGTCGTTATGCCGCACCCACATTTCCTGGCGCTGCACCGTGACCGTCACCACCGGCAAGCGAACGTCCGCAAAGCGCATGTTCTGGCCAACAATCTCCCCACGAAAACGCTCGCCGGAATTGAGCTGCAACTGCTGACTGGCCCCGTCCCAGGACGTGGTACCGAGCATCCAGCCCAGACCGAAACCCTGATCCTCGGTCATCAACGGGCTGTAGCCGAGGCGCAATTGGCTGATCGGCCCGCGCAGATCGTTGGCGGCTCCAGTGGGCAAGGTCACCGAGGCCGAAAACATGCCGGTGCGTGGATCAACCCCGGCACTGATGCTGCTCATGAAGTTGTAGGCGCCGGAATAAACGTCGCCGCTTCCAGGCAGGCTGGCTGCAGATCGGGCCTCGGGAATGTGCTCAGAAGGGTTAATCATGCTTGCAACTTCTTGGTTTGCTGGAAGAAGTCACAGGATAGAAATGCCGGGTTGCGGCTAACAACGGGCGCACGTTGTAGAAGGCATCGCGACACAAACACGCAGGTTAGACGTTTGGTTTACGCACGGGTGCCATGTGCGGGCGTAGCCAGCACCACATCAAAAAACGAAGTGATCACACGACTGGAGCGACGCTCGGCCAGACCGAACAGATGATCCATGGCGCGATGCAGGGCGCGAGAGGTAAACACTTCACCGGTGCTGCACCGGCATTTACACCAACCGCCCTACCCTGTAGGGGCGAACTTGCCCCGCGATGATCTCAGGCCCACCCCAGTCATTGCACCTGTGCGCGTGGCTTTCAAACAGCTCGCGAGCAAGCTCGCTCCTACAGAGATAGAGACCATCCGTCCTGTAGGAGCGGGCTTGCCCGCGATGGTCTCAGGTGCACCGCAGTTATCACCCCAATTCGCGTTGTTTTTACACAGCTCGCTCCACCCCGCCGGGGGCAATCTGCGACCGCACCGGCTCTTGTCCCTGGCGCAAGCGCAGCGCTGCCAAAGCGGCAACCACCAGCACCAGCGCCATTACTTTCAGGCCGTTCACAGCGTCGCCGGTGCTCATTTCGATGGCGCCCATGACCGACGGCCCGACGAAACCACCCAGCAGACCGCATGCATTGACGAAACCCAGGCCGCCAGCCAGTGCAACGCCCTTAAGCCGCGAGGCCGGGTACAGAAAGATGATCGACTGCACCACAAAGAACATCACCGCCGACAGGCAGAAACCCATCAGGCTGAACACTGGCCCCGATACCGCGGCAATCCCCAGCCCCAGCGCCATGGTCAGCAAGCCTGCCACCAGCATCTGCCGCGCGCGCCGGGGGGTGGTCGCGTAACGCGGCAGCCAGACCGCGCCCAATGCCGCCGCGATCCATGGCAGGGAGGTCAGCAAACCGACACTCATGGTGCTCATTTCTCCATACCGGCTGATGATGCCCGGCAGGAAAAAGATCACCGTATACACCGTGATCTGATGGCAAAAATAAACAAAGATCGCCAGCAGGATTTGCTTGTTCAGACACTGTTTCAAGGAGTGCCCGCCTGCCCCTGCGCCCTCCTCGGTCTCCCGGGCAATTCGCTGCTCGATGCCCAGCGCCTCTTCAGCACTGAGCCACGTTGCGCTGGACGGACGGTCCGGCAGCTTGCACCACACCACCCAGGCAAACGCCACCGCGGGCAACCCTTCAAGCAGGAACATCCACTGCCAGCCATGCCAGCCCAGCAGCCCGTCCATGCGCATTAATGCTGCGCCCACGGGCCCGCCGATGATGTTGGCAAAACACACGCCAAGCAGAAAATACCCGGTGGCCCGTGCCCGCTGCTCGCGATTGAACCAGTAGGTCAGGTACAGCATCACCCCGGGGAACAATCCGGCTTCGGCAATGCCCAGCAGCAACCGCAACACATAGAACGACGTCTCCCCTGGACAAAGGCCATGGCCGCCGAGATCAGGCCCCAGGTCACCATGATCCGGGCGATCCAGAAGCGCGCGCCGACCTTGTGCATGATCAGGTTGCTGGGGATTTCCGACAGTGCATAGGTCAGGAAAAACAGCCCGGCGCCAAGACCATAGGCCGCTGCCGAGATCCCCAGATCAACGTCCAGATGGTGCTTGGCCAGGGCAATGTTGGTGCGGTCGAGAAAGCTCAGCACGTAGGCCGCGATCAGCAAGGGCATCAGTTTGACGAACATCAGCTTGTTCAGCACCCGCTCGTCGCGGGGAGTGGCATGGGTGGCGCTATTCATGGGACCAGCCTCTTGTCGAGCGACATTGGCACCCCGCCAGCACGGCCGGAGGGCGCATCGATGTTGTTGTGAGAATCAGCTAGCGCAGACGACGGTGTCGGGCGCCGGCAAAACAGTTGCAGCAGCGCTCCGCCCAGGGCGCAGCCGGCCATGACCAGGAAGCACACGCTGTAGCCATGCAGGCTGGTCCAGCCGCCGCCCATGGAAATCAGGCTGCCCATCAGCACTGGCGCCAGGCCGCCACCGATAAACATCGCGGTGGTGATGATGCCGTTGGCCGTGGAAATCGCCGAGGGTTCGGCCGAGTCGCAGGCCACCGCGTAATAGATCGGCCACACCGCGTTGGCCACCAGGCCGAACAGCAGTTGCACGACGATGATCAAGGTCATGGTGCTGGCAAAATAAAAGGCCCCGACGCTGACAGCCATCCACAGCCCGCAAATGATCAACGTGATACGCCGGCCGATAATGTCCGACAGCGATGGCCATACCAGCTGCCCGAGAATCCCGGTCAGGGTGAAGACCACGCTCATCCCGGCAGACTCTGCCAGGGACAGCCCGGCAATGTTGTAGAGGTAGGCCGGCAGGGCAATGTTGACGCCCATGTACACCACCTGAGTCAGCAGGGTGCTGCCGGCCGTGAGGGCGATATTGCGATTGCGCAGGGTCGCGATAAACGTGCGCAAGGCATGGCCCTTGACCTGGCTCGGCGGCGCGCTGTCGGGCGCAGTCATGCCCTGGGCGGCGATGTCGACGTACAGTTCGGTGATCCGTTGGGCCGTGGAGTAGCGGGCCCAGAAAATCATCAACGGCAAGGCCACGACAAAGGCGAAGAAAAACACATAACGCCAGTTCTCTTCGCCAAAGGTGCCAATCACAAAGCTGGCGACGAGCCCGCTCAGCATCGCGCCGATCGGGTAACCGGTGTGGTGCGCGCCAAGGGCAAAACCGCGGCGCTCAACAGGCCACCATTCGGCGGTGTTGCTCACCCCCACCGGCTCGCCCCAGCCGGCGCCGAGGTTGACCCCCACCCGCAGCGCCACAAAGGTTGCCAGGTTGCCACTCAACGCCTTGAACCCGCTGAGAAAGGAAATAGCCGTGTACCCCAGCACCAGCGGCACCTGAAACCGTGCCCGTTTCCAGCCACCGCCGTAGCGGTCGCTCCACATCGAACCCGGTATATCCAGCAGGGCCAGAGCAAGCATGATCACCGTAGCCACGGTGCCCCATTGATCAGCGGACAAATCGAAATTTTTCGAGATGGTCGGCCCCAGACGCAGCACGATCTCGCGATCGTAGGCGTTGAGAATCCAGATCATCCAGCACACCAGCAGCGACACCCAGGAATGCCGGTGGATGCTGCGCAGCGATGCTTTTTTTAAGGTAGCCATGGGCCTCTCCAGGCGCGCGAGGGCGCGTACTGACACAAGGTTGCGCAAGGTTGAAAAACGCCTTAGCTGGCGAAGCGGCGCTCGGCGATTCCCTGCACGCCCAACCCGGTAATGGCGAACAGCGCGCCGCGCTGCTGGCCGTCGGCCGGGAAACGCGGCAACGGCGGCCTGGCCATCGAGGTGACAAACAGGGTGTCCAGGTTCGGTCCGCCGAAGGTCAGGCTAGTGACCTTTTTCACCGGCATTTCAAGCACACGGTCAACCTTGCCGTCCGGGCTGTAACGCACCAGTTGCCCGGCGTAGACCAGGGCCTGCCACAGGCAGCCTTCGGCATCCACGGTGCAGCCGTCGGCCGCGCCACCGCCACGGGTATCAACCTTGGCGAAGGTGCGTCGATTGCTCACTGCCCCTGTGACGAGGTCGTAGTCATAGGCCCAGATTTCGCCGGACCAGGTGTCGCAGAAATAGAAGGTTTCTCCCGACGGGCTCCAGCACGGGCCGTTGGACACAATGATGTTTTCATCGAGGGTGTGCAGGCTCAGGTCCGCATCCAGGCGGTAGAGCCTGGCGCTGGCACTGTCTTCCAGGGTGTCCATGGAGCCGAACACAAACCGGCCCTGGCGGTCGACCTTGCCGTCATTGAGGCGGTTGTCGGGCAGTCCCGGTTCCGGATCGATGATCAGGGCCAGTTCGCCGCGGTGCAGGTCCAGGGTATGCACCCCGTTCTGAAGGGCGACGATGGCCTGCTCACCGCTGTGGCGCAGGGTCATGGAGCCGATTTTCTGGCCCACGTCCCAAGCCCTTAACTCGCGACCGTCAGCGGTACAGCGCAGGATCCGGCCATCGGCGCTGTCGAGCCAGTACAGCCGTTGTTGCCCGACGTCCCACACCGGCCCTTCGCCGAGGGTGGTTTTAACGTCGACGAGTACTTCGATACGCATGGTGTTATCCCTTTTTTGTTGTTGTGCGGGATGGGCATGGCCGCGCCGTGACGCGGCCTGCTCGCGGTTTAGAAGTTGACCTGGTTGCGCCCCTTGAGGCCGAGGATTTCCCGGGCTTCATCCGGGGTTGCCACGCGCCCGCCCAGGGCTTCGACTACCGTGCGGATGCGCCGTACCTGATCGGCATTGGACGCCGCCAGTTTGCCGGGGCCGTCCCACAGGGAATCCTCCAGCCCCACCCGGGCATTGCTGCCCATGGACAGGCCCATGGTTGCCAGCGGGATCTGCCCGCGCCCGGCGCCGAGGATCGACCACACATAGTCTTCGCCAAACAGCCGGTCGGCGGTACGACGCATGTGGGCCAGGTCTTCCGGGTGGCCGCCAATGCCGCCGCGCAGGCCGAATACCGACTGGATAAACAGCGGCGGCTTGAGCAGGCCGCGCTCCATGAAGTGGGCAGCGGTATAGAGGTGGCCGATGTCGTAGCACTCGATTTCGAAACGGGTCCGGTTCTCGGCGCAGGAATTGAGGATGTGGGCAATGTCGCGGAAGGTATTGCGAAAGATCCGGTCGTCGCTCTCCTCCAGATACGGACGCTCCCAGTCATGCTTGAACTCGGTGAAGCGATTGAGCATTTCGTACAGGCCGAAGTTCATCGAGCCCATGTTCAGCGAGGCCAGTTCCGGCTTGAATTGCAGCACCGGCTGCAAGCGCTCTTCAACCGTCATGTTCGGCGCGCCGCCAGTGGTGATGTTGATCACCACATCGCTGGCCGCCTTGATCTGTGGCAGGAACTCGGCAAACAGTGCCGGGTCCTGGCTGGGGCGGCCATCGTTGGGGTCACGGGCATGCAAGTGGACGATGGCGGCACCGGCCTGGGCAGCACCGATCGCTGCCTCGGCAATTTGCTGCGCAGTTATCGGCAGGTGGGGCGACATCGAGGGTGTATGAATGGCACCGGTAACGGCGCAAGTAATGATCACGGGGCGTTTTTTGGACATGACGATTCTCCGACTTTTATTCTTATGAAAAAAATCCTGGGGCCTGCGATGCGACGACGGCGCTAAAACCTGTAGGAGCGAGCTTGCCGCGCGAGCTCTTTGATGCCGCGTTGAAGCGCTCGCGCGGCAAGCTCGCTCCTACAGGGGGCAGCTGGTTAACAGGGCTGCGGCCTACAGGTATTCGACATTGCCGTCGACACTGATGGCCTGGCCGGTCACATTGCGGGCGGCGGGCGAACAGAGGAACAACGCCATGGCCGCTACGTCTTCAGCCGTCACCATGCGTTTGAGGGATATTTTGTCGAGGTATTGCTGACGCATCTCGGCTTCAGGCAGCCCGACCTGCTCGGCGCGGGCGCGAATCACAGCGTCCATCCGCGGCCCTTCGACGATGCCGGGAAGCAAGGCATTGACCCGGATGTCGCTTTCGCCCAGCTCCGACGCCAGGGATTTCATCAAACCGACGATAGCCCACTTGGTCGCCGCATAGGGGGTGCGCCAGGCATACCCGAGGCGACCGGCGACCGAAGCGATATGCAACATGTGGCCGTGGGACGACTCTTTGAGCAACGGCACTGCATGGTGGGCAAAGCGGTATTGCGCCGTAAGGTTGATGTTGATGGTGGCCTGCCACTCGGCATCGCTGATGGCGTCAATGCCACCGGTGGGCCCGGCGATTCCTGCGTTGTTGACCAGTACATCGAGGCCGCCGAAGTGCTCGCGCTGAACCTTGAACACCGCTTCGATCTGCGCTGCGTCACTGACGTCGGCGCGGGTGGCCACAGTCCCCGGGTACTTGTCGCGAAACGCGGCCAGCGCCGGCTCGCTGACATCACAGACATGCACCAGGGCACCGGCTTCCAGGTAGGCCGCCGCCAGCACTTCACCGATCCCGGCAGCCCCGCCGGAAATCAACACTCGTAACCCGGGATAGGGCTGCAGCCGCTGTAAGACACTCATGCACGTTTACCTCCAGAAACAGACGACCGCGAAAGGTCGTTCTTGACGAGCAGACGCGCCAGCGAATCGGCGGCCTGCATGATGTCATCGGTCACTGCGGCGCGCGCCCCGCCGCCGTCACGGGCGGCCAGCGCCTCGACGATGCGTGTGTGGGCTTCCATTGAGCGCTGCAAGTGAGCCTTGTCGGGGGCGACCAGGGCGAAACACGGCCCCATGTGCAGCCAGAAATTCTCCACGGCGGCCATGGTCAGTTCTGCCCGGGCCACGGCGTAGATACGCCGGTGAAAGGCGAAGTTGGTCCACAGGTAACGGGACACATCGACTTGATCCGCAGCCTTTTGCATCTGCTGGCAAAGGTCGGAAATTTCATCAAGGTCGACTTTATTCAGCAACAGCACCGCCTTCTCTGCCAGCAAGCCTTCGAGGGCGACCCGCGCATCGCGAATCTCCCGCAGGCGTTCGACCGTCATCATGCGCACCCGCAGACGGGAAGTTTCGGTGACTTCAAAGGCGTTTTCGGCGCTCAGCCGTTGCAGGGCTTCACGAACGGGCATGGGGCTGGAACCCAGAGCCTCGGCCAGCCCACGGATGGTCAGCTTCTGGCCGGGCTGGAAACGGCCACTCATCAAGGCCTCGCGGATCTGGCGATAGACCTGGTCTTGCAGGGTATCGCGAGAAACCTGGCGCAATGCGGGAATAGGAATCGGGCCATCTGTCATGAGTCAAAACCTGAGTTGTCGTTCTTATGGCCCTCAATATGTGATCACAAATCAAATATGTCAAATGGTTTCAGAACGGACGAATTCAGCCCTCTGACATCACCACCATCACTCGACGCTGGTCAACCCGATTGTCTATGACAAGCGGGTTAACCGGTTTTACGTCGGGGCCGAGGGGCTGGGGGGGAATGCGGCGCAGATTTTCATCAAATCCTGAGCCCATCAAGCAGCCCCCCTGTAGGAGCGAGCTGTTCTAAGATAACGCGCACTGACAGGATGACTGCGGTGTGTACGGGATCATCGCGGGCAAGCCGGCTCATGCAGGGAGCGGGTGGTCTCGACCCTGTTACTGACGGCTCAGTCAGCCTGCGGGCTGTCTGTGGCTTGAGCCTTGCGATAAGTCGTGGCGCTCCAGTAACGGCTGCCACTGCTTTGATGGCGGGTCCATCCGCCGACTTCCAGTTGCTTGGCGATCAATCGATTCATGAAGCCATGGCCAAGCAGAAGCACGGCGCCTTCGCCGCTCAGGGACTGCAGCCGTTGCGCTGCCGTTTTGGCCCTTGCCCTGGCCATGAGGGCTGACTCGACTTGCCCCGAGAAACCGCACAGCCATGTGATGCGCAGGATAAATGCCCAGGTAAAGGGTGACAGGCGTGGCAGTGTCCAGCGTGCATGGGGCATTTGCGCTTCGCAGAAAATCTCATCGACATGGGCCGGTTCAAGGCCCAGCGCCCGAACCGATGTCAGCGCCCGGGGCGCACTGCTCGACACGATCACTCTGGCGCTGGCGGCCAGCGCCACACTGGCCTGCGGCGCGGGCTGGTCAACGATTTCAGAGAGGTCGTAGTGGGCGATCCAGCGCTTCATGTCGAGCGCTGAAACCTTGTCGACCCTGACCAGATCCGGCTGGCCATGGCGCATCAAGATAATTTCCCTGTCCACTGTCTTGCGTCCTTGTTCTGTCATGGGGGCGCAATAGTATCAGCCGGCTGATACGAAGCACTCAGGCGATGCTCCGGCCTCCCCTGCCTGCGGTTCTTGCAGCCCGATAAACCGCCGGACCCTTTGCGCCCCCGGCTCCTGGCGGATAGCAGCAGGCGATGCATCCAGCTGTACGAGGCCGTTTTCCATGAAGATCACCCGATCGGAAATCGACAGGGCAAAGTCCATCTCGTGGGTGACAATCAACAGGGTCATGCCTTCGCGGGCCAGGCTGGCGATGACGCTGAGCACCTCGCCCACCAGCTCCGGGTCCAGGGCCGAAGTGGGTTCGTCGAACAGCAGGATGTCCGGGTCCATGGCCATGGCCCGGGCAATGGCCACCCGCTGTTGCTGGCCGCCGGACAGTTGATGGGGGTATTTATGGACATGTTCCAGCAGGCCGACCTTGTCCAGCAACTGGCAGGCGCGCTGTTCGCTCAGGGCGCGGCCGGCACCATGGTAACGGGGCGCCAGGCTGATGTTCTGCAGCAGCGTCAGGTGCGGGAACAGGTTGAAATTCTGGAACACCATGCCGATGCGCCGTACGCCCTGGCGAACCCGAAGATTGCCCGGTTTGTCATCCGCATTGATGAAGCTTTCACCGAACAGCAGGATTTCCCCCTGCTCGATGGCTTCCAGGCCATTGACCGTTCGGATCAACGAAGTCTTGCCGGAGCCCGACGGGCCGATGATGGAAATCACCTCGCCACTGTGCACCTTCAGGTCAATGCCCTTGAGCACATGATGATCGCCGTAGCGCTTGTGCACGCCTTGCAGTTGCAAGGCCGGGGCGGCGCCTTTGGCCGCAGTGGCGGTCTTGACTGGCGTCGTGACCGGCAGATTGTCCCGCAGCCCCCGGGCCGAGAGGCTGTCCAGGGTTTGCGGGGTGCGCTGGCTGAGATCCAGATAGTTTTCCAGACGCTGCAGGGCGAAGCCGAATACGGTGACGATCAGTACGTAATACACCCCCACTGCCGCCAGGGTTTCCATCACCAGGAAGTTCTGCGCGTACAGCCGCTGGCCGACCGTCAGCAGTTCGGTCAATGAAATCACCGACACCAGCGAAGTCAGTTTGACCACCGTGATGTATTCGTTGATCAGGGTCGGTAATGAGATGCGAAAAGCCTGGGGAATTACGATCAGCCGTTGCAGGCCGAACACGCCGATACCCAGCGCGCGGCCGGCTTCCTTCTGGCCCTTGGCGACCGAGATCAGCCCGCCACGATGAATTTCCGCCATGTAGGCGGCCTCGGTCACCACCAGTGCCAGCAGGCCGCAATAGAACGGCACCGACAGGATCGGTCCGGTTCCCGGTAGCAACTGCGGCAGGTTGTAGATAAATACCACCAGCACCAGCAGCGGAATGCTGCGAAAGAACCAGATGTAAATTGACGCCGGGATCCGCAACAGGGGCGAGCGCGACAGCTTGGCCGATGCCAGGACAAAACCCAGCAGCATGCCCAGGAACCAGGCCAGGGTGCTTAGCTCGATGACGGTGAGGCTCGCTGCCCAAAAGTCCGACAGGGAAAACAGCGAAAAAAAGTAAGACCAATCAAATTGCATAGACACCTCACACAAGTCGCGCCCTCTGGCGAGGGCGCGATTTCAGGCATTACTCGGAGACCGGTTCCAGGTCATAGGTCTTGAGCATCGCGGCGTACTCACCGTTGGCCTTGCTCTCGGCCAGGGCCTTGACCAGCGCCTGATACGTATCCTCAGCGTCTTTCTTGACGTAGATGCCCAGGGTCTGCGGGTACACCAGCTTGTGCGAAGTGACCACCACCCGGCCGTTGGTACGCTGGGCGATCATGTGTGCGGCACCGGCGATTTCCACCTGGGCCTGAACGTTTTTCGACAACAGTGCCTGGGTCACTTCAGGGGCCGAGGGGAACTCCTGGACAGTGATCGCGCCCTTGTTGTTGGGCACGCAGTAGTCGCGGGACAGCTCGTTGAACTTGCCGCTCCAGGTGGTGCCCTGCTCCAGGCCGATCTTCAGGCCGCACAAGTCCTCGGGCACCTGAGGGTTCAAATCACTGCCCTTGGGCACCATGATTGCGGCGCCGGTGTTGGCATAGGGGATGGTGCGCGCCTGAGCCTGGCGCTCGGGGGTGATGTACATGCCGGAGATGATCGCGTCGTAGTGCCCGGCGTTGAGGCCGTTGATCAAGTTGGGGAACTTGGTATCGACGAAGCTGGCCTTGGCCCCCATCGCCTTGGCCAGTGAGCGGGCCAGATCAGGGTCGGAGCCGACCACATTTTTGTTCGCGTCGTAGGACTCGAACGGTGGGTAGGTGATTTCCATGCCGACCTTCAACTCGCCGGGGGTTGCGGTGCTGGCGAAGGCGGCACCGGCGCACAATAGCCCGGCGGTCAGGAGGCTGAGTCGGGTCAGGGCGTAGTGGGTTTTCATCGTGGCAAGCTCCGTGGGTGTTTTCAGGATTGAGTGGCAGTGTTTTTCAGGTGACCGAAGCTCGATGGCTTGCGGGCCCGGGACGGCAATTCAAGCTCGCCACTCGCTACGCGCTTTTGCAGGTACTGGTAGGTTTGCAGGGCCTGGCCCCACATGTGCTCGCCAATTGCCAGCGCCTCGTAGTCCTGGGCGTCAGAGGCAAAGGCCGGCAGCGGTTTGATCAGGGTGTGGTAATCGCAGGCGTAGAACAGCGGGAAGCTGTAGCGCTCCTGAGCGACCTTGCGTACCCGGTGGGCTGTGGCGACAAACGTCCCGGCGGTCATGATTTCCAGCATGTCGCCGATGTTCACCACGAACGCCCCGCTCACCGGCGCAGCGTCGACCCAGCGGTTCTGGTCATTGAGCACTTCCAGCCCCGGCTGATCGGCATGCAGGATGGTGAAGCACTCGTAATCGGTATGTGCACCGATGCCCGGCGCGTCCACGGCTTCGGCGTTGAAGGGGTAATGGATCAGCCGCAACTTGGACGGCGGGCGAGTCACCAGAGCGTCGAAGTAGCCCTCCTCCAGCCCCAGGGCCAGGGCAAAGCCATCAAACAGGCGCCGGCCGAGGGCGAACACGGCCTGGTAATAGCTCTGTACCGCGTGCTGGAAGCCCGGTACGTCAGGCCAGTGATTTGGCCCCAGCAGCGGCGTGCCGTTGAGGACCAGCGGGTCATCGGCAGGCACTTCATAGCCAATGTCGAACGCTTCTTTATGGTCCGGCTTGCCCTTGGAATAGACCTCTTCACCTTCGGGTACGAAGCCCTTGTGGCTCTGCGAAGTGCCGATGTAGTGGCGCATCTTGGCGTCCAGCGGCTGGGCGAAATAATCCCTGGCGGCCTGGCGCAACCCTTCGATCAGCGCCGGATCGATCCCGTGCCCGGTGATGTACAGAAAACCCACTTCACTGGCGGCCCGGCCCAATTGCTCGGCCACAGCCAGGCGATGCTCCAGTTCGATGCTGAACAGCCCGGCAATATTGACCACCGGAATGCTGTTGAAGTTGGCCAGGGTTGGCGAGGCATTACTCATGGTGGGCTCCTTCACGAATGAAGCGGTCGAAGTGTTCGCGTTCGGTGCGGCCCATCCACTGGTTGAGGGTCCAGAGATCGGCCACCGGCATGTTGGTAAACGGCAAGTGATGCAGATAGCCATCGGCCCCGAACTCCGGAGTCAGGGTGCTGACCGAATAGCCGCGTTGCTGCTGCGAAGCCCAGACGGCTTGCCAGTGGTCCTGGTGAAAGGCCAGTTCCCGGGCATATTCCGGGGCGCCGGGGTGCGGCACTTGCGGGCCCTGGTCATAACCGACCCGGGCCTGGATGTGATGCACCCGTTCAACGAAGCTCGAAAGGTCATCGGCCGGGTCGTCCAGCAAGCGCTCACAGCACACCACCCAATGGCTGATGTCACTGGTGAAACGTAACCGGGGCAATTGGCGGATCAGCTCCAGGGTCACCCAGGGGCTGTAGAGGGAACGGGCGCGGTGCGTTTCGAAACTGCAGAACACGCCATGCTTGGCGGCCAGCTCCATGGCGTGGCCAAAGAACTCCACCTGCACCGCCAGAGGCCAGCGGTCATTGCCCGCAAGCAGATTGACGAAACGCGGGGACAGCTCAGAGGCCAGGCCGAGTTTGCGATCAATGTCCGCCAGGTGCCGGGCCGGCGTGGCGCTCTGATCGGGCAAGACATCGGCGTCACTGAACAGGGTGCAGATATAGGGAACGTGATTGCTGCGCAGAAAAGCGCCGAACTCCCCACGCTCACCGGCCTGCAGTGGCAAGCGGGCTTCGATGCCATTGAAACCGGCAGTGAGCAATTCATCCAGGGCTTGTGCCTTGCTGGCAGTAAAGCCCCACAACGTACGGAAGATTTCCAGTTTCATGCATTCCTCTCGACTGCGTCAGGGCCCGGCTATTTGAGCCATGGGCGTTACTGGGCAGTAGAAAGGGGGGACTGCGGGCTGCTGCTCGGATGGCATCGGTCCCGTGAGACGAATCCTAAATCGACAACGGCAAATCATTGAATAGGCTGCAGCAAATAGAAAGTTCAGAAAAACATGAACTAACCACCATGTAGTCGCTGACGAGGCACGAGGCTGCGATGGACTGCGCAGCAGGCCCCGCCACTGAAGGTCCTGCGGCCCTGATCGCAGCCTCGTTCCTCGTCAGCGACTACAACTCCCGCTTTTCGTAGCTGTGTCCGGTTGCGCAGCAATCGTAAACCGCAGCGCACCTGCTCCCGGGCGAGGCGCGGTTTATCTTCTATGCTGTCGCAAACCTTGCTGGCAGAGGGTGCCTGAACCAGGATCAAACGGAGGTCGGTAATGCCTGCTTATTCGCGTTATATGCCCAGCCACAGTTTCGAATTCGAAGCCCATCAGCCCTGTACTTGCAGCTCGCCGCTGATTCAGGACTTTCACCAGAGAATGATGATCGACCTGTCCCGGCGCGACTTCTATCGCAGGTTGAAAAGCCCCCGGGTACCGGGCTCGGACCTGCCGGGTATTGCAGGGCAAATCACCGGCAATGAAGCCGCTGCACGCGCCATATTGCTGACCAATCTGCGGTTGTTCGATGGCAGCCCGGTGCTTGACGAAAAGGTTTGCATACTCATTAAAGACGGCGTGATTGATGCAATGCTGCCTGTTAACACGCCGGTTGAGGGCGCACTGGTTATAGATTGCGCACAGCGAGTGGTGATGCCCGGGCTGATCGATGCCCACTGGCACACTACCCTGGCCGCCATCACCGAACTTGATGCGATGAGCTCGGATGCAGGCTATGTGCATTTGGTGGCCGCTCATGAAGCAGAACAAACCTTGATGCGAGGCTTTACCACGGTGCGCGACCCCGGCGGGCCGTCGTTTGCATTGAAACGGGCCATAGACGAGGGGCTTGTGGTCGGGCCGCGCATTTTCCCTTCGGGCGCCATGATTTCCCAGACCTCGGGCCACGGCGATTTCAGGATGCGCTCCGAGGTCCCTCGCAGCGCCCTGAGGTCAATGAGTTTTACCGAGCAGATCGGCGCCGCCGAGATCGCTGACGGTGATGCTCAAGTGCTCAGGCGCACCCGCGAGCAACTGCTGCTCGGGGCTTCGCAGATCAAACTGTTGGCCGGTGGTGGCGTGGCCTCTTTGCACGATCACCTGGATAGCACTCAGTTCATGGAGTCGGAATTGAAAATGGCGGTGGCCGCCGCAGCCGATTGGGGCACTTATGTGATGGTCCATGCGTATATGCCCAGAAGTATTCAGCGGGCCATTCGGGCGGGGGTCAGATCCATTGAACATGGTCAGCTGGCGGACGAAGAAACTGCACGCATGATGGCCGACAACGACATCTGGTGGAGCCTGCAACCTTTTCTGCAAGATGAAGATGCCAATGTTTACCCCGACCCTGTGCGTCGTGAACGTCAGCGTCTGGTGGCTCAGGGGACTGCAAATGCCTATGAGTTTGCCCAGCGTTTCAATATCAGGACCGCCTGGGGAACCGATGTTCTATTCAACCCCGAAAAAACCGCGACCCAGGGTCGACAGCTGGCAAAAATGACGCGCTTTTATGCGGCCAACGACGTGCTGAACATGGCGACAAAACATAATGGCGAACTCTTGGCCATGGCCGGAGCCCGCAACCCCTACCCCGGCAAACTTGGCGTGATCGAAAAAGGCGCACTGGCAGATCTGCTGGTAGTCGATGGCGACCCGACGCAGAGCCTGGGGTTTTTGGAAGACCCGGCCAACGGCATCAAACTGATCATGAAGGGCGGGGTGGTGTTCAAGAAAAGCTTCTGACGCAAACCGCTGTAACCCCGCAGGGTGGGCCCGGTCGGCCTGGGGGCAAGGCCGGGTGTTTCTGCCCGGCCAGTACCCGAAAGCCCCCCCTTAGCGCATCACCGCAACAGCCGCCGGCGCCTGAGGGTTCTGCCCCTTCACCGCCAGCACCACGACCACCATACCCAGGCCACACACGGCGGCCGAGATGACGAAGGCCACGTTGTAACCGCCGCCATACTGCACCACCAGCCCGGTCAGCGTGGGTGCGATGATCCCCGCAAGGTTGGCCAGCAAGTGCACGAAGCCCCCGGTACCGCCGACCCGGCTTTTGGGCACGATGTCCTGGATCAGCGCCCAGCAAATCTGCGGGGTCACGAACAGGAAAATACTGGACACGGTGATGCAGGCCACCGCCATGCCCAATGAAGAAACTTGTGTGGTAATCAGCACGCACACTGCGGCGACCCCCAGCCCCAGGGCGAGCATGATCTTGCGAGCGAGGATCACACTGCCGAGTTTCTTGCCCAGCGCATCGGTCAGAAAACCGCCGCCCAAAAAGCCCAAAGCAGCGCCCAGCCAGGGGATCACGCCAATGATGCTCATGCTCTTGATGTCCAGATGCTGGTAGTCCATCAGGTAGCTGGGTAACCAGGTAAGGAAGAAGTACAGCACGTAGTTGAAGCAGAAAAATGCGGTCGCCACTGCCAGCACCGGTACCGAAAAGATATAGCTGAACAGGCTGCGGCCTTCTTCGACACCTTCTACCAGCACTTCCTCACGGCTGGCCCGAATCATTTCACACTCGGCCCGGGAAACTTTCGGATGCTGCTCGGGGGTGTCCTTGAAAATCATCAGCCACGCCAACAGCCACAAAGCGCCCAGCACCGCGATAACCACAAACGACACACGCCAGCCGAAATTAAACGCCACCAGCCCGACCACAGGACCGGCCAGGGCCGCACCCAGCGGCTGCCCGCAGTTGGTGAAGCCCAGCGCCCGGCCCGCTTCTTCCCGCGGGAACCAGTTGGTAATCGCCTTGTTGGTGGTGGTACCCATTGGCCCCTCGCCCATGCCGAACAACACGCGAAATATCAGCAACTGAAAGTAACCGGTTATCACTGCGGTCAAACCGCAGAACAACGACCAGGTACCGGCCGCCCAGGCGAACACCTTCTTCGGCCCGTACTTGTCGGCGGCCCAGCCACCGATAAAGCACAGCGCGCAGTAGCCGATGAAAAAAGCACTGAAAATGAAGCCCATTTGCGCGTCGTCAATGTGCAACTCGCTCTTGAGCAGCGGTGCAACCACCGAGAGTGCCGCACGGTCCAGGTAATTGAGCATGCCTGCAAAGAACAGTAAGCCGGCGATGTACCAGCGATAGTTGCCTTTCATGTTTGTGTGCCTTTTTTATTATTGGAAACAGCTGAGCGGGTTCAATCGATCAAGGCGCGCTCGATGCAGTAGTCATCGATCACTTGCAGATCCGGGGCGAAGCCCAAACCGGCAACAGAGGGCAGGTCCATGCGTGGTTTAAATGCCAGGGCCGGGTACAGCAGGCGCTCGAACTCAATGAACGGCACTTCCACGGCCACATCCGCGGGCAGTAACGTGCACAGATGAGCCACGGCCAGCAGCCCGGGACCAAAGTAAAAGCAGTGCGGTACCACCTTGACTCCATGCTCTGCGGCCAGGGCAAACACCTGGAGCATGGCGCCGATGCCGCCGACTTTCGCCACACTTGGTTGTACGATGTCTATGGCCTGATGTTCCAGCAAAGCCTTGATACCTTGCATCCCGGCAGCGTTCTCACCGGCAGACACAGGCACCCCGCTACGACGCACCCGGGCCAGACCGTCGACGTCGTCGGGTGGCCACACCGGTTCTTCCAGCCAGGTCAGTTCGAGGGCAGTCAGACGCTGAGCGATTTCACTGGCCTGGGCTACCGACCATGGGCAGTTGACGTCGACCATCAACTCGCCCGCCGCCACAGGCAGCGCCTCACGGGCAGCGGTAATCGCGTCGATACAGGTTTCATGCAGTTTGATCTTGCGAAAGCCCAGCTCGCGGGCGCGGCTGACCTGGCGGCGCACTTCATCCGGATCGTTGCCATAACTGACCAGGCTGGCATACAGCTCAAGCGTGCGCGGTGTGCCGCCCAGCAGTTGATACAGCGGCACGCCAGCCGTCTGGGCCGCAAGGTCCCACAGCGCAATGTCGATGCCCGAGAGTGCGTAGACCATAGCTCCGGTAGAGCCAAAACCATGCACCGCCCGGCGCACCCGCTCCATGGTTTGCTCGTGGTCTTCAAGCCGCGTGCCGATAAACATCGGCCCCACCACTGCGCTCAGCGCCTTGAACGTCACCGGGTTGGAACCATGACCGAACGCTTCGCCCCAGCCCACCAGCCCGGTGTCGGTCGTGACTTTCAGCATCAGGCTTTCCATCCGCCGGTGGCTCGGCGAGGCGGCATTAAACGCGTCGTCGTCCTTGGCCAGGCCATGGTTGTGCCGCTGCACCGACCCCGCGGTGAACGGAATACTGATGCGGATAATTTCGATACTGCGGATGATCACAGGCGGGTTTTCCCATTTTTATAAGATTATTGGGTTTGCCGAATTACACATAAGTCATCGTACAACACCAAAGGTAACTGTGAAACATTTTGTCGTATTCAGGCAAGCCTGAACCATTACACACCCCTTGTAGGAGCGAGCTTGCTCGCGAGCTTTTCAACGCGCTACGCGAGCGGGCTGTTGCCTGAGGCCATAAACCCGATCAGCCTTTGGCTATCTCCGGCACCAGAAGCCATTCGGCACTGTCATTCCATACGTCCATGCGGGTGATTTTGCCGTTACGTACTTCGAAGCGGTCCAGATAACGATTACCCGAGAAGCTGCGACCGTCCGGCCACTCGCCATACAGGGTGCCGTTGGAATACACCACGGTGTGGTCACCGCGATCCATCCAGTCGAAATTGCCCAGGGCTTTCTTCACCCAGGCGTAACGCGAGCCGTTGAATGCGGTGATCGCCAGGGGGTCAGGCATGACCCGGCCACCCGTGAAGGTGATCTTTACGTCCTCGCTCATAAAGGTCGCTGCCCGGACCGGATCCGGGGCCATGGAGGCCTCAAGAAAATTGCTAACAATCTGTACGTCTTTATTGGTTTCAGACATCGTTGAAACTCCTGAATCAGTGAATTTACCGAGGATAAAGCGCGCCTCCCCATGGTGCAAGACGCTTTAATTTAGAGCGTAAACAGCCTTTGTACACGGCAGAAAACCCGTATTTAAAGGACTGTTACGAGTGGCACCCTACTTGCTAGCAATAAATATGTAAATGCTAGCAATCAGGAGATCCCACTATGGCCATCCGGCTTCCAAACCTGCAACGCCTGCTGTTTCCCGTGGCTGCTGCCGTCACCCTCAACATGGCTATGTCCGGTGGCGCGCAAGCGGGCGAACCGCCGATCAAGGTCGGGCTGGTGGCCGCCCTTTCTGGCCAGTCGGCCAAATCCGGCGAAGCCCTGACCCGGGGCCTGACCATGGCGATCAATGAGGTTAACGCCAGCGGCGGCGTGCTCGGGCGACCACTGGAACTGGTGCGCCGTGACGACGAAAGCAATCCGTCAAAGGGCATGCTCGCCGCTCGTGAACTGGTCCAGCGCGAGAAAGTCGCCGTGCTGTTTGGGGGGCTTGATACCCCGGTTTCCCTGGCTATCGTGCCGCTGGCCAATCAGATGAAAGTGCCGTTCATGGGCATTTGGGCTGCCGGGACCAAAATCACCGAGAACGGCGCCGCCGACAATTATGTTTTCCGGGTTTCCGCGGTCGATGAGCTGGTGGATGAGGCCCTGGTCAAGTACGGGGTCGACCACGGCATGCACAAGCCGGGGATGATTCTGATCAACAATCCATGGGGCGAATCCAACGAGGCCGGTTTTAAGCGCGCGCTGGAGAAACGCGGGCTGGCCAACGCCGGGGTCGAGCGGATTCAGGACAGTGACCTGGATGTCGTGCCGCAACTGACCCGCTTGAAAAACGCCGGGGCCGATACCCTGCTGCTGGTCGGCAACGTCGGCCCCTCGGCACAGGTGGTCAAGTCTCTGGACCGCATGGGCTGGGACGTGCCGGTGGTCTCGCACTGGGGCCCGGCCGGTGGCCGCTTTGGTGAGCTGGCGGGGCCTAATGCATCCCGGGTGCATTTCATCCAGACCTACGTGTTCACCGAACACAACAACGCCAAAGGCGATGCCCTGCTGAGCGCCTTGAAAACCGCTTACCCGCAGATCAAGACCCTGGCCGATGTGACACCGGCAGTGGGAATTGCCAATGCCTATGACGCCCTGCATCTGGCCGCCCGGGCCATCGAGAACGCCGGGAACACCGACGGCAAGGCGGTACGCGACGGTTTCTACGCCATCCGCGACTACGACGGGTTGATCAAGCACTATCAACAGCCGTTCACCCCGTTGAAGCATGACGCGCTGGGGCCTGACGACTATGTGTTCACCCACTTCGTCAATGACCGGATCGTACCGCTCACGCCTGAGGAGTAAGCCATGTTCACCGCCGCCACCGTCACCGGCCTCGGGCTGGGCAGCATGTACGCGTTACTGGCGCTGGGTTTTCACCTGACCTGGGTTGTCTCGCGAACCGTCAACTTTGCCCAGGGCAGCGCCATGATGGTCGGCGCAGTGCTGGGCTACACCTTTTGCATCACCTGGGGCTGGTCACTGTGGCTGGCCCTGCCGCTGACGCTGTGCCTTTGTGCCCTGTACGGCCTGGTGATCGAGCGCTGGCTGGTGCGGCCGTTCCACAGCCGCGGCTCGCAGGCCTGGCTGATGGCAACCGTCGCGGGCGGGATTCTGGTGGATAACCTGGCGCTCTTTACCTTTGGCAAGGAGCCTCGTCAGTTCGAGAGCAGCCTGGTCAACCTCAAGGTCGAGTTGTTTGCCAGCAATATTGGCGCCCTGCAATTGCTGATCCCGCTGGCAGGCGCGGGCATTGCCCTGGCGCTGTACCTGGTGCGGCGTTACACCCGGCTGGGCAAAGTGCTTGAGGCCTGCGTGCAAAATCCACGGGCGGCGATGCTGATGGGGATCAACGTCAATCGCGTGGTGGCCATCGCCTTTGCCCTGTCCACGGTGTTCGCCGGGATCGCCGGCCTGTTGATTGCGCCGCTGTTCAGTGTCAACGCGGAAATGGGCATGCTGTTCGGCCTCAAAGCGTTTGCGGTGGCCATTCTCGGTGGCATCAGCAGCGCAGGCGGCGTATTCACCGCCGGGTTGCTGTTCGGCCTGACCGAAGCCTTGATCACCCTGTATTTCGGCTCCGCGTTCACCCAGATATTCACATTTGCGCTGGTCATTCTCGCATTGGCAATACGCCCCAACGGTCTCTTCGGCAGCCAGGCACTGGTGAAAGTATGAAAAACCCCAACACCCTGGCCGCACCGGCCGGCATTGCCCTGCTCGCCGTGGCCTGTGTGGTCATGGCTTTCACTCTGGACAGCTACTCATTACTGGTCTTCACCCTCTGTGCCCTGGCGGCGGTGGTCGGCGTGGGCCTCAATATCCTGATCGGTCTCAGCGGGCAGATTTCCTTCGGTCATATTGCCTTCTATGCCATCGGCGCCTATGTCTCGGCACTGTTGACCATGGCCGGCTGGCCGCTGTGGCTGGCCCTGCCAGTCGCCGGTGCGGTTGCAGGGCTGATCGGGGCGCTGCTGGCGATTCCCGCACTGCGGGTCAGCGGCCCGTATCTGGCGATGATCACCATTGCGTTTGCCTTTGTGGTGCATCACAGCCTCATCGAATGGCGGGAGGTGACTGGCGGCTCCAACGGTTTGATGGGGATCCCGCTGCCAGAGTTTGCCGGTCTCGATCCGGCCGTACTGCTCGCGCTGCTGGCTGGCGCACTGATGATTGGAGCGCTGCTGTTTTATCAGCGCCTGAGCCACAGCAGTTGGGGCAAGGCCATGCGCGCGGTCAAAGCCTCGGAAATTGCTGCCCGCTCACTGGGCTTCAACCCGGTGCTCAGCAAAACCCTGGCGTTCGCCTTGTCGGCCGCCCTGACCGGGCTGGCGGGCGGTTTGCTCGCGCCCTTGATGATGTTCATCAACCCGGAGTCCTTTCCGTTCACCCAGTCCATCCTGTTTGTGCTGGCCGTGATCGTCGGGGGCAGCGGCATGCTGTTCGGACCGCTGATTGGCGCACTGCTGATTGTGCTGGTACCGGAGCTGCTATCGGATTTTGCCGAGTACCGCCTGCTGATTTTTTCCGTACTGCTGCTGGTGGTGTTGTGGATCGCACCCAACGGCCTGCTGGGCGCCCTCGCCCGCCGCTGGATCAAGCCGCCACGGCTGCTGGCGCCGACGCAGATCGATCAGCCACGCATCGCCGCGTATCTGCGCAGCCGTGGCCCGTCCACCGGCTTGCGGGTCACCGACATCGGGATTCGCTTCGGTGGCGTGCAGGCCGCGCAACACGTCAGCCTGGAGGCGCCCGCCGGCAGCATTACCAGCATCATCGGCCCTAACGGCGCCGGGAAAACCACGGTGCTGAACATGATCAGCGGGTTTTATGCGCCCGACAGCGGCCAGATTGAACTGCAACAGCCACTGGCCGGGCTGGCGGCCTGGAGAAGCGCCCGGGCCGGTATTGCCCGCACCTATCAGACCACCCTGCTGTTCGGTGAAATGTCGGTCATGGACAACCTGCTGGTGGCGATGCAGAAAGGTCGCCTGGGCCTGCCATTCAGTCTTGCCGGTGCCGGGCAGCGCAGCCTGGCACTGGATCTGCTGGCCCTGGTGGGCTACCGCGGCGAGGTCAATATTACCGCCGAAGACTTGCCCCATGTGGACCGTCGCCTGGTGGAAATCGCCCGGGCACTGGCCACTGCCCCTGCGGTCTTGCTGCTGGATGAACCGGCTGCGGGCCTGAGTCGGCGCGACACCGATGAACTGGCCGTGCTGCTGCGCAAGCTGGCGGACTTTGGCCTCACGGTGATTCTGGTGGAGCATGACATGGCGCTGGTGATGGCCGTGTCTTCCCACCTGCTGGTGCTCGACGCCGGCAAGCCGATCGCCTCGGGGCCACCGGCTGAAATCCGCCAGAACCCGCAAGTGATTGCGGCGTATCTGGGGGGCACCGACTATCAGGCGACACCTCGTGAACAGGTCTGGGACGGTAGCCGCGATGCACGCCTGTACGTCAAGGACCTGGTCATCGATTACGGCGCATCGCCAGTGGTGGACAAGGTCAGTCTGCTGGTCAATCCCGGCGAGCTGGTGGCGATTCTCGGCGCCAACGGCGCGGGCAAATCGAGCATCCTGCAGTGCCTGGCCGGGCTGCATCGCGCCACCAGCGGCAGCATCCTGCTGGACAATGAAAACATCGAGCAGGCCAACGCCAGCACCATCGCCGCAAAAGGCCTGGCGCTGGTGCCGGAAGGCCGTCAGGTTTTCCCTTATCTGAGCGTGCGCGACAACCTGCTGCTCGGAGGCTATTCGCGCCGCGAGGCGTTTGATGCCGAGGCTGAAATCGAGGCCATTCTCAAACGCTTTCCGCGCCTGCGCGACCGTATCGACAACCCGGCCGGGCTGCTTTCCGGGGGCGAGCAACAAATGGTTGCAGTGGGTCGCGGCCTGATGGCCAAACCCAAAATCCTGCTGCTCGATGAGCCCTCGCTCGGCTTGTCACCGGCCATGATCGGCGAGCTTTACGACGCACTGGCCGCGCTGCGCGACGAGGGCGTGACCATCCTGCTGGTGGATCAAATGGCCAACCTGGCACTGCAAGTGGCGGATCGCGCTTATGTGCTGGAAACCGGGACCATCATCAAAGCCGCCAGCGCTGCACACTTGCGTGAGGACACCGAACTGGCGGCCGCTTACCTGGGTGAAGGAGTCAGCGCATGAACGCCATGAAAATCATCAACGCACGGCTGGGTGACGATCACCGCACCAGCGTGCTGTATGTCGAAAACGGCTACTTCGTCGAGTCCTTCAGCGCCGACACCCGTCACTGGCAGACCCTGGACCTGTGCGGCCGGCTCATGTTGCCGGGCCTGATTGAAACCCACATCCATCTGGACAAAGCCTGCATCATGCAGCGCTGCCGGCTGCATGAAGGCACGCTGGCCGAAGCCGTAGCGCAAACCCGGGCCGCGAAGGCAGAGTTCACCGAAGACGATGTGTACCGGCGCGCAGCCCTGGTGCTGGATAAGGCGATACTGCAAGGCACCACGCACATGCGCACCCACGTGGAACTGGACCCGCAGATCGGCCTGACCGGGTTCAATGCCGTACGCCGGTTGCAGGCGGATTATGCCTGGGCGATCAGCCTGCAAATCTGCGTGTTCCCCCAGGAAGGCCTGCTGAACAATCCGGGGACTGAAGCCTTGTTGTGTCAGGCTCTGGAAAGCGGTGCCAGCGTGCTGGGCGGCTGCCCCTACATGGACAGCGACCCGAACGGGCAGATCCGCCGCCTGTTCGAACTGGCGGTGCGCTACAACTGCGACCTGGACTTGCATCTGGATTTCGACCTTAACCCTGAAGGCATGACCGTGATGGAGGTGGCGCGGTGTACACAGCAGCATGGCTGGGGGGGGCGCGTGACCGTCGGCCACGTGACCAAGCTCTCGGCCCTGCCCCGCGAGCCACTCACGGTGCTGGGCCTACACCTGGCGAAAACCGGGGTACAGGTGACATGCCTGCCCAGCACCGACCTGTACCTGATGGGTCGCGAGGCCTTTCACAACAAGCCCCGGGGGCTGGCGCCACTGGCGCAACTGCATGCGTGCGGGGTGACCTGCTCGGTGTCCACCAACAACCTTGGCAACCCGTTTACACCCTATGGTGATGCGTCCCTGATCCGTCAGGCCAACTTGTTTGCCAACGTCAGTCAGATGGGGACAGAAGGGCAACTGCGCCAATGCCTGGCCTGGGTTTCAAGCGAATCGGCGCGCCTGTTGCGCTTGACCGATTACGGCCTGCTGGCGGGCTGTCGTGCCGATTTCATCGTGTTTGACGCATGCTCGCCTGCGGCGGTGATTGCCGAAATCAGCGCACCGCTGATGGGCTTCAAGGGCGGCCGGCAAACGTTCAGTCGCCCGGCTGCCACCTTGCACAAACCCGAACCAAAAACCCTGTAGGAGTCGTGCGATACGCACATCAACAGGCGATGTCATCTTGGGTGCAACTTCAATCACTCAACGCCTGCCTGAGGTTGAATTCCTCTGGCGCACTTTCTTCAAGGGCCAGCTGCGCTTCCAGTTCATCCAGGTGTTCCAGCATCACGGTCACGGCTTTGTGGTTATCGCCATGCTCCAGGGCGGTGATGATTTGCTGATGCTCATCGGAGGCGCAAGACGGCACGTCATTGCGCTGAAACAGCGCCACGATCAATGAACTGCGGACCATCAGGTTAGCGAGGATGTCACTCAATACGGCATTGCCGCTGATCTCGCCCAGCATCAGGTGAAACTCGCTCAGCTCGCGCACGATGGCCCGGCGATCGGTGTCGCTGGTGGCTTTGCGCTCGTTGTTCATGTGGCTGGCAATGCGCTGGCGTTGTTTACGCATCACCGCCGGGGTGATGGCTTCGACAATCGCCCGTTCAATGGCGCGCCGGGCGCTGAAAATATCCCGGGCTTCCCTCGCCGTCGGCTGGGCAACCATGGCTCCGCGATTGGCTTCGATGGTCACCACTTTTTGCATGGCCAGACGCTGCAGCGCTACTTGCACATGGTTGCGGTTGGCCTGCAGGGTTTCGACAATCTGTGCTTCGACCAGTCGGGTACCCGGCGGCAGGCGATGCTGGGCGATAGCCTTGAACAGCGCATCGACGATACGTTGCACCTCAAGCTGTTTGGCGGTGACAGTGCTCAACCCCATCCTTACCTCTATTGTCCGGAAAACCTCATGCCAACACACAAGGCTGCGGCTGACGGGCAATCGGCGGCATTATCCGCCAGTAGCCCGGACCCGGCAAACCCGGGGTTCAACCACTAGTCTGCCTGCCCCAGGCCTGTGCCCTCACCCCGCGGGTCATGCATGGCGCTGCGCCGGCCAGCGGCATCAATGGCGATGATTCCGGCGTGGCCGGTCATGGGGCTGCGGGCGGGGATGATTTCCACTTCATGCCCCAGGGTCGCCAGGCCTTCAATGGTCGCGGCCTGCATGTCGCCCTCAAGCTTGAGATTGTCAGTGCTGTCGAAAAAACTGCGCCCCAACAGAAAGCGCGGGGTTTGCAACGCCAGGTCGATGGGTTGCTCAAAGTCGATCAGTTGGGTCGCCAGCACCATCTGGGTCTGCGGTTGACCATCGCCACCCTGGGTGCCGAAAAACCAGCGGCGGCCATCGTCAGCCAGATAGCAAGACGGATTGAGCGTGTGCGCCGGACGCTTGCCCGGGGCCCAGCCATTGACGTGCCCGGGGTTGGCATTGAATCCGGCTGCACGGTTGTGCCACAGCACACCGGTATCGCCAAGGATGCAGCCCGAACCGAAATCGTGAAACAGGCTCTGGATCAGACAGGCCGTACGCCCCTGGGCATCGGTCGCGGCCATCCATACCGTGTCGGCCGGGCGCCCTGGTTCGTTCCACGGGGCGGCATGATGATCGTCGATGGCATCGGCATACGCCCGCACCTGCAGGTCTTCGAGACTGGCCGTGAAATCCCAGGGCTTGCTCAGCGGATCGCATAACTGCGCATTGCGCCGCAGCAAGCCCTGTTTAATCGCTTCGACCAGGTAGTGGTAGTACAGCGCGCTGGCGTTGCCGGCTTGCGCCAGGGGCTTGTGTTGCAGTGCGGCCATGGCCTGCAAGGTGTACAGACCCTGACACGGGGGCGCGACATTGTAGAGACGGCCTGCGCGGTAGCGCACTGAAATCGGCGCGACTTCAGGAGCCCGGGTCGCGGCCAGGTCGGCAGCCGTCAGGCCACAACCGAGGCGATCAAACTCAGCGCCGAAGGCCTGGGCCAGGTCGCCGTGATAGAAATCCTCCAGGCCTTCTTTGGCCAGGTGCCGCAGGGTGTTGGCCAGTTCCGGCTGGCGCAGGGTGTCGCCCTCGCGCAGCCATCGTCCATCGGTCTTGCACAGACGATGCAGGTCGGGCAATTGCTCGATCAGAGGCTGGCGCAGGGTTTGCCAGAACAGTTGCGATTGCGAAACCGCGGTGCCTGAATCGGCCACGCTTGCCGCGTCTTCCAGCAGGTCGGCCCAGCCGAACCTCGAACCCCACTGGTGCCGACTGATATTGGCGGCGGTCTGCCAGCTGGCCATGGCCCCCGCCGTACTGGCAACCGCACCCGGCCCACGGACACTGATGGCTGCGCCTTCAGGTAAACGCTGCCCGGCCTGGCCGATCCCCACGATGGTGCGCACCTTGCTGTCGTGGATCATCCATAGGGCATCGCCGCCCAGGCCGGTCATATGCGGGAAAACCGCAGCCAGCATGGCACTGGCCGCCAGCATCGCATCGATGGCAGTACCGCCCGCATCGAGAATCCGCATACCTGCGGCGCTGGCATCGGCATGCGGGGTACAGATCACGGCACGGCTGGAGGTAGCGATCATGGTTAAAGCACACTCTCTTTGCTAGCTATCGGTAGATTGATTGTTAGCAGAGCAAGATGTGTGCCTTGAAGCGCAGGTCAACGGCCACACTAGATGTTTTGCAGCTCAATCGCCCGGCGAAAAGACTCAAGAAACACCGCCTCGGCGCGAGTCATGCGCTGCTCGCGGTTCCACATCAGGAACACGTCGACATCCGCCACGCCCTCGGCGGGTGGCAGGCGCCAGATCAGGCCGTTATGCAAGTCGATGTCCACCAGGTGCTCGGGCAGGCAACCGATGCCGTAACCGGCGATGATCAGGCGGCGGATTTCTTCAAAGCTTGAAGATGACGCAACGATTTTTCCGGTGAAGCCTTGCTGATCACGAAAGACCGTCAACGGCGATAGATTTCCACCAATCTGGTCACTGGTGAAACTGACAAAGTTTTCTCCTAGCAACGCCTCAAGAGAAAGTCGGCGCTGACCGAAAAGCCGATGGCGCTTGCCGCAGAAAAACGCATAGCGCTGGCGCATGAGCGGCAAGCGTTCGAGCTTGGTGTGAGCAAAACGGGACAAGCCGACACCGACGCTGGCGGTCTTCTGGTTTAGCGAACTCTGGATATCGGAACTGCGCATGACTTCCACTTCAAGCTCGACCCGAGGGTGCAGGCAGTGAAAGTCGGCCAAAAACTCATCGTACAAAGCTGACTGCACCTGGCTGATCGACAGCACGCGCACCTTGCCGACGACGTCTTCCTCAACACCTTCGACAGCCATCCCCAGCCGGGAAACGTTGCCGTAGATTTCCTGCGCGATGGCCAGTACTTCCTCGCCGGCCTGGGTCAGGTCGAAACGCGGGCCCCGGCGCAAAATCAACGGGCAATCGAGCTGCTCTTCCAGGCGCTTGAGCGACTGGCTGACCGCCGACTGGGTCACATACAACCGCGCCGCAGCACGACTGATACTGCGCTCCTGGCCAATAGCCAGATAGGTACGCAACAGATTCCAGTCAAGCCGGTCCTTGAGAAATCGCCTGCCCTGCCATGCTCCGGGTACTTCACTCATCACGCTCTCACTCATGGGGCCGCCATTAGTAGCACCGCTAATATACGGAATAAGTATTAGCAAATTGATTAATTATTGGCCGCAGGCGATAAAGCCCGCAAGCGCCACAGAGCGCTACGTGATTGATCCTGAACCCTGCCAAATAACAAATGCTAAAAGGGCTCTGCATGCGAACCTCTTCCAGTCAGCCGCGACGCGCGGCCGCAGCCGCATTCGTTGGCACCACCATCGAATTCTATGATTTCTACATCTATGCCACGGCAGCGGCACTGATTCTGGGGCAAGTGTTTTTCCCCAGCAGTAATCCGGCCCTGAGCACTCTGGCAGCGTTCGGCACCTTCGCTGTGGGCTTCATCGCCCGGCCCATGGCCGGGATGGTGTTCGGGCATTTGGGCGACCGTCTCGGGCGCAAGAAAATGCTGCTCTTCACCATGTTGTTGATGGGCCTGGCAACCACCGGTATCGGCCTGCTACCCAGCTACGCCAGTGTCGGCATCTGGGCGCCGATCGGGCTGGTGACATTGCGCATCGTGCAGGGCATATCGGTTGGCGGTGAATGGGGTGGCGCAGTGCTGATGGCCAGCGAACATGCACCCGCCGGGCGCAAGACCTTTTATGCGTCGTTCGCCCAGCTGGGCAGCCCTGCCGGTCTGCTGCTGGCGCTGATTGCCTTTCGCCTGGTCACCTCACTGGATGCAGAAGCGTTCGCTGACTGGGGCTGGCGCCTGCCGTTCCTGGCCAGCGGTGTGTTGATGATCATCGGTCTGGCGATTCGCTTCGGGGTCGAGGAGTCACCCGAGTTCAAGGCCATCGCTGAAAAAGGCGAGACTGCCAAATATCCGGTGCTGGAAGTGCTGCGCACCTGCAAGCGGCAGATCTTCTACGCCGCTTGCGCGGTGACCATTGGCTCGGCCGGTTTCTTCTTTACCAACACCTTCATGCTCACCTACGTCACTCAATATCAGGGCATCTCCCGCGCGACCATTCTCGATTGCCTGTTTCTGGTGACGATCCTGCAGTTCATTTCCCAGCCAATAAGTGCCTTGCTGGCAGAACGCATCGGCGAGGGCCGTTTCCTGATGCTTGCCGCACTGCTGTCGATGGCTGTGCCCTACCCCATGTTTTTGCTGGTGGGCACGCAAAACCTGGCGCTGATGACCCTGGGCATTGCCATGGCAGTCGTCACCCTGTCCGGGCTGTATGCAGTGATCGCCGGCTACATGGCCCAAGCCTTTCCTGCCCACCTGCGCTATAGCGGCATCTCTATTGCTTACCAGTTGATCTGCGCCATCGCCGGCGGCTCGACACCCATCATCGGCACCTTGCTGGCCACCCGCTATGCGGGGCAATGGCTGCCGCTGGCTATTTTCTTCAGTTTACTGGCGGGTATCTCACTGTTCGGTGTGTGCGGCCTGGCACGCCTGCGTGGCGAAACCATGGCAGCAGCACCTGCACCGCAGCCCGCAATTTAATCAGGAGTTCCCATGTTCAAACCCGACACCATCGATGCCGTTGAATGGCAGGCGCGTTGCGACCTGGCGGCCCTCTACCGGCTGGTTGCGCACTTTCGCATGACCGACCTGATCGATACGCATATCACTCTGCGCATTCCCGGGCCGGAGCATCACTTTTTGATCAACCGCTACGGCGTGATTTTCGATCGCATGAAAGCCAGCGATCTGGTGCGCATCGATCAGCACGGCAACGTCATCAATGGGGATGCGGCACACAGCCGCGTCAACGCCGCCGGTTTTATCATCCACTCGGCGATCCACATGGCGCGCCCGGATCTGGACTGCGTGATCCACACCCACACGGCGGCGGGCATGGCCGTTGCGGCCCAGGAGCATGGCCTGCTGCCAATCACCCAGCACGCCCTGAAGTACTACGCCAAGCTCGCCTATCACACCTATGAAGGCATCGCCCTGTCGCTGGATGAACGCAAGCGCCTGGTGGCCGACCTGGGCACGCATAACGCCATGATTCTGCGCAACCACGGCTTGCTCGCCGCCGGCAGCGGCGTGGCCCAGGCATTCCATGAAATCCATTTTCTGGAGCGTGCCTGCCAGGCACAGGTTCAGGCGCTCTCTGGCAACAGCAAACTGGTTTACCCCAGCGAAGAGGTGTGCCGCCTGACAGCACAACAGTTCAACCGTGATGAGTCGCCAGAGATCGTGCAACTGACCTGGAAGGCCGTTCTGACCCTGATCGAAGACCAGCGCGAGTCCTATTGCTCATGACCACCCTCGTATTGCTGAGCAAAGACCACAAGCTGCTCGCACAATTGCAGGCTGCCTTCGCTGAACACGCACCATCACTGCAGGTGGTACTCGCAGATGATCCCGCAGCCGCTCAGGCCCGGGTCGCGGCGTGCTGGCATCCGCCCGCAGGCAGCCTGGCCCGCTTGCCGAATCTGCGTCTGGTGCACTCGGTGGCAGCAGGGGTTGATCACCTTGGCAGCGACACCAGTGGCCCGGTGGTGCCGGTTTGCCGGGTGGTCGATCCCGATCACCGCCAGGGCATGACCGAGTATGTGCGCTGGACCGTGCTGCATTTCCACCGGGACTTTGACCGAGTCATTGCCCAACAGCGCAGCCGTCTCTGGGAGCGCCACCCGCAGCGGCCCGCCGGGCAGTTCAAGGTGGGAGTGATGGGCCTCGGTTCACTGGGCGCAGCCATCGCCAGCGATCTGGCTGGTGCCGGATATGACGTTCGCGGCTGGGCACGCAGCCCGCGCCAGCTTGACGGGGTCGCCTGCCATTACGCCGAGGTCGGGTTTGAGGGTTTTGTCGATGGCCTTGATCTGCTGGTCAACCTGCTGCCGTTGACCGATGCCACGCGAGGCATCTTGTGCAGCCGCACCTTTGACCGGCTGGCCCGCGGTGCCGCCATCGTTAACGTGGGGCGCGGCCAGCATCTGTGCATTGACGACTTGCAGCTGGCACTGCACAGCGGCCAGTTGCGCGGCGCGGTGCTGGACGTGTTCGAACATGAACCACTGCCGGCCGAGCACGCGCTGTGGCACATGCCGGGTGTGGTCATCACCCCGCATATGGCGTCTGCGGCGTCCCACGCCTGCATCGCCCGCCAGGTCGCAGAAAACACCCGCCGGCTTTTATCCGGCGAAGTCTTGAACAACCTGGTGGACCCTTTACTGGGCTACTGACGCAACACGCCAGAGGTATCGCATGAACGTATTGAACTGTAACGGCGAACGGCTGTGGAACAGCCTGATGGAAATGTCCACGATCGGCGCCACCGACCAGGGCGGCAACTGCCGATTGGCCCTGTCTGCCGAAGACCAGGCCGGGCGCGAGCTGTTCATGGGCTGGTGCAAGGAAGCCGGGATGAGCCTGGCTTTCGACGCCATCGGCAACCTCTTCGCCCGTCTTCCCGGGCTGGACGATCATCTGGCCCCGGTGGTGATGGGCAGCCATCTTGATACCCAGCCCAAAGGTGGCCGCTTCGACGGTATCTATGGCGTGCTGAGCGGTCTGGAAGTAGTGCGTTGCCTCAACGAACAGGGGGTACAGAACCGCCGCCCGATAGAAATTGCCGTGTGGACCAACGAAGAAGGTGCACGTTTCACCCCGGCCATGTTCGGCTCGGCGGTATTCACCGGCAGCCTCGCGCTGCAGACCGCACTGGATGCCTGCGATGTTGACGGCATCAGTGTGGCGCAATGCCTGGACGCCACCCGGCATGTCGGTGAATTGGCGCTCCAGCGCCCCTTCGACAGCTATTTCGAAGCCCATATCGAGCAAGGCCCGATCCTCGAAGACAACGGCTTGCCGGTGGGTGTGGTGACCGGTGGACAGGCCATTTGCTGGCTGGATGTCACGGTGCGGGGCATGAGTGCCCACGCCGGCACGACCCCCATGGCCCTGCGCAAGGATGCCCTGTTTGGCGTGGCGCAAATGGCCGCGCAACTGGAAACCCTGTGCGCCGATTTCGCACCCCAGGGGCTGGTGACCATCGGCCAACTGAATATCGCCAAGTCATCGCGCAATACCATTGCCGGTAGCGTGACGTTCACGGTCGACCTGCGCCATCACCAGGACTCACAGATTGCCGTCATGGAACAAAGGGTGCGCGAGCACTTCCAGGGCATCGCCGACCAACGTGGCCTGCCCCTGGCGATCGAGCGCCACTGGCTGAGCCCGGCCACCCCGTTTGACCGCGAATGCGTGGCGGCTGTGCGTCGAGCGGTAGAGGCCCTGGGCTACCCGCATCAGGACATCGTCAGCGGTGCCGGGCATGACGCCATCCTGCTGGCCCGGCATTGCCCCACCACCATGGTGTTCATCCCTTGCGTGGGCGGCTTGAGCCACAACGAAGCCGAAGACGTACTGCCGGCAGACGCGCGCATGGGCTGCGATGTGCTGCTCAACGCGGTGGTCGAGCGACTGCAACGCTGACACACCAGACAAGGGCACATAGAAGCCCGCACTAACAATAAACAAGCGCCCGGACGCGGGCGCCCGCACTACTCAATACCTGCCAAACAAAAAAACTATATCCATGAGCCCACGCTCGATCTGGAGACATAAGGCATGAACAGTTCTGCGCGCATACCCGACCCGTTGCCTACCGAGGACGCACCGGTCAACATGAGAAAAGTGGCGGTGGCCAGCGTCATCGGCACCACTGTCGAATGGTACGACCTGTTCGTTTTCGCGACCGCGTCGGCGCTGGTATTCAACAAAATTTTCTTCCCCGCCTTCGATGCCCTGGTGGGCACCCTGCTGGCGTTCGGCACCTTTGCTTCGGCCTACGGTGCACGCATCGTGGGCGCGGCCCTGTTTGGTCACTTCGGTGACAAGCTGGGACGCAAATCAATGTTGCTGATCTCCTTGATGGTGATGGGCGCCGCGACCTTCGCCATCGGCTTGCTGCCGGACTATGCCACCATCGGCATCTGGGCCCCGATCCTACTGTTGACCCTGCGCATCATTCAGGGCCTGGCACTGGGCGGCGAATGGGGGGGCGCCGTGTTGATGGCGGTGGAACATGCCCCTGCCAACCAGCGCGGCCTGTACGGTTCATGGGTGCAGATCGGCGTACCCGCCGGCACCATGATTGCCAACCTGGCCTTTCTGGCCATTGCCAGCATGCTTTACACCGAAGACCTGCTGGCCTGGGGCTGGCGTATCCCCTTCCTGGGCAGCGCCCTGCTCATCGGCCTGGGGCTGTACATCCGTCTCAACATCACAGAAACACGCGCCTTCAAGCAGGCGAAAAAAACCGAAGAGCAGGTCAAAGTCCCGCTCGCGGAAATCTGCCGCAAGTACTGGAAACAGGTGCTGCTGGGCGGAATCGCGACGATGTCGACCGGGGCCTCGTTCAACATTATCGTCGCCTTCGGCCTCACCTACGGCACCCAGACCCTGGGCTTCAGCCGCCCGGCGATGCTCAGCGTAGTGCTGGCCTCCTGCGCGCTGTGCATCTTCATGCTCCCGGCTTTCGGCGCGCTGTCGGACCGCATCGGACGCAAGCCGGTGATCATCGGCGGCATCATTGCCGAAGCACTGGTGGCGTTCCCGATGTTCTGGTTGATGGACACCCGCGAACTGCCGCTGGTGTTCCTCGGCTACATGCTGCTGATGACTGCTTTTGCGGCCAACTATGGCCCGATTGCCACCTTCCTCGCGGAGCTGTTCGGCACCAAAGTGCGTTATTCGGGACTGTCGGTTGCCTACATGCTGTCCGGGCTGCTCGGCAGCGCCGCTACGCCGATCATCACCACCGCCTTGCTGTCGTGGACGGGCAAAGGGTCTTCCGTGGCCTGGTACATGATCGGCTCGGCCGTCATCTCGCTGATCGCCTTGCTGCTGCTGACTGAGACCTTCAAACGCGACTTGAGCAGTCCCCATGCCAGCCATGCCTGACCCCTGTCAGACCTGCCCTGCCCCCTTAGCCTTGATGAGGTCATACATGAAACGCATTAGCGCAGCTCCCGGAACGATCGGCCCGGTCGGCCCCTACTCCCAGGCCGTTATCAGCGGCAATCTGGTGTTTACCGCCGGGCAAATTCCGGCGCTTGACGGGCTCGACTCACAACCTGAAAGCTTTGAAGAACAGGTACGTCAGACGTTGCGCAACCTGGAGGCAATTCTGATCACAGCAGGTTCCGATTTCGATCATGTGATCAAGGTCAATGGCTACCTGACCGACCCGGCACAACTGGAACCGTTCAACCACGTCTACAGCGAAGTGCTCGGGCATGCGCCACCGGCCCGGACCACGGTCTGCGTATCACTATGGGGCGTGGCTCTGGAAATTGACTGCATCGCTGAACTAAAAGGCACCCGTCCATGAACAACGATGAACTACGGGAAAAACTTCAACGCGTGAGCTTCGCCACACTGGGGCACTACCTCGAAGAAGGATTCGTCAGCCACGAGATTCGCTCGCAGCTGAACGGGGTAAAAGTGGTCGGCCGCGCCTTCACGCTACGGGTTGCCAATGCCGACGCTTATGCGGTCAACCGGGCGTTGGCCGCTTTGTGCGAGGGCGACGTACTGGTGATCGACATGCAAGGCGATCACCAGCACGCATGTGTGGGCACCGTGACTGCCTGCGCAGCCACGATCCGGGGGGCGAAGGCAATCATTGTCGATGGGGTGGTGACTGACATCGTCGAACTGCGCGAAGCGGGCCTTCCGGTATTTGCCCGCGGTACCAGCCTGCTGACCACCAAGTTGCGCAGCGATCCGGGCAGTGCCATGGGAGTGGCGGTCACTTGTGGCGCAGTGACTGTGCGCCCCGGTGACTGGGTGCTGGCTGACGATAATGGCGTGTTCATCGCCAGTGACGAAGTGCTCGGTGGCGTGATTGATCTGGCCCTCGCCAGCGATGCCGCCGAACCCATGCTGATCGAGCGCATACGCAACGGCGAACCCCTTGAACAGCAGTTGCAGGTGGAGCCGGGGTAGCAGACCTGTTCAGGCCGGCGCCCGCCAGGATACCGGCTTCGCACTTCACAGCATCATGATCGGCCTCAGCAACGCCTGCCCTTCATATAGGGCTGAAAGATAACGCTCACGCATCTCGCCCACGGTCATGCGGGAAGCATGGGTGGTGAGGGTCAGGGCCGCCTGCAGTTGCCGGTCGCGATCAATCAGCGGCACGCTCAATACCCGCATGCCCACTTCATACTCCTGGTCCACCACCACATGGCCACGCTCGGCGCACAGGGCTATTTCATCGCGAATCCGTGCTTCATCCGTCAGGGTGTAAGGCGTTATGGCACGTGGCGGGTTGCGCGAAAAATAGGCGTCCAGTTCCGGCGCAGTCAGGCTCGCCAGCCATAGCCGGCCACTGCCGGTGCAGTACATCGGCACCCGTGACCCCGGGCGGATCGACATTGAGGTGATGTGGCTGTAGCGGCTACGAACGATATGCACGATGTCATCACCGTCGCGCACCCCCACCGAGACATGCTCCTGAGTGCTGCGGGCCACCTGCTCGACAATCGGGCGCAGCATGCGCGGCAACACCGCTGAGTCGACGTACGCCTGGCCAATGCGTAAAGCCTTGGCGGTGAGCCAGTAATAACGGCCATCGGTTTGCACGAAGCTGTCATGCACCAGCGTCAGCAAAAATCTGCGGGCAGCGCTTTGGGTCATGCCGGCCAGCCTGGCCGCCTCGGGCACACTCAATCGCGGATGCTCCTGGGAAAACAGCTGCAACAACGCCAGGCCCTTTTGCAGGCCGACGATCAAATCACGGGAATGGATGGTGGGCTGTTTCACCGGCTGTGCTCTTATTATTGGAAATTAACGCGATTATCGCACTGGCAGTGCGATTATCAATGCACAAGCGCCTCGACTTGATTGTCCGCTTTACAGCCCGCTCGCAGTATTGGCCCACAACACAGCCAATAAGCGGGAGCTCCACATGATTCAGGGTTCGACTGAACTGGTCGCCATCGTCGGCTCACCTATTGCTCAGGTGAAGTCGCCGGAAAACTTCAACCGCTGGTTCACCGACCATCAGCAGAACATCGCCATGCTCGCCATCGACTTGCAGCACAGTGCACTGCAAGACTTTGTAAAAGCCCTGCGCGGCTGGCAAAACATGCGCGGCTGCGTGGTGACAGTGCCTTACAAGCAAGTGCTCGCCAGTCATATGGACAGCCTCAGCGACCGCGCAAAAGCCTTGCACTGCGTCAATGTGATCCGCCGCGAGCCTGACGGGCGCCTGGTGGGTGACATTGTTGATGGTGAAGGTTTTCTGAATGCCGCACGCGCGCAGGGTTTCAGTGCGCAGAACAAACAGGCCCTGGTGATCGGCACCGGCGGTGTAGGCAGTGCCATTGCCTATTCACTGTGCGAGGCCGGCGTCAGTCGGCTGGCCATCAACGATCTGAGTCAAGAGCGCGTAGAGGCGCTCGGCAACCTCCTGCGCAGAGACTTTCCAGACGTTGTCATCGACCTGTGCCCGGCCTCGCTGAGTGGCTTGGACCTGGTCGTCAACGCCTCGCCGGTTGGTATGGATGCCAGCGATGACGGCCCCATGCCGCTGCCCGCTGCCCTGATGGAAACCCTCACCAGTACGACACTGGTGGCCGATGTCGTGACGTCCCCTGTCATTACACCGTTTCTCGCCTTCGCCCGGCGCATGGGTTGCCCGATCCAGACCGGTCCGCAAATGGCCCTGGCGCAACTGGGCAACCTCGGCCATTTCATGGGCGTGACCCCCCTGCAGATCTGACCCGCCGGTGCTCTTGAAAGGTGATGAACCATGACTAAAACGACTCCCCAGCCGACGCAAATTCCTGCCCTGAGTTATGACGTGATTGTCCTGGGCAGCGGCGCTGCAGGGCTCGCCGCCGCAGTGACGGCCAGTAGCCGGGGCCTCAAAGTGTTGCTGGTGGAAAAGGCCGCGGCCTTTGGTGGTACATCGGCAATTTCCGGCGGCGCGGTGTGGCTGCACGATACCGATCAGGCCCGGGCAGCCGGCCACCATCTGCCGCAGCAGAACAGATGCGCAATTACCTCAAACAGGTGATCGGCAAGGGCTATAAACCCGAACTGGTCGAGGCTTTTATCGAACAGGGCCGTGAAGCCCTGCGCTATCTGCAAACCCACAGCGAACTGAAATACAGCCTGCGCCCCCTGTCCCCGGACTATTACCCTGACCTGCCCGGCGGTACGCAGACTGGCCGTGCACTGGAAATCGACGAGTACGACGGGCGCCGGCTGGGCGAGCATTTCAAAGACCTGCAACGCCCACCGGACGGCATGCTGTTGTTCGGCGGCATGATGGTCAATCGCGTTGATATACAGCACTTCCTCAGTTGCAAACGCTCGGCGAAATCGCTCTGGCACTGCCTCAAACTGATGGGGCGTTATGCCATCGACCGCATCAGTCATCCGCGTGGTACCCGCCTCACGGTCGGAAATGCATTGATCGCCCGCCTGGCCACCACGGCCCTGGCCAATGGTGTCGACCTGTGGCTGCAAGCCTCTACAGAATCTTTGATAGTCGAGAACTCAAGGGTTACAGGTGCCCGGATCAGCTGGCGCGGGCAGACCCGTTCGGTACTCGCTCAGGGCGGCGTCGTGCTGGCCACCGGCGGGTGCGCCGCAAGCCCCGGGGCAGCCGAACTGCGACCGGTTACCGGTGCGCCACACTGGAGCATGTCGCCTGCCACCAATACCGGCGATGGGCACCAGCTGGCAGCTTCGGTCCAGGCGGCAATGGGCGAACACCTGAAGGCCAACTTCTTCTGGGCCCCGGTCTCGGTGTTGCATAAGGCTGATGGCAGTGTGGAGCGCTTCCCGCATCTTGTGACCGACCGTGCCAAACCCGGCGTGATCGCAGTCAATGGCGCGGGCCGGCGTTTCGTCAATGAGTCCGACTCCTATCACCGCTTCGTCGAAAGCATGTTCGCCAACGATGGCGCCAATGCGCCTTGCTGGCTGATTTGCGATGCCGACGCGCTCAACACTTATGGCCTGGGCCTGGCGCGGCCACGTCCGGTGGACAACAGCGCGCTGATCGATGCCGGCTACCTGTTGCGTGCCGACAGCCTGGCGGAACTGGCGCGTCTGGCCGGGGTTTGATGCTAACAACCTGCAGCAGACCCTGACGCAGTTCAACGCCGACGCCGAACAGGGCATGGACCACCAGTTCGGCAAAGGCAGCACGGCCTACAACCGCTATATGGGCGACCCCCTGCACACCCCCAATCCATGCATCAGGCCGCTGCGCAAACGCCCTTTTACGCCATCCAGTTGTTTACCGGTGACCTCGGTTCTGCCCGCGGGCTGATCACCAATGCCCGGGCCAACGTACTGAACCGACTGGGTGTGCCGGTCCCGGGCCTGTATGCCGCGGGCAATGAAATGAATTCGATCATGGACGGCACCTACCCCGGCCCCGGCATCACGCTGGGCCCCGGCCTCACTTTCGGCTATCTCGCGGCGAGCGATATCGCCCGCCAGTTGCAAGAGCCCCTTTCACACCTGTCCCGCTCTGGAGAAAACCATGTATTACGAACTGCGCACTTACACCATTAAACCCACCAAACTCGGTGACTGGCTGGCCCTGTATAAAAGCGCTGCGCTGGCCGTGCAGCAAGAGTATCTGGGCAATCTGGTCGGCTTCTTCACCACCGAATTTGGCGAGGCCAATCAAGTGGTGCATATCTGGGGCTATGCCAGCCTCGACGATCGTATTGCCCGCCGTAGCGCAATGGCGGCCGACCCCCGCTGGCAGGCCTTCGCCAGCCAGAACAAAGAACTGGACGCCGTGGTAACCCTGGAGTCCCGACTGCTGCGCCCGACCGACTTTTCACCCTTGAACTGATTGATCACACCCTTGAGCCGCTGGCACCTGCGAGCGGCTGAACCCTCGCTAATAAGAACAATAATGGAGGCCGCCATGAGCGCCCTGCCGTCGGTCAATGTCGACCATTTGATCAACACCCGCCCCATGACTCCCATGCAGTGGCGAATAGTGCTGCTGTGTTTTCTGGTCATCGCCCTGGATGGTTTCGATGCCGCAATCATGGGTTTCATTGCCCCTGAATTGGCCCGCGACTGGGCCGTCAGCAAGCTGAGCCTGGGCCCGGTCATGAGTGCGGGGCTGATCGGCGTGGCCATCGGTGCCCTGATTGCCGGGCCCCTGGCGGACCGTGTGGGACGCAAGCCGGTGCTGATTTGCGCCGTAGCATTCTTCGGCGCACTGACCCTGGCCTCGGCTTTCGCCCCCGACCTGGACTGGATGGTGGCCCTGCGGCTGCTGGCGGGCCTTGGCCTGGGGGCGGCCATGCCCAATGCCGGGACCATGGTCAGTGAGTACACACCGCTGCAGCGCCGATCGATGCTGATTACCGTCGTGCTCAGCGGCTTCACTTTTGGCGCCGCAGCGGGCGGGTTTACTTCGGCTTACATGATTCCCGTTTTCGGCTGGAAAAGCATCTTGCTGGTGGGCGGCCTGCTGCCCTTACTGGCATTACCCCTGTTAATCAGCGCCATGCCTGAATCCTTGCGCTGGCTGGTCGCCCGACGACCTGCCCGGCACCACGCTCGCAGTGCCCGGATCATCCAACAACTGGCACCGGATCTGGCTAACGGCCAAGCATGCCTGAGCGTTGACGAGGCCCCTGCTACTGTCTCCAGCCCGATCGGGCAGATTCTCTCCAGGGGCTTTTTTACCGGCACCTTACTGCTGTGGCTGACCTATTTCATGGGGTTGTTCCTGGTCTACCTGCTGGGCAGCTGGTTACCGACGCTGATCAAGGACAATGGCATGAGCGTCAGCGACGCTGCGCTGATCACGGCTCTGTTCCAGTTTGGCGGGACTGTCGGTTCGCTGTTACTGGGCTGGTTGATTGATCGCAGTAACCCGCACCGCACACTCGCTGTGGTTTACCTGCTGGGCGGCCTGGCGATTTACCTGATCGGCACCGCCAGCCACGGCTTCGCCCTGTTCGCCCTGCTGGCGGCGGCAGCCGGGTTCTGTATGAACGGCGCAAACGCCTGCATGTATGCACTGGCGGCCAATTTCTATCCCACCCAGGCGCGCGCAACCGGGGTCAGCTGGATGCGCGGCATCGGCGGGCTGGGTTCAATCGCCAGCGGGTTCGCCGGAGCCCACATGCTCGGGGCAGGCTGGACATTCGCAACCGTCTTTACCGCCCTGGCAGTCCCGGCCCTGATCGCAGGCATCGCGGTGTTCCTCAAGGGCAATGTCATGCCACCGTCCGGTCTGGCCCAACCTCACTCCTTGTTGCGGTAACCCTTATGCAAAATAACCAGCCAATGTTCTGTGATGTCCTGGTCGTAGGTTCCGGCGCTTCGGGCCTGGCAGCTGCGGTCACCGCCGCCGAACTCGGACTCGACGTTATTCGTCGTGGAAAAAGAACCGGTATTTGGGGGGACCAGCGCGTGGTCGGGCGGCTGGTTGTGGATTCCTCGCAACCCGCTGGCCGTGGCAGACGGGATAGTTGAAGAGCTTGAGCCAGTCCAGGACCTATTTGCGCAATGAGCTGCATTGCGAGGTGCTCGACTCTCGCATGGAGATGTTCCTTGAACAGGGCCCGCAAATGGTCGAATTCTTCCAGCGCCATACCGACGTGCAGTTTTTTCTCCGGCAGCCAAATGCCTGATTTTCATGCCAGCGAAGGGTTCTCCAAAGGCGGTCGCTCGGTCTGCGCACAACCGTTCGATGGTCGGCGACTGGGCCCCTGGATTAAAAAAACTGCGGCGCCCGCTGGATATCATCAGCCTGGCAGGAATGGGCATTGCAGGCGGTGCCGATCTCAATCATCTGCTCAATGCCCGGCGTTCCCCGGCCTCAGCCCTGTATACCGCCAGGCGCTTGCTGCGCCATGCCCGCGACCTGATCCGCCATGGGCGGGGCATGCACTTGGTAAATGGCAATGCACTGGTGGCGCGACTGCTCAAGAGCGCGGTGGATCGCAAGGTCCGGCTGCTGACCGAGACGCCGGTGCGCGGGCTGCTTCGCGAGGGTGAACGGGTAGTCGGAGCACGGGTGGAGCGGTCCGGAAAATTGCTTGAAATCCGTGCACGACGTGGCGTGGTACTGGCCTGCGGCGGATTCCCCCATGATCAACAGCGGATCGCCCGCCTCTTTCCCCATGCGCCTGATGGCACCGAGCATTTAAGCGCGGCCCCCAAAGGCAATACCGGCGATGGCCTGCGCCTGGGCGAAAGTGTCGGCGCGGGCATTGCACAGGACATGCCCCATGCCGCCGCGTGGGCCCCGGTGTCTCGGGTACCGCGCGCCGATGGCGGATTCAGTGGTTTTCCCCATTTGATGGAGCGCGCAAAACCCGGGTTCATTGCCGTGCGTCAGGATGGCCGGCGCTTCGTTAACGAGGCCGATTCCTACCACGACTATATGTGCGCCGTGTTCAAGGGCACCGGAGCTGAACAAACGACAACCTCGTGGCTTATTTGCGATCACCGCGCGCAGCGACGTTATGGGCTGGGCTGGTCCAAACCCTTTCCGTTCCCCACGGCGCCGTATGTTCGCCAGGGCTATCTGTTCAAGGACGCAACCCTGGCAGGTCTGGCGCAGCAATGCGCGATTGATGAGACACAGCTGCAAGCCACTGTCAGCACATTCAATGAGTACGCAGAGAAAGGCTGCGATCCGTTTTTTCAGCGGGGAGAGTCGCTGTACAACCGGGCTCAGGGAGAGTCGCGGCATACTCCCAATCCATCGCTCGGCAGCTTGCGCCAAGGGCCTTTCTACGCGGTGAAGCTGGTGCCCGGCAGCCTCGGAACTTTCGCCGGGCTGAACACCGATGCTTGTGCCCGGGTGCTGGATAAACATGGGCGGCCCATGCCGGGTTTATTCGCCGTGGGCAATGACATGAACAGCATCATGAAGGGGTATTACCCCAGCGGAGGTATCACCCTCGGGCCCGGCATGACGTTTGGCTATATCGCAGGAAAAACACTCGCCAATCAGTCAGAAGAGGGTTAAGCAAGCCGCCAAGGGTTCAAGCACAAGGCAATAGAGTGGTGAACGGCGCTGAAAGTGTCGCTTTAAACCCGGCACTAAGACTCGCCAGTTACCGTAGTTATAGCGAATTGGTAGAGCCGATAAATTGCCACTCCAAGCACTCTGAACTAGAGATTAAACATCTCTTAACAAAAAAAAACGAGAAGCCTTATGCGCACGGAACGAATCTTGCCAAAGCCACGTGTTCTCGGCATAGGGGTTCTTTCCTTGCTGAGTCTTGCTTTGCAACAGGCTCAGGCTGGTTGCGTACTCACTCCCGGACCCGGCGTTGACAACTATGTCTGCGACAGCGGCAGCAGCCCCACCGGCCTCACCGACCTGGTGGGCAATGTCACCCTGACCCTGCCCGCCGGCGGCACCGGCACCATCAACGGCAACGTCCTGACCGGCCCCGGCGCCGACGTGGTCGATATGAATTCCGGGCGCATTGTGGGTACCCTGACCCAGGGCGATGGCGCCGATCGTTTCAGCATCAGTGCCGGTACGGTCACCGGAGCCGTTTCCCAAGGCAACGGCATCGATGACTTTGTGATGAGCGGCGGGCAGATACAGTCCCTGGCCCAGGGTGACGGCCGGGACACCTTTCTGATGACCGGCGGCACCATAGTCGGTGCGTTTGAGGACGGCGATGTCGCGAAGCAGACCGCTGGCACCATCGGCCGGGTCGACATGAAACTGGACAAGAACATCTATGACATGTCCGGCGGGGCGATCCTCGGCAACCTGGTGACCGGCTTTGATCGCGATACCATCATTGTTTCCGGCGGTACCATCGGCGGCAATATCAGCACCAGCGGCGGCGACGACAGCATCACCGTCAGCGGCGGCGTGATCAACGGGGAAATCCGCGCCAGCACCGGTAACGACACCTTTAACTGGATCAATGGCGGCCAGATCAAATCTGCCGTGCTGATGGGCGACGGTAACGACACCGCACTGCTCAGCGGCCTGAACCAAACCCTGCTCAACTCCACGCCCTCCTTTGACGGCGGGCTGGGCAATGATCAACTGACCTTCGACCACTCCACCGCCGGTAACCCCGGCCGTTACATCGGCTGGGAAACAGTCAATCTCAACGACAACTCGCACTTCGACCTGGACGGGGATTTTTTCCTCGGTGACAGCGCCAGCAACAGCGGGACGTTTTCCATCGACAACAGCAGCGTGCTTGCCGTCACCCAGGGCAGCATCCGCCCCTACACCGCCGGCCAGCTGGCCACCCTGAACAACGCCGGGATCATCGACATGACCACGGGCAGCAACAGCGCCACCGACACGCTGACGGTGCATGGCAACTATGTCGGCAACAATGGGCAACTGTGGCTGCAAACGGTGCTCGGGGATGACACCTCGGCCACCGACAAACTGGTGGTGTCTGACGGCACCATCAGCGGCAATACCCAATTGGCCGTGAGCAACCTCGGTGGCCTTGGCGGCCTCACCCAAAGCAACGGGATCGAAGTGGTGCAGGCCCTCAACGGTGCCACCAGCAGCACCGACGCCTTTGCCCTCAAAGGCTCGCTGTCTGCGGGGGCCTATCAGTACTACCTGTTCAAGGGCGGCGTCACCGCCGGATCGGAAAACAACTGGTACCTGCGCTCCTCCGTGGTGGCCGTAGAGCCGCCGGTGGTAGCGCCTGTACCGCCCGTGCCACCGGTGGTGGTACCGATCCCGCCGACCCCCACCGTGCCACCGCCGTCCACGCCTGACGAGCCTGTGGTCGAACCGCCGACGCCGCAGCCCGTGGCCCCGGTTACGCCCCCTGCGCCACTGCCGACCCAGGTGCCCGCAGAAATTTCACCGGCACCGGCCGCCACCACCCCGCCGCTGCCAACGGCAGTCGCCGGGGCCGATCCGATCCCGTTGTATCGCCTCGAAGTACCGGTGTATTCGGTCGTGGTGCCGGCTGCGCAATTGCTGACCCTGCAAGCCCTGGGCACCTTCCATGACCGCCAGGGCGAACAGAGCCTGCTGGGCGAAACCGGTGCGGTTGCGGCCGGCTGGGGCCGGGTGTACGGCAGTGACTTCAACAAGAGCTGGAGCGGCACGGTATCGCCGAGTTTCGACGGCTCGATCAAGGGCTATCAGGTCGGTCACGACCTTTACGCCTGGCAAACCAATGGCGGGCAGATTCAGCGCCTGGGCCTGTTCGTCGGCCAGAGCCGCTTGCAGGGTGACGTCAAAGGCTTTGCCGAAGGCTTCCAGGGCCGCCGCTCGGGCCAGGTCAGTCTCGATGGCGACAACTACGGTGCCTACTGGACCCTGACCGACCCTAAAGATGGCTGGTACGTGGATCTGGTAGCCATGGGCACCCGCCTGGACGGTGACAACAAATCCGACCGCGGAGTGAAGATGAACAACAGGGGCAATGCCCTGGCGTTGTCCGCCGAAGCCGGCTACCCAATAGCCATCTCCGAACACTGGGTGGTGGAACCGCAGGTTCAGGTGATCAACCAGCAGATCGACATGGACAGCCAGAACGATGGCATTTCCAAAGTTTCATATGACTCCCAGGACTACTGGACCGGCCGCCTGGGCGCACGTCTCAAGGGCCGCTATCTGGTGCAAAACACACCCGTTGAACCCTACCTGCGCGCCAACGCCTGGCACACCTTCGGCGGCAGCGACACGGTTACCTACGATGACGTTGACCGGATCAAGAGCGACCACAAATCCTCCTCCGCCGACCTGGGGGTCGGGGTGGTGGCGCGATTGTCTTCGACGGTGAGTGTGTATCTTGCGGCGGATTACAACACCAACCTGGACACCAATACCCTGGAGGGTGTCAGTGCTAACGCGGGGGTTCGTCTGAGCTGGTAGAGGGTCAACAACCTCTTGATGCAGGTGCATCAAGAGGTCTTGCTCCAGTGAAATACCTTGAGACCCACCGCGAATGCATGAGCTAAAAATAGTATTTGGCCACCAGTTCATATTCATCTTCGCCGTTGCTGGCACCCTGCTTGTCCTTTGCCATATCGAACTTCCTCTCCAGGCCAATGGCCAGATGGTCATGCAAGGTGATCAAGGCAACACCGGCAACCGAATAGCCGCTGCGCCCCGAACTGTTCTTGTCCGAAAACAGGTTGATACCGCCATAGACCTTGAAGAATCCCAGTTCGCCGATTTCCGGAAACGAATAGCTGCTGTAGGACTCCACCGCCCTCGCCTGGCGATAGCCGCTGGCACTGGCGGTCGAAGCATTTAGGTTGCGATACTCGCCATAGACCAGCGCGTGATACCAGGGCCCATTGGTGTAGGTCAGCCCTGACAACCAGCCTTCGACATTCGGGTGCCGTGTGTTGAGTTGGCCCTGATCGTCCAGCGAACGTTCACTCATTTCGGTATAGCCATACGCCAGGCGCAGTGACCAATGCTGCGACGGCCGCCAGATCGTGCCGAACTGGTACAGAGCATTGCGCGAACTGTCGACAAAAGTGCCCGAACCCACACTGCCGGGGTTGACTGAGTTATGTACCGGGCCCGTCCCCGAGCCATACATCAGCCCGTACTCGAAATCATTGACCCTGACCCTGTAGTAAAGCGTTCTATTGGGTCTGGAAAACCCCAACAACTGGTTACCGCCATAACCGTTGAACGTGCCCTGGCCTTTGGTCCCGTAGCCCAGGTACCAGTCCGTTATCGAGCCGACCATGTCGAACGTAAGGGACTTCTGTTGTCCCAGACTCAGTTGCCCCCAGCGCACGTTACGCACAAATACATACTGAAAGCGCTTGGTCTGGGCAGCGCTGCCGTCATAGTAGAACGGGTCGTACGGCCCATTCCTGGCGCATGCCTACAGCCCACTGAGGATTGAGCTGGTGGGTGTAGATCATGTTGATACGGTGGCCAATGCTGCCGGTGTGACGACCTTGAATGTAAACCTTGTCATTGGAGGCAAAGATGCCCTGCGCGTGAAGCTCCAGGCGATCGCTGTCGGTGCTGATCAGGTCAATGGCGGTCGCTGGCTGAATACCGTAAAACGCCAGAACACATCCCAGGATAAAACCATAATGCACACAAAAGCCTTGTCCAATACTGCGAACAGAAAAGACCATGGATTAGAGCTCCCGCTGCGCCACCAGGCACTGGCGCAGACGTTCAAGAGAAGTAAGAAGATAAAGCCCGGATATTTTTATTTTTATTGGGTGTAACTATCAGAACGGGACGGTCTGGCTAAGCCTCACGTTGTCCGAGGCACTGGCCAGTCTCAGCGTGCGCTCGCCCTGAGGCAGCTGCCACGATTTTGACTGCGTTGCCCAATACTGCAGCTTGCGCAGCGGCACGATGATTGACACGTCTCTGGTTTCCCCTGCCTTCAGGCTGATCCGGTCAAAACCGACCAGGGGTCTGCGGCGCGAACTCGGCCCCCTGGATCTGCTTTTGCGGCGCACTTCAGGTAAAGCTGCGGCACTTCATCACCGGCCACCGGGCCACTGTTGGTCAATTTGAAATCGACCTTCAGATCACCATTAGGCAAACGTCCGGTTTTCAAAGCGCTGTAATCGAAATGGCTGTAGGACAGCCCGTAGCCGAATGCAAACAGCGGCGCCTTGTGCTGCGACTCAAACCAGCGGTAACCCAGATTGACGCCTTCGGTGTAACTGACCACGCCATCAAGTTGCTGGCCGCGCTCTGGGTAACGCGGATCGGTGGCTGGATAGTCCTGAAGACTGTGAGCCCAGGTGAATGGCAGGCGACCCGCCGGGTTGCTGCGGCCCGTCAGGATATTGGCCGTAGCCGGGCCACCCTCGTCACCGGTCCACCACATTTGCACCAGGCCTTTGACCTTGCCCAGCCATGGCATGGCCACCGGTGTGCTGGTATTGAGCACCACCACCAGATTGGGATTGATGGCGGCGATTTCCTCGATCAACTTGTCCTGATCACCCGGCAAGCCGAACTGCGGGTCGGTGCGCGCCCAGGCGAAAAAGATCACCTTCTTCGCGCCACGAGCCGCTGCCAGCGCCTGGGCCCGGTTGACTTCCCGCATTTGCGGGGTGACCCAGGCCAGCCGCACCTGAACCGGTGCGCCGGAGGTATCGTTGTAGGTGCTGACTTCGAGCAGATGCTCGCCGCGGCTGAGCTTGACCATGCGCCGCACATTGTTGAGACCATCGGTGGTCGGCATCAAGGCATCCTGTCCCGGATGGACGACGTCACCGTGCAGGGCGTTTTTCAGTGAACTGCTTTCACCGATGATTTTCCCGTCTACTTTCAGCACGGCACCGGCGCCGAGCATCTGCAGGTTGAGGTTGTAATCGCCCTCCTGCTCGATGTTCAAACGGGTTTTCCAGCTCGGCAAGGTGTTAGCCGCCAAGGCATTACCGGTTGCAGCCGTAAACGCCAGCTGGCCATCACGATGGTTTTGCCCCTCTTGCTCTCTGGCCCAGCCAGGCTTTCCATCGAAGGACACTCGATCTGCAGGGATGGCAATACCGGTCATGTCGTTGGCTACGGCCACGTTTATTTTTGCTTGCGGTTCGAGTGCGTGCAGCGCGTCGGCCGGGCCGACCTGCAACTGCGGCATACCGATCGAGTGCTCGGCAGAAACGCCCAGCGCTACCGGCTGCACCGCGCCCGGGCCGATCATCGCCAGCCCTTTGAGGTCGTCCCCGGTAAGCGGCAACACATTGTCCCGGTTCTTCAGCAAGACCGCCGAATGCTCGCTGGTCCTGCGCACAATCGCGGACAGACCGTCCTCCATAGGGGTGGATTGCGGTTGATGGCTGCCCTTGTCCAACAGACCGAAACGCTCGATCTGCCCCAGCACGCGGCTGGCGGCCCGCTCGATGTCCTGTTCTTTTACGGTTTTATCGCGCAAGGCTAGGAACAGGTTCTGCGGTTTCTCGTCATTGGGAAACTGCCCCATCATTACGTTCGGCCGCTGGCCCACCATCCATTCTTCCGGCATCGGCCGGGCGAATACTTTTTTCATGCTGCCCATGGACGTATGCAGCGCGGGTTGCTGTATCGCGGTGTTGTCATAGTAGGAACGCATGATGTCCCAGAACGGGTGTTTCTCGTCGATGCGCCCGGGCATCTCCATGTCCATGCCTTTTTTGATGTAGCTGGCACTGTGCACGCCTCCCCAATCGGAAGTGACAAAGCCTTTGAAGCCCATCTGGTTGCGCAGCACCTGTTCGAGCAAATGCTCGTTGCCGCAGGCGAACTCGCCATTGAGCTTGTTGTATGAACACATGATCGAGGCCACTCCGGCGTCGATAGCGTCCTGAAATGGCGCCAGATACACCTCGTGCAGTGCTTGCTCGGGAATGCTGACATCGAAGCCGGTCATGTCGTAGCCGACCAGGTGCTTGGCCTGGGCCATGACCCCCTGGCCCTGAATGCCTTTGATCACTTGTGCGCCCATGCTGCCGGTCAGCAGCGGGTCTTCACCATAAGTGTTCCAGCCGCGACGAAAACCCGAGTCGCGAAACATGTTGATAAAAGGCTCCAGGGCTACGTCTATCCCCAGACGACTGGCTTCCTTACCGATGACCACCCCATTGTCATAGGCATCCTGCTTGCTGAAGGTGGCAGCCAGGCCCATGGTCGAGGTTGGAATGATCGATTCCTTACGGGTCAGGACACCCGGCGGGCCGTCTGCCAGCCGCAAGGGCGGCACTCCCAGGCGAGGGACGCCCGGCAGGTACCCGGCCTGCCCCTGATTGGTGCTGTCGTCCTCGGTCATGCCACGCACCAGGTTGAACTTGTCCTCCAGGGTCATTTTTTTCAACAGTGCGTCTACCCGGACCTGATCGGCCTCGGGGCGCACTTGTACATCTGCGGCCATGCTCCGGGCCGCCAGGGTCGAGCACAACACTGCAGCTGCCAGTATCGACAGCCGGAAAAAACCCGGGCGATAGCGCCCGTACCGCGCACAAAAGGTCGTCATCAATAGCTCCGTTACTTCTGGGTTAACGTTGGGTGGGCTCTTTAACGAGCACGAGACCGAGCAGGGAAATCAGCCCGCAAGCAATCAGGTAAAACGCCGGGGCGCTGGGATTGCCGGTCAGGGATATCAGGAGGGTGCAGAAGAACTGGGCAAAACCGCCGAAAACGATGCTGGCAAGGGCATAGGTCACTGACAGCCCGGTCGCCCTAACCTCAGCCGGGAAAATTTCCGCCAGCATGACCAGCGAGGGCACGGTGTTACATACAAGCAGCGCCGCCAGGGTGCTCGCCACCACAACCAGCACCGGCAATGTCGGTGAGTGCTGCAGCAGAATAAACGCCGGATAGATCAACACCAGCATGGCCAGCCGCGACCAGAGGATCATGCGCTTGCGCCCCCAGCGATCACAGGCCCGGCCGGATGCCACCGCCAGGGCCACTTGCACGGCGCCCGCCGCGCACCCGGTCCAGATCCCGACCGACAACGGTAGATGCAACTGCGCCACGGCAAAGTTGGACAGGTAATGCAGGATCACGTAAGAACCCGAAGTACCGCCGATGGCAATCAGGATCCCGGCCACCAGTGCCTGCTTATGCTGGCCCCAGCTCAGGCGGTGGCTGACATCGCGCTTGACCTGATCACTTTCCTGCAAGTGCCGGCGCATGTATGACCCGACAGGAATCACCAGCAACCCGATCACGAAGGGGATGCGCCAGCCCCAGCCGGCGACCTGCTCTTCGCTCAGCCCGTAGTTCACGCTCAGGCCCACCATCGCGCCGAGGAGCACGCTCAGGCCCTGGCTGAAAAATTGCCAACTGGTGAAATAACCGCGCTCATGGCTCCGGGCCTTTTCCATCAGGTAGGTGGTCGAGGCGCCCACTTCGCCGCCAATCGCAAAGCCTTGCAGCAGGCGGGCAAAGACAATCATCAACGGTGCCGCAATCCCGATCTGCGCATATGAAGGTGTCAGGACAAAAATCAGCGAGCCGATCGCCATCAGCCAAAGGGTCAATATCATGGCGGCCTTGCGCCCTACCCGATCGGCATACTGGCCTAGCAGGATGCTGCCCAGCGGGCGCATGAAAAAGCCGATGCCATAGGTTGCGAACGCAAGAAGCAACTGGTTTGAACCGTCAGCCGGGAAAAACTGTTTGCCGATCACAGTGGCAAAAAAGCTGTAGACGGTGAAGTCGTAGAACTCCAGCCCATTGCCAATGGTAACGGCCGCGATGTTCTTTTTGCGGCTGCCCCGGGAGCCGGTCGATGAGTGCCCGGCCATAGCGGGTGTTTCAGATAAGGTATGTTCCATAATGGAGTCCGGGCCTCAAAGTGCAGGTGCTGTGGGCTTGAGCATTTTTTCCACCAGCTTCACCCAGTAGGACGCACCGACCAGCAGGCACTGATCATTGAAATCGAATTTCGGGTGGTGGCACATGACATTCTCTGCACTGTCACCGTTGCCGATGATCAGGTAGGAACCGCGACATTTCGCCAACATGAAAGCGAAGTCCTCGCTGCCGGTAAGCGGGCGCATGTTCTCGATCAACCCCTGCTCCCCGATCCATTCCAGAGCCGCGCTACGGGCTAACTCGGTTTCATGCTGATCATTGACCAGCACAGGGTATCGGCGGTTGTAATGAACCTCTGCTTCGCCGCCATAACTTTGGGCGATATGTTGCGCCAACAGGGTGATGCGCGCTTGCAGGATGTCTCGGGTGTCAGCCCGCAGGGAGCGGACACTGACTTGCAGCTTCGCCGACGCGGGGATCACGTTGGCCGCCGAGCCTGCGTGAATGGAGCCGACACTGACAATTGCGGTATCCAGCGGGTCGATGTTGCGCGACACGACACTTTGCAGGCACAGGGTCAAAGTGGCGGCCATGACCACCGGGTCCACAGTCTTGTGCGGTACTGCGCCATGCCCGCCCACCCCTTTTAAGGTGATGGAGGCGGTGTCCGATGAGGCCATGAACGGCCCGCTGAGAAAGCCCAGTTTGCCCGCAGGGAAACCGGGCATGTTGTGCATGGCGAAGATCGCATCGCACGGAAAAAGCTCGAACAACCCTTGCTCGACCATTTCCCGGGCCCCTCCCAGGCCTTCTTCGGCCGGCTGGAAGATCACATTCAGGGTGCCACTGAAACGTCGGGTACTGGCCAGCACTTTGGCCGCAGCCAGCAAGGTGGCAGTGTGACCATCATGGCCACAGGCATGCATCTTGCCTGCTTGAGTGCTGGCGTAGTGCAGTCCGGTTTCCTCGGTGATCGGTAGCGCGTCCATGTCGGCACGCAACCCGATGCGCGGGCCGCTGCCATGACAGAGCTGCCCTACCACCCCCGTGCCCGCCAGGCCCCGGTGCACCTCAAAGCCCCACTCCTGCAGTTTTTGCGCTACCAGATCACTGGTTGCAAACTCTTCGAAGCCCAGTTCCGGGTGAGCATGGATAGCGTGCCTGATCGCTATCATCTCGTCCTGTATCTGCTCGATCTCTGCCAGAATCATCATTTTTTGTTGTCCCCTCAGACTTGTTATTGATTTGATTCTGACCCGTATTGACAGAATTAAAAGACAAGGTTTAGGCTCGGTGACAACATTTAGTTGTCATCAGGGGCAAGATGAAAACCAACCAGTTCGTGGCTTTGGTGGCGGTCTCCGAAACCGGAAGCATCCGCAGCGCAGCCAAATCGATAGGTCTGACCCAGGCAGCGATCACCCGCACGTTGCGAGAGCTTGAACAGCAACAAGGGGTGGAGTTACTGGAACGCAACCATACCGGTGTGCGCTTCACCGAAGCGGGCAAAAGCCTGCTGCACCATGCACGCCTGATCCTGAGCGAGATCGATAAAGCCCGGGCAGACTTAAACCTGATCCGTAGCGGGCAATCCGAACGTCTGCGGATCGCCATTTCACCTTTTATCAATTTCACTTTTTTGCCGGAGTGTCTGAGCCTCTATCAACAAGAGTACCCACACGTATTTGTGGAAGTGTTCGAGGGCCTGCATGGCATTTCCGTACCTCAGCTCAGGGACGGCTACCTGGATTTCGCAGTGATCCAGGCCAGTAATTTTATTGCTGAAAACGAATTCTCGATCGAACCGCTGTTTTCCTATCAGGCCCATGTGGTGGGGCGCAGCGATCACCCGCTGCTGGATTCCACGTCCATCGACGAACTCAATGCAATGAAGTGGCTGGCTAACTACCCGCCTTCATTGCACAGCACCTTTATCAGTGACCTGCACCGGGAGTTTCGCCTGTCGCCCAAGCCCAGCCACGTGGTCAGCGTGCACTCGGCGGGGATTCTGTTGCCGGTGCTGTTGCAGACAGACGCGCTCACGGTGCTGCCCGACCTGCTGCTCAAGTCTCAATGCTTTGCTGCGGCGGTGGCGCCTTTGAGTGCGTTCAAAGGCTCCAAGTCCCGAATCCTCGGCGTGGTCAGCCGCCGTGGCAACGTGCGCAGCAAAGCCGCCAACGCCTTCATCGCGACCTTGAAACAAGTGATAAAGCAGCACGCCAAGAACCCCAACTCACCCTTCAGTGAGATGCTCTCGCCCAAAGACCTGCTCTTTTGAGCCGGTGTGACGGATTGCGGGGCGAATGCTAAACAGGGTCAAGGTGGTAATGACGCCGAACGTCACCAGCATCAGGGAGACCGGCCAGGATGACTTGTAGATGCCGAACAGGGCTGTAGCCGCCAGAGGCGCCAGACCGCCGGAGAAAATCGACGCAATTTCATGCCCCAGAGCCAGGCCTGAATAACGCACATGAGCCGGGAACAGCTCGCCCATCAAGGCCGGCTGAGTACCAATCATCGCGCCGTGGCTGAAGGCCAGCCCGAGCAGCAGGGCCAGGTAGACCCAGCCCGTAACATGGGTGTCCATCATCCAGAAGAACGGAAAGGCCAACACGATCAGGCTGATGGAGCCGATTGCATAGACGGTTCGCCGACCTATTATATCCGACAGCCAGCCCCAGAACAGAATGGTGAAGGCTTCAACGATCATTGCCAGCATGACCCCGCCCAGGACCACTTGAGTGCTGAGCCCGGTGAGTTTGGCGTAGGCCATGACGAACGCGAGGAAGATATAGGCGCACCCGTTCTCTGCCAGGCGCAGGCCCATGGCCTGGAACACCTCCCGGGGATGGTTGCGCAGCACCTCCAGAGCCGGAGGGCGCTCGGCCTTGGGGCGACGCTTGACCTCCTGTTCAAACTCACGGCTTTCCGGCAGGCTGCGGCGGATATACAGGCCCACCCCGAAAATCAGAATGCTGGCCAGAAACGGCAGGCGCCAGCCCCAGCTCATGAAGTCCTCCTGGGGCAGCATCTGCACCAGGTAGAACGCTGCAGCGGAGAGAACGAATCCACCGGACACCCCTAACTGGCTCCAGGCCGCATAGAAGCCGATCCGCCCGGGTGGTGCATTTTCGCTAAGCATCAGCACCCCGCCACCCCATTCTCCGCCTGAGGCCACACCCTGGGCGATCCGCAAGATGACCAGACTGGCGGGGGCCAGATACCCCGCCTGCTCGAATGTCGGCAACAGGCCCATGAGAAAGGTCGCCAGCCCCATAATCGCCAGGGTCATGACCAAGGCTTTTTTGCGGCCGTGCCTGTCGCCGATATGGCCAAAGATGATTCCCCCCACCGGGCGGGCAAAGAAGCCAACGGCGAACCCGGCGAACGCCCCCATGGTGCCGACAATCGGATCCGTTCCCGCGGGGAAGAACAGCGGACCGAAAATCAATGCGGCAGCCGTGCCATACAGGAAGAAGTCATACCACTCCAGTGCGTTGCCGAACACCGAGGCGATGACGATGCGCCGCATCGATGCGCGATTGACCGGCCCGTTATGACCTGTTTGCAAATTGCTCATGAATCCCTCCGATCAACACTTGCGGGTTGTGGTTGTAATCAATCAGCAGCTATCGGGCCTCAGTACTCCAGCGTGAGGCTCGACTCGAGATTGGCCTGCACCTGGCTTTCGCTCAGCCAGTCCTGTTTGCAGCCATGGTCGCGATAAAGCGTCAACTGATCCGCTACGTGCTTGCTGGCCTCGCCATTGGCCGCGACGAAGCCGCTCTGACCCGGTGGTACGACCGAGCACATGCTCACCCCGTCACTGCCCAGGCTGACCCTGAACGTTTCGCTGCCACGGTTCATGAATGGAGCAAGGGCGGGTTGCCGGTCTTTTGAAGCCCAAGGCACGCCGATCGCGTTGAGCGCAGCAAAACGCATGCTTGCCACTGGCGTGCGCCAGGCCTGCAAATCTGCTCCTTGGGTGGCTAGCAAAGCTTTGAGGGTGCTGCGCAGAACTTCCAGGACAACAGCTTCAGGCGCCTCACCATTGAAAAAGTCATAACCCTGAGGAACGCTGGCGTGCTTGCCCTGCAGCGCATTCCACAACAATTTCGAGGCATTGCCCGGCTGTGGCGATACCGGACTGTATTGCGTCGGGTAACCGGCCCCGGCATAAACTTTAAACACCTCTGCCGGTAAATCGTCTTGCAATACCCGGCTGTACATGGCCGCCAGCCACCCACGCATAATCGGCACCGCCGGGCTGTCATAGACGCCTTTGCCCTGATCGTCACGGTTTTGCAGATTCCACTGCTGCAGAATGTCGGCGGCCTGACGCGCCGGATCAGCGACCGGCAGATTGCGGGTGGCCGCCACAATCGAGGGCACAAAATAGCGCGCATTAAGGTCGGCAAATGCACCGCGGCGATCCACGTCCCAGATGTCGTCGAGACTGAGCCTGGCCTTGGCCTGTAACGGCGCGATCAACTCGTTAACCCGATCGACACGGGAATAATTGGCACCGTCCGCACGCAGGCCCGGTGCGGGCTGGTTGTTCCAGCTGACCAGATACCCCTGGTCCGGGTTGTAACTGCGCGGATTGCCAGCAAAAGGAAGGAAACCTTGCCACTCCATGCTGCCATCACCCAATGCCGGAAACTGCACCGGCTGGTGGCCTGGACGCTGTGGTTGCTTGCCCACGGCCACGTGTCCGATATTGCCCAGGGTGTCGGCATAGAACCAGTTGATCGAGACGCTGACCCGCTCGGCCTGAAGCAAAAACTCATCCCAGTTATGGGCCTTGGCCAACCCGGCCCACCCCATCAGGCTTTCGATCTCGCGCCCTTCCCAGCTGCGCTTCTGGCTGTAAGCGGTTTGATTGGCAACATCCCAGGTGCTGACGAAACCATGAACCGTCGAGTACACCTCAAGCGTATAAGGTGCCTCTCCTTTCACCTCGATGGTCTCGGTGCGTTTGTGCATCGGTTGGTAATGACCGTCGTAGCGATACTCAAAACGATTCTGCGGGTTGAGCTGTTCTTGATAGACGTCGTTGGTATCCAAGGCGCCAACAGTCGAACCCCAGGCAATGTGCCCGTTACTGCCAAACAGAATGGCCGGCAGGGCCACCGGGGTGCTGCCGGTAAAGTCATAGCCGGCCCCGTGCAAGCCGACGCTGTAGGTGATACTGGGGTTAAACCAGCCTTGCTGCGGACCATTGAACAGCACTGCGCGACCGTCCTGGCTTTTTGCCGGTGAGACGACCCAGGCATTACTGGCCGTTGGCATCGCATCTGCCGCGGCTTGCCCCAGGCGGGCGATCTGCTGACTACGCCAGGTGTGCGCCGCCGCGACCGACAAGGGTTGCAGGCCTTGCGCTGAATTGTAATTTCTCAGCGGTCCCGCTGCCTTTGCCGACGTTGACGGGGCTTGGGGGTCCTCCAACCAACGCAGCTGGTCATACAGTTGCTGCCCGATCAGAGTACCGCGAGAGGCTTGGAGGCGTTCCAGCAGTTGCAGGTTGGCGACTTCCTGGGTACCGGCAAAGAACCGGTTAAGGATCAACCCCACCCAGATATTGGCGACATCTTCAGGACTCCAGGGTGCAGGCTCAAAACCTTCCTCGACAAATTCGATCGCCAGCAAGTTCGGCTTGTCCGCCAGCACCTCCCGGATGCGGGCGTTGAAGCCTGCCGCATAGCCTTCAAAGATCTGTCGATCATCAACTGGCAATGCCTGCAACTGCGCGCGAATACTGGCGGGATCGAAATTTGACCGCGTCGCCTTGTCGATCTCCAGATAGTCCTTGCCCAGCACCTGGGCAACAGTTCCGTTGCTTGAGCGACGGGCCATTTCCATTTGATACAAACGATCCTGGGCAACGGCATAGCCGTACCCGAAATACAGCCCCCCCAGATCCTGAGCGTAAATATGCGGCACACCGTAGTGATCACGCTTGATGGTGACTTGTGCTGCGAGCCCTTGCTGGGCAACTGAACCAAGACCCAGCCCAAGCAAAGCCAGGCGCATTGTCCGACCAAACACACGGGGTTGAGCAAGCCTGTGAGGCTTGAAACTGTACATAACGGACATCCTTATAACGGCCGGGTTATGTGCCTCAGCACAGCGGTGAAAATGCTGCGGGCAGGTAAATCGTGGAGTGCATGTCGAGTAGTTGCGGCCCCGAGTTTTCCGGTGGCCAAACCCCGTCGTTAACCGCGCGGGTGCGGACCTCGAGCCGCTGCTCAAGGCTGCGCCAGGGCCAGATATGCAAGTACCGGGGCGTGCGCCCGTCCGTTGCGTAGAACGCGGCATAAACCGGCGAGTAGCCCTTGCCTGTGCGTGCGCCTATGGCGCACTCCCAGCCGTCGAGCGTGGGGGCAAGACCCGAAGGAACCAGGTTGTAGACCCGCAGTTCATAGAAAGGCCCGTGGGGGCCTGCAGCAAGGGGCTTGAGAAAAGGGAACAGGCTGTAGTTTTCCACCGTCATATCCGCCATGAAGGCCTCTATGCCAAAGGCATCATGGGACAGCAGATAACGCTCACGCTCGTTATGCCGTGAACGCTCGTCACAAAAACCGCGCAACACTGCCACCTGGTTCAACGGACCAATCTCCGATGCCCAGCAACCGATCAGACTGCAACCTTGAACGGCCCCACCCAGCGTTTGCTCCAGCCGCGCCATAACCGCAGGCATGGTGCGAACCCGCACAGTGAAGGTAATCAACTCGTATAAAGTCATCGCGACCTCTACTCGGCAACCAGAAAACACCCGTCAGCGGGCAGCAGACTGGCGTCCCTGGTGATGGGAGCTCTGTGAAATCAAAGAATTCAGAACTTGAAGACGTAGGTGGTGATCAGGCGGTTTTCGCCGTAATCCTGGCCTGATGCGTCACCCCTTCCATAACGGGTCTTCACATCCGTGCGCCGCCACTCAAAAGCGAGATTTTTCAGCGGACCGCTTTGCACCACATAGGCCAGCGCCAGGTTGCGCTCACTCTCCTGGTTGTTGCTCAGATCACCCCCGCGGTCCCAATGGGTGCCTTTTGTATAGCGTGAGTAGAACGTCAGGCCCGGTACGCCCATTGCCACAAAGTCGTACCCGTAACGCACCGACCAGGAGCGCTCTGCCGGCTGGACAAACGCCAGCGACGACCAGTTAACCAGGTAGGGTTGAGGGATATATCCGTTCAATGTCGGGAACACACTCTCGCCCAACATGCGTTGGTAACTGAGGCCGAACATATGCGCGTTTTTGGTCAGGGTAAATAACGTGCCGTAGGATCGATTATCAATCTTTCCGTCCAGGGCATGCCCGGCCTCACTATTATTAAAGTATCGAATGTCTGTTTTTAAGGCATAACCATTACCCAGATCAGCTCGATGCATCAACCCCGCATAATGTTGTTGATAAATATCATGCAGCAACCCGTAGTAATAACTCAGTTGCAAGTTTTTACTCAGATTGTAAGTACCGCCTGCGAAGTCCAGCCCCTCACTGTCGAGTGCGTCGCTCGTGCCCCATTTATAGAGCTTTTCATGATTGGAAGACTCGCGGGTGACCACCGACCAGAAACGCCCGGCGGTTAACTTCAGCCCTTCGATTTCCTGAGACTCGATCATCGCCCCCTGATAGATCGTATCCAGTTGCCTGCTGGAGTCATCGTAGGCAATGGGCAGTTGCGGGCGATGATCGCCCACTTTCAACTCGGTCTTGCTGTAGCGCATTTTCAGGGTTGCGCCGGCCCTGCTGTAGTCTGCAGCCGTTTGTTGGTCCCGGACACTGAACGGCAGCGATCCGTCGTTACCGGTTGAGTCCAGGCGCACGGCATATTGCGCGTTCAGATCCAGGCCAATAGCCAGAGGGCTGTCGGTATAGCCTGATACCCATTGCGCATCGAAGCCCTGGCTCCAGCTGCCGACTTTCGAATCGCGTGCCTGATGCTGGTGGTAATCCCGGTCGAGATAAAAGTTGCGTAACCCCAGACTAAATTGTCCGTCGTCAAGCATATCGGCATTGGCCAGCTGCGGTATAACAACCGCGGTCAGGCACACCGCGGTAACAGCCTCGCTTACCCAGCGCTTCTGAAACATCGGATACTTCCTTTTTACATGCCAAAAGGCATTTATAGTGGGAGCAGATTAATAAGCAAAAACAAGGGATGCGGATAATCTACGTTGTTATTTTTATAAGCCACTTAGTGCAAAAAGAGCTGAGCAACTCCGACACGGAGCGCTGGACACCTGGAAACTTATTAATGTTCTTTATGCTTTACTTTAAGAGGACCCACTTCAACTTGCCGCTTTCGATGCGTCTCCCAAACGGTGGTAGGCACGATTGAAATACACCAGACCTTCCTGGCTTTCACCATTACGAATTCCCACGACTTCACAGTAAAAAATCGTGTGCGAACCGACTTCATGGGCCTGGGCAATACGGCAGTCGAAGTTGACCAGGGCTTCATCCAGCAAAGGTGCACCGCTTTCCAGAGTGCTCCAGCGGGCACAGGAAAAACGAGCATCCATGTCCAGTTCACGATTGGCGAATACGCCAGAAATCCTCTGGTGATCTGCACTCAACACATTGACACTGAGTACGCCGTTGCTCTTGAAATGCACATTTGAATACGACGAACGATTCATACAAACCAACAGCGTTGGCGGTTGATCGGTGACACTACACACCGCAGAGGCAGTGAAGCCGAATCGCCCTGCCGCACCGTCGGTGGTGATCACCGAAACGGCACCACCGAGCATTGCCATTGAATTACGAAATCCGGTCGTGTCGACCATGGTAGTTACCTCTGTCAGATATCCAGTACCAGCGTCTTGGATTTGGCCCGCGAGCAACACACCAACATCTGGTCGTTCGCAGATTTTTCATCATCGGTCAGGTAAAAGTCACGGTGGTCCGGCTCACCTTCAAGCACGTCGCACAGGCAAGTGCCGCAAACACCTTGTTCGCAGGACATCTCGACCTTGATTCCGACTCCGGCCAGGGCGTGGGCAATGCTCTGGCCTTCACCTACCTGCACCGTTTTACCGCTGCGTGCAGCGATGACTTCGAACCCAGCGCCCGAGGCATCGACCTCGATCTGGAAATATTCGCGATGGATATGATCATCGGCGTACCCCCGTTTTGCGGCCTCGGTAATTACCCATTCCATGAATCCGGCAGGGCCACAGACATAAATATGCACCCCGGCTTTGGGCGTACCGAGCAGGCTGCCCAGGTCGAGTTTCTGTTGCGCGTCCTCATCATCGAAATGGGTGTGTACACAGCTGGCAAAGTCCGCATTGCCAAGCTCTTCGAGAAACCCGCTGCAGGTGCGCGAGCGGCTGCAGTAGTGCAGCTCGAAGGCACTGTCCAGAGCATTGAGGCTATAGGCCATCGCCACCATCGGCGTAATGCCGATGCCACCGCCTATCAGGATCGAGCGCTGTGCATCCGGCGCCAGCGGGAAAAGATTGCGCGGGAGGCTGATCTCGATTTGCACACCTTCGCGCAGTTGTTCATGCACCGCCAAAGACCCGCCGCGAGACGCAGGATCCTTCAGCACGCCCACACGATAGCGCGACCCGTCAGACGGGTTGCCGCACAGGGAATACTGACGAATCAGGCCAGGCCCAAGATGAATATCCACATGTGAACCTGCGTCGAAAACCGGCAACGGCTGGCCCGAGGCATCACTCAACTCGAGGACCACGACACCGTCGCCCTGCTCCTCGCGCTTGCTCACCACAACCTTTAAAGTTTGCTCACTCATAGCTTGTTTCCGGGTTACACCCAGCCGCATTACGGGCCGGGTCGGTTGAGTCCTGGGACCATGCTTAACGCATGAAGATCCCGCCATTCACATCCCAGGTGGCCCCGGTCGTGAAGTAGGCGTCTTCACCGGCCAATAGCACGACCAGTTTGGCGATGAAGCCGGCGTCGCCGAGGCGCTTGACCGGGATGGCGTCGATCAGCTGTTCCAGCCTTTGTGCCGGCACCGCTGCGCGCACCGCCGGGGATTCCACAGGGCCCGGTGCGATGGCGTTAACCGTCACCCCTGAGGAGGCCAGTTCTTTGGCAAAAATTTTCGTCAGGGTGATGATTGCGCCCTTGGAGGCGGCATAATGTGCGCCGGTGGCAGTGCCCCCGTTTTGTCCGGCCAGCGAGGCCATATTGATGATGCGCCCGTAACCCTGGGCGGCCAGATGCATGCCGAACACCTGACAACCGACGAAAGTCCCGCGCTGATTGACCTCAATGACCCGGTCAAACTCCTGGGCACTGATCTGCATGACCGGCGTGATCATGGTCATGGCGGCGTTGTTCACCACCACCTGCAGCGCCCCCCAATGCGCCAGGACAGCCACCAGCGCGGCTTCAAAATCGGCTTTTATGGCGACATCCAGCTTCAGGGCCAGAACACGCTCGCCACTGGGGTCGAGCTCACGGGCGGCGGCTTGGGCCAGTTCCAGCGAGAGATCGGTGATGACCACCGCATAACCGGCGTCGAACAAGCCCCGGGCAATTGTGTTGCCCAACCCTTGAGCGGCGCCGGTCACCAATGCTGTATGCGTCATGAAACACTCCTCAGAGGATGTAACCGATACCGGCTAGGGTATCGGTGGAGTTGATCAGCTGGATCAATTTGCGCTGGATTTTGAAGCTGTCACCGCTGCGCAACAGCTCGAATGTGATGTCGGCGGTGTAGTGCTTGAACACGTCCTTGCGAAATTCCCGCAGGTTTTGAGCGCAACGCACGGTGACCACACCGCCTTCATCCGAAAGCACCCGAAAACGCGATAGCGAACGCACAGTTCGGGCCCGCGGCGTGGTGGAAATGGAGTCTCCGCTGATCAGGCGCGTAACCCGCAACTGACGCATGTGATGATCGTCGTAGGCGTAGTTCAGGGTGTTTTCAAAGTCGGTCTCCAGCGGATCGATCGGAATGATATAGGTGGATTTTTCGGCCCACAGATCGAGCCACGGGGAAAACTCACCGTGGTCGAGCATGTCGGCTTCCTGCCAGATAAAGGCGCTCACATGGTTGAGCAATTGCACGTCGATCATCATTTGCCCTCCTGGGCCGACATCATTTTTTTCCACTGCTGGTAGCCTGCGCGCATACCGGTTTCGGCACTCACATCACCGACCACGCCGTCCTCTGATTTTTGCTCCCCGGGCAACCCGCGGTTGAGCATGATCCACAGGTCGGTGCCGGCACTGGCGCCCCGCTGCACCCGTTCCCAGGCCTCGGAATCGTCCGGCGTGCCAAAGCCCATCGGGCCTTGGAAATGCTCATGCAAGCGCAGGCGATAACGGTTGGCCACTGCCGGGCCGCCGTCCATGGTGATCACCGCATGATGAATTTCGGTTTCATTCACGGCTATCGGTTGCAGCACGCGGAAGAAAGCCATCGAGCAAGCGATGTTCGGGAACAGGTTGAGGTTGAAACCCGAACCTGCGACCGCCCGCACGATTCGTCGCACCTCCAGTTCTTCGTGACCTTCGGCCCTCAGCTGCGCTGCCAGCTCTTCGAAGCGTGCAGGAATCGGCAGGTCGAGGTTGGCTTCCAGATCGATCAGGTCGGGGATCATCACCATCACACTGTGGCCGTTGCCCAGATCTTCAACAAAACCGCTGCCGCCGACAAAATCGAGCATCTCCTCTGTCTGCTTGTCCACCGATGACAGGAATGACTTGTGAACCAGCGGGAAGTGGTAAGCATCGGTGGTGTTTTCGAGCTGAATCTTCCAGTTGCCGGGGAAGCGGAAACGGTGCTCGCCCGCCACTTTGATCGGGTAACCGGCGCCCTGTTTCATGAACAGATCTATCCACTTTTTCGCCGCACCGAGGAAGTCGCTCAGCGGCTCAATGTCATCCTTGAAGGTGGCGAAGATCATGCCGTTGTACTGTTCGACCCTCAGGCTGACCAGCGGATGCTCGCTCTTGTCGAGCATGTCGGCATAGCTTTCAGGATGCGGCACGCCCCGCAGCGAGCCGTCCAGGGCATAGCTCCAGCCATGGTAGGGACACACGAAACTGTTGGTCTTGCCTTTTTTGTGTTCACAGACGGTCGCGGCGCGGTGGCGGCAACGGTTGAGCAACACATGAATGTCTTTCTTGCGGTCGCGTACCACGATGACCGGCTGCTTGCCGACGTAGGTGGTCTTGTAGCTGCCCGCCTCGGGTATTTCACTGACGTGACCGACCCAAATCCAGGTGCTGTAGAAAATGTTCTTCAGCTCCTGATCGAAAATCTGCGCATCGGTGTACAGCGAAGTGTGTACCCGGTCATGCAGTACAAGATCTGCCGGGGTCGTTTGCAGCGTGGTGGTCTGAATCAGGTTATTCATGATCACTCCTCGTCGGCATATCCCGCCGACTCCTGGAAAATTCTGGTTGTTACTCGCCGGACCTGGCCGGCACTGGCAACGCGGCGGCGCTGTTCCACGCGGTTACCGGGCGGCTGAACAGGTTTTCGGTCTGAAAGTGCGCGATGCACCACCTGCCGTTTTCCTCCGTGAAACTGACTGTCAGGCGTGCGCTGTTGAGGTGCGAGTCGCCGCTGGCAAAGGTCGAGGTCTGCAACATCACCCAGCTTGCTTGGGCACAATCGCCCTGCACCCGAATCAGCTCGGACGTAAGGAAATGTACGTTGAGAGCAAAGTGCGCCGGTTCGACCATATAGGTCGCAAACATTTCCTTGATTGCCCCTCGCCCGCGATAGCCACCGAAGGCATTGCGGTACTTGGCGCCCTTGCCTTCCCACAGTGCATCCGGGGTGAAAAGACCGGCCAGTTCGTCCAGAGGCGAGTTCACCCCAAGCTCGTCGCACAGCACCATGTAGCGGTTCATGCAGGCCCGGATGGCGTTCTCGCTTTCCAGCCCCTGCAGCCGCTGTTCCAGCTGTAGTACCCGCTCTTCAAGTTCCATGTAGGCAGTCCGGCTCAGCGCTGGATGATCAGTTCGCGACCCACACGGGCCTCGACTTTGGTGTACTTCCACAGCTTGCTGGTGCCATCGCCGACCGGCGTTGTGCGGAACAGGTTGCAGGCGGCATTGACCGTTTCAATGTCCGGCACGTCGGCCAGCAAATAAGTGGTCCAGGGGTAGCCTGTGGAGGGGCCGACCATGCTTTGGTCATCGTCCATGTTGCCCAGGACATTGATCCCCGGCAGGTCGGCTATGCCGTTCCACATTTCGCTGAATGCCGCCCAGACCTGCAGTTGCTCTTCTCGCGGCGCGTCGAAAAAATTCTGGTTGATGCCCATGCAGAACAGGACACGTAATACTTTTTTGTCGCTCATAAATTCACCCATCCAGGAGAAGTAAAAAATTACAGGTAGCCGGGCAATGGCTTGTTGCCGAAGAAAATTGCACCGGCGTTCTGATAGGTCATGTCGCCCATGAACGCGTGCTGGGTGATCACCAGGGTGTCGTTGACGAAACGTGACAGCGGGCTGCTGCGATAGACCCCGCTCATGCCCGAGAGCATTTGTGCGGTTCGCGCGACCTCAGCGGCGACACGGGTGGCGTGGGTCGAGGACAGGCGCAGCATGTTGGTCTGCTCCACGGTCACCGCATCACCCGCCAGGACGCTGCTCCAGGCGTCGTCGATGGACTCGTAGAACCAGGCTCTGGCTGCCCGCAATGAAGCCTCGGCCTTGGCCATTTCTACTTGTGCCAATGGCCGGTCGGACAGCGAAGGCGCGCCGGTCACCGAGATCCGCCCGCTGGCCATGCCGGCCAGTTCATCCAGTGCCGCACGGGCGACTCCAAGCCCGACCACGGACAACACCTGGGTGGCGAACGACAGCGACGGATAACGGAAGAAAGGCTCGTCGAGGCTGGACGGGCCGCCGCGGATGAAGGTCCAGTCCTCCGGGACTACTACCCCGTCAATGACCACGTCATGGCTGCCGGTGCCGACCAGGCCGACCACATTCCAGGTTTCCTCGATGCGGACCTTGTCCCGGGGCATAACGGCCAGGCGCGGCAAACCGAGCATGTCGCCTTTTTTTGGCGCAATCCCTACGCCGATCAACGACGCCCCCATGCAGCCGCTGGAAAATTTCCAACGCCCAACCACTTCCAGGCCGCCCTCAACATAGGCCGCCGGTTGTGGCGGGAAGATGCCGCCAGCAAACACTACGTCCGGGGAGTCGGCGTAGATTTTCTTGATGGTTTGCAGCGGCAGTGCCGACAGGTAAACCGGGCTCATGCCAAAGCTGGCAACCCAGCCGGCGGAGCCGTCGGCATGGGCAATCTCTTCAATCATCTGGCAGAACTGGGCGGGCGAGCGCTCATCTCCACCAAAACGCCGGGGCACCAGAGCACGGTAAACGCCGAGCTTGCGAAAGCGTTCGATCACGTCCTGGGAGATAAATTTTTGCTGGTCAAATTCTTCAGTTCTGGCCCGCTCGCGAATCTCTGCCAGCAGTTGCCGGAATTCGTCACCCGCAGTGATCGGCACGCAGGGCTGGTGATTCAGCTCGCCAAGTACAGTCATGGGTTTCTCCAAGGTATTCATACAGATTGCTGTAGGTTTTCAAGACGGCCAACCAGCTCCCGGGCGACTGCGCACAGCAGTTCGTCCGCGCCTTTGGCGGCGATCAGTTGCAAGCCGACCGGCAGCCCCGAGGCTCCGACCAGCGGGATGTTTAGGGCCGGATGGCCAGAAAGATTGAATGGCCGCACAAAGGCGGTCATGCCGATGGCGGCGCGGGTGTCGGCGGCATCGCTAACCCGCAACGGGTAGTCGGGCATGGTGGGCATTGCCAGGATCTGACAATGCTCAAGGGCTGCATCTACCTCAGCAGTGAACTGCAACCGTACTTGCTCGGCAGCCTCCAGGGCCTGATCCGTTGTGTCTTTGGCACTGAGCAGACGGCCTGCTATGTCCTGACCCACCAAACCGGTTTCCAGCAAGTGGCCGCAGGCATTCCAGGTTTCCCTGTTGATGACCACCAGACCAGCGTCATAAGCCGCCTCCATACCGGGTAACTGCATGGTTTGCAGAGCAAAACCAGAGGTCTTCAGCGCCTGATCAACCGCCGCCTGTACTTCGGAGCCCGCATGAACCGGCACCACGCCCAGGGTGATATTTTCGGTGTCCGGCAAGCTGATGAAGCTCGGGTCGATGATTTTCATGGCTTCGATCAGCACGTTCATGTTCCCCGCGAACGGCCCTACGCAGTCCAGCGAGCTGTGGGTCGGCATGACTCCGGCCCGACTGATGCGACCCAGGGTGGGCTTAAGGCCGAAGACCCCGCAGCACGCAGCCGGAATGCGCACGGAACCTCCGGTATCGGTGCCCAGGGAAAAGTCGGCAAGGCCCGCCGCTACAGCCGCTGCAGAGCCACTGGAGGAACCTCCCGGAATCCGCCCCGGGTAACGCGGATTGTCTGCAGTGCCTTGCCACTCATTGATACCGGTGGTGCCATATGCCAGTTCATGCAGGCTGGTTTTGCCGAGGATCCGGCAGCCTCTGTCGAGTAATGCCTTCACCACCCGGGCATGTTCGACAGCGGCAGGCGCATCGGCCAATGCGCGGCTTGACGCACGGGTTGGCCAGCCCGCGATGTCGATAGTGTCTTTCACCATCACCGACAACCCGTCCCCGCCCAATGCCAATTTCTGAACCACGATTGTCATGCCTTCACCTACCTGTCTATCCATTGCGCAGTGCGCTTTGAGCCATGAGCCCGATCGCAAGAGCGAGCCGAACGCCTAAATCTAAAATCGTAATAATTACGTGAATTGTCAATTGAATTATCACAAATAAAATAGTGTGTATTTTTGGGACGTTTTTTAATGTTACGCACCGATAACGTGCAGAGCAGTAACAACCTTGAATGGTTCAAAAGCCAGTAGAACAATTGTTTTTTATCTTTAAAAACAACTAGATACATTATAAAAAACCTATCTAAATGCTTTTGACCGTAATTTTTATGCCACACCATCGTGGATAAAAAAACGCTCATAAAAAATAAAATACGAAAAATATTCACGTGAAATGTAACGCAATAAACAGCATTTTTTGCCTCATAAAAACACTGAAAAAAATCGATTAAAACATTTTTATGATTGACTACTGATCCAGATCAAAGCCACGTCACAGCTAATGCCGGCGGTTTTTTTCGAGGGTGATTGCTCTGCCCTGTCGACAGATTTATTGCGTCACTGACTGCCCCGGGCAAACAGCATCGGGCAGCTGTGATAGCCACCCGCACAGCAAGACCGCCACAGATTTGTGGCATGCAATCTGCTATCGCCTAGTGGGTCATCGCCCGGCAGGAAAATTCCGTTTCAAAGGCAAAGAGCAAAAACCCACAAACAAAATCGCCTCTTGCGTCTGCAACTCTTCGGAGAAATACATGCTCTTCAAGAAAACCGTGTCCACGCTGCTGTTGAGTGCCGCCTGCGTATCCATTGCCCAGGCAGAAGTAAAAATCGGCGTCATCACTTCTTCCAGCGGGCCCCTCGCACTGGTGGGCTTGCCGCAGAAAAACTCCATAGCACTGCTGCCTGCCAAAGCCGGCGATCAGGACGTGACTTACATTGCACTGGATGACGCCAGCGACCCGACAGCTAGCGTCAAAGCGCTGAAGAAGCTGATCAGCGAAGACAACGTCGATGCGATCATCGGCCCGAGCGGCTCGCCCAATGCCATGGGCGTGATCCAGTTCGCTGCCGAAGCAGGAGTGCCATTGCTGGCACCGGTAGGGACTGCGTCGGTGGTGCTGCCGATGAGCAACGACAAGAAGTGGGTATTCAAGACCACGCAGAACGATGAGCTGATCGCCAAGGCGTTATTTCAAAGCATGGGCAAAAAGGGCGTGAAAACCCTGGGCTTCATCGGCACTGCCGACCCCTACGGTGAAAACTGGGCCAAGGTCGTCGCCACCCTCGCGGCCGAGCACAACATCAAGCTGGTCGCCACTGAACGCTTCCAGCGCCAGGACACCTCCGTGACCGGGCAAAGCCTGAAAGTACTTTCACTACGGCCCGATGCTGTCTTGATTGCCGCCCCCGGCAGCGCAGCTGTCATGCCCCAGACCACCCTGTATGACCAGGGGTATCGCGGTCAGATTTACCAGAGCCATGGCGCCGCACTGCCGGATTTTCTCAAGCTTGGGGGCAAGAAAGTCGAGGGCACCATCCTCGCCGCCAGCCTGATGCTGGTACTGGACGAGATCCCCGACAGCAACCCTTCAAAGAAGGTCGCCAGCGCCTATGTCGCCGCCTATGAGAAGCTCAATGGCAGCAAGCCTGCGACTTTCGGGGCCAATACCTATGACGCCGCCCTGCTCCTGGAAAAAGCCATCCCCATTGCCGCCGCCAGGGCAAAACCGGGCACGCCGGAGTTCCGCAGCGCCCTGCGTGATGCATTGGAGCAAAGTCACGAACTGGCAGGCACCCAAGGGGTATTCAACATGACGCCCGAAGACCACAGCGGCTTCGATGAGCGCGGGCGCGAGCTTATCCAGGTCAAGAACGGCACCTGGAGCCCGATCAAACCCGAATAAATCCCCAACCAGTGATCCCGCCCCCCCCCGGGCGGTGCGCCGCATGCCGCAACGCGTTTGCGGCCTCACTACGCAGGAAGAGTCATCACCATGAATTTCCAGATAGCCATGCTGCTGGGCCAGGACGGGATTACCAACGGTGCGATCTATGCACTGCTGGCGCTGTCGATTCTTCTGGTCTTCACCGTCACCCGCATTTTGCTCATCCCTCAGGGCGAGTTCGTTACCTATGGCGCCCTGACCATGGCCACCTTGCAGGCCGGTCACCCTACGGCACTGGTCTGGCTGCTGCTGGGCCTGACCTTGCTCGATTGCGCAGTGGACCTGATCGGCGCCGCGCGCTCCGGTCACCGGCTGCGTTTGCTCAAACGCATCACCCTCAAGCTGGGTTACGCCGTGCTGATGGTGGTGCTGATCCGGACCTTGCCGCTGGCCAGTCTGCCAATGGCCATTCAGGCACTGCTGACACTGGCGCTGGTGGTGCCTTTGGGCCCGCTGATTTACCGGCTGGTATTCCAGCCGATTGCCTCAGCCAGTTCACTGGTGCTGCTGGTTGTGTCCATCGCCGTTCACGTGAGCATGGTCGGTATTGCCCTATTGCTGTTTGGCCCGGAAGGCGCACGCACCGAACCCTTTTCCGAGGCCGGCCTGGAACTGGGCCCGGTCACCTTCAACAGCCAGACACTGTGGGTTCTGGTGGTGTCGCTGGTGCTGATCATCAGCCTGTACCTGTTCTTTGAGCGCACGCTTTACGGCAAAGCCCTTCGCGCTACCGCGGTCAATCGCATGGGCGCGCGACTGATGGGCATCTCTGCGACGCTGGCGGGCAAAGCGACCTTTATGCTGGCGTCCTTTATCGGCGCACTGTCGGGCATTCTTATCGCGCCGATCACCACCCTGTACTTCGACTCTGGTTTCATCATCAGCCTCAAGGGTTTTGTCGGTGCGATCATCGGCGGACTTGCGAGCTATCCCCTGGCCGCCGCGGGCGCTTTGGCGGTGGGCCTGATCGAAGCGTTTTCGATGTTCTGGGCCAGCACCTATAAAGAAATCATCGTCTTTACCCTGATCATTCCGTTTCTGCTCTGGCGCTCGCTTGCCCAACGTCACGTGGAGGAAGAGCAATGAATCCGCGCTATCTGCTACTCGCTCTGGTGCTGATACTCGGGGTCGCTCCACTGCTGTTACCGCCGTATTACGTGACCCTGCTCAACTATATCGGCCTGTACACACTGGTGGTGCTCGGCCTGGTGTTGCTGACCGGGGTGGGCGGCATGACCAGTTTTGGCCAGGCGGCTTTCGTCGGGCTGGGCGCCTATACCACGGCTTATCTGACGACTGCCGAGCAATTGCCGGCATGGCTGGCATGGGCCGGCGCTTCACCCTGGCTGACACTGGTGGTGGGGATTGCATTGACCGCGCTGGTAGCTATGGTCCTCGGTGCCATGACCCTGAAACTGTCGGGGCACTACTTGCCGCTGGGCACCATTGCCTGGGGCCTGTCACTGTATTACCTGTTCGGCACCCTTGAATCTCTGGGCGGGCATACCGGGGTCAGTGGCCTGCCGTCAATTTCAGTGTTCGGCTATGCACTGGACAAGGGCGAGAAGATTTACTACCTGATCTGGGTCGTCCTGGCGCTGGCAATGCTGATCACCCGAAACCTGCTGGACTCTCGGGAAGGCCGGGCGATCCGCGCGCTCAAGGGGGGCCAGGTCATGGCCGAGTCCATGGGGGTAAACACCTTTCGCTCGAAGATGGTCATTTTTGTCATTTCGGCAGTGTTTGCCGCCCTCTCCGGCTGGCTTTATGCGCACACCCAGCGCTTCGTCAACCCGACCCCCTTCGGCCTGAACATGGGCATCGATTACCTGTTCATGGCGCTGATCGGCGGGGTTGGCAGCGTCTGGGGGGCGCTGCTGGGAGCCGGGATTTTAACCATGCTCAAGCAGTGGCTGCAGGACTTGCTCCCGCATCTGCTGGGCAATAATGGCAACTATGAAGCGATCGTCTTCGGCGTACTGATCGTGCTGCTGATGCAACGCGCACCCGGCGGTCTGTGGCCCATGCTGGTGCGTCTGATGCCCCAGCGGTACAGATCGCGCAAAACCCTGCCCCCCGAAGCTGCCGATAGCCCGGCGCTGGCACGCCGCCAATTGCCGGAACACGGTCAGCTCATTCTGCAGGCGCGTAACGTGACCCGGCGTTTTGGCGGGCTGGTGGCCAACAACGACATGAACCTGGAAGTGCATGCCGGGGAAATCCTGGCACTGATCGGCCCCAACGGTGCAGGCAAGAGCACCATGTTCAATCAGCTGTCCGGGGTCGACACTCCTACCTCCGGCGATGTGCTGTTCATGGGCCAGAAAATCAATGGCACAACGTCTCGCAAAGTCGCAGCACTGGGCATGAGCCGCACCTTCCAGCATGTGAAGCTGTTACCGACCATGAGCGTGCTGGAGAACGTCGCCATTGGCGCCCACTTGCGTGGCAGCAAAGGCGTAGTGGCAGCAGCGCTGCATCTGGATCGACAGGAAGAATGCCGCTTGCTTAACGAAGCCAGACATCAGCTACAACGTGTCGGTCTGGGTGAATTCTTATATGAAGAAGCCGGCAGCCTGGCGCTCGGTCAACAACGGATTCTGGAGATTGCCCGCGCCCTGTGCGCCGACCCGTGCCTGTTGCTGCTGGATGAACCTGCTGCAGGGCTGCGCCTGAAAGAGAAAGAGGCACTAGGGATTTTGCTCAGCCGCTTGCGCAGCGAGGGCATGGCGATCTTGCTGGTGGAACACGACATGGATTTCGTCATGGGGCTGGTGGACCGGGTGGTGGTAATGGAGTTTGGTCAGCGCATCGCTCAAGGCTTGCCTGAAGAGGTGCAAAAAGACCCGGTGGTACTTGAAGCCTATCTTGGAGGAGCAGAGTGATGAACATGTCTTTTGTGCCGCAACCCTCTGCGGACAATCTGTGTGCCAACCCGGTGTTGGAGATCAAGGACCTGAGCGTTGCCTATGGCAAGGTCGAGGCGCTGAGCGGTGCCAGCCTGCGGGTTGGCCAGGGCCAGATCGTGACGGTGATCGGACCCAACGGCGCAGGCAAGACGACACTGCTGTCAGCCATCATGGGGGTGCTCGGCTCCCGGGGGCAGGTCAACTTCGACGGCAGCCTGGAAGCAGTGCCTCAAGTTGAAGTGATGGTGTCTCGCGGACTGGGCCTGGTGCCGGAGAAGCGCGAACTGTTCACCAGCATGAGTGTGGCCGACAACCTGCTGCTCGGGGCGTTTGCCAGGCATCGGCGGGGCGAGCGCGATCACGCGACTACCCAGGCGCAAATCTATGAGTTGTTTCCGCGGCTCTGGGAGCGTCGCGAGCAACTGGCGGGCACCCTGTCCGGTGGCGAACGGCAGATGCTCGCCGTCGGCCGGGCATTGATGGCCAAGCCCAGGCTGCTGATGCTGGACGAACCGAGTCTGGGCCTGGCCCCTCTGATTACCCGGGAGATTTTCCGCATCATCACGGCGCTACGCCAACAAGGGGTATCGATCCTGCTAGTGGAGCAAAATGCCCGTGCTGCGTTACGGGTCGCGGACTATGCCTATGTGCTGGAAACCGGCCAGATCGCCATGCAAGGGCCCGCCAGCGAACTGGCCGACGACCCTCGAGTGATCGAGGCGTATCTGGGACTGGCCAGCAAGCACCAGGAGATGCTCGCGAACTGAGTGAGGCCGGGCTCAGCCGGTATGCCTGAACCTGTAGACCGGCTGTGCGGTGCGCTTCACCGCACAATGCCCTGACCCCGCCCGGGTCCGATCCCGGCAACGCGGACCTGCGCCGTCAGGTGCAGCCAAGCTATCGATCCAGTCGACAGCCTGCGCTCAATCCCCTATAAATCTCTTCTCATTCGCTAACACCAAGTCGAACTCTCTGCATGATCACCCCGAAAAAACGTCTCAGCCGATACAATCCCGCCAGCGAGAATTTCAAAAAGGAAGAATTCCCGTTTTACTGGCTTGCTCGTTTGCATGGCCGTTACTCCCAGGCCATGGAAAAAGCCCTGAAGAAAATCGACATGGATATCCCGCGCTGGCGAATCCTGTTCATTCTCAAGGACAACGGCGAATCGAGCATTTCCGAGATTTCCATACATGCGATCGCGAAAATGTCGACCATCACCAAGATTGTCTATCGCATGAAAGCTGACGGCCTGATTGACACCAACCCGTGCCCCAGCGACGGCCGTGTGACCCAGGTATCCCTGACTGAGACTGGCCGTCAGACCATCGAGAAAATCCAGGTATCCACCAGCGATATCTTCAAGAACAGCTTCAAAGGCCTGACCGAAGCGCAGATCACCCGACTCAACGGCATGCTGGAAACGATCTTCAACAACTTGCCGCAGGATTGATCCCGCTCAGCGCTGGTCAGCCCACCTCCTTGAATCCCATACAGCCCGGCCACTGACCACAACGCAAAAAACCACGGGCTAAACCTGAGGTTTATCCCGTGGCCCGACCCCGTACTTTGACGCGGTCAGTCTTCGAGCGCGCGTACCCGCTCCTGGCGTTGCTGCTCTTGCGGCTGGGCCGAGGCCTGCAAGGTGAAATCGAATTCGATTTCGGCAAACCTGCCGCTGACGCCATGCTCTGCGGCGCGCTGCTGGTCATCGCTGAAACTGATTTTGGCGATCAGCTCGTCACGGGTGGCGTAGGCAAAATCGTCATGCAGGTACTGATCACCGTCGAGGTTGATCTGAGTGGTGAGGTGGCGATGATCCGGCGCAGAAATAAAGAAGTGGATATGCGCAGGACGCTGGCCATGACGGCCCAGTTGATCGAGCAGGTGCTGGGTCGGACCGTCTGGCGGGCAGCCATAGCCTGACGGCACGATGCTGCGAAAACGGTAACGGCCTTGGGCATCGGTGACGATTCGCCGACGCAGGTTGAACTCGGACTGACTGGCATCGAAATAGGAATAGGTGCCGCCCGTGTTAGCGTGCCACACATCCACCACGGCACCGGCCAGCGGCTCGCCGGCGGTGTTTTTGACCTGGCCCTGCATGAACAGCTGAACGCCCGGGTCGAGGCCGTCATCCAGTCGTGCTTCGAAGTTGGACAGTGGCGCACCCGCCACGTACAGCGGGCCTTCGATGGTGCGCGGGGTGCCGCCGGATTTGCCGGCCTGCTCGTCTTCGGCGTCCATCAACAGGTCCAGGTAATGCTCCAGCCCGAGGCCTGCCACCAGCAACCCGGCCTCTTGACGCGAGCCCAGGACGTTCAGGTAGTTCACGGCTTTCCAGAACTCTTGCGGAGTCACGGCGAGGTCTTCGATGATGGTGACCGAATCCCGCAGGATGCGGCTGACCAGGGCTTTGGTCCGCGGATCGCCTGCATCGTTGTGCAGACCGCTGGCCTCATCGAGAAATTTTTGCGCGCTGGCAGTATGGGAAATCTTGGCGTTCATGGTGTTTCCTCATCTTGTAATTATTGGTGTAACCAACTGAGCAGGCAGGACTCAGCTGTCGTCCTCACGAATGGACGAAGGATGGCGACACATTGCGTTGACCTCAATCGCCATATACGGATACAGCGGTAGCTGCATAAGGAGGTCGTGTAACTCCTGGACGCTGTCGACATCGAACACGCTGTAGTTGGCATAGAGCCCGGCGATGCGCCACAGGTGACGCCACTTGCCCTGCTCCTGCAGGCGCTGCGCCAGGGCTTTTTCGTCAGCCTTGAGCCGGGCAGCGGCTTGCGGGTTCATGTCGACCGGCAGGTTCACGGTCATTTTTACGTGGAACAGCATGCGGCTCTCCTTAGACTGGATGGATGGCAGTGGACGTTTTGTCGCGACGGAAAAACGCCAGGCGCTCTTCATCGAGGGTCAGGCCCAGGCCCGGGGTATGTGGAACGTGAAGCTCGAAATCGCGGTACACCAGCGGCTCGCTGAGAATGTCTTCGGTCAGCAACAACGGCCCGAACAGCTCGGTGTCCCAGGCCAGCCTGTCAAGGGTGATAAAGGCATGGGCTGAAGCCAGAGTACCGATACCGCCTTCCAGCATGGTGCCACCGTACAGGCTGATACCCGCGGCCTGCGCAATGGCTGCGGTTCGCAGCACGGCCCGGGGGCCGCCGTTTTTGGCGATCTTGAGGGCGAAAATGGAAGCCGCCCCTTCACGTGCCAGATTAAACGCATCCTCCACCGATTCGATGGATTCGTCAGCCATGATCGGCGCCGGGCTCATGGCGTTAAGGCGCACCATACCCGTGCGGTTGTTGCGCGAGATGGGCTGCTCGATCAGGTCGATCCCGTTAGCCCCCAAAATCCGGCACGCGCGCACAGCAACAGACTCGTCCCAGGCCTGATTGACATCGACCCGCACGCTGGCGCGATCACCCAAGGCTTTTTTGATGGCAATCACGTGTGCCAGATCGCGGCTGACTTCACCGGCGCCAATTTTCAGCTTGAAGATGCGATGACGGCGCAGGTCGAGCATTTTTTCTGCTTCGGCGATGTCTTTTGCGGTGTCGCCACTGGCCAGGGTCCACGCCACCGGCAGCGCATCACGGACCCGACCGCCCAGCAGTTCACTGACCGCCAGGCCCAGGCGTTTGCCCTGGGCATCGAGCAGTGCCGTTTCAATACCTGATTTGGCAAAAGTGTTGCCACGAATGCTGCGTTCCAGCCTCAGCATCGCGGCATTGACGTTGCTGCTGTCCTGACCCAGCAGCAGTGGCGCGAAGTGACAGTCGATGTTGGTTTTGATGCTGTCCGGACTTTCGTTGCCGTAGGCCAGGCCACCGATGGTGGTAGATTCGCCAATCCCTTCAATACCGTCGGCGCAACGCACACGAATCAGGACCAGGGTCTGGTTCTGCATCGTGTGCATCGCCAGTTTGTGCGGGCGTATGGTCGGCAAATCGACGATGATCGTCTCGATCGATTCAATGGCTGTTGCAAGCATGTCTATACCCGTCAGGTTCTTGAAATTCTGGTACTGATTCTGGTGCGCCTTTTTTCGCGATACCAATATAGAATTGGTCTAGCTTGATACCTGTAGGGTATGAAAACTGCTTCTGGAGACTCCGATGGAATTGCGTCATTTGCGGTATTTTCAGGTGGTGGCTCAAACGCTTAACTTCACCCGGGCGGCCGAGTTGCTGCACATTGCCCAGCCGCCGCTGAGCCGTCAGATCCAGCAACTGGAGGACGAGCTGGGGGTGTTGCTGCTCGAACGTAGCCGGCCGCTGAAGCTCACGGATGCCGGGCGGTTTTTTTACGAGCACAGCACTGCCCTGCTCGAACAATTGAACAAGGTTTGCGATAACACCCGACGCATCGGCTCAGGCGAAAAAACCTGGCTGGGGATCGGCTTTGCGCCGTCGACCCTGTATGGCGTGCTGCCGGAGCTGATTCGCCGCCTGCGCAGTGGCAAGTCTGTGGAGCTCGAACTCGGGCTTTCGGAAATGACCACGTTGCAGCAGGTACAAGCGCTCAAGGCCGGGCGCATTGACATAGGTTTCGGCCGTATCCACATCGCCGACCCGGCCATCGTCCAGACCGTACTCACCGAAGACCGCTTGGTCGCAGCCCTGCCTGCCGGGCATAGACTGCTGGCAGGCCCCATCAGCCTGCGTGAACTGGCGAAGGAGCCCTTCGTGCTGTACCCGGTGAACCCGCGGCCCAGTTATGCCGACCATGTGATAGCGCTGTTCGACTCCTATGGCGTCAACATCCATGTCGCGCAATGGACCAACGAATTGCAGACAGCCATCGGCCTGGTGGGCGCGGGCATGGGGGTGACCCTGGTACCGGCCTCGGTGCAATTGCTGCACCGCGACGACATCGGGTTTACCCCGCTGCTGGAAGACAACGCGACCTCGCCGATCATCCTCAGCCAAAGGGTTGGCGACGTATCGCCCGGGCTCAACCATTGCTTGCAGGTGATTGATGAACTGCTGCCGCGGACCTGATGCGGCGCACTCCGGGGTATGGAGGGAGGATGCAATTGAGCGCTGCCGGTTACCCTTACCTGTCTGACCAACGCTTCTGAGCATCCTGGCCCGAAGGCACATGCCATTGCAGAGACGCTCAATTACACAGAAGACGCAATAGGATCTTTTGCGCAATAACTTATTACCCCATGAGCCCGGAGAATAAATGTTCTAACAGCTCCACTTGCTTTAAAGAGACAACAAAACCAGACAATTCTTAAAACTTTCCCCCGTACAGCCTAATACTGCGAACGACCGAAAGCAGGACGCCGGTTTTTTAGGATAATTCTCAACGCAATGTGTATTCCCATGCGGCAAGATCAAGAACTACAACATTTAAATATCAAGGAAGAGTCAAGATCCCATGAACACTTGCGCCTTAGAAACCCTGTCCGACACCCTGTTCGGCATTCTGTATGAAACGCTCCTGCTAAATAGAAAACCCTCCACTTATGGCGCGACACTTCTCAAACAGCAAGTGTCGAAAAGTGTGACTGACAATGAGCCTTTACGCTTTCTTCTGCCGGCGTTCCCCTGCAAAAGCATCAGCCCGGAAAAATGCCTCTCCCCCAGACTGGACATGGCGGAATGGATAGCCGTAAAAAAGATAGTCTCGACCATACGCACAATAGAAGCGTTGTATGAGCCCGGGGTGGAGTTTATTATTTTTTCGGACTTTCACACGTTCTCGAAATATATATCGGTAGAGCCGACCCGTTATTATGACTACCGCAAAGACTTGGAGGCGATTGTCCGCGAGTTCAATTGCGAGGGCGCCTTGCACGTCAAGTCTTTATCAGACTATGAAGATTTCGCCACCTACGCCGATGATGAGCAAATCGAGGTGTTGAGAACACGCTACGGCGACGGCGCTTACGAAAACACCCTGGCGAGCATGATCGCCACCGACAGCGATACCCATAAAAAATATACCGCGCTGAAAAAATTCATGCGCGACGACCAGAAGCTGCTGATTGAGGGGCTGAGCAAGACCCAAAGAAACAACAGAGTGGCAGAGATTGCCCGCGGCATGATGATCCAGGGCGTTGCGCTGGATCGTTTCCTTTGCAAGGTCTTCCCCCTTCACATCCGCCTCAGCATTCACCATCACCCTGATGACAGCGCAAAACACACGGTCCAGTTTTTTGACCGGGGAACATTCAAGACCCCCTGGCATAACTGCATGACCTTTGTAGCGAGTACCGGAAAGTACCGGGCCGAGAAACTCAGGCTGGCGGCCCTTAGAGAAGCGGACAGTCACAGTGTTATTGCACCGGTCTATTTTGATAACAGACAGTGGCTACTGCTGGACTTGCCCGTTTCCCGGCCGAACGCAAAAAAAGCGTTAAAACACATCACCTTCTCACTGCGAAAAAGCAATTGCGGTCTGCTCATCGAAAGCGCTGACCAAGGGTTGGATGTCTCTGTATTTGACAACACTGCAATCAGCCACCTGTTGAACGAGTTCGGCATATTGATATTCCGCGGTTTCAGGCCGTTTGCAGACATTGACAGTCTTGAATCCTGGTATTCCCAGCGCGGGGATTTTCTTAAATGGAGTTTTGGGGCCACCCACATTGTGAAAGCAGAGCGCGAGGGTGATTCATATAGTTCATCTGTCACCTCAGAAGAGGCTTTGCCCTTTCACTGGGACATGGTCTCCCCGCCTCCTTACATGGGCATAGATCAATCCACCCACCCGTATCACACGTACACGCCCAAGGAGTTTTTATTGTACTGCAAGTCCAATGAAACCCTGGAAGGCGGGCTAAGCACCTTGATTGACTGCACTATGGCGCCATTGACCCTCCATGGAAAAACCAGAAAGGCACTGCGTGAAACAACCCTGTCTTATCGAACCAGATTTTCATATTTTGGAGGCGTAGAAAGAACTTACCCCCTGCTCATGGAGGCCCCCGGAACAAAGAAAGAAGTTTTGCGCTGGTGGCAGATCTGGGATGAAGAAAATCATCCCGGCAGCGTGCAGTTCAATTATTCCAGAATCTCGCAGTCGTCCACTTACGAAGACATGACCGCCCTGGAACTGGACCTCACTGAGATTGCCACCCAGAGTGCCAATCATTTCACCGTTGAATTCAAGACCGGCGATATCACTTTAATCAACAACCACACCATGCTGCATGGTCGAACGGCCTTTAAAGGTCACCGTGAGCTTTGGCGCATTCAGCTACAACCGGAACACCGGGCCAAGCCCCAATAACTCCAGCGGGCAATACGCCGATAGCGGGCGCCGGAGCGCCCGTGTCGGTCGCCAGGCCTTTTGCGCTCATCACCCGGGCCAGGGGCGCAGATGTTACTCCGGGCAGGCAACGCTTTGTGGGGCGGGTGGCTGGACTTGATGTGAGAAGCGCTTAACATGTCGCGCTCAATACGCCCCTTCAAGGAAGACGCTACTCATGAACAAGGCGCTCTATTCGCTTCGCCTGGCGGCCTCACTCCCGCTCTACGCCGTCGCCATTCTGATATGGATCGAAGTTACGAAAACCATAGTCAAGTCTGCGGTGCTGGTGTTTACCGTGTATTTGACATCCTATCGATTCGGAGAGGTGCTGGGCGTCTGGATATTTTGCGTACTCGCGGCAGTCATTGCCTACGGCGTGTGGTTGCTTGGAAGATACGTGCGCACCTCACACTTCAGAACCAAACCAAAGCCCTCGTCGACCGATCTGCCTTGATCTCGGCACCTGCTGCCCTGCAACAGCGCCCTGACGTTCATTGGTTCAGATGGCGAGATCCGTGGCGCAGAATTTGAGCAGGCGGCCCGATACCACAGAACGACCTGTCGCCAGCCGTGTATGTCAGACCAGCAATTCCCACTGGCAATTGCAGCCTCATTCTGATCCTGGCTCGATCTAATCAGGCCAATGCACAAACGCTGCGATCAGCTGGAGTCCTTCAGAGGGCTGGACCTGAAGGCTCTCATCTACAGGGCTTGCCCCCCACTACCGATTCACTTATTACCGACTCTCTGCGTAAAGAGTTCATATAGATTGCCTGTTTGCCATAACGATTACGTCGACTCTATTGAGTCAGCAGGCCCAGAGCCTCTACCGTCGCTGCTTACCCCAACAGCCGTAGGAAGTTATCGTGGAAAGTTCAACTTTAGGCATGCTTGTGCTGTCAATGATTGCGCTATTCGGCACTGCCGCGTTTTGCTTCGAGCACCTCTCTACCCGCAGCGAAAAGAAAAAGAAAACCAAATAAACGGGTTATCAACATCCGTTGAACCCCTGATTGTTCAAGGGATAACCCAGCAACGGGCTCTCCCTTTTTTCGTGCGCACGGCCTGAATTTTTCTATATACCGTCTTTCTATATAGCGTCTTAATACCGCTTCGCCCGATCAATCCCCGAACTTGATACTCCAGCGATTAACCTCGCCGCGTCCGCCGTGGGGCTCGGCGATATCGATAACTTCCGGGTCGACTTCACCCGCACCACCCCGATATTCAAGAGGGTTGGCAGCCGTTACCGGGCTGTGATTTCAATATTTAAAAAGCCCATGGCAGCAACTTTCCCTGTCGCAATCTATACGTGTTAGTTCTTTGTAAAAAACAATAAAGTTATGTAATACCCCGCACCCTGTCGCAATTCCCCTATATCATTATTTGACCCGTGCTCGGTGGCTACGCCCAGCCGCAGCGACCCCCCCAGGAAAATACACAAATGATAACATTTCCCTTCTTGCACCTCTATATAACCACGCTTAAAATTCCGCCCCCTCGACCGCTCAAGACAAACTAATAAGTGTGACTCAACTGTTGCTTTCATAGCCTCTCACTGCAGACGGCTTGTAAAGCCATACAACCCGTCATTATTAGATTCAGGGACGAAATACTTCGCGACCGGGCCTCACTTCAAATACTTTTTCACTCCACAGATAACCCGGTAAATACCTGTGAACAGCCCACCCAGCATAATTTTCTTGATTCCCTACTTCGGCAAGTGGCCGTTCTGGATGCCTTTCTTTCTTGAAAGCTGCAGGCATAACCCTGACATCCACTGGCTGTTATTCAGCGATTGCGGCAGCCCCGGATACTTACCCCCCAATGTTTGCATCGAGCCAATGAAAAAGAGTGATTACTATCAATTGGTTTCGGATCGACTGAATATTGATTTCAAGCCCTCTTCCCCCTACAAGCTTTGCGATCTGAAGCCGGCCCTGGGCTTCATACACGCCGACCGTATTCAAGGTTTTGACTTCTGGGCCTTCGGTGATATCGACTTGGTTTATGGAAATCTGCGCCAGTACTTTAATGAAGCTCGACTCAAGCGCTACCACCTGCTCTCCACTCACGAAAGACGCGTATCAGGGCATCTGTGTTTGATCCGCAATACTGAGCGTGAGCGGCGTCTGTTTATGCGTATCGACAATTGGCGAGAACGCTTCACCCGCGATGAACACCACGCTCTGGATGAGGGCGCTTTCAGCCGTATATTCCTGTGGCGCAAGAATTTCCCGACGCCTTTGTTCAACCTGCTGGGAAAATTCAACCCCTCGCGCCGGCGCAGTGAATTTACCGAAGCCTTCAGTACCCCTGGAGGCTGCATTAAATGGCATGACGCCAGCAGCAATTTCCCCCAGCGCTGGTTCTGGCGTGACGCAAAGTTGACCAATGATCAAGATGGAGAACGCACTTTTCCCTACTTTCACTTCGTCTGCTGGAAGCGTAATGAGTGGGCCAGCCTCGGCGAAATTGAAACTGCCGATATGCAACGCATGGCGGGTAAATCAGGCTGGGTTATCGATGCCTCTGGATTTCACACCGAGGGTGAACCCTGATAATTAGCGAGACGCTTGAGCCTGACCGAATCAACCAGATTGGTCCCGGGCGGGACACTTCTGAAACCCACGCATTTCAACAAAAAATTGATAATTAAACTTATTGTTGATATTTTTCTCAGCCTTCGATCAATCACTTGCAGGCTCCCATGAAGGTTTCTGAGGCATTAACAACCGAGCGGGCGCTGATTCTTGGCGTGCTTCACAGCACCCTCAAAATACTCAGCAATGCGCTTGGCCTGCATACGGAGATCGTATTACATGACTTGGCCAACCCGGAGCGATCCATCCTTGCCATTGCCAATGGCCATGTCACGGGACGACAGGTGGGCGGGTCAGTCTTGGGCGGCCCACGCCAGGACTTAGGGATCATCGCCGTCAGGCGCGCCATGGAAGATCACTCCAGCTCCGATCCCATCATGGTGGAGAACTATTCGACACTCGCGCCTGACGGCCGTCTGCTGCGCAGTTCCACCGTGGTCTATCGCGACAGCAGCGGGCAACCTTTCGCCAGTCTGTGTATCAATGCCGACTTGAGCGGGGTTGCCGCCGCCCACTCCGTTCTCGCGGGAATTCTGGGACTGGGAAGCGCACCTGAGTCGCGCGCCGATGAGCCCCGAGATATGGAGCAGTTGATGGCGGAAATCATTCAGGTTGCTTGCCCCGGCGGTGTGGCAGGGATGAAAAAACCTCAAAAGGTCGAAGCTGTGCGGCAAATGCAGGATCGCGGGATATTCATCGTCAAAGGCGGGATTGAAAAAGCCGCTGCCGCGCTCGGCGTCACCCGATACACCATCTACAACTACCTGGAGCAGATCCGGGATACAGAAAACCCAAGCGGGCAGGAATGATCAAAATGCAGCTCGATATTTTCCAGGTAGACGCTTTTTCCTCTGAGACTTTCGGTGGCAACCCGGCGGCGGTTTGTCCGCTGCAGGCGTGGTTGCCTGATGCGACGCTGCAACAAATCGCCGCAGAGAACAACCTGTCCGAGACTGCCTATGTTGTGCGCAGCGGTGAAGTGTTCGAGTTGCGCTGGTTTACTCCCACAGTGGAAGTCGACCTGTGTGGCCATGCCACTTTGGCAGCGGCCTGGGTGCTCTTCGAACAGCTGGGTGAAAACCGCGACGTATTGCGCTTTTCCACTCGCAGTGGCGAGTTGCGGGTCCGCCGTGAAGGCGCACGCCTGGCGATGGACTTCCCGGCCAAGCAGCCTGAACTCGTAGCGGTGCCGCCAGGCCTTTTGCAAGCCTTGGGCCTGGAACGGATCGAGGCGCTTTATCGCACAGATGATTACCTAGTAGTGGTCGAGGATGACGCCATCATCGCCGGCCTCAAGCCCGACTTTGCTGCGCTGGCCGCGTTCGACGTGCGCGGTGTCGCGGTTACCGCGCCGAGTTGTCATTTCGACTTTGTTTCGCGCTGGTTCGGCCCTCGGGTGGGGGTAAATGAAGACCCGGTAACCGGCTCGGCTCACACCTCTCTGGCGCCCTATTGGGCCAAGCGCTTAGGCAAGCGCAGCCTGAGTGCAGAGCAAGGTGGAGCGCGCAAGGGGCAACTGCACTGTGAAGTCGCGGACGGCGACCGAGTCATCATCAGCGGCCACGGCGCGCTGTACATGCGCGGCACCATCTTTATCTGAGGCGGGTTCATTCAGACAACGTAAAAGCCCGGCGCAATGGCCGGGCTTGGCATAAACAATGCTGTATAGATTCCCACGCCACTCTTGGAGGGTGATCTCTCCCGGCTTGCACGGATGGCCGCACATCCAACAAACTCACTGCTTTGTGTAAAAACGGGCCTAGATACATGAGGTGAAGGCCAAGTGATCTGGATTGGTGCAACCCTTGAGGTTTGTCTTAATTTTTGTGGATAAGGAAATTCAATGAACCGCAGCAAAATCTTACTTGCCCTCCCCTGCGCTCTTGCCATTTCAATGTTGGGCGGCTGCGCTGCCTCGGTCAAAAGCGGCGGCACTGAAACCTTGGCAATCCAAGAATCAGCCAAGGGAAACCTTATCCTTGACCTCCAAGGGAACACCGCGGTTCAGCAAAATAAGGACTGGCCTCGATTGAGGGATGAATGGACTGACGCCTTGCATTTTGAAGCTACCCAGCCGGTTATTACCTGACTGAAATCCAGCCATTTGGCCCCAATGGAAAAGACGGTGTTGGCATCAAGGTCAATGTGACCAACTTTCGATACCTGACACCAGGTGCACGTTATGGCGCCGGAGTGATGGTCGGTAACGCCTGGATCAACTCAAGCGCAGACTTTACAGATTTGAAGTCTGGTCAGTTGATCGGCTCCCGGACCTACGACACTTCCTCTTCAGCTTGGGAGGGTGTTATGTCGGCTATGACCCAAGAGCAGGTTGAGGCTATTGCCAAGCAAATCATAGGCGACATCAAGAACGCCAAGGTTCAGTGAACTGCCCAGGGAACTCTTGACCTCACCAAGGACTGCCGAGATATCGAAGCAGGGCCAGATCGAAGCGACTGAGCAGCGGGCATGGGAGAATGCACAAGCAAGGAAGCGACAACGTATGACTTCGTAGCCTGGTTAAGCAGCCAACGCTCACTGCGCCCCAAGCGATGTTTGTACATGCGCTGGTAAAGGCAGTGAGCTGAAGTGCTGGAGGAAATGCAGGAAGAAAATCGTGGGCACCTGCAGGGCTCACAGTAAAGCCCAAGGTCACTCGAAAAGTCATTGGAGGGAGAAATGAAAAAGCCACCGAGAAGGTGGCTAAGTCATTGAATAATATGGTCGGGACGGAGTGATTCGAACACTCGACCCCTAGCACCCCATGCTCCCTCGTAAAATCTCTTAAGCCATTGTAAATAAAAGAAAAATACAACATTGCATGATGGCAAAATGTACTGCTATTCGTGCGCAGGCAAACGGCAAACCGTGGCCTGTAGGGTAGGTTTTGCGCAGCTTCGTACAACCCCCAGCTACTGCATGGACGCTCCTGAAGGACATCTCTGGGTGTTAGACTCACGCCTTTGTCTCTACTCCAAGGTGTTATTGCGTGAACATGGAAAATCATTCCCAGACGGCCTCGTTTCTTTGGTCCATTGCCGATCTGCTGCGCGGTGACTTCAAACAATCGCAATACGGTCGCATCATCCTGCCATTCACCCTCTTAAGGCGGATGGAGTGCGTACTCGCTCCGACCAAGGATGAGGTGATCAAACAAACCTTCGCCCAGGAAGGCCGCCCCGACACCGTTCGCGAAATGATTCTGCTGCGCGCCGCCGGCCAGCAGTTTTTCAACGCCTCGCCGCTGACCCTCGGCACGTTGTCCGACACCCAAACTGCAGCCGACCTGATGAGCTATGTGCAGGCGTTCAGTAAGGATGCCCGCGAGATCTTCGAGCATTTCCACTTTGAAGATTTCGTTCAGCAGTTGGAGAACGCCAATTTGCTGTATCAGGTGGTGCAGCGTTTTGCTGTGGCTCCCCTTGAGCCAGAGCGCATCAGTAACTTCGGCATGGGCATCATCTTTGAAGAGCTGATCCGCAAGTTTGCGGAAAGCTCCAACGAAACCGCCGGGGAGCACTTCACCCCGCGCGATATCGTGCACCTCACCACCTCGCTGGTGATCACCGATCAGGACCACAAGCTCGCGCCCAACAGCATCGTCACCATTTATGACCCAACAGCTGGCACCGGCGGCTTTCTCTCTGAGGGTGATGAGTACATCCAGTCCATCAGCGAGAAGGTCAGCGTGTCCCTGCACGGCCAGGAACTCAATCCGGAGTCCTACGCCATCTGCAAGGCGGACATGCTGATCAAGGGCCAGGACGTGGCCAGCATCAAGCTCGGCAACACCCTGTCTAACGACCAACTGGCCGACAAGCGCTTTGACTTTATGCTCAGCAACCCACCATTCGGTGTGGAATGGAAGAAGGTACAAAAGCAGATCACTGACGAGCACAGCCACAAGGGGTTCGACGGTCGCTTCGGTCCCGGCCTGCCGCGTGTGTCCGACGGATCGCTGCTGTTCCTTCTGCACTTGGTTAGCAAGATGCGTGACCCGCGCGACGGTGGCTCGCGCATCGGCATCATCCTCAACGGCTCACCGTTGTTTACCGGGGGTGCGGGTTCGGGTGAGTCGGAGATTCGTCGTTACCTGCTGCAAAACGACTTGGTTGAAGCCATTGTCGCGCTGCCGACGGACATGTTCTACAACACTGGCATTGCCACCTATGTGTGGATACTCAGCAACCACAAAGCCGCCGAGCGCCAAGGCAAGGTGCAATTGATCGACGGTAGCCAACATTTTGCCAAAATGCGCAAATCGCTGGGTAGTAAGCGCCAGTACATCACCGACGATCAGATCGACAAGCTGGTGCGCCTGTACGGCCGCTTCGAGCCAACCGCGCAGAGCAAGATCTTTCCCATCGACGCCTTCGGCTACCGGCGCATCACTGTCGAGCGCCCCCTGCGCCTGAGCTTCCAAACCAGTGCCGAGCGCCTCGAAAAAGTGCTAGTAGAAAAAGCCCTGCAGAAGCTCGACAGCACCGCTCAGCAGCAACTCATGACCGCCCTGCAATTCATGGACCCGGGCGTGCTGCACCGCAACCGTGAGCAGTTTAGTAAGCTGCTGAAAAAAGCCCTTGCCACGCACAGCATCAGCCTCAGCACGCCGGAGCTCAAAGCTCTCCTCAACGCCCTGAGCGAGCGCGACCCCGAGGCGGATATCTGCTCGACCAAGGGCCAACCGGAAGCAGACGCCGGCCTACGCGACTACGAGAATGTGCCGCTGGGCGAGTCGGTGTACGACTACTTCCAGCGCGAAGTCATCCCTCATGTGCCCGATGCCTGGATTGACGAGAGCAAGACGGATGCCCAGGACGGCGAGGTCGGCATCGTCGGTTTTGAGATTCCGTTCAACCGCCACTTCTACGTGTTCCAGCCGCCGCGCCCGCTGGCCGAGATCGACCGCGACCTAAAAGCTTGCACCGACCGCATCAAGCAGATGATCGAGGAGCTGTCGGCATGAGCTTTCCAGAATATCCAGACTACAAGGGCTCTGGGGTGGATTGGCTTGATGAGATTCCAGAGCATTGGAAAGTCATAGCTGCAAAGAGAGGCATTTCCGTACTCACTGACTTCACTGCAAATGGTTCATTCGCCTCGCTTGCAGAGAATGTGGAGTATCAGTCGTCTGGTTATGCTCGCCTAATACGAATGACGGATTTGCGCCAAAATCTCGAAACTGAGGGTGTTTGGGTTGATGAGAACGCTTACAGGTATCTTGAAAAATCTTCGCTGACAGGCGGCGAATTGCTTATGGCTTCGGTTGGCTCTGTCGGTCTGATTTATCTGATGCCGGAAGTTGATTATCCAGCGTCACTTGCGCCAAATATGTACTTGCTAAAAACAAATACTTCTTTGTTGTCCAAGTTTTTTTATTGGTCGCTTTTGAGTGAGGGAGGGCAGAGTCAAATTCTTCAGGTCGCAACAACCACGGCTCAGCCAAAACTCAACAAGGACAACGTCAGATCAATTGTTCTAGCTCTTCCTACAGTCCAAGAGCAAACCAAAATCGTTCGTTTCCTTGACCACGAAACCGCCCGCATAGACGCGCTGATCGTGGAGCAGCAGGGCCTGATTGGACTGCTCAAGGAAAAGCGCCAAGCCGCGATATCCCATGCTGTCACCAACGGCCTTGATACCACGGTGCCTATGAAAGACTCTGGTGTAGAGTGGGTGGGCGAGGTTCCGGCGCATTGGAACGTTGGCACTTTACGCTGGTACGCAACCATTCAAGGTGGTGTGGCTAAGGGTAAGGATTATGAGGGACGCGAGACTGTATTGATGCCGTATTTACGTGTAGCGAATGTGCAAAACGGGTTTGTAGATTTAAGTGAAGTAAAAGAAATTTCCGTACTAGAATCAGAAGTGGAGCGTTACAGCCTTCGCGCTGGTGACGTGCTTATGAACGAGGGCGGCGATAATGACAAGCTGGGCCGTGGAACAGTTTGGCAAGGGCAAATAACACCATGCCTGCATCAAAACCATGTATTTGCTATTCGGCCCAATAATTCGCTTACCGCTGAATGGTTGGCCACCCTTACCCAGTCTGAGCAGGCGCGTTTTTACTTCTTCCTGAACTCGAAGCAAAGCACCAACTTGGCATCGATATCTGCAAGTAATGTTATGAGCCTTGCGTTACCACTTCCCCCTGTTAGCGAGCAGCAGCAGATCCTCTCATATTTGGATCAACATCGTGCCTGGCATGAACAGCTTGTCGAGGTTGCGACGTCTACAGTCGAATTGCTTAAAGAGCGCCGCTCCGCCCTAATCTCCGCCGCCGTCACCGGCAAAATCGACGTACGCAGCTGGCTTCCACCGGCCAGCGCGCCAACCCAAGAATTAGAACGAGAGGCCGTGTAATGGCGGACAGCAAGGAAGCGCAATTCCAGCAGGACATTAGCGACGCGCTGGTCGCCCAGGGCTGGTTGGTGGGCACGGCCAGCGGCTACGACCGGCGCACGGCGCTGTATACCGAAGATGTGTTGGGCTACTTCAAGGACGCCTGGCCGGAGCGTTGGGACAAGTTCGCCAAGGCCAACCCGAATAACCCGGACGATGTGCTGGTGCAAAAGCTGGTGCGCGAGCTGGAGCAGAGCGGCACCCTGGATGTGCTGCGCCATGGCTTTAAGCTGCCGGCGGTGAAGGTGGAGCTGTGCAGCTTCCATCCCGACCACGACATGAACCCGGACACCCTCAAGCGCTACCAGTGCAACCGCCTGCGCGTGGTGCCGGAGGTGTCTTACTCGCCCCATGCGCGTGAGGCTGGCAGCGGTGGGCAGAGCTATAACCCACGGCTGGATCTGGTGCTGTTCGTCAACGGCATCCCCACCGCCACGCTGGAGTTGAAAAGCGAGTTCAAGCAGTCGGTGGAAAACGCCAAGCGCCAATACCGCTACGACCGCCCGGTAAAAGACCCGCTGACGCGCAAGCCCGAGCCGCTGCTGACCTTCAAGCGCGGTGCGCTGGTGCACTTTGCCGTGGGCCAGAACGAGGTGGCGATGACCACCAAGCTGGCGGGTAGAGACACCTTCTTCCTGCCGTTCAACCTCGGCAGCGCGGAGGGCGGCGCGGGTAACCCGCTGCCTGAGGATGACAGCCAGTACGCCACAAGCTACCTGTGGCAACGCCTGCTGCAGCCGGATGCCTGGCTCAAGGTGCTGGGGCGCTTTTTGCACCTGGACAAGAAAACCAGCGAAGGCTTCGACGGCACGCCGGTGACCAAGGAAACGATGATCTTCCCGCGTTACCACCAGTGGGAAGTGGTCAACCAACTTATCAACACCACTCGTGCCGAAGGGCCGGGCAAGCGCTATTTGATCCAGCACAGCGCCGGCTCGGGCAAGTCCAACTCCATCGCCTGGACGGCCCATCAACTGGCCTCGCTGTACGACGAGGCTGGCCAACGCCTGTTCAACTCGGTGATCGTGATTACTGACCGCACCGTGTTGGACAAGCAACTGCAGGACACCATCTACCAGTTCGAGCATGCCCAGGGTGTGGTCAAGCAGATCAATCGTGAAACCAGCAGCCAGAGCAAGTCCGAGCAGCTGGCCGAGGCGCTGGCTGAGCAGACGCGAATTATCATCGTCACCATCCAGACCTTCCCGGCGTTGTTCGATGCCCTGGACAAGTACCCCAAGCTGGCCAGCGGGCGCTATGCGGTGATCGCCGACGAGGCGCATTCCTCGCAAACCGGCTCATCGGCCAGCAAGCTGAAACAGATACTTGGCAGCGATGCCCTGGAAGGGGAAGAAATCAGCGCCGAAGAGCTGCTCGACGCCGCCGTGCAGGCGCGCCAACCGAATGAGCGCATCAGCTATTACGCCTTTACCGCCACGCCCAAGGCCAAGACGCTGGAGCTGTTCGGTCGCCCGGCCGACCCGACGCTGCCGGCCAGTTCCAGCAATAAGCCCGAGGCGTTTCACCTGTACTCCATGCGCCAGGCCATCGAGGAGGGTTTTATCCTCGACGTTCTACGCAACTACACCACCTATAGCACTGCCTGGAAGATCGCCCATCCGGATGGCGAAGACGACGAGGTGGACAGCAAGAAAGCGCGCATCAAACTGGCGCGCTGGGTGCGTTTACACCCTTACAACATCAGCCAGAAAGTCGAGGTGATCGTCGAGCATTTCCGCGCCAATATCCGCGGCCTGCTCAATGGCCAGGCTAAGGCCATGGTAGTGACCAGCAGCCGTCAGGAAGCCGTGCGTTATCAGTTGGCTTTGAAAGCTTATGTGCAGCAGATGGGGTACAGCGATGTGCACCCGCTGGTAGCCTTCTCCGGCAGCGTGTTACCGGATGAGGTGATCCCCGAAGAGGTGACGGAAAACAGCAGCCTGCTCAACGCGGGCCTGAATGGCCGCGATCTGGCGGACGCCTTCGACACCCAAGACTTCAACGTGATGATCGCCGCCAACAAGTACCAGACCGGCTTCGATCAGCCCAAGCTGTGCGCCATGTATGTGGACAAAAAACTGCAAGGCGTGGACTGCGTGCAGACCCTATCGCGATTGAACCGCACCTTTGGTGACAGCAAGGAAACCTTCATCCTCGACTTCTTCAACGAGCCGCAGGATATTCTCGACGCCTTCTTGCCGTACTACACCAAGGCCGAGCTGACCGATGTGACCGACCCGCAGATCATCTATGACCTGCAGAAGAAGCTGGACGCCGAGGGTATCTATCACTGGCAAGAAGTCGAAGCGTTCGCCATGGCTTTCTTCGATCCCAAGGCGGCAGCCAGCAAGCTCAGCTACTACTGCGCGCCGGCCAAGGAGCGCTTTGCCAAGCGTTATGCCTTCTCGCTGGAGTCGCGCCAACAAGCGCTGGATTACAAACGCACCGCCGAAGCCAATGGCGACAGCGCCGGCTTGAAAAAAGCTGAACACGCATTGAAGGAAGCTGGCGAACAAGTTGATCAACTCGACTTGTTCCGTAAGAACCTGCAAAGCTTTGTGCGCCTGTACGAGTTTCTCTCGCAGATCGTGCCTTATGAGGATCGCGAGCTAGAGCAGCTCTGCGTATACGCCAAGCACCTTCACCCGCTACTACGAGTAGATCGTCTGCTACAAGACGATGTGGACGTGGGAGAGCTGCAACTGAGCCACTACCGCCTGAGCAAACGCGCCGAGCATCAGCTACGCCTAAGCGAGGAAGAAGGCGAATACACCCTCAAACCTGGCAATGATGTAGGCAGCGGCAAGCCCCATGATCCAGAGAAGAAGCGTTTGTCCGAAATCATTGAGGCGCTGAATGATATCTTCGGCGCAGAGGTTAGCGATGACGACCAACTGCAGTTTCTCACAGGCATCGCCCAACGCATCAGCCGCCAAGAAGATGTGATGGCCCAAGTGAACAACCATTCAGTTGATCAAGTGATGCACGGCCTGTTTCCCAAGCGAGTCCTCGACACGGTGCTGGACGCCATGACCGACCACGAAAAGCTGTCACTGGAAGTGCTGGATAACGAGACAAAAAGCCGGGCATTTGCCTTGGTAATTTTGAAGATGCTGAAGTCGGCGGCCGCCCTTGATGAACGCGGGTTGCACGATGCCTGAGGACATGTAAAACCCATTTTTCAAAAACAAACCAAAATCTGCTTTTTGCCGATTGAGCCCTTCGCACTACACAGTTTGGGTCAGCTCTGTTGAAAAAGTAGCTCCCTTATCTGGCCTGCGGCAAAATCGCTGCATTGGCCAGCGGGAAATTGGTACCTGCATAACCTAACTGATGTAGTTTCAGCTGGAAATGTCTTCATTCAATGAATACAACTTACGGAAAGAATTTTTTGCGCGCTACTACTGCCATTGGAGGCATTGAGCGTTATGAACAGCACATTCATGACTAAAAGGATAAAAGAGCTTGAATCCATGATACTCCCCAAAAGCCTCTATGGACTCATTCATTTCATGGGGATTGACCGCAAAGAATTCACCGATTACAGAGAGTGGTTACAGTTCTGTGAGCTTTACAAAGCCATGACTGCTCTTCAAGGCTCAGATGGCTTCGAGGTAATAGCTGCACGAGTGATTTCCTTTGTAGAAGAAAGCCGACCAAAGCCTGCGAAACCAGCTCCGTCGCCTACTCAGGCTCGCACCCCCAAGAAGAAGCGCCGTATGAATAGCAAAGAGCGCCGCCGCTTGAGCGAAGAGGAGTTACACCTTCTGAGTTTGGAGGCAATGAGCAAAGCAGAACGCTTTTTAGCAAAAGAGCTCCGTAGAGCCAAACCCATTCCAAGCAAAATGATAGAAGACTGGAACGCATCACCGAAGATTGGTCTCGGTATTGAAAGCACGCTAGCTCCTCCACCAAAAACTAGACGAGACCAAGTTAAGTTAGATGCTCACACGATCTCTGCCACTCATCAGAATACTACGTCTCATATCTTGTACGTCGCAGGGTGGACACTAGCACAAGATGAGGATTAGTTTTCTTGGCTCGTGCTTTTCTATGTAGAAATTCAGGCCTGACCTGACGGTTACCGGATTTGTGGTGGTTAGTGTCATGTCAAATTCAGTTTAACATTTCGGCCTGCCAGATTTTCTTTCTATCCTCAAATGTCTCAGCCGAAATGCGACCACAACACATTTTTCTTTGATGAGCCCGTTCATCATTGTAGTGGGTCACTCACGGGGGAAGATCGGACTGCAATTGCTCCATGGTTTGTAGGTAAAGCTGGTAATCATGCTGCTCTAGCTTACCGCAACATTCCTCGCCACGACCCGTTAGAATCCATAACACAGGAACGTTTGGCTCTGTGAAGTACGCCAGAACTTTGCCGTCCTACAGGTCTGCGGCTACGATTGGCATCTACGTTGCCTAGCCCTTGGTGAAGGTGACTTTTCTGTAAGTATCAACGAAGGTCTGCTGATAAATACGGCCTACGCCTTTCACAGTGCCGACCTAAAACGTGTCCTGCAAACCGAGGTAGCCTAGATGGGCCGTTTCGATTTCGCCGCAGGCGATATCGTCATCGCGCTTTTTCTCCAGGACAACGACCTTGGCTACTGTCAGGACAACACCTGTAGCGGCAACGTTCTTTTATAGCGCACGAAGACATTGTTTGAAGTTCGCCAGCTCGTACCGCAGTCAGGCGGATCGCACGCCTGAAGGGCTGACGAATATTCCGTAACCAGACTTAATTGTCGCCATCCCCGTTGAATAAGTTAGCATTAAGCTTAACGAAATTCTGCCAGTCATCTTCCCCCAAAAACTCCCTCAGCCTATCTAATTCATTATGGCTAAATTTTTTTGGAGACTCAGAAGAACTTCCATGCCCTGGCCTATTCCGGCAGTACAAATCAAGATCTCTCGTCTTGTTTGAACTCAAATATCCTACTAGCCACTTAGACATTTTCAAATCAGGATTTAATTCCAATAGACGATATAGTTCCTCCTTACCAAACGAATCTGAAGATGACGTAGCTGAATGGCTTGCGGATTTATTTTCACCCGTCAAAACTTCTGAAAGGCCTTTCCTCACACCCCCGTCGCTTTCAAACCAACTAGGTTCAACATGAATACCACGATTTTTTTTGCCAGCATTTTCCTTTATTACTCTGTCCCAAAAAGCACGAACACTTCTTTCCGCATCATCACTGAGGACATGCGGAACATCCAAAAGCGAATTCACGTATGCTTGGTTTTTATCCTTAATATCTTCAATAGAACTATCTTGTATATCTTCATGTAAAATCTTACTACTATCAGCCAGGAAATCCGAAGAGGTATACATATAAAATAAATCTATACCTGTCTCCCTATATATTTCAGACTTTAAGTGCTCGCTAGGCCCTATATATTTAAGCCCTCCAGAATCTACTATTTGCCACCAATCATCTTTAGTGTCATCAGTGACAAATAAAACATTTTTAATATTGCCACCAGCCAACTTCCCTATGAGTTGTTTCCATATAATTAGATCACCATACTGACGCTCATAACTAAGCCCATCAAACATAAACACTGAATCTTCAACTTCGCCTTTAGCTTTTACTGCATCTCGAAAGCCTGGCGGTATTTTTTTAGTGTAGCGCTCCTCACCTTCTTTATAAATCTGATCCAACCATGCTTGATCGCTAGGCCTTGGACCGACCTGCCCTTTGGTAATAGCATCGATTTGTTCTAAAATCCCATCACTAGACCTTACATCTGCCTGTCGGCTATCCCACTCTTTGATTTTCTCTCCGCACTTCGAAACCTGATCTTTTATCGACTCGATAAGATCTTTTAAATGGTCATTCAACTCAGGAAATTTCTTACCCAAAGCCAGGCTATTGAGCTTCTGCTGAATATTTCCAGATATACCATCAAGCTCAGATGAAATCTCACGAAAAGTCTTCTTTTCATTTTTAATAACGTCCAATCTGCGACGATGATATTCAAGTCCTACTTGATGAGGAACCCAAACTCTCTCTTTTAGTTTTTCAAGTATTCTAAAAAAGTCTGTTCGAGTGGATTCTTCGTAACCATAAAGATTCAGTAGAACATTAGTATCGAAAACAAAAATTGTTTCGTCACTTTTCCACGCAGCCTGTATAGCGGCACTATCCGGAGTACCAAAACTTTTGAATTCACTCTTCATAGCTGCTCTCTCATGATGATATCAAAATAGTATCATGCGCAATCGCTAGAGATTTATGTGCTATTCATAATTTTCAAAAAAGCCCTCCCAAAGCCTCAGGCGACCAATTCATAACAATCAACTCTCCCGTCACCTCAGCCTTCCCCTGCCGCTGATTCGTGGTCGTGTACCGGATCTCCGTCGTCTCAAAATGAAACCCTTCAAACACCCGTCGAATGTCCGGGTGATCGTTAATGCTGACCATCACCTTGCCTTTGCAGCGCCGCATAAAATCGGCCATGCGCTCGTAGTTTTCAAACGGGAAGTCGACACCATAGCCAGCGGTCTGCCAGTAAGGTGGATCCATGTAGTGGAAGGTGTGTGGCCGGTCGTAGCGCTCTGCACACTCAAGCCAGGGCAGGTTCTCGACGTAGGTGCCAGATAGGCGCTGCCAGGCAGCCGACAGGTTTTCTTCAATGCGCAGCAGGTTGATTGCAGGGGCTGTTGTTGCGGTGCCAAAGCTCTGCCCTGAGACCTTTCCACCGAAGGCATGGTGCTGCAGGTAGAAAAATCGGGCCGCGCGCTGGATGTCAGTCAGGGTTTCCGGACGAGTCATTTTTTGCCACTCGAATATCTGCCGTGAGCTGAGCGCCCACTTGAATTGGCGCACGAACTCTTCCAAGTGGTTCTGCACCACGCGGTACAGGGTCACCAGGTCGCCATTGATGTCATTCAGCACTTCGACTGGTGCAGGCTGAGGACGTAGAAAATACAACGCCCCGCCACCTGCAAATACTTCGACATAACATTCATGGGGTGGGAACAGAGGGATGAGACGGTCGGCCAGGCGGCGTTTGCCGCCCATCCACGGGATGATGGGTGAAGACATAGTGTGCAAGACCTTTGCTGTTGAGATGAGCAGGTGCTAGGCTCGCCGCGCTTTGTGCACAGAGCGGGAGCCTTGGCTGGGCTTGCAGGCGTGTTCTGCGGGTTCGGTGGCCGGGCTGGATGTTGACGCATCCCGCTTCGGCCGCTCCTTTTACTTTGTGCCAGATACTTCTTTGGCGTAAGCCTGACAGGCCTGCAGCGCGATCAGTCCTTGATCGCCTTCGCCGGTGATTCCGATAATTCGTTGAGCATGCGCTGGGTCAAGTTGGGCTCTCGCAGTTCCATAAACCACGCCGCCGGCGCCGGTGGTGGCTTGCACTCCGTCACGACCAACTGAGTCGGTGGCGTCGAGTAGGACTGACAGCCGCAGGTCAGCAGTAGCAAGGCGATCACGCAGGCGTGCTTGTTTGGTTTGTTCATCGGTCAGGGCTCGGTAATGGGCTTGGTCGCTGGCTGCCAACCATTGCTCCAGGGCAATGCGTTTGTCCTGCTCCGCCAGAATCAACGCGGAATTGGCGTTGGCCAGATTGGTAAGCACGGTCTGGTGTGCAGTTTCCTGCGAGGCCAACTTCTGGCCGTAGGCATTGGCTTGCCACTCCCATGCGGCCCAGGCACTGCCTGCCATTAAGCCGAACATCAACAGCAGCGCCCCTCCCCACTTCACCGCTTCAACCTTCACACCAACACCTCCAGCGCCCGGGAATACAACACCTGCCGATCAGCCGCGCCGTTCTGGCCGCCATTGATGCGTTGAGTGATCTTGTCGAACTGCCCCGCGTCGGCCAGTGTGTTGAGTCCCCTAGAAGCCCAGAACCACGCTGCTGACATGCAGGCGTGCTGTGGTTTTTCCAGCAGCTCGGGTTGCTTGATGAGGTCCAGTGCCAGCGCCTCGCTGCACATCATGTAATTGGCCCGGCCGGTGATCTGAATCAGGCCACGGCCGCGATACTTAGAACCGTCGCCCGGCTGGTTGTTGCCCAGATCACTACGTCCCTCGTATCGGGCCTGTGCTTTGGTTGGGCCCCAGATCTCTTTCACATACATGAGCTGGCCTGACTCGTGGCCGATCTGGGCGATGAACGCTGCGATGCGCTTCGGGCCGACGATCTGGTACCGCACCATTGCTGTGTTTAGCAGGGGTGTAAAAACGCCGGCAACTGGGCCGGCGTTCGGGAGGATCTGCAGCAGTTGTTGCCGGGTAATGGTCATGGTTATGTCCTGACGAAAAAGCCCGCACAAGGCGGGCTGGATATGGGCAATGGTGAGTTACAGCTCGATGACCTGCAGGGGGCCTTTTGCCGTCTTGCTTTTGCCTTTGGCCTTGGCTTTGCCTTGCTTGCCGGCATTGCATTCGACGGTGGTGCTCCAGCCGCTTTGGGTGAACACCTGCTCGACCGAGTCCACCAGGTACTCGCCATCTAGCCCGGTCTTGAAGCCTTGTGTGTTGATCATGCGTTCGGCAAACAGGTCGGTACGCCCGGGCATTTCCAGGCGTACTGCAGCAGTGGAGCGGTTGAAGGCTGAGAGCCGGGCCTTGGCCGCCTGTTCGGCTGCGGATTTGTTCGGGTAGATATGTCGATCGGTATGCACTGGCGGCAGGCCGTCCGGGGCTTCGTCGTTGTCCAGGGTGATGATGGCCAACTTGCCGGTCTTCTTGTCCTGGTGCTTGGTGCTGACCGCCTTGTGGGTAGTGCGATCCGCGAGGCGGAATTGCCAGCGGCTGACGTCGCTGCGGGTCAGGGTGATTGCACCCAGTACCTTGCCGCTTGCGCTCTGGCCGGCTTGGCGCTGCAGCACCAGTAACTTGCCATCCGCGACTTTGGCGGTGCAGTCGTATTGCTTGGCCAGCCGAGTGATGAAGTTGAAGTCCGACTCGCTGAGCTGGTCTGCCCGGGGCACCGTTGTGGTCACAGGGCACACAGGTGCCCAGCCGTTACGCGCGGCTACGTCGCTGACGATGCTGGCCAGGCTGACGCTCTCCCAACTGCCGCTGCGTGTGGATTTGCCACTGCCTCGCATGTCGCTGGCCTTGCCCCGGATTACCAGCGTGTCCGGAGGGCCGGAAAGCTCGACCTCGTCCACGGTGTAACGTCCGAGGCGGGTTAACGCAGCGCCACTGTAGCCAAGAAAGATCTCGATACTGGCACCGCGACTTGGCAGCGATACGGCGCTATCACGGTCATCGATGCGCAATTCAAAGTCATCAGACTCCATCCCGGGCTTGTCCGTGGTGCGCAGTAACAGCAAGCGGTCATTGATCAGCTCGGTGATGTCGGCACCGTCAGCGACGATTCTAAAAGTCGGGGTCATGGTCAAGTTCCGGGCAAGAAAATGCCCGCGCGAGGGCGGGCTTAAAAATTGAGCGTTACAGGTCTCGCAAGGCGTTTACCCCCAGAGCATCACCACCTCATCACTCGGCGCCGGCAGATCCGGCAGGTGGATCAACAACCCCGCCCTATACGGCTGCACCTCACCAGCCAGCCCCTGATTGGCATCGAGCACGGCCTCTACGGTACCGTTGAGGTGGCCGTAGTAGTTCTGGCAGATCGTGTCGAGCACGTCGCCACTAGCGGTTCTGCAGGTCGTCGCCATAGCGGACAAACTCCAAGGTAAAGCCCTGTTTGCGCGGGATGCCGCCCTGCAGGAAGGCGCTCTGTTCTTCTTCGATGTTTTTCAGGCACCAGTTGCCCAGGACTTCGCCGTAGCCGGTGGTCAGTCCCAGCGGCTGCAGCTGGCCGCCGATGCTGCGCAGGGTGTCCAGTTGTTTGATGCCGCCCTTGAAGCCCGGGTAGATCGAGCCTTTAAGGGTGATGCGTTCCGCGCCTATGCCGACTGCCTGTTGCGCCGGGCGCCGTGTGAGGCGCTCTTGGGCGGCCCAGCGAAATTCGCTGGAGCGGGTCAGTTCTTCAAACGCTGCAGTGTCCAGGTTGAAGTAGTAAGGCTTCGACTCCGGTTGCAGGGGCTGGATGATCAGCAGGTGCGGGAATGGCTTCACGGCCTCTACGGCCGGGGTCAGGTCGGTGCCAAAGGCTCCGGTCGGGATGATGTTGGCCAGCGACGGACTGATGTTGCCGGCGATGTTGTTGATCGCCGTGGCCGCCCTGCCCGCCTGTTCTTTGAGCACGCCGAGGCGCTCGTCGATTTGTGACACCGCGCGGGAGGCCTGGTTGTAGGTGGCCACCACGCTGCCGACCCGGGACTGGGCAGCATTGATCCCGCGCATCAGGCGCTGCACCTTGGCTCCCACCTCAGGACCAATAAACGGCAAGTCGCCCAGTTCGTTGGCGGCGCCGGTGATTTCGCTGATAGCGCCATTCACCGGACCGAGCATGCCGTCCAGGCTGCGACGTCCGGTTTCGCCGGCGGCAGCCAAGTAGCTCAACCCTGACTGCAGCTGTTCCATGTAGGCCATGTTTGCTCCTTACCCCACATGCGGGGCGTCATAGAGGTTGCGGTTGGACATCTGCTGGCCGATTTGCTCCATCTGCCGCTGCAGGTGTGGCTGGAGTTCCCGGGCCAATGCGGCCGGGTCTTTGACATCGCCTTTGACGGTGACTTGCAGCGGCGCCGAGATGTCGATTTTTTGCTGGATCTTCGGCGGTTCGACATTGAGCACCGGTTCGATTTTCGGTGGCATGGCCAGCGGCCCTGACGGGGTGGTGCTCGAAAATGAGCGCACCACGTCGCCCATGTTGGTGGCCCCGGGCAGACCTCGGGTCAGTCGCGGATCAAATGGCACCGGGGCAAGTGCTGGGATCGATGATTTTTTGTCGTCGGAACCAAACCACGACTTACCCAGTTTTGCGCCAATGGACTCACCGCCCATGCTGCCGAGAATGCCGCCGATAACCCCGCCGATTGCGGTCCCCAACACAGGCACCACCGAACCGATAGCAGCTCCTGCAGCCGCTCCGGCCAAGGCGCCGGCCATATTGCCCGCTGCAGCACCGTAGCCTTCAGCCTTGGCTTCCTGGGTGTCGGCACTCTGGTAGGTGTCCAGAAGACGCATGCCGCCTGCCAACAGGGCAGAACCCGGGATCACTTTGCCGGCTTTGCCAACCAGACTCATTGCCCGTGCTGCGCGACCGGCCGGTACCGGTGGAACAGGCGGCCGTGGAGGATTGGGTGGACGCGGTCCACCACCTGCCCGGCGCCTGCCGTTGCGATTACCCACGCGACTGCGCCGACGGCCACTCCTACTCCCGCCGCCACCGCCATAACCGCCCATGGCCGAGGCGTTGACCACGAACACTTTTTGCGGCCCCGAGTCTTCGCCGTCGCTGTCACCCGCGCTGGCTTCGCGGAACACATCCAGCACCTTGAGCCCGACATCGACGGGGTTTAAGCCCTTGCTCTCACCCTCCTCAGCTTCAGCATCCTTTTTGCCACCCAGGGCCTTGAGCCCGATTTCAGCCAGGGCCAGCACTTTCGAGCCTTTGCTGTCGGGCTTGCTGTCGTCGCCGTCTTCGGCGTTGGTGACAAAGACTTTCTGCACCTCGTTGCGGTCACGACCACCCAGGGCGCCACGGGCGATGTTGATCAGGCCCTTGCCCATCTTGAAAGCGCTGAAGGCGCTGGCCACCAGTCCGATCGCGCCGACTGCCAGGGTGGTGCCGCTGATTACCTTGGGAAACTCCCCGGCCAGTCCGGCAATGCTGTTGCCGATTTTGGTCAGGCCGTCCGCCGCCATGTCCGTCAGCGGGCGCAGGGCATCGCCGATGCGGGTCATTGAGGCTTCCATGCTCGCCGCCGCCGAGCCCCACTTGGCTGCCGAGGTTTCCCGGGCCGAGGCGGCATCCGCTTCGATCTTGGCCTGGCCGTCCGTGTCCTTGATGTCGGACATGTCCTGCTTGATCTTGCTGCCGTATTTGATCTGCGCGAGCAGGCCGGCACTGGCGCTTTTGTCGCTGACAATGGTCGACAGCCCCGCCGCTTCGATCAGCGAGAGCATGGCTTGCTGTTCTTCAGCGCTGCCGTCTTTTGAGGCTTGAATCTTGGCCTTGAGCGCTTCGACACGCTTGGCTTTTTCCGGATCTTTTTTGGCGATCAGTTTTTCACTGAGCATGATAAAGGCTTCGACCGGGTTGGCGGCTTTACCGCTTTTGGTCGCGGCCAGGATCGATGCGCTCAGGTCATAACCGGCATCCGCGAATCGCTTCTGACTGGTGCTGCTGATCACCGCATTGAGCAAGTTGTCCATGTTGGTGGCCGCAGCCGCCGCATCCTGGGTCTGCGAGAACTGCGCCTGCAGGCTGGCCCCGAGAAAACGTACCGCCTCGGGACCTTCCATGCCCAGCCGTTTGATTGTTCCCAGCAGACTGGGCATGTACCTGGCCATGTCCTTGGGGCCAAAGGCGCCGATATCACCGGCCGCCGCGACCTGACCCAGCATCGCGCCCATGTCCTGCTTCGCAACCCCGGCCTCCTTGAAGGCGCTGAACAACGTGGCGATGGTGGACGCTTCCATACCCTGTCCGTCGACCAGATCCGCGATCAGCGGCGCATAGTCGACCGACTCTTCCCAACTGATGCCCTTTTCAATCAGGCCGCTGACGGCGCTGGCCAGCAGTTTCTGGCTCATGCCTTTCTGCGTGGCGACCTCGGTGATCTTGTCGGCCATCTGCCGTTCGGCATCGGTGCCGGCGGTGTGGGCCCAGATCGCCATTTGCCGGATTTGAGCCTGGTAGTCCGCCGAGATTTTGGTCGGTACCGCCACCGCCGCGATGCCGATCGCAGCCTTGCCCAAGGTGCTTTTGAGCCCGGCCCGGCCTTCGTTGAACTGGCTGTGGCCTTTGGCAGTGAGCTCGGCACTGCGGGCGGTGCGGCCCAGTGCGTGATAGGCCCTGTCTAGCCGCCCCACTTCCACCCCCTGCTTGCGCAGGCTTTCGATGTTGGCGTTGAGTCGGGTCTGCAGCGCGGATGCGCCCGAGGCGCCGCTGTCGTGGGCTTTCTTCCATTCGTTGCGCAAGCGGATGGTGTCGCCGATGGTGCGTTGCAATACCCGGGCCTTGGCGCCGGTTGCTTCGAGTTTCTTGATCCGCCCTTCAACGTTTTTGAAAGCGCTGCCCACGGTTGCGCTGACGGCCCCGCCAATGACCAGGCCGAGCGCGAGTTTGTTCGCCATGTGTTCGCCCTACCCTGTAATTGCGCGGCTGGGCTCAATCCGTGAGCCACCAGACCATTTCCGAAAACGGCATGGCCATGATCTCGGCGGCAGAGAAGCTGGTCTCTGCCGCCAGGCGTTTGGCCAGGTATTTCAGGACTTCGGGGTTACAGTTGGTCTTCGCTGACCAGACGAAAATAGCCTTCTTGCACGCGCTGGTAGTCCAGCAGTTTCAGGCTTTCCAGGTCCTTGATCCCGACCTCGGTGAGGCTGGCAAACAGCGACATCTCCCGTTGCTCCGCATCGTTTCCGGAGATGGCCTGAGCCGCCCGCACATCGCGCACGGTCGGGGCGCGCAGGGTCAGTTTGTCGGCTTTGATGCCATTGAGCTCGGTGGGGTAACGCAGGGTCACGGTGACGCCATCGTCAGTCAGGGCCAACCAGGCTGGCGTTTTGCTGCTAGTAGAAGTGGTCATGCGAATATTCCTTAAAGGCCCAGGGCGCTGCGCTCGGCAGCCAGTTGGTCGACGCCATCGATCACGCGCACCGCGTTGACCATGTCGATTTCGTACAGCGTGCGACCGTCGACTTCCAGCTTGTAGTAGGTGACCGCCATCGCGTATTTCATCTCGGCTTTGTCGCCGGCCTTCCAGTCGCCCATGTCGACTTCTTTGAGCATGCCGCGCAGGGTCGCGATCACCGGGGTGATCTGGCCCTTGAGGCCTTTGAAGGCCCCACGAAACACCGCGTTGCAGCCGGTCTGATCCGAGAGGCCGAAGTACTTCATCGACTCGCGACGCACACCGGTGCTGGTCCAGCTGGCTTCCATTTTCTCCAGGCCCATGTCCATTTCGACCTCGCCGGCCATGCCGCCGCCGCGATGGGCTTCGGTTTTGACCGTGAGCTTGGGCAGGGTCAGCGACGGCACATCGCCGGCGAAACTGACCCCGTCCACGAACAGGTTGGTGTTGCTGAGCATTTGCGGAATCATTGAGCGGCCTCCTTAGGCGGCGGTGTCCAGCACTTCGGTCAACCACTGGTTGGTGACCTCGACGCGGAAAATCGGGTTTTCGGCAGGCGGCACGTCGGTGAAGCGGATGTTCCAGTACACCTTGCCCTGCTCCAGCTGGCTGGCCGTGTTCAGTTCGGTGTCGGCATACACCTCAAAGTTGATCACCGCGCCCTGATTTTTCAGGTCGCGCATAAAGGCCTCGAGACCGTCGGTGACGTCCTTGATGTAGGTCTTGGTGATCGAGCGGTCGACCGCCCATTTGTGCCCGGCCAGAATCGCGTCCATAACGATGTCGACGGTACGGACCCGGGTCACGAACGCCCATTTCGAATCGGCCGACAGGGTGCGGTTGCCCCACAGGCGATAGCCGCCGTCACGGATGATGGTGGTGATGTTGGCGTTGTTCAGCAGGTTGGCGCGGCAGGTTTCATCACCGTCGAGAAACTCGATCGGGCGCGAGGTGCCGGTGATGCCCACCAGCTCCTTGTTCGAGGGCGAGGCCCAGAAGCCGTACTCGGTGTCGGTCCAGGCGAACAAGCCAGCGGTGAAGGCCGAGGCCGGTGAGTCAATTGTTGCGCTGGTCACGGTGTCCCATTGCTGCACGCCCGGATCCACCATAAATACGCGCTTGCTGCCGAATTCCTTGGAGTAGGCCAGCACCGCCTCATCGGTGGTGTTGGGGCCGTCGACGATAGCTATGGCCCGCAGCTTGCCGGCGAGCGCATCCATGGCAGTGGCCACCGCCTGGGTCGCGGAATGCTTCGGCGCGATCAGCAACCGGGGCTGGGCGTTGAAGCGGCTTTTACCGTCGAGCAGCGCCTGCAGGCCCGTACGCTGACCCGAAGCCAGGACCCCGCCGATGATGGCTGAGGTTTGCAGTGCCGGGTCTTCCAGACGGGCCACGCCGCAGGCAACGATCACCGCCTTGGCCCGGACAAATACGGCTCTGGCGGCGCGGGTGATGGCCGAGTCTTCGCCGAACGCGGCAATGGCTTCGCGCTCGCTGGTCAGCAGCACCAGGTCGTTGGGTTTTGCCGATGTAGAGGGTCCGGGAGTGAAGGTATCGACCAGTCCGATGATCGAAGTCGACGGCAGCGCAATCGTGCGTGCGCCGGTGTCGACCAGGGTGACGGTTACGCCGTGGAAACGGCCGGATGTGCTCATAAAGTCATTCTCCAGAAACGACAAAGCCCCGCAGTGCGAGGCTTGTGTGGGGCAAACAATAATTTGGCTGTAGGAGCGGGTTTAGCTGAGGTTTTCGACCCAGTCGGGCGTAGTCGGACGGTATTCCTTGGCCGGAAAGTGCTTCGATTCCGGCCAGTCGCGCAAGGCCTGCACATAGTCCAGCAACTCGCCGGACTGCTTCACTGTCATCGTGGTCGGGCGGGCTGAGTCCACTTCATCGCGGTGCCTTTCCCTTAGCCATTTGACGCTCTCGATTTCAGTGTCACGCCAGGTTCTTTCAGTCGCGGTGGTATCAGGAACCAGAGCCGGTTCAGGACTGCCCCCTGCGGCGATCCATTCTTCGTACTCGACCCAGAACCGATGCCCACGCGGGACAGTCGCGCCGTCATCCATGCGAATCACCGTGTCAGGATCTCCAGTCAGTTGATAGCTCATGACAGCTCCTAAAGTTCTGCGTCCGCAGTGGCATGGATGTAATACGTCTGGGGGACAACCCCGAGGTCACCGTTATCGATGCTGACGTGACGCGTGCCGACCATCAAGGCCCGGGCATTTTCGCTGGAAAACAGATCGCTGCCCGAGCGCCATTGGCCATCCGGCCCGGCTACGCTATAAAGCTTGATACTGGGTGTGGCTCGCTTTTCGACCTTGAACGTCCAATGCCCAATCGGTTGGCTGCTCCAGCCAGCCTGTCCGATGTAGACGATAGACATCAGCGAACCGATGTGGGTTATCCGATGTTGCGGTTCTATTTCATACGAGAAGGTTTTCTCGTAATAGCGCTGACAGAGCATCAGCTCTTGCACAAACGGCCTCAGGTCAAAGTCGGTGGCAACAGACCCTGTTTCAAGTTGCACAGACGCCAGGTCGAGGTTGTATGCGCCGGCTCCCTGGCTGGCAAAACCCAGCTCAAGATAATCACGCCCAGGCATTCTTTTTTTTCCCGCGATCGAGGGGATATTTAAGGTGACCTCGTACCGTTTAAACACTGTTGTGACGGCCACTTGTTCACTCACACCAGGGCCTGCATCCGTGCCACCCACACCAAAAGATTGGCGCAGTATCACGTTGCATGTGTGGTTGATGGTTGAACGCATATAAAACGACACCGTCACGCGTTTACCCGCGCACGTCTCAACGCCTTCAATGGGCTGGCTGATTCTCATGCCGTCGCTGCTGCCCGAGCGCGAAACTCTTAATCCGAAGCGTCCCTCATTGACTCCTTCGCCCGGCTCAAACTCGATTCTTTCCCAGATAGCTGTCGAATTGGCTGGCAGGGAAACCATCCAGCGGTCCGGGCCGTATAACGCCTGGGCCGGGCCGGCCAGATTGCCGACATGACCCGCTGCCCCCCGCTGCCAGATATCGAAATTGCCATTGATCAGGCGGTTCTTGCGAAACACCTGGGATGGAAAAGTCTGATCCGGACTCTCAATCTGCGCGCACACATACCCGGTGTTGGCCACCTTCCGCGAGCGATCACCAACCGCCTGGGTAGGAGCGTTCTGCCCCGCAGCCCATTGGAAGGTCAGCGCTGTCGTGCCCAGCACGATGGGGGCGTCAGTGATCAGATGCCATTGGGTATCGGCGTTAACGGCCCCTTGCTCGACGTGCACTGTGAGGCCCGAGGTCACCTTCGCGCTGGTGTCGGCATCCGGGGTTCGCTTCCAGACATCGGCCGTCAGGTACAGGCCATTGTCGTGGGCAGCGGCCTGATTTTTCACCAGTACCCGCGAGCCGGGCGGCACCACGACACCGTCAACCGTTTGCACGCCGGACAACACCACCGGCCCGGTGGTGGCCACCAGCACCGACTGTTTCATATCCAGGGTGTTGATGGCTTCATCCACGTATTGGCGTGTCGCAAGCACCACGCTGGGATCGATCTTGAGCATGACGTTGGCCGCACTGGTGACGATGAAGTTCATCCGCACCACTTGGGTCTTGCCGCTGCCCTGGGCCAGCAAGGGTTTGAAGCTCGGCGCGCAGTTGGCTACCGCCACCAGGTCGCCGTCCTGGTCGTACAGGCCTATTTCACGAATCCACCAGCCGCCGACATTTTCCGGGATCACTTGCTCGGCGATGATCACGTTGCTGTTTTTAGGGTCGATCTTGACCTGATTCAGCGGTGCCCGGCGCTGCTCGTTAATCAGTCGGGTTTGTGTCCGGTCGGGGATCGGGTCGGTGCCGTTGGCGTCACCTACCCCCATCTGCGAGAACGTCCAGGGGATGCCCAGCGCATCGGCATTCGCTTGCTTGGCTTCCCCGATGGCGGTGAGGATCGCCATGAACTGGCTGCTTTGATCAATCATGGGTATACGTCCAGGGTTTCGGTTTGGTGTTCACGGCCTGTCGGGCCGAAGTGGCCGGTGACCTCGATGTCTAGCAGTGCCGGCGGATAGACGTCGATTTCTTCGCCTTCGTAGAGGCCGGCAAAGAGGTTAAGGCTGCCGGTGGTTTCGAGGCTGATCACCAGCTCGGTCAGCAGCCGACTGAGGGGTTTGGCGTCGTCGATCAGGGCAACCAGCTCCTGATACATTTCTTCGGTAATGCCGGTGTCCAGCACCCCGACCTTGAGTGCGAAAGTGCCGGGCACACCCAGCGGCACGGTCTGCCACCATTCGATCACTTCCAGCAGGTAGCCCAACGGTTCAACCACACGCCGTAACGCACCGATGGTGCCCTTGCGTGCATGGATCAGGAACGCCGATTCAATGGCTGCGCGCTTGGTCTGCTCGCTCCATTTGTTGTCCCAGCGATCCACCGACCACGCCCAGGCCAGCTGGTGCAGCAAGTGCGCCGGACAGGTCCGGGCGTTGTACAGGGTGGGGATTGGAATGCCCGGGGAGTGGTCAGTTGCCGCTTCGATACCCCGTTCTAACTGCGTGCTGTTGAGCGGTAGCAAAGTCATCCTGCACCGCCCTGGATCACGCTGAAGCCGGTGCAGTACGCCGCTTGGTGCGTAGCCCGGGGGATGTCGACCCAGCCCGGTAAATCGACGCGGCTGACGCCGGTGATGTGCAGCTGGGCGTCAATCGCCGAGCGCGAGACTTCTACCCCCAGCCGCCGACGCGGGTTGATCCAGCTCTGCAGGCGACGAGTCGCCTCGGCCAGAATCGCATCGTTTTCCGAGCCGGTACCGGCCATGTGCACCACGGCATCAATCCGGTATTCCAGGACCTCGGCGCTTTGCACGGTGAGCCGGTCGCCCACCGGCCGGATGTCTTCGTCGCTGAGGTGCAGCAGTACCTTGTCCAGCAGAGACTGGTCGGCCACGCCGTTGCCCTCCAGGTGCAGCACCGTGACCACCACGTGGGCCGGGCTCGGGCTTTCGGCCTGGGCATCGGCCACCAGCGCCGAGGCGTTACGCGCATGCAGGATGTAGCTGTTGCGCGGCCCGGCGGTGGTCAGCCCTTCGTACACCAACTGGATGCGCTCGCGTAAGGCGTCGTCCAGCTCCATGACCTTGGGCACCGGTGGCACGCTTTGGGCATCCGCTTCCTGAATCACCAAACGCTTGAGCCGCACGTTGGCCGCCAGATGATCGAGGTCAGTGCCCCGGGCATAGGCCAACAGCAAGGCCTTGGCCGCATCATTGATCCGGGCCCGGGTTTGCAGCCGGCGATAGGCCCCCAGCTCCAGCAACTTGACCACCGGATCACTTTCAAGCTGGGCGTTCCAGTTGTCGCCCATGTAGGCGCGAAACACGCTCAGTTCTTCCTGATACACCTCTTCAAAGTCCAGCGACTCCAGCACCTGCGGGGGTGGCAGGGCCGACAGGTCCACAGTGCTCATGCCCTTACCTCCATCTCTACGCTGTCGCCCAGGTACAGGCCCTTGAGCTCAAAGCTGATTACGCCACCGAGCACTGCCGTGACACGCACGGCGTGCAGCTTGAAACGCGGCTCCCACAGGTTCAGCGCGTGGGCGACCTCGGCCTGTACCGCGCTTTTCCAGCCTGCCGTGATCGGCATGTCGACAAACCGACGTAGCTGGCAGCCATAGGCCGGGCGCATTCGCCGACTGCCCACCGGGGTGGTGAGGATGTCGGCGATGGATTGGCGCAAATGCTCGACACCGGAAAGGGCCGCGCCGGTGTGGCGATCCATTCCGATCATCGCGGGTTACTCCGTGAGGCGTTCAAAGTCCGGGTGGGTGCTGAGGTACTGCAGCTGGGCCTCACTGGCCGCACTGGCCTGGCCCTTGGCGACCGGCAGCGGGCTGCCGTCGGGCAGGATCAGGGTGCGCGAGGTGTAGACCTTGTCGCGGAATACACCGCCCGATTGATTCTGCGGGGCATTCTTTTGCAGCGAGGGCGCATCAGGTTTGTCTTCAGTGATCTTGGCCATGTGTTTCTCCAGGCATAAAAAATCCCGCACGGAGCGGGTTGTTTGAAACGGGTCGATCAGTGCTTGTGGTTCGGGGTGTTGCCGGCGGTGTCGATGATCATGCCGAGCCCGGTGATGTCCTGGGTGACGGTCAGGGTGCCGTCGATCTTGACCGGACCGATCAAGTCGATGGCACCCGCCATTACGGTAACGGCACCGTCAGTCAGCACCGCCGTAGTCCCGCCCACCGCGATGGTGACCGTGCCGCCGGGCAAGGTGATGGTGTAGCTCCTGGCCTGCCAGTCGTAGACCAGTGAGCCGCCATCATCAAAGCGCCAGACTTCGACGTGGTCGCGGTTGTCCGGCGGCGGCCCGGCATCGCCGTACAACCCCGGGACAAAGGTGCCCATGCCGGCCTGACCGCTCGGGCCCAACAACACGCCCTGCTCCCCGATGCTCGGTGCCCGCCAATGCCGGGCCTTGCCCGCCGCGACGCTGTGCCAGCGCACCCAGGCACTGGTCCAGTCGCCGGTGGAAACACGGCAGGCGGGTGGCGAGGCCGCAAGATCCACCGCCACCACATAGCAAGGCAGCAGCATGGCCGCGATCATGCGGTCATGTTCGGCACTGGCATAGCTCATTCCATCGCCTCCGGAGGGGTGTAGTTACCTTCGTTGCCCGGGCCGGTATCAGGCGAGAAGCCCCAGACCAATGTGCCCGGTGGCTGATCGGGCCACGGCCATTCCTGCTCGCCGAGGTAGAGGGTTTGCGTCCACTCCACCAGCCACACGGTGTAGCCGTCCAGTTCGGGGCGGGTCCAGTCTTGGCTCGACCGTTGGAACTCGGCCGGCTCAACGGGCAAACCCCAGGACTGCATGCGCAACAGCACCGCCAGTTGCGTCGCCAGCTGTACCGCCTGCCGGTAATGATCGGCGCGGATCACGTCGACAATCACCCGCGCTTCGAAGGTGATGCTCAGGGTGGTTTCACCGGTACCGATATCCTGCCCGGGATTGATCTCGCCGATGTCGAGAAACACCGCTGGCAGCGGGATGTGATTACCAATGTCCGGCCAGAAACTCACCAGCTCGACACCGGGCAAGTGCTGCTGGATCTGCTGCTCGATGGCCTGGTAGAGAACGTCGAGGCTTAACGGTTGCTCAGACACGGCTCGCCCCCTTCAGGTATTTTCTCAGCTCGAAGTTCATCTCACTCTTAAGCAGACGCAACAACTCAGCGTCAACCTGGCGGCTCCAAGCCTCAAAATGCGGCCGCACCGCATCCAGTGAAATCTTGGCCTTGGCCAGCGGGTGGCGATCACTGTTTTCTGCAATCCAGCCCGAGCTAGGCCCTTTGCGTGAGGTGATCTCGCTGTCGGGATAGTCGGCCTTGTCGAAGTGTTTACTTGCCGTTCGTATCCAGATATCGGCCTGACTGCCGTAGACCTTTTTATAGAAGGCACCGCGATAGCGCCGGCCGGCCACCGTTACCCCTGCTCTGGTCTGCCGCGCGGGCCCTGCCCGACTGGCTTCCATTGGATTGATGCCGAACCAGAGTTTGCCGCGCAATGCACCGCCATCGACCGGGTAACTGCGAAGGCGCTGTCGCACGGCCCTGACCGCAATCTTTTCCTGTTTCCCTACGGCACTGGCTATGCGGGTACGCAACCAGCGCAGGGTTTTGTTGATCGCGCGACGCTGTGCATTGGCTGCTGCTTTGGGCACCAGAATGGCCAGGTCCGCGAACGCTTTTAAATCCTCGGCCCTGGGCTGGATGTGCAGCGTGCCGCTGTCCTTTTTTACTTCACTGAAACTGCCGATACTCATGGGCGTTTCCTTAAGATCAGGGAGACCAGGCCGTCGCCGCTGGGCTCCAGCTGCAGCAAGTCGTAATCACCGCCGCCATCCAGCGCCGGCAGGTCGATGGTGACCCGCAAGCCCTTGGTCAGTCCGTCCGAGTCCGCGACCCGCACCACAAAATGCGGTTCGCGAATCGAGGTGTTGAGACGGCCAATCTGCGGTTGTTTCCACGGGGCCGAGAACATCCCCAGCACCGGCTCGGCGCGTCCTTCGATGTGCCCGGTGTCGCCCAGCACGTCGAAGATCACGTCGTCGATGCTCGCCACCAGGTCGCGAATGCCCACGGTTATAGCTCCAGCAGGATCTGCGCTTTGGGCCGGGTGCAGATATGCAGCGGGTTGGACTGGGCCTCCCCGGCCATGCCTTTGTTGAACGGCATCGGCTCGATCTTGCTGTAGTACGGGATACCCTGGGTGTTGACCGTTTCCATATAGTCGGCCGGGGCAAAGGCCGAGATGTAGAGGTCGGGTACGCCTTCGGGGACCAGCAGGGCTTTGTCGTCGTGGACAAAAGGCTGGCCCGCAATACGACCCCGGTAGCGCTCCCAGGTGATGCCGCCAAACTCAAAGGTTTCGCGTGCATCCGCGCGCAACACGACCGCCTGCTGGGTGTTTTTGTAGGTGTCCACGACATCCGGATGGGTAACCAGCGCTTCCCAGAAGGTCTTGCCACAAAACGCGCGGGATCCGCTGGTTGTTGTGCTTCCCAAAGCCTCTTCCTGCAGATCCAGTGCTCTCATGCAGCGAACACGCAACTTGTCTTTGCCAGCAGCAAACTCCATTGACAGCGTCTGTTGCTCTACCCCGAAACGATCAAAAATATCCAGCAATACGGTACGGCCGTCAGCATCCAGAATTTTGCCGTTCAGCGCCCCCATGCGCTGATATTCATGGGTGACGTCCAACTGGCGGCGGGCCTTCAACAAGCGCGCATTGACCACATCCTGCACCGCCTGCAGCTCACTACGAGTGCCGAAGGCACGAATGCCCTGGATCTCGTCGGCTTTGATGGTGAAGCGTTCCGGCAGGTGCACGGTGTTGAACGGGATCAGCGTGCGCTTGCTGGCAGCAACCACCAGACCCGAAGTACCGCGCTCACCAGCCGGTACCAGCGCCAGGGTGTCGCCGTCTTTTTCGATCTGCACGGTCAGGGTGGTAATGCCCTCTTCCTGAAACAGGCCGAGGCTGCTCAGGCGCCCAGGCAGGTATTGTTGTTCGTTGATGGCAGCGGTCAGCGACGAAACCGAAAATGCTTCGTCGTCAAAGATGGCGATGTCGGCCATTGGGGACTCTCCAGAATGTAAAAACCCCGCTCGATGGCGGGGTGCATTAAAGGGGCGATCGGCTTAGCGCACGATCACGAAATGTTCAGCCAGCGACTTCTCGCCCTCCGGATCAAGGCCGCTCAGGTGCACTTCACTGACCTCGGCCAGCCGCACCACCGCGCGACCACGACGAACGATGTCGGACTCCCCCAACGGGCCATACAAAATGGCCACTGCCTTCTCGCTGCCGTCTTCGGCAGTGGGCTCATAGGCGGCGAACTCACCCGAAGCCGTCACCTGCCCGAGGACCTGGCCCGCATTCAACGCGGGGCCTGCAGCGACGTTGATCGCTTCGCGGGAGATATTGCCGGCGCCTTCGGACAGCAAGAATTCGCCCGCGTGCATCGGTTCTTTTTTAATGGTCATGCTTTTACCCCTGTCTGGGCGGCGCGACGGGCCGCGTAGATCGCATTGGTGTCAGGCTGCTTAGCCTGGGTTTTCGGCGCTGGGTCATCGCTGATCGGCAGGCTGTTATCGATTTCAAAACCGCCGCCGCTGACCAGCTTGTCGAACAGCCGGCCGCGTACCGCCTCAGCCGTCAGCCCGGCGGCGACAAACTCTTGAGTGAACTCCGGCAAGCGCGCTGCCACGCACAGGTCGCGCACGGCCTTGGCGTTGCTGATTGCGGCGTTAACCGTGGCCTCGTCGGCCAGTTTGGTGGTGTTGATCAATGCCTCGATCAGGTTGCTGATCCCGGCCGTGTTGCAGCTTTGAGTGATCAGCAAGGCCAGCTTGGCCGAGTCCACAACGGGCGGTTTTTCGGGTTCAGGCTCGATAGGCGTTGGTTCGGGCGGTTCTTCCAGCTGGGCCAGCAAGGCTTGCGGTGCGTGCTGATAACGCTGCAGCGCGCCACCCTGTCCCAGACAGGCTTTGACGCTGACGCCCTCGCCCACCGAATCAGCCAGACCCAAGGCCACCGCTTCGCTCGCCGTGAGCCAAGTCTCGGCATTGACCATGCGCCGCAGCTCGACCTCATCAATGTTCGGCGCCTTGGCCTTGTAGGCCGCGATGATGGCTTCCATCGCCTGATCCAGCGCCGTAGCCACCTTGCGCAAGTCTTCGGCGTCACCGGCGGCGTAGGTCCACGGGTTGTGAATCATCAGCATGGCGTTGGACGCGATCACCACCTTGTGCGCGCCGCACACCGCGACACTGGCCGCACTGGCTGCCAGCGCATCGACCCGACCGGTGCAACGCTCGCCCAGGCGCGACAGCGCGTTGTGAATGGCCAGACCGTCAAACAGGTCGCCGCCGATGCTGTTGAAGGCGACAACGATCGGCGAAACGCCGTCATCCATGGCCGCGAGGTCGCGCACAAACTGATTGGCGGTGATGCCCCAGGTACCGATCTCGCCGTAGACATAGACCTCGATGCTGCGGGCCTCGGCCTCGCCGCTGGCCTTGAGGCTGTACCAGTGCTTGTTTTGCGGCGCCGGTGGGTCACCAGCCTTGTTGAAAATGCGTAGCCTGTTCATGGTTTCTCCTTGTCGGCAGGCTCTTCTGGCAAGTCGACGAGCGTTTTGTAGTTGAGGCCCAGGTCACGGGCGCGGGCCTGATCGGCAGCGTTTTCAGCGTCAACGGTTTCGGCGTCATAGCCCGAGCGCAGGACCATTTCGCTGCGGGAGTTGAAGCCCGCGTTGACCTCCATCATTCGCGCCTGAATGTCCTGCACCGGCTGGATATAGGCCCAGCCCTGCGGTACCCAACGCGTGCGCAGGTATTCGCGGCGCCGTTGCGCGTAGTCGTCCAGCTTGAGGCGACCCGCCAGCACCGCCATGTCCATCCAGGCCGCACGCACCGGGCGGCACAACTGGTGCACGTACACCCCGAATTGCAGTTGCTCCAGGCGACGGCGGAATTCGTTGAGTACGACCCGCAACGCCCGGTCGTTGACCTCGCGCATGTCGCCGGTGAGGATCTCGTATGGGGTGCCGGTACCGGCTGCAGCGGCCATCAATTGTTGGCGCATAAAGTCCGGGTAGTTGTTGCCGGCGTCCGGCGGCTTGGAAAACTCCACCTCTTCGCCGGGCCCCAGTTCCTGCATGGTGCCGGGCTCCAGCGCGACCATCGGCGTGAAGCCATCGCGATCTTCGGACAACAACGCTCCGGTCATCGGGTCGCGGGGCTGCTGTGAGGTTTCAGGTGGTGGTCGGCTGATAAACCCGGCAAACAGGTTGGCCACCTCCTGACGAAACAGCACCGCATCGTCGTAGTTGTCCAGGCTGCGCAAGCGCTTAAGCACCGGCGCCAGACGCGGCACCCCGCGCAACTGGCCGGGCTCGACCGGTTCAAAGATGTGCAGCACCTGCTCGGCCGGCACCCGCACCAGCTGGTTGTAACCGGCGTTGAGGGATGAGGCATCACGGGGGTGAACGCGGTACATCCAATACGCCACCCGCTGGTGAGCCGGGTTGAATTCGATCCCGGCGCGGATGCTGTTGCCGTTTTTGGCTGGCTCAAACTTGTCGTGGGGCACAAACTCGGGGGCCAGTACCTGGAGCTGCAGCGGTACCGCCAGATCCTCAGTCTGTGCGCGAGGTCGAAGTCGAACGAAACACTCACCTGACGTTTCGACAGTGCGGGCAATCAACGCCTGCTGGCCGTAGAAGTCGGTCAGGCCATCGGCGTCCGACTCATCGACCCAGTCCTCCCACAACTCCTGCTGCAGTTTGCGCATGGCGTCGTCCTCGATCTTGGGTCGAGGGGTGATGCCGGTACCGATCAGGTTGCTGACGCGTTTGTCGATGACGTTGAACGCGTACGGATCGTTGCGCACCGCCGCCCGCGAACGGGCCCGCAGGTTGCGCAAGGCCGGGGTGTTTATGCTGTTGATGCCGGAATCGGGCGCGTCCCAACTGGCCGAGCGCCTGCCCTCACCGGCCCCTTCGTAACTGGCTTTGATCCGCTCCGGCAGCAAGAAGCCGTTGCGGGTCAGGGTTGGGTATTGTCGCGGCATCAGAGTCCCTTGCCTCCGTGGTAGAGCCTCACCACTTTTGAACGTGGCCCGGCAGACGCGACCAGCGAAGTGCGGATCTGGTCGCGGGCCTTGAGCAACTCATCCACCGTGCGGTACTCAACGGTGCGATCGGCGTAGCGCACGGTTTTCTCGCCGCGTGCGATGGCCGCCTCAACCGCGTCGAGGTGCTTTTGGGTAAAGGACATAATCAGCGTCTCTTGAGGTAGCCGCTGGTGGAACTGCGGCGTTGAGGAGGTCTTGCGACCGGTTGCGATGTTGCAGCCGGAATTACTTCGGGTGGAGGCGTTTCAACAGGTTGTGACCCGGGTGTGGCGGCAGGGAGTGCAAGCCGCTCGGCCTGGACCGGTTTTTCATCGAACAACCCGGCCTGCGCCAGAGCTTGTCGAATGCGCTCCCAGTCGTGTTCCTTGTAGCGGTTCAGGCCCAGGTAATGCGCCATTGCCAGGTTGTACACCATCAGGTCGAGCGCTTCGTTGCGCTCGGCCTTTCCTTTGACCCACTCGATGCGCTTGTAGCCTTTGACGTAGCGCGCCACCTTGCGCTCGGCCACGCACTGGTCGAAGAAGTCATCCGGCAAGTCGTTGGCAAAGTGCAGTGACCCAGGGCCGTCTTCAAACGGATAGCGGTTGTAGATCCAGTCCTTCGCGGTGTCGGTACCGACAAACCACAGCTCGGCGCCGTTGCGTTCGGTCTGGCCTTTCCAGGTCACGTCGACCATCGAAGGTCGTTGCGCGATCACCGGCCTGCCCGGTTTGCTCGCGCCCTTGATGGCGAAGATGTTGCGCCACCGGCGAAGGCGGCAGAACTGGTAAACCTCGTCAGTGTGGTGACCGCCTGAGTCGATGGCTGTGGCCAGAATCCCCAGACCGACACCGCATGGGTGCGGGTAGCGCACCTTGAGCTTGTCATCGAGCACTGCCCAGGTGCGCTCATCCGCCGGATCTCCCCAAATCACCTGGTAGTCGATGATCCAGCGTTCCATGCCAACACCCCAACCCATCACCATCAGCTCCAGGCGGTTGGCTTGCACGTCCACCGACGCGGTGAGCATCAGCACCCGATAAGCCATTGAGCCGAGGCCGTAGGTTTCACGGCGGGCGCGTTCTTTCAGGACTTCGGCTTTGGTCTGCTCTTGAGCGCTGTCCCAGACCTTGGCCAGACGGGTGTTGTAGAACACCTGCATGGGCTCAAGATCACCGCGATTCTGCGCCTTCTTGGCTTTTTCAAACTGCTTGGCCAGTGAGCGCCAGTCGGTCCAGCCGAGTGGCGCATACAGTGCGTTGAGGTGGAAACCGATGGTTTCACCGTCACCTGGCGCGTGCGATCGCCATTCGCCCTGGGCCAGCATCTGGCCCTTGTGGTGCTCATCGATCAGTACGTCGCAATCCGGCCCGGCGCACTGGTAGTGCACCACGTTGTAATCGGCCGAGTAGTGCAGGTTTTCCCATTCCAGAATCTGCATATGGCCGCAGTGCGGGCATGGCACGTAGTAGTAACGCTGGTCGCTGGCCTCAAACAGGTCGGCGATGCGAGAAGCGCCCTTGATCGTGGGGGAGCTGGAGAAGTAGAACTTGGCGTTGCGCCCGAAGGTACTGCCCCGGGTTTCGGCCAGCTCGATCGGGTCGCCCTCTTCTCCTACGTCGACATCCCAGCGGTCGATCTCATCGCCGTATATGTAGCGTGCCGACAGCTCGGCCAGGTTAGCCGCCGAGCCTGCGGTGGTGATGTAGAGCGAGCCACCTTCAAATTCCTTGGTGTCCATCGTGTTGCGTGGGCCACGGGAGCGGTTGGCCGCGACACGCTCACGCAGCACCGGCGTGGCCTTGATGGTCTTGCCGATCCGTGAGGACACCCGCTTGGCCAGGCTAAGGCTGGGCAGCAGTGTCAGGATGTTGGACGGCACCATGTGAATCAGGCCGCCGATCCAGTTCAACGCGATCTGGGTTTTCATCAGCTGCGAGGCCACCATGGTGACCACGCGTTTGCAGGGGTGAGCCGGCGATAAACAGCGCATGGGCTCGCGGGCATAAGGTGTACGCGATGTGCGGTATTGGCCAGGCTCAGCGGCGCCTGCGTCACGCGGGATGCGCATGTACTCGTCAGCCCACTGGTCGACCCACAGCGATGGGTCAGGCCGTAGCCCACGGAAATACGCCTCGCGGTACACCTCTGCACCGTTCGGGATTTCCGTGTGCATGAGTTAACTCTTGTTGTTGAGGGCGTGAACCAGGTCAGCCGAAGACATGCGCTCAGCGTCCTCCAGCGAGGCGCGGATGGCAGCCGTCAAACGGCGTTCGATTTCCCAAGGATCGGTCATGGCCGCCAGTTCGGGTGCCAGTTGCGGCGGCATGCCCAGCAACTGATCGCGCAACAGGCGACCTGCGCTGAATGCGCCGGTTTTGACAGCCTCCAGCTCGACCTGCGAACCCTGGACCTTGTGGAATTCAGCCTCGGCCAACTGCGCCAGGTAGTACTCGCGGTGGGCACGGGCTTTTTGGAAGTCAGGTTGTTTGCCAGCCGGGCCGATGGCGGGCTGCGGCGCAGCCAGGTTTGGCGTGGATTCGACCATCGGTGACAGCTGACTGGTTACGTCGCGCAGCACCCGGGCCTCTTGATGCCGAGCCGAGACGGCGGCCTTAGCCGGGTCAGCTGTTTCGCGGATCAGCGCGATGGTCTCTTCAACGTTGACCTGTCTTTCATCCGCCGACAGGACCAGTCGATTGTTCTTTCGAAGCCAGGTGATGTAACTCGGCGCCTTGCCGATGTAGGCCGCAAAGGCGCTCTTCGACAGAAAGATGGGGTCTGTCACAAGCCCTCCTTTTCAACGGCTTTTCAATGCAAGCCTTTCAATTTCAATGGATTGAATTTCAATAAGCTACAAACCCTGCGGCTAACGAAATCCCGCGGGTTTCCTGCCCCGTACCCGTGGAAAATGCCCAGGGTCCCCTGCAGGATTCAGGAAGAAACTCAAAAAAAATGGTAAATACGCCTGTAGCCCTTGAGCTATTCACTGTGAATAAGGAGTTTGTTTATGCCATCAAAAAAAATCATCGACAGTCACTCAACTGATCTCGGTACGCTGCTAGACCAATTGGAAGGACTGCCCAGAGACACCCAAGTTTACTTCGGGGGATTAGACTTCTACCGAGTGAAGCGCCAAGGACCTAACCAAGTCCAGATTGAATTTAACCAATCGGTTCATCGCACAAACGAAGATGTCTTGGTGGTTGTAGACCCTGAATAATAGCTGCCGCATATACAGCAGCTATTGACGTGGCAACGGGCGGATAACTCTCTTGCATCTGCCCGTTATCTACACGCTTGAAACTGACGCAGTCGTCATACACAACGACCTGCCAAGATGATATGACCTGCTTATCACGCGTATCCATAGCCTACTCCCGGATCAAAAGTTTACGTTCAGTCAGGGCTATTGCCTTGAGGCGGAACCTCGCTAATGCCCAACCGCTTTGCCGCCCAGCGCTCGTAAAGGCCGATGGCGACGTCCGCCCCGGCCATTGCCGTGAGGCAGCCCACAGCCGATGCAGCCCAAATCGAAACACCGTTGGCATGCAGCAACATCATCGTGGACAAGCCACATCCGACGCAGGCACCTGACCGCAAGGCCAGGCGGCGCACCAGCGACCAGCCACGGGCGCCATCCTTATCCGCTCGCCACATCTCGCCCGATACGCCGCCGACCAAGGACAGTGCAATCACCAGCCAGATCGGCATGTCCGCTAACGCTTGTTGCTCTGTTGTCATCAGTACCCCCCAGATTTAAACAATGTTGATGGTCTTGGCTTGTCGCAGTTCGTTCAGGATCGTAGGCTCAAGACCACACTGAACTCCGACTGAGGCTTTCGATGGAAAAGATCCCGCTTGTCACATCTATTGTTTCTATAATTTTTGCTTACTACTCAATCAGCCCAAAGCGCCTCATAGACCTAAAGATTTTTGCAATCTGGTGCTGTTTACTCGTACTCATCAGCGCTCATAGCCTTAGCCTGTATCAACTACTTACCAGCGCAGAACCTATTTCTCTGACCCGGATCCTGACACTCAACTTTGCAGCTATAGGGATGTTGGTGTTGCTGGGAGCCGGCGTGTTCTTGAAAATCCACTTGCGCCCAGAGCTGGAAAGACAAAGCTCTGGACAATAAAAAACCCAGCTCAATGGCTGGGTTTGCTCTGGTGGGTGCCTACCGCTCTCTGCGGTCGCACCTATCGAAGATGACTACTTTTTACAGGTGGAATTTACTGGCAGCAAGTAGGTTTTAATGCCACCGCCCAATAAGTGGGTTAGGCAGCTGAACACCCGGCGAATGTCGGCGAATACATCACCCCGGCTAGGGCTTTTGGGGGCTGTCTGCCCTGCCCCATTGCTCAGGATCGAGGTGGGACAAAGGAGAGCGCCTAAATCAAAGGCTGTGCCCCACTGTCCTACTTCTTTTACTTTTTCCTCGTACAAAGAGAGATTTATAAAAACACGCGTGCGCGTGAAACGCGCGTATTGCTGCCCGCTATGCTCACATGTGCGAGGGGCGCTTATAGGCGGGACGATGGGACAGCCCAGTAACGGCGCGGGCTGCGCTTGACCCACTGCTGTTGAAAGCAGCGGGACAAGGTGGGCCATAGATAATGGGTGAGCAAAGTGAGAGGCATCGATCACGCAGCTTTTTTCCCGAGCAGCAGTTCAGCAATACACTCATGAGCTTCGTGCAGCCGCTCGTAGTAGGTTTTCCTGCAGCACCCGCAGTGGGCGATCTTCTGCGAAAGCAAGCTGTCGTGGTTGCAGTAGTGCTCGCGCACCACCACCGCAAGCTGCGGGGGCAGGTGTTTATTGACGATCAACTCAATGTCGGCCGACTCATCGAGCAGTACCCGACTACCCCGCGTGCCGCGAATCAGCTCGCCCTTGGTCTCCATCAACATGGCAATCATGTTGCCGCTGCCAGTGCCTTCGGGCGCTGCGCTATGCAGGTCCTCAGCCCAGAGCTTGAGCATGGCGTCGATATGTTTAATCAAAGCAAGGCTCCTCGGTCTTCTGCACCTGCAGGGCTGACTGGCCGCCCCAGTTACCAGGCTTCTTGTAAGCCCAGGGACGCTGCCCGCTTTTGGCCAGGGCTGGCAGACGCACCCGACGCCAACCAAGCCGGTGCATGATCGCGCCGACACGCATCTGCTCGGGCTTGCCCCAGTGGCCGAAGTCGAGTTTGAGTGCGCTGGCCAACACTTCGCTGCCGCTGGTGGTTTCGCCGATCTGCGACTCTTCCAGCCAGTTCAGGATCGGGCCTTCCCATTCATCCACCACAAAGCGCTCGTCCTGGGCTTCGGAGAACATCGCGGTTTCGTCGCGGTTGACCCACCAGATCTCACCTGCCTCATAACAGAACATTGCCTCGGCCCAGAGCTGGTCACGGATCTCGCGCAGTTGCTCGAGGTCGACCTTGGTGCAGGCCACTGGCCAATAACGGCGGTTGCCCGTGGCGTCCTTGAGGTATTCGTCCTGGTTGGTGGTACCCACGAAAACACACTGGCGTGGCACGTCATTTGTTCTGCGGCCGTAGCTCTCGCGGTAGGTGTCGGTGGACGCCGAGAAGAACTGCTTGGCCTTGGTGCTCTCAGCCTTGTTGAAGCTGTCCAGCTCGCCCAGTTCGATGATCCATTTGCCACGGATCGCCTGAAAGCCGTCCTTGTCGCCCAGGGCAAACGGCGTATCCATAAACCAGTCGCCGCCAAGGATCCTCATGGCTGTGGACTTACCTTCGCCCTGCCCGCCCTCGAGGATCATTACCGAGTCAGCCTTGCACCCCGGGCGCATTACCCGCGCCACTGCTGAGATCATCCAGCGCTTGCCGACCTTGGCGCTGTAACCGCTTTGGGTCACGCCCATCACCGTGTTGAGCCAGGTATCGAGGCGCGGCACCCGATCCCATTCAAGCTTGTTCAGGTAGTTACGCACCGGGTGAAAGGAGTTGTCATGGGCCACAACGCTGACCGCCTCGATCACGCTTGAGGCTTTGACCCGCAGGTTGTATTGCTGGGCCAGCCACTTCATCACCCGAATATCGTCGATATCACCCCAATCCCCGGTACCGCCGCCATAAGGAGGCGTGCGTAATTTGACGATTTTGGAGCTGAAGGCGCTGAAGCTGATAACACCGGCCCAGCGCTCGTCGTTGCCCAGGATCAATTCGACGTTTTGCATATGGGCGATCAATGAGCCGTTTTCAGTTCGTGCCAGCTGGTCTTTCCATCCACCTGCAGCAGGCGGCCTGACCACCGACAACACCTGGCGGCGGACTGCATCCAACCCTTCGGCACAATGCAAGTCATTGAAGTCGGTCCACTTGATCTCGCGCTCGCCCGAAAACACCGGACCAACCACCTGACCGCCAACGATCAAGGCCGCGTTGCTGCCCTTCTCTTCGCCCGGGTTCCAAGGCTCGCCGTTGGCGCGTTTGGTCTTCCAGTCATCGTCGCGGCAGACGATCAGGGCGCGGCCCGGGAAACGCTCGCGCATGGCCTTGGCCACCACGCTCAAATTACCCGCGTCAAACGCGATGGCCACCGTCAACGAGGTGGCCATATGCAGGCTTGCGCCAGTGGCGTAGCCCTCACAGACCAGTACTGGCTCGCCCGGCTCAGGGTGAGGGCCAATCAGGTGGAAGGCGCCTTCCTTGGACATGCCATAAGGCCAATAGGACTTGTCGCGGCCAGTGTCCTGCTGCTTGTCGGGGTAGATGACCTGCAGCCCGACGATCTGATCCCGAACATTACTCATCGGTACCAACATAGCACCAGAGCGCGGCGCGTAGCGGACACCCATACCGACGATCTGTTTACGATCCAGATAAGCGCTACGACCCTTCTCCGGCATACGCTTAAACAGGCCAGATGCACGATTGGCAGCACGGCGGGCGGCGTTCGCGGCAATCTCGGCGGCGCGGCGTTTGCCTTCCTCCTGACGAGCGCGCATCACGTCGCGTTCTTCCTGGCTCATGCGGCCGGCCTTGACCTTGATCTTGTTGCTGTCGCCCGAACGCCAGTCACCGAAGCTGCCGAAAATCAGCGTCTCGTTTTTCTCGGTGCGGTGTTCATGGATGACATACCAGCCGTTTTTCTCTTTGCCCTTATCCTGCGTGGTCTTGCAGCGGGTCAACTTGCCGAACGTGAGTGGTTGCGCAGGCTCAAGGCCGTGGTCAGCAAATTGACCAAGTACGTCATCGAGCATAACGGGTACCTATCTGTTCATTAAGTTGCTCGCACTCGGTGCAACGGGTGCAATTAGTCACGGCAAGACGACGGGGCAAAGGAATGGTCGAGTCGCAATCCACGCAGAACTCGTAAGACTCGAACACCGGTTTCGCTTTGCGCGCGGCTAGTGCCCTGTCGATGCGCTCCTGCACCAGGTCGTTAGCAAAATCTGCGATATCAGCCACGGTCGGTACCCCGCGTGGTCGAGTTGACGTAACAGGCACGGTTGTACAACGACAGCAGCCCCTGAATGCCGCGAAACACTTGCAGGCGAATGGCTGCCAGCTCGCTGTCACTGATCGCACCGTCTCCGATGCTTTTTGCCCAGGTATCAGCCAGGTCGGCAACCTGTCGAAAATACGCGGCAAGACCGGTGGTCAGCGTCTCCGGCATGTCGTCGGTGTAAGCCTCAGCCAGTTCCTGCCAGATCGTGTCGCCCACCAGCGCGTGCACCGCATCAAGGATGCGGCGGTCTTTGGTCAGTTCCAGGATCTCGGCAAACTCTTGAATATTTACTGCGTGGTTTGGATGTGTCGGGGAGAGTTTGTGCTGCAGCGTGGTGGGATTGCGGCCTGTGGTGGCAGCGATGGCAGCAGCACCGCCCGGGTAGTCTCGGGCAGCGTGGTAGAGCGCCAAATCGAGCGGCAGAATTTCGCGGCGCGCTCGCTGGGTGCAACTAAGAGCAATACGGCTCATGGCATTAATCCTTAATGTTGCCAGTGCCGCGCGGCGTGTTGTGGTGGTACATTTGCCGCGTGGCTTGTAAGGGCCCAAAAAGCCGGTCTAGATTCTCAAGATCGAAACCGGCACCGTGCCGAGGTAAGCGATCCGTCGCTTACCTCTGGCGCAACAGCTGCCAGATCTGTGGTGGAGAAGGCAGCAACCCAAGGCTTCCGAGCCTTGGAAAGCGCGGTTAAGGGAGGCGGAATTGCATGTGGTGTGCCCGCCTACCTTGACCGCGACCCGGCGACACTGTGGTGGTGTGTGCCGGGAGGAACTGGGCGGCCCTTGGGTCGCCTTTTTTCTTTCTCGATTTCTTAAGCAGCTTTAACCGGAGTGTCCATGCCAGGTGGAAAAACATCGTCTAACGTGCACTTCACACCCAACTGGTTAAAAGCAACGACTATCGCGCGGCACTCAGCCAGTCCAGCAGTGCGCCTGCCTGCTTCATAGTTACTAACTCTCGCTTGAGTCCATCCGAGAGCAGCTACCAGCTGCCTCTGCTTAATACCCGACTTTTCTCTTTGCTGTGCGATGCAATTCATCATCTCTTCCTTCAGTGTCACGCCGCCACATTAAACACATAACGTGTGATTTTCAACACGCAAAGTGAGAAAAAAACATTTCGATACGTGGTAAAAAAATCACATGAACACATTAGGCTTACGTATCAAACAACTAAGAAAGGCAAAGGGCATGAGCCAACAAGCTCTAGCCCTTGCTTGTGGGTGGGAATCCCAATCTCGCATTGGTAACTACGAGAAAGGGACTCGTCAGCCAAACTTAGAAGACATGGAAAAAATCGCTTCCGTCCTCGGAATTACCCTTCCTGACTTGGTAGCTGGTAGAGACCGCTCCGAATTAGAAAGCTTGCCGGATATAGTCCAAGGTCGCGTCCGCTCTGAAGATGGCCTCGTAAAGAGTTGGGGCCGCTCAGGTGACAAAGATCAACCAGTAAGCAGCTGCGTAGGCTGGGCAAAGAAAGGGATAGTTCCAGTGGTAGGGAATGCACAATTAGGTAATGAGGGCTATTTCGAGACATCAGACTTACCTCCAGGGCACAGTGAGGGGTATTTAGAAATTCATAGCGATGACCCCGATGCTTTTGGTCTGAGAGTTTTGGGCGATAGCCTGCTTCCCCGGATCAAAAACGGAGAATTCGTGCTCATTGAACCCAACAAAAGCTTCATAAGCGGAGATGAAGTCATGGTTCGTACCAAATCTGGGCGCACCATGATCAAAGAATTTATCTACCTACGTGACGGGATGTATCGGCTTGATAGCGTAAATGCTGAGCATGTCACCATTCACATTGCACAAAGCGACGTAGAAGAGATTCACCTTGTCGGTGGCATCCTCAAATCATCACGGTTCTTACATTCAGCGTCCGACTTTTAATAACATTTATCTGCGCGCGAAATTTAAATTGACACAGATAAGCACGATACGTGATATTTGCCTCGTTCTCCACCACAGAGCGAGGCAACACCATGCACACCACAGCAACCCTGCACGTCCACCCAGCGTGCGCCAGTAACCGTCGTCTGATCGAGCAGCTGCAATCTACCACCGGCTGCCTGGTCATCCTCCACAACAATAAGCCCCGGCTGGTTCCGCACAGCAACCGCCCGGCCCCGTTCGATCCGAACAATGGGGGGCATGCAGCATGAACCGGTTTTCTTTGGCTGATAAAACCCATCGTCTATTGGCTGCACAGGTCAATTTGAACGGCACGTTTCACCACTCGTGCAACTTCAAAAACACCAATCTGCCGTTGATCTTCGTGCTGCAGGTTGAGCGCGGTTCCTCCGGCACGCTCTTCACCATTGTTACCGGCGACGAGAAACACAGCCTGACGGTGAACAGTGCCGACAAAGACAAGCACCTGGTGCTCGCTGACTTTATTGAGTCCATCGCCAATGGCCGCGTGGATACTGCCGAGCCAGCAACACCGCGCGCGCGTGCTGAATCTGTCGACCGCGGCCAACTACTGGATACCAATCAACAAGAGCAGCTGCACCAGCTGGTACGCCAAGGCGGCTCGTTGAAGCTCGATATCGGTCTGGATGAGGCCGTTAGCCTGGCAGTGCATTGCACGCAGAGTCGTAAAGGCATCACGGCGATTCTGGTCGCCGGCGACAGTTGCCAGTGCACTCAGTGCTTTACGGCCTATGGCGACGACCAGCACAGTTTTAACCGGCTGCTGCAGTCGCTCGATCACTTGGTCACGTCGGCAGCTCCTGCCGCGCTTGCAGCTTAGGGGGGGTTATGGAACGCACCCTCGCCAAAGCCGCCGTCTGCCTGGGCACTACCCGGCCAAAATTGATCAAGTTAATGCGCGAAAAAGGAGTGCTCAACGAGCGCAACTTACCCGCCTTCCCGGTTCGGGATCGGGAGTATCTGCGGATCAAGGACAGCAACTGGTTCCACGCCGAACTCGGCATGCAGTACAGCCAATCAACCCGTGTACGTCAGCCCGGTATCGCTTGGCTGGCCAAACAGTTGGGCCTGGCCCTTCCAGCAATTCCGGTTAATCACCGTGACGTGGCCTAGGGAATACGCTCGGCAGATCGTGGCCATGCCGACACGCAAGGAGCGCAACGCGGCGCTCCTGGAAGTGCCGGAACATTTGCGTGAACTGACCAAGCGCCACTGCCTTAATGCCTGGAACCACCCGGCCCGCCGCCCAACCAAAACGAGCAAGCCAGAACATGACTAAAGCCAACCAAAACCCGCTGCGGTTACTGCCTGCACCGGACGCGGCCACCGTGGAGCTGCTGTATCGCAATTTTGGTGATGTGCTGATCCCGCTCGACAAGCTGCGCGAACAGTACTTTCGCTACCTGAATGAGCAGTCGTTCATAGCGGAAATCATCAGCGGCCGTATTCAACTACCCATCACCACGCTCGATAGCAGCCGCAAGGCAACAAAGTTTGCCCACATAAAACACGTTGCCGCACTGATCGACATCCGCGCGTACAAGGCCGACGAAGAATTCGGCAGATCTCAAGGCAATACTCCAAACCAAGACGAATAAACCAGCGCTGCCACCACCAGCGATACACCAGGAGCACACCACATGACCTCTGTTCAGATCAGCGCGCTGATCATTCTGATCCTCAGTACAGTCCTGCTCTATTGGATCGGCTACCGCAACGGTCTGGCCGATGGCCGTAGCACCGACTCAACTCCCGGCCCCCGGAGAAAAGCGGCATGACCCACTCACTGACCAACCGCTTGACCCTGCCCGCTTTACTCCGCAACACCAGTGGGATCGACACGCCTGTAACAAACAGTCTCTGCTGCGCAGCAGCAGGCATTACTAAAGCTTTTCGTGCCACTGCGGGGGAGCTTATACCCCACATAAAGCTGCGCGAGGCAGCCCATTTTGATGCCCCGCTAAACGCTAAAAATCGCCCGCCCGCGCAGCCTGCCTTAGGGTATATCCGCTTCCTGCTAGCACTAAACCAGCATGAGTCGATGGCCAGACTTATGCTGATACCCGGTGTAGGGAGAAAAACGGCAGGTCTTATCCATGCTGCCTGTTTCCAATGGGTAGATCTCGAACATCCTCGCTGTGATTTACATTCTGATCCACTGCCGGTATGCCATATCGCACCAAGGGATATTGAGTATTTGCAAGGAGGATCGGATCGGCATGCCGTCGTTCGTGCTGGCGAGGTATCTAAATACAAGCTGCCGCTCTATGCCCGAACCGATACAGACGAAATTGGGTATTGGAGATCAGTCGCACATTCATATGAGCACAGCATCCTCGACTTGCAGAAGGAGCGAGAGACTACCCTCGCGCATCAAGCCGAACTGAGTTCACTGCTCTTTGAATGGCAGCACAGTTACAGCACCGGTACCACAGTCCATCAAGGACTACACGACAGAACTGACCTAGCTCTGTCCACAAAGGCTCAGAACTCGGAGCCGAGAAATGACTAGTCGGAGAGTGTACCAACGGCAAAAAAAACTGAGCGAAGGTGTCTATCTGATGAAAACCCCCGAATTTCAGCTCATCGACGGAATCACTCCAGATATAGGTGCTTACATCGAGGTTTCAATTCCACATGCCTGGTTGACTGATGAGGCTTTCAAAAGTCCTGGAGATTTCGAAGCAGATTTTTTTATTGATGTTCACGACCTAATCCAAAAACGCATTGATGAAGGAGAATGTGAATTCAGCCGCCCCTGCACCTCTGAAGTAAAAAGCACTATCGCTATGCTCAGAAAATATGCAGATCTGCTTGAGAATAGCTTTGTTTTGGCATCCGATACTGTCGCGAAAAGCATCGACGGCGAGAGAGCACAAGTTAACGGGGGGTGGACTGATGAAGAATAGTTACCGCCAAGACCAAACTCTCGCCGGACAAACAAGCAAACGTCCGAATACAAAAAGCCACAGAGCCACTGTTGGGATGGATTTGTCGATGCGCAAAGAGCTGATCAAAATTAGCGAATACCAACGCCGCCGCTGGGGTGAGAACGGGACACCGCTCTGCTCGCAAGCCATCCGCAACTACATCCGCAACGGAAAGCTGCCGGGCGAGCAGATAGGCTCGCTCTGGTATGTGGACTGGAACGCACTGAACATAGCTGACGGCAACGATCTGGTCGCAATGGTGCTGAGAGGAGTTGCCTGATGGTTCCACGGCCGCGCAATAGTGCGAACAAGCATCTGCCGCAGAACCTGTACTTTGATTCACGGCGCTCGACCTACCGCTACCGTCGCCCCAGCGACGGTAAGTGGTTTCAATTCGGTACCGATCGGATCAGGGCAATCGATGCTGCAAAACAGCTGAACCTAGCCTTTATGCAAGGCGCGGATCTGGTCCGCTCTGTCATGGGCAATCCATCGGGCTCCTTTGCAGGCTTTCTGGATAAATACGAAGCCGAGATCCTACCTCCTCGCGAGCTGGCCAAAGGTACGCTTGGACTGTACGCCGTTCACTTCAGACGCTTCCGAAAGCAGTTTGAAGGCAAAGCAGTCGATCAGATCACCATACGTATGGTTGCAGAGTTGCTGGACACACTGACCCCCAGGAGCGCCAATCAAAGTCGCGCTCTGCTGGTGGACATTTTCAATCATGCCGCGTCCAAAGGCTTATGCCCGGACAACCCGGCATCGAGCACCATCAACCGTATCGAGAAGAAACAACGCAAACGCCACACTGTGGAAGGTTTGAAGGCGATCAGGGAGGTGGCACCACCCTGGCTGCGCAACGCCATAGACTTGGCGCTGATCACTGCTCAACGTCGCTCCGATATTCTGGACATGCGCTTTGACGGTGTTCGGGATGGCTTCCTGTACCTGGTACAAAAGAAAACTGCCAAGGCCAGTGATACTGCGTGGATTCGTTTCAAGGTGACTGACGAGCTGCAGACCGTCATAACCCGCTGCCAGGACAACGTCGCCTCCCCTTTCCTGATTCATCGCAAGCCGCAACGACTGCTACAAAAGCAGGCACAGACCAAAGAGCACTGGACCAAAGTTGAGGATCGCTTTCTAACGCGGTCATTTAAAGAGGCCCGAGAACTTGCAGGCTGTTATGCGGATTGGAAAGAAGAGGAAATGCCGGGCTTTCACGAAGTGCGCGCGCTATCGCTGCACCTGTACAAAAGAGCCGGTAAAGATGGCCAATCCATTGCGGGCCATGCCAGCGAGACCATGACCAAGAACTACCAGAAAGACCACGCCGATGTGATCTGGTCGGATGCGATTCCGGACCTGAATATCAGTGAAATCACCGGATAGTTTTGCGCGCATTTTGCGCCAGTTTTGCGCAGGCCAGAAACGAGAAAGGGGATCAAGCACCTAAGTACTTGATCCCCTTACAGAATATGGTCGGGACGGAGTGATTCGAACACTCGACCCCTAGCACCCCATGCTAGTGCGCTACCGGACTGCGCTACGCCCCGACTAGGCGTTACAACTTGATGGAACGTCGAGAAATATACCTTAACCTTTTGAAATACGAAAGTATTTTAAGGCCAGAATTATTTACGAAGTACCAGCAAAACATCCTCCAGCTCGGAGATCGTCTGGCGGATCAATTGTTTGTATTGCGTGGTGTCATCTTTGGCTTCATCGCCGGAAAGACGCAAGCGCGCTCCGCCGATCGTGAAACCTTGATCGTAAAGCAATGCACGAATTTGCCGGATCATCAGCACATCCTGGCGCTGATAATACCGGCGGTTTCCGCGACGTTTTACGGGATTAAGCTGAGGAAACTCTTGCTCCCAATAACGAAGCACGTGCGGTTTTACCGCACAGAGCTCGCTGACTTCGCCAATGGCGAAGTAGCGTTTGCCCGGAATCGGCGGGAGCTCGTCGTTATGACTTGGTTCCAGCATAAGCCTCTACTCGGGCCTTCAACTTCTGCCCTGGACGAAAGGTGACCACACGGCGAGCCGTGATCGGGATTTCCTCTCCCGTTTTCGGATTGCGGCCAGGCCGCTGTCGCTTGTCACGCAAATCAAAATTTCCGAAACCGGACAGTTTGACTTGTTCATTGTCTTCAAGAGCGTGCCTGATTTCTTCGAAAAACAGCTCGACCAATTCTTTGGCTTCACGTTTATTCAGGCCCAGCTCTTCATAAAGACGTTCCGCCATTTCAGCTTTCGTCAGAGCCCCCATACGTCACTTCCTTAACGTGGCGTTCAACCTTTTTTCGAGCGAGGTGAGGATGTTTTGTGTCGTGGTATTCACCTCATCGTCATTAAGAGTGCGCGATGGATGCTGCCAGGTCAAGCCAACTGCAAGGCTTTTTCTATGCGGATCAATGCCTTTACCCTGGTAAACGTCAAATAACCTTAGGTCTGTGAGCCATTCGCCTGCATTTTCACGTATTACTTCCAGTACCGCACTGGCTGCTACATCACGATCAGCCAACAGCGCCAGGTCACGACGCACTTCAGGAAAGCGCGACAACTCCTGGAATTTAGGCATTTTTCCCAATGCGACTTCTGCAAGAACCAGCTCAAAAACAAATACTGGACGGTCAAGGCCAAGATTTTTTGACAGTTCAGGATGGATCGCACCGACATAGCCGACTTCGCGACCATCACGTTCGATACGTGCGGTTTGACCCGGGTGCAACGCAGGGTGTTTCCCCGGCACAAAGGTAAAGGAATCCAGAGCACCAGCGAAACCTAGCACGGCTTCTACATCGGCTTTGACATCAAAGAAGTCAACGACGTCGCGCCCTTGTGCCCAACCCTCTGGAAGACGACTGCCACAAACCACACCCGCTAGCATTGGTTCTTGCTTTAGACCTTCCAACTGACCGACAAAACGCAGGCCACTTTCAAACAAGCGGACGCGATCTTGCTGACGATTCAAGTTGTGCTGCAACGACTTGACCAGACCTGGCCACAAGGAAGCACGCATCGCGGCCATATCGTTCGAAATGGGGTTAGCCAACAACAGAGGCTCGACGCCCGGGCTGAACAGTTCGAACTGTTTCGGATCAATAAAGCTATAAGTAATAGCTTCCTGGTAGCCGCGAGCTACCAACAAACGACGCAATTCCGGCAGATCACTGCGTGCTTCAGCCTTGGCCTGAGGAGCCAAGCGGGCTTGCGGATAGCGGACTGGCAAACGGTTATAGCCGTAAAGACGAGCCAACTCTTCGATCAAATCAACTTCAAGGCTGATATCGAAACGATGACTAGGCACTTCTACACGCCACTGCCCGGCACCGTCAGTTGATATGGCCAGACCCAACGCGCTGAGCAGACGCTCGATTTCAGCTGAATCCATTTCCATGCCCAGCATCTGGCTGATACGCGCAGCACGCAAGGTGATCGGTGCGATCGAAGGCAGATACTGCTCGTTGACCGTCTCAATAACCGGACCGGCTTCGCCGCCAGTGATTTCCAGCAGCAAGCCTGTAGCACGCTCCATGGCTTCACGGGCCAGCTTCCAGTCCACACCACGCTCATAACGATGCGAAGCATCAGTGTGCAGGCCATAAGAGCGGGCCTTGCCGGCCACTGCAATTTGGTCGAAGAAAGCACTTTCGAGGAACACATCACGGGTCGAAGCAGAAACGCCACTGTGCTCGCCCCCCATCACACCAGCAATGGCCAGCGCACGGGTATGGTCAGCAATCACAAGCGTATCGCTACGCAAAGTAACTTCCTGCCCATCCAGCAATACCAGCTTCTCGCCTTCTTCAGCCATGCGCACACGGATACCACCATTGATCTCGGCGAGATCAAAAGCGTGCAACGGTTGGCCCAGCTCAAGCATCACGTAGTTAGTGATGTCGACTGCCGCATCAATGCTGCGCACATCCGCGCGCCGCAGACGCTCAACCATCCACAGTGGCGTTGGCTTTGACAGGTCAACATTGCGGATGACACGCCCCAAGTAGCGTGGGCAAGCTGCAGGTGCAAGCACTTCAACCGGACGTACTTCGTCGTGCACTGCAGGGACAGTCGCCACTGATGGACGTGCGACCGGGGCCGCATACAATGCCCCTACTTCACGAGCCAAGCCAGCCAGAGACAGGCAGTCACCACGGTTAGGGGTAAGGTCGACTTCAATGCTGGCATCTTCGAGGTCCAGATATACGCGAATGTCTTCGCCTACCGGCGCATCTGCCGGCAGTTCCATCAAGCCATCATTGCCTTCGCCCACTTGCAGCTCTGCTTGCGAGCAGAGCATGCCGTTGGACTCAACGCCACGCAGCTTGGCTTTTTTGATTTTGAAATCGCCGGGCAGCTCTGCCCCGATCATGGCGAACGGGATCTTCAGGCCCGGGCGCACATTGGGCGCACCGCAAACTACCTGAAAAGTCTCTGTACCATTGCTGACTTGGCAAACACGCAGCTTATCGGCATCCGGGTGCTGCTCTGTGCTGAGCACTTCACCAACTACAACGCCACTGAATACACCGGCGGCCGGGGTAACACTATCGACCTCAAGACCGGCCATCGACAGACGAGCAACCAGCTCATCGCGACCTACCTGCGGGTTTACCCAACCACGCAGCCATTGTTCACTGAATTTCATCCTGCTCTCCTAAGAATTCGTTACGACTAGCGAAATTGCGCGAGGAACCGCAAGTCGTTGTCGAAGAACAGACGTAAGTCGTTCACGCCGTAACGCAGCATGGCCAGACGCTCAACGCCCATGCCGAAGGCAAAGCCCGAGAACTCTTCCGGGTCAATCCCGGACATACGCAGCACGTTCGGATGAACCATGCCGCAGCCCATGACTTCCAGCCAGCCTGTCTGTTTGCAGACGCGACAGCCTTTACCGCTGCACATCACACATTCCATATCCACTTCAGCGGATGGCTCAGTAAACGGGAAGTACGACGGACGGAAACGCACGGCAAGTTCTTTTTCGAAGAACACCCGCAGGAACTCTTCAATAGTTCCTTTAAGGTCCGCGAAGTTGATATCGCGATCGACCAACAGGCCTTCTACCTGGTGGAACATCGGCGAATGGGTGATATCGGAGTCGCTACGGTATACACGTCCTGGACAGACAATGCGGATCGGCGGCTGCTGCGATTCCATGGTGCGGACCTGTACCGGAGAGGTATGGGTGCGCAACAGCATATTCGCATTGAAATAGAAGGTGTCATGCATCGAACGGGCCGGGTGATGGCCAGGGATGTTGAGCGCCTCGAAATTGTGATAGTCGTCTTCGACCTCTGGACCTTCGGCAATGCCGTAGCCAATGTGGGTGAAGAACTGCTCGATACGCTCCAGAGTCCGAGTAACCGGATGCAGACCGCCTGAGGTCTGGCCACGGCCAGGCAGGGTCACATCAATTGACTCGGCAGACAGTTTGGCGGCCAGTTCGGCCTCTTCAAACAGTGCCTTGCGAGTATTGAGAACCTCTGTGACACGCTCCTTGGCAACGTTGATCAGAGCACCGACCTGCGGACGCTCTTCAGCCGGCAAATTCCCCAGGGTCTTCATCACCTGAGTCAATTCACCTTTTTTACCAAGGTATTGAACCCGGATTTGCTCCAGGGCATTGATATCTTCAGCGCTTTGCACAGCCTCTAGTGCTTGAGAGACCAGCGCATCCAGGTTTTCCATGTACAGACTCCAGATACAAAATAGGGGAAGAGCTTGAAGGCTCTTCCCCTATTTAAGACGTTTAGCACCAGAGCTCACACAGGTAAGCTCTGGTAACTGTCGGGGGTACTTAAGCCAAGGTGGCTTTAGCTTTCTCGACAATCGCAGCAAACGCCGCTTTTTCGTTCACTGCCAGATCAGACAGAACCTTACGGTCGATCTCGATGGAAGCTTTTTTCAGGCCGGCGATGAAACGGCTGTAGGACAGACCGTTGATACGAGCACCAGCGTTGATACGAGCGATCCACAGAGCGCGGAACTGACGTTTTTTCTGACGACGGTCACGGTAGGCGTATTGGCCTGCCTTGATTACCGCTTGCTTGGCAACACGGAATACGCGTGAGCGTGCGCCGTAGTAGCCTTTAGCCAGTTTCAGAATTTTTTTGTGACGTTTACGGGCGACAACGCCACGCTTTACACGAGCCATGAGTTACTTCCTCTATTCTTGACCGAAATTAGCAAAGGCGCAGCATGCGCTTCACTTTTGCCACGTCAGACGGATGCAGCAAGCTGCTACCGCGCAATTGACGCTTACGCTTAGTCGACATTTTGGTCAGGATGTGGCTCTTGAAAGCGTGCTTGTGCTTGATGCCGTTAGCAGTTTTCAGAAACCGCTTAGCAGCACCACTCTTAGTTTTCATCTTTGGCATGTTCGGTACTCCGCATTCAGTTGATAAACATAATCAAAAGGCCTGCCGTGCCCTAGTGATTACTTCTTCTTTTTCGGGGCGATGACCATAATCAGCTGGCGTCCTTCCATCTTAGGATGCTGTTCGACGGTCCCGTATTCAAGCAGGTCACCTTCAACCCGCTTCAACAGTTCCATACCCAGCTCCTGGTGGGCCATCTCACGACCACGGAATCTTAACGACACCTTGGCCCTGTCCCCATCACTCAGGAAACGTACCAGGTTGCGCAGTTTTACCTGGTAATCCCCTTCCTCCGTCCCTGGACGAAACTTGATTTCTTTAACCTGGATCTGTTTCTGGTTTTTCTTTGCAGCGGCAACCTGTTTCTTCTTCTCGAAGATAGATTTGCCGTAGTCCATCAGCTTACAAACTGGGGGTACTGCATCAGCGGAAATTTCCACCAAATCCAGTTTGGCCTCTTCAGCTTTAAGAAGCGCGTCTTCAATTGACACAATCCCAAGCTGCTCGCCTTCAGCCCCAATTAACCGAACCTCGCGTGCCGAGATATTCTCGTTGATCGGGGCCTTCGGTGCAGCTCGTTTATCTTGTCTCATTTCACGCTTAATAATAATTACTCCGAATCATGGCGACCACGCCGGGAAACCGCTTGTGCGAGGAATTCAGCGAATTGCGCGACGGGCATCGAGCCCAGGTCAGCACCTTCACGTGTACGCACAGCGACAGTCTGCATCTCGACTTCTCTATCTCCGATAACCAAGAGATAAGGAACCTTGAGCAAAGTATGCTCGCGGATTTTAAAGCCGATCTTTTCATTTCTCAAGTCAGACTTGGCACGAAATCCGCTCTGATTGAGAGTTTTTTCAACTTCAAGGGCAAAATCTGCCTGTTTATCAGTGATATTCAGGATCACTGCCTGGGTTGGCGCAAGCCACGCAGGGAAGGCACCTTCGTAATGCTCAATCAAAATACCGACGAAACGTTCGAACGATCCAAGGATCGCGCGGTGCAGCATAACGGGATGCTTACGGCTGTTGTCTTCGGACACATATTCTGCGCCAAGACGGATCGGCAGGTTGAAATCGAGCTGTAAGGTACCACATTGCCAGACACGACCCAGACAATCTTTCAGAGAAAATTCGATCTTGGGACCGTAGAAGGCACCTTCGCCCGGCTGCAAATCATACGCCAGACCAGCACTATCAAGGGCTGCGGCCAAAGCGCTTTCAGCGCGATCCCACAACTCATCAGAGCCAACACGCTTTTCAGGACGAGTCGACAACTTAAGCTCAATATCCTTGAAACCAAAGTCTGCATACACATCGAGTGTCAGCTTGATGAACGCTGCAGACTCGGCCTGCATCTGTTCTTCAGTGCAGAAAATATGTGCATCGTCCTGGGTAAACGCACGAACACGCATGATGCCATGCAATGCGCCCGACGGCTCATTACGGTGGCATGCACCGAACTCGGCCAGACGCATTGGCAATTCACGGTAGCTTTTCAGCCCCTGATTGAAGACCTGCACGTGACAAGGACAGTTCATCGGCTTGATCGCGTAATCGCGGTTTTCCGATTCAGTGGTGAACATGTTTTCAGCGTAATTAGCCCAATGCCCGGACTTTTCCCACAAGCTGCGATCAACCACCTGAGGAGTTTTAATCTCCAGATAGCCATTTTCGCGCTGTATTTTACGCATGTACTGTTCGAGTACCTGGTAAAGCGTCCAACCGTTCGGATGCCAGAACACCATTCCCGGCGCTTCTTCCTGAGTGTGAAACAACCCCAGGCGCTTACCGATTTTACGGTGATCGCGCTTTTCCGCTTCTTCAATGCGAAGGACATAGGCAGCGAGCTGCTTCTTGTCAGCCCACGCCGTGCCATAAATTCGCTGCAGCTGCTCGTTTTTAGCATCGCCGCGCCAGTAGGCACCGGACAGCTTGGTCAGCTTGAACGACTTCAAGAAGCGCGTATTCGGCACGTGAGGCCCACGGCACATGTCAACGTACTCCTCATGGAAATACAGACCCATGGCTTGTTCGTTCGGCATGTCTTCAATCAGACGCAGCTTGTAATCTTCACCACGCTGGGCAAAAAGCTCGATGACCTCAGCACGCGGTGTCACTTTCTTGATGACGTCGTAGTCTTTTTCGATCAATTGCTGCATGCGCTTTTCAATAGCTGCCATGTCATCCGGAGTAAACGGACGTTCATAGGCGATATCGTAATAAAAGCCTTCGTCAATAACAGGTCCAATTACCATTCTGGCTGTTGGATACAACTGCTTGACTGCATGCCCCACCAGGTGGGCGCAAGAGTGGCGAATAATCTCCAGCCCCTCTTCATCCTTGGGAGTGATGATTTGCAAGGTGGCGTCATGTTCGATCAAATCGCAGGCATCAACCAGTTTGCCGTCGACCTTACCGGCTACGGTGGCCTTGGCCAGACCTGCGCCAATTGAAGCGGCTACTTCAGCTACAGATACCGGATGATCAAATGTACGTTGACTGCCGTCGGGAAGAGTAATAGTTGGCATGGCGCCTCCTCTCCTAGTGGTGACCCCTACCAAAGGTCACGTGGGTTGGGATGAGCCAGTACGCGATTCGGAGGTATACCTGCCTCACAGTGGCAGGAGCCTTGCGGCCAACACTAAACCGAACCAGAGTGACTGGAGTTCAAATAAAAGGGTTAATGGCTCTGCTTCGCGGCTCGGGAGCACGCAATAGCATAAAAACGCCAAGGGCGGCATGCTAGCACAGAAGAAAGGGCGCCGCCCTCCCGCCGGTGCTCACTCGAAGCAATGAGGCGGTTTTTGCAAAATGGTGAACTTGAGCTCCACTATCCCCTCAGATACTCAGTGCAACAAATTCAGATTTAAAGTCTATAAGGAGAATCACATGCGCATGACTCACCTGCTTGCCCTCGTAGCACCTATGGCAATGCTCTTGCCCTTGAGCGCCCAGGCCGAAAGTTGGCCTGCAGGCGCCAAAGAAGCCTATATGAAGGATTGCACTGCAGCCGCCAGCCAAAGTGTCGACCAGAAAACCGCCCAGCAACATTGCGCATGCGGTGCAGATAAAATTTCCGAGAAATTTTCGACTGCCGAGATCAAAGAGTTGATGAGCAAGACAAAAATGCCGAGCGTAGAGCTGCGGACCAAGGCCCTGGATGCCATCCAGGCCTGCAGGGCAACAAAATAGAGCATGTTTCGGGGGCTGATTTAAGCCTTGAGCCAAGCAAAAAAGACCTTGAAACGTCTTTTTGCTAAAAAATATGCATCCTTTACTGCTTTTTTTCGAAGGCGCTTTCGCCGCTAAACCCCCATAAAACGGGGACTTAAGGCACTTCAAGCGCCAGACAAATGCTAACAATGATGCAAACTGCAGCTCAGGGGGGCTCCCAAACCGCACATTTCGACTATGATAGCTCGGTGTGCCCAGTTGGCCTGAGCAGCACAGTACTACTGAAAATATAAGTTTCTTGGAGATACACCATGTCTAATCGCCAAACCGGCACCGTAAAATGGTTCAACGATGAAAAAGGCTTCGGCTTCATCACTCCTCAAGGTGGCGGTGACGACCTGTTCGTACACTTCAAAGCTATCGAAAGCGACGGTTTCAAAAGCCTGAAAGAAGGCCAGACTGTTTCCTTCGTGGCTGAGAAAGGCCAAAAGGGTATGCAAGCTGCACAGGTTCGTCCGGAGTAAATCTCCTTCGAACAAAAAAACCCCGTCCATGTGACGGGGTTTTTTATGCCTACAACAACGCTAAATGATCTTAACCGCAGTTAACTCGGGTAATGATGGCGTTGTCATCCGCATTAAGATTCAAACGATCAGAACGGTACTCCAGCGTCATGATGTCATGTGGCGCCAGGATGCGTGCATTTTGTGCCCCAGCCTTGATGCGGGCCTGCTCCAACAGCTCTGGCGACGCCTTTTGGCCAATCACAAAGCTGGCTGCTTTAGCATCGCAACGACTGTGACCAGCCTCAGCCACAGGGTCTTTTGCAGCGTTCGGCGTACTACAGCCTGACAGCGCTACAACCGCCAACAACGAAACCAATGACGCTAGCTTCCAAGACATGAAGCCTCCTTAAGATAAATAGTCGAAACCTTTGCGACAGCTTTTTCGCAAATAGGTTGCACAGAGTCTTACGGCAAAAATTGATTAACCGCAGGGCACAAGATATTGCCCGAGCACATCACAAACGCGCACATCTAATCGTGACGGAATGTGTAACCCGCTAATAAACATCAATGTAATCGAAAGGAGGGCACGGCCAATTGTCCTTCAGCGCATTACGAATCTGCATGACCCAGACCTCATCGCTTGCGGCAATATTACCGACATACCCGGAGCCGGCAGCCCAGGTCTCAAGCCTGAAAAGCAGCCCTTCGATATCTGCACCACCCACAACACCGGAAGAAATATAGGCAATACCTGCCTTCGTGACGCGTAACTGAGTATGTGCATCATCACTGGCCGAGGCCAGTAGCTGGCTGACTGCTAAAACCGTCAGCTCATCCGGGTTGTTTAAATCAATGTGCATGTGAAGGCCCCGACCTCAAAAATTCAAGTGTGGCATGCACACGGGCCTCATGCGAAAGTTGAAGCCCCAAAAGACCCGTAACATGATTAACTTTGACCTCCTGATAGCATCAGGAGGTCTTTTTGCTAAAATCGCCTTTTTAACACCCCTCTTGAGATACTCATGACAACAGTCACCATCGATGCAGACATCAAAGCCAAATGGCCTCAAGGTCAGTGCTCCTACAGCCCTGGAAGCCCGGAGGAGCTGGCAATCATCGGTATCGACCTGTTAGTCAAAGAGCTTGGCACCGAGTCAGCCAGAGCCTTTGTCAGCCAAATATTCGAAAAGTACAAGGACACGGCATTTTCGAAACTGACATAAGGTGGCGCAGACTCATATCACTGCAGCCGCCCCAGTCGTGCAGTCAGCAAGTCAAAAAATCCTTGGGCGTCGCCATTCTCAACCCAAAACGCATTTTTCGGCTGCTTTAGCGTGTCGTACCAGTCTGCAATGGTTTGGCCAAAGGTAGGCCCTTCGCGGGTATCCACTACCAGATTAACCTCGCGCCCGGAGAATAATTCTGGCTTGAGCAGGTAGGCGATAACACTGGCATCGTGTACAGGACCACCCGGCAATCCGTAGTGCGCCATATCGTTCTTCACATACTCATTCAAAATATCGCCAACCAGCTTGCCGGCCTGATTGCCAAGTGAGGCAATCTGTTTCAAACGCTGGTCACTGGTCAGGATCTTGTGCGTCACATCAAGCGGGACATAAACCAGCTTGACGCCACTTTTCAAAACCACATCTGCCGCATGCGGATCGGCGTAGAGGTTGAATTCGGCCACAGGGGTAATGTTGCCGCCGTTGAAATGAGCACCGCCCATGACCACGACCTCCCTGATACCCTTGGTGATATCAGGCGCCTGAACCAGCGCCAGCGCCAGGTTGGTTTGTGGTCCGAGCATGGCAATTGTCACACTGCCTGGCTTCGCCGCACGCAATGTATCGATGAGATAGTTAACCGCATTGGCCTGCTCGAGCCCTTTGGCAGGTTCATGTATCGGGACACCCGTTACACCTTCCTGACCATGAATATTCTCGGCATAGATGGGCGTGCGCACCAGAGGCTTGGGTGCCCCGGCATACACGGGGACGTCTTCGCGGCCTGCCCACTCCCGTGCAAGGCGGGCATTACGCGAGGTCTTGTCCAGACGGACATTACCCGCCACGGTGGTAATCCCCAAGACATTGAGTTGCTCAGGCGACGCAAGCGCCAGCAGCAAAGCAACGACGTCATCAGCACCGGGGTCAGTGTCGATGATCAGATCGATTTTTTCGGCAGCATGGACACTTGAAATACTGAGAACAGACAAAAACACGACACTCCTGATCAGGTGATGAAAAATCCGCATAAAACGCGACATGAGTTATTCCCTGTATGACGTATTAAAAAGTAACTCCGGCGATCAGAGCGATGTTGCAGTAGGGACGGCATTCTCCCGTTCTCACAATCACTTTTGCCCGCAGGCATAGCGCCTTGAACGCATTGTGATCGAGCAAACTCCTGCTCCCCAGATCTCCCCGAGTGTTGTGCATATCGATGCATGACAATGCCGGGCAAGGCATTTGCAGCAGCTCGTGCGCCAGAACATGACTTTGCACCTGCATCTCACTGAGCACGGTGCTCAGCGTACTGCAAACATCAGGCACGCCTTGGGTCAGCGCCAGATCAATCAGCTCCACGCCATTGGGCACAGGCAAACCGGCATCGGCAATAATCACGATGTCACCATGCCCCAGCGAAGCAATAAGTCGCGAAAGCGCGATGTTGAGCAAAGGTGTTTTTTTCATGACAAGGCAAAGTCCTTTACATCCTGCAGCCGAGGTATCGAGGGCTGCGCGCCCGCGCAGGTCACTGATAATGCTGCCGCAATCTGGGCAAAACGAATCGCATCGTCCTCCCCTTTGCCCGCTGCCAGTGCAGCCGAGAAAGCTCCGACAAATGTATCGCCGGCCGCTGTTGCATCGACCGCCTCAACCTTGGGTGCAGCAAAGTGCATGACGCGCTGCGCACTGACAAGCAACGCGCCCTGCGCGCCCAGCGTCACAATAATTTTGCCCGCTCCGAGCGCCAGAAGGCTGCGTGCAGCCAGTTCTGCAGAATCAAGCGAATCAACTGTAACGCCAGTCAGAGCCCCCGCCTCACTTTCATTGGGGATCAAGTAATCCACAGAGGCATACCATTGCACCGGTAACGGTCCACTGGCGGGGGCCGGGTTGAGAATGACAATTTTATCCAGCTCACGCCCGCGCTTGAGGGTGTGGCCGACCGTCTCCATCGGCACCTCAAGCTGGCAAATGATGACCTTCGTTTCTTGCAGCATGCCGTCAAACGCCATGATGTCTTGAGAGGCAAGGCATCCATTGGTGCCCGGCACTACCACAATGGTGTTCTGACTGTTGGTATCAACGACGATCAGCGCAACACCGCTCACACCCTGCGTGACAGTACGAACGGCCTGACAATCGATGTTCTCGGCCTCCAGCCCTTCACGCAGTTGCACGCCATACGCATCACTGCCTACGCACCCGATCATCGCCACCTGTGCTCCCAGGCGCGACGCTGCCACAGCCTGGTTCGCCCCCTTGCCACCATGAACCGTACCAAAAGACTGCCCGAATACTGTTTCTCCCGGGCGCGGCAGGCGCTCTGCGCGGGTGACCAGATCCATGTTGAGACTGCCAACCACCACTACGTTTGCTTGCATGTTATCGAGACTCACCCATGGGATTTTCGCAAGGATTGCACCGGCGCCCCGACATAGGCAGCCGTCGACTCTCGCAGCACGATGCTTGGTGTCACAATTCGCTGCTCCACCGCCCGTTCAGGCGAGGCAATACGGCGCAACAATAACTGCGCGGCCATTTCTCCCAGCTGCAAAATCGACTGCCCGACTGTCGTCAGCGCCGGATAGACATAACGGCTCATTTGCACATCATCAAAACCAATCACAGACAACTGATCCGGCACCCGGATATTGCGTTCTGCAGCCGCCCGCAAAACACCGATCCCCATCATGTCGTTGCACGCAAAAATAGCCGAAGGCCGGTTGTTTTCCAGCAAGCTGACTGCCGCCTGATACCCCCCGACACTGCTGAAATCACTCTCGATCATCCAGGGTGCGGACGCTGTGACACCGGCCTCAGCCAGGGCTCGCAGGTAGCCTGCAGTGCGCAGCTGTGCAACGCGTGTGATTGCAGGGCCACCAATACAGGCGATAGCCCTGTGCCCCAGATCAAGCAAATGCCGGGTGGCCAGATACGCACCCAGTTCGTGATCGATTCGTACCAGGTCTGCGTCGATACCTTCGAGGTTCCGATCGACAATGACCATGGGCGTTCGCACACCGACCAGCCCGCTTGCCAGGCCAAGATCGCCTCCGGCCGAAGCCACAACCAGACCATCCACGCGCTTCTCAAGCAGCACCCGCAGATAGTTGCGCTGCTTGTCAGGATCGTCGTCACCGTTGCACAGGATCACGCAGTAATTGTTGCGCTCGCAGTAATCCTCGATACCCCGCGCCAACTCGGCGAAGTACGGGTTCAAGCTATTGGCAACCAGCAGGCCGATAGTCGCGGTGGTCTTGGCCTTCAAGGAGCGTGCGACAGCGCTTGGCACATAGTCGAGACGCGCAATGGCCTCCTCAACTTTCAAGCGCACCGGCTCACTTACCGGGCGCGTTTTATTCAGGACATGCGACACCGTGGTGTAAGAAATGCCGGCCATTGCTGCGACATCTTTAATGGTTGCCATTGTTCAATTCCGTCGTCGTGCGCGTTGACTGCGGTAAGTATCCAGGACTACTGCCATCACTATGACAGCACCGGTGATAATACGCTTTGTCGGCTCGGTTGCACCGATTTGAGCCAGCCCCGCGGCCAGTACCGAAATAATCAGCACCCCGAAAAAAGTACTGATGACCGACCCGCGTCCGCCCATCAAACTCGTACCGCCGATAACCACCGCAGCAATCACCTGCAACTCAAGACCCGAACCGGCATTGGGGTCTGCAGCCTCCAGACGGGATATCTGAAACAGCGCAGCCACGCCCGCCAACAAACCCATCAGGCTGAACACTAAAATCTTGTAGGGCTTGGGATTGATACCGGAAAGGCGAACGGCTTCCTCGTTCGTACCGATCCCGATCAGGTAACGGCCAAACACGGTCCGTGTCAGAACGGCCTGAGCAATAAAAATGATCAGCAGCGCAATAATGAAAGAGGGTGAAATGCCGAATGCAATCGGATTGGACAGCCAGGCAAACGCATCACCGATATAGGCTGTGCGAGAACCCGTCATCTGATAGGCCGCGCCCCGGGCCATCTCCAGCACACCCAGAGAAACAATAAAGGATGGAATCCGCCAGGCGACGCTGATCGACCCCGTGATCGTACCTGCCAGCGCAGCGCATGCCATTCCCAGCAGGGCCGCAGGAAAGATCCCCCAGCCCCAGCCCAGAATGGCCACACTGACCGCTGAGGCCGCCAATGCGAGCACCGACCCTACCGACAGGTCGATTCCGCCAATAATCAATACAAACGTCATCCCCACCGACAGCACCATCAAGTCCGGAATCTGATTGGCCAGAGTGCTTAACGTGTCGTAGGAAAAGAAGTGATCGCTGAGGCTCGAAAACAGCACAATCATGGCCAGCAACGCACCGGCCAGCCCCAGATAAGTGCCCGTGCCGAAATAGTTGCGAGCGCTTTTTGGCACTGCAGAGGTGGACTTCATGAGGCTTCCTTTGGCGCGGCTTCAGCGAGCAACGCATCTCGTGTTTGATAACCTGCAAAAGCGGCTGCCAGCAGCTGCTCCTGACTCCAGTTGTTACGCTCGAACGTTTCTATCAGGTGCCCGGCAGACAACACGCCGATACGATCACAGATCAACATCAACTCCCGCAGATCGCTCGACACCACAACCAGTGCCCTGCCCTGACGGGTCAACTCGCCAAGCAACCGGTAGATATCAAACTTGGCACCAATATCGATGCCACGGGTGGGCTCATCAAACAGCAAGACCGCGCAGTCGCGCTCCAGCCAGCGGCCAATGACCACCTTCTGCTGATTGCCTCCGGAAAGTTGCGACACAACTTGTTCCGGCCCTGAACTGCGGATCCCCATCGCGTCTATCTGGCGCTGTGCCAACGCAGCTTCCTGCGCACCGCTCACCACCCCCAGACTGGACACCCGGTGCATATTGCCCAGACCGATGTTGGCACTGATCGACTGGGTCAAAAGCAGGCCTTCGCCTTTGCGGTCCTCGGTAATCAAGGCAATCCCTTGCTTAACCGCATCGGCCGGCGACCGGATACTGGCCACCTGCAAAGGAGAGCCCACAGACACGGTGCCGCTATCGGGCAAATCGGCCCCGTAGATCAAACGCAAAAGTTCGGTACGCCCTGCCCCGATCAGGCCTGAAATACCGAAAATTTCGCCCTTGCGCACTTCAAAGGACACGTCCCGGACCTTGTCCGAGCGGGTAAGCGCCGTGACTTTAAGCGCCGGCGCTCCCAGTTCACGTGAGCCCAGCTCCAATGGATCACCCAGTTCACGCCCCACCATCAGGTGAACCAACTGCTCACTGGTGTAATTGGCGATCGGCTCAACACACACCAGGCAGCCATCGCGCAAAACGGCAATGCGTTGCGCAACCCGCGCCAGCTCTTCGAGCCGATGGGATATATAGACAATTGCCACGCCCCTGGCCTGAAGCCGCTCGATCTGTACGAACAGCATCTCGACTTCACGCGCCGTCAGCATGGCCGTCGGCTCGTCCAGGATCAGCACATGGCAATCACCGATAAGATTACGGGCGATTTCCACCATTTGCTGGTGGCCTATACCCAGGTCTGCCACCAATGTGTCGGGATCTATCGCCTCCAGACCTACCTGGGCCATTGCTTCAATGGCGGCCTTGCGTAATTGCTTGCGATTGATCCAGCCAAGATGACCGGGCAGATTATCCAGAAACAGATTCTCGGCCACGGTCAGGGTGGGCAGCAGGTTGAGCTCCTGCATGACCATACGCACCCCCTGGCGCTCAGCCTGTGAACGACTGCCGGGGGCGTAGGGCTGACCATTGAATTGCATCTGCCCCAGGGTCGGTAACTCCAGGCCACCGATGACTTTTGACAGGGTGCTTTTTCCGGCACCATTTTCGCCCGTCAAGGCCAGCACTTCACCGCGATACAACGCAAGATCAATGCCCGTCAAAACGGGTTGGGTATAGGTTTTGCCAATCCCGCGGACGGACAGGACCACGCTGGCATTGGAAGCCGACATAAAACTTCTCCGGGCACCTGCTCAACCGAGCAGGTGCCTGTGGCAGCGAATATGACTATTTTTTGGTTACCAGCTGCACCGGGGTATCAATGACGCCATCCTTGAGGTTCTCAACCGGCTCTTTCTTTAGCAGCTTGAGCGCGGTCTGGATGCCATAAACCGCCTGCTCGGCAGCCGCCTGATCGGCCGTGGCAAGAACGCGGCCGTCCTCCAGCATCGGTTTGATTGCATCAATATTGTCATAGCCTACGACTTGAACCTTGCCAGCCTTGCCTGCCGCACGGATTGCCGATACGGCACCTACGGCCATGTTGTCATTGCCCGCCAGCAGCGCCTTCAGGTTCGGATATTCACTGAGCATGGCTGCCGCTTTTTTGCTGCCACCATCGATTTCCCAGTCACCCGATTGCGTCGACACAATTTTCATGCCGGCTGCATCCATCGCGTCCTTAAAGCCTGCGGTGCGCATCTGAGCATTGGTGGTGGTTGATACACCTTCAATGATGCCCACTTCATCGCCTGCCTTGAGCTGCTTAGCCAGATAGTCTCCAACTTCACGCGCGCCCTTTCTGTTGTTCGGGCCCACAAACGGTACGTCGATACCTTTGCTTTTCAAGACCTCGGGGTCCAGCTGGTTATCGATATTGACCACTACGATCCCGCGGTCCCTGGCTTTCTTGATGGCCGAAACCAGCGCCTTGGAGTCAGCAGGAGCGATCACCAGCGCATCGACCTTGGCGATAATCATCTGATTGATAATGTCAATTTGACCGGCAGTGTCGGTTTCATTCTTGATCCCGTTGGAGACCAGATCGAAATCCGCGGCGTGGGCCTGTTGATACGCCTTGCCACCGTCCTGCATCGTGACAAAAAACTCATTGGCCAACGATTTCATCACCAGCCCAACTTTGGGCTTTTGAGCGGTATCGGCGTGAGCAACAGAGAGGGTCAAGGAGGCTGCGGCCAACATGGCGACAGCGAGAAGACGTCCAGCAAAGGGCAGCTTCATGGGGGGGGAACTCCGATCTTATGATTATTGTGAGCAACGTCCAGCCCGGAGAAAGCCTGACAAAACACATGGGCAGCAAGTCATGGTACAAGCCCAATCGAGCCGACTTGAAAGCACCGCGCAAACGTTTGCTTGAGCCTCACTATGAAAAGCTGTTTCTCATTTGTCAACGTGAAAAACAGCCGCCAACCGGTCGACCAACGGTCGACTCTCCGAACAAAAAACCGCTGGTTGTTCGGGAAACCGTCCCGCGCCGTCACAGAAAAAACCCATAGATAAAAATATCCTTATGAATCAATGAGTTAAACAGTCTCAAAACAGGCTCTGCAGTGGCACAGTTAGTGCTTTGGTAGGCAGCCCGTGCGCAAGTGACGGCACGCGCGGTGCTCGATGTCGGTACATCAGCGCGCCCACCAATAAGAGAGAAAATAATGAAACCAGCTGTGTTGAAAACTATTGTTCCGGCCGCCTTGGCCCTTCTGCTTGCCCTGCCTGTTGTTCAGGCACAAGAAGCCGGCAAACCCAATGTCGTGATTCTGGCAACCGGCGGCACTATTGCCGGTGCGGGTGCCAGCGCAGCCAACAGCGCGACCTACACCGCTGCCAAAGTAGGCGTCGACCAACTGATTGCCGGCGTACCCGAGCTGAGCCAGCTGGCAAACGTGCGTGGCGAGCAGGTCCTGCAAATCGCTTCCGAGAGCATTACCAACGACAACCTGCTGCAACTGGGCCGTCGTGTCGCCGAACTGGCTGACAGCAAAGATGTCGATGGCATCGTTATTACTCACGGCACCGATACCCTGGAAGAAACGGCTTACTTCCTCAACCTGGTCGAAAAAACCGACAAGCCAATCATCGTAGTCGGCTCCATGCGCCCGGGCACCGCCATGTCCGCTGATGGCATGCTTAACCTGTACAACGCCGTTGCAGTAGCCGGCAGCAAAGAAGCACGCGGCAAGGGTGTGCTGGTTACCATGAACGACGAGATCCAGTCGGGCCGTGATGTCACCAAATCAATGAACATCAAGACCGAAGCGTTCAAAAGCCCTTGGGGCCCGCTAGGCATGGTGGTTGAAGGCAAATCCTACTGGTTCCGCTTGCCTGCCAAGCGTCACACCATGGACTCCGAATTCGACATCAAAGATATCAAATCCCTGCCAAACGTAGGCATCGCCTACTCGTATGGCAACGTCGACGACACCGCTTACAAAGCATTTGCCCAAGCCGGCGCCAAAGCCATCATTCACGTTGGCACAGGCAACGGCTCCGTGTCCTCGCGTGTAGTGCCTACCCTGCAAGCTCTGCGTAAAGATGGCGTGCAAATCATCCGTTCTTCCCACGTAAATAACGGCGGTTTCGTACTTCGTAACGCAGAACAACCTGACGACAAATACGACTGGGTTGTAGCCCACGACCTCAACCCGCAAAAAGCCCGCATCCTGGCCATGGTCGCCCTGACCAAAACCCAGGACAGTAAAGAACTGCAGCGGATGTTCTGGGAGTATTGATCTCCCCATGCCGGGCACTGCCCAGTGCCCGGCGTTCAAACCACTCAATCACCCCGGTGAGTGGTCTATTTAATTGATTTTTCTGTCCTTCTCGCACTAAACCAAAAAAACGCAGTCCGATCCGCAGCCAAACGCATCCAAACAGTTGCCAAATCTCATGCAGTTAAATACTGTATGCACATACAGCAACCAAGGATCGCATCATGGCTAAAAAACCGGTGAAAGCGCCACCCCTTCCAAGCCCCTACGAAATTTTCGGAACGCGCATACAAAAAATCATCAGCTCGCCAAAAGCGCAAAAAGACAAAATGGCGTTGCTTGAACGACTTGAGGGCGATAACCCGGAGTTCTGGGAGCGCCTGTTAGAAGAGATCTCCGAAAACGACAACGTCACAATCGCCCATCGCGATGATGGCGGGGTCAATGTTTTCTGGACCGTGCCAGAGGAAGATTGAGTCAATGAGGGTTCGTATACTGGCGTTAGCCAGCCTCTTTACCGCTATGAGCGCACATGCTGCTGCGCCGCAAACCTTCAGTGAAGCCAAAAAGGTCGCCTGGAAACTCTACGCGCCACAGTCCACCGAGTTCTATTGTGGGTGCAAATACACCGGCAACCGGGTCGACCTCAAAGCCTGTGGTTATGTCCCGCGCAAGAATGCCAATCGAGCAGCACGTATCGAGTGGGAACACATCGTTCCTGCCTGGCAAATTGGTCACCAGCGCCAATGCTGGCAAAGCGGCGGCCGAAAAAACTGCACCCGCAACGACCCTGTCTACAAAGTTGCAGAGGCCGACCTGCACAATCTGGTGCCCAGCATCGGCGAGGTCAACGGCGACAGAAACAACTTCAGTTTTGGCTGGCTACCTGCGCAGTCGGGGCAGTACGGTTCGTGCCTGACCCAAGTCGACTTCAAGGCCAGGAAGGTCATGCCCCGGCCGTCAATCCGAGGCATGATCGCGCGAACCTACTTCTATATGAGCAAACGCTACGACTTGCGCCTCTCCAAGCAAGATCGCCAACTCTATGAAGCGTGGAACAAGACCTATCCGGTCCAGGCCTGGGAGCGTCAACGCAATCAGGCCGTAGCCTGCGTCATGGGTCGTGGCAATGAGTTTGTCGGCCCGGTCAACCTCAAAGCCTGCGGTTGACAGCTCTGCCTTGAGCAGCCGCAAGGTTCAAGGCGCCCTGCTCGCTTTACATCCTTATGCCCCGTGCGCACTGCTTTCTATCCGCGTGTTTATTGCTCAACCGCCATTGCTCGACTATTACTCAGGCATGATAAAACACGCCCGATTCAACAAAAGACAACAAGCCGTCGAAGAACTCGTCCATCGCATAGAAAGCGGGCTGTTGGCAGACGGCCACCTGCTTCCAGGCGAAAAGCAACTGGCCGAGGAGCTGCGCGTCAGCACTGGCACGCTTCGCGAAGCGCTGGCAGAACTGGAAAGGCGCAAATACATAGCCATGCAGACCGAAGGCAGCGCCATCGTCACGTACGACGGCATGACCCTGGACCAGAATAATGGCTGGACCCAGGCGCTGGCCGACACTGGCGCCCGGATTCACACTGAACTTCTGCAACTCCAGGCCGTGGAACGCCCGCAGCTGAGCCTTAAATTTGGTTTGAGCCAGTTTATTACTCTGGTTCGCCGCCGCAGCCATGACGATGGCAGCGCCATCTCCCTGGAGCGCTCCCTCATGCCCGCTACCGGGGGGCTGGAAAGCCTGCCACGGACAGGGCTGATAGATGAGTCGCTGACGATAACTCTGGCCGCTTACGGTTTTGTGGCGCAGAACGGCGATCAATGGATTAGCGCCGAGCCACTCAATCAAGAAGATGCGTTTCTACTGGGGCGGGCGCCAGGGTCCGTTTTCATCAAGGCCCTGCGCACAACCTACGACCGGCACGGGCGCTTTATGGAGCAGGTGGAAAGCTGGCTTGATCCTCAGCGCTTCCGAATGTACCAATCGCTAGGAACCCCCAAATAACAGCGACTGCTCACGCACTCGGGCCGCTTGCCGGGCGGGCACCAAAGGCATCGATCACACGTCGCAATGCCGTAATCCGGCGCACTCTCAAGCGAAACCCGACCCGCAATCCGACCAAAGACTGTAAGCAAATAGATACAAAAGCATCATGAAACGCTGGAAAAAGCCCGAAGTGCTGTTTTAACCTTACACTTTGGCTCCCCTCCAGAGACACCAGCGCCCGACATCTCCTGTAAGAGGTCGGGCCACTTGCGTGCATGCAGGGGCAGCATTTCACCTGACTTGTGACGATACTCTTGAAACTCATCATCATTGCTGTTTACGTTTTATCCATTGCCCATGTGCACTTGCGGGGCAACGTTCGCCATAAATTGGGACGCCAGCTGAGCGACCATTCCACGTTCCTGGCTCCAATCAATTGCTTCCTGTATTTGTTCTCCAAAGTTCCGGCACAGCCTTACTTTAAACCGGCAGATTTCCCGCAGTTGCAGCCCTTGCAGGATCATTGGCAGGAGATCCGCGATGAAGCGCGCAACCTGATGCAGGCTGGTGAAATCAAACGTTCGGAACAACCGAACGATGTCGGTTTCAACTCGTTCTTCAAGAGCGGCTGGAAGCGCTTTTATCTGAAGTGGTATGGCGACAATCATCCGTCGGCGGTCGAACTGTGCCCACGCACCATTGAGTTGCTCAACGGCATCGGCACCATCAAGGCCGCCATGTTTGCCGAGTTGCCACCGGGCTCAAAGCTGGTGCGCCACCGCGACCCCTATGCGGGCTCCTTGCGCTTCCACTTGGGCCTGGACACCCCGAATGATCCGGGCTGCTATATCAACGTCGACGGGCAAAACTACTCGTGGCGTGACGGCGAAGCCGTAATGTTTGACGAAACCTTTATCCATTACGCCGAGAACACTACCTCAAAGAATCGCATCATCCTGTTCTGCGACGTGGAACGCCCCATGCAATATCGCTGGGCTGCAGCCTTTAATCAGTGGTTCAGCCGCACAGTCATGGCGTCTGCCAGCTCCCCCAACGATACCAGCGATAAAACCGGTGGTCTGAACCGCGCATTTACCAGGCTGTACAAAATCCGCCTGCGCGGCAAAGAACTGAAAAAACGCAATCGCACGCGCTACTACCTGGAGAAATGGGCAATTTTCAGCGGCCTGATTGCGTTGTTTCTGGTCATTTAGAACCCTCTGCCAGTCTTGACCGCAGGAGCGGTCTTGCCTCGCGATGCACTTGAGGCTATCGCGAGACAATCTCGCTCCTAATGCTAGACGAGCAGATGCCACAGCAACAACGTCCCCAGCAATCCCACCACAGACACGATGGTTTGCAGAACCGACCAGACCCAGAGTGTCTGTTTGAGCTCCAGCCCGAAGTACTCGCGCACCATCCAGAAGCCCGCGTCATTGACGTGACAGAAAAACACCGAACCGGCGCCAATGGCCAGCGCCACCAGTGAGCTCTGGGTAGCTGCCAGGCCCGCCATCATCGGCGCCAGAATACCCGCCGTCGTGGTGGTCGCCACAGTCGCCGAACCGGTCGCCTGGCGCAGTGCCACCGCGATCAGCCAAGCCAGTAACAGGTAGGAGAGATGCGCGCCTGTAGCCACCTTTCCGATCGTGTCGCTGATGCCCGCCTGCAGCAACGTCTCTTTCAACCCGCCCCCCGCACCTATCGTCAGTAACAGCACGGCAATCGGCGCCAGGCTTTTGCGTAAGACTCCGCCCACCTGATCGCGGGCCATGCCGATTGACCAGCCCAGGCAAATCACCGCAGCGATCACCGCCAGCCCCAGTGCAATCAACGGCTCACCCAGAAACTTCAGGGTCACGGCCAATACACTGTCAGGCGCCATGGCGACCTTGGCCAGGGTGCTGCCAAGCATCAGCAAAACCGGCAACAGAATAATCAGCAAAGACACGGCGAAAGTAGGTTTGCGTCGTGTAGCAACCTTTGCCGAAAACAGTTCACCCAGCTCGGCCGGTTCGACAACATGCATTCTTTTCGACAGCCAGATGCCATACAACGGTCCGGCGAGAATGACAGCAGGGATGGCCAGGCTAAGGCCCAGCAACATGGTCAGGCCCAGATCCGCATGCAGTGCGCTGACAGCGATCAAGGGACCGGGGTGCGGAGGCATAAGGGCATGCAAAGTGGTCATGCCCGCGAGTGCGGGGATTGCGACCCTGAGCAAAGGCTGACCCGACTGACGGGCAATCACAAAAATGATCGGGACCATCAGCACCAGGCCAACTTCGAAGAACAGTGGCAAACCAATCACCATTGCCACCAGCGCCATGACCCATGGCAACGCCTTGCCTCGTGCGTGGCGCAACAGCGTTGAGGCGATCTGGTCCGCCGCCCCGGACTCGGCCATCAACGCGCCGAGCATGGCCCCCAGGGAGATAATGATCCCGGCTTCGCCCAGAATGCTCCCGGCCCCCTTACTGAAAGCCTTGGCGACGATTTCCGGCGGCAAGCCGGCACCAATCCCGGCAATGAACGTACCGATAAGAATCGAGAGAAAGGGCGTGAGCTTACAGGCGCTGATTAAAACGATGATGGCGATAATTGCCAAAAGGCAGCACACAATCAACTGAGTATCGTGTGCCAGCCAAAGCGGGGATGAAAGATCCAACGAGAAGCCCTCTCTTGTATTTTTTTGTTACGAGAGGACTGAATATAACGGATCACCAAACCCCGCTGGATGAAGATTGAGTCAGCAGGTATTCACCTGATAATCAGCGGCGGCAAGGTCCCCAGTAGTGAAACAGCAGCCACGGCCATCAAACCAAATAACCATTCAAGCGCCACACTGTTGCGCAAGACGGCAAAGCGGCCTGCGCGGCTCATCAGCAGATTGAACAGCGCCAGCAGCAGCATCACACCGACTAACGTCACTTTAACCAGCAGGATCAATGCGAAACCTTCGAACAGCGGCGTAGGCCAAAGTGCGCCCGTCAGTACCCGAGTATTGATAAGGCCGGTAACAATGATCCCGGCCACCAGCACAAACCCCAGATTGCTGAAGCGGCGTAACACCTGGTCCACACTTCGCCCCTTCGGCCGTGAAAGCAGCAGCAACAGCCCCGACAAGCCGCCAATCCAGGCCCCGACACACACCAGATGAATCAACTGGTTGAGCATCAGCAATTGCCCCTGCCAGCCATCCAGCATCGCGCCATGCCCTACGGGCGCGAGGGTGGCCAGCAACAGGCCGCTGAAGGCCCATGGGGCCTTGAAACGGGAGGTTGCATAAAGCGCGAAGAGCAGCAGCAGATTGAATAGCAGGTGCCCGGCCCAGACCTGACCAAAAAAGGTACTGCCCAGCACCAGCCAGAGCGTGTTGGGGTCCAGTGTTTCTGACCAGCTGCCGGCCATCGAATGGGTGGTCAGCAGCAACCAGGCCAGGCCGCTGGCCAATGCCAGCCAGGCCAGAGCGCGACAAAACCTGTGCAAGCGGCGATCGATTTCAAGTGAAGGCTGGACAGCCAGCAGCAAAGGCCTGAATGCACTGATCCCGAAAATCAGGAGCACCGCGCAGAAATGCACAAACCGGCACACGACCATGTCGCTGACCATCAACTCAGTTGCCCACCGTGAAGCCGTACTGGCCAGCGCTGTTATGGGTGTCAACCGACACCGCTTTCCAGTCCACGTTGTACTTGCCGGCAGGCAACGCCTGGGCCGGGGTCACAATCAGTACTTTCTTGTTACCGGGCTCTGTCTTGATGCTGCTGACGGCAACGGGGGCACCGTCGTGGCTCAGGGTCACCTTGGTGAACTTTTCTTCAACGCCTTCGCTGAAGGTCAGGCGCAGTTCATTGGCGGTGGCGACTTTGCTGTCGGCCGCAGGGGTCGACTGTTGCAGGTGCGCATGGGCAAACGCCGAACCGGCACCGGTCATCAGAGCCAACAGCGCTGTGGTATTGAGAATTTTTTTCAAGAGAACGGCAGACATGGCGAAGTACCTTGAGATAGAAATGCGCGGTGATAATACTCGCCTAATCTCAATTGAGGGGCGCCCGCATCCTGCAAGTGAGAACTGAACGCGTGTAGCCTGTAACTGCATCGCATCACCCGCAAGGACTTCGTCATGCCCATCCGCCTGAGTTTTATTTGCCATGCCCGCACTGAAGCCCAGCGCCTGGGGCGCTTTGCTCTGGATGAACCGGCCGACCCCAAGGGGTTGCTGCAGGCACAGGAAATGGCTGCGGCCTTGAAAAAACCCGTCAGAATTCTTTGCGCCCCCGAAACCCGGACGCTACAAACGGCCCAGGCGCTGGGTGAGGACATTGAGATCGTACCGGCGCTGGAGGATTACGACGTTGGCGACTGGCGCGGCCTGCGCCTGTGCGACCTGCAGGAAAGCATCCCCCAGGTGCTTGCAGACTGGACCAGCGACCCTGGTTCGGCGCCGCACGGCGGGGAGTCCGTAGAGGCGCTGTGTCTGCGGGTCGGCGCCTGGCTCGATGAGTTTCGCGAAGAAGGCCATTTTGCGGTAGTGACTCACCCTTTTGTCATCCGCGCGGCCATTGTGCATGCGCTGGCGGCGAGCACCGCCTCCTTCAACCTGATTGATGTCGAACCTCTGGCCAGAGTCGAGCTGCGATTCAACGAGCGCTGGCGGCTGCGGGTCTGAATCATTCCTCCAGCGTCAGCCCACCCGGCGGCAACGGCAGCGCCGTTTTGTAGCGCACCTGTTTGAGGGCAAAGCTGGAACGGATATTCGCGACGCCAGGCACTTTGGTCAGAAAGTCCATCATGAAGCGCTCCAGCGCCTGAATACTCGGCACCAGCACCCGGATCAGATAATCCGGGTCGCCGGCCATCAAATAGCACTCCATGACTTCGTGACGATCCGAGATCGCCGCCTCAAACTTTTGCAACGCTTCCTCGACCTGTTTTTCCAGGCTGACATGAATGAACACATTCACATGCAGGCCCAGCATATCGGCGTCCAGCAAGGTGACTTGCTCACGAATCAGCCCGCGTTCTTCCATGGCCTTTACCCGGTTGAAACAGGGTGTGGGTGACAAGTTGACCGAACGCGCAAGGTCCGCGTTGGTGATGCGCGCATTCTGCTGAAGGCTGTTGAGAATCCCGATATCCGTTCGATCTAGCTTGCGCATGAGACAAAAGCACCTGTTTTTTGTGTTTATGCAGAATTCTTATCCTTAATCACTACAAAGCACAACGAACTACAGAGAAATATTCTTCACTGGCAGGAATATGATTGTTGTAGGACAAGATCGGGCCTAATCACCCGCCCGGTCTTCGACGTAAAAACTAGCTCCCGCGCCTAATAAACACGACAAGATCGAGCGTAGAGAAAGCCATGACTGAATATGCACCGCTGCGCCTGCACGTTCCCGAACCCTCCGGCCGTCCAGGCTGCAAGACCGACTTCAGCTACCTTCGCCTGACCGATGCCGGTCTGGTGCGCAAACCCCCTATCGATGTAGAGCCTGCCGATACTGCCGATCTGGCCAAAGGCCTGATTCGCGTGCTCGACGATCAGGGTCAGGCACTCGGCCCGTGGGCTGAAGGCGTCTCAACCGAGATCCTGCGGGCTGGCATGCGCGCCATGCTCAAAACCCGGATTTTCGATACCCGGATGGTGGTCGCCCAGCGTCAGAAAAAAATGTCGTTCTACATGCAAAGCCTTGGCGAAGAAGCCATCGGCAGCGCCCAGGCCCTGGCCTTGAACATCGACGACATGTGCTTTCCGACCTACCGCCAGCAAAGCATCCTGATGGCCCGCGACGTACCGCTGGTGGATCTGATCTGCCAGTTGTTGTCCAACGAGCGCGACCCCCTTAAAGGCCGTCAGTTGCCGATCATGTATTCGGTCAGGGACTACGGCTTTTTCAGTATTTCCGGCAACCTGGCAACCCAATTCATGCAAGCCGTCGGCTGGGGCATGGCATCGGCGATCAAGGGCGACACCAAAATCGCCTCAGCCTGGATTGGCGATGGCGCGACCGCCGAATCCGACTTTCACACCGCCCTCACCTTTGCCCACGTCTACCGCGCGCCGGTGATTCTCAACGTGGTGAATAACCAGTGGGCCATTTCGACCTTCCAGGCCATTGCCGGTGGCGAAGCCACCACCTTCGCCGGACGTGGCGTGGGCTGCGGCATTGCCTCGCTGCGCGTCGACGGTAACGACTTCATCGCGGTGTACGCGGCCTCGGTATGGGCCGCAGAGCGTGCCCGACGCAACCTGGGGCCCACACTGATTGAGTGGGTAACTTATCGTGCAGGCCCGCACTCAACCTCTGACGACCCTTCCAAGTACCGTCCTGCCGATGACTGGAGCCACTTCCCGCTGGGCGACCCGATCATTCGCCTCAAGCAGCACCTGATTGCCACCGGCAACTGGTCCGAGGAAGAGCATGCAGCCGTCAGCGCCGAACTCGAAGCCGAAATCATTGGTGCGCAGAAGGAGGCCGAGCGCTTTGGCACCCTGGCCGGCGGACAAATGCCAAGCGCGGCCACGATTTTTGAGGACGTGTACAAGGACATGCCCGAGCACTTGCGTCGGCAACGTCAGGAATTGGGGTTATAACCAGATGAACGACAACAATAAAATTCTGATGGAGAACGCCGTGAGCACCAGCACCATGACGATGATCCAGGCCCTGCGCTCGGCCATGGATGTGATGCTTGAGCGCGACGACAACGTTGTGGTGTTCGGCCAGGACGTGGGCTACTTCGGCGGCGTATTTCGCTGCACCGAAGGCCTGCAGGCCAAATACGGCAGCTCGCGGGTATTCGATGCCCCGATCTCCGAAAGCGGGATCGTCGGCGCCGCCGTCGGCATGGGCGCTTACGGCCTGCGCCCGGTTGCCGAAATTCAGTTTGCCGACTACTTCTACCCGGCATCCGACCAGATCGTTTCCGAAGCTGCACGGCTGCGCTATCGCTCGGCCGGTGAGTTTATCGCGCCCATGACCCTGCGCATGCCCTGCGGCGGCGGCATCTATGGCGGCCAGACCCACAGCCAGAGCCCGGAAGCCATGTTCACCCAGGTGTGCGGCCTGCGCACCGTCATGCCGTCCAACCCCTACGACGCCAAAGGCCTGCTGATTGCCGCCATCGAAAACGATGACCCGGTGATCTTCCTGGAACCAAAACGCCTGTACAACGGCCCTTTTGACGGCCACCACGAACGCCCGGTTACGCCATGGTCCAAGCACCCGGCCAGCGCCGTACCTGATGGCTATTACACCGTACCGCTGGACTGCGCCGCGATCGTGCGTCCGGGTACTGAAGTCACCATCCTGACCTACGGCACCACTGTCTACGTGGCCCAGGTGGCAGCCGAAGAAACCGGTATCGACGCTGAAGTCATTGATCTGCGCAGCCTGTGGCCGCTGGATCTGGACGCCATTGTTACCTCCGTGAAAAAAACCCGCCGCTGCGTCGTCGTGCACGAAGCCACCCGCACCTGCGGTTTTGGCGCCGAGCTGATTGCGCTGGTTCAAGAGCACTGCTTCCACTACCTGGAGGCACCGATTGAACGCGTCACAGGTTGGGATACGCCGTATCCGCATGCCCAGGAATGGGCTTACTTCCCTGGCCCGGCACGGGTCGGTGCGGCTTTGCAACGGGTTATGGAGGTCTGAATGGGTACGCACGTTATCAAGATGCCGGACATTGGCGAAGGCATTGCGCAAGTTGAACTGGTGGAGTGGTTTGTCAAAGTCGGTGACATGGTCAGCGAAGACCAGGTGGTCGCCGATGTCATGACCGACAAGGCCACCGTGGACATTCCCTCCCCGGTAGCAGGCAGGGTTCTGGCCCTGGGCGGCCAGCCCGGCGAAGTGATGGCCGTTGGCAGCGAGCTGATTCGCATCGAAGTCGAAGGCGCTGGCAACCTGCGCGAAAGCGCTCAGCCGGCCACTGCTGCAGAACCGCCGGCCGCAGCCCTGAAAGCGGCACCGCAAGCCCGGGTCGAAGTGGCAGTGGTCACGTCCCCGGCGATCAAACCTGCACCAGCCCAACGGCCTGCACCGGTAGCCCGCGAAGCCAATGAGCGTCCGCTGGCCTCGCCTGCCGTACGAAAACGCGCCTGGGATGCCGGCATCGAGTTGCGTTTTGTCGTTGGCAGCGGGCCTGCGGGTCGAGTACTGCATGACGATCTTGAGGCTTATCTGGCGCAGGACAACAGTCCCGTCGCAGCACCGGCCAGCGGCTATGCCAAACGCAATGATGAGCAACAAATCCCGGTCATCGGCCTGCGCCGTAAAATCGCCCAGCGCATGCAGGACGCCAAGCGCCGCGCCGCGCACTTCAGTTATGTCGAAGAGGTCGACGTCACTGCCCTTGAAGAACTGCGCGCACAGCTCAATCAAAAATGGGGCGAAAGCCGCGGCAAACTGACCCTGTTGCCGTTTCTGGTACGAGCCATAGTCGTGGCCTTGCGTGATTTTCCGCAAATCAACGTGCGCTACGACGATGAAGCACAAATCATCACCCGCTTTGGCGCTGCCCACATCGGCGTTGCCGCGCAAAGCGAGGGCGGTTTGATGGTGCCGGTGGTTCGACACGCCGAAACCCTGACCCTGTGGGGCGCGGCTGACGAAATTGCGCGCCTGGCCAACGCCGTACGCACCGCCAAGGCGACCCGCGAAGAACTCAGCGGCTCGACCATTACCCTGACCAGCCTCGGCGCGCTGGGCGGAATTGTCAGCACTCCGGTGGTCAACCTGCCTGAAGTTGCGATTATCGGGGTTAACCGCATCGTCGAACGGCCAGTGGTAGTCAAAGGCCAGATCGTGATCCGCAAAATGATGAACCTCTCCAGCTCCTTCGACCATCGCGTAGTGGATGGCATGGACGCGGCGCAATTTATCCAGGCCATGCGTGGCTTGCTCGAACAACCAGCCACCCTGTTTCTGGAGTGAACATGCTGCCAACCCAACACACCACGCTGCTGATTATCGGTGGCGGCCCTGGCGGCTACGTGGCAGCCATTCGCGCCGGCCAGCTGGGGATTGCAACGGTCCTGATCGAAGGCCAGTCACTGGGCGGTACCTGCCTGAACGTCGGCTGCATCCCGTCCAAGGCGTTGATTCACGTGGCCGAACAATTTCACACCACTCAACGCTACAGCACCAACAGCTCCCCCCTGGGGATCAAGACCCAGGCCCCGACCCTCGACATCGGCCAGAGCGTGCAGTGGAAAAACGGCATTGTTGATCGCCTGACCACTGGCGTCGGCGCGTTGCTGAAAAAGAACGGCGTCAAGGTCATCCATGGCTGGGCGAAGATCCTGGACGGCAAAGCAGTCGAGGTCGACGGTCAGCGTATCGAGTGCGAGCACCTGTTACTGGCCACCGGCTCGCAAAGTGTTGACCTGCCGATCCTGCCCATCGGCGGCGCCATTATTTCCTCCACCGAAGCCCTGGCCCCCACCACCGTTCCCAAGCGCCTGACCGTGGTCGGCGCGGGGTATATCGGACTGGAGCTGGGCATCGCCTATCGCAAACTGGGCGCAGAAGTGACAGTGGTCGAGGCCCGCGACCGGATCCTGCCGACCTACGATAAAGATCTGACGCTGCCCGTTGCCGAATCCCTCAAGGCACTGGGCATTACCCTGTACCTGGAACACAGCGTCGAAGGCTTCCAGGCCAGTACCAAAACCCTGTCGATGCGCAATGCCATGGGCGAAAGCCAAACCCTGGAAACCGATCAGGTCCTGGTCGCAGTGGGTCGGCGTCCGCGTACCCGGGGCTTCAACCTTGAAACCCTGGCATTGGCCATGAACGGCCCGGCGATCCGCGTCGACAATCGTTGTCAGACCAGCATGCGCAATGTCTGGGCGATTGGCGACCTGACCGGTGAGCCGATGCTGGCTCACCGGGCCATGGCCCAGGGCGAAATGGTTGCCGAGATCATTGCCGGCAAACAGCGCGAGTTCTGCCCCACAGCCATTGCCGCGGTGTGCTTTACCGATCCGGAAATTGTCGTGGTCGGCAAATCCCCCGCCGAAGCCGAAGCGGCGGGTCTGGACTACATAAGCGCCAGCTTCCCGTTCAGCGCCAATGGCCGCGCCATGACCCTGGAATCGAAAAACGGTTTTGTGCGGGTAGTCGCACGACGGGACAATCACCTGATTCTCGGTTGGCAAGCAGTGGGGGCCGGTGTGTCGGAGCTGTCGACAGCGTTCGGCCAGTCACTGGAAATGGGCGCTTGCCTGGAAGACATTGCCGGCACCATTCACGCTCACCCGACCCTGGGTGAAGCCGTGCAAGAAGCCGCGCTACGTGCGCTGGGGCATGCGCTGCATCTCTAAAGCGCAATAACACCTGTAGGAGCGAGCTTTTCAATGCCGCGAGCAAGCTCGCTCCTACAGACAATCAGCCTTTGAACAAACTCCACAAGAACGCCAGCAAGCCCCCCAAGGTCGCAATCCCCGCCAGCCAGCCAATGGCCGACAACCCCTGCCACACCGGCCCCGCTGCCGCAATTTGCGGACCAAATGCAATCAGCAGCGCGCTGATCAGCAACGCCAGCGACAATCGGGTTGAGGCCAGTCGCAGCGAGCGCTCCAGCCGCTCCAGCCCCGGCATGTCAACCTTGAGATCCAGCACCCCATGCTTGAGCCGGTGCACCATCAGGCGCGTGAGCTTGGGCAGGTCGCTCAGCACCCCGCGGCCCAGTTCCAGACCCTCGATGCCCAACCCTTTGGCAACCTTCCAGCTGAATTGATCGCGCAGCATTTTCTCGACCGCAGGCCGGGCCGTGGCGACCAGATCCAGCTCGGGGTCGAGCCGGGTCAGCACCCCGTCAGCGGTCACCAGCGCCTTGAACAACACCAGTAAATCCGGTGGCAGCAACAAGCGGTACTCGCGGATCAAACCGAGAAAACCGCTAATCAACGCACTCATTTTCAATGGCCCGCCGCTATGGCGCGCCATGTACTCGCGGGCGGCCTGCTCGATCTGCGACAGGTCTTGCACGCGCTCCCCGCTCCAGTCGATCAGCACTGCAACAAGGGTCTCGGTGCTGCCTTCGGTCAATGCGCGCATGAAGTTCATGACCTCAAGGCGACGTCGTTCATCCAGTCGACCCACCATGCCGAAGTCGATGAAACCTACGCGATTGTCACTCATTGCCCGCAGATTGCCCGGGTGCGGGTCGCCATGGAACAACCCGTCTTCAAGCAACATTTTGATGAATGCCTGAGCCCCGCGCCGGGCCAGCAAGCCGGGATCAAGCCCTTGTTCAATCAGTGCATCCCGCTCCAGAGGGGTAAAGCTCGGTAAAAATTCCTGCACCAATAAACGCTGACTGCTGAAGGCCCAATAATTACGAGGGATGACGATATGCGGGGTGCCGGCGAAATTCTGCGCGATGCTGTCGCCGTTTTGCCCTTCCTGAGTGAAGTCCAGTTCCTCAAGCATCGCCCGGGCCAATTGCCTGACCATCTGGCGCGGCTGATACACCGCCAGCGCGGCATTCTGCTCAACCAGTTGGGCCAGGCTTTCGAGCAACTGCAAATCGGCGGTCATTTTGTGGCGCAAGCCGGGCCGCTGCACTTTCACCACCACTGCTTCACCACTGAGCAAGCGCGCCCGGTACACCTGGGCCATGGAGGCAGCGGCAAGGGGTTGAGTGTCGAACTCGGCAAACACTTGGTCGAGCCCGCACCCCAAATCCTCCAGCACCTGGTCCTCCAGCCCGGCCCACGGCAAGGTTGACGCCTGACTGTGCAGGGCTTGCAGCTCATCGACCCACTCGGGTGGCAGGATGTCGCTGCGGCTGGCCAGTATCTGCCCGCACTTGATGAAGGTGGGCCCCAGCGCTTCCAGGGCCATGCGCACCCGCTGCGGGGTGCTGGCCGGCAGCGCCTCGCCGGGTTCGGCATTGACGTCAACCAGCAAACGGCCCAGGCCCAGTCGCAACAGCACGTCCTGGGCGCCGAAACGCACCAGGGTGGCGACAATCTGATGAAGCCTGCGGTGGTTTTTCAAAGCCGTCCACGTGGGTTCAAGCATGGTTACGCGTCCCTTTTCATGTAATGCCGATACCCGGCCTGACCTGGACTCGGACCGTCATGGTCGATGAACATTCGAATAATTAAAGCCGCGCTACGCTGGCAGGCAAGCAAACGCTGTGCGTGATGGCTCAAGACCAGTAGAATCGCGCTCTTTTTTCCAGGGCACTCGCCATGACCTCTCCGAACACACCGCATGAAGCCGAGTCCCAGACCAGCGAACTGGTCTTTGGTCTCGAAGCCCGTCCCAAGCCGTGGATCGCTTTTCTGGCAGCGCTGCAGCATCTGCTGGCAATTATTGTCCCGATCGTTACTCCCGGCCTGCTGATTTGCCAGGCGCTGGGCGTCTCGACCCGCGACACCAACATGATTGTGTCCATGTCGCTGGTGATCTCCGGGATCGCGACCTTTGTCCAGTGCAAGCGCTTCGGGCCGTTCGGCGCCGGACTGCTGATCGTCCAGGGCACCAGCTTCAACTTTGTCGGCCCGCTGATTGCGGGCGGCGCATTGATGGTCAAACAAGGCACCCCGGTTGAAGGGGTCATGGCGGCCATTTTTGGCGTGGTGATTGCCGGCTCGTTTGTCGAAATGGGCATTTCACGGGTACTGCCGTTTGTTAAACGCATGATCACCCCGCTGGTGACCGGCATCGTCGTGCTGATGATCGGCCTGACCCTGATTAAAGTCGGCCTGATCAGCATGGGTGGCGGCTTCACCGCGATGGGCAACGGTACCTTCGCCAATGGCGAAAACCTGATGCTGTCGGGCGTGGTGCTGGCAATTATCGTGATCCTCAACCGGATCCCGCTGGTGTGGATGCGCAGCTGTGCCATCGTCATCGCTTTGGCCGTGGGCTACGCGCTGGCGGGCTATCTCGGGCGACTGGATTTCACCGGCATGCACCAGGCCGAAATGTTCCAGGTGCCGGTACCGCTGCACTTTGGCCTGGGCTTCTCGTGGGCCTTGTTCATTCCGATGCTGGTGATTTATCTGGTGACCTCGCTGGAAGCCATTGGCGATGTGACCGCCACCAGCAAAGTGTCGCGCGAGCCGGTTGAAGGCCCGGTGTGGATGCAGCGCATCAAGGGCGGCGTGCTGGTCAACGGTGCCAACTCGCTGCTGGCGGGTATTTTCAATACATTCCCCAGCTCGATCTTTGCCCAGAACAACGGGGTGATTCAGCTGACCGGTATCGCCAGTCGCCATATTGGCGTGTGGATTGCCGGCATGCTGGTGCTGCTGGGGCTGTTCCCCAGCGTTGCCGGTGCCATTCAGGCGGTGCCGGAGCCAGTACTCGGCGGCGCTGCCATGGTGATGTTCGGCGCGGTTGCAGCCTCCGGCATCAATATCCTGGCCAGCACCACACTGGACCGTCGCGCACTGTTGATTATTGCGGTGTCGCTGGCGCTGGGTCTTGGTGTGTCGCAAGTCCCCGAGTTCCTGGCCCACATGCCCGCCGCCCTGCGCAACGTGCTGGAGTCCGGTGTAGCCACGGGGGGTATTTGCGCCCTGCTGCTGAACTGGTTCCTGCCCGAAACACCCAAGCAGTAACCCTCTTTACAGGCATCAACGGCAGGCGTGCCTTGCGCGCGCCTGCCTGGCCTTGAGCCGGACCTGTATCCAGTACTGACGACCCTTACCTGAAGAGGACGCAGACATGACTGAACCCGGAATCAACCATCAAAAGGCCCTTGATCGCTTTATCGGCGAACACCCCGAACTGGCGGCTCAGCTTGAGACGCTAAATCCATTGGCCGCCCGTGCGGTGGGCCAATCGATGAAGGAATATCGCCAGGAGCGTTTAAACGAAGCCTTCGAGGCCGAGGCTGAACGCCTGGGCTTTTTTGCCTGGGAACTGACGCTGCAATTGACCAGCGCCAGCGCCGAGGAGTTTGAGGCCCAACGTCTGGAGGTACACCGCGAGGTGGCACAAATGGCAGGTATGGACTGGGACGAGTATTGCGAGCTGCATGGCCTGTAGGAGCGAGCTTGCCTCGCGATGACAGCACACCGCTGGCGCGGATCAGCCGTCCCGCTGTGGCATCCAGATACTGGAACAGACCTTCTCCAGCAGCGCCTTGTTATGGCTGAACACAATCAGCCCCAACTCTCGGCGCTTGACCTCCTCCAGCAACACCTGCCAGACCTGCGCCTGAATATGGGGGTCAAGTTGCGCCGTCACCTCATCGGCAATCAGATAGCGCGTGCGCGGGTCCAGTGCTCTTAGCAAGGCGATACGCGCCAGCTCGCCTCCCGATAATTCATCCGGGCGGCGTTTGAGCCAGGCCGGACTTACCGCCAGACGTTCAAACCAGGCAGCATCCGGAGACCAGGCATCACGCAGGCTCTCGCCCGTGGTGCGATAGGGGTTGAAGGTCAGCTCGGGGTGTTGTGGCACCAGCTGGACCGGGCAGTAGCCCTTCTTCGAAAGCGATTTCCCGCCCACGGTGACACTGCCCGAAGTTGGCGTTTGCCATTGCGCCAGCACCCGGCCCAACGTGGTTTTACCATAGCCGCTGGGGGCGGAGATGCCTTGACGCTCACCCGCAGCGACCTGAAAAGACACCGAATCCCAGAGTCGACGACCCTCTTGCACAATGGTCAGCTGGCGTACTTCAAGCATAAGACTGACTCCCGATTTCAGGCACCCGTCGCGCAAGGAACTGCTGCTCGGGCAAAGCCGCCCAGAGCGACTGCAGCCAGGGGCTGCCACCGTTCTCTCGCAACTCCCGGGCGCTCAGGGTTTCGTGCAACTGGCCTTGGTGCAGCACCGCGATGGTGTCGGCAAAACGCGCGGCCAGGGCCAGGTCATGGGTCACCCACAACAGCCCGCGGCCCTGTCGGCAAAAGCTCTTGAGGTGGGTCAGCAACTGACACGCGTGCTCATCATCCAGCCACGAGGTGATCTCGTCCGCCAGAATGTAGCGTGCATGGGTCAGCGCCGCGCAACTGGCCAGAACCCGTTTGGCCATCCCGCCAGACAACTTGCGCGGAAACTCGTCCACCAGCCCCGGTTGCAGGTTGTATTGCTGCAGTTGGCGCGCCACATCACCCGGTTGCAGGATGACCCCGCTCAACTGCGCCGCCCTGCTCAACTGCGGGCCGACTTTAATCAGCGGATTCAGGGCACTCACGCCCTGGGGTACGTAGCACAGGGTTTTGCCGCGCTGATCGACCTTGCCCGCATCGCTCAGCACCTGGCCATCGAGCACGATATCGCCATGACAGCGCATATTGTCAGGCAGCAAACCCAGCGTGCTTTGCAGCAACAGGCTTTTGCCTTCGCCGCTGGAGCCCACGAGTGCCACCAGTTCACCGGGGTGAATCTCCAGGGATATATTGCTCAGCAGCGGATGCCAGGTTTTATGGCCCAGCCAGTGATAGTGGGCAATATCGATCGCAAACCGGTCGAATTTCAGCATCAGGTAATCCTTATCCAGAGCTGTTGCAGCGCTCGTGCAAATTGGTCGAATACCAGTACCAGACCCACCAGAATCAAACCCGGGAAGAACGCCATCCACCAGGCACCCGTGCTCAAGTACCGTAGCGCATCCGCCAGCAACAAGCCCAGTGACGGATCATGGGGCGCCAGACCAAAGCCCAGAAAGCTCAGCGCCGCCGAATGCAACACTGCGTGGGGAAACATCAGCAAGGTGCCGATGATCCACTGCGGCAGCAGTAACGGCAGCAAGTGATGGCGCCAGCGATAGAAGCTGCTGTTGCCCAGGCGATGGGAGAGCATGACAAAATCGGTCTCGCGTATTCGCAGGATTTCGGCACGCAGGATCAGGGCCAGTCGCGGCCAATGGGTCAAGGCCACTGCCAGGATCACCCCCTGTTTTCCGCCGCCCAGGGTGAAGCAAATCAACACCAGCAACAGCAGATGCGGCAATGCCAGCATGCTGTCGATCAGCCCGCGAATCAGGTAGTCCAGGGTTTTGTTCAGTGCACACAGGCTGGCGGCAAACATGGCCAGAAAACCGCTGCTAAAGGCAGCGGTCAAACCGATTTGCAGGCTGGTGGTCATGCCCTGGAAACACCGCAGCCACAAGTCCCGTCCCAGGCTGTCGGTGCCAAACCAGTACTCGGATGAGGGTGGCAGGCGCCGCGCCAGCAAATCCATCGGAACATCAACGCTGACTATCGACAGGCCATACGCAATCAAAAGCAGCAGCATCAACAGCGAGAGGCAGAGCCTGAACAAGGCACGATTAGGGTCGTAAGTCATGACTGGCGCGCCGCTCCGCGGTTGAGGCGCAGTAACAGCGCGTTGGCAATGCTGTTGCCGGTAAACACCAGCACCGCACAAAACATCACAATCCCCATCAGTAACGGAATATCACCGCGCAAGCCGGCATCGATAGTGGCCTGACCGAGGCCCGGATAAGCGAAGACCTTTTCAGCCAGTAACGAACCGCCAATCAATTCCCCCACCGAAGCAAATTGCAGACACAACGCGGGGGTGACGGCGTGGCGCAGAATATGAAAGTTGATCAGCGGCCAGCCTTGGTCGCCCTGGGCTTTGGCATAACGAATGAATTCACTGTTCATCACCTCTGCCACCCGGGAGCGGGTGTGCAGCGCAATATTGCCGACACCCAGAACCCCGAGGGCCAGCATGGGCAAAATCAAATGCCTGAGCTTGTCGCCCCAGGTAGCGGTTTCGGCGCTGCTGCCGGGGGTCCAGGCACAGCAGATCGGTGCCCAGTTGAGGGTGACGGCAAACAGTGACAGCAACAACAGGCCAATCCAGAAGGTCGGCAGAGACGCGAGCACATAGGACAGGGTCGAGATCAACCGGTCGGGCCAGCGATTCAAATAACGGCCGGCCGTCAGCCCCAAGGCCAGACCGACAATCCCGGAAAACAGCCACGCCGACAATAGCAGCGCGAATGAGGTGGCAAAGCGCTCGCCAATCACTTGCGACACCGGCGCGTTATAAAGCATCGAGTAGCCGAAGTCGCCTTGCAGGACCTGGCTGAACCAATGCAGGAAACGCTCCCACAAGGGCAGATCCAGCCCCCAGCGCGCCGCAATCAGCGGGTATTGCTCGGGCGGCACGTGCAACAGGTCGTTGCCGATATAGGCTCGGATCGGGTCAACCGGAGAAAAGCTGAGCAAGGTGAACGTACCTGCGGCCGTCACCAGCAGCAGGCACATCAAGCGCACAATATAGAGCGAGAATCCGCGGATCACTTGCAGGTCCACTTCCAGCCATCAAGGCTATTGAGCAGCGACCAGGAACCATGGATTTCCGGAGCGCCTTTGCCCAGGTCGATACATTCATCAGCCAAATACGTGTGCTGTACGTTCAGCAACCACGCCCAGGCTGCATCGCCTTTGACCCCGGCGCCGGTTTTGCCGTCCCACTCCACTTGCTGCCAGTACGGTACTGCCTGCTGCCAGGTCGGAGCATCCAGCGCCTGCTGCAAATGCTGATCGACTACAGGGTTCTTGTAATAGCCGGGGTTGTAGTACTCAACACCTGCGGCCTTGCTGCTGTAGTGATGGTAAAGCTCCATTGGGTCGAGGCTGCCCCAGCCAAACAGGGTCGGGTTGGCGTGCATGTTGCGCTCAACGGTTTCCCAGCTGCCGGACTTCAAGTCCACCTCGATACCGACGGGCTTGAGCATGGAGCGCACGGCCTGGGCCAGATCACGCCGGGTCGCATCGCCACTGGCGTACCACAGGGTGACTTTGGCCGGCAGGCCGTCCTTGGCACGAATGCCACTGGCGGTTTCAACCCATCCGGCTTCATCCAGGATCTGTTTGGCCTTGGCGATATCGCCATCCTTGAAGGCCGCCTCGGGGTTGTCCCAGGGTAAACCCTGGACCCCGGTGTAGGCAGGAATCCCATGCCCTTCCAGAATCTGGTCCGCCAGCAATTGCCGGTTGATTGCGTAGTTGATGGCCTTGCGGATTGCCACATCGGCCGTCACATCGTTACCGATGGGGTAGCCATGGGCATCTTTTTCGCCTGACCGGGTGGTAGGCAGCACAATGCCGCGGTTTTCAACACTGGGGCGCACCCACAGCTTCATGCCGGGCGTCGGGCTTACTGCCAGCGACGGCGCGATTCGCACGATACCCAGTTGCTTGCTTTGGGCGGCGGCAAACGAGCTGTCCTCATCGAGGAATACAAATACCAGCTTGTCGAAATCGTTTTTCTGCCCCGCGTAATACGGATTGGCCTCAACAATCAGTTGCTGCCCCGGCTGATAGCTGACCAACCGGTATGGCCCGGCACCTATCGGTTTTTGGGCGTAGGTTTTGGCGTCGTATTTGTCGGCCGAGACGATGCCCAGCGAGCCGAGCACATTGACGAAGGTACTTTGCGGCGCCTTCAACTCAATGCGCACCGTGAGCGGATCAACCGCCTGGGCCTTGAGGAAGTTGCCCATATCGACCTTGCCGCCGCTGGCCGCTGCATTGTTGTAGGTGTACGCCACATCCTTGGCCGTCAGGGGCGAGCCATCGGAGAATTTCAAATCGGGCTTGAGTTTCAGGGTCCAGGTTTTGCCATCGTCACTGGTCTGATAATCACTGAGCAAAAAACTGCTCCAGGACAAGTCCTCGTTTTGCTTGAGCAATGGGCTGTGCAACAGCAGATAACTGCCGTGACTCCAGCCCAGCATCGGGTCAAAGCCTTCAGTGGGTTCATCACCGATGGCCAGTTGCAGGGTACGGGCCTGCGCGGAGTAAACCGGCGCGGCCAGTACACTCAGCAAAGCGGTGACCACCAGGGTATTGCGCATCCATGCAGGCTTTGACATCTATCCTCCTGAAATTAAATAGCTTCGTCGGGGAATCCCAAAAAAACCATGCGCCAATTCTCGCGCCCAACAGTAATAGCACTCCGGTTTCAAATATCCAGCGGGGATATGACTTTTGAGGAGATTCTTCATACCGCTGCATTATCTTGTAACAACATAACAACCCCCCGCGACCAGGGCCTCAACATCCAGGCAACCTGCCGCAAGCTCAAGGGCGCGGCTGTGCTATACCAACTGGGTACGATTGTTCAGACATGGCATGCAGATTCCATTTACAGAGGTTCACATGTTTAAAGGATTAGCCGGTTCCCTCAAAGACAAAAACCTACACTCGATCAACGCCCTGCCGTCGAACAACATCGAACTGTTCGACTGCTACACCGGATTGATCCTGGGCCACCTGTATCACAACTTCCCACTGCCCCTGACCCTCACCGCCGAACGCTTTCTCGATTACAAAAACCTCGGCCCCAGCAACCGCGACGCCCTGGAAAAAGAAGAAACGCTGTTCCTGGCTACCGTCAAATGGCTGGCCGACGTCGGCTATATCCACTTCGACGGGATGTCGGGGGTTTCGTTTTTCGAAGTAGTGCTGACCAACAGCGGGTTGCTGATTTTGCGCGCGTTCCCTGAAGGCAAAGACACCGCCCCTACCATCGGTGAGAAGTTGTCGCACTGCACCAAGGACGAAAATACTGACGAACTGCGGGGCCTGGTGACAGAAGCACTGGGCCTGGGAAGCCGGATGATCAGCCCGATGACCCGCTCGGGGATTTGAACCAGTCGCATTGATCCGCATGCCACTGCAACGCTTCAACACTGGCCTTCGCTGAAGGCGAAGTTGGCGTAGCGAGTGGCAAGCCTTGGTATTGCATGTAGTAAGAATTGTGTAGTTGAGGGGCCAGTCGGATTAGCAGCGAATCAGGCTCGATTGCAATCAGATACAAATCGAACAGAGTATGAAGGTCAGCACGTAGCAACAAGCCGTTTGACACCACGTGAGTGTGTTCACCCTTATAAGGATGAATATGCGCAGCTTCTAACACCTCAGCCTGATCGCAGCCAGTGATCGCACATCTTGTGGCGTATGCCTCCAACAACTTCTTACGAAAAGCAGACTGTCCTCGACGGCGAACAATGCTGGCAACTACTCGCTGTCTAGCGTCATCAACATTTCGAGGATCGAACACACGTTGTTGCTCGGCTTCCACTTCGGCTTTTTCGAGTTCATGAGCCACCGGACCGGGCGCGGGAGGAAGCTCATCTATCATTTTAATAAGTCTGGACTTAATGGCTGTACCGATGTTTTTCTGCGGCTTTAGACCAACCACCCATTCAAGCTCTCGCTCTTCATAAATCGCAGAGATGTTTTGCATTCTGCGTTCAAAGGCACCCTCTTCGCGGCCAAAACGATTAGCAAGTTCACGATACACATGAGCTTTAACGAACTTTGTTGTCGCTACCTGTTGACGCAACATTTCGCCATAAGCTTGAACTGATGCCTTCAGTTCCTCATTGCTCCATCCGTCCGACATTGCTCCTATCCTTTTTGGTCCGCACCGAAGCACGCAAGGTAAGAGAATTTACCCGACCATGTAGGAAATAAATAATTTCTGTAGGAGAAATCCCAAACTAGAGCTGCCATCGAACCATTCAACAAAGTGCTCGACGGCCTCCCATAAAGAAAGTGCAAGCCCGCGCTCAGGCACTAGGCACAGGCCTCAACCACCCACTTCACTTTCGCCAGTGCCCCGCGCAATGCCCCCATCTCCACCGACGCCAGGGCCAGTCTGATTGCGTGGGGTACATGGGTTGAAATGGCAAAAGGCTGGGCGGTAGAGACCGATATCTGTTCGCGCAGCAATGCCGTGACGACCTGCTCTGCCCGGGCATCCTCGGCCAGGGGCAGCCACACAAAGTAGGAAAAGGGATGGCGCACACTGTGCAGTCCGGCCAATTGTTCGTCAGCAATGATCTGCCGGGCCTGTGCGTCCTGGCGCTTTTGTACTTCCAGGCGGCTTACCGTGCCGTCGTCGAGCCATGCACTGGCGATCGAGGTCATCACCCCCGGGGTGTTCCAGGCTGTGACCCTGATCATGCGCTCCAGTGCTGCAATGGTTTGCGCGGGCGCTGCGATGAAACCTACGCGTAAACCCGCAGCAACATTTTTCGACAGTCCGGATACGTACACCGTCCTTTCCGGTGCCAGCTCGGCCAAGGGGGACGGCGGGTTTTCTACAAGAAAGGCGTAAGCCGCATCTTCAATAATGTGCAGGTCATGCGCGCGCGCGATGGCTATCAGTTGCTGACGCTGCTCGAGGCTCATCACCCAGCCCAGCGGATTGTGCAGCGTCGGCATGCTGTAGATCGCACGCACCGACCGGCTGCGACAAAGCCTTTGCAGAGCATCAAGGTCCGGTCCGCTTTCTGTTACGGGAATCGCTAACACCTCAAGGTGTAGCGCCAGGGCCAAAGCCTTGAAGCCCGGGTAGGTCAACGCATCGACCGCAATCACATCGCCAGGTTGTAACAGCGACATCAAGGCCACGGTCAAGCCGTGCTGTGCGCCATTGACGATCAGTACCCGCTCGGCAGGTACGTTCAGGCCGCGCGTCAGCAAGTGGCGGGCGAATGAGGCCCGCTCGTGCAAGCGTCCGCCATGGGGCTGGTAGCGCAGCAGTGATTCCAGGTCGCCGGACAACGCCAACTGGCGCAAGGCGGTGCGTAACAGCTCGGCCTGGCCCGGTACAGAGGGGTAGTTGTAATTAAGGTCCAGCATTCCCGCCGTCACGTCGGGCTGGTCGATGCCGTGGCCGGGCGGCAACGATGTTTCTCTGACGAAAGTCCCGCGTCCGGTTTCTCCGCTGACCAGGCCCATGGCCTCAAGCTCTGCGTAAACCCGGCTGGCCGTGACCAGCGCCAGCCCTTCTGAGGCGGCCAGTTGCCGGTGGGTGGGCAAGCGAGTACCGGGGGCCAGGCGCGCACTGCGGATATCGGCGGCAAAGGTATCCACCAGTGACTTGTATCGAGAACGGGGCATCGGGACTTGTATCCATGACAATATTTTGATTGTCATCAATATTCGACCCTAGGATGCACTTTACGCAATCCCGCGATCAGCCTTGAGAATAAAACTCGATGGAACGTGCCTCCAACCTGCAACACCTGACAACGTCGAACAACCTGAGTGGCTGGCTCAACGGGTTTATCGGCGTGGTTATTTTCAGTGGATCGCTGCCTGCCACGCGGGTCGCGGTGCTGGAGTTTGATCCGGTGTTCCTGACCCTGGCCCGCGCTTCGATCGCCGGGGTGATTGCGTTGTGCGTGCTGCTGCTGTTGCAGGCAAAGCGTCCTGATCGAAGTCAGATTTTTCCATTACTGATCGTGGCCATGGGCGTTGTGGTGGGCTTTCCTTTGCTGACTGCGCTGGCGTTGCAGCATGTGACCTCTGCACATTCGATTGTGTTTCTCGGCATGTTGCCACTCTCCACGGCAGCGTTCGCGGTGTTGCGCGGGGGCGAACGTCCACGCCCGGCATTCTGGCTATTTTCAATCCTGGGCAGCGCGCTGGTGGTGGCATTTGCCGTGTCTCAGGGTCTGACAGCATCTCCCAGAGGCGACGTTCTGATGTTCCTGGCGGTCATCATTTGCGGCCTGGGGTATGCAGAAGGCGCAAAGCTGTCCAGGACACTGGGCGGCTGGCAGGTCATATCCTGGGCGCTGGTGCTATCGCTGCCGGTGATGGCAACCCTGGCGGTTTATTTTGCGCCCTCTTCGTTCGCCAACATCAGCACGCCAGCCTGGCTGGGACTGGCTTACGTCTCGCTGTTCAGCATGCTGATCGGTTTCGTTTTTTGGTACCGCGGACTTGCCCAGGGAGGCATTGCGGCCGTGGGCCAGCTTCAGCTGTTACAGCCCTTTTTTGGCTTGGCCCTGGCCGCCACCTTACTGCATGAGACCGTCAGCATCGGCATGTTCGCCGTAACCGGCGCAGTGATCCTGTGTGTGATAGCGGCGAAAAAATTCGCCAAATAACGATGCAAGGCACACACCTGAAGCCGCGCGGGCCCCACGCTCATGGGGCGTGGGGCCCGGTGGTTCAGGCGGTTTTCAGGGCGAACCGCGAAGCCGGGCGATTCAAGCCGTAGTGATCGCGCAAGGTGCTACCCGCGTATTCGGAGCGGAACAGGCCGCGCTGGCGCAGGATCGGCAGCACTTCATCAAGGAACACCTCAAAACCGTCAGGGAACGCCGGGGGCATCACGTTGAAGCCGTCGGCGGCGCCACTGCGAAACCACTGCTCGATCAGATCAGCAATCTGCACCGGCGTGCCTACCGGTACCCAGTGCCCTCGCGCACCGGCCAGGCGGTTGATCAACTGGCGCAGCGTCACGTGCTCGCGGTCAACAATATCGATGATCAGTTTGAAGCGACTGGACTGGCTTTCACGACTGTCGAAATTGATCAGGTGCCGCGGAAACGGAGCATCCAGATCTTGCCCCGACAGATCGACCCCCAGCATGCGGCGCAACTGGCCCAGCGAGATATGCGGCAGTACCAGTTCATTGAGCTCATCAAATTTGCGCTGGGCTTCAGCTTCGCTGCTGGCGATGTACGGGCTGATGCCCGGCAGGATTTTCAGCTGCCGCGGGTCGCGGCCCACCGCCCTGGCCCGGGCACGGATGTCGTTGGCGAACTCGGTCGCACTGTGCAACGTCTGGTGCGCGGTAAAAATCGCTTCGGCGTGGCGAGAAGCAAAATCACGTCCGTCCTCGGAAGAGCCCGCCTGCACCTGCACCGGCCGGCCCTGTGGCGAGCGCGGCGAGTTAAAGGGGCCTTTGACCTTGTAGTGGGCGCCCACATGGTTGATCGCATGCACCTTGCTGGTATCGGCAAACACCCCGGCCGTCTTGTCCAGCACCAGCGCATCGTCTTCCCAGCTGTCCCACAAATCGGCAGTTACTTGCACGAATTCTTCGGCCTGGGCGTAGCGATCCTGGGCCGAAGGATGCTGGTCGAGACCGAAATTGGCGGCCGCATCGGCCATGGAAGTGGTCACGATGTTCCAGCCGGCGCGGCCGTTGCTGATGTGGTCCAGCGCGCTGAACGCACGGGCCAGATTGTAGGGTTCACTATAGGTGGTGCTGGCCGTGGCGATCAGGCCGATGCGCTGGGTGACTGCGGCAATCGCCGCCAGCCAGGTGATGGGCTCGAACCGGATACGCAGGCCCTCACGGCCGCTTTCAGACAGTGACGGTGAGTCGGCAAAGAAAATGGCGTCGAGCTTTTCACGTTCAGCGCGTAACGCCAGTTGCTGGTAATAGCCGATATCCATCGAGTGTTGGGGCACCGATTGCGGGTGGCGCCAGGCGGCTTCGTGATGGCCGTTGGGGTAGATAAACAAATTGAGGCTGAGCTGGCGTTCGGACATTTTCCGTTCCCTGAAAAGAATAAACCTGACAAGACATGGGCCCGCGCGCGGCGTCAGGCAGCAACCCGCGGCGCAGTAAAAAGATCAGTGCAGTTCAGCGAAATCACTCAGCACATCGTCGCGCAGGGAGATAAAACGGCTGTCGCTGCGGTTGCGCGGGCGTGGCAGGTCGACGTCGAGAATGCGGCGGATGCGGCCCGGATTCGGTTGCATCACCACGACGCGATCGCCCAGGAAAACCGCCTCATCCACATCGTGGGTCACCAGGATCATGGTGATTTTTTCCTTGGCCCAAATGTTTTGCAGCTCGCCCTGCAGGCGCGCTCGGGTCAGGGCATCCAGGGCTCCCAGCGGTTCATCAAGCAGCAATACGCTGGGGCGATTGACCAGCCCGCGGGCAATTGCCACCCGTTGTGCCATGCCACCGGAGATCTGATGCGGGTAAGCGTCGATAAAATCCTGCAGGCCTACCAGTTCGATGTGCTCACGCACGGTGTCGCGTTTTTCAGCGCTGCTCAGCGGCGAGTTCTTCAGACCTACCGCGACGTTCTGCTCCACGTTGAGCCAAGGGAACAAGCGGTGGTCCTGGAACACGATGCCGCGCTCCAGACCCGTGCCTGCGATGGGCTTGCCATTGATCAGGATGCGGCCGTCATATTCCTCATCGAGCCCCAGAATCAGGCGCAGCAGCGTGGACTTGCCGCAGCCGCTGGCACCGACAATGCTGATGAACTCGCCGGGGGCGATGTCGAGCTGAATGTTGTCCAGCACTTGCAGCTGGGTCGTGCTGCCCGGGCGGGAGGCAAAACGCTTGCTGATGTTTTCCAGGGTCAGGCCGTTGTTGAGCATGCTGCAGTCCTTCTCAAAGTGTTAATCAACGGGGGGCAATGCCATACAGGCGCTGCATCCGCCGCTCGCATACCCGCGCCAGTGCATTGAGGCTCCAGCCCACCAGGCCAATCACCACCATGGCGAACAGCACCAGATCCATCATGAAATGCTCGCTGCCATCAATCAGCGTGTTGCCAATCCCCTCCCCCGACACCAGCAGGTATTCGGCGCCAATGGTCGCCAGCCAGGAATACACCAGCGCCAGGTACAGCCCGGTAAAGATCGACGGCAATGCGGCGGGCAACATGACCCCGATGATGGTTTGCCAGCGGGTAAAGCCGTATACCCGCGCCACTTCCAGCAAGTTAGGCGGCACGTTGCGCAAGCCATCGCAGGTATTGACCACCACCGGCACCAGCGCTGCCAGTGACAGAAACGCCACCTTGGCCACATCGCCCAGGCCGAACCACACCGAGATCAGCGGGATCCAGGCGAACAGCGAAATCTGTTTGAACGTGTTGAAACTGGGCCCGACCAAACGTTCGAAATGCCGCGACAGACCCAGCAGGCATCCCAGCACCAGGCCCAGGGTGGTGCCGATAAAAAAACCGCTGAGATTGCGTGCCAGGCTGGCGGAAATCGCGCGCCAGAACTTGTCCGAGGTGATCTGCTCCCAAGCCGTGACGGCGACTTTTTCCGGTGACACCAACAGCCCCGATTGGCTCCAGCCCTGATGGGATGCCAGCCACCAGATTGCGATGGCGGCAATCGGTAACACCCAGCCACGATAGCGACGGCTCCCCGGGCTCGCTGCAATGACCGCGCTCATGACTGCGCCCCCGCTGCCCCGGGGCGACCGCGATTAAGACGACGCTCCACATAATCAAACCCGCGATCGATGAACAGGCCGACCGCCCCCACGACCACCACGGCCGCCATTACCAGATCCAGTTGAAACAACTGACGGCCATACACGATCAGGTAGCCCAAGCCCTCACTGGAGGCAACCAGTTCCACTACCACCAGCGACAACCAAGCCTTGGTGAAACCCAGACGCAACCCGGTGAACAGCGTCGGGACCGCCGCCGGCAAGACAATCCCGACCACGCTTTGCCAGCGACTGAAACCATAGGCCCTGCCGACTTCCAGCAGCCCCTTGGGCGCCTGATGAAATGCCTGCAAGGTGCACAGGGTGATCGGCACTGTGGCCGCCTTGGCAATCAGCACGTATTTAAGGGGTTCGCCGATACCGAACACCAACAAGGCGAACGGCAGCCAGGCCAACACCGGGATCTGCACCAGCGCGTTAAAGGTAGGCAGCAGGTAATCCTCGACGGTGCGTGAAAGCCCCATGGCCGCTCCCAGCACCACACCGATCGAGGCGCCCAATGCAAACCCCAGGACCACTCGCTGCATGCTGGCCAGGGCATTGATCCACAGATCACCGGAAGCGATCAGGTCCGACAGGGTTTGATACACGTAGGCCGGGGGCGGCAGCACCTGCTCCGATAGCCAGCCGCGCTCAACGCCCAAATACCACAGGCCCAGCAACACCAGCGGCAATAGCCAGGGCTCGGAGTAACGACGTAGCCTGGCGAAGCCGTCAGAAGTACGCGCTACCTCGACCTTGCGCACGGGGCGAATCAGCGCCGGTGGCAGACGCTTGACGTTGTCCCTGGGGATGGCCGGAGCCGAGTACGGCTCCGGTCTGGCGGTCTGTGCCCTGGCCATGTGCCTAGCTCCCTTGCTGGCTGGTCGCGACTGCTACAGCATCACCGGCGGGCTGTTTGCCATCCGGGCCGTAGGGCGTCCAGTAGTGTTCAAGGCCCTTGTTCTTGAGGGCGGTCTGCAAATAACCGGGGGCGAACCACCCCTCGACACTCACTGGGCGGCGGATCAGTTTTTCCGCCTTGGCTTGATCAGCCACAGCCTGATAGCGACCAATCAGGAAGTTATCCACCAGAGGCGAGACTTTGTCCCGCAGGCTGCCAGCAGAAAAGTCGGCGCGCAGTGACTCCACCGGATCATTGCTTTTGGCCCACTCGGCGAACACCTGTTCGGCATGCCCCTCGTCTGAACTCCATTTCGCCGCGTCCACCAGGGTATCGACGACTTTTTGCACGTTCTGCGGGTGTTCCTTTTCATAGTCGCTACGCACCACCAGCGCCGTCTGGCGGGTGTAGCGCACATCCTGCGAAGGGTTGTCGTAGATGATGTCGATCAGGCCTTTATCCCGCAGTTTGAACAACTCGCGGCCACCAAAAGCCGCGTCCACGCCTTTGGACACCAGGGCCGCCTGGGTGCTGCCGGTATCGAGGTTGATCACCTTGATATCGCGCTCGGTCAGGCCACGCTCGGCCAGCAGGTTGATCGACACCAAGTGGCCGTTGGTGCCGCGGAACACCGCTACTTTTTTACCTTTGAGGTCATCGATGCTTTTGATGTCAGAGCCCTTGGGCACCGCCAGGTAAATGTTGGAGCGCACGCCCAGTGCTGCCAACAACCTGGTGTCCAGCCCGTTGGAGCGGCCGACGACTGCAGGCAGATCGCCCTGGTAGGCGAAATCCAGCTGCTGGTTGGACAAGGCTTCATTGACCGCAGGCCCTGCCCCTTTGAAGAAGAACCATTGCACCTCGGTGCCGCTGCCAGCGAAGGCTTTTTCCAGAAGTTGCTGGTTGCGCACAATGCCCAGGGACGAGCCACTGAACGTGACCGGGTCTCCACCACCGGCGGCGGCGACGCCAATGCGCAGCACATCGGCCTGGACCAGTGGCGCAACCAGCAGCACCGCCAGCGCGGCCGCAATACGCCCTTTGCGAAACACTTTTAATGTAGCCATGTGCAGGTCTTCCTTGGATCGATGAGGATTGGTCTGTCAGGCGGCGAGGTGTTTTTTGTCGGCTTCGGTTTTCGGCGAGCGGGTCTCGGGGGTGGGTTTGAGCGCCTGGCTCAAGCGGCCGTCAACACCGACCGGCACATCACCGTCAATGGTGGTACGGCGCACAATGCGCTGTGCATCCCCGTAATCGTTGATCGCAATGTGCTGAGTGGCGCGGTTATCCCAGATCACCACATCCCCTTCCTGCCAGCGCCAGCGCACGGTGTTGTCGACGTGGGTTATGCGGTCGTGAAACAGACGGACTAACTGTTTTGAATCATTGCTGCTGACGCCTTGAATCTGTTTAACAAAGTGCCCCAATAACAAACTTCTCTCGCCCGACTCCGGGTGCACGCGAACTAAAGGATGTTCAGTTTCGTAAACTTCGGCCGTGAACTGTTCGCGATAACGCTTGAGCCCCGACTCATCGGTATTACGTGCAGCGGCATAGTCATAAAGATTGGTGTGCAAGGCGCGCAAACCATCGGCCAGTTGTTTTAAAGAGTCAGGCAAGTCGGCATAGGCCGTTGCCGTATTGGCCCATACGGTGTCACCGCCATAAGGAGGAATTACTACACCGCGCAGGATGGAAATTTTCGGGTAATTGGCCACAAACGTCACATCGGTGTGCCAGGAGTTGGCCCGTGTTTCCTTGGCATCCAGGTGCAGGATGGCAGTACTTTGCTCGGCCGAACGCACAGTCGGGTGCGGTACCTGATTACCGAAACGTCTGGAAAATGCTTCATGCCCGGCGTCATCGAGATGCTGATCGCGAAAGAAAAGTACTTTGTATTTCAACAGTGCTTCATTAATAAACTCGAATGCTTGCGCACTGATATCGCCGCCCAGTTTTATGCCGTCCAATTGCGCACCAATTCGACCTGCGACGGGTTTTATTTGAATTGTCATAGCACCACTCCTGCCTTATGAACCGTTGTTGGCCAGATCATAAAGGCATAAAAGCAACACTGACTAATCACTATTTAATATAAAGATATGCGAATGACCCGCTAGAACCAAGCGACTATTAACAACACCAAATTGTTATATATGTCTGGTTTTAAGCTCATAACTTTTTATGAGGACGCTGGATGAAACGGGGGCAAGCCCGGACACGATCATCCAATGAGGCAAATGAACAAATAGTGGCGGGCAACATAGAAATGGCCCGATCTGATAGGCACACAATCCTGCGGGACTGCTGTGCCAATCTCATTGGGCCAAGGGCTTTTCCCTGAGGTGCAGCCCGATGACAGAAAAAGTCCAGCGACTGAGTGCCAAGGACAGAAGTACGCCCTATATCAATACGTCATAAGAACCTGTCGTTCGGTAAGAAATTACAATACAGCGCCGTTTACAACGACTGATCCCAGTTGGTCATCAGAAAGCTGAACACCGCAAACCCGACCAGAATAAGTGCAAATATGTGTTTTTTATTAATTTTGCTGACCTTGTCTTTCATGACGGCTCCTTGAGTGACGTTTTTTTTCATGCCACCCCAGCTTAATCCAAAAAAAAACAAATACAAAAACCTAGGAAACAGCTGCCTGAGCAGGCGGTTGTCGCCATTAACGGAAGGTTCAGGGCATTAGGGAATGAGCTTCGGGCGGTGAGTGCGTTACCCACTGACCAAAGGTGACCCGCCGCATGCGGCCTCGCCCACAATTAATCACGGTAAGCATGCAAACGAGCGCCTGACGGCGCGTCTGTTTGCGACCTTATGTGCCCGCAAAGCGCTACAGGGATCGGGCCGGTGTTTTAAGCTGGTATCATTCGAGAATTTACAAGCCAAGCAGAAAAACATGAATCGTCGGAAGAAAATCACCCAGCTATTAAAGGCTCATGCCAAAAAGGCCAGTGCCAAACTGGCACCGCAAAAAAAGGCTAAATACATCAGCAAGGCTGACCGCTTGAAGCTGGCTGCGCAAGACAGCCCTGACGCTGCTACTGACCTCCCTGCGCAAGCACCCGATGCTTGTTGAGGCTATCCAGGCATTAGAGACGAGGCTTTCAGTGAACCCTTTACGTTAGATTTTGTTCGTATCCGGGGTGACATCCGTCTCGACATGAAAGATAAAACCCCGAATCCCCAGCGGACCTGGAGGCGGAGCGCACCGACGGTGCAATCCCTCCCGCCCGCCAAGTTGTTATCTTGCATACCGCTGATCCGCAAAAATGAAACCTAACTGAGCTCCACATATAATTAGATTGTTAGACAATACAACATTCATATATCCACCCGTCAGATTAAACACTTGGAAAAAATTAAAAACTTGCCCTAAATTTTATATGTGCTTCTCTAGAGACGCTAACCCGAACCATCGTCTTCAAAGGATGAAGTGATGAATGCCTTACATAAAACCTCTCCCAGTCTTCTCTCAAAAACAGAGCAAGATTCAATCAATGATGTCACTCAGAAAATCACACAGCACAGTAACGAACTGCGTAAAAAATATCGCCTTCTAAGTTATCAAAACGTTATAGGCGCCAGCGTGATGACACTGTCCGTTACCGGCATGATCATCATGGGCACGTTGTACATCAAAGGTATCATACCCGCGTGGCTTTGTATTGTGACCAATGCATTATTGACGTCGCTCATACATGAACTTGAACACGATTTGATTCATCGCTTGTATTTCAGGAAACAACTTTTTGCGCACAACCTGATGATGCTGTTGTGCTGGATAACCCGCCCGGGGATGCCAAGCCCTTGGTTAAGGCGAGAGCTGCATTTTCACCACCATAAAGAGTCGGGCACGGATACCGATGTTGAAGCCTGGATCACAACCAGCGGCAGCAAGTGGGGCGCTAAAAGGTTCTTGAAACTCATCGATGGATTTGTATTCGGCATTGTGAATGCGTTGTTTGCGCCTACCTGGCGAGAAAAGGTCAGGCTGACCGTCAAGGTGCTGCGCTTGAACGCGCCCATGGGCCTGCTGTACTGGGGTTGCTGGTATGTGTTTTTGGGGTATCACCTCTACACATGGACCAGCTCCCTGATGGGCTTCAACTATCAGCCATCGCCAACAACATCAATGTTGATGACCGTGATAAATAGCGCAGTGGTCATTATTGTCGCGCCAAATATAATACGGCAGTTTTGCCTATTCTTTATTAGTTCGAACATACATTATTACGGTGATGTAATGCCACGTAATGCCTTGCAGCAAACTCAAGTCATGAACCATTGGTGGCTATGGCCATTCCAGTTATTTTGCTTCAATTTTGGCAGCACCCACTGCATTCATCACTTTGTGGTTAAAGACCCGTTTTATCTCCGTCAAATGACAGCGCCGTACGCCCATAAGGTATTAGCGGAAGCCGGCATCCGCTTTAATGACTTCGGCACTTATAAACGCTCAAACCGTTATACAATGACACAACCGAACACTTAAACAAACTGCGTTACCCATGTCTATTCCAGCCAGTGATAGAACAGGCCTGCCACACTAGTGAGCCGGGACACACCACTCGTTAAATCCTGCCCTTTTTACTCACGGTTTAAACGACGATACAACTCTAAATGGATGGAGTCTCAAGCATGGAAGCTACAGGGATATGTGCGAATAAATTCGACAGCATAAAGAATGCTTTTGAAGATATTTTTAAAGACCCACAGGAGCGAGGTGGGGCACTCTGCGTGAAGATTGGCGATGAGACTGTTGTGGATTTATGGGCAGGCTCATCGGATCTTGAGGGCAAAAAACCCTGGAATAAAGACACGTTGGTGAATACATTTTGCACCATCAAACCCTTCGCCGCAGTTGCTGCATTAATGCTGGTCGAGGAAGGGAAATTAGAGTTAGACATTCCGGTGGCTCATTACTGGCCTGAGTTTGCACAGGGCGGTAAAGATAAAATCACCTTGCGTCATGTGATGAGCCATACCTCCGGAATTCCAGCGTTTAGGCTCCCGGACCGCAACCCTGCGATGTATGACTGGGAGCAGATGATTAATGATCTGGCTGCTGAGCCTTTATGGTGGCAACCAGGAACTGATCTGGGTTATGGAACCACAACCTATGGCTGGATAATCGGGGAGCTGATTCGGCGAACTGACGGCCGCAACCCCTGCACCTTTATCCATGAAGAAATAACACAGCCCCATGGGCTAGAAGTTCATCTGGGCGTGGACCAACAAGATTATTACCGCATCGCCCATTTTGACGCGGCCAAGGGACGAACAGGCGACCCTTACTCCAAGCACCTGCGAGCAGTGGTCGCTGGTGATTCGCAAGACATTTCGACTCTGGCATTCACCAATCCGGGAATGTCGCCCAAGCGTTCATCTGACCCAAGATGGTGGGCCTTCAAGCACCCCGGGGCGTGCTCACATAGTACGGCAAGTGGTTTAGCCGGCTTTTACAGCGCACTACTGGCCGGGCGCTTCATCAGTACACAGATGCTGAATGAATTTACCAAAGAGCAAAGCAGCGGCATAGATCGCATCTGGAAGCGGCCAATGCGCTATGGCCTGGGTTGCATGATGGAACAGAAAGCCGATCCGAACGCATCACACTGCATGGGGCCAAACACTTTTGGCCATATCGGGCTTGGCGGTCCAATAGCCTTTGCAGACCCTGAGCGCGAGATCAGCTTCAGCTTTGTGACAACCACTTCAGGGGGACACACGATGATTGATCCACGCGCACAGCACCTTGCAGCCCTGGCCTACGCGGCAATCTGAACCATCGCAGGTCAACTTGGTGCAAAGCGATGCCAGCCCCGCAAGCAACCGGACAGTACCGCGACATGCGAAACCGACTCGATAGCAAACACCTCTGACGGGTGAATCCCTGCCCTGCAACCCGGTGTAGTGTGTTGTATTACCCATCACTACACCGGTCCTTCCACGCCTGCCTTCTCCCAGCGTCTGCCTGACGAAACGGCTGACAACCTCGCCCAAGCCACTGCCCCGTAGTAAATCCTTATGAGTCATCGAAGCCCTTCGCGACTACTCACAGCACATTAATAAGGAAAGGTAATGCGAAGAACCTGAAACGATTCGGGAAAGACGAGAGTCTGGGCAGAGATTTTCCCAAAACCCAGAAACGACAAAGCCCGCCAAAAGGCGGGCTCTGCGGTGTAGCAATATGGCGGAGGCGATGTCCGCCATATCAAGATCCACCAGAAACCTAAAACATCCACCACACCCTTATAATACGGCCTCATAAATCCTACTATCGTCTCAAGACATCCGCCAAGATTCACTACCCTCAAGCTCTCAATGGGGGGACAGATGGGGGAACAAAACACAGGAAGAACACATCATGGGCAAGCTGACCGTAAAGCAAATTGAAAACCTGACAACCTCAGGCACCTACGAGGATGGAGACGGCCTTCGTCTCCTGATCAAACCCAACGGAAAGAAGTATTGGGTGCTGCGCTTCCAGCTTTCAGGAAAACGTAGAGAAATGGGACTAGGCACCTATCCAGGAATCAGTCTCAAGGTAGCTCGACAAAAAACCAGCGATAAGCGACGGCTGTTGCAGGATGGCATTGATCCCTTGCAGGCTCGTGATGATGAACGCGCTGCACAGCAGGCTGCTGAGCACCAACGCATAAGGAAATCCCTAACGTTTCAGGACGTATCAAACGATTACATAGAAGCGCATCGTACTGGCTGGAAAAACGTAAAACATGCTCAGCAATGGACGAACACACTGGCAACTTACGCCGCTCCCGTCATCGGTAATCTCGCTACAAATCAGATCACCACCGAGCATATTCTAGAAATCCTTAAGCCCATCTGGGCCAGCAAAGCCGAAACAGCCAGTCGAGTACGTAACAGGATCGAACTGGTCCTCGATGCAGCCAAAGCGCGTGGGCTGCGGGACGGTGAAAACCCCGCACGCTGGCGTGGACACCTGGACAAACTGTTACCGCCAAGCGCCAAGGCTAAACGCACCCTGAACCACCCAGCATTGCCCTACTCGGAGTTGTCTCGCTTCATACCGGCGTTTAATAAGGTCGAAGGGCAATCCGCTAGCGCACTCAAAATGACCATCCTCACTGCCTGCCGAACCAGTGAAGTTCTTGCGGCCGACTGGAGTGAAATTGACTTGAAAGCCAAGCTATGGACGATTCCAGCAGCACGAATGAAAGCGTGCAAAATCCACACGGTGCCGTTATCAGATGCGCTGATTGCATTACTGGAAGGACTCCCACGAGTGAAAGGCAGTTCGTTACTGTTTCCAGGGGCACGTAAAGGTCGACCGATTAGCAACATGGCCATGTTGATGCTGCTACGCCGCATGGACCAAAAGGGCCTGGAAGATGGAGGCACGGGCTGGCGCGATAGCAATGACAAAGTCATTACTGCTCACGGATTTCGCAGCACCTTCAGGGATTGGGCTGCTGAATGTACGCACCATGCACGAGAGGTCTGCGAGATGGCTTTAGCTCACGTTGTCGCCAACGGTGCCGAGGCCGCCTACTGGCGCAGTGACTTACTGGAAAAGCGCCGTGCGCTAATGACTGAATGGGCCGACTTTGTAACCCTCAACGAGAATGGGTCAGCCATTCCTGAATAACCTCTGGCTCTAGGAGGCCGACATCGGTGCTGCCACTCGAAGCGATTCAATTGCAAAATAACTCAGTCCTACATCACTGCTATGACACCCCCACCATGGAGCTTCATACCATGTCATTGCAGTGCCCTCGCTGTAACTCACCCAAAATCGCTTCCTTACACCAAGCCATGAAAATTGCAGCGGCCATCGGTACGGTCGGCGGTGCAGCACGCGGCGTCAGTGCAGCACTTGCTGGCGGTCAGGCGGGTGCTACCGTCGGAGCTATTGCAGGCCCCTTCGGAGTTACCCTCGGAGCCGTTTCTGGCGCCATCCTCGGCGGGCTTGTTGGCGGCGCTGGCGGCTGTGCATTAGGCGCTCAAATCGGCGACAAACTTGATCGTCATATCCTGGCTCACAATCTGTGCCTGATCTGCGGGCATCGATTTAATTTACCCACCTAAACCGCACTCCCCTTCATCTCTCTTACTACCTCCGGAAGTGCCACGCATCGTGTGGCATCTATGCCGGCATGCACCCAAAGGAATCGCAATCATGGCTCATCAAATCGAACAAATGGCTTACGTCGGTGCGACCCCGTGGCACGGCCTCGGCCGTCATCTGACGAAAAAAAAGCCTATCGAAATATGGCAGCGTGAGGCTGGAATGGACTGGAAGATTCAGGAAAGCTCGGTTCACTTCAAGGCCGATAGTGTCGGCAACCTCGGCACCATTCATTCGTTTGCAGAACAGAAGGTGCTATTTCGCTCTGACACCAAAGCCCCACTGTCGGTGGTCTCACAACGCTATCAAGTGGTCCAACCCCGCGAAGTCTTGGAGTTTTACCGAGATCTGACCGAACGCTCGGGTTATGAGCTAGAAACTGCTGGAGTGCTAAAAGGTGGCCGCAAACTCTGGGCACTAGCGCGCACCGGTGAGTCAACCACGCTCAAAGGCAATGACGAGGTCAATGGTTACCTGCTGCTGGCCACCTCATGCGACGGCACGCTCGCCACCACCGCGACTCCGACCACCATTCGCGTGGTCTGCAATAACACGCTAACGATTGCTATCAACGGCTCTAGTCAAGCGATCAAGGTGCCACACAGCACGCGCTTCGATCCTCGCGCTGTCAAACAGCAACTGGGAATCACCGTCTCGCAATGGGACGACTTCATGTACAGCATGCGAACGCTCGCAGCCCGCCCTGTAAAAGACCATGAGGCCAAGACGTATTTACGCAGTGTGTTGTGTGAGGTGCAGACAGGTAAGCCTGAGCATGCGGGCCTCTCGAATGAACGCGCCTTAAGCAAAGTACTGAGCATGTATGAAGGGCATGGTCGAGGGGCACAGCTGGAAGCGGCGAAAGGTACGGCATGGGGTTTGCTCAACTCAGTCACCGAGTATGTCGATCACGAGCGCCGGGCACGCAGCAATGAATACCGCATAGACACGGCTTGGTTTGGCCGAGGTGCTGTCATCAAACAACGCGCACTCGACTCTGCTCTTCGATTGATAGCCTAACGCTGTTCTCCACCACTGCCGCTTGAGCACTCTCCGCTCAAGCAGCTTAATGCCTGAAGGAAATCGCGATGAACGTAATACGCTTTATCGGTTTACTTTTTCTGTTTTTCGGCATATTGGCCTGCTGTGTCTTGGCCGTTTTGCTCGCGTTCATCCTGGCGCGCTTTTGGCCACTGCTGATTGCTGTGCTGCTCGCATGCCTGGTATTTGAAATTATTGCACGCCAGGCCGGAATCGAGGTGCCCGTAGAATCAGCCTGAGCGCTCTGCAACGAGCGCTAACGGCAGCTACTTTGCGTAAAGCAGCTCATCCAGCCGATTCATAAGCTCGACGCGTTTTAGCGCATCAAGCTTATGGAATTTTATCAGTAACTCTGCCTCATCATCCTCAACGGCATAAAAAAACGCTGCGGGTACGTTGAGTACCTTACTCAAACGCTCGACAAAATCAGGAGCAGGAACCCGCTTTCCAAGCTCATAGCGATTCATGCGCGTACTCGCAGACATCTCATCCAAGCCAGCATCCAACCCCAACCGCTCCTGCGATAAGCCCATCTGCACGCGCGCCTGCTTTATGCGCTTTCCCAAGACTGACATTCACACGATCCACTTGGCAAAAAGGCATCGTGATTGTTTGTCCCTTGCCTGATACTACCGTTTTGGTAGTATTGAGATCCGCTACGTATCAGCGAGGCCTTTGAGATGAATCGGTTCGGTCAGAAATACCTCAAACCTTGGCTAATTTTTTTCCCCTGATAAGAAGGCTCCATAATGAAGCACCCGCTATTTACCTTAATTCCTCTTCTGATGATTCTCGGTAATGCCGCGCAGGCTCAAGACGATGTCACAGGCTGTTCTCTATTTCGGATAGATCAGTACTACGGCCTCAAGGAATGGGACTGCCGTGTTCCCAACAGTCCCGTCCGGATCAGCAACGTCTACACAGACCCGCAAGGCCAACAACGTGTTGAGAGCGTAAGCAGCCAACAAAATGCAATGTGTGATGATCAAGGCGTTTGCTCGAATAGCGGCAGCTTCGCAGGCAACGCACCTGCGGGCAGTTATCACTACACATTCGGGTGGTATTTGGGAGCCGACACGAAAGGCAACCCTGTTTCTTACAAAAGCGGAACAGGGCCTGGATTTGGTGGCAAACATACTGGGGCTCTTACTAACTCGCCACCTGACAAATCATCTCAGGCCTTACCTGACGTTGTCTGTATGCCGACGGCAAGTTTTAACTGTTCAATTGATGGCAAAGAAATAGAAAATGAAGACTTGCCTAAATATCTGCCCATTGTAAAAGAGCAAGATGTTAAAAAAGCAGGCGGTAATTGCCAAAGCACTCCCCTGTGCTACGACAAGAAGATGATCCTTCAGGGATTAAATAAAAAATACTTTAAAGCACTAAGCATACGACCACAAAAAATGTGGCCTATCCGGCCATTTATCTCATCGAAAACGGTTCACACTGATCAACCGCAATTGCTGACTTAACTGAAAACACCCATTTGATAATACATAGAGGCAACACTGATGACATTAACGACTGTAACAGGCACAGACGAAGCACAGATGGATGACTTATTGAGACGCAGGTCATCGTTTGAAGTTATCGGGCTGAGAGGTAATTTCAATGCAAGTATAAAACACTTGGAAATGCGCATCGAACACCTCGGACTAAAGTGTCGAGTGAAGGTCGATCTAAAAGGAGCCATCGCACAGGGTGGACTCTTGGGAACTCTGATCGGAGCAGCCTCACTACCTGTCGGGGTTGCCTTAGCCGCCGCAGCTACCGTTGCTAGTGCGGGCCATACGCTCGCCACCTACGACCCCGATTACGAAGTAATAAAAGACTACGTTAACAAAAAAATCAAAGTTGTATATAAAAAATAGCCGGCGCAGATCTTCGCCCTCCTGCATATTCCAGAGCTTAACAAATCAAGCATCAAGCTAGCTCACTGCAGTGGCTTTATAAAATACAGGTAATGGACATTCGAAATGCCTAACATCACCCTATCGAAAGCGATACTAATCGCAGGTCTTATTGGCGCGATATTTTGTGCTTACGAAGCTCTTACGAAAAACACCGTAGAAAACTTAGGCTCGAATAAAAAACTATCCAGTTCAGGGCTCCTTGAAAATTGGAGAAATGGGAATGTCATTTTATTGATAAGACACGAAGAGCGCTGCGACCGCTCAAACAACCCGTGCCTAGGTCCAGACAATGGAATCACAGTCCTTGGAAGCGAGAGAGCAAAAGAAGAAGGCACCCGCTTAAAATCCTATTTTGAACTAGACAACACAGATGTATTTACTAGCCCAACCACTAGAACAGTTCAAACATCCGACATTATGCTAGGCAAAGCAAGCCTACTATCCGAGAGAGAGGCCATATGCGGAAACGACATCATTGACAAGTTGCTAAAACACAAGATCATCAGCAGAAATCTTATAGTTGTGACTCACAACACCTGCATGAAAGATTTAATAAGATCCAGCGGACAACAGCATTCATGGAGACCCGAATACGGGAGCCTCCTATTTGCGATAACAAAAAACAAAAATGAAATACAGATTGTCGGCACGTTAAATGCTATCGACATCCCAAAATACCCATCGTCGATTTAAAAAAAAAAGCCACTCACAAAGAACCTTACAAAAATCCAATAGCTTCCTTCCGCCCACCCTGAGTTTAAGACAGTGAATATAAAATTAGTTGTACTCAAAGCAGCAGGCTGCTTGACGCTTGCACTTTCATTGAACGCCCAAGCCGAAGTTTACTACGGAAACCTATATACACCCATGCTACCAAATGAACAAGGCATAAACGATTTACCTTATGCCATTGCGTACGGAGGCCAAGAATCAGTACGGGTCAAAATTCCACCGCTGCACCTAGTATAGCATTCCAAGAAATATTACTCAGTGGAACGCACAACAGCAACGCAACGTCACCTTCAGCAACAACATCAGCGACAAATGCGTGCGAGGCACTTGCCGTGCACCCAATGGCTCAGGTATCTATGGCATGTACTGCAAAGTACCTTAGCTTTAGTCTCTACACTTACTACTACATCTATGACAGTGAGGATGGTTATCCGATTGCCTATCGCATGGATGGCGGACCAAATAAAAGGGGGACAAAGGTAATTTACGTTCAATCCCGCAAAAGACCTCAGGACTTCTTGCTTCATCACGACATCAGCAAAACGAGCGCAAAAGACACTATTGCCGCCTACTAACGGGATGTGAATGCAACGAGTGACTCGTCTGTCGATAGCGCGCCACGGATCGAAAATACGCCCATGACAAAACCTGCAAAAAAAAAACGATGTAAAGGAAGCCTGGTGCAACACGCGCGCAGACCATGAATGTACCATCAATGGCAAAAAGTTGCCCAATGCGGATCTCAAGCAGTGCCTGCAAGCCGTCTATGAATTAGAAGTACTCAATGCCGGCGGGCACTGCGAATATCCGTTTTATTATAATAGAAAGGTTAAGCCGGTCGGAATCAACCAATATAAAGGTACGGAGCTTACTGTGCCTTTATTTTTTATCTAACTCATAAATACAGCAAACATCTACGACCTATACAACCTATCATGCGGCTTAACTAGCTCCATTCGGCTCCGATGATGTGCAGCAATATGCATCAGAAAATTGAACCTGGCAACACACACAGCAAGAATGCATGTACGTTAACAGCAGGGCATTACCTAAAACCTACTTTGATCTGCTTAATCCCATTCGGGTACGTAGTCTCAAGTGCTTTCTTGCCTCTTGCAATGTGCGTAACTACCGTTGAGTCCTGTTTGCTAATCTGGCTTTCAGCTACATGCGCATTACCTTCAGTCATGTTCGCGGATTCCACTATTATTCAAAAATAGCTTGATGCCTTGCGGATCAAGGCCGTGATGACGTTGGGTGTAGCCGTTGGTAGAACGCTCAACTCGATTCAATATGCTGGTCCATCTGCCCCGCAAGCAAGGTAATAGGATAGTTCCCCGGACGTAGAACGTCTCGGCACTGGCTGGATACGGAGCTGTTAGTATGGCCACTGCACTTAAGAAAACAGTGAATGGTCTTCCCATCGAGCTGAGGAGATCTTTGTCCCGGATCGCGGGAAGGAGCTGTCGGAGAACGCTCAATTTACTATCGAGTCCGTAGTGAATGTCTTCTTAGCTAACCCTCACAGCGCGGTACAAAGAGGAATACGAACGGCCTTCTACGGCAATACTTCACAAAAGGGACAGATCTGTCTCGTTGGAGTGCGCATGAGATCCAAGTCGTGGCTAATGTGCTGAACATACAGCCCCGAAAAACACTAAACTGGAAGACACCTGCCGAAGCTCGGAGTGAGTATCTAGAATCAGTCAACAATCCAGTGTTGCGACGACTGGTTGAATTCGCCCAGTATGCGAGCCTTTTATTGCGACAGCGCCTCTGGCGTTATCGAATGCACCAAAGCATGAGTCGCCGAAAAAATTGCTGGGATAATGCGCCGATTGATCGTGTGTTTCGGAGACTGAAAACTGAACGGACAGCAATCACGGGCTACCGAACGGTCTAAGGGCCCAATGCGACATCAGTCTTTTTTTGATGCATCGGTACAACTGGATTCGGCCCGAGGGGCCGCAGTCAAAGACAATGACTTGACCGGACTAAAGGCAGTTTGCTGTACCACGTTTTTCTGCATATGCACCCGAAGCCATTTATGGACAAGGTTTGCATTGAGGTTGTGGGTTAAGGCGACATTGGCAATCGAGGGGCCAGCCTGCACACACTCGGCGATGACTTGGGCTTTAAAGGACTTGGAACAGGGACGGCATTCTTGTGGCATGGGCGTCGCTTAAAAAAGGCTAGATATGGTGTCCACTTGAATTGATCTGACCCCGAAATGTTGTACACCATCGCCTTAAGCGATGGCATTAGGAAGGTGTGATGCCCCGAGGGTCACAGCTTTTACAAATGGCAGATGCTTTCAGCTAATTTGAATTAAGGTCTATGGCTTGGGCACCACAAACTATGGATAACCTAACGTCATGTCCGGGGTCAGTTGACCACTACACTTCGAATCGAATCGTGGAATTGCACACCAGATGAATTGAAGCTTCTCAGTCGCTCAATGTCAGCGCCTTCTGAAATAATTATCAAGAATGTAATCGGTTCTGCGAGGCCTGCCGAAGCGAATAAATACGAGCGGCGTGAAACTGGCTGCCCAACATGTACAACAAGGAGCCACAAGGCTCTTTTTTGTTTACTGAATTCGCAGCCAGTTAATTTACCGATATTCGGATTTGCCATAGAGTTATTATGATCTCAACAAGCATTAAAATGTAAAAATAAACAGTAAAAACCACGCAATAAAAACCCACCAAATCTTCAAATTATTGCCGACTTATAAAACACGGAGATACAAAGCAGAGAAATAAAAACAAACCCATTTGAAATAGCAATACACAGGCTCTACCATATCTAATTTATTGTGAGCCAATTATAATAATTGCGCAATCGACTTTATTAGACAAGCCCCACTACTGCAAACTTTCCCTACAAATACCTCCTCCGACTCATCGCGAGTCAAAACTATGTAGCGAATAGCCGGAAGAAATCCGATTATTTACTATGTCGCTTTTTTTCTGGCTCCGCCTCCACTAATTTCTTAGCTTTCGGCTTTGCTGCAGATTTTGATTTTTCAGTGGGAATCTGCGATTTTTTGCTACCAAGGCTTCTCTTGAGCAGCTCTGCAAGGTCAATAACATCGGCCGTTTTTCGCTGTTCCTCATCCCGGGTATTAGTTTCTACGTTTTCAATCTTACCTTCACTGGCTTTAGTCTCGACCAATGCCATAATTTGCTCTTGAAAGGTATCTCGATACTTGTCTGGTTCCCAATCTGCTGCCATGTCCTCGACCAAACGTTTAGCCATTTTTAGTTCGCTTTTATTCAGTTTAGCTTCAGTTACATCCTTGTTAAGTTCAAGCGAATCAAGACTGCGCACTTCAGCTGGCCATCGTAGTAATACTAAAACGATTGCTGCATCCATAGGGATGACAGCTGCTAAATGCTGGCTTGTGCGAATAACTACTTTAGCCAAGGCTACCTTGCTCGTATCAACCAGCGCTTGACGTAACAACGCATAAACTTTTTCTCCTCGCTTATCAGGAGCCAGAAAATACGGCGTATCAATGTGTTGCAAGGGGATTTTTTTACTCTCAACAAAAGCAAAAATATCGATGGTTTGCGTCGAGCGCGGGTGAGCTTGCTTAATTTCGTCTTCGCTGATGACTACATATCGTCCTTTTTCAAACTGAACACCTTTGACGATGTTCTCCTTAGTAATCTCTTTTCCAGTGACCTTGTTGACCCGTTTGTAGCCAACAGGGTCCATACTGCGCTTGTCCAGCCAATCGAAATCGATACCTTGTTGAGAGGTGGCAGACACCAAAGCCACAGGAATGTGTACGAGTCCGAAACTGATTGCTCCCTTCCAAATTGCCCGAGGCATAGCGGTCATCCTTCATAGTGTGTCTGCGGATGACAACGGTTCAAAATCAAAGTTTCCCCTAAAAGATAGAAAGGCTTTGATTCAGATATCAGCCAGTAGGGAGGCGGCTGTGTCATTCATCCGAGCACGCACTTGTTTTCAACGGATTTTTGCACTCGCTTTTTCAGTCACTCCCACTGTGAGCGAAGCTTCACGAACTCGCAAATCCTGCTTCAAATGTCTTACGAATTCAGATATAGATCGGCCACGGTCAAGGCAGCCAATTGGAATACATCTTTACTGTCAGCAAGTCAGACATTCTGAGCATCCATCTAGACAAATTCTGATCAAAATCAATACAAATTCAGAGAAAAGTAAAACGTATACTATTGATTTTATGAGGTATTCCCCTTTTTTTTATATTGTCTATCTCTTTCGAAACCGGATACCACTCAAAATCCTCTGCAAGTTGTCCACAATCACGTGCGTTTTTTTAGCCCGGTCCTTTGTCATATATCAGGTGAGAGCCGCTCCGAAGCGAATTCTGGGTATAGCACAACTGGGCGCCGATCGTGCACATCAATCATCCCTCCGGTAGCATCAACCGTTATTATCACAATCCCCGGTGGCTCATCTGCTGTTACAACCGGTTCTACCAGTGCTAACCCGCAAAGAACAAGATATGCGGCTTTTCAAGTTTATGAAGAACGGCTGCTATTTTCTCATCTCCAGGTTCTTTGATCCACTCGTACCAACCATCCGCTGGAATCCAGCTCCGATGCTCAGGGAAAAGAACCTTGTAAAAACGCCCGCGAGCAGTGGTTTCTATGCGTGCGTTGAGAGGCTGCACAATCTTTAGCTTAAACCAGGAGATCTCACGCTTCCATCCCTATTGAACTGAGTGGATCTCAGGAGCGTCAGGTTCAGCGTGAATGACAGGAACGTCAGTGCTTGGAGCGATGTTGTAGCGCCTGAGGGAGTCTTATCGACTTTGGCGAAGAAATCTCCTTGCGGGTCGAGTTCTCGAACGTATTCATCCATCGCCCTGAACATCAAAACCCTGCCACACATACCCTTCTCCTTCCGTTAAAGTTTCGAAATTGCGCCGGTAGCTTCTGCAATCGTGGCTAGGGTTTCTTCCATTGCGGCGATCTGGTCTTGAAGCTTCATGAACGACATATGTAATACCCCATGCACGTCTACGGTTTGCCCACCACGTAGGGTGTTAACCTCAGATTCATCTACTGCTTGTAGGAGCATTACCGTTTCTTGTAGGACTCGAAGCTGGTTGAAAATCGTTGTTACAAGGGATTTGCTATCTTTGCTCATCGTTCAGTCCCACCACACTTCATGATTAAAACGCCTATGTGGCATATTGTAGTGGTCAAATGATTCCGGGCACCCATTTAGGTGAAAAATGCTCGCCAAATCGAGGTGTTATATGACTTAACAACGGCGTGTTTTTTCCGCTGAACTCAAACGCGAGGCTGCTGACTTCCTACTCCAGCAAACTTACAGTTTCATCGAAGCTACACGCTCGCTCGGAGTAGGCGAATCGGCTCTGCGCCGTTGGGTTGGACAGCTTCAGCTGGAACGCACAGGCGTCACCCTGTAGAGCAAGGCGTTGAACCCGTAGCAGTAAAAAATCCAAGAACTGGACGTTCGAATCGCTCGTCTTGAACGAGAGAACTCGATATTCAAAAAGGCTACAACGCTCTTGATGTCGGAAGACCTCGAGCATACGCGCTGATCCATCAGCTAAGTGCCCACGAACCCGTTGAAAGCTTGTGCGAGGTGTTCGAAGTCACCCGTTCGACTTACCACGCGCCCATCGCCTCAGGCGGCGATTTGCGGGCGTCGAGAGAGTTCGGTTACGTAGTCGGGTCAACGAGCTGTTTACCCAGGGACGATGCGCTGCTGGAAGCCTCCGTATTGTGTCGATGATGCAGGAAGATGGCGAACACATCGTGCATTTCAAGGTGCGTGGCTTGATGCGGGAGTTGGGGTTGGTCAGCAAGCAGCCCGGCTCACATCCCTACAAAAAAGCAACGGACGAGCGGGCTGAAACTCCAAATTTACTGAATCAATAGTCCTATTTCCCGAGTCAAACAAGATTTGGTGCGGTGATATCACCTATATCTGGGCGCAAGGAAAATGGCAGTGCCTGGCCGTGATTATGGATCACTATGCGCGTCGGATAGTGGGCTAAGCGTCATCAGGAAACCCGGATGATGACTTGGGTTTTCAAGGCTCTGGATATGGCCTAGGAGCAACGCGGGAAGCCTCAAGGGCTGCTGTTTCATTCGAATTAGGGTTCACAAAAGGAAGTCGTCACTTCCTCCAGCGTCTCTGGCGGTACCGCATCAAGCAGAGCATGAGTCGCCGGGGCAATTGCTACGACAACTCGCTGAGGGACCGTAAATTTCGCAGCTTCAAAACCGAGTGGATACCTTCAGTAGGTTATATGTCGGTTCAGCAGGCGCAACAGGACATCAGTCATTATTTGATGGCGGGCTTGCGCCCGCTTAGGCAGGAAAAAAACTTAGTGCAGTATCCGGGATAAGTTGTCCACTACATTCTGGAGTTGTCAAAATCTGGCCCTGATTCATCAAGGCCAAACCAGCTCATCTGCCATGCGGTAGCGTTCACCTTCGGGACAGTCCCTATCCTCCAAGGGGCCACGGCACCGAATACGTGCTGCAATACCCACGCAAATCAGACAACTCATCGAGATTCCCGTCCTTTCAATTTTACCCCGCTTACCTTAGCCAGTATGAACCCACTACTTGCTTTCCTGCGTGTGCCTGTCCTGCATTTGAACCGAAGACTTCGTCCCTTCGGTATTGTCCCTGGTGGTATTGTCGGAACTATCGAAACAGCCATGCAGAAGCAGCAGGCTGCACAAACCGAGGCAGGTATAGAGTTTTTTCATCATGAATCTCCTTGAAAATGGGGCTCATGCTGGGGCAGCCATTACACTGCCCCCGGAAGCCGGCGGACCTTTCATAGGTGGGTTTGCGTACTCGCGGTTGTTGAACGTGGTTTCCAGAATGGCGCGCAATGCATTGGCCTGTTCTTCGCTGTTCTCTGCATCATCGTCCGGGATATATTCGAAGCAGGGCGCGCAAGGCAATGGTTTAAGCTTTTTATCGCTTACCGGTAGGTCGTTCATCCCGTTCTCCTCGTACAGGTTTCCCTGTTATGCGCTGGGTTTGAGCACCACTTTGGTCCAACCCTCTTCACGTGCATCGAAGTGCTGGTACGCCTCAGGCCCTTCAGCCAGTTTCAGGCGGTGGGAAATGATTTGCGACGGATGCGCACGATCATGGTGGATCAGCTCGGCCAGGCGGCGGTTATAAACTTTGACATTGGCCTGCCCGGTGCGAATCTGCTGGCCCTTAAACCAAAAGGCACCGAAGTCAAAGGCCATCTTGCCCTCCTTCGCCAGCTCATTTTTTGCACCTGGATCCTGCGGAACGAATACGCCCACAACGCCGATCCCGCCAGTGGCTTTGGTTGAAGCGACGAGGTTATTCATGGTCAGGTGGTTAGCTTCATGACCGTGGCGATCGCAGCATTGGTAACCCACACACTCACAGCCGCGATCCGTGCCTTTGCCATGAGTAAGATTTAATATTTGATCGACTGCTTCCTTTTCGAGCGAGTTGATGGGCGTGGCGCCAATCTGGGCGGCCAGCTTCAAACGGTCTGGATGGTTATCGACCACAAACACTTGTGAGGCGCCCTTGATCATGGCCGACTGGGCTGCCATCAATCCCACCGGTCCGGCGCCGTAAATGGCGATGCTTTCTCCAGGAAGCAGGCCGGCCAACTCGGTCGCATGCCAACCCGTCGGGAAAATGTCAGAGAGCATGACGTAGTCCTCTTCACGCTCTTGCGCATCCTCGGGCAACACCAGGCAGTTGAAGTCGGCGTATGGCACCCGAAGCAGCTCAGCCTGCCCGCCTTGATAGGGTCCCATGTCGGCAAAACCATAGGCCGCACCGGCACTCCCTGGGTTAGCCGTCAGGCAAAAACCGGTCAGGCCTTTCTCACAATTTTCGCAAAAACCGCAGCCGATGTTGAACGGCAAGCAAACTCGGTCGCCTATCTTGACCCGATCAACCCCTACACCAACCTCAATTACCTCGCCCAGATTCTCATGGCCAAAAACTCTACCAGCTTCAAACGAAGTTCGGCCTTCGTACATGTGCAGGTCAGATCCGCAGATATTGGTGGTTGTTACGCGCACTAAAACATCGGTAGGCTTTTCGATTTTCGCGTCCGGTACATTTTGCACACTGACGTCACGAGGGCCGTTGTAAACGATGGCTTTCATTGCGTTCTCCCAAAGGCAAGACGAAAGGGAATTTTCGTCAGCACATGTTTTATTTGTCCGAAAGAGGAAGTCGTATGTTCAAGAAATCCAGTTCCAGTCTGACGGGCGGTAATTCTCAGACCAATTAAAAAAAGTTTGAATTTTTCTCCCGTACGTACCTCTTTCATCTAAACCATCAGAAGATTGATCGGAGGAGATGTGTTGAGTTATATGGACTGCGTTCAGTGGCCTGCCATGGTAGTGACAGTGATAGCGGCGTGGCTTATTGGCTCTCAACGCCCGGCGAGAAGAATGGCGGGGTTCTTCTGCTTCATATTGAGCAATATGCTTTGGGTTATATGGGGTGCTTACGCTGAGGCCTATGCATTGATCGTGCTGCAAATCTGCCTCTGCTCGATGAACCTGCGCGGGTTTAAGAAGAATTTTCAGAATCAGTAATAGCGATTCAACCGGAGGCCCGGTTACCGTGTTGATTTTTCCTGAATCCGCGAGCGTTCATGCCCAGCAAAATGCACTCGAGCACAATCAGACCGAAAGCATTTGTGTGCCACCCCCAAATGATCCATAGCGTATTGCTGAGGATAAAGCCCCAAAAGGCAATCATGCGTCGGCGCGGTCGTTGAGATCCGATGAACCAAGCCGAGATGACCGTCACGACCATGGCTGGCCACTGCACCCAGTCAATCAGGTCCACACATCACCCATTCCAATGGCTGGGTCCTGACCTCATGAAGGTTCAATTCCTTGGGGGCATTGGTAGGCATAGAGAAGCCAGGTATGTTATGTGCAGAAATCTCACCCCTTATCATTGATATTCCCTCAACCTTGCTAAGCGTCTACAGCAATCGACACTGCGCAATGGCGAAAGGTTTAAGTCAGCTCGATGTTCGGACTTAACCCAATCTCGACAAGGGGCGCCCGCACTTCAGTGCCACCACAATGCCAGTATTTACGTAAATATATTCTGAGCTAGCCTTTGGGTGTCCAAATCTTCAAGCACGTAGATCACATGGACACACTAACCAAGTGGTAATTGAGATAGCCTTTTCGACACGCCTGCCTAATTGCGGGGGTGAAGTGCAAAATCAATCCGGATGGCACCTTGTCTATCCCCGTGTTGGCGCATGGCGCTGACCAATTCACCATCGCCAACATCGATCGCGCCCAGTATCACGGAGAACAGGGAGTCACCCAGCTCATCCGTGAATATTGGAACAATTGGTGATGTACAGACAGTCTTCCCGGCTGTCGTCCACAGGGTAGAAATGCGAGGTCTTTTTATGCCTGATTTTATTGAAGCCACCGCGCGGGCCATCAAGATCGACTACCTTCAAGACACACTGTTCGGTGTAAATGCGCTTACCTGTGAATGCATGACGCAGGTGGCGCGTATCGCTTGCGGGTGGGAGTTGCGTCTGACTCCTCCATGGCCCTCTCAAATAAAGGATGCCCATACCATTGCGTTCGAATGGGAAGGTGTTGCCTGCCACGGCCTCATCAAGGACGTGCAACCATTGCCCGCAGGTGAACTGCTATTGGCAATTGAAATCCAGCCGTAACAACGAAAATGTCCTGCAGCACGCATGGACGATATGCCTCACACCGATGGATCGCACAGTGTTCGCATCATGGCTTGATGGATTTAGGTAAATGTCAATCGTCGAAGCGTTTGTGATTGTTCAAACTTTACGCCCTCTCCCACCCCCCACTGTGTCTGGGAAGGCCTATTCGCCAAGGCTTACCAGCTCAACCGCGAGGCTCCAGCAAGCCAGATAGCCGATCTTAAGTGCGAGGAGATTCCGGTCATGCCTGGGCTATGCTCCCCAACAATGCCCGGGTGGTGACTACCACTCTGCCGCTCAGGGTCTAAAGTCGATTGTGAAAAAGAGGGCGGGCATTTGATATAGCAGTCAGCCCAATAGCCGTCACACGCTCAATCGGAGTTTTTAGATGACTGTTTCCCAGACTGATTCACCGTCGCCAACGTCCCTGATGTTCGAGCCCAATCACCCCGTGCCGAATAACCCTGACCTCCCTGTACTCGTGTATACCCAGGTACTATCACCACAGTTCGTTGACTTGGCCACGCGCTTTGAGGAAATGTTCACCACTCAGGGCTGGCCGCCCAAGTGGCGCAGTCGGATTTATGACTATCACCACTACCATACCGAAGGGCATGAGGTGCTTGGTGTCGCTACAGGCCATGCACAACTGATGCTCGGTGGCTCCCACGGACATATTCTGGAGGTGGGCGCTGGCGATGTCCTGCTGCTACCCGTCGGGACCGGGCACCGCAATATCAGCGCCAGCGAAGACTTCCTGGTGGTAGGCGCTTACCCGCCTGGCCAGCATGCGGACATTTGTCGCGAAGCGCCCAGCCAGGCGCAGTTGGCTAGGATCAAACAACTACCGTTTCCTGATCAAAGTCCCGTAAAGGGTGATGACGGGACGTATCGCGGCCTTTGGATAGATCGCCGTACCGGCTAACCCTGCTCACCCGCCCCTGGCACGCTCACGCAAAAGCGGCAGCCATCGTAATGCAAAGCAGCAAGCCCAAAATACGGCATTGCGCATGGAAAAACTTGGTTCAAAGACATGAGGAAGCTGCGCAAGCAGTACAGCGATTTTGTCAAGCCGGACAACTTGGCGGCATTGCGCCTCAACATCTCAGCATGGCTTCGCAAATTGATAGGATTCGCACCACCCAGTGCCGTTGCGCGCAAGGTGCCATCGGTTTTCACCCGCTTGACGACCATGACGATCTCACCCATGTGCGCCATGATTTTTACCGCACGTCCAGGGTCGGCTTTCGCGGTTAGCCCTTGATCACCCCAACAACATTACCCGCCGGGTCCACCCAGGCTTCGTCGCACAAAGAGCTCCGTTGTACAAAGCAAATGGCGCGCACCTCGTCTTCCTGGCCTCCCGGCCCGCGGGCGAGCAGTCACTGCGTGAGTAATGCTAACAGCGGCATTGGGGTATTGTTCATAGGCTCAATAGCCTCAGGTCGAAGAAGATTGCGTAATCGGCGACTCCTTAAACATGACCCACCTGCCCCCATGGTGTTCCAGTAAAACAGGTAAAAATTTGAACGCGCGCAACGCTGGTCTTTCCAATCTGAACACGGTTAGGGCTGGCTTTAACCTTTCAATTTGAAAACACACAGCAGGATGGAACCTATGATGAATGACACTGCAAAGCCCCGGGCTGGCGCCTCACTTTCCCTGACCGCGCTCCTTGGCCTGCTCAGCGCGTGTGCCGGCAACACTTCACCCTCAAACGTCGAAGCACCCGGTAAGCCTGAAAACCCAAGCACCCAAACACTGGAAGCGGGCGCTGCCCTGTTGCAGTCGCGTCCACCAATAGACGCACTGAACGCCTACCTGGATGGTTTCCACTTCTACAACGGGCACCACGATGTGCAAATGGAAGCCCATCACTACTGCGCAATCCTCAACGAAGAGGTGATCCAGTGCGTGATCTATGACGGCAACCGCAAGGACGCCAAGCTGATGGGCGTGGAGTACATCATCAGCGAGCAACTGTTCAACAGCCTGCCCACGCCGGAGAAAGCGTTGTGGCACAGCCATGTGCATGAAGTGAAATCGGGTCAACTGGTTGCACCAGGGATTCCTGCGGTAGCCGAGTATGCCCTGATGGAAAAGCTGGTGCATACCTATGGCAAAACCTGGCACACCTGGCATACCGACCTCGACAAACGCCTGCCGTTGGGCGTGCCTCAGTTGATGATGGGGTTCACCGCCGACGGGCAGGCGGATGCGCACATGGTCGCTGAGCGGGACCAGCGGATGGGTATCGACAGCAGCCAGAAAAAGCAGGCGCGCGCAGACATCGCTGCGCCACCGATTGCACCAGGCGCCGATGCGTGGCGTCAGGGTGAAATCATTCAAATCGTCGACCCGACCGCAACGCCGCACGCCCATTGACAGTGCCTTACAGTCATTTCGATTGAACGATCATTTGCGCCGCCTTCTCTACCAAACACACGTGAATGGAGGATGTCATCATGATCGATTCAGGCACCGGAATGATGCGCGGCGAACGCTATGTCGTGCACAACCTGGAGCGAACCCACAACTTCGGCGGGTTCTTCCTTGATGGAAAGTACTACCTGGGCCCGGAATTGATGACGGCCGTCGGGTGGCTGGAGGGCCAGCAATTCTTGTACGACGAGCTGGATGCCATGGGCGAACCGGTTTTCCCCGACCGGGTGGCGGGCATCATCGAAAACCTGACCCTGGTATTGAATGATGGCGCCCGCCTCGAGCTGGAAGCCGTGCAAGTGCATGTGCCAAACGCACAGCCCGAGCACGCCTCCGTCGCCCGCCCCGTCAGCGGCCAACTGCACGGCAAAACGGTGGTAATCACCGGTGCGTCCAGCGGAATCGGGCGCGCGGCCGCGCATGCCTTCGCCAAGCAAGGAGCACGCTTGGTACTTGCAGCCCGGGACGCTACCGCGCTGGCCGAAGTCATCGAGGAATGTGCCCTGCGCGGCGCCGAGGCGATTGCCGTCCAGACCGACGTCACCCAATCCGACCCGATGAGGTCCTTGGCAGCGGAAGCCGCAGCGTTCGGCCACGGCCGTATCGACATATGGATCAACAATGCCGGCGTGGGTGCCGTGGGGAGCTTCGAAGACACGCCCTTGGAAGCCCACGAACAGGTGTTGCAGACAGACTTGCTCGGTTACCTGCGTGGCGCCTATGTGGCGTGGCCTTATTTCAAGGCGCAGAAGGCCGGCATCCTGATCAACACCCTGTCACTCGGGAGTTGGGTTGCCCAGCCGTATGCCGTCGCGTATTCGGCGAGCAAATACGGCCTGCGCGGCCTGAGTGAAGCATTGCGCGCCGAGCTGACCGGCCTGCCGGACATTCACGTGTGTGACATTTACCCGGCCGTGATGGACACGCCAGGCTTTCGAGATGGCGGTAACTTCACCGGCCACGCGCTGAAGCCCCCATCACCGGTTTATGACCCGCACCTGGTGGCCGACGCCATGGTTGCCTGCGCCCTTCAGCCGCGCAACAGCATCACCGTGGCCGCCGCCGCCACCGCTGCGAGGGTGGCTCACTTCCTGGTCCCAGGCTTTGCCCACATGTCGGGCTGGCTGACGCGCTTCGCGCTCGGTCGCAGCCCGCAGGCCGACACGTCCTCAGGCAACCTCTTTACGCCGTCAACGGGGCAGCGCCGAGTCGAGGGCGTCTGGCGGCAAAACAGCAAACCTGCACTGTATCTGCTCGTTGCCGTCGGCGCCGCGCTATTGCTGGGAGGTGTTGCCGTTGCGCGCCGCTATCAATCGAACCCTAAACGTCGCCCCTGACCGCGCCCACCCGAAGAGGTAACCAACATGTCTTACGACTACCAAGGTAACGCCAGCGTCATCACCGCCTCACGTCATCTGGGAATACAATCGGATGAACGCCTGAATGCGTCAGTCTTGATCCAATTGACCAGCAGCGGCAAATCCACGCTTGGGTATTTGAGCTTCGAGACCCCGCTCGACTGGCCCGGCAACCCCAACTTTGTCACGGTCAACTTGCCCGACGGCTCTTGCGTGAGCGGTGTAATTGCCGACATTGAACGGCCGAATGATGGCCCGGGTTGGGTAACGTTCACGGTAGATGACTGAGGTTTTTCGCCAACCGTGTGGCTCATCGAATTGTCGGACAATCTATTTGAATTTTTTTTGATGTCAAATATCTGAAGTTCATGAGCATAGGGAGACCTCATGAAAACCAACGAATTATTTACGATCAGCTACCAACTGTACGGTGAGCGCAAGTCGTTCATCCTGCGGGCACCACGCATGGATAACGTTGAGGCGTGGCATTGGGCCAGCTGCGACGCCGGCGTCGCGGTCATACCCAAATTTGCCCAGCAAAAAGTTAAACGTGTCTCTAAACCGATGGCAGAAAAATACGGCATCACTGACGTGCGCTGGAGTGGTGCGGCAGAGATCCAGTGGGCGGAGGATTTCACCCAATGACCAGTCAACTACTCAACCACACCGCCAGACAGACATGGGATGACGAGATGGCGAAAAACAAGGAGATGTTCTTCGAAGCCGATCGTCTGGACGCGCAGGCCTATAAAATCATCGACGCCGAAAGCGGCGATGCAGCCACATGGGCGCGCTTTACCGAAGCCAAGAAGGTCGCTGACGCGCAACGTACCACCGCGTATCGAGAGTGGATGCGCCTTAACCGCGCGAAGCGCTAATGAACGGCCAGCCATGCCGAAAACAAGGCTCGCGCCTCATCGTATTGTCACGCCCCTGACTCTGGGTCTTTCGAAGGCCCCCCAGGGGCAACGCCGCCCTGCTCGGTCTCGACTTCCCAGGGCGGTCGACATTCGGGTTTTCCGATTTGTCGTTTCGTTTGGCCGTTTCAGGACGTATTTTTTGCCCTGCATGGGTGCCAGGGCTTGGTTTTGAATGCTCGCTCATACCGCCTCCTCACTGATGTGCAACACAACCTTGCCGTGCACGTGTCCGTTGGCAAGGTAGTCCAGCGCGTATACGGCCTCTTCCAGTTCAAAGGTCTTGGCCACATACACTTGCACATTGCCCGCCGCGATCAGCCCGGAGATTTCGGTCAGTTCTCACCGCGCGGTTCGGCAGTGAACCGCGTGCCGGTCTTGCCTGCTGCCTGGGGATGGTGCGCATCGGGCATGGTCAGGGTCGAGACCAATCGCCCGCCCTCGCCAAGCACCTGCCCTGAACGCGCTTGGGTGTTGCCGCCGATCAAATCGATGACCAGGTCAAAGTCCTTGCAGATGTCCTCGAACCGTTCAGTCTTGTAATCAATGGCGCGGTCGACGCCCAGCTCGCGCAGGAACGGCAAGCTGTCAGTGGATGCGGTGGCATAGACTTCGGCGCCTTTGACCTTGGCAAATTGCACCGCGAAATGGCCGACGCCACCGGTGCCCCCATGGATCAGTACCTTCTGCCCCTGCTCGACCTGGCCATGCTCGACCAAGGCTTGCCAGGCGGTATGCCCGGCCAGCGGCACGCCGGCAGCGGACGGCCAATCGAGGCCTTCAGGGATCAGCGCCAGATGCTCGGCAGGCACCCGCGAGTACTCGGCAAAGCCCCACTGCACCGGCTGGTTATTGCCCCACATGCCCACGCCCTTGGCCAACAACACCGCGACCGAGCCCAGGTAGACCAGTAACAGCACGACGCCGACGCCGACGCCAAACAACCAGCGCCAGGCCACACGCCGTGGGAACTGTTGCAGCGGCCCGAACACCTGGCGCGACACCTGCTGGTCACTCAGGTCTTTGGGCAAGAAATGCGCGGTGTCGTGCAGCAACGGCTCAGTGCTCATCGGCCGCGCCCTCCTCTTCGATCTGCGCCAGGTAGCTGGTGCGCGGTCGCGTGCCGAGGGCTTCGAGCAGGCGGTAATGGCGTGGGTCCCGGCGCGCCTGGCTGACGGCGCTCGCCGGGTCGGCAATGTCGCCAAAACGGATGGCCTGGCTGGGGCACGTCTGTTGGCAGGCGGTGACCACGCCTGAGGTGTCGAAGTCGCCACCTTGCTGCTTGTCGTCAATCCGCGCACTGCTGATGCGCTGGATGCAGTAGGTACATTTTTCCATGACACCCCGGGCGCGCACCGTCACCTCGGGGTTGCGCTGGGCCTGGAGCGACGGCGCCGCATCGGCGCTGTAGTCCAGCCAATTGAAGCGGCGGACTTTGTACGGGCAATAGGAGGCACACGTGCGCGTGCCGATGCAACGGTTGTAGACCATCTCGTTCAGACCATCGCGACTGTGCACCGTGGCATTCACCGGGCAACCGGTTTCGCAGGGCGCCTGCTCGCAATGCATGCAAGGCAACGGCTGGAAGCGTGAGCGCGGGGTCTCCAGCGGGCCCTGGTAGTAATGGTCGATGCGAAGCCAGTGCAGGATGCGGCCTTGGGCGACCTGGTCGGCGCCGACCACCGCGATGTTGTTCTCGGCCTGGCAGGCGACGACACAGGCGTTGCAGCCAGTGCACAGGTCCAGGTCGATGACCATGCCCCATTGCGGGCCACTGTCGGCGGCCGGGCTGTAGAGCGACACCGGAATCGATTCGGTGGGCAGTCGCGGCGCATCGCGCGCGACCACGCGGATGAGCGGCTCGTCATTGCCTGGGAGTTGGTGATGGGTCTGCGTTGCGGCCAACCGATAATGCTCGCCCGTGGCACGCAGGGTCGCGCCGACGGACAGCTGTTCGAGCGGCCTGACGGCGTAGCCGAGGTGATTGCCGACACGCCCGACGTGGGTTCGGCCATAACCGGCGTACAAAGCGATGACCTCGTCGGCCTGCCCCGGCTCGATCCACACGGGCCCGCGCACAGTCTGGTCGGCCAGGGTTACTTCAACGCCGTCACCATTGCCAAGGCCCAACTGCTCCGCCTGGCGCGGCGAAAGCCCGATCACGTTGCTCCAGGTGAGGGTACTGATCGGCTTGGGCAATTCCTGCAGCCACCCGCAATTGGCGAAACGCCCGTCCCACACCGTCGGGTCCGGGCGGATGACCGCCTGCAGGCCGGCAATATCGGTCAACGCGGGCGTTGCCGCTGGCGCGGCGGTGACTTCTATGGGCGGCGCAGCCGGTTCGATCCAGCCGTCTGCCAAAGCCTGGCGCCATTGAGTCTCGGGGATAGGCGCCCACGTGGCGCGGACTAATTGGTGGGCATCAACCTCGGCGGCGTTGAGCAGCATGTCGACCACCTGATGCAGCGTACGGGTCGCGTACATCGGTTCGATCAGCGGCTGCACAATGCAGGCGCTGCCGTCTGCCGCGCGGGCGTCACTCCAGCCCTCCAGCGCATGGTTGAGTGGCAGGTGCCAGTGGCATTGCGCGGCGCTTTCGTCGTAATAGAGTCCGGCGTGCAGGCGGAACGGCACCTGCTCCAGGTCGGGCACAAGCTGTGAAGTCTGCAGCGGGTTGCAATCAAGCATGACCAAGTGGGTCACGCGCCCCGCTGCCAGTTCGCGATTCAGCTGGCCCAGCGGATCCCAGCGGCGTTCCTGCGCATAGCCCAGCAGGCTCGGCACCTGCCAGTCCGGATGGCCGAGACGCTGGTTCAGGTGCATGACCTGCGCCTGCAGCGCCTCGGGCGCTTGAGGGCTGACGCCGACGAACCCTCGGCCGGGATGCGCCTTGAGCGCGGCCGCGGCCGCGTCAACCCAATGCTGCTGCACCGCCGTCAAGCGCGGCGTGGCCGAAAGCGTTTCGCCCAAGGCTTGGCTCAAGGCCAACAACAGGTCAGGCAGGCGCGATGGCGCAATCGGCAGGCGCGCCGGTGAGGGTTGGAATGCTTTCAGCCACGAAGGCCAATGCGGCGCCCTCACCAGCGGCTGCCCGCCGCCGCCCCTCGGCCCAGCCGCGCTGCAACGACGTCTGACAGGGGCCGCTGCCCAATGGGTCATATTCCAGGCACACCAGCACCTCGGCCTGTTCCAAATGCACGCGTGCACTCAACGGCCGGACGAAGGCGCGTTCACTGCTGTGCAAGGCGGCGGTCTCGTTGAACGCTCCAGCGTGGTACAGCTGCAGTTGGGGCCAGCGTTCTTGCAGTTGATCAAGCTGTCGCCCGAGGGTCGGCGAACTGCTGGCGCCGCAGGCGATGTGCAGGCCTTTGCCGTGGACCCCATCCAGCGCCTGTTGCATGCCCGACAGCACCGCAAGCACATGCGACCAGCTGGTTTCGCGGCCTTTGAAGCGCGGCGCCTGGGAGCGGTCAGGGTCATAGAGTTGCAGGATCGCCGCCTGGGTGAACGCGTCACAGGTGCCGCCGGACATCGGGTGTTCGGGGTTACCTTCCAGCTTGATCGGGCGTCCGGCGACAGTCTTGCCCAGCACCGGCTGAGCGACGCCGCAGAAGGGTATGGCGGTGGCTACCAGGCGGCGACACCCGGTGTCAGTGAAACCGGTTGGTTAACCGCCGTAACGGCCTGTTCCGGGGTTTTGCCGCACGCGGCCAGCCCGGCCATGGCGAGGCTGGCCGCCATCAGTTGCAGGAAGCTTCGGCGGTCCATCAACGGTGCCGCTCCCGAAAACTCCGCTTCCATCAGCGCTTGGGTCTCGGGGGACGCCGCTAGGGCCTCAAGCCCGCGCCAATAGGCCTGGCCCTTGAGCCCGGCCAGTTGCCCGCGCAAGGCGGTGAAATCCAGTGGCGCGCTCAGCGGTGGCACGTCCCGCAGTCGGTCAGACCTCGGATTTCAATAGGGTGCGCTTTCATCAGCCGCTCACCCAGCGCGCGGCGATCCTCATCGGTACGCCATTGCATATTGGTCACCTGATCCACCGGCCGCAGGTGCGGTGCCGGGTCGCGGTGACAGGCCAGGCACTGGCCCATGTTCAGAGGTTGGGCTTTGAACATCAGTTGCATACGGTCGACCTGGCCGTGGCATTCGCTACAGCCAACACCAGCGTTTACATGCACGCCGTGATGGAAGTATACGTAGTCCGGCAGCTCGACCACGCGCTGCCAGTGCATCGGCTCATGCTCGCGCAGGCTCATGCGCAACGGCGCCAGCACGTCGGCGTTTTTCCAGACCTGGGAATGACAGCTCATACAGGTTTCGGTGGGCGGCAGGCTGGCGATAGCCGAGGACTGGACCGCGCTGTGGCAGTAGCGACAGTCAATCTTCAGCTCGCCCGCGTGGTGGGCATGACTGAAGGGCAAGGGCTGTTCAACCACCCAATTACGCCCGGTGCGGTAGTCGGTGCCCTCCAGGGTCAATGCCACAAGCAAGCCTCCCGAGAGGCCGACGATCAGCAGCAGCAGTCCCACGCGCAACCAAGTGTCGGCTGAGCGCCTGAAAATCTGCGTCATCGCCGGATTCTCATGTCCATGTCCTTACAGCTGTGGCTGCGTGGGTGCGCAGGAGTTCGTTATTTTTGTTATCGGCGCGGCCTGTCTAAGGCTTCGCGCGCCCCGGCAAGACACTCGCCAGCACTTGCTTGGCAGTTTGCACAATCACCCCGGCCTCATCCGGATCGCCCTGGAGCAGCGTGGAAGCAAATTTCTTCGCTTGTTCCAGCTTGATATGCGGTGGCAGCGGCGGCACGTTGGGGTCGGTCTTGAACTCGATCAACACCGGCACATCCGAGGCGAGCGCTTCCTCCCAGGCCGACGCGACGTCTTCTTCGCGCTCGACGAAAATGCCCTTGAGCCCCAGCGAGATCGCAAACAGGTGGTAAGGCACGTCGGGAATGTTCTGCGAGGCCTCGAACTTGGGGTCGCCTTCCATCACCCGTTGCTCCCAGGTGACCTGATTCAAGTCCTCGTTGTTGAAGACTGCGCAGATCCATTTCGGGCTCTGCCACTGCCCCCAGTATTTGGCGACGGTGATCAACTCGGCCATGTTGTTCATTTGCATCGCGCCATCGCCTACCAGCGCGATCACCGTTTGCTGCGGATGGGCGAATTTGGCCGCAATCGCATAGGGCACGGCGGCGCCCATCGACGCCAGGCCGCCGGACAGCGAACACTGCATGCCTCGGCGGATCTTCAGATCACGCGCATACCAGTTGGCGCAGGAGCCGGAGTCGCTGGTGATAATCGCGTGGTCGGGCAAGCGCGGCGAAAGTTCGTATACCACGCGCTGTGGGTTGATCGGCTTGGCCTTGGCCAGGGCGCGTTTCTCCAGAGTTTTCTCCCAGCTTGCGCGCCAGCCTTCGACCTTTTTGCGCCAGGTACGCGTGGTCTTGTGTTCCAGCAGCGGCAGCAGTGCGGATAGGGTTTCGGCCGCATCGCCGAGCAAGTTCACCTCCATCGGGTAGCGCAGGCTCAGCATGTCGGGTTGCAGGTCAATCTGCACGCCGCGCGCCTGGCCTTCCTTGGGCAGGAACTCGGCATAGGGAAAACCCGAGCCGATCATCAACAACGTGTCGCATTCGGTCATCAACTTGTAGCTGGGTTCGGTGCCGAGCAGGCCGATGCTGCCGGTCACCCACGGCAAGTCATCGGGCAACACCGCCTTGCCGAGCAAGGCCTTGGCGGCGCCTGCGCCCAATGCTTCGGCCACGGCGATCACCTGATCAGTCGCCGCTAGTGCCCCGGCGCCGACCAAAATTGCAACTTTTTTGCCGGCATTGAGTACGTCCGCCGCGCGCTGCAGGTCGGCGTCATAGGGCACGACCTTGGGTTTGCTGTAGCCCACTCCGGAATGCACCGTGCCATGGGCCCTGGCGGGCGGCTCGTAGGCAGCTTCCTGCAAGTCGTTGGGCAAAATGATCGCAGTGACCCGACGCTCGCCGACGGCGGTGCGTACCGCACGGTCAATCAGGTGGCGCACCTGCGACGGCACCGAGGCCTGTTGCACAAAGGCGCCGGCCACGTCCTTGAACATCGAGACCAGGTCCAGCTCTTGCTGGTAATGGCCGCCCAGCGCTGCCCGGGCCTGTTGCCCGACAATGGCCAGCACCGGCATGTGGTCCATACGCGCGTCATACAGTCCAGTGATCAAATGCGACGCACCCGGCCCAGAGGTGGCAATGCATACCCCAAGCTCGCCAGTAAATTTAGCGTGGGCCGAAGCCATGAACGCGGCCATTTCTTCGTGACGGGCCTGGATGAACTCGATCTTGCCGTTAGCGCGACTCAAGGCACCAAACACGCCGTTGATGCCGTCACCCGGATAACCAAAAATCCGCGTGACGCCCCACTGGGCAAGCCGTTCAACCAGAAAGTCACCTACTGTCGTTGTCATTGGAACCCTCGCTTAAAGCAGGTCGAATGAAAACCAGCGCAACACGTTGCGCCGGCCATGCGTCAGAGAATCGGCTTACCGCCCGTCACGCCGTAGCGTTCGCCGGAGATGTAACTGCCCTCGTCGGATGCCAGCAGCACATAAATCGGCGCCACTTCGACCGGTTGGCCTGGGCGACCCAGGGGCGTATTGCCACCGAAATTCTTCACTGACTCTTCAGGCATCGTCGACACGATCAGAGGTGTCCAGATAGGCCCCGGCGCGACGCTGTTGACGCGGATCCCGCGCTTGCCGAGCAACTGCGCCAGGCCTGCCGTGAAATTGGCGATGGCGCCCTTGGTGGTTGCGTAACACAACAGGGTCGGGTTGGGCGCATCGGAGTTGACCGAGCTGGTGTTAATGATCGAACTGCCCTCGGCCATATGGGGCAGCGCAGCCTTGCAGATCCGAAACATGGCGGTGACGTTGACGTCGAAAGTCTTCACCCATTCCTCGTCAGAAATTTCCTCCAGGGTTTCGTGGGTCATCTGAAAGGCTGCGTTGTTGACCAGAATGTCTATGCGGCCGAAGGCTTCTACCGTGTCATTCACGATGGCCGCGCAGTGCGGCTGGCGGCTCAAATCACCCGGCAAAAGCACGCACTGGCGGCCGGCCGCTTCGACCCAGCGCGCGGTTTCCTTAGCGTCCTCGTGCTCGTCCAGGTAGGAGATTGCTACGTCCGCACCTTCACGTGCGAAGGCAATGGCGACGGCTCGGCCGATGCCGCTGTCGGCGCCGGTGATCAAGGCTATTTTGTTCGCCAGACGGCCTGAACCCTTATAGGTTTTTTCACCACAATCGGGTTGCGGGTCCATCCGGTATTGCGCGCCGGGCACCGCTTGCTGTTGGGGTTTGAACGGTGGTTTTGGGTAGTTGCTCATCGGAGGTCCTCCTTCGTTTGCCTATTCTTGCGAGGACTGACAGCAGGTAATAGTTCAGACTAAATTGCAGAATCCGGATTAGCGTTGCGGTGGTGAGGTGCCACCCGTCGATCCGAGTAAACCTTCGACAGGATTTGCAACTCAACCGAACGGCGCGGATTGACCGAGTGACGTTAAAACGTTCTAGGCCAGGCCGTTAATAAGCTATATTCCGCCCTCTCTCCCATCCTCACCTCGTCTGAATCCAGACCGTGTGATCACGTTTTTTTAGCGCGCTATTAATCTAGGTTTACCCCATGAAATCTGCCCCACCGCGGTCCCTGAACGTTCCGCAACGCAAGGATCTGATGCCCAGCCACCTGGACTTTCCGGTCGTGGGTATCGGTGCGTCGGCGGGCGGGCTGCAAGCGGTGAAGGCATTTTTCGAACAAATGCCCAAAGACTGCGGCATGGCCTTCGTGGTGATTCTGCATCTGTCGCCCGACCATCAAAGCATGGCCGATAAAATCATCCAGGAATCGACGCGGATGCCGGTGTTGCAAGTCACCGCCACCACACCCATCGAAAAAAACCACGTCTACGTCATCTCCCCCGCACAACATTTGGCGATGAATGATGGCTATCTGGCGGTTTCGCCTTCGGTACGCGAAGGCGGCTCGCACATTGCAATCGACCTGTTTTTTCGCGACCTGGCGGACACCCACAAGGAGCGCGCATTTTGCGTGATCCTTTCCGGTACCGGCTCCGATGGCGCAGTGGGGTTATCGCGCATCAAGGAGCAAGGCGGCGTTACGCTGGTGCAAGCGCCGGAAGACGCCGAGTTCGACGGCATGCCCCTCGCGGCCATCGAAACGCAGATGGTCGACCTGGTGCTTCCCGTAGTGGAAATGCCGCAAAAACTTCTGGACCTGTGGCGCAATGCGCAGGCGATCATCCTGCCCACCGCGAATGACCCAGAGATACGTACCACGCCCCCGACCAGTGAACGCGACGCTGCGGTCGCCGAACAGTTGCTGTTGGACATTCTGATTCAATTACGGGCCAGTACCGGCCACGATTTCAAACATTACAAGCGTGCCACGGTGTTGCGTCGTATCGAGCGCCGGTTGCAGGTTAACGCCCAGCCTGACCTGGCGGCCTACTACAACTTTCTTCAAAGCCACCCCAACGAAACCAAGGCGTTGCTGGGCGATATGCTTATCGGCGTGACCAACTTCTTCCGCGATCGCGAGGCCTTTGAAGCGCTTGAGCGTGATGTGATTCCCAACCTGGTGAAATCTCTGGAGGACGCCGTGCCCCATCGGGAAGAGGTACGTATCTGGTCGGCCGGTTGCTCCACCGGTGAAGAAGCCTACAGCCTGGCAATGCTGATGGCCGAACAACTGGCGCTGGACGCCAGCGATGCGAAAATGCAGGTGTTTGCCACCGACATTGATGAGCGGGCGATCACCCACGGGCGCAACGGCGTGTACCCCGAAGCGATCATCACCGACGTACCGCCGACGCGCTTGCGCCAGTATTTTTCCAAAGAAAAAAACCAGCACTATCGGGTGCGCAAAGAGATTCGCGAAAAGGTACTGTTTGCAAAACACAGTCTGATGGCCGACCCGCCCTTCTCGCAGATCGACCTGATTGTGTGCCGTAACCTGCTGATCTACCTCGACCGTGAGGTACAGCGCGACATCCTGCAGATGTTCCATTTCGCCCTTCGCTCCGGCGGTTACCTGTTTTTGGGCTCTTCAGAGTCGGTTGAAGGCTGCCTGGACCTGTTTGTGCCGGTGGACAAGCGCAATCGCATCTTCCGTGTGCGCGCCGGTTCGACCGTGCTGCGCCGTACACCGACGATGCCACGCGGTGGCTACCTGCGCTCCAGCTCCGTGCCGGTTGTGACTGAAACCAAGAGCCCGTCCAAGGTCTCGTTTGCGCAGATTCACCTGCGCGCCCTGGAAAGAGCCGCGCCGCCGAGCGTCATTGTCGATATCAATGCCGAAATCCTGCACATCAGCGAAGGTGCCGGGCGCTTCTTGCGTTATGTCGCCGGGGAACTGACCCGCAACCTGCTGGCGCTGGTGCATCCGGACTTGCGCCTGGATATCCGCACAACCCTGTTTCAGGTGCAGCAGTCAGGCCTGCCCGTGACGTCGCGCAAAGTGCAGGTTGAGCATGGCGACGGCCAGTATCTGGTCGACATCACTGCCCTGCCCTACAGGGACGACGCCACCGAAAGCGACTATGTGCTGGTGATCTTCAAAGAGACCGAAGTTGACCCGCAACAAGCCGGCGAGATCAATGTCAACCACGCCGAAAACCAGATAATGACCAACCTGGAGCGCGAACTGCAGCGGACCAAGCTGCACCTGCAGGACACCATCGAGCAGTCGGAAGTCTCCAGCGAGGAACTTAAGGCCTCCAATGAAGAAATGCAGGCGGTCAACGAAGAGCTGCGCTCGGCCACCGAGGAGCTAGAAACCAGCAAGGAAGAGCTGCAGTCGATCAACGAAGAGTTGCTGACCGTCAACTACGAGCTCAAAACCAAAGTGGAAGAGACCGACAAGGTCAATGACTACCTGACCAACCTGATTGCCTCCACGGACATCGCCACAGTGTTTGTCGACCGCAATATGCGTATCCGCTGGTTTACACCCCGGGCAACCGACATCTTCAGCATGCTGCCGGTCGACACCGGTCGCTCGTTGATGGACATTACCCACCGTCTCAACTACCCGGAGATGGCTGCGGACGCGGCGAATGTTTTTGAATCGCTGAGCATGATCGAGCGCGAGATCAGCAGTAAAAACGACCGTTGGTACATCGCGCGCTCACTGCCTTATCGCTCAAGCGAAGACCATATCGATGGCACCGTACTGACCTTCATCGACATCACCAAGCGTCGACTCGCAGAGGAAGAACTCCGGCTGGGCGAGGAGCGCATGCGCCTGGTGGCCGAAAGCACCCATGACTTTGCAATCATCATTCTTGATGACGATGGCGCTATTATCGATTGGAACACCGGCGCGGAACTGATATTTGGCTACACCAAGGACGAAGTGCTGGGCGCTTATTACGACTTGATCTTTTCACCCGAGGACCGCACAGCTGGCGTCCCCGAGAACGAATTGCGCGCGGCACGTGAACATGGGCGTGGAGAGGACGAGCGCTGGCACGTGCGCCGGGACGGCAGTCGCTTTTATTGCAGCGGTGAAGTCACCCAACTCAAGAGCGACAGCCTGAAAGGCTACGTCAAGATTGCCCGCGATCTCACCGGCCATAAACGCATTCATGATGAGCAACATAAGCGGCTCATGGAAACCCAGACGAACAGCCATCTCAAGGACGAGTTTTTCGCTGTGATGTCCCACGAGCTGAAACACCCGTTGAACCTGATTCAACTGAATGCCGAGTTGCTGCGCCGCCTGCCTGCCACCAAAGCCACAGGGCCGGCGATGAAAGCGGTCAATACCATCTGCGAAGCGGTCTCCAGCCAGGCGCGCATTATTGACGACCTGCTGGATGTGGCAAGGGTGCGCACCGGCAAGCTAAAGCTGAAGATACAGCCTGTTGACCTGGCCAAGACACTTCAGGACATCCACAGCGTGGTGCTTAACGATGGCCACCGTTGTCAGATCACGCTGGATATCTCCTTGATACCGCAGAAAACGCTGGTCGTTGATGCCGATGCTACGCGGCTTGAGCAAGTGATTTGGAACTTGGTCAACAACGCACTGAAATTCACCCCGGACGATGGACGCGTTCAGTTAGTACTGCGCCGCGTAGATGGGCATGCGCAGCTGGACGTCATCGACAGTGGCATCGGCCTGACCGAAGAAAGCCTGGATAAGATTTTCGACCTGTTCAGCCAGGCGGAAAACCAGCACCAGACGCATCAGCGTGAAGGCCTCGGGATCGGACTGTCACTGGTACGCCAATTGGTTGAGGCTCAAGGTGGTCAGGTGAGCGTGCACTCCAAGGGGCTGGGCTTCGGCTGCGCATTCTCGGTGCTGTTGCCCCTGAGCGCGCAGCATGATGATTTGCGGCTCATCCCGCAGGCCTCAGATGAGGATAACCGTCTCGCTGGATTGAAAGTTCTCCTGGTCGATGACTCCCAAGACGTGCTGTTTGTGCTGCAGATGTTGCTTGAAATGGAAGGTGCCGACGTGAAGGCCTTCGGCGATTCACAGCTGGCGCTTGAAGCCGCTCTCACCGACCAGTACGACCTGATTATTTCGGACATAGGGATGCCGGGCATGAACGGACATGAATTGATGAGGAACCTTCGCAAGCTGGATCACCTGCAGGCGACGCCGTCCATTGCACTGACAGGTTATGGCGCCGCGAGCGATCAGGAAAAAGCTGTTGCCTCAGGCTTTAACCATCACGTCTGCAAGCCGGTGGCTCATGAGTCGTTAATCGAACTGATCAACAGTTTGCGCAGCGCGCAACAATGACGGGCAGGCACTCCAGGCCTGTTAGTTCCAACCTGTCGAAATAACAACAAAAATGCCCGCACATCATACGGGCAAACAGGCGTGTTGCCAGACCTGCAGGAGGAACAGGCGTACTGTTAAGAGCATAGGCACTTAACGCCAGTTTAAAATTTAGCTTAATCACCAGACGAGCGGGATTCTCTACATTGGGCGGTTTGCCAATGCCCTGTTTGGCATCATGACGATGATCATCACCGTGCCGACCGGAGTAAATGCCTGCACTCCACCGTTCTGACGGTGCACACGGCGGCGATATACCGTTGCACTGGATGGCCGCGGCTTCGGGCTGTTGTGTGCCGGCAGTAACGTCCTGACCTGCCTGCTGGCGCTGGTCATTTATGTCTGGATATGCAACTGCTGGTTGGGCTCGGTTTTGGAGGGGTCGTGTTTGATGGCGAAAATCTCCAGTTAGCAAGATATGGATCTGTTTGGAATCACCTGGGAGGTTCAAGTGCAAAGCAAAGGACTAGTTGCACCTGATCAACTCGCGGGAACAACGCCTGCCTTTTACGCTTCACTGCGCATAGGTGCTCGATGACCGAGCGCAAGACCGGCTGAAGACAAAAAGAGGATGACCCCTAATGTCTGATAACGAACGCTACGTCGTCAGTTTCATCGTCGATAACCAGCTAGGGAGGCGCACCCTGGGCTGCGACCGCGACAACCTTTCGCCCTGCGACGCGCAAGCAACTCTCAAGCAGACATTTCCCGAGCTGCGCGACGCCAGTCTGACCGACGTGCAGGTGCAAAAGCGCACGAAGCCCGATGAAGGCGACAACATACCAGGGCACTACCAGCAACCGTAAGATCATTCATCAAACTAAGCGAAGCGCTTAATAGTTGCTATCAATTTAATATCGCAGGCGCAGACGACTAAGAAAAACTTATACGAAGCGGTGATTAAATCGCACACGCGTATAAGTTTTTACCGACAACATGCCGTTCGTCGCCATAAAATAAAATTCACTAAACGTTTTTCATTCGGGCGATATCAGAATAGGTGTCCATTGTGGAAATGGGCAACTAACGAAGCGCTCACTTAGTATGGGAGAACGACCATGACTACCAGCAATAAAAACCCAGGCAACTTTGCCAATGATCGTGAGAAAGCATCCGAAGCTGGAAAAAAGGGTGGCCAATCGTCAGGCGGAAACTTCGCCAACGATCGGGAAAAAGCGTCTGAGGCTGGACGCAAAGGCGGCGAAAAGAGCCACGGTGGCGGGCGTAAATAATTGATACGTCCGAACAGGGGGGTTATGCCCCCCTGTTGCTGCATGGCTGGAAATGCGCCTGTTGGGTGGATGATTCCTCACCAACATCGCACGCTGCCTAACTACAAGCCTGCGCGCGATTCACTACTTAAGCCTTTAAGATGAAAGATTCGAGTACGTCGTGTACTTCATATTGAATAAAGTATAAAGAATTTTCAATATTCGCTCTCTCTGATTGTTTGTTGCTCGATCAGACCGAAGGGTCGATAATGTCACGCAGTACCGGCTGACCCAATTTTTTAAAGCGCTACTATCTAAGCATGAGCCCGGATATATGCATATGCGTGCACTGCGCAGAACAGCGTAGGCGCAAAGACTGAGAAGCTTTAGAACGCCAGCGCGTGCCCCTTCGGGATTACACAACGAGGCCAACGCAATCCCCCGACTTAAGACGCGGAGCGTTGGTTAACTTCGGCGGGTGTGCGCTTTGAAAAATGCACCACGTAGCCCATGCCGCTACCGTCCTCCTCTATTGCCTTCACCCACAGTTCGACCTCGTCGGCCGCTAGACCTAACGCATTGCCGACCTGACGATTACGTTTGCCGCTGTCGTTGTCGTCCATTGGGTAGCTTTCAATCGACCCACCTCCTCGTTGTATGCGTGATGGCACTTCGCAGTATGTGCGTTGTTTGAAAATGGATGCCGACAGGGCGCAAAGAGTTCGGTTTCTTTGCCTTCTCGCTTTTTGCAACAGGCCCGGATCACTGCGCCTGTTCCGACGCCGATGCACGTTGCGCTGCGCGTAATCGGCAGGCATCGCCGAATGCCTCGAAAATGGCCAAGTAGTCAGGGTTGGACGTGACCTGCCATTCCGGATGCCACTGGACCCCCTTGTGCAAAAGCTACGCTGTCCTCAACGGAAAGCCCTTCCACCAATCCATCTTCCGCGACCGCCTCGATGCGCAGGCCACCTCCCACACTGGCAATGCCTTGGCTGTGAACGGAATTGACGTCAATCACACCGGCCAATCCCAACCGGGCGAGTAAGCCACCCGGCTGCACAGTAATGGAATGCGCTCGATCATATTGCAGTTCAATCGGTTCATTGCTTGGCGGCTCGTGCTCGGCGCCGGCGGATCGAGCCGCTGATGCAGTGTGCCGCCATAGGCAACATTCATTTCCCGCAGACCGAGGCAAATTCCCAATACTGGCAAGCCAGCCTTAACTGCCGCGCGCCAGAGCGGCAGCGTCAGTTGATCGCGGGCGGGGTCGCACGGCATTCCCGGTGGACTGGGCGGCCCGCCGTAAAGATGCGGTTCGATATCTGACGGTGCGTTGGTAAACAGCAATCCATCCAGATGGTGAATGATCTCGGCGGGGTCAAGCATGTCCGCGAGGACTGGCAAAATCACGGGCAGCCCCTTGGCTGCGGCGCAGACCGCCTGCGAATACTTCGTGTCGTTAATCTGGACCGCGTGCTGACCGATTTGCCATGAGCAGGCGGTGACGCCGATGATAGGCAGGTGCGACATATCAACCTCGTGTTATCGCTAGAGTTGAGCCGAACGGATCGGCATTCATTTGCGGCCTGTAGTGCTGTGTGCAACCGCCGTGGGCAACTCGTGAGGCTGTCTAGGCCCCGCAACTTTCTTTGAGCAAAAGGTCAACAACGGCGTGTTCGCCGCGCAGCATCGACGATTGATCATTGAAGGCCCGCAGTTGGCGCTCGGCGCTGGTGCCGTCTCGCAGCAGCTGCCGTGCCTGGGCGAAAACACCTTGTTCGCCCAGCGCGTGGGCGGCGCCTCCAAACTGCTGTTCCGCGATCGTCAGCCAGCGCTCGAGGGATATCGCTTCAGTATCCGGCGCCAGCACAAAGCGCCCATGGGCGCCCCAGCGCCGAGCCTGGATGCGGTTTTCTTTGAGTAACCAGTGACGTTCGAGGCTAAATAGGCTACCGGGTGCCGGTAACAGGCAGGCATGTTTGACCATCACCCTGAACAGCCCGACCAAGACCAGTGCGTCGCTCAACCGTGGGCACGCGTCGGTCATGCGTAACTCCAGCGTCGGGTAATTTAAAGAGGGTCGGCAACCCCACCAGACATTCGCATCGCTTGCTACCGCGCCGATACGCTTCAATAACCCCAGGTAGTGCTCAAAACTTTGCTCATCCGGCAAGTATTCAGGGATACCCATGCGCGGCCACTCGTCACACACCACTTGCCGGTAACTGCAATAGCCACTGGGTTGACCCTGCCACAAGGGCGATGAAACGCTCAGGGCCAGCAGCATCGGCAACCAGGGCAATACCTCGTTCATCACCGCGATGCGGTCTACGCCCGCCGGGATCTCTGCGTGAACGTGCAGACCGCTGAGCACGCTACGCTGCGCAACGATCTGAAACTCATCGAACAACCGTTGAAAGTATGCCTGCGGGGTCGCCCGTTGCGCCTGCCAATCGGCCATTGGGTGCGCGCCGCTGCTGATAAAGCCCAGCCCGTGCTCGGCCAATGCCTGGTTCAGTTCCCGGCGCACGCGGCCAAGGTAGGTGGCAGCGTGTGCGGCATCGTCAAACACCGGCGATGCCACTTCGACCTGGCCTTGGAACATCTCATAGGAAAATCCCTCGCCAATGGCCTCGCGACACGCCGCCAACACCCGCGCCGACGGCTCGGCGAGCAGGCGTCGGCTGCGCAAATCAATGATGAAATACTCTTCTTCAATGCCAAAGCGCTGTATGTCCATGGCAGGTCAGCTCAGGCGCGTAACGGTCAGCGCCACTGCAGCGATGCGCTCGACGCGCTCGTAGCCGGGTTTTTCCAGTTCTTCGCCGAACACGTCGGGGTCCAGTTCGCGGTAGGTCCAGCCAAAGGCGTCGCTGGTCAACATGGCACGGGCGGCCTCAAGGAACGCATCGCGACCGTCGACCATCGCCACGCCGGTGTAGAGCAACAAGGTGCCGTCGCGCGCCAGGCGCGGCAGCGCTTCACGCAGGATGCGCAACGACAGCGCTTCACCCAGTTCGCCGCCGCCGTGGCGGTAGGCGCGCTGTTGACCGTCCTTCATATAGGGCGGGTTGGCGAGGATCAGGTCAAAGCAACCGTCGACGCTGTCGAGCACGTCGCTGTGGTACACGCTGACGTTCGGCGTCTCGGCCAATTCGGCGTTGACCGCGCTCAGGCGTAGCGCCCTGGGGTTGATGTCCACCGCCAGCACCTCAGCGTCATGGCGCGCACGCGCCACCAGCAAGGCACCGGCGCCCGAGCCGCAGCCGATGTCCACGGCGCGGTGGATCGGCGCAAAGCGCTCGCGCAGGCAGTCGTCAATGACTCCGGCAAAACGGTAGGTGTCGGGGCCGAAAAACACCGAGTCCGCGTCCTCGGTTGGAAACGCCGAATGCGCCAGCAGCAACGGGCCCAAGCTAGACCAGCGTACCGTGCTGCACCAACGCCCATGCGCCTTGACGACAATGCCGGTCTCTTGCAACTCACGCCATTCGGCGGTCTCGAACACCTGCGCATCAAAGGGGCGCGACCAGCCGAAAATCCCGCGCATGTCGCTTGCCGGCGCATTATCAAAACGGGCGATGACCCGTTGGTGAGTCAGCGGCGTGGGCGTAATAAAGCGATAGTCATCCGCCTGCAAGCGGCGGCCCAAGTGCAGCAGCGCCCGGTCGGCACGGGATTGGACCGATGAAATGGGCGGCGTAGAATATAGCAGCGGATCGGCCATGGGCGCATTCCTTGTCAATCAGCGCAGGCGTGCGCGCAGTTCAATAAAACGCCGAGTGGCGAACAAGCCAGCGGGGCGATGATGACGGTCAGGGCGCAGCCACGGTAACAACAGGGCTAACGGCTGCTCGCCGTTGTGTGACGCTAGTGCCACTTGGAGCGCATGAATTTCGGGGTCGTCGGGCGTGGTTGCATTCGCTTCTGGCGACACGGGCAGCGCCGGGCGTGGGCGCGGAATACGTTTTGCATCGCACCATTCCCCGGCGATCCAGTCGCGCAGCAATTGTTTTTCATAACCACTGAACACGCCGAACATGGCGGCCCCTGCGCCGTCGATCAGTTGCCAGAAACGGCTATCTTCAGGGGCTTGGTGCCGCTTGATCCAGCCCTTGTCCTGCAGGGCTTGCAGGAAACCGCGAACCTGCCCCGGTTGCGACAGCCATTGATTGACAGTCTTGCCTTCAAAGCGGCAGTAATCGGAATGCATGTGCTGGCCGAACGGGCGCTTGCGCTCAAGCATCGCGACCAGTTCGTGTTCCAGGGCAAACGCCTGAATGACGGCCGTGGAGCCCACGCCAAGGTCGTTCAGCTGGTAACCGCGGCGCACCCGTTGCCAATACACGGTCGCGTCCATACCTTGGGGCATCAACGCCAGAACCGCTTGGACCGCACGGCGGGCGTGGCCGCTGCTAGCGTTGTCGATGGTCACATGAAGGCTGAAATAATAGGGGTCGATGCCCAGCTCCGTGAGCTCGTAGGCGCAGATGAGCAGGTGCAGCGGCAGTTGTTCATAGCCTAGGTTATAGCCGACGATTTCCGGCATGTGCCCTTGGGCGCTGTGGCCCAGCGCCAACTGGATGGCGCCTTGGTGAAAGTGTTGATCTTGCCAGTCGAAATCGCCGTCGCAACCTTGCTCGGCCAACAGGCGCTGGTAAATCGCGACATGGTTCTGCGCCGACTCGCCGTCGCCGAGCTCTTCCAGGTAGGTGGTCAAAAGCCCGTCGTAGCGATAATCCGGCCAGTGCGCAAGCAGCCCGTAGAGCCAGGCACCGTCGACGTGTTTGGTCGGCGCCACGCATTGCAGGAAATACAGGGCGTGAGCTTTATTTTGAAAATAGCGGCGGTCGCCGCCTTGCTGTCGACCTTGCAGATACTGCGCGTATGCCTGGGCCACCGCGGTGCAATTGTGTTCAACCCACTCCATCAGTTGGTCAGGCGATGATGGCAACGGCGCATCGTCAGCGGGTCCGACGCGCTCCAGCTGTGCCTCCAGGAAATCTGCCGCCTGCTGTGAAGTTTTGGCATCCCAATCGGTAAGCAGACTGTGGTACTGGCTGCGCAAAGTACCCTCATGCTGCCACTGGCTGGACGCATTTTTCAGGGTTTGAAAGACAGTCATAAACGGCTCCTTGGGTGGCGGACCAGGCGCATCCTCCAGCGGCCCCCGGTAGGCAGGTACACGCTGAGTGCAACGGGACAAAACAGGAAGGCTATGCAACCGGGCAATGCAGGCATGGCAGGCTCCATCCGCAAATTTTTATTCGGGCCTACGCGACTGCGAAGGCCTGTTACAGGGCGCTTTTTTTTTGCGCCTCTATTACGAAAGAGCTGCACGCTGCGAAAAAATTCCATCGGCGTTCGCCCGCACCTGACCAAGTGATGGGTTGGCCCGCAACGCGTCCAACCGCCTCAAGGCTTCAAGCGTTTTTCGTCTTCAGGCCCTGGGGTAACCCGCGTGCCATTACCGTTGGAATCCGGGTTGCGCTCGCCTTCCCTGGAGACGCGCTCATCGTCGCTGAGCCCTTGGCCGAGGTCTTTTTCCGGAAGCTGTTCAGACGTGTCGTATTGAGGGGTGGTGGATGGTGTATTCATCGGCATAGCCTCCTCGGCTGAATCATAGGGGATGATTGAAATTTTTCCGTTGCGCTCCAGAATCGCGAATTTGATCTGGCTTATATCAACAATGCCCTGCCCGGATCGCGACGCTTCAAGAATGTCTTCTTCGTCCAGTCGCGCGTGCTTCAAGCGCTGGTGGAGCACGCGGCCCTGCTCGACCAAAATGGTCGGCCCGCCGTCGAGCAGGCGCGAAAAGCCCAGCGAACGCTGCTTGACCAATGAGAAACCGATGTCGATCGCGATCAGCGTGACAATCACCAGCACCGCATTGACCAACGAGAAATCATCGCCCAGCAATGCCTGTTGTGTGGCCTCGCCAATCACCATCAACAACACCAGGTCGAAGGTGGTGAGTTCCGCCAGGGAGCGCCGGCCGGCGATCTTGAACAGCACCATCAGCACCAGGTAAATCGCGGCTGCACGCAAGACCGAATCCATGGGCGCCTCTAGGGATAAATGAATTGAGAGAAGCGCACAGAAGCCCCGCCCGTCCGCGACACCCGGGTCGCAAAGCTGCCTACGCCGTCATTGCGCAGGGTCAGGTGCAACGTTGCCTGGCCGTCGTTATCGCTCATCAGCCACAGCTTCACGCCGTCGCCGGCGGCGCTGGCCTTGAGCGGCTGAGGCTGCAGCATTTCAATATTGAAACCGCGCAGCAGCTCGCCCTTGATCTCGACCTCAAGGGTTTCGCGCGCCCGGCCCTGCAGGTGAACCACCAGCCCGTCGGAGGAACCGTTGCGCAGGAAACGCTGGTACTCCACACGCAACTGCCCATCGGCACCGCGCACTTCAGCGGTACTCAGCGGCCCCTTGGAGAACAACCCAGCCAATGTCAGCCCCATCAACACTACCAGCGCATACCAGCCCAACCGCTCGAAGCGCCAGACCTTGCGCTGCAAGGCCATGTCTTCTTTTACCGGGTAGTGGCGGCTCTTCAGGTCGTCAGGTTTTGGGGCGTTCATGTCGGTCTTGCTCAACCCTTGCTGTGCTCGGGCGAAGACGGTCCCTTGGTGACGCCACGCGGGCCGGCAATGGCCCATATGGCTGCGCCTAAAAACGGCAACAGCACGACAACTGCCGTCCAGCCGACCTTGCTCCCTGACGCGTTATCGCTTCGCCAGACGCTGTTGATAATCCACAAATCGATCAGGATGAGCACGACGGCCAGGCCGATCCAAAAGTACGTGGTTTGCATGGTGCACCTCCAGGTTATGAATCTTTAGGTAGGGTTTACACCAGCAGGGTTCATTATTTTTTAAGCGCTGGCGGCCACACTAAGCAAAGCGGCAACAGTGCCATTATTTCCATACCGCTTACTCTCAAAAGTTATACGAAATGGTATTTTTTCTGATTCGATGTATAAATTCTATTGCGCTTTATGCCGTTTATCGGCATTTCGCAAATCTCTCAAAACGATTTCCAAAACGCGCTGATCGGAACAGATAACCGCTGTATTAATGAGCAACTAGCGAAACGCCAATTCAGTGTGGAAAAACATGGCGGCGGTCGCCAGTCGTAACTGATGCAAGGGGTGGCCCCGCTGCCCCTTCGTTTAAGCCAAAGGAAGACACCATGCGAGCTGCCATTGAACCGCAACGACACGCCCCCCACCGCACCGTCGTCAGTGAACCCCAGCCAGCTGGCAGTGCAAGGACGTCGCCGAAAACGCCGAATTGTTATGAGCGTGTGGAAACCACCGAGCACGCGGAAGCAACTGTCCGCGCTACACAGTCACCACCCGTCTGTGAGCGCGTTAGCTAACCACCGCGCACTTTCCAAAACGTGTTATTCCAATAAGGCATTCATACAACGGCCTAACCCTGAACATTCGTTCATACTGTCTCAGAGGTGCTTATGCCTTTACATGTCATCAACTTCACCGGCCCGGTCAACGCGTCGACCTGTAGCCAGCTCATCGAAAAGGCCTCCTTGGCTGTTCAGCAGAATGCGACCGGCTTGGTTGTTAACATCGCAACCATGGGCGGCGAATGCAGTTACGGTTTTACGATGTACAACTTTCTGCTCGCTCTGCCGATCCCGGTGAATACCCACAACCTGGGGACGGTAGAATCGATGGGCAATATCATCTTCCTGGCGGGCGAGCGCCGAACGGCGTGCGAACACAGCAAGTTTTTGTTCCACCCGTTTCATTGGCATGTGCAGGGCGCCGTCGACCATTCACGAATGTCCGAATACGCCATGAGCCTCGACTATGATTTGCAGCTGTACGCACGCATCGTTGCGCAGCGAACATCGCAAGCCGTGGAAAAGCTCGACACCGAACGGTACTTGATCGCCGCCCCGCGCATTCTTGATCCGCATCAGGCGCTGGCTAGCGGGCTTATCCATGCGATTGAGTTGCCTGTGATCCAGGCGGAACAGGTGTGCGCCTTTATTCATTCCTAGTCGGGTGACGTCGCGTTTTAGTGGTTGGTCTCGGGGGTTGGCCTTGTGACCCAACACAGCTAACCCAGCGTCCTGCCGGGCTAGTCACGCTCCAAAGCCTGCGTTGGGCCAACGTGGTTTAACGGGACGCCTGAGATCAAGATCAAGCAGGTCAAAAGCGCAGCAAGGCGGCCTGAGAGCCGACCTGAGTGGTCCGAGCAAAAACGGATCACAAGCGACACCTGATTGATCGTTCCCTCGCTGCGTGGGAACGATCAGATGTGACTGGTCACTCAAGCATTAATCGGTCAACTGTGGGAGCTGGCTTGCCTGCGATGCAGGCGACTCGGTCCTTCAGTTACACCCAATTGAACCGCACGAACGCCCACTATCCACCATCCGCTCTCTCGATCTAAAAAGAAGATCATTTCGCCCAACTGGATCGATTAAGTCATCGATATTTCAAAGATATACCGTTTGATACCAACGCTTTTTCGGCGGGTCACACAAGTATTGGTACGCGTTACCAAGGTTGGTACCAGGTTCGGCTCCCCTGCGGAATTGCCTATCAAAAGGAGCTACTCGATGAAGGACGCCCGTCATGCAATTCAACCCTACACCCGCACAACTAACCGCCTGCCGCCGTCTCGCAATGGAGCCGAACAAGAAACTCTTGACCCAGGCCAACACACTCAGCCGCGACGCGTTCGACCTCCTGGATCATCCTGATTTCGACAGTGAACGCTTTGATGAGTACCTGCAGCTGCGTCGTAAGTCCGAATCACTTTTTCGCGAAGCGATAGAACACCTCGGCGTGCTCAACAGAGAGTTCCCACCACCGTGTGCTTATTCAATGTCTGAGGGGGCGACAATCGTAACGGCTGAGAAGGAAACAGCGTGATGGACAACTCGCAGCGTGCTTGGGAACTGGCAATGGTGTTGATTGCCAACGGTAAAATCTCATTCGACCCCGCCTACCCGATGGGGTCGGTGAAGATCCTGGCAAAACACCTGCAAGCTCTGGAAGCAGCCTTGCAGGAGCAGCCGTTATTTCAACCCGGATTTTTACCCGAGCGCGGAACGTATGAGCAAGCCCGCCAACCGCAGACCGGCACTGGGTGGGGTTGATTGACCGCTGGGGACCGGCCTGCGCGTGGTTGAGGCAAGTGTTTCGGCTTGCCCATTTGCGCCGAAATGTCAGGTGGCCCACACCCTCTCACATCACTCCCGTGCTGTCTGCGCCAGCCGCTCGACGCGCTAATAAATAGAAGTTGGGCGCTCCCCGCACTCGGATAAGAGCGTTCCGAGCACATTCAAGGACCGAGGCAATGCATAAACTCAAGATCGCTACATTCAATGTCAACGGAATCGCGGCGCGTCTTCCCAATCTGCTGCAATGGCTTGCGAAAGAGCGCCCGGACATCGTCTGCCTGCAAGAGCTGAAGGCACAGGATCACGCGTTCCCTGCAAGCGACCTTGAAGCGGCGGGTTACGGCTCATTGCACCATGGCCAAGCCTCATGGAACGGCGTGGCGATTCTTGCGCGCGATTCCGAACCCCTCTTGATCCATAAAGGCCTGCCTGGGGCTGAAGACGATTCGCAGTCTCGGTACCTGGAAGCAGCGGTACATGGGGTCGTCGTCGGCTGCCTATACCTGCCCAATGGAAACCCGCAGCCAGGGCCCAAGTTTGAATACAAGTTCAAGTGGTTTGAGCAACTGATCGCGCACGCCGAAACACTGCAAGCCAGCAAACACCCTGTGGTCCTCGCGGGCGATTACAACGTGGTGCCCACCGACATTGATATCTACAACACGCGTTCCTGGCTCAAGGATGCGCTTCTTCAACCGCAAAGCCGCGAGTGCTACCAAAGACTCCTAGCCCAAGGCTGGATCGACTCGGTGAGGCACCTGTACCCGGAGGAGCGCGTGTATACGTTCTGGGATTATTTCCGTCAGCACTGGCAGAAGAATTCCGGCCTGCGCATTGACCATCTCCTGTTGAACCCGGTGCTCGCCCCTTTCCTTAAAAACGCGGGCGTGGATGCCTGGGTGCGGGGCGAAGCGCATGCCAGTGATCATGCGCCGACATGGATTGAAATCTCATCGCGAAAGACTCGATCCAAAAGGAACACGAAGCGCAACGCGGGCGACTCACACTCAACGACGCAGCCCTCCGACACGCTCGATGAATACAACCGAAAGCGTGATTTCAATGCAACCTCGGAACCGTCGGGCAGCGCAAAACCGCATAAATCTGCCCCGAAAAAGGCCCGTGAACCGGCTACGCTGCAGTTCTGCATCCAGAAGCACGATGCGACGCGCCTGCATTACGACTTTCGCCTGGAACTCGACGGCACACTGAAGAGTTGGGCGGTGCCCAAGGGCCCTTCGCTGGACCCGAAATCCAAACGCCTGGCCGTGCATGTTGAAGACCATCCTCTCGATTACGCAACATTTGAAGGCACGATCCCGGAGGGCCATTACGGTGCCGGTGACGTCATTGTGTGGGATCGCGGTATCTGGAAGCCGTTATCCGACCCCGCCGAGGCCTATGCCAAAGGCCGGCTGAAATTCGAGCTGCAGGGAGAAAAGCTCGGCGGCGCCTGGAACTTGGTCAAGGCGCATATCCCTGGCAAGCAGGAACAATGGTTTTTGATCAAGCATCAGGACGAATTTGCCCGACCAGAAAGTGAATACGACATCGTCAACACCGAACCCCATAGCGTGCTGAGCGAACGCACTATCGTGCAGAAGAAGTGCTCGGGAAAATCGGCTGATCCCAAACCTGTCGAAAAGGCCACCGCTGCGCGGAAGAAGCCTGGGCACACGCAACTGGTTAGTGCCCGATCCTCGACGCTCCCCGACAGTCTCAAGCCTGAACTGGCCACGCTGGTGGATTGCGCGCCGGAGGGCGATTGGCGCTACGAGATCAAATTCGACGGTTACCGCATCATGGCCAAAGTCGGTGATGGCAAGGTGCAGTTGTTTACCCGCAACGGTCACGACTGGACACACAAACTTCCTCGTCAGGCCGAAGCGATTGCCAGCCTCGCCCTGGAGTCCGCCTGGCTCGATGGCGAAATGGTTGTTGCCAATGCGCAGGGCGTCCCCGATTTCCAGGCACTCCAAAATGCATTTGAGCAGGGCCGTAGCGGCAACATTGTTTATTACCTTTTTGACCTGCCTTTTCTCAACGGCATGGATCTAAGGGAAGTCCCGTTAGAGCAGCGCCGCGAAGCGTTATCCAAGGTGTTGGAGCGCAGTGAGGACGAGGTACTCAAATTCTCGGACGACTTCGCCGAAACCCCGGCAGCGCTGCTGAACAGCGCTTGCCAAATGCAAATGGAAGGCCTCATCGGTAAACGCGTGGGCAGCCCGTACGTCTCACGTCGCAGCGGCGACTGGATTAAACTCAAATGTAAACGGCGGCAGGAATTTGTCATCGTCGGCTTTACCGACCCTAAGGGTTCACGCAGCAAATTCGGCGCCCTGTTATTGGGCCTGCATGACGCTGACAGCGGCGAGCTTAAATACTCAGGCAAAGTCGGCACCGGGTTCAACCAAGTGACACTGGCGACGATCTACGCACAACTGACGCCCCTTGAGACCAAAAAGCCTGCCGTCGTAAACCCGCCGACGGGCGCCGACGCCAAGGACGTTCATTGGCTCAAGCCATCTTTGCTGGCAGAAGTCGCTTTTGCCGAAATAACCCAGGAGGGTTCGGTCAGGCACGCCGTGTTCCAGGGATTGCGCAACGATAAACCCGCAAAATCGATCACCGAAGAGCGCCCGGCGGAAACCCCGCAGATCGAGAAAAAGCCCGACCGGAAAAAACCTCCTGCGGCGGCGGCCAAGGGTAAAGGCGGCGAAGAGGCCGCCACAAGGATCCGGCTCACGCACCCCCAACGCGTGATTGACCCTACGAGCAGCGCAACCAAGCGTGACTTGGCGGACTATTACATCGGTGTATCTGAATGGCTCTTGCCGCAGTTGCTCAACCGCCCGGTCGCGTTGGTGCGTGCGCCAGAAGGTATCGGCGGGGAACTGTTTTTCCAGAAAAACGCCGAGCGACTGGCAATCCCCGGAATCGAGATCATCGGTAAAGAAGAGACGGGCCACCCGGTGATGTTAATCAATAATATCGAGGCGCTGATAGGCGCGGTGCAGATGAGCACCATAGAGCTGCACACCTGGAACGCTGTCTCCAAGGACCTGCATCGCCCTGATCGATTTATTCTCGACCTCGACCCCGACCCTGCCCTGTCCTGGAAGAGCATGGTGGAGGCAACCCAACTGACACTCACGGTGCTGGACGAGTTAGGGCTCACATCATTCCTGAAAACCAGCGGCGGCAAGGGTATTCACATTGTCGTACCGTTGACGCCGAAGGCAGATTGGGACGCGGTAAAAAGCTTCAGCCACGCGGTTGTCAAACACATCGCCAATCTGCTTCCAGATCGATTCTCGGCCGTTTCCGGACCTGAAAACCGGGTAGGTCGAATCTTCATCGATTACCTGCGCAATGGCTTGGGCGCAACCACCATTTGCGCTTACTCGGCGCGGACGCGTGAGGGGCTGCCGGTATCAGTGCCGATTTTCCGCGAAGAGCTGAAAGAGATCAAAGGTGCCAACGTCTGGAACATTCAAAACATCCATCAACGCCTGGGAGCGCTGGGCGTTGATCCGTGGGCTGACATGCCTGGAACAAAGCAAACCATCACGGCCCAAATGCGTAAGCGCATAGGTCTCAAGTAGCACCCACATCAGGAGAGATGCAACGGATAACTTCCACATAACGCCGACTGAAAACGTTTGGGCCTTAAAGAAAGAGGGCACGGAGTGCGCGTCCAAAACGGCAACCACGAAGGCTGAAATAATAGAGCTCGCCGGTGAATTCCTTGATGGAAAAACAGTCTCGCTGAAGATTCATAAGGAATACGGTTCGATTCAGGAAGAGTGCACGTACTCTCGGCGTTCTGATCCGACGAAGAGCAAAGGCTAGTGCCACGAATTATTTTCTTCAGTTCAAGCATGATCACTTGAGTTTTCAGCAGGTGCTCGATCGTTCAAAAAGCACTGCATGGGTTTAAAGGCTGTGAACCTTAGCATTCAGAACCTTGGAGGGGGTGTATGCGTGTGCGCCCCTCTCCTATGATCAACTGAGAAAGCCCTCTGATTATCAAACGCTTCGCCGACGTTCAGACAATCGGTGCGTAACGGCCGGAGCAGAACCCAAGGCTCAACCAAACCTGATGTTTACGCCCAATTCTTCCTGAAGCCTCGAACGTTCATCCCCAGCAAAATGCACTCGAGTACGATCAGCCCAAATGCATTCGCGTGCCATCCCCAGGCCACCCATAACGCATTGCTCAGGATGAACGCCCAAAAGGCAACCCTGCGTCGGCGTCGCTGTTGAGACCCGATAAACCAGGCCGAGATGACCGTGACGACCATGGCAGGCCACTGTAGCCAATCAATCAGGTCCAAAACGTCAACCTGTTACGGGGCTGGGGCATGGAAGGCTCGACTCCGCCGTGGGCATTAGGCGGCATTAGGGAAGCCAGGTAGTCGCACGACACATGTAGTCCCGGCGTGCGTTGATGACCACCGGGTTGGTGGCCGTCCCGACGGTGCATGCGCCGGTCTTTCGAGGTCTGCAACCAGTGAACGTCCTCGCGGGCAGTCAGAAGCTGAAACCCGCCCGCCTTCAGAAGTCAGCACGGAGTCCGGGCATTCACGGAGAAGCCTTTCTCCGTTATGGGCAGGTATCACGATGCTTATCATTGCGTTCCTCAACCTTGCTAAGTCTCTTCAGCTATCGACATTCGGCCAAGGGCAAAGGTTTAAACCGAGAGACCTTTCATTCTTTCAACGAACGTATGCCAACCAAAACGAACAACTTCATGATTCAGCCTTTTTCACCCCTTAGTGCTTTTTGATGAAAGCCTGGCAAATGCTTCAATGCGTGCAGGGCAGCAGACAGCTGCACCTGATCACGCGAACCCGGGAACCACTCCCTGCGGCTGAATACACTCAGGCCTGACGGGGTAAGGAAAGCCCACGCAAAACAGACAGTCCCTGCGGGAATGCCATCGACATCGTCAGGGCCCAGGATCCCGGTCGTTGCCAACGCGAGGTCAGCTTTACTGTCCCGCAGCGCCCCCTGCGCCATCTCAAGGGCTACCTCACAGCTGGTCAGATTAAATGTCTCGATGGTATAGGCGCGTACCGACAAAAGCCGTTGCTTCGCTTCCGGTGAATACACGACGTACCCGCTTTCGATGCATGCACCTGCGCCTTGAATCTCCGAAAGAAGCGAGATTATTTTCCCCGCGGTACAGGATTCAGCGGTGGTGATTTGAAGACTATTCGCCTTCAAATATTCGAGTGTGGTGACAGGAATGCTCATGGCCATTTCCTCTAAATACTGCCCTTTTGACCTCTAATAAGGCGATTATTTCCAGTTTTGCAGACCGTGCTCTCCATCCTGTGCCGTCACGCCTGGACTGACTCATGCGTGATACATAAGGCCGGCAAGCGTAGGGCTTGGAAAATTGTAAAAAAGAATTTCACGGCCCCATTGCGGTCTATTGAATAACCACAACTGGAGTCTGCAATCATGAAATTTACTGAATTCTGCCAATCGCTTTCGAACCGGGCAGGTAGCCCTAAAACCTTTCTGGTGGCAGTCGCGCTGATTGTCGCCTGGGCTCTCACCGGGCCGCTTTTTCACTACAACGACACCTGGCAGCTGATCGTTAATACATCCACGACAATCGTCACGTTTTTAATGGTCTTTCTTATCCAAAACACTCAGAACCGGGATAACGACATCCTGCACTTGAAGCTTGATGAGCTGATCAGAGCCAACCAAGAAGCCCAAAATGCCACTTTAGCGTTGGATAAATTGGGATCCCGAGAATTGAGACAGTTACGCGATGAATATAGTGCACTTGGCCAGGGCAGCCAGCCCCATGCCTCGGACGATAAAACTGGACCTCAAGTCTCTGCATTAAGTCCCCAAGAATAATGATTTCAGACGGTCGCGAACTTAAAAGGGCTTCCCTGAGACATAGGACTCGCGGGAAGCCAATGGAGCCTGTCCGCTATATGTCAAACACATCGGGTTACTGGCGGGTAGAACGCATCTTGGATAGCTTGACCAGCGTCGCTACCCGGGAGCTCAGTGCATCCAACACAAATGGTTTAGTAAGAACCAGGGTACGTGGTTCCAAATGGGCCTTCTCCATCACTGCGCTTTCGGCGTACCCCGTGATAAATAGCACAGGCAGTCCTCGAAGACTCTTGCGCGCAATCCCAGCCATCTCCCGTCCATTCATTCCACCAGGTAAACCAATGTCTGAAACCAGCACATCGATACGCGTTTCAGATTGCAAGAGCTGCAACCCGGTAACGCCATCTGCTGCTTCTATAACATGATAGCCAAGGCCGCTCAGCAATTCGGCAACAAGCATACGTACTGAAGGTTCGTCGTCTACCACGAGCACCGTTTCGCCATTGCCAGGCAAAATAACGCTGTGCGCGGTATGCGTAATTTCCGTAGCAACCTCACCTTCGTACCGCGGCAGATAGAGACAGATCGTCGTACCTGCACCCTCTTCAGATTTGATATGAAGATCGCCTCCAGACTGTCGAGCGAAGCCATAGACCATCGATAAGCCCAGCCCCGTGCCTGTGCCCGCAGGCTTGGTGGTAAAGAACGGCTCAATGGCTTTCGCCGCTGTTTTCGGACTCATCCCGCTGCCATTATCAGAAACGCAGATATTAAGGTACCCGCCTGGCATCAAATGATAGTCAAGGTCCGCCGACCCGTCGTGTACGAGATTGCTGGTATGGATGTGGATTTCACCGCAATCCAAAAGCGCGTCACGGGCGTTTATGCATAGATTGAGCAGTGCATTTTCAAGCTGGGCAGGATCAATTAGCGCCGGCCACAAGTCCGAAGCAGTGCTGATCCGCAGTCGTATCTCAGGGCCCACAGACCTGGTAACCAGCTCTTCCATGCCTCTCACAAGCGCGTTTACATCGGTGGGGCTGGGCGACAATGTCTGACGTCGTGAAAACGCCAGTAACCTGTGGGTCAAGGAAGCCGCGCGTGTTACGGCGCCCTGTGCCACCGTGATGTATTTGTCCACATCCGCCAAACGGCCCTGGGCCATGCGTATCTGCACCAACTCAAGGCTTCCTGAAATACCCGCCAACAGGTTATTGAAGTCGTGAGCGATGCCACCGGTTAGCTGCCCTACTGCTTCCATTTTTTGCGAGTGGTGCATCGCACGCTCAGCCTCTTCGCGATCCTGGACGGCAGCTCGAATGCGTTCTTCCAAGGTCTGGTTCAGCTCCTTCACCGCTAACTCGGCTTCTTTTCTGGCGGTGACGTCGATGGACGACCCTATAAGTCCAATCACCTCTCCATGCTCGTTCAACAGCGGTGTTTTGACAGAGAGCCAAGTTGCTGGCGAACCGTCAGAATGACTGACGTTCTCTTCAATTTGCTCGGCGACTCCAGACTCCATGATCCGGCGATCAGTCTCCATGACAACCTGAGCCTGAGCTTTGTCATCCAAGTAATCCAGGTCGGTCTTTCCCAAATAAAAGTCTTGGGGCTTACCGATCAGCTGAGTGGTACCGTGATTGGCGACCAACATTCTGCCATGGCGGTCTTTCGCGTAGACCACGCCGGGTACGGCCTCTGCAAATGTACGCAACAGCGCAGCTATCTTGTCCCGCTCAGCTTCAGCGACACGACGCGTTTCGATATCAAGTAATATGCCTGGGAAACGCCGGGGCACGCCATTCGCGTCCATTTCAGCGTGACTATTAGCCTCGATCCATCGATATGTCCCGCTAGCTGATAAAACTCGGTACTCGCAACGATAAGCACCGCCTCTGGCTATTGCTTCGCCGATGGCAGCTTCGACTCTAATGACGTCGTCCGGGTGAATTGAGCCGGTCACAACCTTAAGAGGCAGCCCTTCCTGGCATTGTCGAGGGCACAGACCAAACGTGCGCGCAAATCGCTCATCCGCAGTGAATCTATCGCCGGGAATATCCCAGACCCATGTCCCCACAATCGCTCCCGCCTCCAGAGCAAGCTGAAGTCTTTCAGACGCCTCCTGAGAGCGGTGATCGAGTGGAGCATGTACTTTTATATCTGCCATTTCATTACACCGTGTTCACGATCTCTCCAACGACTGCCTGCTGCTTAAGCCGATACGAGGTATTCAGATAATGTCGCTGCGCAGGCGTGTATCGCACCCTCTAGGATCAACTCGTATCCATGGGTATTTTCAGTCGGTATGGCCAGACAACCCGCTCGGGCTGAGGTGCCGCTACTCATCACAGCGCTAGCGTCCGATGCGAAATCCACCAGCAGAGCGAGTTGGGGATCGTACCCGCAACGCATAGCCGCTTCGCTCAAGCCTGTTACGACGGCGCGCGTGTAGTAGCCCTTCTGATCCCCCGTATTGATGATCGGATCCACGCTAAGGCGGGTTGCGTATTCGTCCATTACCGGCCCGACTTCCAAAGCAATCGTGGTGTCACCTGGTAAAGATGCCGCAGCGTACATAGCTCCGGAGTTGCTTTCCTCCTCAAGCGTCGTGAAGACGAAATAGAGGTCACTGCGCAATTCCTCTCTACGCTTCTGCACCTGTGACATTGCTTGCAGAGCGGCAACAATAGGTGCTCTGTCATCCAAAAAATGCGCCGCAATGGCATCCTGTACGCGAAACGGCTTACGCCAATGACGACTTAAAGCCACTCTGTTTCCAGGACGTACTCCGTGGGCTCGCAAGGTTTCAACAGAGCAGCGTGTGATGACGTGCACATCATTCCAATGCACGTTTCCTGACAACACGTCAGCGCCTTGCGGGGCGTTTGTAGTGGCATGCATCGAACCGAAAGACAGAACACCGGGGATGGTTTCTAGATCCCCTAGAATGTCTACAGGACACATACCGAAATTTACTGGGTTGACACCGCCCAGAGCAGTGACTCTCAACGTGCCATCTTGATCAATGCGCTTGATGACCATGGCGATTTCATCCATGTGCACCATGACCTTTATCGCGCGTCTCGGTTCAGTTTCGTCCTGGTGGCCGCGAATCAACCCTATTACGTTTCCAGCAGGATCGACCCATTGCTCATCGCATCGCGAACGTAGCTCCTCTACGCAGGCTGCTCGAACTTCATCCTCCTGCCCGCCGGGCCCTCTGGCAAGGAGCAACTTCGTTAGAAGCTCGTTTTCGGGTGTCGAAGCGTTGTCGCTCGCCATGTTATTTTTTCGCATGCTTTCCGTACCGTATCTTCAATATTAACGGTCTAAAAGACGGACGGCGCTAAGGCGAGCCGCCCGTATCTCCTGGGCAACGGGAGCTTACTTTTTCGATTCCAGGGTGGCTGCCTGGTTGCCGCCCTGCTCCGCAATTTTGGAGAGCTTTACGTCGGTAGCCTTTTCTTCGGCGAGCGTGGCCGCCAGCAAATCTGCCGCTTCAGGCAGATTCAAGTGCTTGGCCATGGCAATTAAAGTGCCATAGCTGGCGATCTCGTAGTGCTCAACTTTCTGAGCAGCAGCAATTAAACCGGCATCAAGCACCGCACCTTTTTCAATTTCTTCCAGTAGCTCTTTGGACTCCTCCACCAGCCCCTCCATCGCCACGCACTTCATACGTTTCAGCTTTAAACCGGTCAACTCGACAAGCTGATCAATTCTTTCAATTTGCCCTTGGGTTTCCTCGAGGTGAGCAGTGAACGCTTCCGCTAATAGCGGGTTGGTAGCAGCGCGAGCCATACGCGGCAACGCCCGAGTGATTTGCTTTTCTGCGCTGTAGACGTCGGAAAGCTCATGGATAAATAGGTCTTTGACAGTTTTTCTAGCCATTTCAGAATCCTCACTTTCAAATGAACAAGAGTCGCTGAACGTCACACGCATTTTCGACATCGCGATGTTTGTGCCGTCTAGTGAAATGACCATGCCTTCAGGGGAGTGTTCCAATAAATTCAAACTCTCCTGATGAGATGACGGTTATCTATCCAAGTGTCGTATCGAGGAATATCATCACGGAAAACCCGAGCATCAAACCCAAGGTGGCGGGCGTTTCATGCCCGTTTCGATGAGTATCTGGAATGACTTTATGCCAAACCACAAAAATCATCGCGCCCGAGGGAAATGGGATAGCCAAAGCGAACCTAATGGATATTCCCAATCCCATTACCGCATCTATCGGCTCCATCAAGCCCGAGACCACACCGAGCAACGCAGATTTGTGACTGACCGATGAGTCGCAGGGCTAAAGCCATAGTAAGTCCTTCGAGGAACTCCTGAATGGCTATTGCTGCCGTCTAAGACATACCTACAGTTAAATCGCCGTGCGCAAAGCTGACACCTATTGCCATGCTTTCAGGCAAATTATGCAAGGTGATAGAAAGTACAAATAGCCAGACGCGATTAAAGCGCTGAGTTTTGGCCCCTTGCGACCGCTCTGAGAGTGCTCATGCAGGACAAAACGCTCAAAGGCCACAGCAAGCGCAGATCCTGTTGGACATCCACGTTCTCCATATGAAAACTCATAAGAGGACTACACCCAAAAATAAAGGGGTTAGGTGACGTATTGTATTGTCGAGCGAGCATCTAAAGCCAAGCTGCTGCATCCACTTTTCCTGTGCGTATATAGCGTACGACGGCCCCATCAAGCAGCCGCACAAGTCATTGTAATTCCCCCTACGCCGCCAAACGCATTACACATCAACGTCAATGAGGCCTTCTCTGCTGGCCCACTCTCAGGCATCGAGCTCTCAAAGGGCTCAGTCGCAATTGCTGATCATCCTTAACCAGATAACGCATCGCGTAGTGAACATGCGCACGGATCTCCTGATCATTACGATGGATGATACCGACCCCCAATCTCTCCTTGTACCTGTTCTTGCCCTGGTTACAGCTGTCGAAATAACCCATTCCCTTCGTAATACGCTCCCATAGCTCGCCAATCTGCCGAGCCTTAAAGATATCCCGACACACCTCAGAACCATTAAAGAAGAAAGCCGCGTGGATGTGATAGCCCCGATCTTGTCCCTGCTCAACGCTACAGATATAGCCGGTCTCATGATCAAAGATTGGATTGCGCTCACGCTCGGTGATTAATCTGTCCAGATCGTTAAAGACGCGCTCAACACGCTGCCTGGCTTGAGACGCTTGGTGGTAATACAGATTGACCCTGACCACAACAGTACGTGCATAACGATCCAGCACCGCATCCGTGTAATTAGCGACCCTGCCCTCCTGTTTCTTGGTCTGATAACGACGATCATCCTTCTTACGGCGATACCATTGCTCACGAGTCAATTGACGAACCCTATCGACCAGTAGATTCATGCTGCGGTGATGGTCCAGATAGGCCGTTCGCTCGTCATTCAGACAGACAGGACCGGCAGGGCTATGCTCCAGTCCGATATGTTGACATGCCTCCCAGAACGCATGCAGGTGCTCACTGTAACGGTATTCGCAGTGATCATCGAACAGGGCCATCATTTGCTGGATGCCATCGAAGTACCGGGAGAGCCTGGTTGGCATCATCCGCTCATCACCCGAACGTGTGTCTTTCAATCTGAATGCTGGAGTGTCGAAATGTTCGATGGATTTAACGAGCCGTTCGATCTGGATGGAGATTTCGGATTGAGAGAGATAGGTGTAGGCGTTGCAATAGTTCATGGCTGTGTACCTGGTGGTTGGTTGTTCCCATACCTGATACCGTCTGTGCATTTTTAAACCGGCTAACTACTAACTTGGTAAGCAGTGATTACAGGAACTCTACTTACCTGCTGCTCGTTTACTTCCTGATCGCTGATTACTTGCTTACTGCTCATTGGTTACCTTCTAGGTATTATTCACAAGACTACTACCTAGAAGGTATATAACTAGATGCAGCTTCAACTCGGGTCACCGCTACCGACCAGTCAGAGCAATGAGGGCCAATATTCACAAGCCTACCGAGGAATTTGCCAAACTACCTTCTGCGAGAGTTAGCTGAGAAACAGCGATGACACCCACCCGGCATAAACACAATGACTGACAGCGAGCCGGTCATGGTGTTTATGCCCGTTAGTGCACACCATTTATGCAATAAATCATTCAACTAGGTCACGCTCCTCGATCCTGGCCAGAATCCAATCGTGCACCTCTCCCTCAACCCAGCCAACGCTGCGTTCTCCCAGAGAGACTGGCTTCGGGAAGGCACCTTCGGCAATGTACTTATAGATGGTAGACCGGCCCAGACCGGTCGAATCGATAACATCTTTTAGGCGGATGATCCTCATGAACGGGGCTCCTCTGTTCGTTCAGAGGATTGGCAAGACTTGTAAAAAATGACCTATTTCTTCCCAGCCCTACGTTTGGGCTGAGTGAGCAACCCGAAGTCATAGCGATTTTCCAAGTAGACTTCAGACTCCGACTTCTGCGGTCGAAGACTGACTACGCCAGGCCTCTCCTCCTCCAACCAGACAAACTCTTTTGAGCCAACCGGGGATAATCTGGCCACCATGCTGATGACCTTGTACCCAAGATCATCAGCAGCGGGGAGCAGGCTCATATGGGCCGAAGCAAACTGAAGAAAGCTTGCCTGACCAAATCTGCTGCGAAACTCATGGGCGATATCATGGGTCAGCTTGTAGAAGTGTTCGATGATCTCAACCCATTCGGCATCAAGCCTATCTTGCTCTGATGTAGCACCCTCACCGACAACTTTCAGTACCGGCTTACGAAAATCAAGCTTGATCATTTCATAGAGTCCGTCATCCCACAGATGGGCACCCGGCAAAAGAGCCCGCCAGTGATGGGACAATAACAATGAAGCATACCGATACAGCATAATCTGGAGCACCGAATAAACACGCGGGCGCTGCCCAACCAGAAAACGAATGACGCTAATCGGCGTCACTGGTTCCGAATATTCAAACTGTCGTTCATACCTGATGACATCAATACGAAGATCATCCGCATGGGTATAGCTTTTATCCTCAGGATTCCAGGCCAGATGAACCATCACAGCGCAGTTCCCCTTCAGTTCAAAGCCGGGATGATTCAGATTTAAAAAATAGGTACTGCTCACCTTCGACTTCGCAAAAATTGAACTTGATACACCCGGCACATAACGACGAATTAACCCCAGATCCATCAGTCGTCGCAGGCGATGCTTTAAGCTGGCCTCGTCGAAACCGGTCAATTTCCGTAACTCCGGCCCTCCGAGCCCGCTGACCACACCACAATGATCCGCACGAGTAAGCAATGTGGCAAACAACAACCGATTACACGCACTCAATTGCTTGCTAGCGCCGGGCGGGGCAGGTCTGCCCGTCTTGGTCACTTTCTGCCTCTCTTTATCAGTGCTCGGCTGACAGCCAGGCACCTCCATCCCGATGTGCACGCCAGAAAATAGGCATTGCAGTAGTTCACCATGAACCCCGTACACCGATCCGCTGGCTTTCAGCGTCAGCACCACCAACGGAGAGAGCGAATAGGTGATTGCCGGCCTGCCTTTACCCTCCGGTGACCCGCGCTGTCGCAACACCATGCCCAATCGAACCAAATCCCCCAAGGCGTCGCTGACCAGCTTTTGAGACAAGCGAAATTGCACAGCGAGAGCTTTAACTTTGTAGCCCTCCGCATTGCCCGCTGCGCTCGCAGCTCCAGCCGCGAGCAGCTCAAAAACGAATCTTGTTTCTGGACTCGCACCTTCGAGCGACGCAGTAAATAGCTGAGAAAAAAGCTTCATAGGCTGGAGCACACATCATTAACTAACAGTTTTTATACCCTATAATAAATATCGTATTTGTACAATAACGTTACACATAACGCGACAGTAACATTATGATAACGTATAAAATGAATGCAGCACCTCGTGCTGTATCTCCCCCTAAAAAACGAATGGAATAACCCATGACCAAAGAGAGAAGTGAGCTGAAATGGTTATCCAGAGTTGGTGGTGAGTGGAGATGGGTGCAGCAATACATAAGCAGGCATGCGGACGCGAGCATGCGCGGCGGTACAGATCGCTTTGCTCGCCGCAAGGTGGAGGGTTACGACCAAGTGGTAGTGGATATCGCCGACTTTGAGCTGACTACCGAGGGTTTAAAGTTCGTAACACGTTTAAAGAATGCGCTGAGACAACACCGATATCGCTCAGCCAGCAACGGCAGAAAGCCATGTACCTTTTCGCTCCCAAACACGACTAGAGCGAGCCTGTCTCGTCGAGCCAAGGACAACAGGGTCACGGAAACAGAAGCCATCACCCGGCTCATCGACGATACCGAATGGGCAGTGAGAAAGCACAGCGAGCGAGAGAAGACGCTCAAGACAACCCTGACACTGGAACGTATGCGCTCAGAACTCACCATAGAGGCTCTCAAAGCCCAACTTGAAGGGACCATGAAGCATTTGGAGCGATCAACAGAGCTAGTCGTCATGTGGGAGCAAGCCATGGACAGCGAACAACCACCCTTTAACGGTGATAGGGTGAACGTAAAGCGAGAGATGGAAAAGCGACTGAAGAAAGTGAAGGCTGTGAACGCCATCATTGCCTTGAACCATGACCTGCCCAGCAGAGACTAAGCTGCAATGAGTGGCACAGACATAGACGGGCATGCATCTGGATGTATCGTCCCCCTCCTTTAGATTCACATGTGCTAGAAAGCGCTGTGCGCGCACTGGCAGCACCAAGACAGCAATCGACACAAGCGACGGTACTGGAGCCTGGCGCATTCGCCAGCACGGTAAAGCGCTAGATCCCGAGCCATCAAACGACACGGATAACTTTCCAAAATCCAAATGGAGGAACAAATGGGGGAACAAAATCATCAGATACGAAAAAGCCCCGTAAAAACGGGGCTTTTCAGTAGAAAATGGCGGAGGCGATGGGATTCGAACTCATGGACCTGTTACAGTCGACGGTTTTCAAGACCGTTGCCTTAAACCACTCGGCCACACCTCCTAACGTTGTTGCGGGCGCCATAATACCTGAATGAAACACGTTGTCAAACTCTCTTGATCCCTTGTTTCAGAGCCTCTGCTATGATCTTTGCAACTTAACATTTCCAGACACAGGAGTATCGCCATGCGCGAACAGGATTACTCAGTTAATAGCAACGTGCAGGCCGAACAGCTAGAGGTTAGCCGTGTCTTGCGTAACACTTACGGTCTGCTGGCTCTGACACTGGCTTTCAGCGGTGTGATGGCATACATCTCCCAGCAGATGCATGTCGGCTACCCAAACATTTTCGTTGTACTTGTCGGCTTTTACGGCCTGTTTTTCTTGACCAACAAGCTACGTGACTCGGCATGGGGCCTCGTGTCTGCCTTTGCCCTGACCGGCTTCATGGGTTTCCTGCTGGGCCCGATTCTCAACCGTTACCTGGGCATGCAGGGTGGCGCTGAAGTCGTTAGCTCTGCATTCGCCATGACGGCGCTGGTTTTCGGCGGTCTTTCGGCCTATGTGCTGATCACACGCAAGGACATGAGCTTCCTGGGTGGCTTCATCACTGCTGGCTTCTTTGTTCTGCTGGGCGCAACACTGGCGAGCTTCTTCTTCCAGATCAGCGGCCTGCAACTGGCTATCAGCGCCGGTTTCGTTCTGTTTTCTTCGGTCTGCATCTTGTTCCAGACCAGCGCCATCATTCAGGGCGGCGAGCGTAACTACATCATGGCGACCATTAGCCTGTATGTATCGATCTACAACCTGTTCATCAGCCTGCTGCAAATCTTCGGCATCATGAGCCGCGATGACTGATTAACAGCCGCTGCACATAAGCCCGCCTCGGCGGGCTTTTTATTGCCTGCAGCAAGCATCTTTAGGCGTCTGGCTTTATCATTGCGTCAGATTTGCCGACAGAGCACACCATGAAATTTGCCATCGCCCTATATTCAGCAGCCCATGCGCCCTCCTCCCGCCGAGCACTGCGTTTTGCCGAAGCAGTGTTGGCGGGCGGCCATGAAATTGTCCGGTTGTTTTTTTATCAAGACGGCGTCCACAGCGCTTCGAGCAACATCGTGACGCCTCAGGACGAACAAGACCTCCCACAGCAATGGGCGACCTTTGTCAGTAACAATCAACTCGATGGTGTGGTGTGCATTGCAGCAGCCCTGCGTCGCGGGGTGCTGAATGAGGATGAAGCTGCGCGATACCAACGCCCGGCGGTCAATTTACAAGCGCCGTGGGAGCTGTCTGGTCTGGGGCAGTTACATGATGCGATTCAATCGGCTGATCGACTGATCTGCTTCGGAGGCCATTGATATGCCTAAGTCGCTATTAATCATTAGCCGCCAGGCACCCTGGTCCGGCCTCAGCGCTAAAGAAGCACTGGATATCGTGCTGGCAGGCGGAGCATTCGACTTGCCGATCGGCCTGCTGTTTATGGATGACGGCGTATTTCAGCTTGTACCGGATCAAAAGGCCGTAGCCGTCCAGCAAAAGAACCTCACAGCCAATCTACAGGCCTTGTCCCTGTTCGGTGTAGAGGATCTGTTTGCTTGCAGCCACAGTTTGTCCGTTCGCGGCATCGCGCCCGCGGGGCTTGCCGTTGATGACGCACAGCCGCTGTCGGCAGAAGAAATCCGTACACTTCTTGACCGTTATGACCAAGTGATAACTCTCTGATGTCGACCTTACACGTTCTGAGTCATTCGCCTTTTTCAGACACACGCCTGGGTAGCTGCTTACGCATTCTGGGCAGCAGTGACGCATTGCTGCTCTGTGGCGATGCGGTATATGCCCTGCAGCAGCAAAGCAGCACACTTGAAGAAAAGACCGTCTTTGCTCTCGAAGAAGACCTGCAGGCGCGCAATATCGAGTGTCCGCAGTGGGCGACTCCGGTTGACTACCCGGCCTTCGTCGATCTGTCGATCCGGTACGACAAGGTCAATAGCTGGCTATGAACGCACTCACCCTCGACGGTAAAAATGTCCCGCTGGATAAAGACGGTTATCTGCTCGATCTGAACGATTGGTCTGTAGACGTCGCTCAGGCGCTGGCCGAGCAGGCAGGCATAGAACTAAGCCCCGAGCACTGGGAAATTCTTGATCTGCTGCGCGACTTTTATCAGGAGTTCCAGCTGTCTCCCGCGACCCGCCCGCTGATCAAATACACCGCACTCAAGCTGGGGGTTGATAAAGGCAACAGCCTGCATCTCAATCGCCTGTTCAATGGCACCCCCGCCAAACTCGCCGCCAAGCTGGCGGGCCTGCCAAAGCCGACTAACTGCCTATGAACACCCCAGCGCCACTTACTCTGGAAACACCTGCTGAACATCCTTTCGCGCAATTTGTACGCATCCTAGGCAAGGGCAAGCGCGGTGCCCGCAACCTGACTCGCGAAGAAGCCCGCGAGGCGATGGGCATGTTGCTCGATGAGAAGGCTGAGGACACACAACTGGGCGCCTTCCTGATGTTGTTGCGACACAAGGAAGAAAGCCCTGAAGAATTGGCCGGTTTCACCGAAGCAGTACGCGAGCGTCTGGCAGCCCCCGCAATCAAAGTCGATATCGACTGGCCGACGTACGCAGGCAAGAAGCGCCATTTACCCTGGTATCTGCTGGCGGCCAAATGCCTGTCCCAAAATGGCATACGTATATTTATGCATGGCGGCGGCGCCCATACCGCCGGCCGTCTATACAGTGAACAACTGCTCGATGAGCTGGCCATACCGTTGTGTCGCAACTGGCAAAGCGTTGAAATCGCTCTGGGCCGGGACAATCTGGCATTTATGCCGCTGCAGGACTGGGCGCCGCAATTGCAACGCATGATCGATCTGCGCAACACCCTTGGCTTGCGCTCACCGATTCACTCGCTGGCACGCATTCTAAATCCCCTGGGTGCGCGTTGCGGCCTGCAGAGCATCTTTCATCCGGGTTACCAAAGCGTGCATCGCGAAGCCAGCGGCCTGCTGGGTGACACCAGCATCGTGGTTAAAGGCGATGGCGGTGAAATCGAAATCAACCCGGACAGCCTGAGCCATCTTTACGGCACCACGGCAGGAGCGAACTGGGACGAAGAGTGGCCTGCCTTGTCTGCACAGCGCCACGTCAAACCGGCGACACTGGAGACTCAACATCTCAAGGCACTATGGCGTGGAGAGGTCGAAGACAGCTATCCGCAACTGGCTATGATATCGACCATGGCCCTTGCCTTGCGCGGGCTGGGAACACCCCGCGAACAAGCCTTCGAGCTGGCACAGCGTTATTGGGACAATCGCAACAAATCGATTTAACTGATGCTTGGCGCCCAAGTTTTGCGCTGTTTGTTCGAACTCAGCCCATTAGACTGAACTCCAACGCAAAATAGCCAAGGAGCCTCACATGGGCCTGTTGATCGAAGGACACTGGCATGACCAGTGGTACGAAAGCAGCAAGGACGGGGCGTTCCAACGCGAGCAGGCATTGCGCCGCAACTGGGTGACCATGGACGGCTCGCCCGGGCCGACGGGTAGCGGTGGCTTTGCAGCCCAGGCAGGCCGCTACCACCTGTACGTCTCCCTCGCCTGCCCCTGGGCCCACCGAACCTTGGTCACCCGCCAAATCAAAGGCCTTGAGTCGCTGATTGAGGTATCGGTGGTCAGTTGGCTGATGCTGGAAAACGGCTGGACCTTTGACAAGGCTTTTGGCTCCAGCGGAGACCGTCTCGACAACCTGAACTATTTGTATCAGCGCTACATCCTGGACACGCCCGATTACTCTGGCCGCGTCACCGTGCCCGTGCTCTGGGACAAGCAGCAACAGTGCATTGTCAGCAACGAGTCGGCCGATATCATCCGTATGTTCAACACTGCATTTGACGGCCTGACAGGCAACACCCTGGACTTGTATCCGCAGTCGCTGGCCGCACAGATAGATAGCTGGAATGAAAGGATTTACCCGGCACTGAACAACGGTGTCTACCGCGCTGGATTTGCCACTTCCCAATCGGCTTACGAACTGGCATTTAATGATGTATTTCGCGAACTTGACCAGCTGGAAGCGCACCTGACACAACATCGCTACCTGGCTGGCGAGTTTTTAACTGAGTCAGATATACGTCTATTCACCACACTGATCCGGTTTGATGCGGTGTACTACAGCCATTTCAAATGCAATGAGCGGCGTATTGCCGATTATCCGAATTTGTCCAACTGGCTACGCGAGCTCTACCAATGGCCTGGCGTTGCGCAAACCGTGGATTTCACCCACATCAAGGGACACTATTACGCCAGTCATCGCACGATCAATCCTACGGGCATCATCCCGAAAGGCCCGGCGCTGGACTTTACCCGCCCCCATGACCGTACCCGCTTGACAGGCAAGGGCATCCAGCAACGCTAAAACCTGCAAATCTGCTGGCCGCACAGGCTTGCGGCCAGTAGCATCGCGCGCACTGTTTACGAGAACGTCCCATGCTTATCCCATACGACCAGCTAGAACCTGACACCCTGACCCGCCTGATTGAAGACTTCGTGAGCCGCGAAGGAACGGACAATGGTGATGACACACCTCAGGAGACACGCGTGCTGCGAGTACGCCATGCCCTGAGCAAAGGCCAGGCCGTAATCTTCTTCGACCTCGAAAGCCAGCAGTGTCAGCTGATGCCCAAACACGCAGTGCCAAAAGAGTTTTTTGATTAACGATCACCGCTTGCCCTTTGTGCCCGCCTCTAGCCGGCGATGTGGGCCGGTATCGGCAAGGCTGCGGCCCAACAAAAAAGCAAATCGGCTTGAGCTACAACCTGCTGTGGCAGGAAAGACCTTCATGGACTCGAGAAGCGCGGGCCCAGCAAAATAATTGTCGCGCCAATCACGCACAATCCAAGTCCCAGCCAGTCGGATCCCAACGGCCGAATACGCTCCACCACTGCCAACCAGGCAATCGACGTCACAATGTAGATCCCGCCATAAGCCGCGTAGGCTCGCCCGGCATAGGTTGCCTCGACTTTGGTCAACAGCAGGGCAAACACCGCCAGACTCAAGACTGCAGGCACCACCCACCAGACACTCTTGCCCTGGCGCAGCCACATCCAGAACCCATAGCAGCCCGCTATCTCAAACAGGGCGGCCAAAAAAAACCAAACGTAATTAAGCATGTATGAACTCTCCCAATGCGCAGCGCGCAACCCTACGCGCCGGCCTTTGGCCGATCAAGGCTGAAGTGTTTTGAGAACCGAATGAATAAAAGTTGAATTTTCCACAGGCAGGACAAGTCGGACGTTATAAGCACTGCCTATTCATGCTTTTGAAACAGTGCCCTTAACAATCTGCAAGTTGGCAGAACACATCAATAAGGAAATGATCATGACCACGATTCTACTCATCATCCTGATTCTGCTGTTAGTCGGCGGATTGCCTGTGTTCCCCCACTCAAAAAGCTGGGGCTACGGGCCGTCAGGCATCATCGGCGTCATCCTTGTGGTGCTGCTGGTTTTGCTGTTACTCGGCAAGATATAGCCCTAAACGGGTGCACAACCCGCGCACAATAAAAAAGAGGCCCTAAGGCCTCTTTTTTATTGTGCATTCACTTACTTCGGATCTTCAACACCCGCGGTGTTATCCAGCAGGCTCTTAGTTGCCGTCTGCAGGAAGGATTCGAGTTTCTTTTTAAGCTCGGCCTCATCCGGCGAATCGGTTACAACCCTGGCTTCAGGATTGGTGCCCAGGTTGTACTGCCAAACCTTGGCCGGCATATCCTTGGGCTGAACCAGCAAGTGGTCGCCACTGATGATTGCCACTGTCTGGTCACTGCCGGACGGCTTGATCACACCCGTCCCCTTGTCGCCTTCAGGCAGAGTCAGCAGATCGCGACCCCAGCATTGCTGACGGAACTCGCCACCCAGACGGCCCATGATGGTAGGGACGATATCAACCTGTGTCCCCACGGTGTCATTGCGCGCGCCAAACTTCTCCTGGATGCCAGGCCCGATCAACAGCAATGGAACGTTGAAGCGCCCCAGGTCCATCTCGGATATCTGCTGTTCGTTACCGAAGCCGTGGTCGCCAACGACCACAAACAGCGTTTCCTTGAAGTACGGTTCTTTACGCGCTTTTTCAAAGAACTGACCCAGCGCCCAGTCCGAGTAACGCATCGCAGTCAAATGCTCGTTGAGCGATCCACGGTCAGTTACGGGCTCGACCGGCAATGGTGTCGGCAAGGCATACGGCGTGTGGTTGGACAGGGTTTGCAGCAAGGCATAGAACGGTTCTTTGCCTTCACGCTTTTTCAGCTCTTCCAGACCACGGTTGAACATGTCCTGATCGGAGACGCCCCAGGTCGGATCCGAGAACACCGGGTCAACAAAATCGTTACGCCCCACAAAAGTGGTCATACCCTGATTACTGAAGAAACCCGACTGGTTGTCCCAGGCAAAATCACCGTTGTAGACATAGACGTCGTCAAACTTGCGGGCACTGAGCAGCTCAGGCAAACCGGACAGCTTGTGGCTGCCTTCCGGGGTTTGCATCAGGTATTCGAAACCAGGCAGGTTCGGGAAACAGGCCATGGTTGCGAACATACCCTGATGGGTATGCGTGCCGTTGGAGAAGAAGCGCTCAAACAACAGGCCTTCTTTAGACAGATTGTCGAAGTACGGAGTGACATTGCCCGGACGACCCAGCGCACCCACCGAGTGCCCGGCGAAGCTTTCCATCAGGATCACGACAACGTTCTTGATCGGCAGGGTTTTTTCAGCCGGTGGCGTGGTATCGCGACGTACCGGCGCCGTGTCCGGATCGACCAGTTTGTCGTTTTCGGTCAACAGCATGTCGCGCACGGTCTGTTGGGCCACTGGCTCTTCCAGCGTGGCCTTCCAGATGTTGGTGCGTTCGTCGGAGAAGCGGCTTTTCGCAGCGGTAATCAGCGACAGAGAGCCGTTAAGACCCAGCTGGTTGGCAAAGTTGGAGTCGGTTGTGTAGGCATCGCCCCAGCGCAGCGGAGGACCTTGACGCAAGGTGCCGCGAGCAGCAACCACACATACCAGCAGTACCACCACAAAGACCGCGATACGGCCATACCACGGTGCCACGGCACGGGCTGTGCCGGCTACAGCAGAGGTAGTGCGCGAGGTGGTCAGTCGATCGGCACCGCGAAATGCAAAGTACAGAATGACCGTTCCAACAGCCCAGGCCAACAGGTAGCGCACCACCGGAAAACCGTACCAGAGCATGCTCATCACGGTTTTAGGGTCTTCCTTGACGTACTGGAACACCAGGCCGTTAAGACGCTGGTGGAACTCGCGGTAGAAGTCCATCTCCATCAGGCCCAAAAAGAGCGCCAGGCTGGAAGCGGCTGTCAGCCAGAAGCGCATCACACCGCGCATCGTCATGGCTTTAACACTGAGCATCGCCAGCAGTAGAGGAATGCTGAGATACACCACAATTCGCAGGTCAAATCGCAGACCGTTAGCGAACGCTTCGAGGAAGGTCGAAGCCGGGGTATCGAGGATCATTTCACGGTTGTAAACCAGCAGTGCCACCCGTAGCAGGGTGAACATCAACATCATGATCAAGGCGCAGAGCAGCGTAAACGCCAGATGCGATTTGACGGTCGGTTGCAACATACGCATTGCGGCGTGCTGTTGTTTTGGGGCGTCCGGGTTTGCCATGTCTTTTAAGGACCCATTTGTTCAAGTTAAAAAAGTAGTCAGCCGATATTTTGCTGGCGGATTGTCTTGAATAGATCGTGAAAATTCCGTGCAGAGCACATCTTGAAACATAAGAAAGGGCCTTTCGGCCCCTCTTGCTCAAGGTTCTGATGAAATTTCAGGGTGGTAGCCATGAGGCTCACAATGAAATATCAGCAGGCCCTGGAAGATACTCGATCGCTACCCGGCCTGCTCGCTGCCTGCAAAACATAGTGCGGCAAAGCGAAAACATCGATATGGATTTCAGACACGCCTGACCACGGTTCTCGCAGAGCAACACTTAACCCTGCTCGACAGGGTCGGTGGACTGCACAATGATCACATCGGATTTTTCTTTGAATGGAGGGCAACGGACGGTCACCCGCCCTTGACCGACAGACAAACCAGAGGTGCTTGGGTTACCGCCAGTTCAACTGCCCAACAACGAGGCGCATTCTACTTCGGGGAAGATGTCAGGTCGAACCCTGGCGCAGACAAACTGAGCAGGCCGCCACGTCATACAACCGTCGCAGCCCGCTGAGTGCAGCTCAAATCCGCACATTGCCCCGTGGCCCGGCGATGGCCCAAATGATCAGGCCCAGTACCGGCAGGAAAATGATCAGCAATACCCAGATGACTTTCGCCCCGGTTCCTGCACTGCTTTTGATCACATTGATGATGGCCCAGATATCCAGAACCAGGATGATCAGACCAACCAGACCGTTAAACGTGGAACCCATGGTGACGCTCCTGAGTGAGTAATTGTTCACATAGGATAGTCAGCCGTGGCGAGGGTTCCGGTTTTTTATTGCAGTGGCCCGGGTCAAACGTGGACAGCAACTTTCAAGGCATCCAGCGAAGGCGCTGCACTGATCCCTGCTTCGGCACACAGCTCCAGTACGCGAGGCACATCATTACCGTAAACCAGCACTACCTGGATCTCGTCATCCAGAGGCTGGCTGAGGTTCATCAGCACGTACCCTCCTTTCTCCGGATTCATGCTCCCCATCTGGATCTGGATACGGTTAAGCGCTGTCAGCGCCTCGGTTTTAGCCAGCTGCTTGGGCTTGATATTGAATGCAACACCCGGCCCGAACGACGCAACGATCTGGGCAAACAGATCCATATAGGTATCGGCCTGAAACAGAACCGTGTCCGGCAGACTGCCGATCACAACCCATTCGCCCAGCGAAATCGGGAAGCTGTCGTCGTAGTTAATGTCCGGATTGGCGGCCAGAAATGCCGCCGGATCTGCGTAAGCCTGGGCTGCTTCTGCGGCGATTGCGGCGATATCGTCGTCGCCCATGCACCCAGAGCTGATTTTGCTGATGAGTTCAACGAGAGCGGTTTTCATGGGCATGGCCTGTCACGAGGAAAATTGAGGGCGCGCAGGATATATCAAATGCGCGCCGCAGGGTCTGAAATCAACCCGACAGTTTTTCCAGCAGGGCCACAGCATCCGTGGCGCCCATGGTCCTGGCGGCATCCAGCGCCGTAATGCCATTGGCATCCTTGGCTTTTGGATCTGCGCCTTTGCTGATCAGGTAGTCGATGATCGCCACACGATTGAACATCGCCGCCATCATCAGCGCGGTACGGCCATCAAACGAAGCGCCTTCCACTTGAGCGCCAGCCTCGACCAGCGCTTTGACCATCTCCAGGTCGCCTTTAAAGGCGGCGCCTGCGATCGGGCTCTGACCGTTGTCGTTGCGGATCTCCGGATCGGCTTTGTGTTCGAGCAAGACCTTCACCGCTTCAACGTGCCCGTGATAACTGGCCAGCATCAACAAGGTGTCGCCCTTGTGATTGCGCAAATTGGGCGGCAAACCCTTGCTCAGCAAGGCCGCCAGCATGGCGGCATCACCCTCTCGGGCCTTGTTGAAAACCTGCTCGGCAAACTCGGCGGCCTCTTCCGGGGTCATCTGCCGATTTTTGTCTGCTGGCTTGTCGTCTGACATATGAAGCTCCACGTTCGTAACAAAGAGCACCAGTTTCCTGAGACAGCACCGTCATGTCATCCCTTTTTTGCTCAAGTGAGCCATAGCGACAATCAATCGGCGGCAAAGATTCCATATGAATGCAAAATTTAACGGTCCGATTGGGCAAAATGCAGGATGCACGATGGCCATTCATGCAGAATGCACGACCAGTGATTTCCAACAAAATTATAACTTGTTGATTTATAAGGATATTTTAAAAAAAATAATAGTGGCACAATCACTGCAATACCTACTCCATGCATGCCCTTCATGAGCTAATGGAGCTGAATCACATGAGCCTGATCCAAGACAAATTCGCATCGTTGTTCTCTAACCACAGCGTCACTGTCAAACCCCGCCCGGATGGCGGCGTGTTGTTGACCCTGTGTGACAGCGAAGGCAAACAGACACAGCGCTCAATTTCCTACGCGCAACTGCACACCGCAGAACAACTGACGTGGGTGATCAGCGCGATTCGACGTGACCTGGCCGGTACTGCCAGTGAACTACCGTCGATTTCGATGCTGCAAAGCCAGCATCGCTTTGCCCTGCCGACCTACCACTCCCGGTAGTCGTTGCACCTGCATAAACGCAGAATGCCAAAAAGCCAGCAGACGCTATCAACGCGGCGGCTGGCTTTTTTGTGCAACCGGGGCCCGCTCATCCTGCGGGATCGACCCTGGCAAAGCTGATCGACAGTTGCCCCTTAGTCTTCAAGGCGGGGGAAGCGGCTGGCGATGTCATTACCGGTGAAGTTGGCCACCGGGCCTTCAGGGCTGCTGAACAGGCGAACGGTCACAAAATGTGGATGTTCGCCCATGTCAAACCAGTGCGGCGTGCCCGCCGGGATGGAAATCAGGTCATTTTTTTCGCACAGGACTGCGTAAAGATAATCGCCAATATGCAAGGTAAACAGCCCACGCCCGGCAACGAAGAAACGCACGTCATCTTCGCTATAGCGATGCTCGTCAAGAAACCTGGCTCTCAACTCGGCTTTTTGCGGATGGTCGCGGTCGAGGCTGATCACATCGACAGTGGTATAGCCGCGCTCGGTCATCAATTGATCAATCTGCTCGCGATAGGCATCGATCACTTCTTCGTGGCTGGCACCCGCCCGGATCGGCGCGGCCGTTTGCCAGCGGTCAAAGTGAATGCCCTGCTCGGCCAGAGTCGCAGCAATGTCTTCAAGGTGCGTCAACACCTTGTGGGGTATTTCGGGGCTTGATACGTGATAAACGAACAGACTGCTCATGGGGCGTGGTTCCTCGGCATAGACATGCGCTTCGGGCTTTTTCAAGCCGTTCTGGCATCTCTTTCAAATCAGGCTGCAGGCTTCTTTGCGGTGAAGTCCGGGTCAAGGCTTATGCCCTGTCCTCTTGCAATCGAGTGGCAATGATAACGGCTGCCGCCAGCGCTGCGACGCTTGCCATACTAAAGGTGATGGTCGGGCCCAGTGTGTTCCAGCTGTAACCGGCATACAACGCACCGACTGCGCCGCCAATGCCCGCCAGGGTGGCATACAGCGCCTGCCCCTGCCCTTGCTGGCCCGGACCGAAACTGCGCTGCACAAAAGTCATGGCTGATGCATGAAAACTGCCGAAGGTGGCGGCGTGCAGCACTTGCGCCAGCAGCAGCACCCACAGGTACTCGGCAAAACAACCCAGCAGCAGCCAGCGCAAGGCGGCCAGCAGAAAACTGAACATCAATACCCGGCGCACCGAAAATCTTTGCAAGATGCGGCGCATGGCCAAAAACATCAGTACTTCGGCCACCACTCCCAGCGCCCATAGCAAGCCGATCACACCCCGGCTGTAGCCCAGGTCCTCAAGGTGCAAGGTGAGGAAGGTGTAATACGGCCCATGGCTCATTTGCATCAACGCGACACAGGCATAAAACGCCAGGACACCCGGGGTGCACAGCTGCTTTAAAAAGCCTCCGGCGATCAGTTTCCGGCCCTGTTGCGAGGGCTGGGCGTTTGGCACCCACAGGCTGAATAAAACAATCCCGGCCATGACGACGATCAGGGCGACCGGGTAGATATCCAGTCTGAGCCATTCAAACAGACGCCCCAGAATCACCACAGTGAGGATGAACCCGATCGACCCCCAGAGGCGTATCTGACTGTAACGCTCGGGCTGTTCGCGCAAATGAGCGAAGGTGATGACTTCAAATTGCGGCAACACGGCGTGCCAAAAGAATGCGTGCAACGCCATGACCAGCGCCAGCCAGGCATAACTCTTGCTGAAGAAAACCAGGCTGAAACTGAGCAGCGTGCAGAGCGCTCCCAGACGCACAATCAGCAGGCGCTGACCGGTGTAATCACCCAGCCAGCCCCATAGATTGGGGGCTACGCAGCGCATCAGCATCGGGATGGCCACCAGTTCGCCTATTCGCGCGCTGGAGAACCCGAGGTGATGAAAGTACAGTGCCAGAAAAGGTGCTGTCGCACCGAGCAAGGCGAAGTAAAAAAGATAGAACCCCGACAACCGCCAGTAAGGAAGTGGCGCCACCGTCATCAGACCATGGCGCTCAACAGTCCTTGCATTACAACTGGCCCAGCACAGGCGTGTTCACACGCACGTCGGCATTCTGCCCGCGGTGGCGCAGCAGGTGATCCATCAACACGATCGCCATCATCGCCTCGGCAATCGGCGTGGCACGGATGCCTACGCACGGGTCGTGGCGGCCCTTGGTGATGACATCGACCGGGTTGCCGTCCACATCGATCGAACGGCCCGGGGTAGTGATGCTGGATGTCGGCTTGAGCGCCAGATGGGCAACAATTGGCTGACCGCTGGAAATACCGCCCAAAATGCCGCCCGCGTTATTGCTGAGGAAGCCTTGTGGCGTCATCTCGTCGCGATGCTCGGTGCCGCGCTGGGCGACACTGGCGAAACCGGCTCCGATTTCAATGCCTTTGACTGCGTTGATGCTCATCAGCGCGTGGGCCAGTTCGGCATCCAGACGGTCAAAAATCGGCTCGCCCAGGCCCGGAATGACACCTTCGGCAACGACCGTAATTTTGGCACCCACCGAATCCTGATCGCGCCGCAGTTGATCCATGTAGGCCTCAAGCTCGGGCACTTTGTTGGGATCTGGGCTGAAGAAAGCGTTTTCTTCGACCGAGTCCCATGTCTTGAACGGGATTTCAATCGGGCCCAGTTGGCTCATGTAGCCACGAATCACAATGCCCTGGGTCGCCAGGTATTTTTTGGCAATCGCACCGGCCGCCACGCGCATGGCGGTTTCACGGGCCGAACTGCGGCCGCCGCCGCGGTAATCACGCTCGCCATATTTGTGGTGGTAGGTGTAGTCCGCGTGGGACGGGCGGAACAGATCCTTGATCGCCGAGTAGTCCTTGGACTTCTGGTCGGTATTGCGGATCAGCAGGCCGATGGCGCAACCGGTAGTCCGGCCTTCAAAAACGCCTGAGAGGATTTCGACTTCGTCGGCCTCCTGGCGCTGGGTGGTGTGACGGCTGGTGCCAGGCTTGCGTCGATCCAGATCGTGCTGCAGGTCTTCAATGGACAGCTCGAGCCCGGGCGGGCAGCCATCAACAATGGCGACCAACGCCGGGCCATGGCTTTCGCCAGCGGTGGTGACAGTGAACAGCTTGCCGAAGGTATTGCCGGACATGCAGGGCGCTCCGCGAAAATCAGCCGATTAAATTCAGCCTAGATAACTATGCGCGCCAGTATACGCAGGCTGCCCTTGTAGTTCATCCTCGAACCTTACTCATCCGGGTTTGTCCAACCGGCACATTAGACAATGATGGCGTGATGATGCTGCGAATACTCTTTTTAGCCCTGACCCTGTTCGGCACCCAGGCCCTGGCAGCCCCTCCCTCGAATGTTTTGCTGCGACCCATCGAGCTGGATACCGGCTCCGGTACCCTCTATGGTTCGCTGGTATTGCCAAAGAGCGACAAACCGGTGCCCGTGGTGCTGATCATTGCCGGCTCCGGCCCCACTGACCGCGATGGCAACAACACCATTGGCGGACGCAATGACAGCCTGAAAAAGCTGGCATGGCGCCTTGCCCAGAGCAATATCGCCAGTGTGCGCTTCGATAAGCGCGGGATTGCCCAAAGCCAGCCCGCCGGACCTGACGAAAGCAAACTGAGCCTGGACCAGTACGTCACCGACGCCGTGGCCTGGGGCGAAAAACTCAAGAGTGACCCGCGCTTCGGCAAAGTGTTTGTCCTGGGGCATAGCGAAGGTGCGCTGATCGCCAGTCTGGCCGCACCACGCATAGGCGCCGCCGGGGTGATCTCGATTGCTGGCACGGGCCGCCCGGTCGGCCAGTTGTTGCGCGAACAACTACAGCGCAATCACCTGCCACCGGCCATGCTCAAACGCAGCTTTGAGCTGATCAGCACCCTCGAAGCCGGACGTACCGATGACAATGTCCCCGCCGACCTCGAAGTGATTTTCCGTCCGAGCGTGCAGCCGTACATGATCAGCCTGCTGCGCTATAACCCGGCGACTGCATTCGCCGCGTTGAAGATGCCGGCCCTGATTATTCAGGGCACCCACGACATTCAGGTCGAGGTCAAGGATGCACGCCTGCTCAAGGCGGCCAAGCCGGATGCGGTGTTGACCCTTATCAACGGCATGAACCACGTGATGCGCATAGTGCCGATGGACATGAAACGTCAGGTCCAGTCGTACAACGACCCCAATCAGCGGCTGGCGGGAGAGTTGGGTGACAGAACTGTGCGCTTCATCACCAAAGTGAATGCTTCCCAGCCCTCCAGTCCTGGCACTAACGGCCGATAAGCCAGTGTCGACCGCCTAAATCTGGTCGACATACTGGGCTTGCACAGGACTCTGCCGTTATGAGCGACACCCCATCACCACCCGCCGGCTCCGAAGAGCCGGCATCGCTCGAGGCCTCTGTGCGGCCTTGGGCCGATGTGCAACCGGAGCACTTCAAAATGTTGCGCCTGGCGCCGCTGCAGACTGACCGCAGCACCGGCGCACGACCTTTACGCTTCGTGCAGTTCGGCTATGCCGAGCGCAATAACCAAGACCTCAGCCTGCTGCGCCTGGAGATCCTGCTGCCCGGGCAAAAGGTGCGCAAAGAACAGAACCAGCTCGACGTGTGGGTTGACCATGCCACCCGGCGAGTGAGCATCAGCCCAGAGCGCGGTGCACTGGTTGAACCCATGAATCGCGGAATCGGGCGCTTCCTGATGGCCCAGGCTATTGAGTGGGTGCAGAAAAAATGGGCGCGTTACCATTTTGAAAGCATGGCATTGCCCACCCGTGACGCCCTGAACGAAGACAGCCGCCTGCGCCGTGATCACTGCTTGCGCACGCAGGGCTTTGATGTGATCTATGAGGACGTGCTGCAGCGTCAGGCGCGGATCGAAAAAGTACTGGCTGGCGAGCTGTACAACACCTGGAACAGCGAAAAAATTCAGTTCGTGGAGATTCTCGAGGCCGCACAAATGCTCCAGCAAGCGGAGCAAAATCTGCAGGCACAAGAATTGAAGCTGCGTGAAAAAGAAGAACGGATCAGCAAATACCAGCGCGAAGACACCGGTCTGCGTTTCACCATCACCTGCCTGGTGGCCTTTGCGGTATTCCAGGCAGCGCTATTGATCTGGATTGCTACACATCGCTAGAAACTGTAGGCAGCCACAGCTTGTGGGAGCCTGGCTTGCCAGCGATAACGACGACACTGATGCAATCGCTGACAAGCCAGACGCCTACAGGTCCCGGGTTTAAACCCGAGCAGCAAACAACGCTTGATGTTCACGGCATTGCTCGGCCGTGAGCATGAATACACCGTGACCGCCGCGCTCAAATTCAAGCCAGGCAAAATCAACTTCCGGGTACAACGACTCGACGTGCACCTGGCTGTTGCCCACTTCAACAATCAACAAGCCTTTGTCCGTCAGATGATCGCCAGCCTCGGCCAGCATCCGGCGTACCAGATTCAGCCCGTCATCGCCGCAGGCCAGACCCAGCTCAGGCTCGTGCTGATATTCCGCCGGCATGTCGGCAAAATCTTCAGCATCCACATACGGCGGGTTTGACACGATGAGATCAAAGCGCTGGCCCGGCAAGCCGTCAAAGCCGTCGCCCTGAACGGTGTACACGCGCTCATCAACGCCATGGCGTTCAATGTTCTGGTTGGCCACTTCGAGCGCTTCGTACGATAGATCGGCCAGTACGACTTCGGCGTTCTGGAACTCATACGCACAGGCGATACCGATGCAGCCCGAACCGGTACACAGATCGAGAATGCGCGCAGGCTCGCTGCCCAGCCACGGCTCAAAGCGGTTTTCAATCAACTCACCAATCGGTGAGCGCGGAATCAATACGCGCTCGTCAACGATAAACGACATGCCGCAGAACCACGCCTCTCCCAACAGGTAGGCGGTCGGCACCCGCTCTTCAATCCGGCGCTTGAGCAAATGCTGCAGGTGTACCAGCTCATCGTCTTCGAGGCGGCAGTCGAGGTAGCTGTCAGCAATTTCCCAGGGCAGGTTCAATGCCCCCAATACCAACTGACGGGCTTCGTCCCAGGCATTGTCGGTACCATGACCAAAGAACAGCTCTTCCCCATGAAAGTGGCTAACGGCCCAGCGAATATGGTCGCGCAGAGTGCGCAGGCGGGAAGTGATCAACGGTCTTACTCCTCAAAATCGACCGACGATTCTAACAGCCAAATACCCATGCGGTTAAAGTTGTGCCGGGCGGTTACCCGGGATGCCGTTTTTGAAGACAGAAAAACGCCGGCAAAACATGAAATCACTCCATTTCGTACATTTTCTCGCTGCAGTGCCCGCCGCTGACTGCGCTGTAGGCCAAGAACCACGGGGCTTACACGACTAGCCATTCACATAAGCGCTCCGCCAGTGGAGAATGTCGCAAAAGCCCCACTCAAAGGAGCCCCCCGAATGTCCGCTTTAAAGACGATGTTTCAACTCACTGGCCGTGGTTATGCCGCAGCAACGCTGAGCAATGCGAGCCTGCTGATCATCGATGCGCAAAATGAATACCTGAGCGGGCCTCTGGCCTTGTCGGGAATGGAAGCTGCTACAGCCAACATCGCTCTTCTGCTCGATGCGGCCCGCAAGGCCAAACGTCCTGTGATCCATATCCGCCACCTGGGCACGGTCGGCGGCATGTTCGACCCCCAGGGCGAGCGCGGCGCCTTCATCAAGGGTCTTGAGCCTCAGGGCGATGAGCTGATCATTGAAAAACGCATGCCCAACGCCTTCAATGACACCGGCCTGCAAAAAGCCCTGGAAAACCTCGGCTCCCTGGATGTGATTGTCTGCGGCTTCATGAGCCACTCCAGCGTCAGCACTACGGTTCGCGCCGCCAAGGACTATGGCTTGCGCTGCACCCTGGTCGAAGATGCCTGCGCGACACGAGACCTGCCCACCCCGGATGGCATTATCAGCGCTGCGCAAGTACAGAAAACCGAGATGGCAATCATGAATGACAACTTTGCCACCCTGACCCTGACTAAACATCTGATTTGATCCAGCCTTGTACCTGACAGACGGGACGCCAGGCCGGCTGTCAGGACAAACCGCCCCAACACGCCCCCCCATTTCAGCGCACCTCAGGAACAACCTGTCCATGTTCCTGTCGAAGGGCCGATACCCTTTAAGGAAAGATCGGAATGAAGATCGCCGATGGTTTTGATGCGCGACGCTTGCGTCCCAAGGCACACAGCAACTGGCGCTCGCGTCTGGTGCTGACGTTTGCCGCCCTGCTGACGCTCTGCGGCGTGCTATTGCTACTGGCAGGCGCCAGCAGCCTGATTGGTCACCCAAGTGCTTTAGGCGAACTTAACGCCAGCCCTGCCGGGGCGATCGTGGTGCTGGTGTTCGGTCTACTGATCAGTTGGTTGGGGATTTGGCTGTGGCGCCGCCGCCGTCGTCAGATGCGCCAACCCTTTGGGTTGAACATGGCACCGCATCTGATGAAAAAACGCGACTGAAGCATATCCGCCGCCCGATTGTCGTCGACTTGGGTAAACTGGCCGCCCTTCGCGGAGGCTGACATGCAAGACGACGACTTTTCCCTGTTCAAAAACGAGACTCGCGGTGTAAAGCCGATCAAGCATGATCGGGCCGACACCGGCAAACCCAAATCCGATCGGGCACAACTGGCCAAACTGCGCCAGAACGCGACCGTGCGCAGCAATGCGACTATCATCGACGGTTTGTCCGACCAGTTTGTGATTGATGTCGGCCCCGAAGACCAGTTGAGCTGGGCGCGCGACGGCGTGCAGGAAAGCCAGATGCGTAAGCTCAAGCTCGGCCAGATCAGCTTCGAGGGCAGCCTGGACCTGCACGGCATGACCGTCGAAAAAGCCCGTGAAACCCTCTGGGAGTTCCTCAGTGAAGCCACACGCCTCGAAGTGCGCTGCGTACGCGTCACCCACGGTAAAGCCGTACGTCTGGACGGCAAGCGGCCGATGATCAAAAGTCACGTCAACACATGGCTGCGCCAGCACTCGCAAGTGCTGGGGTTCTGCTCCTGCCAGGCCAGACACGGTGGTGCCGGGGCGGTTTACGTCATGCTAAAGCGCACCATGATGGACGGTCGGGACGAGTAACCCCGTATCACCACACTTGCAGCGCCGTGCCAGCCCCCGTACCCTTACTCTTTGCGAAAAATCCCACAGGTAGATTAATGTCCCTGGAACAAAACTACACCGCGATCCTCGGTCAACTCGGCGAAGACGTTTCCCGTGAAGGCCTGCTGGATACGCCAAAGCGTGCCGCCAAAGCCATGCAGTATCTTTGCCGCGGCTATGAGCAAACCCTGGAAGAAGTCACCAACGGTGCCTTGTTCAGCTCTGACAACAGCGAAATGGTACTGGTCAAGGACATCGAGCTGTACTCGTTGTGCGAACACCACCTGCTGCCGTTCATCGGCAAGGCCCACGTCGCTTACATTCCGAGCGGCAAAGTGCTGGGCCTGTCGAAAGTGGCACGGATTGTCGACATGTACGCCCGTCGCCTGCAGATCCAGGAAAACCTGAGCCGGCAGATTGCCGATGCGGTGATGCAGGTTACCGGCGCGCTGGGCGTAGCCGTAGTGATTGAAGCCAAACACATGTGCATGATGATGCGCGGTGTCGAGAAACAGAACTCGTCGATGATCACGTCGGTGATGCTCGGTGAGTTCCGCGAAAACGCGGCTACCCGCAGCGAGTTTCTCAGCCTGATCAAGTAAGCACCCGCACCCGAAAAGACCGGCGTTGATCGCCGGTTTTTTTTCGCCTGCCGATTTCAGGTAAGCTGCGCCCCTTCCTTCTCGCCCATGAGGCTTTTACTGTGTTTATCAAAGCGCTTCGCGTAGGCCTGGGTCAGCTGATCATCGCTGGTGATTTCATTACCCGTCCCGGCAAAAAACAGCGCCCTGCGGCCGCACAGGCCCAGGTCGACCAGGCCGCCAAAAGCCTGACCCTGTATCAGTTCCATGCCTGCCCGTTCTGTGTAAAAACCCGCCGCACCCTGCGCCGCCTGAACGTACCGGTGGTACTGCGCGACGCCAAGAACAACGAACAGGATCGCCAGACGCTGCTGGAACAAGGCGGCAAGATCAAGGTGCCCTGCCTGCGCATCGAAGAAGACGGCAAGACCACCTGGATGTACGAGTCCAAAGTCATCATCGATTACCTGAACCAGCGGTTTGCCAACGTCTGATCGACCTCTGCAGCTCCCACAATAGGGGGAGTTGGCACACACAAAAAAACCGGCCCAGGGCCGGTTTTTTTGTACAGGGTTCACCTCAATCAAGCATCCCCACATGCCGCGGGTGGCTGGCCACCCGTTGCAACCAGGCCTGAATGCCCGGATAGCCGCTCAGATCAAAACCGCCCTGATCCGCCACATGGGTGTAGGCATACAGCGTCACGTCCGCAATTGAATACTGGTCGCCCACCAGATACGGGGTACGGGCCAGTTGCTGCTCCATCACGTCCAGCGCCTTGTAACCGCGCTTTTGCAGCTTGCGGTACTCCTCAAGGCGCTCTTGCGGCAACCCCAGGTAAAACTGGATAAACCGCGCCACTGCAATGTAAGGCTCATGGCTGTACTGCTCGAAGAACTGCCACTGCAGCACTTGCGTGCGCAACCGTGGCTCGCTCGGCAAGAACTCGCTGCCGTCTGCCAGGTAGTTGAGAATCGCGTTGGACTCCCAAAGGCACGTCCCGTCTTCCAGCTCCAGCACCGGGACTTTGCCGTTGGGATTTTTCGCAAGGAACTCCGGGGTTTCAGTTTCGCCCTTGAGAATATCCACCGCGAACCACTGATACTCAAGCCCCAGCAAATGCAGCATCAGCTTGATCTTGTAGCAGTTGCCCGAGTTGTAATCGCCATAAACCTTGAGCATCGCAACTCCCTTTAAGCCGCCTGAGCGGCCTGTGCTTGACGAATCACGTTAGCCAGACGCTTGAGACCTTCATGCAGGCGCTCCGGGTCGATGTGGCTGAAGTTCAGGCGCAGGCTGCCCACGTTCTGATCCGGGTTGGCGAAGAACGGCTCGCCCGGCATGAATGCAACGTTTTGCTCCAGTGCCGGCTTGAGCAAAGTACGGGTGTCAAACGGCTGCTTGAGGGTCAACCAGAAGAACAGCCCGCCCTGCGGCACGTGCCAGTCGGCCAGGTCCGAGAAATGCTCTTCCAGCGCCAGCTGAAAGCCATCGCGACGCACACGGTAGAAGTCCCGCAGCTCGGCCAGGTGGTTGCTCATCTTCTCGGTACCGATCCACTGCAAAGCCTGCCACTGGCCCACACGGTTGGTGTGCAAGTCCGCCGATTGCTTGAGGCGCAAGAGGTGCGGGAACAGGTCCGGGCTAGAAATCAGAAAGCCTACGCGCAGGCCCGGCAACAGGGTTTTGGACACGGTGCCGGTGTAGATCCAGCTGGCTTTTTTCAGGCGGCTGACAATCGGCGTGGCACTGCCGCCGTCGAAATTCAGTTCGCGGTACGGCTCGTCTTCGATCAGGGTCACACCGAACTCGTCCAGCAAGGCCGCCACGGCGTCACGCTTGGTTTCGCTGTAACGCACGGCTGACGGGTTCTGGAAAGTCGGGATCAAGTAGATGAACACCGGGCGATGCTGTTCCAGCTGCACGCGCAGCGCCGCCAGATCCGGGCCATCGGCTTGCAGCGGGAAGCTCAGGCACTCGGCGCCGAACAATTGGAAAATTTGCAGCGCCGCCAGATAGGTCGGCGCTTCGAGCATGATCTCGGTGCCCTTGTCGATGTACAGCTTGGCCGCCAGGTCGAGGGCCTGTTGCGAGCCGCTGAGTACCATCACCTGGCTGGCATCACAATCTACCCCCAGGGCGCGGGCTTCTGCTGCCAGCACTTCACGCAGGGCCGGCTCGCCTTCGCTCATGCCGTATTGGCCCATCGAGGCCGGCATGTCGGTCCAGTCGACTTTGGGCAGCATGGCCTCAGCCGGTAGACCACCTGCAAAAGACATGACTTCCGGACGTTGGGCCGCAGCCAGAATTTCACGAATCAAAGAACTTTTCAGGCGGGAAACACGTTCGGAGAAGGCCATACAGATCACCGGTAGCGGAAGTAATTGGAAATAAGTCAAACTGATTGACCGAAATTACGCCGCGAAGCCTAGATACGTCAATATGCTTGACCTTAAAAACCCAACCACTCAGCGCGCCGCCATGGAAGCCTTCTTCTTTGGCTATCAAGCATTTACCGCCAAAGCGGATGAAATGCTGGCCCGCCGCGGGTTGAGCCGGGTGCATCAGCGCATCGTTTTTTTTATCGCCCACTACCCCGGTGTAAGCGTCAAAGAACTGCTGATATTGCTGGGAGTGAGCAAGCAAGCGCTCAATACCCCGTTACGCCAGTTGATCGAGATGGACCTGGTACGCAGCGTTGCCCCCGAGACCGACAAGCGCAAACGGCTGCTGGAACTCACGGCTGACGGTGTCAGGTTTGAAAAAACCCTGCGCCGCGAGCAAGTCAAACTGCTGCAGCGGGTATTCGCCCAGGCCGGCGAAGACGCGGTCAATGGCTGGCTGACAATCAATCAGGCCCTGGGCCAAAGCCGCCAGGCCTGACAGCTGCCTGTCTGTAGGAGCGAGCTTGCTCGCGAGCTTTTCAAAACGATGACGCAGAGCTCGCTCCTACAGACCCTAGATTTCGAGCACAATCCTAAAAACATTATTTGCTTTTTTTGTATACAAAAGCATAATCCTCATCACACACGTTTCTGACTTAAAGGTCAGGAAAAGCATCTCCCGCCTCAAACAGCGCCCTTAAAAACAATAAAAGCCTGAGGACATCCCCGTGGACAGCCAAAAGTCAGAAGCACCCGCCCTGGATCTTTCACCGCCCTCCTCCCGGGGCTGGCTGGAACGTCTGTTCAAACTGTCGCTGCACGGCACCACGGTCAAAACCGAGCTGATCGCCGGGCTGACCACCTTCATCACCATGGCCTACATCATCTTTGTAAACCCCAACATCATGGCCGATGCGGGAATTGATCATGGTGCAGCCTTTGTCGCGACCTGCATCGCCGCTGCGCTGGGCAGCATGCTGATGGGGCTTTATGCCAACTGGCCGGTCGGCCTGGCGCCAGGCATGGGCCTGAATGCGTTCTTCACCTACACGGTGGTCGGCACCATGGGCTATAGCTGGGAAACCGCCCTTGGCGCGGTATTTGTTTCCGGCGTACTGTTTTTGATTTTGACCCTGTCACGGGTCCGCGAGTGGCTGCTCAACAGCATCCCTGCCAGCCTGCGCTACGCCATGGGGGCTGGCGTCGGCTTGTTCCTGGGGATCATCGGCCTGAAAACCTCGGGCATCATCGTCGACAGCCCCGCGACCCTGATCAAGCTCGGCTCACTGCGCGACCCCGCGCCGCTACTGGCTGCCGTATGCTTTCTGATGATCGCGATTCTCAGCTATCACCGGGTGTTCGGTGCCATCCTGATCAGCATCATCGCCGTCACCCTGGCGGGCTGGGGCCTGAACCTGGTGCACTACAACGGCATCATGTCGGCCCCTCCCAGCCTGGCACCGACCTGGATGGCGATGGACCTCAAGGGCGTGTTCAACGTCAGCATGATCAGCGTGGTCCTGGCCTTTCTGTTTGTGCACATGTTCGACACCGCCGGCACCTTGATGGGGGTGGCGCAGCGCGCCGGACTGGTGAAAGCTGATGGCAAAATCGAAAACCTGTCGCGTGCGCTCAAGGCTGACAGTGCGTCCAGCGTGTTTGGCGCAGTGGTCGGCGTCCCGCCCGTAACCAGTTACGTCGAAAGTGCCGCTGGCGTGGCTGCCGGCGGGCGGACCGGGCTCACCGCCGTGACCGTGGGCCTACTCTTTGTCGCCGCGATGTTCTTTGCCCCGCTGGCTGGCATGATTCCCACCTATGCCACTGCCGGAGCGCTGATCTACGTGGCAATGCTGATGATGGGCGGCATGGAGCACATCAACTGGAGCGAACCTACCGATTGCATCCCGGCGATTGTGACCATGATCATGATGCCCCTGACCTTCTCGGTGGCTGACGGTATCGCCCTTGGCTTTATCAGTTACGTTGCGCTCAAGGCCGGCACGGGCAAGTACCGCGAGATTTCCGTTAGCTTGTGGGTGCTCTGCGCCATTTTCATTGCCAAGTTTATTTACCTGTAAACCCGGCAGTATCAACCTGCCCCGCGCCGTGCGGGGCGTTGGCTTTATCAGTAGAAAGAGGGCATGTGATGAGTCTGGAAACCTGGCTGCTGTTCAGCAGCGCGGCGCTGGTGGTGATCCTGATCCCCGGGCCGTTGTCGTTATTGATGATCAGCAACAGTTTGAACTACGGCTTGCGCCGCTCGTACCCCGCCTTTCTGGGCGGCGTGATCGCATCGATCTGCCTGCTAAGCGCCTCGGCATTGGGGCTGGGCGCCTTGTTGCTGGCCTCGGAACAGTTGTTCAGCGCGCTCAAAATTGTCGGCGCGCTGTACCTGTTCTACCTCGCCTGGCAAAGCTGGAAGCAATCGCGGCAACCGGCCAGCGCGGTAAACGTGCCGGCTGGCGCACCAAAACCGCGCTTTCGCGCCCTGTTTGGGCGCGCATTCGTGCTGGGCGCCAGCAACCCGAAGGACATTCTGTTCTTTGCCGCATTCCTGCCACAGTTCCTCATCCCCGATCAGCCCTTCCTTGCGCAGCTACTGGTGATGATTGCCACCTGGACCGTGCTGGACTTGCTCTGCAAGCTGGCCTACGGCCTGGGCGCCCACGGCGCAGCAGGTTATCTACGCAGCGGCAAGGGCCAGAGCTGGTTCAACCGCGTCAGCGCCGGCCTGTTCGGCGTGGCAGGCACCGCGTCGTTACTGAGCCGCTAAAAGCCAGACACCTGTAGGAGCGAGCTGTTTAAACAGCTCGCGAGCAAGCTCGCTCCTACAGGGGTTGCAGCAAACGCCGGGCAAAAAAAAACCCGCTGTGCGAGCGGGCAAAAAACCACAGGGGCAATTCAAAAAACCTAACTCCCGCGATACGTCGAATAGCTGTACGGCGAAATCAGTAGCGGGACATGGTAGTGATCCTGCTCGGCACTGATCCCGAAACGCAGCACCACCACATCCAGAAATGCCGGCTCCGGCAATTGCACACCCCGTGCCCGGTAGTAATCACCGGCACTGAACTGCAACTGATAAACCCCAGAACGGTAGGTATCGCCCTCCAGCAACGGTGCGTCGCAACGCCCGTCGCTGTTGGTCACAGCCGTCGCGACCAACGTCAGCTGCGAACCTTCGACCCGATACAGTTCGACCTTGATCGAATTGCCCGGGCAACCGTGTGCGGCGTCCAAAACATGCGTAGTCAAACGTCCCATTGATTCTGCGACCTCCCGAGTCGGTGAATAAAAACTGGCCTTGCACCTGTTTGGCGCACCAAAAGATCCGTTGCAGCCCGGATTAAGACATTTATCAAAAAAATTGTACACAATTAAAAACGCAATCAAACCCGGACCGCCAGCTATAAGGGCCAAAGCCCGGATTCCTTAAAAACCGCAGCAGTTCTGGACTTCATATTCACAAGCTGACCAATCAGGCAAGTTTTTTGCAAGTACCTTTCCCGCACAAAGCATGGTAAAAATGCAAGAAAGCAGGGTTACAAAGATGTAACAAAGTTGTATACAATCAGACCATCACAGTGACGCCAGGTCTGGCCAATCGACTGTTAACATAAACAATAAGGAAGATTGAGTGAGCGCAGACTACCCACGCGACCTGATTGGTTACGGTCCCAACCCTCCCCATCCGCATTGGCCGGACAACGCCCGTATCGCCCTGTCTTTCGTACTCAACTACGAAGAAGGCGGCGAGCGCAACATCCTCCACGGCGACAAAGAATCTGAGGCCTTCCTCTCGGAAATGGTCTCGGCGCAGCCGCTGCAGGGTGAGCGCAACATGAGCATGGAATCCCTGTACGAATACGGCAGCCGTGCCGGCGTATGGCGTGTGCTCAAGCTGTTTCGCGAATTCGATATCCCGCTCACGGTGTTTGCCGTCGCCATGGCTGCTCAACGTCACCCTGACGTGATCCGGGCCATGGTTGCCGCCGGGCATGAGATTTGCAGCCACGGTTATCGCTGGATCGACTACCAGTACATGGATGAAGCCCTCGAGCGCGAACACATGCTCGAAGCGATCCGCATCCTCACCGAAATCAGCGGCGAACGCCCGCTGGGCTGGTACACCGGCCGCACCGGCCCCAATACCCGGCGGCTGGTGATGGAAGAAGGCGGCTTTCTGTATGACTCGGACACCTACGACGATGACCTGCCCTACTGGGAACCGAACAACCCCACCGGCAAGCCGCACCTGGTAATCCCTTACACCCTGGACACCAATGACATGCGCTTCACCCAGGTGCAGGGTTTCAACACCGGTGAGCAATTTTTCCAGTACCTCAAGGACGCTTTCGATGTGCTGTACGCCGAAGGCGCAGAGTCGCCGAAAATGCTATCGATCGGCCTGCATTGCCGCCTCATTGGCCGCCCTGCGCGTCTCGCCGCCCTCAAGCGCTTCGTTGAATACGCCAAGGGCCACGAGCAGGTCTGGTTCACCCGCCGCGTGGACATCGCCCGGCACTGGCACGCCACCCACCCTTTTGTTGCAGAGACCGGCCAATGAGCACCTTCAAAACTCTCAAGCCTTCAACCCTGAGTCGTGAAGCCTTCGTGGCGGCCTTTGCCGATATTTACGAGCACTCGCCCTGGGTCGCCGAAAAGGCTTACGACCTGGGTCTGGACAGCAGCGTTGACCAGATCGAAACCCTGCACCAGCGCATGAGTGACATTTTGTTGAGCGCCGATCACGCCAGTCAGCTGGCACTGATCAATGCTCACCCGGACCTGGCGGGCAAAGCTGCCGTACAGGGCCAACTGACCGAAGCCAGCACCCATGAACAGGCTGGCGCCGGTATTCACCAATGCACGGAAGAAGAGTTTCAGCGCTTCACCGAGCTGAACGAGGCCTATAAAGCCAAGTTCAAGTTTCCCTTCATCATGGCGGTAAAAGGCAGCGACCGGCACCAGATCCTCGCCGCGTTCGAGACCCGCATCCACAACCCGGCAGACGTCGAGTTCAAATGTGCGTTGGCGCAAATCAACAAAATAGCCCTGTTCCGATTACTCCAGCTCTAAGCCGAGCCGGCACCTGCCGGTCACGCATCTCCAGCCACTTATTTAAAGGCAGACCAGAAGAATGAAAGCTTACGCCGTACCTTTCGAGAAGTTCGTCAACCTGGCCGATGCCCGTCTGGGCACCAAGATTATCTCGGTGACCGATGACTGGTTCGCTGACGCCAACCGCATGTTCCAGCCGACCCCGGCCGTATGGAAGGAGGGCGTTTTCGATGACAACGGCAAGTGGATGGACGGCTGGGAGTCCCGCCGCAAGCGCTTCGAAGGCTATGACAGCGCGGTGATCCGCCTGGGCGTACCCGGCTCGATCAAAGGCGTGGACATCGACACTTCATTCTTCACCGGCAACTTCCCGCCGTCTGCCTCCCTTGAAGCCTGCTTTCTGGCCCAGGGCGAGCCCAACGAAAACACCCAGTGGGTTGAAGTGCTGTCCGCGGTCGAACTGCAAGGCAACAGCCACCACTACCACGAAATCAGCAATGACCAGGCCTTCAGCCACTTGCGTTTCAACATCTACCCGGACGGCGGCGTAGCCCGTCTTCGCGTGTACGGCGTGCCGTTCCGTGACTGGTCGGCCGTTGGCGACAATGAACAGGTCGACCTTGCCGCAGCCCTGAACGGTGGCCGTGCCCTGGCCTGCTCCGACGAACACTTCGGCCGCATGAGCAACATCCTCAACCCGGGCCGCGGTATCAATATGGGCGACGGCTGGGAAACCGCACGCCGCCGTACCCCGGGTAACGACTGGGTGATCGTGGCGCTGGGGCATGCCGGCGAGATCGAAAAAATCATCGTCGACACCCTGCACTTCAAGGGCAACTACCCGGACACCTGCTCGATTCAGGGCGCGTTCGTCAAAGGCGGCACTGACAGCCAGATCGAAACCCAATCGCTGTTCTGGCGTGAACTGCTGCCTGCACAGAAGATGGAAATGCACGCCGAGCACAGCTTCAGCGAGCAGATCAAAGCCCTGGGCCCGATCACTCACATTCGCCTCAACCTGTTCCCGGACGGTGGTGTAAGCCGCCTGCGTATCCTGGGCAAGGTCGCTAAATAAGGAATAACCCCGTCGCCGGTCAACCGGCTCCCACAGGCATTTGCCAATGCGGGAGCCGGCTTGCCAGCGACAACAACAGATCCAACACCACAGAATCCGGAAAAGAAGACAGACCATGCGCACATTGCAGATTGAACCGCTGACCAAAGAAGCCTTCGCCCCCTTCGGTGACGTTATTGAAACCGACGGCAGCGACCACTTCATGATCAACAACGGTTCGACCATGCGCTTTCATCGTCTGGCCGAAGTCGAAACCGCGCAGCCGGAAGACAAGGCCATCATCAGCATTTTCCGCGCCGATGCGCAGGACATGCCGCTGACCGTGTGCATGCTGGAGCGCCATCCGTTGGGCAGTCAGGCTTTCATCCCGCTGCTCGGCAACCCCTTTCTGATCGTGGTCGCGCCACTTGGCGATGAACCTGTATCAGGCTTGGTCCGCGCCTTTGTCAGTAATGGCAGGCAGGGCATTAATTACCATCGCGGCGTTTGGCACCATCCGGTGCTGACGATCGAAAAGCGGGATGACTTCCTGGTGGTTGATCGCAGTGGCACAGGCAATAACTGCGATGAGCATTTCTTCAAAGAGGATGAGCGATTGATCCTCGCCCCCCACCAATAAGAGAAGGTCTGATCACTCACGCAAGAGTGACAGGCAAGAGGTAGAGACTGTGGAAGCACATCTGATGGAATGGCTGAATCTGAGCGTACGCTGGATTCATATGATTACCGGTGTGGCCTGGATCGGCGCGTCGTTTTATTTTGTCTGGCTGGAAAACAACCTCAACCGCAACAACCCAAAAGAGGGGCTGGCCGGCGACTTGTGGGCCATCCACGGCGGCGGCATTTACCACCTCGAAAAATACAAGCTGGCCCCCCTACCATGCCGGACAACCTGCACTGGTTTAAATGGGAGGCCTATTTCACCTGGATGTCGGGCATCGCCCTGCTGTGCCTGGTGTTCTACTTCAACCCGGCACTTTACCTGATCGCTCCCGGCAGCAGCCTGAGCGGCCCGCAAGCGGTGGCCATCGGCATTGGTTCATTGATTGCCGGCTGGTTCATTTACGACTTTCTGTGCGATTCGGCCCTGGGCAAACGCCCGGCGCTGCTCGGCCTGATCCTGTTCGTACTGCTGGTAGCTGCCGCATTCGGCCTGAGCAAGGTGTTCAGCGGCCGAGGCGCCTATCTGCATGTGGGCGCCATTATCGGCACCATCATGGTCGGTAACGTGTTTCGCATCATCATGCCGGCCCAGCGGGCTCTGGTGGCCGCGATCAAGGAAGGCCGTACGCCCGATCCGGCCCTGCCGGCCAAAGGCCTGCTGCGTTCGCGTCACAACAACTACTTCACCTTGCCGGTGCTGTTCATCATGATCAGCAACCACTTCCCCAGCACCTACGGCAGTGCCTACAACTGGTTGATCCTGGCCGGGATTGCGGTGCTGGCAGTATTGGTACGCCATTACTTCAACACCCGCCATAACAGCCACAAATTTGCCTGGACCTTGCCGGTCGCGGCCCTGGGCATGATCTGCCTGGCATACGTCACCGGGCCCAAGCCGGCGCCTTCTGCCCCCGACGTGGCCAAGGTGATCAAGTATCAGCCCATCCCTGAAACCGCAGTCAGCGGCGCCAAACCCGATACCGCGCCGGCGCCTGTCACTGCGCCTGCTGCTGCGCCAGCACCGGTGGCCAGCGTCGATTTCGACAAGGTGCATGCCGTGATTCAGGAGCGCTGCGCGGTCTGTCATTCGGCCACACCCACCAGCCCGCTGTTTAGCGCGGCCCCCGGGGGCGTGATGTTCGACACCGCACAGCAAATCAAATTGATGGCTCCGCGGATTCAAGCCCAGGCCGTCGCCAGCCAGATCATGCCACTGGGCAACATCACCCAGATGACCCAGCAGGAACGTGATCTTATCGGCGCCTGGATCAACACCGGCGCCCAAACCAACTGACGCACACGCTCTGTGGCCGCAGCCCTGGCGCGGCCACAGAAACACACCACTAGCTCACAACAATAAAAATGACCGAGGTGTTGCATGTCCGATTTAACCGAACCGCGCATACCCGCCATAACCGCTCCGCCTCCCCTGGCGCGGTTGCCGTTGTTGCAATTGATTCTGGTCGGCTTGCAGCACGTGCTGCTGATGTATGGCGGCGCCGTTGCCGTACCGCTGATCATCGGTCAGGCCGCCGGCCTGAGCCGGGAAGAGATCGCCTTCCTGATCAACGCCGACCTGCTGGTCGCGGGGATTGCCACCATCGTCCAGTCGATGGGTATCGGGCCCATGGGCATCCGCATGCCCGTGATGATGGGTGCCAGCTTCGCTGCGGTCGGCAGCATGGTGGCTATGGCCGGAATGCCGGGGATCGGCATGACCGGCATCTTCGGCGCGACCATTGCCGCCGGTTTTTTCGGGATGATCATCGCGCCCTTCATGTCCAAGGTGGTGCGCTTCTTCCCGCCGCTGGTGACCGGCACCGTGATTACCTCCATTGGCCTGTCACTGTTCCCCGTCGCAGTGAACTGGGCGGGCGGTGGCAGTGCTGCCACGCAGTTCGGCTCGCCGATGTACCTGGCCATTGCCGCGTTGGTACTGGCAACCATCTTGCTGATCAACCGTTTCATGCGCGGCTTCTGGGTCAATATTTCAGTGCTGATCGGTATGGCTCTGGGCTATGTATTGTCCGGTGCACTGGGCATGGTTGACCTCAACGGCATCGGCCTGGCGCCGTGGTTCCAGATCGTCACCCCGCTGCACTTCGGCATGCCCGAATTTCATCTGGCGCCGATTCTTTCCATGTGCCTGGTGGTGGTGATCATTTTTGTCGAGTCCACCGGGATGTTTCTGGCGCTGGGCAAGATTACCGGTCAGGATGTGACCCCGCGCATGCTGCGCCGCGGCTTGCTGTGTGATGCCGGGGCTTCCTTTATCGCGGGATTTTTCAACACCTTTACCCACTCCTCCTTCGCCCAGAACATTGGCCTAGTGCAAATGACCGGCGTACGTTGCCGCTCGGTCACCATCATGGCGGGGGTGTTTCTGATAACCCTGAGCCTGCTGCCCAAGGCGGCGTATCTGGTGGCCTCGATTCCGCCCGCCGTGCTGGGCGGTGCAGCCATCGCCATGTTCGGCATGGTGGCGGCCACGGGGATCAAAATCCTTCAGGAAGCGGATATTTCTGACCGGCGCAATCAATTGCTGGTGGCCGTGAGTATCGGCATGGGCCTGATTCCGGTGGTGCGTCCGGAGTTCTTCGCCCACCTGCCACTGTGGATGGGCCCCATCACCCACAGCGGCATCGCCATGGCCGCCGTCAGCGCGGTCAGCCTGAACCTGATGTTCAATGTACTGGGCGGTGCCGAGCGCGCCGCCATGAGCGGGCACGTGCATCAGCATTGATGCACCCATCTGCCTGTCTGTAGGAGCGAGCTTTTAACGCAGCAACGAAAAGCTCGCGAGCAAGCTCGCTCCTACAGGCCGTCGGCGCATCGGTATTAAAAATAATAAAAAAGGGAATTACCCATGAACTGCAAACACTGGGGCATCACGCTCGCGGGTGGGTTTCTGGCTGCCGGCCAGGCCATGGCCGGTGATCTGTTTGTATGGCAAACCAACAGCCTGACGTATCTGTACGGCAAGAATTTCGCGATCAACCCTTCGATCCAGCAAACCCTCACCTTTGAACATGCCGATAAATGGAAATACGGCGACAACTTCCTGTTTGTCGACCGTATTTTCTACAACGGCAAACCTGATCCCAACAAAGGTCCGCACACTTACTACGGCGAGTTCAGCCCGCGGTTATCGTTCGGCAAGATATTCGATCACAAACTCGAGTTCGGTCCGGTCACGGATGTGCTGCTAGCCATGACCTACGAGTACGGCGAAGGTGAAAGCGAGGCTTACCTGATAGGTCCGGGCTTTGATCTGGCGGTGCCCGGCTTCAATTACTTCACCCTGAACTTCTATCGCCGTCACACCGAAGGGCCGCGCCCGGGCACCGGTACCTGGCAGATCACCCCGTCGTTTTCCTACACTCTGCCGATCGGCCCCTCCAATCTGCTGATCGATGGCTACATGGACTGGGTAGTGGACAACGACCGCAACTCGCGTGGCACTTACCACGCCAACCTGCACTTCAATCCACAGATCAAGTACGACCTGGGCAAAGCTCTCAATCTGGGTGAAAAACAGTGGTATGTCGGCATCGAATACAGCTACTGGAAAGACAAGTACGGCATCGATAGCAGCAGCCGTCTGGACACCAATCAGAACACTGCCAGCGCCCTGGTTAAAGTCCACTTCTAGATCAAGCATCTGCGGTGCCCTGTGATTGCCCGACATGCGCAATCACAGGGCGCTTGAGTACCGGCCCCGGAGCCCGTATCCTGCGCGCCCGCTCACGGGTGAGCGTTGTTTAAAGCTGACTTCAAAGCCAACTTAGTACAGTTAAACCAAGGGTTTACGGCCGGCAGGCCGCTCTATTCACTCAACGGTCAGACGACAGTAGAGGGATTTATTCTGGCCGCCAAACCGCCGTGGCCCGGCACTTGCTTTACGTATCAAAGTTGACCAGAAGGGCAAGTTTAAAACAGAGGAATCAAGGCGCCGAAACAGAGCGTCACGTTCTTATCAATGCAGATTTTTTAATTTTTGGAGCAACCGAATGAAGCGCACTTTGACCAGCCTGATGCTTGCGGGGAGCATGCTTGGCGGGGCACCGGCAGTTGCCGGCGACCTGTTGCAATGGCAAACCAACAGCCTGACTTACTTGTATGGCAAGGACTTCCAGGTCAACCCGAAAATTCAACAGACCCTGACCTTCGAGCACGCTGACAGCTGGAAGTACGGTGACAACTTCTTCTTCCTCGACCGTATCTTTTACAACGGCAAAGAGGACGGCAACGTAGGCCCGAACACTTACTACGGCGAGTTCACCCCGCGTTTGTCGATGGGCAAGATTTTCGACCAGAAGTTTGAATTCGGCCCGATCAAAGACGTACTGCTGGCCATGACCTACGAGTTTGGCGAAGGCGATACCGAGGCCTACCTGATCGGCCCGGGTTTCGACCTGAACGTGCCAGGCTTTGACTACTTCCAGCTGAACTTCTACCAGCGCTTCCCTGAAGGCAGCCGTGCCGGCAGAGGCGTCTGGCAGATCACGCCGGTGTGGTCCTACACCCTGCCCCTGGGCAATTCCGATGTGCTGATCGACGGCTACATGGACTGGGTGGTCGACAACGACCAGAACTCGCGCGGCACCTACCACGCCAACCTGCACTTCAACCCGCAGATCAAATATGACCTGGGCAAGGCATTGAGCTGGGGCGCCAAACAGCTGTACGTCGGTGTTGAATACGACTACTGGAAAAACAAATACGGCATCGAAGACAGCGGCGCGTTCAAAACCAATCAGGACACCGCGAGCCTGTTGGTCAAGTACCACTTCTGATCCCGGGTAACCGGCCGCATCACTGCGGCCGGGGCGCCACCAGCAACCCGCGCAGCATCAGGTCCAGGCTGTCCAGAGACGCCGCCAGACGCTGTGGCGGGTTGTCGGCCCCGGCAATCCAGAACGACAGGTCCATCAACCCACCCTGAATCAACCGTGCCAGGGCTTCGGGATCGGTGGGCTGAATCACCCGGGTATCCATCAAGCCTTGCAACATCGCTGCCATCGACGCGCTGCAGTCCGACTGACTGCTCTGCAAGTATTGCGACCCCAGCACCGACGGCGCATCGCGCAGCATGATCCGCTGCACCTCAACCTGCAGTGCCATCTCCAGAAACATGCGACAGCGCCCTTTAAAACCTTCCCACGGGCTCGCCGCCTGCTCAAACACCTCGGCCAGTTGCACATCCAGCTCAGCATCGACTTGCTGCACCACAGCCTGCAACAAACCCTTCTTGTCGCCAAAATGGTGATACAGCGCACCCCGGGTCAGCCCCACCGATGCTGTCAGTTCATCCATCGACGTCTGGGCATAACCGACCGAGCCAAACGCCTGGCGCGCGGCATCGAGCAGCTTGCCACGGGTTTGTTCAATCATTTGCGACCGCACTTTGGGCGCCATGCCTGTCCCCTTTTTTCAGATACGGCGCGTAGGTTAATTGACATACGGTGCGTATGCGTATATTTCTGCATACGCCGCGTATGTGACGCGGTCAGATGACAGTTGCGGAGCTTGTATGGCCAACCCTTATCGCGAGATTTTCAGCGCCCCCGGCACCAAAGCTTTCAGCGGTGCGGGCCTGCTCGCACGCATGCCGATCTCCATGGTCGGGATCGGCATCATCACCATGCTCGCGCAATTGCGCGACTCGTACTGGCTGGCCGGTGCCGTCGCCGCAACCTTTGCCTTGTCCATGGCATTGCTGGCACCGCAGATCTCGCGCTGGGTCGATCAATATGGCCAGGGCCGCGTGCTGCCCGGCATTACCGCTATCGGTGTGTGCGCCTTGCTGGGGTTGCTGTTGTGCAGTCATTTCGCTGCGCCGGACTGGACCCTCTTCGTCTTCGCCGCGCTGGCCGGCTGCATTCCCAGCATGTCAGCGATGGTGCGTGCACGCTGGACCAAGCTGTATCGCGGCTCGCCCAAATTGCACACCGCGTTCTCGTTCGAGTCGGTGCTCGATGAAGTGAGTTTTATCATCGGCCCGCCGATTTCCGTAGGGCTGAGCGTGGCGCTGTTCCCCCAGGCGGGTCCTTTGGCAGCCGCCATCTTCCTGGCGGTGGGCGTGACTGCATTCGTGCTGCAACGCAAAACCGAGCCGCCCGTACACCCGCGCAATGCCGACAACAGCGGCACCGTCTTGCGTCAGGGTGCAGTGGTGATTTTGCTGCTGGCCCTGCTGGGGCTGGGAACGATTGTGGGCACAGTGGATGTCGTCAGCGTCGCCTTCGCCCAGCAGCAAGGCCAACCCGCGGCCGCGAGTATCGTGCTGTCGGTTTATGCGCTGGGATCGTGCATCGTCGGGCTGGTATTCGGCACGCTCAAGCTGAACATGCCGCTGCCCAAGCTGTTCCTGCTGGGAGCGCTGGCCACCGCATTGACCATGGTGCCGCTGATGTGGGCCAACAGCATCGCCACCCTGGCCGCCGCCATGTTCATCGCCGGACTGTTCTTCGCACCGACCCTGATTACCGCCATGGGCCTGGTGGAAAACATTGTTCCGCCGGCCAAGCTCACCGAAGGGTTGACCTGGATGATCACCGGCCTGGGCATGGGCGTTGCCCTGGGCGCTGTGCTCGGCGGCTGGGTCATTGATGCTTACGGTGCACAGGCCGGGTTTGGCGTATCGCTGGCGGCGGGCGGGGTGATGCTGCTGTTTGCTGTTCTGGGTTATCGACTTCTGCAAAGCAGCACTACGCCCCGCGCTACCTATGCCTAACCTTTGATGGCGCGCCAGACCTTGCTCACGCCCGCCACCACGGCCAGCACCACTGCGCCGGCAATGATGCCGGCCACGGCATTGAGCAGGGTCGGCACGATGGCCGAGACCACGCCCAGCCACTGAGCGCTGCTTGCAGCCACACCTTCAACCCAGTGATGTGCTGCAGGAACGCCATGGGTGAGGATGCCGCCACCGACCATAAACATGGCCGCCGTGCCGATCACCGACAGGCTCTTCATCATGTAAGGGGCCGCAATCAACACCCCGCGTCCGAGGCTGCGCTGAAAACCTGACCACGCACCGTCACCGGTTTTCTGGCTCAGGTACAGGCCAGCATCATCCAGTTTGACGATGCCGCCCACCAGGCCATAAACCCCCACCGTCATCACAATGGCGATACCGCTGAGCACGACGACCTGCTGCAGCAACGGCGACTCGGACACGATCCCCAGGGTGATGGCGATAATCTCGGCCGACAGAATAAAGTCGGTACGCACCGCCCCCTTGACCTTGTCTTTCTCGAAGGCCACCAGGTCGACTTCAGCATCGGCCACCGCCTCTTGCAACGCTTGGCGCTCGCCCTGGTCTTCGGCCTTGCTGTGCATAAACGGATGGGCGAGTTTCTCAAAGCCCTCAAAACACAGGTAAGCACCCCCCAACATCAACAGCGGCGTCACTGCCCACGGCGCAAAGGCACTGATGGCTAGCGCCGCGGGCACCAGAATCAGCTTGTTGCGAAACGAGCCCTTGGCGACTGCCCACACCACCGGCAACTCCCGGTCAGCCCGAACCCCCGAGACCTGCTGCGCATTGAGCGCCAGATCATCGCCCAGCACCCCGGCGGTCTTTTTGGCGGCCACTTTGGTCATCAGCGCGACGTCATCAAGCACTGCGGCGATGTCGTCGAGCAACACCAGTAAACTACTGCCTGCCATGGGCAAACTTCCCTTGCGTATTGAATGGTGCCAAGCATAGCGCGTACCAGCGCTCAGGCTGCAATCTTGAGCCGCCTGCAAGCCCGGTGCTACCATGCCCGACCGCCCAACCAGGCAAGGAAATATCGGGTTTATGAGCAGTATCCGCGAGCGTAATAAAGAGCTGATTTTGCGTGCCGCCAGCGAAGAGTTCGCTGACAAGGGTTTCGCCGCCAGCAAAACCAGCGACATCGCGGCCAAGGCAGGCTTGCCCAAGCCCAATGTCTACTACTACTTCAAATCCAAGGAGAACCTCTACCGCGAGGTTCTCGAAAGCATTATCGACCCGATTCTGCGCGCTTCGACCCCGTTCAATGCCGACGGCGAACCCAATGCCGTGTTGAGCAACTACATCCGTTCCAAAATCATGATTTCCCGCGACCTGCCCTTTGCCTCCAAAGTATTCGCCAGCGAAATCATGCACGGCGCCCCGCACCTGAGCGAACAGCAGGTGCAATTGCTCAACGCCCAGGCCAAACACAACATCGACTGCATCCAGACCTGGATCGACCGTGGCCAGATTGCGCCGATCGACCCGCATCACCTGATGTTCAGTATCTGGGCCGCGACCCAGACCTACGCCGACTTCGACTGGCAGATCTCGGCCATCACCGGCAAAGCCAAACTGCAAGACAGCGACTACGAAGCCGCCACCCAGACCATCATCCGCCTGGTACTGAAGGGCTGCGCCCCGGACTGACTCCCCGCCCTGTAGGAGCGAGCTTGCCTCGCGAGCTTTTAAAACAGATCGCGAGGCAAGCTCGCTCCTACAACAAGCTTCAAGCCAATCGCGGACTACACCGCCACCCCCGCATCCGCCCGCAAGCCCTGGGCCTCTATCGCACTGATCGCACATTGTTCGTCAATGTCCGAAGTGTCGCCGCTGATGCCCATGGCACCAATGACCTGCCCCTGAGCATCGCGAATCAACACCCCGCCCGGTGCAGGCACGATGTCACTCTGGCCCATCCCGTTGAGTGCGGCGAAAAACGCCGGGCGCTGCTGTGCGTCCAGTGCCAGCAAGCGTGAGCCCTTGCCCAGCGCAATCGCGCCCCACGCCTTGCCAATCGCAATGCTGGGCCGCAGCAGGCTGGCACCGTCTTCACGCTGCAGCGCCAGCAAATGCCCGCCGCTGTCCAGAACCGCCACCGTCAATGGGGCCGCGCTTGTCTGGCGCCCTGCGTTCAAGGCCTGGGCCGTCAGGGCTAAAGCGACTTTCAAGGTTAAAGCACTCATGGTTGCCGTCCTTCTCTTGTTATAGGAAAGCCATTCGCGCGCCATTTCAGGCGCGCTCAATACAAACAATAGAACACAATAAATAATTTATTTGTATACAATTTTTTAAATTAAAAACCCTAAATCATTAGCCTTGCCGCCCTGACACAAGGGGTATCAGCCATTGCACACTGATTCTACAAAAGCCATTGACCTGCAGACCGGAGGATGAATACACTCGCCAAACAGCCACTTGTATACAATTACAAAACGTAAGAGGCACAAAACGATGAGCAAAATGAGAGCAATCGAAGCCGCCGTTCTGGTGATGCGTCGCGAAGGTGTCGATACCGCATTCGGTATCCCGGGCGCGGCGATCAATCCGCTGTACTCGGCCCTGCAAAAGGTCGGTGGCATCGATCACGTCCTTGCTCGCCACGTCGAAGGGGCCTCGCACATGGCTGAGGGTTACACCCGCACCAAAGCCGGCAACATCGGCGTGTGCATCGGCACGTCCGGCCCCGCCGGGACCGACATGGTCACCGGCCTGTACAGCGCCTCTGCCGACTCGATCCCGATTCTGTGCATCACCGGCCAGGCACCAAGGGCACGCATGCATAAAGAAGACTTCCAGGCCGTCGACATCACCAGCATCGTCAAGCCTGTGACCAAGTGGGCAACCACAGTCATGGAGCCGGGCCAGGTGCCTTATGCCTTCCAGAAAGCCTTTTACGAAATGCGCTCAGGACGCCCCGGCCCGGTGCTGATCGACCTGCCGTTTGATGTGCAAATGGCTGAAATCGAATTCGATATCGATGCCTACGAACCGATGCCGCTGTCCAGACCGACCGCGACCCGGGTCCAGGCCGAAAAAGCCTTGCACCTGCTCAACCAGGCCGAGCGTCCGCTGCTGGTCAGTGGTGGCGGCGTGATCAACGCTGATGCCAGCGATCTGCTGGTGGAGTTCGCCGAACTGACCGGTATCCCGGTGATTCCCACCCTGATGGGCTGGGGCACGATCGCTGACGATCACCCGCTGATGGTGGGCATGGTCGGGCTGCAAACCTCCCATCGCTATGGCAACGCCACCCTGCTCAAATCCGACCTGGTGCTGGGCATCGGCAACCGCTGGGCCAACCGTCACACCGGCTCGATCGACGTGTACACCGAAGGCCGCACATTTATCCACGTCGACATTGAACCGACCCAGATTGGCCGGGTATTTACCCCCGACCTGGGCATCGTTTCCGACGCCGGCGCTGCGCTCAAGGTGTTCCTTGAAGTGGCCCGGGAATGGAAAGCCGCCGGCACCCTGAAGAACCGCAGCGCCTGGCTGCAAGACTGTCAGCAGCGCAAAGCCACCCTGCACCGCAAGACCCACTTCGACAACGTGCCGGTCAAACCGCAACGGGTGTACGAAGAGATGAACCAGGTGTTCGGCAAAGACACCTGCTACGTGAGCACCATCGGTTTATCGCAGATCGCCGGTGCGCAATTCCTCCATGTGTACAAACCGCGTCACTGGATCAACTGCGGCCAGGCAGGCCCGCTGGGCTGGACCATTCCGGCAGCACTGGGAGTGGTCAAGGCCGATCCGCAACGCAATGTCGTGGCCCTGTCCGGCGACTACGACTTTCAGTTCATGATCGAAGAGCTGGCCGTCGGCGCCCAGTTCAATTTGCCGTACATCCATGTGGTGGTGAACAACTCCTACCTGGGGCTGATACGCCAGGCACAGCGCGGCTTCGAAATGGACTACTGCGTGCAGCTGTCTTTCGACAACCTCAATGCACCTGAGCTCAACGGCTATGGCGTCGACCATGTCGCCGTCGCCGAGGGTCTGGGCTGCAAGGCGCTGCGGGTATTTGAACCCAATCAAATCCAGCCGGCACTGCGCAAGGCCCAAGAGCTGATCAAGGAGTTCCGCGTACCGGTGGTGGTGGAAATCATTCTGGAGCGTGTGACCAACATTTCGATGGGCACCGAAATCAACGCGGTCAATGAGTTTGAAGACCTGGCGCTGGTCGGCAACGACGCGCCGACCGCCATTTCGATGCTTGATTGACTGACTGCGCCCCTCTCACGTCAGGGAGGGGCAAACCCTTTTCACAGGAGTTCACCATGCCGCGTTTTGCCGCCAACCTGTCCATGCTGTTCACCGAACAGGATTTCCTTGTCCGTTTTCAAGCGGCTGCCAATGCTGGTTTCCACGGCGTTGAATACCTGTTTCCTTACGACTACAGCTCGGCCGAGATCAAGGCCCAGCTCGACGCCAACAAGTTGACCCAGGTGCTGTTCAACCTGCCGGCCGGTGACTGGGCCAAGGGTGAGCGCGGCATTGCCTGCCTCCCTGACCGGGTCGCCGAGTTCCGCGCCGGGGTCGACCTGGCCATCGCTTACGCACAAGTACTGGGCAACGACCAGATCAACTGCCTGGCCGGGATCCGCCCCCAGGGCGTGGCAGAGGCCGAGGTTGAAAAAACCCTGGTCAGCAACCTCAAGTACGCGGCCGACAAGCTGCAGGCGGTGGGTATCAAGCTGGTGATGGAGTCGATCAACACCCTCGACATCCCGGGTTTCTACCTGAACAACACCAAGCAGGCACTGGCCATTCAGGACAAGGTCGGCAGTGCCAACCTGTTCCTGCAATACGACATCTACCACATGCAAATCATGGAAGGTGACCTGGCCCGCACGATGCAATCGCACCTGGCGCAGATCAACCATATCCAGCTGGCCGACAACCCGGGGCGCCACGAGCCCGGCACCGGCGAGATCAATTATCGCTACCTGTTCGACCACCTGGACCGTATTGGCTATCAAGGCTGGGTGGGTTGCGAATACAAGCCGCTGACCAGCACCGAAGCCGGTCTGGCGTGGCTCAAAACCCACAACGCGGTTTAACGGAATGCAAAACTTGTAGTCGCTGCCAAAGGCTGCGATCGAGCGCGGAGCGGTCGTGCTTTAAAAGCGAAGGTCCTGCGGCCCTTATCGCAGCCTGCGGCAGCGACTACAGACCAGGCACCCAATAACAACAAGAGGATTTGTCATGGCTAAAATCGGATTTATCGGCACCGGCATCATGGGCTCCCCCATGGCCAGCAACCTGCAAAAGGCCGGGCACAGCCTGTTCCTGTCGACCCACCACGGCGCGGCGCCTGCCGACCTGGTGGCCGCTGGCGCGATTGCCTTGGCCAGCCCGCGAGAAGTTGCCCAAGAGGCCGAGTTCATCATCGTCATGGTCCCGGACACCCCGCAGGTCGAAGACGTGCTGTTCAGTGAGGACGGCATCGCTGGCGGCCTGAGCCCGAACAAAGTGGTGATCGACATGAGCTCGATCTCCCCCACCGCCACCAAGGCCTTCGCTGCAAAGATCAATGCCAAGGGCGCGCAATACCTCGACGCCCCGGTCTCCGGTGGTGAAGTCGGGGCCAAGGCCGGCACCTTGAGCATCATGGTCGGCGGCGATGAAACCACCTACGCCCGCGCCCTGGCGCTGCTGCAAAGCATGGGCAAAAACATCACCCTGGTCGGCGGCAACGGCGACGGTCAAACCGCCAAAGTGGCGAACCAGATCATCGTCGCGCTGAACATTCAGGCGGTGGCTGAAGCACTGGTGTTTGCGGCCAAAAACGGCGCTGACCCGGCCAAGGTTCGTGAAGCGCTGATGGGCGGTTTTGCCTCCTCGAAGATCCTCGAAGTGCATGGCGAGCGCATGATCAAAGGCACTTTCGATCCGGGATTCCGCATCAGCCTGCACCAGAAAGACCTCAACCTGGCACTGGCCGGAGCCCGCGAACTGGGGATCAACCTGCCCAATACCGCCAATGCGCAACAAGTGTTCAGCACCTGCGCCGCCCTGGGTGGCAGTAACTGGGATCACTCGGCACTGATCAAAGGCCTGGAACACATGGCCAACTTTTCGATCCGCGACAAATAACCCTGAACCACGGTAGTCGCTGACCAGGCACGAAGGCTGCGATGCGGGCCGCAGGACCGCGCCTGGCGGTTAAAGGGCGGTTCACGGTAGCGGTTAGTTAGCGGTTAACCGCTAAGAGCTAAGAGCTGACCGCTAAGAGCTCGCAGCCTTCGTTCCTCGTCAGCGACTACCCGCACGCGCGCGTGCCACGGAACTCATCATGAGCTCACCCGCTCTCAGTCCCGCTTGCCCAGACTGGGCCACCGCCCTGTGCGCGGGCTTCAGCCAGATCTTCTTGCAGCGCCACCCGCTGTGCGGAGTCTTGTGCTTGCTGGCGATTTTGATCAGCGCACCGGGCCTGCTCAGTGGCGCGTTGCTGGGAGGAGTCAGCGGACTCTTGACCGCCCAGCGCCGCGGCTACCCCAAGGCCGAACGCCAGGCAGGCCTCTACAGTTACAACGGCATTCTGCTGGGGATGTTGCTCAGCCATCAGCTGCAGTGGTCAGCCCTCCTGCCGCTGCTGATCATCGCCAGTGCCGGCTTGAGTACCATGCTGATTCACCAGTGGCTAAAACGTACGGCAGACGGGCAAAGTCTGTTGGCCTACACCGCGCCCTTTGTCGGCATGGGCTGGGTTGTGCTGCATCTCAACACGACTGCGGCGCGGCCCCTGAACCCCGACACGCTAATGAATAGCCTGACGCTGCTTCAGGCCGTATTCAAAGGCGTCGGTCAGGTCATGTTGCTGCCGCATCCCTTGGCCGGGCTGCTGATTGTGACCGGCTTGTGGCTGAGCAGCTGGCGTACCGCAGCCTGGGCACTGACGGGGTCGCTGGCAGGTCTTTTATTCAGTCTGTATCAACAGGAAACGAGCGCGGCGCTCAGCGGGCTTGCCGGCTACAACCCGGTACTGGCCGCCCTGGCGCTGAGCCAGCAGCGACGTCGGACCTGGCTGCCATTGATCGGCATCGTCGTCACTCTGGTGCTGACACCCGGCTTTATTGCCCTGGGGCTGCCACTGTTAACCGCACCGTTTATTCTCGCCTGCTGGCTGGTGCATGCCAGTGTGCGGGTACTCAGACCCGCCGCGCCGGAATCCGAAGAGCAATGCAGGTTGCGCATTGAGCGTTAATCCTTGAACCTTCCGTCATTTGGGGCTCGAGCAACCTACATGAATAACAAGGATTGGCGTCAACGCCTGTACGTCATGGTCTTTCAGGCCGACACGCCGGCCGGCCGGCGCTTTGATACCACACTGCTGCTGATCATCCTGTGCAGCCTGGTGGTGGTGGTGCTGGACAGTATCGACAGCATTCACCGTGACTACGCCGACCTGCTGGCCTACATCGAGTGGGGTTTCACTTTTGTGTTTGCGGTGGAGTACGGCCTGCGCCTGTATTGCTCCCCCAAACCCCTGCGTTACGCCTTCAGCTTCTATGGGCTGGTGGACTTGCTGGCGATCGTGCCTGGCATCCTGGCGATTTATTACAGCGACGCGCAGTACCTGCTGATTATCCGCATCATCCGCATGCTGCGCATCTTCCGGGTGCTCAAACTGGTGCCGTATCTGAGCCAGGCCAATTACCTGCTCTCGGCCCTGCGGGGCAGCAAACAGAAAATCATCGTATTTCTGGTCGGCGTATCGACGCTGGTCACCGTGTTCGGCACCTTGATGTATGTCGTTGAAGGCCCGGAAAACGGCTTTACCAGTATCCCGGTGAGTATCTACTGGGCGATCGTGACGCTGACCACTGTGGGCTACGGTGACATCGTGCCGCAAACGGTGCTCGGACGAATCATTTCGGCCATGGTCATGATCACGGGTTACTCGATCATCGCCGTGCCCACCGGTATCTTTACCGCCGAGCTGGCCAACGCCATGCGCGGCGAGCAACTGGAGCACGACTGCCCTGCATGCAAGAAACAACGTCACGAACAGTCCGCCTCATTTTGTTCGCGCTGTGGCAACGCACTCTTTACTAAAAATGCATAACCAAAGCACTTTTAAATCTTTTAAGGACTATACGCCAGCGACTATAGTCGCTGGCAATTTGCCCCTATTGCTCCCTATAACAAGGAATGCGCAGTGAAAAAACTTTTTAGTGCATCAATCCTGGCCGCCGGCCTGGCCCTTGGCAGCATTGCTCATGCAGCCACCCCGCCGCCGTTGCTAAACGTGTCCTACGACGTAATGCGCGACTTCTACAAGGACTACAACGCCGCCTTCCAGAAACACTGGGAGGCCGAGCATGGCAACAAGCTCAATGTGCAAATGTCCTTCGGCGGTTCGAGCAAACAGGCCCGATCGGTGATTGATGGCCTGCCGGCTGACGTGATAACCATGAACATGGCCACCGACATCAACGCCCTGGCGGACAACGGCCAACTGGTCCCGCAAAACTGGGTCACCCGCCTGCCGGACAACAGCGCACCCTTCACTTCCGCCACCGTGTTTATCGTGCGCAAGGGCAACCCCAAAGCCCTGAAAGACTGGCCGGACCTGCTCAAGGACGGCGTGCAAGTGATAGTACCCAACCCGAAAACCTCGGGTAACGGGCGCTACACCTTCCTCTCGGCCTGGGGCTACGTGCTGAAAAACGGCGGCGATGAAACCAAGGCCAAAGAGTTCGTCGGCAAACTGTTCAAGCAAGCCCCTGTGCTGGACACCGGCGGCCGTGCAGCCACCACCACCTTTATGACCAACCAGATCGGCGACGTACTGGTGACCTTCGAAAACGAAGCTGAAATGATTGCCCGTGAATTTGGTCGCGACCAGTTCGAAGTGATCTACCCGAGCGTATCGGCCGAAGCCGAGCCACCAGTGACCGTCGTCGACAAGGTGGTGGACAAAAAAGGCACCCGCGCAACGGCCGAAGAGTACCTGAAGTACCTGTGGTCGCCAGAAGGCCAGGAAATTGCGGCTAAAAACTACCTGCGTCCACGGGACAAGGCAGTACTGGCCAAGTACGACGACCGTTTCCCGAAAGTCGATTTCCTGTCGGTTGAAAAAACCTTCGGCGACTGGCGCGACGTGCAGAAAAAGTACTTCAACGACGGCGGCGTGTTCGACCAGATCTACAACGGTCAATAACCCCCACCCACTCCAGCAGGAGCAATCTTGTCTGTAGGAGCGAGCTTGCTCGCGAGCTCTTAGTTACTGCGTTGAAAAAGCTCGCGAGCAAGCTCGCTCCTACAGGCGGGTTCGCGCCCATACCACAGCTGTACAAAAACACAGTAAAAACAGTTGCCCTTCAGCCATTCTCTGCCATGCTGTGCACCTTCTGCGCGGCATGATGAATGAGTGGAGCTATGCGGCTGTTTCTGTGTGAAAAACCTTCCCAGGCCAAAGATATTGCTGCCGTGCTCGGTGCCAGCCGACGCGGTGATGGCTGCTGGGTGGGCCCCGCTGTCACCGTTACCTGGTGCATTGGCCACTTGCTCGAAACCGCCCCGCCCGATGCCTACGACGAGCGCTACAAGCGCTGGGTGCTGGCTGACCTGCCGATCATTCCCGAAAAGTGGAAAATGCGCGTCAAACCCAAAACCGCCAGCCAGTTCAAGGCCGTCAAGCGCCTGCTCGGTGAAGCCAGCGAACTGGTGATCGCCACCGACGCCGATCGCGAAGGCGAAATGATCGCCCGTGAACTGGTCGAACACTGCCGCTACCGCGGGCCGATCCAGCGCTTGTGGCTGTCAGCCCTGGATGACGCGTCCATTCGTAAGGCCCTGGCTGCCCTCAAGCCGGGCAGCGAGACCTTCAACCTCTACCATTCGGCCCTGGGCCGCTCGCGGGCCGACTGGCTGATCGGGATGAACATGAGCCGCCTGTTCACCCTGCTCGGGCGCCAGTCCGGCTATCAGGGCGTACTGCCGGTGGGCCGGGTACAAACCCCGACCCTGCGCCTGGTGGTCGACCGCGATCGCAGCATCAGCGACTTTGTGCCCGTGGCGTACTGGGCCATAGACGTGCAGCTCAAACACGACTGCCAGCTGTTTACTGCGCAGTGGCGGGCCGATCCCGACACCTGCGACGATCAGGATCGCTGCCTCAATCAGGCCCATGCACAACAGGCCGCCAACGCCATCAACAGCGCCGGCAGTGCCCGGGTGAGCAAGCTGCGTACCGAACGCATGCGTGAAGTCGCACCACTGCCATTCGACCTCGGCACGCTGCAAGAAGTGTGTTCGAAAAAGCTCGGCCTCGGCGCCCAGGAAACCCTGGACATCGCCCAGGCGCTGTACGAAACCTACAAGGTCGTCACCTACCCGCGCAGCGACTGTGGCTACCTGCCGCAAAGCCAGCACAGCGAAGCAGCATCTATTCTGGCGGCCCTGCAGCAAGCCGACCCGTCACTGGCACCGCTGGCCGGACACCTCGACCCGCAACGCCGCTCCCGGGCCTGGAACGACGCCAAAGTCAGTGCCCACCACGGCATCATTCCCACGGCGGCGGCGAAAAATCTGGAACGCCTGACAGGCAAGCACCGGGCGGTGTATACCCTGATTCGCGCACGCTATCTGGCGCAGTTCCTGCCCAACCACGAATACGACCGCACCCAGGCTGACTTCGATTGCGCCGGCCAGGCCCTGCGCGCCGTGGGCAAGCAAATTGTCGAACCCGGCTGGAAACGCGCCCTGCCCGAAGCCCTCGCGCCGGCCAAGGGCCGCGAAGCCCCCGCCCCGCAACCCTTGCCGATCCTGCGCGAGGGCCTGGACTGCGCGATTGCCAACGTCCACCTCAAAGACCTGTGGACCCAGCCACCCAAGCCTTTCACCGAAGGCGACCTGATCAAGGCGATGAAAAACGTCGCCAAACTGGTGCAGGACCCGCTGCTCAAACAAAAGCTCAAGGACACCACCGGCATCGGCACCGAGGCCACCCGCGCCGGGATCATTCAGGGCCTGCTGGATCGTGGCTACCTGATCAAGAACGGCAAGGCGCTGGCCGCCACTGCACCGGCCTTCAGCCTGATCGACGCGGTGCCCCGCGCCATCGCCGACCCCGGCACCACGGCCATCTGGGAGCAAGCGCTGGACATGGTGCAAAGCGGCGAGATGACCCTGGAAACCTTCGTCGCCAAGCAGGCGGCGTGGATGAGCAAACATATCGCCCGCTGCAGTGGCATGACCATGACCATCAGCGGCCCCGCCAGCCCGGCGGGCACTGCCCCGGCGTGGAAGAAAAAGCGTAAGGGGCCGCCCGCCAAGGCAAAGCCAAAACGGGCGGTAAAAGCTAAAAGCACTTGAGCCAGAGGCTGTCGGTCAAAGCGTCAGGGAGCCGTTAATACAGGTCACTGCGGCGCCGCCGACCCAGATATCGTCGCCGACTTTCTCAATCGATACTCGCCCTTCGCGGCCCATGGCCGTGCCCTGGCTGGCCACATAGCGCGACGGGGCAATACCCTCGGCAATCAACCATTGCGCCAGCCCGGCATTGAGGCTGCCAGTCACCGGATCTTCGGACATGCCGTCGCCAGCAACGAAGGCTCGCACTTCAAATTGCGCCTGCGTGCCATCGCGCTCGGGGTTCCACGGGGCGACTACGCCGACCACCCGATTGTGCAACTGTGAAAAGTCCGGCTTCAGCGCCAGCACCTGTTCGCGGTCACGCAGCAGCAACGCCAGCCAGCCGGGACCATTATCGATCCAGCGCGCCTGCACCACCGCCTGGGTTTCGATCCCCAGGCCCTTGCAGATCCCTTGCAAGAGTTCGTCATCCAGGGCTTCGTCGCGCAGCAGAGGCGGTGCCGTGAAAGCGAGCTGGCCATTCTGACGACGGACCCGGATCAGGCCCACGGCGCATTCCTGGATGATTTCTTCACCCCGCGGCTTGCCGCCGGCTTCCAGCCAGGCATGGCAACTGCCCAGGGTCGGGTGCCCGGCGAAGGGCAGCTCCCGCAGGGTGGTGAAAATTCGCAGGCGGTAATCGGCCTCCGGGTTTTGTGGTTTGAGGACGAACGTGGTTTCACTGAGGTTGGTCCAGCGCGCGAAGTCAGCCATTTGCTGATCGGTCAGACTGTCTGCGTTCAACACCACTGCTACCGGGTTACCTTTGAGGGCAACCGTGCTGAAAACATCCACTTGTTTGAATTCAAATTGGCTCACTGCGACCTCCTGTTTTCGAGTAAACCGCAGCCTAACATGGCCCCCCGCCCTGTAGGAGCGAGCTTGCTGGCGAGCTTTTACACGCCGCAACACAAAGCTCGCCAGCAAGCTCGCTCCTGCAGGGTCAATGGCAAACCCGTATCATCGCTGCAGATCTAACTCAGGAGCACAGCATGACTGCACGTACCTTCCTCATCACCGGTGCCAGCAAAGGCATCGGCCGCGCGCTGGCCACCTTTCTCGCACAGGCCGGGCACAACGTGGTGGGCATCGCCCGCAATGCCGATGATCCAACCTTTCCCGGCACCCTGGTGGCGCTGGACCTGGCTGACCGCGAACGCAGCGCACAGGTGCTCAAGGAACTGAGCGAACGCTTTGCGTTTGACGGGCTGGTCAATAACGTCGGGCTGGTTCGCCCTCAGGCATTGGGGGAGATCGATCTGGATGCGTTTGATGACGTGATGCGGGTCAACCTGCATTCGGCGTTGCAAGCCACCCAGGCGTTGCTGCCTGGCATGCGTGCCCGGGGCTGGGGCCGGATTGTAAATATTTCCAGCCTGACGGTGCTGGGTATCGCTCAACGAACCGCCTATGCCGCCGCTAAAGCCGCACTGGTCAGCTTCACCCGCTCCTGGGCGCTGGAACTGGCACAAACCGGGATTACCGTGAACGCCGTCGCCCCCGGCCCCACCGAAACCGAACTGTTCCGCGCCAATAACCCGCCGGGCTCGGCAGGCGAAGCCCGCTATCTGGCCGGGGTGCCGATGGCACGTCTGGGACAGCCCGAGGAAATCGCCTCGGCGATTGCTTTCCTGCTTTCAGAGAACAGCGGCTTCATCACCGGCCAGACCCTGTTTGTCGATGGCGGCGCATCGGTCGGCAAGGCAGCGTTCTAAACCGCGGGCGGGCAAGCACATGGCGCTTGCCCGCCACGGACCGGTTTACACCAGGTCCGTACCGTCACGTTTGGCCTTGCGCATATCGCGGTACACGCTGATACAAAGGGTGATCATCACGCCCGCCGCGATCAGCGGCCAGATCAAGACATAAAGGGTTAACGCGTAGCTGGACATGGGGAGTCTCCTTGTTCAATCACGGGTGTGTCGGATGCTTGGGGGTCAGCGTTGTGGAAGGCCACCACGCGCTCATTGATGCAGTCAAAATCAAAGCGTTGGTTGGACATCAAACTCACCAGCACACACACCACGGTGCTGATGCCATAGGCGGTGAGCGAGCTGAGCAGTACCGGGTAATCGCGCAAAAAGCCGAAGGCAAAGGGTGCAAGCACCAGGAAGGCAAGCCCGCCCAGAGTGAAGCCGACTTTGCGGCCGAAGAACCCGAAGGCCATCAAACCTATGACGACCCCGCCACCGACCGATGCAAACAACTCGAAGAACAGTGCAACCACGCCTTGCAGCTCGAGCAGCTCGAAGCGCGCCACCAGGAACATGACAAAACCGGCAATGGCTGCACTGGTAAACGCGGCATTGGTAATGCGCCCCCAGTACAGGCTGGCGATAACCGGAAACACGATGGCGCCCCACAGTGCGCCGACAAAAATCAGCATGGTCAGGATGTCCAGCTTGAGGCTGGCGAAAACCACCGCGAGCATCGTCGCCACCACCATGGTCATGCGCCCGACGAACAGCATGGTCTTGGGATCGGGTTTGCCCTTGGCCAGGTTTTTGCCATACACGTCAGTCATCACCAGCGCCGACAAGGCCGACAGATCCGAATCGGCGGTCGAGGACAACGAGCCGATCACCATGATAAAAAACAGCCCGACAGCAAACGGCGGCAAATAGGTCGAGGCCATTTGCGGGATCAGGTTGTTAAGGTCCCCGTCCACCGGTTGCACCCCAGCCAGCAATGCCAAAAAGCCCAGCATGCCAAGGCCGATGACAATCGAGGCATAGCCGATGGTGGCCGTGACAAAGGTCGACTTCATCAGGTCTTCACGCACCGCAAACAGACGCTGGGCGATGGTCTGGTTGCCAATGGCGTACGCCAGCACCGCGACAAAATACGGTGCACCCTGTTCCAGAATCGCGGTTTTCGAGTAAAAGCTCGCCTGTTCGGCGGAAATGTTCGGCATGCCCTGGGCAAATAATTCCGGCCCCCCGAGCTGGAAGAAAATAATCGGAATAATCACCACGGCCGCGAAGATCATGGCAATCAGCTGACCGAAATCCGTCAGTACCGAAGAGCGAAAACCCGACCAGATGGTGTAGCCCAGTATCCCGCAGCCAGCGATCAAGACCCCGTGGATAAAGCTCAACGGCGACAGCACGGCCACCAGCGCGCCGGCAGCGGTGAAGTTGACCATCAGGCTGATCATGCTCCCGACAATGTTGGAGCCCGCCAGGATCATCTGGCTGGAGCGCCCGTGCCGGGCGTGCATGATTTCCGCCAGGGTATGGGCCTTGGGTGCCAGCTCGCGAAAACGCCGGCCGAAGGGGTAGATAAACAGAATCATCAACGCCCCCCAGAAGCCGTAATGCAGAGCGCCCGAAAGACCGAACTTGTAGCCGGAGCTGGCAGCGGCATAGAACGACGCCGCCCAGATCCAGGTGGCGGTCATGCTGGCAGCGGCCATGCCGAAGCCAATCGAGTTATTGGAGACCATATAGCCGTCGACGTTTTCGTCCTTGCGTCCAACGCGCAACGACACCAGAAAGGTCAGGCCATAGAAACAGAACAGAAGCAGCAACACGGTGGGGGTGGAAAGTTGAAACATTCCTTTCTCCTTTTTATGTGCGCCACAGTCGTCACAGTCGCAACGAAAGGCCAATAAAGGCAGGCGCAAAACAACCCGGGTTTCCTGACAGGCAGGCAGCGACGGACAGCGGTCCGCTGGGGTGTTTTCATGAAGGCTGACAAGGGACGGGACGCAAAGGGCGACCCAGGTCCGAAGGTAAAGCGTGCGCCAGCACGTTGAACCTTGTGCTTGCAGCAATGGCCGGCAGTTGCCGGAAGATGAGTCGGTATCAAAGGCACAAGGCCCGACACGAACAGCCAAGGACTATACAGCCTTGGGGCGGGGATTGCTGGTTGCAGTCCCACGAACACAAACGGCGACCTGAGGGTCGCCGTTTTTTAAATCACTTGAACTGCCGGCTCAACCCAGGCGGAACACCACTGGTGTCGGTCTCCTCCCACGGGCCGTTGGGGCTGACTGCACGGCTCCAGCCATTGTCCCAACGATAGTAGGCGCGCTGGCGGTAGAAGATATTGGTCTGGTCATCCAGTACATAGACACCCATGCGCGCATCCCAATGGCTAGGGCCTCCGGGTGGTGGCGCGAAGGTGGCCGAGGTCCGTGGCACAGGCTTGGGCGGCTTGGGGATGGGCATTTGCGGCAGCGGCTGGCCCGAAGGCTGCGTCGACGGCTGGGGTACCGGCGCTGACGGCGTTGACGGTTCATAAGGCTGATGAACCGCACAGGCGCTGAGGCCTAAAACCAGACTGAGTACAGTGATACGTACAAGGACGGCCATGGAGAATTCTCTTGTCGTTGATTGCCCCGTAGGAGCGAGCTTGCTCGCGAGCTTTTCGTTGCCGCTTTGAAAGGCTCGCGAGCAGACTCGCTCCTACAGGTTCCCGGTTATTTGTCCGGGCTGTCGATGGTCAGCTGTTGCAGCTCCCGGGTGCTGCTGGACAGCGGTTTGCCACGCCCTACCCACTCACCGGCGGTTGGCTGACCGGCGCGGGAAATGCGTGCCATCAGTTGGACTTCAGGAAAGTTGGACAGTTTCAATTGCGCCATCATTGCGTCGGTATCGCCCAGTTCAACGGTGATCGGCAGGTCGGCCACGGTTACGCGCTTGACCGCCAACGGTGCCGGTGGCCCCGATACGGCGCGGGCAAAGATGAACACGCTGTCACCCGGCAAGACCTGGGCCTTGATTGCATCAGCCAGATCGACACTGACCTTGATCGAGGCCTGGGCCTTGGCCACAGGGGCCTCTTCGACTTTGCCACCGCTGGCCAGCAACTGCTGGCGGGCACGTTCGATGCCACCTTCAAGCGCTTCACGGGACTTGTCGCCCTCCGGCAACTCGTTCAGCAGGCGCTGCCAGTAGGTGATGGCCTCCTGGTAACGCTTGCCTTCAAAGGCCGCGATGCCCAGCAGGCCGAGGCTGGTGACTTCTTTCGGATCGGCCTTCAGGGCTTCGTCGGTCAGCGCCTGGGTCTTGTCGCTCCACTGCTTGTCATCGGCAAAGTACTGCGCCTGGGCCCACTGGCCCAGCAACTCCGGCTGACGGCCAGCCAGGCCCACGGTGCGCTCGAACATCTTCGCCGCGTCGCCCGGACGGTTTTGCGCCATATAGGCACGCCCCAGGAAATACAAACCCTCGGCCGAGTCCGGCTGCGCCACCGCCGCTCGCTCCAGACGCGCGACCATTTCTTCAAGGGATTGCGGCGGCTGAGAAAACTCGGTGGTCAGCTCGACCTTGTCGCTGGAGCCGTAATGCAGATACAGGCCCAGACCCAATACCGGAACCATGATCGCCGCCAGCAAGGGCAACGCTTTACCCAGGCTGGAAACCCGCGCCGGGGCCACGCCTTCGGTATCTGCCAACAATTCGCGGGCGGCTTCGGCGCGCCCGGTTTCAAGCTGCTCAGGGCTCAAGACCCCTTCCTCAAGCTGCTCCTGCAACTCGGCCAGGCGTTCCTGATACAACGCAACATTGAGCGCGGTACGGTCTTCCTCACGCTGGGCACGGCGCCCGCGCAGTACCGGAATCAATAAAAAACTGAGGGCAATGAGCAGCATCAAGCCTGCTGCGAGCCAGAAATCAATCATCTTTGGTTTTATCCAGCAAAGTGTCGAGGCGCTGACGCTCCTCGACGGAAAGTGTGTCCGAGCCTGCAGCCTGCGGGGTACGGCGACGGCGTCCGACAATCACGCCGATCAGCACCAGGCCGCCAAGCAACAAGGCGAACGGGCCAAACCAGAGCACGGCGGTCTTGCTGGTCAGGGCCGGCTTGTAGAGCACGAAATCGCCATAGCGCGCGACCATGAAATCGAGGATCTGCTGATTGTCCTTGCCCTCGCCCAGCATGCGGTAGATCTCGCGCCGCAGATCAGTGGCGATCGGTGCATTGGAATCGGCAATGTCCTGATTCTGGCACTTGGGGCAGCGCAGTTCCTGGGTCAGCTCGCGAAAACGCGCGCGTTCGGCGTCATTGGCAAACTCATAGGTATCGATAGCCGCGTGGGCCACGTCACTCAGGGCCAGGCCCAGAGTGACTGCTGCTAACCAGCGCTTCATGGCCTGGCCTCATCGACCAGCGCCTGATAGCGGCTGGCCAGTTGTTCGCGCCACACGGTTTCATCGATCACGCCGACAAACTTGTGGCGAATGATGCCCTTGCTGTCGATCAGGAAGGTCTCTGGCGCACCGTATACGCCGAGGTTCAGGCCCAGCGAGCCGTCTGCATCGTTGACATCCAGTTGGTAGGGATTGTGAAAATCCTTGAGCCATTTTTTCGCGTCGGCATTCACGTCCTTGTAGTTGACGCCGTAAATCACCACGCCCTGCTCGGCCAGTTTGGTCAGCACCGGGTGCTCGACCCGGCACGAAATGCACCAGGTGGCCCACACGTTGACCAGCGCAGGTTTGCCCTTGAGGTCGGCCTCGGTCAGGGTCTTGTCTCCCTCCACCGAAGGCAGGCTGAACGCCGGGAACGGTTTGTCGATCATTGCCGAGGGCAGCTCGGTGGGATCCAGGTACAGGCCTTTATAGAGAAACCACGCCATGCCCAGGAACACGGCCAGCGGAACCAGCATCAACCAGCGCTTCATACGGTGGCTCCTGTCATGCCCAATGCGTCACGCACGCGGCTTTTAACCTTGACCCGATAACGCCGGTCCATGGCGGCCAGCAAACCGCCCAGACCGGTGAGCAGGCCGCCGAACCAGATCCAGCGCACGAACGGTTTGACATGTACCCTCACGGCCCATGCACCGTTATCCAGCGGTTCACCCAGTGCCACGTAGAGGTCACGGGTAAAACCGGCGTCGATCCCGGCTTCGGTCATCATTGAGTTCTGTACCGTGTACAGGCGTTTTTCCGGGTGCAGCACGCTGACTTCCTTGCCGTTCCGGACCACCCGCACGGTGCCTTTGTCTGATGTGAAGTTAGGGCCCTGATAATGCTTGGCACCTTCAAAAATGAAGTGATAACCACCCAGCTCCATCGACTCGCCCGGCGCCAGGCGCAAATCGCGCTCGGCACTGTTCTGGCTCGACAGCACCACGCCCAGGGCACAGACCGCGATCCCCAGGTGGGCAAGTTGCATGCCCCAGTAGCTGCGGGTCAGGCTGCGCATGCCTTTGATCAGGCCTTTGTGACGGGTTTTGTCACCAATGTCGCGCACCCCGGCCAGCAGCACCCAGGCTGCCAGCATAAAGGTGGTGAGTACCGCCCAGTTGAAGTCGCCATAGGCCAGGCCGGCAATCGCTGCCAATGCCGCGCTGCCCAGCAGGACCGGGGTCAGCATGCTCAACAGCCATTTGACCGGGGTGTCTTTCCAGCGCACCAGCATGCCGACTGCCATTACCACCATCAGCAAGCCCATCAGCGGAATGAACATGGCGTTGAAATACGGCGGGCCGACCGACATCTTGGCGCCACTGATGGCGTCCAGAATCAGCGGATACAAGGTGCCCAGCAGAATCATCGATGCAGCCACCACCAGCACCAGGTTGTTGCCCAGCAGCAAGGTTTCGCGTGACCACAGCTTGAAACTGACGTGGCTTTTAACCACCGGTGCGCGCAGGGCAAACAGGGTCAACGAACCGCCCACTACAAACAGCAGGAAAATCAGGATGAACACCCCGCGCTCGGGGTCGGAGGCGAACGCGTGAACCGACGTCAGTACGCCGGACCGCACCAGGAACGTCCCCAGCAGGCTCAACGAAAAGGCGGCAATCGCCAGCAACACGGTCCAGCTTTTGAACACACCGCGTTTTTCGGTCACGGCCAGCGAGTGAATCAGCGCAGTGCCCACCAGCCACGGCATGAACGAGGCATTTTCAACCGGGTCCCAGAACCACCAGCCGCCCCAGCCAAGTTCGTAGTAAGCCCACCACGAACCCAGGGTGATACCGATACCGAGAAAAGCCCAGGCAACGATGGTCCACGGGCGCGACCAGCGTGCCCAGGCCGCATCCAGCCGACCGCCAAGCAAGGCGGCAATAGCGAAGGCAAAGGCCACCGAGAAACCGACATAGCCCATGTACAGCATCGGCGGGTGAACGATCAGACCGATGTCTTGCAGCAGCGGGTTAAGGTCATTGCCGTTAGCAGGAATTTGCGGAAGCAGACGTACGAACGGGTTCGAAGTCATGATCAGGAAGAGCAGGAAGCCGATGCTGATCATGCCCATGATGGCGAGTACCCGCGCGAGCATCACTTGCGGCAACTGGCGCGAGAAGATCGACACGGCAAAGGTCCAGCCGCCCAGGATCATCGCCCACAACAGCAACGAACCTTCGTGGGCGCCCCACACGGCGCTGAACTTGTAGTACCAGGGCAGCGCACTGTTGGAGTTGCTGGCTACGTACGCCACCGAGAAGTCATCGCTCATAAAGGCATAGGTCAGGCAGCCGAACGAAAACAGCAAGAAGGCAAACTGACCCCAGGCGGCAGGTTGCGCCAGGCTCATCCACAACTTGTCGCCGCGCCAGGCACCCAGCAGCGGCACGATGGCCTGCACGATGGCAAAGCACAGGGCCAGAATCATGGCCAGCTGGCCTAATTCCGGAATAAACAGTCCAAACGTCATCACTTAACCCTCTTTAGCCGGTACAGGCGCGGACTGGCCACTCTCATTCAGCGCCTTGGTCACTTCGGGCGGCATGTATTTTTCATCGTGTTTAGCCAGCACTTCGTCAGCTACGACCACACCCTGGGCGTTGAGCTTGCCCAGGGCGACGATGCCTTGTCCTTCGCGGAACAGATCCGGCAGGATGCCGCGGTAAGTGATGGTCACGGACTTATTGAAATCGGTGACGACGAACTGCACGTCCAGCGAGTCGCCCGAGCGTTTCAGCGAACCGGCTTCGACCATGCCACCGGCACGGATGCGGGTATCCAGTGGCGCTTCGCCATTGGCGATCTGGGTCGGGGTATAGAACAGGTTGATGTTCTGCTGCAGGGCACTCAAGGCAAGGGCAACGGCAATGCCCACCCCCACCAGAATTGCCAGGATGATGATCAAACGTTTTTTGCGCAGCGGATTCACTTCGAGTTCTCCCGGCGCAGACGTCGCGCCTCATGTTGCAGATAACGCCGGCGCGCCGCAATCGGCAGCGCCACGTTCAACGCCAGCACTGCCAGGCAAATGCCATAGGCCGACCAGACATACACAGCGTGATGGCCCATGGCGATAAAGTCGCCGAAAGACGCAAAACTCATCGCCCACCCTCCAGCGCTTTCAATACCTGGGCCTTGACCCAGCTACTGCGGGCCTCGCGTTTGAGTACTTCGAGACGCATGCGCAGCAACAGCACGGCGCCAAAGAAGCAATAAAAGCCCAGCACCATCAAGAGCAATGGCAGCCACATCTCCATCGGCATGGCCGGTTTTTCGGTCAGAGTGAAGGTCGCGCCCTGGTGCAGGGTGTTCCACCACTCGACCGAGTATTTGATGATCGGGATATTGATCACGCCGACAATGGCCAGTACCGCGCAGGCCTTGGCCGCACTGTCGCGATTGGTGATGGCATTGCCCAGGGCTATCAGCCCGAAGTACAGAAACAACAGGATCAGCATCGAAGTCAGGCGTGCATCCCACACCCACCACGAGCCCCAGGTCGGCTTGCCCCAGATCGCACCGGTGATCAGCGCCACGGCGGTCATCCAGGCACCGATGGGGGCGGCGCATTGCAGGGCCACGTCGGCAATTTTCATCTTCCAGACCAGGCCAACCACGCCGCACACCGCCAGCATCACGTAGCAGGACTGCGCCAGCATCGCCGCCGGCACATGGATATAAATGATCCGGAAGCTATTGCCCTGCTGGTAGTCGGGCGGCGCAAACGCCAGGCCCCAGACGACCCCGCAGGTAATCAGCACTGCGGCGCCAATGCTTAACCAGGGCAGCAGGCGCCCGCTGATGGCATAGAACCATTTGGGCGAGCCGAGTTTGTGAAACCAAGTCCAGTTCATCACGCTGTTTCCATCACGGTGCTTGGACACGCCCGGTACGGGTCGTTATCAAAGCCAGGGTCTTTACTGGCCCTGTAGGGCCAGACCTCATTATTCGCCAACGCTGATTTTCAGGCCGGCAGCTATAGCAAAAGGTGTCAGGGTTACTGCCAGGGCGGTCAGACTGGCAAGCCAGAGCAGATAACCCGTTGCAGGCATACCTTGCAAGGCCGCCTGCAACGCGCCGCTGCCGAGAATCAGCACCGGGATATATAAAGGCAGAATCAACAGGGCCAGCAGCAGGCCGCCACGCTTGAGACCCACGGTCAGTGCCGCGCCGACAGCCCCGAGCAGGCTCAGGACCGGCGTACCCAGCAACAGGGACAGCAACAGCACCGGCAGGCAAGCCACCGGCAACCCCAGCATCAAGGCCAGCAGCGGCGACAGGATTACCAGTGCCAGGCCGGAAAACGCCCAGTGTGCCAGCACTTTGGCCAACACCAGTAGAGGCAGGGGGTGCGACGAAAGGACCCACTGCTCCAGCGATCCGTCCTCGAAATCACTGCGGAAAAGCCCGTCCAGCGAGAGCAAAACCGATAACAGGGCCGCCACCCAGAGCAAGCCGGGAGACAAGGTTTGTAACAACTGAGTCTCGGGTCCGACCGCCAACGGGAACATGGCGATCACAATCGCGAAGAACACCAACGGGTTGGCAAGCTCTGCCGGACGGCGAAACAGCAAACGCGCTTCACGTGCTACCAGGGTCGCAAATACACTCATACAGCCCACTGCCCCAGGTCGATATTGCGGTAACCGGCCGGCATCCGGGTCAAGGTGTGATGGGTGGTAAGCACCACCATGCCACCGCGTTCACAGTGGCGGGCCAGATGTTCTTCGAACTCGGCCACACCCTGTTTATCGAGTGCGGTAAACGGCTCATCGAGAATCCACAACGGCGCACTGTCCAGATGCAGCCGGGCCAGCGCCACGCGGCGCTGCTGACCGGCCGACAAGGTGTGGCACGGCACATCTTCAAAACCTTTGAGCCCCACCGCCGCCAGCGCTGCCCAGATGGCGTCACGCGAGGCCGGGCGATGCAGGGCGCAAAGCCAGCTGAGGTTCTCTTCTGCGGTGAGTAAATCCTTGATCCCGGCAGCGTGGCCGATCCAAAGCAGTTGGCTGGCCAATTGCGCTCGCTGCTCGTTCAGCGGCAGGCCATTGAGCCGCACTTCACCCGCCGTCGGCTGCATCAGGCCCGCCAACAAACGCAACAGGCTGGTTTTGCCGCTACCGTTGGGGCCACTGATTTGTAGCATGTCGCTGCTGGCCAGTCGCAGTTCGAGATTCTCGAACAGCATCCGCCAGTCGCGCTCACAGCCGAGTGCTACGGCTTCTAAAAGAGGGCTGGTCACGTAATTGAGGCCTTCACGGTTCAAGTCGGCTGAGGCGCGGCCGTTAAAAAGATGCAGGATAAATGCATTGGCGACCTGTTTCAGAGAGCTGGGTCAAACAATCGCGATATTTTCACGCGCTCTGAACGACGGGGCCGCATTATACATGCCATGCCTTACTCCAAAGATGCCAATTTCGACAGGCTGTAACGATGAAAGGCGACATGACAATTCCACCCGTCCTGCCCGCTGCGCCGACCGGCGTACGTCCTGGCGTTGCGGGCGGTGAAACGCTCAAATTGCTGCAGCCTCTGGCAGGCCTGATCGGCCCCGGCCAAAGTGCGCAGGCGCAAGTGTTATCCCTTAAACAGGGGGATGCGGCCTTCCAGTTGCTACTCCGGCTGACCCTCGATAGCGGGCGCCAGACTAACGTGCAAGTCAGCAGTGCCCAACCCCTGCCCCTGGGCACCTTTCTGGCTGTGACCCAGCCGGCCCCCGGCAGTCTGGCGATCAGCCTGCAGCAAGCCCTGAGCAGCGGCGTGGCCAGCCTCACCCGCCTTGATCCGCAACAGTTGCCGGCAGGCACGCTGCTGCAAGGCAAAGTGTTGAGCAGCCAGGTGCTGGCACAGACCGCTGGCCAGCCCTCGGTCTATCGCTCACTGGTCACGTTGCTCAACAGTGCCTTGAGCGCCAGCACCCTGACTCTGGATAGCCCGCAACCCTTGCGCGTCGGCAGTTTGCTGAGTGCCCGGGTGCAGGATGCACAGACCCTGAACTTCGTCCCCCTGAGCGGTCGCCAGGATCAACTGGCAGTGGCGCAACAACTGGCCCTGCAGCAGAGCCGCCAGGCGTCACTGGAAGGTCTGCTCAACGCCCTGCAAAGACTCCCGGCCAGCAACAGCATGCCCGACGAATTGCGCGCCTCCATCGACAAGCTGCTGGCCGGCTTGCCCACGCCAGCACAACTGGGCAACCCCGCAACATTAGGAACGGCCTTACTCAACAGCGGCGCTTTTTTGGAGGCCAGGCTGCTGAACGGCCAGACCCAGGCGTTGCCTGCGGACATGAAAGCTACATTGCTGCGCCTGATTGCACAGATCCTGCCCGGCTTGCCGGCCAACACCGGTTTCAACCCCGGCATGGCCGCGAGCACCCAGGCCCAGGCCATGCCGAACTTTGTACGCAATGCGCTGGGGATGCTCGGCCAGGTCAGCGCCAAACCCCAGACAGGCGGCTTTCCCCTGCCCCAGCGTGGTCTGCCCGGTGGCGAAGGCGAAGACAGCCTGGAAAACCTTTTAAAGCTTGCAGCGGCAGCCATTTCGCGGCTGCAAAGTCATCAACTGTCCAGCCTGGAGCAAAGTGGACGTACCGCGGATGGCAATCTGCTGACCACCTGGCAATTGGAAATACCCATGCGCAACGCCCACGACATAGTGCCGCTGCAGATCAAATTCCAGCGTGAAGAACCGAGCGAGCGAGAACCCCAGGACACCGCCGAAAGCCGCGGAGTCAAAGATCAGCTGTGGCGGGTAGAACTGGCCTTCGACCTGACGCCGCTGGGGCCCTTGCATGTGCAGGCGCAATTGCTACGCGGCAACCTGTCGGGCCAGCTCTGGGCGCAACGGGCTTGCACCGCAGAGCTGATCGCCAGCCAGTTGGGCGTATTACGCCAGCGCCTGAACGATGCCGGGCTAAGCGTGACCGATCTCGATTGCCACCAGGGCATCCCGCCGCAAGGTGGCCACACCCCACTGGAACAACGCTGGGTCGACGAAACCGCATGAACAGACAACCCGAGCCGCGCCAGGCGATTGCACTCAAGTACGACGGCAAACAAGCGCCCACCCTCACCGCCAAAGGTGACGATGAACTGGCCGAAGCCATTCTCAAACTGGCCCGCGAGTACGAAGTACCGATTTATGAAAATGCCGAGCTGGTGAAGGTATTGGCGCGCATGGAGCTGGGGGACAGCATCCCGCAGGAGTTGTACCGGACACTGGCGCAAATCATCGCCTTTGCCTGGCAGCTCAAAGGCAAGTTCCCGGAGGGGTTTGATCCCGATGCCGGGCCGGTGGAGCGGGATATAACCCCGCCAAAATAAGCCAGGTCACAAGGCCCCCCATGCAGGAAGTTGCAACCACACTTGTAGGAGCGAGCTTGTCTCGCGAGCTTTTAAACGAAACACCAAGAGCTCGCGAGCAAGCTCGCTCCTACAGGGTTGTGCAGTGCACAGATGCGGGGGACAAGGCAGATCGCAGCCCTCACCCTCCGCGCCGCAAGGCACACCATGCAGGAGGTGCAGTCGTGTGGGGGTTAGCCTTTGTGCATTTTGCTCATCAACTCGGCCTCGGCCTGGGTCAGGCCGCAGGACTGGGTCAATTCGTCAACGCTGGCGCCCATGCCCACCAGACGCGCGGCCTGGTTGAACGACAGGCTGGTGGGATCGCGCTGTTCAAGTTGAGTCAGTTTCTCGGGCAACGGCGCAACCACGGCACGCAGTTCGTGCAGATCTTCTCCCATCTGCACATTGCCGTTCTGGTAGGTGTCCAGGCGCCGTGTCAGTTCCCTGAGGCGCCGGTCACGCAGTTCGTCCGCCCTCGCCTGCTGCGCGGCACTCGCGCGCTGGCGGCGGATGTGGGTCACTAACACCCACAATGTCGCAGCCCAAAGCAAGCCCAGGACGATTACCGCCGCCTCAAGGATCAATCAGATGTTCTCCAGGTCCGACCATTCTTCTTCGGTCATCATCTTGTCCAGCTCAACCAGAATCAGCAGTTCGCCGTTCTTGTTGCACACGCCCTGGATGAATTTGGCCGATTCGTCGTTGCCTACATTAGGCGCCGTTTCGATTTCCGACTGACGCAGGTAAACCACTTCCGCCACGCTGTCGACCAGAATCCCGACCACTTGCTTGTCGGCTTCAATGATGACGATGCGCGAGTTGTCGGTGATCTCTGCGTTATGCAAGCCAAAACGCTGACGCGTGTCGATCACGGTTACCACATTGCCGCGCAGGTTAATGATGCCCAGCACGTAGGACGGCGCACCGGGAACCGGAGCGATTTCGGTGTAACGCAGCACTTCCTGCACCTGCATCACGTTGATGCCGTAGGTCTCGTTGTCCAGCTTGAAGGTGACCCATTGCAGGATCGGATCTTCGCTGCTCTGTTGTGCCGCTGCCTTGCTCATATCCAAACCCCTGAAGAATGACCGCTGATGCGGTGTGTACTGTCTGACCGCGGCCAAAGCCCCGGTGGTTTATTTGTCGGTTGTCCCGGCACTGGCCGTGTGCCTGGCCGCACCGCTGCTAATCAGCTCGGCCAGTTGCTCTACATCCAGCAGCGCACACATGTGCTCAATCACCGTGCCCGCCAGCCACGGGCGTTGCCCGCGCTTGGTGCGCCATTTGATCTGGTTGGGGTCCAGGCGCAGCGAGCGGCTGACTTGATGCACGGCCAGCCCCCAGTCGTAACCCTGGACCGAAATGACGTATTGCAGGCCCTCGCGAAAATCATCGCGATAGCGGTCGGGCATCACCCAGCGCGCGGTGTCCAGTACGTTGAGGTTGCCGCTCTGGCTAGGCAGGATGCCCAGAAACCAGTCAGGCTGACCAAACAGCGGGGTCAATTCCCGACCTTGCAGTGAGTAAATCGAACCCAGGCACACCAGCGGCACTGCCAGCGTCAATCCGGCCACGTCAAACAGCAGACATTCGAAGGGCTCGTCGGCCCATGCCGGGCGACCGTCGTTGTGCACCGGTAATTGAGCCGCCGCTCGCGGCCGATGAACCTCCACCAGAGGATGGACGAACGACTCGGCTGCAACGCCCACATCGGCCAGCGTTACCGGCATGGCGAGCGTCAGCGCTTGAGCACGCGCATCACGCACCTGCTCTTCAAGCGCAGCGCCGGCAAACTCGTCCAGTTCCGGGGCTGGCGGCTCAACCTGCAGCAACGCTTCAGTGGCATCGAACAGCAAGTCGTCGAGATAGGATTGCAAAGCCAATTGCGGTCCGTGAGAAAGCGCTGTCGGCTGTGTCATAAAGTGCCCCACTCAACTGTCTCGCGACCGAGACCTTGAGACGTTATCGGCCGTGCCCGTCGAGTACTTGAATGCACGCTCACCTCAAACCGCCTGTGGCGCAAGCTGGCGGGTCAATACATGTTTGAGCAATGCCCGGTAGGCGATCACCCCACGGCTTTTTTCGTCAAACTGCGAGGGTGTCTGCCCTGCCCGGCTGGCATCACGCAGGCGCGTGTCGACCGGGACAAAGCCCTGCCACAGGGTGTCGGGATACACATCGCGCAACACCCGCAGGGTGCTCATGGAGGCTTGAGTGCGGCGGTCGAACAATGTCGGCACGATGCAGAACGGCAGCTCCTGCTGGCGCGAGCGGTTGATCATGCGCAGGGTATGGACCATGCGCTCCAGGCCCTTGAGCGCCAGATGCTCGGTTTGCACCGGGATGATCAGCTGCTGGCTGGCCGCCAATGCATTGACCATCAGCACCCCCAGAATCGGCGGGCTGTCGATGATGGCGTAGTCATAGTCCTGCCACAGTTGCGCCAGGCTACGGGCGATCACCAGGCCCAGACCACTCTGCCCCGGCGCCTGACGCTCCAGGGTTGCCAGCGCAGTGGTCGCTGGCAACAAGGCAATGTTCGGGTGACTGGTGGGCAGCAGCAATTGCGCAGCCAGGCCTTGGGGCACCTGGCCCTGGTGCAGAAACAAGTCGTACACGCTGTGCTCAAGGGCATCGGGGTCATAACCGAAATAGCTGGTCATGGAACCGTGCGGGTCGAGGTCGACCACTACCACGCGCTTGCCCGCCTCAGCCAGCAAACCGGCCAGAGCGATGGATGTGGTGGTCTTGCCGACTCCACCTTTTTGATTGGCTACTGCCCAGACTCTCATTTTGTTGTTCCTCCCGGCTGCGAACGTGCCGGCCGAGAATTGACATGCACTTATAGGGGCGGCGACGGGGAATTGACGGCATTCCCTGGAACCAGCGGCTTTGTTTGAGGCGGTGCAGTTTGTGTGCCAGCCCGCTTCAGGGCGGCATCGGGTGTTGCGTGAGCAGTCCCCACGCCGGTCAGGCTGCGCCGTACTTCCAGGTTGCGCGATACCACCAGCACCACCCGGCGATTGAGCGCGCGCCCCTCTGGCGTGGCGTTGTTGGCCACCGGCTGAAATTCGCCGTAGCCCACCGATGCCATGCGTGCAGGGTTGACGCCCTGCATCGCCAGCATGCGCACGATGCTCGACGAACGCGCCGAGGACAGCTCCCAGTTGGTCGGGTACTGCGCAGTCCGGATGGGCAAATCGTCGGTAAAGCCCTCGACGTGAATCGGGTTGTCGAACGGCTTGAGGATCGCTGCCACCTTGTCGATGATGTTGAACGCCACATTGCTGGGCATGGCGTCGCCGCTGCCAAACAACAGGCTGGAGTTGAGTTCGATCTCGACCCACAGTTCGTTGCCGCGCACCGTCAATTGCCTGGAAGCGATCAGGTCGCCGAAGGCGGTGGTGATGTCATCGGCAATGGTTTTGAGCGGATCATCAGGAATCTGCCCCAGACCGGCGTCGGTGTGCTCGCTGTCTTTGATCAACGGTTCTGCCGGCGTGGTCGTCAGTGGGCGCTCATCGCCCACGGGGATTGGCTTGACGCTGCGCTCGCTGTCATTGAAGGCCCCGACCAGGGCCTGGGAAATCACCTTGTACTTGCCTTCGTTGATCGACGAAATCGAGTACATGACCACAAAAAAAGCAAACAGCAGAGTAATGAAATCCGCGTAGGACACCAGCCAGCGTTCATGATTGACGTGCTCATCAGCGGAGCGGCGACGGCGACTCATAGTTAACCCACAAAGCCCTGGAGCTTGAGTTCGATGGAGCGCGGGTTTTCGCCTTCGGCAATCGACAGGATGCCTTCGAGCATCATCTCGCGATACAGCGACTGGCGCAGGGCAATTGCCTTGAGCTTGCTGGCAATGGGCAGCAGCACCAGGTTGGCACTGGCGACCCCGTAAATGGTGGCCACAAACGCCACTGCAATACCGCTGCCCAACTGAGCCGGATCAGCCAGATTGCCCATCACGTGGATCAGGCCCATCACCGCACCGATGATGCCGATGGTCGGCGCATACCCGCCCATGCTTTCAAAAACTTTGGCGGCCTCGATATCGCGGCTTTCGCGGGTCATGTAATCGACCTCCAGCACACTGCGGATCGCTTCAGGCTCTACACCGTCGACCAGCAATTGCAGGCCTTTGCGTGAATAGCTGTCAGGCTCGGCATCGGCCACGCTTTCGAGGCCCAGCAGCCCCTCCTTGCGGGCCGTAAGGCTCCAGTTGACGACCCGGTCAATGCCGGCAGCCATATCGATGCGCGGCGGAAACAGAATCCAGACCACATCTTTCATCGCCCGCTTGAAGGCAGTCACGGGCGACTGCAGCATCGCCGCGCCTACCGTGCCACCCAACACAATCAATGCCGCCGGGCCATTGGCCAGAGCCCCCAGATGCCCACCTTCCAGGTAGTTGCCGCCGATGATTGCGACGAAGGCCATGATGATGCCGATCAGGCTGAGCACGTCCATCAGTGACAGGCCTCGACCAGGTAGCGGCCGACATCGTCAAGGCTGTACACCCCATCGGCCAGGCCAGCTTTGACGATGGCCATGGGCATGCCGTAGATCACGCAGCTGGCTTCGTCCTGCGCCCACACCGTACTGCCGCCCTGCTTGAGCAGACGTGCACCTTCACGGCCATCGGCGCCCATGCCGGTCAAGACCACCGCCAAAACTTTGTCACCATAGGCCTTGGCCGCAGAACCGAAGGTGATATCAACGCAGGGTTTGTAGTTCAGGCGTTCATCGCCCGGGAGAATTCTCACCGTGCCACGCCCATCGATCATCATCTGCTTGCCGCCGGGGGCTAGCAGCGCCAGGCCAGGACGCAGCATATCGCCGTCTTCGGCTTCCTTGACGCTGATCCGGCACAGCTTGTCCAGACGTTCGGCAAAGGCTTTGGTAAAGGCCGCCGGCATGTGCTGGACCAGCACGATCGGGGCCGGAAAATTACCCGGCAACTGGGTCAGGACCCGCTGCAAGGCCACCGGGCCGCCCGTTGAGGTGCCGATAGCCACCAGCTTGTAGGCCTTGCGCTTTGGCGCAGGCGATGCCGCTGCCGGCGCAGCACGACTGGCCACCGGCGTGGTACGCACCGGGGCTGGCGTGGCGCCAGGCACTGCCAAACCGCCCGGGGCCGGACGGCTGGCAACAGGCGCCGGCATGGCCGCTGGTGGAGCACTGTAGCTGGACAGGCGACGGTTACTGCGCGAAATGCTGTGAACCTTTTCGCACAGCAACTGCTTGACCTTCTCGGGGTTGCGCGAGATGTCTTCAAAATTTTTCGGCAGGAAATCCACGGCCCCGGCGTCCAGCGCATCGAGGGTCACGCGGGCGCCTTCATGGGTCAGCGAAGAGAACATCAACACCGGCGTCGGGCAGCGCTGCATGATATGACGCACCGCCGTAATGCCGTCCATCAACGGCATTTCGTAGTCCATGGTGATCACATCGGGCTTGAGCGCCAGCGTCTGATCAATGGCCTCTCTGCCATTGGTGGCGGTACCGATCACCTGAATGGTTGGATCGGCCGACAGAATTTCCGAGACGCGGCGGCGGAAAAAACCGGAATCATCCACCACCAGGACCTTGACTACCATAAACACTCCGTTAGGCGGTACGAGGTGCACCGCCGGTGCCACCAGAATCAAATACGCCGCGAAGCGTAGTGCTTGAGCATGCTCGGGACATCCAGGATCAGGGCAATGCGGCCGTCACCGGTGATGGTGGCGCCCGACATGCCAGGCGTGCCCTGGAGCATTTTGCCCAACGGCTTGATTACCACTTCTTCCTGACCGACCAGTTGATCGACCACAAAGCCAATGCGCTGGGTGCCCACCGAGAGAATCACCACATGCCCTTCGCGCTGCTCTTCATGGGCCGCAGAGGCCACCAGCCAGCGCTTGAGGTAGAACAATGGCAATGCCTTGTCACGCACGATGACCACTTCCTGGCCATCGACCACATTGGTACGCGACAGGTCGAGGTGGAAGATTTCGTTGACGTTGACCAGCGGGAACGCGAACGCCTGATTGCCCAGCATGACCATCAGGGTCGGCATGATCGCCAGGGTCAGCGGTACCTTGATCACGATTTTCGAACCGCGCCCCAGGGTCGACTCAATGCTCAGCGAGCCATTGAGCTGGGCGATCTTGGTTTTCACCACGTCCATGCCCACGCCACGCCCGGACACATCGGAGATCTCGGTTTTGGTCGAGAAGCCAGGAGCAAAAATCAGGTTGAAGCAATCGTTCTCGCTCAGGCGATCGGCAGCGTCCTTGTCCATCAAGCCTTTTTTTACCGCAATGGCGCGCAACACGTTGGCGTCCATCCCTTTGCCGTCATCAGAGATCGACAGCAGGATATGGTCGCCTTCCTGCTCGGCGGACAGAATCACCCGGCCGCAGCGCGATTTACCGGCAGCTTCACGCTCTTCAGGGGTTTCACAACCGTGGTCGACCGCGTTGCGCACCAAGTGCACCAGCGGATCGGCCAGGGCCTCGACCAGGTTTTTGTCGAGGTCGGTTTCTTCGCCCACCAGCTCCAGGCTGATTTCTTTTTTCAACTGTCGCGCCAGATCCCGAACCAGACGCGGGAAGCGGCCGAACACTTTCTTGATCGGCTGCATGCGGGTCTTCATGACCGCGGTCTGCAGATCGGCAGTCACCACGTCAAGATTGGACAACGCCTTGGCCATCGCTTCGTCGTGGCTGTTGAGGCCCAGGCGCACCAGACGGTTACGTACCAGCACCAATTCGCCGACCATGTTCATGATGTCGTCCAGCCGCGCAGTATCAACCCGCACAGTGGTTTCGGCTTCAGAGGCCACCGGCTTTTCTGCGCTGGCCGCCAGTGCCCGGGGCGCCACGGCACGGGGAGCCTCGGGCGCACTGGCTACCGGAGCCGGCGCCTGGGCGGCTGCAACCGCTGCAACCGCAGGGCTCTGGGCAGAAAACTGGCCTTTGCCGTGCAACTCATCGAGCAGTGCTTCAAATTCGTGATCGCTGATGTGATCCGGGCTGACAGGCTCGTCAACCTGGTCAGGTGCCGCCACCAACGCATCGGTATTGAATGAACCTTTGCCATGCAACTGATCAAGCAAGGCTTCGAATTCGTCGTCGGTGATCTCATTGCTCACCGCCTCCGGCACCACAGGGACCGGCTCTGGCGCGACACTGGCAACCGCATCGGCGCGGAACTGGCCCTTGCCGTGTAACTGGTCGAGCAGCGACTCGAATTCGGCATCGCTGATTTCATCGCTGGCGGTTGGCGCTACAGGTGCCGGTGCGGGCTCGGCTGCAGCAGCCTTGACCGCATTGAGTGAGTCCAGCAGCATTTCAAATTCGTCATCGGTGATATCGCTGTTGTCGCTGGCCACCGATTCGGCAACCGCAGCCGGTGCGGCAACCGTCTGCACTGAAGCAGGCTCGGCCAGGCGCGCCAGGGCAGCCAGCAACTCAGGGCTTGCCGGCGTAATCGGGCTACGCTCGCGCACCTGGGTAAACATGCTGTTAACCGCATCCAGGGCTTCAAGAACCACGTCCATCAACTCCGAATCGACGCCACGCTCACCCTTGCGCAGGATGTCGAAAACGTTCTCGGCGATGTGGCAGCACTCCACCAACTCATGGAGCTGCAGGAAGCCGGCGCCCCCTTTTACAGTGTGAAAACCGCGAAAAATTGCATTGAGCAGGTCCGCGTCATCCGGTCGGCTTTCAAGCTCGACCAGCTGTTCGGACAGCAGCTCTAGAATCTCGCCGGCTTCAACCAGGAAATCCTGAAGGATTTCTTCATCGGCGCCGAAGCTCATGTACGTGCTCCTTGAAGTAGGACCTTTCGACGCCGGGACGGGTAACCCTTCCCGAGCGCCTACACAGTGCCTAGAAACCTAAACTGGAAAGCAAATCGTCAACATCATCCTGGCCGGACACGACATCATCACGTTTATCGGCATGAATCTGCGGACCTTCACCCTTAGTCAGGTTTTTTTGCGAATTATTTTCTGCGAGCAGTGCAGCACGGTCATGTTCGATCCCTGCAAAGCGATCGACCTGACTGGCCATCAGCACCAGCTTGAGCAAATTGCTTTCCACATCGGTCACCAGTTGCGTGACACGCTTGATCACCTGACCGGTGAGGTCCTGGTAATCCTGGGCGAGCAAAATGTCAGTGAGGTTGGCGGACACAACGTTGTTATCGGCTTCGCTGCGCGTCAAAAAGCTGTCAACCCGACGCGCCAGCTCGCGAAACTCCTCGGCGCCGACTTCTCGGCGCATAAAGCGCCCCCAGTCTGCGCTCAGGGCCTTGGCCTCGTTGCCCAGTCCATTGACCAGCGGTGTGCTGTTTTCTACCAGATCCATGGTTCGATTGGCCGCAGCTTCGGTCAGCTTCACAACATAAGCCAAACGTTCGGCGGCATCGGTGATCTGCGACACTTCTTCAGCGCGCGGCATGTTCGGATCGATGTGGAAGTTGACAATCGAGCTGTGCAACTCACGGGTCAGCTTGCCGACCTCCTGGTACAGGCCGCGATCGCGCGCCTGGTTCAGCTCATGAATCAGTTGCACCGCATCGCCAAACTTGCCCTTCTCAAGGCTGTCGACCAATTCGCGAGCATGCTTTTTCAGGGTCGACTCAAACTCGCCCTGTGTCGCTTCTTGATGCTCCATAGCGCCCCCCGGGAAACCGTTCAACCGATTCGATCAAAGATTTTTTCGATCTTGTCTTTGAGTGCGATGGCAGTGAACGGCTTGACCACATAGCCGTTGACCCCGGCCTGGGCCGCCTCGATGATTTGTTCGCGCTTGGCTTCAGCGGTCACCATCAGTACGGGCAGGTGCTTGAGTTTTTCGTCGGCACGCACATGGCGCAACAGCTCGATACCGGTCATGCCCGGCATGTTCCAGTCCGTCACCAGAAAGTCGATGTTGCCCAGGTTAAGGATCGGCAACGCCGTGATGCCGTCGTCCGCCTCCACCGTGTTGGTGAATCCGAGGTCACGCAACAGATTTTTAATGATCCGGCGCATCGTTGAGAAATCATCAACGATGAGGATCTTCATGTTCTTGTCCAATTCGACCTCCAAGCAGTCTTAAACGCGTTCCGTCTCTGGAAGCGCCATTCAATCAATCCGGTTTCGCACACGCCATGAATCAACGGTGGGAGCGGACTTGCGCGCGATGCAGGCAACGCGGCCTGCCTGACACACCGCGTCGCTCCCATCGCGGGCAAACCCGCTCCCACCGTAAATCAGCGTTTTCCCGCTAGTTTCAGTTCGCCCGCCACTGGCTCAGGCGCGCCCGCAATCGGGCTGCGCACTGGCTGTGCAACTGGCTGACGCGCGATTCGCTAACCCCCAGCACCTCGCCGATCTCCTTGAGGTTCAGCTCCTCGTCGTAATACAACGCCAGGACCAGACGCTCGCGCTCCGGCAACAGGCTGATCGCATCGGCCAATGCCGCCTGGAAACGCTCATCTTCCAGGTCGCGCGAGGGTTCAAGGTGAGCACTCGCGCCATCCTCATGCAGCCCTTCGTGTTCGCCGTCCTGCAACAGATCGTCGAAGCTGAACAGGCGACTGCCCAGGGTGTCATTCAAAATGGCGTAATAATCGTCGAGGCTTAACTGAAGTTCGGCCGCAACCTCGTGATCTTTAGCGTCACAGCCGGTTTTTGCTTCAATTACCCGAATTGCATCACTGACCATGCGCGTATTGCGGTGCACCGAGCGCGGAGCCCAATCGCCCTTGCGCACCTCATCGAGCATCGCGCCGCGGATGCGGATACCGGCATAGGTCTCGAAGCTCGCGCCCTTGGTGGCGTCGTATTTGGTCGACACTTCGAGCAGGCCAATCATCCCGGCCTGGATCAGATCGTCCACCTGTACGCTGGCGGGCAAACGCGCTAACAGGTGATAGGCGATACGCTTGACCAACGGTGCGTAGCGTTCGATCAGCTCATACTGGCTGTCACGCGACGACTTGCTGTACATGCGATAGCCGCTGGCGGTCATCAGTGCCGTCCCCCGCCTGCCTGTTGAACCAGACGCTCGACAAAGAATTCCAGGTGGCCCCGGGGATTGGCCGGCAGCGGCCAGGTGTCGACTTTCTGGGCGATGGCCTTGAACGCCAGCGAGCACTTGGAACGCGGAAATGCTTCATACACGGCACGCTGTTTTTGCACGGCCTTGCGCACACACTCGTCGTAGGGCACTGCGCCCACGTATTGCAGGGCAACATCCAGAAAACGGTCGGTAACCTTGGTCAATTTAGCGAACAGGTTGCGACCTTCCTGGGGGCTCTGGGCCATGTTGGCCAGCACCCGGAAACGGTTCATCCCGAAATCGCGGTTCAGCAGCTTGATCAGCGCGTAGGCATCGGTGATCGAGGTCGGTTCGTCACACACCACCAGCAGTACTTCCTGGGCTGCGCGCACGAAACTCACCACTGAGTCGCCGATCCCGGCAGCGGTGTCGATCACCAGCACATCGAGGTTATCGCCCAGGTCACTGAAGGCCTGTATCAGGCCGGCATGCTGGGCCGGGCTCAGGTTGACCATGCTCTGGGTGCCCGAGGCGGCCGGCACGATGCGGATTCCGCCGGGGCCCTGGAGCAGTACGTCGCGCAGCTCGCAACGACCCTCGACCACATCGGCCAGAGTGAACTTGGGGGTCAGTCCGAGCAGGACATCGACGTTCGCCAAACCCAGGTCGGCGTCCATCAACATGACGCGCCGGCCCATTTCTGCCAGCGCGATGGACAAGTTGACTGACACGTTAGTTTTACCGACGCCACCCTTGCCGCCGGTCACTGCGATCACCTGTACGGGATGCATGCTGCCCATGATCATTTTTTACCTTGTCTTTCTTAGACGCGGCTACAAAGCTGGCTGCGCGTGCCCACTGGCACAACACCTTGCAGACCATCGATGTAGGTACATTGGTACAAAATCTTGACTACCTCAGCCGACCTGTTTGGGAGGGCTTTGATAGATATCAGCGAACATATCGGCCATGGCCTCTTCGCTGGGTTCTTCCTGCATTTGCACACTCACCGCCCGGCTCACCAATTGGTGACGACGCGGCAAGTGAAGATCATCGGGGATCCGCGGACCATCCGTGAGATAGGCCACCGGCAGCCCGTGGCTGATCGCCAGGCTCAGTACCTCCCCCAGACTCGCCGTTTCATCCAGCTTGGTCAGAATGCAACCGGCCAGCCCGCACCGTTTGTAACTGAGGTAGGCCGCCGCCAACACCTGCTTCTGGCTGGTGGTAGCCAGTACCAGATAATTGCGCGCCTTGATGCCACGCCCTGCAAGACTTTCAAGTTGCAGGCGCAGCGCCGGGTCGCTGGCTTGCAAGCCGGCGGTATCAACCAGCACCACGCGCTTGCGCACCAACGGCTCAAGGGTCTGGCCCAACGACTGGCCAGGCGCCACGTGAGTCACGGGTACATTGAGAATGCGGCCCAAGGTTTTGAGTTGCTCCTGGGCACCGATCCGGAAGCTGTCCATGCTCACCAATGCAATATTCTGCGCGCCGTACTTGAGGACATAACGCGCTGCCAGCTTGGCCAGGGTCGTGGTTTTACCCATCCCTGCCGGGCCAACCATCGCAATCACACCGCCCTCTTCCAGCGGTTCAAGCTCAGGGGTGGCGATCATCCGTGCCAGGTGGGCCAGCAACATCCGCCACGCCTGACGCGGCTCTTCGATTTCAGCCACTTGTGCCAACAGGTCCCGCGACAGCGGCCCGGACAAGCCGATACGCTGTAAACGACGCCATAAATTCGCTTGTGCAGGCCGCGAGACTTGCATCTGGTTCCAGGCCAGCGAGCCCAACTGCACTTCGAGCAACTCACGCAGTACATTGAGTTCCGAGCGCATGTTGTCGAAGGCACGCTGGTCCATCGATGGCGCGGCCACCGGTGCCGGACGCGCAGGCTCCTGCAGTGCCTGCTCGGTCAAGGGTTCAGCGGCGGTCAGCGGCAGGCCGGCAAACAGCTGGCGGCTGACATCGGCATCGCCCTCAACGCGCAAACTCAACTCGGCCCGGGCCGAGACAATGCTGGACTGGGTCTTGCGCAGCTCTTCTTCCAGCTCGATATTCGGTACACGGGGTGCCAGCGCAGACAGCTTGTAGTCCAGCGCGGCAGTCAGTTCCACGCCCCCGGCGATACGGCGGTTACCGATAATGGCGGCGTCGGCCCCCAATTCATCACGAATCAGCTTCATGGCCTGACGCATGTCGGCGGCGAAAAATCGCTTCACTTGCATAAATCAAACCCTCAGCCGTTAGGGCCTACTGTCGCAACAATCGTGACTTGCTTGTTATCAGGGATTTCCTGGTACGCGAGCACATGCAGGTTAGGCACCGCCAGGCGTCCAAACCGCGAAAGCATCGCGCGTACCGGGCCTGCCACCAGCAAGATCACCGGGTTGCCTTGCATCTCCTGACGCTGGGCGGCGTCGATCAGCGAGCGCTGGAGTTTTTCAGCCATGCTCGGCTCCAGCAACACGCCCTCTTCCTGGCCTTGTCCGGCCTTTTGCAAACTATTGAGCAATATTTGTTCCAACCTTGGTTCCAAGGTGATCACAGGCAGCTCAGACTCAACGCCTACAATGCTTTGCACGATTGCGCGGGACAGCGCGACGCGCACGGCTGCAACCAAAGCGGCAGTATCTTGACTCTTGTGGGCATTGTTCGCGACGGCTTCGGCAATGCTGCGAATGTCGCGCACCGGCACCTGCTCTGCCAACAAGGCCTGCAACACTTTGAGCAACTGCGACAGGCTCAAAATCCCCGGCACCAACTCTTCGGCCAGCTTGGGCGAGGCCTTGGCCAGCAACTGCATCAACTGCTGCACTTCTTCATGACCGATCAACTCATGGGAGTGCTTGTACAGAATCTGGTTCAGGTGAGTGGCCACCACAGTGCTGGCATCCACTACGGTATAGCCCAGCGATTGCGCCTGACTGCGCTGGCTGACTTCGATCCACACGGCTTCCAGACCAAAGGCCGGGTCTTTGGTGGTGATCCCGTTGAGCGTGCCGAATACCTGCCCCGGGTTGATCGCCAGCTCGCGATCGGGGTAGATCTCGGCCTCGGCCAGAATCACCCCCATCAAGGTCAGGCGGTAGGCGCTGGGGGCCAGATCGAGGTTGTCGCGGATGTGCACGGTGGGCATCAGAAAGCCCAGGTCCTGAGACAGCTTTTTACGCACGCCCTTGATCCGTGCCAGCAACTGCCCACCCTGATTGCGGTCCACCAGCGGAATCAGGCGGTAACCGACCTCCAGCCCGATCATGTCGATGGGCGTTACGTCATCCCAGCCCAGCTCCTTGCTCTCCTGGGCGCGGGCCGGCGAAGGCAGCAGCTCTTGTTGGCGCTGCACTTCTTGCAGGGCCTGGACCTTGACCACGTTCTGTTTTTTCCACATCAGGTACGCCACGCCCCCCGCAACGGCGGCCAGGCTCAGGAACGAGAAGTGCGGCATGCCCGGCACAATCCCCATGACCGCCATTAAACCGGCCGACACCGCCAGCGCCTTGGGCGAGGCAAACATCTGCCGATTGATCTGCTTGCCCATGTCTTCGGAGCCGGAAGCACGGGTCACCATGATCGCAGCTGCAGTGGACAGCAAAAGCGATGGCAACTGCGCCACCAAACCGTCACCGATGGTGAGCAAGGCATACACCTTGCCGGCCTCGCTGAAGGTCATGCCGTGCTGGAAGATACCGACGGCCATGCCGCCGATCAGGTTGATGAACAGAATCAGCAAACCGGCGATGGCGTCACCGCGCACGAACTTGCTGGCGCCGTCCATAGAACCGTAGAACTCGGCTTCCTGGGCCACTTCCTGACGACGCTGCTTGGCCTGTGGCTGATCGATCAGGCCGGCATTGAGGTCGGCGTCGATCGCCATTTGCTTGCCGGGCATGGCATCCAGGGTGAAACGGGCACTCACCTCGGAAATACGCCCGGCGCCCTTGGTCACCACGACGAAGTTGATGATCATCAAAATCGCGAACACGACGATACCGACCACGTAGTTGCCGCCGATCACCACCTCACCGAAAGCCTGAATCACCTTGCCCGCGGCGCCGTGACCTTCCTGGCCGTGAAGCATCACCACCCGGGTCGATGCCACGTTGAGCGCCAGGCGCATTAACGTGGCAACCAGCAAAATGGTGGGGAACACTGCAAAGTCCAGCGGTCGCAGGGCGTACACGCACACCAGCAACACCACAATCGACAGCGCAATGTTGAAGGTAAAAAACACGTCCAGCAGGAAGGCCGGAATTGGCAACATCATCATTGCCAGCATCACCAGCAGCAACAACGGCACGCCCAACTGTCCATGACCCAAACCGGCCAGACCGTTGCGTGCGGTGTTGATTAACTGAGAGCGATCCAATGACATTGCGACAAACCTTTAGCAAACTTTTGACGCCAGATGCGCCGTAAAGCCAGCTTGTGCAAGAAACCTTCCAACTTAGGCAAATGGCCATGCCTATATTTCAGAGCTGCCGGGCGGCAGTCATATATGCATAACCCTGTAGGAGCGAGCTTGCTCGCGAGCTGTTTGTCTGCAGATTGAAAAGCTCGCTCCTACGGTCAAACGTGGCGCCGCAAATCAGTTCCACCACCACTCCCCCAGATCAATCACCAGGCACGCGCTGCTGCTGGACCGGAACACCACATCCAGCTTGCGATTGGGTTCATAGCGCTCGGATCCGCGACCGCCGATTAAAATTGCACCGCAACGCCCGTCGCGTATGTGCGAGGGCTCTTCCCACACCGGGACGCTGTCCAACTGCAGCTGGCGTATCAGCTTGTAGAGGATAAAACTGCGCACGCAGCGGCCATTGATGCCTTCGAAACTCAACGACTTGCGTAAAAAAGACAAAATCGAATCACGCTCTTTGTAGCAGCGCTCCATGATTGCGCCGTAGTACTGCTCCCTTCCGAGACCATGCGGCACAGTCGGCAACGAGATCACCGCCAGCAAGTTCGAACCCTCGGTGCTGAAACCGACAATATGGCGCCCTTTCAATTGATCCAGCCAGAAAATCGCAAAAGTGCCGTCCAGAGCAGGAAACTTCGGAAACAGCCCTTCGAGATCGACGTGAGCAATGTCACGCGAATCGCTAAGTGCATAGGTTCTGATCGAACTTTCAGGAATAAGGGTTAACTCGATCGGCATCGCACTCTCCATGGCCTGCACGCGAATAAATGAAAAACTCGCAACTCCAAGTTAAGCAGGTTTACGCCAAGCCTCTACCGACAATGGATGACAGGCATCCATCAGCACGCTACTGATCACGCCGTAAATCCGCCGGGATCGGCAAATCCTTCAGAGGATCCGGACGCTTGCCACGGCCCGCCTGGTATTGACGTATCTGGTACACATAAGCCAACACCTGGGCCACGGCTAGATACAACCCGGCCGGGATTTCCTGCTCCAGCTCCGTGGAGTGGTAAATCGAGCGCGCCAGCGCCGGGGATTCAAGCAGCAAAATATTATGTTTGGCACCAATCTCGCGAATCTTGAGCGCCAGAAAATCGCTGCCCTTGGCCAGCAGCATCGGCGCTGCGCCTTTCTCAGGGTCGTATTTCAGCGCTACGGCATAGTGCGTCGGGTTGGTGATGATGACGTCCGCATCCGGGATGGCGCTCATCATGCGCCGCTGGCTCATTTCCCGTTGCAGCTGGCGAATCCGTTGCTTGACCTCCGGCCGCCCTTCCTGATCCTTGTGTTCGTCACGCACTTCTTGCTTGGTCATCAGCAGCTTTTTGTGGCTTTCCCACAGCTGCACCGGTACGTCCACCGCCGCAATCAGAATCAACCCGCAGGCCATCCACAAGGCGCTCCAGGCAACCACTTGCAGGCTGTGAATCACCGCCAGCTCCAAAGGCTCATGGGCAATGCGCAGCAAATCGTCAATGTCGGACTGCAGCACCAGCAAGGCAACGATCAGGATGATGAAGAACTTGGCCAGCGCTTTGAGCAGCTCGACCAGTGCCTTGGCCGAGAACATGCGCTTGATCCCGGCAGCCGGGTTCATGCGGCTGAACTTGGGCGCCAGGCTGCCGGCAGCGAACAGCCAGCCGCCCAGTGCGATGGGCCCGACCAGGGCGGCGATCAACAAGGTAACCAGTACCGGCTGCACGGCCAGCAGGGCAACCTTGCCCGAGTGCAGCAAAGCCAGCCCCATGGCGTCGGGGTTGAGCAGCGCCTCGCGACTGATGCTGAAGTTGTAGCGCATCAGATCCATCATGTCCCGTGCCAGCGCGCCGCCAAAAATCAGCAACCCGATAGAGCCCGCCAGCATGATGGCCAGGGTATTCAGCTCTTTGGAGCGTGCGATCTCTCCCTTTTCCCTGGAGTCTTTCTTTCGTTTCTCCGTGGGGTCTTCTGTTTTATCGGCACCGCTCTCGCTTTCTGCCATGGCTATCGCGCCTGTGCCAGCTCACGTAAAAACTGCAAGGCCTCGGAGGCCAGCGGTTGATACTGATTGAGAATATCCGCCAGGCCGATCCACAGGATCACCATGCCCAGCACCAGAGTCAGCGGAAAACCGATCGAGAAGATATTGAGTTGCGGCGCCGCCCGGGTCATCACACCAAAGGCGATGTTGACCACCAGCAACGCAGTAATGGCAGGCAGCACCAGCAACAATGCGGCACCCAGCACCCAGCCCAGCTTGTTGGCGATTTCCCAGTAGTGATTGGTCAACAAGCCACCGCCCACCGGCAAGGTCGTGAAGCTCTCAGTAAGCACCTCGAAGACCACCAGATGGCCGTTCATGGACAGAAACAACAAGGTCACGAGCATGGTGAAGAACTGCCCGATGACCGCCACATTGACCCCGTTGGCCGGGTCGACCATAGATGCGAAGCCCATGCCCATCTGGATCGCGACAATTTGCCCGGCCACCACGAACGCCTGAAAAAACAGCTGCAGCGAGAAGCCCAGCAACGCACCGATGATGATTTGCTCGGCAATCAGCATCAGGCCACTGAGGTCCAGCGGGTTGACGGCCGGTAATGGCGGCAAGCTGGGCATGATTGCCAGGGTGATCGCCAATGACAGAAACAGCTTGATGCGCTTGGGCACCAGGGTCGTACCGATGATCGGCATGGTGGTCAGCAACGCACCTACCCGGAACAGCGGCAGCATAAAACTGGCGACCCAGGTACTGATCTGCGCGTCGGTCAGGGCGAGCAGCGACATTTAGCCGATCAACTGCGGAATGCTGCCGTACAACTGCAGGATGTATTCCATAAAGGTTTGCACCAGCCAGGGACCGGCGACGATCAAGGTCACCAGCATCACCAGCAATCGCGGGAGAAAACTCAGGGTTTGCTCGTTGATCTGGGTGGCTGCCTGGAACATGGCCACCAACAGCCCGACCAACAAACTGGGAACGACCAGCACCGCGACCATCACCGTGGTCAGCCACAGCGCGCTGCGAAACAGATCAACCGCGACTTCTGGGGTCATTGCGCATTACTCCCGGTCATGGGGTCAAACTCCGCCGAAACTGCTGGCCAGGGTGCCGATAATCAACGCCCAGCCATCCACCAGTACAAACAGCATGATTTTGAACGGCAGCGAAATGATCAGCGGCGACAGCATCATCATGCCCATGGCCATCAGCACACTGGCCACCACCAGGTCGATGATCAAAAACGGGATAAAAATCATGAAGCCGATCTGGAACGCGGTTTTCAACTCAGAGGTCACGAACGCCGGTACCAGAATGGTCAAGGGCGCGGCATCCGGAGTGGCGATGTCGGTACGCTTGGACAGGCGCATAAACAGTTCGAGGTCGCTGGAGCGGGTCTGCGCCAGCATAAAGTCCTTGATCGGGACTTCAGCCTTGAGAATGGCGTCCTGGGCCGAGAGTTTTTCTGCCAGATAAGGCTGCAAGGCGTCCTGATTCACCCGGTCAAACACTGGCGCCATGATGAACATGGTCAGGAACAGCGCCATTCCGGTGAGAATCTGGTTTGACGGCGTTTGTTGCAGCCCCAGCGCCTGACGCAGGATCGAAAACACAATGATGATCCGCGTGAAGCTGGTCATCAGCATGACGAACGCCGGGATAAAGCTCAGCGCGGTCATGATCAGCAAAATCTGCAGGCTGACCGAGTACTCTTGCTGGCCGTTGGCCCCGGTGCCCAAGGTGATCGCCGGAATCGACAACGGGTCGGCCCCGAACGCCACAGGCGCAAGCAATGCCAACAACAGCGCGACGACTAAACGCATTACGGCTTGTCCTTTTGCTGACCCAGTACTTCCATCAATCGCCGGGCAAATTCAGGGGTTGCCGACTGCGAGGTACTTGGCACCTGGACCGGCTCCTTGAGCACGTGCAAAGGGGTGATACGACCGGGTGTAAGACCGAGCAGAATCTGTTCATTGCCCACCTGCACCAGCACCAGCCGGTCACGCGCACCCAGGGCCCGCGAGCTGATCAACTCAATCAGTTGCCCCTGACGCGGCCCGGTTTGCTGTACCCGACGCAGCAGCCAGGCCAGGGCAAAAATCAGCCCCAGCACCAACAACAAGCCCAGCACCAATTGCGTCAACTGCCCGCCGACGCCACTGCTGACCATGGGCGCGGCGACTACCGTGGCGCTTGCCGGCGGTTCGGCCGCCAGCACGCTCAGGGGTAAAGCCAGTAACCCGCAAAGAACCCGCTTCACTTAACGCAGCTTCTTGATGCGTTCGCTTGGACTGATCACGTCAGTCAGGCGGATGCCGAATTTTTCGTTGACCACCACCACTTCGCCATGGGCAATCAGGGTGCCGTTGACCAGCACATCCAGTGGCTCACCAGCCAGACGGTCAAGCTCGATGACCGAGCCCTGGTTGAGCTGCAACAGGTTGCGGATGTTGATGTCGGTGCTGCCCACTTCCATGGAGATGGACACCGGAATATCCAGAATCACATCCAGATTGGGGCCATCCAGGGTGACCGGCTCATTACTGCGCGGCACGCTGCCGAACTCTTCCATTGGCAAACGGTTGGAGGCCGGCTTGGTAGCCGCATCGGCCGCCAGCAGCGCGTCGATATCCGCCTGCCCGACGTCACCGGTTTCTTCCAGGGCAGCGGCCCATTCATCAGCCAGGGCCTGGTCTGCAGCACTTGTATCGTGTTCGTTAGCCATCGGGGTGACCTCGCATTCATTAACACAGCTATTGGGGGTGGATCGGCGCCTAGCGCCGTCCGATGGGCTCAATCACTTGCAAGGCCAGATTGCCTTTGTGCGAGCCCAGCTTGACCTTGAACGCAGGGACGCCATTGGCGCGCATCACCAGTTCGTCTTGTAACTCGATAGGGATCACATCCCCCGGCTGCATGTGCAATATGTCGCGCAGACGCAATTGACGGCGGGCAACGGTGGCGCTCAGCGGCACGCTGACATCCAGCACGTCTTCGCGCAAAGCCTTGCTCCAGCGCTCGTCCTGATCGTCGAGATCGGACTGAAACCCGGCGTCGAGCATCTCGCGCACCGGCTCGATCATCGAGTACGGCATGGTGACGTGCAGATCGCCGCCACCGCCGTCGAGTTCGATGTGAAAGGTTGACACCACAATGGCTTCGCTGGGCCCGACGATATTGGCCATGGCAGGGTTCACTTCCGAGTTGATGTACTCGAAATTGACTTCCATGATCGCCTGCCAGGCTTCCTTCAAATCGATGAAGGCCTGCTCCAGCACCATGCGCACTACCCGTAATTCGGTAGGGGTGAATTCACGGCCCTCGATCTTGGCGTGACGGCCGTCACCGCCGAAGAAGTTGTCTACCAGCTTGAACACCAGCTTGGCGTCGAGGATAAACAGCGCGGTGCCGCGCAATGGCTTGATCTTGACCAGGTTCAGACTGGTGGGTACGTACAGCGAGTGCACGTATTCACCGAACTTCATGACCTGCACCCCGCCCACCGCTACGTCTGCCGAGCGGCGCAGCATGTTGAACATGCTGATACGGGTGTAACGGGCGAAACGTTCGTTGATCATTTCCAGGGTCGGCATGCGCCCCCGGACAATCCGGTCCTGACTGGTCAGGTCGTAACTTTTGACACTGCCGGGTTCGGCAGCTGCTTCGGCCTGTACCAGGCCATCATCGACACCATGCAACAGCGCGTCGATCTCATCCTGGGACAGCAGGTCTTGCACGGCCATGTCGTGATCCTACTGCAATACAAAGTTAGTAAAGAGCACCTGATCGACAACCACTTTTCCGAGTTCTTTTTGCGCTACTTCCTGCACGGCGGCAGTGGCTTTCTGACGAAGTATTTCTTGGCCGACCGGCGTCGCCAGATCATCAAAGGTTTGCCCGGAGAACAGCATCACCAGATTGTTGCGGATCACTGGCATGTGCACCTTGAGTGCATTGAGGTCATTCAGGTCGCGTGCTTGCAAGGTCATGCTCACTTGCATATAGCGCTGGCGACCGTTGGCGTTGTAATTGACCACGAAGGCCGGCGCCATGGGTTCATAAATCGCCGGGAGCTTGATGTTTGCGTCAACGACAGGCGCCGCCTCACTCTTGGGGCTGCTCACGAAATACCAGGTGGCCCCCACAGACAGGCCGATCGCCAGCAGCACCGCCACGGCAATCAGGATAATCAGCTTTAAATTGCCTTTCTCGGCAGGGTCCTTCACTACGTCGCTCGTCGCCATGCCAATAATCCGTCGCTTTTCGGTTTTCACAGATGCTCGGGTAGGCAGAGCAAGTGTTATGCCAGAAGTGTCGGGATGCCGCAGAACGATGGTTTGCCGCGAACTTTCCAGGCTGCTCGGCATTACTCGCGTAATGCCTTAAAATAGCCGGTTGCCGAAAGAACCGTTATGGCCATAGCCATGAAGGGCTTTCATCCTTTTACAAATAAGTGTGTTGAAGATGAACAAGCCTTTCATTTCTCTGTGCCCTGAAATTACTCGGGCGCACGCGCTGACGCTGATGGATTGGTTGGAGGATGAGCGCGTTACCTGCTATCTGAGCGATTCGCGTCATGTCTCCCGCTCCATCGGGCAAGCCATCGATCGGACTCAATTGCCGATCCTGACCCATCTATTCAACCGGGGCGGCCGATTCTTCATGGCCTATGACCGGCATGACGCTCCGGTGGGCTTTGTCCGTCTAATCAAGACCGGCCCCAATTGCGAAATAGTCCTGGTCATCGGAGACAGCGACAAATGGGGCCGAAACCTTGGCGCCCGCACAATCCGCGAAGGCATGAAACTGGCCTTCCTCGACATGCGGGCCGAGAAGCTCATCGCCAAGATCCACCCCGACAACGCGCGCTCGCTGAAAGCCTTTGTGCGCAGCGGCTTTGTGCTTGAGAGCGAAACGCCGACATTGAAGTCGTTTTCCATGACCGCGGGGCGCTATCGCCAGTTCTTGCGCGAAGGTGCCGTTGGCGACTCCACCAGGATTTACATCACTGAAATCGACAAGGCCAGGCTCGAGAGTCTGATCGCGCTCGAGCAATCACCGGCCATTGTTGAACTCGAACATGAACTTGAGCGAGCCATTGTCGTCAAGCCGCAGCAAGTGGCGAGCAATGTCGTCACGATGAACTCCAGGGCCTTGCTGCAACTGGACGACGAAGAGATCGAAGTGGCCTTGGTCTACCCGGAAGATGCAGACAGCAACGCGGGGAAACACTCGGTGTATTCCGACATCGGCGCCGCCATTCTGGGCTATCAGGAGGGGGATGCCATCGACTGGCGAATTGCTGATCGGACCCGCCGGATTGAGATAAGGAAAGTGCTTTACCAGCCGGAGGCTGCGGGCCATTTCCACCTGTAATTGCGACTATTGCTCAGTGTTCGCCCATCAGGCGCGAGGACCCCGAAAGACGGGCCCTCGCTTTGCGCGCATGAGCGGCCCATGGGATAGCGTAAGCCGGTTGCCAAAGGCAGGGGGCGGCAGGACAGACCTGACCGCCCCCTGCGTCCGTTTTAATGCTCTAAATCCAGAGCCCGCTCGCTCCTACACAGGCAAAGGCAAGACAGTGGCGGGGTTTTACGCGTAGTAATCTACGGCGCTGGAGCCGATAACCACACTCGGCGCTACGGCCTCTGTGGCAGCCATTACCCGCTCATCCTCACCGGCGCCATCAAGCCGTTGACCACCGGAACGGCTTTGGGCCTGTTGTTCCTGGCCCTGGCCCTGCCAGTTGCGTGACTGATCAGACACGTTAACGTCGACCTGCCCCATGCCCTGCTGGGCGAACATTTCACGCAAGCGGTGCATCTGGCTGTCCAGTGCCTCGCGCACTCCGGCGTGAGCACTGACAAAGTTGACCTGCGCCGCCTGGTCGGGCGATAGGTTCACCCGGATATCCAGGCGCCCCAATTCAGCAGGCTCCAGCTGGATATCCGCCGATTTCAGGTTGGCGCTGGACAGGTACATCACCCGATTGACCACTTCTTCAGTCCAGCCACTCTGGTGCATGGCCAACGGCTGGTTGACCGGCAGTGCATTGGCGGTTTTTGGCACCGCCGCCTGGGTGAGTGCGGCCAGGCGACTGGCGAAGTCATCCACACGGGTATCGCTGGATGCGCTTTTCAGATCTTTGAGGCCATCATCGACCAGCCCCTTGAACGCTTCCTCACCGCCCTCGCCGAAAGCTGAGCCGTCGGTTTTCGGATCGAGCAGCATGGCAACAGCACCGGCTTGCCCCGCAACTGTAGAAGGCGAACTTTCCAGAGAGGCGTTTTTGCCCGGCGCATGACTGCCGGCCGAGACATGCCCGCCCTGCTCCATTGCCAGGCGTACAGCAGGCATGTCGTCGAGGGGGTCGGCTTCTGGATCGAAACCGTCATCAGCCACCGGTGGAGGCTGAAGCTGTGCCTGTGCGGCGGCAGCCAGTTGCGCAGACTGAATGTCGAGCGGTACCGGCTGTGCCGGTTCTACCGGCACCGAAGCTTCAGCCGCAGGCGCTGGCACTGCAGCCACAGGTGCCTCTTTGCTCACCTCGCCAGCACCCTCGTCCTGATCGGCACTGTCGGCACTACCGGGTTTGCCACCAGGCAAGGGTTTGCCGCTATCGGCAACGGCTGACGGCTTTTGCGGGACCTTATCGCTGCCCTGATCATGCTTGGCAACCGCCCCTGGTGACTGCTCGCGCATACCGCTGGCGGGCCTGGTTTCAGTCACTTTGGCATACACCCGGGAAAAGTGTACAGCCCCGGATTTAGCGGGTTCTGCAGCGGTCTGGGGGATTTTGGCCGCAGGGGTTTTGGACGCAGCAGCGCCAGGGGTCTGAAGAAAGGGATTGGCGGCGAGTGGCATTGACAGGTCTCCACTGTACGGCTGGCGTAGGTACAGGTGGATCAGTCAGAGCAAGGTTCGGGCCAGCTTTGGCAGAATCAGCCAGAGGCAAAATTGGACGAGCCGAAACGCTGGCGCTCGGCACGATAGAGTCGACGCACCATCTGGTATTCATCGTCGATTTTGATCACCAGCTCCTCGATACCGGCCAGCTGCTTCTTTTGCGCCCGCTCTTCGAGCAGACCGCAAAGATGCGCCAAACGAATGGCGCCCATGTTACTGCTGCTGCCTTTGAAGCTGTGGGCGACCAGGGTCAGGTCGCAGGCTTCGTGAGTACTGTGCAGCTGGCCGAGACGCTCCTCGGAGTCCGAGAGAAAGGTATCGAGCAGGTCCGCAAACCCGCCTTCCATTACATCGCGCAGCGCACTGACTACTTTTGGATCCATATGTATATCGGACACTTGCTCACTCCTTGATCAAGAATGCTCGGATTATGCCAGAGCCTCCCATGAAAACTCTACGGTCGCACTGCGACCATCGCCTGACCAACGTGCTGCTGGGCACAGTTGTCGTACCAGACTCACACCACGCCCCGACAAACGGTCTAGATCAAGCGGTCTAGACAGCACCTTTGCAACATCAAAGCCTTCGCCACTGTCATCAACCTGCAACATTAGCCGTCCGCCCTGATGAACCGGTTCGATTTGCAGTTGCACCCGCACAAAGCCGCTCTGGAGCGCGTCCAGACGCTCATTACGGAGCCGGTAATAGTGGGTATAGCCGTGAATATCACGTTTGAGCCGTGAATCGAGGCCCAGAACCCCGTGCTCCAGTGCGTTGCTGTACAGCTCGGACAGCACCGCATGAATGACGGCACCCTGGGGGCGCAGGCCGTGAACCTCCATCAGTAATTGCAACAGGTAGGGCAGCGGATTGAATTGCCGGAGTGTGGACGCGCGAAACTCAAAGCTGGCCGACCAGTCCAGCGGGCTGCACTGGCCACTGTCGGAATAGAGCATGGCAGGCACTTGCGGACGCTGCGCCAGCTGCGAGGTGATCTGCACCATGCTCACATCATCCCGGGCGCAGCCCTGAAAGTCGTACAGCGCCCGCTCGACCTCGGCAATCAGCTGTTGCGGCTGGTGATTGGCATCCAGCACCTGCAGCAAGCGCTCCACCCCGAACAGTTGCTCATCCGGGCCACTGGTATCTACCACCCCGTCGCTCAGTAAAAACAGCTGATCGCCGGGCAGCATCGGCCAGACCTGGGTGCCATGATCAAATACACCAGCACGCAGCACCCCCAAAGGCAGGTGCTGTGAGGACAATGCCGTGCGCCGCCCCGTGGCCTGTGTTTGCAGATAGCCATCCGGCATCCCGCCGTTCCAGACTTCGACACTGCGCCGCTGCGCACTGACACACAGCACAGTGGCGCAGCAGAACATGTCGACAGGCAGGATGCGTTTGAGCTTGGCATTCATTTCGCGGAGCATTTCGCCCAGCCCGTACCCCTTGGCCGTCATGCTGTAAAACACTTCCGCCAACGGCATCGCCCCGATCGCAGCCGGCAGGCCGTGCCCGGTAAAGTCGGCCAGCAGCAAGTGGGTATCGCCGGTCGGGGTGTAGGCCGCCAGCAACAAATCACCATTGAACAGGGCATAGGGCGATTGCAGATAACGGATATTCGGCGCGCTCAGACAGCCCGCATGCGCCACCCGGTCAAACACCGCCTTGGCCACCCGCTGCTCGTTGAGCAAGTAATCGTTGTGCCTGGCAATCAGGTCGCGCTGCTGCAGGACGGTCTCTTGCAGGCGCCGCATCCGGTCCATCACGGTGATTTTCGCCGCCAGCAGCAAGGGGTTGTAAGGCTTGCTCAGCACATCGTCGCCGCCCGCCTCCAGACTGCGGGCCAGGGCATCGGCCTGATTCAGGGAAGTGAGAAAAATGATCGGCACCAGCACCTCGCCGGCCAACGCCTTGATCTGCCGGGCGGCTTCGAAACCGTCCATCACGGGCATCAAACCATCCATCAGCACCAGTTGTGGACGCTGGAGGGCAAACAGCGCTACGGCTTCAGCGCCATTGGCGGCGAGCAGCACGTTATGCCCCTGACGCTGCACAATGCTCGACAACAGCAGGCGGTCAGCGGTGCTGTCTTCGGCAATCAACACCGTCAGGGGAGTGTTCACGTGATATCGAACAGCTTGTCGAAGTTAGAGATGTTGAAAATTTTAAGCACATCCGGGTTGCTGTTGATGACCCGGATCTCGGAGTTATCGCCGCCGGCATGGTCACGCAGCAACAGCAGCATGCCCAGCGCCGAGCTGTCGACATAGGTGGCCTCCTTGAGGTCCACCACGCATTCAGTATCAGGGCCGAGTTTTTCGTAGGCGTCACGAAATTCTTGATGCTTGGCAAAGTCGAACCGGCCTTTGATCGCGATCGTCAGCTTACGGCTATCTGCGGAGAGTTCAGACGTCACTGCCATGGGGATGCTCCCGTGTCGGGTTGATCCGAAAACTATAGTCGTGCCGAACAAACTCTGTAGGCGCGAGCTTGCTTGCGAGCAGGCTCACTCCTACAGGAGGGGGGTCAGTAAGGGCTGTTACGCGGTAAACGCTGGGACAGTTCGTCCATCAGTTTTTGCTCGCGCTTGTCTTCCAGCTGACGGGCTTCTTCGGCGTAACGCTGGACCAGCTTGCGCAGCCCTTCCACCCGGGCATACGCCTGCTGCCAGGTTTCGCGGGCCTTGTCGAGATTGTTCTGATGCCACACCAGGCTCTGGCGCTGCTGGCCGACCGCAGTTTCAAGCTGGTTGAGAAAGTACTGATAGTTGCGCAACCATTGCCCGGTCACGCCCTGGCTGCCGCGCTCGACCCATTGCGCCTGATACTCCCCACGGAAGTTTTCCAGGTCGCCGAGCTTGCTGTTGGCCAGATTGACCTGCCCCTGAAAATGGCCAAGGCGCTGAGCGGCAGCCTTTTCGGTCTTTTCGGCCATGTCCACCACCGGCGCCAGACGCGCCGCCCTTCCATCACTGGCCATGGTCGATTAACCGCCCGCGGCCGGAGCGAAGATCGTCCCCAGATGGCCAGCACTTTCACCCAGGCTGATGTTGTCGTTCAGGCCCTGGCGCAGGTACGCCACCATCGCCGGCTGCAAGGCAATCGCAGTATCGGTTTCCCGATCGCCGCCCGGCACGTAAGCCCCCACGCTGATCAAGTCCCGGGCCTGCTGGAAGCGCGACCACAGCTGCTTGAACTGCTGCGCGCGACGCATGTGTTCTTCGGTCACCACCGACGGCATCACCCGGCTGATGGACGCTTCAATATCAATTGCAGGGTAATGGCCTTCTTCGGCCAGACGCCGGGACAACACGATGTGCCCGTCGAGCACCCCCCGCGCCGAGTCGGCAATCGGGTCCTGCTGGTCATCGCCTTCGGACAACACGGTGTAAAACGCAGTGATCGAGCCACCACCGGCTTCGGCGTTACCCGCACGCTCCACCAGCTTGGGCAATTTGGCAAACACCGAGGGCGGATAGCCCTTGGTTGCCGGCGGCTCGCCAATGGCCAGGGCAATCTCGCGCTGGGCCTGGGCGAATCGCGTCAACGAGTCCATCAACAGCAGCACGTTCTTGCCCTTGTCGCGAAAGTATTCAGCGATTCGCGTGCAGTACATGGCTGCGCGCAGACGCATCAGCGGCGCATCGTCAGCCGGGGAGGCAACCACCACCGAACGCTTGAGGCCCTCTTCGCCGAGGATGTGCTCGATGAATTCCTTCACTTCGCGGCCCCGCTCGCCGATCAGCCCGACCACGATGATGTCGGCCTCGGTAAAGCGGGTCATCATGCCCAGCAGCACACTCTTGCCCACCCCGGTACCGGCGAACAGGCCCAGACGCTGGCCACGGCCCACCGTCAATAAACCGTTGATACTGCGAATGCCGACGTCCAGCGGCACGCTGATGGGATCACGCTTGAGCGGGTTGATGGTCGGGCCGTCCATCGGCACCCAGTCTTCGGCTTTCATCCCGCCCTTGCCGTCCAGCGCCCGCCCGGCACCGTCGAGGACGCGACCGAGCATGCTCATGCCCATCGGCAAGCGTCCGTTATCGGCCAGCGGCACCACGCGGGCGCCCGGGGCGATTCCGGCAACACTGCCCACCGGCATCAAAAAAATCTTGCTGCCCGAAAAGCCCATGACCTCGGCTTCGACTTGCACCGGGTGAAAACTGTCATCGTTGATCACCAGACAGCGGCTGCCCATGGCGGCGCGCAGGCCTTCGGCTTCCAGAGTCAGGCCGACCATGCGCAGCAGGCGGCCTTCGACTACGGGCTGCGCGGGCAACGATACCGCCGGGGCATAGGCACTCAGACGTTTGCCGAAGCTGGTACGTCTAAGGCGCATCTGGCAAGTCCAGATCAATATCGATATCTGCCGCAGCCGGATGCAATGCCTGCTCGTGCAACTGATCGAACAACTGGTCCATGGCCAGTTTTATCCGGGTTTCAATGCTGGCATCAATGCGGCTATGTTCGGTTTCGATGCGGCAGCCACCCGGTTGCAGGCTCTCGTCTTCGAGGATTTTCCAGTGCTCGTCATGGCGCTCGCGCAGGGCTTTGACCTGGTCAAAATCCTGCGGATTGATAAACAGGCGGATGTTTTCAGCGCCCATCGGCAGAAGCTTCAGGCCCTCGCGCAATACCTGTTCGATCTGCCTGGAATCGGTTTTCAGTTCGCGCTGGATCACTTGGCGAGTCATGTGCTCAACCAGGCCGACCATGGCTTTTTCCAGCTGCTGGTCCTGCTCGGCAAGCGGCGCCAGCAAACTGCTCATCAAACGCTCAAGACTGGCCACCCTGGCGTTCAGGGCAACCTCGGCTTCCTGGCGAACCTTGAGCTGAGTGCTGTGAAAGCCTTCCTTTTCACCCGTGGCAAAGCCTTCGTTATAGGCCTCCTGACGGATGCTTTCGAGCTCTTCAAGGGTCAGCGGCTGGACTTCGTCGAGGGGCACCTCCTGCATCTCGACCGGCGGTTCCTCGACCACCTCGGGTTCAACTTCAAGCGGCTCGCGCCACGGGTCAAAGCTGGGCAGGCCCCATACGTCGAAGGCACCCACATCCTTGGCGCGAATCACATCTCCGGGGGACTCACCATTACTCACTTAGATCATCTCTTCGCCGCCCTTCCCGCCGAGAACGATTTCTCCGGCTTCGGCCATACGGCGGGCAATGGTGAGGATTTCTTTCTGTGCGGTTTCGACATCGCTGACCCGCACCGGGCCTTTGGCTTCCAGGTCGTCGCGCAGCAATTCGGCAGCTCGCTTGGACATGTTCTTGAAGATTTTTTCCTGCACGTTCTCGTCGGAGCCCTTGAGCGCCAGCACCAGCACGTCCGATGACACTTCGCGCAGCAGCGCCTGAATGCCCCGGTCATCGACATCCGCCAGGTTGTTGAAGACAAACATAAGGTCTTCGATCTGCCCGGAGAGGTCTTCGTCGATGTCGCGAATGGAGTCCATCAGTTGAGATTCCATCGAGCTGTCGAGAAAGTTCATGATGTCGGCCGCCCGCTTGATGCCGCCCAGAGAGGTGCGCGCAGCATTGGAGTTGCCGGAGAACTGCTTTTCGAGGATCTGGTTCAGTTCTTTAAGTGCGGCCGGCTGCACGGTGTTGAGCGAGGAAACGCGCAGGATGATGTCCAGCCGCGCCTTTTGATCAAAGTGGCCAAGCACCTCACCCGCCTGATCGGGGTCGAGATAGGCGACCACGATGGCTTGAATCTGCGGGTGTTCGAAGCGGATCACATCCGCCACGGCGCGGGGTTCCATCCACTTCAGGCTGTCAAGGCCGCTGGTGTTGCCGCCCAGCAGGATGCGGTCTATCAGGCCGTTAGCCTTGTCTTCGCCCAGGGCCGAGGTGAGCATTTTGCGGATGTAGCTGTCCGAGCCGACCCCCAGGCTGGTCTGGTCGCCGACGATTTCAACGAACTCACTCATGACCTGTTCGACCTGCTCGCGGTGCACGTTGCGCATTTGCGCCATCGCCACACCCACCCGCTGGACTTCTTTGGGCCCCATGTGACGCAGTACCTGGGCCGCGTCAGATTCGCCAAGGGACAGCAGCAGAATCGCGGCCTTGTCGACCCGGGTCAGCTTGGGGTTGGCAGCAGCTCGATTATCACTCATCAGCGTTGATCCACTCTTTCACCACCTGAGCCACACGGCCCGGGTCTTCTGCCACCAGACTCTTGATTGCGTTCAACTGCGCGTCATAGCCTTCGCTCGGGCTCGGCAACATGATGCTCTGCGGGCCCCCGAGGCTGACCCGGTCGTTGGCCAGTTCGCCATCCAGGCCGCCCATTTCGGCATCGCTGCCAATACCCGCTACCTGCTTATTGCGACCATGGCCGGTGATGTTGTTAAGCACCGGACGCAGCACCCCGAATACCAGCAGCAGAATGAACAGCACGCCCAGCACTTGCTTGAGCACATCCCAGAACCAGGGCTGGGAGTAGAACGGAATATCGGCCACCACTTCAGCGCGCTCGGTGGAGAACGGCACGTTGATCACACTGACGCTGTCGCCACGGCTGGCATCAAAACCGACTGCGTCCTGCACCAGACGGGTAAAGCGCGCCAGTTGATCGCTGGTCCACGGCACCTGGGTGGTTTCGCCGTTGGCCGGGTTAACGCTGACCTTGTCGTCGATCACCACCGCCACGGACAGGCGATTGACCTTGCCCTGCTGCTGCTTGGTGTGGCTGATGGAGCGGTCCAGTTCAAAGTTGCGGGTCGATTGCGAGCGCTTGTCTGCCGGGTACGGGGCCAGCATCGGCTGGCCGGTAGCCGGGTCCATGATTTGCTGACCGTTGGCATCCAGCAGCGGGTTACCGGGCGCAATCATGCCCGCACCGCCAGCGCCGCCCTGAGCGGTTTTCTGTGGCGCCGAGGCCGGGCTCGGCGGCTGATTGCTCAATGCCCCGGGAACGCCTTGCGGGCCAGTGCTGGCGGTGCGCTGCTCGCTGGTCGATTGCTCGCTGCGCAGGGCCGGTTGATCCGGGTTGAACTGTTCGGACGTGGACTCGACTGCGCTGAAATCAACATCGGCAGACACTTCAGCCTTGTAGCGATCATTGCCCAGCACTGGCTGCAGGATGTTATGCACCCGTTGAGTGAGCATGCTTTCCATGCGGCGGCTGTAGTCAAACTGCTTGCCGGCCATGGTCAGCTCGGAATTTTGCGCCTGATCCGACAGCAAATTGCCTTTTTGGTCGACCACCGTGATCTGCGACTTGTTCAGTTCCGGAACGCTGGTGGCCACCAGATTGATAATGGCCTGCACCTGGCCCGGCTCCAGCGAACGACCGCCGTACAGCTCGACCAGTACCGAGGCGCTGGGCTTGCGCTCATCGCGCACGAACACCGAACTCTTGGGGATCGCCAGGTGCACGCGGGCGCCCTTGACGTTGTTGAGGCTGGAAATGGTGCGCGCCAGTTCGCCTTCCAGACCACGGCGATAACGCGTGGCTTCCATGAACTGGCTAGTGCCCAGGCCCTGGTCTTTATCGAGGATCTCAAAGCCGATATTGCTGTCGGTGGGGGTAACACCTGCGGCAGCCAGTTTGAGCCGCGCGCGTGAGACGTCATCGGCCTTGACCAGCAAGGCGCCAGAATTCGGTTCAACGGTGTAGGCAATGTCGGCGGAGGCCAGGGTTTCCATGACCTGCTTGGCATCCATCCCGGCCAGGCTGCCGTACAGCGGCCGGTAATCGGGTTGCTGCGACCACAGAACCACGGCAAAACCAATCGCCACACTCGCGGCCAGGCCAACCATAAGGCCGACCTGACGCAGCATGGTCATCTCGGCCAGGTTGTCCAGAAAAGACAGGCCGAACAGCGGCGACTTGCCGCCAGACGGGCCTGGATTGGCCGGAACGTTATCCGGGAGTGCATCAGCCATGACTTAATATCGTCCCTAAACCGGCATCTGCATGATGTCCTGGTACGCCTGAACCAACTTGTTACGCACCTGGGTCAACGCCTGGAAAGAGACAGTGGCTTTTTGCGATGCAATCATCACGTCAGTCAGGTCAACTCCGGTCTTGCCAATTTCGAACGCGTTGGACAATTGGCTCGACGCCTGTTGCGTATCACTGACCTTATTGATCGCATTGCCGAGCATGTCGGAGAAGCTGCCGGCACCCGCTTCAGGAACGGCTTGCACAGCCGATTTCGGTTGGGCCATGGCGTCCATTTGCATGGCCCGCATGTCCAACATCAATCGATTAAATTCAATACCTTGGCTCATGGACGAATGCCTCCGACGACCCGCAATTTTTTGACACTTTTCCAACTCATGCAGAGGTGTAGCAACAAGAGTGCCAGCTCTTTGTCGTTTCCTGACAATTAACGCTACCAATCGTCGCAGACAGAAATTCCCGTAGTCGCTGACGAGGCACGAGGCTGCGATGGCGTTGTGATGGCTTCGCGGCCGCTGCGCATCCGATCGCAGCCTCGTGCCTCGTCAGTGACTACAGCAACCGCACCGGTTACGTGGCCGCAAACAGGCAGGCCTCGACATCCATGCCGGCGTCGCGCATCTGCGCCAGCTTGTAGCGCAGCGTGCGCGGGCTGATGCCCAGGCGTTCGGCAGCCTCCTTGCGGCGACCGCGCTCGTTGCGCAGGGTGTCGATGATCATTTCGAATTCACGACGGCGCAGGTCATCGCCCAGTGCTCCGGTAAGGGCATCAAGCGGCAACGATTCGACCGATACCGGCAATGGCGCGCACGCCACCGGGCCGGCCAGACAGAAGTCCGGCGCCTCGATCAGTCCGCCCTGCTGCAGAATCAGCGCCCGCTGAATCGCGTTATCCAGCTCCCGCACATTGCCCGGCCAGGCGTAGGCCGTCAGACATGCCATGGCCTGCGGCGAAAAGCGCACCGCGGTGTGCTTCATTTTGTTGATGTACTTGGCCAGCAAGCGCTCGGCCAGCGGCAGAATATCGGCGGTGCGCTCGCGCAAAGGCTGCCAGGCCAGCGGAAACACCGAGAGCCGGTAGAACAAGTCTTCGCGAAAGCGCCCCGCCGCCACTTCGCCCGCCAGGTCACGGTTGGTGGTAGCGACCACCCGGATATCCAGCACAATCGGCTTGCGCCCGCCGACCCGCTCCACTTCCCGCTCTTGCAAAACCCGCAGCAATTTGGCCTGCAAGCCCAGGGGCATCTCGCTGATTTCGTCGAGCAACAAAGTACCGCCGTCCGCCTGCTCAAACTTGCCCGCCTGCGCCGCAATCGCACCCGTGAACGAGCCCTTCTCATGGCCGAACAAGGTGGCTTCGAGCATGTTGTCGGGGATCGCCGCGCAGTTGATCGCCACGAACGGCTGACTGCTGCGGTGCGAGTGCTGGTGAATGTATCGCGCGAGCACTTCTTTACCGGTGCCGGATTCGCCCGAGATCAGTACTGTCGAATCGCTGCGGGCCACGCGTGCAGCCAGTTCCAGCAACTGTGTGCTAGCCGGCTCAACCGCCACCGGCCCTTCGCTGTCAGCCACCCCCAGACACCCCAGTGCATGCCGGGCTACCAGATCCAGCAGCGCCTTGGGTTCAAACGGTTTCACCAGATAGTCCACCGCGCCCTGGCGCATGGCCTCCACGGCGCGCTCTACGGCGCCATGGGCCGTCATCAGCAACACCGGCAATTGCGGCTGGCTTGCACGCAACCGGCCAAGCAATTGATGACCGTCCATGCCGGGCATATTGACGTCACTGACCACCAGGCTGAATGACTCGCCAGCAACCGCTTGCAGCGCCTCTTCGGCCGAAGCCACCGCACGAAAACCGTGGCCGGCCAGCAGCAGGGTGTCAGCCAGCGCTTCGCGCAGGGCATGATCATCTTCGACCAGTAGAACCTTGATTCGCATCGCCATCAGTTTTCCTGCGCCTCGCCTGGAATCAGCGGCAAGCTAAGCACGGCACAAGTGCCGCGCCCCGGCCGCGAATGTAAGAGCATCTGCCCCTGGTGTGCACGCACCACGGCATTGACCACCGCCAGCCCAAGGCCCGTGCCGGTGGCCTTGGTGGTGAAAAACGGCTCGCCCAGGCGCTCAAGCACCTTGGGCTCAATGCCACTGCCGCTGTCACTGACACACAGGCGCAGGGTGTTGCCACGGGCATACAGATGAACCTTGAGCCGCACCCGTGGCGTGCCGGCCTGCAGGGCGTTTTCGATCAAATTGAGCAACGCACCGACCAGGGTGTCGCGATTGCACAGCACCTGGCCGCCATACGCGTCGCACTGCCAGCGCATCGACACGCCCTGAACATGGGTCTGTGCGGCGGCCTGCAGGGCCTGCATCAGGGCATTGGGGCTGACGCGATCCGTCAGTGGCAGTTCGCCACGAGCAAACACCAGCATGTCGCGCACCTGGTGTTCCAGCTCATGCAGCCGCTCCTTGAGGCGCCCGGCAAAACGCTGCTGGGTGTCGACGGGAAGCACTTGCTCAGTCAGATGACTGGCGTAGATCAGTGCTGCCGACAGTGGCGTTCGGATCTGATGAGCAAGAGAAGCGACCATGCGTCCCAATGAAGACAAGCGCTCGTGACGGGCGAGCTGATCTTGCAGGCGCCGGGTTTCTGTCAGGTCGTTGAGCAATACCAGTTGGCCGGGCTCGGCATCCAGCGAGCGGGTGGCAATCGACAGACGCCGCCCGTCTTTAAGCGACACCTCATGGCCGTCATCTTCGCGGGGAGCGAAGCAGCGGGCGATTACATGGCGCCATAGCTCGCCCTCCAGAGGCAAGCCAAGCAACTCGCTGGCAGCAGGGTTGGCCTCGCGCACCCGGCCGCGATCATCAATGACGATGACCCCGCCAGGCAACAGATCAAGGAGGTTTTGCAGGCGGTTGGCCAGCCGTTCTTTCTCGGCCAGCTCCGCCATGCGCTGGGCGCTGACAAACGCCAGCTCGCCTTTAAGCTCGCAGACCCGGGCTTCGAGCAGGCTGTAGGAGTCGCTCAACTGGGTCGACATTTGATTGAACTGCGAGAACGCCTGCGCCAGCTGCGCCGGGGTGGAGGGAGCAGTCCCCAGCGACATGGCTTGCCCTGCGAGATCAGGGCCAGAGGGCTGTTGGGCAATGTGCGGCATGGGAGGTTCTCGCTTGGCTGACCGTCATAAAACGGTTCGTTAACCCAAGCGGTGCAATACCCGTGCCTAAAGAAGCGGCCTAAACCGGTGCAGGTGCAAGCGTGCTGACGACGACTGTTCCGGGCACGCAGGAGCTAGCGAGCACGCTCGCTCCTACAAAGTCAGGGGATCCGGGAAGTGAAAGCAGGCGTCAATCTTCCGCCTGCTCTTCCCCGTCGCGACGGCTCATGCCGTATTTGCGCATTTTCTCGACCAGGGTGGTTCGGCGAATGCGCAGGCGTTCGGCCGCGCGGGCCACGATGCCGTTGGCGTCGTCCAGCGCCTGCTGGATCAGCCCTTGCTCCAGCCCGCCGAGGTAGTCCTTGAGGTCCAGGCCTTCGGGCGGCAGCATCGCAGCAACGCTGAAGTCCGGTGCGTTGTTGTTGATCGCCACACGCTCTTCCATATCGCTGAACAAGGTGTCGGACAACTGCTCGTCGTCGTCATCCACGTAGCGAAATTTCTTCGGCAACTCAGCAACGCCAATCACGCCGTACGGATGCATGATCGCCATGCGCTCGACCATGTTGGCCAACTCGCGGACGTTGCCCGGCCATGCGTGGCGACACAGCGACATGATGGCGCCGGAATTGAAGCGGATCGAGCCACGCTTTTCGTGCTCCATGCGCGAAATCAGCTCGTTCATCAGCAGCGGAATATCTTCGACCCGCTCACGCAGGGGCGCCATTTCGATCGGAAACACATTGAGGCGGTAGTACAGGTCTTCGCGGAAAGCGCCGACCTCAATCATGCTCTCAAGGTTCTTGTGGGTGGCGGCGATGATCCGCACGTCAGCGCTCTGGGTCTTGTTGCTGCCCACCCGTTCAAAGGTACGCTCCTGCAACACGCGCAGCAGTTTGACCTGCATCGGCAGCGGCATATCGCCGATCTCGTCGAGAAACAGCGTGCCGCCATTGGCCAGTTCAAAACGCCCGGCGCGGCTGGTGATGGCGCCGGTGAAGGCGCCCTTCTCATGGCCGAACAGCTCGCTTTCGAGCAGTTCTGCAGGAATCGCCCCACAGTTAACCGGCACAAATGGCGCATCGCGGCGCTTGGAATGGTAATGCAGGTTACGCGCAACCACTTCCTTACCGGTCCCGGACTCGCCCAGGATCAGCACGCTGGCGTCGGTATCGGCCACTTGCTGCATCATTTGACGCACATGCTGGATGGCCCGGCTGGTGCCCACCAGGCTGCGGAACAAGTTGGGTTCGCGATGACGGCCACGCTCGCGGGCCTGGTCATACATCTCGCGATAGACCTGGGCACGGTGCAGGGAATCAAGCAGTTTGCTGTAGCTGGGGGGCATTTCGAGGCTGGATAAAACGCGGCGACGCTGGTCTTCCGGCAGGTCGACTGCAGAAATTTCACCTAAAAGCATGATCGGCAGGAACTCATCCCATCCGGCCAGTGTCCTAAGCAAGCTTGAAACACCGCCGGCGAGGCTTACAGCGCCTACCAGCACACAGATCACTTCGCGACTGGATGATAAAGAGCTAACCGCCTGCTCCCATTCCTGGCTTGAGCTGGCTAAATTTTCTTCACCGAGAAAATTTAAAATCACCGCCAAGTCGCGGCGGCGGACGCTATCGTCATCGATCAGCAGAATTTTGGTTTCACGCCACATGCAATAGCAACTTCCCTAGTCAACTCATTGCCCCGGATGACAGGGCAGATGCCGTCGCCCTATCTGTTGGATATCTAAGACGACTGAAAACAGAATACAGCACTAGTTAAGTCAAAAAGAAATACAAGTCAAATTTATGGCGCGGAAAGTGTCAATTAACCATATGTTTCTTATGCCTTAACGGAACAGATGGTAAACCTTTGAGGCATTTTTTGCTTGATTGATCTGAGACATTTGCTCGACAAGCAATTGACGCTCATCGGTCGCCGCTTCCAGCAACATCCGATAGACCACCAGCAACCCTTCCAGATTCTCGCGCAACACGGCCTCATCCACCGGCGCCTCATCCAGCACACTCTCGACACACACCCGGCAGGCCGAATCCAGCTGGCCGATGGCATCCCAATTGCGTTCAGCCAGGGCATCGATCAGCGCTTCACGGGTTTCTTGAATTCGTTGCAGTTGGCTCATGACGCACTCCTCAGGCCTTCAATTTTATTGTGGTGCGATCTCGTCCCAACCACTTTTAACCGTGATCAGCAGGCGGGCCACTTCGTCGATGATTTCAGGATCGTTTTGCGCATTGGCCTGAGTCAAACGAATGGTCATGTACTCGTACAGACTGTCCTGGCGCTGAAACGCGACCTTGTCTTCAGCCTTTGATTCATCCATGCCCTGACGCAGGCCCGTGATGATGTCGATAGCCTTGGTGATCAACACCACCTTCTGCGGGATATCACCACGGCTCATCGCGCCTTTGGCCTGAGCCATGCGTTCCAGACCGCCTTCCATCAGCATTTGAATCAGCCGATGGGGGCTGGCCTCAGAGATTTGGGCGTGGGAATTGACCTTCTGGTACTGACGAAGGGCGCGCATCGGGTTCATGTTGCTACCTCATTACGGTGACAGGCAAAAATGGCCAGGACTTGATCTTTATGTCGACTGTCACGGCTAAAACTTTAGTGATCTGACTGCGTCAAATCAGCTGGATTTAGGGTTATTCAGCGAGTTCAGGGTGGTCATGATGCTGGAGCTGCTGGCGTTGATCTTCGCGATCAAGGTGTCCATGGCGGTGTACTTGGAGGTCAGGGAGGTTTTCATGCTATCCATGCGCCGGTCCAGATCCGCCTGCTGAGTGGTCAGATCGGTCAGCTTGGTATTCAAGTCAGCCGCGCGGGTCGTCAGCAGCCCGGCAGTCCCCACATAGCTATCGGTAGCCTTGGTCATGCGCGAGATCAAACCGGTGTCACCGGCAAACACCTTGGCAATCTCGGTCGCCCCGTTAGGCTGCGCCACGGCGGCGTTCCACTTGGTGTCGTCGAGGGTCAGCAAGCCGGTTTTCTGGTCGGTACTGATGCCCATTTGCGCCAGGTTGCCGATGGAAGAGCCGCTGGTGTTTTGCAGCAACTCGCTGCGAATACCGTTAACCAGTTGACGCATCGACGAGTCACCGGTCAGGGCACCAGAGGTGGTGGTCGCCGCATCACCGGTAGCAGTCACCTTGGTCTGCGTATTGATGCTAGTCATCAGCGCGTTGTAGGCAGTCACAAACGACTGAACCGAGGTTTTCAAGGTCGTGGTGTTAGAAGCCACTGTAATGGTCGAAGGTTTGGTATCCAACAGTTCAAGGCTGACACCACTGATTGCAGCTGTCACTTTATTGCTCGTCGACTCCATGGCAATGCCATCGATGGTGTATTCAGCATTCACTGGCGGCTTACCGGCGTCATAGCCCGTCGCCAGCTCTGAATCACCGCTGATGGTGATGTCGGAACCCTTGCCGGTGGTCTGCGAACTGATCACCAGACGCGAGCCGTTGGCGTCCGTCAGGACGTTGGCGCTAATGCCTTTGGATTGCAGCTGAGTGTTGATCGCATCGCGGGTCTGCTGCATGGTCGCGCCCGCCGGGATCTTCACGTCGTAGCTGCTATCAGACTGCGAGAGAGTCAGGGTTTGATCTTTTTCGCTGGCGTTCACAACCGCCGAGCTGCCCTCAAACACCTTGCTGGTGATTTTTGAAGCCGTCGCCAGTTGCGTGACATTAAGCGCATAGGTACCACTGGCAGCCTTGTCGCCCAGGGTAACTTTGGAAATCTTTTCGTCGGACGACGTCGCCGCCAGACCGTTGAAACTGGACACGCTGTTGAGCTTGGCGATTGCCGTTCGATAGGATTCGATCGAAGCCTTCACGGTCCCCACCGCCGACAGTTGAGTGGTGGTCGTTGTTTGAAGCTTGGTGATTTGGGCTTGCTTGGGTGCTTTTTCAGCATCGACCAGGGCTTTTACAATACCAACCGTATCGAATCCCGATCCCACACCTGTAATGGTTGAACTGGCCATCTTTATTCTCCTTATCCGGTGGCTGCCGCTTTATTGGCGAACACTTTATTGACAAAGAATGCCGAAGCCACAGACAGCTTCACATTTCATGCCACCTTCAAGCGCTGGCGTTAAAAAGCAGGCTATTAGGGTCTGCCAGATTTTGCGCGAGCTTAAGAGCCACCTCTGAAGGCAACTGGCGAATCACTTCACCGCTTTGCGTGGCGATGACTTTGACCACCATGATGCCGGTGGTGTCATCAATCGAAAAATCCAGCTGGCGCTGAGTAGACTGCGCAAACTCACGCAAATCATTGACTGCTTTTTCCACCTCGACACGCTCAGGCGGTTTGCCGGGCAGTGCGCTGTCGTCAGTGCTGGCCCTGGGGGTTGCAACAGGCGCAGGCATTGAGCTGGAAGGCCCGACGGCGGCTGGGTAGGCGGAATTCAGTTTGATGCTCATGTCCATGTCATCACCTCACCTCTGAAAAAACAAAAGGGCGCATAAACGCGCCCTTCCGTTATCAACCAAGCGCTGAAATTACTGAAGCAGTTTCATCACAGCCGATGGCAGCTGGTTAGCCTGGGACAGGATCGCGGTGGACGCCTGTTGCATGGTTTGTTGTTTGGTCAACTGAGCAGCTTCCGATGCAAAGTCAGTGTCCTGAACACGACCCAGAGCAGCGGTCGAGTTTTCGGAGATGCTTTGCAGGTTAGCTACGGTGCTGTCGAAACGGTTTTGCACGGCACCCAGAGCGGCACGTTGGGTGTCGATCTGCTCGATCGCGCCAGACAGCGCCTGGATAGTTTTTTGTGCAGAGCTAGCATCCAGAATGCTCAGGTCAGCAACGCTGGATTCCTGGCTGATGGCTTTCGTAACACCCAAATCGGGTGCGTTACCGACAGCCGCGGCAGCGTCAAGACCCAACTCTTTAAGACCCGACGTGGTGCTGCCGTTGCCAATTTTGATGTCCTTGGTGGAGAACAGGCTCAGCGTGCCGTCATCCTTGAGGCTGGCGGTTACGCCGGTGCTTGCACTGTTGATGGACGAAACAACGTCAGTCATTGTGGAGCCAGCAGCGAATTTGATGTCGGTGCCATTCAAATTGATCGAAGAAGCGGCGGCAAGTTTAGGCGCGTTAGTACCTGCTGTCAGACCTACCTTGGCCAGCGCACCTGCACCACTTGCGCCATCACCGTTTTCTAGCTTGATGGCCTGACCATCAGTAGACGTCAACACCAAACGACCGTCAACGTTTGAAGCAGTGACGCCAGCAGTACTTACGGCTGTCACCGCAGTGATAGCAGTAACAACTTTATCCACATCATCGTCACCAGCGACAAGCGTCACCTCGACACCGTTGATTTTAAAAGCAGCAGCAGTACCTAAGTTAGTAGCTGCCTGGCCCGTTACAGAAGCCGACAACGAAGTCTTGGTACCCGCAACAGTCGCTTCGCTGGAAGTACCCTTCAACGATGTAGCACTGATATCGCTCATACCAAACGAAATAGTCTGGTTGGCATCAGCACCCACTTGGAAAGATTGGTTCTGGAACGAACCATCCAGAATGTTACGACCACCGAAGGTCGTAGTTTGGGCAATACGGGTCAGTTCACCGGTTTTTGCCGTGAATTCTTGCTGCAGCGCTGCACGGTCGTCGTTACTTTTGTCACCGTTCGACGCTTGCAAGGCCAGCTCACGCAGACGTTGCAGAATGTTGGTCGACTCTTGCATCGCGCCTTCAGCGGTCTGGGCAATCGAGCTGGCGTTGTTGGCGTTGGCAATCGCTACGGTCATGCCTTTGGTCTGCGAGGTCAGACGGTTGGCCATCTGCAGGCCAGCGGCGTCGTCTTTGGCGCTGTTGATTTTCAGGCCGGAAGACAAACGGGTCATCGAGGTGCTCAGCGCATCGCCGGCTTTGTTCAGGTTTTTCTGAACGGTCAGGGACGTTACGTTGGTATTTACTGATAAAGCCATGACGAAATCCTCATTAGATGAATACTGCGGCTTCCGGCCCTGGCAACCGCCGGGTGTGGCCTAGAGAACCTTCGTAATAGTTATCGTCGTGAATGCAGGTTGCTTGAGGGGTTTTTTGTTTTTTTTTACTGGCCGGGGGCCATCCCTTGTGTTTCAAGGGCTTACATAGCTCCATGACCGGCCAATTTCCCTGTGGGAGCTGGCTTGCCAGCGATGGCTTCAGCTCAAGACCGCATCGCTGGCAAGCCAGCTCCTACAAAGGGGTCGCCACAACGCAAAACGCCCATGGCTTTTGGCCATGGGCGTTTTTTGGTTCAAGCGTCAGTTCAAGGGCGATAGATGATCGCCGAACCCCACGACAGGCCTACGCCGAAGCCGCTCAGGGCTACGCGCTTCCAGGTCGGGGCATCCATCACGTGCCTTTCCAGCAATAATGGAATGCTCGATGACACGGTGTTACCGGTCTCGACCATGTCCTTGATGAATTTCTCCGGCTCGCCTTCAAAGCGGCGAGCAACCGCGTCAACGATCGCCGCACTGCCCTGGTGGATGCAGAAGGCATCGATGTCCTGGGAGGTCAGCCCGGACTCGTCCATCAATTCGTGCAGGTGCGCCGGCACTTTGAGCAACGCGAAGTTGAAAACCTGACGTCCGTTCATGAAGAACACGCCATCGCTGACTTTCAAGTGCGGGGCACCCGAACCGTCGGTGCCGAATTTGGCTTTGCCCAGCTGCCAGGGAGCGTCTTCGCCCATCCAGGTAGCGGTGGCCGCGTCGCCAAAGAGCATGGTGGTGTTGCGGTCTTCCGGGTCGACGATTTTCGAATACGGGTCGGCGGTGATCAGCAGGCCGTTTTTCAGGCCCGTGGCTTCCATGAAGCCTTTCATCGCGTAGATGCCGTAGACATAGCCCGAGCAGCCCAGGGAAATATCAAAGGCCGCTACGTGGGTCGGCAGGCCAAGCTTGTCCTGGACGATGGCAGCGGTGTGCGGCAAACCTTCCGCGTCACCGTTTTGAGTCACGACGATCAGCGCGTCAATGGATTCGCGCTTGAGCTGCGGGTTGTTGGCAAATAGTGCGTTGACTGCCTCGACACACAGGTCCGAGGTTTCCTGGTCAGCATCTTTGCGCGGCAAAAATGCCGAGCCAATCTTGCCCAGAATGAAGTCTTCGTCCTTGGAGAACTTCGCGCCCTGGGCGTAGTTGTCTACACCGTCTGCAGGCACGTAACTGGCGATGCTTTTAATGCCAATCATTGTGGCTTCCCAATACTGAATAGCTGGAGATCACCCGCTCGCACAATCGAGGGGCGCTGACAATAAAAGGGCTTAAACGCGCAAAAGCGGCGAATGTGGGTGCATGAAAATAGACAAAACAGCCTGAAAAAGGCTCTGCACCCGCCCGTACGTTTCACACGATACAGTGAAGATGCGCGTTGTGACTCATAGGTCACTTGATTTGATGCGGTTTTTTACAAAACGTTTCGGGCAGAGCCAGGATTATGTGGGAGCCGGCTTGCCGGCGATAGCATCACCCTACCCCTTCAGACAGACCGGTTTTACCGGTATCGCTGGCAAGCCAGCTCCCACAGGTTTGCTGCAAATTCTGCATTACAGCTGATTGAACAGGCTCAACTGCGAGATTTTGACGAATGCCAGCTGCGAGGCTTCGAGCATGGCTTTCTGGAATGCCAGGTCGATCGAGGCGCCGGCCATGTCGGTGTTGCCAATGGCGGCAGTGGTGGAGTCGTTGGCCAGGCCCATGCTGATGTTTTCATCGGTCTGGATGTCCACCGCCTGCAAGCGCGCACCAATGGAACCCCGGGCAGTGTCGACCCCGGCGCTGGCGTTTTTCAAATTGCCTATCGCCGAGTTGATGGCGTCTTTCTGGGTTTGCTGGGCCACCGGGTCCTTGTCACTGGGGATCACCAGTGCCTTGCGCAACTGGCTAATGGTGTCCAGCGCACTTTGGCTCTGATGGTTGTTGCTGTTGACCACAAACTGGTCGCCCGCAGCGCGCGCACCGGTGAAATCAAAGGTGACGCCCATGGCCGTGATCGAGTCGCCCGTCATCGTGCCGCTGGCAATCGACTTGCTGCTGGCCGTCACTGGCTGGGTGTAGATTTCATATTGCGTATCGCTGGTGAACTTGATGACCGCGCCACTGCTCGGGAAGCTGTCGCTGTAGGCCTTGGCATCAGCCACGACGGTACCGGTGATCTGCGCCGTCGAGGTGTTGCTCGGGGTGCGCGAGGCATTGAAGGTGTCAGGCTTGGCTTCAAGGCTAAAAGAGTGCCCCGCCACTGCCGCATCCTGATCGACTGCAGGAATGTCCTTGAGGTCCAGGTTGATGTCGAACGATACGCCGCGCAGGCTGATGCTGTGGGCACCCTCCTTGGTGGAATCGAAGACGCCATTGCCAGGCACTTCAGCGGTCACGTCATTGCCCAGGGCGTCGGTCAGCTTGTACTGGGTGCTGCTGGTGAATGCCAGCGTGTAGGGCTGACCATCGACAAAGCTTTTATTGAATACCGGGCTTGAAGTGATCAAACCGGCCGACAGCGAAACCTTGCCATTGTCGGGGATGACCGCGCCGGTGGCGTCTACCACCGGCAGTGCCGTGACCTGTGTACGCCCGGTATTGACCGAGTTCTCCATAAAGCTCTTGGCCGTGTCGCTGCCGGCCAGGCTCAGGGTGTCCGAGACCTTGAGGTTGAGCTGGGTGTCGTCACCCTGATAGCTGTACGTCCCGTCGTTGTTGCGGGTATAGGGCGGGGTGTCGGTTTTCGAACCGGAGAACATGTAGTTGCCCGCGGCGTCCTTGCTGTTGAGCAAGCTGAACACCTGGTCTTCGATACTGCCCAGTACGTTGGCGATGGTAGCGCGATCGGCATCGCCCTTGCCGCTGCCAGCCCCCAGCGCTAGCTCGCTGGCCTTTTGCAACGCGGTGTTGATGCTGTCGAGGATGGCTTCCTGGCTGCCCAGCGTGGCCTTGATGCTGTTCATGTTGGTGGTGTACTGACCCAGCATGTCTTTTTGCTGCTGCAATTGCAGCAGGCGCGCAGCACCGACCGGATCATCCGCCGCAGTCTGGATGCGCACGCCGGAGTCGATCTGGCCCTGGGTCTTGATCACCGACGAGAAATTGTTCTGGTAGGTGGCGCTGGTCGACTCAAAAAACTGGGAAGTAGAGATACGCATCGTCGAGGACTCCCTTAAAGACTGTTGATCAGCGTGCTGAAGGTTTCTTGCGCCGCTTTGATGATCTGCGACGATGCGGTGTAGTACTGCTGGAACTTGACCAGGTTGGAGGCTTCTTCATCGAGGTTGACCTGGGACACCGAGCTGCGGGTCTGCGTGGCATACGCCAGCGCTGCGGTGTTGGCCGTACCGTCGACGGCGGCCTGGCTGGCCTTGCCGCCCACTTTGGAAACCAGCTGGGTGTACGAGGAAGCCATGCTGACGCCGCCGGTACCGTCTTTGCCGACGCCGACCGTGGCTTTGGTCTGCAGGCCCAGCAACAGGTTGGCGTTAGTGTTGTCTGCCTTGCCGTCCTTGTTGAACTTGATGTCGAAGCTGTCGCCCTTGGCCGGCGACCCGCTGATGGTGGTGTCAAAGCCTATGGTTTTGGCCGTGCCATCGGCGTTTGTCACCGGCAAGCCCGCCGCATCCAGCACTGGCAGGTTGATGGTGACCTTGTTGTCCTGGCCCGGCACGATGCTGCCCTTGGCGATCTCCTCGCCTTTTTCGTTCAGCACGCGGTAGCCCTGGGCCCCTCCCGCTGCGTCGTCAAACGCAATACGCACCGGCATTACGCCTTCAATCTGCGACTGCGTCTGGCCCAGGTCTGCGCCACCGTAGATATCCAGCACCGAGGACAGGCTTGGCGTGCTCAAGGTCCCCGTACCACTGTTGGAGCCGCCCTTCCCCGCCACCAGCGGTGCGGCGAACGCCAATTTACCGGCATCGCCCATCTGCACCCCGATATTGCTGGCGCCGTTACGGGTCGGGCTGACTTTGAATTGATCGCCTTTGCTCAAGGCGCCACCGCTAAGGTCCATGGTGAAACCATCGATCACTGCAGCAGGCTTTTGATCCAGATTGAAGGCGCCCATGCTGGTGCCGTCCGAGCGTTTGACCGTGTAGTCCTTGTCGCTGGTGAACGTCACCTGATAGTCGTAAGCGGTCAACGCCCCACTGTCAGTGATGTTGACGTTCAGGTTGCCCGAGCCCGCACTGTTGCCGGTCGCGGCCAGGCTGCGCTGGCTGATGGCCTGGGCACTGTTGATGCTGTTGAACATCGACGAGCCAAACTCGCCATTGGCATCCAGGCCCTGCCCCAGCTGCTTGTTGATCGCGTCGGCGACCACAATCGCGGTGCGCCCCAAATCGTTGATTGCCGGGGCCAGCACGTCATCGCGATAGCGCAGCAGGCCGCCGATCTTGCCGCCGGTAATGACCGAAGTGACATCGGAGCTGGACTGCGCGTAGTTGATCTGAATGCTGAACTGGCTTTTATCGACTTTGCCCGGCACCGCCGACAAAGTATTGGACGTGTTGCCCTGCACCAACGCCTGCCCTGTGCCCAGGGTCACGTCATAAACGTTGTCGTGTTCCTGGACCGTGACCCCAACCAATTCATTAAGGGTGCGCACCGCTTCGTTGCGCGCATCCAGCAAGTTGTTCGGCGTGTTGCCGGCAGTGGTGGCCTGGGCGATTTGCTTGTTGAGCGAGGCAATGGTGGCGGTGTGCTGGTTGACCATCGAGGTCAGGGTGTCCAGCTGGGTGTTGATGCCTTCGTTCTGCTGGTTGAGCTGGCTCGAGATCGAGTTGAAACGGTTACTCAGGGCTTGCGCATTGGTCAGCAATAACTGGCGGGCCGACATGTCGCCGGGAGCGCCGGCCGCGGTTTGCAAAGATGAAAAGAAACTGCTGAGCACGGCCGAGATGCCGGTGCTTTTATCTGACAGCAGTTTGTCCACCGAGCCGATCTGATCGAGATAGGACTGGGCATCACCGTTGAGCGAGGTGGTGGTTTGCAACTGGGCGTCGAGATAGGAGTTGTACACCCGGCGCACGTCAGCCAGGGTGGTGCCGGTGCCGATAAACACCCCGCCCACTTGCTGCGAGCCGGCGCTGCTCTGCACGATTTGCTGGCGCGAGTAGCCCGAGGTGTTGGCGTTGGCAATGTTGTTGCCTACGGTCGCCAATGCCCCTTGGCTCGCGTTCAGCCCCGACATCCCGATGTTGATCAAACTCGCCATGGTTCAAACCTTATATGTGCGTGGAAGAACCCGTCGAGACGTAGCTCTGGTAGGTCTTCATTTGCTTGGCAATCTGCGAAATCTTGCTCGCGTACTCAGGGTCGGTCGCATAACCGGCCTTCTGCAACTCACGAACAAACTGCTCTGGTTTATCGGCTGCGTTCAGCACTTCTTTATAACGATTGTTGCTTTGCAGCAGCGTGACCAGGTCGTGGAAGCTGTCCTGATAGGAATCGTAAGAACGGAAGTCCGCCGTCTCCTTGACCATCTGCCCGCCCTTGAACTCACTGGTGATGGCCCGCGCCTGCGGCCCCTGCCAGCTGCCTGTGGCCTTGATGCCGAACAGGTTGTGGCTGCTGCTGCCATCCTGCTGGCGCATCACCGATTTGCCCCAGCCGGTTTCCAGCGCCGCCTGCGCCACCAGATACAGCGGATCGACGCCGATGCGGTCGGCCGCCTGCTGCGCCATCGGCAACATGGTGGCGACAAAGGCGTCCGGTGATTCGAAGGCCTGTTTGGCCGGTGCCAGTGGCGGTTGCGCCACGGCCCGTCCATAAAACTGCATCCGCCCTTGCACACCGCCTGCGCTGAGCATGGGGTGACGGCTGCCCTTGATCACGGCATCCATCGATGTGCTGGTGCGACCGGGGACGGTCCCGGTATTGAGGGTTGAGCGGGCCGGATCGGCCGAGGGCACAATCCCGGCCAGCAAGCGGTCGGTCAGTTTGTTCGGCAATGCCAGGCGACGCTGATTGAGCATTGCCACATCATTTTTATGCCCGCCTTCCACGGCAGTGGTGGCCACCCGCGAGGCCCACAACGGGCGCTGGCCGCTGGAGCGTACAAACGGGCTGGCCGCCGCCGGGGTGACCGGGGCAGGTGTTTTCACTTCAGCGCTCAAGGCAGCCGTAGCGGCCTCCCCCGGCACTGCGGGTTTGTTCTTCGACATCTGGCGCATCAACACGTCAGCCAGACCGATGCCGCCGCCCTGACGGGACAAGGTCACCGACAGTTGCTGGTCGTACATTTCCTGATACTGCTTGGCCGCGGGGGTGTTGAGCGGGTTGTCCTTGCCCAGCACTTCGTTCGCCGAGCGCATGGACTTGAGCATTTCGTTGAGGAACAGCGACTCGAATTCCTGCGCCACCTTGCGCATGTTGCCGTCACTTTCACGGTCGCCGACCTTCAGGTTGTTCAGACGATTGAGGTCGGTAAACGCCCCCGAATCGCTGCCGCTGACCAGACCGCTCTTACGCATATCCATGACGGCGGCCTCAGATCACGATCAGGTCGGCTTGCAAGGCGCCGGCCTGTTTCAGCGCTTCGAGAATCGCCATCAAGTCGCCGGGGGCCGCGCCCACCTGATTCACCGCACGCACAATCTCGTCCAGCGTGGTGCCCGGGCCGAACTTGAACATCGGCTTGGCTTCTTGCTGCGCATTGAGCCGTGAACGCGGCACGACAGCGGTCTGGCCGTTGGACAGCGGGCCCGGCTGGCTGACGATAGGGTCTTCGGTGATGGTCACGGTCAGGCTGCCGTGGGTCACGGCCGCAGGCGAAACCTTGACGTTCTGGCCGATCACTATGGTGCCGGTGCGCGAGTTGATGATGACCTTGGCCACCGCCTGTCCCGGATCGACTTCGAGGTTTTCCAGGATCGACAGGTAGTCGACACGCTGGCTGGGGTCCAGTGGCGCAGTAACCCGCACCGAGCCGCCATCAATTGCCTGGGCGACGCCGGGGCCGAGCAAGTCGTTGATCTTGTCGACCACGCGCTTGGCGGTGGTGAAGTCGGAGCGATTGAGGTTCAGGGTCAGGCTGTTGCCCTGATTGAAACCGCTCGGCACCGCACGCTCTACCGACGCACCACCGGGAATGCGCCCGGCAGAAGGAACGTTGACGGTGATCTTCGAACCATCACGGCCTTCGGCATCGAATCCGCCCACCACCAGGTTGCCCTGGGCGACTGCGTAAACGTTGCCATCGATACCCTTGAGCGGTGTAAGCAGCAGCGTGCCGCCGCGCAGGCTTTTGGAGTTGCCGATGGAGGAAACGGTGATGTCGATCACCTGCCCCGGCTTGGCAAACGCGGGCAAGTCGGCACTGATGGACACGGCAGCAACGTTTTTCAGCTGCACGTTACCCGAGCCAGGCGGCACCTTGATCCCGAACTGCGAGAGCATGTTGTTGAACGTCTGCAGGGTGAACGGGGTTTGGGTGGTCTGGTCGCCTGTGCCATTGAGCCCGACCACCAGGCCATAACCAATCAATTGGTTGGAGCGCACGCCTGAAATGCTGGCGATGTCCTTCAACCGCTCGGCGTGAACGCCCAGGGTGGTCGACATCAGCAGTACGGCTGCCAGCAAATGCTTGAGATGGGCGGTCATCACTAAATGGACTCTTTTTAGAAAGGAAACAGCGGGCTAAGGAAGAAGCGGTCAAACCAGCCCGGCTGACTGGCATCGGCAAACGAGCCGGTACCCGAGTAGGTAATGCGCGCATCGGCCACGCGGGTCGAGGACACGGTGTTATCGGTGCTGATGTCATCGGCCCGCACCAGGCCGGCAATGCGCACCAGTTCATCGCCGGTGTTGAGGGTCATCCACTTCTCGCCGCGTACCGCGATGATGCCGTTGGGCAATACATCGGCCACGGTCACCGTGACCGAACCGGTGAGGCTGTTGCCCTGCCCGGCCTTGCTGTCGCCCTTGGTCGCGCGGCTGCCGCTGTAACCGGCATTGAGGCTCAGATCACCACTGCCCAGCGGGTTATTAGTGGTCAGGCCGCCGCCAAACAATGAGGTCAGACCGATGCTGGTGTTGCTGTTTTTGCCGATTGCCGAGTTGGCGTTTTTGCTCGCCTGAGTTTTCTCGTTCAGGGTAATGGTGATGATGTCACCAATGCGAAAGGCCTTGCGGTCGCTATACAGGTTCTGTTCAAAGCCTGCCTGGTAAATCGAGCCGTTGTTGGCCGCTGCCGGCAGCGGAGTACGCGGCAGGACAGGGGCGTAATACGGGTCGTTGGGCCGTGGTGGCGGGCTGACGCATCCCGCCACGAAGGTGACGGCGCCCAATGCCAGAACTGAACAAAAACGTTTCATGACTGCTCCTGCGTAATTACAGATTTTGCGTAACAAACGACAACATCTGGTCGGCGGTGGAGATCACTTTGGAGTTCATCTCGTAGGCGCGCTGGGTGGTGATCATGTTGACCATTTCTTCCACGGTGCTGACGTTCGAGGTTTCCAGCGTGCTTTGCATCGTGGTGCCAAAACCGTTGAGGCCCGGGGTACCGATTTGCGGCGCGCCACTGGACGCGGTTTCCAGGAACAGGTTGCCGCCCTGGGACTGCAAACCGGCCGGGTTGATGAAGTCAGCGGTCTGTACGTTACCGATCACTTGCGCGGCCGGGTTGCCGGCAATCGTCACCGACACGGTGCCGTCCTGGCCAACGGTGAACGTCTGGGCATCGGCCGGCACCACAATCGCCGGCTCCAGGGCAAAGCCGCTGGCGGTGACGATCTGGCCGTTGGCGTCCAGGTGAAAGGTACCGTCGCGGCTGTAGGCCGTGGTGCCGTCCGGCTGCATGATCTGGAAAAATCCACGGCCATTGATCGCCATGTCCAGCGGCTGGTCGGTGGTTTGCAAGCTGCCTGCCGTGAAGTTCTTTTGCGTGCCGACGATGCGCACCCCGGTGCCTACCTGCAGGCCCGACGGCAGTTCGCTGTCCTGGGTCGACTGGGCGCCAGGCTGGCGTTTGATCTGGTACAGCAAGTCCTGAAATTCGGCACGATCACGTTTGAAACCGGTGGTCGAGACGTTGGCCAGGTTGTTGGAAATGGTGGTCAGGTTGGTGTCTTGTGCAGCCAAACCTGTTTTTGCAACCCACAGTGCCGGAAGCATGGTGCTCTCCTCGCGCGCCGTTCAGGGCGCTGCGTTTAAGTAATTGGCCGAGTTAGCTCATTGCCAGGACGCGGGTCATGGCCTGGTCGTCTTCTTTGGCGGTGTTCATCATTTTGATATGCAGTTCGAACTGCTTGGACAGGGCCAGCACCGAGGTCATTTCGTCGACGGCATTGACGTTGCTCGCCTCCAGAAACCCCGAGACCACACGCACGTTGGCGTCGGCCTGGGCCGGCTTGCCGTCGTTGGTGTGGATCATGCCGTCCAGGCCCTTGCTCATGGTTTTGAGGTCCGGCTGGACCAGCTTGATGCGGTCCACTTGCGCCATCACCCGCGGGCCTTCGCCCATGGCACGGATGGAGATGGTGCCGTCTTCACCGACTTCGATTTTTTGCTCCGGCGGCACGGCAATCGGCCCGCCATTGCCCATGACCGGCATGCCATTGCCAGCACGCAGAATGCCCAGGGCATCCACATTCATGCTCGCGGTACGCACATAGGCTTCACTGCCGTCGGGAGATTGCACGGCCATCCAGCCATCACCGGCCACGGCCACATCCAGGTCGCGCCCGGTTTCAATCATGGCGCCAGGGCTGAAATCGGTGGCAGGGCGCTCGGTCAGCGCATAGGCACGGGCTGGAAAGCTGTCACCAAACACCGGCATCGAGCGGGCCTGCTCCAGGTCCCGTTGAAAACCGTTGGTCGAGATGTTCGCCAGATTGTTGGCATGAGCCTTCTGCGCCAGTGCGTTCTGGCTGGCGCCGGTCATTGCCACATAAAGGTACTTGTCCACAGTCTTTCCTCTGTCTGACGGACGCTTGCCGCCCACCGCTGTACTGCAGAGCATCTAGCAATTTGCGCACCAACTTTTTTTTGACGCGGGTAATGGCCGCGCAGCGGGGCCTGGAGGCTTGTGTGGAGGCGGGAAAGGAAAGATTGAAGACGTAAAAACGGCGCTATTGTGCCGGTAGCGGCAAGGCATGGCCTGTGCTGTCAAATGCGCCGCTGTTGCCGGCAAGCCGGCTCCTGCAGGGATGGTGCAATTCACACACATCATGTGGGAGCCGGCTTGCCGGCGATTGGGTCTAAGCCGGCTTGATAATGTCGTACTCGCGCAGTTTGTTGGCGATGGTGGTGTGGGAGACCCCCAGCCGCTTGCCCAATAACCGGCTGCTCGGATGCTCGGAATACAGTTGCTCCAGCACCGCCTTTTCGAAACGCCCGACGATCTGCTCCAACCCGCCTTCCAGCGAAAACTCGCCCAGCGGCTGGCGCACGCCGTAGTCCGGCAGGCGGATATGCTCGGCCTTGACCACTCCGCCATCGCACAAAGAAACCGCCTGAAACAATACGTTTTCCAATTGCCGTACGTTGCCCGGCCAGTGGTAGTGGCTCAAGCGGCTCAGGGCCGCAGGCGCCAGACGCGGCAACGGACAACCGATTTGCCGGCTGGCCTGATCCAGGAAATGCTCGATCAAAGGCTCCAGCCCGTCCAGACAATCGCGCAAGGGCGGAATGTGCAGCGACAGCACGTTAAGCCGGTGGTAAAGGTCCTGGCGGAACTCGCCGCGAGCACACAACTCGGACAAGTCGACCTGGGTGGCGCACATCACCCGCACATCGAGGTACACCTCTTCATCACTGCCTACACGCCGAAAGCAGCCGTCCTGCAAGAAGCGCAGCAACTTGACCTGCAGACGCGGGCTCATCTCTCCGACGCCATCGAGAAATAGCGTACCGCCCGATGTCAACTCCAGCAGGCCGAGCTTGCCTTCGGCCCGTGCGCCCTCAAAGGCACCGGGGCCATAACCGAACAATTCGGTTTCAGCCATCGATTCAGGCAGACCGGCGCAGTTGAGCGCCATCAGCGGCGATTGTCCGCGCGGGCTGGCCAGGTGGCAGGCGCGGGCCAGCAGCTCCTTGCCGGTGCCGGTTTCCCCTTCTATTAATAGAGGAGCATCGAGCGGTGCCATGCGCCGCGCCTCACGCACCACCGCAGCCATGACTTTAGAGCTTTGGAAGATGCTGTCGAAACCGCGCAGTTCCTGTTTGCGCACGTTGTAGATCTGCTCGCCTACGCGGTCAGCACGATGCAGGGTCAGGACCGCGCCGGCCATGGCCTCGCTGTCATCGTGCTCCAGCTGCAACGGGGCGATATCGGCCAGAAACACATCGCCTTTAATCTTGACCCGCAGGCCGTTGATCCGCGACTTGTTGGCGCGCACCAGCTCGGGCAGGTCAAAATCTTCGGCGTAGCGCGACAGGGCAATCCCCGGCACTTCATCCACCCGCACTCCCAGCAACTGGGCAGCGGCACGGTTGGCGGCCACGATGCTGCCGGCCATATCGATGGACAACACCGGAAACTCCAGAGCCCCAAGCAAGGCATTGAGTTCCATGTGCCTGCGCTCGCTGGGCATCAAGCCCACACGCTTGACCCCGAAGACCCCGGCGATGGTTTCGAACTTCGGACGCAGCGCCTGGAACTGCAGGTTGATCAGGTTCGGGCAGTACAGATAGATCGCGTTGCCCTGGTCGCCCCCCACTTCGCCGCGCTTGACGTTAATGCCGTAGGCAACCAGCAGGTTAAGGATGTCGCGAAGGATGCCAATCCGGTTTTGGCAGTGAACTTTGATACGCATGGGGCAAGGCTCGGGGCAAATAAGGTGGCAGGGGCCAATGGTGGAAGCCGGCTTGCTGGCCAATAGCGCGAATGCATCGCCAGGCCGGTTCCCACAGGGGTAAAGATTGACCAACCGATCATTTCATCGTCACGATTATTTGACAGTTTTGCCGCCACATACTCAGGAGTGGCGGCTCAAGCACACAATCGTAACGAATACTTTACGAATCAGCCGCATCATCCCAGTATTGCTGGCTTTAGGCTAGGGGCATGAAAAATTCAAATGGGGTATCACTAGGGCATCGCAACAAACCGAATAATAAAAACGATTTCATTGCGGAGAGCCCCATGAAGCAAACGAAATACGTCGCCCGCGAGCCGGATGCCAACGGTTTTATCGACTACACGCCTGAAGAACACGGGGTGTGGAATACATTGATTACCCGCCAGCTGAAACTGCTGGAAGGCCGTGCCTGCCCCGAATACATGGAAGGCATCGAAAAACTCGGCCTGCCCCACGACCGCATTCCACAACTGAGCGAAATTAACCAGATATTGGCCGCCACCACCGGCTGGCAAGTTGCCCGCGTTCCTGCGCTCATTCCGTTTCAGACCTTCTTTGAATTGCTCGCCAACAAGCAATTCCCGGTAGCGACCTTTATTCGCACCCCTGAAGAGCTGGATTACCTGCAAGAGCCGGATATTTTCCACGAGATTTTTGGCCACTGCCCGCTGCTGACCAACCCCTGGTTCGCCGAGTTCACCCACACCTACGGCAAGCTCGGCCTGCAGGCATCCAAGGAGCAGCGCGTGTATCTGGCCCGCCTGTACTGGATGACCATCGAGTTCGGGCTGGTCGACACCCCGCAAGGCAAGCGCATTTACGGCGGCGGAATTCTCTCATCGCCCAAAGAAACGGTTTACAGCTTGTCGGCAGAGCCTGAACATCAGGCCTTCGATCCGCTGGAAGCCATGCGCACGCCGTATCGCATCGACATTCTGCAGCCGCTGTATTTTGTCCTGCCGGACTTGAAGCGACTGTTTGATCTGGCCCACGAGGACATCATGGGCATGGTCGAAAAAGGCATGACCATGGGCTTGCACGCGCCCAAGTTCCCGCCGAGGCCTAAAGCGGCTTGACCGGCCTTTTTGAACATTTCTTTTACACAAGAAGAACAACTGACTTCAGGAATACACCATGAACACACTGAACCAAGCCCACTGCGAAGCCTGCCGCGCCGATGCTCCACAAGTCAGCGATGAAGAGTTGCCGATCCTGATCAAACAGATCCCGGACTGGAATATCGAAGTTCGCGACGGCGTCATGCAACTGGAAAAGGTTTTTCTGTTCAAGAACTTCAAATTTGCCCTGGCCTTTACCAACGCCGTGGGTGAAATCGCTGAAGCCGAAGGTCATCACCCGGGCCTGCTCACCGAGTGGGGCAAAGTGACCGTGACCTGGTGGAGCCACTCGATCAAAGGCCTGCACCGCAATGATTTCATCATGGCCGCACGCACTGACGACGTGGCGAAAACCGCTGAGGGCCGCAAGTAATGCACTTCGCAGGCATTGGTCGGGTCCCCGGCGACCCGATTCTGGGGTTGATGGACGCCTACAACCAGGACCCCAACCCGAACAAGTTCGACCTGGGCGTGGGTGTCTATAAAGATGCCAATGGCCTGACGCCGATCCTGGAATCGGTGAAAAAGGCGGAACAGCGCCTGGTGGACCAGCAGCAAACCAAAACCTATATCGGCGGCCATGGTGACAGCCGTTTCGGCCAACTGATCAGCGAGCTGGTGTTGGGTGCCGAGTCGCCGTTACTGGCAGCCGGGCGTGCAGGTGCCACCCAGACGCCAGGCGGTACCGGTGCCCTGCGCCTGAGCGCAGACTTTATCGCGCAATGCCTGCCGGGCCGCGGAATCTGGCTGAGCGATCCGACCTGGCCGATACACGAAACCATCTTTGCCGCCGCGGGCCTGAAAATCAGCCATTACCCGTATGTGGGCAACGACAACAAGCTGGACGTTGCCGCCATGCTTGCCGCGCTTGAGCAGGCACCCAATGGCGACGTGGTGCTGCTGCACGCCTGCTGCCACAACCCGACCGGGTTTGACCTGTCGCGAGCTGACTGGCTGCAAGTACTGGAAGTGGTGCGCCGGCGCGAACTGTTGCCGCTGATCGACTTTGCTTATCAAGGGTTCGGCGACGGGCTGGAAGACGATGCATGGTCTACCCGCCTGTTCGTAAGCGAATTGCCGGAAGTACTGATCACCAGCTCCTGCTCGAAAAACTTCGGCCTGTATCGTGAGCGCGTTGGCGCCTTGATCGTGTGCGCCCACGATGCCGAAAAGCTGACTGATATACGCAGCCAGCTGGCTTATCTGGCCCGCAATCTCTGGTCCAACCCGCCGGACCATGGCGCGGCGGTAGTGGCGACCATTCTGGGCGATGCAAAGCTCAAACAGCAGTGGGCCGCAGAAGTAGAGGCCATGCGCAGCCGTATCGCGCAATTGCGCAGCGGGCTGGTTGAGGCATTAACCCCGTTCGGTCTGGCGGAGCACTTTGCCCACATCAATGCGCAACGCGGGATGTTTTCTTACACCGGCCTGACGGCCGAGCAAGTGCAATTGCTGCGTGAAAAGCACAGCGTGTACATGGTCGGCTCAGGACGCGCCAACATGGCCGGGGTCGATGGCACACGCCTGGGCCTGCTGGCCAAGGCCATTGCGCAGGTGTGTACCCGCTAGCCCCACTCACTGTAGGAGCGAGCTTGCTCGCGAGCTCTTCGTTGCCGCGTTGAAAAGCTCGCTCCTACAGTTTCTGGCCGGGACAACGAAAAAATGAAAAGTTCGACATAATCCCCGCCAGACCCAATAAAAAGACAAATTGTCACACTTCGTCCTGTATCCTTAGCAAGCTACTTAAACACACCTTGCGAGGAGCGCGACGATGCACGAAATCCCAAACCTCCCCTTCCCAAGCCTGCAAGAAACTCAGCAGCCAATCCCGGAACACACCAGTGGCGAAAACCCCGCACTGGAAGAGGCCTCTGAAAGCCTCATGGCCGACAGCGAAGACTGACGGCTTCATCAGTCGGTGTGAAAAAGCATTGGTTTTTTCACACCGACTGACACAATCGCTCCACCCCCCTCCCAGGAATACAGCGTGACCGATACCTTCAGCGAAACCCAAGCCAGCGTTTTGATCGGCACCGCCGAGAAAATGATCGTCCTGTGGGAGCGCCTTACCCCAGAGAAGCAAGCCACCTTGCTCAAACGTTTTGGCACCAAGGAAAACGCCCTGGCCGCCTTGATCGCGACACAACTGGTTGCGCCGCTATAATCAATCCGCACCCAACCGCACCCCCGCAGGACCCCTACCCCATGCCTGAAACACAGCGTCCAATGGCGATCACGCTACAAGTGGTTTCCATCGTTCTGTTTACCTTTATCGGCTATATGAACATCGGCATTCCGCTGGCTGTCTTGCCCGGATACGTACACAACCACCTGGGCTACGGCACGGTCATCGCCGGCCTGGTGATCAGCGTGCAATATCTGGCCACGCTGCTGAGCCGTCCTTATGCCAGCCGCATCATCGACAATCGCGGCAGCAAGCGCGCCGTAATGTATGGCCTGGCAGGCTGCGGCCTGAGTGGCGTGCTGATGCTCGCATCCACCTGGACCGCGGCCATGCCGGCGCTGAGCCTGACCTGCCTGCTGATCGGCCGGCTGGTGCTGGGCAGCGCTGAAAGCCTGGTGGGTTCCGGCTCCATCGGCTGGGGCATTGGCCGGGTCGGGGCGCAAAACACTGCCAAGGTGATTTCCTGGAATGGCATCGCCAGTTATGGCGCCATCGCCATCGGCGCCCCGCTGGGCGTGCTGATGGTCAGCCACTGGGGCATGTGGAGCATGGGCGCAAGCATTATTGCCCTGGCTACAATCGGCCTGCTACTGGCCTGGCCCAAACGGGCAGCGCCGATTGTCAGCGGCGTGCGCCTGCCGTTCCTGCATGTGCTGGGCCGCGTCTTGCCCCATGGCGCGGGTCTGGCGCTGGGTTCGATCGGCTTTGGCACCATCGCTACCTTCATCACCCTGTACTACGCGACCAATCACTGGGAAAACGCCGTACTGTGCCTGAGCCTGTTTGGCGCCAGCTTTATCGGTGCGCGACTGCTGTTCGGCAACCTGATCAACCGCATTGGCGGCTTTCGGGTGGCGATTGCTTGCCTGAGCGTCGAGACCCTGGGGCTGTTGTTGCTATGGCTGGCGCCCAACCCTGAGCTGGCACTGGCAGGCGCAGCACTCAGTGGTTTCGGCTTCTCGCTGGTATTCCCGGCACTGGGGGTTGAAGCGGTCAATCTAGTGCCGGCCTCCAGCCGTGGCGCGGCAGTGGGCGCCTACTCGCTGTTTATCGACCTGTCACTGGGCATTACCGGCCCTCTGGTGGGTGCCGTGGCTGCAGGCTTTGGCTTTGCCTCGATCTTTTTGTTCGCGGCAATGGCGGCGTTCAGCGGGTTGTTGCTGAGTGTTTATCTGTATCGCCAGGCCAAGCGTTTAAGGCCCGCGTAAAGACTGCAGGCGCTCGCTCCTGCATAGATACAGGTGGTGTCAGAAATCTACCTTGCCGCGCCCGGCCTTGATGCTGCCACGCTTGGTCTTGGACTCCAGACGCCGTTTTTTCGAGCCTAAAGTCGGCTTGGTGGGACGGCGTTTTTTCTCGACTTTGGTGGCGCTGATGATCAATTCCACCAAACGCTCCAGTGCATCTGCCCGGTTCTGTTCCTGAGTGCGGTATTGCTGGGCCTTGATGATCAGCACGCCATCAGTGGTGATCCGGCTGTCACGCAATGCCAGCAGGCGCTCCTTATAGAACGGCGGCAAGGACGAGTTGGCAATGTCGAAGCGCAAGTGCATGGCGCTCGAGACTTTATTGACGTTCTGCCCGCCTGCGCCTTGAGCACGAATGGCTGTGAGTTCGATTTCGTTGTCGGGAATATGAACGTTGTTGGAAATCACCAGCATCAAAAATAGGTCCGTCTTCAGGGCCTGCAGGATACCCCACAAACCACAAACCCGGCGCAATGGCCGGGCTTGTGGGGTGTATCGCTCAGCTTATTTGGCAGCTGAACTGCAAGCCGCAGTCGTTGCCTGCAACGCGCGCTTGTTCTTGATCAGGTAGCACAGCCACATAAAGGCTACCCACACCGGAATCGCATACACCGAAACGCGAATGCCGGGGATCAGCAACATGATCACCAGAATGAACGCTACGAACGCCAGGCAGATGTAGTTGCCGTATGGATACCACAGTGCCTTGAACAGCGGCGTTTGCGCAGTCTTGTCCATGTGCTGGCGGAACTTGAAGTGCGAGAAGCTGATCATCGCCCAGTTGATCACCAGCGTGGCCACTACCAGCGACATCAACAGCTCCAGCGCGTCGTGGGGCATCAGGTAGTTGAGCAGAACCGCAATCACCGTTACCGCAGCCGAGGCCAGAATCGAGTTGACCGGCACGCCGCGCTTGTCGATTTTAGACAGCACTTTCGGGGCATCGCCCTGCTGCGCCATGCCCAACAACATGCGGCTGTTGCAGTAGGTGCCGCTGTTGTAAACCGACAATGCCGCGGTCAGCACCACAAAGTTGAGGATGTGCGCAGCGGTGTTGCTGCCCAGCATCGAGAACACTTGCACGAACGGGCTGCTGCTGTAGCTGTCGCCACCGGCATTCAGGGTTTCCAGCAGCGAGTCCCATGGGGTCAGGGACAGCAGAACCACCAGGGCGCCGATGTAGAAAATCAGGATGCGGTAGATCACCTGATTGATCGCCTTGGGGATTACGGTACGCGGCTTGTCGGCTTCTGCGGCGGTAAAACCGAGCATTTCCAGGCCGCCGAAGGAGAACATGATAAAGGCCATGGCCATTACCAGACCGGTGATGCCGTGGGGGAAGAATCCGCCGTGCTCCCACAGGTTGCTCACCGATGCCTGAGGACCACCGCTGCCGCTGACCAGCAAATAGCTGCCCAGCGCGATCATGCCGACAATGGCCACCACCTTGATGATCGCGAACCAGAACTCGGCCTCGCCAAACACTTTGACGTTGGTCAGGTTGATGACGTTGATCAGGACGAAGAAGGCAGCCGCCGACGCCCAGGTCGGGATCTCGGGCCACCAGTAGTGTACATACTTGCCGACCGCAGTCAGCTCCGACATGCCCACCAGGATATACAGCACCCAGCAGTTCCAGCCCGACATGAAGCCGGCGAAACCGCCCCAGTACTTATGGGCAAAGTGGCTGAAAGAACCGGCAACCGGTTCTTCGACGATCATTTCGCCAAGCTGGCGCATGATCATGAAGGCAATAAAGCCGCAGATCGCATACCCCAGAATCATTGACGGGCCGGCCGATTTCAGTACCCCGGCAGAACCGAGAAACAGGCCGGTACCAATCGCGCCACCAAGGGCAATCAGCTGGATATGACGATTTTTCAGGCCGCGTTTAAGCTCGCCCGAATGCGAGGTTTGTCCACTCATTGAAAGGGTCCCACACAAGGTTTGATGTGATTCAGTGCGTTGTAACGTGAGCACCAGAGGCAGTGATCGAAAGGTCTACAACACAAATCAAACCCCAGCGCAGACGCCAGGAATCCAAGGTTGTTTCACGAGTCATGCGTCACCTGTTTGTTTTTATCTGTGACGGAATCGAACCCGCAACGCTTGTGGCATTGCGGAATTAACAAGGCGGGTTAGCCTCGAAGTTTTGGCCCATCGGCCTATCGCCGGTGAAGCGCAAAATGCGCGGGTACGCAATTGGGTCACAGTTAAAACGCGGCGCATTGTACACCCGCACGTAGGCAAGATCCCATCACACCGCTCTTGGCAACACTAAACAAGCCAGCTTTTTGCCGAAAATGGGGCGAACGGTGTTTTTTACGGAAAGTTTTCGTTACACCAAGCCTGATTTAGCAACGCCGCGCCCATAACCCTTTGAATTTGTGGCATTCACTTTACGAGGCGTAACGAAATCTTTCCATTTTAAAACCATTATCTGCAGGCGCATCTTTGCCTTGCGATTGCAAAGGTCAAAAGATCGCGAGACAAGCTCGCTCCTACAGAATCCTCGGTTTATTGCGGGCATAAAAAAACGCCAACCCGAAGGATTGGCGTTTTTTGTACCGCGTTAAACGTTAACGCTTACTGCGGCTTGCGACGACCGAAGCCTGGACGCTGACCCGAGCCGGCCGGTGCGCCACGGCGCTTGCCCGACGGTGCATCGTCGACCAGCTTGGGGCCCGAACGGGTTGGCTTGGGCTTGCCAGGGCGCTTGTTCATTTCGCTCGGACGCTCTGCAACCGGAGCACCGCGACCCGCAGGTACACGGTCGGTGCGACCGGCCGGCTTGCGCGCAGGACGGGCAGCTTCATCACGGGCAGGACGCGCCGGGCGCTCGCCTTCGATGTGCGGCTGACGCGCTGGACGCGGTGCCAGTGGTGCACCTTCAGCTGGACGCAGGGTGCGGGCAACGCGATCGGTGCGCGCGACAGGACGCGACGATTTGCGCTGCATACGCTCAAGCTTGTCTTTGCTCTTGGCGTTCATCTGCGGCATGGCAACCGGCGTGAGGCCCACTTCAGCACTGAGGATATCAACCTCGAACTGGCTCATTTCGCGCCAGCGACCCATCGGCAGGTCGGAGTTGAGGAACACCGGACCGAAACGCACGCGCTTCAGGCGGCTGACCACCAGGCCCTGGGATTCCCACAGACGACGCACTTCACGGTTACGGCCTTCCATCACTACGCAGTGGTACCAATGGTTGAAGCCTTCGCCGCCCGGAGCCTGCTTGATGTCGGTAAAGCGCGCCGGGCCGTCTTCCAGCACAACGCCGGCCTTGAGGCGCTCGATCATCTCGTCATCCACTTCGCCACGTACACGTACCGCGTATTCACGGTCCATCTCGTAGGAAGGGTGCATCAGGCGGTTAGCCAGTTCACCGTCAGTGGTGAACATCAGCAAGCCGGTGGTGTTGATGTCCAGTCGACCGATGTTGATCCAGCGGCCTTCTTTGGGACGCGGCAGTTTGTCGAACACGGTCGGACGGCCTTCAGGGTCGTCACGGGTGCAGATTTCGCCGTCGGGCTTGTTGTACATGATCACGCGGCGAACCGATTCGGCTGCTTCTTCACGCTTGATCACTTTGCCATCGATGGAAATGGCGTCATGCAGGTCTACACGCAGACCCAGGGTTGCATCCTTGCCATTGACCTTGATCCGGCCCTGGCTGATCCAACTCTCTACGTCGCGACGCGAACCCACGCCAATACGGGCGAGAACTTTTTGCAGTTTTTCGCCTGCTGGGCCAATTTCCTGGCTGTCTTTAGGGTCTAGATCACTCATCTGGGCACCTCCCGGTGTGTCAACTCAGGCCAAGCCTGAGGTGTTGAAAATGGGGTCTCTCGGCTCGAGCGAGCGTTTGAGGGTCGCGAATCATACGCTGATGTGGCGCAATACGCATCAAAGCCTGGCCATGAACTGTCAGTCTTATTTCTTTTTCCGCCGACCGGTGGCCTCCAGGGCCAACAACCGCAGGGCCGACTCGGCCAGCACGATGCGTTTATCGTCCTTGTCGAGCTTCTTCCAGGCCCTGATTTCACGCTTGGTACGACCGCAGCCAATGCAGATATCGTCGTTGAACTTACAAATATCGATGCAGGGGTCTTTGGTTGAACTCATAAAAAGGCCTCGTGATTGGCCCTGCAGGAGCGAGCTTGCTCGCGATCTTTTAAAAGATCAAAAGATCGCGAGCAAGCTCGCTCCTACAGGGGGGGGGCTTCAATCTTCCTGTTCGCGGCGCTCTTGTTCGATGGCTTCGGCCAGGGCCCGGGCCTCGAGTTCTTCGTCACTCAGGGTTGACCGCGCTTCCAGTGCCGCCACAGCAGCGCGCAACCGTTCACGTGCCAACTCGGCGGCGCTGAGCCTCGGCTCTGGCGTTAGCGCTGGCGCTGGCTCTGGCTCTGGCTCTGGCCGGGATTCAAGCACTTCAACTGCAACCTGGGTTTCTTCGACGGGAGCGCCGTCGCGAAGCAGGTCATCAAAATCAGTTTTAAGACCCTCCTCCATGGTGTCCAGTTCCACCAGCAAGGTGCGGAAGCTGGTCTCATCCTTGGGCTCCTCAGGCTCGGCGCTTTCGTCGGCCAGGGCCTGCAGATGTGCTGGCACCGGGGCGTCGTCAAAGTCGAGGATTGGGTCAGGCTCCAGTTCGCGCAGCTCCGCCAGGGGTGGCAAATCGTCCAGATTCCGCAGATTGAAGTGATCGAGAAAGCCCTTGGTGGTGGCGAACATGGCAGGCTTGCCCGGCACGTCACGATAGCCCACCACGCGGATCCATTCGCGTTCAAGCAAGGTTTTGACGATATGGCTGTTCACCGCCACGCCACGCACATCTTCAATTTCACCACGGGTGATCGGCTGGCGATAGGCAATCAGTGCCATGGTTTCGAGCATGGCCCGCGAATAGCGCTGGGGGCGCTCTTCCCATAGGCGTCCGACCCACGGCGAGAACTTTTCGCGAATCTGCAGGCGATAGCCAGACGCGACTTCCTTAAGCTCAAAAGCCCGTCCGTCGCAGGATTTTCGCAGTAACTCCAGGGCCTTCCTGAACACTGGCGGCTCTGGACGCTCGCCCTCTTCAAACAGTTCAAACAGTCGCTCAAGGCTTTGCGGCTTTCCCGAGGCCAACAAAAAGGCCTCGAGCAAGGGGGCCAGCTCGCGGGGTTCAGTCAAATTCATGGTTTCAGCTCTTTATTCGGCTCTCGCCCGCACATGGATTGCCGCAAAGGGTTCATTCTGTACCAACTCGACCAGCGACTCTTTTACCAGTTCAAGAATGGCCATAAAGGTTACAACCACACCCAGACGGCCTTCTTCGGCAGTAAACAGCTCGACAAAGGGTACAAAGCCGCCGCCCTTGAGGCGCTCCAGCACGTCGCTCATCCGCTCGCGGGTCGACAGGGCTTCCCGGCTGACCTGGTGGTTTTCAAACATGTCGGTGCGGCGCAACACTTCTGCCATCGACATCAGCAGCTCTTCAAGCGCCACATCGGGCACCCGCTTGCGCGCCCGTGCTTCGGGGGCATCGAGTTTTGGCACGATCACATCACGCCCTACCCGGCTCAAGCCATCCAGACCTTCAGCTGCCGCCTTGAACCGCTCGTACTGCTGCAAGCGACGGATCAGTTCGGCCCGTGGGTCGCCCTCATCTTCCTCGATCTCGGGCGAGCGCGGCAGGAGCATACGCGACTTGATTTCGGCCAGCATCGCAGCCATGACCAGGTATTCGGCAGCCAGTTCCAGGCGCACGGTTTTCATCAGTTCGACATAGCCCATGTACTGGCGGGTAATTTCCGCCACCGGGATATCGAGAATATTGATGTTCTGCTTGCGGATCAGGTACAGCAGCAGGTCAAGCGGACCTTCAAAGGCATCGAGAAATACCTCCAGCGCATCCGGCGGGATATACAGGTCCAGCGGCATTTCGATAACGGCCTGGCCATATACCATGGCAAACGGCAGTTCCTGCTGGGCACCGGCCTGAGCGTCAACGCCTTCTAGGGTTTCGACGTCAGACATCAGGCCTCGACCATAAACGGGGTTGGATCGCCGCAACCCACACGTACGACGTCGGGCTCGAGGTCGATCAGACTAATAACGGTCGACGCTTTGTTGCCGCCGAATCCGCCGTCGATGATCAGGTCGACCTGTTTCTCCAGGGCATCGCGAATTTCGTATGGATCTTCCATCGGCTCTTTTTCACCCGGCAAAATCAGGGTCACGCTCATCAATGGTTCGCCCAGCTCCTCAAGCAGCGCTAGGGCAATCGGGTGGCTGGGCACCCGCACCCCAATAGTCCGGCGCTTGGGGTGCAGCAGCAGCCGCGGCACGTCACGGGTGGCGTTCAGAATAAAGGTGTAGGGCCCCGGTGTATGGGCCTTGAGCAACCGGAAAACACCGGTTTCAACCTTGGCAAACAAACCCAGCTGCGACAGGTCGCAGCACATCAGGGTGAAGTTGTGTTTGTCGTCCAGATTACGCAGGCGCTTGATGCGCTCGATGGCGTGCTTGTCGCCCATCTGACAGCCAAGGGCATAGGACGAATCGGTGGGGTAAATCACGACCCCACCCTTTTTGATGATGTCTACGGCCTGTTTGATCAGCCGCGGTTGCGGGTTTTCCGGATGTATCTGGAAAAATTGGCTCACAGAGTTTCCCTGTTCAGACGTTGGCAGCGGGCTGGTCATATTTGAATCGACGCCATAATGGCGGCAAGTCTTCAGGAATCGGGCGATATTCGCCGATCTCCGACCAGCCTCCAGGGCCATGAAAATCACTGCCGGCGCTGACCAGCAGACCGAACTCACGCGCCAGGATCGCCAGGCTGCCAACTTGCTCTGCCGGCTGATGCCCGTTGACCACTTCAATCGCGTGACCCCCGGCTTGAATATAGTCGCCAATCAGGCGACGGCGCTTGCTGCGGGTAAAATCGTAGTGCGAGGGATGCGCCAGGCTCACCCAGGCACCGGCTGCACGCAAGGTGGCGACAGTGTCTTCAAGGGTCGGCCAGTGCAGTTTGACGTCGCCCAATTTGCCGGCACCCAGCCATTTGCGAAACGCCTCGGCACGATCCTTGACGAAGCCGGCCTGGACCAGAAAATCGGCAAAGTGCGGGCGGGCCGGGGCGTTACCGCTGTCACCCAGGGCCTGCTGTATGGCCCGCGCGCCCTCAAGCGCACCGGGCATGCCTTTGAGCTCAAGCTTGCGGCTGATCTCCTGGGCCCGCAGCCAGCGGCCATCATGGAGTTTGGCAATGGCCTCAACCAACGCCGGGGCATTGACATCAAAACCGTAGCCCAGCACATGAATCGTCGCCCCGCCCCAAGTGCACGACAGTTCAACGCCATTGATCAGCGTCATGTTCAGCGCCAGCGCCGCTTCACGGGCTTCATCGAGACCTTCAAGTGTGTCGTGATCGGTCAGGGCCAGGACTCGCACACCTTTCTCGAACGCACGCGCAACCAGTACCGCCGGCGCCAGGGCGCCATCAGAAGCTGTGCTATGGCAATGCAAGTCAATTTCCACGGGGATTTAATAACCTCTAGCTGACGCTTTCGCTGTCATTGATGTTTGTTATTATGCCGCTACATCCTGCTTCTGGCTGCCACTGTGAAACAATTCATCGACTTCATCCCGCTGTTACTGTTTTTCATCGTCTACAAAATCGAGCCACGTATCGTCGAAATCGCCGGGCACAGCCTGTCTGTGGGCGGTATCTACAGCGCTACGGCGATGCTCATCATCAGTTCACTGGTGGTGTACGGCATTCTGTTCATCAAGCAGCGCAAACTCGAAAAGAGCCAATGGCTGACCCTGATCGCCTGCCTGGTGTTTGGCAGCCTGACCCTGGCGTTCCACAGCGAAACATTCCTTAAATGGAAAGCGCCTGTAGTGAACTGGCTGTTTGCACTGGCTTTTGCCGGTAGCCACTTTATCGGCGACAAGCTGTTGATCAAACGCATCATGGGCCATGCACTGACCCTCCCCGATGCAGTGTGGACCCGCCTGAACCTGGCCTGGATCGGGTTCTTTCTGTTCTGCGGCGCAGCCAACCTGTTCGTTGCGTTCACCTATCAAAGCATCTGGGTCGACTTCAAAGTATTCGGCAGCCTGGGCATGACCTTGCTGTTCCTGGTAGCCCAGGGCATTTATCTGTCGCGCCACCTGCATGACACCGATGCTGCAACAACCCACTCAAAATCCGAGGACTGACATGCTCTACGCAATTATTGCTACCGACGTCGCCAACTCACTCGATGCCCGCCTGGCTGCACGCCCGGCCCACCTTGAACGCCTGACTCAACTCCAGGATGCAGGCCGCATCGTGCTGGCGGGGCCGCACCCGGCCATCGACAGCAATGATCCAGGCGCAGCCGGTTTTAGCGGCAGCCTGGTCGTGGCCCAATTCGACTCCCTTGGTGCTGCCCAGGCCTGGGCCGACGCTGATCCTTACGTCGCAGCCGGCGTTTACGCCAATGTGATCGTCAAGCCGTTCAAACAAGTACTGCCGTAACCCCTACGGCGCTTGCGGTATCTTCGCCAGTGACCGGCGTAAATGGCGTCGGCACTGGCTAAATCGAGTAAGTCATGAGCGACCTGTTACTGATAGATGATGACCAGGAGCTGTGCGAGCTTCTGAGCAGCTGGTTGAGCCAGGAAGGCTTCCAGGTCCGCGCTTGCCACGACGGTCTGAGCGCCCGCAAGGCGTTGAGTGAATCGAGCCCCGATGCCGTAGTGCTGGATGTGATGCTGCCCGACGGCAGCGGCCTGGAACTGCTCAAGCAACTGCGCCACGACCACCCCGAATTGCCGGTGCTGATGCTGTCAGCCCGCGGCGAACCTCTGGACCGTATTCTGGGGCTCGAACTGGGCGCCGATGACTACCTTGCCAAACCCTGCGACCCCCGCGAGCTGACAGCCCGTCTGCGGGCCGTACTGCGACGCAGCCACCCGACCGCGGTATCCACTCAGATGGAACTGGGAGACCTGTGCTTCAGCCCGATGCGCGGCGTGGCCACGATCGACCAGCACGACATTACCCTGACAGTGTCCGAAAGCCGTTTGCTTGAGGCCTTGTTGCGCCAGCCGGGAGAACCGCTGGACAAGCAGGAACTGGCGCAGATTGCCCTGGGCCGCAAACTGACCCTGTACGACCGCAGCCTGGACATGCATGTCAGCAACCTGCGTAAAAAGATCGGCCCCCACCCTGATGGCCGCCCGCGCATCGTTGCGTTGCGCAGCCGGGGTTACTTCTATAGCGCCTGAAGATGCACGTTTCTCTGTGGGTGCCAGCTTCCCCACAAGGCTGTTATGTAAACCCGCAGCAATACCCTCTTTACTTAAGCTTTACCCTCGACTGACAGCGGTTGACCTTGATCTCCCTAAACTAAGCACATCCGGATTCACCGGAACAGTAATGAAGGAGACACACCATGCGTAAGACTCTAATTGCTTTGATGTTTGCTGCTGCCCTGCCAACCGTCGCAATGGCCATGCCTGGTGGCGACGGCCCAATGGGTCCACGTCACGGCGCTGAGCACGGTCGCGGCGATGCCCCTTACAGCCAACTGGACCTGAGCCGCGAACAGCGCCAGCAGATCGGCAAGCTGATGGGCCAGCAAATGCATGACCGCAAGCAACTGGTCGAAAAGTATTTGGAAAAACTGCCGGCTGCCGATCAGCAAGCGTTTAAAGACGAGATGAAAGCCAAGCACGATAAAACCCAAAGCGAGATCCGGGCCGTGCTCAAGCCTGACCAGCAGAAGACCTTCGACGAGATGCAAAAGAAACGTGCCGAGCGTCAGGCAGAGTGGAAACAGTTCAAAGAGTGGAAAGCGCAACAGGCTCCAAAAGCGCAATAATTCGCGCACCCACCAAGCCCAACGGCCCCCGGTCGTTGGGCTTTGCTCGTTTTGATCAATTACTTGCGAGGAATTACCGTGCGATCACTGTTTTGGCGCATTCTCGCCAGCTTCTGGCTGGCGATTGCCTTGGTCGCAGGCCTGTCGATCCTGCTGGGGCACATGCTCAATCAGGACGCCTGGATTCTCAGCCGGCACCCCGGCATCGCCAATCTGGCGCAACAATGGACCGAGCGCTACGAAACCCAGGGCGCCGATTCCGCGCAAGAATTCCTCGAACAGCGCAAACGCCGCTATCACATTGACGTACAAGTGCTCAACGAGAGTGGCGACCCCGTGGTACGCGGTACGTTTCCGCGGCGGGCCGCCGCGTGGGAAGCGCGCCAGCACCCCGGTGAAGAACAACTGCCGTGGCGCCGCCTGACCGTCGAGTACACCAGCCCGAAAACCGCTGAAACCTACTTGCTGATTTATCGCATCCCCCATCCTGAACTGGATGCATGGCATCGCCAAAGTCTGATCTGGCCGCTCAGTGCGCTGGGAATTGCTCTGGTAGTCCTGACACTGTTCAGCTTGCTGGTCACCCTGTCGATCACCCGCCCGCTGAGCCGCCTGCGCGGGGCAGTGCATGACCTGGGGCAAACCACCTACCAGCAAAACAGCCTGGCGCGACTGGCTTCGCGCCGGGATGAGTTCGGCGTGCTGGCCACCGACTTCAACCGCATGGGCGCTCGCTTGCAAAGCCTGATTGGCAGTCAGCGTCAGTTACTGCGCGACGTGTCTCACGAATTGCGCTCGCCGCTGGCTCGTCTGCGCATCGCCCTGGCACTGGCAGAACGCGCCGGCCCAGAAGAACGCGAAAAACTCTGGCCGCGCCTGACCCGCGAGTGCGATCGCCTGGAGTCACTGATCAGCGAGATCCTGGCCCTGGCGCGGGTTGATGCCGACCAGGCAAGCGCCGAGCCTGTCGAGCTCAACGGGTTGCTCAAAGCAGTGCAAAAAGACGCCTCGCTGGCAGCTCCCGAACAAACAGTGCAGCTCAATGCACAACCCGGCTTAAGCCTTAGCGGCTGGCCGACGATGATCGAACGCGCCGTCGACAACCTGCTGCGCAATGCGCAACGCTTCAACCCGCCCGGGAGCCCGATTGAGCTCAAAGCCGCTCGCGAAGGTGAGCACATTAGCCTGAGTGTCCGCGATCATGGCCCAGGCGTACCTGAAGAGTACCTGGCACAACTGGGCGAGCCGTTCTTCCGGGCGCCCGGCCAGACGGCAGCCGGGCACGGCCTGGGGCTGGCCATTGCGCGTCGGGCGGCAGAACGTCACGGCGGCAGGCTGGTGCTGAACAATCATCCGCAGGGGGGATTTGTTGCCACGCTAGAGTTGCCACTGGAGCCCAACGGCACGCTTTAAACCGGCGAATAAATAGACTGCAGGAGCGAGCTTGCTCGCTCCAACGGGAAAACTACATCGTCGTTATACAGACCACGCTTGCACAAACTCAGCCGTATCCACTTTCGGTGCGGCGCGCAGTTCATTCTGCGGGGTGCCCAGGTACAGGAACGCAACCACCTGCTCACCCTCTGACAAGCCCAGCCCTTTGGCCACATGCGGTGCATATGACAACTCGCCGGTACGCCATACCGCACCGATACCCTGGGCGTAGGCCGCGAGCTCAATGGCATGGGCCGCGCAACCTGCGGTGATCAACTGCTCTGCCTTGGGCACTTTAAAGTGATCCTGCAGGCGGGCCACCACCACGACCACCAATGGCGCGCGCAATGGCATGGCCCGGGCTTTGTCCAATGCCGCTTGAGTCACCTCGCCCCCCTGGGCCTGTACGGCCCCGGCAAGGATTTCACCCAGCTGATGGCGTGCGTCGCCTTCAACCGTCAAAAACCGGTAAGGCCGCAACTGGCCATGATCCGGCGCACGCAAGGCCGCCGCAAACAGTACTTCACGTTGCTCAGCCGTGGGTGCGGGATCGAGCAGGCGCGGGGCAGAAACACGGTTGAGCAAAGCGTCGAGAGCCTCCATTGGCCACCTCCTGAAGAAAATGTGCAGCTATTCTAACGGTATCTACCCAAGGGCTGGCGGTTTACATACCCCGCCCCACAGGTAGAATGGCGCCCCTCTTTCATCCCGAGCTGACTTCATGGCGTTGCCGACCTTACGCATCATCGGTTTCATTATCGGCATCTTCCTGATTACGCTCGCGATCAGCATGGCCGTGCCGATGCTGACACTGGTGATTTTTGACCACATGGGCGATCTGCCGTCCTTTCTGTGGGCCAGCCTGATCACCTTTCTGGCCGGGTTGGCGCTGGTCATTCCCGGACGCCCGGAGCAAGTTCATCTGCGCCCCCGCGATATGTATCTGCTGACCGTGTCCAGCTGGGTGGTGGTGTGCATATTTGCCGCCCTGCCATTTTTGCTGACCCAGCACATCAGTTACACCGACTCGTTTTTCGAAAGCATGTCCGGCATCACTGCGACCGGTTCAACGGTGCTCAGCGGCCTGGACACTATGTCCCCGGGTATTTTGATGTGGCGCTCGATGCTGCACTGGCTCGGCGGCATCGGCTTTATCGGCATGGCGGTAGCGATCTTGCCGCTGTTGCGGATCGGCGGCATGCGCCTGTTCCAGACCGAATCGTCAGACCGCTCCGAAAAAGTCATGCCGCGTTCGCACATGGTGGCCCGCCTGATTGTGGCCACTTATGTGGGTATCACCATTCTGGGCAGCCTGGCCTTTTGGTGGGCCGGAATGAGCGTGTTCGATGCGATCAACCATGCCATGTCGGCCATTTCCACCGGCGGTTTTTCAACGTCTGACCAGTCGCTGGCCAAGTGGTCGCAACCTGCGGTGCACTGGGTTGCTATCGTGGTCATGATCATGGGCAGCCTGCCCTTTACCTTGTATGTCGCTACTTTGCGTGGCCATCGCAAGGCCCTGATCAAGGATCAGCAGGTGCAAGGCTTGCTCGGCCTGCTGCTGGTTACCTGGCTGGTGCTCAGCGCCTGGCTGTGGTGGACCACCAACATGCCGTGGTGGGATGCCTTTCGCCACGTAGCGCTGAACGTAACCTCGGTGGTCACGACCACAGGGTTTGCTCTGGGTGACTACAGCCTGTGGGGCAATTTCTCGCTGATGCTGTTTTTCTATCTCGGTTTCATTGGTGGCTGCTCGGGCTCAACCGCAGGCGGGATCAAGATTTTCCGCTTTCAGGTTGCCTACATCCTGCTCAAGGCCAACCTTAACCAACTGATCCACCCGCGCGCAGTGATCAAACAAAAATACAACGGCCACCGCCTCGACGAAGAAATCGTGCGCTCGATCCTGACGTTTTCGTTCTTCTTTGCCATCACCATTTGCGTGATTGCACTGGCCCTGTCGTTGCTGGGGCTGGACTGGATGACCGCCCTCACCGGCGCCGCCAGTACGGTATCCGGTGTAGGCCCGGGGCTGGGCGAAACCATCGGCCCGTCCGGCAACTTCGCCAGCCTGCCGGACGCGGCCAAGTGGATCCTGTCGCTGGGCATGTTGCTCGGGCGCCTGGAGATCATTACCGTGTTTGTACTGTGCATCCCGGCATTCTGGCGGCACTGAAAGATGAACCGGCATACCCTGTAGGAGCGAGCTGCTGGATACGCATGATAAGAGCTCGCTCCTACAGACAACTTACAGAGACCAGATCGCCATGGGCCAGATCCTGTCACTGCGTTACTACCGCCAAGACGTGATTGCCCATAGTCATGAGCACCCGCAGGTGGTGATCAGCCTGTCCGGGAAGCTTGATTTCGAGGTGGATGGCCGCGCCAGCCGACTGCACCGCCAACATCTGATGGTGATCCCGGCAGGCACCCATCACACCTGCGAAAGCGCGCAAGGCAGCCAATGCCTGGTGCTCGATGTGCCCGACCAGGGCTGGCTTGGCCAATCGCTCGGCCAGCACGCCGATGCCAGCCGCCGCCTGCTCGACAGCGCCGCACGCTTGTCCCTCGCCCCCAATCAACTGCAACTGGTGGACTGGCTCGCCACCAGCCCGGTCAGTGACCCGTTGATCGCACGTCAAGGCGCCATTCTGCTGCTGGCCAGCTTGAACACTCTGGCACCTGACCTGCCGCAGTCCAAAGGCCTGCCGTTCGCGGCACTGAATGCCTACATCGACCAACACGCGGCCTACGCGCTTCAGGTCGCAGATCTGGCACGGATCGCCGGTTTGTCCTGCGCGCGCCTGCACAGTCGCTTTGTCACTGAGTGCGGGCAGACGCCGATGGATTACATCCGCCAGCGCCGCTTGCACAGCGCACTGAACCTGCTGCGCCGCAGCACACTGGCAATTGGTGAAGTTGCCAGTCGTGTGGGCTATACCTCGCAAAGCGCTTTTGCTGCGGCCATGCTCCGCGAGTTCGGGGCCTCGCCTTCAGTGCTGCGGCGCGAGTCTGGCGACAACTGACGCCAGTCCCGCGACAGACAGACCTGCGCCCAGCGCTTTAGACTGCACGCCTTGCCTGTATCGATTTAAGGATTGCAATGACTCCGCGTACTGCCCTGGGCGCCCTGCATATTGGTGCATTGATGTTCGGCCTGACCGGCGTGCTTGGTAAGCTCGCCGCCGTATCGGCCCCGATTATCGTGTTCGGCCGGGCAGGTTTCGCTGTGCTTGCCCTCGCCTGCTTTGCCGGGCTGGCCAAAAACACCGTTTGGTACAAGCTGTCACTGCGTGATGTGCGCAATCTGCTACTCAGCGGCTTGCTGCTGGCCGGGCACTGGGTCAGTTTTTTCATCTCGGTAAAGATTTCCGGGGTAGCGATCGCAACGCTGGGCTTTGCCAGCTTTCCGGCATTTACCGTGATTCTCGAAGGGCTGCTCTTTCGCGAGCGGATCCGGCTAAACGAAATCATCCTGGTGCTATTGGTCAGCGCAGGACTGATCCTCGTCACCCCGACCTTTGATCTGGCCAGCCAGGCCACCGAAGGATTGCTCTGGGCGATTGCCTCGGGCCTGCTGTTTTCGCTGCTGTCACTCAACAACCGGGCCAATTCGGGACGCATACCTGCGGTGCAGGCGGCAATGTGGCAAAACGCTGTGGTTGCCCTGTGCCTGCTGCCCTTCGCTGGGCCCGGCCTGACTGATGTGCGGCCACTGGACTGGTTGTGGATCGGCCTGCTGGGTGTGTTCTGCACCGGCGTGGCCCATAGCTTGTTTGTCGCCAGCCTGGCAGTGATCAAGGCCCGGACCGCCGCCGTGGTCTTCGCTCTGGAACCGGTGTATGGCATCACCCTGGCCTGGGTGCTGTTTCACGAGACGCCGACCTTGCGCATGTTGCTGGGCGCAGTGCTGATTATCGTCGCCATTGTGGTGTCGAGCCGCATGGCCAGCGGGCCAGCACCGGGCAAGTCAGAACTGGGGGCGGGGGCTCACTGAACCCGGTCGTTGTGCCCAAGGTCGCGCTGCGGATCGATTTGATCGCGTACCCGTTGCTTGAGCACTTTGGCCTCAGGAAAACCGCCATCAGCCTTGCGCTCCCAGATCTGCACGCCGTCGCAGGTAATGCGGAATATCCCGCCGGTGCCCGGCTGCAGCGCAACCTGCGCCAGATCATCGGCAAATGTGCTGAGCAACTCCTGGGCCAGCCATGCCGCACGAAGCAACCACTGGCACTGCGTGCAATAGGCAATAACAATTTCCGGCTTGCTGTCTGACATGTTCTCGGACTCCTGAAGTAAAAGGCGCCGCTATAATAGCCGCCTTTGTCGCTTGCCCAGAGATTCATGATGCGCCGTCTGCTGAGTTGCCTGCTTCTGTGTTTATGCCCGCTGGTGCTGTTTGCCGCCGAAAAACCGCACCCCAAGATCGGTCTGGTGCTGTCCGGAGGGGCGGCCCGTGGCCTCGCCCACGTTGGCGTGCTCAAGGCGCTAGAAGAACAGGGCATTCACATCGATGCCATCGCAGGCACCAGCATGGGTGCAGTGATCGGCGGCCTGTATGCCTCGGGCTACAAGATCGACGAACTGGAAAAGCTTGCACTGGGGATCGACTGGCAAGAGGCCCTGTCCGATGCACCGGCCCGGGAAGACATCCCGTTCAGGCGCAAGCAGGATGACCGCGATTTCCTGGTCAAACAGAAACTCAGCTTTCGCGACGATGGCAGCCTTGGGCTGCCATTAGGCGTGATTCAGGGGCAAAACCTGTCGCTGCTGCTCGAAAGCCTGCTGGCCCACAGCAGCGACGTCCGTGATTTCGACAAACTGCCAATCCCCTTCCGGGCTGTCGCTACCGACATCGTCAATGGCGAGAAAGTGGTATTTCGCAAAGGTCACTTGCCTCAGGTGATCCGCGCCAGCATGTCGATTCCGGCCGTGTTTGCCCCCGTAGAAATTAACGGTCAACTGCTGGTCGACGGCGGCATGGTCGATAACATCCCGGTGGACGTGGCCCGCGAAATGGGGGTGGACATGGTCATTGTGGTGGATATCGGCACCCCGTTGCGCGGTCGCAAACAGCTCAACACCGTGTTCGACATCCTCAACCAGTCCATCACCCTGATGACCCGCAGCAACTCCGAGGTGCAGCTTGCATCCCTGACGCCGGACGACATTCTCATTCAACCCGCGCTGGCCAGTTTTGGCGTGACCGATTTTGGTCGCTCGCAAGACATCATCAATGCAGGCTATCGCGCCACACAGATCCTCGAAAAACGCCTGGCCAGCTTGCGCCAGCCGGTAGACCAGCAACTCGATGCCGCCCGCTCACCTGAAGAGCGCACCCCGGTGATTACTGCGATCAAGATTGAGAATGACTCGAAAATAGATGACTCGGTGATTCGCTATTACATTCGCCAGCCGGTGGGTGAACCGCTGGATCTGGGCCGTCTGCAACGGGACATGGGCACGCTGTACGGCCTGGACTATTTCGAACAGGTGCAATACCGCGTGGTGCACAAAGGCCACGACCGCACGCTGGTGATCAGTGCCCGAGGCAAACGCAGCGGCACGGATTACCTGCGGTTGGGGCTCAACCTTTCGGATGATATGCGCGGCGACAGCGCGTTCAACATCGGTGCCAGCTATCGGGTCAACGGCATCAACCGGCTGGGTGCCGAGTGGCTGACGCGGGTACAAATCGGCGATCAGCAAGAGTTGTACAGCGAGTTCTATCAGCCACTGGATGCCGGCTCACGATACTTTTTGGCGCCGTATATCAACGCCCAGTCGCAGAACGTGGAGTCGATCCTCGATAACGATCCAATCGCCGAATATCGCCTTGAACGCTATGGTTTTGGCTTGAATTTTGGTCGTCAGATCGGCAATAGCGGTGAGATTCGTCTTGGCGTTGGCGAGGCCTGGGGCGAAGCCAATGTGCGAATTGGCGAACGCGACTTGCCGAGCACCAGCTTCAATGAAGGCTTTTATGACCTGAAATACTCGTTCGATTCGCTGGATAACGTGTACTTCCCCCATGAAGGTGAGGACATCAGCCTGAGCGTGCGCCAATTTGAGCCGGGGATTGGTTCGGATGAGCGTTATCGCCAGTGGGAGTTTCATCTGGACAAGGCGTTGAGCTCCGGGCCGAACACCTGGATTCTGGGCGGGCGCTACGGCCGCACGCTGGACAAGGCCAACGTGGTGACATCGAGCTTCTTGCTGGGTGGTGCACGACAGTTGTCGGGCTTCAGGGAAGATGCGATTTCGGGGCAAAACGTCAGTCTGATGCGCGCGGTTTACTACCGCCGCCTCACTCCACGCTCGTACTTGCCGTTTGATTTCCCGCTGTATGCCGGCGCATCACTGGAACGCGGGCGGGCCTGGAACAACGACAATGAATTCGACAGCGGCTACATCAATGCTGCGAGTATTTTCATCGGCTTCGACACACCGCTGGGCCCGCTGAACTTCAGCTATGGCTTTAACGATGATGATCAAAAGGCGCTGTATCTGAATCTGGGCCAGACGTTCTAAATGTCTGAGTACTAATCCTGTAGGAGCGAGCTTGCTCGCGAGCCTCTAGAGCTCGCGAGCAAGCTCGCTCCTACAGGGTGGTGATCATTGTTTTTCGAGGTTATCCAGGATGCGCTGGTGCACTCGCATGCAGATGCGCTGCTCTTCTTCGTCAACGCCTACAAACAGTTCCTGACGCAACGCAGTGGCAATGGCTTCGATCTGTGCGATCAACGGCCGGGCGGTATCACTCAATACGATCTTTTTGGCTCGCCGGTCTTCCGCGACTGCGTGACGCTGCACCAGCCCTTGGGCTTCAAGGCTATCAAGCAAGCGGGCCAGGGTCGGACCTTCAACTCCGACGCTCTGGGCCAGCTCGCGCTGGGTTGGCACGCCTTCAAAACGTGCCAGGTGCAGCAGTACCAGCCAGCGCGCTTGCGATAAACCAAGGCCTGCAAGTCGACGATCCAGCTCGGCACGCCAGCCACGGGACATTTGGGCCAACTGCATGCCGAAACGGTGTTGATCGGTTAAAGGCATAAAAAACTCAATGGTTAGACTGAAAAATAGTGAAATTGATTGTTAGCCAGCTAAGCATGACGTTTGCTCATAGGCAAGGCCTGTATGTCAATCAATTCGTTTCATATCAATAACCAGCGCTACATTTCGAACTCGGCTTGCAGTGCTGCCCGCACGCAATACAGTACGCCTTCAGGTACCCGGCCTTTAAATTGTTCGGCAATACTGGCCACGCTCGGCAGCTCGCCCTCTCCATCCAGGAACGCGTCCTGCACTTCGCCCAACAAGTCCTCGGGCAAGTCCAGAGCTTGCTCCAGGGACAACTCTTGACGACCGATCGCTTCAGCCAGCATGGTGTACACGTTCTTTTCAGAACACTGCAACTGCCCGGAAATCTGCAGCGGGGTCATACCGGCACGGGCCAGGCTGATCAGCTCGTGGCGGATATCGGCCACCACTTTCGGGGTTTCGACCTGCCCGCCCAGGACCTCGAGGAAAGCCTCGCCGTAGCGCTCCAGCTTGCGCGCACCCACGCCACTGACCGTTGCCATCTCGGACAACGAGGTGGGCTGGCTGCGCAACATTTCGAGCAGGGTCGAGTCGGGGAAGATGACGTAAGGCGGCACGCCGTGCTCTTCGGCCAGTTTGCGGCGCAAGGCACGCAGGGCTTCCCACTGCTCGCGCTCTTCGCCACGGACCAATTGGCTGGCCGGGCTGGCAGAGCTGCTTTTGACCGTGGTTTGCGGCTTGAGCTCGCGCCGCAGTTCCAGCGTCACTTCGCCACGCAGCAACGGCCGGCAACTGTCGCTTAAGCGCAAGCCGCCGTAGCCTTCGATATCAATATCGGCCAGACCACGCGCCACCAATTGACGGAACAATGTGCGCCACTCACCTTCAGCCCGGGCTTTGCCCACACCGAATACAGATAAATGCTGATGCCCCATGCTGCGGATTTTTTCGTTTTCCCGGCCTAGCAACACATCGATCAAGTGACCGGTGCCATAGCGCTGGCCTGTGCGATAAATCGCCGACAACGCCTGGCGCGCTGGCTCGGTGGCATCCCAGGTTTGCACGCCATCCACACAGTTGTCGCAATGCCCACAGGGTTGCGGCATGTCTTCGTCAAAATACGCGAGCAACGTCTGACGACGGCAGCGGGTCTCTTCACACAAAGACAGCATGGCATCCAGCTTGTGGTGCTCCAGGCGTTTGTGCCGCTCGTCTCCCTCGGAGTTTTGCAGCATTTGCTTGAGCATCACCACGTCTTGCAGGCCGTAGGCCATCCACGCATCGGCCGGCAAGCCATCACGCCCTGCCCGGCCGGTTTCCTGGTAATAAGCCTCAAGGGACTTGGGCAAATCCAGATGCGCGACAAACCGCACGTTGGATTTATCAATGCCCATGCCGAATGCGATGGTCGCCACCATGATCAGCCCTTCCTCATTGAGGAAGCGTTTCTGGTTGGCCGCACGCGTTTCACTCGCCAGGCCGGCGTGATACGGCAATGCCGGGAAGCCCTGAGCACACAGGAACTGCGCCACTTCATCGACTTTTTTGCGCGACAGGCAATAGACGATGCCAGCGTCGCTGCGACGCTCGGAAAGGAAGGCCAGCAACTGCTTGCGCGGCTGTTCCTTGGGCACGATGCGGTAAAAAATGTTCGGCCGGTCGAAGCTCGACAAAAAACGCTCGGCGTTCTGCAAGTGCAGGCGGGTGACGATTTCTTCGCGGGTACGCTTGTCTGCCGTGGCCGTCAGGGCAATCCGCGGCACATTAGGGAATACTTCGGCCAGCTGGCCCAGTTGCAGGTATTCGGGGCGGAAGTCGTGGCCCCACTGGGATACGCAATGCGCTTCGTCGATCGCGAACAGTGCGATATCCAGGCTCTGCAAAAAAGCCATCATGCGTGGCTGTACCAGGCGTTCAGGTGCCAGGTACAGCATTTTGATTTCGCCGCGCTTGATCCGGTTCGCCAGGTCGCGCTGTTGCTCGGCACTGAGCGTTGAGTTCAAGGCCGCAGCCGCCACCCCAAGCTCTTCAAGGGTTGCTACCTGATCGTCCATCAACGCGATTAAGGGCGAGACCACCACGGCCAGGCCATCGCGCAGCAGTGCAGGCACCTGGAAGCACAAGGACTTGCCGCCGCCGGTAGGCATCAGGACCAAAGCGTCGCCACCACTGGCCACGCGCTCAATAATCTCACCCTGACGACCACGGAAACTGTCGTAGCCGAAGATGTCTTTGAGTACGCGTTGAGCCTGTTCGAGCATAAAAACTCCAGAAATCGCCGAAACACCCCTGCACAAGCGGTATCCGGCGCGGCCTCAAGCTCGTTCGAAAGCTCGGGCGCAGGGCGCTGGACCCGCTGCATTCACTGCAGGGCATCACAAAACGCGGCAGTATACCCGAGCACTCTCCCCCGCAGGGCGCTGTGATTGCATGACCGATCACCGGGAAGTGAGGCCAAATGTGCCCTGCGACTGGCTTGGGCGCTCAAGAAAGCCTAGAATTCGTTATTGTTTATTTTCTAGGTAGTCCTTCAATGTCCTTCGCTGAGCAACTAACCCGCCTGCAAGTCTTCCTCGACGCCGACGAGCTGCATGACGAGGCGCTGGACTACGTGGCCACCCACGGTTTTCTGACAGCCCTTTCCATCTGCTCTGAAGCAGTACCTGAGCGTGAATGGATTGATGCCATCTTCTCGGAAGAGGCGCCTCACTACAAAGACGACGCCCAGCGTGCAGAGATCGAAGCCACTCTGATTCAACTCAAGGCCCACATCGCTCGCCAACTGGCTTCCGACGAAGAATTCGAACTGCCTTGCGATCTGGATCTGGGCGATGACCCGGATGATTCCGATCTGCGTGGCTGGTGTATCGGCTTCATGGAAGGCGTGTTTACCCGCGAATCTGCGTGGTTCGAAACCGCCGAAGAAGAAGTCAGTGAAATGCTGCTGCCGATCATGGTCGGTTCCGGCCTGTTTGATGATCAGCCAGAATTTGCAGACATCGCCCAGGACGCCAACCTGATGGACGACATGATCGTTCAGATCCCGGAAGCACTGACCGCTCTGTACCTGTTGTGCAACGCGCCAGACGAAAAGCCGGCGATCCTCAAGCCTCGCCACCACTGATAAAGTGATTCAGCCCCCTGCCAGCAACCGTTCGCGGTTGCTGCGCTACGCACTGTTTGCCATCGGCTGGCTGAGCGTAGCGCTGGGAGTTATTGGTATCTTCCTGCCGGTGTTACCCACCACCCCCTTCCTGTTATTGGCTGCCGCTTGCTTTGCGCGTAGCTCACCGCGTTTTTATCAATGGCTGGTCGAGCACCCGAGGCTCGGGCCATGGATCCGCGACTATCTTGATGGCAACGGCATACCGCTCAAGGGCAAGGTCTACGCCATTGGCCTGATGTGGCTGAGTATTGGCCTGTCCTGCTACCTGGTGCCGCTGCCTTGGGCCCGGGGCTTCATGTTGACCAGCGCCGTGCTGGTGAGCATTTACATCCTGCGCCAGAAAACCCTCGAAAAACCCTGAGACACATCCAACACCTGTAGGAGCGAGCTTGCTCGCGAGCTATTGCCGTTTTGACAGAACAGATCGCGCCTACAGTTTTTTATACGGTTTTATCGCCGTGGTTGCGCTGGTAGGTATCCGCGCCCATCGCCTCGATCTGGCCTTCAATCAGTGCTTCGAACGGGCGCAGTAAAGGCGCAAAAGAGGTCGGCGCCTCCAGGATCTCCAACGCTTGCACGATCGCTTCCAGAGTCGACAACGCCCCCGGGCCGGGCGCCTTGCGCAACCGGTAGCGCGACACAGCGCCTTCAGGCAGCGTGGCCCTGGGCAACTGCGCCAGCAGCGGGTTCAGATGCAGCAGCTTGCGCGCCTTGCGCCACGTACCGTCCGGAACCACCAGCAGCCATGGCAGGCTTTCGTCAGATGGTTCGCCAGTGTCGATCAGTTGTGCGTCTTCTCCCGGGAACAACAACCGCGCCTGATACCCCGGAGGATTGAGCAAAGTGGCCAAATCCTCAAAGACCTCCCCCACCCGCAGCTCAGCGTTAAGCAGACCAAGATCCGCCAAGCGCGCAGTATTGAGCGCATGGCCGACCTCGCTCGGATGCTGTAACAGCAACACCCGGGTGCGACTGTCCAGCTGCGGGATCAAGGCGCACAGGCAATGGGTTTGCGGGCGCAGGCAGCGAGAGCATTGGGCTCGGGACATGACAGTTAAATCTCGTTCAAGGTTGATTAAGCTGGGCTTTGAGCAGGTCGCGGAATGTTTGAATCAACGGCTCGCGACTGCGACCACGGCGCACGATCATCGAGAATGGCGCCTGATAACCAAAGGTCGCCGGCAACAGCACGCGCAAATCCCCCTTCTCCACCCAAGGCTCGGCGTAGTGCTCCGGCAAATAGCCAATGTAGGCGCCCGATAACACCAGAATCAGCTGCGCCTCCATGCTGTCGACTGTCGCTGCACTGTGCTTGAAGCCATGACGTGCCAGCTCGGCCTGGCTCCAGTAACCGCGTCCGACCATGCGCTGCTGAGTGATCACCGGCTCCGGAATACGTCGCTCAGTAAACAAGGGATGCCGCGTGCTGCAATACAGCCAGTGCTGCTCGCGATACAGCGGCTGATAGACCAGACCGCTCATGCGCGTAGAGAACGCCCCGATGGCCAGATCCAGACGATTGTCCTGCACGCCGAGCTGTAATTCATACGGGCTCATCACGGACAGGTGCAAATGCACCGCCGGGTGTTCCTGGCTGTAGTCACCAATTGCCTGGGCAAAAGGCAGCGCTTTATCACTGACTGTGGAATCAATCACGCCCAGATTCAGGGTGCCGCGCAACTCGCCCTTGAGCGCTGCGGCATATTGCTCAAACCCCTCCAGTTCACCCAGCAGGCGCAATGTTTCCTGATGAAACAACTCGCCCTTGCTGGTGAGGCTGAACCCGCCCCGGCCGCGATGGCACAGCACCAGCCCCAGATTGGATTCGAGCTGGCTCATGTAAGTACTGATGGCCGAGGTCGACAGGTTGAGTGCCTGCTGGGCATTGGCAAACCCCTGGTGCCTGACCACGCTGGTAAAAATTCGTAATAGTTTTAGATCAGGTAAAGCGCTGGCCATAAAGACTCACATGATTAGGCGGAACAAAAAACACATTCAACCTGAGGAAGCTGGCGTGCCAGCGCCTCAACCCGGGCTCTCGTGTACACCAGATTGCAAGCCAGGCCCCACATCGGCCCGGCAGGATTCACGCGGCAAATTCTACCCCGAGCCCCAGCATTAGTTTAGAAAAACATGAACTAAGTATTTGCCCCTAGGGATTCTTTCAGCCCCCCTCCTTTCGCAGAATCGGCCGCCATACCCATAACAAACAACGAGGCCTCTGCCGTGGACAAAATTCTTCATCAACCACTGGGCGGCAACGAAATGCCGCGCTTTGGCGGCATAGCCACCATGTTGCGCCTGCCCCACCTGGAGTCGGCCAAAGGGCTGGACGTCGCATTTATCGGCGTACCACTGGATATCGGCACCTCGCTGCGCCCCGGCACCCGTTTCGGACCTCGCGAAATCCGCGCTGAATCGGTAATGATCCGCCCCTACAACATGGCTACCGGCGCCGCACCGTTCGACTCGCTATCGGTGGCTGATATCGGTGATGTGGCAATCAACACCTTCAACTTGCTGGATTCGGTGCGCATCATCGAAGAAGCATACGACGACATCCTTGAGCACGATGTCATCCCCCTGACCATGGGCGGCGATCACACCATCACCCTGCCTATCCTGCGGGCCATTCATAAAAAGCACGGCAAGGTAGGCCTGGTCCACATCGACGCCCACGCCGACGTGAACGACCACATGTTCGGCGAGAAAATCGCCCACGGCACCACCTTCCGCCGCGCCGTGGAAGAAGGTCTGCTGGACTGTGACCGCGTGGTACAGATCGGCCTGCGGGCACAGGGTTACACCGCAGAAGACTTCAACTGGTGCCGCACCCAGGGCTTTCGCGTAGTACAGGCCGAAGAATGCTGGCACAAGTCGCTGGCCCCCCTGATGGCCGAAGTCCGGGAAAAAGTCGGCAACGGTCCGGTGTACCTCAGCTTTGACATCGATGGTATCGACCCTGCCTGGGCACCCGGCACCGGCACCCCGGAAATCGGCGGTCTGACCACTATTCAGGCAATTGAGATCATTCGCGGCTGCCAGGGCCTCGACCTGGTTGGCGGTGATCTGGTAGAAGTCTCGCCGCCTTACGACACCACCGGCAATACCTCGCTCCTGGGCGCCAACCTGCTCTACGAAATGCTCTGCGTACTTCCCGGCGTTGTGCACCGCTGAGACTTGACCATGAGCGAACGTGATGAGGTTTTGCGTGCCGCGGCAAATCTGGTGTCGGCATTCGCGCGTAATGATCGTGAAGCCTATTTCGGCGCGTTCAGCACCGACGCCAGCTTTGTGTTTTATACCTTGCCCCGCCCCCTGCTGACTCGCGACGCCTATCAGGCCTTGTGGGACAGCTGGCGCCGGGAGGAAGGATTCGAGGTGCTCTCATGCATCTCGAGCAACGCCTTTGTCAGCCTGCAAGGTGACGTGGCGGTGTTTGTGCATGACGTGGCCACCGAGCTGCGCATGCAAGGGGAGCAATTTTTTAGCCAGGAACGCGAGACCATCGTCTTCAAGAGACAGGGATCTCGCACACAAGAACAACAAGGCCTGTGGCTGGCCTGTCATGAACATTTATCCGCTATGCCGGAAGGGCTGCCGCCCCCTTAGCCAATGTGACCGGAACTGATCATGAATAATAAAAACAAGCAGAATAATGTGCGTCAAATAGAAACCCACGGCGTCGAACAGATTCCGGACAATGAACGCAGCGCCAGGCCCGGCGATTTGTTTCGCTTGATCTTCGGCGGCGCCAACACCTTTGCCACCGCCGTGCTTGGCAGTTTCCCCGTGCTGTTCGGTTTGTCGTTTCAGGCAGGCGCCTGGGCAATTGTGCTCGGCGTATTGCTGGGTTCGCTGATTCTGGCGCCCATGGGCTTGTTCGGCCCGCTCAATGGCACCAGCAATGCTGTGTCTTCCGGTGCGCATTTCGGTGTGCACGGGCGGATTGTCGGCTCGTTCCTGTCCCTGCTGACGGCCATTGCCTTCTTCTCATTGTCAGTGTGGAGCTCCGGGGATGCGTTGATCGGCGGCGCCAAACGCATGATCGGCATTCCGGAAACCGACCTTAGCCTGGGCCTGGCCTACGGTGTGTTCGCGGTGCTGGTGCTGACGGTATGCATCTACGGCTTTCGCTTTATGTTGTGGGTCAACCGCATTGCAGTGTGGGCGGCCAGCCTGTTGTTCCTGCTGGGCGTCTTCGCTTTTGCCCCGGCATTCGACAGCCAGTTCGCCGGCAGTATCGCGCTCGGCCAGAGCGGTTTTTGGGCAGCCTTTATCGGCGCCGCGCTGGTGGCCATGAGCAACCCGATTTCCTTCGGTGCATTCCTCGGAGACTGGTCACGCTACATCCCTCGCACCACACCCAAGCGTCGCATCATGCTGGCGGTGATTGCCGCGCAGATTGCTACCCTGATCCCGTTTCTGTTTGGCCTGGCCACGGCAACCATTGTGGCGAGCAAAGCGCCGGACTATATCGCCGCCAACAATTATGTCGGCGGCCTGCTGGCCGTTTCTCCAAGCTGGTTTTTCCTGCCAGTGTGCCTGATCGCGCTGATCGGCGGCATGTCGACCGGAACTACTTCGCTGTATGGCACCGGCCTGGACCTGTCCAGCGTGTTCCCACGAGTGCTGTCACGGGTAAAAGCGACATTGCTGATCGGCGTGATGTCGATTGCCTTCATCTTTATCGGACGCTTCGCTGCCAACCTGGTGCAAAGCGTATCGACCTTTGCCGTGCTGATCATCACCTGCACCACCCCGTGGATGGTGATCATGATCATAGGCCTGATCAAACGTCGCGGCTTCTATTGCCCGGATGACTTGCAAGTGTTCACCCGCTCAGAAAGCGGGGGCCGCTACTGGTTCACCCATGGCTGGAACTGGCGCGGTCTGGGCGCCTGGATTCCCAGTGCGCTGGTGGGCTTGTGCTTCGTCAACCTGCCGGGCCAGTTCGTCGGACCGCTGGGCAATCTGGCCGAAGGCATTGATATCAGCCTGCCGGTAACCCTGGGCCTTGCGTCGCTGGTGTACCTGGCCCTGCTCAGCCTCTTCCCCGAACCGTCTTGCGTGTTCGGCCCCCTCAATCCACGCAGCACCCCAAAGACAGCAGCCGTAAAAGCGGCGATGCCACAAATCGCCTGACAGCCTCATAAAAAAAATAATTGGAGACTCGCCATCATGGCTTTAGATCTACTGGTCGTCCTGATCTACGCAGCGGCAATGCTTGTGTTGGGTTACTACGGCATGCGCAAGGCAAAAACCCACGAAGACTATCTGGTTGCCGGGCGCAACCTGGGCCCGACCCTGTACATGGGCACCATGGCTGCGACCGTACTCGGCGGCGCCTCCACTGTCGGCACGGTGCGCCTGGGCTATGTACACGGGATTTCCGGTTTCTGGCTGTGCGCCGCACTGGGCTGCGGAATCATTGCGCTCAACCTGTTTCTCGCCAAGCCGCTGCTCAAGCTGAAAATTTTCACCGTGACCCAGGTGCTGGAAAAGCGTTACAACCCGATGGCCCGCCAGGCCAGCGCAGTGATCATGCTGGCCTACGCGCTGATGATTGGCGTGACCTCGATTCTTGCCATCGGCACCGTTCTTGAGGTGCTGTTTGACCTGCCGTTCTGGGTTTCGGTGCTGCTGGGCGGTGGCGTTGTGGTGGTGTATTCCACCATTGGCGGCATGTGGTCGTTGACCCTGACGGACATCGTGCAGTTCGTGATCAAGACCGTCGGCCTGATGTTTGTCCTGCTGCCGATTTGTCTTTACCGCGTCGGCGGCTGGGATGAACTGGTCAGCAAGTTGCCCGCCTCGAACTTCAGCTTCACCAGTATCGGCTGGGACACGATCGTCACCTACTTCATGATTTACTTCTTCGGCATCCTGATCGGTCAGGACATCTGGCAACGGGTGTTTACCGCAAAAACCGCCAAAGTGGCCAAGTATGCCGGTACCTTCGCCGGCTTCTATTGCATCCTTTATGGCCTGACCTGCGCCCTGATCGGCATGGCTGCTCACGTACTGATCCCGGACCTGGACAACGTGAACAATGCGTTCGCTGCCATCGTCAAGGTTTCGCTGCCGGACGGCATTCGCGGGCTGGTGATTGCTGCCGCACTGGCGGCCATGATGTCGACTGCCAGCGCAGGCTTGCTGGCCGCCTCCACGGTACTGACCGAAGACCTGCTGCCCAAGTTGCGCGGTGGCAAGCAGTCGAGCCTGAATATCAATCGTCTGTTCACCATGCTGACCGGGTTTGCGGTGCTGGCCATTGCTCTGGTGGTCAACGATGTGATCAGCGCTCTAACCCTGGCCTACAACCTGCTGGTTGGCGGCATGCTGGTGCCATTGATCGGGGCGATTTTCTGGAAGCGCGCCACCACAGCCGGCGCAATCTCCAGCATGAGCCTGGGTTTTGTCACCGCACTGGTTTTTATGTTCAAGGATGGTCTGGAAGCCAACACGCCGATCTATTACAGCCTGGGTGTGGCTCTGCTCAGCTTTGTGGTGGTCAGCCTGCTGGATCGACGCCCGGCCACATTGGCCAGCGCCATCTGATAGATGGTTTTCTTCAGGGGGTACGTCGGGCGTACCCCTTTTTTTACTGCAGCACCTTGGCTGCCTCGCAACCAAGGATCAGTACAACGCATGACCGGCGGCCAGCAGCCTGATCGCTGGCTTAGCGGCGACGCTGTGGCCGACGACGAGGATCCTCGACCGGGATCGGTACGGGTTGCAGTGGCGGCTCGATCAGACCGAGCGCTACACCGACGTCATGAAGCCATGTTTGCAGTTTGTCTTTCATATATCCCCCTTGGGGTCACTCTGGCGACGGGAATTCTGTTGTCGCTTCGCACTGATAATAGTCCTAAGTCCTACAAGATGCTTGCTTAAGGTCAATGAACTTTAGGCTAATCCCGCACATTTCTGCTTTAAGCAGTCGCCTGCAATTTCGTCGAAACTGCAGCGTTCAACGGCCTGCGTGCCTGCTGAAGCTCGATCCACGCATTCAGGTTGGCGCCCGTCATGCCTTTTCGCCACATCAACCATGTTGTGGTGCTGGCAAAAGGTTGTTTCAAGGGGTGTACGCCTACATTTTCGTGCCCCGGCAAGCTGGCCAGCATCGACGCCGGCATCAACGCCACACCTGATCCTGCGACTACGCACGCCAACATGCCCTGATAGGATTCAATTTCCATCACCCGCCCCATCGCTGCACGGTCACTTGCATACCAGGCCTCAAGGCGCGCCCGATACGAACACCCCTGACGAAAAGCAAATACCTCGTGCCCCTGCACATCCCGGGCCCGGGTAATGGGCGGGTGATCCAGATCGCTGATCAGTACCAGGGTCTCTTCGCAATACTCGATACCGTCCAGCCCGGCCAGTTCCAGCGGGCCATCTACCAACGCGGCATCCAGACGCCCGGTCAGCAAGCCTTCAAGCAATTCGCCGCTGGGGGCCGACTGCACGTGCAAATTCACGGCCGGGTAGGTGCGGTGGTAGTGCGCCAGCAAATTCGGCAAATGAGTCGCTGCCGTGCTGTACATCGTACCCAGGGTAAATTTGCCGCAAGGAACACCACCCTGTACGGCACTCAGCGCTTCATCATGCAGGGCAAACAGGCGCGCGGCGTAATCGAGCAGTACCTTGCCAGCGGGGGACAATTGCAGGCGCTGACGCTCGCGCATAAACAGTTCGACACCCATCTGCTCTTCCAGCTGCTTGAGCCGTGTCGACAGATTGGAGGGAACCCGGTGCAGGCGCTCAGCCGCACGGGTGATCGAACCTTCTTCGGCCACTGCCTGAAAAATCCGTAATTGGCTGAACTCCACGACATTCTCCAAAACAGAACAAGTAGGTCACTATTATTCATTTTTAAGGAAAGTCAATGTCCTCTAGCCTGACGGTCAATGATTTCACTTAAGGAAACAGCAGCATGCCCCCCTTCATCCGCCTGCTAGCCAGCTTCATCGCGCTCATCATGGCCATGGGTATTGGCCGCTTCTCCCTGACCCCACAATTGCCGCATTTGATCAGTGAAGGCCAGATAGATCTGACCGGTGCCGGCCTGATCGCGGCCGCCAACTATCTGGGGTATCTGATCGGCGCACTGGACGCCATCCGCGCCAGGCGCCCGGGCCAGGTACGGGGCCGCCTTCACGGCGGACTATGGCTGTGCGTGGCGCTGACCCTGATTTCGTTCTGGGCCCAAGGCTTCTGGCCGCATCTGCTATTACGCTTTGGAGCCGGGATTGCCAGCGCCTGGGTCATGGTGATGATTACGTCACTGAGCCAGCACATAGCCGTGACGGCTAATCGTCCACGCCTGGGGGCGCTGGTCTTTGCAGGTCCCGGGGTGGGGGTTCTGCTCACCGGTTTGCTGGCCCTGTTTTCCAACGTTCTGGGGCAAAACTCGGCCACGCTCTGGCTAATTTACGCCGCGGCGGCACTGATCATGGTGCTGGCGATCATGCCGATTCTGCCGCAACCGGCCACTCTGACAGCCCGGCCGCACACCCCGCAGCCGGGCACCCGCCAGCCCGGCATTGGCCGCCTTGGGGCAATTTATGGGCTCTATGGTTTGGGCTACATCATTCCGGCGACATTTTTGTCACAAATGGCCAACGCCCGGTTCCATGGGCAATGGCAAGCAGACTTGTTCTGGCCCGCCTTCGGGTTGTGCGCAGCAATAGGTGTGGTGCTGATCAGCTTGCGCCGCCCCGCCCCGGGTACCACGGGGTTGTGGTTAATGGGCGGGCTATGGATTCAGGCACTGGGCGTGCTGGCGTGCCTGTTGCCGAGCAGTACCGGCCTGGCGCTGGGGGTAATCCTGTGCGGGACACCCTTTTTGGCCTGCATGCCACTGGTCATGCAACGTTCCAGGGAGCTGGCTCCTCACGCAACGCAGCGTAATGCGGCCTTGCTCACTGCCTGCTTTGCTGTGGGACAACTAACCGGTCCATTGCTGGCCGCGCTCAGCAGCCATTTCAGTGGAACACTGCACCCGGCGCTACTCATCGCTGCCAGCGGACTGTTGCTGGCCGGATTGCTGGCCTGGCGGTCAGTCAGTGCCCCAGCAGTGCCCGCAGCCTACGACGCATCCACTGCTCCGCACTGACAAAGGTGATGCCGAACAGCACCAGCACAGCGCCCACCACGAAGTTGAAGCTCAAGGGCTCGCCCAGAATCAGCACCCCGAATGTGACGCCGAACAAGGGCGTCATAAACGAGAACACTGCCAGATTGGAGGCCATATAGCGCTTGAGCAGCCAGAACCACACCAGGTAGCTGAAGAACGACACCACCAGCCCCTGGAACAGGACGCTGGCCACCGCCACGCCGGTAAGGCTGACATGACTGATCTGCCCGCTGGCGGCGGCAATCACCAATAGCCCCACAAAGCCGACAATCAGCTGGTAAAACAGGGTCAACGTCACCGGCGCCTCGGATAACCGGGAGCCGCGTACCACTACCGTGGTCGCCCCCCAGGCCATGCCCGCCAAAATACCGTAGGCGTCGCCCAGCAACATGTTGCGGTCCATGTCGGCAAAAGAAATCCCGCCGGCAAAGGAAAAGGCGATACCCAGAAACGCGAGAAAAATACCCAGCCATTGCAACGGTCGCAAACGCTCGCTTGGCAATAGCCAGTTAATTCCCAGGGCAGTAAAGATGGGTGCGGTATAGAGGAATACCGACATGTGCGCGGCGCTGGTCAGTTGCAGTCCTTGGGCAATAAAGAAGAACTCAAGACCGAACAGGCTGCCCGCCAGCAGGCCACCGCGCCAGGTGTGTGGAACCTGGCTCCAGCCGCCCTTCCAGCAGATCAGCAAGCCTACCAGTAGCGCCGCGATGCCGGAACGTGCGGCGGCCTGCATCACGGGTGCTATGTCGGGGGCTGCCGTCTTGATCACGACCTGTTGCACACCCCAGATCAGGCACAAGCCAAGCATGACTTGCAGTGCGAAAGCATCCGTTGCCCGCCGCGTAACACTCATAGCACCACCTGAAAAAGCCACGACCCGGGAAGATCAAAAAATTGTTGCTCATGTATTACAGGGCAGGGTCAGACCGCCAGCTTGCGCGCCGTCCAGTAACCCGACAGTGAGGCCAGGCAAGTCAATAACCCGCCCCATGCCATGTCCATCAAGGCCAACTGGGCCGACCAGCCTTGCAGGGTCGCCCAGTTGGTCATGTCGTAGGTGCCATAGGCCACCAGCCCGAAGAACGCACCGCTGACTGCGGCCCGGCGCGCACTGCCCCGCCCCAGGGCCGGCAACACGACAAAGAACACCACGCCCGATACATACAGCAGGTAGAACGCCACAGCCGGCCCCCACTTGGGCTGCGCCAGCATCAGCGGGCCCAAAAGCTCCCTATAGGTAGAGCTCATGAGCACGCCCAGCCAGAGGCCGTCGAGCACAAGAAAAGCCAGTAACACACCGGCATACGCCCATACCGCTTTTCTCATGTCACCACCCCTTGTGCTGGATCAGATCAATTCGATGCGATCCGGATGAATCGCAATCTTGCCTTCCTTGTATAGCGCGCCAATGGCTTTTTTGAAGTTGCCCTTGCTGACGCCAAACAGATTGCTGATCACTTCAGGTGCACTTTTGTCACTGACCGGCAACACACCGTTGTTATCGCGCAACTTGCTGAGGATTTTCGAGTTAAGGCTACTGGCAGCTTCCTGGCCAACCGGCTGCAGACTCAGGCTGATCTTGCCATCAGCACGAATTTCCTTGATGTAGCCTTTTTCCTGCTTGCCCGCCCGCATGAACTTGAAGATCTCGTTCTTGTGGATCAAGCCCCAGTGCTTGTTGTTGATCACGGCTTTAAAGCCCATGTCCGTGGCTTCGGCCACCAACAGATCAACTTCCTGACCCACCTGATAAGTCGGCGGGGTCTTGTCCAGATAGCGGTCCAGACGCGCAGTCGCGGTGATACGGCGCGTGTGCTTGTCGAGGTAGACATGCACCACCACGTATTCGCCGGCGGTCATCTGGCGTTTTTCTTCGGAATACGGCAATAGCAAATCTTTAGGCAGCCCCCAATCGAGGAAGACACCAATGCTATTAACTTCAACCACTTTAAGACTGGCGAACTCACCGACCTGAACTTTTGGTTTTTCAGTGGTGGCAATTAACTTGTCAGCACTGTCCAAATAAACAAAGACATTGAGCCAGTCTTCATCTTCACTTGGAATATCTTTGGGAATATAACGATTGGGCAACAGGATTTCACCGTCTGCCCCACCGTCCAGATACAAACCAAAGTTGGTATGTTTAACCACTTGCAAACTGTTGTAGCGACCGATTAAAGCCATGTCCAATACCCTCATTACGTGGGCGGCATTCTACCCGAGTTTAGGTGCGTGAACGGGAGCGCCGCAGCCCGGCAGACAAAAAATCTGCGACAGGCCTGATTTATCAGGTTTTTTTCCCGGTGTGCGGGTGCCACTCGTCACCCTGTGAACGGTCCCGCCCCTCCATCCTTGCTCCCTGCTCTGCTTTTAAAAGCCGGATGTAGTGAATTAAAACAGCGAGTTAGGGAACTATTAAGCCTTCAATTATGTAACGTGAAAAAACCCTTCCTTATTTTAGGAAGATATTTAACAAGCAATTGTCAAGCTTTTCAGGTACTATCGTTGACCAAGTTATTTTCTACAGGTCAATAGCCGCCATGCGTGTAAAAGCATCCGCCAGCAAAGCAAAGCCAGCTCCCGCAGTTGAAACCAGTGATTCAATCAATGCACAAATCGAAGCATTCTTGAAATCCGGCGGCGAGATTCAACAAATCAATAAAGGCGTCAGCGGCCAGACATTTGGCCCGTCCAAGCAAATCACGCTCGGCAAAAAGTAATACCCCTCGCGTCATCTGGTCCTCATGCGCTTTGCCTTCCAAAGCGCTAGGACTATCGACCTGCCCCTTTGTTCCGCCCGCCTCTTCTCCCCCGAACAGCAAAAATAGACGAACGGCACTCGATCGCCGGCATTCATCCGTATCCTCTAAAGCCTCTAGATCAAGCCTTCCAGCCATGAGGGAGTGAACCATGCTGACACAGGCGTTACTGCTGGCCGCATCTTTGCTGGTCAGCACCATGGTCAATGCTCAGGTATTTTCCCGCGAGCTCGGCGACTTTGACCTCAAGCTTGCCACCCAGCCGAGTCGTAGCATGGCCCAGGGCCTGGTCAAGCCCACCAGCTCCGGTTCGACCTTCCATGGAGGCCTGGACTTGAGCCATGACAGCGGCTGGTATGCGGGGCAATGGGCGCCGACCATGGGCATCAAGCCTGGCAGCAACCTCGAAGTCGATTCCTACCTGGGTTACAAGCATCCTTTCGACCAGACCCTGAGCTACGAGCTGGGGATGATCCACTACAGCTATCCCAAGCTCAACGAACTCGACAGCCAGCAGATTTTTGCCGGCCTCACGATCCTGGGCACCCGTTTTGGCGCAGCCTTCAGCAACGATCCGGACCGGCGCGACAGCACACTGTTTGCCGACCTGGGCGTCAACCAGCCCTTTGGCATCGGTGTCAGCATGAAATACACCACCCACCAGCTGGGTTCCCCGGTGTCCATCGCAGACGGCGGCAGCGTGCGCGCCTTCAATGACTGGTCAGTGAAGCTCTCGCGCCCGTGGATGGGGGTCGACCTGAACCTGATCTACAGTGATTCCAGCCTCGATGGCGGTGAGTGCTCCGCCTACTCAGGGCAAAACAGCCAGTGCGACGGCCTGCTGACCTTCAAGGCCGAGCGGTCTTTTTACTGACACTCGGCAGGCTACGCCACCCTGTTCAGGCTATCTGAGCCTTCGCCGCCAGCGCATCAAAGGTCTGTGGGTCCAGCGCGTCAGCTTGCTCATCAAGCACCTGCACCGGGTGATCGTTGCCCGGGATGCTGCTGTCGATCAGGCTCAACAAGCTGGCACCACGCGGGGTCAGGATGAAGTTTTCGCCATTGCCACCCTCATCTTCCGGCCGCGCTTCGATAAAGCCGCGCTTTAGCAGCAAGGCCTCGTAATCTGCAGCCTGCATCTTCAGGTCATCCAGATTGCCAATCGGCTGCCCGGCGGCGGCCAGCGCAGCCGCGTGCTCTTCGGCATAGGCACGCGGCGCGAAGTTTTCACCTGCACTGTTCTGCACTTCATGCAGCAGACGTTCAATCAGTGGCCAGTTGTAAGTAGTCATCAGCTTTACGCTCCGTACGGTTCGATGAAATAAGACCTCATCAGTAGTGACCGGCGCGCCGGGCGGACGTTCAGCTTTCTGGCTGACGGGTGAACGCTCCTCCAGACAATGCGAACCAGCCCCACCACCTCAGGTGTTGTGGCGTAATCAAAACCCACAAAAAACCCCGGCCTTGGCCGGGGTTTTTTATGTCACGCCAGCGCCTTATTCAGCGGCTGGTGCTTCTGGCTTGCGGCGCTTGAGCGGCGCCATGCCGTCCTTGCTGACAAGCGACAGCGCATCGGTCTTAGGGCGGTTGGCTATTTTACGCTTGGTCGGTGCCTTGGCGCCGGTCTTCTTCTTGACGCCCTTGGCATCGGTCTTTTTCTTCTTCACGCCAACGGCTTTGCCCGAGGCCTTGACGTTTTTCGGTCCGCCGTAGGTGCCTTTGACTTCCTTGATGGTGCGGCGCTCGAAGCTTTGCTTCAGGTAACGCTCAACACTGGACATCAGGTTCCAGTCGCCGTGGCAGATCAGCGAGATCGCCAGGCCATCATTGCCCGCACGGCCGGTACGGCCGATACGGTGGACGTATTCATCACCGCTGCGAGGCATGTCGAAGTTGATCACCATGTCCAGGCCATCAACGTCCAGACCACGGGCCGCCACGTCGGTGGCCACCAGGATCTTGACGCCGCCCTGCTTCAGGCGATCGATCGCCAGCTTGCGATCCTTCTGGTCTTTCTCACCGTGCAAGACGAACGCCTTGTAATCCTGCGCCACCAGGCGACCGTAGATGCGGTCAGCCATGGCACGGGTATTGGTGAAGATGATGGCTTTTTGATAGGTCTCGTTGGCCAGCAGCCAGTTAACGATTTGTTCTTTGTGCTGGTTGTGGTCAGCGGTGATGATTTGCTGACGCGTGGTAGCGTTCAGCTGGCTGACCTGGTTGAGCTGCAAGTGCTCGGCATTGTTCAGGACCTTGCCGATCATCTCGCGCAGGCCGGAACCACCAGTGGTGGCCGAGAACAGCATGGTTTGCTGACGGTTCGGGCATTCGTCGACCAGACGCTGAACATCTTCGGAGAAGCCCATGTCGAGCATGCGGTCGGCTTCGTCGAGCACCAGCACTTCAACTTCTTTGAGGTCCAGGTTGCCGGCGTTCAGTTGCTCCAGCAAACGACCCGGAGTACCGATCAGGATATCCGGCACCTTGCGCAGCATGGCAGCCTGAACCTTGAAGTCTTCACCACCCGTGATCAGACCGGACTTGATGAACGTGAACTGGGAAAAACGCTCAACTTCTTTCAGCGTTTGCTGTGCCAGCTCGCGAGTCGGCAGCAAGATCAACGCTTTGATGCTCACACGGATCTTGGCAGGGCCGATCAGGCGGTTAAGAATCGGCAGAACGAAAGCGGCCGTTTTACCACTCCCGGTTTGAGCTGTAACCCGCAGGTCACGCCCTTCGAGCGCGAGCGGGATGGCCGCGGCTTGCACAGGCGTTGGCTCGACAAATTTAAGCTCGGCCACAGCTTTAAGCAGGCGTTCGTGCAGGGCGAAATCGGAAAACACGGGTGCTACCTCGAAGAAATGCAAAAAATCAGCGGCATAGATTAACCGTTTCGAGCGTCCAGGCCGAGTTTCTTTGTACAAACGGCATGAAACAAATGGTTTTTCAGTGTCTTTAGTACAACGAAAGCCCATAAATCGCTCTGAAGTGCTCTAATCCCAAGGATATTTTTCTTTGGGATCACGCTTTCGCTTATGGAAACTCAAACACTCTGGACTCAAATTCAGGATCTATACACCAACCTGGACCAACATCCCTGGGTATCGACCATCCTCGGTCTGATCGTGCTGGTGGGCGTCGCCCTACTAGCCGGACACGTCGCGCGCATTGTGATCTTGCGTATTACCAAGATGCTCGGTCGCCAACCCGCCCTGCACTGGATCAACGACCTGCGCCAGCACAAGGTGTTTCACCGCCTGGCACAATTGACGCCATCGCTGATGGTGCAGTTCGGACGCAACCTGGTGCCGGAGATGAGCGAAACCGGTCGCCACTTCCTCGGCAACCTGGCCCTGGCCATCACCATCTTTGTGCTGACCCGTGTAATCAGCGCCCTGCTCGATGCCCTGCTTGATATTTATTCGCGCACCAACTACGCCAAGACCCGCCCGATCAAAGGCTACATCCAGCTGACCAAAATGCTGCTGTATGTATTTTCCGCCATCATCATTGTCGCGACCCTGATCGATCGCTCGCCAATGCTGCTGCTCTCGGGCCTGGGCGCGATGTCTGCGGTCATCTTGCTGGTCTACAAGGATACTTTGCTGTCGTTCGTGGCCAGCGTGCAGTTGACCAGCAACGACCTGCTGCGGGTCGGCGACTGGATCGAAATGCCTCAGGTCGGCGCCGATGGCGACGTCATCGACATTACCCTGCACACCGTCAAGGTGCAGAATTTTGACAAAACCATCGTCTCGATACCGACCTGGCGCCTGATGTCCGAGTCGTTCAAGAACTGGCGCGGCATGCAGCAATCCGGCGGACGCCGGATCAAGCGCAGCCTGTTTATCGATGCCGGAAATATCGGGTTTCTGACCGATGAACAGGAACAGCGTCTGGAGCAAATACGCCTGCTCAGTGATTACATGCACCGCAAACAGGCTGAACTCAAAAGCTGGAACGAAGCACAGGGCAATGTGGCCGCTCTGGCAGCCAACCGTCGACGCATGACCAATATCGGGACCTTCCGCGCCTATGCGCTGGCTTATCTCAAAAGCCATCCCGAAATTCAGCCAAACATGACGTGCATGGTGCGTCAGCTGCAAACCACAGCCCAGGGCGTGCCGCTGGAGGTGTACTGCTTTACCCGCACCACGGTGTGGAACGAGTACGAGCAAATCCAGGGCGATATTTTTGACTATCTATTGTCAGTGATGCCCGAGTTCGGCTTGAGCATCTATCAACAGCCGAGCGGCAATGATCTGCGCAACGGCCTGATGCCCGTGCTGGCTAAAGAACCCTGATCAACCGGCGCGACTCCTGGAGTCGCGCCTGCCTGAAAAAGAATGAATAGTGTCTCCACGGTTAACACTGACGTCTTCAAGTGCACAGCGCTAAACCGGCATAATCCATGTGCACACGGTCAGGCTTAAGTGACACAAGGAACAAAACAGGTGAAACAAACAGACGCTGAATCAGCGCAACGCGGGATGGAGCCTGCTTGCTTGTATGATCCAGAGTTAATGCAACTCACCAGGGACGAAAAAACCGCACAGTTAGGCAGTAACGAAAGTGACTTTTTGCTCGCACTGATAGATGGCGTATCCGATAAAGAGTTACTTATCAGCCGAGTGTGGGGCGAACGCGGTCTCGTGGTATCCGATGGCAGTTATTACAAGACCCTGCACACATTACGCACGCACTTCTCGGTAATCGGACTGTCCCGCCATGCCATCAAAACCCTGCCCAGAAGAGGGGTGCTTCTGCTGTGCACTGTCACCCTGAGCAGTCAACGTGAACCCCATGACGACAGCGTGCAGACAGAGCCCGGCGCTGAAAACACCCCCATTCAATACCCTGCAGAATCAGGCGCACCGACTTTACTGCCCGAGCCCTCGAGCGCTCAAGCTGTTGTGATCCCTGCGCCTGCTCCCTCCCCGGTACCTGCTCCACAACCCCGTAACTACTTCAGAATCATTGCGGGCTATGCCGTCGTGCTTGGCGGGCTGGTGATGCCGGTAGTTTATGCCTGGCTAATACTCTGCGGCCCTCCGGAACTTGAAGGCTGGAAAGCCATCTGGAGCGAGAACGGCCACACACTGTATGTCGAGTCCAGCGAGAAATTATCCAGGGATGACATTGCCGAACACATGAAACCTTTTGACCCCAACCTGCTGTTTTCAGGCACCAGTTATTACGTCAGAAAGCCATTGTCACAGTTAGTGATCAGTTGCGAAAAGCCTGAAAGTAAAGGAGAGGCCATATGCACCAATTACCAGATCGTTGGCAAAAAACCTTAGTCTGTACAGGTCTGTTATCCCTGCTGGTTTTTGGTGGCCTGAGTGCGCGCCATGCCTGGATTATTTACAAAGACATACCCAGAGCCCCCTGTTACGCCTCTGTTTACTTCAACAATATGGAGTACAGCGCTGACCGATGGTCTGGCGCAGGTGACATCACCATTTCCCCCAAGGAAGATGCCATTTATGTGTACTACAAAATTAAAAGCCCGGATAACGTCACCTATATTTACAACCGTAAATTTGAAGTTTCGACTGAAAAACTCGACACCTCAAGATTTCTGTTCGAAACCTCCAACGTGGTGATTTTCGATAACGACACGGCAGGCAAGAACACGCCATTCATGTCCAGGGGCATGCACGGGGGCCTGATGACGTTCAATTACTTTTCCGATAACGAGTACTACTACAACATAAACAATTTTTTGACCGGCGTATGCCATGTACCCCGGTAGGTGAAATACAAGTGCCGCCATCAAAACACCCGGGCCAAGACTGCGGGTATTTTGCGAGACTCCTGAGGGACAGAAGCTAACTAAACGCCGAGTACAGAGCAGCGGCCAGCCTATGGTTAATTACAAAAAACGGCATTTGTCGCGTTAAAAACCATCGGCATTAAACCCAGCAAACTTTAGTCGCCCTTGCTTGGACCTTTCAATTTTCCGACTGAAACCGGCCAGGATTATGGTTCAGTAAGGTTAATTAAGACAACGCACAAGCCCGCCTTTTCCCCCTGCGCTACCGTGTCCTTCCCTTAAGTCAGCCCCATGAGCTTATCGAATGACACGTGCGTACCCACACCGGCTGCTCCGGTACTGCCTGAGCCTGTGCCTGTTTTACACTGCCGTGTGCCAGAGCCATTTTCAGCCCCCAACTGCTCTTCCAGCGACAGACCTCGATCCTGATGGGTTATTGCCAACGCTGGCCCATACATTAAACGATTCATTGCCGTTCAATTATGCTGGCGCCCCTGACGCACGCTATTCAACCGGGGCGTCGAAAGCCACTGCGTCCGCACCATTCAATATCGATTTGATCACCCAGTATCATTCGAACACCGCCTCAGGTTTTTATACCCCCCTGCAACAAATGAACGACGTCTACCGCAATACCTATTCAGCGCCACACCTGCCCAAAACAGCACCTGCCCCATAACATGGAGAGATATTCCGTGGCTCGCCCTATACGCTGGATAAAACCCATTTGCAAAAGAACGCGTCACTTGCCTGCCTGGAAGCGCTCGCTGGCACTAACACCGGACGGCACTGTATTCATGGCGGCGGCCATGGGCGGTTCGGAAAAAGAAGTCAGCCTTGCATCGTTACAGGATAAAGTCCCGAGCCTTATTTGTTTTGATCATGTGTATGTGCCTGCAGAATGGCTGCAACATAAATTTGGCGCCGCCAACCCCTGGTGTGATTCTTTGATTAAAGCCGCACACCCTCATATCTTTTATCAGAAGGGTTAATGCGGCTTATAACATTACTGGGATTTAAATTGCGGATCACCGGTGAGTTTGAATAGGAGCCCAATCCCTTGCGGCCATATACCGTAACCGGTATCACCGTTTATATGCCCCGCCTTTTGCAGCATGACCAGTTCGCTGCCCCAGGCATCGCTGAAGGCGGTTGCGCGCTCGACGGATACATACGGATCGTCAGTGCTGGCCACAGTAATAGAGTCAAAAGGCAGACGATTGAGCGGCATGGGAGTAAAACCCGAGGTACCCGACGGGTAACTGTCAGCTTCGGTATCACTGGGCGCAACCAGCAACGCACCACGAACACGTTCAGCCGCTTGCGGGTGCTGCTGCGCCCAACGCGCAATCAGCGTACAGGCCAGGCTATGCCCCACCAGAACTACAGGGCGCTGGCTGCCCGCGACTTTCTCTTGCAGGCGCTGCACCCAATCCGGACAGGCCGGGGTTTCCCAGTCCTGCTGCTTGACCCGGTGCAACCCGCTGTAGCGCTGTTCCCACTGTGATTGCCAATGCTCTGCTCCTGAATTGAACAGACCCGGCAAGATCAACACCCTGACTGTCATCTCTGGTCTCCATTAGGTGGATGGGTTGCCAAAAACCTTAGACCGTCACAGCCCTGCGGTCTAGGCGGCTGATCCAGACGGCAAGCAGAATCACCCCTGCCCCAAGGAACAACCTGCCCAGCGGTTCATGCTGATTCCAGATCAGCAGGTTGAGCAACAACCCCACCGGCACATGCAGGTTGTTCATCACCGCCAGAGTGCCCCCCGTGACCAGGCAGGCACCTTTGTTCCACCAGTACATGCCCAAGGCCGTGGAGACCAGCCCCAGAAACACCAGCACCCCCCACTGCAAAGGCGCGTCGGGTAAAAAGTCGGCTTTGCCGAATGCAAGAAAGGCCGGCAATACCACCGCCAACGCGCCGAGGTAAAAGAAACCGAAACGTCGGTAATGCGGCAATTCAGTCGGATAGCGCGCCACCAGACGCCTGTACAGCACCTGACCGGCGGCATAGGTGAAGTTGGCCAGTTGCAACAACAGGAAGCCTTTAAAGAAGTCCCCGCTGATGCTGTCAAAGCGGATCACTGCCGCCCCCGATACAGCCACCATCGCCGCTACCAGCGCCCAGGGGTTGAAGCGCCGGTTAAGGGCATCCTCAATCAATGTCACGTGCAACGGCGTGAGGATGGTGAACAACAGGACTTCGGGCACCGTAAGCACGCGAAAGCTCAGGTACAGACAGACGTAGGTGATGCCGAACTGCAAGGCACCGATCAACAGCATGCCGCGCATGAAACCGGGTTCCACCTGGCGCCAGCGGGTCAGCGGGATAAACACCAGCCCGGCCAGTACCACCCGCACCAGCACTGCAAAGTAGCTGTCGACGTGTCCAGCCAGATACTCACCAATCAGGCTGAAGGAAAACGCCTGAATCAGCGTCACAATTAGCAGATAACCCATGAATGTCTCGCCCGGAAAGTCGTGATTGCCTGACGGCAGATACGTCCGCCGGCTTGTTTCGCAGGGCGCGACATTAGCGGTTTTGCGCCGCAGGCGAAATGCCTGCCAAAAAAAACCCGGTCCAGCGTTAAAGCTGACCGGGTATGAGCACTCAGGAGAGAAGTGCAAAGGGAGGTTCGATGCGCGAACCGCATGCTTGAAGGAGCAATGAAGCGATTAAGCCCGCTGCCGATTATCTGTCGATTAACAGCCTATGCGACTTCAGAAAGCCGGGCCTTGGCCTGGTTCAAACCTTTTTCCTGAAAGTCACCGCCCAGGTTCATCCCTTCGGCATGGATGAAGGTCACGTCGTGAATGCCGATGAAAGCCATCACCTGACGCAGATAGGGCTCCTGGTGGTCCGCCGGGCTGCCGGCATAGATCCCGCCACGCGCCGTCAGCACGTAGGCTTTTTTGCCGGTCAGCAGCCCTTGGGGCCCGGTTTCTGTGTATTTGAAGGTGGTGCCGGCCCGCAGCACATGGTCAAGCCAGGCTTTGAGGGTGCTTGGAATCGCAAAGTTGTACATCGGCGCCGCCATCACCAGCACATCAGCCGCCAGCAGCTCATCAGTCAGCTCGTTGGAGCGCTGCAGGGAGGCTTTCTCGGTTGCAGAACGTTGTTCTTCAGGTTTGATCCAGCCGCCCAGCAGGTCCGCGTCCAGGTGCGGCACCGGGTTCAATGCCAGGTCGCGAACGGTGATCTGATCACCGGGGTGGACCGATTGCCATTGGCTGATGAACTGCCGGGTCAGCTGACGGGAAAACGAATCCTGCTGGCGCGCGCTGCTTTCAATGATCAGAACTCGTGACATGCTGGCTAGACTCCATCTGTAAATGCTGTAAGACGATGGAGCGAAGATTAGAGGGCAAAGCTTCGATGAAAAAGCGCAAAAACTTGCTTCAACCTATCTATAATCCTGTTGATATAGCGATCACCTGTAGCCGCTGCTACAGATCGCAATAACCCAGACTCCCGGCAAAGGAATTCATCGTGAAGGCGCCCCGTGTAACCCTTGATCAATGGCGCACCCTGCAAGCGGTGGTAGACCACGGCGGCTTCGCCCAGGCAGCTGAAGTCCTCCATCGCTCTCAATCGTCCGTCAGCTACACCGTGGCCCGCATGCAGGATCAACTCGGCGTGCCGTTGTTACGTATCGACGGGCGCAAAGCGGTGCTCACCGAAGCCGGTGAGGTGTTGCTGCGCCGTTCCCGGCAACTGGTGAAGCAGGCCAGCCAGCTCGAAGACCTGGCGCACCATATGGAGCAGGGCTGGGAAGCCGAAGTACGGCTGGTGGTCGATGCGGCCTACCCCAATGCACGGCTGGTACGCGCCCTGACCGCGTTCATGCCGCAAAGCCGCGGTTGCCGTGTGCGCTTGCGCGAAGAAGTCCTGTCGGGCGTTGAAGAGGTACTGCTTGAGGGCGTGGCCGACCTGGCCATCAGCAGCTTCAACATCCCCGGCTATCTGGGCGCCGAGCTCAGTGCCGTGGAGTTTGTTGCCGTTGCGCACCCTGATCACCCGCTGCATCGCCTGCAGCGCGAATTGCATTTTCAGGATCTCGAAAGCCAGCTTCAGGTGGTGATCCGCGACTCGGGACGCCAGCAACCGCGCGACATGGGCTGGCTGGGGGCGGAACAGCGCTGGACCGTCGGCAGCCTGGCTACGGCTGCAGCCTTTGTGGGCAGCGGCCTGGGATTTGCCTGGTTGCCGCGGCACATGATTGAACGCGAGCTCAAGGAAGGCGTGCTCAAACAGTTGCCTATGGATCAGGGCGGCAGCCGTCACCCGCTGTTCTTCCTGTACTCCAACAAAGACAAACCCCTGGGCCCGGCCACACAAATACTTGTCGAGCTATTGCGTACCTTTGATACAGCGCCTCTGGACGCACCTTTTGCAGCCCCCCTGCAAGGTTGATCAACCCTGTGCGGGCATGACAACGGTGGGCAGGAACAATGATCGCGAATATCCTGTCCAAAGTGCGCGACCAGTCTGAACCGGCCGGTCCCGCCATCACCCTATTCCATCGTGCGTGAGTGCTCTCGCGCAGTTGCTCCCACTGTCCAGGATCCTAGACCCATGCTGAAAAAAATTGCCCTCGCCGCCGGTGCCCTGCTCTTCGCTGCCAACCTCATGGCGGCCACCCCCGCACCGACCAAAGCGCCCCATGTTGAGCTGGACACCAGCTTTGGCAAGATCGAAATCGAACTGGACCCGGTCAAGGCCCCGATCAGCAGCAAAAACTTTCTGGAGTACGTCGACAGCGGCTTCTACAACAACACCATTTTCCACCGTGTGATTCCGGGCTTTATGGTGCAAGGCGGCGGTTTTACCCAGCAAATGACCCAAAAGCCGACCCGCGACCCGATCAAGAACGAAGCCAGCAACGGCCTGCACAACGTGCGTGGCACCCTGTCGATGGCCCGTACTTCCAACCCGGACTCCGCCACCAGCCAGTTCTTTATCAACGTGGCGGACAACGCGTTTCTGGACCCGGGCCGTGACGCCGGTTATGCCGTATTCGCCAAGGTTGTGAATGGCATGGACGTGGTTGACCAGATCGTCAACTCGCAGACCACCACTAAACAAGGCATGCAGAATGTCCCGATCGATCCTGTGCTCATCAAGTCCGCCAAGCGCATCGACTGACGGAAGGGTTCACGCAAGGAATTTGACCGAATACTGAACCTGCAGGAGCGACCTCGCTCCTGCAGGATTGTGGGGGGTCATACACTAAAGGAGAGCCCGCGCTGCGGGCGTCAGTGCCAATGCTTTATCGCTATTTTGAAAAGCTGATCGATATTTTCCGCGAAGCTCCCACGCCTGCTCCACCCAGTACTGTCTGGGCGTTTTATTACTACTACCTGCGCCAGGTGTGGCCGATCTTTGCCGCCCTGCTGGTGGTCGGGCTGATTGCCGCCTTGATCGAAGTCTCTCTGTTCAGCTACCTGAGCACACTGATTGACCTGACCCAGGGCACGCCCACTACCGATTTCTTCAGAATCCACAGCAACGAGCTGATCTGGATGGCGGTCGTTGCACTGATTATCCGCCCCATTTTCTTCGGCCTGCATGACCTGCTGGTGCACCAGACCCTGAACCCGAGCATGACCAGCATGATCCGCTGGCAAAACCACAGCTACGTGCTCAAGCAAAGCCTCAACTTCTTTCAAAATGACTTCGCCGGGCGTATTGCCCAGCGCATCATGCAAACCGGCAACTCGCTGCGCGACTCGGCCGTGCAGGCCGTCGATGCCCTGTGGCATGTATTGATCTATGCCATCAGCTCGCTGGTGCTGTTTGCCGAGGCTGACTGGCGCCTGATGATCCCGCTGCTGACCTGGATCGCCTGCTATATCGGCGCGCTTTACTATTTCGTGCCCCGTGTCAAAGAGCGCTCGGTGGTGTCCTCCGACGCCCGCTCCAAACTGATGGGCCGGATTGTGGACGGCTATACCAACATCACCACCCTCAAACTCTTTGCCCATACCAACTTCGAGCAGCAGTACGCCCGCGAAGCCATCATCGAGCAAACCGAAAAAACCCAGCTGGCCAGCCGCGTCGTGACCAGCATGGATGTCACCATCACCACCCTCAACGGCCTGTTGATCGTGACCACCAGCGGCCTGGCATTGTGGTTATGGAGCCAGTCGCTGATCAGTGTGGGGGCAATTGCCCTGGCAACCGGGCTGGTGATTCGCATCGTCAACATGTCCGGCTGGATCATGTGGGTGGTCAACGGCATCTTTGAAAACATCGGCATGGTCCAGGACGGCTTGCAGACCATCGCCCAGCCTGTTGCCGTGACTGACCGTGAACAGGCACCGCGCCTGAACGTAGACCGCGGCGAAGTGCGCTTTGAACACGTGGATTTCCACTACGGCAAACGCAGCGGAATCATCAGCGACCTCAATCTGGTGATCAAACCCGGCGAAAAAATCGGCCTGATCGGCCCTTCCGGCGCGGGCAAGTCAACGCTGGTCAACCTGCTGCTGCGCCTGTACGACCTGCAAGGCGGAAGAATCCTGATCGACGGTCAGAATATTGCCGAAGTCACTCAAGAAAGCCTGCGCGAACAAATCGGCATGATCACCCAGGACACCTCGCTGCTGCATCGCTCGATCCGCGACAACCTGCTGTACGGCAAACCGGACGCCACCGATGAAGAACTCTGGGAGGCGGTACGCAAGGCCCGCGCCGACGAGTTCATCCCCAACCTGTCCGATGCCCAGGGCCGCAGCGGCTTCGACGCCCACGTGGGTGAGCGCGGGGTCAAGCTGTCGGGGGGCCAGCGCCAGCGCATCGCCATTGCCCGGGTACTGCTCAAGAACGCACCGATCCTGATCATGGACGAGGCCACCTCTGCACTGGACTCCGAAGTGGAAGCGGCCATCCAGGAAAGCCTTGAAACCCTGATGCAAGGCAAAACCGTGATTGCCATCGCTCACCGGCTGTCCACCATCGCCCGGATGGACCGGTTGGTGGTTCTGGAAAAAGGCCATATCGCCGAGTCCGGGACCCATGCCGAACTGCTCGCCCATGGTGGCTTGTATGCACGTCTGTGGCAGCATCAAACAGGCGGGTTTGTAGGGCTGGACTGAGGTAAAAAAAGCAGACCTGTAACGCCACTGATACACAGCGCCAGCGCCCGTTTTTAAAGGGCTCTGGCGTTTTTTTTGGACGCTTGCCAATCCTTGGCGGCCTGCTGTACTGAAGTATGAATTCAGGAGAGCTCTGCAATTAACGCAGGATGCATCCCGGCGTCATCCGGTCGATAGATTTATCTATCCAGGACCTTGAAATGAACTTGCTCAAACGCTCGGCTACGGAGTTGGTTGGTACTTTCTGGTTGGTTCTTGGTGGTTGTGGCAGCGCAGTGCTGGCCGCAGCTTTCCCCCACGTCGGTATCGGATTGCTTGGAGTCGCACTCGCTTTTGGCCTTACCGTCCTCACCATGGCATTCGCCATAGGGCATATCTCCGGTTGCCACCTTAACCCCGCTGTATCGTTCGGACTGTGGGTGGGCGGGCGCTTTCCTGCAAAAGAGCTGCCTGCCTATATGGTGGCCCAGGTTCTGGGTGGCATCATCGCCGCCGCGCTGCTGTATTTGATTGCCAGTGGCAAACCCGGCTTTGACCTGGCCGCCAGCGGACTGGCCGCCAATGGTTATGGCGACCACTCCCCAGGCGGTTACTCGATGATCTCGGGGCTGGTGTGCGAAGTGGTGATGACGGCGATGTTCATCCTGATCATCATGGGCGCCACCGACAAGCGCGCCCCTGCAGGTCTGGCACCGATAGCCATCGGCCTGACGCTGACCCTGATCCACCTGATCTCGATCCCGGTCACCAACACTTCCGTCAACCCGGCACGCAGCACTGGCCCGGCCTTGATCGTAGGCGGCTGGGCACTTGAGCAGTTATGGATGTTCTGGCTCGCACCGCTGGTGGGCGCGGCCATGGGTGCCTTGACGTATCGCTGGCTGGGCAAGGAAAACAGCTGACAGGCAACCCGGCGAGGATCAGGCCTGCCGGTAAGGCAGAGCCGACCTCGCCTCTTCGGCATACGCCAGCACCCCCACCCGCTCACGCGCCAGAAAATCGCTGACTGCCGCTTTCAAACCCTGATGGCGCAAGTAATGCCAGGAATGGGTGATGACCGGCTCAAAGCCGCGGATCAGCTTGTGCTCACCTTGCGCACCGGCGTCAAAGCGCTGAATGCCGCCTGCGATGGCGTAATCCATGCCCTGATAAAAACAGGTTTCGAAGTGCAATCGGTCGAACTCGCCCAGGCACCCCAATAGCGTCCATACAGGCTGTCACCGCCAATCAGGCTGAAGGCCATTGCCACCGGGTTTGAACCCTGCCTGGCCAGCACGACACGAATGGACTCGGGCATGCGCTCGGCCAGCAGACTGAAAAATTCACGGGTCAGGTACGGGTTTTGTCGACGCACGGCGTAGGTATTGGCATAGCAGGCATAAACGAAATCCCATTGCGCTTCGCTCACTTGATGACCTTCTAGCCATTCAAACTCAAACCCCTGCCCGGCCACTTGCTCGCGCTCCTTGCGCATTTGCTTACGCTTGCGCGAACTCAATCCATCGAGGAAATCCTGAAAGTCACGGTACCCGCGGTTCTGCCAATGAAACTGGCAGCCCAGCCGCTGCAGCCAGCCGGGCTGTTGTGACAATGCGGTATCGGCCAGCTCATCGGTGAAATTGATATGGGCGCTGCTGAGCCCTTCTATCTCCAGGTAACCGGGCAAGGCGCCAAGCAATTCAAGCCCGTCTGCGCTACTGGCTGCCAGCAATCGCGGACCGCTGACCGGACTGAACGGCACCGCAGTCAGCAGTTTGGGGTAGTACTCAATGCCCGCCCGCTCGCAAGCATTGGCCCATTCATGATCGAACACGTATTCACCGTAGGAATGCCATTTTCGATAACTGGGAAGCGCTGCCAGCAACTGGCCGTTTTCATAATGCAGCAAGTGCTCGGGCTGCCAGCCGGACTGAGGCCCCAGGCTGGCGCTGTCTTCCAGCGCACTCAGAAAAGCATGGCGCAGGAACGGTTGAGCCACTGGCACCAGTGCATCCCATTCATGGGCCGAGATGGCGCCCAGGCTGTCCAGACGGTGTAACGGCATTGGTTGTCCCCGGAGTGCGGCATAGAGCGGCGATGGTAGCACCTGATGCCGGGCTGGCAATGCCGTGCAACCCACAGGCTGTCACGTAGCCGTTGCCGCAGACGACGTCCGATTGCGAAGCGATCGTAAACCTTCAAAACAGGGCTCGGCTGACAGATTGCGATCACTGACCCTACGACCCTGCGAGCGCCTGACTTGCTGTCACAGACTTGCTATCACTTTGCCACTTTTCTGTCATATCCAGCCGCGATACTGGCGCCGCTTCTTAGAACACGGGGCTATGAGCGGTGTAACTGCAGCAGCCTCAGCTTCATTAATGCGAGCCCATCAAGGGCCGAATTTTTCTGAGATGGCCTGGGCCATCTCGACACTGGGAGTTTCATATGCGTCTTGTATCTACACGGGTTGCGGCGGGACTGTGTGGGGGGCTGGTATTGGCCATGAGCGTTCCGGCAAGTGCCGGGGTCGATGCCAAATTGCTCGAAATGCTTAAAGCCAACGGCTCCATTTCGCCGGCCCAATATGCCGAACTGCAAACCGAACTGACCAGTGAGAAACAGGCCCAACAAGAAGCAGTCGCCAATCAGGTGAAAAAATCTGACCTCAGCGCCTTCGAACAAAAAGTGGCCTGGGCTGCCAAGACTGAATTCAAGGGCGACGTCCGGGTTCGTCAGGAAACGGTCAAAATCGATGGCGAATCCGATGGTAAAAACAAGGATCGCCAACGAATCCGTGCCCGCCTGGGCGCCTATACCGAAATCAACCCGCAAGTGAACACCGGTATCCGCATTGCCACTGGTGGAGGCGACGATGCACGCTCCACCAACCAGGACCTGGACAACTATTTCGACAAGAAACAACTGTGGCTCGATCAGGCCTACATCGACTATCACCCCACAGCCGTCAAGGACCTGCACCTGATCGGCGGCAAGATGCCGCAACCCTGGGTCAACATGGGCGACGTGATCTGGGATAGCGATATCAACCCTGAAGGTCTGGCGGCCACTTACAAGCACAACCTGGGTAACAGCGGCATCGAGATGTTCGGTAGCGCCGGTTACTACACTCTCAAGGACAACGTCGACGGCGAAGGTGTGCAGTTTCGCAACGACCTGAGCCTGTATGCAGGCCAGCTGGGCGCCCGTTTCGCACCGACCGACAGCCTGAAAGTGACGTTGGGCGGCAGTGTTTACAGCTACAACAATGACAAGGACAGCGCCTGCCCTACTACCGGCACCAAGACCACGCCATGCGCGCTGGCCGTTAACGGCAACAGCACCGACGAATTCCGTCTGTACGAAGGCTTCGGTCAGATCGATATCGCCAACCTGCCGGTACCACTGTCGCTGTACGGTCAATACGTACACAACGCAGCCACCGACAGTGATCAAGACAACGCCTGGCTGGTGGGTTTCAAAAGCAAGTTGAACGCCTTCAGCCTGGACTACAACTACCGCGATATTCAGCGTAACGCGGTGGTGGGTGCCTTTACAGACTCTGACTTTGCCAACGGCACTACCGGTTCACGCGGGCACAAAGTCAAAGTGGGCTACGAGATCGACAAGAACTTTGGTGTCGGCGTTACGTACTTCCTGACCAAGGCCGATTACGCGACCACTACCCAGAAAGATGCCAACGCCAACACCCTGCAACTGGATGTAGAAGCCAAGTTCTAAGAGCAAACCGTTGAGTGAAGGTAGCGTCGATCCCCTCTTATCCGTCGACGACGCCTTCACTTGGCGTTTCATTCCCCGCCTGACCGCTCGCGCATCATCCTTTTGACCGTCACCTCAGGATCGATCGACGGCTCTTCAGGCATCGCTGCAAGCACTGCCCCCATCAAACGCATTTGCCGGGTAAAACGTCTGCAGTTCGGACAAAATAGCAAATGATGGCGCACCCTCAAGCGCTGACGAAATGTCAGTTGACCATCCAGATAATCACTCGACCGGGCAACGTATTGCTTGCAGGTCAGCATTCACCGGTTTCCTCGAAATGCTCCACGGTCGCGAAGACTTTAAGCCGGGCCCGATGTACCAGCACCCTGACATTGGAGAGGGATATATCAAGAAGATTACAAATCTCTTCCAGCGCTAGCCCCTGACGCTCACGCAACACCAGCACACTGCTTTGCAACTGTGGGAGGCTGAGCAGCGTGTGCTCAAGGCACTCACGCAGTTCATTTTCAGCGAGCAAGGCTTCAGGGGTGTCCTGATGCCAGGCCAGGGGCGCGAGCAGCCAGTGACCATCAGCGGAAAACCGATCATCGTCGATCGTGCCGTGAGGCGAAGGTAAATCGTCGAGCAGAACTTCCCGGCGATTTTGCTTGTAACGGTTTTTGGCAGCGTTGGCAGTAATGGTCAGCAGCCAGGTTTTCAGGCTCGAGCGCGATTCAAATCCGCCAATATTGCGTACCACCGACAGCCAGGCATCCTGCACGGCTTCGTCAGCATGCCGACTGCCAACAATGGCGTAGGCCACCGCACGCATGGCCCCTGATAAGTACTGACCAGTTCCCTGAACGCCTGCTGTTCCCCGGCCAGTAGACGCTTGAGCAGTTCCGTATCGTCAGCCGCCATGGGTGCCTCTGCTTACTGTTCTGTAGGAGCGAGCTTGCTCGCGAGCTTTTTAAACGCTCGCTCCTGCAGAGGATAGGAATCAGCGTTTACGCAGAATCACGCTGCCAATTGAATAGCCCGCACCGAAGGAGCTGAGCACTGCCAGTGCGCCACTTTGCAGGTCGTCCTGATACGTGTGGAAGGCAATCACCGAACCCGCCGAACTGGTATTGGCGTAAGTGTCGAGAATCACTGGCGCTTCTTCGATCGAGGCTTCACGGCCCAGCAGGCGCTTGACGATCAGGTGGTTCATGCTCAGGTTGGCCTGGTGCAGCCAGAAGCGCTTCACATCAGCCACATCGAGCTGGTTCTCTTGCAGATGCTGAGCGATCAGCTCGGCCACCATCGGGCACACATCACGGAATACCTTGCGGCCTTCCTGGACGAACAGCTTGTCGGGGCTGTCTGGGGATTCGTCAGAAGCACGGTTGAGAAAACCGAAGTTGTTGCGGATGTTGTTCGAGAACGTGGTCAGCAGTTTGCTGCTGACAATGTCGAACTGATGCGGCGAAGTGGCCAGATCGGCACGTTCAACCACCACTGCGGTGGCCGCATCGCCGAAGATGAAGTGACTGTCGCGGTCGCGGAAGTTCAGGTGGCCGGTGCACACCTCAGGGCTGATCAACAGCACCGCGCGGGCCTGCCCCAGCTGGACGCTGTTGCTGGCGGTCTGAATGCCGAAGGTCGCCGAAGAACAGGCGACGTTCATGTCAAAGCCAAAACCCTGGATACCCAGCGCATGCTGAACTTCAATTGCAATGGCCGGATACGGACGTTGCAGGTTGGAGCAGGCAACGATAACGCCATCGATGTCGGCAGCGGTTTTACCCGCACGTTCAAGCGCCTGTTTGGCGGCGCCCACGGCCATTTCGCAGAGAATCGACATTTCGTCGTTCGAGCGTTCAGGCAAATGCGGGCGCATGCGTTGCGGGTCCAGGATGCCGGCCTTGTCCATCACAAAGCGGCTTTTGATGCCTGAGGCCTTTTCGATAAAGGCTGCGCTGGACTCGGCCAGAGGTTCGATTTCTCCGGCTTCGATGGCGGCGGCGTTATGCGCATTGAACTGCTGTACATAGGCATTGAAAGACTGCACCAGCTCTTCATTGGAGATGCTGTTGGCCGGGGTGTACAGGCCGGTGCCGCTGATGACGACGTTATGCACGGTCGTTCCTCTTATTCTGTTCAAACAGAAGGTATTGAATTCATTTCAGGCAGTGATAGCGACGAAGTTTGCCATAAACGGCAACTTTTGGCGTTACTTCACGATCGTCCATCTCTGCAGGAGCGAGCTTTCAAGCCGCTAAAGAGCTCGCGAGCAAGCCCGCTCCTGCAGGGTATTCAGGCGTCCACCTGGCTCCATTGTTTGCTCAGGCGTTTGTCCGAAATGGGCACTTTGGTTCCCAACTGCTGGCCGAACAGTGATACGCGATATTCCTCCAGCCACCAGCGATAAAGCTCCAGTTGCGGGTCGCGCTTGCCTTCCTGGGCGTGCTTGGTGGCCCGGGCCTGATACTGCGCCCACAAACCGCTCAGCTCGCCACTCCAGACCCGGTCTTTCTGGACCTGAGCGGGGAGTTTCTCCAGGCGAATTTCAATGGCCTTGAGGTAGCGCGGCAGCTCCTTGAGCCAGACTGCCGGGGTTTCCCGGACAAAACCCGGATACACCAGATTGCCGAGCTGCTGCTTGATGTCATTCAGGGCAACCGCTTGAGCCAGGTCGATCTTGCCCTTGAAGCGCTTTTGCAGCCCGTGCCACAGCTTGAGAATATCCAGCGTCAGTCTGGCCAGCTTTTCGGCATGCTCGGTCCAGGCCCCGCGCTTGCGCTCGGCAAGCGCAGCCAGGCCCGCGCCATCGCGCGGCAATACGGCTTCGCCTTCAAGGATGCAGCTATCGAGGCTGGCCAGCAGAATGTCTTCCACGAGACTCTCGACCCTGCCCAGTTCGCGATACAGCAGTCCCAGTTCAGTCAGCCCCGGCAACTTGGCGCGCAAGAATTTGGCCGGCTCGGCCAGTTGCTGCATCAACAACCGCTGAAGCGCCCGTCGATGTTGATATTCAGCCTCGGCCGGCGTCGAGAAACGACCTTCCTTGACGGTGTTGCCCTCTTCTACCAATGCCGGATAAACCGTCATCGACAACCCGGCAATCTTCTGCTGGGTTTTTTCAGCCACCGGGGCAAACACTTTGGCCTCGACCGGCTGCTGGTTTTTCGCTGTTTGCGGCACCGCCAACGCGGCCTGACTGGCTTGCGCAAAGCGGGCTGTCAGCTCGGCCAGATCGCGGCCTTCGCCAAGGAACTTGCCTTCGCCATCGACAATTTCAAGGTTCATCTTCAGGTGGTTTTCCACCTGCTGCGCCGCTTCAGTCCACGCCTCGTCGCTCACCCGTGCCCCGGTCATGCGCAACAACTCACGGCCCAGCGCCTGGGGCAACGAGCCTTCGGCGAAGGCCATGCGCTGCAAGGCGGCCTTGACGAAGTCCGGTACCGGAACAAAGTTTTTCCGTAGCGCCTTGGGCAGGCTGCGTACCAGAGCAATGCATTTGGCCTCGATCATGCCCGGCACCAGCCACTCCAGACGCTCTGGCGGCAACACCGAGAGCAACGGCGCAGGCACTTTGACCGTTACCCCGTCACGGGGGTGGTTGGGCTCAAAGTGATAACTGAGCTCCAGGGTCAAATCCCCCAGATGCAGGGTGTCCGGGAAATGCTGGGCGGTGATTTCAGTGGCTTCACGGGCCAGCACGTCTTCTTCGCGCATGATCAACAGCTGCGGGTCTTTCTGGCTGTTGATGCGATACCAGCTGTCGAAGGTCGCGGTCTGATGAATTTCAGCGGGCAGGCGCGCGTCGTAGAACGCGTACAGGGTTTCTTCGTCGGCCAGAATATCGCGGCGCCGGGCCTTGGCCTCCAGCTCGTCGAGTTGTTCCAGCAGTTGGGTATTGGCGGTCAGGCACTTGGCCCGCGACTGGATTTCGCCCCGCACCAGGCCTTCGCGGATGAACAGCTCGCGCGACATCACCGGGTCAATCGGCCCGTAATGAACGGCACGGCGACCGACCACAATCAGGCCGAACAAGGTGATCTGCTCAAAGGCCACCACTTGTCCGCGCTTCTTCTCCCAGTGCGGCTCGAAGTAGTTCTTTTTGATCAGGTGCCCGGCCAGCGGCTCGATCCAGTCCGGCTCGATCTTGGCCACCATCCGCGCATAGAGCTTGGTGGTCTCGACCAGTTCGGCGGTCATCAGCCATTGCGGGCGTTTTTTACCCAGGCCGGAGGCTGGATGAATCCAGAACCGGCGCTGACGTGCCCCCAGATAGTCACCCTCTTCAGTCTTTTGCCCGATTTGGCTAAGCAAGCCGGACAACACCGCTTTATGCAGCTTGGGGTAGTCGGCCGGTTCTTTATTGATCGTCAACTGCATGTCGCGACAGATCAGACTCAATTGGCGGTGTGAGTCGCGCCATTCGCGCAGCCGCAGGTAATTGAGGAAGTTCTTGCGGCACCAGTTGCGCAACGGGCTCGCGGTCAAGGCCTGGCGCTGCTCTTCAAAGCCACGCCAGACATTGATCAGCCCGGCAAAATCGGAGTCCACGTCTTTCCATTGCGCGTGGGCCTGATCCGCCGCCTGCTGGCGTTCGGGCGGACGTTCACGGGGGTCTTGCACCGACATCGCACTGGCAACAATCAACACCTCCTGCAAACTGCCAAGCCTGGCCGCTTCCAGCAGCATGCGGCCCATGCGCGGGTCCACCGGCAAGCGCGCCAGTTGACGCCCCAGCGGCGTGAGCTGATTCTCGCGATTGACTGCCGACAGCTCTTGCAACAGGTTGAAGCCGTCAGTGATGGCCTTGCCATCCGGCGGTTCAATAAACGGGAACGCAGTAATCTCGCCCAGACGCAGGTGCAACATCTGCAAGATTACGGCGGCAAGGTTGGTCCGCAGAATTTCCGGATCAGTAAATTCCGGGCGCCCGTTGAAATCTTCTTCGGCGTACAAACGCACACAGATACCCGGCTCAACCCGACCGCAACGGCCTTTACGCTGATTGGCACTGGCCTGTGAAATCGCTTCGATGGGCAGGCGCTGAACCTTGGCCCGATAGCTATAGCGGCTGATACGGGCGGTGCCGCTGTCGATCACATAGCGAATGCCCGGCACCGTCAGCGAGGTTTCAGCCACGTTGGTTGCCAGCACCACGCGCCGCCCGGGGTGGGACTGGAAAATACGCTGCTGCTCGGCGGGTGACAGCCGTGCATACAACGGCAGGATTTCGGTGTGCTTGAGTTGCGCCTTGCGCAGCATCTCGGCGGCGTCGCGAATTTCCCGCTCACCGGGCAAGAACACCAGCACGTCGCCGGGGCTTTTGCGCTCACTGCGTTCAAAGGCGGCGATTTCATCAAGGGTGGCAATGATCGCCTGGTCGACGCTCAAATCTTCCTCGACACTGTTGCCCTCTTCATCTTGCTCCGAGGTCAGCGGGCGATACCAGGTCTCGACCGGGAAGGTGCGGCCCGACACCTCGACAATCGGTGCATCGTTGAAGTGCTTGGAAAAGCGCTCCAGATCGATGGTGGCCGAAGTGATGATGACTTTGAGATCCGGCCGACGCGGCAGCAGGATTTTCAGGTAGCCCAGCAAGAAATCGATGTTCAGGCTGCGTTCGTGGGCTTCGTCGACGATGATCGTGTCGTAGCGTTCCAGATAACGGTCGTGCTGGGTTTCGGCCAGCAAGATACCGTCAGTCATCAGCTTGACCAGGGTGTTGGAATCGCTTTGATCCTCAAACCGCACCTGGTAACCCACCAGCGCGCCCAGCGGCGTGGCCAGTTCTTCGGCCACCCGGCTGGCTACGCTGCGCGCCGCGATTCGACGGGGCTGGGTATGGCCGATCAAACCGTGTTGACCGCGACCGATCTCCAGGCAGATTTTCGGCAACTGGGTGGTTTTGCCCGAGCCGGTCTCACCGGCCAGAATCAGCACCTGATGCTTGAGCAACGCAGCCTTGATCTCATCGCGTTTGGCGGCAATCGGCAGATTCTCGTCATAACGAATCAGCGGCACGCTGGCCGCCCGCGCTTTCACCTGCGCGCACGACGCCTGCACCCGCTCGGCCCATGCGGCCAATTTGGCAACGTCCTCAGGCTTTTTGCGCAGCTCATGCAATTGCCGGCGCAACTTGTGGCGGTCGGCAATCATGGCTTGATCAAGGTTTTTCAACAGTTGGTCGATAGCAGGCGATTCGTCAGTCATCAGGTGCGCAAAAGTCTTCGTAAATGCAGGGGGCGGATTGTCGCAGATTTGGCCCGAACCCGTGAACGGGATCTACACCCTGGTTGCACAGTAGCCCTGTGTACAGGCATCGAAGTCATGGGGCAGGAAAACCGGGGAAGGAGGGTGACGCTTGACATGGCATCCATGCCAAAGGAGCCGTTACTCGGGGCTGGGCAGCGGCCGGCCGGCGGTCTGAGGCTTTCTCGCCACCGCCACCGCCAGTTCCAGAGCAGCCAGGGCCACCAGCGCCCAGATGAACCAGGTCTTGCCGGCTGTCACCAATAGCCAGCCACCGAAGGCCGGAAACCCGAATATGCCGACAAAGTAGGCAACCACAAACCAGGTCAGGGCCGCATGGCGGTCTTCCAGCGGCGAAAGGTTGACCGCCCAGGTCTGGATCACCGGATACAACAGGCCATAGCCGGCGCCCGTGAGGACAGCCGCGGCAATCTGAAACCCCGGATGCACCGGCATGCCCAGCAGACAAACCAGACCGGCGATAAGACAGCCCAGCAAACAGATAATTAATGGCGTCCGTGGCCATAGCGACAGGTGACGCGCCAGTAATAGCCGCGATACCACGGCGGTGCCGGCATGCACGGCAAAGAAGGTGCTGGCACTGGCCCGGGTGCCCTCGGTAAGCGAATCCTGGAACGCCATCATCCCGGAAAATACTGCCCCGCCCAATCCGACCATCACGATGGGCCGGATCACGCTGCTCCTGGCGAGCGTGGTGATTTTCCCTATCCAGGGTCGCAGTGAAGTTTCGCGGCGCAAGCGCGGCTCCCTGACAGCAAAGGTTCCCAGTAAAAGACAGGCCGTCAGCCCCATGGCGGCCACCCACAGGAAGGTTGTTTCGAGGGCAAACCCGCCCTGCTCCATCGCCACGGCAAGCAGGATGGGGCTGGCGCAAATGCCGGTCATCTGGAAAGCGCTGAAACGGGTAAAACCGGCCCCCCGCTCGGCATCGCTGAGCCGCTCGGACAAAGCCAGCGGGGCACCGAGATAGAACATGCCCCAACCGAGGCCAATCAGCAGTGCGGCCAGCCGGGGCAGATACACGGGATCAACGCCATCCAGGCTGCCCAGCAGGGCGTAACCGCAGGCCAGCCCAAGCGCCCCGAGGGCCGCCAGGCGCGCGGCGTCGATTGTTCCGGCGAACCATCCCACCAGGGGAACTCCGATCAGAGTACCGATCAGCGCAAGGCTGAGGGTCGTACCGGCATCCACATCGCTGCCACCCTGGGCGCGGAACCAGGCAGAGATCAGAAAAGTGGCGCCGTACCCGCCGGCGGTGAACAGCGTGCCAAGCAGGATAAATGGCATTGATGTGTGGCGCATGGTTCAGTTTCCCGTATTGGTTGCCGGCGTGCTGAATGAACCGGGGGCCATGGACCTCAGGATTTTCACCGCCTCTGCCAGCCGCTGGCTGACGTAACGTATTTCACTCTCGCAATTGAACCGGCCCACCCCTATGCGCACGCTGGCACGGATCTGTTGATCACTGGCCCCCATGGCCAGGAGCACGTGTGACAGGGCTGGCTGCGCTGAGGTACAGGCCGACCCGGAAGACAGCGCAACATCCGGGAGCTCGAGCAGCAGCGAGCCGGCGTCCACACCGGAAAAGGAGACATTGAGCACCCCCGGCAAGCACTCCGTGAGATGGCCATTGATCCGGGTGCAGGGAATGGTGTCGATCAGGGACTGGCGCAGCCTGTTTCGCAATTCACATAATCTGGCCGATTCCGCGGGCAGGTTTTCCATTGCCAGTTGTGCGGCGTGGCCGAAGCCGACAATCCCCGGAACGTTCAGGGTGCCGGAACGCAAGCCCCGCTCATGCCCCCCTCCGACAATGAGTGGCGACAGGGTCAGGCGCGGATCGGCCGTATTGACATAAAGCGCGCCGACGCCCTTGGGGCCGTAGATTTTATGGGCCGAAAAGGTGGCCAGACTGATATTCATGCGCCGTACATCAAAGGCGACTTTGCCGAACGCCTGGGTGGCATCGGTGTGAAACGGTACGTTCCTCTTCAGGCAGATCGCACCGATTTCTTCGATTTTTTGCAATGTGCCCGTTTCATTGTTGGCCGCCATGATTGAGACCAGACGTGTATCGGCCCTGATGGCGCGGGACAGAATGTTCGGGCAAACAATACCGTCTGGCTGCGGCGGCAAATACGTCACGCAGGTTCCTGCGTCGGCGAGCCGGCCACAGGAGTCCAGCACCGCTTTGTGCTCGATCATCGAGGTGATGATGTGCCCCTTCTCTTCCCCCTCACGGGGGAAAAGGCCTGAGAGGGCAAGGTTTGCCGACTCTGTGGCGCCAGACGTAAAGATAATATCGGCCGGACCGACCGCATTGATGGCGTTGGCAATCATTGCCCTGGCTTGCTCAACGGCCGCGCTCGCTTCCCAGCCAAAGGCATGGCCGGTGCTGGCAGCGTTACCGTAAGCCCGGGTCAGATAGGGCATCATGGCCTTAAGGACCTCAGGATCCAATGCTGTCGTGGCGTTGTTATCCAGGTAAATTGGACCGTGCTGGCTGAACATTTCACGTACTCCATGATGGCGACGACTGTTGCTCTCAGGGTGATCAACGGGGGGTCATCTGCTCGCCCTGCCTTACTTCGCCCGCCTCGTTGACCAGATTCAATCGAATGGCGGCCGGGACACCCAGCAAGTGACTGAGCTGGAGCCCGCGCACATAGGACAGGCTGTCGGACCAGGCGCTGTCCTCAAAGAACACCTCCAGCAGCGTATTGGGCTGCCGATGGTCGCCGGCGGCCCTGGCAAAATACTCCTTGGTGATGGCGGCGCAGGTGAGTTTTTGTGCTTTATCCCCGTGATCGGCATGCACGCCCAGCGCCGGGGCTGCGGTTAGCATCCTGCGGGTGAGTCGTTCGGGAATGTCGGCGGTGGCCAGGGTGTGGGCAAGGTGCTGACGGGCAGAATCTTCGTGGATCGCACGTATATCACTGAGTGCTATCCGGTACCTGTCAGCGACAGGCTGGAAGATGTGCCGTATCGACGGATGGAGATGGCTCAGACGCGGACGTCGTTTTTGGGCATTGGAGAGGTTTTGATCCAGAAACTGAAGGCGAAATATGCCGAAGTGATCGAACGCCACAGACAGTCTTGGCAGCGTTCGTCCGTTATCCAGGCATTGCCGGCTGAACCGCAGTGCCGCATCAAAGGCGTGCAACTGTGCCTGAACAACAATCACTGCGTCATTATTCAAATAAACGCGGGAGTTTCCCGCCAGTACGCTGATATCCGTATTTTGCTGGTCCATGGCTATCCTCTTCGTGCTGGTGCACAGACCGCAAGGGGCCTGCACATACGTCGAACATGGTTGAAGGGGCGAAAATATCTGAAGCGTTGTTTGCCAGACCGGATGCAGAACAACATCTCGATATAACGAAAACAGGAAAAATCAAAAAGCAGATTTGGCTGACTGGATCTGATCTTTATGGAAGGGCTTTTGTGCCATATCCACATTCACCAACTGCGGTTTACAGCATCCAACGGTAGGACTACACCCACTCGGGAACCTTAAGAAAAATCCGAAAAGCCTTTCTCTATAAAGAACCATCAGGCTATCTGGCCGTGTATTTTCTGGCTTTGATTTTCAGGACGGCCCCTGACCTCAGATGTTGTCGGTGCAGGGGCATCCTGCAGCCCGGGCAGCAACAGATAACTGGAGAGGGTAACCCGAAGCAGCCATTGCCTTGCGCGCAGCATCCCCTAAACTGCCCGGCTCAAACCTTGTAAGGAATCACCGTGAGACTTGTCGATATTGCACGGATGCTGTCACTGGCTGGCATTTGGGGCGCCAGCTTTCTGTTTATGCGGATTATTGCGCCGGTGATCGGGACCATTCCTACCGCGTTTTTTCGAGTATCCATAGCCGCTACCGGCCTGGTCGTGATTCTGGCGCTGATGCGCGTGAGCTGGAATTTCGGCGGAAAGCTCAAGGTGATTTTAATACTGGGTGTAATCAATTCAGGCATCCCGGCCACGTTGTATTCGGTGGCGGCCCAGGTATTACCTGCAGGTTATTCATCAATTTTTAACGCGACCACACCGCTGATGGGCGTGCTGATTGGCGGGTTGTTTTTTAGCGAAAAACTCACCGCCACCAAACTGGCCGGGGTGTTTTTAGGGTTGTTCGGTGTCGGCATCCTGACGCGTGCCGGGCCCGTGGCGTTTGATATGGATCTGCTGATGGGCGCCCTCGCCTGCCTGCTGGCCACCACCTGTTATGGATTTGCCGGTTTTCTGGCGCGCCGCTGGCTGGATCAGCAAGGCGGGCTTGACCCCCGGCTTTCGGCACTGGGCAGCATGCTCGGGGCCACACTGTTTCTGTTGCCACTGTTTGCCCTGAGCGCCATCAACCAGCCGCCGGCCAGTTGGGGCGGAGCAAGCGTGTGGCTTTCCCTGTTGGGCCTTGGACTGGTCTGTACGGCGTTTGCCTACATTCTGTACTTCCATTTATTGACCAGCATTGGCCCGGTCAAATCCATGACCGTGACCTTCATGATTCCGCCGTTTGGCGTGCTGTGGGGCGCGTTGTTTCTGGATGAACCGCTGTCTATGGCGCATATCTACGGCGGAGTACTGATTGCTGTAGCGGTATGGCTGGTGCTCAAGCCTGCTGCAGTGGCAAAAGCTGTAAACCCGTAAACCTGTGGATCTGTGGATCTGTAAGAGCGAGCTCTTGCGCGCGACAAGAACAGCTCGCGAGCAAGCTCGCTCCTACAGGTCAGGGTGTCAGGCTGTTTTACGGAACACAAACACCAGCCCGATGATGATCAGCGCCATGCCCAGCAGGCTCAAAGCCGCCAATTTGTTGCCGAAAATCAGGTAGTCCATCACCGCAGTCACCGCCGGCACCAGATAAAACAGGCTGGTGACGTTGACCAGATTGCCTTTGGCGATCATCCGGTACAGCAGCAAGGTGGCCAGCACCGAAACCACCAGCCCCATCCAGAGCACCGGCACAACAAAGCCGGCGCTGTGTTCGAAGTGAAATGGCTGGAACGGCACAAACACCGCACACACCAGCAACCCCGCAAGGTATTGCAGCGGCAGCGTTCCCAGCGGGTTTTGGGTGATGCGCTTTTGCATCAAGGTCCCCGCGGTCATGCTGGCCAGAGCCAGCAAGGCATACAGCATCCCGGTCCACGACAACCCGGCCAGACCGATGCCCTGGTAGACCACCAGAATCAACCCGCCCAGGCCCAGCAGCAGCCCCAGAGAGCGACTAAAGGAATGCCGCCGCTCCAAGATCACGGCAGTCAGGATAGGTTGCACCCCCATCACTGTGGCCATGACCCCCGGTGTTACTTTCAGGTCCAGCGCCAGCAGGTAAAAAATCTGATAGGCACCCAACAGCACCGCACCGGTGGCGAGCGCATAACCGATCCGCTTGAGGCCACGGGGCAGCTGAAACTTCATCAACGGGATTAGCAGCACCAGCGCCAGCAAGGCGATGGCAAAACGGATCAACAGAAAGGCAAAGGGCGATGCATGGGCCAGCCCCCACTTGGAGAAGATTGCGCCGCTGCTCCACAGCAGAACGAACAGGCTCGTGGATACTGCCGCCAGCGCGGATTCCTTAGAAATCGAAAACATGGGTAACACCTGTCATCAGGCAAAAAAAGCCAACTCAGCCGAGGCTGAAGTTCAGTGGTTTTTCAGGCGGTTACGGGCAACTGAACGATCAGTTCAGCCCGCTACAACAACACCTGGTGGCGACGCCACAGTGCTGCTGACAGGAGGGGATAATGACTGATCTGGGCAGGCTGCCGGTTGCCGCACGGCACTACGTCAGCAGAGACTGCTGAAACGACAACGCTGTGTTGAGTGGAAACCGGCATGAGCTGATCTTTTTTGAAGAGAGAGTGTTGAGCCTCGGGCTCAGCGAGCGCTGACTATAACCAGCGCCCGATACAAATAGCAACGACTTAACCGAACAACCAGCGCCACAGCAACAGCAACACGATCACGGCCAATATCGGGCGGGCCACGCGGTATAGTTTGGGGTTGCGACGCTTCCATTGTTTGACCACGCCGCTGAAACGGTCGCTGAAGGTCTTGCTCCAGGCATAGGCTTTGTTGATACCGCCTACGCGCTCGTCATCGGTGTTCTGCGGAGCAGTGGCTTTGCCCAGCTGAGCGCTGACCCAGCGGTTGATACGCGTCATCAGGGGGCTGGTGAGCGGCCGTTCGATGTCGCAAAACAGGATGACGCGGGTGATGTCGGTTTCGTTCTTGACCCAGTGCACGTAGGTCTCGTCGAACATCACGTCCTCGCCATCGCGCCAGGAATACTCCTCGCCATCAACGAAGATCCGGCAAGCATCCGAGTTGGGAGTCGACAGGCCCAGGTGATAACGCAACGAACCTGCAAACGGGTCCCGGTGCGGGTTGAGGTGGCTGCCCCCCGGCAACAGGGCAAACATCGCGCCTTTGACGTTGGGGATACTGTTCACCAGCTCAACGGTTTTAGGGCACAGCAGTTCGGCAGATGGCAGCGCTTTGTCGTACCACTTGAGGTAAAAACGCTTCCAGCCTTTTTTGAAGAACGATCCAAAACCGGCATCGTTGTTCTTTTCGGCGGCGCGGATATAGCCCTCATCGAACAGGTGCATGGCTTCTTCGCGAATCACTTGCCAGTTGTCTTTAAGAACATCCAGCTCGGGAAACTTGCTGCGGTCCAGATAGGGCCGGGACGGGACGCCGGAAAACAGATACATCAAGGCGTTATAGGGCGCAAAGAACGCGGAGTGGTTGACGAACTGGCGCAACACCGGCAAGCGCGCCTTGCCGCGCAAATGCACGTAAAGGATGCTGCCGACAAACAGCAGTATCAGCCCTGCCTTGATGGCGAAGGATAAGGTCATGCAACAACTCCTCGAAAATAGGCAACCTGCCGCGGGTCTGTCATGCAACGTGGCAGCCGGCCATGATAAACACTCCCGGCCCCGGGCAAAACCCGCCTGATCCAACATTCGGCGTTAAGGAAGACGTAATAACGAGCTAATAGTGCATAAGTCGCAGCTCTGAGTGCTTGATTTGGGTCAGTTGCATCCATCTGGCGGGGCCGGCTTGTCTGCGACGGCACCACGGTGCCTGAATCGCTGGCAAGCCAGCACCCCCCAAAACGGGTTTACTGCTGCAGTTCCTGCTCGCTGAACATGTCGCTGAACAGGTAGCTCGACAGGTAGCGCTCACCCGAGTCGGGGAGGATCACCACGATAGTCTTGCCCTGCATTTCCGGGGTTTCAGCCAAACGTACGGCCACAGCCATTGCCGCGCCGCATGAGATCCCGCACAAGATGCCTTCTTCGTGCATCAAGCGCAGGGCCATAGCCTTGGATTCGTCATCACTGACCAGTTCGACTTTATCGAGAATCGACAAATCGAGGTTTTTCGGTACGAAACCGGCGCCGATGCCCTGGATCTTGTGGGGCGACGGTTTGATCTCTTCACCGGCCAGCGCCTGGGTAATGACCGGCGAGGTGATGGGTTCAACGGCAACCGACAAAATCGGCTTGCCCTGGGTGTGTTTGATGTAGCGAGAAATACCGGTAATGGTGCCGCCGGTTCCCACTCCTGCCACCAGCACGTCAATACCGCCGTCGGTGTCGTTCCAGATTTCCGGCCCGGTGGTTTTTTCGTGGATCGCCGGGTTGGCCGGGTTTTCGAACTGCTGAGGCATAAAGTACTGCTCAGGATCGCTGTTACAGATCTCGGCAGCCTTGTCGATGGCCCCTTTCATGCCCTTGGCCGGCTCGGTCAGTACCAGTTCGGCGCCCAGAGCCTTGAGCACCTTGCGGCGCTCGATACTCATGGAGGACGGCATGGTCAGCATCAATTTGTAACCCCGGGCCGCCGCCACAAAAGCCAGACCGATACCGGTATTGCCCGACGTCGGTTCAATGATGGTCATGCCCGGTTTGAGCACGCCACGGCTCTCGGCGTCCCAGATCATGTTGGCGCCGATCCGGCACTTCACCGAATAGCCCGGGTTACGCCCTTCAATCTTGGCCAGGATAGTCACGCCGCGGGGCGCAATGCTGTTGATTTGCACCAGAGGCGTGTTACCGATGGAGTGCGCGTTATCTACAAAAATGCGGCTCATGGCGGGGTCCTTATTCACCTTTTGGGAAGGTCCCAAGGGTAGGCCTCGTGTTCTCGGGCGTCCAGTCATGCGAACGTCTGGTGTGCGTTGCAGTCCATTTTGTACAAGTGGAGGCAATAGCATGAAAGCACGATATAGAGGGTCGCTGTTGGCGGTGGCCGTATTGGTTTTGGTTATGGTGGGCATACGCATAGCCCTGCCCGACATGGTGCGCAATTACCTGAACGATAAATTGGCCCATATGGGCGACTATCGGGGCAGTGTGCACGATGTGGACCTGGCCTTGTGGCGTGGCGCGTACCGCATCAACGGGCTGGAAATCGTCAAGGTCTCCGGCAAGGTGCCAGTACCCTTTGTCAACGTGCCTGCCCTCGACCTTTCAGTCAGCTGGCACTCGCTCTGGTATGACCACGCTGTGGTGGCCGAGGCTCTGTTTGTCCGGCCGCAAATCAACTTTGTCGATGGCGGTCCCAATAAGTCAGCTTCCCAGACCGGTGAGGGAACCGACTGGCGCGAGCAATTACGCAAACTGCTGCCTATCACCCTCAACGAAGTACGGATTGAGGACGGAGAAATCACCTTTCGCAACTTTAACTCCAAGCCCCCGGTAAACCTTGGCGCCACCCGGGTAAATGCCAGCATCTATAACCTGACCAATGTGGTGAACCTCAAAGGCGAGCGCGATGCACGCCTCGAAGGCAAGGCGCTATTACTGGGCCAGGCGCCGATGGAGGTGAGCGCCACGTTCGACCCGCTGAGCAACTTCGAGGATTTCGAGTTTCGTCTGCGCGCCACCAAAATCGAATTAAAGCGCTTCAACAGTTTTGCTTCGGCCTACGGCAAATTCGATTTCAACGCCGGCAATGGTGATCTGGTGATCGAGGCCCAGGCCAGCAAAGGTCAACTCAACGGATATATCAAGCCACTGCTGCGCAATGTTGAGGTGTTCAACTGGCAACAAGATGTAGAGAACAAGGACAAAGGGATTTTTCGTTCGATCTGGGAAGCAATTGTCGGGGGGACCGAGACGGTGTTGAAGAACCAGAACAAAAACCAGTTTGCAACCCGCGTGGAACTCAAAGGCAGCATCCACCGCCAGGACATCAGTGTGTTTCAGGCCTTTGTGCAGATTCTGCGCAATGGCTTTATTCAGGCCTTTAACGCCCGTTACGAACAGCCTGCACCTGAAGCCGATTGAAGTCAGATAGTGACGGCCCGTTCATTATCTGAATGGGCGCTGAACATTCACAGCCTGCAGAAGCTCGCGTTATAGTCAGACATACTTTTTGTTCTCCCGCCCTGCCCTTGCAGGGCCCGGGTCATGCTTTGAGGAATTGCAGATGAAGTTTGAAGGCACCCGCGCCTACGTGGCCACCGATGACCTGAAACTGGCGGTCAACGCGGCCATCACCCTGGAGCGCCCGCTGCTGGTCAAGGGTGAACCCGGTACCGGCAAGACCATGCTCGCCGAGCAACTGGCAGAATCCTTTGGCTGCAAGCTGATCACCTGGCACATCAAGTCCACCACCAAGGCCCATCAGGGCCTGTACGAATATGACGCGGTCAGCCGCCTGCGTGATTCACAACTGGGGGTCGATAAGGTCCACGATGTGCGCAATTACCTGAAGAAGGGCAAATTGTGGGAAGCCTTCGAAGCTCAAGAGCGGGTTATTTTGCTGATCGACGAAATCGACAAGGCCGACATCGAGTTCCCGAACGACCTGCTGCAAGAGCTCGACAAGATGGAGTTCTACGTTTACGAGACCGACGAAACCATCAAGGCCAAAGTGCGCCCGATCATCATCATTACCTCCAACAACGAAAAAGAACTGCCTGACGCCTTCCTGCGCCGCTGCTTTTTCCACTACATCAGCTTCCCGGATCGCACTACGCTGCAAAAAATCGTCGACGTGCACTTTCCCGACATCAAGAAAGAACTGGTCAGTGAAGCGCTGGACGTATTTTTCGACGTACGCAAAGTGCCCGGCCTGAAGAAAAAACCCTCGACGTCCGAGCTGGTGGACTGGCTGAAGCTGCTGATGGCCGACAACATTGGCGAAGCCGTACTGCGCGAGCGCGATCCGACCAAAGCCATCCCGCCACTGGCCGGCGCACTGGTGAAGAACGAACAGGACGTGCAATTGCTGGAGCGCCTGGCGTTCATGAGCCGTCGCGGTAATCGCTGATTTTTCCAGAAGGCGATAAGCATGCTGCTTAATCTGTTCAATGAAATGCGGGCGGCCAAGGTGCCGGTTTCAGTGCGCGAGTTGCTGGACCTGATCAACGCGCTGAAAAACCATGTGACCTTCGCCGACATGGACGAGTTTTACTATCTGGCGCGCACAATTCTGGTGAAGGATGAGCGCCATTTCGACAAGTTCGACCGCGCCTTCGGCGCCTACTTCAATGGCCTGCAAAACCTCAATGAGCACCTTGAGGCCTTGATTCCCGAAGACTGGCTGCGCAAGGAATTCGAGCGCTCACTGAGCGACGAAGACCGGGCACAGTTGCAGTCGCTGGGCGGCCTCGACAAGCTGATTGAAGCGTTCAAGCAACGTCTCGAAGAGCAGAAGGAGCGCCATGCCGGTGGCAACAAATGGATCGGTACCGGCGGCACCAGCCCGTTCGGCTCAGGCGGCTATCACCCCGAGGGCATCCGGGTGGGCGATGCCGGCGCGCGCCAGGGCAAGGCTGCCAAGGTCTGGGAGCAGCGCGAGTACAAGAATCTCGACGATCAGGTTGAACTGGGCACGCGCAATATCAAGGTTGCACTGCGCCGCCTGCGCAAGTTTGCCCGTCAGGGTGCGGCAGAAGAGCTGGATATCGATGGCACCATCGACCACACCGCCCGCGATGCCGGCCTGCTAAACATTCAGATGCGCCCGGAGCGGCGTAACAACATCAAGCTGCTGTTGCTGTTTGATATTGGCGGCTCGATGGATTCCCACGTAAAGATCTGCGAAGAGTTGTTCTCGGCCTGTAAAACCGAGTTCAAGCATCTGGAGTATTTCTACTTCCATAACTTCATCTATGAGTCGGTCTGGAAGAACAACCAGCGCCGACAGGTCGAACGTATTTCCACTCAGGATCTGCTGAACAAATACGGCGCCGATTACAAAGTGATCTTTATTGGCGACGCGGCGATGGGGCCCTATGAAATCACCCATGCCGGAGGCAGTGTCGAACACTGGAACGAAGAGCCGGGCTACAAGTGGATGCAACGTTTCATGGAGAAATACAAAAAACTGATCTGGATTAATCCGTACCCCAAAGACACGTGGAACTACACCGCTTCGACTGGAATCGTACGTGACCTTATCGAAGACCGGATGTACCCGTTGACGCTGGACGGGCTGGAAGAAGGGATGCGGTTTCTGGCGAAATAATCATGAGCCCTGCAGGTGCAGGTGTAGGTGCAAGAGCGAGCTTGCTCGCGGGCACTTCAATTGCGCTGAAGAACTCGCGAGCAAGCTCGCTCCTACGGGGTGCGTTGTTATTCGGTAAACCGTTGCATAAACGCCACGTGCTGACGCTGCGCCGCATCTTGGGTGGCCGGGCGCATGTACACCACCTCCCCCGGCAAACACTGGGCCAGACGCGCCAGCGCCAGCGGGGTCAAGGCGCCCAGGCGCGGATATCCGCCAATGGTCTGACGGTCATTGAGCAATACAATCGGCTGACCATCCGGCGGAACCTGAATCGCCCCCTGCGGGATACCTTCGGAAATCATCGGCGCCCCCTGGTAGACCAGCGCAGGGCCCAGCAGGCGGATGCCCATGCGGTCGGCGCGAGTGTCCAGGGTCCATGGGTTATTGAAGGCGTCAAAGGTACTTTGACCACTGAAAGCACCCATTTGGGCACCTAGCACCACATCCAGAAACGGTTTGGACCTGAACTCGGGCAGGTGCCGTGAAGGCAGTTCGCGCAGCGGCTGCGTATCCCCGACAAACCTCAGCTCGTCACCCGCAGCCAGCGCCCGACCATAACCATCGGGGCCGCCAAGGTGCTCACGAACCACGGTGCAACAGCTACCCAGTACTTGAGGGGCGATAAAGCCTGCCGGGGCGGCCAGATAGGTGCGGGCACCGTTCAGCGGCTGAGTGAAGGTCAGGGTCTGGCCTTTTTTCAGTAAGAAACTGCGCCAGGGCTTCAAACCTTGACCGTCAATCGCAGCCCCCAAATCCGCGCCGGCCAGAGCCAGCGTGCAATCGTCCTGCGCGATAACGGATAAGCCGCCAAGGCTGATTTCGATGACTGCGGCGTCTGGCGAATTGCCCAGCAGCCAATTGGCCCAGGCCATGGACATCCAGTCTGCGGCCCCGCCCTGGGTCACACCCAGGTGCCGCACACCGAAACGACCGGCATCCTGCAGCAGGCAAAACGGATTGCTGGCCTGAATCAGTAATCGGCTCATGCCAAGGCCTCCTGGGGCGTGTCATCACCGCCTAAACGGATAAATTCGGCGTGGGAAACAGGAGCGAACTGCACCGTGTCGCCAGGCTGCATGAGGCTGTAACCATCACGTTCGCGATCAAACAATGCGCTCGGGGTACGGCCGATGAGGTTCCAGCCGCCGGGCGACTGGGCGGGATAGGCCGCGGTCTGGCGCTCGGCAATCCCGACGCTGCCAGTGGCGACACGTTTGCGCGGGGTATCCAGACGCGGCGCGGCCAGGGCTTCATCGACCAGCCCCATAAAGGCAAAACCCGGGGCAAAACCCAGCGCGAACACCTGATATTGATGCTCGCTGTGGCGACGAATGACTTCGCTCACCGTCCAGCCGGTGCGCTTGGCCAGCAAGGCGAGCTCCGGCCCCACACTCGGGTCGTACCACACGGGCACTACGTGAGACTGGCCCAGGTTCCGGGTTTCCGGGCGCAGATCCGTCAACGCCTGGGCAATCCGCTCGCGGGCCTGAGACGGAGTCAACGCCAGTCCGTCGTAATGCACCATCAAGGTGGTGTAGGACGGCACCAGGTCGACCAGATAGCCGGCAAAACAGGTGCGCAGACGCTCGCTTGCAGCCAGCATCCACGGCATATTGGTTTCTGCAATTTCATCGAACAGACGCAGCATCAGGCAGTCGATGGCCACCACTTCAATCCGTGGCTTCATCCCTGTGCCTGCTGACTCAGGGCATGGCGAATGCGCTGCACGGCGGCGACCGAACCGGCGTTGTCGCCATGCACGCACAAGGTCTTGGCGTGCAGATGCAAGGCACTGCCATCACTGGCCACCAAGGCCTGGCCTGCAGCGATAGTCAGGGCCTGTTGCACGATGACGTCGGCGTCGTGATGCACGGCCCCCGGCAGTTGCCGCGAAACCAGATGTCCGGCGCTGTCGTAGGCGCGGTCGGCAAAGGCCTCGAACCACAGGGTTACGCCAAACTCATCACCGATGGCTTGCGCGGCGCTGTTATCGCGGGTGGCCATCAACATCAGCGGCAAGCCCGGGTCGTAAGCGGCCACGGCCTGCACCACCGCCCGCAACTGTGCAGGGCTGGCCATCATGTCGTTGTACATCGCACCGTGGGGTTTGACGTAGCTGACCCGCGTGCCCTGGGCGCGACAGATGCCGTCCAGAGCGCCTATCTGATAGTGCAACAGGTCTTGCAGCTCTTGCGCCGAGTAGGCCATGGAGCGTCGACCAAAGCCGGCGAGGTCTTGATACGCGGGGTGGGCGCCGATTTTCACGTCATGGGCCAATGCCAGACCCACGGTTTTGCGCATGATCCCCGGATCCCCTGCGTGAAAACCGCAGGCAATGTTGGCGCAATCAATAAACGGCATGACCTCGGCATCCAGGCCCATGGTCCAGCTGCCAAAACTCTCACCAATATCGCAATTCAATAACAGGCGGCTCACGGCGATGCTCCTGTGGTCTTCTTATAGTTTAGGTGTAGGGCATTTTTGGACAGCAGCATGCCGTTCGTCCAACTAATAAAAGCCGGACTCAGGGATAAGAAAAAGTTGTTTGCTTAAATTTCTTCCGGGCCAACCTGTGTGCTACAGGCGCAGGTCGGGGTCAGCTATTACGCTCTCGGCGGGCAATACGTTCGCGCTGACGCTTGCCTCCCAGAACGACCCAGTCCACGAGCCGCAAGAAACCTTCGATGATGAAGGAAAACAGCAGTGCACCCGCCATTGCCCAGCCAATGGCCGTCGGCGAGAGCAGTATCTGATAGGTGTAAGTGTCGATGGTTTCCTGACGAATAGCCGGGTCGGCTGCGTAGGCGACTTGCAGGGCGCGCATGTACCACGGGCCCTGCATGGCCTGGAACTGATCGTCGAGCAGGCGCTGGCGGTTGAGCAACGTGCTCAGGCTGCTGGCATCGCTGCGAAATACCGGGTCGTCACTGGCCTGATAATGCGCAACCAGTGCTTGCAGATCGCCTTTGAAAAACTGGTTGGCGGTGTTTTGAAAACCCGCCAGCCCGGTCTGCGCCTCGATCAGGTGAGCTTCGACGCGGTTGGCGTAATCATTGATAAAGCCCGGCACTTGCACGCCGATCAACAAGCCCAATGTAAACAGCACCAACCGCAAATAGCTCAAAAACATGCAGGCGCATCCTTATTCGGTTGTGCCCTGGCTGACGCTCCATTGGCCCGGCTCGTAACGCGTCCAGGTTTCGTTTTCAGTCAGCGGTTCAGTGGCGATCACCGTCACCACATCGTTGGGCGTGGTTTCTGACTGAAAGTCCACGATCACGTCGACATCCTTCAGGCGTGCCGGTCCAAACGGGGCCCGGCGCGTGATCTGCGCCAGCTTGGTCGAGCAGTAGCAGAACAGCCAGTCACCATCGCTGAGCAGGCAGTTGAACACCCCTTTGCTGCGAAATTCGGCGCACGCGGCGACCAGCTCAGGCAGGATCGTTTCCACGTCAACCGGCTCGGGGAAGGCCTGGCGAACCCGGTTGAGCACATCACAAAATGCGGCTTCGCTGTCAGTGTCGCCAACGGGACGGTAAAAGCTGGTACTCGGGGAGAAGTCAGACAACTGGCCGTTGTGCGCGAAGCACCAGTTGCGCCCCCACAGCTCACGGACGAACGGATGGGTATTGGACAGACAGACCTTGCCGACGTTGGCCTGGCGGATATGGCCAATCACCACTTCGCTTTTGATTGGATAACGCTGCACCAGCAAGGCGACTTCGGAGTCGCAACTGGCAGCCGGGTCCTGAAACAGACGCAGGCCACGGCCTTCATAGAAGGCAATGCCCCAGCCATCACGATGCGGGCCGGTACGCCCGCCCCGCTGCATCAGGCCGGTAAAGCTGAACACAATATCGGTCGGGACGTTGGCGCTCATGCCCAATAATTCACACACGCTCGCACTCTCGCATTCAAGCTCAACGGAAAAGGATTACAGCCGTGGTTCAACCCGCGACGGGCCCGCAGCACGCGGCGCTGCCGGGCGCACATAGCGATCATCGCCAGCCGGGCCGAAAGGCTGGTCGTCTTCAGGATCTTTGTGGCGCGCTTGTTCGTTTGCGGCGGCTTGCGCATTGCGAGCCTTGCGCGAACGTTCGATGGGCCAGCGAATCAGCACAAAAACCGCATACAGGCAGAGCGCGAAGATGGCGTACATCAACAGGTCCGACACGGCACGCCAGGCGTTATTGCCTACTTTGAACGCGAGGTCCAGGGCAGTGATGGCCACTGCTGGGGCAAATTTTTCTTTCACCGGGTCAATAATGGTCGGGCTCAACAGCAGCACTGCCATCAGTACGCGCAAAGGCTCACGCAACCAGCGCCACATAAAGCGGGTCAGGCGCCACCATACGAGCAGGCAGCCCAAAGCGGCAAAGGCGTAAAGGCCCCAGGCGATCAGATAGTCGTTCTCGGTCATGGTATCCATGGTCGGCAGGCAATGAGGCGCTATGATAACGGCTTTTAGGCAATGCGGCTGCACCGCCGTCAGCGTCACTTCTTTTCCTGCAGGTTTCAGAGAACACTCAATGACTGAATCAGCCTACGCAAACAGCGCCCCTATCGCACATAAGATCCAGGGTCCAGACCCCTATTCGTGGTTACAAAATCGCGATAGCAAAGAGGTTTTGGACTACCTGAAAGCTGAAAACAGCTTTCAGGAAGCGCAATTGGCCGATCAGGCGCAACTGCGTGAGACGTTGTTTCAAGAGATCAAGGGCCGAATCCGCGAGACTGATCTGTCGCTCCCCTCCCCCTGGGGTCCGTATCTGTATTACACGCGCACCATCGCCGGCGACGAGTACGCGCGCCACTACCGCTGCCCGCGTCCGATCGACGGCAGCCAGCAGATCGACGAAAGCGCCGAGCAGTTGTTGCTGGACCCGAACGCCCTCGCCGACGGCGGCTTTATTTCCCTGGGCGCTTTCAGTATCAGCCCCGACCATCAACGTCTGGCCTACAGCCTGGACACCAGCGGCGAAGAAACCTATCAGCTGTTCATCAAGGAGTTAAGCAGCGGAGCCGTGACCGAGCTGCCGTTTGCCGACTGCGATGGCAGCATGACCTGGGCCAATGACAGCCAGACCCTGTTTTTCGCAGAGCTGGACGAGACCCATCGCCCGCACAAGCTGTGGCGCCACACTCTGGGCGAAACCGCTGCGCACGAAGTGTTTCATGAGCCGGACGGGCGTTTTTTCCTGCATTGCTATCGCTCAAGCTCCGAACGCCAGCTGATCCTGCTGCTAAACAGCAAAACCACCAGCGAAAGCTGGGTACTGGATGCCGATCACCCGCAACAAGCTTTCAACTGCCTGGCGCCGCGGGTTGAGGGGCACGACTACAGCGTTGACCATGGTCTTTACGAAGAGCAGTGGGCCTGGTTTATCCGTACCAATCAGGACGGCATCAACTTTGCGCTGTATTACGCGCTGGGCGATGTGCCGACGCGTAATGAGTGGCAACTGCTGATCGCGCATAACACTGGCGTGATGCTGGAAGGCTTGAGCCTCAATGCCCACGCCCTGTGCCTGAGCCTGCGCGAAGGCGGACTGCCTATCATCGAAGTGCGCCCACAGGGTTTGCCGGCTTATCGCGTGCAATTGCCGGATGCGGCCTACAGCCTGTATGTGCAAGACAGTCTGGAGTTTGACAGCCAGCATGTCCGCCTGCGCTATGAGTCACTCAATCGCCCGGCGCAAGTGCGCCAGCTCACCCTGGCCACGGGCGAACAAAGTGTTCTCAAGGAAACTCCGGTACTGGGGCCGTTCAATGCCGATGACTATGTAAGCCAGCGCTTGTGGGCCACGGCACCGGACGGCACTCAAGTGCCGATCAGCCTGGTGGTCAAACGTAATGCGCTGGGCAAACCTGTGCCGCTTTATCTATATGGCTATGGCGCCTATGGCGAAAGTCTCGACCCATGGTTTTCCCATGCCCGCCTGAGTCTGCTCGAGCGCGGGGTTGCCTTTGCCATTGCCCACGTACGCGGCGGCGGCGAACTGGGCGAAGCCTGGTATAGGGCCGGCAAACAGGAAAACAAGCACAACACTTTCAGCGACTTTATCGCCTGTGCCGAGCACCTGATCGACAAGGGCCTGACCCGCTCGGACCAGCTGGTTATCAGCGGCGGCAGCGCTGGCGGCCTGTTGATTGGCGCAGTGCTCAACCAGCGACCGGAACTGTTCAAGGCAGCCATTGCCGAAGTACCGTTTGTCGACGTGCTCAACACCATGCTCGACCCCGAACTGCCGCTGACGGTGACCGAGTACGACGAATGGGGTAACCCGCAAGAACCCGAGGTGTATGCACGCATCAAAGCCTATGCGCCGTATGAAAACGTCACGGCACAGGCATACCCGGCGATGCTGGTGATTGCCGGCTACAACGACAGCCGCGTGCAGTACTGGGAAGCCGCCAAATGGGTAGCCAAACTGCGCGCCACCAAAACTGACGACAATCTACTGCTGCTCAAGACCGAACTGGAGGCTGGCCATGGCGGCATGAGCGGGCGCTATCAAGGCCTGCGCGACGTAGCACTGGAGTATGCGTTTGTGTTCAAGGTGCTGGGGATCTAAAAGAGCCCGTGGGGGCTGGTTTGCCAGCGCCCACAAAAATAGGGTGATCAGTCTGCCGGGGGTCTGGATTTCGGGTCTTTAGGCTCAAGCCCCGGTAGCGGCTGATCCTTGGGCGGCGGCTGCGGCAGGTCGATAGGCGGCAGCGCAATCAGGCTGCCGCTGCCGCTGACGGGCTTGGGCACGGCGCGTGGAGTGATCTGAGGATACGGGGTTGGCGTAGCGGTACCCGGTGAACCCGGTGCAGGCGTCACAGGTGCGCTCGGGACGATGGTCGTTTCAGCTGCATGGGCCGCACTTATCGAGAGCGCGCTCCACACAATGACCGTTAGAATAGTGCGTTTCATCAATCACTCCGTTGCCAGACCGGCTTGTCTGCCCTCAGGCTACTCGTAACCAGTTGTTTTTGTCCCCTTCTATGAGATTTCCATGAAACGTTTTGTTCTGCTCGACACCACCCCGATCCCTGAAAACGGCGGTGCCTTGTGCCTGTTCGAGTACGGCGAAGACTTCGTGATCAAAATTCAGGGCGGTGACGGCGGCCAGTTGATGAACACCCGCATGCACGGCTCCGAAGATGCACTGGCCGAAATCCCTTGCCGCAAAGTCGCCGGGCGCCCGCAATCGCGGGTCTTGATCGGAGGCCTGGGCATGGGCTTCACCCTGGCTTCGGCCCTCAAGCACTTGGGCAAGACCGCCGAAGTGGTAGTGGCCGAGCTGGTGCCTGGGGTCGTGGAATGGAACCGCGGCCCTCTGGGTGAGAAATCGGGCAACCCTTTGCAGGACCCTCGCACCGTCATCCGTATGGAAGACGTAGCCAAGGTGCTGCAAGCCGAGCCCAACGGTTTTGATGCGATCATGCTCGACGTCGACAACGGACCCGAAGGCCTGACCCAAAAAGCCAACAGCTGGCTGTACTCGGCAGGTGGATTGAGTGCCTGCGCCAAGGCCCTTCGACCAAAAGGCGTACTGGCAGTCTGGTCGGCCAGCGCTGACAAACAGTTTTCGGACAAGTTGCGCAAAGCCGGTTTCAAAGCCGAAGAAGTCCAGGTATTCGCCCACGGCAACAAGGGCACCCGGCATACCATCTGGATTGCTGAAAAAATCAAAGGCTGATCCACAGCTAAACTTCACGACATAACCGTCATTCGTCCTAAAAGGTGAACCCATGAGTTCGGCCAACCCACCGTCCCACACTGCCAAGCTGGACCGCATCCTGGCCGATGCCCAGCGTGACCGCGAGATGGGCTATCGCGACAAAGCCCTGAAAATGTATCCCCACGTGTGTGGCCGCTGCGCCCGTGAATTCGCCGGCAAGCGCCTGAGCGAACTGACCGTCCACCACCGTGACCACAACCACGACAACAATCCGCAAGACGGCTCCAACTGGGAGCTGCTATGCCTGTACTGCCACGATAACGAGCACTCGCGTTATACCGACCAGCAGTACTTCTCGGAAAGCTCCACCAGCAGCCCGAAGATCGCCAAGGCAACCCATAACCCGTTTGCCGCGCTGGCCGGGTTGATGAAGAAAGACGAGTAGTACCTGGATGGGAGCTGGCTTGCCAGCTCCCACAAGAGGCCACGGCACAACCCGATCGACAGGCAATGCCGGTATACTCGCGTCTTTTTTCTGAAGGGCAACGGCACGTGGCAAACAAACGGTACAGCTGCATTGGTTTGTATAACCCCAAATCACCGGAAAACGTCGGCTCGGTGATGCGTGCGGCTGGTTGCTATAGCGTGGCGTCGGTGTTCTATACCGGAAAGCGCTATGAACGCGCGCGTGACTTCATCACCGATACCAAGAAAGTCCATCAGGACATTCCTCTGATCGGTATCGACGACCTGAAAAAAATCATCCCGCTGGGCTGCATTCCCGTCGCTGTCGAGATGGTCGAGGGCGCCCGCTCTTTGCCTGAGTACACACACCCGGATCGGGCGATCTATATCTTTGGCCCGGAAGACGGCTCGCTGGGTAAAGACGTGCTGGAGTGGTGCGAAGATGTGATTTACATCCCGACCAATGGCTGCATGAACCTCGCAGCCACGGTCAATGTGGTGCTTTACGACCGTTTGGCCAAGGGCAATAACACACGCTCCGGGCCAAAGTTCGGTTAAGCCTTGCTCTTGCTTTGCTGGCTGGCACTCCAGTCAACCAGCAGACTGTAGGCAATGGCGAGCAATGTCGGGCCGATAAACAGGCCGATAAAACCAAATGCGATCAACCCGCCGAACACACCAAGCAAAACAATCACCAGTGGCAGGTTGCCACCCCGGCTGATCAGGTAAGGCTTGAGCACGTTATCGACACCGCTGATGACCAGCGTGCCCCAGATACCCAGGAAGATCGCCATCCCGTAGTCACCCTTCCAGGCCAGCCAGGCGGTGGCTGGAATCCAGATTAGCGGCGGTCCCATCGGGATAAGGCTGAGCAGGAAGGTTGCCAGGCCCAATACCAATGCACCCGGCACCCCGGCAATCAAAAACCCTATCAAGGCCAGCAGCGCCTGAGCAGCCGCGGTGCCTATCACGCCGTTCACTACCCGCTGAACTGTCCCCGCCACCAACTCCTGATAGTAATCGGCGCGATCGCCAATCAATCGCTCCAGCAGACGGTGCACAAAGCTCGCCAGCCGCGGGCCGTCACGGTAGAAAAAGAACACAAATACAATACTCAGCGTCAGCTCCAGAATGCCGCCGCCAATTTGCGCGCTTCGGGCCAGAAGCCAGTTCCCCACCTGCCCCAGATACGGTTTTACCGCCAGCAGCATGGCGGCGCCCTGCTCATCAATGGTGTTCCAGATACCCACCAGACGCTCACCGACCAGCGGAATACCGGCTAACCAGGCCGGGGCCTCGGGCAAGCCTTCTAACTGAACATCCTTGATCAGGGCCGTCGCGTCGCGCACGTGGTCTGCCAGGTTGAACCCCAACCACACCAGCGGTACCGCTACCAGCAACATCCAGCCCAGGGTCAGGATACCCGCGGCCAGCGATTCACGGCCCTTGAGTGCCCGTGTCAGCAGGCGCATCAGGGGCCAGCTGGCAAACGCCAGCACTGCTCCCCAGAACAGGGCCGACCAAAAAGGGGCCATCACCCACAGACTGGCACCGAACAACACCAGAAGCAGAATCTGCACTAGCAGGCGATCGTTATTGAGCATGTGTGTTCCGCAGAAGATTCAGGGTTGGATGAGGGACGACGACTACCAGGAGTGTAGTCGCCGCTTGCACATGTTTAACGCAGCAACTCGATATGCAGGCCTTGAGTCTGGCTGTCGCCAAGCTCAATCCGGGCCGCCCGCACCCCGTTCTTGATCAGGGCATCGCGCCAGGCTTGCGCCTGATTGCCGGTCAGGCTGACTCTGGAGGTGGTGTCGAGATTCAGCGCCCGGGAGATCAACGTGAGCCACGGTGCATCGGGTTCTGCGGTGAGTTTGGGGAAATCCAGCGTGCCCGTGCTTTTGAGCTGACGCTGCAAGGTGGCCGAAGTGGGCAGCAACTCCCCCAGATCGGCGATCGACTCAAGTTGCTCGACATGCAGGTAGGCTTTGCGCGACCCGCGATTAATGCTGTAAAGCGCGACGAGCTGGTTCTGCTCGGGAGCCGCACGGCGCAGCAATAGATAGGATTGTTGCTCATCGGAGCCTACCAGCTTGGAATTGCCAAAAACCTCATTGGCCCACAGGCTGCTTTCCCCACAGTCACGGGCCTGACACCAGAACAGTAACTCGGCGCCCTTGGCCTGCAAGGCTTCACGGGCGGCCGTGAATGCTTCATTGGCAGTATGTTCAGCCGGCAGTTCATAGGTGATGGCGGTTGTCTGCCCACGGGCATTGACCTGACCTTCGAAGCGAAGACGGCCACTGATTTTTCGGATAGAACCCAGCGGGTAGATGCGCTCGATGTCAGGTTGAACGGTGTAATCAACAATTTGCGCGTCTGCCAGCCTTGGCACATCTTGCAAATCGTGACTGCCGGGCACATCGCCAGCCCACAGGAGCGGGCTCAGGCAGCCAAGGCCCACAGACAGGAAAAAACGATTGGCCAGCTTCATCGGCGTAGTTCGCACAGACGCAAGGTGTGGCTCAGCATCCTCGCGATAGAGACCGGATGGCCTTTCGGGGTCGCAGCGGTGTAGATATCCATCATGGTTGTCTCCCGTTTCATCCCGCCAAGCCTCGGCAGTTGGCCGCCGCAAGTCAAGGAACGGCGAAGAACCGATTGAAACAGTCTGCAACAAGGGTTGCCCCCGCCTCGTCATTCAGGTGCAAATGATGGCCACCCGGTAACCGTTCCAGGTTGAAGGGTAGTTGATCCAGCAACTCGGAATGACTGGTAAGCATGCCCTGCTCGGCCACCACCAGGGTCGCCGGACAATTCACCCGCTGGACGAAGGACATGGCTTGCTCGTCGGTCAGACGCAATGGCGACGGTAACGTCAGGCGACTGTCGCTACGCCAGCTATAACCACCGGGTACAGGCATCAGACCGCGCTGGGCGAGTAACTCTGCAGCCTCTCGACTTACCGCCACCAGACCCTTCATTCGCGCATTGATGGCCCGTTCGAGTGTCGGATGCACCGACTTGCGCTTGTGCTCCAGATCAAGCTGCGCTTGCAGGGCTTGCCCCATGTGCTCAGCCGTATCCTCTACCGGGCCGCTGCGCGGCATGATCCCGTCAATCAGCGCCAGGTGCGTAACACGCCCGGGACATGAACCGGCGATCATCACCGAAACAATCGCCCCCAGCGAGTGCCCCAGCAGAGCGAAACGCTCCCAGCCCAGCTGCTCGGCCACCCGTAGCACATCAAAGGCGTAATCCGCCAGCGCATACCCTGCCCCGCGCGGACGATGATCTGAATGGCCATGCCCGGCAAAGTCCAGCGCGGCAATGCGCAAGCCTTTCAGTTTTGGCGCCAGCCGGGCAAAGCTGTTGGCATTGTCCAGCCAGCCATGCAGGGCAATCACGGGCAGCCCGTGCTCCGGGCCAGACATGTGCGCTGCCAGTTCAATATGCGGCAGGCTCAGACGAACTTCTTCAACCACAGGACTCATGGGGCATGCTCTTCAAAGGCAGGAGGATTAGGGTTGTTGCGGCTGCGTCGCGGGGCTCTATGAAACGGCAACAGCCCCGGACTCCCAACGGGCAAAAATCTGTCTGAGCAAGAGGGCGGTGTCTTGCGGCTGCTCCAGCGGAAACATATGCCCGCCCGGCACGCTCAGCGACTCACCGTTGGGCATACGCGCCACGGCCCTGGCATGGTGGCTCATGACTACACGACTGTCGCGCCCCCGCACGACAGTCAGCGGTACTTGCAATTGAAAGGCCCGCCCGGGGCTGGTATCAGGCACGCCGCGATAGATATTGATCTCGGTCGCCGGGTCGAAGCTCAGGCGCAGGCGATCGTCGACCGCCTGCAAGCCGTGCTGCAGATACGCTTCGAAACAGTCGGGGTCAAAACTTCGAAACAGTGACTTGCCGGAGAAGTAAGCACGGGCAGCCTCGCGATCGTCGAACTCTTCACGCCTACCCAATGTACGGCCTGCCGGAGTCAGGCGGTCAATCAGGCCAAAACGCTTGGCAGCGCGAATCACCCACCGGTCGGTGAGCGTCAGCACCGGCGAATCAAGCATGACCACGCCTTTGTACAAGTGCGGACAACGGATTGCCGCCTGCAGGTGCAACATCCCGCCCAATGAGTGGCCAACGCCCAGCACCGGTCCGGATTGCTGCTGCAGGTGGAAGATCAGCTCATCTACCAGGTTGTGCCAGTTGTTATCCACCGGAAAACGCGGGTCATGGCCGTGCTGCGCCAGGCACGCCACGTTGAAGTCCGGGGTGAGCGCATCAAACAACTTGCCATAGGTAGCCGAAGGGAAGCCGTTGGCATGGGCGAAAAAGATCTGCCGAGACATACAAGGCGTCCATAAGTGAAGAGTGCGTCTTATTGTCAGCAGGAAAAATACTCATATCAATGACCGTATGCGCCATGAGTGACGCCACTACGGCCATTGTCCGGGCACCTGATCAGCGTGCTGGCGGCGACTCACCCAAGGGGACAACAGCGATGGTCAGGCGGGAAATACAGCTGGACTTGCCGCTGTCGTCCGTCAGGCGGATATCCCAGACATGGGTGGTACGGCCCATATGAACCGGGCGAGCCACGGCAGTGACCCGGCCGCTGCGCACGCCGCGCAAGTGGTTGGCGTTGACCTCAAGACCGACGCAATAAAACTTTGTAGTGTCGACACACAGGAAACTGGCCATTGAGCCCAGAGTCTCGGCCAGCACCACCGAGGCGCCGCCATGTAACAAGCCGAAGGGTTGATGGGTACGATGATCCACCACCATGCTCGCCGTGATCGACTCGTCGTCGAAAGCGTCGAACGTAATGTCCAGCACGTCGCAAATGGTGTTTTTGCGCAGGGCGTTGAGCTTTTCAAGGTCCGGCGTGGTGGTCCAGGAGATCATGGTTCATTCCTTGGGTCAGAGAGCATTGGTGGCCGGTTTGCAGTAGCCCAGCCCCATGCAGATTTTTGTTTTGTACTCAGGGATGCCACACATTGCACAACGTCATGCTGCCCGCCAGCGGCCACTCGCCTTCGAGTTCCGCCAGGCTGGCCGTCTGCATTGGCTGCGGCTGGCGCATGTGGCCATGCAGCAGCAAGCTGATCAGATCACCCACAAAAGGTTGATGGGTGACCAGCAGCACATTGCCGCCATCGGGAAGTTGGCTCAGGGCATGCCTGGGGTCGCTTTCGGGTGTCAGCCACGGCACGGTGACGAGTTCGGGGGTAAAATCCAGAACCTTGCGCACTGACTCAGCGGTTTGCTGAGCCCGGACGTACGGGCTTACCAAAATGCTGTCCAGGGGCTGGCCGATCAACCGGGCAGCGCTGTGCAGCACCTGTTCACGACCGTGGGCAGTCAGCTCGCGCTCGGCATCACGTCTTGCGTGGGGCTGGGCTTCGCCATGGCGCAAGATCCAGACTTTCATGGTTTGGTCTCTGCGCCGTTAGCCGGTGCCACATAAGGTGCTTCGCCTTCTGGCGGGCGAGGCGCTGGCCAATCGGCGAACGGCCAGGGCTTTTGCTCAGTGTGAAAGGTGCCAAAGCGTCCGATTTGAGCGAGATAAAGGCTAAGGCTGTCGCCAAAATTCATCAGCCCGCCATTGGGTGCACCGTAGATCAGACGGTAGATCAGTTGCACCAGCACCAATGCGCCAAGTACAAATTGCGCAACTTGCCAGACCAGAAAGAAAACCAGCATCCAGAGCACGCGTAAAACAATGGATTCGTACTGGGGTGAAGTTTTTCTATCGCTCATGTGCTGCTCCTGTCTTGCTCAGTTGAAACCGCTGGTGGAGATAAAGTCGACATCGGTTTTGGGCTCTGCGCGCATCAGCAGCTCAATCACCTGATTGAGGGTGCGGCCTTCAAACAGAATGGCATGCAAGCCTGCAACCAACGGCATGTAAACATTCAACTCTTGCGCCTTGACCTTCAGCACCTTGAGCGTATTCACGCCTTCGGCTACTTCGCCCAGACGGGTGACGGCCTCTTCCAGGCTCAAGCCTTGCCCAAGGGCATACCCGACCTGATAGTTACGGCTTTTGGGCGATGAGCAGGTGACGATCAAATCGCCTACGCCAGCCAATCCGAGAAAGGTCATGGGATTGGCGCCCTGACTGACTGCAAAACGGGTCATTTCTGCCAGCGCACGTGTAATCAGCATGCTCTTGGTGTTTTCGCCCATACCCAGCGCCACAGCCATGCCGGCAATGATGGCGTATACGTTTTTCAACGCCCCGCCCAACTCCACACCAAACCGGTCGGCACTGGCGTAGACCCGAAATGTGCGCCCGTGCAAAGCAGCCTGTACGCGCGTGCAAAGTTCTTCGTCGGCACTGGCGACCACCGTCGCGGTCAATGCATGCTCGGCGACCTCACGGGCCAGATTGGGGCCGGACAACACGCCTATCCGGGCTTGGGGAGCGATTTCCTCAAGAATCTCACTCATCAACTTGAAACTGTGGGCTTCAATCCCTTTGGTCAGGCTGACCAGCATTTTACCGCTCAGTCGTTCGGCATGCTCTGCGAGCACATTGCGCAGGGCGCTGGAAGGCAATGCCACAAAACACAGTTCACAGCCGTCGAGCGTTGCCTGCAAATCAGTGACCGGCTCCACCAGGGGGTGAATCTTGATGCCTTTAAGGTAGCGCGGGTTCTCTCGATTGAGGCGTATCGCCTCGGCCTGTTCGGGGTCGCGCATCCACTGGCGCACACGATGACCGTTTTCTGCCAGCAAGTTGGCCACGGCAGTGCCAAAACTTCCGCCTCCCAAGACCGCAATAGCGTGCTGTTCAGTCATATGCAATCCCGTCATCTATATAGCAGTGGCAATGCCGGCATTATACGGAGCACATGCTTCAAGGCGAGACCTTGAACGATTGATTGCATGGAAATAGCTGGCTGTGACTGGAAAAGTGGAACAGCTCAGTTACCATGCCGCCTGATATTCACACTCAAAGGCAGCCATTGCTGCGCACAAGAATGGCGACCTGGGTCAGGAGTGGCAGCACAGATGGGCTATACCTCCAGTACCAAGGGCATGACTGATGGAGCACCGCCCCCATGAGCGTTCGCAGCCGCTGGAACATACGGACCCGCACGCAGATGATGAGTCTGGGGCCGGCGTTACTGCTGACGTTGCTGCTAATCAGCTTTTTTACATTTATTCGCATCCAGGACTTGCGCCAGGAGCTGAATCACACCGGCCAATTGATTGCCAACCAATTGGCACCCGCTTCCGAATACGGAATTTTATCCGGCAACACCGAAGTGCTGGACACCCTAATAAAAAACGCACTCAACACGCCACATGTGCAATTTGTACAAGTGCAGGATTCTGCCAACAAGATGTTGTTTCATGCCGGGCAACCGCTTACCGGCACGGACCGGGAATCACATGCCGAGGTATTCCAGGCACCGGTTCGCATGCCGGGAAACAGCTCCGGTAATTACCTGGCGACGAGTAACCGCCAGGCAACACTGCCGGCACAAAGCGATGCCGGCCGGGTAGTGGTCGGCATGTCCAATGAGGCCTTCAACAAGCGCCAGCAAGAAATCCTGCTCAAGGCATTGATTCTGGCGCTCTTTGCACTGGGCTTTACGTACCTGCTGGCCCGCCGTCTGGCGAGCAACTTGTCCAAACCCATCATCGATATGAGCAATGCAGTCAAAGCCATTCAGCAAGGCGATTACAAAATGCCTTTGCCAGTGGTCGACGATAGCGAACTGGGCAGCCTGGCCCGCCATATCAACAACTTGGCCGACGGCCTTGAAAAGGCCAGTCGCGAGCAGGAAACAACCATCGCGCAATTGATCCAGACCCGTGAAGAGGCGGAACAGGCCAATCGCGCAAAAACTGATTTCCTGGCGATGATGAGCCATGAGCTTCGCACCCCGATGAATGGCGTGCTGGGGATGCTGCAGTTACTGGAAACCACTGAGATGACTGAGGAGCAGACCGAGTATGCGGCTCTGGCTTCAGAATCTACCGAACACTTGCTGAAGGTGATCAACGACATCCTCGACTTCTCGAGAATTGAACGCTCGATACTTGAACTCGAACACATCCCCTTCAATCTGGCCGAACTGGTGAGTAACTGCGCTCAAGCTTTCCAGCACAGTGCCGGGCAGCGAGGGTTGAGCTTGCAGCTGACAATTCCGGCGGGCCTGCAGGACCTGCACGTGCTCGGAGATCCGACCCGTATACGGCAGATTCTGGTCAATTTGATCGGCAATGCCTTGAAGTTTACCGAGCAGGGACAAATCAGCATCGAGCCGCTTTGGCAGCCCCTGGATCATGAACTGATCTGGTTCACCTGCACGGTAAGCGACAGCGGTATCGGGATCAGCACCGATAAACTGGACTCGATGTTCAATGCCTTCCAGCAAGCCGACAGCTCGATTTCACGTCGTTATGGCGGCACCGGGCTGGGCCTGCCCATTGCCCGGACGCTGGCCGAGCGCATGGGCGGCACGCTGAATGCCAAAAGCGAGGAAACCCGGGGCTCTGTGTTTACACTGCAGATCCCGCTGGAGCTGCACCAGCTCACTGCAAACAAACAGAGACCCGAGTCGGCGACTGAGCCAATGCCTGTCAAGGGCCGCAAAGTCCTGCTGGTAGAGGATAACCGGGTCAATCAGACGGTGATTGAGGCGGTCTTGAGGAACCTGGGGTATGAGGTAAGTGCAGTCAGTGACGGTGCACAGGCAATTCATCACGCCAATACTGAGAACTACGCGGCTATTTTGATGGACTGCCGACTGCCAATCATTGATGGCTATGAAGCTACCCGGCAAATCCGCAAGCTGCCGGGGTGCGCCACAGTACCCATCATTGCCCTGACAGCCAACGCCCTGCAGGGTGATCGGGAAAACTGCCTGCAAGCCGGAATGAACGATTACCTCGCCAAACCATTCAAACGGGCTGACCTGGAACAAATTCTGCAGCGCTGGGTGCAGTAACCTGCAACCAGAGCCGGTGCAGAATTTGTGGGACCACATTGCCTGACGGCTCGTCTGGAGCGACCAAAGCGCTCGGCTCACGCCTTGTCCTGCAGTCAGCAGGACAACATAGTGGTCCTGCGAAACGTAAACAGGCCTTGTAGAACCACCTGCGACTGGCGTTAAACGCAAAAGTGCGGCAGTCTTAGGCACCCGAATGGGCCCCTGAACCGGCCTGATTTAAATTTTCAGTGCACAAGTGTACATTCTTGCCCTTTGTGCTGTGACTTTCACTACAACGCAATAGTCTATGTGTAGGCTGGCGAACTGGAACTCCAACGTTTCGGTTGGTCGGGAAGATTTGCCCCACCCTGCCGCATGGGATTATTGAGGAGCTCGCATGACCAAACAAAACGCCTTTACTCGGGAAGATTTGCTGCGCTGTAGCCGCGGCGAGCTATTCGGCCCAGGTAACGCGCAACTGCCCGCCCCTAATATGCTGATGGTGGATCGCATCACGCATATCACTGAAGAGGGTGGCAAGTACGGCAAAGGTGAATTGGTCGCCGAGCTGGATATCAATCCGGACCTGTGGTTCTTTGCCTGTCACTTTGAAGGCGACCCGGTGATGCCGGGCTGCCTGGGCCTTGATGCCATGTGGCAGCTGGTCGGCTTTTTCCTGGGCTGGCAAGGTTTGCCCGGCCGCGGCCGCGCCCTGGGTTCGGGCGAAGTTAAATTCTTCGGCCAGGTCTTGCCGACCGCCAAGAAGATTACTTACAACATTCAGATCAAACGTGTCCTGCGCGGCAAGCTGAACCTGGCCATTGCCGATGGTTCTGTCAGCGTTGACGGTCGCGAGATTTACACCGCCGAAGGCCTTCGGGTCGGCGTTTTTACTTCCACTGAAAACTTCTAAGGGTTATCCGCATGCGCCGCGTCGTTATCACTGGTCTGGGCATTGTTTCGTGCTTGGGCAATGACAAAGAGACCGTCTCCGCTAACCTGCGTGCAAGTCGCCCTGGCATCCGATTCAACCCGGAATATGCCGAAATGGGTCTGCGTAGCCAGGTTTCCGGCTCCATCGACCTGCCTCTTGAAGAGCTGATCGATCGCAAGATCTATCGCTTCGTCGGCCACGCAGCGGCTTACGCCTACCTGGCCATGAAAGATGCCATTACCGATTCAGGCCTGACCGAGGAGCAAGTCTCCAACCCGCGTACCGGCCTGATTGCCGGCTCCGGCGGCGCGTCGACCTTGAACCAGATGGAAGCGCTGGACATCCTGCGCGAAAAAGGCGTCAAGCGTGTTGGCCCGTACCGTGTTACGCGGACCATGGGCAGCACCGTTTCCGCCTGTCTGGCCACCCCGTTCAAGATCAAGGGCGTGAACTACTCGATCTCTTCTGCCTGCGCGACCAGCGCCCACTGCATCGGTACCGCAGTTGAGCAAATCCAGCTGGGCAAGCAGGACATCGTATTCGCCGGCGGCGGTGAAGAAGAACATTGGAGCCAGTCGTTCCTGTTCGACGCCATGGGCGCCCTGTCCACTCAATACAACGACACGCCCGAGAAAGCGTCCCGTGCCTATGACAAAAATCGTGACGGTTTTGTTATTGCAGGTGGCGGCGGCATGGTCGTGGTTGAAGAGCTGGAACACGCCCTGGCCCGCGGCGCCAAGATCTACGCCGAAATCGTCGGCTACGGCGCGACTTCCGACGGCTACGACATGGTTGCTCCAAGCGGCGAAGGCGCCATCCGCTGCATGCAGATGGCAATGTCTACCGTTGACGGCCCGATCGATTACCTCAATACCCATGGCACCTCTACTCCGGTAGGCGACGCCAAGGAAATGGAAGGTGTTCGCGCGGTGTTCGGTGACAAGGCGCCAGCCATCAGCTCCACCAAAAGCCTGTCGGGTCACTCTCTGGGCGCCGCAGGCGTTCACGAAGCGATCTACTGCTTGCTGATGATGGAAGGCAACTTCATTGCCGGTTCTGCCAACATCGAAGAACTGGACCCGGTAGTTGCCGACATGCCGATCCTGACCCAGACCCGCGAGAACGTCACGCTGAACAATGTGATGAGCAACAGCTTCGGTTTCGGTGGCACAAACGCCACTCTGGTTCTGAAGCGCTGGACAGGCAAATAAGCCTTCCGCTCGCGAGATAAAAATGCCCCGACTGGTTCGGGGCATTTTTTTGTCCGCAATAACGCTTAGCGCTTTTTCGGCAACACCGACAAGAAATTGTCCCTGGCAACCTTGTGCGCAACACTTTGCGCCAATGCATCCAGAAACGGATCGAAGCTACGCATTTCCTCACCCAATTTGTCGAAACGCCCTACCACATCCGACCCCAGCATGAAGCGGTCCGGGAAGCGCTCTACAAGCGCAACCCATTCAGGCCTTGCCTTGCCCTGCCCATCCAGCAGGTACGGCGTGAGCATGCTCCAGGACAGGTCTATGTAGAGGTTCGGATAAGTGGCCAGTAGCCGCTCAAGTGTTGGCAAAAGAAATGGCATTTGCGTCTGATGTCGATGAATCTCGGCGCTGGTACCGGCATGGGCCCAAATAAAGCGGGTTTTGGGATGCTTGCCCAACGGCTCTTCAAGCTCAGACAGATACAACGGATTCTTCTCGCGCTTTGAAGTGATATTGGAATGCAGCAAGACCGGCAGGTCATGCTCACCCGCCAAGGTGTAAACGTTGTGCAGCGCTTCATTGTTGGCTCGCGGCGTATCCCCGGAGATCAGCGCCGTCAGATCATCGTGACGGGTAAACACCTCGCCAATGCCCTGCCACAACCCTGGATTCAGATCGAGCATGCGCTGAATATGCGCCGCCGAATTCTTGTCATTGGGATTAAACCCCGACAGAAACGGATGAAAGTGCTCCCGCTGCTCAGGAGTCAGGGCGTTGACCGCCGCGGCCACCCACACATCGGTCGCGCTGTACCAATAGGCATCCGCATCATCACCGGCGTAGTAGCGCGGACGCTTGGGCTCGTCTTCATGCCATTTTTTGGCCACGGGAATCCCGGAGATCATCACGTGCTCAATCCGGTTACTGGCCATTGCCTGAAGCAACGTGTCCATTCCCGCTGTTTCCTGGAAGAAGTCGACGTAATGCAAGTGCGCATCACTGTAGGCATAGTCGCGGGCCTGTACCCACAGGCTGGAAGTCGACAGGGCCCAGGCCAGAACGTAACGATTGATTCGCAACCTGATTCTCCTCTCTAGGGGCTCCAATAGACCTGCCCGCCAGCTCAAGGGTTCAGCATGCGATCAAAGGGAACGCCTGACGCCCGGCATGCTCTATAAATATCAGGACCTTTATCACTGCCACTCAGAGGTTTGCCATGACTGTTACCGTTAATACCGAGTCCCACGAGGGTTTTCGTCACAGCATTAAAATCGACGATCACGAAGTGTTCACCGATTTGCCCAAAGCCATGGGCGGTGAAAGCTCTGCCCCCTCGCCCCATGATTATTTCGATGCCGCCCTGGGGGCCTGCAAGGCGCTGACCCTAAAGCTCTACGCGCAAAAGAAAGACATCCCGCTGACAGGCGTCACGGTCGAGATCAAACACGACGCCAGTGAAGAGCAACTCGGCAAATATGCACTGCACGTCAAACTGACGCTCAAAGGTGTGCTCACCGATGCCCAGCGCCAGGAACTGCACCGCGTAGCCGACAAGTGCCCGATCCATAAGCTGATGACCACCGCAGACGTCACCATCGAGACCCATTTGTCTGAAGGCGCATTCAGCCAGTAACGCACGGGGAGAAAATATGGCGTTGGGTTATGCTCAACGCTTTCCAAAGCAGGGACTGGACAATGCACACACTTACCGTGATTCGGCCCCGCGCCGAGGACGTCGAAGGACAGCCGATCCTTCGCCCCCTGCCCTCAGCGAAATGCCGCAATGTCGGTCCCTTTGTTTTTTTCGATCATATGCTGCGCACTCACTATCCGCCCGGCCACGGGATGAATATCAGACAGCATCCGCATATTGGCCTGTCTACTCTGACCTATCTGTTCGAAGGACAGCTGCAGCACAAAGACAGCCTGGGCTCTGACCAACAGGTAGGCCCCGGTGAAGTCAGCTGGATGACCGCGGGTGCTGGCATTGCCCACATCGAACGTACGCCCTCCTCGCTTCTGGCGCAGGGATCAACCCTGCATGGTCTGCAAGTGTGGCTGGCGTCTCCCAAAGCCGATGAGCAAGGCCCGGGGCACTACAGCCACCACCGCGCCGATAGCTTGCCGGTCAGCGACAATCTGGGGGTAAGGATTCGCATGATTGCCGGTACAGGCTTTTGCCTGGCCTCCCCGGTGCCGGTGCTGTCGCCAACCTTGTATGCTGAAGTACATATGCAGACAGCCACCACCCTGCTTATCCCGGCCGAACACCAGGAACGCGCGCTGTATTTGCTGGAAGGCGAGGCGCAACTGCAAGGCCAGGCAATTGAACGCCATTGCCTGATACTTTTGCCGCCCGCAGAAGAACTGACTTTATGCGCCGACAGTGACTGCCATGCCGTGTTGTTCGGTGGCGCGGCGCTGGATGGACCCCGGCGCATGAACTGGAACTTTGTCGCCAGTGATCCGGCGCTGCTCGAGCAGGCCAGGGCGCGCTGGGCTGCAGGAGACTGGCCGACCGTTCCCGCAGAAACCGGTCGTATCGAATTGCCTTAGGGACCAGCCCCCTTACAGAACCATTGCGGCGACCCAGCCAAAGGCCAGCAGTGGCAGGTTGTAATGCAGGAAAGTGGGGACCACGGTGTCCCAGATATGGTGATGCTGGCCGTCAACGTTCAAACCTGACGTCGGGCCAAGGGTGGAATCCGACGCCGGCGAACCGGCATCGCCCAGGGCCCCGGCGGTGCCGACGATACATACGATGGCCATCGGACTGAAACCAAGCTGTACACACAGCGGCACGAAAATCGCCGCCAAAATCGGCACTGTCGAAAACGATGAACCAATGCCCATGGTCACCAGCAACCCGACCAGCAGCATCAGCAGCGCACCGACCCCCTTGCTGTGATTGATCCAGCTGGCTGAGGCTTCGACCAGTGATTTCACTTCGCCGGTGGCTTTCATCACTTCAGCAAAACCCGAAGCGGCAATCAGGATGAAGCCAATCATGGCCATCATCTTCATGCCTTCGGTGAACAGGTCATCGGTCTCACGCCAGCGCACAATCCCCGACGCTGAAAAAATCAGAAAGCCGGCCAGCGCACCAATGATCATGGAGCCCAGCCACAACTGAATGATAAATGCAGCCGCGATAGCAACCCCGGCTACCAGCAGTGTTCGCGGGTTGTAGCTGATGGCAACCTGCTCGATCTGCTCGATCCTGGCCAGATCATACTCACGCTTTTTGCGGTAGCTGATAAACACCGCCACCAACAGACCGACCAGCATTCCCAGTGCGGGAATTGCCATCGCATGAGTAACATTGACCTGACTGACATCCACACCGCTCTTGCTCACGTTGGCGAGCAGAATCTGATTGAGGAAGATATTTCCGAAACCCACCGGCAAAAACATGTACGGCGTGATCAAGCCAAAGGTCATGACACAAGCAATCAAGCGCCGGTCAATTTTCAGCTTGGTCAGCACGTACAACAGGGGCGGAACCAGCAGAGGGATGAAGGCGATATGAATCGGCAGGATGTTCTGCGAGGAGATCGCGACCACCAGCAACAAGCCAATCAGTAACCACTTGAGCCGATTGCCCCCGACAGCCTGCTGTTTGTTGACCATGAGCAGGGCTTTGTCGGCCAGTGCATGGGCCAGCCCGGACTTGGCGATGGCGACCGCGAAGGCACCCAGCATTGCGTAGGACAAGGCGACCTGAGCGCCACCACCCAACCCGCTGTTAAACGCATCGAGCGTTGCTTCGATACCCAGCCCGCCCACGAGGCCGCCGACGACGGCCCCCGTTATCAGGGCGATCACCACATGCACACGGGACAGACTGAGCACCAGCATGATGCCGACCGCGGCAATTACTGCATTCATCATTACAACCTCATAGCGCGCTGCACGATAAAACACCGTAAAGCGGAAAATTTCGGGCAAAAGACTGCTGTTCCAGTCGCCGGATCTGAAAGGGAGTACTTATTTGGGGGCGCACACTTTGCAGCAGCATCGACGGCTTGTCAAAGCACGTGGCAAAGGCCCGCGAATGCCATCGTCCGCCAGGGTTCAATCGTTGTACGCGTTTGAAAACGAACCCTGAAAATTCAGATTTACCCATCAAGAAAACTACCGGCTGGCCGCTAACAGACAAAGCCTCTACTCAGGATGTCTCCATGTCGCTCAGACAGCTTTCCATCCAATGGAAAATCACCCTCCTCGCCGGGCTTTGCCTGCTGGGAATCGTAGTTCTTCTGGTGGGGCTTTCCCTCTACCGCATGGACCACACCGTAGACCTGGTAGAGGCCTCAAGTACGAAAATGCTTAATGAATCTGCCCAGGCCCGGATCGAGGCTCAGGGTGAAGCCCAGGCGCTGGCCATCAGTCGTCAGTTTATGGATGCCTATCAATACGGCAACGGGTTCGCACGACAAGTCCTGTTTTTACGTGAGCAATCGGAAAAACGTTTTCTGGATGCCTTCGACCTGCGTGAAGATCTGACTCGCCAGGTTAAAGCGGCTCTGCAGGCCAATCCCGATCTGCTCGGGCTATCCCTGGTGTTTGAAGCCAACGCGCTGGATGGCAAGGACCAACTGTTCGACCATCAACAAGAGCTTGGCAGTAATGACAAGGGCCGCTTCGCCCTTTACTGGTCGCAACCGACTCCGGGCAAGCTGACATCGATGGCTCTGCCCGAAACCGACATTGCCGACACCAGTACCGGACCCAGCGGCCAGGCTAACAACTCGTGGTTTACCTGCCCTCGCACGACGCTCCAGCCGTGCATTATTGAACCTTACTTTTACAAGATCGATGGGCAAGACGTATTGCTGACCAGCATCGTTTTCCCACTGATGGTCAATGGCAAGGTCATCGCCTCGCTCTCGGTTGATATCAACCTCAACAGTTTGCAAAGCATGAGCCTGCAAGCCAGCCAGAAGCTTTATGACGGACAGACCAGTGTCAGCATTGTCAGCTCTGCCGGCATACTGGCCGGCTTTAGCGCCGACGCAGGGAAACTTGGCCAACGCCTGGATCAGGTCGACGTTGACGATGGCACTCAACTGAGCCAATTAATGGCCAGCGGCGGCCAGCCACAAAGCATTCATGGTCACCAGCGGTTGAAGGTTCTGACACCCTTCATGCCGATTCCCGGCAGCAAGCCATGGGGGGTATTGCTCGACGTACCTGAACAGGTATTGATCGGACCGGCCCAGGCACTGCAAGCAGAACTGGACGAGCGTAATAACGCAGGAGCCCTGGTTGAACTGGGCCTGGGGTCACTCGCAGCGATCATCGGCCTGCTGCTGGTATGGTTGATGGCCCGCAGTGTGACACGACCGATTCTCGGTGTGGCGCGCATGCTTGAAGACATCGCCAGCGGTGAAGGCGATCTGACCCGACGCCTGGCCTATGACAAAAAAGATGAACTGGGGCAATTGGCAGGCTGGTTCAACCGTTTCCTGGACAAGCTTCAGCCGATCATCGCCGAGGTCAAACATTCGGTACAGGATGCCCGCAATACAGCCGATCAGTCGGCGGCTATCGCCACCCAGACCAGTGCCGGCATGGAACAGCAGTACCGCCAGGTCGATCAGGCGGCCACGGCCTCCCATGAAATGAGCGCTACGGCGCAAGATGTAGCACGCAGCGCAGCGCAGGCGGCTCAGGCCGCACGTGATGCCGACCAGGCGACACGTCAGGGGCTGACTATCATTGATCGCACAACTGCCAGCATCGACCATCTGGCTGCCGACATGAGCGTAGCCATGACACAAGTTGAAGGGTTGGCAGCCAATAGCGAAAAAATCGGCTCTGTTCTGGAGGTCATTCGTGCGATTGCCGAACAGACCAATTTACTCGCCCTGAATGCTGCAATTGAGGCAGCGCGAGCAGGCGAAGCCGGACGCGGTTTTGCCGTGGTAGCCGACGAAGTGCGCAATCTGGCGCGGCGGACTCAGGAATCGGTCGAAGAAACCCGGCAGGTCATCGAACAGCTGCAAATCGGCACCCAGGAGGTCGTTAACTCCATGAGCAACAGCCATCGCCAGGCCCAGGGCAGTGTCGAGCAGGTCGGGCAGGCGGTAACGGCCTTGCAGCAAATAGGTAATGCCGTGACGGTTATCACCGACATGAACCTGCAGATTGCCAGTGCTGCGGAAGAACAGAGTGCAGTGGCTGAAGAGATCAACAGCAACGTGGCCAGCATCCGCGATGTAACGGAATCATTGTCCGGGCAAGCCAATGAATCTGCACGGGTAAGCCAGTCACTGAACTCGCTGGCCAATCAGCAACAAAAATTGATGGATCAGTTCCGCGTCTGAGCTGCCGTCATATGACCGACGGCGGCCCGGGGCCGCCGTTATTTTCAGTTCCTGCGACCGGGCAGTTTGATGACCACCGACAACCCGCCCAACGCCCCTGTCTCAAGCTGCATATCCCCGCCCCAGACATCCACGATATCCCGCACTATACCCAGGCCCAAACCATGACCACTGGTTTGCTCGTCCAGTCGGGTACCACGACTGAATACCTGATCGCGCTCGGCCTCGGGTATACCCGGCCCATCATCCTGGACTTCAATCTCAAACCCGCTCGTGGTCTGGTGAATGCTCAGTTCTACTTGGGCGTCTGCCCATTTACAGGCGTTATCCAATAGATTGCCGAGCAATTCGAGCATGTCCTCACGGTCCCAGGGCATGTGCAATCCGGGAGTGGTATTGAGCCTTAACTCCAGGTGTTCGCCATGAATCATGCCAAGAGTCGCCATCAACCCTGGCAATTCGGCATCCACATCAAACTGAGCACCCGGCAAGGTGTCGCCTGCCAGGCGGGCACGGTTAAGCTCCCGACTCATTCGCTGCTGTATGTACTCCAACTGGTCACGCAGGGTTTCCTGTATCTGGGGGTAAGCATCGAGCCGGCGATCTTTGGCCAGACTGAATAAAACAGCCAACGGGGTTTTTAACGCATGCCCCAGATTGCCCAAGGCATTACGCGAACGCTTGAGGTTGTCTTCGGTGTGAGCCAACAGGTGGTTTATCTGGGTAACCAAAGGCTCGAGTTCAAGGGGAACCAGAGCATCAAGTTTCGAGCGCTGCCCGGACTGTAACTGTGCGATTTGCTTGCGGGCAGTTTCGAGCGGACGCAACGCCCGACTAACAGTGAGCCGCTGAAGCAGCAAGATGACCGCAAGAGCTAACACACCAACCCCTAAGCCGATCCGTCGAACCTGCTGAAAGCTTTCGCGTATCGGTGTGTAATCCTGAGCCACGGTGATCGAAACAGCCTGACCGAAACGCTGGTAGTCACTGCGCAAGACCAACAACATCTGCCCCTCGGGACCTGGCTGCAAATCAGCATCCAGCCCAGGCTGGCCGGGTTGCGGCAGTTGAGCATCCCATAGCGAGCGCGAGCGCCAGTGAATATCACCGAACTGGATATCGAAGTAGTGCCCTGAAAAAGGTCGATGGTAAGCGGGCGATAATCTGCGCTCATCCAGCTGCAGACCTTGAGGCCCCCGACTCAAGGCAAGTAAAAGATTCTCGCTGTCGTTTTGTAACCCCGACTCCAGATAGCGCTGAAGGCCATTTTCAAACAGCCAGAGACTGACCTGGCCAACCACCAGACCGGCAATCAACAAAACGCTGATCAAACCCAGACTCAAACGCCGCTGAATGGATTTCACTGGGTACCCGTACCAAAGATATAGCCCTGCCCACGGCGAGTTTCGATCACTGTGCGCCCGAGCTTACGTCGCAGGTGGTTCACATGAACTTCCAGCACATTGGAGTCGCGCTCGGTCTCGCCATCATAGAGATGCTCGGCCAGATGGCTTTTTGAAAGGATCTGTTGAGGGTGCAGCATGAAGTAACGTAAAAGACGGAACTCTGCGGCGGTGAGCTGCACCTCTGCCCCTTCATTGATGACACATTGTCGTGACTCGTCCAGATGCAGCCCCGCGGATTTCAATAGCGGTTGATTCGACTGGCCATGGGAGCGTCGTAATAGCGCCTGCACTCGCAGTTGCAACTCCTCTGGATGAAAAGGCTTGGTTACATAGTCATCGGCACCCGCCTTCAACCCATCAATGCGCTCCGACCAGGAGCTGCGGGCGGTCAAGATCAGTACCGGCGTGGTCAGGCCTGAAGTCCGCCATTGTTTGAGTACATCAATACCGGGCAGTCCGGGCAACCCCAGGTCAAGGATGATCAGGTCATACGGCTCGCTTTGCCCCTGATGCAGGGCATCACGACCGTCAGCGAGCCAATCTACTGCATAGCCCTGGCGAGTTAAGCCTGCCATCAGCTCATCGGCCAAGGGAACATGATCTTCAACCAGCAACAAGCGCATTAATCATCAACCTTATCTTTGAGCAATTCGCCATTACTGGCATTGAGCTTGATCTCACGTACAACGCCACTCAGGGTTAACAACTCAACCTCATAAATATAAATATCATCATGTTCTTCCAGCTCTACCTCCAGCAACTTAGCCCCTGGATGGCGCTGCAGAGCGCTTTGAAGAAGTTGTTCCAAGGGCAGGATTATGCCTTGCTCACGTAAGCGTAATGCTTCGTTTTGCCCCAAGTCCCGCGCAAGGGCCAAAGAGCAAAACGTACACAGCATCAGCACGACAACCCTACCAACTCGCACATTTACTATCATCACTAGCCTCAACGGCCTCCCTGGGGTGTGATTTTTTCCCACTTTAAAAGCGCAAACCATAACGCTGCCGGCTTAACTCAAACTGAATTGGCGACCTCAGTCGACAGGTAGCACAGCGCTATACTCGCTCGTGCAGTGTTAACTGTTAAACTGCCGGCCTGCATTCATCGCCTAGGCGATAGCCACCTCTTCAAGAGCTATAAACACTGTGGAAATTTTCAAAGAGTTTACCTTCGAATCTGCGCACCGCCTGCCTTACGTCCCGCAAGGGCATAAATGCGGCCGTTTGCATGGTCACTCGTTCAAGGTCGCGATCCATCTGAGCGGTGATATTGACCCCGCGACAGGCTGGATTCGCGACTTTTCGGAAATAAAAGCGATTTTCAAGCCGCTTTACGAGCAACTTGATCATAACTATTTGAATGACATTCCTGGCCTGGAAAATCCGACCAGTGAAGTATTGGCCAAGTGGATTTGGCAACAGCTGAAACCTTTGCTCCCTGAACTCTCCGCGATTCGAATTCATGAAACCTGCACCAGTGGCTGTATTTATTACGGCGACTAAGTTATTTGCATAAAAAAACCACCTGTATGGGTGGTTTTTTTATGTTTTGAATTCTGCAATTGCCCTGAATGACTTGGCGCCGTTACACGAAGATCATGTGACCCTTATCACGGTCTTTGGCAGTAGCTAATGAATACATCACAGCCAAAGTTGCGCATTCAGGATTTACGGCGACTGCAGCACCGCAAGAGTTGTTGCAGCATATCGCTGTGTGCAACTTTTCTCGCCACAAAAACAAACCCCCTGTCTGCGTGAGCAGACAGGGGGTTTGGAATTTAATCTTGACGATGACCTACTCTCACATGGGGAAACCCCACACTACCATCGGCGATGCATCGTTTCACTACTGAGTTCGGGATGGGATCAGGTGGTTCCAATGCTCTATGGTCGTCAAGAAATTCGGTAGCCAGCGCGTTTACCTTACGGTCAACGTTCCAGCGAATGGGTATGTAATAGATTTGTGTGTTACGCAAACTTTCGGTTTGTATCGTCTTCACACACCGCAACTTGCAGGCTTTGTATTCAAAGCGCAAATTGCTTGGGTGTTATATGGTCAAGCCTCACGGGCAATTAGTATTGGTTAGCTCAACGCCTCACAGCGCTTACACACCCAACCTATCAACGTCGTAGTCTTCGACGGCCCTTTAGGGAACTCAAGGTTCCAGTGAGATCTCATCTTGAGGCAAGTTTCCCGCTTAGATGCTTTCAGCGGTTATCTTTCCCGAACATAGCTACCCGGCAATGCCACTGGCGTGACAACCGGAACACCAGAGGTTCGTCCACTCCGGTCCTCTCGTACTAGGAGCAGCCCCTCTCAAATCTCAAACGTCCACGGCAGATAGGGACCGAACTGTCTCACGACGTTCTAAACCCAGCTCGCGTACCACTTTAAATGGCGAACAGCCATACCCTTGGGACCGGCTTCAGCCCCAGGATGTGATGAGCCGACATCGAGGTGCCAAACACCGCCGTCGATATGAACTCTTGGGCGGTATCAGCCTGTTATCCCCGGAGTACCTTTTATCCGTTGAGCGATGGCCCTTCCATACAGAACCACCGGATCACTAAGACCTACTTTCGTACCTGCTCGACGTGTCTGTCTCGCAGTCAAGCGCGCTTTTGCCTTTATACTCTACGACCGATTTCCGACCGGTCTGAGCGCACCTTCGTACTCCTCCGTTACTCTTTAGGAGGAGACCGCCCCAGTCAAACTACCCACCATACACTGTCCTCGATCCGGATAACGGACCTGAGTTAGAACCTCAAAGTTGCCAGGGTGGTATTTCAAGGTTGGCTCCATGCAGACTGGCGTCCACACTTCAAAGCCTCCCACCTATCCTACACAAGCAAATTCAAAGTCCAGTGCAAAGCTATAGTAAAGGTTCACGGGGTCTTTCCGTCTAGCCGCGGATACACTGCATCTTCACAGCGATTTCAATTTCACTGAGTCTCGGGTGGAGACAGCGCCGCCATCGTTACGCCATTCGTGCAGGTCGGAACTTACCCGACAAGGAATTTCGCTACCTTAGGACCGTTATAGTTACGGCCGCCGTTTACCGGGGCTTCGATCAAGAGCTTCGCGTTAGCTAACCCCATCAATTAACCTTCCGGCACCGGGCAGGCGTCACACCCTATACGTCCACTTTCGTGTTTGCAGAGTGCTGTGTTTTTAATAAACAGTCGCAGCGGCCTGGTATCTTCGACCGGCGTGGGCTTACGCAGTAAATGCTTCACCCTCACCGGCGCACCTTCTCCCGAAGTTACGGTGCCATTTTGCCTAGTTCCTTCACCCGAGTTCTCTCAAGCGCCTTGGTATTCTCTACCCAACCACCTGTGTCGGTTTGGGGTACGGTTCCTGGTTACCTGAAGCTTAGAAGCTTTTCTTGGAAGCATGGCATCAACCACTTCGTTAACTAAAAGTTAACTCGTCATCAGCTCTCGGCCTTAGAATCCCGGATTTACCTAAGATTCCAGCCTACCACCTTAAACTTGGACAACCAACGCCAAGCTGGCCTAGCCTTCTCCGTCCCTCCATCGCAATAACCAGAAGTACAGGAATATTAACCTGTTTTCCATCGACTACGCTTTTCAGCCTCGCCTTAGGGACCGACTAACCCTGCGTCGATTAACGTTGCGCAGGAAACCTTGGTCTTTCGGCGTGGGTGTTTTTCACACCCATTATCGTTACTCATGTCAGCATTCGCACTTCTGATACCTCCAGCAAGCTTCTCAACTCACCTTCACAGGCTTACAGAACGCTCCTCTACCGCATCATCCTAAGATGATACCCGTAGCTTCGGTGTATGGTTTGAGCCCCGTTAAATCTTCCGCGCAGGCCGACTCGACTAGTGAGCTATTACGCTTTCTTTAAAGGGTGGCTGCTTCTAAGCCAACCTCCTAGCTGTCTAAGCCTTCCCACATCGTTTCCCACTTAACCATAACTTTGGGACCTTAGCTGACGGTCTGGGTTGTTTCCCTTTTCACGACGGACGTTAGCACCCGCCGTGTGTCTCCCATGCTCGGCACTTGTAGGTATTCGGAGTTTGCATCGGTTTGGTAAGTCGGGATGACCCCCTAGCCGAAACAGTGCTCTACCCCCTACAGTGATACATGAGGCGCTACCTAAATAGCTTTCGAGGAGAACCAGCTATCTCCGAGCTTGATTAGCCTTT